>CAVOJY010000001.1:0-45838 GCA_963696405.1 uncultured Chloroflexia bacterium
TCACCAACACAGAGCCGAGCCAGAGGCTGAGTTCTCTATTCCGCCGATTGGTCCCTACGCCATTGTTAGCCGGTTGCAGCAAAGCCTTCATGAAATACCACAGTACCGCTGGCTTTGCTTTCAACGAATGGCAATGCAAGAACGTACTCTTGCGGAACGCCGTCAATAACCAAGTCCGGGGGACTTCTGAAGCCGAACCGTTCGTAGTAGCCAGGATCTCCCACGAGCATGCAGCCCTTTGCACCCAATGACTTTAGTGAGGACAGGCCTTCACGCATCAGGGATTTTCCGATACCCTGCTTCTGTAATTCCGGCAAGACAGAGATGGGACCGAGACCGTACCAACCGAGGCTACCATCGGAAATAGTCACAGGCGAGAAAGCTATGTGGCCTACCACCTTTTTCCCAGCAACTGCCACCAACGAGATTGTAAGCGCGTTCGCATCTCGTAGTGCATTAATAATGAACTGTTCCGTGTGGTTACTAATTGGAAGAGTACTAAAAGCTGCTTTCGTGACCTCCGATATCGCTTTTATGTCCGACTTGATCTCATTGCGGATAACGATGTCCATGGTCCTAACTCACACCTTCCTTTGATCATTTTCTAGCGCCACGTGTGCTGACAATAAAGACATTGTGGATTGTGAACGCAGAGTATCTCACCGCATTTTGGGCAGCTCCACCTTTCTTTTTCGTTTCTGATGAAATGCCTTATGCCGAATTTTCTAATGTTCTCGAGGTTTTCGATCATGCTCATGCCGTACTTGGTTCTATACCTCTTATCCAAATGGTTCAGCCGGACGCAAGGATAGCTGTCACAAACAAAGCAGTACTTGGCTTTGGCGCTGCCCATCTTCTCACAGTTCTTGATTTTGCATACGACGCATGATTTCGATTTGAGGCTGTCGTCACCCCGGCAACCTGGGCATGGATTCTTATCTCTTGTGAATGCGCGGCAGAGACGGCAATTCATTCCACAGGGAGCGATTAGCTTCGTGGAAATTGCGGTTGTCTTTGTTGACCTTTTTGATGTCATGATAAGATCCGGCAGAAGCTATGTGGGGATTTATTACTTAAGCCCAACGACCAAGATCAGCGGCGACGTCTTCTCCAAAAAGGAATGGATCTAGAAATCCTTATATATGAATAAATTGATTTGATTTCCGTGTTGAATTAAGAATCGCCATGGTAGGCTGTGCTGATGCTAGATAAGGAACTGCCAATGATTTCCTGCAAAAGATTGCCCCTTCCTCTGCCAGGAGAAGAGAAAGACTCCTGCCAAGACAATAGCGCTTGCTGCGAGAGCAGAAAATACTCTTGTCCGATTTTATGGAGATAGAAGCATAGCCAGAGAGCGATGTCTCCAGGTATGCACTCAAGTAAAAAAGATAGACGAAGAGGAACTAACTGCCGAGATAAAGGTCTTTAAGGCCGTAGCGGATGCGACCCGCCTTAAGATTCTCAAACTTCTGAGCGGAGGAGAACTTTGCATTTGTGAGATAATGCTGGCTCTGAAAAGACCGCAGTCCTCCATATCCCATAATCTCTCCATACTTGAAGACGCTGGCCTCGTAAAAGAGAGAAAAGAGGGAAAATGGTGTCGCTACAGGATCTCGGATGGGGCAGTTATTGATATGCTCAGCTTAGCCGGACGGTTTAAGAGAAAATGATTTTTGATTTGCGAATGGGGTGGACAAAATGGTTGGAGGACAGGCAGACGTTAAGCTCGTGAGCAATGCCATGGCCAACGCCACGAGAAGGAAGATCATGGCCATGCTGGTTGAGAAAGAGAGAACTAGAGTTGAGGTCGAGCAGGCGGCGGGAGCCAGCATGCTGGACTACCACCTGCAAATGCTGCAGCAGGCAGGACTTGCCGATATCAAGGAGGACGTAATCGTCCTGACCGAATTCGGAAAGAACTTCATGGAGACCAAGACCGAGAAGCCGGCCGAGGCCAGGAAGGACCTTTCCGGGACCGCGCCCCTGCAGATAACTGAGGTCCGGCAGCTATTGCCCTGCATTGCCGATGTCTCCAAGTTTCGCATCATCGCCCGGCTGGAGCCGAATTTGGGCGGGGCCCTGAAGCTGCTGGAGCCTATCTTTCCCAGGGGCAGATACTCGGAGAGGATCGGAGCCCTCATCATTCAGAAGGGCAATGTCCTCATCACCCTCTACTCTACAGGCAACGTGACCATGACCATGATCAGCAGCGAGGCCGAAGCCCGGGCAGTTTTAGAAAGCCTGAAAGAGACCATCAATAAGGCCATCGCCAGCGGCGTAACTCCCGTTCCCAGGGAAAAGGTCAAAGTGGATCACGCCGAGGTCTACAAATATCTGCCCAAGACCGACTGCAAGATCTGTGGAGAGCAGAGCTGCTACGCCTTTGCCATCCGGCTGGTAGGAGGAGAGACAGCTTTAGAGAAGTGCACGCCTCTTCTAGAGCCCAAATTCGCCACAAGCCTGGAGACGCTGCGAGCCCTACGAGAGTATTTGTGAACCGTATGTCGTGAGATATAGTAGTATGAGCAGTATGAGAAATATGAGGACTGGCAGATGGGCACACTGACCATTATCCTGACGGACGGGCCTTACATCTCCCAGTATGCGGAGATGGCCTACAAGATTGCCAAAGCGGCCCTGAAAACGAAAGCGCACAGGGTAAATATCTTCCTCTACCTGGATGCGGTTCATATCCCCAAAGCCGGCCAGAATCCCGCCTTTTTTGCCAACGCTGGAGAGCTCTTTGCCGATCTGGCCCGGCTGGGGGCAAAGGTGGAGGCCTGTCCCAGGTGCGCTACAGCGCGGGGCTATGCGCCCGAGGATGGAACAAGCGAGGACTATGTAGAGGGGATCAAGATCACCAGCCTCTACCGCCTGGCGGAGATGCTGGAGGAGAGCGACAGGGTGGTGGCTCTAACGAGATGAAGCAAACAAAATAGTGCACCCTGCGCAAGCATAAAGAGGAGTTATTTTAATATTAATTTAGTGCTTTTAAGTGAATAAATACAGAACACAGATAGATGGGTGTGGGAAAAAAGGATTTACTGTAAATTCTTATTTCTTCTTCTCCGGGACATCAGTTGATACTGTTTTTATGGCAGCCTTGATCTTCTTTTCAGTATCCGCAGAAATTTCCTTCAAGCCGTGTGCTTCAGCAGCGTGAGTCTTTGCGAGCTTCATGACCTCAGCTTCAGTCTTTGCGCGTACCTGGAAGCCGCACGCCATACCAACATCGCTACAAGACAGTTGCTTATACTCTTCTGTTACCATAGTTACTCTAATAGGATGCCATTGAATAAAAAGCTTTTGGTATCAAGATATTAAAGTTCATTAAGCTATGCACATACAAATTCAATAAATAAAAGAACATACTCAAAATTATCGCACTCCTTAAAGTAATAAGTTTAATTTTATAAATTTTTGGGACGGACCTATTTCTGGCCCACTTAAATTCCGGATCTTTGATATTATTAAAATTCTTGATGATAACTGCTGCGTCTTTCCTATTCAGATTAGCGTCCATCATCTTCTCGCACACACAACGCAGTGCCTCTTTTTCCTTCTTCAGGGCATCGCTATCGCCGGGTTCAGGAACCAGTCCAGAACTCTCGAAAAGGTGCTCCTTCTCGTCCATATGTTGGTCATACCCCATTTTCCGAACATCTCTGAAACATTATCAAAAGACCTTGATCAAAGATCTCTGGAAGCTTGCAACCTTCTATCTGCTGCATAAATTGTTCTGTCTTTATATTTTTTTATAAATATATTAATTTATAAAATTTAGTACATTATCTTAAAGTATAAAGAGATTTGATAGAGGGTGTCGGTTTAGTCCTTTGTCTTTCATCTTTCGGAGTAAAAATTTGGAAAATTTTCCAATATGGATCAAATTCGCCGTAATTCTCCTCAATATTATTGAAATTTACTCAATTTTTAGCTCACATTTGATTCCGGCAGCGTTGTTATATACTTTTCCGACACCCTCTGATATATTCTTAGCATCTTCTCCTCAAAGCTATGAAGGTCATAGCAAGAATACCTGCCACGGCAAAGGTAGCCTCGAAGCCAGGAGTTGTGCTAGTCGCAGTTGCAGTGGTTGTGCTTGTAGGCTCGGTCGCAGGAGTTGTGCTGGTCGTAGTCGTTGATTTAGTCGTGCTTGTAGGCTCGGTTGCAGTAGTTATGCGAGTCTTAGTCGTTGATTTGGTAGCATCAGGGCTTGGATTTGAGCTAGTCGCAGTTGTAGTTGATTTAGTTACATCTGCTGGTAGGGGGTTGGGCTGATTGAGCCACCCTACCATTTCATCCCTCCCTTGATCTGTTCCGCGGGCACTTTCACCTAGTGGGTCTGACTGTGCGTATGCCTGAAACGAAAGGCAGACAAACACCGTCATACACAATAAAATTTTGCCATAATCCATTTCATCACCTATATTGATCTGATTGGATTTCTCAGATTTCTAATCTCATCCTTTTGCAGGCATGAAAGCACTTAAGACCTTAGTCCATGGCGTTGCTCATCAGGAAATATCTGTAGCCTACGTTATGCACTTTGGGGACCTGTAATCTTGACTTTATAGTTAATTGCATAAGTTTTTATAATTAGAATTATTTGATATAAATCTCCTTATCCAATAATCCGCATAGCTTTTGAGTTTTGCAAAGCTGCAATAAGATTCCGTGATAATACGCCTCATTTCCGCCAGATCTGGGACAAACGATACAGATAATACCCTTTTTATAGATTTCCAAATAAATTCAATTGGATTCAAATCCGGAGAATATCGAGGGAGATATACAAAATATATATCAAGTTCTTTGGCTTTTTGCTTCACAATTTTGCTCTTATGCGAGGAGAAATTATCTATAATACCCACAATTGCCTTGTATGCATTATTTGAAATCTTTATATCGTTTAAGAATCCTGCGATTGATGGTGCTTTTGAATCATCAAGGAACTTACTTACGCTATTGCCTTTTATTGCATAAAATCCAATTGTATTCGTATTAAATTTTGTTGTGTTTTTTATAGATCGCACTTTTTCAAAACTCCAAACCTTTACAGTGTTGGCAGTATTCTGGGGCCTAGCTTCGTCGATAAAACCGAGTGCAATTTCCTCTTCCTTAATTCCTTTCTCTTTTAGCAGAGAAAATACAAGATTCAATTGATTATCAAGTATTTCTTCTGCATTTGCGGGCCTTCTGAAGTCCATCGGATAGGGCTTTGAAAAAAGCATTTCAAATTTATTTCTTAAAATCTTTATAACTTGATCTTCGGATAAATCTACGCCGAAATGCGTTTTTATTTCGTTAACAACCTCTTTTGTAGTCCAATGATTCTTACCGTTTAGAATTTCTTTGAGTTTCATCATATCATCTTTATTGAGCCTCGGCGGTCTTCCTGTTCTTGTCTCTTTATCTATCAGGGCTTCATATCCGCCACCATTCCATTTGCGGATCCAAACATAGCCAGTCGATAAACTCAGCCCGCAAATCTCGCTTGCCTTTTCATAGCTTATATCATGATTTGCCATTGCATTGAGAAATATCAATCTGGACTTGACAGCTCATCTATTTCCTCGGCAGTCTCCTTTATAGCTCGTCGGGATTCTGTATCTTTACAATATCCCCCTTCATACGATTTATTTAGTTTGATCTATTATATCTATTTTGTCGTAGAACTATAAGTTTCATGCTCTTTCATGATATGTGTCTGTAAGACTATTTGGCTGTTTCTCATCGCTTCTTTATCCATCATTTCTTATCTCAGACCATCAGCCCAGACTACCCATTTTTACGTACGGTGCAATATAAGGGCTCAGGGAGTCAGGCGTGACCAGCTCCACTTTCCTAGCAAAGTGGTCTTCGAGAAGAATGATAGTTTCATGAAGTTATCGAAGGTCGGCTCTTCAAATTCCACCATCATATCTACATCACTGGTATCTTTTTCATCCCCACGAGCAAAGGAGCCGAACGGGCCGATCCTTTTAATGTGAAATCTCTTTTTATCTCGTGCTCATTTCGTCTCAAGATATCAATGATTTCATAATTGGGTCCTGTAAGAATCTGAACAAAGATTAAAAATCTGCCTCTTATGGCTTCAAAATTTTGAGCCGGATATTTTTCGGCTAATAGGAGAAAGCTCCGGTGCCTGAATGCAAGAGTTTGCGGTTACTACTCATCATTGTTCAAAAAAGAAAAGATCAAGAAATCAAGAACCTAAAAGCGAAAAAGAAGAAAAAAAAGAGCCGGCTTCAGGCCGTCTTCATCCTGGCCGCTTCCTCCAGCCCCAGCTCTTTTATGGACTCTTCTCTCATTTTGAACTTCTGGATCTTGCCGCTCACTGTCATGGGTAGTTGTCCACGAACTTGATGTACCTGGGAACCTTGAAGTGCGCGATCCTTCCCTTGCAAAAAGCCTTGATCTCCTCCGCACTGGCCGAGGCGCCCTTCTTGAGCTTGATCCAGGCCATGATCTCCTCGCCGTACTTCTTGTCCGGCACACCAATGACCTGCACATCGCTTATGGCCGGATGAGTGTAGAGAAACTCCTGAATCTCCCGAGGGTAGATATTCTCCCCGCCCCGGATGACCATGTCCTTGAGCCGGCCTGTAATTTTGCAGTAGTCCTCATCGTCCAGAGTGCCCAGGTCGCCGGGTGCTGGTGGGGGGTGAACCCGGCACCGGCGCCCGGGCGAGCAGAGAGCACACCGAGCCGGGCAACCCCGTCCCCGGCACGGGCAACGGAACGGAAAGGAATCCGGCATGAGCGAGTACAGCGGGATGCGGGTCGAGACGTCGCCCGGCCGGGCCTCGGTATCGCGGGTCACCCGCGAGGCGGAGGTCCGTGTTGCGGTGGAGCGCGGCGATCGCCGAGAGCCGTCGCTCGACACCGGCCTCGGCTTCTTCAATCACATGCTCGAGATGGTGGCCTGGCATGCCGGCCTCAACCTCGACGTGACGTTCCGACAGAAGACGTTCCCGCTTGCGCACGTCGTGTGCGAGGACATCGGGTTGGCGCTCGGTATGGCCTGCGCCGCCCTGCTGCGCGAGGCGATCCCCGAGGGGATCGAGGGGGTTGGAAGTGCCTGGATGCCGATGGACGAGGCGCTCGCGTTCTCCGCGGTCTCGTTCGAGGGGCGCTCGAACCACGTCGTGCGCCGGACGGCGCCCGGCTCGCGCCTCGAGCGGGTCGAGGACATCGCCACGGCCGACATGGTGGCGTTCTTCGAGGGCTTCGCCCAGGGCGGCAGGTGCACCGTCCAGTTAGAGCTCACCCACGGTGAGGACCCGCATCACAGCTGGGAGGCGGCCTGCCGCGCCTTCGGGGTCGCGCTGCGCACGTGCTTCCGGCCGTTTCCCTTCCGCGCCGGGCTGACGGTCGGCGTGAAGGGCACACTCGACTGATGCCGGCGTCGCGTCCCGCGGAGGTCCCGAGTCCCGGCCGCGCCTGGCCCGGGCGGTTCGCGGGGAAGGCCGCCCTTGTCACCGGCGGCGCCAGCGGGATCGGGCTCTCGGCAGCGCGCCGGCTCGCGCGCGAGGGCGCGGCGGTGCTCATCGCAGACCTGGGGCCCGATCGGCTCGCCCGGGCCGTGGGCATCGTCATGGAGGAGGCCAAGGCGGCGGGAGCGAATGCGTTCGTCGAGGGCTTCGAGGGCGACGTCACGGACCCCCGGGCCATGGAGGGCGCAGCCGCGGCTGCCGCGGACCTCGCCGGCCGGCTCGACGTGGTGGTGGCCTGTGCCGGGATCGACGGCCAGGGCCGCGACGTCCTCGACCTGGACCCCGAGGCGTTCGCCCGCGTCCTCGACGTGAACGTGCGGGGCCTCTTCCTGGCCGCTCAGGCCGGCGCGCGCCTCATGACGGCGGACGGGCAGGGCGGCTCGATCGTGCTGATGGCCTCTGTGAACGGGCTCGTCGCCGAGCCCGGCTTCGCCGACTACAACACATCGAAGGGCGGCGCGGTGCTCCTGGCCCGCTCCATGGCCGTGGACCTCGCGAGGCGTGGCGTTCGCGTCAACGCGGTCTGCCCCGGGTACGTCCGAACACCCATGACCGAGGGCTACCTGGCGGATCCGGCGGCCCTCTCGGAGATCCTCGCCGACGTTCCCATCGGCCGCGTGGCCGACCCCGAGGAGATCGCGTCCGTCATCGCCTTCCTCGCCTCCGACGAGGCGTCCTACATCACCGGTGCAGCCATCGTCGTTGATGGCGGGAGGTCCTCGTGAAGTTGCTCGCCCTCCGTCGCTGGTCTGAGCTCGATGCTGCCGAACAGGCCCGCATCATGGGCCGCTACACCCACAAGATCTTCGACCCGGATCTCATGGCGAGCATCGGGCGGATCTTCGACGACGTGGCGGCGCGTGGAGATGCGGCGGTGTCCGACGCGACCGAGAAGTTCGACGGCGTCCGAATCCCCCCTGAGAAGCTGCTGGTCAGCCAGGCCGAGATCGACGAGGCGCATGCGTCGCTGGACCCGAAGGTGCTCGACGCCATCCGGATCGGCATCGAGTCGGTGGCCGCGTTCAACCGGGCCCAGGTCGCGGCGTCGCCCGACTGGCGGACGGAGATCCGCCCCGGCGTCGAGGTGGGCGAGCGGTCCCTGCCGATCGAATCGGCGGCCCTCTTCGTCCCCTGCGGCAAGGGCTCGTTCCCGTCGGTGCTGGTCCAGATCGGAACGCCCGCCGTCGTGGCCGGGGTGCGCGACCTCATCGTCCTCGTGCCGCCGCTCCCCGGCACGGACGTGGTGGACCCGGCGGTGCTGGCGGTGGCCAGGGAGCTGGGGTTGACGAGGGTCCTGCGCGGGAACGGCCCGGCGGTGGTCGCGGCTGCGGCGATTGGGACAGAGTCGGTCAAGAAGGTCCGCAAGATCGTGGGTCCCGGGAGCCCGGCGGTCACCGCCGCCCAGATCCTGGCCGGCCTCCGCGGTGTGGCCACGAACCTTCTCTGCGGCCCGTCGGAGAGCCTGTTCATCGCCGACGATTCGGCCGACCCGCTGCGCCTCGCCGCCGACCTCCTGAACGAGGCCGAACACGGGCCGGACTCGGCAGCGACGATCGTGACCGACTCGCTCGCGCTCGCGGAGGCGACCGACGCGGAGGCGGCCCGGCAGGTCGAGGCGCTCCCCGAGCCGCGGAAGTCGTACGCGAAGTCGTCGGTCACGGTCATGGGCGGCGTCCTCCTCTTCGACACCATGGACGATGCGATCGACTTCGCCGGCGACTACGCGCCCGAGCACCTGCAGATCGCGACCCGCGACGTGGAGGCATCCCTCGCGCGCCTGCGCTACGCGGGCGAGATCCTGCTCGGCCAGGACACGCCGATCAGCGTGGCCAACTTCTGCCTGGGCGTCCCGGCCACGCTGCCCACGGGCGGCTTTGCCAAGGTGAGCGGCGGGGTGACGGCGCGGACGTTCCGGACGGACGCGTCGATCGGAAAGATGACGTCGCAGGGCCTCGCGTCGCTGGCGCCGGCCACGCTCGCGCTCTCCGATCACGAGGGGTTCCCCGGCCACTCCGCGTCGCTGCGGATCCGGGGTCTGGGGTGAGGGGCCGGCAGTGAGTGGGCCAGGGGACGTGCCGGTCGACGTTGCGGCGCCAGTGCCAGCGGACGCCCCGACGCCGACGGACTCACCGGTAGACGCTCCGGCGGACGAGGGGCACCGCGCCGCCGGTCTCAGTCGGGGCCCCGCCGGGGGCGGGCCCGGTGGAGGGCCGGAAGGCGGGCCGCTGAGCCTCGCCGATCTCGAGCGGTTCGCCGCGGAAACGCTGAGCCCTGGCGCCCTCGCCTACTACTCCGGCGCGGCCTGCGACGAGGTGACCCTTGCCGACAATCTCGCCGCGTTCCGCCGCTGGCGGATCCGGCCACGGGTCATGGTGGACATCACGGCACGCGACCCGTCGGTCTCCGTGCTGGGGCGACGCTGGCCGGCCCCGATCATGGTCGCGCCCCTCGCCCTCCACCGGCTCGCCGATCCCGAGGGCGAGGTCGCCGTGGCCCGGGCGGCAGCGACCCGCGGCCTCACGATGTGCCTCTCCACGGTGGGGAGCGCGACGATCGAGGAGGTCGCGGCGGCCTGCGGGACCGGGCCCCGCTGGTTCCAGCTCTATCCTCTCGCCGACCGCGGCAAGACGCGGGCGCTCCTCGACCGGGCCGTGGCGGCCGGGTACGAGGCGATCGTCTTCACCGTGGATTGCCCGATCCTCGGCCGCCGCGAGCGCGACCGGCGGGACGGGTTCGTCCTGCCGCCCGGCGTGGGCTACCCGAACCTGGCGAGCGATGGGGACACGTACGCCCGCGACGAGCTTGCGACCTCGTACACGTGGGCCGACCTGGAGTGGGTGGCAAACGCGGCCGGTCTCCCGGTGATCGCCAAGGGGGTGCTCGATCCGGCCGATGCGATCCTGGCTTTCGAGCACGGTGCGAGCGCGGTCGTGGTGTCGAACCACGGCGGGCGCCAGCTCGACCTATCCATCGCTGCGCTGGACGCGTTTCCGGACGTGGTGGCCGCGGTGGACGGGCGCGGCCCCGTGCTCTTCGACAGCGGGATCCGCCGCGGCACGGATGTTTTCATCGCGCTCGCGCTGGGCGCCCGGGCGGTCATGATCGGCCGGCCGGTTCTCTGGGCGCTCGCGTGGGGCGGCGAGGCCGGGGTGGGCTGGGCGTTCGACCAGCTGCTCGCCGAGTTCGACCTGGCGCTCGCGCTGGCGGGCGTCCCCCGGGCGGCAGACCTGTCAACGCGCATCCTGGTCCGCGCGAGATAGGCCTCGGGCACCTGGCGCACCCCGCCCGGCTGAGAGCGCCCCACCCGCCTCGCCACGCACGCGACGCCGACCGATTCGCTGGCGAGACCGCCCCGCGGGCGCGCCAGATCGTGCCGCTCTTGCCTTGCTCCCGCCTGACGGGAACCTGGCGCGACGCCTGGCGCGAGCACAGGCGCTGGCGCGGCCACGACCGCGGGCGTTGGGCCAACCGCATGTGAGACCCGGGGTCGGCCGCTCTCTCAGGCGGTCACTCGCCAGACGACGCGCTCCCGCTCGCCGGTGATGACCTGGATGTAGCCGGACAGGTACCGGTCGCACGCGGGATCACCGGTGTCGACGACGAGGGGCCCGCCGAGCGCGTGGAGCTTGTCGGACGCGGCGACCACGACTACGTTCTCCCGCCCGACCGCCCGGATCACGGCCGGGCTCAGCTGCTGGTTCCCGCGGCCGAAGAGCGAGCCCTGCCCTCCGATCACGGTGACCACGATCTTCGCGGGGTGTCCCGCCACCAGCTCGAGCAGCTCTCGCTCACCGACATCCTTGGCGACCAGGCGATGCCGTCGCACCACGTCGACGCCGAGGAGGGTCTTGTCGATCCCGAGCACGTCGCCGACCGCCTTGACCGTCGAGCCTGGCCCGAGGACGAAGAGCGTGTCTGGCTCCTCGTCCATCAGGTCGAGCACGCCGAACGCGATCCCGCGGGACGAGGACGGGTTCGCGGCGCTGGCCGCCTTGGCGCCCTGGACGAGGTTCCTGGCGTACGGCACCGTCATGTATCCGAACAACTGCGCGGACACGACGCCCCGCCGGAAGAGGTCCTCGTCGAGGTCCATGACCTCCATCTCCTGGAGGTGCGTACGCCCGCCAAGGAATGCCCGGATGAGCTCGGCCGCCCGCCGCGGGTTGACCGCAAAGACGCTCGAATGGATCTTGACCCCGGCCGGAATCCCGATGGCAGGAACCCCGGTGCCGATCGCGCCGAACACGTCGCGGGCAGTGCCGTCGCCGCCGGCGAACACGATCAGCTCGGCGCCCCAGGCGTGCAGGTCGCCGGCAGCGCGCGTCGTGTCGGCGCCGGTTGTCGAGCCGGACTCGATCGATCCCAGCACGATCGGTTCGTAGCCGCACGAACGGGCGACGTCTTCGCCCATCTCGCGCGGGTACGTGGCCAGGAAGAGGCGCCCGTCGTCACGCAGGCCCGCGAGGGTCTCCGCGACGCGCCGGGGGGCCTCGGGTACGGCACCCAGGGCCAGGGCCCTGTCGACGATGTCGCGCCCGTCGCTTCCCTTGAGGCCGACGCGGCCGCCGATCCCTGCCAGCGGGTTGACGATGAGGCCGATCCGCCGCCGGGAGGCAAGGGCGGGGCCGGCGTCCGGTGCGGCCTCAGCCATGCATCCTCCGCGACACGCGCCAGGTGAACGGTGGACATGGTATGTCAATCCTTGCGCGAGCCGACCCGCGCCCTGTTTTCCGGGGCTGAATCCGCCGCTCCAAAGCCCTATCCTTGACTCCTGAGGCCCAGATGGGTCCAAGCGTCTTGCCGCGCGTCTCTGGCGCGGCTAGGATGCGAAGCGGTAGAGCCCCGGCGCCGGTCGCCGGGCAGGATGTGTCCCGTACGGCCCGCTGCCGGGGGCGGAGTCGCAGGGGCACGTAGAGGAGGTAGCATGCGCAGCCGATCCGTCGCCCTCACGCTCTTTGCGGCGGTGAGCATCATCCTGGCGGCCTGCTCGAGCGCCGCCACCACTGCCCCGACGGCGGCCCCGACGGCGGCCCCGACGGCGGCACCGACCGCGGCCCCGACCGCGGCTCCGACGGCAGCTCCCACTGAGGCCCCGACCGCGGCCCCCACGGCCGCCCCGACCCCGGAGCCGACCAAGTGGGTTGTCGGCGTCGTCACCGACGTCGGAACCCTGGACGACAAGAACTTCAACCAGTTCTCGTATGAAGGCGCCAAGCTGGGCGCGGCCGCCGTCGGCGCCGCGGAGCCGAAGGCGATCGTCCCGGCGTCGTCCTCCGAGTACAAGACGGCGATCCAGACGCAGATCGACCAGGGCGCGAACATCATCGTCACCGTCGGCTTCGCCATCGGCAACGACACGATCGCGGCGGCACAGGCGAACCCGAACATCTGGTTCGTCGGCGTGGACCAGGGTGTCTGCCTCGATGAGGCGGGCAAGGTGGACTCCACGTACGCCTGCAAGGGCGACGCCACCAAGCTCCTCCCGAACATGCAGGGCCTGGTCTTCACGGAGCAGGAGCCCGGATACCTCGCCGGCGTTCTCGCCGCGTGCATCACGAAGACAGGCGTCATCGGCGCGATCGGCGGAACGACCACCATCCCACCCGTTGTCCGCTATATCAACGGGTACATCAACGGCGCGCGCCAGTACGCCACGGACAACGCCAAGGACGTGAAGGTCAAGACGGCCTACATCTCGGACGACCTGGGCAAGGCGTTCAACGACCCGGCCGGTGGCAAGTCGTTTGCCCAGCAGTTCATCAAGCAGAACAAGCCCGACATTCTCTTCCAGGTCGCCGGCAAGACCGGCAACGGGATCCTCGCGGCCGCCTGCGATGCCAAGATCTACGGCATCGGCGTGGACGTCGACCAGTACATCTCCACGCCGGAGAGCCAGGCCTGCATCCTGACCTCGGCGGAGAAGAAGCTGCAGAATGCTGTCGAGTCGGCGATCAAGAAGGTCTCGGCCGGCGAGGCCGTCGGCGGCACGCAGATGCAGACGTCGAGGAACAACGGCATCGGTCTTGCGCCGTTCAACCCGGCGTTCACGCCCGGCGTCATCACCGAAGACTGCCAAGCGGCGGCGACAGACTGCCTACTTTGCGTTGCAGGCGGGACTCCAGGCGTGCGACCCAGCAACCTGCAACGCACCCATCAAGGGCGACTAGACAGAAGAGCCATCCTCATTTAGGTGAGTCTGCGAGCGGGCCGTGCGTTGAAACGCGGCCCGCTCGCCCGCATCGCAGATCAGTCGAACGCACGTCGGCGGTACGTGCGACCAGCCTGCGAGGAGCGATGACGGCCGAGTCCACCTCGATTGCCGCTCCGGCGCTCGAGATGCGCGGCATCACGAAGCACTACCCCGGGGTGCTCGCGAACGACCACATCGACCTCGAGGTGCGCCCAGGCGAGATCCACGCGCTCCTCGGCGAGAACGGCGCGGGCAAGACCACGCTCATGAACATCCTGTACGGGCTGGCCGTCCCGAACGAGGGCGAGATCCTCCTGGATGGCAAGGTCGTCCAGATCGCATCGCCGTCGGACGCCATCGCCCGCGGGATCAGCATGGTGCACCAGCACTTCATGCTGGTCCCGGTGCTCACGGTCGCCGAGAACATCCTCCTCGGCGCGGAGACGATGTCGAACCCGCTCTTCATCGACCGGCGCGAGGCGCACCGCCGAATTGAAGAGCTCGGCCGTCGCTTCGGCTTCGAGATCGATCCCGAGGCGAAGGTGTCGACGCTCTCCGTGGGCTGGCAGCAACGCGTCGAGATCCTGAAGGCTCTCTACCGCCAGTCGCGCATCCTCGTCCTCGACGAGCCGACGGCCGTGCTCACCCCGCAGGAGACGAAAGAGATCTTCGCCGTGCTCCGCCGGCTTGCCGACGAGGGCCACAGCATCATCTTCATCAGCCACAAGCTCTACGAGGTCCTCGAGATCGCGGATCGGATCACGGTGATCCGCCGCGGCCGGGTCGTCGGCCAGCGCCTGCCCGCCGAGACCGACGAGGAGGACCTCGCCGAGATGATGGTCGGCCGGGAAGTCCAGCTCACGGTCGACCGCGGGGAGTCTCGCCCAAGCGAGGTCGCCCTCGCCGTGGACGGCCTGACCGTGAAGGACGACCGCGGGCGCGAGGCGGTTCGGGGGGTCTCATTCGAGGTCCGGAAGGGCGAGATCCTGGGCATCGCCGGCGTCGCGGGCAACGGCCAGGACGAGCTGGTCCAGGCGCTCACCGGGCTCCGGAAGCCCGCATCGGGTCACGTCACGCTCGACGGCCGCGACGTGACGGGTGCCAGCGCCCGTGCGCTGCACGAGGCTGCACTCGCGCATGTCCCCGGGGACCGGTTGCGGTTCGGGCTCGTGCTTCCCTTCCCCGTGGCCGACAATCTGGTGCTCACGGACTACTACCGCGAGCCCTACGCCCGCGGCCCGGTGCGCAACGAGGATGCGGTCAAGGAAACCGCCCGCCGGCTCATCGAGGAGTACGACATCCGGACCCCGTCGGCCACCGTCAGCGCCGCGACCCTGTCCGGGGGCAACCAGCAGAAGGTGATCGTTGCCCGCGAGATCTGGGGGGAGGTCCGGGTTCTCATCCTCGATCAGCCCACCCGGGGTCTTGACGTGGGCAGCATCGAGTTCATCCACAACCAGGCAATCGCGAAGCGCGACGCCGGCACCGCGATCCTTCTCGTCTCGGCCGAGCTCGACGAGATCATGGAGCTCTCCGACCGCATCGCCGTGATGTACCGGGGCGAGCTCGTCGCCGTCATCGACGGGCGGACCGCGAACAAGGAGGACGTGGGTCTCCTCATGGCCACCGGGGGCGGCGAGCGCAGCGTCGCGACGGGTGACGCGGGGACCGCAGCATGAGCGCGCCGGGCGTCGACCAGGGCGGAACGGCCCTCCCCGCCGGGGCGGCCCCCACTCCTGCTCAGACGGGCGGGGCCGGCAGATCGCGCCGGAACGTCCTTGCCCGAACCTGGGAGCTCCTCGCTGTTCCCGTCGGCGCGATCATCCTGGCGATGGTCGTGGGCTCGATCGTCATCCTTGCTTCCGAGCTCATCGTCGGCCAACCGCTGGATTTCGCCCTCCCCATCAACGCGTACCTCGCGCTCTTCCAGGGGGCCTTCGGCTCGTTCAACGCCTGGGTGTCGACGTTCATGTCGGCCGCGCCGCTCATGCTCGCGGGGCTCGCCGTCGGTGTCGGCCTCAAGGCCGGCCTCTTCAACATCGGCGCGCAGGGCCAGTTCCTCATCGGCGCCCTCTGCGCCGCGGGGGTCGGCGGCATGGTTTCCGGGATGTCTCCTGTCGTGGCCATTCCGCTGGCCGTCCTCGCCGGCGCGCTCGGCGGCCTCGCCTACGGGTTCATCCCAGGCGCCCTCAAGGCGTACACAGGGGCCCACGAGGTCGTCACGACCATCATGCTCAACTACATCGCGATCTTCATCCTCGCGTACCTCGTGTCCGGCCCCTTGCGCGCCGAGGGCGCGACGTTCGCCCGGACGGCCGATGTCGGGAACGCCATGTTCCCAATCCTGCTGGGCCGCAACGGGCACCTGGGGATCCTCATGGCAATCGCCGCCATTCCGGCCTGCTGGTGGCTCCTCTGGCGCGCCGTCCTCGGCTTCGAGATCCGAACGGTCGGGGCAAACCCCGAGGCTGCCCGCTATGCCGGCATCCGCGCCCGGCGGATCATCGTCCTGACCATGGCGCTCTGCGGCATGCTCGCGGGGCTCGCCGGCACGGGAGAGGTCCTTGGCGTCGTCGGCTATCTGCCGGCTGCGTTCGCCACGACCGTCGGGTTCGACGCCATCGCGGTGGCACTCCTGGGGCGGGCGAACCCGTTCGGGATCTTCTTCGCCGCGATCCTCTTTGGCGGCATGCGCGCCGGAGCCGGTGCGATGCAGGTCCAGGCGGGTGTCCCCTCCGAGCTCGTCGGCGTCCTGCAGGGCGTCATCCTCCTGTTCCTCGCGGCAGACGTCATCGTCCGCAAGGTGTTCCGCATCCGGCGGGCGCGTGTCGGCCTTGAAGAGCTCGGAACGGTCACCCGTTCCTACGGCGAGCAGACGGCACGCTGATGGACCCGATTTCGTTCCTCTACGGCATCCCGGTCGTCGGTCTCGTCTTCCAGTTCGTCGGCTACGTCATCGAGATCATGCCGAGCGCGGGGCCGATCTTCCTGGCGACCGCCACGCCCATCGCGCTCGGCGCGCTGTGCGGCGTGATGAACGAGCGGTCCGGGGTCGTGAACATCGGCATCGAGGGGATGATGCTGTTCGGCGCGTTCGCCGCCGCTACCACGACGTCGATCCTCGTGGTGCAGTTCGGCGGCGGCGAGGGCATGCCGTTCGGCGCCAGCCCCGCGCTGATCATCGGTGTGATCGCGGCGATCGGGATGGGCATGCTGGTCTCGGCGCTCCACGCCTGGCTCTCGATCTCGATCCGGGCGGACCAGATCATCAGCGGCACGATCATCAACATCATCGCGGTCGGGCTGACCGGCTACCTGAACCAGCTCATCTCGAAGACCTCGCCCCCGAACCCGGGGACCTTCTCATCGTTCATCCCGCCGGAGTGGCTGGTGAACCTGCCGATCGTCGGCTGGATCATCAACATGTTCCTGAACCAGGGCCCGATCACCATGTCCGTCCTCATCATGGTGATCGTTCTCCAGGTCCTCCTCTTCCGATCGCGCTGGGGCCTCCGGACGCGGGCGGTCGGCGAGCACCCGAAGGCAGCTGAAACCGTCGGCATCGACGTCATCCGGCTTCGCTACCGGAACGTCATCCTGGGCGGCATCTTCGCCGGCCTCGCCGGCGCGTACCTCGCGCTCGAGTCCGCGGGCTCGTTCCAGGCCGGGATGACGAACGGCCGCGGGTTCATCGCCCTCGCCGCGCTCATCGTCGGCCGGTGGACGCCGATCGGGGCGTTCCTCGCCGCGCTCCTCTTCACCTCATCCGAGGCCCTGGAGCGAGCCATCCGCTTCGGCGCGCCGCCAGGTCAGCTCGGCGAGATCCTCTCGGCGATCCCGATCCAGTTCTACAACGCGCTGCCGTACATCATCACGATCGTCGTGCTGGCTGGAGTGGTTGGGCGAAGCGTGGCGCCGGCGGCCGACGGACAGCCCTACGAGAAGGAGAGCGCCACCTAGGTCCGGGCCCGGGCTGGGGGCGAGGCCGAGCGTCGAGCCCGGCCGTCGGTTCGGCCAGCTGGGCTGCTCGCTCCGGTCAGGCTCCCTGCGACTCCCAGAGGCCGGGGCGCCAGTTCACGGCACCGGCCCGGCGTATCGCTGCCTCCATCTGCGACAGGATGAGGAGCGCCTCCAGGCCCACCTTCACGCAGTCGAGCTCGGCCTGGGGGCGAGCGTCGGCGGTGATGAACTCCCCGGTTGCGCGCTGCGCGAACACCGTGCACACGACTCCCGCCCGGCAGCCGGCAAGGGCGGCCAGCAGCAGGACCGCCGAGGCTTCCATCTCGAAGTTGATGACGCCCTGCCGGCGCAGCTCTTCGGCGATGTCCGGCTGGGTCGCCGGCAGTCGCGGAACGGGCCGACCCTGTGGCGCGAAGAAACCCGGCGAGGTTGCCGTGACGCCGGGGTGCGCCCGACGGCCGAGGCGCTCCGACGCCTCCATGAGCGCGGCCACGGCCGAGTAGTCCGCGACCGCGGGGTACGCCGGGTGGGCGTAGAAGCCGGTGGTCGCGTCGAGCCGGATCGCCGCGGTCGTCACCACCAGGTCCCCGAGCCCGATCCCCGGCTGGAGGACGCCGCACGATCCCACCCGGATGAACGTCGGCTGGTCGGTGATGGCCAGCGCCTCCGCGATGACGATCTCGACGTTGTCCGTGCCGATGCCGGTGGAGACCGCGGACACGCGCAGACCACGGTAGGAACCGGTGACGGTTGCGAACTCCCGGTGGCTCCGCCGGAGTTCGATGCTGTCGAGCAATGGTGCGATGAGGTCGATGCGCTCCGGGTCGCCTGGCAGGAGGACGTACTCGGCCAGGTCGCCCCGGGCGAGATCGATGTGGTACTGGCGGCCCTCCTCGTCCGCCGGCCGGTCGGCCGCGGTGAGCGGGCGCGGTATCTCGGACACGTCAGGCTCCTCCGTTCCGATCCCCGGTGGTCGTCGGTCCGTTCGTTCCGATCGGCGTCGATCCTGCCGGGCGGCGACCCTGCTGGGCGGCGGCGAGCAGCTCAGTGTCCTGCACGGTCATCGGGAGCAGCTCGCCGATCGTGGTCCTGTGCCGCGCCGGTCCTGTCGACCCCGCCATGACCACCTCCAGGTCAAGGCCGAAATCGGAGAGCACTTGCCGGCAGATGCCGCACGGCGCCCACGGCGGCTCGAAGTCGGTCACGACGGCGACCCCGCGGAACTCGTGCTCGCCGCGACTGATCGCCTGGCCCAGGGCCGTCCGCTCGGCGCAGATCGTCTGGAGGACAGACGTCTCGACGTTGCAGCCCGCGTAGATGCGCCCGGACGCCCCCAGCAGCGCCGCGCCCACCCGGATCCCGGACACGGGAACGTGCGCGTTCCGCCGGACCTGCCGGGCCGCCCGGATGAGCTTGCGTTCGAGGGCTTGGTCCATGGCCGCTAGTATGCCGCGTTCGGGGTCGGGCACGCGAGGGCGCGGCCGGCAGGAAGCGCCGGGAAGCGGCCCGCAACGAAGCGGCGGGCCGCTGGGCCTGTTGCTGCCACCGCGACATGCCGCGAGCGGTAGACGGAGCGGGACGCCGTTCCGGAGATGCGACCGCTGGAGACCATCCCGGTCCGAGCACGCGCCGGGATGATCGGAGGGCGCGGGGCCGTCGTCCTCGCCCTGTGCACCCGCCGGCGGTCGCGTACCGCTCATGCCGTGGCGCAGTGGCGAGAGCCGGGTGCGGCGGTGAGGATCGGGTCCGCGGCGAGGGCTCAGTGAAGCGACAGGAATCAGGTGCGGCGCGAACCCATTGCAGTGGCGAACCTCAGCCATGCGCGCCGACGGCCAGCATGGTTGACTGTGCGCGGATCCCGGCGCGGCAGCCCGGCAAGGCCGGCCCGGCGCGGTTCCCGGGGCAGGCGAGCGACGAAGCGAGGTGGCGCAGCAATGTGGGATAGCGAGGTGGCTGCATGAGCACGAACGTGCCCGAGGGGTCCGGGACGGCGCGGGAAGGCGAGGTCGGCGAGGCGGCCGAGGCGGGTGAGGCGACCGCGATGGCCGGCCGGATCGAGGCGGCGTGGATCGCGATCGTGGGCCGCCGCGACGCGCTCCTCGCGTGGGAGGCAGCCGACGGGCCTGCGTCGGCGCCCGATGACCCGGAGGCCTCCTGGGACCCCGGCCGGATCCTTGCCCACCTCTCCGAGATGGTCCGGTACTGGCTCGGCGAGATGGAGCGAATCCTGGCGGGCGGGCCGGACCGTCCCGTCGCGGTCGGACGGACCGCGGCCGACCCGATCCGGGTCCTCAGCGTCGAGCGCGACCGGACGCTGCCGGTCGCGGAGCTGCTGGAGCGCACGGACGTCGACGTGCGGCGGGTCATCGGCCGGCTCCGGGGCCTGGATGAGGCAGCGCTTACGCGCCGGGGCATTCATCCTGTGCGCGGCGAGATGACGCTCGCCCAGGTCGTCAATTCGGGCCTCGCGAAGCACCTCGAGGATCATGCCGTCCAGCTCGAGGGGACGCTGGGCCCCCGCCCGGAGGACCGAGGATGACGATCCAGCCGCGCCCGGAGCTCGCCGCGATCCGGGCATACGTGCCGGGGAAGCCGGCTCCGGACGTTCCGGGTGCGCTCAAGCTCGCGTCCAACGAGAACCCACTCGGGCCATCGCCGCGTGCCCTCGAGGCGATCGCCGACGCGCTGGCGGGGCTTCACCGCTACCCCGACCCGGAGTCGGCGGCGCTGAAGGCGGCGCTGTCGGACCAGCAGGGCCTTGCCCCGGATCATTTCCTCGTCGGCAATGGGAGCGACGACGTCATTCATCTCCTGGCGTCCGCCTACCTCGAGCCGGGCCGGCTGGTCGTGCTGGCCGACCCGCCGTACTCGATCCACCGGATCGCCGCGCAACGGTGCGGAGCATCGCTCGTCCTCGTTCCCCTTCACGACCACGTCCACGACGTCGAGGCGATGGCAAGGGCTGCTCGGCCCGGCGGCTGGGTGGCCGTCACGAACCCGCACAACCCGACCGGGACGGCGGTCGAGCCAGATGCGCTGCGACGCTTCGTGGACGCCGTTCCCGGGGACTGCCTCATCCTCCTCGATGAGGCGTACTACGACTTCGTCGAAGATGGGCTTCGATTCACCGGCGCCCCGCTCGTGTCGGAGCATCCGAACCTCGTCGTCCTGCGGACCTTCTCGAAGGCCTACGGCCTGGCCGGGCTGCGGGTGGGTTACGCGATCGCGAACCCTGCGATCCTCGAGCCGGTCGAGCGGGTCCGGCCGCCATTCAACGTCGGGGTGCTCGGGCAGGTGGCGGCCCGGGCGGCCATCGCTGATCGTGAGCACCTGGAGCGCACCGTCTCTTCGAACGCGGCCGCCCGCGGGATCTTCCTCGCGGCGTGCGCGCAGCTCGGCCTCGAGGTGATCGCCTCGCAGACGAACTTCGTCCTCGTGGCGAACCGGCGAGCCGGCGGTCGCGAAGGCTGGCCGGCGGCGCTGGCCGCAGCAGGGATCTCGGTGCGCCCCGGCGAGAACCTGGGCACGCCGGGTTGGCACCGCGTGACCATGGGCACCCCGGAGGACATGGAGCGGGTCGCCCGAATCATGGAGCGTGCACTCGCCGAGTAGGCCGGCTGTAACTGCCGGCACACGGGGCCGAAGCGGATACTCGACGGCGGCTCAGAAGTGGGTGTTGCACCAGGGCGTGACGACCGACCGGAACATCGCGTCTGCTCGTCGGACACCGTCTGGCCGCCGCTCCTCGATGAGACCCGCTGCCGTCAGTAGACGGGCGGTCGTGCCGCCGAGGTAGAGCGCCCCGAGCGACGCGACCGGCAGGCACAGGTCCGGCTCGTCGTTCGTCGCCCGGCAGTCGGCGCCGTCCGGTCCCCCCTCGAGGAGATACCGGCCCGCGGCGAATCCCGCCGGGTCCTCCACCTCGAGAACGAGCCTCCCCTCGGTGAGGTACCGGCGGGATGCGAGCGCCCGGCCCACGTCCAGCACGCGCAACCAGAGGTAGTCGAAGCGCGTTGTCTGCCGCACCGCCCGCGCGTCCTCGAGCAGCCAGGGAAGCACTTCGTCCACGCTCCGGCCGTCGGCCCGCACGGTCGTCACCAGGTCCACCTCGCAGATGAAGCGCCAGAGCCTCGCATACGCGGCCGGGGTCGCCGCAACGAGATCGTCGAGGAAGATCGTGCTCTGCGGGCGCCCCTCGTCCCACTTCTCCTCGGCGTGGTAACGCGCGTACCCGTCGGCCGCCCCGTCGGTGCCCCGCATGACCACGCACCAGCCCTTCCAGCGCTCGTGTCCCGGCATCTCGACCAGGCTGAGGTCGATGTCCCACCACACATCACGACGCGAGATCGCTCCCGGCTGGGCACGGCGGAACCGCTCGAAGATCGTTGGCGCAAGCTCGCGGAGCTCGCCGCTGGTCACGCAGCTCGACCGTGCCGTCGGTACCGCGGCCGGGCAGGAACCGCACCGCGCGCGTATCGATCCGGTAGGCGGCGTTCTCCGCCGCAGGGCCGTACCCGAACCGTCCGTAGATCGGGTACTCGGACGCGATGAGGATGCTGACCGGCTCCCCGCGCGCGGCGGCTGCCTGCAGTCCCGACGTCATCATGCCCGTCAGCACGCCGCGGCGGCGATGGGTCGGGAGGGTCGTGACCATGCTGACCGCGTCGGCTGGGATGCTCGTGCTACCCGGCACCGCGATCGAGCTGGCGAAGGACCGCCAGGTCCCCACCACGTGCGCACCGTCGAACGCTCCGAGGACCCGCCCCAGGTCGGTGTGCGGCCGCCTGGCCTCGGCCGCCGGCCCGGCCGGGGTGGTCATGAAGAACGGGACGTGGAGCGCCTCGACCCAGGCGGTGAACTCGTCGGGCGTGATGGTTCGGATCTCGATCGTCATGGGATGAATCTACGGCAGGAAGGCGGCCTCCCGACCGCAATGACGCGCTGCTATCCTTCCGCCAGCCCGACGCGAGGAGCCCGGCTACTGCTCAACCACGGACCGGCCCGGAGAGCCCGGCAGGGAGGGGAACGTCATGGCGCGACGGATCATGGATGGGGACGACATGCGTCGCGCGCTCGTCCGCATCGGCCACGAGATCGTCGAGAAGCACGGCGGGACGAACGGGCTTGCGCTCATCGGGATCCAGCGCCGCGGTGTACCGCTGGCGCAACGAATCGCCGACGCCATCGCCCAGGCCGAAGGCGTGAAGGTCCCGGTCGGGGCGCTCGACATCACGTTCTACCGCGACGACCTGTCCATGGTCGCCACCCAGCCCGTCGTCAAGGGCACGGAGCTGCCCTTCGACGTGAACCACTACACCGTCGTCCTCGTGGACGACGTCCTCTACACCGGGCGCACGGTGCGGGCGGCGATGGACGCCCTGGTGGACTTCGGCCGACCGCTGGCGATCCGCCTTGCGGTGCTCGTGGATCGCGGCCACCGAGAGTTTCCCATCCGCGCCGACCACGTGGGCAAGAACGTGCCGACGTCGAAGGAGGAGATCATCCAGGTTCGCCTGACCGAGGTGGACGGCGCCGAGGAGGTCCTCATCGTCCGGCACGAGGAAGGGGAGGTCCACTGATCGGGGCAGAGGCCGACGGCACCAGGCGCGCATTGCGACTCGAGACTACCGACATGGACGGGACGCCCACCGCCCCCTGGCAGCACCGTCACCTCCTCGATGTCGACGAGCTCACGGCGGCCGATCTCGAGCTGGTGATGCTCACCGCCGACTCGATGAAGGAGATCCTCGGCCGCTCCATTCCCAAGGTGCCCACCCTGCGGGGCACGAACGTCACGATCCTCTTCTACGAGGCCTCGACGCGGACGCGGGTGTCGTTCGAAGTGGCGGCGAAGAACCTCTCCGCCGACGTCGTGAACATCGCCGCGGCGACGAGTTCGGTCGCGAAGGGCGAGTCGCTGGTGGACACGGTTCGCACCGTGGAGGCCCTCGGCGCCGACATGCTGGTCATGCGCCACGGCCGGAGCGGCGCCCCGTACCTGGCGGCGCAGGTCTTCACCGGCCATGTCATCAACGGCGGCGACGGCTGGCATGCGCACCCGACCCAGGCCCTCCTCGACCTGTACACGCTCCGCGAGCGGCTCCCCGGGAAGAAGGTCGCGGGGAAGAAGATCGTCATCCTCGGCGACATCCTCCACTCGCGGGTCGCCCGGTCGAACATCTGGAGCCTGACGACAGCTGGTGCGGATGTCTGGATCTGCGGGCCGGCGACCCTCCTGCGGGGTTTCGAGGCGTGGGCCGCGGCGATGCCCGCGGACCGGCGGCTCACCGTGACGAGCGACCTGCGGGCCGCGCTCAGCGGAGCGCACACGGTCATGGCCCTTCGGCTCCAGCAGGAGCGCATGGCGTCGGGGCTTCTCCCCTCGCTCCGCGAGTACTCGATGCGGTACGGGCTCACGCTGGAGACGCTCGACTGGGCGCGGCCGGATGCGCTCGTCATGCATCCGGGGCCGATGAACGAGGGTGTAGAGATCGCGCCGGAGGTTGCCGAGCTCGACCGGGCAGTGGTGACGACGCAGGTGGCGAACGGGGTCGCCGTGCGCATGGCGCTCCTCTACCTGCTCGCGGGGAGCGGACCGATCGAGGAGGGAAGCCGTGGCTGAGGCACCGCGCGTGGGCGACCGCGTCGAGCACCTGGAGCTCGTGGATGCCTGGCTCGTGGACCCCGTCAGCGGCCGCGAGGGGCGGGGCAGCGTGGAGGTCGAGGAAGGCCGGATCAGCGCGGTCCGGTGGGCGCGCGGTCGAGGCGGCGGCGAGCTGCCGGCCGTCATCGTCACGCCTGCGCTCGTGGACATGCACGTGCACTTCCGCCAGCCCGGACGCGAGGACGCCGAGACGGTGGCGACCGGTGCGGCGGCCGCGGCTCATGGCGGCTTTGGGACGGCCGTGGTCATGGCCAACACGAAGCCGGCCATCGACTCGGCGGGTACCCTCGAAGAGGTGCTCGCGCTCGGCCGGGCGAGCGGTACGCCGGTACGCGTCTACGCGTACGGCGCGACAACCATCGGACGCGCCGGTGAGACGCTCGCGCCGATGGGCGAGCTTGCCGACGCTGGAGCGCTCGGCTTCAGCGACGACGGGTCGCCGGTGGCCGACCCGTCGCTCATGCGGAACGCCCTGCTCTATGCCGGCGCGCTGGACCGCCCGATCGTCGAACACGCCGAGGACCCGGGGCTCGTCAAGGGCGCCGAGATGCACGAGGGCCTCGTGGCGACGATCCTCGGTCTGCGGGGCTGGCCGGCGGCTGCCGAGGAGGGCGCGGTCCAGCGGGACATCGCGATCCTGGCGGAGGCTGTCCGCGCCGCGCCCGCCGGCGCCCGGCCGCGACTCCACGTCACCCACGTCTCCACGGCCGCGGCCCTCGGGCACATCCGCCGCGCGAAGGCGGCCGGGTTGCCCGTGACGTGCGACGTGACGCCCCACCACCTTGGCTTCCACGACGGCTGGGTGGCGGGCGACCGCCGCTGGTCGTGGGAGGCCGCCGCGGCGCCATGGACCGGGGGGGCCGCGGGTGCCCTCCCCTTCGACACGTCCACCCGGGTCAACCCGCCGCTTCGCCCACCGGCCGACGCGCTCTCGCTCATCGCGGGCCTCGCGGACGGCACGGTGGACGCCATTGCCACCGACCATGCGCCGCACACCCAGGTGGACAAGCTCGTGGAGTACGGCGACGCCGCGCCGGGGATCAGCGGCATCGAGACTGCGATCGGGATCGTCCTTGTCATGGTGGACGCGGGGCAGGTCTCGCTTGCCCGTGCCATCCACCTGCTCACGGTCGGGCCGGCACGGGTGCTCGCACTGGCGCCCGGAGCGGTCGGGCCCGCGGGTTGGGCGCGCCAGGGAGGCCGGGCTTCCGTGGCAGGCCGGGCTCTCGCGGGAGACCGGGCGGTCGTGGGAGGCAGAACGGCCGCCACCGCCGGGCGCGAGTCGTGGACCAGCCTCGTTCCGGGCCTGGTCGAGGGCGCTCCCGCCAGCCTGCTCGTCCTCGACCGCTCCGACACCTGGGCGGTGACCGCGGGCGCCCTCCGCTCGAAGGGGAAGAACACGCCGCTCCTCGGCCGCCGCCTGCCCGGCCGCGTCCTCGCAACGATCATGGACGGGCGCCTCGCCTACGTTGACGAGACGGCCGCCAACGATTAGACGTCGCCCGCTCGGACGCGCCGGCCGCCGCCATCCCGCCTGGCAGGCGATTGCGCGAGGCGCACGACCGTGACCAAAGGGTCGTGAATGGCCAAGGGCGGCCGACGAAAGCCGGTCGTTTCGTGGGCGGCGCGCGCACAGGTAGGTCGCGCCCGGCCCTGCGCAGGTCGGTTTCGTGCGTCTCGCGCAGCTCTCCGACGGGCCCCTACGGTCGGACGTCACGGTGGTGCGTCACTCGCAACAGGATCCGTTGCGGCCGCCGCTGCCGATGACGTCCACGACGTGAGATGCCCGACCGATCGCCCGGGCGCCTGACCGCGTGACCGACCGTACCCCTCGGTGGTGGCCGTGTGCAAAGGACGCGCATTGTCGGCGGTTCGGGAGGCGCCCCCTCTCTGCCAGGTGTCCTGCGGTGGCTTCGGGGATCCCTGCCCGCCCCGATGCGGGGCATCGGGAGGCCCGCAGATGCCACCGCGGTCAATCTGGGCGTTTGCGCGGACGGTAGCCGGCGTCCGGCTCGCACGGACGGACGCCGGCGGACCGGCTGGAGCCGGCACGGGCCAAGGAATGCTGCAGCCAGTGCGCGTCCTCTGCACGCGCCCGGCGCGGATGAAGGCGCACGGCCAGCCACCGGGCACTGCCGGCAACCAGCCCATGGCGACCCCGTCCGGCATGCGACAATACGCACGCAGCCAACCCATCGGTCCAGGAGGGATCGAGCCAGTGCCCGTCCTCGTCACCTTCTTCTCCGTCCGGCGGGGCCGTGACGCCTTCTTCAAGTTCTTCATGAAGGAGATGTTTCCCCGCCGGATGCGCGAGGAGGAAGAGAAGTGGGGCGTGAAGTTCCTGGGGTGGTACAACCTCGCCCACGGCTGGGACTTCGACAACGTGATGCTCGTCGACATCCCGGACTACGCCACCCTGGACAAGATGGAGGCCGATCAGCAGATCCGCAAGTACGCCCACCGGGCCGCCGAATGGATCTTCCAGCGCCATCACACGATGCTGCTGCGCGAGCGGATGGGGCCCGACTTCGAGTACCACCCGTGAAGGAGGATCCCCGATGAACATGAACCCGACCGACATGCTCGGGGAAGTGGCCGCCGATGCCGCCCTCGAGCGGAAGGCCTTCCTCTCGGACGCCACGGCACAGCTCCGCCGTTTCCTCGACTCGAACGCCGATCGCATCCGCGAAGCGGGCGGGCTCGTCCTCATCGACGAGGATCCCGACTACCTCGCCGTCGCCCCCGACCTGTCCTTCCGGTCGCGCACCAGGTTCCAGGATGAGGCGAGCGGCGAGTGGGTTTCGGAGACGGAGGTCATCGAATCGGTCGGCGAGCTCGTCGAGCTCTACAACCCTGCCGAGATCTACGCCGCGTTTGCCGAGTCCGCACGCGAGGCGGCCGGACTCCCCGAAGAGCCGACGGGCGCCGAGGGCCTCATGGAGGCCGCCGGCATCGCCCCCGAGGAGACGGTCACCGACGAGGCGTACGCGCAGGCTGCCGATGCATGGGCTGCCACGAACGTCGAGGTCGAGGCGCCGGAGGAGCGCAGCGAGGCGGCAAGCGTCCTGTACGACCTCGCCCTCACCTTCCAGGAGCGCAGCCAGGACCAGGAGGCCGAGGTCATCCGCCGCTTCGAGAACGCCTCGCGGGCCCTCGCCTCGCGCGTCGGCGACCTGATGGTCGTGGACGACGATGACGAGCGCCTCACCTTCACGGGAGCCGGCCGGTTCGTCGCCGAGGTGGTGCCGGAGGACGAGGAAGGCACCTGGCGCAAGCTCACCTCGCCCGAGGAACTCGTGGAGTTCTACGACCCAACCGACATCTTCGGCGACCTCGCCGACTCCCTCGCCGAGGCGTTCCCGGGCGTCGCGGCCGAGGACGAAGAAGAGGGGACCGAGGCCTAGCCGCATCCCGCCCGAATTGTCGCCGGGGCACCGGGGCACCGGGACGCCGGGACGCCGGGACACCGCCGCCGCCGCGAGGCCCCCGCCATGAGCGCGACCAGCCCTGCACGCCCGAGGACCCATGCGCCTGCTTGACGCCGAGCTCGTCGAGAGCCGCGAGGTCCTGCCCCGCCAGTGGCTCCAGCGGTACCGCGCGCCGTGGCTGGTCGCCGGCGCACGAGCCGGCCAGTTCGTCCACGTCCGGACGCCGGACTACTCCGGGCTCGTGCTGCGCCGGCCGTTCAGCATCAACACGGTCGACCGCAACGCCGGTGAGTTCAGCGTCCACTTCCGTGTCTACGGCAAGGGCACAGAGGTCATCGCCCGGGCGCATCCCGGCGACCGCCTCGGGTTCCTTGGCCCGCCTCGGCCGGCCATTCGAGATGGACCCGCGGACACAGCACGTTCTCCTGGTCGCCGGCGGCCTGGGGATCGCCGGGGTTCGAATGCTCGCCGACGAGGCGCTGGAGGCCGGGCGACGCGTGACTCTCCTCTTCGGCGCCGCGAACGCGTCGCTCGTCTACCCGGCGACGCTGCTCCCCGACGAGGTCGAGTACGTCGTGGCCACTGACGACGGGTCGCTCGGCCACCACGGGCCCGTCACCGAGCTTGTCTCCGGCTACGAAGCCTGGGCCGACCAGGCGTTCGCCTGCGGGCCGCAGCCGATGCTCGCGGAGCTTGCCCGGCTCGCGCGCGGCCGCGACCAGCGGCTCGGCGTGGCCCGGCTGGGCCGGAAGCGCGGAGGACGAGCCGCGCCTCTCGGATCCTCGCAAGCGCGCCGCAAGGCCTGGCTCCAGGTTGCCCTGGAGCAGAACATGGGGTGCGCCGTGGGGGCCTGCCTCGGCTGCGTCGTCTGGGGCGTCGGAGGTCCCGTCCGCGTCTGCCGGGAGGGGCCGGTCTTCGCGGCCGACGAGATCGCGTGGGAGGAGCCGGCGTGAGGAAGCGGCGGCAGGTGATCAAGAGCGGCCCGCGACCCCGCGACCCCTACGCGCGGTCGGTCGCCCGGTCGCCCTCGAAGAGCTCGGCGCCCACACCGCCCTCGGCGCCCGGCGGTGCACCAGGCGCGGCACCCGGCGCGGTACCCGTCATCTCGGCCGTAGTGCCGGCACAAGGCGTCCGCGCACCCCTCGGCCCGAGCGCCGCGGACCTCGCGCGCGTGGACCTCGCCGTGGATCTCTGTCCGCGGCTCCCCGGGAAGCTCGTCCTGCAGAACCCGGTCATGACCGCCTCGGGCACGTTCGGGTACGGCGTCGAGTACGGCGAGGTCATCGATGTGCAGCGACTCGGCGCCATCTGCTGCAAGGGAACGACGCTCGAGCCCCGCACCGGCAACCGGCCGCCGCGCGTCACCGAGACACCGGCCGGCATGCTCAACTCGATCGGGCTCCAGAACCCCGGCGTGGACGCCGTCCTCGAGAAGTACGCCGACCTCTGGGCGAGCTGGCGGGTCCCCGTGATCGTCAACGTCGCGGGCTACTCGATCGAGGACTTCACCGGCGTCGCCCGGAAGCTCGACGGCATGCCCGGCATCGCCGGCATCGAGCTCAACATCAGCTGCCCGAACGTGGGGCGGGGCGGCCTCCAATTCGCCGTGGACCGCGACGCGGCCGCCACCGTGACCGCCGCCGTGCGCCGCGTGACGGACCTGCCGCTCATGGTGAAGCTCTCCCCGAACGTCACGGACGTGCGCCCGATCGCCGAGGCGATCGCCGGCGCGGGTGCCGACGCGCTCTCTGCGATCAACACGCTGGCGGGCATGGCCATCGACCCGCGGACGCGAAGACCGCTCCTCGGCAACGTCTACGGCGGCCTGTCCGGCCCGGCGATCAAGCCGGTGGGCCTGCGGGTCGTATATGAGGTCGCGCAGGTCGTGGATATCCCGGTCGTGGGGATCGGCGGGATCGCCACCCTGGACGACGCCCTCGACTACCTGGCCGTCGGCGCCGTAGCGGTCCAGGTCGGCACGGCCATCTTCGCCGACCCGGAGGTGCCGCTCCGGATTATCGAAGGGCTCCGCGCGTACTGCGCCGAGCGCGGCCTGGAGAGCCATCTGCCGCTTGTCGGGACGGCACTGCCGGCGCGGCGCGACCGACCATCGGCGAAATGCTCGGAGTACCGGCCGTGACCGGGCGCGTCTCCCGCCCAGCGGAGGACCCCGCATGACCACCGTCCTGCCCGCCGTGGGTGCCGCTGCCCGCGCCGCCATCGCCGCAAGGGTCGAGGCGCGGTTCCGCGAATCGGGCGCACTCCGCGACGGGCACTTCTCGCTGAAGAGCGGGCGCCACTCGGAGCGGTACCTCGAGAAGTTCCAGGTGCTCCAGTACCCGGAAGCGGTCACCGAGATCTGCGGCTACCTTGCGGGGCTGGTCCGGGCCAGGGACGGAGCGCCGCTCGTGGACGTTGTCGTGGGCCCCACGACCGGCGGGGTCATCCTGGCCTTCGAGGTCGCCCGCCAGCTCGGCGTGCGCGGCCTCTTCGCCGAGGAGGTGAAGGCAGCCGACGGGACCGCCCACCGCGAGTTCCGCCGCGGGTTCGCTCTCTCCCCAGGCGAGCGGGTCCTCCTGGTGGACGACATCCTCACCACCGGCGGCTCGCTCCTCGCCATGCTGCCGCCCATCGAGGAGCCCGGGGCCGAGCTCGTGCTGGCGGCCATCATCGCCGATCGCTCGGGCACGCTCTCGACGATCACGTCCCCGGCGACCGGCCGCACCTACCCGGCCACCGCCCTGTGGACGTTCGAGTTGCCGACCTACGAGCCCGGGGCGCCGGCCTGCCCCGCCTGTGCCACCGGCGTCCCCCTGGAAACACCCGGTTCGAGCGGGACGAAGGCGCCCGCCGCTTCCTGAGGCGCCCCGCCCCCTGGGGCGCCTGCGGCGGGACGAATCGCGATTGCCGGCGAGCCTCGCTCGTCGGGCCTCCCGTCGACGAACCCCCGTCAGCGGGGCATCGCCGTCTTCAGCCCCACGAGCCTCGCCGCCGCAACCATGCGCTCGTCATAGGTCACGATGGCGTCAAGATCGTCGCCGACGGCCAACGCCGTCGCGAGGTGGATCGCGTCAAGCGTCCGCAGCACCTGGGGTTCGAGGATGCCCGCCGAGTCCAGGATGCGGTCGTCGATTCCAATGAGGTCCACTCGTCGCAGGCCCTCGCGAACGGTCGTCACGGCATCCGGTCCCAGGTGGCGGACCGCCCGCAGGGCCTCCGCGCGAAGAAGGGCCGACGAGACACGCCGTGCACCGCTGGCGGCGAGGAATGCCCGGAGCGCCGCCGACTCCGTCTCCTCGACGACGACCTTGACGAATGCCGAGCTGTCCAGGTACAGCGCGCTCAATCGGCCCGACCCTCGGCCACGAGCCGGGATGGCTCGACGGAACCGGGCGGGAGCCGGACCGGCGCCAGCTCCAGGAGATCGCCTTCCGCGCGACGCAGGAGTCCCTCACGCTCCAGCCGGGCCATGCCGTTCGGCATCGTGCGCAGCAGGATGGCTACGGAACGGCCTCGGTCCGTGACCTCGACCGTCTCGCCCGCAGCGACCCGACGCAGGATGGCACTCGCCTCACGACGAAGCTCCCGTACTCCGACCCGCTCCATGTGCGACATGGTAGCACATAGGTTTCTTCTCACGCCCTCAGCTCGATCGGGATCCCAGCGCCGCAAGGCCGGCTTCCTGCCCCCGTCGGAACCCCGCGCCGCGCTGGCGCGCATCCTCGGTCACGCGGTGGTCACATCGGTGTGGGAGAAACCATCACCTCGCGGGCGCCGTCGATGACGGCCCCGATCTCGACGTACGTCGTGGCCGAGACCCTCCGAACGGATGCGGCCTCGATCGCCTCCGCGAACCGGCGAGCCTCCGGTTCCTGGCGAAGGATGGCGACGATTGCTGACGTATCGATGATCATGCCGGCAGGCCGTCGTCGCCGTAGAGCAGCTCTCCGTGCTCGGCGGACCGATACGGTTCGGGCAGCCGACCCGCGCAGTCGCGGCCAATGGCCAGGAGGCGGTCGGCCAGGTGCGGGGATTCCTCGCCTCGGAGACGTTCCAGCCGCTCGCGCAGGGCTTCTCTCACGGCCATCGTCAGGGATTCACCGGTGATGTCGGCCACCGGAAAAGGAACGACCCCGGGGGCGGGCCCGGGGCCGTCAGGTGTATGCGACTGGTTGCGGGGGACGGATTCGAACCGCCGACCTTTGGGTTATGAGCCCAACGAGCTTCCGCTGCTCCACCCCGCGACTCGGTACTCTACGCGACGCCTCCGGTTCGGTCAAACGCCGGTCGGTCCAACGCCGGTCGGTCCAACGCCGGTCGGTCCAACGCAAGTTCGGTCAGCCCCCAGCCTGGTCATGCGCGGACGCTCGCGCGTCCATCGCGGCGCGGTAGGCGTCGAGGGCGACCGGCCACCAGGTGTCGAGCGCCGGATCGTCGCCGTACCACGGGGCCCGCATGGCCTGGCCGTGGATGATCCCGGGCAGGGTGAGCTGCGTCGCCCCGTCGAGGTGCGCCGCGGGAGCCGGGATGAGCCCGTCCCCGTCCGCCTCCCGGCCGGCCTCGCCAAGGACGCGCGCGTAGGCGCCGCCGGCGGCGCGCCGGCGGCGGTCCGGATCGTCCCGCGACGCCCCCTGGACGAAACTGCCCTCCACGGTGACATACGCGGTCCGCGGGGCGAAGAACGCCCCGGGCGTCGTCTCGTCCAGGAAGCTCGTGACCTCCCGGGCGACCCGCATGCGGGGGTCGCCGTCGGGGGCGTTGTGGAGCGGGGAGCCGACCGTGACGAGCGCGCCCACGCCCTCGGCGACCGCGGCCCGATACCCCTGGTACGGCACCGGGGACATCGCCAGCCGCGCGAGGACGCCGCCCGCAGAGTGCCCGATGACGAGCACCGGCCGTCGGCCGCTCTCGCGGTAGGAGCGAACGATCGCTCGGCCGACTCGCCGCATGAGCCGCCCGTACCCAAGCCGGACAAGCAGCAGCCAGTCCGTCGTATACACCGGGGCAATGCCCACACTGGATGCGCCGCGGGCGAGCAGTCGGTCGCGCATGCGCCAGTAGAGCGCCGGCGACGTCAGGAAGCCGCCGACGATGAGGACGGGTGGCCGATCCGGATCGAGAACCGGCGTCATCAGCCCGCTGCCCCGGCTTCCGGTGCGCTGGGCACCAGGCCCCCGGGCGCAGCGCCGGCCGCCGCGCCCACGGCGGGCACCGCCTCGGCCTCGGTGCGCCGCCAGCCAAAGCGCCGTGCGAGCCCGTCCTTCCCGCCCTCGACGAGCGAGTAGATGACCGGGATCGCGATGAGCGTCAGGAAGGTCGAACTGAAGAGACCGCCGATGACCACCGTCGCCAGCTCGCTGGCGATGATCGACCCCTCGTTGAGGCCGATCGCGAGCGGGATCAGGGCGAGGATCGTCGCGATGGCGGTCATGAGGATGGGTCGCAAACGGGTGCGGCCGCCCTCGATGAGCGCCTCCTTCGTGCTCATGCCCCCCAGGCGCAGCTTCTCCACGAGGTCGAGGAGGACGATCGCGTTCGTCACCACGATCCCGATGAGCATGAGGAAGCCGATGAGGGCGCTGATGCCGATGGGCCGTCCGGTGATGTAGAGAGCCACGAAGGCGCCGATCGTCGCCAGCGGCAGGCTGAAGAGGATGACGAACGGCGTGATGAGCGAGTTGAAGGTGAGGACCATCATCACGTAGACGAGAAGAATGGCGACCGCCATCGAAGCGAAGAGGCCGCCGAACGCGGTGTTCTGCTGTTGCGTGACGCCCGACAGCCGGACCTCCACCTGCGGCGGGATGGTGCCGTCGGCGCGGAGGCGATCGATCTCCTCGGCGACTGCACTGGAGACGGCGCCGGTGTTCTCGCTCGTGATCTCGGCGGTAATCGAGGAGGCGGGGCGTTCGTCGATGCGAGTGATGCTTCCCTGGGCGTCAACCTGGCGGACGTCGGCGATCGCGCCGAGCGGGACCGTCCGTGACGTGCCCACCGGAAGCCGGGAGAGCGCCTCGACCGAGTTGACCTGCGCCGGGTCGACCCGGACGTAGACGTCCACCGGCTGGCCGTCGCCGACCTGCATGCGGGTCGCGCGCTGCGGCACGAGCACGGTTCGCACCTCGCCGGCCACCTGTGCCGTCGTGAGCCCGGCCCCGATCGCGCGGTTGGGATCCACGACCACCTCGACGGTGGGCGCGGCCTTGGCCAGGTCGCTCTTCACGTTGATGAGGTCCGGGTTGGCGCGCAGTGCGCCCACGACTGCCTGGCTGGTCGAGGCGACGAGCGCCGGATCGGCCGAGCTGACGATGACGTTGATGCCGCCACCGCTGAAGCCCGTGACCTCGGAGACCGCGACGTCGTAGCCGCCGGCCTTGATCGGCTCGAGTTCGGCAGTGAGCTTCTTGGCGTACTCCTTCAGGTCAACCGAGTCGTCGAGGCGGACGATGACCGTGGAGCTGTTCGCCGCCCGGCCGGCAAACGCGGCGGTAACCGTCTGAAGACCGGTGCCTCCCTCGCCCGGCACGGACGCCAGCACGCGCTCCACGTTCGGATCTGCCCGGAGGAGCTTCTCCGCCTCGATCGTCCGGTCGAGGACGGCCTGGGAACTCGTGCCCTGCGGGGGGCTGATGCTGATCGTCAGGAGCTTCTCCCCGCCGGCATTGATGAACTGCGTTGGGATCTGTGGCACCAGCGCGAGCGAGCCGACGAAGAGGAGCGTGGAGAGCGCGATGACGCCCCACTTCGTCCGGCGGTTGCGGAGGACGAACTTGATGGTCGGCGTGTAGGCGCGCACCCAGAACGAGTGCCGTGGTTCGCCGTTCTCGTCCACGTCGAGCCTCACGCGGTCCACCAGGAAGTAGGCAAGGACGGGCACGACCGTCACCGCGCAGAGAAGCGAAGCGAGGAGCGCAAACGTCACCGTCAGGGCGAACGGCAGGAAGAACTGGCTGACGAGACCGCCGACGAAACCGAGGGGGAGGAACACAGCGACGGTTGTCGCCGTGCTCGCCGTGATGGCGCCCGACACCTCGCGGGTGCCGGAGAGAACAGCCGTGCGCCGGTCATCGCCGCGGGCGCGGTGGCGGTAGATGTTCTCGAGGACGACGATCGCGTCATCCACCACGCGGCCGACGGCGACCGCCAGACCTCCCAGGGTCATGATGTTCATCGAGATCCCGGTCACGAGCATGAGCGTGAGCGCGGCGAGGATCGAGAGCGGGATGCTGACGGCCGCGACGAGAGTGGACCGCAGGCTCAGGAGGAAGAGGAAGATCGTGATGATGGCGAAGACGGCGCCAAGGCCACCTTCCTTCAGGAGCCCGTCGCGGGACTCCTTGATGAACGTCGAGAGGTCGGAGACAGTGACGACGGTCAAGCCCGGGTTCCGCGCCTGGGCCGCCGCCAGCTCCGCCTGGACGCGATCCGCCACGTCCACCGTGTTCGCGCCGCTTGACTTGGAGATGGTAATGGTGACCGAGGGCTCCCCGTCGGTCCTCGCATAGCCGGTCGTCGGCACGCCCGCGGTGTCAACGGTGCCGACGTCGCCGATCGTGACCGGGGTCGGCGGGGTGCCTTGGGCAGCCTGCGCGTCGGCCGGTTTGACGCCGACGATCAGGCCCCGGATGTCGTCCAGCGACGAGAAGATGCCGGTCGTCGACACCGGGACGCTCGTGCCGTCCTGCGGCAGCTGGCCGGCGGGCAGCGTCAGGTTGTTGGCGGCGAGCACCCCGTTGATCTGCTGGACCGAGATGCCCGCATCGGCGAGCTTGGCCGGGTCGAGGGTGACGAGAACGCGCTCCTCGAGCCCGCCGGTCACCTCCACCGAGCCGACGCCCTCGAGCCCAAGGAGCGCCGGGACCACGTCCGTCCGGGCGATGTCCGCGGCCTTCGTCAGGCCGTCCTCGCCGGTCGCGGCGATCGACGCGACGATCACCGGCGTCTCGTTGATGTTGAGCGCCGTGACTTCGGGCGACACGCCCTGGGGCAGGCCCACACCCGACAGGTTGGACTCGATCGATGCGCGCGCCTCCTTGACGTTCGTCCCGTAGGAGAACTGGGCGACGACGATGCCGATCGAGTTGGCGGAGGTCGACTGGATCCGCTCGAGCCGCGGGATGCCCGAAACGGCGCGCTCGATCGGCCTGGTGACCTGGTCGGTGACATCGGAGGCACCCGCCCCGGGGTACGGGGCGACGATGGTGATGATCGGGAACTCGATATCGGGGAGCAGCTCCTGCTTGAGGCTGCTCCAGGAGTAGATCCCGGCAAGGAAGAGCGCCGCCGCAAGCAGGAGGATGACACTCCGCTTGTTGACGGCGAATTCGGTCAATCGGTTCACAGGGCGCTCCGTTCGACAGGTGCTGGCGTGTCATGAGCGGCGGCACGGGCCGTCGCGCGTGGTTTCGAGGGAAGGTCGGGGCCGGTTGCCGTGGCCTCCGCCAGGCAGCTCGCAGCCTCGACCAGGATCTCCAGGGACCTGGCGATGACCGCAAGGTCCTCGTCCGAGAGTGATCCAAGGAGCTGGTCGAGAAGGGGCCGGTTGAGGTCGTGGAGCCGCCCCACGACTGCGCTTCCCGCAGGCGTCCGGTACACGACCACCTGCCGGCGGTCGGCCGGATCGTCGTGGCGCCCGGCGTACCCGGCCTCGACGAGTCGATCGACGAGCCCGCTCACGGTCGGGAGCGTGACGCCGAGGGCCGAGGCGAGGTGCGACATCCCCAGCCCATCACCCGGCCCCAGCAGGTACAGGACCTTGACCTGGGCCATGGAAACGCCGATCCCGAGCACATCGGCGGCGTGCAGCCTCCCGAGTGTCCCCATCAGCAGATCGTTCGCGTCCTCGATCTTCTCGATCAGCGCAGATCGCTCGTTTGCATCGTTCACAATCCATTCGTCCTTGCCTAACTATTAGGCCGAAGCGTAGCAGAGCAGGGGAGAACGGGCCGTGGAGAGCCCTCCGGCCGCGCATCCCTTGCCTCACAGGCGCCCGCCGAGGTGCGGGCGGCACAGATCAGATCGGCTGGGACGGTTCGTCGGATTGGGCGGCTGGTGCTCGGGCGGCCGGTGCTTGGGCGGCCGGTGTTCCCGCGGCGCCCCATCGGTCGGCCACTCCGCCTCGGGCGATCAGGTAGCCGGCAACCACGCCGAGCAGGATGGCGACCGTGAAGAGATAGAACGGGTACCGCGAGTCTGCTTCGAAGGCCACGCCCGCAAGAAGCGACGAGACGATGAACGCCAGCGTTCCCGAGGCGCCGTACAGCCCCTGGACCGTCGAAGCGCGGCCAACCGGCGTCCCGGCCGCGACGAGCGCGAAGAGCGCCGGATAGACGAACGCCTCCGCGACGCCCTCGAAGACAGAGATCAAACCCGGCGTCACCGGGTCCGTCGCCAGGGTGTACGCGATCCCTGCCGCCGCGATCCCGAGACAGCCGAGGACGGCGAACCGCAGCGGGCCGGACCGGTCGATCATGCGGCCCGCGATCGGCGACAGGACCAGGACCGGGATCCCGAACAGGGTGAAGGTGAAGCCGATCCACGCCAGCGACCCGCCGAGCCGGTCCAGGTAGAGGCTCCAGATGACCTCGTAGACGCCCACCGCGAAGTACATCGCCGCGTGCATCACGATCGCTGCGACCACCAGGCGGTTGGCGATCGCCCGGAGCGGGGCGCGCGGCGGACTGCCGGACGCCGATGCGGGACGGACCGTCGCGCCGCCGCCAGCGGGCTCGTGCGTCGGCCTCCGCGCGGCAGCTTTGGCCATCGGCCCGGTTCCCCGGAGCGCTACCGCCAGGTAGATCGCCGAGCACGCGCCGGTGATGGCCGCCAGCACGAACGGAAACGCGAAACCGCCCCCGGCTGCCGCGCCCAGGGCCCCGATGGCCGGTCCGAGGAGCAAGCCGCCCATCTGGGCCGACCCCAAGAGGCCGAACGCCTCTCCTCGCGCGTTCTCGGGCGTCACCTCGACAAGAAGGCCGCGGGCCGCTGGGTCGAACATCGCCGAAGCGACCCCGGTGACGGCCCGCGACAGGAGGAGCAGCGCGACTGTCGGTGCCGCAAGAGGAAGGACGGCCGCGACGACGGTCAGGGCAAGGGCGCCCACGAGCAGCGGGCGCCGCGAGACGTGGTCGGCCAGAATCCCGAAGATCGGCTCCGCGACGAGCCGGGCGGCAGGAAGGGCGGCGGCGATGAGCCCGAACGTGGCAACGGAGACGCCGCTCGACTTCGCGTAGAGAGGCAGGACGGGGAGAACCGCGCCGAAACCGATCCACAGGACCGCCTCCGCGACAAGGATCGGCGCGATGGGCAGCCAGCGCAGAACCCACGCGCGGGTCGGTTCCGCGACGCGCTTCTTCATCCGGGCGTCCGGGCGGTGGGCACGCCCGACAGAATAGGTTCGCCGGGCCGCTGCTGGGGCGGCTGCCGGGGCCGGCGCCGTCCGGGAGTACCATCCACGCCGTGCCTATCGCGCTTGTCCTTGCCGTCCTGGCCCTCGTCTTCCTCCTTCTTGCCCTGATCCCGTCGCGCCGCCTCTGGCACGCCGGCGTGCCGCTCTGGCCGCGCATCGTCTACCTCGTGCTGCTGGTGGCACTCGGGGTAGCCGCCTTCGAGCTTCGGCCCCTGGCGCGGTACCTGCTCCCGCTGATCGTCCTCCTCTTCCTCCTCCCGTTCTCGGGGCTGCCCGAGCGCTGGTCACGCTGGCGGCGCCGGACGAACCGCGGCGAGGAGGGCGGCCAGGGCCCCTCTGACATCGATGGGGGCGGCGGCCCCCCGACGGGGGCATCGCGGGTCCCTCGGGGCTGGGCCCGCAAGGCGCCGCCCGAGTCGATCATCGACGGCCAGGCCGTCCGCCTCGAGCCGGACGAGCCACCGCAGCCGTAGCCCGCCGCCGTCCGGCCAGTCCCGCCGTGCGCGTGGCGCACAACCGCGACCGATGCCACGCTCCTCTGGTCAAAAACGTGCGCGTGGTGCACAAACAAGACCTGCGGAGGGCGAAGCCGGCGAATTATTGCGCGAGACGCACCGGCGCGACTTGCCGGTCCCGTCACGAGTCGCGGTTGTGCGCGGGAGGCACAACGGCTCGGGGCCAAGATCTCCGGGTCGTCCCTCCGCGGTCCCGCTACCGTTCCTCCGCGGTCCCGCTACCGTTCCTCCGCCCGCGTCCGCCTCCGCCTCCGCCTACGGCCGCTCGAGGCCGTGCGCCTCCAGGAGCACGTCGTCCGACAGGACCTGCCCGGTCGGCCCGTCGGCCACGATCTCGCCGTCGTCCATGACGATCGTCCGCGGGAAGACCTCGGCAACGAGCCGCATGTCGTGCGTGCTCACGAGCATGGTCTGGGGGAGCGACCGAAGCAGGCGGATGAGTTCCCGCCGGCCGCGCGGATCGAGTCCCGCGGATGGCTCGTCGAAGACCAGGAACAGCGGGTCCATGGAGAGCACGGTGGCCAGGGCGACGCGCTTGCGCTGGCCGAGCGAAAGGTGGTGCGGGAGCCGCCTGCCGAAGCCACCCATGCCGACGGCTGCCAGGGCCCGCTCGACCCGCTCGTGGATCTCTCCCTCCGGGACGCCCATGTGCAGCGGTCCGAAGGCGACGTCGTCGAACACGGTCGGGCTGAAGAGCTGGTCGTCGGGGTCCTGGAAGACGAGGCCCACCTGCGCCCGGACCCGTTTCACGGTGGAACGGTCAACCGGCGTGCCGTCGATCCGCACGGTGCCATGGCTGGGCAGGTTGATGCCGTTCAGGTGGAGCATGAAGGTGCTCTTCCCGGCCCCGTTTGGTCCCACCAGGGCCACCTTCTCGCCGCGGTCGATGCGCACGTCGAGCCCCTTGAGCGCCTCGAACCCGTCGGGGTACGTGAAGTGAAGGTGCTCGACCTCCACGAGGGGGACCGGCTGCAGAGCATCGAACCGCGCGAACGCCTGCTCGGCCCGGGCGGACGAATCGTCAATGTGGAGCGTGGGGGCCAGCCATCGTCAGGCCCGTGGCAGCCAGAGGAGGCCGACCGCGAGAAACGCAGCGATGGCCGCGAGAAGCGCGCAGAACCAGGCGACCTCCGCCGGCCTCACCACGTGGCCGTGGAGGTGCCGGATCTCACCCTCGAAACCGCGGGCCTGCATGGCCGCGTAAACGCGCTCGCTTCGCTCGTACGAACGGATGAACAGCGAGCCGACCATGCCACCCACCACGCCGGCACGCCAGCGGATCGAGCCCCCGCCGTGGCCGGTCAGGTCGGCCGACCTGGACGCCCGGGCGCGCACCAGGCGCGACGCCTCGTCCGAGAGCACCGCGAGGTAGCGGTACATGAAGCTGATCGTGGACACGAGGATCCTCGGCAGATGGAGGCGGCGGAGCCCGTCGACCAGGTCGTGGAACGGCGTCGTGTAGGTCAGCAGGAGGGCTGCCTGGACGCTCACCCAGCTCTTGGCGGCGATCGTGGCGAAGAGCAGGAGCCCGTAGCCGCTGATGGTGACGGTCAGCGGGCCCAGGGGGAAGCTCGCGATGGGGTTCTCCGGCCGCGTGAAGATCAGCGGGAGGGCCGCCAGCATGAACGGCAGCGCGAAGAACGCCCCGCGAGACAGCCGGAACGGACCCAGCCCGGCCGTCGCAGAAAGCACGACGAGGGCCGCCCAGGCGATTGCGAGGGCCGCGAAGGACCCGGTGGGCAGCAGGCTCACCGCTACGATGAAGGCGATGGTGAGCAGGAACTTCAGTCGGGCGTCGGCCGCGTGGAGCGGGCTCTCCCGTGCGATGTAGCGATCGAGGTCAAGCACGCGCCGGCGGTCCGCCTAGCCTGTTCAGGCGCGGCTGGCGCGGCGCCGAGCCATAACGCGGCCGAGGACGAACACCACGGCGAACACGATGGCGACGCCGATGATCCCGGCGATGATCGTCGAGACCGTGCCGTCGATCCCGGGGACCGTGTAGTCCGGGATGATCTCGTAGGAGGACCCCTGCGCTGCGTCCAGGAAGCCCTTGTCCTCGGCGACGCGCTCAAGACCGTCGGGATCGGGCGACGCGAAGGCCGCAGCGAGGATGACAACGACCACGGTGATGAGGAGGCCGAAAACCCACCAGTAGCGGGAGATGAGGCCGCGCCCGCCCTGCGCCGGCGGCTCGACCGGCGGCTCGCCCTGTGGTTCGACCGGTGGCTCGACCGACTGGGAAACGGGCTGCTGCCCGATCGTCTCGTTCACGGCGTCTCCCTCCCGTCAGGCCGCAGCCCGCGAGCGAGCGTCGCGGAGCTTGAACAGGTCGGCGCGGGTCAGCTGGATGAAACCGAGCGCGGCCGCGGTGATGAGCGCCTCACCGATGCCGATGAACGTGTGCACGCCCAGCATGGCCGTGAGCGCAACGGCCAGGTCCGTCGTGCCGGAGATCCCCAGCTCGAGCGCCATGGCCCCCGAGCCGAGCAGCACGGATGCCCAGGCCGCGATCGCCGCGGCCGGGATGCGAGCACGGTTCTCGCCACCGAACAGCCGGGCGAGCACCCGATAGATGGCGTATCCGCCGAGCGTGCCAACGATGGCCATGTTGAACAGGTTCGCCCCGAGGGCCAGGATTCCCCCGTCCTGGAAGATGAGGGCCTGGACTGCCAGGACCGCGGTCATCACGATCGTTGCGGGCCACGGCCCAAGCAGCACGGCAGCCAGGACGCCGCCGAGGAGGTGCCCGGAGGTCCCGCCGGCCACCTGGAAGTTGAACATCTGCGCTGCGAAGATGAAGGCGGCCATCACGCCCATCAGGGGGATGGCGCGCTCATCCATCGTCCTGTTGACCTGCCTCACGGCATAGGCGAGGACGGCAAGGTCGACCACCCACAGGACGGCCAGCAGGGGGACGGATACAAACCCGTCCGGCGCGTGCATCTGGACACCGCCGGGCGCGCCTCCCAGCGGCGCGAGGATCGATGCCAACATCATCGTGTCTCCTCCATCCGTCGGACGTCGCCGCCCTGTGTTACATCTCGACCAGAGCCGCCGAACCGGATCGGCCTGTGATTGTAGTCGCGGCCTCGCGCAAACGCAACGGGTTGCGATAGCGCTACCGGTGCGGGCCGCTTCGAACGGCCCGGCTCCTATACTTCGGCCCATGGCACGCGGTGGATCTCGCGCGGCTGGGGCCGCAACCCGGGGCGCCTCGTGGGATTCCGTCCGCGACCGCCTCCGTGCGCGGGGGCTCCGCTGGACGCCGCAGCGCCGCGTCCTGCTCGAGGTCCTCTCCCGCACAGGCGGTCACGTGACCGGGGCCGAGCTGATCGAGCGGTGCCGGGAGGTCGACCCCGCAACGATCCCCTCGACCGTCTACCGGACGCTCGACGTCCTCGAGGAGTTCGGGCTCGTCCAGCATTGCCACGGCGCGAACGGGCGCGAGGAGTTCCACGTCCTGCCTGAGCAGGAACACGGCCACCTGTACTGCCGGGTCTGTCACGGAAGCTGGGACATCGAGGCCGACGAAGCCTCGGCGCTCGTCTCGTCGCTCGAGTCGAGCCGCGGGTTCGAGGTGGACCTCTCGCACGTGACCGTGGTCGGTCGCTGCGCCGACTGCCGCTAGCCGGCAGACAGCGCACGGCCCGGCACCGACTGCCCCGGTTCCGTGGACCTCGCCCTCGGACTCGCCTGCGGCTTGGCCGGGGCTCTCTGCTACGGGCTGAGCGACGTCGGGGCAACCGTGGCCTCGCGCCGCACGAGCAGCCTCATCGCTGCGGCCGGCATGCAGGTCACGATGCTCGCGGCCTACGTGCTCGCGGCCATCGCGACGGGTACGAGCCTCCCGGACGACCCGGCAGTCCTTGCCCAGGTCGCGTTCTTCGGCTGCCTCGTGGGCCTCGCGTTCCTGCTCTCGTACGAGGCGTTCCGGATCGGGCCGCTCGCGGTCGTCGGGCCGGTCCTCTCTCTCATCGGGGCCCTCACCGCGGTACTCGCCGTGCTGGTCCTCGGCGAGCAGCTAAGGCCACTGCAGGGCGTCGGCGTCGTGACGGCCACCGGCGGGCTCATCCTCATGGCGGTCGTTCCCGACCGCGGGCGTGGGAGATCCCGGCTCGTGAGCCGAGGGGTCGTGTTTGCGCTCGTATCGATCGTCGTCTGGGCGACGATCACGATCGGGATCACCGGGCCGATCCGCCAGGTCGGCGCACTACCGGTCATGGTGGGGTCCCGCATGGCGAGCACCGCGATCCTGTGGAGCATCGTGGCACTCGTCTGGGGCCGCGCTGTTGTCCGGCGGCGCGCCGCAGACCAGAGCGCGGGGAATCCGGCCGGGCTTCCAGTCGACCCGACCCACCAGCCGGGCGGCGGCCCGGCCTTCCCGCGCGACCGCGCGCGTCATCGGGCTCATCGCGCTCATGGGCGTGCTGGATGCCGCCGGGTTTGCCGCGGTCGCCTACGGGCTCGAGCGATCGGCGGCCTGGCTCGTCGCTCTGACGAGCTCACTTGGGCCGAGCGTGACGCTCCTCTTCGGGATCTTCGTACTCGGGGAACGTCTACGCCGGACGCAGTGGGCCGGCCTTGTCCTGGTCTTCACCAGCCTCGTGCTGATCAGCCTGCCGTAGCCGCCGCCCCGTTCGCCGCGGGCATGCCAGCCCCGTTCGGGTCGCCGCCTCCGGCCGCCGCGGGCATGCCAGGCCCGCTCGGGTCGCTGCCTCCGGCATACCGGCCCGCCTGGGCGTGAACGCTGCCTCCGGCATCCCAGCCCGCCCGAGCTTGCGCGAAACGCACCACCCCGACCGGGCGGCCGCCGCCCATGTCGCGCCCTTGCCCCACGCGCAACAAACCGGCACAAGGCGGAGGACCGGCGCCGCCGTTGGTCAAGTCCGTGCGCGCTGGGCACGATCGAGACCTGCCGGGGCCTTCACGGCGTCGCGGTCATGCGCGTGGGGCAAGGAGCCTACCTGGCAACCTCGACCAGGAAACCCGCGTGGTCGGACGCCCACTGCCGCGGTTGCGGCGGATCCCGTGCCCCATGGACGACGGGTCCCGCGCCGCGAGGCGGTCCTTCCTGCGTCGCTCAGCCCCCAGAGGGTCCGGGGTGCAGGCACTGCGGCCCGAGAGCGGGGTCCAGGCGGTACGGCCCGTGGATAGGGTCGCCACGGGTGAAGCGACCGCCAAGGACGATCGCCTCGATGCGCAGGCTCGCGGCCTCGCGTGGCGCCAGCGCGGCAGGATCGGCCGACCAGATGGCGAGATCGGCCAGCTCGCCGATCTGGAGGCAGCGGACGGGGTCGGTCGGGGCAAGCCGGCCGGAGACTTGCCAGGATGGACTCACGCCTGCGCCGTGTCCGCCAGAGCCACGGCCTCGCGCAGGCCCTCGCTCGAGGGCATGCGGGCGCGTCCGGTACGGGCGTGATCAATCGCCCGGGCAGGGCAATGAAGCGCGAGTCGCCCCGCGAGATGGCGCGCACCGTCGCGGTGTCGTCGACCGCCAGGATCGTGTCGGCCGCCCACGCCAGCGCCGTCGCCCGTGGGCACGCCTCGTCCCCGGTGAGCACCATGGCGTCGTACAGGATCGTGTACTCGTGGGTCACCGCGTCGTCACCGCCGCCCTCACTACGTCGATCGTGCTACAAAGGCCGCTCCGGAGCGCGCCAGCATACCAGCGGGCACGCAGAGCATCCGCGGCGGCCGTCGCCGCGTACGACCAGGTATGTCAGCCATGAACACGTCGCCGCCGAGCCGGTTGCCGGCCCTCTATCTTGGGCACGGCGCTCCCCTCCTTCTCGACGATCCACTCTGGCCGAGCGAGCTGGCCGCGTGGGCCCAGGCGCTGCCCCGCCCGTCTTCGATCCTGATCGTCAGCGCCCACTGGCAGTCAGCTCCGATGGCGCTCGGGGCCACCACCCGTGTCCCGCTCGTCTACGACTTCTACGGGTTCCCACAGCATTACTACGAGCTCACGTACAACGCGCCCGGTGCGCCCGAGCTCGCCGCCAGGGTGAAGGCCCTGATGCCGGCGACCGAACCCGTGACGGACCGCCCAACGCGCGGGCTCGATCACGGGGCCTGGGTGCCGCTCCTCGTCATGTACCCCGAGGCCGACGTCCCGGTCCTCCAGGTGTCGATGCCCGACCTCGATCCCGAGCACCTGTTCGCTGTCGGGCAGCGGCTGGCGCCGCTCCGGGACGAGGGCGTCCTCATCGTCGGCAGCGGGTTCATGACCCACGGGCTCCCGTACATCCACGAGTACTTCACCGGCAAGGCGGGTGCGCCCGAGTGGTCGGTCGAGTTCGACCGCTGGGCCGCCGAGGTGCTCGAGCGCCGCGACCTTGATGCCCTGTTCGATTTCCGGAACCGCGCCCCGGGGATGCCCTACGCGCACCCGACGGTCGAGCATTTCGCCCCGCTGTTCGTCACCCTGGGCGCGGCAACCACCCCGGACGAGGCCCCCACCTTCACCATCGACGGCTACTGGCTCGGTCTCTCAAAGCGGTCCTTCGAAGTCCGCTGACCGCTGCGGGTAGACGAAGATGGCAACCGCGGCGAACGAAGCCAGGGAGATCGTTCTGAGCATGCACGACCTTCGCGAGGTCACCAGTTACGCTGCTGAGAGCGCGCAGGAAGTGCTGGAGATCTTCGAGAGAGCACACCCGGCCGACTCCCGCCCTCGCGACGCGATCGATGCCGCATGGACGTTCGCTCGAGGCGGCGAACGCGGGAAGACACTGCGCGATACCGCGTGGGCGGCGCACAAGGCGGCCCGGGACGCAGACCCCGCGGCAGCGGGCCATGCGGCGCGAGCGGCGATGTGCGCGGCATCCGCGGCGTACTTGCATCCACTGGCCGACGCTCACCAGGTGAAGCACATTCTGGGGGCAGCGGCCCACGCGGCGAGAGCGGCCGAACTTCTGGCCGGCGATGATCGAGAGGTCGGTGCTGATCACATTGACCAAGCTCGCCGGCGCGCGACACCGATCGTCGTTGACGTGCTCACCCGCTACCCCGCGGCACCACTTGGTGGAGGGCGCGTCGGTGAGCTGCTTCGCGATCTGGATGAGGCCCTCCGCGGCCGTTTCTGAAGGCCGTGTTGTCCCGGCGGGCGTTCATGATCACGCCTGAATGCTGGTGAGCCGGGTGGGATTCGAACCCACGACACGAGGATTAAAAG
>CAVOJY010000002.1:0-418470 GCA_963696405.1 uncultured Chloroflexia bacterium
CACGGGACCCTGTGAGGGTCTCGGCCCAACGGTTGATCACGCTTGGAATTGTAATCGCAAGCCTTCAAGCAAAGAGAGGAGACAGTCACCCATACAACTTGCCTGAGTCGGCGGTCAAAACGGGGGGATGGACACGGGCATCGGTGGCGAATGATCCCCGGCGGAGGAGAACGGAGCCGCCCTCTTGGTGGCGACGGGAAGGAAAGAAGGTGGGCAGCCAGTCGAGAGAGACTGGGAGCAGAAGCCCGGCGCGGGGAGTCGCTCGATACTTGAAGATGTGCCGCAGCAGTCCACGGGTGGACGGGCGGCCGAAGTCAAGCCGTGGCAACATCCGCATCCACGGAATCCGCTGACGGGAGTCGAGTTCACCCGTCGCTGGGCGCTGCACATTCTGCCGAAAGGGTTCGTCAAGTCCCGCTGCTTCGGCGGCTTCAGCTGCCGGCATCGGAAGGCCTACCTCAGTCGCTGCCGGGCGCTGCTGGGAGCCGAACAACCGGAGTCCGAGTCTGCGGAAACGCCTGCACAGGAGCCTGCGGAAGAGCGAAAGCCAGCCATCGCCTGTCCGCACTGCCAAACGCCGATGGAGTGCATTTCCCACGTCGAGCGTCCTGGCTGGAACCGGGTCTTCAACGGTTGCGATCGCCCCTGGTGGTACGATCCCTTCGGCCACGCGCTGGAGTGGGATTGCCGCCGCTCGTACCGCGAGCCTCCCGACGGATAGCCTATGGATCGGCACCTCCCCATGACTGTTCCAGCTTCCTTCAGCGGGCCCTCGAAACGCCCGCTAGGCGACCGGTCTGGTTTCCCATCGGAAACCCCTTCCTCCCACCGGCAAATCCCGCACGAGCGGTGCCCTTCCGGACCTCCCTGCCGGCTCCAACCAGTTGCCGCAGACCTTTCCGAGCCGGTAAAATGCACCCCTGAAGACTCCGCGGGCAATTGAATCCGCAAAGCCGCATCCCTCGCGAAGTCGGCTCAGTTCAACGCGCGATCTATCCCGCCTGTCCCAGCACACGCCGATTCGCTTCTGAATGGAAACGCGGTGCCCAAGACGGAACCGCGGGACGCTGCTCATATTGCCCTTGCGGCAGTCCACGGCATTGATTTCCTCGTAACCTGGAACTTCAAGCATATCCTCAATCCGCACACCCAACATTTGATTGAGGCAATCATTCGGGATGCGGGTTTCATTCCCCCGACAATTTGCACTCCAGAACAACTATTGGAGGCGTCCGATGATTCCTGATCCGGTGGCAGAAATCAAGCGAATCCGGCATGAACTTGGTGCGGAGATGGACTTCGACGTCCACCGAATTTTCGACGATCTTCGCCAGCGAGAAGCCACGTCGGGGCGAGGCTATGTTCGAAGGGCCGCGCACGGATCGCGGATAACCAATCGCTGGACCAGAGTCGCCGATCTGGTCCGAGTCAAATGGAGCGATGACTGGCGGCGACCTGGTCAGCTCCGTCGTTCGCGGCGGAAGCCAATTTGCCGATTGTCGTGGCCCTTCGTAAGATGCTTGCATGAACACCGCATCAACCTTACCGATCGAGACCTTCTCGGTGGCCGAGAAACTGCTGCTGATGGAACGACTTTGGGAAGACTTATCGCGTCGTCCGTCCGATGTCCCAATCCCCGAATGGCATAGTGAGATCTTGTCGGAACGCCAAGCTGCGGTCCGCGAAGGCCGGACGTCGTTCGTTGAATGGGAGGCCGCAAAGAAACGACTCCGTGAGCGACTGAAATGAACATTCGGCTGCTGCCGGAGGCGGAGCGAGATCTTGAAATCGGTGCCGATTTCTACGAATCCCAAAAAGCTGGACTTGGCATTTACTTCAACGATTGTTTGTCGTCCGACATCGAATCTCTCAAGTTGTTTGCGGGCATTCACGAACAATACCGCGGGTTTCACCGGTCGCTGTCCAAACGCTTTCCGTTTTCCATCTACTACAAGCTGAACGCAGATTACGTAGAGATTTATGCGGTCTTGGACGCTCGCCAAGACCCGCAGGCAATCAACGCGGCGCTGGATTCGCCGCGAACAATGCCGTGAACCGGAGCCGTGGTTTGGGCACCAGCGGTTGCTCCCCTTGCGTTCGTGGCGTTGCTTCTTCTTGTCGGCATCGTCGCTCCTCGGATAGGCGTCGAAATCAATGCGGCAAGCCTTGTTGTGCTGCCCGTAGCCGCGCTCACGATTGGCGTTGTCAGTTGTTATTTGGTAGCGGGCGTCATTGGAATGCCGATCGCATTCTACCTTCGACGAGCTAACGCCCTGAATGGTTACTCGATCCACGGCGCAGCGTTGTGCTGGGCCATGCTGTTTTCAGCAATCTGCGCCGTCGCCGTGGTTGGCGGAAACTGGAACGAATTGCCACTCGCACTGTGCTACTTTGGAGCTGGCGTGGTTCCGCCGGTCTTACTCTCTGGCACTGCATTCTGGCTGCTCGTACGGCGATTCTCCAGATTGGAAGCGAACGCGGCACTTTGACCATGCAATTGATCCTGCGGGAACGTTGCCAGAACCAAGATCGGGATCGACGGGCGTGACGTGTACAAATGCTATTGACTGTGTACGCCCGTATATTATATTTGGAAAGGGTGAACAGGCCCTTTTCACAGCCCGGAGCCACGTCATGTCAGGTTTGGAACAGCTAACCGAGCGTCAGCGGATGGTCTACGACTTCATTCAGGACCAGATCGAGAACCGCGGCTATGGGCCGACGGTCCGCGAGATCGGCGAGCAGTTCAACATCAGTTCGCCGAACGGCGTGATGTGTCATCTGAAGGCTTTGGAGAAGAAGGGTCTGATCCACCGTAGCCCCAACAAGTCCCGCGCGATCGAGTTGACGCGGCGGCGCGAGAAGGATGGCATGCCGCTCCGGGGTGTGGTGGCCGCCGGGATGACGAGTCTGGCCTTTGAGCAGCACGAACGCGTCGATTTCGGTCGGTTGTTTTCCCGGGAGGGGATGTTTGCGCTGCGCGTCAGTGGCGATTCAATGATCGAAGCCCAGATCGCTGACGGGGACTATGTAGTGATCAGGGAGCAGGCGCATGCCGCGCCGGGTCAAATGGTGGTGGCCCAGACCGACGAAGGAGAAGCAACGCTCAAGTACTGGTATCCCGAGCGGAATCGGATCCGGTTGCAGCCGGCCAACTCCGACATGCAGCCGATCTACGTTCAGAACGCGAGCGTGGTGGGAGTTGTTGTGGGAGTCGTTCGCAGTCTGGATCGCTGCAGCCGCCTCTCGAGAACAAACCACTACGGAGACCTTCGGTCGGCGGTTCGGCGGGGTCGGAGACCCGCGCGAGCCGCGGAGAGCGCGGACGGTGGGAGGATTCGCAGCTTGGACCGCTAAGCGCTTTTCTCCAGTGCGCTGGCTTGATTGAGTTTGTTGTAGAGAGTTTTGAGGCTGATGCCCAACTCTTCGGCTGCGGCCGACTTGTTGCCCAGATGTCGGTCGAGCGACTCTTGGATGGCCTGGACTTCGAGATCGCGGAGCGTCAGGGGGCCGAGCGATTTGCGACGGACGCCGCGCAAAGCGAAGTGGCGCGGAAGGTCCTCGGGGGTCAGGGGCGGTTCCGCGTTGACGATCGTGGCATGTTCGATGACGTTGGCCAACTCGCGGACGTTGCCCGGCCAAACGTGCGTTTGCAGGACTTCGATCGCCTCGGGTGTGAACAGCGGGTCGCCCGGCTTGGTGTTGGGGCGGAAACGGCAATACAGGTGTCGCGCCAGCACGGGGATGTCGGAGAGTCGAGCGCGGAGCGGCGGCAGATGGATCTCAAACGCATTGATGCGGTACATGAGATCTTCGCGGAAGTCGCCCGCTTCGACCATCTGTTCGAGGTTGCGGTGTGTCGCGCAGACGACGCGGACATCGACTTGCAGCGACTGATTGTCGCCCACGCGGCGGATTTCGCCGCTTTCCAACACGCGCAGCAGCTTGGCTTGCATCGCCTTCGGCAGCTCGCCGATCTCGTCCAGAAACAGCGTGCCTCCGTTGGCGACCTGGAACAGACCCACGCGGTGTTCGTCCGCGCCGGTGAAAGCACCTTTCCGGTGACCGAACAGCTCGCTTTCAATCAGGCTTTCCGGCAGGGCGCCGCAGTTGATGGCCACCAGCGGCATCTCGGCGCGGACTCTGCTCATGGACCGCGCGGGCCACGAGTTCCTTGCCGGAACCGGTTTCGCCCAGGATGAGCACCGTGGAGTTCGTGGGGGCCACTTTGGCGATCAGGTCGTGTACGCGCTGCATGGCGGCGCTCGTGCCGATCAACCGCGTGTCTCCTTCGGCCCGCTCGAGCCGCTTCCGCAACGCGACACACAGCTTGGCCATTTCCCGCTTTTCCGCGACGCGGCGGAGCAGCTTGTCCAGCTCGGCGAGCCGGCAGGGTTTCGTGAGGTAGTCGAAGGCGCCTTGCGCGGCGCCGCCACGGCCGTTTCCAAGGTCGACTTGCCGGTCAGGATGATGGCTTCCGTGTCGGGCGACAACTCCTTGGCCCGAGTCAGCACTTGGATGCCCGTCATGCCGGGCATGTCCAAGTCGACGATCAGGCAATCGAACGTGTTGCGTTCCAATGCGGCGACTGCCGTAAAGCCGTCGGGGCAGACCGTGACTTCGTGGCCCAGACGTGGCAACTCGAGGCTCATCAGTTCCTGCAAGGCCGATTCGTCGTCGGCGAACAGGACTTTCAAGCGGCTAGGCGGCCTGCGATCTTCTTTCATGGGCTTTCTCTTGTTGGACCAACGGCAACGTCACGCGAAACGTCGAACCCTTTCCCGGCCCGTCGCTGTGGGCTTGGATGGACCCGCCATGGTCGGCGGCGATGCGAAAGGCGATGGAGAGCCCCAGTCCGGTCCCTTGACCGTCGCGGCGGCGCGTGAAGAACGGCTCGAAGAGGTGCTCTTGGACCTCTTCGGTCATCCCGCAGCCGTTGTCGGCAACTCGCAGCTCGGCGCAGTCTCCCACTCTGCGCAGTTCGACCTCCACGACTCCCTGGGACTCGATGCTATCCAGGGCGTTCGTCAGGAGGTTCAGCACGACCTGTTTGATCTCCTGCGGATTGACCCGCGCCCCCACGACTTCCTGAGCGACGAACTCGATGCGCTTGCTGCGATAGCGGCCCAAGTGACGGACCATGTCGATCACGTCTCGCGTCAGCTGACCCAGGTCGGCCTCCTGCCGTTCGACTTCGCCCATCCGGGAGAAGTCCAGCAGCTTTTCCGTGATTCCCTTGCAGCGGAAGGCTTCATCCTGGATGCGTCGCAGATAGCGGCGCAGCACGTCGAGTTCCTGCGAGTTGTCGCTGGCCGGTTCCGGGGAAGCGTAGAGGATATCGTGCAGGCGGGCTTCGAGCGCTTCGGCACACCAGGCAATGGAGGCCAGCGGATTGTTGATCTCGTGCGAGACGCCCGCGGCCAAGAAGCCGACGCTCGCCAGCTGCTCGCTGCGCACCACTTCCTTCGTGCGCTGCTTCACCTGGCGATCCAGGTCGTCACGAATCTCCTGAAACCGGGCGGTCATCTCGTTCATCGCCCCCGCCAGGTCGGCCATTTCGTCGTGCGTGGACAGCTGGATGCGGTGGGCGAAATCGCCCGCCGCGACCTGCCGCGAGCCCCGGATGAGAACCCGCAAGGGTCGGAAGATCCAGTCGTCGAAGAACTTGACCAGGAAAGCCAGCATCAACGTCGCGAGAATGCTGGTGGTCCAGGCCAGGCCGATCAGCGTGTGATACTCGCCCCGCACGTTGCCTCTCAGGTCCTGCATGCGCCGCTGCAGATGCTGGGCAGACTGCTCGCCAGCTTGTGCAGCTTGTCCAATTCGTTGCCGAGCAGGTCCATCTCCACCCGGTCGAGAACCCAGTCCTCTTCGCGGTTGACTTGGGCAATTCGCTCCAGGGTGCGATAACCTCCTGCACGGTTTCCTGTTCGTCCCGGTTGTCGCCGATCGCCGACACATCGGGCTCGGAGTTCGCCAACTGGAGTTCGTACTGCTTCAACGCCTCATTCACCTCGAGAATGCGGATGCGGAAGTCCTCGCGGATGGTCAGCGGCTTGTACCCCGAGCTGCTGCCTTGGTCGCGCCACTGGCGAGTGCGGGCAAACGTGATTCGCAATTCGCTCACGCTCCGCACCAACTTGTCCGCCAAGGGCAACTCCGCGGCCCGCTGGCTGACGGAACGCACCAGTCGTCGGTAAGACGACACGCCAAGGATGCTGCTGGCCGACAAGGTCGCGACCATCAAGGCGAGCATCGCGACGCCCAGCAGCAGCTTGTTCCAGATGGAGCAACGAGAGAGCAAAACGACCTCCTTGTCGCAGGCGCGAAAACCGTGGCCGACGCCCGCCTCCTGCCGGCGTGTGGCAACCGCGCAGTCGCGGGGCCGGAGTGTACCGGCGCGAGTCGGATTCGAGCAAGTCAGAATGGGGCGGCTGGCGAGGCCGGAGGCCGGGGCTTAGCGGCGGAGCATGGACCGCATCAAGAGGCCGCCCACCGCGAGGAAGACCAGGTTGCCGATCCAAACGCAACTCGGGGGAAGTTCCCCGGATTTCGCCAGCCTGACGCCGTAGACGAGCAGCGGATAGTAGAAGATCAGCACGGGGAGAAAGCAGGCGACGAAGCTCGTCCACACATCGCTGTTGCGGAACCGGACGGCCAGGGGGGCGCCACGACGACGAACGCCAGGCAACTGAATCCGTTGGCCCAACGCCGCCAAGGTTCCGTGTACAGGCGGCAGAGCCGGCTTCTGGCTTCCTCCAGCTCGGCGTGACGGGTCGCCATTGGGCGTCGGTCAGGCCGCCGAAATCTCCGGTGAGCAGTTGGTAGGCGGCTTCGGCGGCGAACGACTGCCGGCGGCGTTCGATCGCGGCGCGCTGTTCGAGGATGGCTTGCGGAATCCGCCGCAGGGCCATGTCGGACGGCCGGTCCGCGTCCGGCCCGTTGCGCGACGCGGCCCACAACGGGATGTTGACGACTTGCGTGTCCGGAAAATCGATGCTGCGATTGTCCCCGAAGCTGATATTGCCGTTCTTGAGGGACACGCGGAGCTGGTTCTGTTCGGGATCGCAGCGCAGGATCGCCTCTTCGGCCCGGAAGACCATGGGGGCGTGGTCGTTCTGCAGCGTCCACGTCAGCATGGGCGCAGGAGAACCTCGCCCTCCACGCCTTTGACGTTGACCGAGAATCGTGGGCTGGCGTAGGAACGGTGCGTGCGCAACATGCCGTACACGATCTGTTCGAGCGACTGCAGGATAACTCGTTCCGTGCCGAGCCTGCCCCACGAGACAGCGACGTCGTTGAGCCACACCACGCCGACGCTCAGCACAAAAGCGATGGTCAGGATCGGCCACATCAGGGTCATCGGCGAGATGCCGAGCGACTTGATGGCGACCACTTCGTTGGCCGCGGACATCCGCCCGTAGACGCTGCAGGTGGCAAACAGGGCCGTTCCCGGAATGCCGTACAGCAGCGCGATCGGCAAGGCGTACGGCAGTAGCCGCAAGACGTTGACCAGCGACAGGCCCTCGCGGACGGCGACTTGCCCCACCACTCCGAAGACCAGGACCAGCAGCATGGCCGCGAGGGTGACGGTAAACACCGCAAGGAACTCAGAGACGACGTAGCGTGTCATCCGCCGCATGTCTTGATTCCGGTGCTCCGCCGTGCAAACAACGTGCGGCCGAGACTTTAGCAGTTTACTGCAGTCTTGAGAACGACAGTTTGCATTACCGCTCGCAGTTGTCGGTGACACTAGCCCGAAGCGCAAGCGAGAGGGGCATACGTTTCCCTCTCGCTTACGCTTCGGGCTGTGTGAAGGTTGTCATCCTCAACCGCGAGCAGTTAGTCGATCGTCGACTCGCTGTCCCAACGATCCAACCGCTCCCGCACAGTCCGCATCACGCAGCGGATGGCCTGGGAATGGCTCCGCATGGCCGCGGCGAAATCGCCCGCCTTTTCTGCCTCTTGGGCGGACTGGCAGCGCGTGTCAAACTCCGACCAGTCGATCGTGTGGCCTTCATCCTTGACACTGCGAAGCTCGCGGGTGATATCGCGCAGCAGCCGCACGGATTCCTCCGGCGAAGCACGGACGGTTTCCGTATACGGGCCTTTTCCCAGTCGTCGTCCGCCACTCAGGGCGACTCCGGACGACTGGCTCCGCTGACGCGAGATCAGGGCCACGAGGAGAGCGGCGATGGCCCCCAGAAAGGCGACCAGCGCAGGGATGAACGTCCCCGCGATCGCTCAGCAGCAGCGCTCCCAGCAGGCACACACCCAGGCAGACCCAGATGGCGGGCTGCACGCTGACTTGACGCCGTTCCCCGCCGACCTTCAGCGGCTGGTGGACGACCGAGGCGAGTTCCTCGTCGACTACCTTGGCGACGAGGACCGTGATGTTGTCCGGCCCGCCGCGCAGGTTGGCGAGGTCGATCAGCAGGTGCACGGCCTCGTTCGGAGGGAGCGTGCCCAGGACGGAGGCCAACTCCTCGTCCGTGACGCGCCCCGTCAGTCCGTCGCTGCAGAGCAGAAACGTGTCCCCCAGGGCGACCGGCAGAGGGCCTTCGATGTCGACCTGCACCGAAGCATTCGGTCCCAGCGAGCGGGTGATGACGTTCTTCGGAATGGCCAGTTCGCTCTTGTCGGACAGCTGCTCTCGCAGTTCCCAGACCAGGCTGTGGTCGCGGGTCAGTTGCTCCAGCAGATTCTCGCGCAGACGATAGACGCGACTGTCGCCGATGTGGGCGATCAGCGCCCCCTGCGGCAGCAACAGCAGAGTGCTGGCCGTCGTCCCCATGTTGTGGAAATCGCTGTTCGCCTGGCCCCGGCGATGGATTTCGGCGTTGGTCTCCAGGATGGCCTTCTTCAGCGCGTCCGGAGGCGACAGGTCGGAATACTTGTAGTACAGATGCTGCACGCCGTCGACCGCGAGCTTGCTGGCCAATTCACCGGCCGCATGGGCTCCCATGCCGTCGGCCACCATGAAGAAATGGCCCCGATCCTTCCAGGCCTCCAGATCGTCGGCCAGCTTGACCGCGTGCGAGTCTTGGTTGTTGAAACGCCGCATGCCGACATCGGTGTGAGCGGCGTGTTGCAGGCGGTTTTCCCAGTTCAACGCTCGCTCCGAAATCTGGACAAAGCGGAATTAGAATTCGCCGAAGCCGCACGCGGCGCCCGGGTGGGTCGACGTAAGTAGTTATTGTAACCAGACAAACGAGCAGTCGGGTAGGCACGGCCGCCACATTTCGTCCGCTTTCGACGCGTCGGCCGGCGTCGCAGGTAGACTACCTCGGCGGTGGGGGATTTCGGGCTGTTCCGACCGCCGCGTCGCCGTTATACTCCGGCCCCGTTTTGAGCGTTCTGCTTCTCCGCTCCGCATCTCATCATGGTCGAGCGATTGCCAAGTCATTGCCGCCGCTGGGCGTGCCGGGCTGGACCCTCTTGCTCGTGGCCTGTTGCGCCTGGATACCGGGTGTGTGCGTCGCCGAATGACGATTCGTACGAATCCGCCCGGAGCCTTGGCTTTTGTCGACGATCAGGAGATCGGGGTGACGCCCGTCTCGACGGAATTCACCTATTATGGGACTCGGAAGATCCAGCTGTTCAAGGACGGCTTCGAGACGGTGACCGCCAAGCAGCGGTTTCCGACTCCGTGGTACGAGCTGCCCGGGGTGGATTTCTTCGCGGAGAATTTCTGGCCTTGGGAGGTGCGCGATCGAGCGCGTGGTGGACTTCCAGATGATTCCGCAGCAGGTCGTGTCCAACGAGAAGCTGGTCGAGCGCGCGGAGACGCTGCGGCAGAACTCGCGTCTGGGGCACGCCGTTCCGCTCTGGACGGCCCCCGCGGCTCCGGCCCCCAACCTGCCGCCGGCCTACCCGCAGGTGCCGCCGCCTGGCGCGCTAGGGCAGTGATTTGAGGCCCACGCCCAGCGGTTTCTGATCGAGCGCCCCTTGACCCCCAGTACCCGCGGATCGGTCGCGATCTTGTCGGAGATGACGCGGGCGTCGTCCAGGATGGGCCTAATGCGCCGCGTGGCATCCTCGATGTTGGCCGCCGTGCGTTTCACCTGGTCGTAGAGTTCGCGGTCCTTGACCAGCAGGCCGACGGTTCCTTCGCCGCTGTTGATCGACTTGCTGAACTGCACGAGTTGCGACAGCAGCTCATCGAGATTCTGAATCGTGGTGTCGATGTTCTGGACAATGGCTTCGCCGCGTGCCGCCAGCGGCCGAGTGAAGGATTCCAGGTTGTCGAGGTTCCGCTCGGCTTTCGTGCTCATGCGATCGAACGCGGCCAGCGTTTTCTGGGCCTCGGTCATCGTCAGCCGCACGTCCTGGAAGATGGCTGGCAAGTCGGCCAGGGATTTTTTCAGCCCCGCCTTGAGTTCGGGATCGCCGAGCAGCTCGTCCACGGTTTGCATGGTGGACTGCAGCGTGTCGAGTGCGAGTTCGGACTTGTTGATGATCCGCTGGAATTGGCCCTGATCGCTGTCCAGGGTCCGGTTCAGGTTCTGCGCCAGCTGGGAGAACTGGTCTGCGGCCGTGTTGATGGATCCGAGCGTGGTGCGCATGTTGCCTTCAAGATTCATCAGGACCCGGATCGGGTCGCTCCCCACGATCCCGTCGGCCAGCAGGTCCCCGTCCTGGATTGGCTCTTTCGACACAGCTGTTTCCGTCGCGGGCACGAACTCCAGCACCGCGTCTCCCAGCAGCGAGGCAGTGCTGATGCGGCAGACTTCGTTGCGCAGCAGCTTATAGCGAGAATCGATCCGGGCGGTCAGCAGCACGCCCCCTTCCTCGGTCAGTTTTACTTCCGAGACGCGGCCGATCAACACACCGTTTTTCCGCACCGGGGTGTCGACGGTCACACCCGGCGTGCTTGGAAAGCGAAGAAAGACCGTGTAGCGTTTCTGGAACACGGTCCGCCCCTCCCCCAACAGCACGATGAGAATGCAGGTGATCACCGCTGCGGCGAGCACGACGACGCCAACTCGAAATCGGAGAACACGTTCGTCCATAGTCAGTGCGTCAGCCGTTTGACGATCGGCTCCTTCGCATCTCCATCAACCGCTCACCGGCCTCGCCGCGAACGAACTGCACGACGCGGCGGTCCGGGCAGACATCGAGACCCTCCGGCGGACCGTCGAAAATGAGCTGAGATTCGTCGGGCTCCAACCGCTCCACGGGCATGATCATGACCACCCGGTCCGCCACCTTGTGCGCAGTGCGCATGTCGTGCGTCACGATGATGCTGGTGACGGGGTGCTGGCGGCGAGTGTTCAGCATCAGCTCGTCGATCACGTCACTCATGATCGGGTCGAGGCCGGTCGTCGGCTCGTCGTACAACATCAGCTCGGGGTTCAGGGCCAGCGCCCGCGCCAAGCCGACCCGCTTGCGCATGCCCCCGGACAACTCCGCCGGCTTCTTCGTGATGACCATGTCGGGCAACCCGACTTCGGCCAGGCGTGCCAGCACGATCTCCTGGATCTCCTCGTCCGCTAAGCTCTTGTGTTGTCGGAGCGGAAAAGCCACGTTTTGGCCGATCGTCAAGCTGTCGAACAGGGCGGCGTTCTGGAACACGTAGCCGAAGCGAATCCGCTGCCGCGTCAGCTCTTTCTCGTCGAGCGTCGCCAGGTCGCGGCCGTCAAACCAAACCTCGCCCTCGCGCGGGGCGAATCAGCCGGATCAGGGTCTTCAAGAGCACGGTCTTGCCGCAGCCGCTTTCGCCAATGATGGCCAGGGTCTGCCCGCGGGGCACGCTCAAGTTGATGTTCCGCAACACGAGTTGGTGCCCGAACCGCACGTCCAACCCGACCGCGCGCACCAGCGGCTCGGGGTTGCCGGCGGAAGACTCGGGGACGCGTTGCATCGTCAACTCTCCCTCACTCTGTCTCGCGCAGCCGACTCGGCGGATCAGAAGAGCTTTGTGCCCTCGGGCCACAGTGAGCTGTAGATGGAGTCCAGAAAGATCGCCAGGAACAAATCCAAGACCAGAATCGCCACGAAGGAATAAACGAACGAAGCCGTGGCGGCACGCCCCACGCCCTCGGCCCCCGCCGCACAATGGAAACCGCGATAGCAGCTGATCACCGCGATTGCGGCGCCGAAGAAAACGCTCTTGAAAATCCCGCTGAAAACGTCGAACAGGCCGACGAAATTCTGCGAATTCTGCCAGTAATGCTGCTTGTCGATGTCCAGGATCCCACGGCGTAGAAGTAGCCGCCCACGACGCCCATGAAGTCCGCCATGACCGTGAGCGTGGGGATCAGCAACACGCAGGCCAGAAATCGCGGCACGACCAGGTAATGGATCGGGTTGGCTCCCATGCTCGCCAAGGCGTCGATCTGCTCCGTGACACGCATCGTGCCCAGTTCGGCCGCCATGGCGCTGCCGACACGCCCCGCCAGCATCGTCGCGGCCAAGACCGGACCCAGCTCGCGAACCAGCGACATGTTGATCACCGCTCCCAACCGCGTATCGAGACCAAGCACGCTTGAATTGCGCGTAACTCTGCACCGCCAGCACCATGCCAATGAAGGTGCCCGTCAGGGCAACCACCGGCAGGCTCAGCACGCCGACCTGGTAAAAGTTCGGCAGAATCGTCCCTTTGCGCGGCAGTCGCATCGTCAGCCAACCCAGCATGCTCGCGCAGAACATCGCGAGATCGCCGACCGCCGACAGGCCGTCGATCACCACGGAGCCCCAGTCCGCGATCCAATCCGCGAGCGATTCCGCGAATCCGCGCAGGCGGTTTTCTCGATCGGCGGACGAACCGGCCACTGACACGTCGTGCTCCTCGCCGCAATCAGTTGGAAAGTCGACTCCCTGGCCAGCCAAGCTCAGCACGGAGGGGCCTCTACGCACCGTAAGGCCGCTCGTTATTTCGACGGCTTTCACCACCGGCTTGAGGCAAAGTGGGCGGGTTGCCGAAAGTTTTCCGGCCGGAAGAGACATCACCCACGTGGCCGCGTCTCTCCGAGACGCGGATCCGCGGACCTCGGTCTCGGAATCGGACGGAGTGAGCTGCGTTCCATCTTGCCGGTCAGGAGGAACCTAGCGTGAGGCGCGACAAGGAAATCTACGGAGGGATACCTTCGGAATAGGGTCAGTCTGATTACTAGCCAGCGGCCCCAATCTACCCTTTCGCTTAGCGACTTTGCTGAGATTTATTTGGTCGAGCACGAGTACGAGGTAAGACTAGGGCGGCTCGCTCGCGACCGACGGGGCATGGCATTTCCGCTTGGCACGCCCTTACGGCTGTGGGGCGAGCCGCTCAATCGCACAGCCTATTCTGGCACGTGCAACGGCCTGAAAACACGCTTGGCGCTTAGGGTGCGTCCGTAAGCGTCTTCATAAACACTGCGCTCGTGCGGTCGCAGGGTCTCCGACCCCGCCGTAACGGCTGACCGCAGGTCTCACTTCGAGGTTTTCGGATTAGGTTCTAAGGTACGTAGCCGTCCGTACAGCGTCTTCATGAACGCCACGATCGCGGCCTCTTCGTCCGGCAGTCAGCCCAAGATCGCCCAACTCACCCGTATTAACGTTGTCAGCAACTTCGGGTGGCGGCCATGCTTCCACGTCACGCGTGTTGTAGAAGTGAACGATCTCCTCCAGGGACTTGAAGAAACCGTTGTGTCCGTATGCCTTGACGAAGCCCTTGGAGGGACGCTTGTCCACGTTCCGCAGCGTGGGCACTTTGTGCTTGCCGAGTTCCGATCCGTAGACATCGGGTGAATATCCGGCGCTCTTCAGGAAACCGCCCAGTCCCTGGTCGATCCAGTTCGGTCCGTCGGGGTTCCATTTCTTCGGCATGCCATAGAACGGATTCGCCGGGTTCTTCGGCACGCCCAGGTTGTCATAGGTGAAGTCGGTGAACAGGGGTGGTTCGCCGTCTGGTCCCGGTTCGCTGAGGTGGCACAGCCCACACTTACCCTTGCCGTTGAACAAAGCCAAGTCCCGGCGGCTTCCTGCTCCGTGAGTGTTGCCTTGCCGCCCAGGTACGCGTCATACTTCGAACTGAACGGGTTCACTTCCGCCGAGCGTTCGTAAGCGGCGATGGAGCGAGCGATTCTTTCATAGGTCACCGCCACGTTCTTGTTGTAGTCGATCGACTTGACTTTCCAAACCTGCTTGAAGAGGCCTGGCATACTTCGACTGGGCGACCTTGAGGCAGACCTGTTTCGCATGGGGCATGTTCTGCTCCAACGGGTTGAGAAACGGTCCCTGGGCCTGCTCGGCGAGCGGATCTCCCAGCGTCCAACCCGTGGCGCCGACCGTCCCAGAACATGCCGCCGATCCAGACGTCCCTCATTTTCGTCAAAATACAGAATGGGGCTATCTCCTCCGTAGGCCGCGCGTGGGCGGTTTGCGGTTTCCGAACCGCGTGTGGACGGCACCCGGGTAGACCGCACCGCAGCGCAGTTGATTGCCGAGTCCGGCCCGGTGAAGCCGACTTCCGGATCGTGACAGGTAGCACAGGACTGGCCGGGAGGAGTCGAGAGGTTTGTGTCAAAGAAGATTTTCTTGCCCAACTCTTCCTGTTTCTGTTCCTTCGGTGTGAGACCTTTGGGATTTTGCCGTCGTGACCATGGCGAGGCAGAGAAAAGCAGCCAACATCATTCGCAGCAGTTGATTTTGCCACATAGCGCCAACTCCTTCCTCAGAGAAGCCAAACATGAGATCCAGGAAATCACCTGCCAAATTCTGGACATGGCCCTCCTTTCCAGAGCGGCCGGCCGCGATCCGCCCACGCACGAGGCGTCTGCTGGTCTACTCCGCTCAGCTGCGAAACGTTTCGCTACGACAAGGCACGAGTCACATCGCGTCCGTTAAGATACGTGCCCCCTTTCCCTGGGACGCGAGAAAACCACCCGCTGGTCGTAACGGCAAACGACTGGCTCGAAAAAAACACGTGACGACTCAGCCTCTCTCGAGTACCGCAATTCCAGGCAATCGTCAGCACCGATCCCGCCGCGATGGGCGCAGACTGCGGAAAGATAATCCCGCCAGCCGAAAATCTTGATAGACATGGGTGATTTTACAGCCTATAACGCGGCGGTCAACCAGACAGGTGATGGCGCGGCCACGGGCATGGAATACCATGAGGCCGTGTCGTTGGGGAAGAGAGTTGCGTCCCCTTGGGTTCCTGCGGCCCTCATACGCGAGGTTTTTATGAAGACCCATGCAAGCTCGTCGGCGATCGCAGTAGCCGTTTGCTGCCTCGCCTGGATCCTGGACCATCCGGTCGTTGCCGAGCAAACCGCATCGATCGGCCGTGGCCCGCTTGGGACCGTCGAGGTGGTCGTGGCCGAAGGAGGCAGAGGGATTGGAGCAGTTCGCGGCCACGGAATTGCAGCGATATCTTCGGCGGTTGTTTGACGTGTCGGCAGATATCACATCGGAACCGACCGGCTCCGCCGAGGCACTGGATCCTCCTCGGTACCGCGACGCAATTCCCGGCACATGCTTCGGGAGAACGGGCTTTGCCACAGCTGAGCGACAGGGTTTTCTCTTGCGGAAGACCAACGCGCGGACGCGAAGCCGGCGATGGCGATCGTCGGCGGCAGCCCGGCGGCGACGATGTGGGGCGTGTACGAGTTCGTCGAGCGCTACGGAGTGCGCTATCTGCTGCAGCGGCGACGTCTATCCCGAGAAGCAGCCGGCGTTCTACCTGCCCGAGATCGACCAGGTGTTCGAGCCGCACGTTCACGACCCGCTGGTTCAAGACGATGGGCGACTTTGCCATGGGCATGGAAGGCTGGGGCATGGCCGACTACCGCCCGTTCCTCGACCAGCTGGCCAAGCTGAAGTTCAACCGCATTCGCGTCGGCGGCTGCCCGTCCGCGCCGTTCCTGGACCTCCAGCTCAAGGGCATCCGCGGCAATCGGCCATGCTCTGGTACGGCGAGCACTATCCGATCACGCCGACGACATGCCCGGCCGCAAGACTCTTCGGCGACGAGGCGGAGTTCTGGAATCCCGATCTGCCGCCGCCGCAGGCCTCGTACGAGCAGATTGGTCGCGGCCGGGCCAGCGGCACATGCACGAGTTGATCGCCTACGCCCACAGCCGCGGGATCGAGGCGTCGTCGGTCTGGTCGATCACGGATTTCCCCAAGGATTTCGCGCGGTCGTCCCCGACGCCCAGACGGTGCATCAACTGGGAGAATTGACCGTGGCCCCCGGCCCGACGCCCGGCCCGACAACCCGGACCTGGCGGAGATCGGCGGCACGGTGATCCGAACGATCCTCGACGATATCCCGGACGCGCGACGCTACGGCTTTCCGGTGGGCACGGAGTAGCCGAGCTGGATCGAACTGCACGAGTGGGCGTGGCAAGAACTCGACAAGCACTACGGCATCGAGTCCGTCCTGCCGCTGGAGGAGGTCTTGCGGCGGGCCGAACCAGCGCAGCCGACCATTGGGAAGGCGGAGCGGCGCGATCGGTGATGGAAGTCAAGGGGCACATCACCGGCCTGTACTTCCTGCTGCGACTGTGGAACAGTCCCGACGTCCTGCCCAAGAGCCGCAAGCCCGACGCCCGGCTGGTCGTCTACGAGGTGGCCGAAGAGCTGTGGCCCATCCTGCCGCGAATCCTGCCGCAGAACTGCCGAGCTGAGTCATCGTGATGGACTACAACCCCACTCGGGTGCTCCGCCGGCGCAACGTGCTGGCACGCGTTCCGGCCAAGGAAATCCCCACCACCATGGTCCTGACGCTCCACGACGACAGCGTCGGCATGCTTCCGCTGCTGACCACCGGTGCACTCGCACCAACTGGTCGGCGACATGCGCAAGTACGGCGTTCAGCGGTTCGGCACGCGGCAATGGATGATCAGCGATCACGACCCCTCGGTCGCCTATCTGAGCAAGGCCGCCTGGGACGCCGGCACGACGCCCGGGCGGTCTACGCGGACCAGGTCCGCGCCGTCTGCGGCGCAGGCCGCCGTGGAGCCGATGCTCGAGATGTTTCGCGAGATCGAGGCGGTCACCACCGCGCTGGAAGACCACGGCATGGGGCTGACGTTTCCGCACGCCGGGCATGATGATGCGGCAGTGGTCCCCCGAGCCGATGCCGAAAGAGCTCGCCGAAGACCGAGCGGCCTACCAGCGGGCGCTGGCCGCGGTCCGCAGGGTGCCGACGCCTTCCGCGGCCGGAAGGCAAGGCTTACGTCGAATACTGGACCGGCCGGCTGCAGTTCGCCGTGCGAGTACTTCGACGCCATCGAAGCGGTCAAGAAGGCCGCCACGGCGGAGAAGGCCGCCAGCGACGCCAAAGCAGAAGGGCGACAATCGCGAGTACCGGGCGAAACTGGCCGAGGCGTTGAAGCAGGCAAAGGCCGCCCACGCCGCCGCCTTCCAAGCCATCGAAACCTACGCCGACGTCGCCAAGAACCAAGCCGACCGCGGCGCGATCGCGACGATGGCCGAGTATGTGTGCCGGCAGCTCCAGCGGAAGGTGGAACAGCTGCGCACGAGTGCGGCGGCGAGGATCTGTCAAAGATTAAGTTGCCGATTTGGCTGTAGAACGGATTGGCAATCCGTCCGTTTTCTGGACGGATTGCCAATCCGTCCTACGCCGATTCGGTAGTTTATTCGCGCTTGGGTGGACAGTCAGATCACTTCTTGACGTTTTCCTGCGGTTCGGCGTCGCCGGCGACCGCGCCGACGGGCGTGGCGGACAGTTCGGAGGTCAGTTTGCCGAAGAACTGCAGGCGGCGGACCTTGCCTTCGTCGTCGTGGACCGCGTCCACGACGATGGTGTCCTTGCCCTGGAACTCGCCTTGAGCAGTTCCTCGGAGAGCGGGTCCTCGACGAAGTTCTCGATCGCCCGGCGCAGCGGCCGGGCGCCGAAGTCGAGGTTCGAGCCCTTCTTGATCAGGAACTCCTTGGCCTCGTCGGTCAGCTCCAGCTCGAGGCCGCGCTCGCCGCAGCCGCTCGCGGACCTTGCCCAGTTCCAGCTCGATCACGTCGCTCAGGTCGTCCTTGGTCAGGTGGCGGAAGACGATCACGTCGTCGACGCGGTTGAGGAACTCGGGCCGGAAGACCTTCTCGATCTGCTCCTGCACGCGCTCCTTCATGCTCTCGTAGGAGGCGTCGTCGTCGGGCTTCTGGAAGCCGAAGGCCGACTCGTTCTTGATCGCCTCGGCGCCGGCGTTGGTGGTCATGATCAGGATCGTGTTGCGGAAGTCGACGTTGCGGCCGAAGCTGTCGGTCAGCCGGCCTTCCTCCATGATCTGGAGGAGCATGTTGAACACGTCGGGGTGGGCCTTCTCGATTTCGTCGAGCAGCACGACGGCGTAGGGCCGGCGGCGGATCTTCTCGGTCAGCTGGCCGCCTTCCTCGTAGCCGACGTAGCCCGGCGGGGCGCCGATCAGCCGGCTGACGTTGTGCTTCTCCATGTACTCGCTCATGTCGATCTGGATCAGCGCGTCGGCGTCGCCGAACATGAACTCGGCCAGGGCCTTGGCCAGCAGCGTCTTGCCCACGCCCGGTGGGCCCGGCGAAGATGAAGCAGCCGGTGGGCCGCTTGGGGTCCTTCAGGCCGCTGCGGCTGCGGCGGACCGCCTTGGCGATCGCACTTGATCGCCTCGTCCTGGCTGACGACGCGCTTGTGCAGTTCCTCTTCCATCTGCATCAGCCGCAGCGCTGTCTTCGGTCGCCAGCCGCGTGAGCGGGATGCCGGTCATCTTCGAGACGACCTCGGCGATCACTTCCTCGTCGACGACGCCGTCGGTCTCCCGCGACTTCTCCCGCCACTCGCGCGTGATCTGCTCCTTCTTCTTCTTGAGCTTGTCGGCCTGGTCGCGCAGGGCGGCGGCCTTCTCGAAGTCCTGGTTGGCGACCGCCTCTTCCTTCTCCTTGTTCAGCTGCTCGACCTCCTCGTCGATCTCCTTCAGGTCGGCGGCCGGGTCATCGACTTCAGGCGCACGCGGGCGCCCGCCTCGTCGATCACGTCGATCGCCTTGTCCGGCAGGCAGCGGCCGGTGATGTAGCGGCTGCGACAGCTCGACGGCCGACGTCGACGGCGTCGTCGGTGATCTGCACGCGGTGGTGCTCCTCGTAGCGGTCGCGCAGGCCCTTGAGGATCTCGACCGTCTCGTCCTTGGTCGGCGGCTCGACCATGATCACCTGGAAGCGGCGGTCCAGGCGCCTGTCCTTCTCGATGTACTTGCGGTACTCGTCGAGCGTGGTGGCGCCGATGCACTGGATCTCGCCGCGGGACAGGGCCGGCTTGAGCACGTTGGAGGCGTCGATCGCCCCTTCGGCGCCGCCCGCGCCGACCAGCGTGTGCAGCTCGTCGATGAACAGGATCGTGTTCTTCGCGCGGCGGACTTCGTTCATCACCGCCTTGATCCGCTCCTCGAACTGGCCGCGGTACTTGGTGCCGGCGACCATCATCGCCAGGTCGAGCACGACGATCCGGCTGTCGGCCAAGCAGCTCGGGCACGTTGCCGTCGACGACGCGCTGGGCGAAGCCCTCGACGATGGCCGTCTTGCCCACGCCGGCCTCGCCCAGCAGCACGGGGTTGTTCTTCGTGCGGCGGCAGAGGATCTGGATCACCCGCTCGATTTCCTTCTCGCGGCCGATCACCGGGTCGAGCTTGCTCTGCCGGGCCAGTTCGGTCAGGTCGCGGCCGAAGCTGTCCAGGGCCGGCGTCTTCGACTTGCCGGCCTTTGGCGGCTCGCCGCCTCGGCGCCGACCGCCTCGCGGCCGCCGCGCTCCGAGCCCTCGGCCTTCCATGCCGTGGCCCAGCAGGTTCAGCACCTCCTCGCGGACCTCTTCGAGCTTCAGGCCCAGGTTCATCAGCACCTGGGCCGCCACGCCTTCCTGCTCGCGCAGCAGGCCCGAGCAGGATGTGCTCGGTGCCGACGTAGTTGTGGTTGAGGTTGCGGGCCTCCTCCATCGAGTACTCGATGACCTTCTTGGCCCGCGGCGTCTGCGGCAGCTTGCCCATGGTGACCATGTCGGGCCCGCTCTGGACGAGCTTCTCGACCTCCAGGCGGATCTTGCGCAGGTCGACGTCGAGGTTCTTCAGCACGTTGGCCGCCACGCCGCTGCCTTCCTTGATCAGGCCCAGCAGGATGTGCTCGGTGCCGATGTATTCGTGGTTGAACCGCTGGGCTTCCTGGTTGGCCAGTTGCATGACTTTCCGGCGCGGTCGGTGAATCGTTCGTACATGGGTGCAGTTCCCTCGATCTTTTCCTCAGTTCTTGCCGCCTCGTTGTTCCCTGTTCGTTCGTGGCTGGCTGTTCCCGCCGTCGTGTCGGGCCGACGCCGCGGCGATCAAACTGTCGCTCGCGGGCGATCTCCCATTCCCACCGTTGGGCTCCGTCGAGAAGTTCCAATCGCCGCAGACGCTCCTGGGCGTCGTCCACCCGCCGCAGTGTGGCGGTAGAGCGTCGCCAGCATCAGCTGCGCCTCGGCGTCGCGCAGGCGAACAGCGGAGGAGTTGCTGCAGCAGTGGTCTCTGCCTCGAACCAGTGCCCTTGTAAGTATTCGCCTTGTGCCTCGAATAAACAAGCCCCTGTCGTCAACTCGCGTCGTGTGCGAGAAGTTCCGGCAGCACACGATACGACCGGATCGCCGAAAGACAGCACGCGCCCGACACCAGCAGCCAGCCGACGACAACCAGCGACGACGGGGAGCAGTTCCGGCCACACGAAACTGGACACCAGGACAAGATTGAGTGCCGCACCAAAGGCGATCGCCGCCGCCAAAGCGGACCACTCCCCCCGCAGCCAAAGCCGCGGAAGTCCCGGCCACAAGCAACTTGCCACAAGCAGGGCACGCATTCAACCTTCGCTCCGGCGTCCGTTCCGTCCACCACCCTTCCACGAGCAAACACGGCGAAAGTCGCCTCGGAATTGTAACCCGCAGTTTTTAACCGAGCAAGGCAAGTAAATGCAGTGCCTAGGTTTAGGATGAGCCGTCCCGTCGGCTGCACGCAGTGTCCAGGCCGATCAGACCTTACAGGCCCTTCCACCGGCCGGGAGTCGACCGGCGACCCCCCGCAGCGTCGGCAAAAACGCCAAATTCGCACCGATTGGCCTTGGCGAGCAAACTCGATAGCATGGATTATTCAGGTGTAAACACCTGCACTCTGTCTCTCAGGAAACGAAGGGCCGTGTCGGGTGCCAGCTCAGCCTGAATTATTCACCGGCACTGGTAGGGTGGGACGAGCAAGCCGAAGTGGCGGTGGGCCGGCGGTCGCTCAGCCGGAGTCGGAGGCGGCGGGCCGCTTTGTCTCGGAGTCGATCGGCTTGCGACGGCCCACCAATCCCTTGCGCGTCCTTGTCCCACCCTACGATGAATAATCCCGGTTAGGCCCGCCAACGGACGTGTTACCCGTGAGAAGTACCGATCCAGAGCGCTCGCAGCAGGAACCTCCCGCCGCATCGCCCGTTGAACCCCGCGAAGGACCCTTCTTGCCGGGGTCTCTGTCGTCTCGGCGGGACATTTCCACGATCGTGCGGATTCTGGATGCCAACGCGAACCGGGCCACCGAGGGGCTACGCGTGGTGGAGGAGTACGCGCGGTTTGCGCTCGAGGATGCTCATCTGGCTTCCCTCTGCAAGCAGTTTCGGCACGATCTGGCCGAGGTGCTAAAGAGCGTGCCGGCAAGCGAGCGACACCTGGCTCGCGAGACACTGGCCGATGTAGGAACGACACTGTCGGCACACGGGGAATACCAGCGGGCGGGTCTCCGCGAGATCAGCCTGGCGAATCAGAAGCGGGTCGAACAGTCGTTGCGCTGCTTGGAGGAATATGGCAAGGCCCTGTCGGCGGAGTTCGCGGGAAGCATCGAGCGGCTCCGCTACCGAGCCTATACGCTGGCCCGGGCCATGGAGATCACCGCCGACAGCTGCCGGCGATTGGACGGTGTTCAGCTCTATGTGCTCATCGGCGGCCGGGCGTCTTGCGAGGAGTTTGAGACTCACGCCGCCCTGCTCGTGCAAGCGGGGGTCCACGTCCTGCAGCTGCGCAACAAGTCGCTGTGCGACCGTGAGTTATTGAGTCGGGCCCGCATCTTGCGGCGTCTGACGCGAGGGCGAGGCACGCTGTTTATCATGAACGACCGGCCCGATCTGGCCGCGTTGGCGGATGCCGATGGCGTCCACTTGGGACAGGACGATCTCGCGGTCAAGGACGCCCGCGCCCTGTTGGGTCCCGGAGCGACTCGTCGGGGTCTCGACGCATTCGCTCGACCAGGCGCGTCAGGCCGTGTTGGCGGGTGCCAATTATCTCGGATGCGGACCGACGTTTCCCTCCGCGACCAAACGCTTCGCGGCGTTTCCCGGGGTGGACTTCCTGCGGCAGGTTCACCGCGAGATCGGGCTGCCGGCCTTCGCGATCGGCGGCATCGATATCGAGCATCTTGATGCCGTGCTCGACACGGGTTTCACGCGGGTGGCGGTCAGTGGCGCGATCACGAATGCCGAGCGAGCGGCGGAGCAGGTGGCCCGGTTTCTCGCCCGGCTCCGTGAGCACAGCCTGTGTGGGTCAGGTCGTAGGTCCGTGGCGCGTAGGTTGGGGACTCCGTCCCGACCGGGTCCGGGACGGGAGTCCTGACCTACTTGGGTCGGGACGGAGTCCCAACCTACTTTGGGTGTGAGGGGTGCCATGAAATACGAGGTGGAACAGAAATTCCGCGTGGACGAACACGATTCGATTGCGCGGCGACTGGCGCAGTGGGGCGCGGCGTTTGGCGGGGTGGACGAACAGGTCGACCGCTATTTCGCCCATCCGCAGCGCGATTTTGCCGCGACCGACGAAGCGTTGCGCATCCGCCGCGTCGGCTCCGACTGTTGCATTACCTACAAGGGCCCGAAGATCGACTCGACGACGAAGACCCGGTGCGAGATCGAGTTGCCGTTGCCGCCCGGAGGCGAGACGGTGGAACAGTTCACGGAGTTGCTCGAGGCGTTGGGTTTTCGCCGCGTCGCCGAAGTCTGCAAGCGCCGCCGCACAGCGACGATTGCTCGGCAGGGGGCTCGGGTCGAGGTTGCCTTGGACGACGTCGCCGGCGTCGGCAAGTTTGTGGAACTGGAATTGGCCGCTCGACCCGATGAACTCGAATCGGCCAAACACTGCGTGGCTCAACTCGCCAAAGAACTCGGCCTGTCGCAGGACCGAGCGGCGGAGCTATCTTGAACTGCTGTTGGAGTCTGACGCGGCCAGCGGCCGCAATAAACGTAGCAACGGATTTCAATCCGTTCAAAACGGAATGAATTCCGTTCTACGAAAATGCTCGCACGTGCGCGTGCATACTACGGCCTGAGACAACTGGCCAATCGACAGGAGCCCGGTTCATGAATGCGTCTCGACTTCTCTTGGCGGAACTCTGGCACCGCAAGATGAATGTGTTGCTGAGCGTTTTGGCGTTGGTGGCGGCCGCGACGCTGTTTGTCACGGGCCCCACGCTGCTGGACGGCTACCAGCGGGAGTCGGCTCAACGTCTGCAGGCCATGGAGCGTGAGACGGCCGACGCTCTGGCTCGCATGCACGCCGAGACCGACGCGCAACTGGCGCGAATGCAGGCCAAGGCGACCAAAGATCTGACCGAGCTGGATCTGCAGACGAAACGCGTCATGCGCAATCTGGGGTTTAACCTGAGGATCGTCCACCGAGACACGGATTTGAACAAGCTGTACGCGAACTTCGTCGCCTTGGACATGCCCGAGGAGTACGTGCAGCGACTGGCCACCAGCCCTCAGATCACGAAGATCGCGCACCTCGTGGCGACGTTGCGCCAGATGATCGACTGGAACGGGCAATCTCGACTGCTGGTGGGCTTCGCTCCGGAAGCCGTGCAGGCCCACGTCGAACAGAAGGCGCCCATGGGAGTGCAGATCGAACCGGGTAACGTTTACCTCGGCAACCTCGCCGGCGTGGGTCATGAAGTCGGGGAAACCGTGGAAATCCTCGGCAAGTCATTCAAGGTTGCCCGCATCCTTCCGCCTCACGGAACGGCGGAGGAAGACATCGCAATCTGCATGCATCTGGCGGACGCTCAAGAGGTTCTCGGCAAGCCGGGCAAGATCACGGAAATCATGGCCCTGGGATGCAAATGCAAGACCGTGAATCGCGTGGAGGAAATCACGGAACAGCTCGAGGCCGTTCTTCCCGAGGCCAAGGTTACCGAACTCCGTCTGCAGGCCATCGCCCGGCAGGATCAACGCGTGGCGGTCGAAAAACACTACGCCCAAACGATGGAGGATTACAAGCAGAATCGAGACGCGATCGCCCAGCAGGAGGCCGAAAAACGCGCGGATATTCTGGCCCGCGAACGCGACCATCGGGCTCAAGTCGCCGGCTTGCTCGGCGGACTCAACTCCGTGGTGACTCCGCTGGTCGTGCTCGTGTGTGCGATCTGGGTCGGGCTGCTGGCCTGGTCGAACGTTCGCGAGCGGCGAACCGAGATTGGCCTGCTCAGGGCCCTCGGAAAAGGGTCGGTCAGCATCGCAAGCCTGTTCTTGGGGAAGGCTTTGCTCTTGGGATTAGCCAGCGGTGTCGGCGGCTGCCTGCTCGGCTATTTCCTCGCACGTTGGCTGGCCACCGGGATGCTCGACGTGTCGCTGGCAAATTTCACCCCCTCCGCAGCCATCTCCGCCTGCACGATCGCGGGCACACCCCTGGTGGCCGCGATGGCCAGCTATCTGCCGACCCTCTCGGCCTTAAACCAGGACCCAGCGATTGTATTGATGGAGAATTGAACGCTCGCGTGGGGACGGTCATTGACCGCTGGCTTTGCCGGAGTCCTGCCTTGAGGCGGCATTCGGCCGCGTGTAACCGGGTCTCCGTATGGCCGGGCAGGTTCGTCCGCCGAGAGGGGGGCAAATTTTTCCTTGATTCTCGGTCCCCGCCGGCTTGTCCAAGCCCCCTCACAAGGCGAAGAATGCTGCGATCGCGGGCTGCGCTCACCTAGTTCTCTGGGAAACCAGCCTGGCGCGTCTCAGTCCACACCAAATCTGCGTGTTATTTGGATCCGTGAAAGGTCCGCGTGTTCGCAACGGGCGGCGGTCTTGGTGGACGCCGCGGTGGCACGCTGTCGGTTTTTGACTGGTTTGTTTCCTTTAGGAAAGGGAGGGTCTCTTGATGAGAGTTCGTTCGCTTTTTGTGTCGGTGGCGGCGATGGGTTTGCTCGCAGTTGCCGTGCTGGCCGCCGAGAAGGAGATCAATCTTGAGGGCGTCAAGTGCGTGATGAAGCCGGACGCCCCGGCCAAAGCCGCGAACGCAGTCGATTACAAAGGGGGCAAGGTCTTCTTCTGCTGCGGGGTGCGGGGCAAGTTCGACCCAAGAACGAGAAGTCCGCCACGATGGCCAATCACCAGCTGGTCGTGACCAAGCAGGCGAAGCAGGCCAATTGCCCGCTGAGCGGTGGACCGTGCAAAACGGAATTCACGGCCAAGGTCGGGGGCGTCGATGTCTACTTCTGCTGCCCGAACTGCCAGGGCAAGGTCGCCAAGACGGAAGGCGAGGCGCAGATCGCCATGGTCTTTGGCGACAAAGCCTTCGAAAAGGCCTACAAAGTCGGCGAAGAAGGAAGGCGAGAAGAAGGCCGAGTGACCCTTGGCGTTTGGGACTCGGATGCGTTGCAGTTACGGAGCGTCCCTCTTGGGACGCTCTTTTTTTGCGCCTGCGGTGCTGCGAACGAGACCGGATCGCGGTTAACTCGGATTCACGCAGGGTGGGACCAGACCGCGGAGCGCGTCGGTGGTGCCACGACTGGAAAGCTACGGCGTCGCCCTCCACCATTCCTCATTGCCGCACCCACCGCCGCCGGAGGCGGCGGTGGGTGCGGCGATGAGGGAATTTTCTTGGGGGGGACCGGGTAGCTTTCAGTCATCCTTCCACCGACGCGGGGTCGGTGGGGAGGCGTTCCGGCCTGCTCCAATAATCCGGGCTAGGGCGAAGCGGGCAAATTTGCGATACTCCGCCGCCCCAATGGATATAGGGAGCGGGAGCATGAGAGGTCTTCTTTTCGGTGGGCGAGCCGAGCGGCGACATCCATGGAGCGAATCTCGTCCGCGAGTTGAGCCGGCGATGTCCGCAGATCGAGCTGGTCGGGTTTGGCGGGCCGCGAATGGCCGCGGCCGGCTGCGAGCTTGCTCGCCGACCTGACGCAGTTGGCCGTGATGTGGTTTTTGCGGGCCCTGCTCAACCTGCACCATTTTGCCCGCCTGCTGTGGATGGCCGGCGCTACTTTCGCGAGCAGCGGCCGGACGCCGTGATTCTGATCGACTACCCCGGTTTCAATTGGTGGATTGCCCGCGCGGCGAAGCGGGAGGGGATTCCGGTCTTCTACTACGGTGCGCCGCAGATGTGGGCCTGGGCACCCTGGCGCGTGCGCAAGATGCGGCGTCTGGTCGACCATGTGTTGTGCAAACTGCCGTTCGAGGAGTCCTGGTTTAGCCAACGGGGCTGTCGCGCCACCTACGTCGGGCATCCCTACTTCGACGAGTTGGCCGAGGCATCGATGGACGGCGAGTTTCTGGTCGAGCAGGCTTCGCGCCCGGAACGTTGGTCACGATCTTGCCGGGATCGCGCATGCAGGAAGTCATCAGCAATCTGCCCGGGTTCCTCGAGGCCGCGGCGAGTATCCAGCGGGACTATCCCGCGGCACGGTTTGCGATTGCCGCGTTCAACGAGCAGCAGGCGGAATTGGCGCGGCAACAGGCTCGCGACCTGCCGGTGCCGTGGGAAGTGCACGTGGGACGCACTCCCGAGCTGATTCGCCTTGCCAGTTGCTGCCTCGCGTGCTCGGGCTCGGTCTCTCTCGAGTTGTTGTACCACGAGAAGCCAACGGTGATTCTGTATCGGGTCAGCTTCCTGGCCTACCTCGGCCAGAGACTCTTCCGCCGCGTGAAGTACATCACGTTGGTGAACTTGCTTGCGTCGCGAGAACCGTTCCCGAAAGACCTCTCGACGTTCGACCCCGACCGGCCTGGCGGGGAGGCGGTGCCCTTTCCCGAGTACTTGACGTTCCGGAATGTTTCGCAGCGCATGGCGGCCCACATCGTGCGGTGGCTGCAGGATCCGCAGGAGTACGAGGCTCGGCGCCGAGAGCTGCGCGGCCTGAAGGAACGCTTTGCACACCCAGGCGCCACGCGCGTCGCGGCGGAATTGATCCTGCGGATGCTCGGCAGCGACGTGCCTTCGCGGTCCCGCCCCCAAGCCGCTTGACGGGCGCGGGCGTTCTCGGCCTCGCCACCGTTATGCTACAATTCCCGCAACTCGAATCCGCCCGCGGGGAACGCGCTTGTGTTCTTGGCCGAACCACCTTCCACGGCTTACGACTTCCGCTTCCAGCTGTTCGGAATTCCGATCCGCGTCACGCCGTTCTTCTGGCTGGCGAGCGCGTTTCTGGGTTGGGAGCTGGCCGCCGGTCTCGACCAGTGCGATGCAGCGGATTGCGGCTGTCGGCAGTGCGGACCCTGATCTGACGCGCCTCGCGGATTCCAATCCGGGGCAGGGCATCCTCCTGCTGATGTGGATCGCGGCCGTGTTCGTTTCGATCCTCATCCACGAGTTGGGGCATGCGCTGGCGATGAGGCGCTATGGCATCTCGTCGTACATCGTGCTGTATCATTTCGGCGGATTGGCGATTCCCGACCGCGGCGGGACGTTCGTTCGCTCGGCGCGTTTGCCCATCCGCCGCAGCAGATCGTGATCTCGGCCGCCGGGCCGGCCGCCCAATTGTTGCTGGCGGGGATCTTCATTGCCGCCCTGCGAGTCTCGGGGTTTGCCCTGCTGTTCGATCCGCTAAACCTGCCGTACGTGAGTCGCTTCCTGTCGATCAGCGAGGGCCAGCAGATCACTTCCCTGCCGCTGCAGGCGGCGATCTACTTCTTGCTCATTCCGAGCATCTTCTGGGCGTTGCTGAATCTGCTGCCCGTCTACCCGCTCGACGGCGGCCAGATTGCCCGCGAGCTGTTCACGCTTTACAGTCCGCGGGACGGGATTCGCAACTCGCTGATTCTCTCCGTGGCGGCCGGCGCGGGCGTGGCCATCTACGCGTTCATGAATCACGACTTCTTTCTGGCGATTCTCTTCGGCTCGCTGGCCTTCTCCAGCTACCAGATCCTGCAAGCCTATTCCGGTCGAGGAGGCGGTTTCGGTGGTCCATGGTGAGAGCGGATCCGGGGGCGCCACGGATTCCCGAGAGACGCGTCGTGCTGTTGGGGGCGAGTAACCTGGTCGTGGGTCTGCCGCACGTGGTCGAGGCAGCTCGATCGGTGTGGGGCGGGCCCCTCGATATCCTGGCGGCTGCCGGGCACGGACGCTCCTACGGATACAGCAGCCGGGTCTTGTGGAGAACACTCCCCGTCGATCCTCTCCTGCGGCCTCTGGGAGGACCTCGCGCGCGGCCCCCCGCCTCGACCGCCGCGCTGCTGACGGATGTCGGGAACGATATTTTGTACGGCGACTCCAACCGGCGTGATCGCGGAGTGGGTCGAAACGTGTCTGGCACGGCTGGCGGTCCACGCCTCGCAGCTGGTGATCACGGAGCTGCCGCTGGAGAGCGTCCAGGGCATCGGACGCCTCCGATTCCTGTTGATGCGCTGGCTGCTCTTTCCTGGGTGCCCCCTGGCATTGCGCGACGCGCAGGCCGCGGCGCGGGACCTCAACGATCGCTTGTGCACGCTCGCGGCGCGCTGCAAGGCGTCGATCGTGAAGCCCATCCGACGTGGTACGGCTTCGATCCGATTCACATTCGACCCCGACACCAGGTTGCGGCCTGGTCCACGATTCTGTCGCAGTGGTCGCCTCAGACATCGCACGCCGGAGCGCGCCTGCGTGGCGCAGAGCGATTCTTGCTGCGCGGGCTGAAGCCGCAGCAGCGCACGATGTTGGCCGCAGACAACAACACGCGCAACCCGCCGGCTTCCTGCGCGACGGTTCCTGGGTCTCGTTGTACTGAGCGCACAGCAACTCCGCATCGCCGTGTTCGAATTGCTCGTGCGTCGACAGAGCGCGCTGCGTCAGAACGCTGACGATGAGCGACGACGATCACTCGCGCGTCACGATCTGCTCTTGACGCACGAGATCGAATAGAGAACATTAGGATCGAAAATTTTGAAATTAGCATTGCAAGAAATTCAACGATGGTTACAACTACACGGTAACAACGATGCATTTGGCAATCGATCATGCTGAGACGAGACGGACGAGAAGCATGTCGCAGCCATCGGACAACCAACTGTCGGACAAGAGGTTTTCTGTGATTCGTTGGTCCGGCCTCGCGGGCGGAAAGGCAAACTGGATGCCTTCGAGACGGAACTCGATTCGAACCCTTTTTTGAGGAGGACGTGCTGTGGCCAAGAAGAAAGCTGCCAAGAAGGCTGCCGCCGAAGAAGGCTGCTAAGAAGGCTACGAAAAAAGCCGCGAAGAAGAAGAAGAAGTAACTTCGCAGCTGCTTTTCAGCGGCGCCGTCCGCAGGACGGCATTCGGACTACGACGAGAAAGAGCCGCCGGCATTCACGAGATCCGGCGGTTCTACGTTTCTGTCGACGCATGCTGGGGCTGTTATCCGCAAGCACCGCCGCGCAGTCTGCGCGTTGTAGGTCGGCAGGGCAACCGCGGCCTGCGGAGTCGGCGAGGTTCTGCACGAGTCGCCGGCAGATGCGCGTCAGCGGGTCGGCGAGGTGGGGGTCATCGAAGCTCGCCCCCACGTGCCCCGCGTCTCCCAATTCCCGGTACTTCATCACGAGTCGGCACTTCTCCCAGAACGGAACCTGCAGAGACTCCGCGCGCTGCCGCGCCCGCCGCTGCCGAAAATGTCGTAGCGCTTTCCGCAGTCGGGGCAGATGAACCCGCTCATGTTCTCCACCATGCCCAGCACTTGGATGTTCACCTTGCGAAACATCGAAATCGCCTTCACCGCGTCCAACAAGGCCACATCCTGCGGCGTGCACACGACGACGGCTCCCGTCAGCGGCAGCAGCTGTGACAGGGTGAGCGCTATGTCGCCCGTTCCGGGCGGCATGTCGATGAGCAGGTAATCGAGCAGACCCCACTCGGTGTCCCGGAGAAACTGCGTGATCGCCCCGTGGAGCATCGGGCCGCGCCACACAACCGCCTCTCCGGGTGGAACGAGTAAGCCCATCGACATCACGGGCATGCCCCTCGACATGAATCGGTTGAATCCGGTTGTTGACGACCACGGGACGTTGCGAGGTCCCCAGCAAGTGCGGGATGCTCGGCCCATACACGTCCGCATCCATCAGCCCCACCGCCGCTCCGGCCCGCTTCAGGCCGATCGCCAGGCTGGCGGCGATCGTGCTCTTGCCGACGCCCCCTTTGCCGGATCCGATCGCGATGACCGTCTTGGCTGTCAAACCGATCTCCCCCAGCCTTCCGGGCGGCCGGCTGCAGACCTGACGCTGAATCGCAACGGCAGACAGCACCGGGAAACGTTCGCGCAATCTGCGTCTGGAAGTCCTGCTGCACGGTGTCCCAGATCGGAGCCAACCAGGTCGTCAGCAGCCAAGGTAAACGACAGGTGCCCGTTGGTCAGTTGGATATCGCGAATCTGGTCCAAATGCAGGGCAATGCACCCGTTTCCGGATCTTTGAATTCGGCCAAAGCGGCTTCCACCGTGGCCACGTCAAGCGGACCGTCCGCCATGAGTTCCTCTCCGTTTCTCAAGTCTCCAGTCACACGACGTTGGCATTCTAGAAGAGCGAACGGCAACGGACAAAGGCGGGATCGCCGGCTCCATGCTTCTGATGGGTCCGACTGCTGGCTTGACGAGAAGTGGCACGCAGCAACTTGGAGTGCGGCGACTGGTCGCCGCTTTCTTTCACAGCCCTCGTTGCCGGCGAATGGCCGTTTTTCCCGACGCAGCGCGGCGGCGAAAACCACAGCGGTGACGAGTCACCGCACTCCCAAGGCGGGTGGACGGTCGTCCGGTTCGCCGCCTTGCGATTCCTGCTCCGGCGTCGCTTCCCCGCGCCATTTCTTCCACGGCAGGCGTTCCCAAATCGCCTCGCGCTCATTCGGGGAGGGCAGCTCGGCGGTGGTCAGGAGGCGGAGGACGAGGCTGGCCACGGGCGTCAGGTTGCGAGGGGAAGTGACGAAATGCACCGCTCCGGCCTCGCGCAGCGTCCATTCGGCCGAGGCCAGCGAGGGGTCCCCCAGCACGATCGCGGCGGCCTGCGGAGCATCGCAGCGCATCAGGACCAGCCCCCGCACGATTTCCACAAGATTCCCCCGGCGAAGTTCGATGGCCACGACACTGCGGGGGACCTCCTGCAACGCGTGCCACGCGTCCGGCCAGGACCGCGTTTCCACGACAGGGATGCGGCTGCTCGCCAGGACCGACCGCAAGGCGATCGCCCAGCGGTTCGATTTCTCGCAGACAATCAACGCGGGGCGTGCCATGGCAGACGGGTCTCGAGCCTTGCGGGAAATGGGGGCGGCAGCTTCGTTCAGCCTCGGAAGACGCCCTCCAAACCGAACTGCGTCAGCTTGCGCAGCAGGCGAGCGCGGGGGAGGCCGAGCAGCCGGGCCGCCTGGGCCTTGTTGCCTCGCGCCTGGCGCAACGCCCTCTGGATCAGTTCACGTTCGATCTCGGCCAGGAATTCGTCGAGCACGATCGTCTCCGTTTCGCGAGGGGGATGAGCCACCGCCATGCCGACCAGTCGCACGCGCTGCGGCAAGTCGTCCGCGGTGATCCAAGGGCCGGCAGCCGTGCGGCAGGCCTCGTGGAGGACGTCGGCCAACTCCAGCACGTTTCCGGTCCAGGGAAGAGGGGCGATCGCATCGAGCGCATCGGGGGACAGACCTTGGAATTGCCGGCCGCCCCGCGCGTTGAATTCCTCGATCAGCTGCTGGGCCAACAACGGGATATCCTGGCGGCGTTCCGCCAAGCCGGGCAACTCGATCACCAGCGTGCTCAACGCGAGAGCCAGCTCTCGCGAAAAGAGGCTGGCATCCGCCAGCTCGAGCAGCGACCTGCGGCTGGTGACCAGGGTTCGGGCGCGGAACGTGGGGATGCGAAAAAAAGCCAACAGCTCCGCCTGCGACTCCTCCGACAATTCGTCGATGTCCAACAGCAGCAGCGTGGGCCGTAAGGCCGGTGCCGTCGCGGCACAACGACGGAGAAAAGCCAGGATGGTCGTCCGCAGCAGTTCCGCGTCCAGCGTACCGCAGGACAACGGGAGCAGGAGGCCCGCCGCGTCGGGGGCCGGACCGCTATGGATCGTCCGCGCCACATGCTCGCGGCCGCTGCCGGGAGGTCCCACGATGACCACTCGTCCGCCTCCCGTCACGGCCAGGTGGACCTGCTCGCGCACGCGCCGCATCGCGGGGCTCTCGCCCGCGAGTCGTTCCAACCGGTACGCGCGCGCAGTTCGTTGTTGAGTCGCCGCAGCTGATCGTGGAGGTCGTCGTCCCCGGGTTGGCCCGGCGATTCGTGGGACTCCGACTCCTCGCCCGCAGGTTCGTCCGCGGCCGACAGCACGGCCAGCACGCCGTGAAACTCCGCGGCGGAGGAACCGAGCGGCAGGAACTCACCGCGGCGGATCACGCTGTTCCCCGCCGCGTCCGTCCCGCGAAGACGGCACGAGCAATGCCGGCCATGGAAGACCTCGGGAGGCGGGCAGAGCGCCGTGGCCGCGTCCGCCGTCGTGCCGAGGCTCTCCGTCGCGCAGTAGTCGCAACGCGCGCCCAGCAGCTGCTCGATGGGCCGTCCCAGCCACTCCGCGCAAGCGGAGTTACAGAACACGACACGCGCGCCGTTCGTCCAGGACATAAATCGGACACGGGCTGCTTTCGAGCAAGTGCCCCAGCTGGCTCACTGCGGAACGTGTACGTGCCATGGTCAATCGGAGGTACGCTCGACCTCCTGCCAAGCTACGGGTGACCGGGGCGGGCTGTTCTTCATCCGCGAACGAGTCACTGCGTCCCTTGGAGACGTGCAAGAAACGACTACCGGGTTTGGAGACGGTGGCGCGGCTTGGGCTAAGAGGCTATCCACGAAGCGCTGGGGAGACCTTCGGTCGGCTGTTCCGGCGAGGTCGGAGACCCGCGCCGAGCGCCGTGTCAGCGCCGGGCGGCGTCGCGGCTCGGCTCCCCAGATGCCGAAAGTTGTGCGCGGGAAGACTGCTCGGAACTTCGCGCGGCCTCGAAGGCCGTGCGAGGAAACAGGCCGACGATGACCAGCAGCGCGGCGCTGCTCATCGTCACCAGCCAGGCCCCCACCCGCCGCCGGCCAACCGCGGTCTGCCGGGGAGGCGGAAGTAGATCACGGCAATGATGCGGAGATAATAGGCCGCGGCGATCGCCGCATTCAGGGCTCCGACCACCGCCAACACGGTAAACCACAGCGCGGTGTGCCCCGTCTGTGCTCCGGTGGCCGTTTGGATTGCGCCGAAGAACAGGGCCAGCTTGCCCCAGAAGCCGGCCAGGGGCGGGATACCGGCCAGGGAGAACAGGCAAATCGCCAGGGCCGCCGCGATCAGCGGTCGGGTACGTCCCAAGCCGGACAGTTCCGCCACGCCGTCGACTTCGTGCTCCTCGCTGCTCAGATAGACCAGGGCCGCGAAGCACCCCAGGGACGCCAGGACGTAGACAAACAGGTACAACAGCGCGGCCGCCGCGCCCCCCGCGCTGTCCCAGGGTACTCTCGGAGGCGGCGAGGGCCACGGACAAGCCGATCAACAGATAACCGGCATGAGCGATCGACGAATAGGCCAGCAGCCGGCGGACGTTCTGCTGCCACAGGGCACACACATTCCCCAGGGTCATCGTCATGATCGCGAGAATCAAGGACAGCTGCCAGGCCGAAGTGGCCGCCTCCGGGAAACTCAACACCAGCAGACGGACGAAGGCCAGCACGCCCGCGATCTTCGGCGCAATGGCCAGCAGACCCGCGTTGGCGTTCGTCGCTCCCTGGTAGACGTCCGGTGCGTAGAAGTGAAACGGAACGGCCGCCATCTTGAACCCCAAGCCGGCGGCAATCAGCACCAGCGCGAGGTAGATCAACGTGCCCGTTTCGATGCCCAGCCGGTCCAGGGCGGACGCCGCGGCCAGGTGACTGGCCTGGGCCAGGTCGGGCAACTCGCGGAGCGCGGTGGTCCCCGTGATGCCGTACAGGAAACTCATCCCGTACAACAGCAAAGCGGACGAGAGAATGCTCAGGTAAAAGTACTTGAGCGTGGCTTCGGACGTGGCCCGGTCTCGCCGCCCCAAGTACAGGAGCACATAGGTCGGAATCGAGATCAGCTCCAGACTGACAAACAAGAAGACCAAATCGTTGGCGCGGGCGACCAGCATCAGGCCGACCACGAACAGCATCAGCGTGCCGAGCCGTTCGCTGGCCGTTTCCCGCTCCGCGTCCCGCAGGGTGAGCACCGTGAACATCGCGCCGACGAACAGGGCCAGCCAGCGGAACACGAAGCCCAGATAGTCGACGACGATCGGACCGGTGGCCAGCCCGCTCACCGCCAACTGGCTCACGATCGCGCCTTCGCTCCAGACGATCACCACGCCGGACAGCAGATAGGCCGCCAGCGCGAAACCCGGTCCACCAGGCACGACCCGGACGAATCGTCCCGCCGAGGTAGATCCACGCCGCGCACAGCACGAGGATCACTTCGGGCCAGAGATAGCGAATGGTTTCCAGGTCAACGAACACGAGTCCTTGTCTCCACAGCCACGGCATCGGTACGGCCCCCGCGCTCGGCCCCTTCCGCGAGATTCCGCTCAACCTCCGCGGTGACCCGGTTTAACGTGGGCGACATCCGATCCAGAAAGAACTTGGGTTGGACACCGATCCAGACGACGAATACCGCCAGAGGCGCCAGAGCGACAATCTCGCGCCAGCAGAGATCGCGAATCGGTCCGCCGGAAGAAGAGCCGTGGCGGGCCGTCGCCGGCTCACGCAGGGGACCGAAAAAGACCCGCAGGAACAACCCGAGCATGTACCACGCCCCGAGGACGACACCGAGCACGGCGAGCACCGCAGCCACCCGCATGGCCAGTAGCCCGCCGGCCGGAACCACCGTCCACGCGCGCTGGAACGCAGCCAGCAGCACCAGGAACTCCCCGACAAACCCGTTGAGGCCGGGAAGTCCGATGCTGGAGAAGGTGAACAGCAACATGAAAAAAGCCAGCCAGGGAAGCCGGCGCGCGAGACCGCCGAGTTGGTCGATCTCGCGGGTGTGGTATCGCTCGTAGAGCATCCCCACCAGCGCGAACAGCGCGCCCGTCGACAGACCGTGGTTGACCATCTGCAACGTGCCACCCTGCATCCCCAGACGATTCAGGGCGAACAGGCCGAGCATGCAGAACCCCATGTGGCTGACACTCGAGTAGGCAATCAGCCGTTTGATGTCGCTCTGCGCCAGCGCGACCAGCGCCCCGTACAGAATACCGGCCACGCTCAACCCCACCATCCAAGGCATCGCGTGCGCGGACGCCTCGGGGAGCATCGGCAGGCTGAAACGGACGAAACCGTAGGTGCCGATCTTCAGGAGAATCCCCGCCAGAATCACACTGCCGGCGGTGGGAGCCTGCACGTGAGCCAGCGGCAGCCAGGTGTGAAGGGGAAACAGCGGGACCTTGATCGCGAAGCCGGCGAACAGAGCCCAGAAAATCAACAGCTGCAGTTGCAGCGGGCGAACCGGCGCGTTCTGCAGCGACTCGGTCAACTCGGCAATCGAGAACCGCAAGGTCCCCGTGCCGGCGTGGAAGTAGTCCCACAGGACCAGCGCCAGCAGACCCAGGAAGGTCAGCACGCTTCCCGCCAGCGTGAACAGGAAGAACTTCATCGCGGCGTATCGGCGTTCCTCGCTCCCCCAGATGCCGATCAGGAAGAAGAGCGGAATCAACGTGAACTCGAAGAACACGTAAAACAGCACGATGTCCCGGGCCACAAACACTCCCAGGCAACCGAACTCCAACAGCAGCAGCATGCCGTAGTACAAAGCCGGCCGCTCTTCGATCGCTTCCCAACTGACGAGCACGGAACAGCACAGCAGCAGGGCCGACAAGCCGAAAAGCCAGAGGCCGAGCCCGTCCAAGCCGACGCTGAAGCGAATGTCAAATCCCGAGTCGGCGCCGCCGAACCAGGCGTGTTCAAACACCGCATACTGATCGGCGGCCGCTCCATCGGCCGGGAAGCCCGCGGTCACGATCGCCGCCAAGCCCAACGTCGCCAGCGTGGCGAGCAGCGCCGTGAGGCGGACCGCGGGCCGGCCCAGCGGCGAGACCAAGGCCCACGAGGACCGCGCCCAGCAACGGCAGGAAGAGCGTCAACAGCAATAGTTGGGGCATACTTCTCACCCCATCCCCAAAATCAGTTTCGTGGCGATCAGCACGAGCAGCCCCAGGAACATCGCCAAAGCGTAGAACTGCAGCAGTCCCATCTGCAGCGACCGCATCAGCGACCCCACGGCGACCGGAAGGCTGCCGAGGGCGTTCACGAGGCCATCCACAATTCCGCGATCCACCAGGTAGCAGGCGTGGGCCAGCAGACGCAGCGGGGTTACGATCGTGAACGCGTAAATCTCGTCAAAGAAGAACTTGTGCGCGGACAACTTGTAGGGCGACACGAAATTTCCCAGCAGGAGCGGCCAAGCCAGTACGAACGCCACGACCGCGGCCAGCCGGCCTGCCGCGGCGGTCAACCATCCCAGTCCGACGCCGTTGAGCTGCGCGGTGGACCGCCGCGACGAACCGTTGATGGCCCCAGCCCGCCAGGCGTTGCGCATCGTACCAGCGGGAGAACCCCTCGAAGTCGAAGAAGGACTTCAGCCAGCGGGCCTCGACCCGATCACCCAGGTAGACGTAGCTGGCCAGCAGAAGGCCGGCCACGGCCACCGCCACGCTGATCGCGGCGACCGTGCCGTGAAACGCATAGGGTGTGCGCGAGGCGGCGATCGGGCCGGCGGCGAAGGAGGGCGTGGAGGCGAGAAACTCGGCAAAGAAGTTCATCGGCCGGCTCGTGTAGGTCTGGTCGAAACAGAACCCGACAACTCCCGCACCCACGGCCAGCAGGAGCAGCGGCCACCCCATCACCGGCGGCGACTCGTGGGCGTGGCCGCCGGCCTCCGCAGGGATGTCTTCCTTGCCGTAAAACGTCAAGTAGAAGGCGCGAAACGTGTAGAAAGCCGTCAGAAATCCGGTGAACACGGCCGAGTAGTAGAGCCACTGATAGACCAGGGCGAAGGGGCTTCCGCCCCGTTCCGGCTCGCCGGCCGCACCCGCCGGTTCCGCGGCGGGAGAACCGCCGTGCTCCTCGCCCGAATCGTGGGACACGGCGTGGGCCCTCTCCTCGATCGACGCCACTACGGCGTCCTTGCTCCAGAAACCCGAGAAGGGGGGCAGGCCCGCCAGTGCGCAGCAGCCGACGAAAAACGTGGCGTGTGTGATGGGGAGCAAGCGGCGCAGCCCCCCAAAACGCCGCATGTCGATCACGCCCCCCATGGCATGCATGACGCTGCCGGCGCCGAGGAACAGCAGAGCCTTGAAGAAGGCGTGCGTGAACAGGTGGAACAGACCCGAGGTCACGCCCAGAAAGGTCCCCGCTCCCAACCCCAGGAACATGTAACCCAATTGGCTGATTGTCGAGTAGGCCAAGACGCGTTTCAGATCGAACTGGGTCAAGGCAATCAACGCGGCGAGCAGGGCCGTGAAGCCGCCGATGCAGGCCACCACGAGCTGGGCCGTGGGGGAGACCGTGAACAACGGGCTGCAGCGGGCCACCAGGTAGACGCCGGCGGTGACCATGGTCGCCGCATGGATCAAGGCACTGACCGGCGTCGGGCCCTCCATGGCGTCCGGCAACCAGACGTGCAGGGGGAACTCGGCGCTCTTTCCGCAGGCACCGCACATCAGCAGCAGGCAGATGGCCAGGCCCACGGAGCCGGCCACATAGTCGTTGTCCGCGATTCGCGCGGGGCTCAACACGCCGCGCACGACTTCCGGCAACTTCGCCGGCGTCGGCGTCGCGGCGGACCCGGCGCCGATCGAAACGTTGACGGTCGCCGGCTCCGCCGCCGCGGGCGTGTCGTGGAAATTCAGCGTGCCGTACGTCGTCCAAATGAGAAACAGCGCGAGGGCAAACCCCGCGTCGCCGACTGCGATTGACCAGGAACGCCTTGAATCCCGCCGCAGCCGCCTCGCGCTTCTCGTACCAGAAGCCGATCAGCAGATAGCTGCAGACGCCGACGGCTTCCCAGAAGACGTACAGCAGCACGAAATTGCTGACGGAAACCAGCATCGTCATCGAGAACACGAACAGCGCCGAGGTACGAGAAGAACCGCCAGTAACCGCGGTCGCCGTGCATGTAACCGACGGAAAACACCGCGATCAACGTCGAGATGAACGTGACCATGGTCAACATCATGGCCGTCAGGCTGTCGACGCGGAGCTGAATGTCGATGCGAAACGGGCGGGACACGGCGCGCGGCGACGGCTCGCCGGGCGGGCCCGCGTAGCGATACGCGGCGGGCACGTCGGCCCACGTCCATAACGTCACGATCCGCTCGAAGGCCGCCGTCGGTGGCGTCCGGGGCCGCCGCGGCCTGTTGTGCCCGCTGCGCGTGCCCCATTTCCCGCAGCAGGAGGCAGCTGCCCAGGAACGAACCCGAGCAGGCAGACGATGACCGGGACATGGCTGTAGCGCCGCAGCAGGCGCGGGCCGCACACCGCGCAGAGCGACCGCCGCGGCCAGAGGCAGCGCGGGGATCAGGGGCAGCAATAACGAGATCTTGTCGTCCATCTCACACCTGACTGCGGTGCATCTGCTCTTCCGGGTCGATTTCGGGCTGGACGCCGGCGGGCGTCAACCGCGGCCACTTCCGCTCCTCAAATCGCGCCTCGGGCACGCCCCGGTCCACGTACGGCGGCTGCCCCTCTTCCCGCAGATCGTGCCAGAACGCCGCATCGAGACTGTGGCTCTTGTGGTACAGCATCAGGATCAAAGCCAGAGCGATTCCCGCCTCGGCGGCCGCCACCGCGATGATGAACAACACCAGCATCTGACCGCCGAGGTCCTGGTGAAAGCGGCCCCAGGCGACGAGGCTGACCGAGATCCCCTGCAGCATCATCTCGACCGAGAGGAACATGACGATCAGGTTCCGGCGGACGACGAATCCGACCATGCCCGTGACAAACAACAGGCAGCCCACGATCAGGTAGTTGACCAGCAGCGCGGCCTCGTTCATCGTCCGGCTCCTTCCGCCCGGCGACTCGCCGGCGGCGAATCGAGGTCCGCGTGGCGGCGGGACGAGCGCCCGCCCGCGTCGCTGGCCCGGCCCTGGCCCACGATGGCGATCGCGCCCACCAGGGCGACCAGCAGCAACGTGCCCACGATTTCCACGGCCACCAGGTGCCGCCCGAACAGCTCGCCTCCCAGGCGGGCCATGTGGTATTGGTCGAAGGCTACGTCCGCCCCGGCAGGAGTCGCCGGCAGTGCGGCCGGAACACGCTCGGCCGTGAGACCCAGCAGCAGGGCGCCCAGCAACACTCCGCCCACCAACAGCGCCCAGGGAGCCGAGAACCAGGCCCAGGTGACCCGATCGTAGGTCGCGGAACCCTCCGGCTGGGCCAACATCAAGACAAACAGAAACGTGACGATGATCGCGCCGGCGTAGACCACGATCGTGGCCACTCCCAGGAACTGGGCTCCCTGAAACAAGAACAGGCCTGCCGTCGCCAGCAGGGAGAGGGCAAACCACAGCGCCGTGTAGACCGGGTTGGGAGCGGAGACGGCGGTGCCCGCCGCCAGCACCGTCACGCCCGCCAGGAACCAGAAGATGACCTGTTCGGTCCAGCCGCCGAGCCTGGGGAGCCAGATGCCGAGCAGGATCAGCGCCGCCAAACCCAACAGGCGGCTGACGTGCCGCGTGGGCCGCTCCGGAAACGACACCCGCAACCAGAGCCCGATGCCCCCCAAGACCAAGGCCCAGATCAGCAGCGCCTTGCCGGCGGGCAGCCCGAGACTCAACCAGTCCCCCAGCGCGCTCATACCGTGCCTCCCAGCCGGGGAGACTGCATCGGCTCCTGGTCGCGGGTGGCGTCGTAGATGCTCAGCAGCTTCTCCTTGTCGAAGATCATCTCCTCGCGGCTGCGCCCGTCAGGTTGTACAGGCTCGTCAACTCAATCGCGTCCACGGGGCAAGCTTCCTCGCACATCCCGCAGTAGATGCAGCGCAGTTCATCGATCGTGAAGCTCTGCGGGTACTTCTCGCGATCGGGCCAGGGACTCTCCGCCGCCACAATGTCGATGCAATGCGCCGGGCAGGCGGTGGAGCACAGGAAGCAGGCCACGCACTTCACCCGCCCTTGCTCGTCCTTGTTCAGTCGATGGACGCCGCGGTAAATCAGCGGGTCGCCGAGTTCCGGCTCTTCGTCCGGGTAGCTGACCGTAACGGCCTTGCCCTGCAACGAATCCTTCAGGTGGCGAAAAGTCGTGGTCAGCCCTTGGACGTAGAGGGGCAAGTACATCCGCCCGCTCAAGCCCCAGCTGCGGTTCTTCGACCCAGTGAATGCTCGGATCATCGGGTTTCATATCAGGGAATCCGTCACAGGCGCAGACCTGCTTCCGTTGGCTCCCGCCGGCGACGCGGGCGATTGTCGCTCGTCGCAGGACCGGCGAGGGAGACGAGCACCCAGGCCGCCCCCGCCAACACCCAAGCGATCACGATGGACAACCACCGCAACCACGCCGCGCCCCAGGTGGCTTGGAGTTGCATCAGGGTCGCGACCGCCACGAAGTTGACCAGCCCCAACGGCAGCATCACCTTCCAGGCCAGCAACATCAGCTGATCGAAACGGAATCGCGGCCACGTCCAGCGCACCAGCATGAAAAACAGAATGACCAGGAACGTCTTGACGGCCAGCACGCCGATGCGGATCAGAGCCTGGAGCCAGAACCAGATTTCTCCCTGAAAACCCCAGCCGTCCAAGGCGAGCGACGAGCCGGTCAGCCAGGGGAAGTGCCAGCCGCCCAGGAACAAGACGACCATCAACAAGGCCGCCGTGATCATGTGAATGAACTCGGCGGTCAGGAACAACAGGAGTTTCATCCCCGAGTATTCGGTGTGGTAACCGCCGACCAGTTCCTGCTCGCATTCCGGCAAGTCAAAGGGCAGACGCGCCGCCTCGGCAAACGAGGCGACGGAAAACACGACGAATCCCAGAGGCTGCAGCACGGCGTACCAACCCTCCCGGGCCTGCGCTCCGATGATCTCGGCCAGGTTCAACGAGCCCGCGGAGAGCACGACCCCCAGCAAACCCAAACCCAAGGGCAGCTCGTAGGCCACCAGCTGGGCACTGGAACGCAGACTCCCGAGGAAACTGTACTTGTTGTTGCTGGCCCAACCGCCCAGGATCACGCCGTACACCGCAATGCTCGAAAGCGCGAACACGTAAATCATCGCCACGTCGATCCCCGGCACGACGATCAGATCGACGGGGCCGTCGGCGTACTGCCAGCCGAACAGCCGCGGCGGCAGCTGGCTGCCAAACGGAATCACCGCGAAGGTGGCTAAGGCGGCGACCATGATCGTCAGCGGCGCGACCAGGAACAGCCCGCGATCGACGTGCGCAGGCGTGAACTCCTCCTTCAGAATGAACTTCAAGCCGTCGGCCAGGGGTTGGCCCAGGCCGAACAGCCGGATGTTCGTCAGCGGGATGCCGACCCGATTCGGTCCGATCCGGTCCTGCACCCAGGCGGCGACCCGCCGCTCGAGCAGCACGAAATAGGCCGCCGCGGTCATGATTCCGCCCAGCAGCACAGCGCTCTTGATGCAGGCTTCGATCATCGTGCTTGGATTCCGTCCGCTCGCCGGCTTCGCATTCCCCAGGTCAGGCGTCGGCCAACAGGTTGATCTTCAGATCCACACCGGAATCGGGAATCGAGCCTGCCGCGGCTCTAAAGTAGAGAATCTCGTGAGCCACTTCGTCAAGCACACGCCGCGCCGGATACAAACCGGGTCGGCGCAGCAGCCGCCAGTAGAGCTGCCCTTCCGCCAGGACGCCGGCGGGAGGCCGGACGGCCCAGCCGAACGACTGGAGCCGGTCGGCATGGTTGACAAAGGAGCCTTCCCGTTCCGCAAACGCAGCGCCGGGCAACTGGTAGTCCGCCCGGCGGAGCAGCGGCGAGTCGAACAGATCCTGCACGATCAAGAGTCGGGTCGGCTCGAACCGCTCGGCCGCCGCTGCATCGTGCCACTCGCCCGGATAGCCCCCGCTGACCCAGATCGCCATCGTACGGCTCCGTCGCCAGACTCTCGAGAAACGGCTCCCAAGCCAGGCACTTGGCCGCGGTTCAAGCTCGCTGCCACCTCCTCCACGCCGCGGCGGTTGGGGCATTTCTCCGCGCGGATCGTCAGGCCGCCCGCAAACGACCGCTCCTCGCCAGCCGTGGGGACCGGACCCAAGACCAACGTCGCCTGGGGATTGATGCCGCGCAGGTAGAGACACAACAGATACGCTTCCTCGACCGTCAGGAACGGCGACAAGACCACCGCCAGTCGCCGCGCGGCCCGGAGCCCGGCGTCGAGTTCCTGGATCAAGGGCGACCATTCGACGGGCTGCGGCTGTCCTCGGCCATGCCGCTTGGCAACCACCAGGCGGTCGGGATCGTGGACGTACTTCCAGCCATAACGGCCTTCGTCGCAGATCCACCAGCGGTTCACGTGCGGGTTGACGCGCGGTTTGAGCCGGTAGATGCGATCCTGGTTTTCGTCGATCCGAATCGAACAGCCGGTCGCGCAGCCGGGACAGACGTGCGCGTGGCTCTTCATGAACCAGACCCGCTGCTGGTAGAGAAAGTCCCGATCTCCCAGCGCACCGACCGGACACAGATCGACCACGTTTCCGGAGAGGGGGTTGGCCAAGGGATATCCGGGGACGACCTCGATCTCCTCGTGCGCCCCGCGATTGGCCACCAGCAGCTCGCCCGTGCCGGCGATTTCGCGGCAGAACCGCACGCACCGGCTGCACATCACGCAGCGGTCGACAAACAGCGTGACGGTCTCGCCCAGATCGCGCCGCCGGCTCGTGAACGGTTTGAGGTCCGCCCGCCGCGAGTCCTGGCCGTAGCGGAAGTGGTAGTCCTGCAGCAGGCATTCGCCCGCTTTGTCACAGATCGGACAGTCGATCGGGTGGCGGATCAACAGATCCTCCTCGACCATGGCCCGGGCTTGCGACACCTTCTCGCTGTTGGTCACGAAGACCGTGCCGTCGGTCGCGGGCGTCTGGCAGGCGGGTACCAGCTTGGGCTGCATCGAGATCTTGCCGCTTTGGGGATCACGCCGCCCCACTTCGACGAGGCACATGCGGCAACTGGCGACGACCGACAGGCCCGGGTGCCAGCAGTAATGGGGGATCTCGATGCCCGCGCGGGCCGCGGCCTGGATTCCATTCAGGCGTTCCTTGTCGCCGATCTCGATCTGCTGTCCGTCTACAAAGACAATCGCCATGAGTGTGGTCTATCCGTTTCTGCTTAGCGGCGACTTAGAGCCTATCCCAACACTGAAAGGAGACCTTCGGTCGAACGTGTCGGCGGGGTCGGAGACCCGCGCGATCGCGGTGGGTGGCTGGGCTGAGTCCGCGCCAGCGCGATGGGCCGCGGGGTCCCCGTCTCGCCGTTCGACCGGGCGAGATCAGTGGGCCGCAGCAAGTTCCAGGGCCGGGACGGCGGCCGTCTCGAGATACCCCCCGGGATTCGTCCGACGCAAATACTCCTCAAACTCGTCACGGAATTTCCGAATCGCGTTCTTGATCGGCCAGGCCGCTCCGTCCGCCAGGCCGCAAATCGTCGTGCCGGGAATGATGCCGATCGAGTCGCCGATTTCGAGCAGCAGGTCGAGGTCTTTCAGCCGTCCCTGGCCCGCCTTGATCCGCTGCAGCATCTTCAGAGCCCAGGCGGTTCCCTCGCGGCAGGGCGTGCACTGACCGCAGCTCTCGTGGGCGAAGAACTGGCAACTGTTGTGCAGAAAATCCACGATCGACACGGTTTCGTCCAGGACGACGACCGCGGCCGTGCCCAGCCCCAGGCAGCCGTATCGGCCGGGGCCGGCGAAGTCCAGCGGGCAGTCGAACTCGTCCGCCCGCAGCAGTCCCATGCTGATGCCGCCCGGAATGGCGGCTTTCGCCGCCGCCCTTTCCACACGCCCCCCCCGTAACCGTCGATCAGCTGCTGGACGGTGATTCCCAAGCGGCGCCTCGTAGCATCCCGGCCTTTCCACGTGGCCGCTCAGACAATACAGCTTCGGCCCGAAACTGCCGGGGTCGCGCGGGTCATGGGGGTCCGGCGGAACGCCGAGCGAGCGAAACCAATCGGCGCCGCGGGCCGCGATGTGCGTGACGCAGGCCACAGTCTCCACATTGTTGACGACCGTCGGCCTGCGGAAGACGCCCTCGACCGCGGGGAACGGGGGCTTGATCCGCGGCCACGCCCGCTTCCCCTCCAGGCTCTCGATCAGTCCGGTCTCTTCTCCGCAGATGTAGGCCGCCGCCCCGCGGTGCAGGTAGATATCCAGCGAGTAATCGCTGCCGAGCATGTTGCGGCCCAGATAGCCGGCCGCGTAGCACTCGTCCACGGCCGCCTGCACGCGCTGCCAGGCCAGCGGGTATTCGTAACGCAGGTAGAAATAGGCCGTCGTCGCCTGCGTGGCGTAGCAGCTGATGATCAGGCCCTCGAGCACCTGGTGAGGATCCGCCTCCATCAGGATCCGATTGTTGAACGTGCCCGGCTCGCTCTCGTCGGCGTTCAAGCAGAAGTAGACCGGGCCGCGCAGTTCCTGGGGCAGGAAGGTCCACTTCAGTCCCGTGGGAAAGCCGGCGCCGCCGCGGCCGCGCAGTCCGCTGCGTTTCACCAGCTCCACGACGTCGCGCGGACGCAGTTCCCGGAGCACGCGGCGCAAGGCCTGGTAGCCGCCGGCGGCTTCGTAGACGCGCCAGCGTATGGCTGTCCTTGCGATCGATGTTCGCCAGCAATACGGGCTCAAATTCGGCCACCAGACACCTCGAAACGAAACGGGCTTCAACGAATTCGTAAAAGTTCCGCGGGCGGATCTCCGGGGACGCGGGTTCAGGGGCTGTCTTCGTGCAGCGATCGCAGGAGCGCGTCCGCCTGGTCCTTGGTCACGCAGGTGTGCAAGGCGTCGTTCGCGAGCAGGCAGGGGGCGTGTTCGCAGGCGCCCAGGCACTCCGCGAACTCGAGCGTCAACCGCCCGTCCGCCGTCGTCTCCCCCGGTTGGATGCCCGGCCGTTCGGCAGAGATGCTCCAGCAGTTCCTCCGCGCCGCGCAGGTGCGCAGCTGATCGACCGGCACACCCAGACCCGAGTTTTGCCGTGCGGCTGGTCCTGCGGGAAAATGCCGTAGAAACTGAGCGTGTCCTGGACCTGAGCGGGGGCGAGTTCCAGCAGCTCCGCGATCTCGACCACGGCCTGGGGCGGAACGTACCGCAAGCGGTCGTTGACCAGATGCAGGGCGGGCAGCGTGACCGCCTGCCGCGTGGGATAGCGGGGGAACCAGCCGCGAATCGTCGCGACCATCTCGTCCGTCAACATCGCGTTCTGCCATCCCCCGACTCCCGAACAGGCAAAAGGCGATTGTCTCTCCGCGATCCGTCGCACTGCAACCGGCATCCCGCAGCCTGCGGTCCGCGTTTCATTTCCTGGTCCTTCTAGCGGTCCAGCTCCGCCGCGATGATGTTCAGACTCCCGAGCACGGCCACGACGTCGCTGAGCGTATGACCGCGGATCAAGTGCGGGAAGAGCGCGAAGTGAATCAGCGACGGCGGGCGGCAACGGGCTCGATAGGCCACGTTCTGCCATCCCCGACCAGATAGAAGCCCAGTTCGCCATTGGGCGCTTCGATCGCCGCATAGCATCTCCTCGCAGGGCACTTCGAAGCCGCGGTTGGTCATCACCAGCTCGAAATGCGTGATCGTCCCTTCGATCGTCTGGTAGACCTGCTGCTTCGCCGGCAGCGTGGTGCGCGCGTCGACGCCCACGTTGACCGGGCCGGCCGGCAGGTTCTCGATCGCCTGCTGGACGATGCTCAGGCTTTCCCGCATCTCCGCCATGCGGACGTAGTACCGGGCAAAACAGTCGCCGGCGGTCGCGCAGCAGACGCGGAAGTCGAAGTCCGGATAGGCCAGGTACGGCTCGTCCTTGCGCAGGTCGCGGGTCACGCCGCTGGCGCGGGCGATGGGCCCGGAACAGCTGCGGTTGATCGCTTCTTCCCGCGTCAACACGCCCACGCCCTTCGTGCGGTCGATGAAAGATGCGGTTGCGATTCAGCAGCCGCTCCATGTCGTCCAGCGTCCGGGGGAAGTCCTGCGATAAAGCGGCGGATCCGCTCCACGGCCGCGGGAGTCATGTCGTGCATCAAGCCCGCCGACGCGGGTGTAGCTGTTCGTGAACCGCGCGCCGCACAGCGTCTCGAAGATGTCGTAGATCTGCTCGCGCTGGTAGAAGGCGTACAGGAAGAACGTGAACGCTCCCACGTCCAAACCCATCGCGCCGGTGCAGAGCAGGTGATCGCTGATCCGCGCCAGTTCGGCAATGATGACGCGGATGTACTGGCAGCGCGGCGTGAGTTCGATGCCCAGCAGCGTCTCGACGGCGTGATGCCAGGCCACGTTGTTGGCCATCGGCGAGATGTAGTTCATGCGGTCGGTGACCGTGACGTATTGGTTGTAGTCGAGGTGCTCGCCGATCTTCTCGAAGCCCGAATGCAGGTAGCCGATGTCCGGGCACGGCATCCACCACGCGCTCCCCGTCGAGTTTGAGCACGAGGCGCAGCGTGGTGTGCGTCGCGGGATGCTGCGGGCCGAAGTTCAGCGTCCAGAGATATTCCTGCTCGGCATCGTCCGCTCGGCGATTCGGAGCTGGCCGGGGTGAGAGGCATCGCTCGAAGACCCTTTCCGCTGGTGCGTTCGCGCGCGCCGACATCTCAAGCTTCGCGGCGGGCCAAAACCGGGAAGTTGTGCCGTTCGCCTCGTCCTTGCAACGGGTAGTCCTTGCGCAACGGGTGCGCCGCGAATTCCTCCGGGAGCAGCAGGCGCCGCAGATCGGGATGGCCCGTCGAAGCGGATCCCGAACATGTCCCACACCTCCCGCTCCAGCCAGTTCGCCCCTCCCACAACGCGGTCGCCGAGGGCACCGTGAGATCCGGTTCGTTCAGCATCACGCGCAGCGTGAGCCGCTCGTTGGTGGCCGTGTTGGCCAAGCAGGTACACCAGTCCGAAGCGGTCGGTCGCGCCCCGATAGTACAGGTAGTCGACACAGGTCACGTCCACCAGCAGATCAAAGCCGTGCTCCTGCTTGAGCAGCGTCAGCAGCGTCGCAGCAGCGCTTCGCGCGGCACGACGACTCGGGTCTGTCCGCGGAATTCGCTGGCCGCGGCCTGGCACCGTTCTTGGAGGGCAGCGACGACGGGCGAGTCGATCGACATTGCACGCACCATCCTGTTGGCCAGTCCCCAAGCAGAAACGCCGCCTATCTCGCCGGGCCGCTCGGGCAGCACCGGCAACTCGAGCAGCGCCCGGTTCTTCTGCTGCCGCTGGCTCGCGTTGAACTCGTCCCCGCGAATGGTCCCCTCGCGCTGGATCTTGTCCTGCAGATCGATGATCGCCTGAATCACCTGCTCCGGCCGCGGGGGGCAACCCGGAATGTACATGTCGACGGGAATGAACCGGTCAATGCCCTGGACCACGGAATAGGTGTCGAACACCCCCCCCGTCGAAGCACAGGCCCCCATCGAAATGCACCACTTCGGTTCGTGCATCTGCTGCCAGATGCGCTGCAGCACCGGCAGCATCTTCATGACCACCCGGCCGGCCACGATCATCAAGTCGCACTGGCGCGGGCTGAAGCGAAAAACCTCCGCACCGAAGCGGGCCATGTCGTGGCGGCTGGCCCCCGTGGCCATCAGTTCGATGCCGCAACAGGCCGTCGCAAAGGGCATCGGCCACAGGCTGTTCTTGCGGCACCAACTGGCCAAGGCGTCCAATCGGCTGACGAACACCTGGTCCGGGATCTCTACCATCGGAAGATGCCCTTGCGCCACGCGTAGGCGAAACCCACGGTCAACATCGCGACAAACACCATGATTTCCGCGAACACCAGCTGCGGATTGATGTGCGCGGCCTGCGCAAATGCGGCAGCCTGCACGGCGGCGGTGCTCGCCCGGGGATCAGCCCCGGCCAACCACGCCTTGTTGGCCACTGCCCAGGGGTACAGGAACAGGAGCTCCACGTCGAAGACCAGAAAAGCGATGGCGACCAGGTGGAACCGCACATCGAATCGCCGCCGAGCGTCGTGAATCGGGTCCATGCCGCTCTCGTACGGCATCTGCTTGACCGCACTGACGCGCCGCGGCCCGAACAGCAATCCCGTCAGGGGCGGGGCATCAGCCTCGCGCCCGCTCCCTGGTCTCCTTCTGCTCTCGGCTGTTCCCGCCCCCATGGGAGCCCGGATCGGGCGGCTGTCACAGCCGCAGCGCCCCGCCATCCGTGCGGCGTGGTGCTGCGGCCACGGCTTGTCCGGCGCGACAGGTCAGATCGGGATGCAGATCTCCGTCACGAAGTCCGCCGGATCCTGCGACTGCGCAGGGCCGACGACGTACCGGCTGAACATCGGCCCGGTCTCCGCCAGGCCCTCGGCGACCATCGCCTCGCCGAGGGCCATCGCCGCCGCGCCGAAACCCTGCGTAGTCACCGCGCAGCGTGGTCAGGGCGACCGTCTGCTCGGGAACCTGGCGGCAGACGAGCGGTGGCGCAACCTCGATCGGCGCGGCGACCTGGAGCCAGATCTCCACGTCGCAATCCGACTCCCGGTACTCCGTGTCGTGGTACGTCACCCCGGCGCCCATCGGCTGGGCGCCGGCAGCCATGGCCGACGGCATCAGGCGGCCCCAGAGCGGTCCTTCGTCCGCGTAGGTCGGGATGGTGGTGCGCAGGGCGACGATCGTGTGGGCCGGGATCGTTCGCCTGGTGAGCGTTGTCGTGCTGGTGGTCATGGCAACCTCCGCGAGCGACCGGATGAGTCGATCGACGTCGGCCAGCCGTCGCTCGGTCCTGGCCGCGTCGTCGACGAGCTGGGCCCGCTGGGCCTCGAGGGCATGGGCCAGGGCCGCGGGGTCACCGGCGCTCCGGACCAGCGCCGCGATCGCCGCCACGGGCATCCCCACGTCGCGGAGCTCCCGAATCCGCGCCGCCTCGTACATCTGGGCCACCGTGTAGTAGCGGTAGCCCGTGCCGGGGTCGACGCGGGCGGGGCTCAGCACCCCGTGCTCGTCGTAGTGACGGAGCATCCGGACGCTGAGCCCGACGAACCGCGAGAACTGCCCGATCGGCAGCATGCCGGGAGGCGTGCGGGGTGGTTCGGTGCTCGTCATGGCCATACTCTGGACCCTGACACGATGGCAGAGTCAAGGCCCTGGCGCCTGCCGCCGGTGCGCACCGCCAGGTGCGGTTCGCCGGAGACAGCCTCGCGGCAGACATCCCGCTGCCCACGGCCTGGACGGACCAGCGCACCGATCGCGCTGCGGTCAGTTCCCTCGGTGGGCAGACAGCGCGATGCCTGCGAAGCGATCAGGCGAGGTCGAACCGGTCGAGGTTCATCACCTTGTTCCACGCCGCCACGAAGTCGTGAACGAACTTCTCCTGGGAGTCCTCGCATGCGTAGACCTCGGCCAGGGCCCGGAGTTGCGAGTTCGAGCCGAAGACGAGGTCGACGCGGGTGGCGGTCCACCTGGGGTCGCCGGTTGCGCGATCACGACCCTCGAACACCTCTCCGTCTTCCGAGACCGCGCTCCAGGTCGTGCTCATGTCGAGCAGGTTCACGAAGAAGTCATTGGTGAGCGCCCCCGGCCGCTTGGTGAAGACCCCATGCTGCGAGCCTGCGACGGTGGCATTCAGCGCGCGCATCCCGCCCACGAGCACCGTCATCTCAGGCGCGGTCAAGGTCAGCAGTTGCGCCCGGTCGATCAGCAGTTCCTCGGCCGATACGGCATAGCGGGCCTTCTGGTAGTTGCGGAAACCGTCCGCCTTCGGCTCGAGGGCCGCGAAGGAGGCCACATCGGTCTGCTCCTGCGACGCGTCCGTGCGCCCCGGCGTGAACGGAACCGCCATCGGGTAGCCGGCGTTCTTCGCCGCCTGCTCGAGGCCCGCGCAACCGCCCAGAACGATCAGGTCGGCCAGTGAGACCTTCCTGCCGCCCGTCTGCGCGTTGTTGAACGTGACCCGGATGCCCTCCAGGGTCGTGAGCACCTTCGCCAGCTGGGCAGGCTCGTTGACTTCCCAGTCCTTCTGCGGCGCCAGTCGAATGCGGGCACCGTTGGCACCGCCGCGCTTGTCGGAGCCGCGGAAGGTGGACGCCGACGCCCAGGCGGTCGAGACCAGCTCCGGGACAGACATGCCGGAAGCCAGGATCCTGTCCTTGAGAGAAGCGATGTCCTGCGCGTCGATCAGTTCGTGATCGACGGCGGGGATGGGGTCCTGCCAGATCAGCTCTTCGGCCGGAACCTCCGGGCCGAGATAGCGTGTGCGCGGACCCATGTCGCGGTGCGTCAGCTTGAACCAGGCCCGCGCGAACGCGTCGGCGAACTCGTCCGGGTTCTCCATGAAGCGCCGTGCGATCTTCTCGTAGGCCGGGTCGAAACGCAGTGACAGGTCGGCCGTCGTCATCATCGGCGGATGCTTCCTGGACGGATCGTGCGCGTCGGGAATCATGTGTTCCGGTTTGACGTTCTTTGGCTGCCACTGTTGGGCGCCCGCTGGACTCTTGACCAGCTCCCACTCGTAGCTGAAGAGCATGTTGAAGTAGCCCATGTCCCACTTGGTGGGGTTGGGTTTCCAGGCGCCTTCGATACCGCTGCTGGTGGTGTCTGCACCCTTGCCGGTGCCCAGGCGATTCTTCCAGCCCAGGCCGTGCTCTTCGATGGGAGCGGCTTCGGGTTCGGGGCCGACCAGTTTCGGGTCGCCCGCGCCGTGCGCCTTGCCGAAGGTGTGTCCGCCGGCGACAAGGGCTACGGTTTCTTCGTCGTTCATGGCCATGCGGCCGAAGGTCTCGCGCACATCGCGGCCTGAACCAACAGGATCGGGATTGCCGTCGGGGCCTTCGGGGTTCACATAGATCAGGCCCATCTGCACCGCAGCGAGCGGGTTCTCGAGGTCCCGCTCCCCGGAATAGCGCTTGTCGCCACCCAGCCAGGTCTCCTCGGCGCCCCAGTAGACATCCTGATCCGGCTCCCAGACGTCCTCGCGACCGCCACCGAAACCGAAGGTTCTGAATCCCATCGTTTCCAGGGCGACGTTGCCGGCGAGGATCATGAGGTCGGCCCAGGAAATCTTCCGGCCATACTTCTGCTTGATCGGCCAGAGCAGGCGGCGCGCCTTGTCCAGGTTGACGTTGTCGGGCCAGCTGCTGAGCGGCGCGAAGCGCTGCTGGCCCCTGCCACCGCCGCCGCGGCCGTCACCGGTGCGATAGGTGCCGGCGCTGTGCCAGGCCATGCGGATCATGAGACCGCCGTAGTGGCCCCAGTCGGCAGGCCACCACTCCTGCGAAGCGGTCATCAGGGCCGCGAGGTCTTTCTTCACGGCCGCCAGGTCAAGGCTCCTGAACTCCTCCGCGTAGTTGAATTCCACGCCCATCGGATTGGACTTGGAGGAATGCTGATGCAGGAGTTCGAGCCTCAACTGATTCGGCCACCAGTCCCGGTCTGTCGTGCCGCGTGCAGTGGTTCTGTCGGTTCCGCTCATCACCGAGTCCTTTCCGTGTCCATTCGAGGTTTACCTCAGACGATGAAACCGGCGAGGCGCCCTCGCTCGTGTCGGTCGGGCCGACAGGCGCGCTCTCAGTTGCCTTCGCGCCGGAGCCGGCACCGGCACAGCGCGCGCAGATGCCTCGAACCTCGATCGCCGTAGCGACGACACTGCCGAACCGGCTCGCCTGCCCGGAGATGCGCCGAAGCTCGTCGTCGGGGGCGGCCAGATCGCGCGTCAGACCGCAGCGGATGCAGACGTAGTGGGCATGCGGATCGAGGTTGGCGTCGAAGCGCACCCTGTCGCCGCCGGGGACCACGGTCGAGACGAGACCCACGTCGGCCAGCAGCCAGAGCGTCCTGTAGACGGTGGCCAGAGAGAGGGTCGGGATCCGTGCCCGCACGATCCGCCAGACCGTTTCCGCATCGGGGTGTTGGTCGGTCGCGGCGATCGCGCGAAAGATCTCGAGGCGCTGGTGGGTGAGTTTGATGCCGGTCCGCCTCGCAACCGTCTTCAACCCGTCCATGCGGCCATCGGCCACGCTTGTTTCCATTATCAACAACTATTACTACCTGCGAGCCATTCTTGTTTGAGATCCTACCACAGGGGAATCAGCTTTCAGCAGCTCCAGGGTCCGCCGCAGGTTGCGCTGCCAGCGATTGGAGTAGACGGCCGAAGAGGAGATCGAATGCCCCTTCCCGGGCCTGACGAGGCCGTGACGCTCGATGAAGCGATCCTGCTGCCCCCCGGATGCCGGTCGTGCTCAGGCCACCCGTGGTCGCGCAGCTGGGATGGCGCGCGCTCCCCGAACTGCCCCAGCCCGCGAATGAGGGCGGTGATGGGCGTCCGGGCGCGCCAGTCGTCCGGTGTGAACCGCTCGATCTCCGGAGCCAGTGGGCGGGCGTCGAGACCTACGGCCCGAAGACGCTCAAGCTCGGCCGGGAAGTGGGCGGTCTGGCGTGAACGTCGGGGCGCATCTGCCCGCGGAGCGCGATCCGCTGGCACGCGCGCTCGGGCACCCGCAGCGTCCACAACGCGTTGTACGACACCCGAGAGTGGCGTCGTCTGCGGGCGCGAGTGCTCCGCGCATGGTGCGGCCAGCACGGCAACTGCGGCGCGACCCTCGCCTCGTGGCGCGTCGGCGAACCGCCCTAGGCCCCTTCGGGATCGGCCCGGCGAACCCGGAGCGCCTGATCGACGGCGAACCGACGGAAGCCTCGTTGATCGCCGGCCGTGAACTGAGCCTCAACCGCCTGCATCGGGACGATCTCCGGCTGATCGACCTGGTAGGTCTGCCCCTCGTGGACGATGGTCGCGGACCCGCTCGCCAGCACGTTCTGGCACCAGTTCGCGCGCGACCCGTACACGAGCCCGATGACGAACCCGTCGCCGGCGGCCACCACCCCGACGGGCGTCTCGTACGACCGGCCCGAGGTCCGGCCGCGATGCCGGATCACGGATGCGTACGCTCCGGGCGTGCCCGCCGATCGCATCTGCCGTGGATTGATGATCGCGCGCTGCAGCCGGATGAGGGGCTTGACCACGAGCGGGGACTTCGCCCGCATCCCCAGCAGGTAGACGAGCGCGATCACCACGAGTCCTGCGAACAGAACCGCCGCGAGGGTCGCCACTTGCATCAACATCGGTGCCTCCTTGTCGGGTAGTACCATCGACTACACTGTAAGCCTACGGCGTATGCTATGACTACACCGTAAGCCTGTCAAGCCGCGAGGATCAGATGACGAAGCTGGCGACCACTCCTGACCGAACCCCAACACGCCGGCGGCCGCTCACCCGCGACCGGGTCCTGCGAGCCGCCGTCCGCCTGGCGGATGAAGGCGGCCTCGAGGCGGTGTCGATGCGCAAGCTTGGCCAGGTGCTCCGGGTCGAGGCGATGTCGCTGTACAAGCACGTGGCCAACAAGGACGACATCCTCGACGGCATCGCCGACCTGGTCACGAGCGACTTCGAGGTGCCTTCTATCGATGCCGACTGGAAGACGGCCATTCGGCGGAGTGCGATCTCAGCCCACCAGGTCCTCCTGCGCCACCCCTGGGCCAGCAGCCTGATCGAGTCGCGCCGCAACGCCGGTCCCGCGAGGCTGCGCTACCTCGACGCGGTGATCGGCGTCCTCGCTGGCGCGGGGTTCACGATGCCGATGGCCATTCGCGCGATCATGGCGCTGGACAGCCACACCTATGGCTTCGCGCTCCAGGAGCTGGCCTGGCCGTTCGACCTCGAGAACGCTCCGGAGCTGGCCGCGACCTTCGCGCGAGGTCTTCCCGCGAGCGAGTATCCGAACCTCCTCGCGATGGCTGAGATGCTGACGACCGCCCCGCACGGCGTTCCGGTCGATTTCGAGTTCGGGCTCGATCTGATCCTCGACGGCCTGGAGCGACTCCGGTCTTGACGTTCGAAGGCCCGCAGGTCGGGCGGGGAGGGGAGCGCTCTCAGTCTCGTACTCGCTCACGGGTGCTTGGCGATCATGCGACCTCGGCGCATGCCTTTGGCGAGCTCAGTCCTCAGCTCGCCGCTCTCTTCACGAGCGCGCGCGATCCTTGCCTCGTCGGCGGCGGTCAACTCCGTCAGGGCGAAGGAGGTCGGCCACATGGTGCCTTCGTCGAGGTTCGCCGAGTCGTTGAAGCCGAACGTCGCGTACCGCGCGTTGAACTTGTGCGCGCTCTGGAAGAAGCAGACGACCTTGCCGTCCCTGGCATACGCGGGCATCCCGTACCAGGTCTTCGGCGAGAGGGCTGGCGCGCTGGCCTTGATGATCGCATGGAGCCGCTCGGCCATGGCGCGATCCGGTTCCGGCATCTCGGCGATCTTCGCGAGCACGGCGCTTTCCCCGTCCGCCTTGTCCGCGCGCGGGCCGCGGCGCGCCTCCGCCTTCAGCTCCTGGGCGCGCTCCTTCATCGCGGCTCGTTCGTCGGCCGTCCATCCCTGGACCGGCTTGTCGATCGCGGTGGTGCTCTTGGCGGACTTCTGCGTGTCCTTCATTGCAGGCTTCCTCCCCTGCGAGTCTTGATGGGGACCACCCTCATGCCAGGGGGCCGCCGCCGCGGCGCCTTCTCCAGGCAAGCCGTCGGGCAGCCGGGGAGCATACACGAGGCCACGCGCCGCGTCCGATCACTGCCGCGTGAGTCATCCCAGGGGCGCCATCGACGCCGGAGTCCTGCCTCTACAGCAGCCGCTCGAGAAGAGCCAAGCCCTCGGGGGTCCCGGTCCAGTGCCGGCGAAGCTGCTCGGCCCCGGTCCTCTTCCCGGCTCACCTCAGAACAAGTGCAGTCACGATGAGGTCGTCGAGCGGTCCCACCACAGGGACGAACTCCGGGATGAGGTCGATTGGGCTGATGATCCGGCGGCGGCTCAGCGCCGCGGAACCCTCCCGACGTGGAGGGTTACCGCCCCGAACGTCATGGGTCGCCAGGTGACGTCGACGAGGCCCGCGTCGCGCATGATCCCCGCGACTCGATCCGGAGCCGGATACCCCTTCGTGCTCTCGACGAGGTACGCATAGTCTTCGCCCTTGCCGACGAGCCTCCCGATCAGAGGCACGATCCGGTCGAGTGCCCTGGTCCCGACGACGCTCTACCTGGGCTGACGCGCTGGCACACGGCCGGCCTCGCCGCCGGGAGCGTCGCTTGCCCACCGCTTGCGGCCCCACGAACCGCTCCGGACGCCTCGGGTTGAGCCAGTCCGGCTGCGCCGAGCGGTGCGGTGCCGGGATGTCGCTCAGGAGCGAGGAGGACCGGCCTGGACTCGCTCACGCATCTGCGCCAAGGTGCCGCGCGAGGTGTTGATGCGCTCAACCCACCACGTGGCGCCGGCGTCGGCGAACGACCGGGCCGTGGCGGCGGCCGCGGCCGGATCGCCGCCCGGGGTGATGCCGTGGACGAGCACGTCGAAGGGTTCCGCCGCGAGTCCGGCCACGGCGCGCTCCTCTGCGATCATCTCGCATAGGTCCCGAATGTCGCCCGGGGAGAGCGGCGAGCCCGTTCCGTCTGGTGCGCGCCGCAGTGCCCACACGCCGTCCCAGCGCGCCGCCCTCCGCAGCGGGGCGCGGAGCGGCCACGTCGCGCCCACCCAGATCGGGATCCTCGGCTGCTGGACAGGCAGTGGCAGGAAGGTGGCGTCGTCGATGTGGTAGTGCGTGCCGTGGTAGGAGAACGGCCGGCCGGTCCAGAGCCCTTCCATGATCGTCAGGCCTTCGTCCAGCATCGCCGCCCGTACCCGCAGGTCGCCTTCATCGCCGAACGCTGTGAACTCGCGGTCGCGCGACCCACTGCCCACCCCCATCGTCAGCCGCCCGCGGGAGAGATGGTCCAGGGTGACGGCCTCGCGGGCCACGTGCCACGGCCGTCGACGCGCCAGCGGCGTCACCATGGGCCCAAGGCGGATCCGTTCGGTGGCCAGGGCGATGGCCGCCAGCAGCAGCCACGCGTCGGCGTGCGGGTCTGCCGGGTCGCGCATGATGTGGTCCCAGACCCACATGGCGTCCCAGCCCGCGGCTTCGGCGTCGCGGGCTATCTCCGCGGTCAGCAGCGGATCGGCGAAGTCGCCGAAGTTGGGGATGTCGATGGCATGTCGCATGTGGCGCCCGTTCCTCCATTCGGCCGACGACGTTGTCGCCGGATTGTATGGGCCCGTCGTCAGCCGCGAATGAGGGCTGGGCCGCACCAGGGTGCTGACGCGGAGCCGCACCTGCCACGGGCCGCACAACGGTCACCGCTAAAATGATGTCCGGGGAGAGTCGCCGCGCCCGCTGGCTATCGGCTGCGACGTCGCCTTGCTGAGGACGAAATGTCCGTGCTGCAATCATCGATGAACCGCCCGGGCCGCGAGCGGGCTCGGTGCCCGATGCTCTCTGTCCTGCTCGTCGCCGTGCTCCTGGCGGCCTGCGGCGGCACTGCCAGCCCGGCCGCGTCCCTGCCGTCGAAGCAGCCCGGCCGCGTCCTGCCGTCAAGCAGCCCGGCCGCGTCGAACTCGGGGAGTGGGGCGTGCACGAGCGTCAACGTCCGCGCGACGGGCGGACAATGGGGCGCCGCCGCTGGCAGTCGCGGCGCGGACGTCAGCGTCGAGAACGCCGGCAGCTCCCCGTGCGTGCTGCCGGCCAGCCCCGCCGTCTCGCTCATCGACCCGGCGGGCTCCATCCTGCTCGCCAGCTCCCCCGGGCGCACCGGCCCGGGGCCGACGATCGGACCGGGCGAGACGATCGGCTTCTCGCTCGTCTTCAGCAACTGGTGCGATCAGTCGGTGAGCCTGCCCCTCCGCTTCCGGCTGGCCCTCGCGAGCGGCGAAATCGAGATCGCTGACCTCTCCGTGGCGACCTCCGATCAGCTGCCGCCGTGCAACGGCCCCGGACAGGCATCCGTGCTTTCGGCCACCGAATGGGAGCCCCGCTGAGGCCGCTGCCCCGGTCGCCTACGGGACCCTGACCCTGACGATCGGCGAGAGCGACGCCAGGTTGTAGGGGGTCGCATTGGAGCGGACCCGGATGTACCACTCGCCGCTCCTGCTCCACGTCCACGAGAACGTCGTGGAGCCGTTCACGAGGGCCCTGGTGGCCGACGTCCGGTAGACCCAGGCGCCACCCACCCGCTGGTAGATGAGAAACGAGGCTGTCTGTGCCCCGCTCGGGGCCCTGGGGCGGACGACCGCGGTGTAGGTGATCCGTGCCCCACGCGCGATCGACTTCACCGAGCCGTAGTAGGGCTGGATCGAAGCCGAGTGATGGACGTTGACCGCGACTGATGAGCTGGTGGCGGGGCCGAGGTCGCTGGCGCCAGCAAAGACGGCCCGGAATTCGGTGTTGTACGGCGGTCCATAGGAGTAGGCCGCCGTCCCGGAGGCGTCGGTGGTCAGGTTGGCGATGGTGACCCACGTCGCGTCGGCTGGGCTGTGGCGCTGGATCTCAATCGAGCGGTTCGCCCCGAGGGGCTGCAGCCCGACGGTCAGCGTCACGTACTGCCTGTAGACGGTCCGGGACGCACTCGAAGTGAGACTCAGCGAGGGGTCCGGCGGTGCGGGCCCGCCGGGGTTCCCGCCGATCAGGACGGGGTTGAAGTCGGTCCCGGCGTAACGGTCGAGGTCAACCCGCCCGGTGATCCCGGGGACGGTGCCGTTGGACGTGTACTGCCAGAAGGTCCAGCCATTGCCGGCCCAGTTGGCGGCCGGGACGGACGGGGCGCCGGCGCTGGTCCAGTGGGCGATCCAGAGCACGGGGTACCCGGCCGTCGCGAACCAGGTGGTGTCGCCCATGGAGGTCTTCCAGAAGTTGGGCGACACGTAGATGACGCCGCGCACCCCCAGCCGCTCGTAGATCCTGTCGAGGTAGGCCTGGACCCACTCCTGGAGCGCCGCCGTCGGGAGGTCGCCGGACTCCTCGAGATCGAGGATCGGAAGAAGCTCTCCCGCGGCGGGCTGCGCCGTGTCGACGAAGTGGTCGGCCTCGGCTGCCGCGTCACCCGCAGTCGCGTCCGGGCGAGCGTAGTGGTAGGCACCCACGTACAGACCTGCCGCCTTGGCCTGCACTCGGTTCGCCGCGTAATCCCCGTCCACGAAGGAGGTGCCCTCGCTGGCCTTGATGTACGCGAACCGCTTGCCTGCGGCGGCCACGGCGGGCCAGTCGATCGTGCCCTGCCAGTGGCTGACGTCGATCCCCTCGATGAACGTCTGGCCCGGCGTCGGCGTCGGCGTGATGCCAGGGGTCGGCGTCGGCGTTGCGGTCACGAACAGGCCCGTTGCGCCATAGAGGGATTCCACCCCGAAGAGCGAGGCGACGCTCGTGCCGCTCACCTCGCTGATCTGGTACCAGGTGTTGCCCGACACGGCGCCCGGGCAAGCCGCACTCCACTGGTCGCCCGTCACCGTCGCGACCACACCGACCTGGGTCCCGGACGAGATGCTCGTGGCGCTGCTGGCGCTCGTCGAAGGCCCTGTCCGGAGGTTCACCCCATCGCAGGCGGCGGCCATCGTGGTCGCCGCGACGGCGGCTCGAGGCCCCGAGAGAGCCAGGGTGGCGAACAGGAGGACGGCAGCGAGGATCGCGGGGCCGACCTGGCCGCGGGACGCGGCGTGATGGGGGCGTGGAGTTCTCTCCGGTCGCACGGTTTGCCTCGTTCGCTGGGGACCCCGAGTCCGTCCGAAGGCCGCGCGACCAGAACCGTCAACTCAACAGGACCAGACCGCACCGACCCAGCTGGGGTCGCCAACCCAAGATACAGGACGGGCGCCAGTCATGGTCCACGGCTCACGGCCCGGAGCGTGCCTGGAGCCAGCGACAGCAGCCGCGTGCCATGGGCGGCCACCATTGCATGATCGTGTGCGGGGCCCTGCCTAGCCCTCGGCCATGCTCTTCAGTTTGCCCAGCATCTCCTTCACATGCCGCTCCGAGCTGCCCTTGGCCACGGCCCCCAGCACTTGGCCGACGACCCCGAAGGGCATGCCCACTTCCTCGGCGAAGGAGAAACGGCTGCCCGACGGCGTCGGCTGGAGGGCCCACCTCTGCTCGTAGCTCTTGACCCCAGTCCCGGAGGTCATGCGGAAGGCGAGGACCTCGTTCTCCTTCCACTCCGTGGCCTCGAAGTTGAGCTTCATGAGCGGGCCAACGGCCTTCTCCTCGACGTAGAAGCGGGTACCCGGACCGGCGTGCTGCTCGCCGCGGTACTCGAACTTGCGGAACGTGATGCACCACTTGAGGATGTTCTCCGGCTCGACCAGGAGCGGCCAGATCTTCCCCGGCGCCGCGCCGATCTCGACGGACTCATGCACTTCCATGTCGACCTCTGCTACACACGGTGGCCGAGCCACCCGCTGCGACCGTTCTGCCGTCGCCGTCGGGGCCGGCCAGGGACCTCAGATCAGGTCGGCGATGGCCTCCTTCCAACTGGCCATCTGGCGGATCGCTCCATCGTCGACGGCGGCGTTGACGATGCCCACGCCATCAATGCAGGTGGCCGCCCGCATGCTCCGGCGCTGGAACTCCGGCGCCATGCTGAGCCGGCCCAGCTTCTCGGGAGCGCCCCGCAGGAGCGCGAAGCCGTTCAGGTCGCCTCCGTGGTAGCCAAGAGCCACGAACTCGAAGCTCTCGATCTCGCCCGCCGCCTGCAGCTCCTTCCAGTAGGCGACCGCGTCCTGGAACACTTTGTACGCGGCAGCTTCCTTGCCGGCTCGCGGGAAGCCCCAGCCGATGAACAACCCGTACTCCGCCATGACAAACCCCCACACGCTGTCTGCGGGTCGGGTTCGCCAGTGGCTCGGCGCGGTCCCGGCGGCCAGGATTTGGGCCGCGTGTCAGAGCCTCCCGTCTCGCGTCGGTATAGCGCGACCGTCGGGCATGTCAAGGCAGCGGATCGAGTTTCCGCGCCTGCGTGCGGCACGAGGACCCGAAACGGCGTCGGCGCGGCCCCCAATGGGGATCTGGTAGCTTGTTGGCGCGCACCCCAACTGCCGTGCGCGCCAGCCTACCTGTCGTCGCCGAGCGCCGCCCACCGCCTGAAGGAGGCAGCCGCATGAACGAGGGAGGACCCGCGCTCGATCTTCGCGTGGTGGATGACGTGGCCGGCGCGGCGCTCGCGCTCTTCCTCGAGGTGCAGCCACGCACCCTGCTGCTGTCGGGGGGTGCCACGCCCGAGCCCTTCTACAGGCGCCTGGTGGGGCTGACCGACTACCCCTGGGGTGAAGTCGAGCTGTTTCTCACCGACGAGCGCTGCGTCCCCGGCGATCACCGGGACTCGAACGGCGCCATGATCCAGGCGGCGCTCCTGGCCCACGTGCAGGCGACGTGGTACCCGATCGACGGTGCGCGCTGCAACGCCGAGGGCTATGAGCGGCGGCTCCGAGCGCGCTTCGGAGAGCGCCCGTGGTTCGACCTGGCGGTCTACGGCTTGGGTTCGGACGGGCACGTGGCGTCGCTGTTCCCGGGCCGGCCGGAGCCGGAGATCACGAACAAGTACGCGGTCCGGGTTCCCGTCCCAGGGGCTGCGCCCCGGGTGCCCCGCGTCACGCTGACCCTGCCCGTCCTGTCGGCGGCGGCGGTCGGGGTCTTCCTGGTGACGGGACCGTCGAAGCGCGAGGCCCTCGGGCGGCTGATGAAGGGCGAGGACATCCCCGCATGTCGGGTGACGCCGCAGCGGGCGATCGTCATCGCCGACCGTGTCGCGGGGGAGGGGCTCTGAGCCTGGTCTCTGTCCGGGAGGCCGGGGCCGACCCGAGCCTCGGCTCGTGAGGTGACGGCGATGCAGATCGGAATCGTGGGCCTTGGCCGCATGGGCGCGAACATCACGCGGCGGCTCCTGCAGGACGGGCACGAGTGCGTGGTGTGGAACCGGAGCCCCGGTCCCGTTGCCCAGCTGGTGAGCGAGGGCGCGATCGGAACGACCACGCTCGACGAGTTCGTCTCGCGCCTCTCGAAGCCCCGCGTGGCCTGGATCATGGTTCCAGCCGCCATCACCGGCGCGATGATCGAGGACCTCGCCTCCCGCATGGAGTCCGGCGACACCGTCGTGGACGGCGGGAACAGCTACTACCGCGACGACATCGAGCGGGCGGCAGCGCTCCGGCCGCGGGGCATCCACTACCTCGACTGCGGGACGAGCGGCGGGGTCTGGGGGCTCGAGCGCGGGTACTGCCTCATGATCGGTGGCGAGGCGGAGACGGTCCGGCGCCTGGATCCGGTCTTCCGGTCGCTCGCTCCGGGGCTCGATGCGGCCGCACGCACGCCGGGACGGACGGGCGAACCGTCCGCCGAGGAGCTGGGCTACCTGCACTGCGGGCCCGCCGGCGCGGGGCACTTCGTGAAGATGGTCCACAACGGCATCGAGTACGGGGTCATGGCGGCCTACGCGGAGGGGCTCAACATCCTGGCGAACGCCGATGCCGGATCGAAGCCCCGCGAAGCGGACGCCGAGACGACGCCGCTCCGCGACCCGGGCGCCTACGCCTACGACATCGACATCGCGGCGGTGTCCGAGGTGTGGCGGCGGGGCAGCGTGGTTGCCTCGTGGCTGCTTGACCTGACGGCGGCGGCGCTCGTCAAGGACCCGCGCCTCGGCGGGTTCTCCGGGCGCGTGTCCGACTCCGGGGAGGGGCGCTGGACCGTCCTCGCGGCCGTGGACGAGGGGGTCCCCGCGCCGGTGATCAGCGCCGCCCTCTACCAGCGGTTCTCTTCCCGCGATCTCGCCGACTTCGCCGACCGCGTCCTCTCCGCCATGCGCAAGGAGTTCGGCGGGCACGAGGAGCGGCCGGCAGGGTAGGGGTTCGCTCAGCCGCTCTCGAGCAGATCGAGGAAGAGCGCCGACCACAGCATCGCCTCGTCGGCATGGAACAGGCGCAGGGTCCCGCGGTACGGCCGGATCAGTCCCGCACCATCGGGAGCTCGCTCGGCCACGAGCACCTCCCAGAACGTCCCATCGCGCTCGATCAGGCTCTCGTACATCGCGATCGGCAGTGCGGCGGCGCCGGGGTCTGACTGTCGAAGGAGTGCCAGGTAGATCGAGCCAAGGGACGTCCACATGGCCGTACCCTGGTAGTCGGGCACGAACAGGCGCTGGGCGCGATCCTCGCTGGCCGCGTCGCGGATCGCCACGTACCGTAGAGGCAGGGGGCTCGACAGGCCGGCCCGGTCCAGGGCCGTGAGCGCGTTGCGCAGCCCGAGCGACGCGGGCACCACCCCCGTCCAGAACGGCCACGTGTTCGCGTCGCCCGTGAGGGCGTCGCCGTCCGCGCGATCCGCGAAGTGATCGCCCCGCCAGAATGCATCGACGAGGCGGTCGGCTGCGCCCGGCGGGATCGGGCTCGACAGCCAGCCGGTCTCCCGGAGCGTGCAGTCGAGGAGGGCGACCATCGCGTTGGCGTAGCAGTTCGAGCCGCGGTGGACGGTGTCGCGGTGGGTCGAGAAGTGGCGGTCATCGCGAACAAAGCCGGTGCGGGGATCGAGGACCGACTGCGCGTATCGATCGACCTCGCGCGCGAGCCACGACGCGTGGTGCTCGACGAGATCCCCTGCGCCGGCGGCGCGCAGGGCGGCCATCAGCCACGGGAGGGAATCGACCCCCATGTCGTAGACGTCCGCGGGGCGGCGGCCGGGGAAGATCGTGGTGGTGATGCGCCCGCGGACGCTCCAGGCGTCCAGTGCCCAGGCCAGGCTGGAGACGACCCGCCCGCGGTACCCGAGGCGGACGAGGGCAGCCGCGCTGAAGCCCAGGTCGCGGGTCCAGAACTGCCGGAAGTGACCGGCGCTGGCGTTGAAGTGCGTCCCGTCCCAGCACGCGTCGAGAACTGCACGGCAGACGGTGCGAGCGTCACCGGGGTAGCGGCGCGGCCCTGCCCAGCCGCGGCGCGTCGACCGGATGAAGCTGGTCGCGTAGGACGGCCAGATCGCCGGTGAGGCCATCGCTCGGAGGCTCATGGGACCATTCTCCACCGCCGGCGAGTGCCGGGCGACCGCCGGTGCCCGGAGCGCCCGATGGACCATCGACACGCACGACGGGCCTTGCGGGCGGCGCTTGGTAAACTGCCCTGACTCCCCCCCCGAACCGAGCGGATGATGACAGCCAACCAGCCCCTGCCCAGCGGTCCTCTCGACCGGGACACCGCCATCGGACTCGTCCGGCACGCCGACCAGCTTTCCGCGTCGGGCGACTACGAAACCGCGGCGGCCTACTACTCGCGCGTCATCGGCCACCAGGACGCGGACCTCCACGTCGCGGGCCTCCTTGGCCTCGGCGAGTGCCAGTACCGGCTCGACCACGATGCCGCCGCGCTCCAGAGCTGGACGATGGCGGCGCGCGCCCCGGAGACGCCGGCATCCTGGATCGCCTGGAAGCAGGTCGCCGGCGCGAAGGTTCGGTCAGGGGACCTGCCGGGCGCCCTGGACGCCTACCAGCAGGCGGATCGCCGGGCGCCCCCCGAGGCCCGCGCCGAGATCGCCTCGCGCCTGGGATGGCTCAACAAGGAGCTCGGCAACCGCGGGGCGTCCGAGCGGTACTTCAACAGGATCCGCGTGACCAACCGCGGCGCCCCGGTGACGTACGCTCTCATCGGGATTACGACCGTCATCAGCGTGCTGGCGATGTACGGCGGGCAGCTCGGGGACCAGCTCGACTCGCTCTTCGTCCTTGACAAGATCGCGGTGTCCCAGGGCGAGTACTGGCGCCTCGTCACGGTCACGCTGCTCCACGGCGGGCTGCTCCATCTCGCCTTCAACATGTACGCGCTCTACATCGTGGGGCCGCTGGTCGAGCGCATCTTCGGGCCGATCCAGTACGTCGCGATCTACATCCTCTGCGCCATCGGCGGGTCGATCGCGAGCTTCATCGTCTTCCCGGAGCCCGCCGTGGGGGCCAGCGGCGCGATCTTCGGACTCTTCGGGGTGCTCTTCGTCGCCATGTGGCGGCACCACCCGCTCCTGGACCGGCAGGCGCGGGCCGTGGCGAGCCAGATCGGCTTCCTCATCGTGTTCAACCTCGGGCTCAACGTCTTCATGGTGACGAGTGGGACGGCGGCCATCGACATCGCCGCCCACCTTGGCGGCCTGGCGACGGGGGCCTGGCTCGCCCTCGTGTTCACGCCCGGGGCCGGTATGACGCTGGCGGGACTGTGGCAGCGACCCGCAGCGCCGGGAGCGCCGGGTGTGCCGGGTGCGCCGGGTGCACCGGGTGTGCCGGGCGCGCCGGGAGCTCCCGCGGGAGCCGGCACTGACCGGCGCGGCCAGGCGGTGGTGCGGGTGCTCGGGGTCGCTGCGCTGCTGGCCGTCTTCGTGATCGGGATCGGGATCGGGAACGCCAGCTACGCTGCGGCCGCCCTGGTCGTTCAGACGTGGCGGACGCGGGAGAGGGCGGTCGCCCCGCTGTGCTGCACGAGCCGAACCGTGTTCCGCAGTTCGCCCAGGCCCTCAACCGAGATGCGGATGGCATCGCCCGGCCGGGTGGTGAACTCCGGCGGGGGCACGATGGACGTGCCCGTGAGCATCCACGCGCCGACCGGAAGGGTGTAGGCGGCACCGAGCACGCGCAGCAGGTCGGCCGGGTCGCGGACCATGTCGTCGAGGCTGGACCGGCCCTCGAACACGGGATGCCCCTCGCGCTCGATCACGAGCCGCACGGAGCGGCCCGGAAGCGCGACGTGCCAGGCGAGCGCGGCCGCCGGTCCGATCGAGCACGACGAGTCGTACACCTTGGCCTGGGGGAGGTAGAGCGGGTTCTCGCCCTCGATGCTCCGTGAGCTCATGTCGTTGCCCGGCGAGTAGGCCACCACCTCGCCGCGCGAGTTGGCCAGCACCGCCAGCTCCGGCTCCGGGACGTCCCACGTCGAGTCGGAGCGCATCCCGATCTCGCCGCCCCACGGGACCACGCGCCACCCGGCCGCCTTGAAGAAGAGCTCGGGTCTGTCCGCCTCGTACACGAGCGCATAGACGTCGCGCACGATCGCCTCCTCCATGCGGGCCTCGCGGCTGCGGAGGTACGTGATCCCGGCTCCCCAGACCTCCTGCGACTCGACGGGCGCGGCCCAGGCGAGACCGGCCGGGTCGAGCGACGGCAGGGCGAGGAGGGCGTCGTCGTCCAGGAGGCGGCGGATGGTGGCCAGCGGCTCCGCCATCAACCGGTCAAGCGAGCCGAGCCTCGCATCCGCGGCCGCTCCGAGGTCGGTGAGCCGGCCGGAGCGCAACAGCACCAGCCGCGCCCGCCCGTCCGGGAGGACGACCCGGGCGAGTGCGGGGGTGTCGGGCAGTGAGCGGAGGTCAACCCGTGCCATCGATGGACTCCCGTGCCGCGGTCATCACGCGCCGCGTTCCGCTCCAGAGTAGCCGAAATCGGCACCGACCAATCCGTCGGGCGTCGGTGCCCGAAGAGAGTGTCGTACAGCAGCTACGACCCGCCGGCGGTCCCCAGCCGGCATGCACCACCTGGAGGATCCGAGAACAATGAAGCAGCGACGAATGGCCATCGTGGCCACCCTGGCCGTGGCCGGTGCGCTTTTCCTTGGCGTCCTGAGCCCGGTCGCCGCAGCCGACACCGCCAAGGTGCGCGTGCTCCACGCGTCCCCTGACGCCCCCGCGGTCGACGTCTATCTCAATGACACCAAGGTCGACGCGCTGACCAACGTCCCCTTCGGCATCATCTCCGACTACCTCGACATCCCGGCCGGCACCCAGAACGTGAAGGTCTACGCGACCGGCACGATGGAGAACCCGGTGATCAACGCCGACCTGACGCTCGAGGCCGGCAAGATGTACACCGTCGCGGCCACGAACGAGGTCGCCAAGATCGAGGCGCAGGTCCTCGTCGATGCCCCCAACCCGACCGCCGATAAGGCCCAGGTTCGCGTCATCCACTTCAGCGCCGACGCGCCGGCGGTGGACATCGCCCCCAAGGGCGGCGATCCGATCATCTCCGCTCTCGAGTACCCCAAGGCGACCGACTACCTGGCCCTCGACGGTGGCACCTATGACCTCGAGGTCCGCCTCGCCGGTACTACCACCGTTGCGCTCGATCTGCCCGGTGTGGCCATCGAGAACGGCAAGGCCTATAGCGTCTTCGCGATCGGCTCCGCGGCCAGCCCAGCCGTCGGCGGCAACGCCCTCAAGGTTGTCGTCGCGGTCGACGCGACGGCCGCCGCGGGCGGCACCGATATGCCCCCGACGAACGCCGCCGGTCTCGACACCAACGGCACGGCGTCCAGCCCCGTGATGTTCATGCTCCTCGCCGTGGCGGCACTCGGCGCACTCGTCGTCGGCAGCCGGTACGCACTCGCCCGCTCGCGCAACGATCGGTAACCTCCCTCCATCCAAGCGTCAACGCGCCGGCCCGGTACATCCGGGCCGGCGCGTTGATTCGCGTCACGGGCTACCATCATCACGATGACCCATCGGCACCGGTCCGCCCGCGGGGTCCTTCGCGCGGCGGCTGTATCGACGCTGGTCGCCCTGCTGGGCTTCTCCGGCTCCGCCCTTCCCGCGTCGCCGTTCTCGTTCACCCTTGCTCCGGCGACCGTCCGGGCGTCCATATCGAGCGACTTCGTCTCCCAGGGTCACGCCCCCGTCGCCCCGGGCGTGCAGCACGACTGGGGAACCATCCAGACGAGCCGGTCCGGGCGACAGGCGGTGCACCTGCTCGAGGTGGACCTCGGGACGCCGGTGATCAGCGTCGAGGCGTCCATCGCGGCAGACCAGATCGTCTGGCGGGAGACGACGAGCAGGCAGGCGCGCCGCAAGTCACAGGAGGGCCATCGCGCCGTGGCGGCCATCAACGGCGACGTGTGGGGCGGGTACAGCACCCAGACGCAGGACGCACCCAACGGGGTCCACATCCAGGCGGGTGAGCTGGTGACCGCGGCGCGGCTTGCCCGGCCCACCTTCGGCATCGATGCATCCGGGCAGCCGCTCATCGGGAGCGTGCTGGTGAGCGCGTACCTGACCTGGCCCGACGGGACGATCAGGATGATCGACCGGGTGAACCAGGGGAGAACCGACGAGGAGTTCGTGCTCTACACGCCGCGTTTCGGCGACGCGACCCCCGACAACGTCGCGGGCACCGATGTCGTGCTCGGCGGCGTGGCCCTACCCCTTGCTCCGACCGGCACCCACCAGGCGGTCGTCCGCGAGGTGCGCCCGGCGGCGGGCGGCCTGCCGATCGCCCCCGACACCGTCGTGCTGAACGCTCCGTCGGGCTCGCAGCTCGACGCGCTCAAGCCCGGGGACCCGCTGCCGCTCACGTTCTCCATCACCCCGGGGTGGGAGAACGTCCGCGAGGCCGTCGGCGGCCGGGAGTTCATCGTCCGCGACGGCCGGGAGTACATCTCACCCCGTCCCTCGATCGCCAACCAGCTCCATCCGCGCACGGCCATCGGGATCACCGCCGCGGGCGACCTGGTGATGGCCACCGTGGACGGCCGGCAGGCCGGGTACAGCACCGGCGTGGACCTCGAGGAGCTGGCCGAGCTCATGCTCTCCCGCGGCGCCGTGCAGGCGCTCAACATGGACGGCGGCGGTTCCACGACGATGGCGGTCCGCGAGCCCGGGGACGCGGACGTGTCGGTGGCGAATCGCCCGTCCGATGGGAGCGAGCGCGCCGTGGCGAACAGCATCATCGTCTTCAGCTCCGCGCCGACAGGGCCGCTCGCCATCGTCAACGTGCTGCCGGGAGCGGCCACGCTGTGGAAGGGTGAGACGACGACGTTCGCCGCGAAGGGACAGGACGCCACGTACAACGCCGTGGCGCTCGCGCCCGCCGAGGTGGCCTGGTCGGTGGACGGTCCCGGCACGATCAGCGCTGCCGGCCGCTACTCGGCAACGGCCGCCGGGACCGCGACGGTCGTGGCGACCGCCGGCGGGGTCACGGGCACGGCGACCGCCACGGTGAGGGTCGACTCGTACCCGCCGGTCGCGCGCGCCCCGGCCCATGCGCTCGTGACCGGGTCGAGCCTCGCGCAGACGACCGTCCCGATCCTGGTCGAGTGGGCCGCCGCGACCGACAAGGGCCGGGGCGTCGCCGGCTACGAGCTGGAGCGGTCCGTAGGTGCGGCATGGACGGCGGTGCCGCTGGCGAAAGCGACGGACCTGTCGACGACGGTGGCCGCGGCTCCTGCCCAGGTGCACCGCTTCAGGGTGCGGGCGATCGACCGGGCAGGCAACGTCGGCGCCTGGGCGACGGCCGGCGCGTTCCGCCTCGGGGCGGTCCAGGAGTCATCGTCTGCCGTTGTCCGCAAGGGGAAGTGGACGCGACGCGACTCGCCGTCGTTCTACGGTCGGCGCGCGGTCTCAGCGCAGCAGTCCGGGGCCAGCGCGCGGATCGCCTTCACGGGGCAGCAGGTCGCGTGGCTGTCGGCGGTCGGGCCCACCCGGGGCCAGGCGCGTGTCTACGTCGACGGGACGTACGTGAAGACGGTCGACCTGCGGAGCGAGACCGTGGCAACTCGCCGGGTCGTCTTCGTCCGCTCCTGGACGTCATCGGGCAAGCACACCCTCGAGATCAGGGTCGTCGGCACCACGGGACGGCCGCGCGTCGACGTGGACGCGTTCCTCAGCATCGCGCCGGTGAAGTAGAGACGAGTCCGGGTCCCGCCGGTCAGCTCGACGAAGGCTCCGGGGCCAATCGTCGGCCGGCTTCCCCGTGCTCGGAGAGGGAGTCCCCCAGCACGTCCCGCAGCCGCAACAGGCCGGTCCGGATGCGGGTCTTCGCGGTCCCCAGCGGGATGTCCAGGTGCTCCGCGACCTCGACATGCGTGAGGCCGGACAAGAAGGCGAGCTCGACCGCTGTGCGCTGCGCCGGCGGCAGTTGCTTCAGCGCCCCGCGAACGCGCTCGCGCCGGATGTTCAGCCAGGCGTCCTGGTCCACGTCGTCGCTGGCTTCTTCGAACGAGAGATCGACGTCTGCGGTGCGGCGCCGGATGGCGGCTTCTTTCCGCACGAAATCGATCGCCTTGTGCCTGGCCAGCGCGAACAGCCAGCTGCTCGCCGACCCGCGCGCCGGGTCGAACCGGGCGGCGTCACGCCAGACGGCGATGAAGACCTCCTGGACGACATCCTGTGCGTACCGGTCCGAGCCCGTGACCTGGTAGGCGAGCGAGAAGAGGGGACGGCTGTACCGGGCGTAGAGGTCCTCGACCGCCCGCTGATCGTGATCCCGGATACGCAGAAGGAGTGCGGCCTCCTCGGCCTGGCGTGCCTCGGCGCTGGGCTGTTCTCGTTCGGACACCCTTCTCTCCGCGGGGGATGGCCTGGCCATGATGCCACAGGACCGGCGCAATGCCGTATCGTGTGCCGCCGTGGGTCGCTCGCTCGCCGCCGTCCTCTTCGGGACCTTCACGCTCCGCTTCAGCACGGGCCTGACCGGGGCGCTCCTGGTCTACTACCTCGCCGATCTTCCGAAGCATGGCGGGGAGCCCGTGGACGCCCTCGTCGTCGGCTTCATGGCGGCCACCTTCTTCATCGCGGAGCTTGCGCTCTCACCCGTGTTCGGCGTCCTCTCGGACCGCTGGGGGCAGCGGCCGGTCATGCAGCTGGGGCCGGTGTTCGGCGGGATCGCGGTCGTGATGACCGGGCTCACCACCAGCATCCCGGTACTCGGTGTGACGCGCCTCCTCGAGGGCAGTTCGACTGCAGCGTCCGTGCCGTCGATCCTGGGCTACATCGCGCGCGCCACGTCTCTGGACGAGATCCTCCGCGGCCGCGCGGTGGCCCGCTTCGAGCTGGCCACGCTCGCCGGCCTCGGGGTGGGCATGGTCGTGGCGGGGCCGCTCTGGGAGCTGGTCGGGCCCGTCGGGTTCTTCCTGAACGCGGGCATCTACGCGTGTTCCTGGGTCATCTACCGCTTCGGTGTGCGCGAGCTTCCCGCCTCCCTTGATGCCGCGGCCCCTGCCCATGCCCACTACGGCTGGCGGCGTTACTGGAAGGTCCTGCGCAGCTCGCACGTCTGGCTCCTGGCCCCGACCTGGATCGCGGTGAACGCGGCGATCGGCCTGTGGACGAGCCAGTCGATCTTCCAGCTCGTGAAGGAGCCCGACCCGCAGTTCTCCGATCAGCTCCTCATGGGCGGCTTCAGCCCGGTCCAGGTGAGTGTCGGCCTCGCCCTCGGCCTCCTCATCTTCTTTGCCGGCCTCCTCTACTGGGGCGGCCGGTTCGGGACTCTCCGGCGGACGTCGATCCTCTTCTTCGGCGTTCTCGGCGGCATCCTCACGGTCGCCTGCGCCTGGGGCATCAACCACGGTGCCGCACAGCCGCTGGCCGTGCAGTTGCTCCTCATTCTTGGCGTCGCCTTCGGGCTCTTCGTGCTCGCCGGCGCGACACCCGCGGCGCTCGGCCTCCTGGCCGACATCTCGGAGGCCTATCCCCTCGACCGTGGCGCGATCATGGGCCTCTACAGCGTCTTTCTCGCGCTCGGGCAGATCGCGGGCAGCCTCATCGGCGGGGAGGCGGCGCAGCTCGACGGGATCGACGGGGTGCTCGTCGCGACGCTCGTCCTCGTGCTCGTGGCGCTCCTGCCGCTGTGGGCCCTGCGGCGGTACGAGCACCGGGTAGCGATCGGGCCGCCGGTCGTCCTGGCCCACGAGGAGGCGGGTGCCGTCGCGAGTGGCGGCCCTGCGTCCGGTTCCGCGGGCATCGCGACGCCCGCGGACATCGGCGCCGATCCCGAGGGAGCCGCGTAGCCGGGGCGACCCGGATCCCGAACGCAGCCTGCCCGGCGCCACCGACGCCCGGCGGGTTTCCGCCAGTTATGGCCCACGGGAATGGTATCCAGCCCTGGGCGTCTCCCGGGGTGCCGCAGCCGGCCTTCCCGAGCACGCGGATGGCCACCCCGGCCGCCCGTTCCGGTCCTCGAGGCTCGTGAATGTCGCATACCATCGCCCCGGCGCATAGGAGGCGGAAACGGGGGCGGCGACGCGGTGCGCCTCGTCCGTGAGACCTGGGGAGCGCCGGCTCAGCCGCCTGCGTCCGCGCAGGATGACGGCTCAGGCGGCAGCGGGTCCCCGAAGCGGACTGTTCCATCGGCCGCCACGTCCACGGTGATGTGCGTTTCCGAGCCGGGGGCGATCCGGGTGTCGTTGACCGTCTCCTGACCCGGCCGCGGTCCCACCACGCGGATCGCCACGTCGCCGCCCTGGATCCTGATGTGCCTGAGACAATGGCCAGCCGTCCAGGGCTCGACCTGGTACCGCGCGGTGCTCTGGAAGAAGAGGAAGCCGCCCTCGTTGATCGCGACCGTCACCGGCTGGCCCGAGCCGTTTCGCACGTCGACGTACCCGTCCGCCGGGGCGCCGCCGCCGCCGGCCAAGGCGAAGATGGCGGCCACGGCGATGACGACCGCGATGGCAGCGATCACCTCGACGGGCCGGATGCGCGGCCTTGTCACGGGTGGCTCTCGCGGATCGCCGGCGTGGCCCCCGCAGCGGGCGTCGTCGGCGTGGCCAGTCGCCCGATCTCGGCCCTGATGGCCGCGGCGAAGGAGGGGAGGGCATCCTGGACGGCGGGCGAGAGTCCGGCTCCCAGCTCGAAGGATGCCGTCCCGACCCCGACGAAGACCCCCTCCGGCAGCCCGCCGAGGACATCGGTGAGGGCAAGTACCTGCGGCAGGGGCATCAGGTGGGATGATCGCGGGGCCGGGCCACCGCCCATGGCGACCTCGGCAAGGGGGAGCGTCACGAGCTCTCCGGGCGGTACCCCGACCACCGCGTCGGCGATCACGACGGCCGTTCCTGCGGGCAGGCCCACGAGCGAATCGGGCCCTAGCTGGCCGGCCGGCACGATCTCCGCCGGGAGTCCGGCCCGCGACGCCAGCAGTTCCGCGGCGCGGAAGGCGGCCGCATCGTCGCCCCGGTTCGGCTCACCGAGCAGGAAGAGCCGCACGGGGCGCACCGCCGGGCGGCGAGAGCCGCGGCCGCGCGGCGAGGCCGGCGTCGGGCTGCCCCTCACCGGCCGCTCACCGGCCGCTCACCGGCGGCTCACTGTCGGTCATCGGGACGCGCAACGGCCGGGGCGCGGGGCCCCGGCCGTTGGATGGCGACGCAGGCGGGAGCTAGACGCGTTCGATGGTCAGGTCGAGGAAGTGGGTCGCGCACGAGATGCAGGGATCGTAGCAGCGGATGAGCTGCTCGAGCTTCCAGGTCGCCGCGGCGTGGTCCAGGTCAAGGACCTGCGGTGCGAAGAGAGCGAGGTCGCTCTCGATCGAGCCCTGGTTCGGGCCGGTCGGGGCGATGATCTGGGCCTTCGTCACGAGGCCCTTCTCGTCCACTGTGTAGTTGTGGGAGCAGATGCCGCGCGGCGCCTCCGTGCCCCACGCGCCGGAACCCGCCCTGGGTGTCCACCGGGTGTACGGCTCGGCCGGGCGGACGTAGGCGTCGATGATGTCGGCGGACTCGGCGCAGGCGTGGATGGTCTCCACGGCACGAGCCGCGATGCTCCAGAAGGGGTTCTTCCGGATGCCGTCGAGGAGACCCGACTTGGCGAGCGCCTCCTTGGCGAGCGGGTGGAGTTGCTCGTGGTTGTTCGTGACGCGGGCGGAGGGCCCCAGGAGGTACAGGCCGCCGTCCTTCGTGCGGACGTGGAGCGCGTTGGTGCCCTCGTGCTGCTCCTCGATGAACGTCGCCGGCCAGTCGTCGATCTCGATGTCGATCTCGCCGTCCGACGAAACGATGCGTCCCTCGGTCATGGCGTACTCGTCGGGGTGGTGGAGCGAGACGAGCTTGACCTCGCGCTCGAAGTCCGGGGCATCGAACGTGGAGACGAGGTCCAGCGTGGCGAGCGCCTGCTGAATGGCCACGTCGATGCGCGGGCGGAGCGCGTCGAGCTCGCGCTTCTTCGGGACGCGGTGGAAACCGCCCACCCGCATGCTCACCGGGTGCACCGACCGGCCGCCCAGGACGGTCATGATGTCGTTCCCGACCTTCTTCAGCTGGAGGCCCTGCTCGACGACGGCTCGGTGGTCCTTCGCCAGGTCGATCGCGCTCATGTACCCCAGGAAGTCGGGGGCGTGGAGGGCGTAGATGTGGAGCGGGTGCGACTCGATCCATTCGCCGAGGTAGATGAGCCTGCGGAGCGCGCGCACCTGCGGGTCCACCTGCACGCCGAAGATCGACTCGAAGGCGTAGGAGGCGCCCATCTGGTAGGCGATGGGGCAGATGCCGCAGATCCGGGCGACGATGTCGATGACCTCGTCGGGGTGCCGCCCGACGATGAACGCCTCGAAGTAGCGCGGCGCCTCCCAGATCTTGAAGCGCGTGTCCAGGATGTCGCTCCCGCGGACGACGAGGTGGAGGGTTCCCTCGCCCTCGACCCGCGTGAGGGTCTCGGTGTGGTAGACGCGCTCGGGGGCGTTAGCCTGCATCGTGACCTCCGCGGTGCAGCGCTGCGGCGGCCTCGGCCCAGGCGGCATCGGGGGTTGCGCCCCTGGTGCCGCCCAGTTCGGTGACCGCCGTGCGGAATGGCTCGTTGTACGCGGTGAAGCCGGCGAAGAGCCGGCCAACCTCGATGTCAGGGATTCCTTCCAGAAGGAAATGGCCGGCCAGGCTCTTCGCGTTCGCCTGCTCTCGCGGCCCGAAGCAGCCGTAGCAGCCGCGGTCGTAGCTCGGGCAGAGCACGCCGCAGCCCGTCCGGGTGACCTCGCCCAGGCAGGGGATGCCCTTCGCGACGGTCACGCAGACGGTGCCCTTCCGCTTGCAGGCCAGGCACAGCGCCTCGTCTGGCAGGTACGGCCGGCGCCCCGTCAGGAGTGCGGTCACGAGTTCCACGAGCTGCGACTGGCTGATCGGGCAGCCGACGAGCTCGGCGTCCACCCTCACGAAGTCGGCCACCGGGCGGGACATCGCGTGCGATTCGATCCACTCCGGGCGGGCGTACACCGTGGCCCGGAACTCGTCGTGGCTGGCCCAGTTGCGGAGGGCCTGGATCCCGCCCGCCGTGGCGCAGGCGCCGATGGTGACGAGCAGCTTCGACTCGCGCCGGAGCTTGTGGACGTGCTCCTCCTGCTCCGGGGTACTGATGGCACCCTCGATGAGGAGCACGTCATAGGGTCCCGAGGACCGGTGGGTGGTCGCCTCCGGGAACTCGACGATGTCGATGCGCTCGGCGATCGCCAGCAGCGCGTCCTCCAGGTTGAGGACCTGCAGCTGGCACCCGTCGCACGAGGCGAACTTGGCGACGCCGAGGCGGGGGCGCGCGTGGTTGTCGCGGGGGCTCATCAGATGCCCTCCCGTCCGAACGTGTCGCCCAGTTGGGCGAGCGAGAAGACCGGGCCGTCCTTGCAGACGAAGAACTTGCCCATCTGGCAGTGGCCGCAGAGGCCGATGCCGCACTGCATGTGGCGCTCCATCGAGATGAAGATCCGGTCGGGGGTGACCCCGTGGGCCTGGAGCACGTTGCAGGAGGCCTGGATCATGCGCTCCGGCCCGCACAGGAAGGCGATCACTTTCGACCCATCCCAGGAGGCCTGGTCGAAGAGATACGTCACGATGCCGACCCGGCCGAGCCAGGTGGCGTCCGCGCGGTCGACGGTGACCGCGACCTCCATGTCGCCGCGGGCGGACCACGCCGCCAGCTCCTCCTTGTACAGCAGGTCGGAGGGTGTCCGGGCCCCGTAGTAGAGGCGGAACGCGCCGAACTTGTCGCGGTCGTTCATCACCGTGTCGATCACCGGCCGGACGGGCGGCAGGCCGAGGCCTCCCGCGACCACGACGATGTCCTTGCCGTGGGCAAGCTCGAGCGGCCCCTCCCAGTCGACGCCCATCGGCCCGGAGACGGCCAGCTGGGCGCCCGCGTCCAGGTTCGTGATCGCGGTGGTGGCCGGGCCGGCGCTGCGGATGGTGAGGACCATGCCTTCCGGCGTCCTCTGCGAAACGGAAATGGGGACCGACCCGATGCCCGGCAGCGACACCATGACGAACTCGCCGCGGACGTCCTTCCAGTCCATGCCGCCCGGCTTGGTGAGAACGAGCGTCGTGGTGTCGGGGGTCTCTTCGCGCTTGGAGGCGATGGTGAAGATGCCGGGTCGCGGCGGCGGGACCGGCTTGATCTCGGGGAGCGCCAGCATGACCCCGGACGGCGGGGCGATCGCGTTCAGTTCCTCGCGGACATCGATGCCCACGGGGCACCAGGTGATGCAGCGGCCGCAACCGACGCAGCCGGATGTGCCGAACTGGTCGATCCAGGTGGCGAACTTGTGGGTCAGCCACTGGCGGTAGCGGTCCTGGAAGCGGTACCGGAAGTTGCCTCCGGCGACCTTGCCGAACCCTTCGTTGAAGCAGGACTCCCAGAGGCGCTCGGTGGAGGTCGCAACGCCGTCGAGATCCGACTGGTACACCGTGGTGGTGCAGAAGCAGGTCGGGCACGACAGCGTGCAGTTGCCGCACGCCGTGCACCGCTCGGCGACTTCCGCCCAGCGGGGGCTGTCGAGCTTCGCGAGAAGCCGGTCGTGAAGCCCACGCGCCTCGACCGGGTCGCCGATCTTCTCGCGGGCGGCGACGAGCTGGTCCGACGCGGCGGACAGGTGGTCGGCGGTCGGTGTCCCGAGCGGGAGCTGCTCCATGATGGCCGACCCGGCCGTGCTCCCGGCGGTCACGAGGAACCCCTCGTCGAGCTCGATGAGCGAGATATCGTGGCCGCTGCGGATGCCGGGTCCGGTGCCCATCGAGGTGCAGAAGCACGTCGATGCGGGCTCGGCGCACTGCACCGCCACCACGATCGACGCGTTCCGGCGGGCCCGGAAGTCCTCGTCGGTGTAGGGGCCCGCGAGGAAGACCCGATCCTCGATCCCGAGCGCCGCAAGCTCGCAGGCCCGGACGCCCAGGAACGCGAGCTTGGGGATCTCGCGCTTCGCCGGCCCCAGGGTCAGGGTGCCGTCCTCGTTCCGCGTGGCGACCGAGAGCGGCATCTCCGGCGGGAAGACGAAGCGCTTCCAGGTCGTCGGGGGGACGGCATAGTCGAAGAGCCGCTCGCCGCCGCGCTCCTGGAGGCGGAACCGGCCCGGGGACTGCTCGGAGCCCCAGCCGGCGGGCAGGTCCGCGACGCCTTCGATCTCGTCGTAGACGATGGCCCCGTCGGCGACGGTCGGGCCGAGGAGGGTCCGGCCGTCCTGGCGGAGCAGGTCGATGAGGCGCTGCAGGTCCGCTCTCGGCAGGAAACCGATCGTCGTGCTGGTGGCTACCATTTCCCACCCTGCCTCGAGGCGAAGAGGTCCAGCATCTGGAGACGGGTCGCACTGAGGCGCCGCGCGAGCGCCTGCAGGACCCGCGGGTAGAGCGCGGCCGCAAGCTCGCAGTCCGAGGCCAGCGCGGCACGAAGGCCCGGTCCGTCGAGCGCGATGACGTCCACGGGCTGGAGCGCGACGCACGATGAGGTCGCACGATACGGCGGGACGACGGCCGACTGGCCGAAGATGTCGCCGGGCTCCACCGTGAGGATCGTGATCATTCCCTGCTCCGGCACGAGCGTGCGGAGCGAGACCCGGCCGCTCACGACGACTCCGAGCTCGTTGGCAAGCTCGCCCTCGGCGAGGAGGACGGTTCCGGCGGGCGCCTGGTAGCGGCGGGCGAGGCGCCCGAGGCGTACCTGGGTATCGGGAGGCAGGTTCGCGCCGAACCAGGTCGAGTTCAGCGCCGCGACCAGCGAGGCTTCGTCAGCCGGGCGGGCCGCCGTGTCCGGGGCATCACTCATCGCACGATTCTCCAAACGGGGCAGGGCAAGGCGAGGGACGTGCACAGATCAAGCCATCCGGCCGCCGGTCGCCGCAAGGGCCGCCGGTCACGTCGCCGCGGTCCGTCAGGCCCTATGCCGGGCGGGCGAGGGGGCCGCGTATGATCGCGACGATGAGGGGGTTCACGCGTGAGCTGCGCGCCGGTCCTGATCGACCGGCCCCTTCACTCCCGCCGGTCGTGCGTTTCGCAGCCTATGGAGCGGCCGGGTCGCTCGTCGAATCGGCGTTCTCGTCCGTGCGCCTGTCGATCCACGGCGGTCGGCCCGCGCTCAGCGGCCCCTCCACCGCCTGGATGTTCCCGATCTACGGCCTTGCCCTCCCGCTGTTTGAGCCCGTCCACGATCGGATCCGGTCCCGCCCGGCCTGGCAGCGTGGCGCCGTCTACGCGGCCGGGATCTTCGCGGTGGAGGCCGCCGCGGGCTGGCTGCTGCGCCGCGCAACCGGGAATTGCCCCTGGGACTACTCTGGCCGGTCGCCGCTGTCCGTGGCGGGCCTCATTCGCCTGGACTACGCGCCGTTCTGGGCGCTCGCAGGCCTCGGCGCGGAGCGTCTCCACGACGCGCTTGCAGGAGGCAGGCGTTCCGCTACAATCCCCGGGCGTGGGCCGCTAGCTCAATGGTAGAGCAGCTGACTCTTAATCAGCCGGTTGAAGGTTCGAGTCCTTCGCGGCTCACCACGCTTCCCCCTTAGTGGAGTGGCACCAGCCCCTTTTCTCAGGCGCCCGGGTTGGATGCCGCCTGTCGCGACTCGTGTAGCGGTCCGGGATCGCGCGGCGCCGAGAGGGTCTCTCCGTACGGTCGGCGGAGATGCAAGTCGAGGCGACGCAGTGGGCAACAGGGTCAGCAAACGGTCGAAGATCGCTGCCGCGGCCATCATTGTCCTCGGGGCGGTCATCTGGTTGCCCCGCCGGATGACGCGGAAGAGGGGCTCTTCGAGGTAGTCCTGCGTGTTCTCGGGCCGCGCCGTGACTTCGGGTGACTCGCACCCGAGACGATGCGGGTCCGAAGAGCGCCGGGCCCAGCGGCCGTCGTCGCGGTTGATCCTCGTCCGCCAGCGCCGCCGGCCGGTCTCGTGGACCCGGGAGCCTATACCAGCGTCAGCAGCGCGCCGACCGCATAGCCGAGGACGGTCACGAGCCCGGCGGCCTGGCCAGCCTCCTCGAAGGCCTCCGGGATCATCGTGTCGGCAAGCATCGTCAGGACCGCCCCGGCCGCGAAGGCCTGGATGATCGCTGTGATCTCCGGCGGAGCCCCCACGAGGAGCCCGTAGCCCGCCCCGGCCGCGACCGCGCTCAGGACGACGACGATGCCCCACAGCCCGAGCACACGCCGCGTCGTCCACCCGGTCCGGCGCAGGCCGGTCGTCGACGAGATCGCCTCCGGCAGGTTGGAGATCGCCACGGCGGCGAGGAAGGCAAGCCCCACACCCTCGCCCGCGAGCAGCGAGATCCCGATGACGACCGACTCCGGGATGCCGTCGAGGATCGTCCCCAGTACGATCCCCTGCGGATCCGCGCCCGCCTGCTGGCCGGTGGAGCGCTTGCGGTGGCGGATCGGACCGCCCCGGTGGAGCGCCCAGTTGCCGGCCGAGAAGGCGACCGCCCCCGCCCCCAGGCCGGCCACCACCACGAGAGTGCCGGCGGCCTCGAATGCCGACACGGTGAGGTCCAGGGTCACCGCGGAGATCAGGGCACCCGCGCCGAAGCCGGCGACCAGGCCGATCGCCCGGCGCGTCCACGGCAGCCGCACGGCGAGGACCGCCCCGAGGAGCAGCGTCGACGCGCCGATCAGGCCCCAGAACGCGGCCTCGAGCATCCGCCATCCTCCACAGCTGCCACTACCATCGCCCGCTGCGCAAGCGATGGTTGAGTCGGCAGGCCCTCCAGTTCCTGCCTGCGGCCCTCGCCGAACCCGGTGGACGCGGTCTCACGGACTCCCGTTCAGTTGGCTGAAGGTTCGCATCCTTCGGGCCTCACCAGATCCTGAACCTGACCCGACCCCTCGCCAAGAGGCGGGGGGTCGGTGCCTGCTCCCGGTCGGCGTTCGTCGCGAGGTCAGCCTCGTCCGGTGGCCTGGCGTCCGCGACGGGCGACCGCGTCGATGGTCACCGCTGCGAGCAGGACGAGGCCGGTGATCATGAACTTGACTGACGACTCGAGCGAGAGGAGGTCCATCCCGTTCGAGATCGATTGGATGACGAGGACGCCGAGGAGGGCTGCCCAGACCGTTCCTCGTCCGCCGAACAGGCTCGTGCCGCCGATGACCGCGGCGGCGATCGAGTTGAGAAGCACGTCTCCGCCGCCCGAGGTCTGGTTGACGGCCAGGAGCCGCGATGCGGCCAGGATGCCGCCCCAGGCCGCGAGCGTCGAGCAGATCGCGAACACCGCGATCCTGACCCGGTTCACCGGGATGCCCGCGCGGCGGGCCGCCTCCGCGTTGCCGCCGATCGCGAAGATCATGCGCCCGAAGCGCGTGCGCTTCGCAACGTTGTCCATGATGACGATCAGCAGCAGGAGGAACACGAGCGAGAGCGGGACGCCGCGGTCCTGCTGGAGGATGGCCACGACGCCGAACACGATGACCGCGACGGCGACGACCCGGATGGCGATCATCGTTGGCGACTCCGCGGACAGGCCCGCGACGATCCGGCGGCGGCGCGTCAGAACGGGGGCCACGGCGAAGTAAGCGACGAACAGGGCTGCGAGGATCCATCCGTCGATCCCCTTGAAGAACGTTCCCGCCAGGCTGGTGATCAACGGATTCGTCAGGTTGACCGTCCCGGTGTTGCCGAGGATGAAGAGAAGTGCACCCTGCCACCCGATGAGGCCGGCAAGGGTGACGACGAACGATGGGATCCCGAAGCGGGTGAACCAGGAGCCTTGGAGGAGCCCGATGAGCGTCCCAGCCCCGAGTCCGGCGACCAGGGCGATCGGTGCCGGGAGGCCAAGCTTCACGTTGACGATGGCCATCACCGCAGCACAGAGGCCACTGACGATACCGACGCTGAGGTCGATCTCGCCGAGGAGCAGGACGAAGACGACGCCCACGGAGATGGTTCCGACGGCTGCCATCTGGAGGGTGAGGTTCACGAGGTTGAACGAGCTGAAGAAGATCCCGTTCGTCGTGAACTCGAAGATCACCCAGATGACGACGAGCCCGATGACGACTGCGAGCTGGCCAATGTCGCCCTGGGCGATGCGGCGCCGGTACGCGGCCACGGCGCCCTTCAGACCGGACTGCTCAGCAACGACCCGAGGGTCGTATGGCATCGTGCTGCTCATTGCACGATCGTCCCGGCTGCGCCGCCGGCCATGGCCGAATCGGCCGTTTCGCCTGGCACGGCCCCGGTCATGAGCGCCACGATCCGCTCCCGATCGGCGGTCCTGGCGTCGTACGTGCCGACGTAGCGACCGAGCCGGAGAACCGTGATCCGGTCGGCGACCTCGAACACATCCACGAGGTTGTGGCTGATGATGACGACCCCGTGCCCCTCCTCGCGGAGGCGCTTCACAAGGTCCAGGACCTCCTTCGTCTGGGCCACACCGAGAGCGGCGGTGGGCTCGTCGAGGAGGACGACCTTGTTTTCCCAGAGGACCGAGCGAGCTACGGCGACCGCCTGCCGCTGTCCGCCCGAGAGCGAGGCGATGGGGGTCCGGACGCTCGGGATCTTGACCGAAAGGCGCCGGAGAACCTCGATCGAGCGGCGCTCCATGGAGACCTCGTCCATGAAGCCAAGCGGTCCACCCAGGCGGCCCGTCTCGCGACCGAGATACATGTTGCCGACCACGTCGAGGTTGTCGCAGAGCGCGAGATCCTGGTAGACGGTCGAGATCCCGAGGGCAGCCGAGTCCTTCGGGCCGTGGATGACGACCTCGCGACCCTCCCACCTGATGGTCCCCGAGTCGACGGGGTGGATGCCGGAGATGGCCTTGATGAGCGTGGATTTGCCGGCGCCATTGTCACCGACAAGGGCGACAACTTCGCCGGCGTAGACATCGAAGCGGACGTCGGTCAGGGCCTCGACCGCGCCGAACCGTTTGCTGATTCCGGTCAGCTCGAGAAGCGGCGTCCGCGCAGCGACCGCCATTTCACCCTCCCGCTCCATGAAAGCGACAGCGGGGAGCGTTGCCGCTCCCCGCTGTCGAGGTTACCGGATCGGAGTACCTGGTGGTACCCCCTTGTGTTACTGGATGCCGTACTTCGTGCAGGCCGCCGTCAAGTCCGGGTCGACCTTCGAGTCACAGATCTTTGCGACCGTGTCGGCTCCGTAGAACTCGTCCGCGACGACCGTGTCCTTGACCGACTTGGTGCCGGCGACGGACCCGTCCGCGGTGACCGCGTACGGGACCAGGAGCACCGACGGCACGTCGATGGTGCCGTTGTTGACCTTGCTGTTGACGAGACTCGCCGATGGCTGCTCGCCCTTCGCGAGCGCGCAGGCGAGCTCTGCGGCAGCCTCGGCCTGCGGCTGGATCGCCTTGTAGACGGTCATGTACTGCTGACCGAGGAGGATCCGCTGGATGGCCGCGAGCTCGGCGTCCTGGCCGGTGCTCGGGACCGTCGAGGGATCGATACCCGCCGCCTTCATGGCCGCCTGGGCGCCGCCCGACGTTCCGTCATTGGCCGCGTAGAGGCCCTGGAAGCCGGTCTTGCCGAGCGCGGCGATGAACTGCTCCATGAGCTGCTGGGCTTCTTGCGGGAGCCAGTTCGCCGCGGCGTCTTCCTTGACGATCTCGACCTTCCCGTCAAGGATGCTGTGGGCGCCCTTCTTGAACAGGGTCGCGTTGTTGTCCTTCGGTGAGCCATTGATCATGACGATCTTGGGCATCGTGAGCCCCATCGCCGTGAGCTTGTCGAGGAGCGCCTGGCCCTGCAGCTGGCCGACCTTCTCGTTGTCGAACGAGATGTAGTAGTCGGGCTTCGAGCCCGGCGTCGTGATCAGGCGGTCGTAGCTGATGGTCGGTATGCCCTTGGCCTTGGCGGCGTCGCTCATCACGCCGGCGGACGGGCTGTCCACCGGGTCGAGAACGAGCACCTTGGCCCCCTGACTGATCGCGGCCTCGGCCTGCTGCTGCTGCTGGTCGGCCTTCTCGTTCGCGTTGCTGTAGATGATCTCCCAGCCGGGGCAGATCTCCTTGAACTTCGCCTCGAAGAACGGCTTGTCTGCTGCCTCGTAGCGAGTGGTCGTCTGCTCCGGGAGGAGCAGAGCGATCTTCCCGCCTGCGGCCGCGCTCGGGGCGGCGCTCGGGGCGGTGGTCGCGGCACTGCTGCACGCCCCGGCGAGAATGACGACGGCCAACATGACCGCCGGCAGCGCGAGAATACGGAGCTTCATGGGTTCCTCCTACGTTCCCTGATACCCGGAAACCGGCCGAGCATACCACCGGCCCGTGCCAAGGCAAAGCGCCGCCAGATCATGCGCGGACGAGCCTGTCTAGGGCCGAATGGCCGAGTAGATGCCGGGCCTTGTGGAGGGTGGTGCGCCAAGTCGGCGGCGGTGCCTCGCGTCGGCTGGGAGCAGCCTGAGCCGGTGCGCTACGAGCCGGACCGCGAGCCGCTCCAGGCGTGGTGCGGGACGGGCTGGGCAGGCCGGTACGGTACGTACGCGGGGTACCACATGGCGGATTCCACGGCGGCCGCCACGCGGTCCTCGTGGATGGCCCGGCCCACGCCGCAATCGCGCGCCTCGCAGACCACGCGCATGGCGATGTAGCGCGAGACTTCCCGCAGTTCCGAGACGGCCGGGTAGAGCGCCCCCTTGGCCAGCCGGTCGGCCGACACCGAACCGGCGAGCATGCGGGCGGCCACGAGGAACATCTCGTCGGTGATCATGCGGGCATCGCCGACCATTGCCCCCAGGCCAACGCCGGGGAAGATGAAGACGTTGTTGGCCTGCCCGATCAGGTGGCTTCGGCCGCCGAAGTCGACCGGCTCGAAGGGGCTGCCGGTGGCCACCACCGCCCGGCCGTCGGACCAGCGGATGATGTCGGCCGGGACGGCCTCCGACTTGGAGGTCGGGTTGGAGAGCGGCATGACGATCGGGATCCGCGCGTGGCGCGTCATCTCCCGGATGACCGGCTCGGTGAAGGAACCGGGCGTGCCGCTCGTGCCGATGAGCATGGTGGGTCCCACGCGCGTGACCACGGCCTGGAGATCCCACGGGCCATCGCCGATGAAGCCGTAGGACTCCATGACGTCGGCCGGGAGGGCCAACTCGCGCTTGTCCTCGTCGAGCGGGGTTCGGCCCTCGTGGACCAGCCCGTGAGAGTCAAGCATGACGATGGCGCGGCGGACGACCCGCGGGTCGGCGCCCTCCCGCTCGAGCGCGGCCCGGACGAGCCTGGCGATCCCGATGCCCGCGGCACCGGCCCCGAGGAAGACAAGGCGCTGGGCGGACAGGGGTTCCTCGAGCAGCCGCATGGCCGCGAGCAGGCCGGCCAGCACCACCCCCGCGGTGCCCTGGATGTCGTCGTTGAAGCTGGTGACGCGCCCCCGGTAGCGGTCGAGGATGCGGATGGCGTTGTGCTGCTTGAAGTCCTCCCACTGCAGGACCGCGTGGGGGAAGACCTCCACCACCGCTTCCACGAACTCCTCGAGAAAGTCGTCGTATGGCTCGCCGCGCAGTCGCGGCTTGCGGTAGCCCACGTAGAGGGGATCGGCCAGGAGCTCCTGGTTGTCGGTGCCCACGTCGAGGGAGACCGGGAGGGTGATCGCGGGATAGATGCCCGCGCCGCCGGTGTAGAGGGCCAGCTTGCCGATGGGGATTCCCATGCCCCCCGCGCCCTGGTCGCCAAGGCCCAGGATGCGTTCGTTGTCGGTGGCCACGATGAGGCGGACGTCGACGTTGCGGGCGTTGCGCAGAAGTTCGGGCATGCGCCCGCTGTCTTCGGGCGTGACCCAGAGACCTCGCGCCCGGCGCATGACGTGGCTGAACTGCTGGCAGGCCCGTCCCACCGTGGGGGTGTAGACGATCGGCAGGAACTCCTCGAGGTTCTCCACGAGCAGCCGGTAGTAGAGCGTCTCGTTGCGATCCTGGAGGGCCACGAGGCCGATGTACTTCTCGAGGTCGTCGCTCTTGCGGCGGACGTGCTCGAGCTCCAGGGCCACCTGCTCCTCGATGGTCGCGACCCGGGGCGGGAGGAGGCCGCGCAACCCGAAGAGGTCGCGCTCCTGCTCGGAGAAGGCACGGTCCTTGTTGAGGAGGGGCTGCTCGAGCATGTCTGCGCCACGGTAGGCGACCTCGAGGAAGCCTTCGCCGTCGAGCGATGCGGCGACGCCGCGACTGAGTGGGCTCATGCGTTGCTCCTGTTCTGGGGACCACCGCGAGTCTACGCTCCGTCGTCTCAGCCGCGGTGCCCGGTGCCGGTGCCCGGGGTCGGTGCCCGGGGGACCCGGACCCGACGTGCTAGCCTCGGGAAGCCATGCGAGACCGGTACACCGTGCTGGTCGAGATCGACGGCGCCGGGATCGTGCGGCCGCTCGTTTCTATCGAGGGCGCCGATGGACCGCCGGGCCAGGAGACAGGCGAGCCCGCGGGAGGCACCGGTTCTACCGCCACGGTCGAAGTCGCACCCGCGCAGGCCCCCAGTGCGGCGGAGCATGCCGAGCTTCTCCGCCGGGCATGCCGGGTCGCGCGGGAGCGGGCAGGGGAGGGTACCTGGGAGGTCCGGGCCGCCTCCGGTCCCGCGGGCACCGACGCGGTCGTACTCGGTCACCCTCGTCCTGCCGCCGTGCTCCTCGCGGCGCTGGCGCTGGGACGGGCGCCGGGCAGCCGGCCCGACCAGGGGCCTTCGCCGTCCGTGCGGCCACCGCTGGTTGCTCTTCGGGTTTCCGCGCCGGGGGTCGCCGAGATCTTCGCGGTCGGGACCTCGGCCGGCGAGGCGCTGCGGCGCGCGCTTGAGCTGGCCTCGGCCGGCGGGAGCGGTTCCGGCGGTGGCGTCGGAGCGGGCGCGGAGGACCCGGCGTGGGCGCCGACGGTCGCCTACCTCGCGCCGCGGCTCCTCGTCCTGCGGCCCCTCGAACCGCCTGGCCGATCGCTGGCCGGTCTCAGGCGCGAGGACCTCGTGGGCGAGGTCTTCGTCGGCAGCGACGGTCTTGTCTGTGCGACACGGGCGAACGCGGAGCGTGCCGCCCGGCCGATCGTCCTTCGCCGCTTCCTCGCACCAGGCCGGTTCCGGCTGCCGCGGACGGCCGCGCTGCTCCGGCGGGGCGTCAATGTCGAGGAGATCGGGCAGGCGACGGGGATGGCGCCGTGGCTGCTCGGGGAGCTGGCGTCGCTTGCCGGCGCGGACCCGGGCGAGGGTGACGGGACATCCATCCGGCGCTCACCGGCGAACCGGTAGTCGTGATACCCGCAACTCCTCTTCTCCTGATCGAGGCGGCTCCCGCCGGCCCGGCCGCAACGGACGGGACGATCCCCGGACCCTCCTACGTGCCCGGCGCCTGCAACATCGGGCGCGAGGAGATCGCCCGGCGCCGTACGGCGGCCGTGGCGGGCCTGCTCGCGACCACCGGCTTCGCCGCCGTCCTGCTCGTCACCGGCGCCCCGGACGCACTGCGCCTTCTCGTGGCCGTTCCGGCCGCGGGGACCACGATCGCCGCGCTCCAGGTCAGGAACCGGTTCTGCGTGGCGTATGCCGCGCAGGGCGTGTACAACGTTGCCGGCAAGGCCGGGGAGATCACCCAAGTCGCCGATCACGATGCCCTCCGGCGCGACCGTCTCCGGGCCGCCCGGATGAGCCTGGCCGGCGTCGCGGCCGGCCTGGCAGCCGCCCTCGCTCCTCATCCTGCTCCCCTGAGGAGCGGCGCCCGGCCCCTGGTCCGGCCCCCGTCGACGGCCGGACCCCGGTCTGCTGTCTACCGGGCCGATTTGGCCGGCCTCCGCTCGAGCGCATGCTGGCGCCCCGCAATCGCCTCGCCGACGGCGACGAGGGCATGGCCCACGGCCACGCGGACACGGGGTGCGGGGTGCGTCCGGGTTCCCGGGTCGGGGTTCTTCACCAGGCGGGAGCTGTCGGCCTCGCGCCGGTACTCGGCATGCTGCGCATGGGCGCTCGAGAGACAGAGGGCCACGGCCCCGGTGCTGGCGGCCTTCCCGCGCGGCTGGCTCGGGAAGACGCCGAAGTCAACCTTCTGCATGTTAGTCATCTCTCTAACTCCCCGTCGCGATCGATCCGTGGGTGGGTTCCGCTGGGTCCGCTCTGCCTGGTCTAGCCGAGGAAGCTCCCGATCTCCGTCGAGACGTCTTCCAGCCGCTGGCGGCGGAGCGAGTAGTAGGTCAGGTTGCCCTGGTCGGTCACCGACACGAGCCCCGCGGCACGGAGCTGCGCCATGTGATGGGAGATCGTGGGCTTCGAGTAGCCGAGCGCCTCGGCGATCTCGGTGAGGTACATGTCGCGGTCGACGAGCAGCTTGAGGATCCTCAGTCGCGACTCGTCTCCGAGCGTGCGATAGAGCCGGATCATCGCGGCCGAGGGAGCCTGCCGATCGCGCTCCTCGATCGCGGCGTCCGCGACCGGGTAACAGAAGAGGCGCCAGTCTGGGCCGCCATGCACCCAGTTGAAGGGCCGCGAGAAGTAGCTCGGGGCGAGGATCACGCGACGCACCGCGGTGTCAGGCACGAAGCGGATCCCCCCGGTGACCCGTTCGATGAGGTCGCCCGGCTCGAGCCTCCCGCTTTCTGCTCGACGCGCCGCAACATCGCGCTCGATGATGCTGGTCACCCGCTCCTCGACCTTGGCGAACGAGAGGCGCCAGGCTCGCACCGCGGTTCGCAGCTGCTCGATGCCGCGCTCGGGGTCGCGAAGGAGAGCGATGGCCGCGGTCGCCCAGGCCGCCCCCGCCAGTCGCTCGAGCTCGCGGGCCGCCTCGCGGTCACCCGCGGCGGCTTTCTCCATGAGCTCTGCCTCCTCGTCCCCGCCCCCCTTGTGGGTCAGGCACTCAACGATCATCGAGGCTGGCGCGGCATCCACGGCCGTCACGACGTCGTCGGCGGTGCGGAGGTCCGGCCTGGCGACGACAAGGCCGGTGAGCAGTCCAGCCATGCCCTCGCTCTCAAACGTGCCCACCCAGGGCAGCTCGCCGGGGGCAGGTCGCAGGGGTTCCCGGGCCTCGCGAAGCCAGGACTGGTCCGACTGCGCGATCTCGCCGAAATCCTCCCCGCCGACGGCGAGGCTGATGACGAAGTCGTACGCTGGGCGCGGGTCGAAGCTGACCGTGTACCGGGCGGGGACGCCGGTCTGGCCGCGGACGAGCGAGCGAACCGTCGCCGGCACCTGGGCCGTGTGGCGAGTCCTGTGCCGGGTCGGGGTGGTGCTGGTCCGGGCCATCAGTGGGTCCCTCTTCGCTGATGATCTATGTCTGCCGCTCTCTTGTTAGACGATAAGCTAACACGAGGTCCCGGTCCTGTCAAGACCCTCTACTGGGCTCGGCACCTCCGTTACGCATCGATCCCTGGCGGGACGAGGAACCGGACGAGGAACCGATCCGGGAACCGGACGACGGTGATGCCGCCCGCGACCGACCCGGGGCCCGCGCTGCCCAGCGGAGGGGGATCGACCCGGTCATACGCAAGCCCCCGTGGCCCTGGCCGGGAGCGACCCGGCTGGACCACCGACCAGGCATCCCCGACCCTGACCCGATGTCCCGGCCCGAGCGTGAGTCGGGATACCGGGGCGGGCCCTGGGCGCCCCAGGCTTGTGCTGACCACCGCCGGGGGCGGCCAACGCTACGGGGATTTGCCTGCGACATGAAAGGCCGGCACCGCAACGCCGATGCGCCGCGCCGCCGATGGCAACCCCGGGCCACACCCGGCCCACGCCCGGCCACGCCGGTGGGCTGGCACCAGGGGCCCACGCTCCCAGGCCCGGCGTGACGGATGTACCTGGACAGGACGGACCCTCCGGCAGACCTTGCGGCCGCGGAGGACGGCGTCGGAAGCAGGTGGCAGAATGCAATCGGCCCCGGCGACGAGCCGGGGCCGCGCCCATCCGATCTGTCACCACCATCCGGAGGCCCCATGCCGGGGATCGACCCCAGTTTTCCGCTCGTCCGTTTCTCCGACCATCGTCTTGCCAACGGCCTGCGGGTCATCATCGCGCCGGACCATCTCGCCCCGGTCGTGGCGGTGAACGTCTGGTACGACGTTGGATCCAAGCACGAGCGCCCGGGCAAGACCGGCTTCGCCCACCTCTTCGAGCACCTCATGTTCCAGGGGTCGCGCCACGTGGCGAAGGCCGAGCACATGGAGATCGTCCAGGGCGCCGGTGGCGTCTGCAACGGCACCACCTACTTCGACCGGACGAACTACTTCGAGACACTGCCGTCGCACTGGCTCGACCTGGGACTCTGGCTCGAGGCTGACCGGATGGCGACCCTCCTCGACGCGGTGAACCAGGAGAACCTGGACAACCAGCGCGACGTGGTGAAGAACGAGAAGCGCCAGAGCTACGACAACCGCCCCTACGGCTCCTTCTACGAGCGGGCCATGGCGGCGGTGTTCCCGCCGGAGCATCCGTATAGCCACACGCCGATCGGGTCGATGGACGACCTCGATGCCGCGTCGCTCGAGGACGTCCGCGACTTCTTCCGCACCTACTACGTGCCGAACAACGCGGTTCTCTCGATCGTCGGGGACGTCGAGCCGGAAGAGGCCCTCGCATCGGCGGCGCGCTACTTCGAACCGCTGGCGCAGAGATCGGTGCCGCCCCTCGGGGACCTCAGCCTTGCCGCGCACATCGGGCAGGAAGTCCGCGAGCTGGTCGAGGATGCGGTTCCACTCGTTCGCGTGCACTTCGGGTTCCGAACGCCGCCCTTTGGGACGCCGGCGTTCGACGCCCTCGAGGTCGCGACCCAGATCCTCTCCGGCGGGCAGGGAAGCCGGCTGCACCGGAGGCTTGTACGCGAACGGCGCATCGCCCAGGATGCCGCGGCCTTCCTTCTGCCGCTCGTGGACGGCGGCTCGCTTCTCGTCGGCTGGGCAACTGTGCGGCCCGAAAGTGACGCGGCGACCGTCGAGGCGGCGTACCTGGCCGAGCTGGACCTGGTGGCCCGCGAGCCGGTGACCGACGACGAGCTGGCGCGCGCCGGTGCGCTCATCGAGTCGGAGGAGCTGGCCGCGCTCGGACGCGTCGAGGAGGTTGCCGACCGACTGGGGATGTACGCCACCCTGTTCGATCGACCGGGGCTCGTCAACGAGCAGCTGGCCCGCTACCTGGCGGTGGACGCCGACGCGATCCTGGCGGCCTCGGCCGACGTGTTCCGGGACGACAACCGGGCCGTCCTCACCTACGTGCCCGGCGGGTCGGTTGGGGAGGCGGTGGCATGACCGGCACGACCGGCGCTACCGGCGCCACCGGCCTGACCGGCACGCCCGGCGGACCGCTCGCGGTCCTCGACACGCGGCCCGAGCCGGGGAGGCCACGGGAGTATCACTTCCCCGGGTTCCAGCGTGAGGCCCTGCCAAACGGGCTCACCGTGCTCGCCTCGCACCTGCCCGGGCGTCCGCTCCTCGCCGCTCACCTCATCCTCGAGGGCGGCGCGGCGGCCGAGCCGGCCCCGCTTGCCGGTGTCACGGCGCTCGCCGCGGAGGCGCTCAGCGAGGGAACGCAGCGGCGCGACGCGATCGAGTTCGTCGAGGCCTGCGAGCGCCTCGGGGCCTCTCTCCAGGCGAGCACCGGATGGGAGACGTTCGTGGTCTCCCTCGAGGTGCCGCGCCGGCGGCTTGGACCTGCCCTGGCGCTCCTCGCCGAAATGGTGCTCGTGCCGGCCTTCCCGGCGCACGAGGTGGACCGGCTGCGCGACGAGCGATTGAACGACCTGCTGCAGGCCCGGGCCGACCCACGGAGGCGGGCCGAGCGCGCCTTCATCGAGACGATCTACGCGCCGCATTCCCCGTTCTCACGACCTGCAGCTGGCAGCGAGGAGACCGTGCCGCTCCTCGACCGCGCCGCCCTCGCAGATCGCCATGGAGCCATCCTCGACCCGCGTTGCGCCACCTTGGTCGTCGGCGGTGACCTGGAGGGGCTTCCGATCACCGACATGGTTGCCGAGCAGTTCGGCCATTGGACGGCCGCCGCCGAGCGCGTCGCGCTTGCGACGACCGATGCCTCGCCCCATCCCGACGGACCGCGCGTCATCGTCGTTGATCGGCCGGGTGCGCCCCAGACCGAGGTCCGGATCGGTCACGTCGGGCTGCCTCGCCTGATCCCGGACTACCACGCGCTGGTGGTCATGAGCGCGATCCTGGGCGGCCTCTTCAACTCCCGGCTGCAGCGGCTGCTCCGCGAAGAGCGTGGCTACACGTACTCCGTGGGCGCCGGCTTCGACCTCCGGCGGGCGCCGGGGCCGTTCTCCGTCCGGATGGCGGTCGAGACGGCCGCCACGGTGCCGTCCGTGGTGGACGCCCTGGGCGAGCTGCGGCGCATCCGCCAGGTCCCGCCGACGCCGGACGAGCTCGATGTTGCGCGGGAGTACCTCATCGGAGTGTTCCCCCTCCGTTTCGAGGCGCCGTCGCAGGTCGTGGCAGCGATCGGCGGCCTGGTGGCCCACCGCCTGCCCGACGATGAGCTCGACCTGTACCGCCCGGCGATCGCCCAGGTGAGCGCCGAGGATGTCCTGGCTGCGGCCGGGCACGTCGACGCGGACGGCGCGTCTGTCGTGCTGGTGGGCGATGCCGCGCGTTTCGAGGCGGACCTCCGTGCGGCGGGCTTCGGCCCGGTGACGATGCTGCGCGAGCCGGCCGGCGTGGCCGAGGCACCATAAGCGCAAACGGCCGTGGCTGAGGGCGGCCGGGCCCACGCGACTTGCCGGGTTCGGCCCGGACCGGTACGCTGCGGGTGAATGATCGTCGTCCTTGGCCGCCCAGCGGCGGCAGCGTTCCCCGGGACCAGCGACACCGACCCCGACGGCGTGCGGCCGGCCGGTCTGGCCGTTGAGATCGCGCGCGCCGCGGCGGCCGCCGGTCGGAAGGTCGAGCTCGTTGGATCGATCGGGGACGACGCCATCGGGAACGCGGTCGTCGTGGGCCTGGACCGGGCGGGGGTGGGGCACGCCGCCCTGCTGCGCGATCCGTCCGCCCCGACCCCGAGAGCCGGCGAGCGCGCTCCAGCGGCCGTTCGCCCGCCGCGTCTCGAACGGGCGGACGTGGAGCTGGGGCTCGGCTATGTCGTGGATTACGGCGTGCTGGTCCTCGCCGAGCCGCTCCCTCCCGACGTTGAGGCCGCCGCGCTCGATGCTGCGGCCTTCCGCAACGCGAGCGTGGTCGCCGTGGTCGCCCCCGGAGGCCGGGTGAGCGGCCGGCTTGCCGGTACGGCGACCGTGCTCGAGGCACCGCGCGGGACGAGCGAGGCGTTCGCGCAGGCGGTCGGGCGGTTCGCTGCCGGGCTCGACGCCGGCGCCGAGCCGCGGGAGGCGCTGGCCACCGCCGTCCGGGCCGCCGGCTGGGAGACGAGCGCCTGATGCCCGCCGTCCTGGCGACGCGTCCCGCTCCTTCGCCGGGCGTGGCCCACCGGACGGCCGCCCGGACGGACTCGGTCTCCGACGCGTCCCACCTCGGGCTGGCATCGGTCCTGGACGCGCTCGAGGCGTGGTGCACGGCGCCCTCCACGGGAGCGCGGCGCCGGCTGATGAAGGCATTGCACGGGTTCGCCGAGGCCCGCCAGGTGCCGGGCGTGTTCCTGCAGGTTACGGCGCCGTTGCCGCCGCTGGCCGTCGGCACCGGCTCGCTCGCGAGGCGTCCCGGACGGAGCCGCCTGCGGGCCGGAACGGTCGTCGAGCGTCGCCTGCGCGCCGGGGATCCGCCGCGCCAGGTCGGGACCCTGCTGGTTGCGGTGGCCGACCCCCGCGCCCCGGTCGGCGTCCCCGCCGCGGCCGCACCCGCCGCGGCCGCACCCGCCGTCGAGGCAGCCGGCACCGGCATGGCCCGGCTGCTCGAGATGGCGCTCCGCGGCGCCCTCGCGCGTGCCGAGGCGCGGGCGTCCGCCGATCGCCTCGAGGCCCTGGACGAGGCCACCCGCGCCATCGCCGGCGTGCTCTCCACCGAGCGCGTGCTCCAGCTCATCGTCGACAGCGTCCGCCGCCTGGTCGGCGCCGAGTACGCCGCCCTCGGCATCGTTGACGCGGGCCGGCGTCTCGACCCCTTCATCACGAGCGGCATGAGCCGGGCCGCCCGCGACCGGATCGGCTCGCCGCCCCGCGGCCGCGGCCTTCTCGGCGCGATCCTCGAGGGCGGGGCCCCGATCCGGGTGGACGACATCGCCGCCGATCCCCGCCATCACGGCTTCCCCCCGAACCACCCCGTCATGCGCGGCTTTCTCGGCGTTCCCATCAGCGTGCGCGGCCGCGTGATCGGCAACCTCTACCTCACCGACAAGTCCGGGGCCGACGCGACCGGACCGCGCGGGTTCAGCGAGGAGGACCAGCGTCTCGTCGAGCTCTTCGCGAGCCACGCCGGGATCGCCATCGAGAACGCCCGGCTCCACGAGAAGGAGCAACAGCTCGCGGTGCTGGAGGAGCGCCAGCGGATCGGGCGTGACCTGCACGACGGGATCATCCAGAGCATCTACGCCGTCGGGCTCACCCTCGACGACGCGTACGAGACCATCGACGAGGCGCCGTCGGAGGCCCAGGCGAAGATCGAGCGCGCAATCGAGTCGCTGAACCTCACCATCCGCGACATCCGCAACTTCATCTTCGGCCTCCAGCCGGAGCCGTTCGACCAGGCCGGCCTCGTTGACGCCCTCGCGGCCATGGCCGAGGAGTTCCGGGTGAACACGATGGTCGACATCGGCCTCGAGATCGTCGGCTCGAGCGACGTGGAGCTCTCCGCCGACGCGACGCTGCAGCTCCTCAACCTGGCCCGCGAGGCGCTGAGCAACGTATCGCGGCACGCCCGGGCAGGCCGCGCGGAACTGCGGCTCGAGGTGACCGACAGCGTGCTCGAGCTTGCGGTCGTGGACGACGGCGTCGGCTTCGACCCGACCGCCCGGCGCGGGCCCGGGCACATGGGCATCAGCAACATGCGGGCACGCGCGGCGGAGCTCGACGCGGAGTTCCTCGTCGAGAGTGCCGCGGGACGTGGAACGCAAGTCCTCGTCCGGGTCCCGATTTCCGATGTGGCGCCCCCAGCGGGCAGCCCGACCGTGGGATAGGATGGAGCCGTGACAGACGCAACAACCGCCAACCCTCTCCGCATCCTCGTCGTGGACGACCACGAGATCGTTCGCCAGGGCCTCGTCTCGCTCCTCGAGCGGCGCGAGGGCTTCCAGGTCGTCGCCCAGGCCGGGACCGTGGCCGAGGCGACCGAGAACGCGCGCAAGTTCCAGCCGGACCTGGTCATCATGGACGTCCGGCTGCCGGACGGATCCGGCATCGAGGCCTGCCGCGAGATCCGCGCCGAGTTCCCCACCACGCGCATCATCATCCTGACCAGCTACCCGGACGAGGAGGCCGTGTTCGCCTCGATCGTCGCGGGTGCCAGCGGCTACCTCCTGAAGCAGATCCGGGGACGCGACCTCGTCGCCGCCCTCGAGTCCGTCGGGCGGGGCGAGTCGCTCCTCGACCCGGCGGTGACCGAGAAGGTGCTCGACCGCGTGCGCCGGATCGCGAGCGGCACGTACACCGACGAGCTGGCCCAGCTCACCCGCCAGGAACAGAAGATCCTGCTTCTCATCGCCGAGGGCAAGACGAACAAGCAGATCGCCTCGGAGATCTTCCTCTCGGACAAGACGGTGAAGAACTACGTCAGCTCGATCCTGGCGAAGCTGAACCTCCAGCGCCGTTCGCAGGCCGCGGCGTTCGTTGCCCGGCACCGGCTCCCCGGCGCGGAGTAGGCGGGGCAGAGCCGCTCGATCTGGCACCAGGCGTTCCAGGCGCGGCCGGGGAGGCTGATCCATGCGCATCGTCACAGCCGGGGAGGCGGTCGCCGGGATCCGCTCGGGCGACCAGGTCTACCTCCAGGGGACCGCTGCGACCCCGTCGGTCCTTCTCGACGCCCTCGTGGCCCGCGCGCCCGAGCTGGAGGACGTCCGGATCGTCCACCTCCACGCCGAAGGCCCCGGGCCGCATCTTCGCCCGGAGATGGCCGGCCACTTCCGGCACCGGGCGCTCTTCATGGGCCCGAACGCGCGCGAGGCGGTGAACGAGGGCCGGGCGGAATCGGTCCCCGTGTTCCTCTCCGACGTGCCTCGCCTCTTCCGGCGCGGGTTCGTGAAGCTCGATGCCGCGCTGGTCAACGTGACCCCGCCCGACGCCCACGGGTACTGCTCGCTGGGGACCGGGGTGGACGTGAACCACGACGCGATCGACGCCGCCCGCGTGGTCATCGCGCAGTTCAACCGGGCGCTGCCGCGAACGTTCGGCGACAGCTTCGTCCATGTCTCGCAGATCGACCTGGCGGTCGAGGTTGATGTGCCCCTCTACGAGCTGAAGCCGCCGCCTCCGGGCGACGTGGAGCACCGCATCGGCGAGTACGTCGCGGACCTCATCCCGGACGGCGCCACGCTCCAGATGGGCATCGGCGATATCCCCACGGCCGTCGGCATGGCCGCCCACCGCAAGAAGGACCTGGGCATTCACACCGAGATGCTCACCGACGCCGTCGTCGACCTGGTCGAGGCGGGGGCGGTGACCGGGCGAAGGAAGGAGCAGGACCCCAACACGGTGGTCACGGCCTTCATGCTCGGGACGCAGCGCCTCTACGACTTCGCGCGCGACAACCCGCTGGTCCAGATGCGCCGCGTCAGCTACACGAACGACACCGCGGTCATCCGGCGCTTCCGGAAGATGTGCGCGGTGAACTCGGCGATCGAGGTGGACCTCACCGGGCAGGTCTGCGCCGATTCGATCGGCTACCGCCTGTACAGCGGGGTGGGCGGGCAGCTCGACTTCATCCGCGGCGCCGCGCTGGCCGAGGAGGGGCTCGCGATCATCGCGCTTCCCGCAACGGCGAAGAACGGCACGATGTCGCGGATCGTCGGCCACCTGAAAGAGGGTGCCGGGGTGGTGACCACCCGGTTCCACGTCCAGACCGTGGTGACCGAGTGGGGCGTGGCCCAGCTTCACGGCAAGAGCATCCAGGAGCGCGCGCGGGCCCTCATCCAGATTGCCCACCCGGCCTTCCGCGAGGAGCTCCACGCCTTCGCCCGCGAGCACTGGCGGGCGTAGCCGGGCGGAGCCTGCGAACGTGGCGGCGGCCTCGTTTCCGCCAGGTATTCCCGTGGGCGATGGTGTGAGGAAAGGCGGTGGAAGGCGGTGGCCCCTGCGGCGGGGGGGTGCCGGCTACCGCCGGGTTGTCGACCGTTCGCGGCCCCCGCGCTATGAGCCGGGGAGGGGATCGCCCGAGCCGGAGCCGCTGACGACCGAGCCGTCCGGCGCCAGCCAGGTGGTCCGGACCTGGGCGCCTGCCGCTTGGGCATCGGTTGCCGGCCACGAGATGGTCAGCGTCATCTTCCAGAGCTGGAGCGGTGTCGCCTCGACGTCCGTGGAGCACGTCGCGTCCAGGGCCCGCAACAGCTCAGGTCCCTGGGGCTCCTGCGTGACCCTGCACTGGCGGGACGTACCGGGCTCGGTCGGGAAGACGCCGTAGCCCGCATACTCGGAAGCGAGACTCCCGAGGGTCCGGGCCACCGCCTCGCGCATGGCCGTCTCGCCGGCTGCCCCGGTCGGGAGCGGCACGGGCGAGGGATCGTAGCGGAGGCTCGCGACCAGGGCCTCCACCTGCGCCCGGAGCGGGTCGAGATCGGGGCCGCGCATCGCGGCGTGGATCTCGTACCAGTTGTCGACGCTGCCCGGCATCGTGAGCTTCCACTCCACGCGATTGCCGAGATCGGTCTTGATCGCGGGGAGGCCCGCCACCGTTGTGCGCACGCCGTCCCCGGGGTCGGTCTCGAGGATGTTGAAGCTGGGCGCTCCCCACTGCTCGATCCGCATCACGAGGGCGTCGGGCCCGAGGTCGAGTGACTCGACCTTGCAGCGTCCGGCTCGTGTTCTCGCCCTTGACCGTGGTCGTGCAGGGATTGCGGACCGGACCGGTGGCGAGGTAGACGAGCAGCGTGCTGAACGACGTGACCATCTCGTATCGGTAGACGTGCCAGCTCGCCGGGTAGTCGAAGACGAGCCCGGCCTCGCTGAACCGGGCGAGGGCGGATCCCGGGGCGGTGGTCGCCAGGGGGAGGGGCACCGAGGATGGTGCGGCTGGTACCTGGCTTGCCGGGGGAGCGCTCGTCGCTGGCGGGACCGTCGGGGATGGCGCCGGGGTGGCTCCGGCCACGGCGGCGTGCGGGCTGGCGCTTGCTCCAGCCGGGTGCGGGCTGGCCCCGCTGCCGCCACCGGTGCCCACGGACAGGAGAACGGCGAAACCCGTCGAAGCGAGGAGCGCGACGAGGAGCGCGCCCACGACCGCAATGGCGATGAGGGTCCGGAGCGATCCGGCGCGCGGCCGGAGGACAGGCTCCGTGCTCGGTCGCACGGCCGGCTCCGTGCTCGGTTGGACGACCGGCTCCGTGCGCGGCTCACTTGGCGGCAACATCCTCGGCCTCTGCGGTTCAATCCACCGGCAGCCGTCGGCCGGCCCGCCCTCAGGACGCGCCGCTGCCGGGCACCGGTTCCCTTCCCTGCGCCGCCCTGGCCGCCTCCGCGAGGCGGGCCATGCGGTCGTCCACCAGGCGGTGGAGCGTGCCCGCCGGGTAGCTACCGTCGGGCCCGAGCTCGCCGGTGGGGAGGCCGGTGAGGAGTTCGACTGCCTCGTCGACGCGCGTGGCCGCCCACACGTGGAATTGACCCGTCTGGACCGCCTCGATCACCTCGGGCGCCAGCATGAGGTTCTTCACGTTCGTCTGCGGGACGATGACCCCCTGGTCGCCTGTGAGGCCCCGGCGGCGGCAGACCTCGAAGAAGCCCTCGACCTTCTCGTTCACACCGCCTACCGGCTGGACGGAGCCGTGCTGATCGATGGAGCCGGTGACCGCGATCCCCTGGCGGATGGGCACCTCGGCGAGGGACGAGAGGATGGCGCAGAGCTCGGCGAGCGAGGCAGAGTCGCCCTCGATCTCCCCGTACGACTGCTCGACCACGAGGCTTGCCCGCACCGCAAGCGGCCGCTCGCGTCCGTAGTGGTGCTGCAGGAAGCCGGTCAGGATGAGGAAGCCCTTGGTGTGGATCGGGCCGCTCATGGCGGTCTCGCGGTCGAGGTGGACGATCTCACCGCGGCCCACGGAGGAGGACGCGGTGATGCGGATCGGCTGACCGAACACGCGGCCCGCGGACGCGAGCACGGCAAGGCCGTTCACCTGCCCGACGACCAGGCCCTCCGTCTCGATCTTCAGGGTCCCCTCGAGGATGAGCTCACGGACCTTGTCCTCGGAGAGGGCCGATCGGCGTGCCCGCTCGGCGATCGCTTTCTCGACGTGATCGGCCGCGACCCGTTCGCCCCCCGCTTCGCCTGCCCAGTAGGCGGACTCCGCGACGAGATCGACGATCTCGGCGAACCGGGTCGAGAGCTTGCGCTGGTCGCCCGCGAGGCGCGCGCCATGCTCGATCACCCGTGCGACCGCGCCCCGGTCGAAGTGCCGCAGCCCCACGTCGCGCACCCGGCTGGATACGAACGAGGCGTAGAGCGCGACCTCGTCGTCGCCCCACGGCATCTCGACGTCGAACTCCGCCGGTACCTTGAAGAGCTTGCGGAACTCCTCGTCGAGCAGGAAGAGCGCCTGGTAGACGGCCGGCGAACCCATGAGCACGACCTTCAACTCGGCAGGGATGGGCTCCGGGTCGAAGGTCTGGGTCGGGAACAGCGTGAACTGCGCGCCGATGTTCTCCATCCGGATCCGGCGCTCACGCAGGGTCTCCTTCAGCCGCTCCCAGGCGAAGGGGTCGCGCAGGACGTCGGCGGCCTGGAGGACCAGGTAGCCACCGTTCGCCCGGTGCACGGCACCTGCGCGGATGTTCCGATGGTCCGTGGTGACCGCGCCAAAGACGGTGCGGTACTCGACACGTCCGAAGAGGTTGTAGTAGGTCGGGCTGTTCTCGATGACGACCGGGGCCCCGGCACCCTCCGGCTGGGCCACGAGGACATTGACCTCGTAGCGGCCCATCACGTTCTCCCGTGCCCGACGACGCTCGGCGGCGAACGGCTCGGGGACCTGCTGCTCGCCCCCGTCGCCATCGGCAGGCGCACGGAACTCGGAGAGGTGCTCGACGACGTCCTCGCGAACCGCGTCCAGCCACGTGCCCAGCGGCTCCACGTCCGCATGACGCGTCTTCAGGTCGTCGACCAGGTGACCGACGGCGAAGAGCCCCACTTCGCGGTCGAGCCCGACGGTAAGCTCCCGTGCCTCCCGCTCGAGTGTGCGCATCTGCGCCATCACCTCGGGGAACTGCTCGTCCACCTGGCGACTGGCCGCCTGCAGTCGTGCCTTCTGCTCGTCCGGCAACGCCTCGAACTCCTCGGCGGTCAGCTTCTTCCCGTTGACGGCGGGGAGCGTCACGATCCCGCCGGGGGTGAACTCGAGAGTCAGCCCGAGACCCTCGGCAAACGCCTTGAACGCTGCGAGGGCCTCCTGGCGACGCGCCTCCAGGCTGGCCACGATGCCGTGGGCGCGATGCTGGTACTCGTCGCTCTCGAATGCCCGACCGATCTCCCGCCGGGCGTCCTCGACGAACCGCTCCATGTCGCGGGCGAACGTCCCCGCCCGGCCGGTTGGGAGCGGGACCGCGATCGCCCGGCGCTCGGTCGAGAAGTCGAAGAGGTAGACCCAGTCAGACGGGCGGGGGCGCTCGCGGGCGGCCGCCTCGACCAGCCGACGGAGGGTCGTGCGCTTGCCCGTGCCGGTGGGGCCGAGCACGAAGAGGTTGTAGCCGTCGCCGGAGATATCGAGGCCGAAGGCGATCGCGTCGAGGGCCCGGCGCTGGCCGATCGTCGCGGCGAGCGGCGCGACCTCCTCGGTCGAGGCGAATGGCAACGAGGCGGGATCACAGCGGCGGCGGAGTTCGTCGCCGGAGAGAGCGCGGATCTGGGTCATGGTCTGCACCATACGCCCGGCGGAGAAGCACCGTGGAACGAACGAGGCGAACGCCGCGCGTCCCCTGCGGCGTTCGCCTTGGCCATAGGGTGCCCGCAGACCGGCGGGCACCGTCAGGGCCGAACGGCCCGGATCTGCCGTCCGGTGGTCGCACCTGCCGGGAGGCGGCCGGCAGACACGGGCCACCTGACACGGGCCGCCTGACCGTTCGCTTCGGGCCGTCCGGCAGACGCGCGAACGCGACGGCGGGGTCACTCTGGTGCAGGCACGCCCCTCGGCCGACGCGGGCCCGTGTCTTCGTGTCCTGGAAGGAGGGCCGATGTCGAAGATCGAGACCATCCTGGTGGCGACCGACGGCTCGCCCGCCTCGGTTGCCGCCAGCGAGGAGGCCATCGATCTCGCTGCTCGCCTGTGCGCGCGCCTCGTCGTGATTGCCGTCGTGAGCCCGCCGGAGCTCCAGGCCCCGGGCGCCATCTGGCCCGGCACGATCGGGGCCGCCCGCGAGGAGGCCGAGGGGATCACGCGCCGCGTCGTGGACCAGGCTCGCCGTTCGGGCGTGGAGGCGGCGTACCTGACGTTCGAGGGCCAGCCCGGGGAGGCGATCGTCCAGGCTGCCGAGGCCGAGGCCGCCGACATGGTGGTGGTGGGCGCGCACGGCCGCACCGTCGTCGGCCGGCTGCTCCTGGGGAGCGTGTCGGAGTTCCTCGTCCGCCACGCGCGCGTGCCCGTGCTCGTCGTTCACCCGTCCGAGGCGCACGTCGCGGCCTATTGACGTCCGCGCCGCAGCCCGGCCCTCCGGCCCCGCTGCACGGGCCGCCCAACCCCGGTTCCTATACTTCCGGCGTGGCACAGCGCCCCCGTCCCGCGGATCCCCTGGCTTCGTTTCGCCCCGCCACGGCGGCGTGGTTCCGGGCCGCGTTCGCCGCACCGACGCCGGCGCAGACCCTGGGCTGGCCGGCGATCTCGGCCGGCGAGCACACCCTCATCTGTGCTCCCACCGGGTCCGGGAAGACGCTCGCGGCGTTCCTCTGGTGCCTGGACCGGCTCTTCGCAGACCCGCCGCCGGCCGACCCGCTCCGACGGCTCCGCGTCCTCTACGTCTCCCCGCTCAAAGCCCTTGTCCACGACGTCGACCGGAACCTGCGCGTGCCGCTCGCCGGCATCGCCCTGGCGGCCGCCGCACGGGGAGAAGAGCCGCCCGCTGTTCGGGTGGCCATGCGCACCGGCGACACGCCGGCTTCGGACCGGCGCGCGTTCGGGAAGCGCCCGCCCGACATCCTGGTCACGACGCCCGAGTCGCTCTACCTCCTCCTCACGTCGTCGGCGCGCGAGGCGCTCCGGAGCGTGGAGTGGGTCATCGTCGACGAGATCCACGCAGTGGCGGGCACGAAGCGCGGCGCCCATCTCGCGCTCTCGCTTGAGCGCCTGGCGGCCCTTGCCGACCGGCCGCCCCAGCGGATCGGCCTGTCGGCGACCCAGCGCCCGCTCTCGGCAATCGCGGCATTCCTCGGCGGCCGGGATGACCGGACGGCTGACCGGCCGCCCGCTCGGCGCGCATCCGTCACCCCGGTCGCGCCCGGGACCGACGAGTTCCCGCTGCGGCCCGTCACGATCGTGGATGTCGGCGTCCGCAAGCCACTCGAGCTGGAGGTGGTCGTCCCTGTCGAGGACATGAGCCGGCTCGGCGAGCTCATCCCGCTCGACGAGGCTCCCGGCGGACCGGCTGCCGGTCCTGCCGAGAGGGTGAGCATCTGGCCGTCGGTCTACCCGCGCATCCTCGAGCTGATCCGGGCACACCGGAGCACCATCGTCTTCGTCAACAGCCGCCGTCTCGCGGAGCGCCTGGCGCAGCGGCTCAATGAGCTGGCGGGCGAGGAGCTCGTCCGGGCGCACCACGGGTCGCTCGCCCGCGAGCAGCGCGTCCAGATCGAGGACCAGCTCAAGGCGGGCCGGCTCCCCGCGATTGTGGCGACCAGCTCGCTCGAGCTCGGCATCGACATGGGGGCCGTCGACCTCGTCATCCAGGTCGAGTCGCCCGGGTCGGTGGCGCGGGGGCTCCAGCGGATCGGCCGGGCCGGGCACGCGGTGGACGAGCCATCGCGCGGCGTCATCTTCCCGAAGTACCGGGGCGACCTGCTCGAGTGCGCGGTGGTGACCCGGGCCATGCGCGACGGCGCAATCGAATCGACCGAGATTCCCCGGAACCCGCTCGACGTGCTCGCCCAGCAGATCGTGGCCACGTGTGCGGAGCGGCCCTGGCCCGTGGACGAGCTGTTCCGCATGGTGCGACGGGCCGAGAACTACGCGGGGTTGGGGTGGGACGCGTTCGAGGCCGTCCTGGGGATGCTGGCCGGCCAGTACCCCTCCGACGAGTTCGCCGAGCTGCGGCCGCGGATCGTCTGGGACCGCGCCGCCGGAACCGCGAGGGCCCGGGACGACGCGCGGCGGGTGGCGGTCCAGTCGGGCGGGACGATCCCCGACCGTGGGCTCTTTGGCGTGTACCTGGATGAGGGCGGGAGTGGAGACGGCCGCGAAGGGAGCGCCGGTTTGGATGGTGCTGCCGCGGCAGCGGTCCGCGGGGCGCGGACCGGCCGGACCGGCGGGCGCCGCGTGGGGGAGCTCGACGAGGAGATGGTCTACGAGACGCGACCCGGCGAGGTGATCCTCCTGGGGGCGAGTGCCTGGCGCGTGGAGCGGATCACCCATGACCGCGTGCTCGTGCGCCCGGCGCCGGGCGAGCCGGGCAAGGTCCCCTTCTGGAAAGGTGAGGGCCCGGGCCGCCCGTTCGAGTTCGGCCGGGCGATCGGGGCCTTCACCCGCGAGCTCACCGACGATCTCCACCGCGGCCGGAGCGGCCGGGCGGCGGCCATCGAGCGGCTCACGACGCGCCACGACCTGGACGCGCTCGCCGCGGAGAACCTGCTGGCGTACCTCGAGGAGGAAGAGGAGGCCGCGGGCGCCGTCGCCTCCGATCGGACGGTCGTGATCGAGCGATTCCGCGACGAGCTCGGCGACTGGCGCGTCTGCGTCCTCACGCCGTTCGGCGGGCGGGTCCACGCGCCCTGGGCGCTCGCCATCGAGGCGCGACTGCGCGACCGGCTCGGCCTCGAGGTGCAGCCGCTCTGGTCCGACGACGGGATCGTCTTCCGGCTGCCGGCCACCGAGGGGGAAGGGGACGGGCGCGACGACTTCTCGGCGATCGAGGCGGCGATCCTGCCCGACCCGGACGAGGTCGAGGACCTCGTGGTCGGGGCGGTTGGCGGATCCGCGCTCTTCGCGGCGCGGTTCAGGGAGAACGCGGCCCGCGCCCTCCTGCTGCCGCGGGCTCGCGGCGGCCAGCGGCGGCCGCTCTGGCAGATGCGGCAGCGCTCCTCGCAGCTCCTCGCCGTGGCGAGCCGGTACGGCTCCTTTCCCATCGTTCTCGAGACGTACCGGGAGTGCCTCCAGGATGTCTTCGACGTCCCGGCCCTGCGGGAGCTGCTTGCCGCCGTGCGGCGCCGCGACGTTCGCGTCCACGCGGTCGAGACGCGGCGCGCCTCGCCCTTCGCGGCGTCGCTCCTGTTCAGCTACATCGCCGTCTACATGTACGAGGGCGACGCGCCGCTCGTGGATCGCCGGGCCCAGGCGCTCGCTTTGGACCGCGAGCTGCTGCGCGAGCTGCTCGGGGCGGAGGAGCTTCGCGATCTCATCGATCCGGGCGCGCTCGCCGACCTTGAGCTGGAGCTCCAGGCGCTCACGCCCGAACGGGCCGCTGCGTCGGCCGACGGGGTGCACGACCTCCTGCGGCGCCTGGGGGACCTGTCGGCGGCGGATGTGGCGGCGCGCGTGCGAGGTGCGGGCGAGGACGAGCGGACCGCGGCGGCCGGTCGCTGGCTGGCTGCGCTGGCGGGGGAACGGCGGGCGGTCCCGTACGGATCGCCGGCGAGGAGCGGTGGATCGCCGCCGAGGACGCGGGGCGGTTCGGCGAGGCGATCGGGACGGCGGCCCCACCCGGGCTTCCGGCGGCGTTCCTCGAGGCGGGGCCCGATCCGCTTGGCAGCCTGCTCGCTCGCTGGGCCCGGACGCACGGCCCGTTCCTGCCCGATGCGCCCGCGGCCCGCTGGGCGCTCCCCGGGCGGACGGTCGAGCAGGCGCTGGAGCGCCTCCTGTCGGCAGGGGCCGTCCTCCGCGGCGAGTTCCGTCCGGGCGGCGTCGAGCGCGAGTGGTGCGATCCGGAGGTCCTGCGCGCGCTCCGCCGTCGCTCGCTGGCGCGGCTGCGCAGGGAGGTGGAACCGGTCGAGCCCGCCGCCTACGCACGGTTCCTTCCCGCCTGGCAGGGGGTGGCGGGCGCCGGCACGGCCGGTGCAGGCACGGCCGCCGGCAGTGCACCGGCACCTGCAGCGGCCGCGGCCGCGGCCATCGGATCTGCCGCAGCGCTCGATCGGCTGGCGGAGGTCATCGCCCAGCTGGAAGGGGTTCCCCTGCCGGCGAGCGTGCTGGAACGCGATGTTCTCGCGTTACGGGTGCCGGGGTACGGTCCCCGTCTCCTTGACGAGCTGGGCGCGGCCGGCGAGGTCTGCTGGGTGGGCCGCGGACGCCTCGGCCGCGACGACGGCCGGGTCGCGCTGTACCGGCCCGACCGGCTGGCCCTCCTCCTCGACCCCGCCGGGCACCCGGATCCCGCCAGCAGCGTGCCTCCCGCGGGCGACGACTGGGTCCGCCAGGCGCTCGCCTCGCATCTCGGTTCGCGCGGCGCCTCCTTCTACCGTGACCTGCACGCCGCCGCGCTCGCCGCGGCCGGGGATCGCCGCGAGCGCCCGCCGACCCAGCGGGAGCTCCTCGACGCCCTCTGGGACCTTGCCTGGGACGGACTCGTCACAAACGACACCTTTGCCCCGTTGCGCGCGCTCCGATGGCGTCGCCCGGGTGCCGATGCGCGTCCCCGGGGCGTCCGCCTGGTCCCGCCTGAGGCCGGCGGACGCTGGTCGCTGGTGGCCGACGCTCGTGCCTCGGCCGCGGCCCTCGCGGGGACCGAGGCCAGTGTGACGGAGCGGCGGCACGCGGTTGCCGTCGGGCTCCTGGAGCGGCAGGGCATCGTCACCCGCGACGGGGTCGCGGCGGAAACGATCCCGGGCGGGTTTGCCGCCGTCTACCCGGTGCTCCGCGAGATGGAGGACCGGGGGCGCGCCCGCCGCGGGTACTTCGTGGAAGGCCTGGGCGGAGCGCAGTTCGCCCTCCCAGGGGCGGTGGACAGGCTCAGGGCCGAGCGACGGGTCCCGGGGACCGACCCAGCACGGAGAAGCCAGTGCGGCCGGGTGGGCCAGTGCGGCCTCCCGGGCCCTGGTCCTCGCGGCTGCGGACCCCGCCCAGCCGTACGGCGGCGTTCTCCCGTGGCCTCGGCGCGGCGACGACGACCGGCGGCCCCTCGCGCGCGCGGCCGGTGCGTACGTCGTCCTCGTCGACGGAGAGCCGGCCTGCTACCTGGAGCGTGGGGGTCGGTCGCTCCAGACGCTTCCCGCCCTCGACCGGCCGGGCATCGCGGCGCTCGCCTTCGAGGTGCTCGGGCGCCTGGTCGCGGATGGCCGCCTGCGGAACCTGCAGGTCGACCGGATTGACGGTGAGACGGCGGCTGCGTCGCCGTTCCGGCCCGACCTGGAGGCGGCCGGGTTCCGCCGCGGCTACCGGGGCTGGGTCCTGGCGGTCCCGGCCGGCGCCCGGGCGCAGTCCGCGACTGCCGGTCCCGCCGCTCGGGACGGCGATCGGCCTGTCTGGAAGTCCGATGCCCGAGGGTGACACGCTGGCGCGAACAGCGTCGGTTCTTCGCGAGATCCTCGCCGGCCGCGTGATCCGGTCCGCCCGGGGGCGACCCGGGGGCCCGCAGCTCGAACGCCTCGCCGGTGCCCGGATCGAGCGGGTCGAAGCGCGGGGAAAGCACCTCCTTATCGGCGCCTCCAACGGCCTGACGCTCCACACCCACCTGCGGATGCACGGCTCGTGGCACCGGTACCGGGAGGGCGAGCGCTGGCGGCGGCCGCCGGATCGAGCCGTCGCCGTCCTCGAGGTCCCCGGCGCGGTCGCCGTCTGTTTCGACGCCCCCACGGTCGAACTCCTCGACACGCGCGCCCTGGCGATCCATCCCGTGCTCCGGGCCCTCGGCCCCGACCTCATCGAGCCCGTGCCGGACCTCGGCGAGGCGCTGCGGCGCATGCGTGCGCCCGGGCGACAGGAAATGGCCGTGGGTGACGCGCTCCTCGACCAGGAAGCGCAGGCCGGCCTCGGCAACGTCTTCCGAAGCGAGGTCTGTTTCGTCGAGCGGGTGGACCCGTTCAACACGGTTGGCTCGCTCGACGACGCAACGCTGGCGCGCCTGCTCGAAGCCGGCCATCGGCTGCTCGCCGCAAACCGGGACCGCGCCGGTCGCTCGACGACCCCCGATGCGCTCGGCGGTGCTCCCGCCTCGGACGGCCCCCGCGTCCCCGGTTCCCGCCTCTGGGTCTACGGCCGCACGGGCCGCCCGTGCCGGCGCTGCGGCTCGCTCATCCGCAGCCGCGTCAGTGGGCCGCTCGCGCGACGCGTCTACTGGTGCCCCGGTTGCCAGCCGCGCCCCGATTGCAGGCCCCAGGGCGCGGGCGCATCGTCTCAGCCACCCGATTGATCGGGTTGCGCGGGACCCTCGTGAGACTCGATGCCGAAGAAGGCGCGGAAGGCTGCAGCAAGGCTCCGAGCGGCGTGACGCACCGCCGCGCCCGGGCTGCTGCGGATCTCGTGTAGCCACGCTGCGGTCCCGCTGCGGGTCCTCTCGGCGAGACTGGCCAGGTAGGCGCGCTCCAGCCACCACAGCGGGTCGGGATGCCGCCAGAGCCACGGCACGAAGGCCCAGAGGATGAGCAGGTAGTCGATTCGCAGCGGGCGAGGGAAGTTGAGGACGATGTCCAGCTGCACCAGTGTCTCGCGCCACATGACGAGCGTGAGGACGCCCGCGATGGCGAGAAACACGACGCCCCAGAGCCTCGCCCTCGGCTGCAGCATGACGATGAGGAGGGCGGGGAACCATTTCATGCCCGTCGCGAGCGCCCACAGGGCACCGCCGACCACCGGCCCCGTGAACTGGGCGGCCCAGATCGCGAGCGCAAGGTAGAGGGTGACGTTGCCGGTGTCGAGCGTGGCGGTCAACGGCAGGGCGAGCACGGCGACGAGAAGGGCCGTGGCGAGGGCGTGGCGCCGGAACGCCCACGTGAACGACCAGGCGAAGAGGATGACCATCGAGCCTTCCCAGACCGTCCAGGCAACGTCCCAGGGGAGCAGCGCCCACGGGAGGAAGATGGGGAGGAGCCACGGAGCGTAGGCGTAGGGAAGGAACGTGCCGCCCGGGTTGTAGGGGTCGCCGCCCCCGAGCCAGACGCGGACCGCGGCCCAGTAGGCACGCGCGTCTGCGCCGATCAGGTCGCCGCGCGCGTACAGCCAGGCGACGATCAGCCCGCCGGCGATCCCGACGATGACGATCGCGGCAAGCCGGCGCGGATCCCGCAGGCCGGCCAGGTCCCGGCGGATCATCCGCGCCCAGACCTCGCGCGCCCGGCGGGCACCCGGAACGACGCCCCCGACCGGGGGCACGGCGGTCGGGCTGGCGTCCAGGCGGTCAGCTGAATGCACGACGGCCATCATGACCTGCAGCCGCCCGGCGGACAAGCGAGGACGCCCCTAGACTTGCGAACATGACGACCGTCGCGGCCGACCTCCCGGCCCGAAGCGTCCGGGGGCAGGCAACCGTGGCGCGGCGCCTCCCCGCGCTCTCGGCCGTCTTCCTCGCAGCGAGCCTCATCACCGGCTGTGGTTCAGCGGTTGCGACCCCGGGCACCGCGATCCCCTCGGTGAGCGGCCCACCAGGGAGCACCTCGTCTGATGCCGGTTCGTCGTCCCCTCGGGCCTCCGCGCTCGCGACGGCAGGTGCCTCGGCAGATGCGTCGGCGGGTGCGTCCGAATCGACCACCGCACGAGCGTCGGCCAGCGCGGCCCCGACGCCGTTCCGCTGCACGGAGAAGCGCGGCAAGACCACCGACTACTCCTACCGGAGCAAGGCCGCCGGCACCACCGTCCGCTACCGCGTGTACGTGCCGCCCTGTTACGCGTCGTCGGGGAAGCGGTTCCCGTACGTCGTGCTCATGCACGGGTCGGACAAGGACCAGACCGAGTGGACGCGCCTCATGAAGGCGGACAGGGCGATCGAGGCCGGAATCGCGAACGGCACGCTGCCGCCGATGATCCTGGTCATGCCCGGGGGCGGGGACCTCGCGAACACGCGGATCTTCACGCCGGGGCGCTCCTACGAGACGGTCGTGCTGAACGAGATCATCCCGACGGTCGAGAAGCGGTTCTGCACGTGGGGGAACCGTGCGGGCCGCGAGATCGGGGGTATCTCGCGCGGCGGGTTCTGGGCGTTTCTCATGGCGTTCCGCCACCCCGAGAAGTTCGCCGCGGTGGGCGGTCACAGCCCGTTCTTCCACCCGGACAACGCGCCGGCCGCCTACAACCCGCTCGATCTTGCCGAGACGGTGGTGTTCCCCGCGGGAAAGCAGCCACGCATCTGGGTCGATCGCGGGAAGAACGACTACGCGGAGCCGGGCATCACGCCGTTCGTGGCGACGCTGAAGGCGCGCGGCATCCCCGGCACGTACAAGCTCTACCCGACCGGGCGGCACGAGACCGCATATTGGGCCTCGCACGTCCCGGCGTACCTGGCCTTCTACGGCAAGAGCTGGCCGAAGTCCTACGACGCGCTCCCCGCCTGCGGCTCCTGATCGGGCACGCTTCCCGCGCAAGGCCGAACTCCGAGGCGGTCGACCGGGACGGCCGCTACCCGGTCAGATGCAACGGGGTGTGGCGTTGGCCGGGCGAATAGCGCTGTGAAGGGGCGGCGGGCGTCTCCCGGGTCTTCGTGCCGAACGGTGGAGCGCCGGGCCGGGCGCAGATGAGCATGGTCACGGTCGCGTCGGCCTGCCCGGGCGCTTCGCCGGCCGGCGAACGCCACGGGGACTTGCGCATGTCATGTTCGGCCGGGCAGCCACCGAGAGGCGCAGCCCGCGCCTGGCTCGCCTACCGCAGGAAGGTCTTCCCGCAGCCGTCGCAGACGACGTAGAGGGCGCGCCGCTCGAGCGCGTACCCGGCGACGTGCAGCCGTCCCGTCGCCGCGTCGGCCGGGCAGACCCACACCCACCAGCGCTCGTCTGCCGGGATCTCACCGAGGGGCGTCGTCGCCGCTGCGACCCTGTCCCGCAAGCCCTCGACCCCGGCGACTGCCCGCTCGACGGCGGCGGCCCGTTCCGCCTCGCTCTCGCTCGTGTAGGGGTAGTTCTGCGCGATGTTCGAGCTCACAGGCGACGTGCTCCCGAGGCAGCCGCCACCGCAGGGTGACGACACGGTTCCAGGGATGGCCAGCGTTTCAGGATGGCCAGCCGCGGAGGTTGTGAGCGCGGCGCGACCGGCCGGTTGCGAGTATACGGCCGGGCTACAGCGCCGCCGGGAGGCCCTCCGAGCGCGGGTCGGCGGTGACCGCGTAGCTGGCGGGCAAGCCGCCCGGGCCCTCCACCTCGTCCCGGCAGAACTCGATGGCGTGCTCGTGGCCGAAGGCCGAGTCAAACGGGGGGCTCCAGGCCACGTGATGGCCCATCGCGGCGAGTGTCTCGCCCACGGTCGGGTCCATACCGCCCTCGAGGCGGGTCAGGGACGGCGCGCCGCCCCGCGCCTCCACGCCGGTGACCCACCGGGGCGCCGCCACCGCGGTGGCGATGTCGAGGCCGCCGTCCACGACCGACGAGACGAACTGGGCGAAGACCTGGGGCTGGATCTCGCCGCCCATCGAGCCGTGCACGATCCAGGGGCGCCCATCGCGGAACAGCATCCCCGGCGTCAGCGTATGGAACGTGCGCTTCTGCGGGGCCAGGACGTTCGGACTGCGCGGGTCGAGACTGAAGAAGCAGCCGCGATTCTGGTAGGCGATCCCGGTCTCCGGGTCCACCAGCCCGGAGCCGAAGCCCCGGTAGTTGGACTCGATGAGACTGACCGCCCCGCCCCAGCGATCGACGGCCGCGAGGTAGACCGTGCCCCCGCCGGCGAGCCACGCGGGCCCCGGGATGAGCCCGGCCTTCCGCGGGTCGATGCGGGACGCCAGCTCGGCGGCGTGGGTCCGGCCGAGCATCGTCTCCAGGGCCCCGGGCGCCATCGCGTCGGGGTCGGTGAGGTGCGTGTCGCGATCCGCCAGCGTGTGGCGGGCGGCCTCCAGCCCCAGGTGGACCCATCGGGCGTCGGTCACTCCCCGGGGGCCGAAGGCCTCGCGACCCGGGGGATCGAACGTCTCCAGCACGTTGAGGAGCTCGAGGGCCACGGCGCCGCAGCTGTTCGGCGGGTGCGTCCACGACTGGACCCCGCGGTAGGTCGTGCCGATGGGGTCAGTCCAGGTGGAGGCGTGGCCGGCGAGATCGCTCGGCCTGACCTGGGAGCCCGCGGCCTCCAGGTAGGCGGCGGCGCTCGCCGCGAGATCGCCCTCGTAGACGTCGCCCGGGCCCGCGTCGGCGAGCCGGCGCAGGGTGCGGCCGAGCGAGGGCAGCGCGACCCGCTCGCCCACGCCGCCAGGGCCGGCCGTGCGGCCGGAACACGCGCGAGAAGTCGGAGGCCGTGCCGAAGCTGGCCGTGCCTGCTTCGACGTGTTCGCGCCAGGTTGGGCTCGCGGGGAAGCCCGCGGCGAGTTCGATGGCGGGTTCGAGGAGGTCGGCCCACGTCAGCCGGCCGAAGCGCGCGTGGGCGTCGCCCCAGGAGCGCACCGCGCCGGGGACCGTGACCGTCCAGGGCCCGATGACCGGCATCGCCTCGAGACCGGCGGCCCGGGCCGCCTCGCGCGTCGCGCCGGCCGCCGACCGTCCGCTGCCGTTCAGCGCGTGGAGGCGTGGCGCCTCCGGGACGGCCGAGGTGTCGGCCTCGCGGCGGAACCCCGCGCCGGGCCAGATGAGCCAGAACGCGTCGCCGCCCAAGCCGCAGGCGTAGCTCGCCACGACCGAGAGCGCCGCGTTCGTCGCGATCGCGGCGTCCACCGCGTTGCCCCCGGCCCGGAGGACGGCGAGCCCGGCCTGGCTGGCCAGGTGATGGGGCGAGGCGACGGCACCGAAGGCGCCGCGGGCGGTGACGGCGGGGACGAGGGAAGGCGACGGTTCCGTCTGGGCCACGGACCGCATTCTACGGACCGGTTCTGCGGGTACACTCGACTGTGGGCATGCCCGGAGAGGGCACGGCCGCCGGAGAACGCAGAAGGAGGATCACGCGGTGAGCACCCCGAGACGTCCGGGCGTGCGGCCCTCGTCGGTTCCCGAGGATGCGGGGCTCATCCTCGGGAGCGGGCCCGGCGCCGTCGTCCTCTTCCGTGTCGAGCGCGAGGTCTTCGCGTACCGGAACGAGTGCCCGCACCGCGGCGGGCCGGTCGGGGAGGGGATCGTCGCGGCCGGCGTGGTCACCTGCCCCTCGCACGGCTACCGGTTCGACGTGCGCACCGGCGCGTGCGTGAGCCGTACGGGCTTCCCCGGCCTGACGCCCGCCGTCGTCATCATCGACCCGGAGGACGACGGCGCCCCCTGACGGCACCCTGGGAGCATCGCATGGACGTCCTGCACCGCGTCGTGGGCCCGCTCGCCACGAACGTCTACCTCCTGGGGGATCCTGATTCTGGCGAGGCCGTGGCGATCGATCCGGCCACGCCGTGCGTCGCCTGGATCACCGGCGAGCTGGCGGCCCGCGGGTGGTCGCTGCGGCTCATCGTGGCCACGCACCATCACTGGGACCACGTCGGCGACGCGGCTGCGCTGGCGGACGCCACCGGGGCGCCCATCGCCGCCCATCCCGCCGATCGGCCCGGCTCTCGAGAACCCGGTCGCCCTGTTCCCGGGCTTCCCGGTGACCCCGTGCGCTCCCTCGGTCGAGCTTCATCGAGCGGGACATCGTCGAGTTCGGGTCCTCGCGCCTCCGCGTGCTCCACACGCCGGGCCACACGCCGGGCTCGGTCTGCCTTCATGGCTGGGAAGACGGCCTGCTCCTCGCCGGGGACACGCTCTTCGCCGGAGGATGGGGTCGCACCGACCTGCCGGGTGGGTCGGACGAGGAGATGGCGTCATCCCTGGCGCGGCTCGCGGGGCTCTACGACGGGCTCCGCGTGATGCCGGGGCACGGACCGGCGACGACGATCGCGCGCGAACGCGCGCTCCTCGATCTGGTGGTCCAGGAGGGACGGCTCTTCGCCTGACCCGGCGAGCGGTCGACCACTTCCGGTAGCATGTGAGCGATCATCCACGCACGTCGGACACGTGCGTCCGTGCTCCACGTCCGTTCCCGCATCGGAGGTAGCTCGTCATGCCCCAGCCAACGGTCGCCGGCTCCGCGAAGGAGCTGCTCGGCCTCCTCTCCGGGATCGCCCACGTCGAGGGCGACCGGCTCGTCGTCGACGACGAGGCCGCGCTGCGCGACCGCGGGATCCGCGACATCGTCTGGACGGCGACGTTCAGCTCCGACCCGGCCGTCATCGAGGCCGCACGGTGGCTCGTCTGGGAGTCCGCCCAGGCCGTCGGTGTGCGCTCGGCGAGCATCCACGACCTCTACATGGCCCGCGGACGCGGCGAGTGCAGCGGCTTCACCGTCCCGGCCATCAACCTGCGCACGCAGGTCTTCGACATGGCGCGGGTGATCCACGAGACGGCGCGGAAGAACGGCGTGGGGACCGTGATCCTCGAGCTGGCCCGCAGTGAGCAGGAGTACACCTTCCAGCGGCCAGGCGAGTACCTGGCGAGCTGCCTGGCCGGCGCGGTCGCGTCCGGCTGGAAGGGCCCCGTCTTCATCCAGGGCGACCACTACCAGTTCAACGCCAAGAAGTACGCGGCCGACCCGGAGGCCGTCGCGGAGGGGCTCCGCAAGCTCATCCGCGAGGCGGTGGCCGTGGGCTACGGCAACATCGACATCGACAGCTCGACCCTGGTGGACATGTCGAAGCCGACCGTTCCCGAGCAGCAGCGCGTGAACTTCGAGCGGGCGGCCGAGTTGACCGCGCTCATCCGCGAGGTCGAGCCGGCCGGGTTGACGGTCAGCATCGGCGGCGAGATCGGCGAAGTCGGCGGGCACAACTCGAACGAGCAGGAGCTTCGGGCATACCTCGACGGCTACCGCGCCGAGCTGACGAAACGCGCGGGCGACAAGGCCATCGGCCTCTCCAAGGTGAGCGTCCAGACCGGCACGAGCCACGGCGGCGTGCCGCTCCCGGGCGGCGGCGTGGCCGAGGTGAAGCTCGACTTCGGGACCCTGGAGCGCCTGTCCGCGGTCTGCCGCGAGTACGGCCTCGCGGGCGCCGTCCAGCACGGCGCGTCGACCCTGCCGGACGAGCTGTTCGACCGGTTCCCCGCGGTGGAGGCGGCCGAGATCCACCTGGCCACCGGCTTCCAGAACATCCTCTACGACCACCCGGCCACCCCGGAATCGCTCAAGGACGAGGTCGCCGTCTGGTGCTCCGCGAACTGCGCCGAGGAGCGCTCGGAGGGACAGACCGAGACGCAGTTCCTCTACAAGAGCCGCAAGAAGGCGCTTGGTCCGCTCAAGAGGCGGCTGTGGGAGCTCGAGACGAAGGACGAGATCCTCGCTACGCAGGCGGCCAAGGTCGATCAGTACTTCAGGCTCCTCGGCGTCTACGACACGCAGAAGCTGGTCGAGAAGCACATCTCTGCATCTGAGATCCACCGTCCCGCGCCGGAATCGATCAGGGCGGCCCTCGCCGGCTGACCGCCCGACTCGCTCGACGCGACCCGCGTCACTCTATCCGGGGGCGCCTCCACGCGCCCCCGGCCCATCTCCAGGGGTCCCGGCGGTATCAGGGGTCCCGGCGGTATGATGACCGGCCGATCCACCCGCCTGCCGGCACCAACCACGAGGCTTTCTCCGCATGAGCGACCTGACCGAAATCGCGCGTCCTCGACGCGCTCCGCACCGTCCAGGAGCCCGAGCTCGGACGCGACATCGTCTCGCTCGGCATGGTCCGTGACGTCAACATCACGATCGATGGAGCGGTGGGCTTCAAGATCGTCCTCACGACACCGGCGTGTCCGCTGAAGGATGTCATCGAACGGAACGCGATCGACGCCGTGAAGGCCCTGGGCGCGAGCGGCGTCCGGGTCACCTGGGAGAGCGAGGTCCGCCGCGCCCAGCCTGCGCAGCCCCAGCAGCTGCTGCCCGACGTGAAGAACATCATCGCGGTCGCCTCCGGCAAGGGCGGCGTGGGGAAGACGACCGTGAGCGTCAATCTCGCCGTGGCGCTGGCCCAGGAAGGCGCGAAGGTGGGGCTCCTCGACGCCGACATCACCGGCCCGAACATCCCCCTCATGCTCGGCGTGGAGGGATCGCCGGTCGCCAGTCCCGACGGCAAGATCACGCCCCTCGAGCGGCTCGGCGTCAAGGTCGTCAGCATCCAGTTCTTCGTCCCCCAGGGGCAGCCGGTCATCTGGCGCGGACCGCTCGTCGGCGGTGCCATCCAGCAGTTCCTCAAGGACGTGGAGTGGGGCGACCTCGACTACCTGGTGATCGACCTTCCGCCCGGGACGTCGGACGCGCAGCTGACCCTCGCCCAGACGGTGCCGATCAGCGGTGCACTCCTCGTGACCACGCCGCAGGAGGTGTCGCTCCTCGACGTGACGAAGGCGCTCGCGATGTTCCAGCGGCTCAGCGTGCCCGTGCTCGGAATCGTCGAGAACATGACCGCCTTCGTCTGCCCGCACTGCGGTCAGGCGACGGAGATCTTCGGGCGGGGCGGCGGCGAGCGGTTCGCGCGTGAGAGCGACATCGAGTACTTCGGCGGGATCCCGCTCGACATCCGGGTTCGGCAGGGCGGCGACGTCGGGGTTCCCGCGGTCGCGCAGGCCGACGGCGGTCCCGCGGCCGACATCCTGCGCGCCCTGGCGCGCACCGTGGCCGCACGCATGAGCGTCCGCGCCGCGACCGCCGCTCCGGTACTGACGATCAGCTGACCGCGGGCCCGCCGGTCCGCCGCTCGTTCAGCCCCGCCCAGAGTTCAGCGCAGGCGGCGAGCGCCGCGCGGCGACGCCCCATCGGACCGGTGAGGAAGGCCATGCGGCGCCCGAACGTCGTTCGCCGGCCGATCGCGACGGCGACCGCCACGTGGGTGTCCCTCCCGCGCTCCCGGGCGCGCACGGCGAGGCCGATGTCGGCGCCGCCTGTGTCGCGAACTCGGCGCGCGGCCGCCCGGAGGTCGCGGTCACGTCGCGTGGCCTCGGTGCCGGGGGCCGTGACCTCCCCGTAGAGGAACCAGGGCGCCTCTCCGATGAGCGCAGCAAGCGTTCCGCCGGTGCCGATCTCGGCGCATGCGAGCGTCAGGCCGTCGAGGGCCGCCCCGAGGGCTTCGACCCAGGTTTCGTCCTCGTGGGCGAAGACGTGGCCCGCCATGCGCTCCTCGATGGCTCGTGCGGTTTCCGCCACGATCTCCGCCGCTGTCCGTCGGCCCGGCGGGCCCCCGGGTTCGTCCCGCGCGCTGATCCGCACCTCGACTGCGTCGGCCTTCGCGTAGGTCGCCACCCGGGGATTCCCGGCGTGGAGAAGCGCGTCGCCGAGCATCTCGGCCACGTGGGACTCGCCGATCTGGGTCAGACGGATCGTGCGGACGGCTGCGCCGGCCCCGGCGCCGCGCTGGTGCAGCCGCGGCAGCACGTGATCGCGCCACATGGCCCGGATCTCGCGCGGCGGGCCCGGCAAGGCGACGATCACCCGCCCGTCCGGCCGATCGACCCACCAACCCGGCGCGGTACCGACGGGGTTCGGCAGCGCGGTGGCGCTCGGGATGAGCCATGCCTGCTTGAGGTTCCGGTCCGGCATGAGGAGGCCGCGCCGGCCGAAGATGTCACGGAGCCACGTCGCCGTCGCCGGATCGACGGAGGGCTCCTCGTCGCAGGCGGCGGCGATCGCCTCGCGGGTGAGATCGTCCGGCGTGGGGCCCAGGCCGCCGGTGCTGACGACCAGGTCCGCGCGCCCGAGGGCCTCGCGGAACGCCGCCTCCACAACGGGGAGATCGTCTGGCAGGGCCACCAGGCGCGTCACCCGCACGCCGAGCCGATCGAGCTCGTGGGCGAGGTCGCCGCCGTTGGTGTCGCGGATCTCGCCCGTCGTGAGTTCGCTGCCGACGGCGAGCAGCTCGGCGGCCAGGATCGGTCGGTCGCGGGGATCGACGAGTACGGGCATGACGCGGAGATTAGCGCGCCCGCGCCGGCAGCACGCGCGAGGGTGGCTCGGGGTGCCATGCGCGTCAATGACACCCGGCGCCGATTCGACCTCTCTACACTTGGCCCGACCGGCAAGGGAAGTCAACAGTTGACGGCCCAGGCACTCACCAGGCGAGGGAAACGATGGCGGATCATGCATTGGACGCGCTCCTGCCTGCCGACATGGCGGTGCGCGCGGAGGCGGTCGGCGCGAAGAAGGCTGTCCTCGCGTTCCCGACGATGTTCGCGCTCTCCGTCCTGGCGGGTGCCTTCATCGCGGTGGGAGCGATGTTCGCGACCACGGTCGCCGCCGGAGCGGCCGACCAGGTCCCATACGGGATCACCCGTCTCCTCGCCGGCGTCGCGTTCTCCACCGGGCTGATCCTCGTGCTCGTGGGAGGGGCCGAGCTGTTCACCGGCAACACGCTCATCGTCATGGCCTGGGCGGGGGGCGGGGTGAGCTCGGCGTCGCTGATCCGGAACTGGATCATCGTGTACGCGGGCAACTTCGTCGGCGCGGTGGCCACCGCGGTCCTGGTGTTCGTCGGCGGCCAGTACGCATTCGGCCACGGTTCTGTCGGTGCGACCGCCCTGGCGACGGCGGACGCGAAGGCAGGCCTCGAGTTCATCCCCGCGGTGGCGCTCGGGATCCTCTGCAACGCGCTCGTCTGCATGGCGGTCTGGCTCACCTTCAGCGCGCGCACGACCACCGACCGCATCCTGGCCATCGTCCCCCCGATCGCCGCGTTCGTGGCCTGTGGTTTCGAGCACAGCGTGGCGAACATGTACTTCGGCTCGATCGCGCTGTTTGTCAAGGACTGGGCCCCACCGTCGTTCTGGGCCTCCGCCGGGACGACCCCCGGCGACTACGCGAACCTGACCTGGGAGCGCTTCCTCATCGGGAACCTCGTGCCCGTCACCATCGGCAACATCATCGGCGGCGCGATCCTGGTCGGCGGGTTCTACTGGTTCGTCTACCTGCGGGGGGCGCGCGCGGCCCGGGCAGCCTGACCGGCAAGGGGCTTGGCAGGCGCAGGCGGCGTGGTGTCCACCGGATATCGCTGTGGGCACCCGGATGGCGGTTCCGGGGCGGCGGTCCGCCCTCCTGCCGCGCTCCGTTCTTGACGCGCGCGCCCGGATGTGTTAGCAATCTAACCCTGAGAGTGCTAACCGCGCCCCGGTGGGCGGCCATCTCGGCGGTCCGGCCTGCGGCGCAACCATTGAGACAGAGAGGACGCTGAGGAGGCCATGGCAAAGCTGATCGCCTACGACGAAGAGGCACGCCTCGCGCTGAAGGCCGGAGTCGACACGCTGGCGGGCGCCGTGAAGATGACGCTCGGGCCGAAGGGCCGGAACGCGGCCCTCGAACGGAAGTTCGGCGTGCCGGCGATCGTCCATGACGGCGTGACGGTGGCCAAGGAGATCGAACTCCAGGATCCCTTCGAGAATCTCGGCGCCAAGATCGTCCGGGAAGCCGCCACGAAGACCGAGGCGGTGGCCGGCGACGGGACCACGACGGCGACGGTGCTGGCCCAGGCGATCATCGGCGAGGGTCTGAAGAACATCGCCGCCGGTGCCAACCCGATGCAGATGAAGGCCGGCCTGGAGCAGGCCGCAGCGGCCGTGTCCGCGGCCATCCGCGCTGCCGCGACCCAGGTGAAAGGCCACGACGGCGTTGCCCACGTGGCCACCGTGAGCGCCGCGGATCCCGAGATCGGCGAGCTCATCGCGGACGTCGTCGACAAGGTCGGCAAGGATGGGGTCATCACCGTCGAGGAGTCCAAGACCCTCGCCTTCGAGACCGAGTACGTCGAGGGCATGCAGTTCGACCGCGGCTACATCTCCCCGTACTTCGTCACCGACGCGAACCGCATGGAGGCGGTCATCGAGGAGCCGTACGTCCTGATCACCGACAAGAAGATCAGCGCCGTCAGCGATCTCCTGCCGGTTCTCGAGAAGATCGTGCAGACGGGCAAGAAGGAACTGCTGATCGTCGCCGAGGACGTCGATGGCGAGGCGCTGCCGACGCTGGTGGTGAACAGGCTCCGCGGGACGCTGAACGTGCTGGCCGTCAAGGCACCCGCCTTCGGTGACCGCCGCAAGGAGATGCTGCGCGATGTAGCGATCCTCACCGGTGGGATCGTCATCAGCGAGGAAGTCGGGCGCAAACTCGACCAGGTCCAGCTGTCCGACCTGGGTCGCGCGCGCCGCGTGGTCGCCACCAAGGACGATACGACGATCATCGAAGGCAAAGGCTCGCCGGACGAGCTGGCGGCCCGCGTCAAGCAGATCAAGCAGCAGATCGAAGACACCACGAACGACTACGATCGCGAGAAGCTCCAGGAGCGGCTCGCCAAGCTCGCGGGCGGCGTGGCTGTCATCCGCGTCGGCGCCGGCACGGAAGTCGAGCTCAAGGAGAAGAAGCACCGCGTCGAGGATGCCGTTTCGGCAACCCGGGCGGCCCTCGAGGAGGGCATCGTCCCCGGCGGCGGGGTGATCCTCATCAACTGCATGGAGGCGCTGGACGGCCTGAAAGCGGACGGCGATGCGCAGATCGGCATCGATGTCTTCCGCCGGGCGCTCGAGGAGCCGCTTCGCCAGATCGCCGTGAACGCCGGACTCAACGGCCAGGTCGTGCTCGAGAACGTGCGTCGGGCACAGAAGGAGAAGAAGAACAAGAACATCGGGTACGAAGTCCTGTCCGACGAGTACGCCGACATGCTGAAGAAGGGCGTCGTCGATCCCGCCAAGGTGACACGAAGCGCCGTCGAGAACGCGGCCTCGGTGGCGGCGATGCTGCTCACGACCGCGGTGATGGTGGCCGACAAGCCCGAGCCGCCCAAGCCGCCGATGTCGCACGGCGAGGAGATGGGCTACTAGCCGTCAGACCGCCACGGGATCTGCCTGGCGAGGGGCCAGGATCCCGGGGCCAGACCTGATCCCAGCCCGAGCCGGGTCCGGTGCCAGCGACCGGGCCCGGCTCGAGCCCTTCTCCCCGGCCACCTTCTCCGGGTGCGCTTCGCCGGTTCACGTCCACCTCGCCGGTTGTTGAACGCGGTATGCTTCTTACGTCCGAATCTGCACTCGGAGACCTGCCCTGACCACCGAGCGCGATCCGTCCGTCGAGCCCACGCCGTCGGCCGGGGCCTCGCCCGCACCACCCCAACCCGCGGCCGAGGAATTGTCCCCGCCGACGTCTGCGGCACCAGCCGAACCACCGCCTCCCCCGGGCGGCGAGCCGCCTGCTCCGCCTCCTCCCGGGCCGCCCCCGCCCCCTCGTGAGCCGGGGCTCCGGGCCCGCATCGGCCGGGTCATCGCGTCCGGCCGTGGGCTTGTCATCGCACATCGCGACCTCCTCCAGGCCGAAGTCCAGGCGATCGCCGAGGAGCTCAAGGGGATCTCGGTTTTCGTTGCCGGGATCATCGGGCTGGCGCTGTTCGCGGCCACCCTGGTTGCGATCGGCAGCACGCTCTTCCTCGGCGAATGGATCTTCGGTTCCATCGGCTGGGGCGTCCTGCACGGGGCGCTTCTCTCGGCCTTCCTGATCACGGCGATGGCGCTGATCCTGGTTGAAGCGCCCCGCTACTGCCTCGCCCGGGGCTTCGGGTGGGGGATCGCCCTCGGCCTGGTCACGTCGATCGTGCTCGGATCAAATGCCTGCCGGCAGGCGGCGACCTGGGCCGCCGACCAGCTGCGCGCGGGCCCCTTCCCGGCACTCTCGGTCGAATGGGGTCCGGCAATCGTCGGGGATCATCGTCGGCGCGATCGTCCTCGCCATCATCGGGCTGGCGATCTCGATCCGTGCCGCCGGCCTCGGGCTCGTCATTGGCGCACTCCTTGGATGGTGGCTGGCAGGCATGACCTTCAGCTGGCAGGGCGCGGTGGCCGTCGGGGTCACCGTCGGGTTCAGCGTCGCCATCGCGGTGATGGGCTGGAGCGTGGCCCGGGCCGACTTCGACCCCTCGGCCAGGTTCCGCCGCCTCTACCCGCAGCAGTCGATTGATGCCGCGCAGCAGACCAAGGCGTGGCTGGAGGAACTATGGACGAAGCGACGCGGACCGAGCTCGAGCGCATAGAGGCCGCCCTCTCCGAGCCCGAGCGCGCGCGCGCGGCCGCCACTCGCCTCCAGACGGAGCAGCTGGCCGCCGCCCGGGCCGACTTCGAGGCCGAGTTCGAGGGGCTGCGGGGGTCGGTCAGCCGGACGTTCGACCTCCGCAGCGCCGTGCGGCGCAACCCGGCCAAGGTGGCCGCCATCGGCGCCGGGGCTGCGTTCGTGGCCCTGCGGGGTCCAAGGCGCGTCGTGCGCCGCGTCCTGGGGCGCGGCAAGGGGCCGGCGCCGCTCCTCCCAAGGGACATCGAGAAGCTCGTGGGGGGCCTCGGACCCGACGGCGATGCCGTCCGGGCGACGCTCGAGCAGGAGTTCGCCGGGTACCTGGCGGCGCGCGGGGCGGCGAAGGGCAAGATCGGGCCACCTCGCGGGATGCGTCACAGCCTCTGGCGGATCATCGACGGCGTGTCGGGTCCGATGGCCGCTCGCGTGGGGTGGAGCCTGGCGGGCCGGCTGGTCCCGGGAGACAAGTCCCAGCCCCCCGACCACTTGTGAGACGCTAGACTCCCAGCCGGGCGAGTGGCGGAATGGCAGACGCGCCAGCCTTAGGAGCTGGTGCCGCGTGAGCGGCGTGCCGGTTCGACCCCGGCCTCGCCCACCATCCTCACGGGAGGTCCGCGGCCATGTGGGCGGCCTTCAAGCCTGAGCCCGTGAGCGCGCAGACGACCTCGTCGTCCGGCCCGACTCGTCCACGTGCCAGGAGGGCGCGCAGGCCGGCGGCCGCGACCGCCGCCGTCGGTTCCACGTAGAGGCCCAGCAGGCCGAGGTCCCGCAGGGCCGCCATCGTCGCATCGTCGTCCACGGTGACCATGCAGCCGCCCGTGGCGCGGACCGCGGTGAGGATCTGCGATCCGCGGGGCGGCCGGGGCGTGAGGATCCCCTCCGCGACCGACAACCCGGGATCCACCGGGGCTGGCGTGTCGAGACCGGCATCGAAGGCGGCCGCGAGTGGCGCGCACGCGGCGACCTGGACGCCGACGAGCCTCGGCACGCGGTCGGCGAGCCCCGCCTCCCTCAGTGCCGCCCACCCGCGGTATGCGCCGAGGAGGAGCGTGCCGCCGCCCACCGGGAAGACCGCCACGTCCGGGACGCGCCGCCCGAGCTGCTCCCACGTCTCGTACGCGAACGTGGCCGTCCCGGCGAGGAACGCCGGGTTCCAGAGATGCGAGGCGTACGCGGCACCCGAAGTGGCGGCCCCCGCCACGGCCGCGTCCGTGGCCGCCCCGCGGGGACCCGGGACCGCCTCGACGCGGGCGCCGTATGCGCGGATCTGCGCCAGCTTGGCCGGGGAGGCGGACGCCGGGGCGTACACCGTGCACCCGATGCCGGCCCGGGCACAGTAGGCGGCGAGCGCCGCGCCCGCGTTCCCCGAGGAGTCCTCCACGACCGCGCGGACGCCTCGATCGCGGAGCCAGGAGACGAGGACGGCGGCGCCGCGGTCCTTGAAGGAGCCGGTCGGCAGCGCCGCCTCGAGCTTGAACGCGACCTCGGCAGGTCCCCACGGCGCCTGGACGAGCGGGGTCTCGGGCTCGCCAAGCGTGACCGGACCGGGACCAGCCGTGCCGGCCGTCCCGAGCCAGGGGGTGTAGCGCCAGACACCGGAGCCGCGAAGCACAGCGCCCGGGTCGATCGGCGTCGCCGGTAGCTCCAGGACGCCCGCGCACGCCGGACAGCGCCACGGCACCGGAATGGCCGAGACGCCCGTCCTGCAGGCCGGGCAATGGAGCTCGGCGGCGCTCGCGCCGCCAGCGGCGCTCACGCGTGTGGCGCCGGCTGCTTCACCGGCGGCTCCCGCTCCGGCTCGTCGCTATACCCCAGGCTTGGTGGCGGGCGGCTCGATGACGTTCGCGGGGTCATCGAGGTGTGACAGCTGGATCGAGAGGGCGAGCTCGCCAGGTTTGCCGTTGGCCGCGGTGCCCTGTCCGGTCATCTCCATCCCGATGAGGTAGCCGTCCTCCTCGGACACCCAGACATCGACCGACCAGTCGCCATCGAGCCCGCCGCTTGCCTGGATCTCGGCGAGTGCGTCCGCGCCTGCCCGGTAGTGCACCGTCTGCACGCCGTTGTGTTCCTCGGTACCGACCCGCTCGAGGCTTCCCGCAACCTCGGAGCCAAACCCCTTGTAGAGGGTCCCCGGCTCGAAGGTCTGCATGCTCTCGACGAGCGAGGCGCCGCCCTCGTCCTTAGCCAACCAGTCCCCGTCCGTTCCGACGCGAAGCCAGGCCTTGTCGCCGATGGCGACGATCTCGTACGTCCCGACCATGGGCTCCACGCGGCCCTCCATGAGAAGGTGCGTCGAGGCCACCGGCTCGCGCACCACCCACGCCGCGATCTCGATGTCCATGTCGTCGCCGGAGAACGCCTCGACATTGATCTTCTTCATCGACACCGCGAAACGGTACGAGTTGAGGTCGGACAGGCGTTCGCCCGCCACGGCGAGCGCCGAGGCGTCGGGGCCGCCGGTCCCGCCGCCCGATGTGGGCGTCGGCGTTGGGGCAACCGTGGGTGGAGCTGTTGGTGGCGCGGTAGGTGGCAGCGTGGGGGGCTCGGTGGAAGGCAGCGCGGTCGGGGCCACTGAGGGAGCGGCCGACGCGACGGGGCTCGCGCTGCCCCCGCCCGATCCGGACGCCCCCGGGAGCCCGCCTCCGCCGCAGCCGGCGACGAGCAGGCAGGCGAGCAGGCCGGCGAGCACCACGGCGGCTGCTCGGACCGGGGTCGCGGTTCGCAGGTTCCTCGGGAATGCCGGCACGGTGCACCTCCTCGGCCGGCCGCCGGGGATACGGCTCACGCGGTGGCGGGCGCGTGGTGGTCGGCGGCTCGACGCAACTCTACCTTGCCCGATGTCAGCTGGCGCTGCCCGCCGTCGGGTCGGCGCCGAATCTCCGCCTGCGGTCAGGCGGCGGTCAGGCCCGGGCGAGGAAGGCCGCGATCCGGTTGAACCCTTCCTCCAGCCGCTCCATGGACGCGGCATACGAGATGCGCACGTGGATCGACGTCCCGAATCCCTTGCCCGGCACGACCGCCACGTGGGCGTCGTCCAGCAGGCGTATGGCCAGGTCGTCGGCGTCGCCGATCGTCTTCTGGTCGATGATGAGGCCGAGCGTGCCGGTGATGTTGGGGAAGACGTAGAAGGCACCGGTCGGCACCATCTCCATCGCGAACCCCGGGATGTCCCTGACCCGATCGACCACGTAGCGGCGACGGCGATCGAACTCCTGCCGCATCGCCTCCACCGGGGCCTGGTCGCCGAGAAGCGCGGCCCGGGATGCCTCCTGCGTGATCGAGGAGGGTCCCGATGTGGTCTGGCTCTGCAGGTCGGCCATGGCCTTCGCGATCGGCTTCGGCGCGGCGGCGTAGCCCATTCGCCAGCCGGTCATCGCGTATGCCTTGGACATCCCGTTGACGGTCACGGTCATGGCCTTGATCCGGTCGCCGAAGGACGCGACGCTCGCGAAGCGGGCGTCCTCGTACACGAGCTTCTCGTAGATCTCGTCGCTGATGATCGTCACGCCGTGCTCGACCGCGACCTCGGCGATCGCGCGCAGCTCGTCGGGCGTGTAGACGGACCCGGTGGGGTTCGACGGGCTGTTGAGGATCAGCACCTTGGTCTTCGGGGTCAGCCTGGCGCGGAGCTGCTCGGGAGTGAGGCGAAAGCCGCTCGCCGGATCGGTGTAGACGATCACGGGCACGCCGCCGCAGAGCTTCGCCATGTCCGGGTAGCTGACCCAGTAGGGCGCCGGGACGATCACCTCGTCCCCGGGATCCACGAGGACCATGAGCGCGTTGTAGAGGGAGTGCTTCGCGCCGTTCGAGACGACGATCTCGTCGGGGGCGTACTCGAGGCCGTTGTCGGCGAGGAGCTTGGCCGCGATCGCCTTTCTCAGCTCGACCGTCCCGGAGGCCGGCGTGTACTTGTGCAGGCCCTTGCGGATGGCGTCGATCCCGCCCGCGCAGGCGACCTCGGGGGTCGGGAAGTCGGGCTCGCCGATGCTCAGGTTGACGACGTCGACCCCTTCTGCCGCGATCTGCTTCGCGCGGCTGTCGATCGCCATCGTCGGAGATGGCGCGAGAGTCGTCGCGCGGCGGCTGAGCGAGGGGAGGGGCGGGGACGGCTGCTGATCCATGGCTCGGTCCTCGTCATGGCGGGGAGTAATGGCCGGACGTGCGGGCCTGGCGGTCCTGGTCGTGCCTGCGGTTCCGCGACCGGGCCCGATGCAGAGCCTACCAGCCGGGGGCGGGTGACCGTCGGGCGCGCCTTTGGGGTGTCTCCCGGAGCCCACGGATCTCGTGGCGGGTGGTTGGCACGTCCGGATTGACCGAGCCGGGCCGCGGACGGGCTGGTGTGTCCGCGGCAAACGTGCTGCGAGCGCGTGGCGAGTGCGCCATCAGCCGGCGGCGAGCCTGAGGCGTCCACGGCGAGGGCGCGGGGCGGGCCGTTTCCGGCACTCACCGTGGGCAGGTGGGGCGGGGTCAGGCGAGGAGGATGCCGGCGATGATCAGGGCGGTGCCCGCCACGTCGAGCGAAAGCCAGGCGAACGCGCGCCGCCGGAGCTCGCGGCTCATGAGTTCGGCGCTGGTGGGGCCGCGGTCGGCCCCCGGCCGGCGGCCGCGCCAGGACTCGTAACGGCGGAGGTTCGCCTCCTGCGCCTCCAGCTCGTTCGCGCGGCGGAGCAGGCGCGCGAACCGGAGCGAGCCGACGACCGTGACGGCGATGCCCACGACGATGAAGAGGACGCCGAGCGCGGTCACGGGACTGGCGGGCGGCTCACGGCCGGGGCTCGTGGGGACTGACCGGTCGCGGCTGCCCGGCGTGGCTCGTGGCGACTCGCAGGCGGGCTTTGTGGGAACTCACCGGCGCGGGCTCCCTGGAGACGCTCACTGCTCGAGCCGCTCGCGGAGGAGTTGCTGCACGACGGCCGGGTTGGCCTGGCCGCGAGTCGCCTTCATGACCTGGCCGACGAGGAAGCCCACGGCCTGCGCCTTCCCCGCCCGGTAGTCGGCGACGGCCGCCTCGTTCGCGGCGAGGACCTCGTCCACGGCCGCGGCGACGACGTCGGTATCGGAGATCTGGGCGAGGCCGAGGTCCGCGATGACCCCATCGACTGGCTCGCCGGTATCGAAGTGGCGCGCGAAGACCTGCTTGGCGTTCGTGGCGGAGAGGGAGCCGTCGGCCACGCGGCCCAGCAGTCGGGCCAGCTCCGCTCCGGACGCCGACCCGCGGCCGCCGCCGCGCCGCCCGCGGCCTTTGCCAGCCGGAGGAACTCGCCGGTCACCCAGTTCGACACGGTCTTCGGGGGAGAGTCCCGGGTCGGCCGCCAGGGCGGCCTCGAAGAGGTCGGTCGCCGCCGGGTCGTTGACGATCACGTCGGCGTCGTACGCCGAGAGGCCGAGGACCTCGCGGTAGCGGGCCCGCCGCGCACCGGGCAGCTCGGGCAGGCGCGAACGGATGTCGTCGAGCCAGGCCGCGCCCGTGCGGAGCGGCGGCAGGTCGGGCTCGGGGAAGTACCGGTAGTCGTCAGAGGATTCCTTCACCCGCATGACGTAGGACACGCCGCGGTCGTCGTCCCAGCCCCGGGTCTCCTGGCGGATCGCCTCCCCGGCCTCCACCGCCCGGACCTGGCGCTCGATCTCGCCCGCGAGAGCCCGCTCGACCGACCGGAAGGAGTTCATGTTCTTGATCTCGACCCGCGTCCCGAACTCCTCCCGGCCCGCCGGCCGGACCGAGATGTTCGCCTCCACCCGCATCTGGCCGTTCTCCATCTCGGCGTTCGACGCGCCGATCGTGCGCAGGAGGAGGCGCAGCTCCTCGGCGTAGAGGCGGGCCTGCTCGGCGGTGCGGATGTCCGGCTCGGTGACGATCTCCATGAGCGGGATGCCCGACCGGTTGAAGTCGATGAGGCTGACGCGGCGGCCGAACTCGTCGACCGTGTGGAGCAGGCGTGCCGTGTCCTCCTCCAGGTGGGCGCGGCGGATGCGCACAGCGACCGGGCCGTCCGACGTGTCGAAGGCCAGGCGGCCGTTCGACGCCAGCGGCAGGTCGTACTGGCTGATCTGGTAGCCCTTCGGGAGGTCCGGGTAGAAGTAGTTCTTGCGGTCCCAGCGCGTGACCGGTGCGGCCGCGGCCTCGAGAGCCATGCCCGTCGCCAGCACCAGCTCCACGGCCCGCCGGTTGATGACCGGGAGGACGCCCGGCATGCCCAGGCAGACCGGGCAGGTCCGCGAGTTCGGCGGCGCGTCCCGCACGTCGGCCGGGCAGGAGCAGAACATCTTCGAGGCGGTCCGGAGTTGGGCGTGTACCTCGATCCCGATGACCGCCTCGAAGTCGCTCACTCGAGGCTCTCCACGAACCGCTCGATGCGCCGGAGCGCCTCCTCGATCTGCTCCATGCTCGTCGCGTAGCAGACGCGGACGTGGCCCTCGCCGGACGGTCCGAAGGCGCTGCCAGGCACGACCGCGACCTTCGCCTCGAACAGCAGCCGCTCGCTGAACTCGTCGTCGGTCAGACCCGTCCCCGCGATGCGAGGGAAGCAGTAGAAGGCGCCCTTCGGCTCGAACGTGGGCAGGCCGATCCGGTTGAAGCCGTCCACCACCACGCGGCGGCGCCGGTCGTACTCGTCGCGCATCCGCACGACGTCGAGATCGGCTCCCTCGAGCGCGGCGATGGCGGCGTACTGGGAGGCCGTGGGCGCCGACATGATCACGTACTGGTGGACCTTGAGGATCCCCTCGATGATCTCCCGTGGGGCGCAGGCATAGCCCAGCCGCCAGCCGGTCATGGCGTACGACTTCGAGAACCCGCCCATGAGCACGGTACGTTCCCGCATCCCCGGCAGCCCCGCGATCGTCTCGTGGCGGTGCCCGCCGTAGACCAGTCGGTCGTAGATCTCGTCGCTCATCACTGTCAGGTCATGACGCACGGCGATGTCGGCGAGCGCCCGAAGCGTTTCGGGCGGGAGCACGGCGCCGGTCGGGTTGTTCGGGTAGCTGAGGACCATGAGCCTCGTGCGGGGCGTTATCGCCGCCTCCACGGCCGCCGGGTCCAGCGCGAAGGAATCCTCGAAGCGGGTCGACAGGAGCACCGGCTTCCCGCCGGCGAAGAGGATGTCCGGGACGAACGCCACGAACGACGGCTCGTGGATCAGGACCTCGTCACCGGGGTCGATGAGCGCGGTCATGGCATCGGCCGTCGCCTCGGACACGCCGACCGTGACCAGGATCTCCGTTGCAGGGTCGTAGCGCACCCCGTAGAGCCGCTCGAGATGGGTCGCCAGGGCCCGGCGGAGCTCGATCATCCCGTAGTTCGACGTGTAGTGGGTGTGCCCTTCCCGGAGTGACCTGACGGCGGCCTCGATGATCTGGGGCGGAGTCGTGAAGTCGGGCTCGCCCACGCCGAGCGAGATCACGTCGGGCATGGTCGCGATGATGTCGAAGAATCGGCGGATACCGGACGGCGGCACGGCTGCGACGCGGGCGGCGAGTCGCGAAGTGGCGGCAGTCGCGGGCGTCGGGGCAGTCATGGGGTCCTCCTGGTGTGGCGGGGCTGGCCTGGGGGCTGGCGTGTGGGCTGGCTCGAGGGTGGGCCTGAGGGTTGGCCGCCTGAGGGTTGGCCCGAGGGGTGGCGTGCGGCGGCCAGCCTCTCGGCAGGTGTGGGCGTGGCGGGGTCGTCGAGCGCCGACAGGTCGGCGGGTTCCCTGCGCCGCCAGGCGGCGTCGGCGGTGATCGCCTCGTAGGCGCGGCCGATTCGCAGGATCCGCTCTTCGTCCCAGGGCCGCCCGATGAGCTGCAGCCCGACGGGGAGCCCGTCCGAGAAGCCGCAGGGGACCGACAGGCCGGGCAGACCGGCGACGCTCACCGGCAGCGTGCACACGTCCGAGAGGTACATCGAGACGGGATCGTCGAGCCGGGCCCCCATCGGGAAGGCCACCGTTGGGCTGGTCGGGGCGACGATGGCGTCCACGCCCAGGGCCCAGGCCGCGTCGAAGTCGCCCTTGATGAGGGTGCGCACCTTCTGCGCCTTGATGTAGTAGGCGTCGTAGTAGCCGGCCGAGAGGGCGTAGGTGCCGAGCATGATCCGCCGCTTCACTTCCGGGCCGAACCCGCTCCCGCGCGTGGCCAGGTAGTCGGCGATGTAGTCGCCGTTGCCCCGCGAGGCGTGGCCGAAACGCACGCCGTCGTACCGCGCGAGGTTCGCCGACGCCTCCGCCGGCGCGATGATGTAGTAGGTGGCCAGGCCGTAGTCCGTGTGGGGGAGGGATACGTCCACGATCTCCGCGCCGGCCGCGGCGAGCGCCGCCACGGCCTCCCGGACGCGGGCTTCCACCCCCGGCTCCATCCCGGCCACGAAGTACTCGCGGGGCAGGCCCAGGCGCATGCCACGGAGGGCCGCGGCCGCCTCGTCGTCGCTTGCGGGGAGGGCGGCAAGGTAGTCCGGGACGGGGGCCGGGCTTGACGTCGAGTCGCGCTCGTCGCGGCCGGCAATCGTCTGCAGGAGCGCGGCCGCATCGCGAACGTCGCGGCCGAGCGGCCCCACCTGGTCGAGCGAGCTGGCGAAGGCGACGATGCCGTACCGGCTGACCCGCCCGTACGTCGGCTTCATCCCGACGATTCCGCAGAGAGCGGCCGGCTGGCGAATCGAGCCGCCGGTGTCCGTGCCGATCGACACCGGCACGTGGTACGCGGCGACGGCGGCCGCCGACCCGCCGCCGCTCCCGCCGGGGACGCGGTCCAGGCCCCACGGGTTGGCCGTGGGACCCCAGGCCGAGTGCTCGGTCGAGGAGCCCATGGCGAACTCGTCCATGTTCGTCTTGCCGGGGACCGGCGCGAGGGCGCCCTCGATCCGCTCGGCGATGTGCGCGTTGTAGGGCCCGATGAAGCCTTCGAGGATGCGGCTCCCGGCGGTGGACGGGCGTCCGCGGGTCACCACCAGGTCCTTGAGCGCAACCGGCACGCCGGTGAGCGGCGGGAGCGCGCGCAGCGCGTCCGGGCCCTCGCGCCGGGCAAGCGCGATCGCCTCGTCAGCGGCGGCGGCCGTGGCGCGGGCGCCCGGCTCGTCGAACGAGACCCAGGCGTTGAGCGCGCGGTTTTGCGCATGCGCCAGCGCCAGGTGCGCCTCGAGCAGCTCGGCCGCCGTGAACTCGCCGGCGCGGAGGCCGTCCGCCATCTGGTGGGCGAAGAGCCGGGTGAGGGCCCCGCTGGTCACCCCTCGCCCCCTTCGACGATCACCGGGACAAGGAAGTGGTCGCCCGCGCGCTCGGGCGCGCCCGCCAGCGCCTCGTCCACCGGCAGGCACGTGCCTGGGACATCGTCGCGAAGGATGTTCTCGAGCTCGATCGTCTGCGCCGTCGGCGGGATCGCCTCGGTGTCCAGCGTGGCGAGGATCCGGTACTGGTCCAGGATGTGGTTGAGCTGACCTTCGAGCAGGGTCAGCTCGGCGTCGCTCAGGCCAAGGCGCGCGAGGTGGGCGACGTGTTCGACGTCAGAACGGGAGAGCAGAGCCACGGGGCGGAATCATACCCGTCCCCCGCCGCCGGACGCACCCGGCCCGGCTCGCCGCCGCACGCACCCGGCCCGGGCTGCGGTCAGTGAACCGCCGCGCCTGTGAGTGGCGGAGCGGCCGCGCTCGGCCGCAGCGGCATGTGCCGCGGCCGAAACAGCCGGCTCGAGCCGCCGGTTCGGCCGGTTTGGCCGGGGTTCCCTCGCCGTCCACCTGGGCCTGGAGCAGGGCCTCGGCCTTCGCGGCCGTGTCGGGCCTGGCCAGCAGGAAACCCTGTCCGTACAGGCAGCCGGCGGCCGTCACCCGGATGAGCTGCTCGGCCGTCTCGATGCCCGCGGCGACCACCTGGAGGTGCAGGTCGCGCCCTCGCGCCGCGATGGCCTGCGCCGCGGTCCTGGCCTGCCCATCGCCAAGGCGGTGGACGAGCGAGCGGTCGATCTTGAGGACATCGACCGGGAGCTCGCGCAGGCGGCCGAACGCCGTGCCCGTCCCGAGATCGTCGAGCGCAACCCGGATCCCCAGGCCGCGCATCATCCGCAGCGCCTCGCTCGCCTGCTCGAGGTCGGCCAGGAGATCGGTCTCCGCGACCTCGACCAGGAGGGTCGTCGGGTCGATCCCGGCGGTGGCGATCGCCTCGGTGACCTGGTCCACGATCTCGATGCTCTGCAGCTGGCGCGCCGACACGTTGACGCCCATGATCAGCGGCCGTATCGACGGGAAGCGGCGCTGCCAGGCCGCGGCCTGCAGGCAGGCCTCGACGAGCGCCCAGCGACCCACCGGCACGACCATCCCGCTCTCCTGCGCGGCGTGGATGAACTCGGCCGCGGGCACCAGGCCCCGTGCCGGGTGCAGCCACCGCAGGAGCGCCTCGAAACCGACGATGCGCCGGGTGGCAAGCTCGAAGACGGGCTGGTAGTGGACCTGCAGCTCGCCCGCGTCGAGGGCCTGCTGCAGCTCGTCGTGCAGCCGCATGCGGCCAAGGAACGCGTCGCGCATGCGGGGCTCGAACATCTGCGCACGGCCCTTGCCCCGCATCTTCGCCTCGTACATGGCGAGGTCGGCGTTGCGCAGGAGCCCCGTGATGTCGGCGTGGCCGACGACGGCATAGGCCACCCCGATGCTCGCCCGGACCGTGATCTCCCTCTCCCCGAGCTGGAAGGGTGTCCGCAGGGCGGCACCGATCCCGTCGGCGATCGATCCGGCGACCGCCGGCTCCGGCAGGTCCTCGAGGAGGACGGAGAACTCGTCCCCGCCGAAGCGGGCGGCAAGGTCCGTGGAGCGAACGCGGTTGCGGATCCGCTGGCCGGCGGCACGGAGCAGCTCGTCCCCGACGGCGTGTCCATATCGATCGTTCACCGTCTTGAAGTCGTCGAGATCGATGAAGAGGACGGCGACCAGGTCGTGCGTCCCCCGCGGCGGACGGCCCAGGGCCTGGCCGACGCGCTCGGTGAAGCGAGCGCGGTTGGGGAGACCGGTCAGCGAGTCGTGGAAGGCGCGGTGTCGCAGCTGCTCCTCGAGGACGCGGCGGTCGGTGATGTCGCGCGTCGTGAGCACGATCCCGGCAACCGCCGGGTCGCCGAGCATGTTCGTCGCGGTGGTCTCGCAATGGCGCCACGTCCCGTCGCCATGGCGGACCCGGCAGTCGAACGCCGTCGTCTCCGCGGGGCGGCGGGCAAGCGACTGCAGGGCGTCGGTGACCCGCACCTGGTCGTCGGGGTGCAGCAGCTCGACCAGCGGCCGGTGCTCGAGCTGTTCCGGGGCGAGGCCAAGGACCCGTTCGGCCGAACGGCTCAGGTAGTCGATGGCACCGTCCGGATCGACCACGCTCACGACATCGAACGAGTTGTGCACGAGCGACCGGTACCGCGCCTCGCGCAACTGGAGGTCCTCGGTGAGGGCGAGCCGCTGGAGTGACAGCGTGAGGGTGCTGGCGAGCACCTCCAGGCCGTGGCGCATGTCGGCATCGAGGCTCTTTCGTGAGCTCACGAGCAGGGCGTTCGTCGGCGGATGCACGGCGCCGAACGGCACGACCAGGGCCACCGGCTCTGCTCGATCGTCGAGGTTGAGGCGCTCCCACACTGCCGGCAGACGGGCCCCCTCGAGCTCCACCGGGCGGGCGGCGGAGAGCGCGAGGCGGGCGTTCTCCGGGAGCCCGGGGAGGGGCAGCACGGAGGCGGCCCCGTTGCAGGCCGCCGGACGGGTGCCGTCCGGGGCGGTCAGGACGATGATCCGAGCCCCGACGTCTGGTGCCCATGCAGCCATCTGCTCGGCCGCGTCCTGGGCCACCGAGCAGACTGCCGACGCGCTCGTCGCATCGTTCAGGCGCTCGCTGGCGAGCCGGAGCGCGTGCTCGCGTGCCGCCGCGTGCCGGACACGGTCGAGGCTGTCGAACAGGACCCGCATGACTCCGCGGACGCGGAGGGCGACGAGGGCGGCCATCACGACGGTCCCGACAACCACCACCCGAACGTCGATCGGGAGGCCGAGGGCGGCCTCGATGGCGAGGATGGCCGGGGCCGTCAGAGCGGCCGATCCGAGGAGTGTGAGCCGGAGCCAGGAGATGGGGGTCTCGGCGGGCTTCGCCGGCGCGCGCAGGCTCTCCGCCTCGCGGGCCGAGGGATGAAGGGCCGCCGCTGCCCAGATCACGTAGCCGGCGAGCCAGCCCACGTCGACGAGAGTGCTCGATGGGTTGTCGCCGGCCTGTGACAGGAGGAGGGCCCCGGTGTCGCTCGCGACGAACACGAGGGCGCCCACCCCGAGCAGCAGGACCGCGGGCGACGGCCGTCCCGGCGTCGCGAGGAGGCGCACGGTGATGCCGAACAGCGCGATGTCCATGACCGGGTAGGCGACGGACACAAGCAGGGCCGGCAGCGACAGGGTCTCGTCCGCGAGGAAGGGTGCGATGACGAACGACCAGACGACCAGGCCCAGCGCGGTGGTGATGATGACCGCGTCGATAGTGCCGAAGTGGTCGGTTCCCGGCGCTCGCCTCCGGACGAGCACCGCGAGCCCGAGGAGCATGAGCGGGTAGCCCAGGAGGTAGAGGGCGTCGGCGGGCGACGGGGTCGGCGTCTCGCCGGCGGCGAACTCCCACCCCATCCAGATGAGGTCGCCGGCGACGAACAGGACGAGCCCCGCGCAGAGGGGCAACCATGCGGACATGGGCGCCGGCCGATGGCGCCGGATACTGCCGACCATCACGCCCGCGGCGACGAGGCACATGGCGCCGTAGAGCACGTCCTGGACACGGCCCGACAGCTGGGTGTACGCGACGAGCAGCCCGGCGCAGACGAGCAGATACACGGCGACCTCGCGCGAGGCAGACACCGTCCTGGTCACGCCAGCGACGATGGCTGCGCCCCGCCGGACGCCGGTCTTCCGCCCGACCGCCTCGAAGACGGCGGTATCCCCGGTCGGCTGAGTCATCTGGTGCAGGATGGCACCACCTCACCCGACCGCCCATGACCCACATGTACCGCCCAAGAGGGGGTCGGTGCGGTGTGGCTCCGTCGGTGTGACTCGGTCGCTGGCGAGCGGCTACGATGAGTAGCGATGCCGGACGCAACACCAGCAACCGCAGCGACCCCCGGGACCGCAGCGCGCTCGAGACCCTGGCTGGCCAGCGGCAACGAGGCGATCGCGGCGGCCGCGCTCGATGCCCATGTCGCTCTCGGCACCGGCTACCCCGGCACGCCGAGCACCGAGATCCTCGAGCACCTCGACGCCATCGGCGGCCGCGCACAGTGGGCGCCGAACGAGAAGGTCGCCCTCGAGGTTGCGCTCGGGGCGGCATTCGCCGGGGCGCGCGCACTGGTGACGATGAAGCACGTCGGGCTCAACGTCGCCGCCGATCCGCTCTTCACCGCCGCGTACACGGGCGTCACCGGCGGACTCGTCGTGGTTTCCGCCGACGACCCGGGGATGGCCTCGAGCCAGAACGAGCAGGACAACCGGCGGTATGCGCTGGCCGCCGGCCTGCCGATGCTGGAGCCGGCCGACTCGCAGGAGGCGTACGACTTCACGATCGCGGCCTTTGCGATCTCCGAGCGATGGGGACTGCCGGTCCTCCTGCGGACCACCACGCGCGTGAACCACTCGAAGTCGATCCTCCGGCAGGGAGAGGGACTGCCGGCTCCCCCGGCCCCGTCGTTCGCCCACGATGCCCGTTCCCGGGTGATGATCCCGGCCCATGCGCGCCCGGCCCACCGACGCCTGCGGGCGAAGCTCGACGAGATCGGGGCCTGGGGCGAGACGTGCGACCTTAATGTGCGGTCCGGACCGCCGACGGCCCCGCTCGGGATCATCGCGTCTGGCGTCGCGAGCCTGCACGCCCGGGAGGCCGCCGCGCCGCGCGGCGCGCCGCACCTCAAGCTCGGGCTCACGCATCCGCTGCCGTTCGGACTCGATCCGCTCGTTCGCCGCGTCGGTGGAGCGCTGCCTCGTCATCGAGGAGGGCGATCCGTACCTGGCCGAGCAGATCCGGGCCGCCGGCATCGCCGTCGAGGACAAGCCCGACATGTACCGGTTCGGCGAGCTGACCGTCAGCCGGGCTCGGCGGATCCTCGCGGGGGACCTCTCCGCCGGAGGCCCCGGAGCCCGCCGGGAAACCGCCCGAGCTCTGCAAGGGCTGTCCCCACCACGCGGTGTTCGGCGTCCTGCGCGACCTCGACTGCATCGTCGCCGGCGACATCGGCTGCTACACGCTCGGCGTGCTGCCGCCCTACCGGGCGCTGGACACGTGCGTGGACATGGGCGCCGCGATCGGCGTGGGTCTCGGGCTGCGGCAGGTGCTGCCCGACGACCAGGCCCGGCGCGTCGTGTCGGTCATCGGCGACAGCACGTTCGTCCACAGCGGGATCAGCGGGCTGGTCGAGATGGTGTACAACCCGCCCGCGACCGGCCACGTCGTCCTCATCCTCGACAACGGCACGACCGCGATGACCGGCTTGCAGGAGCACGCCGGCACCGGCCGGACGCTCGACCACCAGCCCACGGGTCGGGTCAGCTACGAGGACCTGGCCCGCTCGCTGGGCATCCACGACGTCCACGTCCTGGACGCGATGGACGACGAAGCGGCCTTCCGGGCCCTCGTCGAGCGCTCGCTGGCCTCCGGGGAACTGACCGTCATCGTGGCGCGGCGGCCGTGCATCCTCGCCGCCGGCAGGATCCGCGAGTACGAACGGGCGGCGGCCGCGGGGGTGGCGTGCGACGCGGTCTCACCCGATGCGGCGTCACCCCGCACGGCCGGCGGGTAGCTCGCGTGGACGTCGTGCAGACGTCGTCAGCCGCCGGTGGTCAACATCGTCGTCGCCGGCCTCGGCGGCCAGGGCGTCATCACCGCCTCCGACATCATCGCCGACGCCGCGTTCCGCTCCGGCCACGACGTCAAGAAGGCCGAGGTGCACGGCATGAGCCAGCGGGGCGGCTCCGTGTCCACCGACGTGCGGTTCGGCGAGCTCGTCCTGAGCCCGATGGTCCCCGAGGGTGAAGCCGGCTACCTCGTGGTGCTCGCCGACGACCAGGTCGAGGTGTTCCGCCACCGGCTCCGGCCCGGGGGCGTGCTCATCGAGCCGTCCGCCCTCGGCGGGGAGCGCCTGCCGCACCCGCGCAGCCTGAACGTGGCCCTCCTCGGCGTGCTGAGCGCGCACCTCGATATCCCCGAGGCGACGTGGCTGGACGCTATCCACGAGGCTCTCGAGCCCAAGCTCCACCCCGTGAACGAGCGAGCGTTCGCGCTCGGGCGTCGGATCGGCACCAGCCTGCGGCCCGGAGGCGACTGACTTGGCTCCTGCGGAGATGCTGGGCCGGCTGCCCGAGGAAGCCCAGCGCCGCTGCCTGGCGGAAATCACCAAAGCGCTCCTCGGCCCTGCATCCGGCACCTCTTTGCGGCCGGTGGAACAGCTGCTGGGTGATTGGACGGCGACGGCTGAGGCATGGGCCGACCCGGACACCCGCAGCCTGCTCCTCGCGGACGAAACGTCCCCGCTGACCGACGCTGAGCTGTGACGCCGCCGCACACTGACTTCCGGGTAACCAGGGTGGACCTGGTTCACCCGGGAGAGACGTAGAAGAGCAGGAACAGGCCCATGACAACGACGGACCACGCTGGCCAGCCGGCCGCCACGCCCGCCGCGTTTCACCCGGCGAGCGCCCCCGACTACCTGGCCCTGCCGCAGCTTCGGCAGCTGCAGCTCCAGCGGCTCCAGGGCACCGTCGCGCGCGCCTACGACTGCGTGGAGCTCTTCCATCGGCGTATGGCCGAGCGCCGGCTCGACCCCGGGCGACATCACGGCGCTCGACGACATCCGCCGTCTGCCGTTCACGGTCAAGGCCGACCTCCGCGACACGTACCCGTTCGGGCTCTTTGCCAGCCCCATGCAGGAGGTCGTCCGGGTCCACGTATCGTCGGGCACGACGGGCAAGCCGATCGTCGTCGCCTACGACCAGGAGGACGTGGCCACCTGGACGGAGGTCATCGTCCGATCGCTCGCCTCGTACGGCGTCCGTCGCGGCGACATCATCCAGAACGCCTACGGCTACGGGCTCTTCACCGGCGGCCTGGGCCTTCACTACGGCGCCGAGGCGCTCGGCGCGACCGTCATCCCCATCTCGGGCGGCAACACCGACCGCCAGGTCATGCTCATGCAGGACTTCGGCGTGACCGCCCTCTGCTGCACGCCCAGCTACTGCGTGCACCTCCTGGAGCGGGCGCAGGAGATGGGCGTCGACATGCGGGAGCTGCCGCTCCGGGTCGGCATCTTCGGGGCCGAGCCGTGGACGGAGTCGATGCGCGCCTGGATCCAGGAGAACTCGAACATCCGCGCGTACGACATCTACGGCCTTTCCGAGATCATCGGGCCCGGCGTCGCGGCCGAGTGCGAGCACCAGGACGGCCTGCACATCTTCGAGGACCACTTCTACCCGGAGATCGTCGACCCGGCGACGGGCGAGCCGCTCGCCGACGGCGCCGAGGGCGAACTGGTCCTCACCACGCTCACGAAGCGGGCGATGCCGATGATCCGCTACCGCACGCGCGACATCACCGCGCTCCATGCCCGAGCCCTGCGCCTGCGGGCGGACGATCCGGCGGATGCGGCGGATCTCGCGTCGGAGCGATGACATGCTGATCATCCGCGGCGTGAACGTCTTCCCCTCGCAGATCGAGGCGGCGCTCCTGGCGGTGGAAGGGACCACCCCGCACTACCAGATCGTGCTCACCCGCGAGCATGGCCTGGACGAGATGACCGTGCGCGTGGAGGTGGTCCCCGAGCTGTTCACCGACGCCATCCGCGGCATGGAGCAGTTCCAGTCGTCGATCCAGAGGGAGATCGAGAACGTCACCGGTCTGCGCGCCACCATCCACCTGGCGCAGCCGCACAGCATCCAGCGAAGCGAGGGCAAGGCGAAGCGCGTCGTCGACGAGCGCGGCCTGTAGGAGGGGAGGGGGCGTCGTGAAGCTGCATCAGCTCTCCGTCTTCATCGAGAACCGGCCCGGCCAGCTCCTGGTTCCGTGCCGCGTGCTGGCCGACGCGGGGATCAACATCGTCACCCTGTCGCTGGCCGACACGAGGGACTTCGGCATCCTGCGGCTGATCGTCAGGGACTGGCAGGGGGCGCGCGACGCGCTCACGAAGGCCGGTTGCGTGGTGAACGTCAGCGAGGTCGTGGCCATCGAGGTGGACGACCGGCCCGGAGGCCTGACCGCGGTCCTCGAGGTGGTGACGAAGGCCGGGATGAACGTCGAGTACATGTACGCGTTCCTCGACAAGCGAGAGGACCGCGGCATCCTCGTCTTCCGCTTCGAGGACCCCGACGCTGCCCTGCGGGCTCTCGAGGGCAGCGGAGTGAGCATCATCCCGAGCGTCGAGCTGTACGAGCGTCTGGAGTAGTTGGCCGTCCGGCGAGGCCCCGGCCGAGCCCCGTCTGCTGGCTGCTGGCTGCTGGCGTCGCAGTTGTCGGGCACCAACCCAGTTGGTGCCGGGCGCCCCTCCCGGCCTCGAACGTCTCGGTCACCAACCAGGTGCGTGGTGCCCGGCATTCTCGGGCGCTGCCCGTCAGCCGGGGGCGCGGCCCGCCAGGTCGGAAGGCGCGGCCCGCCAAGTCGATGGGCGGGGCCCGCTCGCCGCTCCGCACCGAAGCCACCTCCTTTGGTGACGGGGTGCCGAGGCCGTGGCGATGGGGGTGGATGTCGTCGGGCCATCAGCGACGGGGGGGGTCGCGACCATGTCCACCGTTCCGGCGCCGCCGCCCGGGCAGACGGGGCCGCACGGGCCGTCCGTACCAGCTCCGCGGCTGTCAGCACCGGCCGCAAGTACCGGCCGGGTCCGGCTGCCGGCCAGAATCGGCTTCCGCACCGGACCGCACCGCTCCGCCCAGGTCGTTGCCGTTCTGCACCGCAAGCAGTCGATTCGGGCGCCCGAGTAGTCAATTGGTACTACCCCACAGATGCTGAATGTGGTAAGCCAGCACTCTGCGGTTGGCGCCCGAAACCAGAGCCGACCGTTTCTCGGGGGACGGCCAGAGGGGGCCGTCATCCGCTCCCGTGATGGGAGCCCTGGGTGGGAACGCGGAGCTCGACCAGCGACCCACCCGGCCGGCAGGCTCGACGAGCGGGTGAGGTGATATCGATGTTCGGCTCTCGGACCGATGGGCTGTCGCGGCCCCTGGTAACTCGGCAATTCGTACGCGCCGGCGCCGTTGTGGTGGCGGCGTTCCTCGTGGCTTCGCTGTTCACGGGAATACCGGCACGACCGGTGCTGGCCGCTCCGGCCGGCAATGGCATCCAGTTCGACGGCACGAACGACTACGTCACCTTCGGTGCCTCCTCGGGCCTGGGGGTGACGAACTTCACGGTCGAGCTGTGGTTCAAGCGCACCGGCACCGGCGTCGGCATGGCCACCAGCGGTGGCACGGGGGGCTTGAGCAGCGCCGTCCCGCTCATCGCCAAGGGGGCTCCCCAGGGCGACGACGTGTGCACCGAGAACATCAGCTGGTTCCTCGGCATCGACACCGCCACCAACCGCCTGGCCGCCGACTTCGAGACGGGCACCGGCGGGGCCAACCACGCCCTCATCGCCGGTACCGCGGTCAGCAACAACGTGTGGCACCACGCCGCCCTCACCCTCGACGGGACGAACCTTCGGATCTACCTCGACGGGGTCCTCGACGGCACTCTGGCCACCACCGCCCTGCCCTGCGCCGCGGCCATCGGCCATGCCGCTCTCGGCACTGCGCTCAACAGCTCCGGCACGCCGGGCGGCAACGTCACCCCGGGCTACTTCGCCGGCGTTCTCGACGAGGCCCGCGTCTGGAACGTGGCCCATGACCAGACGGCGATCCAGTTGACGAAGAACGTCGAGATCACCTCGGGCGCCGGCCTGGTGGCCCGCTGGGGCATGAACGAGGGCAGCGGTGGCACCAGCCGCCAGCTCGCTGGGCAGCTTCACCGGCACGCTCACCAACGGACCCACCTGGGTGCTGGGCTTCGACCCGCCTGCCAACCACGCCCCCGTCTGCATCGGCGTCACGCTCACGACCCCCACGAACATCCCTGGCGACGCGGCCCCGTCGTGCACCGATGAGGACGGCAACCCGCTCACCTACAGCATCGTGACCCAGCCTGCCCACGGCGCGGCCTCAGTCGTGGCAGGGCAGCTCCACTACGTACCCACCGCCCCGTATACCGGTCCCGATGCCTTCACCTACAAGGCCAACGACGGGCAGGCCGACTCGAACAACGCCACCGTCACGGTGACGGTGACGGCGGCCACAACCAACTATGGCCTCCAGTTCGACGGCACGAACGACTACGTCACCTTCGGTGCCTCCTCGGGCCTGGGGGTGACGAACTTCACGGTCGAGCTGTGGTTCAAGCGCACCGGCACCGGCGTCGGCATGGCCACCAGCGGTGGCACCGGAGGCTTGAGCAGCGCCGTCCCGCTCATCGCCAAGGGGGCTCCCCAGGGCGACGACGTGTGCACCGAGAACATCAGCTGGTTCCTCGGCATCGACACCGCCACCAACCGCCTGGCCGCCGACTTCGAGACGGGCACCGGCGGGGCCAACCACGCCTTCATCGGCGGCACCGCGGTCAGCAACAACGTGTGGCACCACGCCGCCCTCACCCTCGACGGGACGAACCTTCGGATCTACCTCGACGGGGTCCTCGACGGCACTCTGGCCACCACCGCCCTGCCCTGCGCCGCGGCCATCGGCCATGCCGCTCTGGGCACCGCCCTCGGCAGCACCGGCACGCCGGGCGGGACCGTCACCCCGGGCTACTTCGCCGGCGTTCTCGACGAGGCCCGCGTCTGGAACGTGGCCCGCTCGCTGGCCCAGATCCAGGCCACCAAGGACGTCGAGATCACCTCGGGCGCCGGCCTGGTGGCCCGCTGGGGCCTCAACGAGGGCAGCGGCACCAGCGCGGCCAGCTCGCTGGGCAGCTTCACCGGCACGCTCACCAACGGACCCACCTGGGTACCCGGCTTCGTGCCCCCCGACAACTACGCCCCGGTCTGCTCGAACGTGTACCTCACCACCGAGCGCAATACCGCGGGCGACACCGACCCCGACTGCAGCGACATCGACGGCGACCCGCTCACCTACGACATCGTGATCGATGCGGCCCACGGCGACGCTTCGATCGACGCCGGCAAGCTGCACTACGTCCCAGACACTGACTACGAGGGTCCCGACACCTTCACCTACAACGCCAACGACACCGAGTTCGACTCCAATACCGCCACCGTCTTCGTCACCGTGACCGCGGTCGGCGGCGACGTCGTGCTGGTGGGCGCCGGCGACATCGCCGACGGCGGGGTGGGCGCCGGCCAGACGGCCGCCCTCATCACCGCGCTTCCCAGTGCCACCGTCTTCACCGTCGGCGACAACGCCTACCCGGAAGGGACGGCCAGCGACTACAGCACCAAGTACGACCCCGCCTGGGGGCCCTTCAAGGCGCGCACCTACCCCTCGGTGGGCAACCACGACTGGGTCAACCGGAACGCCGGCTTCATCCCCTACTTCGGGGTCTCCAAGGTGGGCTCCACCGGCTACTACAGCTACGACCTCGGTTCCTACTGGCACGTCATCGTGCTCAACACCGAGGTCAGCTACGCGGCCGGCTCGGCCCAGGAGACGTGGCTGCGGGCGGACCTCGCGGCCAACAGCACCAAGAACGTGGTGGCCTACTGGCACCGCCCCCGCTTCAGCTCCGACAACGTGCACGGCACCGAGGTGGCGGCGGAGGCCATCTGGGACGCCCTCTACGAGTACGGCGCGGACCTCGTCTTGAACGGCCACGCCCACTGGTTCGAGCGCTTCGCCCCGCAGACCCCCGACGGGGTGGCCAACGCGGCCTACGGCATCCGCCAGCTCACCTGCGGCACCGGCGGCGGCAACCGCTACTCGCTCGGGGTGCTCGACCCCAACAGTGAGGTCCGCAACGGCTCCACCTGGGGGGTCTGCAAGATCACCCTGCGCCAGTCGGCCTACGACTGGCAGTTCATCCCCGTGGCGGGGGGCAGCTTCACCGACTCGGGCACCACCAACGTCCACGGGATCCCGCCCATCCCGCACGCCCCCACCATCGCCCTCAGCGCCCCGGCCAATGGGGCCACCGGGGTCTCCCTCTCGCCCACCCTCGACGCGATCCCGTCGGACATCGACGGCGACACGCCTCGACGTCACCTTCTTCGGCCGGCCCGCCGGCGGCGGCGCGCGGCAGCGTGGCCATCGTGCAGGACATCGGCTCGGCCGACAACGACAACCGCCAGCGAGACCAGCACCGTGCTCACCGTCGCCAAGACGGTCACGGTCGGCAACACTCATCGTGGTGGGCTTCGGCTACTACGCCGCCCAGGGCACCGAGGCGGTCACCGACAACCTGGGCAACACCTACACCCGGGTGGAGCGCTCGGCCGACAACGCCAGCATGGCACCGGCAGCCTGTGGTACGCCCCGATCACCACCGGCGGCTCGCTCACCACCATCACCGCTACCCACCCCGCCGCCTGTGGACAACGTCATCCAGGCCCTGGAGCTGAGCGCGGCACCCCGCCGCGGCAGGCGGCGGCGACAGCCGGCAACGGCACCGCCGCCACCTGGGCCACCAGCAAGACCATCCCGGCCAACGGCCTGGCCCTCGGCTTCACCTCCACCACCGGCAACACCGCCCACAGCGCGGGCCCGGCCAGCGGAACGCCGTCGACGGCCATCACCCTGCACCGTACCACAACGGCGGCGGCGACCTCTCGAGAGCTCCTTCGTCTACGCCGCGGCCGGGGCGACCGCGGTCACCGGCTTCACCGGGACCACCGCCTTTGCGCTCCATGGGCTTCCTCTCGGCGGGCGCCATCTTCAGCCCCGCCAGCCCCTGGGAGCCTCGTGGGCACCGACACCGGTGTCGCCTCCGGTGCCCACGCCACGGTGGCCTGGCCGGGCCGCGACCGCGAGCACCGAGTACGAGTGGTACGCCAGCGCCAGTGACGGCGCCCTCTCGACCCCCAGCGTCACCCGCTCCTTCACCACCGGCGGCGGCGGTCCCACCGACCCCGTCTCCTATCCCGCCGCGGTGCGGGTCACCGGGGGCTCCCTTTCCTGGTACCTGCGCGACAGCAACACGAGCACCCCCGGCAAGGTCACCGCCTTCTCCTACGGCGCCTCCACCGACACGCCGGTCTTCGGCGACTGGGACGGCGACGGGACAAAGACCCCCGGTCTCGTGCGGGTCACCGGGGGCTCCCTCACCTGGTACCTGCGCAACAGCAACTCCGCCGGGGCCCCCGACCTCATCTTCGGCTTCGGCGCCGCCACCGACCGCCCATTGGTGGGTGACTGGGACGGCGACGGGGACGATACCCCCGGCCTCCTGCGGGCCAACTGGTGGCTGCTGCGCAACAGCAACTCCGCGGGTGCTGTCGATGTCGACTTCTTCTGGGGCATCGCCACCGATGTGCCCTTGGTGGGTGACTGGGACGGCAACGGCACCGACACCCCCGGCTGGCTGCGCTGCCTGGGCGCCTCCTGCACCGCGGGCCACGGCAACTGGTGGATCCTGCGCAACAGCAACTCCGACGGACCCCCCAGCCTCGACTTCTTCTGGGGCCGCACCTACGAGGAGTCGAACTGGGCGGTGGGTGACTGGGACGGTGACGGGGACGACAACCCGGGCATCCTGCGCGGGGAGTGGTGGCTCCTGCGGGCCGCCAACTCCGACGGACCCACCACCTCCGACTTCTTCTTCGGCTTCCCCACCGACACCTTCCGGGTGTGGGCCCAGTGAGGAGCTGAGGAGCTAACCCGAGCGGCCAGCGCGGCGACGTCGTCGCGCTGGCCGCTCCGTTCCGCCGGGGCGGTCTGCCCGGGGGACCCTTCCCCGGTGCCGCTTCCGCGATCGCCTTGCCCGCCGTCGTGGTGAGCCAGACGCGGTTCGCCTCGGGGGCACTGTCAAGGGCGCCCGAGTACCGCCTCGGTCACGCTCGAGACCTTCGCTGATGGATGGATCCCAGCGACCACGGCGCCTTGGCCTTCGGGGTCGCCGGCGCCTTCGGGCCCGTCCACCCTGGTTCCTGCCATCCGCCGCGGCATCCGCACCGGACCGCACATCTCTGCCCAGGCCGTTGCTACTGGGCACCGCAACAAGCTGATTGTGACGCTCGATTAGTCAATTGGTCCTACCCGGCGACAGCCGAGTGTGGTAAGTCAACGGTTCACGGCCGGCGCCCGACTGAAGAGTTGACGACACGGGCCCGGGGCAGACACGAAGTTCGGCTGGCGAGCCACGCGGCCGGCTCGACGAGCGGGTGAGGTGAGATCGATGTTGCGCTTCCAGCCCAGAAGGTCCACGAAGGCTCCAGCTCTCGCGTCGATTCGGACGCGCGGGAGCCATGCTGGTCGCCGCGTCGCTCGTCGCCTCTGTCATTGCCGGCATCCCGGCACGCCCCGTGCTGGCCGACCCGCCCGGCACCGCGCCGGACTTCACGGTCGTCACCATCCCCGACACGCAGTTCTACTCGGAGTCGTACCCGGCCACCTTCACTGCCCAGACAACATGGATTCGCGACTCAGCGGGGACGCTTGAACACCGTCTTCGCGACGCACCTGGGCGACATCACCAACAGCGCCACTCAGGCCGAGTGGAACAACGCCAGCGCCTCCATGCAGGTGCTTGACACGGCGGGCGTCCCGAATGGCGTCCTCCCGGGGAACCACGACACGGCCAACCTGACGCTCTACGACGCGACCTTCCCGGTGAGCCGCTACTCGGCGAACGCCTGGTACGGCGGGTCCATGCCCGGCAAGGCCAACCGCGACAACTACCAGCTCTTCTCGGTCGGAGGGCTCGACTTCATCAGCGTCAGCCTCGAGTACAACCCCGACGCCAGCGTCAGGGCCTGGGCCAGCGGCATCCTCGCCGCCAACTCTGTCGCGGCGGGCCATCGTGGTCACCCACGACTACCTCAACACCGATGGAAGCCGATCGGGCACCGGCAACAGCATCTGGACCGACGTCGTGAACTCCAACTGCAACGTCTTCCTGGTGCTCGCCGGTCACAACCACGGCGAGGCCCGGCGGAGCGACACGAACAGCTGCGGAAGCACGGTGAACCAGGTCCTCCAGGACTACCAGAGCCGCTCGAACGGCGGCGACGGCTGGCTGCGCTACTTCACCTTCAAGCCGTCCGAGAACAAGATCTACGCCTACACCTGGAAGGTGCCCCAGGGAGCCAACCCCGGCTCCTTCGAGACGGACGCCGACAGCCAGTTCACCATCGACTACGCCATGGATGGCAGCGGCAACGCCGCCCCCGTCTGCTCGAACCTCAGCATCAGCACGGCGGAGAACACCGCCGGCGACGCCGACCCCTCCTGCACCGACGCCGACCTCGACACCCTCACCTACAGCATCGCGGCCCAGGGTGCCCACGGGGTGGCTTCGATCGCCGCCGGCAAGTTGCGCTTCGTGCCCACCACCGGCTACGAGGGTCTCGACAGCTTCACCTACAAGGCCAACGACGGCCAGGTCGACTCCAACGCCGCGACCGTTTCGGTCATGGTGGGTGCGGGCAACTACGCCCTCCAGTTCGACGGCACCAACGACTACGTCACCTTCGGCGCCTCGGCGGGCCTGGGGGTGACGAACTTCACGGTCGAGCTGTGGTTCAAGCGCACCGGCACCGGCGTCGGCATGGCCACCAGCGGCGGCACGGGGGGCTTGAGCAGCGCCGTCCCGCTCATCGCCAAGGGGGCTCCCCAGGGCGACGACGTGTGCACCGAGAACATCAGCTGGTTCCTCGGCATCGACACCGCCACCAACCGCCTGGCCGCCGACTTCGAGACGGGCACCGGCGGGGCCAACCACGCCCTCATCGCGCGGCACCGCGGTCAGCAACAACGTGTGGCACCACGCCGCGCGTCACCCTCGACGGGACGAACCTTCGGATCTACCTCGACGGGGTCCTCGACGGCACCCTGGCCACCACCGCCCTGCCCTGCGCCGCGGCCATCGGCCATGCCGCTCTGGGCACCGCCCTCGGCAGCACCGGCACGCCGGGTGGCAACGCCGCCGCCGGCTACTTCGCCGGCGTTCTCGACGAGGCCCGCGTCTGGAACGTGGCCCGCTCGCTGGCCCAGATCCAGGCCACCAAGGACGTCGAGCTCACCTCGGGCACCGGCCTCGTGGCCCGCTGGGGCCTCAACGAGGGCGTGGGAACCTCCGTAGCCGACTCGGTCGGCGCCCTCACCGGCAGCGCCGTCAACGGTCCGGTCTGGGTACCCGGTTTCGTGCCGTCTGTCGTCAACCATGCCCCCACCATCGTTCTCTCCGCCCCCGCCGATGACGCCACCGGGGTCTCCCTCTCGCCCACCCTCGACGCGATCCCGTCCGACATCGACGGCGACACCCTCGATGTCACCTTCTACGGCCGGCACCGCGGGAAGCGGCGCGGGCAGCGTGGCCATCGTGCAGGACATCGGGGCCACCTCCAACCGCACCGCCAGCGAGACCAGCACCGTGCTCACCGTCGCCAAGACGGTCACGCGCGGGCAACCTCATCGTGGTGGGCTTCGCCTACTTCGCCGGGCAGGGCACCGAGACGGTCACCGACAACCTGGGCAACACCTACACCCGGGTGGAGCGCTCCGACAACGCCGGGGTGGCCACCGGCAGCCTGTGGTACGCCCCGGTCACCGCCGCCGGCGCCCTCACCACCATCACCGCTACCCACCCGGCCTCGGGGGACAACGTCATCCAGGCCCTCGAGCTGACCGCCGGCACCCTCTCCGCGGCAGGCGGCGGCAACGCCGGCCAAGGCACCGCCGCCACCTGGGCCAACAACAAGACCATCCCGGCCAACGGCCTGGCCCTCGGCTTTGCCTCCACCAACGGCGACACCGCCCACAGCGCGGGCCCGGCCAGCGGAACGCCGTCGACGGCCATCACCGTGCACCGCTACTACCAGGGCGCATCGATCCTGGAGAGCTCCTTCGTCTCCGCCGCGGCAGGGGCGACCGCGGTCACCGGCTTCACCGGGACCACCACCTTTGCCTCCATGTACTTCCTCTCGGCGGGGGCCATCTTCACCCCCACCAGCCCCTGGAGCCTCGTGGGCACTGACACCGGTGTGGCCTCCGGTGCCCACGCCACGGTGGCCTGGCCGGGGCGCGACCCGAACACCGAGTACGAGTGGTACGCCAGCGCCAGTGACGGCGCCCTCTCGACCCCCAGCGTCACCCGCTCCTTCACCACCGGCGGCGGCGGTCCCACCGACCCCGTCTCCTACCCCGCCGCGGTGCGGGTCACCGGGGGCTCCCTTTCCTGGTACCTGCGCGACAGCAACACGAGCACCCCCGGCACGGTCACCGCCTTCTCCTACGGCGCCTCCACCGACACGCCGGTCTTCGGCGACTGGGACGGGGACGGGGTAAAGACCCCTGGTCTGGTGCGGGTCACCGGGGGCTCCCTCACCTGGTACCTGCGCAACAGCAACTGCGCCGGGGCTCCCGACCTCATCTTCGCCTTCGGCGCCGCCACCGACCGCCCACTGGTGGGTGACTGGGACGGCGACGGGGACGATACCCCCGGCCTCCTGCGGGCCAACTGGTGGCTGCTGCGCAACAGCAACTCCGCGGGTGCTGTCGATGTCGACTTCTTCTGGGGCATCGCCACCGATGTGCCCATTGGTGGGTGACTGGGACGGCAACGGCACCGACACCCCCGGCTGGCTGCGCTGCCTGGGCGCCTCCTGCACCGCGGGCCACGGCAACTGGTGGATCCTGCGCAACAGCAACTCCGACGGACCCCCCAGCCTCGACTTCTTCTGGGGCCGCACCTACGAGGAGTCGAACTGGGCGGTGGGTGACTGGGACGGTGACGGGGACGACAACCCGGGCATCCTGCGCGGGGAGTGGTGGCTCCTGCGGGCCGCCAACTCCGACGGCCCCACCACCTCCGACTTCTTCTTCGGCTTCCCCACCGACACCTTCCGGGTGTGGGCCCAGTGAGGAGCGGCTGAGCAGTGGCCGGATCGGCGGTCATCAGGACGCCGGAAGGACCAGTCGACGTTTCATCCCCGGCGTGCTAGAAGCTGAGGCACTGGCCCAACCCGCTACGACGAGTGCCCGTGTCCGGCTTCCGGCTTTTGCGTCAACCAGCGTCGTCTTTCGCGCAACCGGGTGAGTCGACCCTGGCCTCGACGCGAAAGCGCGCCCGCGGTCTGCGCGCTTCGCTCGTGGCTGCGCTCGTCTGTTTCGCTGCGCTGGGCGGTGTCCTCGTGCCATCCTCAACCGGAGCAGCATCGCCTGCCGGAGCCGCGCCGGCTGCCCCGGGCATGTCCGAGACCACGGCCTACGGCGACGCACCGCCGGGTGTACCCCAGGTGTGCGTGGAGATCCTGCCGGGCCCGGCGCACGGGGCCCAAGTGGTTGCAGAGCTCGGGACGGATCTCGCGGAGGTGGCCGCCGCCAACGGCCTGGCCCCGGCGGTGCTTCGCGACCGGCTTCTCGGCGACCCGACGCTCTGGGTCGACACATGCGGCCGGCTCTTCTACGTCGACCCCGTGCCGGCCGACGGTGGTGGGGGAGCGACGACCTCGGACGGCATGCCCTATCCGTCCGACCAGACATTCTTGCTGCACAGTCGGCCGGGTGCGAACCGCGTCATCTACCTCGACTTCAACGGCGAGCTGATCTCGGGGACGGCCTGGAACGGTACCTATAACAAGGGCAACGACTTCACCGCGCCGGCGTACGACACGGACGGGTCGCCCTCGACGTTCTCGGAGGACGAGCGCACGGTGGTGCAGAGCGTCTGGCAACGGGTCGCCGAGGACTATGCGCCGTTCAACGTTGACGTGACAACCGAGGATCCCGGCCTCGCCGCCATCGACCGGAGCGGGTCGGGCGACTCCGTCTACGGGACGCGCGCGCTGATCACGAACGACTCGCTCATCAGCGACCAGTGCGGGTGCGGCGGGGTCGCCTACGTGGGCGTCTTCGACGCGACCTCGAGCCACCAGAACTACCAGCCGGCGTGGGTCTTCCAGCGGAAGCTCGGCGGCGGCACGTCGGCCAAGCCCCTGGCGGAAGCCGCCTCGCACGAGGTGGGGCACAACCTGGGTCTCGGTCACGACGGCACGTCATCCCAGGGCTACTACCCCGGCCACGGAAGCTGGGCCCCGATCATGGGCGTCGGCTACAGCAGGCCGATCGTGCAGTGGAGCAAAGGCGAGTACAGCGGCGCCAACAATACCGAGGACGACTACGCGGTCGTGCAGTCCAACGGTGCACCGCTGCGCGCGGACGACTACTCGAACACGCGCGCGGGCGCCTTCTCCCTTGGCTCAGGAGCCTCGCTGTCGGCGAGCGGTTTCGTCGGGACGAGCACCGACGTCGACTGGTTCTCGTTCTCGGGGTCCGGCCAGGCGACGGTCACGGTCACGCCCGCGCCGGTGAGTCCGAACCTCGACATCCGCCTGGAACTCTACGACGCAACCGGCACGCTCCTCGCGAGCGCCGATCCACCAGCAGCGTCGGCCTCGTGGGACATCGCGAGCGGGCTCGATGCGTCCCTCTCCATCGTCCTGCCGGCCAGCGGCACGTACTTCGTGTCGGTGGACGGGATCGGCTTCGGTGATCCGCTGAACACCGGCTACTCGGACTACGGGAGTGTCGGACCGTACAGCCTCTCGGTCGCGACCGCTGCGGCCCCGAACGACTTCGCCATCGCACCCGACCCCGCGATCCGCTCGGTGCTGGGGGGTAGCTCTGTCACCTACACCGTGACCACCGCCCTTCTCTCCGGCTCCGCCGAGACGGTGGCCCTCTCGGTGACCGCCGGCCTGCCGGCCGGTGCCACCGCCTCCTTCGATCCGCCCTCGGTGAGCGCCGGTGGTAGCTCCACCCTCACCATCGACACCGCCGACAGCTGCGGTCCGGCCACCCTCACCATCGAGGGGGTCGCCCCCTCGGCCACCCACAGCACCACCGTGGACCTCACCGTCAGCGGCCCCGTCGCCTGCCCCGCCGCGGTGCGGGTCACCGGGGGCTCCCTTTCCTGGTACCTGCGCGACAGCAACACGGGCACCCCCGGCACGGTCACCGCCTTCTCCTACGGCGCCTCCACCGACACGCCGGTCTTCGGCGACTGGGACGGCGACGGGACCAAGACCCCCGGTCTGGTGCGGGTCACCGGGGGCTCCCTCACCTGGTACCTGCGCAACAGCAACTGCGCCGGAGCCCCCGACCTCATCTTCAGCCTTCGGCGCCGCCACCGACCGCCCATTGGTGGGTGACTGGGACGGCGACGGCAACGACACCCCGGGCCTCCTGCGGGCCAACTGGTGGCTGCTGCGCAACAGCAACTCCGCGGGTGCTGTCGATGTCGACTTCTTCTGGGGCATCGCCACCGATGTGCCATTGGTGGGTGACTGGGACGGCAACGGCACCGACACCCCCGGCTGGCTGCGCTGCCTGGGCGCCTCCTGCACCGCGGGCCACGGCAACTGGTGGATCCTGCGCAACAGCAACTCCGACGGACCCCCCAGCCTCGACTTCTTCTGGGGCCGCACCTACGAGGAGTCGAACTGGGCGGTGGGTGACTGGGACGGTGACGGGGACGACAACCCGGGCATCCTGCGCGGGGAGTGGTGGCTCCTGCGCGGCCGCCAACTCCGACGGCCCCACCACCTCCGACTTCTTCTTCGGCTTCCCCACCGACACCTTCCGGGTGTGGGCCCAGTGAGCGGGGCTAGAGGGGAGGGGACGGCCACGGCCTGCTGGAGCGCCGTGTCGGGGCAGTCGACGTCGGTGAGAGAATGCCAGCAGACCGGCCGGCGGGAGGCGGGCGGCTTGCGGCCGGGGAGTACGTCGAACGAGAACGACCGTCCAATCCGTCGCGGTGCGACGGTGGGGAAAGGAGCGGGGTTCCGTGCAGGCGTTCGTGGGATCCGGGGCCGGGCGATCGCGAGGTCGCGCAATGCGGGTCGGGGGCATCCTGGCGGCGATCGCCCTGGCGGCCGCGATGTTCGGAGCCACGCCTGCGAGGGTCCAGGCGGAAACCGGCGGGGCGACGTATCTCGGGGTCTTCGCTGACGGATATGGGCAGGCCGCCTGCGTGGCGGGCATGCCGTTCGGCTTCACGGTGATAGCCGTCATCAGGGGGAGGGGGGGTCAATCCACCGGCGTATGCGGAGTGGTTCAGCGACGGCGTCCACTTCACCAGCAGCGACCCGCTCGCCATCCTGCCGGCGGACTACACGTTCGTGCCCGGACAGTGTGATTCCGGGTGACGGGGGCGTGCACGAGTTCTGCGGCGACCCTGCGCACGGCCGGTCGCCAGACGATCACCGTCACGGACGTCTCGCATCCGGAGATCACGGGTTCGCTCGCCATCGACTGCAGCCCCGGTCCTGCGAGCCAGCTGGTGATGAGCCTTCCGGCGGCCACGACCGGGGGAGCCGTGGCCTCGCTCACCGTCCGGGCTCTCGACGTGTGGGGCAACGCGGCCGTGGACTACCGCGGGACCATCGATTTCATGAGCACCGACGCGCAGGCGGTCCTGCCTGCCGACTACACGTTTACCGCCGCAGACCGGGGCGGGCAGGTGTTCATCGTCACGCTCAAGACGGCGGGCTCGCAGTCGATCACGGCCATCGACCTGGCACAGCCAGCCTTGACCGTCACCGGATCGACAACGGTGACTGAGGCGCCTCACATGGTCATCGACCTGGGACCGACGCGCAGCGCAGGGGCGTCGGGCTACTCGTACGACGTGTGGGCGGTCGACGCCTCCGGCGATCCGGCAACAGGGTATGTCGGAACCATCCATTTCACGAGCTCCGACCCGCAGGCGGACCTTCCAGCGGACTACGCGTTCACGACGGCGGACCACGGCCATGCGGTGGTGGAAGGACTCACCCTGAAGACCGCGGGCACCCAGTGGGTCAGGGCGGTCGACGTCGGCAACAGCCTCATCCAGGGGACGTCAACCACGCTCGTGACGCCCGGTCCGACGCGTTCCGTCAGGCTTAGCGGCCTGCCGTCGTCGATCGGCGCCGGGATGGGCGCCTCCGTCTGGGTCACACCCCTGGACGGCTTCGGCAACATCAAGACCGACTACGTGGGCGGCGACGTGCATTTCGCCAGCACGGATCCGCAGGCGGTGCTCCCGGCCACGTACCAGTTCGTCGCCGGCGACTACGGGTCCCATAGGTTCGAGGTCACACTCCGGACGCCCGGTTCGCGGACACTCACCGTGTACGCCGGCAGCTACGACACGACGGCGAGCACGACCGTGGTGCCCGGCCAGGTCTCCTATCCCGCCGCGGTGCGGGTCACCGGGGGCTCCCTTTCCTGGTACCTGCGCGACAGCAACACGAGCACCCCCGGCACGGTCACCGCCTTCTCCTACGGCGCCTCCACCGACACGCCGGTCTTCGGCGACTGGGACGGCGACGGGACCAAGACCCCCGGTCTCGTGCGGGTCACCGGGGGCTCCCTCACCTGGTACCTGCGCAACTCGAACTCCGCCGGAGCTCCCGACCTCATCTTCGCCTTCGGCGCCGCCACCGACCGCCCCCTGGTGGGTGACTGGGACGGCAACGGCACCGATACCCCCGGCCTCCTGCGGGCCAACTGGTGGCTGCTGCGCAACAGCAACTCCGCGGGTGGCTGTGGATGTCGACTTCTTCTGGGGCATCGCCACCGATGTGCCCTTGGTGGGTGACTGGGACGGCAACGGCACCGACACCCCCGGCTGGCTGCGCTGCCTGGGCGCCTCCTGCACCGCGGGCCACGGCAACTGGTGGATCCTGCGCAACAGCAACTCCGACGGACCCCCCAGCCTCGACTTCTTCTGGGGCCGCACCTACGAGGAGTCGAACTGGGCGGTGGGTGACTGGGACGGTGACGGGGACGACAACCCGGGCATCCTGCGCGGGGAGTGGTGGCTCCTGCGGGCCGCCAACTCCGACGGCCCCACCACCTCCGACTTCTTCTTCGGCTTCCCCACCGACACCTTCCGGGTGTGGGCCAAGTGAGGCGGGGGTGAGGGGAGGGGACGGGGCGCCCTCGGCCAGCGCGCTTCCCTGCCGTCGGCTTGCCGCGGCGCATGGTGCGGTTCGTCGCGGGGGGCCGGGTTGAGGTCTGATCCCGCACTCTCCTGCCGCCCTGCCCATCGGGGCTGGACAGGGGCGCTGCGAAGTGCAAACCTGAGGCCGTCCGAGGAGTGACGCTGGGAGAGCACAGCCTCGGCGCTCATCGCTCGGCTGCGCGGTCGAGAGGTCAGGGAGGAGCAGAGGCGGGACAGCCGAGGGCGACGCCAGCACAGGCGCTGGATGGGTGGAACCGGTAGCGGCGACAGGCGACACGGCTCGGCCCCCTGGTTGGTGCTTTCTGTCACCACTTTCGCATCGAGCTCTGGGCTGATGCCGGCAGCAGCCGACGGGCTCGCCCCTTGCGTAGATCCACGGTAAGGGAGGTCCTAGCGATGTTGACCCGGCGCCTGGGCGGTGCGGGTGCTCCCCGTGGTGGGGCCACGCGCCGGCCCTTTGCGGTGGCGGCGGTCGCCGCACTCGTGGTCGCCCTCATCCTGCCGGCCTCAGTCTCAGCAGCGAACCAGGACCCGGTGATCACGCTCACGACATGGAGCCTCCCCGAGAGGACCGTTTCGGGCGGCCTCATCAACCTCTGGATCCGCGCGGAGGCGACCGCGCCCTGGTACAGCGACGGCACCTTCGTGGCCGGCGAACTCCCGGAGGGCGTCAGCTGGATGATCGCCGGCGAGGATGTCCCCGGCCAATGCTCGATCTCGGGGGGCGACAACCTCACCTGTATCTGGGGGCGCCTGGACGGCGGCTCTGGACAGAACATGGGTCCCGCCTCGAAGTCGGTGCACCTCCACGGGTTCGTGCCCGAGGACATGCAGTGCGAGAACCTCGAAACCATCGCCCTGGGCAACTACATCTGGGTCGATGGCAACGGCGCGGCATACCTGACGGACACCAGCCCAGCCAGGGCGACTGCGTCCACGTTTGTGCTCTGCAAACCGTCGATCTCGACGTCCCTGTCGGGCGGCGGCCGGAGCGGCATCAGCATCACCGTGCCCCCCGGCACCCAGGTGGCCGACCAGGCGACGCTGTCCGACTTCTACTCGCCGACCGGGGGGTGGCTCCTCTACCGTGTCTTCGACTCGCTGAGCGAATGCAACGCCTGGACCTCCGGCTCGATCTACGAGTGGTGGGTGGAGGTTGCCCGCACTGGAGCAGTCCCCGCATCGATGCCGTGGACGTTCAACACCAAGGGCACATTCTGGTGGCGGGCCCGATACGAGGGCGACACTGACAATCCCCAGCTCAACCACAACCAGCTGGCGCTCAGCGCCTGCAACGAGGTCCTCACCGTCGCCTCCCCCGTCTCCTACCCCGCCGCGGTGCGGGTCACCGGGGGCTCCCTTTCCTGGTACCTGCGCGACAGCAACACGAGCACCCCCGGCACGGTCACCGCCTTCTCCTACGGCGCCTCCACCGACACGCCGGTCTTCGGCGACTGGGACGGGGACGGGACCAAGACCCCCGGTCTCGTGCGGGTCACCGGGGGCTCCCTCACCTGGTACCTGCGCAACAGCAACACCGCCGGGGCCCCCGACCTCATCTTCGGCTTCGGCGCCGCCACCGACCGCCCATTGGTGGGTGACTGGGACGGCGACGGCACCGACACCCCGGGCCTCCTGCGGGCCAACTGGTGGCTGCTGCGCAACAGCAACTCCGCGGGCGCTGTGGATGTCGACTTCTTCTGGGGCATCGCCACCGATGTGCCCATTGGTGGGTGACTGGGACGGCAACGGCACCGACACCCCCGGCTGGCTGCGCTGCCTGGGCGCCTCCTGCACCGCGGGCCACGGCAACTGGTGGATCCTGCGCAACAGCAACTCCGACGGACCCCCCAGCCTCGACTTCTTCTGGGGCCGCACCTACGAGGAGTCGAACTGGGCGGTGGGTGACTGGGACGGTGACGGGGACGACAACCCGGGCATCCTGCGCGGGGAGTGGTGGCTCCTGCGGGCCGCCAACTCCGACGGCCCCACCACCTCCGACTTCTTCTTCGGCTTCCCCACCGACACCTTCCGGGTGTGGGCGAAGTGAGGCGGGGGTAAGGGCGAGGGGACGACGGGACGGCCAGCGCCGCTTCCCTGCCGTCGGGTTGCCGCGGCGCACTGTTGCGGTTCGTCGCGGGGGGCCGGGTTGAGGTCTGCTCCCGCTCTCTCCTGCCGCCCTGCCCATCGGGGCTGGACAGCGGCGCTGCGAAGTGCAAACCTGAGCTGTCCGAGGAGTGACGCTGGGAGAGCACAGCCTCGGCGCTCATGCTCGGCTGGGGGGCCTGATCGGGCACAACGAAGGGGAGACGGCGCCATGAGTCGACGGACCCGGACCCGCTCGGCGGGGATGATCTTGCTCAGCGCGCTGGTGGCGGTGCTCGTCGCGGGCGCCATCCCGGTCGCCGGTCAGGGCCCCCTCCCGCCGGCAGCCGCGCCTCGTGAACCCTCGGCCGATCTCGCCGCGGCCCTGGATGCCGATGGCACCTTCGTTGGCGCCCCGGGCCTCGCCGGCACGGTCGATGCGAGCGCCTGGACCCTGGTGAGCGATCTCGCCGCCGGCGAGCCGCCCCGCTTCGCACCCGCCGGCGCTGCCGCCGCGACCCCGATTGGGCCCTGGTCCGCCCTGGGCTCGAACGGCGCCGGCAACGGGGCCCTCAACAGCATTGTCAGGGCCCTCGCGATCTCCGGCAGCGACCTCTACGTGGGCGGGGACTTCACCGACGCCGCGGGCATCGCCGAGGCCGACTACATCGCCAGGTGGAACGGCAGCGCCTGGTCCGCTCTCGGCTCGAACGGCGCCGGTAACGGGGCGTTCAACCTCTCTGTCCGGGCCCTCGCGGTCTCCGGCAGCGACCTCTACGTGGGCGGCAGCTTCTCCAACGCCGCGGGCATCGCCGAGGCCGACAAGATCGCCAGGTGGAGCGGCAGCGCCTGGTCCGCTCTCGGCTCGAACGGCGCCGGCGATGGGGCCCTCAACAGCACCGTCCACGCCCTCGCGGTCTCCGGCACCGACCTCTTCGTGGGCGGGGCTTTCACCAACGCCGCGGGCATCGCCGAGGCCGACCGGGTCGCCAGGTGGAGCGGCAGCGCCTGGTCCGCTCTCGGCTCGAACGGCGCCGGCGATGGGGCCCTCAACAACACCGTCGACGCCCTCGCGGTCTCCGGCAGCGACCTCTACGTGGGCGGAGGCTTCACCGACGCCGCGGGCATCGCCGCGGCCGACCGGGTCGCCAGGTGGAGCGGCAGCGCCTGGTCCGCCCTGGGCTCGAACGGCGCCGATGACGGGGCGTTCAACAGCACCGTCGCCGCCCTTGCGGTCTCCGGCGGCGACCTCTACGTGGGCGGGTTCTTCACCAACGCCGCGGGCATCGCCGAGGCCGACCGGGTCGCCAGGTGGAACGGCAGCGCCTGGTCGGCCCTGGGCTCGAACGGCGCCGGCGACGGGGCCCTCAACGGCACCGTTTACGCGCTCGCGGTCTCCGGCACCGACCTCTACGTGGGCGGGCTCTTCACCAACGCCGCGGGCATCGCCGAGGCCGACCGGCTCGCCAGGTGGAGCGGCAGCGCCTGGTCCGCTCTCGGCTCGAACGGCGCCGGCGACGGGGCCCTCAACAGCATCGTTTACGCCCTTGCGGTCTCCGGCGGCGACCTCTACGTGGGCGGGCTCTTCACCGACGCCGCGGGCATCGCCGAGGCCGACTACGTCGCCAGGTGGGTCCGACCGTCACCAACCCCGTCTCCTACCCCGCCGCGGTGCGGGTCACCGGGGGCTCCTTTTCCTGGTACCTGCGCGACAGCAACACGAGCACCCCCGGCACGGTCACCGCCTTCTCCTACGGCGCCTCCACCGACACGCCGGTCTTCGGCGACTGGGACGGCGACGGGACCAAGACCCCTGGTCTGGTGCGGGTCACCGGGGGCTCCCTCACCTGGTACCTGCGCAACAGCAACAGCGCCGGGGCCCCCGACCTCATCTTCAGCTTCGGCGCCGCCACCGACCGCCCATTGGTGGGTGACTGGGACGGCGACGGGGACGATACCCCGGGCCTTCTGCGGGCCAACTGGTGGCTGCTGCGCAACAGCAACTCCGCGGGTGCTGTCGATGTCGACTTCTTCTGGGGCATCGCCACCGATGTGCCATTGGTGGGTGACTGGGACGGCAACGGCACCGACACCCCCGGCTGGCTGCGCTGCCTGGGAGCCAGTTGCACCGCGGGCCACGGCAACTGGTGGATCCTGCGCAACAGCAACTCCGACGGACCCCCCAGCCTCGACTTCTTCTGGGGCCGCACCTACGAGGAGTCGAACTGGGCGGTCGGTGACTGGGACGGTGACGGGGACGACAACCCGGGCATCCTGCGCGGGGAGTGGTGGCTCCTGCGGGCCGCCAACTCCGACGGACCCACCACCTCCGACTTCTTCTTCGGCTTCCCCACCGACACCTTCCGGGTGTGGGCCCAGTGAGGAGCGGCTGAGCAGTGGCCGGATCGGCGGTCACTCCGCGTCGGGTGACTCGATCGGCCCGGGTGCCGCGCGTACTCGGACCAGCCGGGCGCTCGCGACCCGGGACGCCAGGTCGGCGATGACGCCGCGGCTGCAGGCCGCTCGCAGGGCGGTCACCGCCGCGCTGGCCGCGCTGCTGCTCGTCTCGGGCCTGGCCGTACCGCTTCCCTTCGGCGGGTTTGCGCCTGCGCTCCCCGAGCGTCCACGCGGCTATCTCGGCAGGCTACGTCTCCGAGGGCCGCGCACCCGTCGCGCCGGGAGTCCAGCACGACTGGGGGACGATCGAAACCACGCGCTCCGGGCAACAGGCGGTCCACCTGCTGGAGGTCGACCTCGGCACGCCGGTGATCAGCGTCGCGGCCTCGATCGGCATGGACCGCGTCGCGCGCGAGGCCGTCAGCAACCAGGCGCATCGGCAGTCGAGCGAAGGGCATCGTGCGGTCGCGGCGATCAACGGGGACACGTGGGCCGGCTAGCGACCCCGCGCAGTCTGGGCGCCCCCAGCGGCATCGACATCCAGGCGGGGGAGCTGGTGACCGCAGCGCCCACTGGCCCGCCCGACCTTCGGCATCGATGCCGACGGCGATCCGCTCATCGGGAACGTGCTCGTCAGCGCCTACCTGACCTGGCCCGGCGGGGGGGTCCGCACCATCGACCACGTCAACCAAGGACGGACAGGCGACCAGTTCGCGCTCTACACGCCTCACTTCGGCCCGACCACGCCCGGCGACGTGGGCGGCACCGACGTCGTACTCGGGGGCGTGGCGCTCCCGCTGACCCCCACCGGCGTGCACCAGGCCGTTGTCCAGGAGGTTCGCCCGGCCACCGGAGGCATCCCGATCGCGCCGGACACGGTCGTGCTGAACGGACCGGCTGGCTCGGCGCTCGACGCGCTCGAGGTGGGCGACCCGCTGCCGCTCACCTTCTCGATTACCCCCGGGTGGGAGAACGTCCGCGAGGCCGTCGGAGGGTACTCGTTCATCGTGCGGGACGGCGCGGAGTACATCTCCCCGCGCCCTCCCTCGGCGGACGCGCTGCACCCCCGGACCGCGCTGGGGATCACCGCGGCGGGCGATCTCGTCATGGCCACCGTGGACGGGCGCCAGCCCGGGTACAGCACCGGGGTCGATCTTCCAGAGCTGGCGGAACTGATGCTGTCGCAGGGGGCCGTGCAGGCGCTGAACATGGATGGCGGCGGCTCGACGACCATGGCCGCCCGCCTGCCCGGCGATGTCGAGGTGTCGGTGGTGAACCGCCCCTCCGACGGGAGCGAGCGCCCGGTGGCCAACAGCCTCATCGTCTTCAGCTCAGCGCCCACCGGCCCGCTGGCGATCGTCGACGTCCTGCCGGAGACGGCCGCGCTCTGGACGGGCGAGGTCCTGGACTTCGCGGCGAAGGGGCAGGACGCCACGTACAACGCGGGTCGCGCTCGCGCCCGGCGAGGTGGCCTGGTCGGTGGAGGGGCCCGGGACGATCAGTGAGGCCGGCCGGTATTCCGCGACCGCAGCCGGGACCGCGACGGTCGTGGCGACCGCGCGCGGCATCCAGGGCACCGCCACGGTCACCGTCGCCGACCCGCCCACGATCGCGGTCGACGACTTCGCCAACTACCGGGTGTTCCAGCGCGACATCGGCGGCACGTCAAAGAGCGTGGCCGTCAGCGGCACCTACGCGAACATGGACTGGAGCCGTGTCGAGGCGCGCGTGCTGCAGCACGGAACCGACACGGCAGTCATCAACTGGACGACCATCGACTCGACGCCAGGCGGAGGAACGTTCTCCGGCAGCCTGGCTGTCCCGCAGGGAGGCTGGTACGACGTCGAAGTGCGCGCCCTTGACGCCGCAGGACTCCGTGATCGGCTCCAGCCGCGGCACGAACAAGTGGGGCGTGGGCATGATCATCCTCGTCATCGGCCAATCGAACATGTCGGGCAAGGGCCAACCACCATTCACCGAGGCAACTTCCGACCTGGCGGTGAACTACAGCAACGCCGGAATATGGGAGCACCTGGCCGATCCCTACGATGATGAAAGCCCCGCCGGCGCGGTTGACAACGACAGCAGTCCTGGCGGGTCGATGATCCCCGGCATCGCCAATTCCCTGCTCCAGACCTTCGACTTCCCTGTCGCCTTCGTGCCCGCAGCCAAAGGCGGGTCGAACCTCTATGTCAACGCGATCCAACTACGGATGGGCCTATCGCAATCCCTCGAATCACTTCGATACCTCCACGCTCTACGGCCAGTCGATCACCAAGGCGCAGAGCGTGGGCGGCGTCGAACTGATCATCATGCACCAGGGCGAACGGGACCTGAGCGACGGCCGCACCGAAGCACAGTACGAGGCGGATTTCGCCACCATGATCGGTCACTATCGGCAGGACCTCTATGCCGACATTCCGATCTTCATCTGCCAGCTGGGAACGGCAGGCGCTGGTACCAACGCTGGGATTGTTGGCATCCGCAATGCGCAGCACGACGTGGACAACGGAACGGACAGCTTCATGGGCGCCACCGCGATGGACCAGCCGCGGATGGATACCTGGCACTACACCACCCCGGCGCTGGCGGTGATCGGCAGCCGCCTGGCAAATGCCATCAAGTACTACTTTGGCCAGTCGACCTACTACCGCGGCCCGTCAATCAGTTCGGCGTCCTTCAGTGACGGGAACCGCAACCAGGTGATCGTGACCCTCAATCACCGTGGCGGCACCGACATCACGCCGGCAACGGGGATCACCGGTTTCGAGGTGTTCGACAACGGCTCGAGCGTGACCATGCAGTCGGCCGTGCGCGATGCCACCGATGCGGTTCGGCTGACCCTGTCAAGGTCGATCCTGTCGGGCCACACCGTCACCCTGCGGTATCTCTACGGCCTGGCGCCGAACGTATCGGGCCTCGTCAAGGACAACTCACCGTTGCCCTGCCGCTCGAGAACACGGCCGGCAGCATCACCGTCAGCTCGGTGAACAGCGCGCCCGTCTGCTCCGACGTCACTCTCACCACCAACGAGGACACGCTGGGCTCCACGGCCCCGTCCTGCACCGACGCCGACGTCGGCGACACGCTCACCTTCAGCATCGTGGCCCAGCCGGCCCACGGCACGGCCTCGGCAGTCTCCGGCCAGCTCCGCGACGCGCCGGTCGCCGACTACAACGGGAGCGACTCCTTCACCTACCGTGCCTTTGACGGGCAGGCCTACTCGGCCGCTGCCACGGTCAGCGCTACAGTCAACGCGGTCAACGACGTCCCCTCCTTCGCCAAGGGCGCCAACCAGTCGGTGAATGAGGATGCTGGGCCCCAGTCGGTGCCGGGCTGGGCCACCGTCATCAGCGCGGGGCCGGCCGACGAGGCGGGCCAGACCCTCACCTTCGAGGTCACCGCCAACACCAACAGTGCCCTCTTCTCGAGGCCAGCCGGCGGTGAGCGCGGCGGGCACCCTGACCTACACGCTAGCGGCCAACGCCAACGGGTCGGCCACCGTCACCGTGCGCCTCCACGACTCCGGGGGCACCGCCAACGGCGGTCTCGACACCAGTCCGACGCAGTCCTTCAGCATCACCGTCACCGCCATGAACGATGTCCCGGTCTGCTCCGCCGTCAGCCTCACCACGGGGCGGAATACCGCCGGCGACGCGACCCCCTCGTGCACCGACGCCGAGTAGCGACACCCTCACCTACGGCATCGTGGCCCAGCCGGGGCACGGCGAGGCCTCGGTCGTGGCGGGCCAGCTCCACTACATGCCCACGGGGGGCTATTGGGGCTCCGACTCCTTCACCTACCGGGCCAACGACGGGTTGGCCGACTCGAACACTGCCACCGTGTCGGTCACCGTCGCCTGCCCCGTCTCCTACCCCGCCGCGGTGCGGGTCACCGGGGGCTCCCTTTCCTGGTACCTGCGCGACAGCAACACGAGCACCCCCGGCACGGTCACCGCCTTCTCCTACGGCGCCTCCACCGACACGCCGGTCTTCGGCGACTGGGACGGGGACGGGATCAAGACCCCAGGTCTCGTGCGGGTCACCGGGGGCTCCCTCACCTGGTACCTGCGCAACAGCAACTCCGCCGGGGCCCCCGACCTCATCTTCAGCTTCGGCGCCGCCACCGACCGCCCCTTGGTGGGTGACTGGGACGGCGACGGGGACCGACACCCCGGGCCTCCTGCGGGCCAACTGGTGGCTGCTGCGCAACAGCAACTCCGCGGGCGGCGGCCGATGTCGACTTCTTCTGGGGCATCGCCACCGATGTGCCCATTGGTGGGTGACTGGGACGGCAACGGCACCGACACCCCCGGCTGGCTGCGCTGCCTGGGAGCCTCCTGCACCGCGGGCCACGGCAACTGGTGGATCCTGCGCAACTCGAACTCCGACGGACCCCCCAGCCTCGACTTCTTCTGGGGCCGCACCTACGAGGAGTCGAACTGGGCGGTGGGTGACTGGGACGGTGACGGGGACGACAACCCGGGCATCCTGCGCGGGGAGTGGTGGCTCCTGCGGGCCGCCAACTCCGACGGTCCCACCACCTCCGACTTCTTCTTCGGCTTCCCCACCGACACCTTCCGGGTGTGGGCCCAGTGAGGGGGGGTAAGAGGGGAGGGGACGATCCCGGCCTGCTGGAGCGCCGCGTCGGGGGCCCCTTGACAACCGCATGCTGGCCGCGCATACCACCGCTGACGGGAGGCTCAGACGCGCGGCCCTCACCCGGTGGCCGGGACCGAGCCGAGCCGCGGCGAGAGCGACGGTCGCCCCGAACGTTCCGCGATGACGGCCTCGAGACGTCGGCGGACCGGTGCGGCACTGCCACCGGCTGCTGGGCCTGATCGGGCACAACGAAGGGGAGACGCGCCATGAGTCGACGGACCCGGACCCGCTCGGCGGGGATGATCTTGCTCAGCGCGCTGGTGGCGGTGCTCGTCGCGGGCCCCGTCCCGGTCGCCGGTCAGGGCCTCCTCCCGCCGGCAGCCGCCCCTCGTGAACGCTCGGCCGATCTCGCCGCGGCCCTGGGCGCCGATGGCACCTTCGTTGGTGCCCCGGGCCTCGCCGGCACGGTCGATGCGAGCGCCTGGACCCTGGTGAGCGATCTCGCCGCCGGCGAGCCGCCCCGCTTCGCCCCCGCCGGCCCTGGCCGCCGCGACCCCGATCGGGCCCTGGTCCGCCCTGGGCTCGAACGGCGCCGGCAACGGGGCCCTCAACAGCCGTCTACGCCCTCGCGGTCTCCGGCAGCGACCTCTACGTGGGCGGGGCCTTCACCAACGCCGCGGGCATCGCCGAGGCCGACTACGTCGCCCGGTGGAACGGCAGCGCCTGGTCCGCCCTGGGCTCGAACGGCGCCGGCGACGGGGCCCTCAACAACGCCGTCTACGCCCTCGCGGTCTCCGGCAGCGACCTCTACGTGGGCGGGGCCTTCACCAACGCCGCGGGCATCGCCGAGGCCGACAACGTCGCCAGGTGGAACGGCAGCGCCTGGTCCGCCCTGGGCTCGAACGGCGCCGGCAACGGGGCCCTCAACGACGGCGTCTACGCCCTCGCGGTCTCCGGCAGCGACCTCTACGTGGGCGGGGACTTCAGCAACGCCGCGGGCATCGCCGCGGCCGACTACGTCGCCAGGTGGAACGGCAGCGCCTGGTCCGCCCTGGGCTCGAACGGCGCCGGCGACGGGGCCCTCAACAGCACGTCTACGCCCTCGCGGTCTCCGGCAGCGACCTCTACGTGGGCGGGGACTTCTCCAACGCCGCGGGCATCGCCGAGGCCGACTACGTCGCCAGGTGGAACGGCAGCGCCTGGTCCGCCCTGGGCTCGAACGGCGCCGGCAACGGGGCCCTCAGCTACATCGTCGACGCCCTCGCGGTCTCCGGCAGCGACCTCTACGTGGGCGGGGACTTCACCAACGCCGCGGGCATCGCCGAGGCCGACTACGTCGCCAGGTGGAACGGCAGCGCCTGGTCCGCCCTGGGCTCGAACGGCGCCGGCGACGGGGCCCTCAACGGCTCCGTCAACGCCCTCGCGGTCTCCGGCAGCGACCTCTACGTGGGCGGCGGCTTCGCCAACGCCGCGGGCATCGCCGAGGCCGACTACGTCGCCAGGTGGAACGGCAGCGCCTGGTCCGCCCTGGGCTCGAACGGCGCCGGCAACGGGGCCCTCAACGACTCCGTCCACGCCCTCGCGGTCTCCGGCAGCGACCTCTACGTGGGCGGGGAGTTCTCCAACGCCGCGGGCATCGCCGAGGCCGACTACGTCGCCAGGTGGGGCTCCCGTCACCTCCCCCGTCTCCTATCCCGCCGCGGTGCGGGTCACCGGGGGCTCCCTTTCCTGGTACCTGCGCGACAGCAACACGAGCACCCCCGGCACGGTCACCGCCTTCTCCTACGGCGCCTCCACCGACACGCCGGTCTTCGGCGACTGGGACGGGGACGGGGCAAAGACCCCCGGTCTCGTGCGGGTCACCGGGGGCTCCCTCACCTGGTACCTGCGCAACAGCAACAGCGCCGGGGCCCCCGACCTCATCTTCGGCTTCGGCGCCGCCACCGACCGGCCATTGGTGGGTGACTGGGACGGCGACGGCGACGACACCCCGGGCCTCCTGCGGGCCAACTGGTGGCTGCTGCGCAACAGCAACTCCGCGGGTCGCTGTGGATGTCGACTTCTTCTGGGGCATCGCCACCGATGTGCCCATTGGTGGGTGACTGGGACGGCAACGGCACCGACACCCCCGGCTGGCTGCGCTGCCTGGGCGCCTCCTGCACCGCGGGCCACGGCAACTGGTGGATCCTGCGCAACAGCAACTCCGACGGACCCCCCAGCCTCGACTTCTTCTGGGGCCGCACCTACGAGGAGTCGAACTGGGCGGTGGGTGACTGGGACGGTGACGGGGACGACAACCCGGGCATCCTGCGCGGGGAGTGGTGGCTCCTGCGGGCCGCCAACTCCGACGGCCCCACCACCTCCGACTTCTTCTTCGGCTTCCCCACCGACACCTTCCGGGTGTGGGCCCAGTGAGGCGAGGGTAAGCGGGCGAGGGGACGGGGCCGGCTCACACTGCGCCGGATCGGCGGGCCTCGGACGCCGGAAGCGACCAGTCGACGTGCCAGCCCGGCGTGCTGAAGCTGCAGGCACCGGCCCAACCCGCTCCGACGGTGCCCGTGTCCGGCTCGCGGCCTCTGCGTCGAGCCAGCGTCATCGCCGCCGACAGTACCGCGTGATCGGCCCCAGCGCTCGGACGCTGATGCCCGGCTGCTGGGCCTCATCGGGGACAACGAAGGGGAGGCGACGCCATGAGTCGACGGACCCGGACCCGCTCGGCGGGGATGATCTTGCTCAGCGCGCTGGTGGCGGTGCTCGTCGCGGGCGCCAGTCCCGGTCGCCGGTCAGGGCCCCCTCCCGCCGGCAGCCGCCCCTCGTGAACGCTCGGCCGATCTCGCCGCGGCCCTGGGCGCCGATGGCACCTTCGTTGGTGCCCCGGGCCTCGCCGGCACGGTCGATGCGAGCGCCTGGACCCTGGTGAGCGATCTCGCCGCCGGCGAGCCGCCCCGCTTCGCCCCCGCCGGCCGCTGCCGCCGCGGCCCCGATTGGGCCCTGGTCCGCCCTGGGCTCGAACGGCGCCGGCGACGGGGCCCTCAACAGCTACGTCTACGCCCTCGCGGTCTCCGGCAGCGACCTCTACGTGGGCGGGGACTTCACCAACGCCGCGGGCATCGCCGAGGCCGACTACGTCGCCAGGTGGAACGGCAGCGCCTGGTCCGCCCTGGGCTCGAACGGCGCCGGTGACGGGGCCCTCAACAGCTACGTCTACGCCCTCGCGGTCTCCGGCAGCGACCTCTACGTGGGCGGGGCCTTCACCAACGCCGCGGGCATCGCCGAGGCCGACAACATCGCCAGGTGGAACGGCAGCGCCTGGTCCGCCCTGGGCTCGAACGGCGCCGGCGACGGGGCCCTCAACAACTGCGTGTCCAGGCCCTCGCGGTCTCCGGCAGCGACCTCTACGTGGGCGGGGAGCTTCATCAACGCCGCGGGCATCCCGAGGCCGACTACGTCGCCAGGTGGAACGGCAGCGCCTGGTCCGCCCTGGGCTCGAACGGCGCCGGCAACGGGGCCCTCAACGGCGTCGTCTACGCCCTCGCGGTCTCCGGCAGCGACCTCTACGTGGGCGGGCAGTTCTCCAACGCCGCGGGCATCGCCGAGGCCGACTACGTCGCCAGGTGGAACGGCAGCGCCTGGTCCGCCCTGGGCTCGAACGGCGCCGGCAACGGGGCCCTCAACAACACCGTCGACGCCCTCGCGGTCTCCGGCAGCGACCTCTACGTGGGCGGGCAGCTTCACCAACGCCGCGGGCATCGCCGAGGCCGACTACGTCGCGCGGTGGAACGGCAGCGCCTGGTCCGCCCTGGGCTCGAACGGCGCCGGCGACGGGGCCCTCGACAGCACCGTCTACGCCCTCGCGGTCTCCGGCAGCGACCTCTACGTGGGCGGCAACTTCACCAACGCCGCGGGCATCGCCGAGGCCGACAGGATCGCCAGGTGGAACGGCAGCGCCTGGTCCGCCCTGGGCTCGAACGGCGCCGGCAACGGGGCCCTCAACAGCTGGGTCCACGCCCTCGCGGTCTCCGGCAGCGACCTCTACGTGGGCGGGGACTTCACCAACGCCGCGGGCATCGCCGAGGCCGACTACGTCGCCAGGTGGGCCTCCGTCCACCAACCCCGTCTCCTACCCCGCCGCGGTGCGGGTCACCGGGGGCTCCCTTTCCTGGTACCTGCGCGACAGCAACACGAGCACCCCCGGCACGGTCACCGCCTTCTCCTACGGCGCCTCCACCGACACGCCGGTCTTCGGCGACTGGGACGGCGACGGGGCGAAGACCCCCGGTCTCGTGCGGGTCACCGGGGGCTCCCTCACCTGGTACCTGCGCAACAGCAACTCCGCCGGGGCTCCCGACCTCATCTTCAGCTTCGGCGCCGCCACCGACCGACCCCTGGTGGGTGACTGGGACGGCGACGGCACCGATACCCCGGCCTCCTGCGGGGCAACTGGTGGCTGCTGCGCAACAGCAACTCCGCGGGCGGGTCGATGTCGACTTCTTCTGGGGCATCGCCACCGATGTCCCATTGGTGGGTGACTGGGACGGCAACGGCACCGACACCCCCGGCTGGCTGCGCTGCCTGGGCGCCTCCTGCACCGCGGGCCACGGCAACTGGTGGATCCTGCGCAACAGCAACTCCGACGGACCCCCCAGCCTCGACTTCTTCTGGGGCCGCACCTACGAGGAGTCGAACTGGGCGGTGGGTGACTGGGACGGTGACGGGGACGACAACCCGGGCATCCTGCGCGGGGAGTGGTGGCTCCTGCGGGCCGCCAACTCCGACGGTCCCACCACCTCCGACTTCTTCTTCGGCTTCCCCACCGACACCTTCCGGGTGTGGGCGAAGTGAGGAGGTGAGGGCGAGGGGACGGGGCGCGCTCGCCTGGCCGGTCGGCTGCCGTCGGGTCAGCCGGACGGCACCAGTCGACGTGCCGTCGCGGGCGTGCCGGAAGTTGAGGCTCTGAGCCCAACTCGCTCGGCCGCGTGCCCATCGGCCGGCTGGCAGGGCTCTGCGATGCAAACCTGACGTCACCGTCCGAGGAGTGACGCTGGGAGCGCCAGCCTCGGCGCTGATGCTCGGCTGCGGGGCCTCTCGGGGACAACGAAGGGGAGACGACGCCATGAGTCGACGGACCCGGACCCGCTCGGCGGGGATGATCTTGCTCAGCGCGCTGGTGGCGGTGCTCGTCGCGGGCCCCGTCCCGGTCGCCGGTCAGGGCCCCCTCCCGCCGGCAGCCGCCCCTCGTGAACGCTCGGCCGATCTCGCCGCGGCCCTGGATGCCGATGGCACCTTCGTTGGCGCCCCGGGCCTCGCCGGCACGGTCGATGCGAGCGCCTGGACCCTGGTGAGCGATCTCGCCGCCGGCGCTCCACCGCGCTTCGCACCCGCTGGTGCGGCCGCGACCCCGTGCCCTGCGGCGCGGCCCCGGTCGGGCCCTGGTCCGCCCTGGGCTCGAACGGGGCCGGCGATGGGGCCCTCAACAACAGTGTCTACGCCCTCGCGGTCTCCGGCAGCGACCTCTACGTGGGCGGGGCCTTCATCAACGCCGCGGGCATCCCCGAGGCCGACTACATCGCCCGGTGGAACGGCAGCGCCTGGTCCGCCCTGGGCTCGAACGGCGCCGGTAACGGGGCCCTCAACAACGCTGTCTGGGCCCTCGCGGTCTCCGGCAGCGACCTCTACGTGGGCGGGGACTTCACCAACGCCGCGGGCATCGCCGAGGCCGACTACGTCGCCAGGTGGAACGGCAGCGCCTGGTCCGCCCTGGGCTCGAACGGCCCCGGGAACGGGGCCCTCAACAACGGCGTCCGCGCCCTGGCGGTCTCCGGCAGCGACCTCTACGTGGGCGGGGAGTTCACCAACGCCGCGGGCATCGCCGAGGCCGACTACGTCGCCAGGTGGAACGGCAGCGCCTGGTCCGCCCTGGGCTCGAACGGCGCCGGCAACGGGGCCCTCAACAGCTCTGTCTGGGCCCTCGCGGTCTCCGGCAGCGACCTCTACGTGGGCGGGGACTTCACCAACGCCGCGGGCATCCCCGAGGCCGACTACGTCGCCCGGTGGAACGGCAGCGCCTGGTCCGCCCTGGGCTCGAACGGCGCCGGCAACGGGGCCCTCAACAACACCGTCTATGCCCTGGCGGTCTCCGGCAGCGACCTCTACGTGGGCGGGCAGCTTCTCCAACGCCGCGGGCATCGCCGAGGCCGACTACGTCGCCAGGTGGAACGGCAGCGCCTGGTCCGCCCTGGGCTCGAACGGCGCCGGCACCGGGGCCCTCAACGGCACGTCTACGCCCTCGCGGTCTCCGGCAGCGACCTCTACGTCGGCGGGGACTTCACCAACGCCGCGGGCATCCCCGAGGCCGACAACGTCGCCCGGTGGAACGGCAGCGCCTGGTCGGCCCTGGGCTCGAACGGGGCCGGCAACGGGGCCCTCAACAGCTCTGTCCGCGCCCTCGCGGTCTCCGGCAGCGACCTCTACGTGGGCGGGGGGTTCTCCAACGCCGCGGGCATCGCCGAGGCCGACTACGTCGCCAGTGGGGTCGGTCACCAACCCCGTCTCCTACCCCGCCGCGGTGCGGGTCACCGGGGGCTCCCTTTCCTGGTACCTGCGCGACAGCAACACGAGCACCCCCGGCACGGTCACCGCCTTCTCCTACGGCGCCTCCACCGACACGCCGGTCTTCGGCGACTGGGACGGCGACGGGACAAAGACCCCCGGTCTGGTGCGGGTCACCGGGGGCTCCCTCACCTGGTACCTGCGCAACAGCAACTCCGCCGGGGCTCCCGACCTCATCTTCGGCTTCGGCGCCGCCACCGACCGCCCACTGGTGGGTGACTGGGACGGCGACGGGGACGATACCCCGGGCCTCCTGCGGGCCAACTGGTGGCTGCTGCGCAACAGCAACTCCGCGGGCGGGGTCGATGTCGACTTCTTCTGGGGCATCGCCACCGATGTGCCCCTTGGTGGGTGACTGGGACGGCAACGGCACCGACACCCCCGGCTGGCTGCGCTGCCTGGGCGCCTCCTGCACCGCGGGCCACGGCAACTGGTGGATCCTGCGCAACAGCAACTCCGACGGACCCCCCAGCCTCGACTTCTTCTGGGGCCGCACCTACGAGGAGTCGAACTGGGCGGTGGGTGACTGGGACGGTGACGGGGACGACAACCCGGGCATCCTGCGCGGGGAGTGGTGGCTCCTGCGGGCCGCCAACTCCGACGGTCCCACCACCTCCGACTTCTTCTTCGGCTTCCCCACCGACACCTTCCGGGTGTGGGCCCAGTAAGGAGCGGGGTGAGGGCGAGGGGACGGGCGCGTCCGGGGCGGCGGGCGTCGAGTCCCCACATGTGACGGCGTCGCTCCCCGCCGGGTACCATCCGCGGGAATGCCACAGGTAACAGCCGCCGTCTGGCACCGTGCCGGGCGGCGATTCACCGCCGCCGTACTCCTGCTCCTGGTAGCCGCCGTCGTCGCCGGCGCCGCCGCGCCAGACGTTGCCGCGCTCAGCATCCGACGGACATGGCGGGCGGCATTGTCGGGAGGGCACGGCAGCGCGACGCTCGTCTCGTACTGGGACGGGACCGGCGTCCTCCGCATCGCCGGGTCGGGGTTCGCACCGTCGACGTCGCTCCCGGTTGTCATCTACACCGGTTCCTGCACGTCGCCGAGCATCCTCGTGCGCTTCCAGGCGCTCACCAGCGACGCGAGCGGCGGGGCGGTCGGCCAGATAAGCGTCGGACTCTCGGCATCGAGCGAGATCTGGGGGGTCGCACGGACCGGCCGCATCGGCCTCAGGATCGGTGGCAGCACGGGCCCCGCGGCCTGCGGGTGGCTCACCTACGCGGTGGCGACACGCGTCGCCATTCCCAGTCTCGGCATCAACCTGCCGGTGATCAGGCAGCCCGGCGGCTTTCCGCCGTGCAACGTGGGGATGTACCTGGCGGCGGCATCGCAGCCGCGCGAGGCGGGCGTCACCTTCATCTACGGCCATTCCCGGAAAGGCACGTTCCTGCCACTGCTCACGCGCTCCAAGGTCAGGAACGGCGCCTCGCTCATCGGCCTGGCGGTGCGCGTCTGGACGAGCGATTCCGTGCTGTCCACGTACCGGATCACCAAGGTCCGCCGCCACCAGAAGACGTTCGGCGGGATGTTCGGCATCACCCGCGAGGAACTCTGGATCCAGGCGTCGGAGGGCCCGCGCGGGTGGCCGTACAAGCTCATCGTGGTCGCCAAACGGGTGTCGAGCGCGAGAAGCAGCTACGCTGCCGCCCACCCTGCGCCGCGGCCTGCAGTGTGCAGGTAGCCGGGAGCGTTCCCAGCAGGGGGATTGTCACCCGGCGACGCGCTTTCGCACCGGACCGCACCTCTCTGCCCAGGCCGTTGCATTTCGGCACCGCAACTACCGGATTCTGGTGCCCGACTAGTCAATTGGTACTACCCGGAGGGGGCCGATTGTGGTAAGCCTGCGTTCTGCGGTCGACGCCCGAATGTAGAGTCGACCGCCTTCGGGGTGACGGCCGAGTAGGGGGCCGTCGTCCGCTCCCGCGAGGGAGCCCTGGGTGCGGCACGCGGAGCTCGATCAGCGACCCACCCGGCCGGTGGACTTGACGGGCGGGTGAGGTGATAACGATGTTGCGCTCCAACTCCGGCGGATCTCCGCAGGTCGCTCTTTCCCGGCGGTTCGGACGCGCCGGCGCCATGCTGGTCGCCGCGTCCCTCGTCGCCTCACTCTTCACCGGTATACCGGCACGCCCCGTGCTGGCCGACTCCGGCCGGCACAGGCGCTGCAGTTCGACGGCTCGAACCACTACGTCACGTTCGGCCGGCGCCGGGACTCGGCACTGGGGGCCACGATTCACCCTCGAGTGTGGTTCAAGCGCACCGGCAGCCGGGACGAGCACCACCACCGGCAACGGCGGCGTCACCAGCGCGATCCCGCTCCTCACCAAGGGCCGCGGAGAGGCCGAGGCGCCGGCCAACGTCGAACTGAACTGGTTCCTCGGGATCATGCGCCAGCGGCAAGCTGGTGGCCGACTTCGAGGAGTCGGTGGACGGCCCCGGCCGAACCATCCCGTCGACGGCGAACACCGCCGATCACCAGCAACGTCTGGCACCACGCCGCGGCCACATACGACGGCCAGGTGGAACCTCTACCTCGACGGCGTACTGGACGACGACGTCGACCTCGGCGTCGGCCTTCACCCCGCGTCCGACAGCATCCAGCACGCCGGCTTGGCCACGGCCATGACCTCCGCGGCGCAAGGGAGGGTGCTTTCGCCGGCGTCATCGACGAGGCCCGGGTCTGGAATGTCGTGCGATCGCAGGGGGAGATCCAGGGCACCAAGTACCAGGAGATCACCAGTGCACCGGCCTGATCGGCCGATGGGGCCTGAACGAGGGCACGGGCACGACCGCGGCCGATACTTCGGGGCGGCGGCAATCCCGGCACGCTCACGACGGTCCGACATGGCGGCCGTCCCGGAGTACGTGACGTTCGGCCCTGCGCCGCCGACTGGGAGCCTCCACCTTCACCCTCGAGCTGTGGTTCAAGCGACCGGCCGGGCGGCACCACCGACGACCGGCACGCGGCGGCGTCGCCGCCGTTCCCCTCCTGACGAAGGGCCGAGGCGAAGCGGACGCCGACAACATCGACAGGAACTGGTTCCTCGGGATCCGCACCACCGGCAACTGGTGGCCGATTTCGAGGACGCCGCCGGCGGTGGAGACCTCGGCCTCAACCACCCGCATCGCGGGCACCACGGCCGTCGCCGGCAGCGTGTGGCACCACATCGCCGCGACATACGGGGTAGGTCTGGACATGTACGTCGACGGGTGCAGGATGCCGTCATGGCGAGCTGGGCTGGGCGGCGACCCCTGAGGTCGACAGCATCCAGCATGCCGGCCTCGCCGCCGCCATGACCTCCACCGGGACGGATGCTGGGTCACTTCGCCGGCGTCATCGACGAGGCCCGCGTATGGGACTACGTCCGCACGCCCCGAAATCCTGGCCAGCAAAACGTCGAGCTCACCTCCGCGGCGGGCTGCTTGGCCGGTGGGGCCTCAGCGAGGGGTTCGGGCAAAACCGTGGTGCGACCATCTCGGCAGCCCGGCCGGGACGCTATCGCGGCCCCACCTGGGTCACGGCTTCCCTCCGCCCGACCTCACGCGCCCCGCGGCCCCGACCGGCCTAGCGGCGACCCCGCACAGCACAACGTGTCCCTGTCCTGGAACGCAAACGCTGAGTCCGACCTCGCCGGCTACAACGTCTACCGGAGCACGACGCAGCCCGGTCGCGAAGGGACGCCCCTCAACGGCACGCTGTTGACCTCCCCGCCTACACGGAGCCACGGCCGAGAGCGGCACCCTGTACTACTACGCCGTCACCGCGGTCGACACCTCGACCAATGAGTCGGACCTGTCCGACGAGGACGACGCGACGCCCGCGCCGGGCAACTACGCCCTCGATCTCGGCACCGGAACCGCCTACGTCAACTTCGGGCGACCCTGCCAAGCTGGGTCTCGCCCAGTTCACCATCGAGACCTGGTTCAACTGGACAGGCGGCGGCACGACGGCCGGCACGGGCAGGCGGGCGGGACCACCGCCATCCCGCCCGTGGCAAAGGGCCTCCACGAGAGTGACGGCAGCACCTTGACGCGAACTGGTTCCTCGGCATCGCCGGACGGGAAGCTTGGCGCCGACTTCGAGGACATGGCAACGGGCTCAACCATCCGGTCACCGGCGACACGACCATCACCCAGGACGCCTGGCACCATGCTGCGGCGACGTACGACGGCACCACGTGGAGGCTGTACCTCGACGGCAACCTCGACACCACGCCGACTCCGGTCAACTGCAGCCCGGCCAACGTGTGCGTGCCCCGCTACGACAGCATCCAGCACGCCGGCATCGGTACCGCCATGAACTCGACCGGGGTGACCAGGGCCACTTCCCGGGCGTCATCGATGAGGCCCGGGTGTGGAACTACGCCACGGACTCTGGACGAGATCAGGGATGACATCAACGACGAGCTGACCAGCGGCACCGGTCTCGTCGCCCGCTGGGGCCGAACGAGAGCATCGGCACCGTGGTGGGCGACTCGTCGCGACCGCGGCCGACGGCACGGTCACCGACGCCGGTTATTCGTGGGTGGCCGGCGCCCCGTTCAACATCCCGGTCAACCACGCCCCGGTGTGCTCGGATGTCTCGCTCACCACGAACGAGGATGTGGCGGGCTCCACGGCGGCGTCCTGCACCGACGCGGACCGCGGCGACACGCTGACCTACAGCATCGTCGATCCGGCCGCCAACGGCACCGCGGGAGTGAGCGGCTCTGACCTCACCTATGACCCGGCGCCGACTACAACGGCGGCGACTCCTTCACCTACAAGGCCTACGATGGGGCCCTCTACTCGACCCCCGCCACGGTCAGCGTGACCGTCAACGCGGCGAACGACGCCCCGTCCTTCACCAAGGGTCTCGATCAGACCGTGAACGAGGACTCCGGGCTGCACACCGTCTCCGGCTGGGCCACCGCCATCAGCAAGGGGCCAGCGGATGAGTCGACCCAGGCGGTCGACTTCATCGTCACCAACGACAACAACGCGCTCTTCTCCGTCCAGCCGGCGGTTAGTGCCGATGGCACCCTCGACCTACACCCTGGCTGCCGACGCCAACGGCAGTGCCACGGTAGACGTGAGCATCCATGACGATGGCGGCGTCCTCAACGGCGGGGACGACACCAGTGACGTCCAGTCCTTCACTATCGACGTCACCGCGATCAACGACGTCCCGTCGTTCACCAAGGGCGCCAGCCAGTTCGTGGACGAGGACTCCGGGGCCCACACCGTCGTCCGGCTGGGCCACGGCCATCAGCAAGGGGCCTGCCAACGAGTCGGGCCAGATCCTCACCTTCGAGGTCACCGGCAACACCAACACCGGCCTCTTCTCGACGCAGCCGGCGGTGAGCGCGGACGGCACGCTGACCTTCACGGTGGCGGCGGGGCAGACGGGATTGGCCCAGATCACCCTGCGCATCCATGACAATGGCGGCACCGCCAACGGCGGGGTGGACACCAGCGCAACGCAGACGTTTGACATCAACGTCGCCGTCATCAACCACGCCCCGGTGTGCTCGAACGTCACCCTCACCACGAACGAGGATGTCGACGGCTCCACCGCCCCCATCTGCAGCGACCAGGACGGCAACTCCCTCACGTACAGCATCGTCGGCCTGGCTGGCAATGGCACCGCCGGGGTGAGCGTGCTGGATCAGCTGACCTACGACTCCGGACGACGACTACAACGGCGGCGACTCCTTCACCTACCGGGCCATCGACGGCCAGGCCACTCCGACCCGGCTGACGTCACGGTGACCGTCAACGCGGCGAACGACGCCCCCTCCTTCGCCAAGGGCTCCGACCAGACGGTGAACGAGGACTCGGGGGCCCAAACGTCGCCGGCTGGGCCACCGCCATCAGCAAGGGGCCGGCCGACGAGCGGCACAGACGGTGGACTTCATCGTCAGCAACGACAACAACGCCCTCTTCTCCGTCCAGCCGGCGGTCGGCGCCACGGCACACTCACCTTCACCTGGCTGCCAACGCCACGTGGCAGGCCACGGTAACCGTGCGCATCCAGGGGGCACGTCCCAACGGCGGGGACGACACCAGCGACGCCCAGACGTTCACCATCACCGTCACGGCCATCAACGACATCCCCAGCTTCACGAAGGGCGCCAACCAGACGGTCGACGAGGACTCCGGGCTGCACACCGTGTCCGGCTGGGCCACCAGCATCAGCGCGGGGCGCCAACGAATTGGCGCAAGCCGTTGACTTCCTCGTCTCCAACGACAACAACGCGCTCTTCTCCGTTCCAGCCGGCGGTGAGCCCCACGGGAGCCCTCACCTACACCCTGACCGCCAACGCCAACGGGAGTGCCACGGTTACCGTGCGCATCCACGATGATGGCGGCACGGCAGGTGGCGGGGTGGACACCAGCGCGCCCCAGACGTTCACCATCGATGTCACGGCCATCAACGACGTCCCGTCCTTCACCAAGGGCGCCAACCAGAGCGTGGCCATGGACTCGGGGGCCCGCACCGTCTCCGGCGGGCAACCGCCATCAGCGCCGGTGCCGCCAACGAGTCGGGCCAGGCGGTCGACTTCATCGTCACCAACGACAACAACGCGCTCTTCTCGGCGCAGCCGGCAGTGGGCCCAACGGGACGCTGACCTTCACGCCGGCGACCGGGGCCACGGGCTCGGCCACCGTCACGGTTCGCATCCACGACAACGGCGGCACCGCCGGTGGCGGCGTGGACACCAGTGCCCCCCAGACCTTCACCATCACCGTCAGCAACTCCGCGCTCGACTTCGGGCCATCCGGAGCTGCCGCCTACGTCACCTTCGGCACTGCGGCCAAGCTGGGCCTCGCCCAGTTCACCATCGAGACCTGGTTCAAGCGCACGGGTGCCGGCACTCGTCACCTCGACCGGCACCGGCGGCATCACCAACGCCATCCCGCTCGTGACCAAGGGCCGCGGCGAGGCCGAGGGCTCGCAACGTCGACATGAACTGGTTCCTGGGCATCCGCGACAGCGACCGCGTGCTGGTGGCCGACTTCGAGGAATGGCGCGACCGGGCGCTGCAACCATCCGGTGGCGGGCACCACGGCCATCCCCGACGACGCACGTGGCACCACGCCGCGGCCACCTACGACGGCACGGACCTGGCGCCTGTACCTGACGGGGAGCTGGACGGCGTGGCCGTCTGGGCTCGGCCATCCCCCCGCGGTCCGACAGCATCCAGCACGCCGGCTCTGGCCACCGCGATGACCTCAACGGGCGAGGCGGCCGGCCACTTCCAGGGCGTCATCGACGAAGCCCGCGTCTGGAACGCGGCCCGCAGCCGGGCGCAGATCATCGCCGACATCAACAGCCAGCTGACGAGCGGCACCGGGCTCGTCGCCCGCTGGGGCCTGGACGAGGGCACCGGCACATCGGTCGGCGATTCCATGGCCTCCCCGGTCAATGGCACCATCACGAACACCGGCTACGCATGGGTGACCGGCGCGCCGTTCAACCTCGTGGTCGACCCGAACGAGGCACCTGATGTGAATGCAGGGCCCGATCAGTCGATCACCCTGCCGGCACAGGCGACCCTCGATGGGACCGTCACCGATGACGGCCTTCCCAACCCGCCTGCCGCGGTGACCACGACATGGTCGAAGACCAGCGGCCCCGGCACCGTCACCTTCGGTAACACGTCGGCCGTCGATACGACTGCGACGTTCTCGGTCTCAGGGTCCTACGTCCTGCGCCTGACGGCGAATGACTCCGCGAAGACGGCGTATGACGAGATCACCGTCACCGTCAGCCCGGTCCCGGCAGCGACTGCCCTGCAGTTCGACGGCACGAACGACTACGTGACGTTCGGAACGGCTTCGGGCCTCAACGCCGCCCAGTTCACCATCGAGACATGGTTCAAGTGGACGGGCGGCGGAACCCCCACGACCACCGGCACGGAGGGCATCCCGGATGCCTGCCGCTGATTGCCAAGGGGGCGCAGATATCCGACGGCTCGAACGTCGACATCAACTACTTCCTCGGGATCGACCTGTCGAGCAGCCAGCTCGTCGCGGACTTCGAGGAGGGTCCCGGCGGTGCAGGTCCGCTGGGCCAGAACCACCCGGTGTACAGCACCGCGACGATCACCACGAACGTCTGGCACCACGCCGCGGCCACGTACGACGGCACGACGTGGAACCTCTACCTCGACGGCGCCAACGTCGGGACGCTCGCCGTCGGCCAGCCGGTGCGCTCGGACAGCATCGGGCACGCGGCGCTGGCGACCTCGCTCAACTCCACGGGCGGGACCAACGGCTTCTTCGCCGGCGTGATCGACGAGGCCCGCATCTGGAACGTCGCTCGCACGGGACCGCAGATCCTGGCGAGCAGGGATCTTGAGATCCCCTCGGCCACGAACCTCATCGGTCGTTGGGGCCTGAACGAGGGAACCGGCACGACGGCCGGAGACTCCGCTGCGCCCGCCGAGAACGGCACGCTCACGAACGGTCCGCTTTGGGTGGACGGCGCGCCCTTCGAGGTGAACGCGCCACCCGACGCCCCGGTCGTCGTGAGCCCCGCGGACGGCGCGACCGGTGTCTCCACGGCCCCGACGCTCGACGTCACCGTCTCCGACACGGACAGCAGCACGCTGAGCGCAACCTTCTACGGCAGGGCCGCGGGCGGCGCCGCGTCGGACTTCACCATCGTGACGATCCCGGACACCCAGTACTACTCGGAGTCCTATCCGGCCACCTTCACCGCCCAGACCACCTGGATCCGGGATTCGGCCGGGACGCTGAACACTGTCTTCGCGACGCACCTCGGGGACATCACCGATGGCGCCACCCAGACCGAGTTCGACCGGGCCAGCGCCTCCATGCAGGTGCTCGATACCGCCGGCGTCCCGAACAGCCTCATCCCGGGGAACCACGACCAGGCCAACTACACGCGCTACGACGCTACCTTCCCGGTGAGCCGCTACTCGGCGAACGCGTGGTGGGGTGGCTCCCAATCCGGTGTCAACCGCAACAGCTACCAGCTGTTCTCGGTGGGAGGGCTCGACTTCATCATCGTCAACCTCGAGAACAGCCCCGACCCCACCGCCAGGACCTGGGCCAGCGGGATCCTCGCGGCCAACTCCTCGCGGCGGGCAATCGTGGTCACCCACGACTACCTCGTTTCGGGCGGCACCCGCTCCACGGCGGGCACGAACATCTGGAACGACGTCGTGTCTTCGAACTGCAACGTCTTCCTGGTGCTCGCAGGTCACGCCCTGGGTGAGGCGGTCCTCTCGACCGCTCGAGCCGGCTGCGGCGACACCGTCCCCCAGATCCTCCAGGACTACCAGGGCCGCTCCAATGGCGGCGACGGCTGGCTCCGCTACTACACCTTCAAGCCGTCCGAGAACAAGATCTACGCCTACACCTACAAGGTGCCCCAGGGCGTGAACCCCGGAGAGTTCGAGGTCGACGCGGGCAGCCAGTTCACCATCGACTACGCGATGGGTGGCAGCAGCGCCTTCGCGATCATCGGCACCGACACCGGCGTCGCCTCCGGCGGGCATGCCACGGTCGACTGGCCGGGTCGCGCGACGGGCACGGGGTACGAGTGGTACGTCGATGTGAGCGACGGCTCGGCCACCACCAGCGGTCCGACCTGGTTGTTCACCACGTTCGCACCCGAGAACCACCCGCCGGTGTGCTCGCCCGTCACCCTCACCACGAACGAGGATGTCACGGGCTCCACCGCCCCTTCCTGCGCCGACGAGGACGGTAACACCCTCAGCTACAGCATCGTGAGCCAGCCGGCCAACGGCGCGGCCTCGGTGGTCTCCGGACAGCTCCGCGACGCGCCTGCCGCCAACTACAACGGCCCTGACGCCTTCACCTACAGGGCGTTCGACGGGCTGGCCTACTCCGACCCGGCGAACGTCACGGTGACCGTCAACGCGGTCAACGACGCCCCCTCCTTCACGAAGGGCGCCGAACCAGCAGGTGGACGAGAACTCCGGGCTGCGCACCGTCTCGAACTGGGCGACCGCCATCAGCAAGGGGCCGGCGGACGAGTCCGGTCAGACGGTCAACTTCATCGTCACCAACGACAACAACGCCCTCTTCTCCGCCCAGCCGGCGATCAGCCCGACGGGCACCCTGACCTTCACGCCGGCGACCGGCGCCACCGGCACGGCCACCGTGACGGTGAGCATCCAGGACAACGGCGGCGTTGCCAACGGCGGGGTGGACACCAGCGCCCCCCAGACGTTTGGCATCGGCGTCGGCATGCCGCCCGTGATCAACTACGGCATCCAGTTCGACGGCACGAACGACTACGTCACCTTCGGTGCCTCCTCGGGCCTGGGGGTGACGAACTTCACGGTCGAGCTGTGGTTCAAGCGCACCGGCACCGGCGTCGGCATGGCCACCAGCGGCGGCACCGGGGGCTTGAGCAGCGCCGTCCCGCTCATCGCCAAGGGGGCTCCCCAGGGCGACGACGTGTGCACCGAGAACATCAGCTGGTTCCTCGGCATCGACACCGCCACCAACCGCCTGGCCGCCGACTTCGAGACGGGCACCGGCGGGGCCAACCACGCGCTCATCGGCGGCACCGCGGTCAGCAACAACGTGTGGCACCACGCCGCGCTCACCCTCGACGGGACGAACCTGCGGATCTACCTCGACGGGGTCCTCGACGGCACTCTGGCCACCACCGCCCTGCCCTGCGCCGCGGCCATCGGCCATGCCGCTCTGGGCACCGCCCTCGGCAGCACCGGCACGCCGGGCGGGACCGTCACCCCGGGCTACTTCGCCGGGGTCCTCGACGAGGCCCGCGTCTGGAACGTGGCCCATGACCAGACGGCGATCCAGGCCACCAAGGACGTCGAGATCACCTCGGGCACCGGCCTGGTGGCCCGCTGGGGCCTGAACGAGGGCGTGGGGACCTCCGCCGCCAGCTCGGTGGGCAGCTTCACCGGCACCCTCACCAACGGCCCGGTCTGGGTGCCCGGCTTCGTGCCACCCGTCGTCAACCACGCCCCCACCATCGTTCTCAGCGCCCCGGCCGATGACGCCACCGGGGTCTCCCTCTCGCCCACCCTCGACGCGATCCCGTCGGACATCGACGGCGATAGCCTCGACGTCACCTTCTTCGGCCGGCCCGCCGGAAGCGGCGCGGGCAGCGTGGCCATCGTGCAGGACATCGGCGCGACCGACAACGCACCGCCAGCGAAACCAGCACCGTGCTCACCGTCGCAAGACGGTCAGCGCGGCAACCCATCGTGGTGGGCTTCGCCTACTACGCCGGCCAGGGCACCGAGGCGGTCACCGACAACCTGGGCAACACCTACACCCGGGTGGAGCGCTCGCCTACACCGCCAGCATGGCACCGGCAGCCTGTGGTACGCCCCCATCACCACCGGCGGCTCCCTCACCACCATCACCGCCACCCACCCGGCCTGTGGAAACGTCATCCAGGCCATGGAGCTGAGCGCGGCCACCCCTCCGGGCCGGCGGCGGCAACAGCGGCAACGGCACCGCTCGCCACCTGGGCCACCAACAAGACCATCCCGGCCAACGGCCTGGCCATCGGCTTCACCGCCAGCAACTCCAACACCGCCCACGGCGCGGGGGCCGCCAGCGGGACGCCGTCGACCGCCATCGCCCTGCGCCTGTACTACAAGGGCGGGGGCGAACCTGTACAGCTCCTTCGTCTACGCCGCGGCCGGGGCGACCGCGGTCACCGGCTTCACCGGGACCACCGCCTTCTGCGGCACCATGGGCTTCGCCTCGGCGGGCGCCATCTTCGCCCCCGCCAGCCCCTGGGAGCCCGTCGGCACTGACACCGGTGTGGCCTCGGGGGCCCATGCCACGGTGGCCTGGCCGGGCCGTGCCGCGAGCACCGAGTACGAGTGGTACGCCAGCGTCAGCGACGGCGCCCTCTCGCGCCCAGCGCGCCCGCTCCTTCACCACCGGCGGCGGCGGAGGTCCCAACGACTTCTCCATCGGTGCCAGCCCGCCGAGCCGCTCGGTGGTCCAGGGCGCCAGCACCACCTACACCGTGACCACCGCCCTTCTCTCCGGCTCCGCCGAGACGGTGGCCCTCTCGGTGACCGCGGGCCTGCCGGCCGGTGCCACCGCCTCCTTCAACCCGCCCTCGGTGAGCGCCGGTGGCAGCTCCACCCTCACCATCGACACCGCCGACAGCTGCGGTCCGACCACCCTCACCATCGAGGGGGTCGCCCCCTCGGCCACCCACAGCACCACCGTGGACCTCACCGTCAGCGGCCCCGTCTCCTGCCCCGCCGCGGTGCGGGTCACCGGGGGCTCCCTTTCCTGGTACCTGCGCGACAGCAACAGCAGCGCCCCCGGCACGGTCACCGCCTTCTCCTACGGCGCCGCCACCGACACGCCGGTCTTCGGCGACTGGGACGGCGACGGGACCAAGACCGCAGGGGTGGTGCGGGTCACCGGGGGCTCCCTCACCTGGTACCTGCGCAACAGCAACAGCGCCGGGGCTCCCGACCTTGTCTTCAGCTTCGGGGCTTCCACCGACCGCCCATTGGTGGGTGACTGGGACGGCAACGGCACCGACACCCCGGGGCTCCTGCGGGCCAACTGGTGGCTGCTGCGCAACAGCAACTCCGCGGGTGCTGTGGATGTCGACTTCTTCTGGGGCATCGCCACCGATGTGCCATTGGTGGGTGACTGGGACGGCAACGGCACCGACACCCCCGGCTGGCTGCGCTGCCTGGGAGCCTCCTGCACCGCGGGCCACGGCAACTGGTGGATCCTGCGCAACAGCAACTCCGACGGACCCCCCAGCCTCGACTTCTTCTGGGGCCGCACCTACGAGGAGTCGAACTGGGCGGTGGGTGACTGGGACGGTGACGGGGACGACAACCCGGGCATCCTGCGCGGGGAGTGGTGGCTCCTGCGGGCCGCCAACTCCGACGGTCCCACCACCTCCGACTTCTTCTTCGGCTTCCCCACTGACACCTTCCGGGTGTGGGCCCAGTGAGGCAGCGGTAGGCAGGCGAGGGGCGGGGCGCCCGTCGGCGACGCCCCGTCCACCGATCAGCCTCGTCAGGGTACCCTACCGCCAATGACCGGCCGGTTCGAGCTTCTGCCCCGGTCTGGGGCGACCGTGAGCGCCCCAGTCCGCGGGTCGCCGATGTCGGGCGCTCCTGACCGCGGGCCGCGCCTGGGGCGCGTGCTCTTCGCCGTGAGCCTCGCGGCGATCCTTGCGCTGGCGGGGTGTCGGGTCGCGGATCAGACAGGTCCGGTGGTGGGGCTTCTGCAGGTCGTGCTCGTGGCGGCCTTCGTAGCTCTTGCCGTGGTAGACCTGCGTCTCGCGGTCGGTCTCGTGATCCTCGAGCTGGTGTGCGGTGGAGCCAGCGGCCAATGGACGCAGTTCCCCGGCGGCGCGTCGGGACGCATCGTGCTGGTCGCGATCGTGACGGTCGCGGGGGCTGCGCGCATCGCGAATTCCTGGCGACGAACCGGCCGCCTCGACCTGGGACGCTACGGTGCCCACGCGCTCCTGCTCGCCTTCGTCATGGCCGCGATATGGATGGCGCTCGGGCTGGCGAACGGCAACACCCCAAGCGACGTTTTCGCGGATGGCAACGGCCAGCTGTTTTTCGCGTTCGCGCTGCCACTGGTCGTGCTGATCCAGCATGGTCACGGCCCGTGGCTCAGGCGCTGGCTGCTCGTGGCCTGCGCGGCGAACGCCCTGCTTACCGGGTTCTTCATCCTGATCAGCCTGACGAACATCGTGCCGGCCTGGCCGACGCTGAACGACATCCTCCTTACCCGTCTCGCCTACGGAGGCAACGTCGGGTACATCCCCAACGTGGCCTTCATCCTGGCGCTCGGGAGCGGCCTGTACCTCCAGATCGGCCTGGCCCTGGTCACCTGGGAGCTTCTCCTTGATCCACGGCGGGCCTGGCCGTGGGCGCTGGTGGCGGTCCTCGCCGTGGATGTGATCGCGAGCTACAGCCGTGGCTTCTGGGTCGGTTCGGTCATGGCGATCGGGATCGTGCTGGTGGTGGGCGCGCCGTCCGTCGTGCGTGCCGGTGCGGTCGTCGGCGGCCTGTGTGGGATGTTCCTGGTCGCGACCCTGGCGCTCGGCATCACCGGGTTCTCGTTGCCCTCGTACATGCTCCACAGAAGCGAGAGCATCCTCGTCGCCGGGTCGCCCCCACCCACCCCGGCTCCAACCGCGAGCATCGCGCCCGCCTCCGCCGCCCCTGCTGGCTCCTCACCGGCGCCGACCCCCGCCGAACCACCCTTTGTCGAAGGTCAGACGGTCGGCGAGACTGCCGGGGCCGTCTCGAACGCCATCCGAGCGGTCCAGGCGGACGTTCTGCTCGGTCACATCCGGCAGCAGCCGATCCTCGGCCACGGGTGGGGCACCATCGCCGCCGACTACCCCTATGACTCGATCTTCTCCTACGAACTGGCCTACCTGGATCTGCTGTACAAGACCGGGCTTATCGGCGCGGCCCTCTTCCTGTCGTTCCCGCTACGGCTCCTGGTCGACGCCGGCCGCGGCCGGTTCGGGCGCCTCCGCCTGCCCAGAGGCGTGGGCCCCCGCGAGACCGCGGTCCCGATCGCCATCCTCGTGGCCGTCCTCGTGACCGGCGCCACGAACCCCTACCTGCTCTCGACGCTCGGCCTGTTCCCGATCCTTGTCTGTATCGCCTGGCTCGATCCGGGGCGGGTGGCAGCCCCGGGGGGAGTGCGCCAGGCGTTCCGTTCTCCGGTGGGCAGCAACGCCTGACATGCGGGTCACCGTGTCGCTCGTGACGTACAACGGGCGGTACTGGCTGGACCTGTGCCTGGCGTCCCTCGCTGCGCAGACCCACCCGGACCTGGAGATCGTCGCACTGGACAACGGATCGACAGATGGGACGGCCGGATACCTGGCCGAGTACGCGGCCCGGCATCCTGGGTTCCGGTTCTTCCTCGAGCCCACGAACCTCGGCTTCGCCGGCGGCCACAACCGTGTCATCGCCCAGACGAGCGGCGACCTCGTCTGCCTGCTCAACCAGGACGTCATCCTCGACCCTTCCTTCCTGGCGGAGGCCGTGGCGACCTTCGCCGGATCGCCCGCCGTCGGAGCGGTCCAGGGCCGCGTCTACCGGATGACCCCCGAACGCCAGAAGACCGGGATCCTCGACACCACCGGCCTGGAGATGCACCGCAGCCGGCGGGTCGTCAGCCGCGGGCAGGGCAGGGCAGATGCTGCCGAGCTGGATCAACCGGGCGAGGTGTTCGGCGCCGATGGACCGTGCCCGGTCTATCGGAGATCTGCGCTGGAGGACGTGGCCTCTCCCGGCGGCCTCGGACGCGAGTACCTCGACGAGGACTTCTTCGCCTACAAGGAGGATGTGGACCTCGCCTGGCGCCTGCGGCTGGCGGGGTGGAAGGCGGCCTACGTCCCCACAGCCCTCGCGTGGCATGGGCGGAGCGCCGCGGAGCCGAGCCAGGGCGGGCTGCGCCGCTACGTTCGCCACCGCCGGGCCATGCCCGCCTGGCTGCGCCGAACCTCCTGGCGAAACCACCGGCTCATGCTCGTGAAGAACGATAGCCCGGCGCTCTTCTTCCGGGACTTCGTCCCGATCGCCTGGCGCGAGGTCCGGTCCACGGCATTCATGGCCACGGTGCATCCGGCCGATCTCGTCGCGATCGCGAGTTTCGTCCGCCTCATCCCATGCATGCTCCGCAAGCGCCGTCACGCCCGGAGGCGGCGGCGTGTCACTGATGCCCGCTTCGCGACATGGCTGCACTGAGTCTTGTTCCGTCCGTTCGCAGGCCCTCTCCGCGGCGGCGTGACGATCCACGCGGTCGGCGCCGTGACAGGACTGAGCCGGCGGAACCGCCGGCTGGAGGTTAGTCTTGGGCTGCGCTGAAGGGGCGCTCTACTGGTGAGGAGCGTGAGATCGAGGGTGAGGGGCTGGGTTCCCCCGCGAATGCTGCCGGTCCTGCGGAGAGTCGACCGCGCGATGCGGCGGGTCTACCTGCTGCCGATTGACGCAGCCGATGGGCTCCGGGGCCGGGACAGCCTGACGCCACCGAGATCGATGATCTTCGTCGGTGACGGCGACTTCAAGGCGGTGGGCAGGGAGTTCAGAGCCTACTTCATCCAGCTCGGCGGCCTCCGGCCGGACGACCGCGTGCTCGACGTCGGTTGCGGCATTGGGCGCATGGCCGTGCCCCTGACGGACTACCTGTCGCCGCAGGGAGAGTACTGGGGCTTCGACATCGTGAAAGAGGGCATCGACTGGTGCGAGGGGGCCATTTCGCCTCGGTTCCCCAACTTCCACTTCGAGCACGCCGACATCCTCAACAAGCACTACAACCCGGCGGGTCTCCACCTCGCACGGGAGTACCGGTTCCCCCAGGGCGACGCGTCGATCGACTTCGCCTTCCTGACGTCCGTCTTCACCCACATGCTGCCGCCGGACCTGGAGCACTACCTCTCGGAGCTCTCCCGGGTCATGAGGCCGGGTGGCCGGTGCCTGATGACCTTCTTCCTGCTCAACGATGAGTCCCGCAGGTGCCTGCGAGCCCGTGCCGGCAACCTCCATTTCGCTCACGCCATCGATGGGTGCTTGACGATCGATGCGAACGACCCGGAGGCCGCGCTGGCCTATGACGAGGACGCCGTCCGCAGCCGGCTCGCGGGCGTTGGCCTGCGAGTGGATGAGCCGATCCGTTTCGGCTCATGGTGCGGCAGGCCCTCCTACCTGAGCTACCAGGACATCATCCTCGTCACGAAGGACGACTGACACCGGAGCGCGCCGGAGACGATCACCACCAACCCTGGCTGTCTGAGATCAGCGGCGTGCTCTGCCAGCGCCGGCCGACGAGCACCAGCGTGGCGCCTGCCGACCAGCAGCATGGCCGTCACGGCCACGACCACGTCCATCAGGGGAGTCGCTCCGAACATCCGGGCAACAGCCGCAACCGGAAGGGCGGCCATCAAACCCAGCCCGTACCCACCTCCGACCGCCGCGGCCAGCTGACGCCACCGAACTCTGACCGACGGCAGGATGTAGAGGGGAGTCACCAGGAGGTTCGAGACCAGCACCGCCACGAGCGAGCCGATGGCAGGGCCCAGCGGGGTCAGGGCGACGGCCAGCGGGATGCCCACAGCCAGGCTCAGTACCGCCTCGAAAACTGCTATCCCCGCGAGGACGGAGTAGCGCCCTGACGCGATGGCCATGAGGATCACCACGTGGGTGGGCGCGTTGACCGCCCTCGCGAGCGAGTAGACGACCAGGACCTGGATGCTCAGCGCCGGCGCCTCACCGAGCCAGGTCAGGAGCACCGCGTCGGCGTTCAATACGAGCGTCGTCATCCCCAGTGCCGCGAGGAACGATCCCACGAACGCGAGGCGAAGACCGAGTGCCGGTCTTGTCGCCGGGTCGGTTGAGAACCTGGGCAAGGCTGCGCCGAGCATGACGAAGAGCAGGCCGACGGCTGCCGTGGGCAGCATGGCGCCAACCGAGTAGCGGCCTGCGACTGCCGGCCCGTAGATCGCACCGACGATCGGGACGTCCGTCCCCGAGCTGAGTTGACCGGCGGCCGCGACGATCCACAGCGGAACCGCCATGCGGCCGACCTCCCAGATGCTCACCCGTTCGCCTGCGGCCAGCGGGGGCCGCAGCCATCGCTCGCTGAGCCACAGGACCCCAAGCCACGCCACCCGAGCCGTCAACGCCGCGATCCCCGCTCCCACGATCCCAAGCGGACCGGCCAGCAGAAGCGCCAACACGATCCCTACCGCTGCCAGCGTCGCCGACGCCAACGCCACCGCGTCGGAGCGCTGTCGCCCCCGAAGCTGCGCGGCGAGGGGGCTCGCCCAGAACGTCACGCCCGTCTCGATGGCGAACAGGGCCGTGACGATCGTGGCCTGATCGGCGGTCTCGCCGGTAACCCCCAGCAGACGACCCGGGATACCTGCCCCGAGCAGCCCGATGGCCACTGACACGATCCCCAACAGGATGTAGAGGCGGTGGGCCGCGGCAGTCCGTGCGCGGTGGTACGCGTCTCGACTCTCGAGTGCGGCGTCACGACTCACCCCGAGCGCGAGCCCCGCGTCGATGAGCAGGAGCATTGCCCGCAAGGCAACGATGGTCGCCCACACGCCGTACTCGCTGGGCGTGACAGAACGGAACACGATCGCCGCCAGGGCGAAGTTGTACGCGGCCAGCGCAAGCCATGCGGCCCCGTTCCATGCCGCGAGCGTCGCCAGTCGAGGCTGGTTGCCAGCCTGGGATGTCACCCGGGTGCCACGCCCATCATCACGCCATGCTTCGGCCGACCGGCACGTGGGGGCTCACGTTCCACGGCGCAGCGCACCGGGCAGCCGGCCGCGGAGCCGGAGCAGTGAATCCGCGGTGAGCTCGATCCTCTCTCGGACGTAGGTCGCAAGCAGGATTGTCGCGTTCAGCCAGCGCGGGTACACGGGTTCGTAGTGCTCTCGATAGAAGATCCGCATGGACCGGTAGAAGTATCGGATCGTTTGTTGGCGGTTCTTCCGGGAGCTGGCGCGCTTGACATGACGCACGGTGGTCGTCGGGACATACATGATCCGCCAGCCAGCCTGCTTCATCCGAAACGCCCAATCCGTGTCCTCGCCGTACATGAAGTAGCGCTCGTCGAGCAGGCCGACCTCGTCACGGATCTCCGATCGAACCAGCATGAACGCGCCGCATGGCTGGTCGATCTCGGTCTCCGCCCACTCACTGAGATAGGTGAGGTTGTACTGGCCGAACCTGTGACTCCGCGGGAACAACCGTGACAGCCAGGTCATGCGGTACAGAGACCGAATCGGCGTCGGGAAGAGCCGCCTGCAGGCAAGATCGAGCGATCCGTCCTCGAGCTCGACGCGGCAGGTGACGCACCCAACATCGGGGTGGTCGTCGAGATACGTCGCCATGAGCGCGATGCTGTCGGTCGCCACGAAAGCGTCGGGATTGAGCAGCAGGAGATGGCGCCCCCTGGCCAGGCGGAGTACCTGGTTCGCCGCTCGTGCGAAACCGACGTTGGCCTCGTTGCGGATGATCGTCGCGCCGGGAAACGCCGCCGCTGCCGCGGTGGGGTCAAACGCGCTGGACGCGTTGTCAACGGCGAAGACCTCGAAGTCCTCGGAGCCCTGCGAGGCCTTCAGCGCCTCGAGACAGCGAACCAGGAGATCTGGCGTTTCGTAGTGAACGATCGCGACGCTGACGCGGGGGCGATCGGCTACTGGGTGCGGTCGGCCGAGGTTCGTGCATTGTGTCCGGCTGGGTTCTGCTCCCGGGCAGGTCGGGCCGCAAGCGCGGGGCCACGGAGCGTTTCGCACACGTCCGGCGGATGGGTACCACCTCGGAGCCGCACCCTCGCCCCGCTCGCCAAGCCTATCAGGAACGGACCGGGTTCCTCCACTTCGCGACCGGGAAGCGTCCGGTCTCCCTGGCTCTGGCGCGTGCACGACGGCACGAAGTAGACTCGCCCGAGAGCCATGCCGCCCGGCGAGCGTCAGCGTCGGCCATCAAGGAGTCCCGCGGAGCGTGATACGACGGCACCTCATGGCACTCCGCCTCGGCCTGATGGTCGTGGACGGCGCCATCGCCTCGGGCGTATTCCTCCTGGTCGCGCTGGTTCGCTTCGGGGACGGCGAATGGATGGAGATCTGGCAGCGGCTCAGTATTGACATCCGGGCCGCCGCCATCCTCTGGGGGCTTGCATGGGTCGCAGCCCTCTGGTACGAGGGCCTCTACCGTCTGAGCGTCCGTTGGCGCGCTCTGAGCGAGCTGAAGGATGTCGGCAAGGCGACGCTCCTGGTGGCCGCGCTAACGCTGTCGACGCTGTTCGTCTTCAAACAGGAGAACGTCAGTCGTCTGTTCCTGCTCATCCTGTTCATCGTCCAGCCTCTCGTCACGTTCACCGGACGGGCGATCCTTCGCGCAGGGTTTGGGTTCCTGGGTCGCCGCGGCCACAACGCGCGCTACATGCTCGTGGTGGGGACTGGGCGGCTCGCGGAGGAGTTCGCCAACCGCGTGGAGGGCCGAGCTGCGCTGGGCATCCGCGTGATCGGCCATCTCGCGGTTCCCGGCGAGCCGCGGCAGGTCGTAACCCGGCAGGTCCTCGGGAATGTAGACCAGATCGCAGCCATCTTCCACTCCAGCATCGTCGACGAGGTCGCCGTGTGCCTTCCACCAGAGGCCGCCGGTCACCTTGAGGCAGTGGTCGGCCTTGCCGCAGATGAAGGGAAGACAGTCCGGATCGCGGTGGATCCCATGGACGGCGTCGTGCCGAAAGCGAGCCAGGAGGAGTTCGAAGGCCTGTTGATCCGCTCGCTGGTCCATGACAGCGGGCGCGAGGTGGGTCTCGTGCTCAAGCGGCTCATCGACATCGTCGGCGCAGGTGCGGGACTCGTCGTCCTGAGTCCGCTCCTTCTTGGCACGGCGCTCCTCATCCGCGCCAGGGAGGGCCCCCCCGTCCTCTTTCGTCAAACTCGCGTCGGCCTGCACGGGCGGCCGTTCAGGATCTGCAAGTTCCGCACGATGGTCCCCGATGCCGAGGTCCGCCTGGGCGAGGTCGCCGATATGAATGAACTCAGGGGCGCCGCGTTCAAGGTCACGAACGATCCCCGGATCACGTCACTCGGGCGCTCCCTCCGGATGACCAGCATCGATGAACTGCCCCAGCTGTGGAATGTCCTCAAGGGCGAGATGAGCCTCGTTGGACCCCGGCCGCCCCTGGCGGACGAGGTCAACGGGTACGACATCTGGCATCGTCGCCGCCTCTCGATGAAGCCCGGCATGACCGGGCTCTGGCAGATCGAGGCGCGCCGCGATCCGGACTTCGACCGCTGGGTGGAGCGCGATCTGATCTACATCGACCAGTGGTCGATGTGGCTCGATGTCAGGATCCTTGCGCGTACCGTTCCGGCCGTATTGACGAAGGCAGGTCGGTGAGCGGCATGCGAAGAGGTCACAGTCGATGAAGGGGCTCGTGCTCGCGGGCGGGACCGCCACGCGTCTCCGCCCGCTGACCCTCGTGACGAACAAGCATCTGCTGCCTGTCTACGACCGGCCGATGATCTACTACCCGATCCAGACGCTCGTCGAGATCGGCGTCCGGGAGGTGCTGGTCATCCTGGGAGGGCGGAGCGTCGGGGACGTGGTCGAACTGCTTGGCGACGGGTCCGACTTCGGGCTTGACCTCACGTACCGCTTCCAGCGAGGTCCGCTCGGCATCGCCCACGCCATTGGCCTCGCTCGCGATTTCGTCGGCGCCGACCCGTTCTGCACCGTGCTCGGGGACAACGTCATGCTCGGCGAACCGCTCGCGGACATCGCGCGTGAGTTCGCCGTTGGCCCCTTTGGCGCCGGCACGCTCCTGTACGAGGTGGCGCGCCCGGAGCGCTTCGGCGTGGCCGAGTTTCGGCGCCCCGATGGCACCATTTCCGACGGTCGGCAGGCGGACGACGTCCTGTCCGGGTTCGAGGAGAAGCCCGTCGAACCGAAGTCGAACCTCGTGCCGATCGGCGTCTACTTCCTGAGGCCCGATGTGTTCGACGTCATCGCGGGCCTGACCCCGTCGGCGCGCGGCGAACTGGAGATCACCGACGTGCTCAACCACTACGTGCGCGGCGGGGGCCTGTTCTGGCGCCGGTACGAAGGGCAGTGGACGGATGCGGGCACAGTCAATTCGCTCCTCAGCGCATCGAAGCTCGCCGAGCTGTATGCACGAGAACGCGCGGTCGCCACACACCCGGATCGCGGGCCGCTCGGGCCGGAGGAACCATGACGGGAGTGGACCAGCCGCCCGGACTGGAACCCACCGGACCGGGTGGCCGCGAGTTCCGCAGCCTCCTCGTCACCGGCGGGGCGGGGTTCATCGGCAGTGCCTTCGTTCGGCGCTGGCTGCGTGCTCATCCGGAGGCGACCGCGGTTGTTCTCGACAAGCTCACCTACGCCGGGAATCGGGCCAATCTCGCACCGTGCGAGGAGGATCCCGACCAGTCGCGACGGCTGCGGGTCGTGGTCGGAGACATCTGCGACCCCGACGTGGTCGGTCCGCTCGCCGGCGACTGCGACGCGGTCATCAACTTCGCCGCGGAATCGCATGTCGACCGCAGCATCCTGGATCCCGCGGCCTTCCTTCGGACGAACGTGATGGGCGTTTTCGTGCTGCTTGAAGCCGTGCGGGCGGCCGCTCGTCCAATCCGGTTCCTGCAGGTCTCGACCGACGAGGTCTATGGGTCGATCGAGCTGGGTGCGAGCCGTGAATCGGATCCCCTGCGGCCCCGCAGCCCGTACGCGGCGTCCAAGGCTGCCGCCGAGCACCTGGTCCAGAGCTTCGTGACCACCCACGGCGTGGATGCCGTCATCGCACGCGGAGCGAACACGTACGGCCCGTACCAGCACCCGGAGAAGGTCGTCCCGCTCTTCATCACGAACGCACTCGACGGAGAGCCGCTGCCACTGTACGGAGACGGGCAGCATCGGCGCGCCTGGCTCTTCGTCGAGGACCACGTGCGCGCTCTCGAAACGATCCTTCAGTCTGGCGAGCGCGGCGAGGCCTACAACGTGCCCGGCCGTTCCGAGCTCACGAACCTCGAGCTGACGCGGCGCATCGTCGAGGGCGTGGGCTGCGATCCCGCGCTCGTACGGCACGTGACTGATCGCCAGGGTCATGACCGCCGCTACATGATGGACGGGTCCCGCATCGCCAGCACTCGGCTGGCGGCCGGAGGTGACCATCGACGAGGGCCTCGCGACGACGATCGACTGGTACCGGGCGAACGAGGACTGGTGGCGGCCCCTGAAGGCCGGCGAGTGGCACGGGTACTACGCGCGCCAGTACGGGGATCGGCTCGCTGAAGTTGGAGCATGATGCGGGTCGCGGTGACGGGTGCCGGTGGACGGCTGGGAAACGCACTCGCCTCGGTGCTTCTCGCCGAGGGTGTCGAGGTCCTGGGCTGGAGCCGGCCCGCCTTCGACCTGGATCGGCCTGCGGTCTACCCTCAACTCCTCGAGCGCGACTGCCCCGATCTCGTCCTGCACGCGGCGGCGTGGACCGACGTCGATGCCTGTGCGAGAGATCCAGTACTGGCCGAGTCACGCAACGGACTCGCCACAGCCCTGCTCGCTCGAGCGTGCCGCTCGGCAGGTGCCGACTTTGTCTACGTCTCCACGAACGAGGTCTTCGATGGGAGCCGGACGGATGGGCGAGGCTATCGAGAGAGCGACCCGACCGGGCCCGTCAACGCCTATGGGCGCAGCAAGCTCATTGGGGAGCATGCCGTTCGCGACGCGTACGCGCTCGGCGACCCGTCTCAGTCGCGTGCGTGGATCGTGCGGACTGCGTGGCTCTACGGGCCACCCGGTGCCGACTTCGGCACGAAGGTGCTCGCCGCCGCGCGCCGCGCCCGAGCTGCAGGGAAGGCCGTGCGCCTCGTAGCCGACGAAGTTGGCTCGCCGACGCGGGCGGAGGACCTGGCCGCGGCCACGGTGCAACTCCTGGCACTCGCGGGTGGCCAGGCTTCCCGGGCGGATCCGCCTCTGCAGGGCCCGCAGACTGCCCCGCCGGGCATCTACCACCTCGTCAACACAGGGGTTGTCTCGCGCGCGGCCTGGGCCGAGGAACTCATGGCGGCCCTCGGCCTGCGGGTCCCGGTCGAGCACGTGACAGCCAGGATGTGGCCGAGGGCGTCACTGGCGCCACTCTGGAGCGTGCTGGATGCAGGTCGGGCCGCGGGACAGGGGGTGACCTTGAGGCCTTGGCGCGAGGCGCTCGAGGATGAACTCCCACGGTACCGTGCCCTGCTGGAGGAGATGGCATGACGAACAGCGACGACCGGCCTTCCGGCGGTGACCTGCGGCCGGACGGGGAGCCAGGGCGTATTGACGGAGTGCGCTGGGGCCGCATGATCCGGCACGTGGACGACCGCGGGGCGCTCCGCGAGGTCTTCCGCGCGAGCTGGTCGGATGAGCGTTTCGTACAGGCGAACGTGTCCAGCAGCCGAGCCGGCGTCCTGCGCGGACTGCATCTCCATCGCCGCCAGCTGGATCGCTGGGTCGTCTTGAACGGGCGCGTCTTCGTGGCACTCGTAGATCCGCGGCCGATCCTGCGCGGGCAGGCGGAGGGGCCCGCGGTGGAGACGCGGGAGATCTACCCGGACGAGTGGGTCGTCATCCCCGCCGGAGTGGCCCACGGCTTCTACGCGATCGAGGAGACCGATCTGCTCTACCTGGTGACGAACGAGTTCGATGGGACCGATGAGCTCGGCTTCGCGTGGGATGACCCTGATGCCGGGGTGCCGTGGCCCACCGATCACCCGATCCTGTCGGCGAGGGACCGTGCCAACCCGCCACTTCGGGACTTGCTGCGCGCGCTCGGATAGGTGCCGAGAAGCAGCGGAAACGTATGTGGTTGGGCGCAGCGTCTAGCCCCCGGGGCCGAACCGCACCGCGACCACGAGATCAGTCGTCAGCCGTGTGCTTAGCCTGGCCGTGGCTCCGTCCACGATCATGCCCGGGCTGACCTCCAGGATCTGTGAGCCCGGCGGAACCGTGATGGAGAGGTCCACCTCGTCTCCGAGCGTGCCGGGCTGCTTCTGGACGGTGAGGACGTAGCGCCCCTCACCATTGCCGTCGGTGTCCGCCGCATACGGCGAGATCCACGCGTACGTGAGCGCGGCCTGGCCCGGAGGCACCATCAAGTAGTTGCCGAACGAGGCTCGTCCGGCCTCCTGCGTGACCTGCTCGGCTCCTTGCACGGGTGCGACGGTGCCGCCGCTCACGGATACGAGGCGGCTGCGAGCCGGGGTCAGGATCCTCACGAAGGTGCCGTAGACGTCGCTCGTGCTGATGGATCGGAGGAAGCGCCGTTGCGCATCAGGCAGCTCGTTGAGCCTGTTGGTCCACGCCACCGTGAGGGTGTTGTGAGCGTTCCCGAAGCGGTCGATCTGGACCTCGAGCGACTGGGTGCGATCAGTGACGAGGTTGTACTTCGACGCGGGGGCGAGGTTGGCGTCGACGGTGAACACATAGTCGCCGGCGTCCTGCCGACCGAGCCGTCCCAGCGCGCCTCCGATGCCAGCGCCTGCGCCTCCGGGTCCGCGAACCAGACGCTTGCCAGGCGCTCGACCCGGATCGTTTCGGCCGCCTCGACGGCCGTGGTCCACCGATCCAGCGGCAGGGCCATCAAGCGATCGAGCAGGTGCGTGGCCAGCGCGTCCAGGAATGCCTTCCGGTCCTGCCCCGGTTCGGACGCCTCTCGAGTACGCTCCAGGCTCACCATGGTTGTCTGCCCGGCGGAGACCGACACGCCGTACTCCGGCACGTCGACCGGACCCGTGACCTCCAGCAGGCGGTCGATTGCGTACGTTGTCAGGCCGATCACGCCGTCGACGCGGTCATCACCGGACTCGAGGGTGTACGCCTGGAGCGCCTGGCGGGCAGAGACCGTGAAGTCGGGCGACCAGTTCGCGTCGGCGAGAAGCCACGGCTCATCCCCGAGGAGATGGCCCTGGAGCGGCGCCGGTGCGGGTATGTACGGCGGATCCGGCTTGAGGTCGAGTGTGTAGACGTCTCTGAACACTCGCTCGGTGAGCCGCCCCCTGCTGAACGCCACGATCCCGTACGTTCCGACGAACCCGCCGGTGGGCCGCAGCTCCGCGGGATCCTGCGCGAGGACCAGGTAGCGTTTCGGGCCGTTCCACCCGAGAGCGTCAGGGAGTGCGTCGGCGGCACGAACGTATGCCTCCGCAAAGGGCATCACCTCGTCCAGCTTCGCCCCCATGACTGCCCGCGCCTCGCCGAGCGGACCCGGGAGACCATCCGGGAGGTTTCGGAGCCTGTCTCGCGCGGCGGCCAGCGCAGAGCGCAGTTGCGTCGCGTCGTCTCGCGTGGCCACCATGACTTCCGCCAGGCTCTCGAGGGTCGATTGCGTCTTCGTGCCGGCGCTCCGCTCTCGCATCGCCACGTACTGCGAACCCATCCGGAGCGCCACCTTGCCAGCGGACATGGCGTCCCGGGCGGCGGCGGTCAGCGCTCTGGCAGCGTTCGCCGCGTCGCGGCTCGGGGGCAGAACGGCGGCGATCGCTATCAACGGGTCCGACGCAAGCGACTCTGCGAGCCGGTCGATCCTGAGGCCCACGGCCTGCATGTCCCGTTCGATCCCGGCCAGGGTCTGACTGTCCATGGCCAGGCCGACACGGGTCACTCTCGAGTACAGGCTCTCCATGGAGGCCCGCACGTCGCGAGCATCATCGAGCAGCGGGAGGTAGCGGAAGAGGGCGAGGCCGGCGCCCGCCACAAGCACGATGAGCACACTGGCGCCCACGATCAGCCACAGGCGTCGCCGTCGATGCGGCACCGCGGGGGTCGTCAAGGAGTCGGGACGGCTATGACCACGAAACGGGGCGCCGTCTTCCTGTTCGAGGTGCAGGTCTGAAGGGTCAGCTGCTCACCCGCAGTTGGCCTGAGGAGGTCGAGGTCGTTCCAGGGCGCTCGGGGCAGGATCTTCGAGACGGCGTAGCTCTGTTGCGAGCCATCGGCGAGGTCGAGGACGACAACATCGCCCAGTCGCGCTTCCCACAGGGCCAGGAATGACCCTTTGCGCGCGTGTCCGTAGAGGTAGATGTTGCTTCCGCCGTCGGGCCAGGCGGTGCCCGGGTAGTGGGCGGCCTTGCCGAGCGGTGCGTCCACGCCGTCGCCCTCCACGACAGGGATGTCGATGCCCAGGCGCTCGATCCGGATTCGACGGGCGACGATGCCGGCTGTCGCCCCTGCGCTTCCCTGTGCCGCACTTGGCGTCGGAGACCCTACCGGTGTTGTGCGATCCGGCCGGAGGCCCGATGCAGGAGGCGTTGCCAGTGTTGCGGCGACGGACGGAGACCCGGTGACGACCGGGGTGCCCGGCGTTGGGACGGTCCCGCCTTCGCCCGAGGCGCCTCGAAACACCGCCCACCCGCCGATCCCGAGGGCGGCGGCGATCGCGACGGCAGAGACGACCTTGATCGCAGACCGCAGCCGGGCGGCGCGAGGGCTCTGGGGGCCTGACGGCAGCGACATCCGAACCAGAGCCTACCGGGAATCGAAGACGTGCGCCCTATGGCGCACGTCTTCCTTGGGCTCGCGACGTAAGTGACCGATGGACGGGTGGGCCGCTTCTCCTTCACTGGGCTCGGTCGGCACGGCGTTCCGCGCCAGGTCTACCGCGGGAGCTACCTGCGGGAGACGACCCAGCGAGCGCCGAATCCGACGAGCACCAGGACAGCCAGTGCGGCAAGCAGGAGGCCCCAGGGCGCGGTCTCTGACGGTGCCGTGCTCGTGTCCGGAAGGCCCTCGCCTGTCACGCTCAGGACGACCGATCCGAAGGCCTCCCCCGCCGTCGCCTTGATCGTGCGGTCACCTGCCTCGCACGCAAGGATCACCGTCGTCGAGGTGACGCCCTGAGCGTCTGTGGTGGTCGTGGCCTCGACGATCTCGTCGCCGGACGACGGCGATGCGGCAAAGGACCAGGCGACTTGCTGACCTTCGATCGCCTTGCCGTCCTGGTCGACCACCATGGCCGTGATGGCGAGCTCGTCGCCGCAGATCACGGCGCCGGAAGGTCCACCTACCGTCACCTGGGTCGGAACCTGCCCGTTGTAGCCCGCGACCGCCTGGGCCGAGATAGCCAGGAGCAGTACTGCTGCGGCGAGCATCCCCACGTGTCGTCTCATCGTGCCCATCCTTCCAATCCCTCTTGTCTCACCGGCCCAATGACAGTGGCATGTCCAGGTTCATCGAACAAGACACAGAGTAGCGGGCTAAGGGTAGACCGCTCCGGCGAGAGACGCAACCCGCCATCCGTACCGTCCGTGTGGGGAGCGTTGCCACCGCTACAGCATGCCGCCAACAAGGGCTGTCCGGCACTGGCCGGCCAGCAGTCCGCGGCACAACATGCCCGGTAGCGGGAAGGTGTGACACGCGGCTGGGATGGTGACCCGTCGTCGCCCCGCCGGCACACCGGAGAGGCCCGCCCAGGGAGGTGTGCTGTGAGGCGTTCCAGCGCGAGACGCCGCGGTGTCGTCGGCAAACTCCTTTCGATTGCCGTGGCTGCCCTGCTTGTTCTCGGCGCGATCCCGCCCGGCACCGTCGCTGGAGCGGAGCCGGGGTCCCCGCCGCCCAGGTCCGAGAAGGTGCCGCTCGCCAGTGGCGTCCTGCGCGAGGCAGTGACACGTCTGCAGCAAGGGAGAGCGGCCGGCCCAGGCGTGGAGATGATCGGCGAAAGGGTTCGCGTCGAGGTCCTGCACCACCTTGCGGCGCCTGCCGTCGCTCGGTTGGTCACCGGCCTCGGCGGCACGATCGAGGGTGAGGTGCCCGGCGTGCTCGTCCAGGCACTCGTGCCGTTCGATCAGCTGGTGGACCTGGAAGCCGATCCCGGGGTTGACTTCGTCCGGCCACCGCTGGTCGCGAACGTCCCTGCCGGCGTGCAGTCGGCAGCGAGGCCGACTCGCCGGGACCTGCTTGCACCGGCCAGCCCGATCGTCGGCGAGGAGGTGGCCAAGACTGGAGCGTCCGCCTGGCACGCCGCCGGATACACCGGAAGCGGCGTCAAGATCGGGATCATTGACCACTTCGGCTCGACCTACTGGAACGCCGCCGTCGCCGCCGGTGAGCTCCCGACGCCGGCTGGCACTTTCTGCCGGTTGGAGGGCTCGTCGTGCGACATCTGGGCCGTCGGGGGCAAGCATGGCCAGGGTGTCGCCGAGATCATTCACGAGATGGCTCCGAACGCCCAGCTGTACCTCGCGGAAGCGCGCACAGCTGCGGATCTCCAGGCCGCCGTGGACTACTTCGCCGGCCAGGGCGTGGATGTCATCTCAAGATCCCTGACCGCCGAGTACGACGGACCTGGCGATGGCACCGGGCCCATTGGCGCGGTCATCGATGGCGCAGTGGCGGCCGGGATCGCGTGGTTCAACTCGGCCGGCAACACCGCTGGGGATGCGTCGAACCTCGGTTCCTACTGGCGCGGCCCGTGGGTGGACGCGAACGCCAATGGTTGGCTCGACTTCGCGCCCGGCGACGAATTGATGGGGATCTACTGCGGCTACGTGAACGGCCTCCGATGGAGCGACTGGGGTGCCGATCGGACCGACTACGACCTCTACGTCTACGACGACGTGGCGCAGACCGTGCTCAAGGCGTATGGCGAGGACAACCAGGGCACGGGTGCCCCGCCCCTCGAGCACGTGTCTCTCTCCTGCAGCAGTTCGAGCGACGTCGACTACGTCCTGGTCCACCTGTATGCCGCGGGCAGCGGGACGGCTGGGGACACACTCGAGTTCATGGTCAACGGGCAGGGGGTCGAGCACTGGCAGAACCCGTACAGCGCCACCGGTCCGGCATCAGACACGGCCAGCGCAGGAGCTGCTTCGGTGGGCGCGATCGATCCCGCCATGGGCACGACGATTGCGCTCTACAGCTCCCAGGGTCCGACAAACGACGCGCGCACCAAGCCCGATCTCAGCGCCGCGGCCTGCGTCAGCAGCTTCACATACAGTCCAAACTGCTTCTCCGGCACGAGCGCAGCCACGCCTGTAGTCGCCGGCGCCGCGGCCCTTGTCCTGGAGGCCGGGGTGGCAGACACGCCGGCGGAGCTGAAGTCGTACCTCTTGAACGAAGCGACTGTCGATCGGGGTGCGGCCGGCACCGACAACATCTATGGTGCGGGCGAGCTCGATCCTGCCCGACCCGCCGGTTTCCACCGACCCCGTCTCCTATCCCGCCGCGGTGCGGGTCACCGGGGGCTCCCTTTCCTGGTACCTGCGCGATAGCAACACGAGCACCCCCGGCACGGTCACCGCCTTCTCCTACGGCGCCTCCACCGACACGCCGGTCTTCGGCGACTGGGACGGCGACGGGACAAAGACCCCTGGTCTGGTGCGGGTCACCGGGGCTCCCTCACCTGGTACCTGCGCAACAGCAACAGCGCCGGGGCCCCCGACCTCATCTTCGCCTTCGGCGCCGCCACCGACCGCCCATTGGTGGGTGACTGGGACGGCGACGGGGACGATACCCCGGGCCTTCTGCGGGCCAACTGGTGGCTGCTGCGCAACAGCAACTCCGCGGGTGCTGTGGATGTCGACTTCTTCTGGGGCATCGCCACCGATGTGCCATTGGTGGGTGACTGGGACGGCAACGGCACCGACACCCCCGGCTGGCTGCGCTGCCTGGGAGCCTCCTGCACCGCGGGCCACGGCAACTGGTGGATCCTGCGCAACAGCAACTCCGACGGACCCCCCAGCCTCGACTTCTTCTGGGGCCGCACCTACGAGGAGTCGAACTGGGCGGTGGGTGACTGGGACGGTGACGGGGACGACAACCCGGGCATCCTGCGCGGGGAGTGGTGGCTCCTGCGGGCCGCCAACTCCGACGGCCCCACCACCTCCGACTTCTTCTTCGGCTTCCCCACCGACACCTTCCGGGTGTGGGCCCAGTGAGGAGCTGGGGGGAGGGGCGGGGCGCAGGTCTCCATCTAAGTCAGAAGTTGTCGGCCTTGGTCCCGCCAGGTTCGAGGGGGTGCGGCTGGGCCGGGTCCGCTGGGTACTCGCCGGGCTTGAGGTAGATCTCGTCCCAGTATCGGAATGCGTATCCCGGGCTGACCTCCGGTTGTGACAGGGGCTCTCCGTGGATCACGTCCCGCAGGCACATCTCGGGTTCGTTGAAGCCGAAGTAGGCGCGGATCACCGCTGAACCCGAGAACCGGAGGTTGATCTCGAATACCTGCACGCCTGCGGCCGTCTTCCGCACCTGGAGGTTGATCGGTCCCCAGACGTCGAAGGCCTCCACGACCCGGCGGCAGACGGACTCGATCTGCTCATCGCGGACTACCTGGGCCTTGTACGTCCACCCCGCGCTGAGTTGCCGCTTGAGCACAATCTGGCCGACGTAGCCGGTTCTCGGGCTCTTGTAGACGCCGACCGTGTACTCCTCGTCGTCCGGGAGGAGGTACTCCTGGATCATCGGCTCCGAGACATGTCGCGAGAGGAAGTCCAGCTCGGCACGGCTGCCCACAATGGATACGCCCTGGGACCCCGAGCCGCGGCTCGGCTTCAGGATCAGCGGAAAGGTGTGCCGGTCCAGGAACATCTCTACTGCGGCCGGGTCGGTCGCGAGCGCGCTATCCGGCGCCGGCAGGCCTTTCTCGCGCAGGAGGCCCACCATCTCCCACTTGTCCATGAAGGTTTCGACGAACTCCGGACAATTCAGGATCAGGGTGGTGCCGGTTTCCCGCTCGAAGTCCGGGAGATGAGGGGCAAGTCGCCGCATCTCGATCTCCGACCCGAAGCACACCATCGCGACTCGCTCGGCGAGACAGATCTCCCGGAGTCGCGCGACGTAGCCGGCCTCATCCACGGTGACGTGGGGTAGCACGTGCGCTGCATCGGTTCGGAACAGCCCCACCGACAGCGGGTCCGCATCGGTGCCAACGATCCGCGGCTTCAGCGCGGACAGACGTAGCGCCTTGACGATGCTGACGCCGACCGGCCCGCCCACCCCGGTGACGAGAACGCTCAGTCACCGGTCCGTGTCCTTGCCGACCATTGCTGGACCGGTCCTCTTGGGCAGCGCCGCTCCTCTTCCTGTCAGCACGACGAGGACGGTCCGTCGGATCACGTCCAGGTCCCGGAGCAGGGACCAGTGCTGGACATACTCGACGTCCAGGTCGATCCGCTCGTCCCACGAAAGCTGGTTCCGACCGCAGACCTGGGCCCAGCCCGTGATCCCGGGCCGTACCTCGAGCCGCCGCCGCTGGAAAGGGGTGTACTTCTCAACGTGGTGAGGCAAGTCCGGTCGTGGCCCGACGATGCTCATGTCACCCTTCAGGATATTGAGCAGCTGCGGAAGCTCGTCGAGGCTGGTGCGGCGCAGGACCCTGCCAACCCGCGTGATGCGCGGGTCGTCTCCGCTCACGTACGACCCGGGGCCTGAGGCCGGCGCGTCCCGGGTCATCGATCGGAACTTGTAGATCGTGAACGGCCGCCCTCCCATACCGCCGCGCGTCTGCCTGAAGATGATCTCCCCGGGGGAAGTCACCCGCACCGCCACTGCGATGACCGCCATGATCGGAGAGAGCAGCAACAAAGCGATGCCCGACGCCATCACGTCCATCGCGCGCTTCGCGGCGAGCTGGGATCGAATCGAGGCGCTTCTCCTCACGGCCGATCGCCCGATCGCGAGTGCCTGAGCGGGAAGTCGTACTGCATCCTGATGGGTGCGCCCGTCGTCCGTGGCACGTCGCGCCGGAGTCGTCGCCGCGACGCCCCATATGCTGCGCCGACGACGGCAGGGAGGCTCGCCTGGTGCCGGTGATAGACCTCCATCAGCCTCTTCTTCAGATGGTTCTCCCCCCGCGGCACCTGGTCCGCAAAGTAGACCTGCCGCGGTGACTCGCCGTGCACCCGATCATCGTCCGCGTACTCCACGAAGACGGATCCGATTTGCGCCTCCGTATGGGCGTCGCTCCCGGCCACGGCCGGCAGACCGCGATCCAGGGCAAAGCGGTAGCTGCTCTGGTTGTTGGCGTACGTGTCCCTGCCGTTGAAACACTCGACCAGGTCCGCGGCCGAGAGAACGTCGCGCACGAAGTGCTCCGAGCGGCGCATCTCTGTTCGAAAGACCCCGCTGCCGCGGCGGAAGGGGTGGGGCAGCAGCACGAGGCCGCCCTGCTCCCTGATCCGCTGACCCAGGTGGAGGATCCGCTTCTCAGCGATCATGTCGGTGAGGTCCAGGCCGATGATGTGCGAGCCGTCGTCGGTCGTGAACTCGCATCCGACCACGATCTCGATCTCCGGCGGCGCCATTCGCTTGAGCGCCAGCGCACCTTCCATGGTGTCATGGTCGGTGACGCACACACACCGGATGCCGGCCTCTCGCGCCCGTGCCAGGACGGCCTCCAGGGACGTCTCGCAGTCATACGAGAAGCACGTATGCACGTGGTAGTCGACCCGCATCGGGCCCAGTTGCCGAAGGCCCGTCGCCGCGGCCGTCGCGCTCGTCTGTTCGTCGACGGGCGTGTCCCAAGCTCCAGGCTGGCCATCGCGACGAATGATACCCACGGGCAGCGGCTCGGCCGCCGCAACAACCGGTTTCCGGGTCCCTGGCACTCGGCGACGCTCGCCGATCGCGGCTCAGCCCGCGCGGCGACGGCGCGGGGGAGGCGACTTCAGGGCGATGAGTCGCTGCAGGTCAACGACCTCCTCGTCCGATTCCACGCCGAGGAAGAGCCAGCGTCCGTCCGGGTAGGGGTGGGCATCGCGGAGGGCCGTTTCGATCCGGGGGGAGAGGTCGAGCGACATGGCCTCGTCGAACACCGGACGGGCCCGACGACCACAAGGGCCTTCACGGTGCCCGGGAGTGGGTGGAGCCAGAGGAGCGACTTGCCGCTCCGCCTGTAGCGCATCGCCCAGCCGGAGTCCCTCCCGCTCCATTTCCACTCGCCGGCCAGGCCGTAGGTCTCGCGTACCCAGCCCTCGAGGGCGGCCCACCACGCCGCGGCGGGGCCCAGCGCGGCCCGGACCTCCTCGTCGGTTGGTGCTGCCGACTTGTCCATGAAGGCGCCAGTTGCCACCGCTGCACCTCCCTTTGGAGCCAGCGTTCTCGCCAGCGACAAGATAGTCGGTCTTGCGGCTCACCGACCCGGCGGCGTGGCCTCCGGCGTCGCGGAGGGCGTCCTCGGCCTCCTGGCGCGAGAACCCCGCGAGCGCTTCGAACTCACGCTCCCCTCGATGTCGATGTAGACGACGAAGTCCTCGACGACTGTGGCGGTTGACATCCGAGGGAACGGGGACAGGATGTCCTTACGTTGAAGTACAGAACTTCGGAGTAAAGTCCGCTGAGCGCCCGCCCTTTGGACTGGTAGGGCTGTCCGCGCACCTCCCTACGGCGCCTCTCCGGCCAGCAGGCGCCTGAACCCGTCCTCGTCGACGACGGGACTCCCAGCTCCTGCGCCTTCTGCAGCTTCGAGCCGGCGTTCTCGCCGGCGACGAGGTAGTCGGTCTTGCGGCTCACCGACCCGGCGGCGTGACCTCCGGCGTCGCGGATGGCGTCCTCGGCCTCCTGGCGCGAGAAACCCGGGAGCGAGCCCGTGACGACGAGCGTCTTGCCGGCGAGCGGCCCCTCGGCGGCCGCGCCGGGCCCGGCGGCTCCCTCGGCGGCTGTCGTCGCCGGCCGCCACACCGGCGCAGGCGCCGCACGACCGGCCGTTCCGCGACGACGCCCGCCGCCACGAGGTCCCCGAGCAGCCCGCCGGTGGCCTCGTCGCCGAAGAAGCGGCCGATGCTGCGCGCCACGACCGGCCCGATCCCCGGCACTTCGGTGAAGGCCTCGGCGGGTGCCTCTCGCAGCGCACCCGCGACCCGGGCCGTCCACGCGGACTCGCTCTCGTCCTCCTCGGGTGGCCAGGTCGAGCCGACCCACCGGGCCAGGTCGATGGCGGTCTGCTCACCGACGTTGGGGATGCCGAGCGCGTTCAGGATCCGCGCCAGGGGCCTGCGACGTGACCGCTCGATCGAGGCGGCGAGGTTCTCCGCGCTCTTCTGGGCGAAGCGGTCGAGCGTGACGAGTTGCTCGACGGTGAGCCGGTAGAAGTCGGCCGGGGAGGCGACGAGGCCGCGCTCCATGAGCTGGACGATGACCGCGTAGCCGGCGCCCTCGATGTCCATGCCTCCGCGTCCCGCGAAGTGCATGAGTCCCTCGACGCGCTGGGCCGGGCAGAACGGGTTCGTGCAGCGATGCCGGGCCTCGCCCTCCTCCCGCACCACGGGCGCGCGGCACACCGGGCACTCGGTTGGCATCTCGAACTCGCGCTCCGCGCCGGTCCGCTTCTCGGGGAGCGGCCGCACCACCTCGGGGATGACGTCGCCGGCCTTCTGGAGGATGACGTGGTCGCCGACGCGGATGTCCTTGCGGCGGACCTCGTCGAGGTTGTGGAGCGTGGCGCGCGCGACAGTCGAGCCGGCGACCCGGACGGGGCGAAGGTGCGCCACCGGCGTGAGCGCGCCGGTGCGCCCCACGTACGCGACGATGTCCTCCACCACCGTCTCGACCTGTTCGGGCGGGAACTTGAACGCGATCGCCCATCGGGGGGCCCGCGCGACGAGCCCGAGGCGCTCCTGCAGGTCGATGCGGTCCACCTTGACGACGACGCCGTCGGTCTCGTACGGCAGGGCGTGGCGGGCATCGCGCCAGCGCTCGGTGAAGGCGATGACGCCGTCGATGTCGAGGCCCGTCTCCCAGTGCTCCTGGACGGGGAAGCCGAGGGCGGCGAGGCGGCGCAGGGCGTCCGACTGGGTGCGGGCGGCGGGTGCTCCTTCTCCCTCCGCCTCGGCCTCGACGAGCTGGTAGAACCAGGCCGAGAGCCGCCGGCTCGCGGTGACGTTCGGGTCCTGCTGGCGGAGCGACCCGGCCCCGCTGTTCCGCGGGTTCGCGTACAGCGGCAGCCCCGCCTCCTCGCGCTCGAGGTTGATGCGCTCGAACTCCGCCTTCGGCATGTAGACCTCGCCGCGGACCTCGAGGTCGACTGGCTCCGACAGCCGCGCGGGGATGGCGGCGATCGTGCGGAGGTTCGCGGTGACGTCCTCGCCGGTCGTGCCGTCGCCGCGGGTCGCGCCCTGGACGAACCGACCGCGTTCGTACCTGAGGCTTATGGCAAGCCCGTCCACCTTGAGCTCCGTGGTGTAGCGGAGGTCGTCGGCCGGCTCCGGGGGGAGGGGCAGCCCCAGCCCTCGGCGCACGCGCACGTCGAACGCGCGCAGCTCGTCCTCGCCGAAGGCGTTCGAGAGGGAGAGCATCGGCCGGGCGTGGCGGACCTCGGCGAACTGGCGGCCGGGCGCCGCACCGACACGCTGCGTCGGCGAGTCGGCCGTGCGCAGCTCGGGGTGCGCTTCCTCCAGCGCCACGAGTTCACGGAGGAGGGCGTCGTACTCGGCGTCGGTCAGCTCGGGGGCGTCCTCGACGTAGTAGAGGCGGTTCGCGCGCTCGATCGCGGCCTGCAGCTCCGCGGCGCGGGCGACGGGGTCGGGGGAGGGGATCGCCGCGCCCAGGGAAGAGATCGTCTCGTCTGGCGGGGAGGTCGTCTCGCGCGGGGCGGGGATCGTCTCCCCCGGGGTGGGGTCCTGATCCGCGCTCATCCGACGAGCTCCAGGTTGGCGAGGCTGGCCAGGAGCACCTTCACCCCGCGGTCCGGGAACGCCACGGTGACCTCCTCGTCGTCGCGCGTGAGCTTCGAGGTGACCACGGTGCCATCGCCGAACGAGTGGTGACGGACGTGGTCGCCGTCGCGGTACTGCCGTTCGCCGGGCACACGGGGTCGGGGAGGCAGCGCCGGGCGCGCGGCCGCCGATGCCGGCGAGCCCGGTCCCGGAGGTGGGCCGGTCTTCGCCGCGTAGTACGCCTCCCGCCTGGCCGCGAGGTCCCGCGTGGGCCGGAAGACCGTGCCGGGGGGCGGCGCTCCGGGGGCCGAGCCCGGGCCCAAACCCGCGCCCGGGCGGCCCGGGCAGTACCCGGGCCCGTGCCCGAGCCCGGCGCCCGAGATGACCACGGCGTCCCCGCCGTTCGCGTGGCGGCCCCGGACCCCGATCCCGGCACGTACCCGCCTCCCGGGGGCAGCCGTCGCGGGCCGAGCGACCGCATCCCGGTCCGCGGCGCACTGGCCCGGCCGCTCCCGGGCCCCCGCTGGCCCCCGAAGCCCCGCCCGAACCCGGCTCCGGGTCCCCGCCCGAAGGCCAGGTCCAGGTCGAGGAGCCCGCCGGACCGCTCCTCCCACGGCCGCTGGTCATCGTCCTCGTCACGGACGATCACCCCGGGCCCGTGCAGCAGGTCCGGGGGAATCTCGAGGAGGAACCGGCTCGGCGTGGACCAGCTGCCACGGCCCCAGGTCGCCCGCGACGCCGCGTGGGTCATGTAGAGGCGCTCCTTGGCGCGGGTCATGCCGACGTAGGCCAGCCGGCGCTCCTCTGCCATCTGCCGCTCGTCGTCGAGCGACCGGTTGTGGGGCAGGACTCCTTCCTCCAGGCCGCTGATGAAGACGATGGGGAATTCCAGGCCCTTGGCCGCGTGGAGCGTGATGAGCGTGGCCGTGTCGGCGTCGCGATCGTAGTCGTCCTGCTCGGCCACGAGGGCGGTCTCCTCCAGGAGCCGGTCGAGGGCATCCTCGGGGGTGAGATCGCCGTACCGCTCGACCACCTCGCGCAGCTCGAGCAGGTTCGCCCAGCGCTCCTCGTTCTCGGCCGAGCCGTCCATGAGCATGGCCCGGTAGCCCGACTCCTCGAGCACCTCGTCGAGAAGCTCGGGGAGGGGCAGCACGCCCACCCGCGCCCGCAGGCGCGTCACGAGCGCGACGAACCCGATCAGCCCGGCGCGGACCCGGCTCACGAGCACCGGTGAGTCGCACGCCTCGACGACGGCAGCCCAGTAGTCACCCTCTGCGGCCGCGGCCAACCGCCTGACCTCCTCGACCGTCTTGCCGCCGATCGCGCGCGGCGGCACGTTCATGACCCGCTCGAAGGCCACCTGGTCACGGTCGTTCCGCAGCAGCCGCAGGTAGGCGAGCGCGTCCTTCACCTCGCGGCGCTGGTAGAAGCGGGTGCCGCCGACCAGCTGGTAGCGGAGGCCGTAGCGGAGGAACGCCTCCTCGATCGACCGGCTCTGCGCGTTCGTCCGGTACATCACCGCCACGTCCCGGAGGACGTACGTGGACTCGTCACCCTCGTCCGCCCGCCGGACGAGCACCGACCCGCGCGCGCCGCGCCCCCGCACGAGCGCCTCGATCTGCCGGGCGATCCAGTCGGCCTCCTCGTCCTCCGAGTCGGCCTCGAAATGCTCGATCCGGCCGCCCCGTGGGTTGGCCGTCCAGAGCCGCTTGTCCTTGCGGTCGCTGTTGCGCGAGACGACGGCGTGGGCGGCGTCGAGGATGAGCTGGGTCGAGCGGTAGTTCTGCTCGAGGGTCACCACGGTCGCCTCGGGGTAGTCGCGCTCGAAGTCGAGGATGTTCCGCAGGTCCGCGCCGCGCCAGCTGTAGATGCTCTGGTCGTCGTCGCCCACGACGGCCACGTTCCGGTGCTTCGCCGCCAGGTGGCGAACCCAGAGGTACTGCGCGTGGTTCGTGTCCTGGTACTCGTCCACGTGGAGGAAGCGCCAGCGATCCTGGTGCCCGGCGAGGACGGCCGGCGCCTCGTCGAAGAGCCGGACCGCCTCGTTCAGGAGGTCGTCGAAGTCGAGGGCGTTCGCGTCGCGGAGGCGCGCCTGGTAGCTGCGGTACACCCGTGCGAACTGCTTGTCGAGGAACCCGAGCGCCGCCTCGTCGGCCTGCTCGGGTCCGATCATCTCGTTCTTCCAGCGACCGATCTGCCCGAGGACCGCCGACGGGCGCCATTCGCCGCTGCCGGGAAGGTCGAGCTCGCGGAGCACTTGCTTCATCAGGCCGACCTGGTCGTCCTGGTCGTAGATCGTGAAGCGGGGGTCGATCCCGATGGCGGCCCCGTCCCGGCGGAGCACCCGGGCGCACAGCGCGTGGAAGGTGCCCATGGCCACGTCGCGCCCGATGTCGCCGACGAGGCCGAGGATGCGGTCGCGCATCTCGGCGGCCGCCTTGTTCGTGAAGGTGACTGCCAGGATATGCCAGGGGCGGACACCCTTGACACCGATGAGGTACGCGACGCGGTGGGCGAGCACCCGGGTCTTGCCCGAGCCGGCGCCGGCGAGGATGAGGAGCGGGCCGTCCGTGGTTGTGACGGCGCGGGCCTGCTCGGGGTTGAGGCGGGCGAGAATGCGCGCCTCAACGGCCGCGCGGCTCGCCTCGAGCCCGCTATCCGGGGACGGGCCGCGGGGTTTGCGTGCCGCGTCTGCCGGGTGCGGCGGCTCGTCCGGCTCGCCGGCGTCGGCCGGGGGGCGCGCCTCTTCCGGCGCTGGCGGTGCCGCGCCACCGCGGCCGCGGCGGGACCGGCTCGGCCGCCGCGGGTCGGCAATCTCGGGCTGACCTGTCTCATCGGATTCCGGGAGTTCGGCCGGCCATGGCGCGTCGCCGGTCGGGAGAGCGTCGTCTATCGCCGGGGCGTCCTCGGCCGCGGTGGCATCGTCGGGCGCCGCGGTTGGGTCGGCCGCTGCGGAGCCGTCAGCCGTCGCCAGGGTCCGGCCGGCTCTGAGGGGTGACCCCATCGCGAGCGGGAGGTCCTCGATCCCCGTCGGCGTCTCGGCCGGGGGTTCGTCCCGGGGACCCATCGTGCTCACCGGACCATTCTAGCCCGGGCCACTTCCCGCTCCGTTGCGCGAGCGACCCGGGCCGTCTCAGCGGGATCATTGTCGAGCCCGCGGGCATCAGGGCGGCGGTTGCCCGCGCCGTTGGCGCCCGGAACTGGCACGGCACGCTTCGCCGCCATCGACTACGCAGGCTCGGGTCCTGCCTTCGAGAGCACCCCGCGGTCACGGCGTCGGGTCCATCTCCTCGAACAGCGTGAGCTGGAGGCCGGCGGGTCCGTTCAACCGCGCGTTGAGCGACCGCCACGGCGTCTCGACGGGCCGGGCAATGAGCTCCGCCCCGGCGGCGAGCATTCGGTTCGTCGTCGCCTCCGCGTCGGCGACCTGGAAGGCAACGCGGACGTGCCCGGCCACGCGCCGGCCCACCTCGACCTCGTCGACGTAGGCTGCGTGGGGCGGGTTGCACAGCTCGAGAGTGGCGCGGCCCGCGTCGAGGATGGTCACCCGTCCGCCGGGCGAACTGAACACCCCGAGTTCCGGCATCCCCAGCACGTCCCGGTAGAACGCGAGCGCGGCCTCGTAGTCAGGCGCTGTCACCACCAGCCGCATCTCGAGCACGCTGCCGTCCACCAGATCCCTCCTCGTTCGCCCAAGCCTCGACACGACGGTACGCCGCGGTTCCGGGCCAGCCCGGGTTCCCTGGCCCCTGCGTGGGGCGAGCACGAAGCCCGCAACGGCAGTACCGATAGGGCGGGGTCAGCGGCGCCTATTGCGAGGGCTGCGGGCTCTCGAGTCCGAAGCTCGGCAGGAGGCCGGGGAGGAGGCCTCCACCGGACTCGTCGACCTGGTCGGGCGGCGGCGCCTCGATCGTCACCGGCTCATCCCACTTCGAGAACGCGATGGTGGCCTTGATCGTGGCGGCATCCATGGCCGCGTCGATGGTCACCTTGGCGATCTTCATGGTGTCCTTCTCGACCCAGACGTCGACCGTCGCGTCCGGCGCTCCGGACGGGAGGGCGGCCCCCGAGGGGAGCGGGACCGCCGAGCCGAGGGCACCGGCGACTTCCCCGGCGAGTTCATCGGTCGGGATCGTCAGCTGGACGTGGTAGCAGTCCTTGGTGCCGCACTTCTCGTCGGCGAGCTTCTTGGGCGCGACCCGTGGATCGTCGAGGGCCTTCTTGATGTCCTCGAGCGCTTTCTGGGGATCGCTGGCCGTGTCGACGACCTCGCCGGTCGACCCGGTCGCCGACTGCTTGATCCACTTGGGACCGAGGAGGGGCACCCGGATGTAGGCCGCGTCGTCGACGACCAGGATGTCCCCGGTGAGGCCCAGGAGCGGCGGGATTGCGAACGTGAGGTCGAGCGCCTTGTTCGCGATGTCGATGTCGCCTTCGATCGTGGTGCCGTCGAGGGGGATCGCGTTCGCCCCGGAGCCCGCGCCGGTCAGGTCGAGCGGCGCCTCGCCGCTCACGTCTACCCGCATGTGGACGCTCTTCGTCCCCTGGAGGGCCTCGACGCCCTTGACGACGATCTCCTTCGGGTCCTCGATGGGTGGCGGGCCGCTGCTCCCGCATCCGGCCAGGACCACGAGGCCCGCCGCCAGCAACAGCGCGAGTCGTCGACGCATTGTGCACCTCCTGGGCGCCGGCTCGACCGCGGTCCGGCGGGCCGGGCTGGGATGTTCCGTTCAGTGGGAGAGTCCGGCCTGCGTGCCCAAGTGTCAAGTGCACGCCCGACAGTGCATGCCCACAGCACGAGGGCAGTACCGCGGGGCATCCCGTAGCCGGCGTCGCTGTCGCCCGACAGTACGAGCTTGGCGTGGCCGGTCTGGTACGGAGGTCCGGCTGGACGTCCCCGCATCCGGGGTACACCATCCATTCGTGCCCGGCCCGACCGGGTGTTGTCCGGCTGTGTGTCGCGGGCGCGCTTCGAGCACGTCGCCGGTAGCGTTGGGGTATGCAGCTGATGAATCGGATCCCGGTCGCGCTGGGGCTCGGTCTTGCGCTCAGCCTGATGGTCGCCTCCGCGGCGTCATCGGCCGGCGCCGCCGCGTCCACGCCCACCCCGACGCCGCCGCTCGCGCCCTGGGAAACGCCGCGCCCGACCCCCTCGCCCACGCCCACGCCTACTCCGACAGCCACGCCCACGGCCCCGCCCACTCCGGCGCCCACGGTCACACCCGCTCCATCGCCTACCCCAACCGCGACGCCGTCCGCGTCGCCCACCCGCCCGCTCGCGCCCTGGGAGACGCCCCGGCCGTCGCCGTCACCCTTGCCCTCCCCGACAGTCACGCCCACGCCGCCTGCCGCGCCGACCCCCCGCAGCGACCCACTCCCGTCCTGCCGGTACGCGGATCTCCGGGCCCAGGCGGCCCTGTACCGCACGTGGGCCGCGACCCTGCTCGACCCGATCTTCCGGCTCCCATCCAGCTACGTGCCGCCGGATCTCGTGCCGACATCGCGCGCCGGCCTTGGCGGCCCGCACAAGGTGCGGGCACTCATCATCGCCGACCTGCGGGCGATGGCGACCGACGCCCGGAAAGCGGGAGCCCCGCTGGCCATCGTCTCGGCCTTCAGGAGCTACTCCATGCAGGCCTCGGTCTTCGGCTCATGGAGCCGTGCCCTCGGCCGGTCCACGGCGCTGCTCGTCTCCGCCCGTCCCGGCCACTCCGAGCACCAGCTCGGGACCACCATCGACTTCACGAGTCGCGGCGGCGGGAAGCCCTGGTACTTCGGCGACTGGGGTCGCACGAAGGCCGGGACCTGGCTGGCCCGCAACGCCTGGAAGTACGGCTTCGTCATGAGCTACCCGCGCGGCAAGACGTCCACGACCTGCTACCGCTACGAGCCATGGCACTACCGGTACGTCGGGCGGGACGCGGCAGCGGCCGTCCACGCCAGCCGGCTCACCCTGCGCGAGTGGCTCTGGAAGTTCCCCGGAGGGCCGTGACCGACGCGGGGCGGCACCCCCGGCACGCCCGGCAGTCCCGGCCATCCCCCTATACTCCTCGGGCGATGAAAGTGACTGCCACCCCCCTGCCGAAGAGCACGGTCGCGCTCGAGGTCGAGCTGCCCGCCGACCGGCTCCAGCGTTCCATCGACGAGTCCATCCGCCGCGTGGGCCGCCGCACCCGGGTCGCCGGCTTCCGGCCGGGCAAGGCCCCCCGCGCCATGCTCGAGCGTGTGCTCGGCGTGGACCGCGACCAGCCCGACGGCCCGGATCCGATCTACGACGAGGCAAAGGACCTCCTCTTCGACGCCACGCTCCTCGAGGCGCTCCGCGAGACGGATCTCGACCCCATTGCCATCCCCCAGCCGGAGTGGCTCTCCTTCGTCGAGGGCGAGGGCGCCGCCTACCGCGTGCAGCTCCCCGTCCGACCCGAGGTGAAGCTCGGCGACTACCTGGACTACCCGTTCCGCCCCGAGGTGTCGGAGGTGGACGAGGAGAAGGTCACCGCCGTCGTGGACGACCTCCGCGACCAGCACGCGAGCCTGCGCCCGGTGGAGGACCGTCCCGTCCAGGACGGCGACTGGGTGGTGATCGGGTTCGAGGGCACCCGCGATGGCGAGCCGTTCGAGGGTGGCAAGGCGGAGCGCTTCCCGCTCATCGTCGGCCAGTCGAGGCTCCTTCCCGGGTTCGAGGAGCACCTCGTTGGCATGGCCCAGGGCGAGGAGAAGGACTTCGATCTCACGTTCCCGGAGGACTACGCGGAGACGACCCTGGCAGGCCAGCCGGTGCGCTTCCACGTCCTGGTCCGCGATGTTCGCGAGAAGCTGCTTCCAGAGGCCGACGACGAGTTCGCCGGTACGATCGGGTCGTTCGCCGGCATGGCCGAGCTGCGCGCCGACATCCACGAGCGCCTGGTCGCCGGGGCCAAGGACCATGCTCGCCACGACTTTGCCGACCGCATCGTCGAGTACGCGTCCGCGAACGCCACCGTCGAGTTGCCCGACCTCCTTGTTGACCAGGAGGTCGAGATCATGCACGACGAGCTGCTCCTGCGGCTGGCCGAGGAGAAGATCGGCTACCCGGAGTACCTCGAGGCGATCAAGAAGGACGATGCCGCCATCCGCGCCGACCTGCGGGTCACCGCCGAGAAGCGGGTGAAGACGCTCCTCGTCCTGTCGAAGATCGGTGAGACCGACGGCATCGAGGTGGACGACGCCGCGGTGGACGCGGAGATCCAGCTGGGACGCCAGCGCTATGCCTCGGACCCCAAGCTCGTCTCGTACATGGAGTCCTCGCGGGGCCGGGCCAACATCCGGTCCACGCTGCGACGGGCGCGGGTCGTCGAGTCGCTCATCGACCGCTGGCTCGAGGCGCACCCCGAGTTCGGTCCGCTGCCGCACATGGACGAGGTTCGAGGCCGGTCCGGCGAGGAAGGCGGGTCTGCCGCGGAGGCCGCAGCGCAGGCCCTCAAGGCCGAGGCCCGGGCCGCCGAAGCGCAGGAGGAGGCGTAGCCGTGCTTGTCCCGATGGTCATCGAGACCTCTGCGCGCGGCGAGCGCGCCTACGACATCTACAGCCGGCTCCTCCGCGACCGGATCATCTTCCTGGGGGACGCGATCGAGGACCACAACGCGAACCTGGTCATCGCGCAGCTCCTCTTCCTCGAGTCTGAAGACCCGGACAAGGACATCAGCCTCTACATCAACTCGCCGGGCGGGATCATCACGGCCGGGCTCGCCATCTACGACACGATGCAGTACCTGCGCGCTCCCGTGAGCACGATCTGCATCGGCATTGCCGCGAGCATGGCCGCGGTCCTCCTCGCCGCCGGCGCACAGGGCAAGCGGTACGCGCTCCCCAACAGCCGGATCATGATCCACCAGGGGTCCGGCGGGTTCCGGGGCAGCACGCCCGACGTCTTCATCCAGGTCAAGGAGATGGAGGAGCTGGTGAACACGAACCACCGGATCCTCGCCCACCACACCAATCAGCCGCTCGAGAAGATCGTCAAGGACACCGAGCGCGACTACTTCATGTCGCCGGACGCGGCGAAGGCGTACGGGATCATCGACGAGGTCTACGCCACGCGCGGCGCGTCGCTCATCTCGCAGGCGCACGACCGCTCGGTCGCGGGCGGGGGCGGCATGGGTCCGGCCGGCGTTCCGTCCCGGCCGAGGGCCCCGAGGCGGGCGCCGGCGGCTCGGCCGGATCCGGGCGCGGGTAGCGCGCGCAGCACTGGCGGACTGAGGCAGAATCAGGTCGAGGCAGGAGCAATCGAGCATGCCGACGACGCCGTCGAACAAGGGCACCAGGCTCCCATACCGCTGCAGCTTCTGCGGCAAGAGCCAGGACCAGGTCCGCAAGCTCATCGCGGGCCAGGGCGTCTACATCTGCGACGAGTGCATCAACCTCTGCCAGGAGATCATCGAGGAGGAGTTCCTCGAGCCCCCGAAGCAGAAGGCCCCGGGTCCGACGAAGCTCCCCAGCCCGACGCAGATCAAGTCGGCGCTCGACCAGTACGTCATCAGCCAGGAGCAGGCGAAGAAGGTCCTCGCGGTCGCCGTCTACAACCACTACAAGCGGGTGAACGCGGGCCACCTCGTCGACGACGTCGAGCTCCAGAAGTCGAACGTCCTCCTCGTCGGCCCCACCGGCTCGGGCAAGACGCTTCTCGCCCAGACGCTCGCCAAGGTCCTGGACGTTCCCTTCTGTATCGCCGACGCGACGAGCCTGACCGAGGCGGGCTACGTCGGCGAGGACGTCGAGAACATCCTCCTGCGCCTGATCCAGGCCGCCGACTTCGACATCCAGCGCGCCCAGCGCGGGATCGTCTACGTGGACGAGATCGACAAGATCGCGCGCAAGTCGGACAACCCCTCGATCACCCGCGACGTGTCGGGGGAGGGGGTCCAGCAGGCGCTCCTGAAGATCGTGGAAGGGACGGTGGCGAACGTCCCGCCGCAGGGCGGGCGCAAGCACCCTCACCAGGACTTCATCCAGATCGACACGTCCGGGATCCTCTTCATCTGTGGCGGCGCCTTCGACGGGCTCGAGCGCATCGTCGAGGAGCGGGTCGGCAAGCGGCCCATCGGCTTCGGGTCCGAGGCCCACATGAGCAAGGTCGACCGGGCCCGGGTGCTCGAGCAGCTCATGCCGGAGGACCTCCTGAAGTACGGGATGATCCCCGAGTTCGTCGGCCGCATGCCGGTCGTGGTTGCCCTCGGCGCGCTCTCCCAGGAGGACCTGGTGCGGGTCGCGACCGAGCCGAAGAACGCCATCACCCGGCAGTTCCAGAAGCTCCTCTCGCTCGACAAGGTCGAGCTGGTCTTCACCACGGGTGCGCTGGAGGCCGCCGCGGAGAACGCCACCGCCCGCAAGACCGGCGCCCGCGCCCTCCGCTCGATCATCGAGGAGGCGCTGCTCGACGTGATGTTCTCCGTGCCGGACCTCTCGAACGTCCGCAAGTGCATCATCACCGAGGAGACCATCCGCGAGGCGCGGCCGCCGCTCCTCCTCACCCAGGCCGAGATCGACCGCGGCGTGGACGAGACGAACTACACGCAGCTCGTCCCGCGCAAGCGCGAGGGCCGCAGCGCATAGCCGCTCCGGGGACCGGGTCGCTATCTAAGGCGGATTAGACTAATCGTGCTTAGACAAACCGCGGGGCGCGCCGGCGTCAAGTCGGTGACGGTCAGCGCGCAACCGCCGCGCGCATCTCCATGGCGAGCGCGTCGCAGGGACCCTGGAGCGACCGAGGATCCCGCACGATGTCGCGGAGGTGGGACCGGTAGACGGCGGCCCTGACCGCGAGGTCGCCGCTGAGCGGCACGCGGTCGAGTGCACTGGCCCATTGCTCTCCGGCGCGGGCGGCCTCGGCGTTGTACTCGGCCACGCGGCCCAGCACGATCGGGCACGTCGTGCCGGCGGCGTCCGCTCGAGCTTCGACTGCCGCGCGCAGAGCGGTGCACATCCGGTCCGTGGCCTCTGACGAGGTCCCGCTGCGGATCGCCGAACGCCCCGGCCGCCGTCGCCGCGGCGAGCGCGAGGAGGCCGCGGCGAGCACGACCGCGACGGCGGTGAGCACTCGAGCCCGTGGTCGGCCCCGTCTCCCGCCTGCGACTGGGCGCGGGACCGCGGTGGCGACGGGATCCTGCGTCGGCCCGTGTTCGGGTGCAGGCGGGTCATCGTCGGCCGGCTCTTCGGCGCCCGGGCGCTCACGCAGGCAGCCGTAGCAGTGCCCCTGGGCGGAGGGGTTGAGGGAGTGGCACGAGGGACAGGCCCACCAGTCGTCCATCGGTCGCACATGCTTGCGCAGAACGCGACCGTCTGCCATGGCCCGGAAGTCCCGCACGGGTCTTCGCGGTGCCGCGGTGCGCTCGGTGCCCGGGATTGCGCCCCCTGCCTGCCGTACGCTGCGCCGTCATGCCCGGGCAGCCGGCCCGCGGCCGTCATGGCATCCTTGGCCGGTGAGCAACGGGATCGCGGGCCTGGGCCGTCGCGCACTGCTGTTTCGAGTCGCCCACGCGCTCTTCGCGTTTGTCCAGCTGGGCAGCCTGGGCTACGTCTGGGTGTGCGCGGTGCGCCGACGTCGCGATCGGCTGCTGGCGCTGTCCGTGGGGATGCTGCTGGTCGAGGGGGCGGCCCTCGTCGTCGGCCGGGGCAATTGCCCGTTCGGTCCGCTTCAGCGACAGTGGGGCGACCCGGTCCCGCTTTTCGAGCTTTTGCTCCCGCCGCGCGCGGCCAAGGCGGCCATACCCGTGCTTGCCCTGGTCGCTGTGGGTGGCCTGCTCGCACTCGCCGTTCGCTGGAGGCGGCCTGCGCCGGCCGGGCTGGACGGCGGTGCGAAGGCAGGGCCCGGGAGCGACGCCGGTGGCGGCATCGCTCCGTACACTGTTCCGGCATGATCGAGCAGCCCGGCCCTCGCTACGCGCGGCTCGCCTCCGGGCAGTGCGCGCGGCTGCACGAGGCGAGCCTGTCGATCCTGGAGCGGACGGGCGTGCGGCTGCTCCTGCCCGAGGCCGTCGAGCTGATGCGTCACGCCGGCGCCCGGTGGATGGCGATCTGGTCCGCGCCCCGGCGCGACTCGTGGACTGGGCCCTGTCGGTCGCCCCGCGGAGCCTCACCCTGTATGACCGCCTGGGGCGGCCGGCCATCGCGTGCGAGGAGTGGAACGTCTCGTTCGGACCCGGCTCGGACTGCCTGAACATCGTGGATCACCGGTCCGGCGAGCGCCGCAAGGCGACCCTGGCCGACGTGAGCGACGGCATTCAGCTGTGCGACGCGCTGCCCAACCTCGACTTCGTGATGTCGATGTTCCTGCCCTCGGACGTGGACGCGCGCATCGCGGACCGCCACCAGGCCGAGATCATGCTGTCGCGGACGACGAAGCCGCTCGTTCTCGTGACCTACGAGACGTCGGGGCTTCTCGACGCTCTCGAGATGGCCGAGCTGGTGGCAGGCGGCGCGGAGGCCCTCCGGGCGAAGCCGTTCGTGGCCTGCTACATCAACGTGACCCGCGCCCTGCGTCCACAACCAGGACGCGCTGGAGAAGCTGCTTCTCCTGGCGGAGCGCGGTCTTCCGGCCATCTGGATCCCCGTGACGTCGGGCGGCACCACCGGCCCCGTGACGATGGCCGGCAACGTCGCCCTGAACAACGCCGCGGTCCTGGCCGGCGTCGTGCTGTCGCAGCTGAAGCGAGAGGGCACGCCCGTCGTGGTCCCCGGCTTCGGCGGCGACGCCCTCGACCTGCGGACCCTCGTGGACCCCTACGCCGAGCCCGACCACCGCGGTATGGCCGAGGCGCTGGCGCACCACTACGGGCTGCCGATGTTCAGCCTCGCCGGCGGGAGCGACGCGAAGGTGGTGGACGGGCAGGCGGCGCTTGAGGCCGCGCTCACGCTCTTCCTCGACGCCGTCGCCGGTGGCCACCTCACCCACGACAGCGGCTACCTGGAGTCGGGGCTCACCGGTTCGCTCGCCCAGCTCGCCATCTGCGACGAGATCGTGGCCTGGCTGCGTCCGCTTCTCGCCCCGGTCGAGATCAGCGACGAGACGCTGGCCCTGGACCTCATCCACGAAGTCGGCCCGGATGGCTCGTTCCTGGAGACCGACCACACCATCGAGCACTACCGCGAGCGCTGGTACCCGGAGCTCATCGAGCGCTTCAGCTACCAGGGGTGGCAGGCGCGGGCGGCAGGACGCTCGCCGAGCGCGCCGCGGAGCGCGTCGAATTCGATCCTGGCGTCCCACGTGCCCGCGACCGCTCGAGCCCGGGGTAGCCGCCGCCATCCATGCCATCGTCGAGCGCACCGAGAGGAACCTCTCGAGTGCCGCACCAGGGAGGACCCCATGAGCCAGGACCTGTTCGAGCGGATGCGCCAGAGCATCATCGATGGCGACTACAGGGCCGCCGAGGCGCTTGCAGCGGAGGGCGCTGGCCGCGGGCATCGACCCGCTCACCGCCATCGACGAGGGCTTCGTGCCCGGCCTGCGATACGTCGGCGACCAGTTCGCCGCTGGCGAGATGTTCCTGCCCGAGATGATGATCGCGGCCCGGACCATGCAGAAGGCGGTCGCCGTCCTGGAGCCCGAGATGACCCGCCGGGCGGTGAAGCGGGAGGTCCTCGGGCGCGTCGTCATCGGGACGGTGAAGGGCGACATCCACGAGATCGGCAAGAACCTGGTCGCGATGATGCTCTCGGCGAGCGGCTTCGAGGTCCACGACCTGGGGGTGGACGTGGCCTTCGAGCGCTTCGCCGAGAAGGCGCCGCGAGGTGGACGCCGACATCGTGGGCGTGTCCGCCCTGCTGACCACGACCATGACCGGGCAGCGGGACGTCGTGCGCGTCCTCGATGAGGCGGGCCTCCGGCCGAAGGTCAAGGTGATCGTGGGGGGCGCACCGGTCACGAAGGGCTGGGCGGAGCAGATCGGCGCGGACGGCTACAGCGAGGACGCCGTCGGCGCGGTCGCGCTGGCCCGCGAGCTCATGGGAGCCGACTGATGGCGGCCACGGTCGATCCCATCGTCGATCCGCGCGTCACGGTCGGGGTCCTCTCGCCGGCGGACATCCGGCGCATCCACACCGCGACCCTCGATGTCATCGAGTCGGTCGGCGTCCGGTTTCCCTCCGAGCGCGCGCTCGACACCTGGGAGGCTCACGGGGCGACCGTGGACCGCGATACGCAGGTCGTCCGGGTGCCCGGCGCGGGTGATCGAGGAGGCGCTCAGCCACGCCCCGGCCGAGTACTCGCTCGCCGCCCGAGACCCCATGCTCGACCTGCCGCTCGACGGGCGCCACGTCTACGCCGGGACCGACGGGTGCGGTGTCGAGGTCGTGGACCTGGAGACGGGAGAGCGTCGACGATCCGAGCTGCGGGACGTGGAGGAGATCGCCCGCGTCGTCGATGCGCTCGACGAGGTGGCCTTCCACTGGGTTCCCGTTTCTGCGCAGGACACGCCCCCGGTATCGCGCGGCCTCCACGAGCTGGCCGCGATCTGGCGGAACTCCACCAAGCACGTCCAGACCGAGAGCATCGTCACCCGCCACGAGGCGCGGGCGGCGGTCGAGATGGCGACCGCAGATCGCCGGGGGCGCCGACGAACTGCGGCGTCGGCCGGTGCTCTCGATCATGCAGTGCACCACGAGCCCGCTCTCGCAGGACGGGGGGAGCCTCGACGCGGGGCTCATCGCCGCGGAGGCCGGGCTGCCGGTCGGCTTCATGACCATGGCGTCGTGCGCGTTCACGGGCCCGGCCACTCTCGCCGGCACGCTGGTCGTCGGCAACGCCGAGGTGCATCAGCGCGCTCGCCCTCATGGAGCTGGCCTACCCCGGCTGCCCCGTCTACTACGCCGCCGCCCAGACGGCGATCGACATCCGCAGCGGGGCGTACACGGGCGGCGGCCCGGAGGACTTCCTGTTCGGCGCCGCCACCAACCAGCTTGCCGACTTCTACCGGGTGCCGCTGTCCATGGGCTCGTTCGCCACCGGCGCCAAGGAGCCCGACTGGCAGGCCGGGGTCGAGAACAGCCTCTCCACGTTCATGGCGTCCGCCGCCGGCTCGGACATGCTGCTCGGCCTGGGGCTGCTCTACGGCAGCCGGGTCTTCTCGTACGAGCAGCTCATGATGGACTGCGAGATCTACGGCATCGTGCGGGCCATGCTGCGCGGGATCCCCGTCGACGACGAGACGCTCGCGCTGGAGGCGATCGCCGAGGTGGGTCCCGCCGCCGACTACCTCACGCACCCCCACACGCGGAAGCACATGCGCGAGCTGTTCCGCCCGCGCTACCTCGATCGTCGGACGATCGGCGCGCTGGGAGTCGGAGCCGGAACGCGCCCGCGACCGGGCCCGCGCCCGCGCCCAGGAGCTGCTGCGCACCCACGCGCCCGAGCCGCTCGACCCAGGGCTTTCGGGCGAGCTGGACCGCATCATCGCGGCGGTGGAGGGGGAGGTGCCCGCATGAGACCGACGGTGGAGCTCCTCGACAGGGCGCTCGTCGAGCGGATCCTGGGCGAGGCGTTCGAGCTGCTCCTGGAACCCGGGGTGCGGGTGCAGTCCTCGGCGGCAGCGGCGCTGCTCGAGGAGGGCGGCGCGACGGTCCGCGATGGCGTGGCACGGATCCCGGAAGCGCTGGTCCGGCGCGCCCTCGAGACCGTCCCCCGGACGTTCGCGCTCCACGACCGGCGAGGCGCCCCCGCCGTCCGGTACGGTTCGGGCGAGGTCCACTTCGACCCCGGGTCCTGTGGCGTGAACGTCCTGGACCCCGAGACGCTCGAGCACCGGCCGTCCGCATCGGAGGATCTCGTGCGCCTCGTGCAGGTCGCCGAGATGCTGCCCCAGTACGCTGCCCAGTCCACGGCCGTCGTCTGCTCGGACGTGCCCGCGGAGATCGGCGACCTCTATCGCCTCTTCCTTGTGCTGCTGTACTCGGACAAGCCCGTGGTCACAGGGTCGTTCAGCGCCCGGACCACGCAGGTCATGATCGACCTGCTCGCAGTGGACGCCGGCGGTCCTGCCGCGCTCGCGGAACGCCCCCGCGCCGTCTTCGACGTCTGTCCCTCGCCCCCGCTCACGTGGTCCGAGTTCGGCGGCCGCAACCTCATCGATCTGGCCCGGGCGATGGTGCCGGCGGAGATCGTCTCGATGCCGCTGGCGGGCGCGGCCGCGCCGGTCACGCTCGTGGGCTCCGTCGTGCAGCACGCGGCCGAGTGCCTGAGCGGGATCGTCATCCACCAGCTGGCCCGCCCGGGTGCGCCCATCGTCTGGGGCGGCGCGCCGGCGATCGTGGACATGCGCAGCGGGGCGACCCCCATGGGGGCCGTCGAGACGGCCATGCTCGACCTCGCGTGCGCGCAGGTGGGGCGCTCGCTCGGGCTGCCCACGCACGGCTACCTCGTCGCGACCGACGCGAAGGTCGTGGATGCGCAGGCCGGGCTGGAGAGCGGGACCTCCGCGATGCTCGGGATGCTCGGCGGGATCGACCTCATATCCGGGGCGGGGATGCTCGATTTCCTGCTCTGCCAGAGCGCCGAGAAACTCGTGATCGATGCGGAGGCCATCGCCATGGCCCAGCGCCTCAAGCGCGGGGTGGGGACCCCGACCGAGACGCTCGCCACCGCCATGTTCGCCGAGGCCGGCCCCGAGGGCCGCTTCCTGGAGCTCCCCGAGACGCGGGCGCTGTTCCGTGGCGAGCAGCACCTGCCGTCGAAGGTCATCGACCGGGCCTCGCACCGGGCGTGGGTGGAGGCAGGCGCGGACGACACGTTTGCCCGGGCACGGACCCGGGTCGCGGAGCTGCTCGCGGCGTACCGGCGTCCCGAGATCGCGCCCGACCGGGAGGCGGCGCTCGTCGCCCTGCTGCGGCGCGAAGCTGCTGCGGTCGGGCTCGATCGTCTTCCAGGGCTGCCCGAGGACCTCGGGGCCCTGCCCACGTAACCAGGGACTGGCACTCGGGGGTCTCCCCGGCCCCGCTCCACGGGCGGAAGACGATCCCGGCTTGCCGGCCAGTTCGAGCCGCCGTGTCGGGGCCATCGACTCGGTGGCAGAATTTCCCCCTGGGGGCGGGAGGTTGCTGGCAGACGCCGTCGGGATGGGCTGCCACCCTGCCCGCCGCAGAGGGAGGGTTGTCATGAACAAGGTCCTTGCAGGTGTTGACGTAGGCAAGAAGAACGTTGTCTTCGGCGTGGTTCTGTTTCTGGTTCTCGGTGTTGTGGTTGGAGTTCCCCTTACCGTGGATTTGCTCGGGGGCTCCATGCTGAGTGAGAGCCAGTACCAAGCCTGGAAAGTACTGCACGCTTACGCCGTGTTCACGGCTTTCATCAATTTCTTCTTTGGATTCCTGGTTGACCGCATGAGCTTGGGCAGGCGGCAGCTCGAAATCGCGAGCTGGTCGTTCTTGGTTGCCGGGTTGGTCGGTGGCGTTGGCCGGCCAGTCCTGTTCCTTTTCTCCGTTTCAGAGCCAATCGCCAGTTACGCTATCTCCCTCATCGAGACGGTGGGATTCGTCGTTGGGACACTCCTGTTTGTATGGAGCCTGACGCGGGAACGCGCGGGCTAGCAGCCGAAGCAGACAACATCACCCATACGCAAAGCTCAATGCAAAACCTTTACCTTGTACTGGTGCTCGGGGGTCTCCCTGCCTGGCGCCGCGCTGCCCGTGAGGACGCGCCGTCCACAGTGAGGCCGCGCCCCTCTTGACAGCGGGGTGCTGGCAGCGCATACCAGCCGAACACGGGGAGGCGTCGACACGCGGTACACGCCATGGCCGCCGGGACCGCTCCCGCGGGGAGGTGTGTCTCATGGACGGCAGTGAGAGGACGAAGCTCGGCCGGCGCGCCCTTCTCGCCGCGGGAGCGGCAGGGGTGGCCGCGGTGGCTGCGCAGGCCATGACGCCGGCCCGCGTCCTGGCGGGCGGCGACCACGAGCCGGTGATGCAAGGCGAGCTCAACGTCGGCAGGCTCACCACGGTGGTGGCGACAAACGGAGACCATGCCCTGCAGGGCCGCAGCGACGTCGGCGACGGGCTCCGCGGCGAGACCAACGCCGCTACCAAGTCAGGCGTGTACGGCTACAGCAATCACATCGACGGCTACGGCGTCTTCGGGCGCAATGTCGGTGGCGATACCTCGGGTTTCCTTGGGGGTAAGGACCAGGGCGTCAGAGGCAACGGCCACGCCGCCGAGGGCGTGCGCGGAGAGAGCGGCACCAACTACGGCGTGGTCGGCCTGACCCAGAGCCCTGCCAACAAGGCGGGGGTCATCGGCTACAGCCTGAACGCGAACGGCTGCGGAGTTCGCGGCACCAATCAAGCCACCGGCACGGTTGGTGAGCTCGGCTTCGGCGGGATGGGGCTCTACGGGAAGGCCCCGGTCGACGTGAACCACCTCGCCCTCTTCGTCAATGGTCGGGCCGAGTTCAGCACCTCAGGCATCCTCACCATCCCCAAGAGGAGGAGCTCGGTGAGCGTCGCCATGCCTGCCCTCAACCCGTGGAGCATGGTGCTGGCCACCCTGCAGACCAGCAGCGCCGGTGTCTACATCCAGGCGGCCGTGGCCAAACCCGCAGAGGGGAAGATCACCATCTACCTCAACAAGACGGCGACGGTGGCCACCAAGGTCGCGTACCTCGTCCTGCAGACGGAGTAGCGGTTGACGTAGCTCCCGACGCAGCCCGACCGCCGACGCCGAGCGGCACAGGGAGCCGGAGGGCGGCGACGCGGGGCGACTTGCCCGCTCACAAACCTCCACCTTGTACTGGTGCTCGGGGGTCTCGCCGCGTTTCCGGCCGCGCCACGCCGCGTCCGTGTCCCTCTTGACACCGCCACGGCACCGGCGCATACCCACTCCACGCGGGGGGCTCTGACACGCGGCCGACCCACACCGTGCCGCCTCGGCCGATCCCGCGGGGAGGTGACCTATGGACGGCAACGGGAGAACGAAGCTCGGACGGCGTGCCCTCCTGGCCGCGGGAGCGGCAGGGGTGGCCGCGGTGGCTGCGCAGGCAGTGGGGCCGGCCCGCGTCCTGGCGGGCGGCGACCACCAGCCGGTGGTACAAGGCGAGACCAACAGCGGCACGCTCACCACGGTGGTGGCGGCAGCCGGAGCCAGCGGCCTGGAAGGCCGCAGCGACATCGGTGACGGCCTCCGCGGTGGGACCAACGCCGGAGCCAAGTCGGGCGTCTATGGCTACAGCAAGCACCCCGACGGCTATGGTGTCTATGGGGCCAACCTTCCCTCGGGGGCCTTCGGTTATCTTGGGTCCAAGGACTACGCCGTCTTCGGGCGCCACCCCGGCGGCGATACCTCGGGCCTCTTGGGGGGGATCGGCCAGGGGGTCAGAGGTAGCGCCCACGGCGCCGAGGGCGTGCGCGGGGAGAGCGGCACCAACAACGGCGTGGTGGGCATGACCCAGGGCGCCAACAGGTCGGGTGTCTTTGGCTACAACATGAACGCGGACGGCTACGGGGTTCACGGCTACAACGACGCGACCATGACCCACGGCTATCTCGGTCGCAGGGAGAACGGGGTCTATGGGGCGAGCGCCGTGAAGGGCAAGGCTGCCGTGCTGGGCGAGCACTCCGACCCAACGGGTGTGGCGGTCTCTGGCGCCAACACCGCCACCCAGGTCCAGGGCGGTCTGGGTGCCTGGGGCATGGGGCTGTTCGGGAGCGCTCCCATCAACCTCGCATCCGCCGCGTTGTACGTCAGCGGCCGGGCGATGTTCGAGCGCGCCGGCATCCTCACCATCGCGGCAGGCAAGAGCTCGGTGAGCACCAACGTGGCGGCGATCGGCGCGAGCGGACCCATGCCCACCATGGTGCTGGCCACGCTCCAGACGAACCGCGCCGGCGTCTACATCCAGGCCGCGGTACTCAACCCCGCCGCGAGCAAAGTCACCGTCTACCTCAACAAGAAGGTGAGCGCGGCCACGAAGGTGGCGTACTTCGTCCTGAACTGACCGCGAGAGCCACGGTGACGCCCCGGCGCTGATAGGCGACGCCAGGGAGGCTTGAGTTCCAGCGATCGTCGCACCTGAGGCAGTCAGGAGTTGCCAGTGTTGCCGCGTCGGGGCCATCTGGGCTATGTGCAACCTCTACCGTGTACTGGTACCTGGCGGTCTCGACGATCACCGCTCCGTCCGGCCAGCTCGGGCCGCCGGGCCGGGGCCGTCGACCCCGGTGAGAGAATCAAGGCAGACGCGGAGAGGCGTCGATGTGCGGCGAACACGGCGGCCGCCGGGACCGCGCCGAGCAGGGAGGGCTGAAGTGCGTTGCACGGCAAGGGTTCTCATCGTCGTGTCGCTCGCGATGGCGATGGCCGTGGGGTGCGGGGGCGGGGGGCTTCCGACCGTAAGCCCTTCTCCCGGTACAGCGCTGCTCTCTCCGTCTCCGACCGCGACCGAAACCCCCCCACCGTCCTTCACCGCGGGGGCATCCGCGACTGGCACACCGGCGAGCGCCACGCCCCTTGCCACTCCGGCGGAGGAGACTGCTCCGCCAACTCCATCGCCGACGGAGCCGCCCACAGCCCCTCCGACGGAGGCGCCAACGCCCGCCCCGGCCTCTGTCAACGCCACAGTCGCCTTCCACAGCTATGACGCCGCCACCGGCTTGGTGACGTTCCGCATCGTGAACGGGGACGACGGAGCCACCCTGGAGAGCGCACGGGCGCGGATCGTCAACCGCGTCCACGGCGACACCTACTACCACGCCTACTCCAACGAACCGTTCCGCCCCAGCCCCACCTCGGATACTCGGGCGGACAGCCTGGCCCCCGGCACGACAGCCTACCTGCGCTACGAACTCGCCGGTCATCCCGCCGGCCAGCCCTGTCAGGCCACCATCACGCTGCATACGGCCGAGGGACTGACCGGTGCCAGCGCGACCAGGACGGTCGACTTCGACCTGCCCGCTCCGACCGCCATCGACGCCACGGTCACCTACCACAGCTACGACGCCGCCACCGGCTGGGTGACGTTCCGCGTCGTGAACAACGCCGCCGGAGCCACGTTGGAGAGCGCACGGGCGCAGATCACCAACCTCGACACCAACTCGTGGACCATATCCAACGATCCGTTCCGCCCCACCCCCGCCTCGGACGACAGGGTGGACAGCCTGGCCCCCGGCGCGACGGCCTACCTGCGCTACGAACTCGCGGGCCATCCCACCGGCGTACCCTGTCGGGCCACCATCACCCTTTACACGGGTGAGGGATCGAGCGGGATCAGCTCCGTCAAGACGGTGGACTTCGCCCTGCCCGCCCCGGCCGCCATCAACGCCACGGTCACCTACCACAGCTACGACGCCGCCACGGGGATGGTGACGTTCCGCATCGTGAACACCGGTGGGGTGGCCATCGAGAGCGTGCGGGCGCGGATCATCAACCGCGATACCAGCGCCGAGTACTACCACGCCTATTCCAACGAACCGTTCCGTGCCAACCCCACGACGAGTACCCGCGTCGACAGCCTGGCCCCCGGCGCGACGGCCTACCTGCGCTACGAACTCGCCGGCCATCCCACGGGCGTACCCTGCCGGGCCACCATCACCATCTACGCGGGCGAAGGGCTGACCGGCGCCAGCTCGGCCAAGACGATGAACTTCGCCCTGCCCGCCCCGGCTGCCATCGCAGCCATGGTCACCTACCACAGCTACGACGCGGCCACAGGCGTGGTCACACTCCGCATCATCAACTTCGCCGACGGAGTCACGTTGGAGAGCGTGCGGGCGCGGATCGTCAACGACGATACCAGCGCCGAGTACTACCACGGCTATTCCAACTCGCCGTTCCGCCCCAGCCCCAACTCGGATACTCGGGTGGACAGCCTGGCCCCTGGCGCGACGGCCTACCTGCGCTACGAACTCGCCGGTCATCCCACCGGCGTACCCTGTTGGGCCACCATCACCCTCCACACGGGGGAGGGACTGACCGGCACCAGCTCCGTCAGGGCGGCGGACTTCGACCTGCCGTAGCAGGGTGGATCCACGCCTCGGCGGGGCGGTCACGCCAGGCGTGGTGAGGATGGAGTGCTGCGCCGACCGCCTTGAAGGGAGGGACGTTCCATGGAAGCCAAGAACACGAACAGGCTCGGCCGTCGCGCCCTGTTGGCCGCTACCCTCGGTGGCGTCGCGGCGGCAGCAGGTGCGCTGGCAGCGCCAACCAGGGTGCTCGGTGCCGACGGAGACGAGCTGCGGATCGGGCAGCCCAACATCGGGACCCACAGGACCAGCCTCGCCTGTGGCGAAGGCGACATCGGGCTCCTCGTTTCGGCTGCCGCTGGGCACGGCGTGCAGGGAGTGACCAATTCAGCGGCCAATCGCGCGGGCGTCAATGGCGTCGCCAGCGCGGGTGGGTCCGCCGGCGTCCGCGGTATCAACACCGCCACCGACTCCGCGGGAGCACTCGGCGTGGGAGGCGCCGGCGTGCGAGCGCTGCAGGGCACAGTCGGCGTAGCCCTCAGTGTCCTGGGCAAGGCGCACTTCAGCCGCTCGGGGGTCGCCACGATCCCCGCCGGCCAACGCTTCGTGAAGGTGAACATCAGCGGCCTCACGGACTACTCGTTCGCCCTGGCTACCCTCCAGCAGTACCGCCAGAACCTGTGGGTCCAGTCGATCACCGTGAGCGCCGGCTCGGCGGCCATCTACATCTACGTCAGCCAGTACGCTCCCTCCAACACCCGCGTGGCCTGGACCGTGTTCGACCAGATCCCGACGTAGGGCGACACCGGGAGCCGGACGAGGGCGAGGCTGGTCTGCTGCGCCTGATGCGCAGCTGCCGGTAAGCGGCGCCGCGTAGCCTCTCGACGGCCCCTCTCCGCGCGTCCGCGACGATCCCGGCTCAGGCCGGCCAGCTCGAGCCGCTGTGTCGGGGCCATCGACATCGATGGGAGAATCTGCCCAGGCGGGTGGTCTCGATGCGCACGGCTCAGACGGAGGGCTGCGCCGGCCGCTCCGAAGGGAGGGACACGTCCATGGAAGGCAAGAACACCACGAGGCTCGGTCGCCGCGCCATGCTGGCCGCGACCCTCGGCGGCGTCGTAGCGGCGGCGAGTGCGCTGGCCGCGCCAGCGAAGGTGCTCGGGGCCGATGGCGACCCGGTGCGGATTGGACAGCACAACGTCGGCACGCACGTGACGCGCATCACCTGCAACGAGGATGTCCAGGCACTGTTGGCGCAATCCGGCGTCGGCCATGGCATCGAGGGAACCACCGACGCGCCGTCGGCCCGCGCGGGCGTGGTCGGCCTCGCGTACCACGCTGGATGCGCGGGAGTCGTCGGCGCCAACGATGCAAGTCTCTGCGCAGGGTCGCTCGGGTCGGGGACCACCGGCGTGAGGGCGACACAGGGAAACGGGACCCTTGCCCTCGATGTCCAGGGCAAGGCCCATTTCAGCCGCTCGGGGGTCGCTACCATCGCCAGCGGCAAGCGCTTCGTGCAGGTCGATGTGGAGGGCCTCACCGCCAACTCGTTCGCCCTGGCCACCCTGCAGCAGTACCGCCGCAACCTGTGGGTCCAGTCGATCACCGTGAGCGCCAGCTCCGCGTCCATCTACATCTACGTCAGCGGCTACGCTCCCGAAGCCACCCGCGTGGCGTGGACCGTGTTCGACTAGGCCGACGCAGCAACGTCGACGTAGGTCGTCGGTTAGGGCCGCCCCGTAGGCTCTCCTCCCGGCCCCGCTCCACGGGCGGACGACGGTCCCGGCCCAGGCCGGCCAGCTCGAGTCGCCGTGTCGGCCCATCCACCCCAATGGGACAATCTGCCCAGACGCGGGCGTCTTCAACCCGCAGTGGCGTGGTCGGCCCGAGCGTGGCCCTCGGCCGGCTCTTTGGGAGGTGCACCATGGACGGCAACGGGAGAACGAAGCTCGGTCGACGCGCCCTGCTCGCGGCGGGTGCGGCTGGGGTGGCCGCCGTGGCTGCCCAGGCCGTTGCCGCACCGACGAAGGTCTTCGCAGCAGACGGCGATCCCGTCAAAGTCGGTGAGGTCAACAGCGGAACGCTGAGGACGACGGTCCATAGTTCGGGCAGCGATGGACTACTGGGCTCGAGCGCCGCCGGTGACGGACTCGTTGGGTTCAGTACCACGGGGTTCAAGTCGGGGCTGTACGCGTACAGTTCGCACGCGAACGGCAACGGGGTCTTTGGCCGCAACACGGCGAACAACAACCGGGGGTCCATTGCCGGCTCCGACCACGCCGTCTGGGGCGAGGGTCACATGGCCGTGAAGGCGGCCATCCACGGGAGCCACGTCGTCGCCGGCAGCGCCGGCGTCACGGGGCTCAACACGGCCGACGGGACGATGGGATCGCTCGGCGGAGTGTTCGGTGTCGCCGGCGTCGCCCCGAACAACCTCTGGGCCCTCGGCGTCAATGGCAAGGCCACCTTCAGCCGTAGTGGCGTCCTCACCATCCCCAAGAACAAGCAGTCCGCCAAGGTTCCGGACGTGGCCCTGACGAGCAGCAGCTTCATCATCGCCACGCTGAACCAGTATCGGAGCGGCGTGTGGATCGCTGCGGCGATCCCGAACGTGGCGTCGGATTCCATCACCATCTACCTGAACAAGAAGGCGACGCTGGCCACCAAGGTCGCCTGGTTCGTCCTGGAGAAGTTCCCCGGCGCGTGACCGACCCCCGCCGGGCGCCGGGATCGGCGGCCGTAGATGCCCGCAGCCAGTCGCTAGCGGCCCCTCACTGCGGTCCCGCGCAGGGCCACGGACGCGCCCGCCAGAACGGCGAGTCCCACGACGGCGAGCAGCCAGGTGGGGGTGCCGTCGGGAGCGGGGCTGCCGTCGGGAGCGGTGGACGTGGTCGGCATACCCTCCCCCGTGTCCGCCGTAACCTCGTCGCCCTCGAAGCACTTCAGGACGGCCTGCCCGGATACACCTCCTGCGTGCGCCGTGATGATGAGCCCTTCGATGGGGGCGGTGGAGGTGACGGAGGTGGTGGCCTCACCTTGCGCGTTGGTGACGCTTTCCGTAGGCTCGAAGCCCGTATCAGGCGCGTCGATGCTCCAGGTGACGACCTGTTCGGGCACGGGCTTGCCGTCCACGTCGATCACGGTTGCCGTGGGCACGTACGCCGTGTCGCACTCGACCGAAACGGTGACCTGACTGATGAGCTGCCCCTCGGATGCAAGGCCGACCGGCACCAGGACGAGAGTGGCGAAGGCCGCCAGCATTCCCGCCCGGACCATCCTGGAGTACATGCGCCTGGCTCCCTCGCTTCTGCCGTACCGCCCATGACTTCGGGCCTACGACGCGCTGGTAGCCAATGATAGGCGCCTCCTCCCAGGGGGAGCACCTGGGGGAGCCGGACGGGTGGGATGTATACTCGCCGGCCGCGTGCCCCAAGACTGTGTCCAAGAAACGGATGCGACGCGGCAAGGAGGCATCAGCATGCCCAAGTACCTCTTCACGGGCAGCTACACAGCGGCCGGCGTCAAAGGCGTCCTCGCGGAGGGAGGCAGCGGCCGTCGCGCGGCGGTCGAGAAGCTCGTCTCCTCGGTCGGAGGAAGACTGGATTCGTTCTACTTCGGCTTCGGGGGTGACGACTTCTACGTCACCGTGGACCTCCCGAGCAACGAGGCGGCCGCCGCAGCTGCGCTCACGGTAGGCGCCCCCGGGACCACCAACGTCCGGACCGTCGTCCTCCTCACGCCCGAGCAGGTCGACGCCGCGACGAAGCTGTCGCCCGACTACCGGCCACCTGGCAGCTGACCGCTGATCAGCGAACCCACCGCATGTTCGGCGTGGACGGGTGTCTCCGGCTGCGGAGGGTCGAGTAGGTCGCATCCTCGGCCGGCTGTTGGCCTCGGTCAAGTGCGTCGGCTGCGCCGTGTGACGTACCAGGTCACAAGGACGACCGGGACACCGATGACGAGGCCACCCAGCAGCGCCTCATCGAACGACAGACCGTCGTAGTTGGGCTGAAGTTCCTCGACGGTTGCGGACCCGTACAGCACCTCGCTCGTCAACAGACCACCGACGAAGAAGGCCACTGCCCCGATCAGCCACGTCCAGCGAGTGCTCCGCACGATGACCTGCGCGATGAGGCCAAAGCCGAGCGACATCGCGACCAGGATCCCGGCGCCCTCGAGCCCAACGTTGAACTGCATGGTGCCCCTCCCGTTCTGCGGGCAGTTCGCCGCCACTGCCTCGCGACCCACCCATTATCCGATCGGAGGCACGGCGGCGCCAGTGGTTGCCCGGCGCACGCGCTCATAGCAGGTCGCGGCGGATCGTCTCGTGCTGGGTTCGCTCGAAGAAGGGGCGGCCGTCCAGGCGCACTTCGAGCTGCACCTCCATGTCGAAGCGGTCGAGTTCCGCAATCGTGATGCCTTTCGCGACCACCACCACGTCGGCCCCGTCCTGCTGGAGGCGGTAGACGCACTCGTTCGCGAAGCGTCCGCGGCCGGGCTCGCGCTCGAAGGCCGTCATCTCGAGCGATTCCGAGGTGAAGAGCGACGTGCCGTCGGGGAGCACGGTGGTCCCGGCGTCGCGCGTGGTCACCGTCACGCTCCCCGCGATCACGTCCTCGGTGATGAGCCAACGTGGGTGGATCGGCGGTCCCGGTGCCGACCTCCGGCAGCGCCGGGGCGCTTGCCTTGAACGCCGACGGCGTGACCGTGGAAGGCGAGGGGAGGGCCGGGAGGATCAAGCGGGACGGTGCGGACGGGCCGCGGTGCACGGTCAGCACACACTCCCCCGGCGACGGCCAGATGACCGGCCAGTACGCGCTCGCCACCGAGAGCCGGATCCGGTGGCCGGGAAGGAACCGGTAGCCGGCCGCGCGCAGCGGCACGCGCACTTCGTAGACGCGGCCGGGCTCCAGCGGCTCGGGCGCGACGTGCGAGCGCCGGTGCGTCAGGTTCAGGATGCCCGCGCTCACCTGGGCGGAGGCGCCATCGGGGGCCACGTCGGCGAGGCGCGCCACGAGATGGGCGACCGGCGCGCTGGCGGAAACGAACAGCACGGCCGCGGGGAAGCCGAGGATGTCGAGCGGTTCACCCAGCGGTGCGCTCGTGTAGGTCGGGCCCCAGGCCTCGTCGGGGCGCAGGTCGCGCGACAGGCCGTTCGGCGGCGAGCCAGCGCCCCAGGAGAGCGAGGCGCGGCCGCCGGTGGTCGGGTGGTGCGGGAATGGGTCCACCCCGGCGCTGCTCGGCGGCTCGTTCCTGAGGCGGCCCTGGAGCGGTACGCCGACCGGGCCACCGCCGGGCATGTCCCCCGGCGCGAGATGAAGGGCGTGCTCGACGAGGCGAGCCACCGGGAGCGACGGCTCGGCCTGCCAGGACCCGTTGAGCAGCTTCGGGAACGCTTCTGGCGGTGTGTACTCGCGCCGGAGGTATGTCAGGCCGGGCTCGTCCATCACCCCGTTGTCGATGCCCTTGAGCCAGTGGTCGAAGAAGCGCACGAGTTCCCGGAGCCAATCCATGGTCGGGCCCGGGTAGGCGGAATCGGGGAGCTCGTGGACCCAGTTCCCGACGATCGAGCGCCGCGGTGCGTTCACGCACCGCTCCTGCATCCGCAGGACGGGGTCGACGTAGCCGTCCATCCAGCCCCCGATGTGGAGGATGGCCGCCGTGATCCGCCCGTAGTCGGGCGCGAGCGAGCCGCACCGCCAGTACGGCCCGTCCCGCTGCTGGCGCGCCCACTCGAAGAGCCAGATCGGCGTCGCGTCCAGCCGTTCCCGCCAGGCGGTCTTCCAGCCCGTGCCCGCGTACCCCGGCCGCGGCGGCAGCGCGTTCATCGCCACCTGGCTCACCGCGTACTGCGACAGCTCGCTGACCGTCGCGCAGCCACCGATGTGGTGGACGTCGTCCGTGTAGCGGTCGTCGGTGGCGTACATCGGCACGATCGCGCGCAGGTGGGGCGGGCGGAGCGCCGCGACCTGGATGGCGGTGAAGCCGCCGTACGAGATCCCCCACATCCCGACGTTGCCATTGCACCACGGCTGCGCGGCGAGCCATTCCACGGCGTCGTAGCCGTCAACGGTTTCGGCCTCGGTGTATTCGTCGAGGGCCACGCCTCCCGAGCTGCCCGTTCCCCGGACGTCGAGGCGGCAAAGGGCGAAGCCGCGCTCGGCCAGATAGGTGCCGCGGGCGACGTCCGAGGGGTACCGCCAGTCGTCCTTCCGGTACGGGATCATCTCGAGGATGGCGGGGAACCGCTCCTCGGGCGCACCGGCGCGAGGGACCGGGAGGAAGAGGTTGGCCGACAGCTCGACCCCGTCGCGGGCGCGGACCCGGACGTCGTGGCGGATCTCCACCTCATGCACGGGCGGGCTCGGCGACGTCGCGGCCGGCGGCATGTCCGCCAGTTTAGCCACCCGGGACCGGGGCAGGGCAGTCGCGCGAGCCGGAATCGCCAGCACGGTCCCTACGGTCGCCACTCCGGGAGGGGCCAACCGCCGGCGGTTTCCACCATCTCGCCACGTCGTGAACGGTAGGTGACTCCTCGACCCTCGAGCCGGGGACTCCGTCCTCCCCGGCGGCCCGGACCCTCCCTGCCCGCGCTCAGCTCCGGGCGGTTCGCGCCGGTCGCGACGCCCTGCGGCCTCCTCGTCCATCGCGTACCGCTCGCCGCGTGGCGAATTGGCAGAAACAGCCGCATGCTGCCGGCCATCCGGCCGGATTCAGGTTGATTCCGGACCGCCGCTGTGCCAAGCTCGGACCATCCCGATGGCGATCGGGTGTCAGGGCCGGAGAGCAGTGCCACGAGCTTGATCGTGATCCCGCGATGGGGAGATGGCCGGCGGGCCGGACGGCTCGCCCCGGTCGGAGGAGGTTGACTGCGATGCATCGGCTGCCGCATGGTCGCGCCGCCCGAATCGGTGCCGCGATGTGCCTTGTCATCGGGTTGCTGGCTCCAGCGGGCGGCCTGACCGCGCCTCCGGTCGCCGCGGCCGACCCGCTGATCCTGCGGGTCGGCACCACCCAGAACGCCGAATCGATCAACCCCTGGAACGCGTACCTGTGGATCGAGTACGAGATCTTCCAGCTGAACTACGAGCTGCTCGTGGGGTTCGGCGAGGACCTTGAACCGATCCCGGCCTTCGCGAAGTCGTGGACGCAGTCCGCGGATGGAAAGACCTGGACCTTCAAGATCCAGCCGGGGATGAAGTGGTCCGACGATCAGCCGGCGACCGCGGAAGACGCCCGCTTCACCATCCAGACCGTGCTCGACGCGGAAGAGGCGGGGGACACGCTGGGCTACGGCTACATCTCGGCATACTTCACCGCGGCTGGCATCGACTCGGTCGCGGCCCCCGATGCCGAGACGCTCGTTATCACCACGAAGTACCCCACCGACCGCGTCCTGTCGATGGACGCGCCCATTCTGCCGAAGCACATCTTCGAGAAGTTCACGACGAAGACCGTCAACGACTTCGCCAATGACCCGCCGGTCGTTGGTTCCGGACCGTACCAGGTCGTTGAGTTCAAGACCGGGCAGTACGTGCGCCTGACCCGGAACCCCAACTACTGGGGCCAGCAGGGTGCCGCCGACGAGGTGGTCATCCGGTTCTTCCCCGACTCGCCGGACACGATGGTCCAGGCATTCAAGCAGGGTGAGCTTGACTACATCGAGGGTCCCACGGGGCAGCAATTCGACCAGCTCAAGACGCTGCCCGGCGTCGTCGCGATCAATGCGCCCGGGACCCAGTACGACGAGCTGGGCTTCAACGCCTGGACCGAACCGGTCGAGGGCGGTGGCGCCTCGACAAAGGCGCTCCAGGACGTCGCCTTCCGCGACGCGCTGGGGTACGCGATCGACCGCCAGGCGCTCGTCGACAAGGTGTTGTATGGCTACGGCTCGGTCGGCACGACCCAGATTCCGCCCTACTACGTGAAGTTCCACTCCGAGCCGGCAAACCCGCGCACGTTTGACATCGAGCTCGCGAAGCAGAAGCTCGATGCGGCCGGGTACAAGCTCAACGCGGAGGGCCAGCGGCTGGACAAGGAGGGGAAGGCCCTCAACCTGCGCCTGTACTTCCCCTCGGGTAGCCCCGAGTTCACCGGCTACGCGCAGTTCCTCACGGAGTGGTTCGCGCAGCTTGGGATCAAGATCACGGGCCAGGCCATGGACTCCGGCACGCTGGCCCCCATCCTGCTCGGACCATCTGGCGACAGCCCGCCCGAGGGGAAGCTCGCCTACGACCTGTTCATCTGGGACTGGGTGGGCGACAACGGGGACCCGAACACCATGCTGCAGCCATTCCTGTGCAGCTCGATCGGGTCGCAGAGCGACAGCCAATGGTGCAACCCGAAGTACGACGAGCTGTACAAGCAACAGAACGAGGCGCCGAACGAGGAAGCGCGGAAGGTGCCCATGGCCGAACTGCAGCAGATCGTCTACGACGAGGCGCCGTACCTGATCCTCACGAACAGAGCCAACATGCAGGCCTACCGCACCGACAAGTTCGCCGGCTGGCAGCGGATGCCGACCGGGACGGGCACACCGCTCTTCGTGATGGGGAACATCAACTACACGCTCCTCACCGACGCGACCGCAGTCCCGAGCCCGGCGCCCACCCCAACGCCGGCCCCGGCCACGGAAGCTCCGACCGGTGCGGCGACACCCGCACCGGCCACTGCGCCCCCGCCGACAGCGGCCCCAACCCCGGAGCCCGGCGGGGGCGGCACCGGCGGCGACAGCTCGCTCCTGCTCGTGGGCGGGGTCATCGTCCTGGTCGTGATCCTCGCCGCCGGCCTGGTCATCGTCCGGCGTGGTCGGGCCGGCGGTCCGGGGGATGCCGAGGAGTAACCCGGGACGTCCGCGGTTCCCGGGTGGGTGCGCACGAGGAGCGCTGACGCACATGCCGGGCCAGGGGGAGGGCCGCCACCGGGCGGTCCTCCCGACGTGAGCAGGAGCTGACGCCGTGGGCGGTCGGTACCTGGCCCGGAAGCTTGCCCAGGCGGCGATCACGATCGTCTTCATCATCCTGCTCAACTTCCTGCTGTTCCGGATGATGCCCGGGTCGCCGGACCGCATCCTCGCCAGGAATATGCCGGCGGCGGCTCATGAGCAGCTCCGGGAACGCTGGGGGCTCGACAAGCCGCTCATCCCCGACCAGCTGGTCGCGTACGTCGCGGCGACGTTCCAGGGTGACCTCGGCGACTCTTACAAGTTCCGCGGACAGTCGGTGGTGGACGTCCTCTCGGGCCGACTCTGGCCCACGCTCCTGCTGTTCGGGCTCGGCGAGCTCATCGCGATCTTCCTCGGCCTCGGGCTGGGCGCCTACTCCGGGTGGAAACGCGGGGGCGCCGTCGACTATGTCGGCAACGGGGTCTCGCTGATCCTGTACTCGATGCCGTACTTCATCATCGGCATGATCATGCTGATCATCTTCTCGGCGACCCTGGGCTGGTTCCCCACGAGCGGGATGTACACGATTGCCGCCTCGTACAGCTCCCCCCTTGATCAGGCCTTGGACCTCCTGTCGCACCTGGCGCTGCCGCTGGCCACGGTGGCCATCGGGCTGATCGGCCAGTACTCGATCCTCATGCGGTCTTCGATCGTCGATACGCTCGGTGAGGACTACATCACCACGGCGCGGGCAAAAGGCCTGCCTGACGGAACGGTCATGCGTGACCACGCACTGCCCAATGCGCTGCTGCCGGCGGTGACGCTCATCGCGATCAACATGGGCTACGTGATCGCCGGCGCGATCACCGTCGAGGTCGTGTTCGGGTGGCCGGGGCTCGGGACGCTCACCGTGGAGGCCCTCTCCGCCCGCGACTACCCCGTCCTCCAGGGGATCTTCGTGCTCCTCAGCGTGTCGGTCGTCCTCGCCAACTTCGTGGCCGACCTCGTGTACGGGGTCCTCGACCCGAGGGTCCGGACGTGACCACGGCCACGGCCAGCCCGGCCGACCTGCGCGCGGAACGGTTTCGTCTCCGCGCCCGCAACGCCAGGGATTTCGCCCGTCGATTCTCACGCCGGCGCGACGGGATGGTCGGCCTCTCGATTCTCCTGTTCTTCTCCGTCCTTGCCATCGCCCCGGGCCTCATCGTGGGCCCGCTGGAAACGGTGATCACCGCCTCCGGGACCGCACTCGAGCCGCCGAGCGCGTCGCATCTCCTGGGCACCGACCATCTCGGACGTGACATCCTCAACCTCACCGTCCATGGCGCCCGCATCTCGATGATGATCGGGCTGCTGGCGACGATCGTGACGGTCCTCATCGGCGTCACCGTGGGGATCGTCGCCGGCTACGTGGGCGGGTCGACCGACACGGTCCTCATGCGCATCACCGACTTCTTCCTCGTCCTGCCCACGTTCGTGCTCGCCCTCATCCTTGCCCCGATCGTCCTCGAGCTGATCGGCGCCGGCGCCCAGATCGGCGGGATGCGGGCGACCCTCTTCGTGATCGTGATCGTGATCGGTGTCACGAGCTGGGCTTCGACCGCCCGGATCATCCGTGCACAGGCCCTGTCGCTGAAGGAGCGGGCGTTCGTCTCCCGGGCACGGGTGATCGGCGCAAGCGGCAGTCACATCATGACCCACCACATCCTTCCCAACGTCCTCAACCTCATCGTGGCCAACACGGTCCTCGTGTTCGCCGGCGCCATCCTCACCGAGACCGTGCTTGCCTTCATCGGGCTCGGCGACCCGTTCGACCCATCGTGGGGCCAGATCCTGAGCGCCGCCGAGTCGGTCGGTGCGCCCGGGCTCGGCGCGTGGTGGTACATCGTCCCGCCGTCCGCCTGCGTGGTGCTCGTTGTGCTCTCCTTCACGCTCGTCGGCAGCGCGTTGGACGACGTCCTGAATCCGCGGCTCAGGGTGCGCAGGTGAACGGGCCGCTGGGAGGACCGGTGGCCGCCACCGCGGCGCCCCGGAGGGTGCCCCGACGCCGGTGGTCGCCCAGGATCCTGTCCGCGGTCGTCGCCAGTGGCCGCTGCCCAAGCAGGCCGACCCCGATGCGCCGCTGCTCGTGGTCGAGAACCTCCGCACCCACTTCCAGCTCGAGTCCGGCTCCGTGAAGGCGGTCGACGGCGTGAGCTTCAGCCTCTCCGACGGCGAGGCGCTCGGCATCGCGGGCGAGTCGGGATGCGGCAAGACCACGACCGCCCTGTCGCTCGTCCAGCTCCTTCCCTCGAACGCGAGGATCGTGGAGGGGAGCGTCCGCCTCTTCGGGATCGACCTGGTCCCCAAGACCGAGAATGCCATGCGGCGCTACCGCTGGCGGGAGATCTCGATCGTGTTCCAGGGCGCCATGAATGCCCTTAACCCCGTGCAGCGGATCGGTCATCAGATCGCCGAACCGATCGAGAAGAGGCTCGGCCAATCCCGGGCGGATGCCGAGCGACACGCGCTCGAGCTGCTCGACCTCGTCGGCATCCCGACGGACCGCGGCCGCGCGTACCCGCACGAGCTGTCGGGCGGCATGCGCCAGCGGGCCATGATCGCGATGGCGCTGGCCTGCGATCCGGCGATCGTCATCGGCGACGAGCCGACCACCGCCCTCGACGTCATGGTGCAGGCCCAGATCCTGGAGCTGCTCGAGCGCCTCAGGCGCGAGCTCGGTCTGTCGCTCATCCTCATCACCCACGACCTGTCGGTCATCGCCGAGACGTGTGACCGGGTGCTCGTGATGTACGCCGGAAAGGTGGCCGAGGAGGGCGCGGTCGCAACCGTGTTCACGCGGCCTCGCCACCCGTACACCCAGAAGCTGCTGGGCGCGTTCCCGGACATCGCATCCGACCGGCGCACGCTCGATGTCATTCCGGGTCAGCCCCCCGACCTGCGTGACCCTCCTTCCGGCTGTCGCTTCCACCCGCGTTGCGGGGCGGCCATGGATGTCTGCAGCCAGGAGGTCCCGCCAGAGACGACGTTCGGCGACGGGGTCCGGGTCGCGTGCCACCTCTACCCGCCCGGCAGCGATGGCACGCCGGTCGTCGTGGCCGGGCGCCCGGCAGCCGCGGGCCCGGGGCCGGGTCCCGACCTGCCCACGTTCCGTGACATGGAACGGGACGCAGTCGACGCGCACACCCCGGCGCACCTGCTCTCGCCCAGCCCCTCGCTGGCCCCCGACCGGCCGCCGGAGAAGGGCCAGTCGCCGGACGAGTGGTGGCGATGAACGACCTCCTCACGCTGGAGGGCCTCCAGGTCCACTTCCCGATCCGGGCCGGGCTCTCAGACAGCCTGCTGCGGCGCGCGCGGGGGTACGTGCGTGCCGTCGACGGGATCGACCTGTCCATCCAGCGGGGCGAGGTGCTCGGGCTGGTCGGCGAGTCCGGCTCGGGCAAGACCACCACCGGGCGGGTGATCGTGAAGCTCACCCGCCAGACTGCGGGGCGGGTCACCTTCGACGGGCAGGACGTCAGCGACCTGTGGGGACAACGGCGGCTGCACGAGTACCGGCGCCGCGTGCAGATCGTCTTCCAGGACCCCTACGAGACGCTCAACCCGAAGCAGACGATCCACGATTTCGTCGCCGAGCCGCTCGAAGTCAACCGGATCGCCCCCTCGTACGGCGAGCGCGAGGGGCGCGTCGCCGGCGCGCTCGAGGCGGCCGGCCTGCGGCCTGCCGGCGAGTTCATGTTCCGCTACCCGCACGAGCTGTCGGGCGGGCAGCGCCAGCGCGTGGTCATCGCCGGGGCGCTCGTGATGGACCCGGAGTTCGTGGTCGCCGACGAGCCTGTGTCCATGCTGGACGTGTCGATCCGGACGGAGCTCCTCCACCTCATGCTCGACCTGCGCAGCGAGCGCAACCTGACGTACCTCTTCATCACTCACGACCTCTCGGTCGCGTGGGTGGTCGCGGATCGCATCGCCGTGATGTACCTCGGGCGGATCATGGAGATCGGCGCGGCCGACCAGGTTATCCGCTCACCGCGTCATCCGTACACCGCCGCCCTGGTGTCCGTGGCACCCTCGCCCACGCCGCCGGCGCCGGGAACCCGGACGCGGCGCACCATCCTCGCCGGCGAGACGCCCGATGCCGCGCAGGTCCCTCCCGGTTGCCGGTTCCATCCCCGCTGCCCGGTCGCCTTCGACCGTTGCCGGGTCGAGGAGCCGCAGCTGATCGACGTCGGCGGCGGGCAGGCCGCGGCGTGCTGGCTTGCGGCGCAGGCAGGCGCGGCCCAGCCGAGCGCGGCTCAGGCGAGGTAGCGGCGGAACCACTCCAGCATCCGGGCGTGCCGGTCCTCGCGGCGATCCGGCCGGCCCGTGTTCGCGTACACGTGGAAGCTTTGCGGGTAGAGCACGTACTCGACGGTCCGCCCCAGCGCCCGGAGGGCCACGAAGAACTGCTCGTTGTCGGCGGCCGGGCAGCGCTGATCGGCCTCTCCCTGGAGCATGAGGAGCGGCGTGCGGACGGCAGCCACGTGGCGGAGCGGGGACTGGCGCCAGAGCTGGTCCGCGCCCCCTGGCGTCAGCGGATCACCGAGCCGCGCTCGCAGGTTGTAGTCGGGCCCGGTGTCCGAGAGGGCCCAGGCGGTGATCTGGTTCGCCACGCCCGCTTCGCTCACGGCCGCGGCGAACCTGCCCGGCGCCGCGCCGACGAGCCAGTTCACCAGGAACCCGCCGTAGCTGAGTCCCAGCAGGCCGATCCGGCCCGGGTCGGCGAGTCCGGCGGCCACCAGGTGGTCCACCACGGCCAGCACATCCTCCGCGTCCACCTCCCCCCAGTGGCCCATGTGCGGCCGGATCCATTCCGCCCCGTACCCGGCCGACCCACGGATGTTCGGCAGCGCAACGCGGAAGCCGGCCGAGACGAGGATCTGCACCTCGAGGGACGGCGCGGGAGCCCAGGCCCCGAGCGGACCGCCGTGGATGTCCACGACGAGTGGGAGTCGGGCGCCGCCCGCGTCGGGAGGCGAGGCGAGCCACGTCTCGATCGCTCCACCGGGACCGTCGATCCACAGGTCGTCCATGGCAGTTGGCCGGAGGCGTCGCTGCCACGCCGAGCCCATCGTGGTGACCGTTCGGAAGCGCCCGTCCTGCACGGTCATCAACTCCATGGCGCGCGTCCCGAGGGTACCGAGAACGGTCACCGCGCCCGCGGCGCTCCCGGTTGCCGACAGGGCCCAGCAGGCGGCCTCGGCTTCAACGAGCGGCCCCGGCGACCCCGCAGGGCGGCCTGACTCCGGATCGAGCGGGTAGCGCCAGGGAACGCACCGGCCGTGCCGGCTGGTGAGCGCGATGAGCGACGTCGAACCGTCGGATTCGCGGACCCAGAACGGTCCCGGACGTGCTTCACTCGCCCATCCGTTCAGGTCCGTGTCCAACCAGGCGCCGACCGGCAGGTCGAGTTCCGGCGCGAGCGGCCACGGCTCCGCGGACCCGTCGGCGGGGGCGATGAAGAGCGAAGGCGACACGTCGTCCGGGGCATCGGCGACATCCGCTCCGACAAGGGCCAGCAAGCGGCCGTCGGGGGACGGCGTGACCGATTCGATGAGCCCGCGCAGGCGAGCGACCTCGATGGGTACACCCGCATGGCTGCTGCTGTCGTCGAGGGCAACGCGGTACACCGACGGGCGGGGGAAGAGGTCCGCGCCCTCGTGGCGCGCTGCGCAGAAGACGATCGACCGCCCGTCCGCGTCCCACGCGGGGGAGCGGACGTCGAAATCACCATCGGTCAGGCGCCGAGCGGCGGCGCGCCGGCGGACGGTCACCACCGAGAGGTGGACGCGGTGGTCGACGAAGCCATCCTCGTCGTACCTCCAGTCGCCGGTGGTGATTCGCCGGGCGGTGGGTGTCCGAGCGTCGCGGCGCTCGCCGATGAGGAAGCGCGGGGGCCCGTCGGGCCCCCAGAACGCGATCCGCCGACCGTCGGGCGACCAGGCGAACCCCCTGACGCCGTGCGTGGTCCTGGTCAGGCGCCAAGGCTCACCGTCCGCGAGGTGGAGGACCCAGACGTCGGTCTCCGGCTCGTTGGCCCCGCCCGGGGCGTTGGCGCCGGGGGCGTCGCCGCGGGGGGCTTCATCGCCGGACACGGGGCGAGAACTGAGGAACGCGAGCGACCGCCCGTCCGGCGAGAAGCGCGGATGGGTGTCGCACGGTCTTCCCGACGTCAGCTGCCGGGGGCGGCCTCCCGGGAGCGGGACGAGCCAGAGGGAGCGGCGGTAGGTGATGCCGTCCACGCTCCGGCGCACGACGGCTGCGGAACGGCCGTCCGGAGCGAGATCGACCTCTTCGAGCATCACCTGGCGCCGGACGACGCCAGGGGTCACGGGCACGGGCGCTTTCGGCATGCGGCAAGGCTACCGCGCGTACCGCTGGCGATGCGCCTACTTCACCAGGACGAACTCCCCTTCCGCCATCACCTTCGCGCCGCGAACCAGGCGCACCACGTGGGTCCCCACGACGTGGTCAACGAGGCGTGCCAGGTCACGACACTGGTTCAGTCGGTCGAAGCCGGGATCGGCGACGTCGTAGTTCTCCTTGACCTCGGGCGTCTCCACGGTGCCGCTCCGCTTCGCAATGATGAGCTTCAGCGTGACCGTCCCGGCCGGCTCGTTCAGGTTGGCGGTCCAGCAGATCCATGGGTAGTACCGCTTGAACCGCTTGATGGGGTCCTCGATGAGGAGCGTCTTCTTGTCGTACGTCGTCCCGAACACGATGACGCCCGGGCCGACCGGCGTGGGTTCGGGCGTGACGATGGGGGTCGGCGTGGCCGTGACGATGGGGGTCGGAGTTGGCGCGGGGGTCGGGGTGGGCGTGACGATGGGGGTGGGAGTTGGCGCGGGCGTCGGGGTGGGCGCGGGCGTCGGAGTTGGCGCGGGCGTGGGAGCCGGCGTTACCACGACCACGACCGGTGTCGGCAGGACGTCGGGACGGGGCGTCAGGATGATGACGAGCGGCGTAGGAGCCGCGGACGGGCCCCCTCCGGTGTCGGCGGTCCCGGACGTGGCGATCGGGGTCGGGGTGGGCGTGGGTGTCGCCTGCCCGTCACCCGCCACCTTCGGCAGGCCGCCTCCGGTGGCGCACCCGACGATGAGCACGGCGCCGGCGACCACGAGGGTCACCAGCGAAGCCAGGCGACCGGCCATTCCACACCTCCCGTGCGCGATCCCCGTGGCGGATTCTAGTCCGCCCTGGCCCTGCAAAGGGATTGCGCAGACGTACGTTCTACAGTACAGTTAACGGGTGAGAACTGTCGGGGTCACCGACCTTCGCCAGCACGCAGCGGAGGTCCTGGACGAGCTTCGGACCAGCGATGAGCCCACGGTGGTGGTGCAGCGATCCCGGAAGGTGGCGTACCTGGTCGATGCCTCGGCCTACGAGGAAATGGAGCGGCTGCTCGCGGTTGCCCGGCGTGAGCTCTTTCTCCGTGAAGTTGGCGACGCGGAGGCCGAGTACGCGTCGGGGCGGACCGCGCGGTTCGAGGACGTCGACGCGCTGCTGCGCGACCTTGCCGATTGAGCTTGCGGTATGCGGTTCGCTCGGTCGAGCGCGTTCAAACGCCGCGCGAAGAAGCTGACTCGTGAACAACGGAGCATGCTGGCAGCCGCGCTCCGCCGGTTCGCGCACAATCCACGAGACCCCCTGCTGCGCACGCACCGGCTCAAGGGCGACCTCAAGGACTACTGGGCGTTCAGCGTCGACCAGGATCTCCGGGTGGTATTCAGATGGCAAGGCGACGAGTCGTTCCTGGTGAGCATCGGCAGCCACGACGAGGTGTACTGAGCGCAGCCGGCCGACCCGCGTGTGCTACGCTCGTGCAGCACGGCGTGGACCGAGAGGAGTACCGTCGGATCCACCCGACAGAGAGCGCGGGTCGAGGCTGAGAGCCTGCGTGGGGCGGACGGCGCGAAGGTCGCTCGCGAGCCGTGACGGGAGGTGCCCGGTAGCGCGCCACGAGGACGCACGGCCCGGCCGGCTTCGACCGGCGGATCGGCGCACCGGGATGACCGGGCGCTGGTCGGTGCGTCGAACCAGCAGGTGGTACCACGACCCCGGTCGTCCGCTGGACGTCCGGGGTCGTTGATTCGGAGTCGCTTCGCGAGGTCACCATGAGCGAGATGCGCGCGCACGAGCTTGCCGCCGTCTACCAGCCGCGCCAGGTCGAGGGCCCGGTCTACGAGCGCTGGCTCGCCGCAGACGTCTTCGCCCCGGACGGTGCGGGGAGCCGCGCCGACTGGTCGAAGGACCCCTTCGTCATCATCCAGCCGCCGCCGAACGTCACCGGGGCCCTTCACCTGGGTCACGCTCAGCGCACAACCGTCGAGGACGCCCTGATCCGCCACGCCCGCATGCAGCGGCGCCCGGCCCTCTGGCTGCCCGGCAAGGACCATGCCTCGATCGCCGCGCAGTTCGTCCTCGACCGGGTGATCGCCGCTGAAGGGGAGAGCCGCGAATTGCTCGGCCGGGAGCGCTACCTCGAGCGGATGTGGCAGTTCGTGCTGGGCGTCAGGGACACCATCAGCGACCAGCACCATCGCCTCGGCGCTTCTGCCGACTGGAAGCGCGAGCGGTTCACCATGGACGAGGTCTCGGCGCGCGCCGTGCGCACCTCGTTCAAGCGTCTCTACGACGACGGCCTCGTCTACCGCTCGGAGGCGCTCATCAACTGGTGCCCCGTCTGTACGACGAGCCTGTCCGATCTCGAGGTGATCGCGAAGCCCGAACAGGGCTCCCTCTGGACGATCCGCTACCACCTGCTCGGCGAGGATGGTCGGCCCGACCCGGACGCCTCGGTGGCGGTGGCGACAACGCGGCCGGAGACGCTGCTCGGCGACACAGCGGTGGCCGTCCACCCGGCCGATCCGCGGTACCGGGGGCTGGTGGGCCGCACGGTGCTGATCCCGTTCGTGGATCGGGCGGTGCCGGTCATCGCGGACGACGTGGTGGAGCGGCAGTTCGGCACCGGCGCGGTGAAGATCACCCCCGCCCACGACCTGGACGACTACGAGACCGGCCGGCGCCACCGGCTTCCGCTCGTGAACGTCATGGACGATGACGGGCGGATGAACGCGAACGCGGGCCCCTACGCCGGGCTCGACCGCTTCGAGTGCCGCAAGCGGATCCTCGGGGACCTGGCCGAAAGCGGCGATCTTGTCGAGACGAAGCCCCACGAGCTTCTGCTCGGCCGGTGCCAGCGCAGCGACGACGTCGTCGAGCCGCGCCTCAAGACGCAATGGTTCATCCGCACCAAGCCGCTGGCCGAGAAGGCCATCGCCGCCGTGCGGGAGGGGCGCACCCGGATCGTCCCATCGCGCTTCGAGAAGATCTACTTCGACTGGCTCGAGAACATCCACGACTGGAACGTCAGCCGTCAGCTCTGGTGGGGCCACCGCATCCCGGCCTGGTACTGCCCTGACGGGCACGTCACGGTGAGCGACCGGCCCGAGGGTCCCGACGCCTGCGCGGAGTGCGGCCGGGCGGCCACGGAGCTGACCCAGGAGACGGACATCTTCGACACCTGGTACTCGAGCGGGCTCTGGCCGTTTTCGACGCTCGGATGGCCGGACGACACGCCGGACCTGCGGCGGTTCTATCCCGGCTCGGTCATGGAGACCGCCTACGACATCATCTTCTTCTGGGTCGCCCGGATGATGATGCTCGGCGAGTGGCTCATGGGCGAGGCGCCCTTCCGGGTCGTCTACCTCTCGGGCCTCATCCGCGACCCGTACGGGCAGAAGATGTCGAAGACAAAAGGGAACGTCATCGACCCGCTCGCGGTCATCGACGAGCTGGGCGCCGATGCCCTGCGGTTCGCGGTGGTGAACGGCGTGGCGCCGGGCGCCGACACGCGGCTCGGCCAGGCCAGGCTCGATGGTGCCCGGAACTTCGCGAACAAGCTGTGGAACGCGGCGCGGTTCGTGCTGGGGGCGCGGCCGGCCGAGCTCGACGTCGATGCCCCGCTCGCGCTTCCCCCGGCCGGGCTGCTCGGCCCCGCCGAGCGCTGGATCCTCGCCCGGTGCGCGGACACGTGCCGCGACGTGAGCCGGGCCATCGAGGACTACCAGCTCGGCGAGGCCACCCGGCTCATCTACGAGGCGACGTGGAGCGAGCTCTGCGACTGGTACCTCGAGATCGCGAAGGTGTCGCTGGGGGACGCGGAGCTCCCGGCGGAGCGGCGCGTCGCCGCCTGGCAGGTCCTCGCCTGGGTGCTCGACCGCTACGTTCGACTGCTCCACCCCGTCATGCCCTTCGTCACCGAGGAGATCTGGGGCGGCTCCCGCACCGGCCCGGCGACCCGGACCTGCTGGTCATCGCCGACTGGCCGGATGGCGCCGAGGAGCGTGCTCTCGTGCCGGACTCGGCAGCGGCCGAGGCGCCGGTCCAGGTCCTGCTCGAGGCGATCCGGGGGATCCGCAACGCCCGCGCCGACGCCGGGATCGAACCGTCTGCCTGGCTCGACGCCGAGCTTGCGATCACCTCGGCGCCGGCGCGCGCCGCGTACGAGGACCTGGCGGGGGCGTTCCGGCGGCTCACCAGGTTGCGCGTCGACCACGTGATGGACCGCGCCGACGACCTCGCCTTCGCCCCGGGAGAGGGCACGCTCGTCGTGGTCGGTCGCGACGTGGAGGTACGCCTCCGGCGCGCCGGCGCCGACCTGGCCCGCGAGCGCGCCCGCCTCGAGAAGGAGCTGGCCGAGGCGCGGACCCTGCTCGCCGCTGGCGACGGACGCCTCGCGAACGAGGCGTTCATCAGCCGGGCGCCTGCCGAGGTCGTGGAAGCCGCCCGGCGCCGCGCCGCCGAGCTTCGCGACCGTGTCGCGGTCCTCGAGGAGCGGCTCGCCGCGGGGGAGGGGTAGGCGCCTTTGCATCACACGCCAGTACCCACGCGTAATCGCCCCCCGGATCGCTCGCTCCTCGCGGAACGGGCCGAGCGCGTGTAGGATGCAGACGTCGCACAGGCCGGCCGCGAATACGGGCAATCGACCGGCGTGCGTCCGCCCGCGGGGAAGGTGAGCTGTGCCCTTCGACATCCTCAAGTTCTTCCGCGTCCGCACCAGCGAACCCGAGTCGGAGCCCATCCCCGAGGACGTGCCGGCACAGCAGTTCGAGCTGCGCCTGACGTACCACGCCAAGTCGAGCGCGGGCGTCCGCATGTCCGCGGGCGCGGCGGCCGTGACGCACCTGCCCGACGTGGCACAGCCCGCCGCGAAAGGCCCGATCGAGGTCGTGGAGCCACTTTCGCTCGCGCTCTCGGAGGCGACGCCCGAGCTTGTCCGGCCGCTGGCGGCCATGCAGTGGCTGGAGGCGCACGGCCGGCTCAGCCCGGTCACACGGCACGCGATCTTCGTGCTCGAGTCGGTCGGAGCGGTTGACCTCGCCTACGACACGCTCGCAGTGGGGTTGCTCCACGGGAGCGTGGACACCGCAGGGTACCCGGAGTTCAACACCGTCGTGGGAGGCCTCGCCTCCCACTGGGACGAGTCGACCGGTGACCTCGTGGTGCGCGGCGTCGTAGGGTGGGGCGGCCGTGGTGTCCGCGGTGACACCGACCGCGCGGCGCAGCGCCTCCTCGCGAACATCGTCACGAACCTGATGGCGAGCCAGTACGCCGTGGAGATGACCCCTCTCGAGAAGCCCGTGCCTGCCGCGGCCGCGGGCGGCCTGGTTTGCGCGTCATGCGGCTTCGCCTCGGGCGATCTGCGCGCCTTCTACTGTCCACGTTGCGGCACGCGGCTTCTCCGCGGGTAGTACCCGGAGGCGTTGCCGCTACGCGGGATCAAGAAACGGAGATCAGGTGCCTGTCTTCGAATACGGTTGCTCGATGTGCGACTACACGGTGGATGTGCGCCACGGGGTCCACGGCCACGGCCCCTCCACGTGTCCGGTCTGCGCGGGCTCGATGCGGAAGCTGCTCTCGACGCCCACGATCGTCTTCAAGGGCTCGGGCTGGGCAACCAAGGAGGGCCGATCCGGCGGGTCCGGACGCAGCACGTCGGGGTCGTCGAGCGCCGGCTCGTCGGACAGCAGCTCGTCGGACAGCAGCTCGTCGGACAGCGGCTCGTCGGACAGCGGCTCGTCGGACAGAAGGTCGAAAGGTGGCTCCGAGGGAGCGGCGGCACCTGCGCCGGCAACCGGGTCATCGACTGGCTCCGCCGCGGGCTCGAGCTCGGGCGACTGACCCGGAACGCGTCACCGGAGGGATGGGATGTCCAAGCTGGCGAGCGACTGGATCACGCTGACGGAGGCGGCGGACATCTTCGCCGCCGCCAACATCCAGGTCAGCCGTTCGACGCTCGCCCGTTGGGTCAAGGCGGGGCGGCTTCAGAGCGTCCGGCCTGGTCGCCGCATCTACGTCCGTCGCGCGCAGGTGCGCGCGCTGCTGCGGCCGCACGGGCGTATGACCTCGCAGGCCGAGGCGGACGGCGGCCTGTTCGACGACCTGGAGCCTTGAGCGGCGGGTCGGGCGGGGACAACCGGGCCCGTGCCATCTGGGCACGGGCCATGGCCTTCTTCGAGGGCGACTGGCCGCGCCGCATCGCGGGACGCGTGCTCGGCGAACGGCGCGCGACGATGCTCTTCTGGGTCATGGACCGCTACGGCGAAGCAGGAGGCGGGCTCATCGCCACGGGCCTCGCGCTGCGAGCCCTGAGGACGCTTCTCCTCTTCGTCCTCTTCCTGGTGGCCGTCTTCAGCTGGATCGTGACCGATCCGGCGACGCAGGAGGCGATATACGACTCGCTGGTGGCGATCGTGCCACCGCTCACCGACCTCATCGGTGAGTCGCTCGACTCGGTCGCGGCCAACCGGGTTGCGATCGGGATCCTGGGCGTCGCGGGTCTCCTGTGGGGCATCAGCGGCTTCTACGAGGCGCTCGACGACGCGCTCAGCCGGATCATCCCCGGGCCGCGTCGCCGTGACCTGATCGAGCGGCGGGGACGTGGCTTCCTGACCGCCCTCCTCGCAATCCTCGCGCTGATCGCGATCACGGTCCTCGCGGCCGTCCTCGGCACCATTGGTGCCGCTTTCTCGCAGCTCGGCGGTGGGTTGGTCACCTCAGTGGTCGCCTTGGCCGTCTCGGCCGTGCTTGTCGGCCTGGTCGTCCTCGTGGTCTACCGCTTCGTCCCGACGGCGCCGCCGTCGATGCGGCAGGCGGCAGCCCCGGCGGTCCTTGCGGGAGCTGTGATCACCGTCCTGACGAGCCTCTATGCCCTGGTGATCCCGCTCATGGTGAAGGGTTTCGCGGTGTTCGGCGCGGTCGCGGCCGTCATCGGCGCTCTCGTGTGGCTGGAGTTCGTCTTCCAGGCGATCCTGTTCGGCGGTACCTGGGCGGCCTGGAGGCGCGACGAGGCACACGGTGCGATCGGACCCGCCGCGTCGGGTTCAGCCGGGAGTCCGACCGGCCCCGCCGGGAGTGCGACCGAGCCCTGACGCTCTACCCCTGCAGTGAGCCGCAGCGTCGGCAGAAGCGGGCGGTTGCGGACAGCGGCAGGGCGCAGTTCACGCACCCGTGGATCTGCGGCGCTCGGTGGTTCTGTGAGGCCATGCGCGGCGCCCAGGCCGCGGCGATCCGGTGCTGGCTCTCCGCCGCGATCCGCTGGACGACGCCGAGCGGCAGGCCGGTGGAATGGGGCGTGGTGGGCGGGACCGGCGGCCATTCTGGAGCGGGCCGGCCAGGGGCCGCGTCTGCGGGAGAAGCGGGCGGCGCGGGCGGCTGGGGCGGGGCGGACTCGCCCGCGACCAGGCGCCAGCCGCCCGGAAGGACAGGTGTGGCTTCCGGCGCGGTCACCACGGGGGCTGGAAGCGGCTCCGGTGCGGGTGGAGGCTCGGCCGCGCCAGGGATCTCCGGCCCTGCCGGGACCTCGTGTACGGCAACGAGCTCCTCGGCCGGCGCGGCGGAGCCGATCTCGGGTGGACGGGCAGTCCTGCTCCCCCGGCGCCGGGACGGTTTTGCGGGCGGTTCTTCAGCCGGAACGATCTCCTCGACCGTTTCGGGAGCGACGATCTGCTGTTCCGGCTCGGCCTGCTGTTCCGGCTCGGCCTCCAGCTCCGGCTCTGGCGCCGATGAAAGGGCCGGTTCAGCCACGGCAACCGGCTCGACGAAGACCGGGAGCGTGAGGGCGGCAGCGACGGTCTCCGGCGCCGCGATGGGAGGCTGACCGGTGCGCGCACGCCGCACGACGCGCTTGGGCCGGATGCCGAGCGATCGACGGACGCGCGGCTGGTGCGCCGCCGCAGCGGGCAGTTCGACTGCCGCGCCGATCGTGACGGGCTCGGCTGCATCGGTGAGCGTCGGGGCCTCGGCGAGAGCGATCTCCTCGGTCTCGCCTGTGGCGGCGAAGTCCGGTGCAGCTGGCTCGAAGCTGCCTGCTTGAGGTTCGAGCGCCGCGAGTTCCACCGTGACCGGCTCGAGGGCCTCGGGTTCGGCCGGTTCGCGCTCGAGCGCCTCGGCCTCGAGCACCTCGGGTTCGGGTGACTCCGCCTCGAGCACCTCCGGCTCGGGCTCTTCGGCCTCGAGCGCCTCGGCCTCGAGCACCTCGACCGCCTCGGCGTCCACCACGACCGGCTCGAGCTCGGCCTCCGCCGGTTCGGGTTCGGCGCCCCGGCGCCGCCGCAGGTCGGACTCCGGCCATGGTCCCGGCGGTGCTGCCTCCTCCTCCTCGACCATCTCGGCGACCGGCACCGCGAACGGCGGTGGCGCGGGCAGGACGTCGCAACCGTCGCCTGCGGGTGTACAGGTGCGGCAGCGGGCTTCGGCCTCGTTCCAGCAATGCGCGCACACGTACTGCCGGCAGCCGAAGCAGAGCATGTACGTGCCGCCGACGGTGAGCTCGTACGTCCCGTCGGAGGAGCCGCCGCCCAGGAGCTTGGTGAGGATGCCGCCACCTGGCTTCGAGCCGCGGCGCGCGCGGCCAAGGTCGACCTCGACGGCGGAACCGCACCGCTCGCAGTAGTACTCGGCGATGGTCTGGGTCGTCATCGGTGGCAGCCTCGACGTAGGGCGTGGCGGGTGTGCGCCCGGGGCGAGCGTACCGGGGTGGCGCGTCCGGTCAACTCCACCGATCGTTCACGATGCGTACCGCCAAACGTCCGGTCCGGCGCCCCCGCGATCGCAACGAGGAGGCTCCGGTCATGGTCGCAGGCCTCGTTTGCTACACTCGGCGCACCGATGTCGCGCCCACTCGCCTCGCTCGAGCACTTCTTCGAGCGTATCTTCGAGCGCCCCGCGGCGCGCCTCTTCCAGACCAGCGTCGAGCCCGTGCAGGTGCAGCGGCGGCTCGAGCGCGCCATGGATGCGGGCCGCGAGTCGAAGTCGGGCTATGTCCCCGACCGTTTCTCCGTGTACATCCACCCAACCGACCTCGAATCTCTCGGCGACCTGCAGACGACGCTGGAGGGTGAGTTCGCCGAGGGTCTCCTGGCGCGATCCCGGCAGCGCGGCTACCGGCTCGCGCAGCGTCCGCTGGTGTCGTTCGTCGCCGACCCCACGGTGGGCCGCGGTGAGGTGGCCATCGAGGCGGGCTACGGGCCGGCCGAAGCGCCGCGGGCCGAACCGCCGCCCGCGGCCGAACCCTCGCCCCTGCCGGCCGCGGCTGTCGAGGTCGCCGCGGCCGAGCCCATCGAGCCGCTGCAGGGACTCGACGGCGAACCCCCGGTCTCGCTCGTGCCCGAGCCTCCCGCCGAGCAGCCCTCCCGGCAGCCCATTGAGCAACCCGTCGAGCAGGTCGGCGAGCGGCCCATCGAGCCACTCGTGGAGCCGTCCGCCTACGCCATCGCCATGGCGCCGCCTGCCACATCGACCGGCACCTCGCCCGAGGAGCCGCCAGCACCTCATGCGTACCTGGAGATCGTCGCCCCGGGGAAGCCATCCGAGCGCATGCCCGTGGGACCGGCCATGATCCGCATCGGCCGAGGCTCCGACAACGACCTCGTCGCCGCCGACTCGCGCGTGTCGCGGCAGCACGGGACGATCGCCCTGCGCCACGGTCTCCTCGTCTACACGGACCTCGACAGCACGAATGGATCGTTCGTCAACGGGACCCGGGTCGCCCAGATTGCGCTGGGGCCGGGCGACGTGGTCCGCGTCGGGGACACGACGATCACGATCGTGCCGGCGACCTGAGCGGGGGCGCAGGAAGCCTGGACCCGTTCACGCTGGCAATCTGGCTGCTCCGCATCGCCTTCCTGGGCTGCCTCTATCTCTTCCTCGTGGCCGTCGCGCGGCTCCTGTGGCGCGACCTCCGCGCTGCAGCCGCCCAGGTACCTGGTGAGATCGGGCGGCTCGTCGTCGTGGCGTCCGTGGAGGGAGGTCCGCCCGCCGGGGGTTCATACCCGCTGGATGCCGTCACCGCCATGGGCCGCGACGTGAACAACACGATCGCGGTGGAGGACAGCTTCGTATCGGCCGAGCACGCCGTGCTCAGCTATCGCGGCCGCGTCTGGTACCTCGAGGACCGGGTGAGCGCGAACGGCACGTTCGTGAACGGGCGCCGGGTGGTCGACCCCGTCCCGGTGGCCTTCGGCGACGAGATCCAGATCGGCAGAGTCCGGTTCCGGCTGGAACGACCGCGGCCGGCGCGAAAGCCGTGACCGTCGTCGCGGCCGCCCCGGCGCTCCGCGAGAGGAGCTTCCGGCCTCGCCCGAGGCGCCGCGAGCTCGTGCTTCTCGCCATCGTCGCCCTCGCGCTCGTCGCGGGCTGGGCGACCCTGGCCTCGGCGGCCTCCCAGACCATCTCCATGGGGGATCCATCCCTCCTCGCTGCCTACCTCGCCGCCCTCCTGATCGTCCACCTCATGTTCGTCCTGACGGGGCGGCGGACCGACCAGATCCTCCTGCCCGCGGTCGGCCTCCTGGGCGGTCTCTCGCTGCTCCTGATGGCCCGCCTGCCGCAGGAACTCGTCGCCAAGACCTTCGGGCCGTACGTCCTGGGCCTCGCCCCGATGCAGCTCGTCTGGCTGCTCGCCGCGCTCGCGGTCCTTGCCGTCCTGGCCATCGTCGTTCGCAGCGACAACTGGCTCCGGCTCTACAAGTACACGTGGGCGGCGGCGGGGATCGGCCTGCTCCTCCTCGTCTTCGTCATCGGGCGCGAGGAACCCGGTGGGGCGCGGCTGTCGATCTGCGCCGGGCCGATCTGCGGCCAGCCGTCGGAGTTGCTGAAGGTCATTCTGGTCGTGTTCCTTGCCGGGTATCTGGCGGACAACCGGATGCTCCTCGCGACGCGAAGCTGGCGCGCCGGCCCGCTTCGGCTCCCGCCGCTGCCCTACCTCATCCCGATGCTCGCCATGTGGGGCCTGGCGCTCGCGGTCGTGGTGGTGCAGCGCGACCTCGGCGCAGCACTCCTCTTCTTCCTCGTCTTCCTTGGCATGCTCTACATCGCCACCGGGCGCGCACTCTACGTCCTGGCCGGCCTCGCGGCGTTCCTGGCCGGCGGGGTTGTGCTCTACCAGCTCCTGCCGTACGTCCAGCAGCGGGTGGACACCTGGCTCGATCCGTTCACCGATCCGCTGGGTGCCGGCTACCAGACGGTGCGCGCCCTGTTCGCGTTTGGCCGGGGTGGATTCCTGGGCACGGGGCTGGGGGCCGGGCTGCCGTACGTCGGCTCCATCCCGGCGATCCCGGCGATCCACACGGATTTCGCCTTCACCGCGCTCGCCGAGGAGCTCGGGCTGATCGGCGCCCTGGCCATCCTCGGGCTCTACCTGGTCATCGCCGAGCGGGGGATGCGGGTGGCGGCCACGGCAGCCGACGACTTTCGCTCGCTGCTGGCGGCCGGGTTGACGCTGGTCCTTCTCGTCCAGGCGGCGATCATCGTGGGCGGCAACGCCAAGCTCATCCCGCTCACCGGGATCACGCTCCCCTTCATCAGCTACGGCGGGTCGTCCCTGCTGGCGAACGCCGTGGTGGTAGGCCTCCTGCTGGCCCTCAGCGACCGGGGGGTCGAACCGCCGCCGCCGCCGCGCCCGCGGCGGCGAATTGGTCGGCGCGGAGCGGCGTCGTGAGCGGGACAGTCGCGCGCGGAGCGTCGCGCGCGGTGCCGGCCGCGTGCCGCCGATCCGGCAGACGGTGCTGCGGGTCGCCTTCGTGATCGGGCTCCTGTACGTCACGCTCGGCGCGGGGCTCACCTACTGGCAGGTCCTCAAGGCGGACGACCTGACCGCGGACCCGGGGAACCCGCTCGTGCTGGCGGCCCGAAGGAACGCCCGGCCCGGCCGCATCCTCGACGTCCGCGGCAAGGTTCTCGTCGATAACGTCCGCGCTGCCGATGGCAGCAATCTCCGGCGCTACCGGGAACCCTCGTTCGGCTCGGTCATCGGCTACCGCAGCACCCGCTTCGGCACCGCCGGGCTCGAACGAAGCTATGACGCCCAGCTTGTCGGCCTCATGCCGGAGAACCCGCTTGACCGGCTCCTGCGCAAGTTCCAGCCCGACCCCTACCGGCCGCAGGACATCGTCCTCGGTATCGACTCTCGCCTCCAGGAGAAGGCCGCCCAGCTCCTGGGGGACCGGCGGGGTGCGGTGGTGGCGATCGAGCCCTCGACCGGGCGAATCCTCGCCCTGGTGAGCACCCCCACGTACGACGCGAACACGATCGTTGACCCCAAGAAGGGCGCGGCCGCGTTCCGGCGTCTCCAGAAGGACCCGGACAAGCCGCTGCTCGATCGAAGCACGCTCGGCCGGTACGTGCCCGGGTCGGTGTTCAAGGTCGTGACCGCGATCGCCGGGCTCGGGTCGAAAGCGATCACGCCGTCCACGGTATTCCCCGACCAGCCCGCCGAGGAGGAAACGGGGTTCCAGGTGGGCGGCTTCACGATCACCGATGGACACCATCCGCAGACCGGCGACAAGGCCCTCGCGCTCGACGCCGCCACCGCCGTTTCCTGCAACATCTACTTCGCGAACGTCGGGCTGGAGGTCGGCGGCGCCGGGCTCGCCGAATGGGCGGGTCGCCTCGGCTTCGGCTCGACGATCCCGTTCGACCTGCCGGTCGTGCCGAGCATCGTGACGACCGGCTCCGGCCCGGACGGCGGCTTCGCCGATGATGTCGAGGTGGCGAACGCGGCGTTCGGGCAGGCAGAGACGTTCGCGACCCCGCTCCAGATGGCGCTCGTCGCCGCCACGGTGGCCAATCGCGGCGTCCTGATGGAGCCGCGGCTCGTGGTCGAACTCCGGGACCGCGGCGGGGTCGCCTACCCGCGTCCCCCGGTGGTCTGGCGACAGGTCATGGACGCTGCGGACGCCGACGAGGTCGCGGGGGCCATGCGCTACGCGGTCGAGAGCACTCTCGGACGGCCCTACGCGGGAGCGGCGAAGGTGCCCGGCGTGCGGACCGCGGGCAAGACCGGCACGGCCCAGGTCGGTGGCTCGGCGAAGCCGCATTCCTGGTTCATCGGCTTCGTTCCGGCCGACAACCCGAAGATCGCGGTGGCGGTGATCATCGAGAACGGCGGGGCCGGAGCCACCGGCGCGGCGCCCCTCGCGGGCGACCTGATGGAGTACGCCCTCAAGCTCACTCCCTGAACGTCGCGCGCTGATGCGGCGGCCGGTTTCCGCTGGCCCCGGCGGGGCTCCGGGAACCCGTTTCAGGATCGCTGACATACTATCCATTGACGGGCGCGGGACAGCGCGCCACCTTCGAGGCGCCCGACGAGCCGGTCTCCTCGGCACAGCGAGGTTCGTGCGGATGACGGATGTCCAGGCGTCAGGTCAGCGGGCGGTCGCGAACGTCGAGCGCGTCATCGTCGGGAAGCACCGCGAGGTCCGCCTCACGCTGGTCGCGCTCCTCTGCCAGGGGCATGTCCTGATCGAAGACGTGCCGGGCACCGGCAAGACGGTGCTTGCCAAGGCCGTTGCCCGCACGCTCGCCTGCGCGTTCCGCAGGATCCAGTTCACGCCTGACCTGCTCCCGTCGGACGTCACCGGCCTCTCGATCTACAACCAGAAGACCGGCGAGTTCGAGTTCCGGCCGGGACCCATCCTTGCCCAGGTCGTCCTTGCCGACGAGATCAACCGGGCGACGCCGAAGACCCAGTCGGCCCTCCTCGAGTGCATGGAGGAGCGCCAGGTCACGGTTGACGGCGTGACCTACCCCATGCCGCGGCCGTTCATCGTGCTCGCCACGCAGAACCCCATCGAGTACGAGGGGACGTTCGCGCTCCCCGAGGCGCAGCTCGACCGCTTCATGCTCCGGATCCGGCTCGGCTACCCGACGCAGCCTGACGAGATCCGCATCCTGAACGACCAGCGCCGGAGCCATCCCCTGAACGATATCGAGCCGGTGGTGGGCACCGACGAGCTCGTGGCGATGCAGGCCGCCATCCGCGAGGTCTTCGTGGACCCGCTCGTGGCGGACTACATCGTGCGGTTCACGGCGGCCACCCGGTCGCACGGCGACGTCCTGCTCGGCGCATCGCCCCGGGGCTCGCTCGCCCTCTACCGGGCGGGGCAGGCGCTGGCGGCCCTCGACGGGCGGGACTATGTCATACCCGACGACGTGAAGCAGCTCGCAGAACCGGCGCTCGCGCACCGCCTGATCGTCAAGACCTCCGCCGCGCTCCGCGACGTTGACGGACGGGCGGTCATCCGCGAACTCCTCGACGCCATTCCCGTCGAGGCGGCCGCAGGTGTCGTGGAGCGGCCGCGCGTCCGGACGGCCTGAGCGCGCGGTGAGCGCCCGATGAAGGACCGCGCTGGGGGCCGGCGGGCTGGCGACCGGGTCAACGTGCAGTGATCGCGCGCCTCGAGTTCGTCGTCCTGGTCGTCGCACTGGCGGTCGCGGCGCTCTCGACCGGCGCCGACTTCCTCTTCTTCCTCCTGTACCTGGTCATCGTCGTCGGCGCCGGAGCGTACCTGCTCACCCGGTTCGGCCTGACGAACCTGGAGGCCGGGTATGCGCTCGGCCAGCTGCATGGCACCGTGGGCGACCAGCTGCGGGTCACCTACACGGTCCGGAGCACCGGCCGGGTCCCCAAGCCGTGGCTCGAGATCGAGCAGCCCTCGAACCTGCCCGTGGCGATCCCGCCTCGGGCGCTCAGCCTGGGGTCGTGGGGCGAGCGGACGTGGATGGTGAGGGTGCCCCTGACGCGTCGGGGGCACTACCGGGTGGAGCCGCTCGAGGTCCGCACGTGCGACCCATTCGGCCTCTTCGAGGCTACCGCCACGGTGGGCACCGGTGCGACGCTCGTCGTCTACCCGCGGGTTGAGGCGCTCCCGTTCTGGCGGCTGCCCGCCAGTTCGGTCGAGGGAACCCACGCGAGCCGGGAACGGACCCAGCAGACGACGCCGCTGGTGACGTCCGTACGCCCGTACGACCCCGGCGACGCGTTCAACCGCATCCACTGGCCGACGACCGCGCGCCAGCAGGAGCTCTACGTTCGCGAGTTCGACCTGGAGCAGGCCGCGGACGCCTGGGTCTTCCTCGACCTCGACCGATCCGTGCACTCGGGGGCGGGGGATGAGTCCACGATCGAGGCCGCCGTGCGAGTGGCGGCGGCGGTCGGGGGCCGGGCCCTCGCCGAGAAGCGCGCCCTCGGGCTGACGGCCTACGGCCGGCACCTCGCGATCCTCCCGGCCGACCGCGGTCCGCGCCAGTACCAGAAGTTCATGGCTGCGCTCGCCGGCGTGCAGCCCGACGGGGACGAGCCGCTCGCGGAGATCCTCAGCCGGGGGCTCGGGCGGATGCGGCGAGGGATGACCGCGGTGGTGGTCACACCGTCACTCGACCCGCGCTGGATCCGCCCGCTCACCCGGCTTCGGAGCCGCGGCGTGGCGACGGTCGTCTGCCACCTGGACCCGCTCGCGTACGAGGCGCCCCCAGGTGCCCCCGGGCACGGGCCTGCGCCCACCCGTGACTCAAGCGCTGCGGCTGCCTCTTCCCCTGCGTCGGTCCCCGGTGAGGTGGTCGCGCTCGAAGGGCGCCGGCGAGCGCTCTACGACCTCCACCGGGAGCTTGCCGAAAACGACCTTGCCTTCCACGTCATCGTGCCGCGCGTCCGGCTGGGCGAACTCATGATCGGCCCGGGGGGCACCGCTCTCCGGAGGGCCGGCTGATGGACGTCGAGCAGCGGATCGCGGCTGGGCCGGAAGACCGCGCCTGGCGAACCCCCGAAGGGTGGCTGAGCATCCTCGCGCTCGCCGTGATGCTCCTCGTCATCGCACTGGCGGTGGACGATGCCCACTGGGCGGGATACCGCGCCGGCGGCGAGAGCCAGACGGCGTTCCTCGCCACCGTCGTCCTCGCCGCCGGCGCCTGCGGGTTCGTCCTCGCGCACCTTCCCTGGCCGTCTGCGCTCGCGCACCTCGTCGGGGCGGTCGTCGGCGCGGGGACCGTCATCGTCCTCGTCGCCGGCGTCGTCTCGTCCGACCCGAGCCTCCCGATCCGGCTCGTCGACCTCGATCGTTCGCTCGCGATCTTCCTGCGCGACATCATCGTCCGGCAGGTCCGCTCAGACCAGACCTCGGCGTTCCTCCTGCTGATCGGCGTCCTGGCCTGGGCCAGCGGCTACTTCGCCGCCTATGCGGTCTTCCGTCACCGCCGGCCGGTCAGCGCCATCGTCATCCTCGGGCTGTTGCTGCTGTTCTCCATGTCGCTGACGCTGAAGAACCAGCTGCCGTACCTCGTCGTCTTCTCGACCGCCTCGCTCATCCTCCTGGTGCGCACGAGCCTGAGCCACCAGCGCGTGCTTCGGGCATATGGTCGCCTCGGCGACGCAACGGCCGCGACGCGACTCTACCTGCGGAACGGCGCCATCTTCATCGGGGTCGCTCTGGCCGGCTCCCTCGTTCTCACCGCGAACGCCAGCTCCGCGCCGCTCTACGGGCTCTGGCAGGACGCCAACGACCAGATCGTCGAGCTGGGAATCGAGCTGGACCGGTACCTGGGCGGGATCAGCGGGCCTGCGCGCGGCCCGGGCGGGGTCTTCACGTCGTCGCAGACCATCCGGGGGGTCTGGGAGGGCTCCCAGGTGGTGGTCTTCAAGGCGACAGCAGATGACGGCGATGGCTACTACTGGCGTGCCGCTACGTATGATGAGTTCGACGGCCGAAGCTGGAAGCAGACGGACCGGGTGTCGGGCCGGACGGTAACGGCCGGCGAGCCGCTCCTCGAGGGGACGGCCGACGCCGTGGAGCCGGGTGCCGGCCGGCGGTCGGTCACCTTCACCATCACGCCGGCCGCCTGGGTGGGCGACACGCTTCTCGCTCCCCAGACGCCGTACTCGGTCTCGCTGCCGGCCCAGCCGGTGACCGCGGGAGCCGGGGGGCCGTTCGCTTCGCTCCGCGCGACATCCCCGGTCCGGGAAGGGCGGCCGTTCACGCTCAAGGCACTCGTCCCCGACGAGGGGCCCGGCGGGCTCACGGCCAGCCAGCTTGCGGCCGCGGGGACCGTCTACCCCGCCTGGGCGAGCCGGTACGTGCAGATCCTGGCGGGGAGCATGGGACCCCTCGCAAAGGAGACGGCCGACGGGGTGGTGTCCGGGCTGCCGGCCGGCGAGCGGGATCCGTACCACGTCGCCCGGGCGCTCCAGGACTTCCTCTACAAGGGTGGTGGCTTCACCTACGACACGGACGTCTCGGACGTGTGTCCGGGCGGGACGGCGAACCTCGTCGACTGCTTCCTCGCCCAGCGTCGCGGCTACTGCGAGTACTTCGCCACCGCCCTAACGATGATGCTCCGCACGCAGCAGATCCCCGCCCGGTACGCGGTGGGGTACCTGCCCGGACGCCTCCTGGAAAAGGGGGTGTTCACCGTCGAGCGGAGCGCCGCCCACGCCTGGGTCGAGGTCTACTTCCCGCGCATCGGCTGGGTCAGGTTCGACCCGACCCCCGGGAACTCCGAGAACGGCCAGGCCCGGACGATCCTGCCCGCTGGCAGCCCGGGCCCCACGCCGACGCCGGTCGCGGGCGCCTCGGCCACACCGTACGCGGGACCTGTCTTCAGCGACCAGTTCGACGGTGCGGACGATCCGGGCCGGCCCAGGCCGGGCGGCACCGAGGGCGGCGGAGCCGGCGGCGGGTTCCTGGGCAACCCGCTCGTCATCGGCGCGATCGTCCTGACATCCGTCGTCCTCGTCGCCCTCGTCTGGCGGAGCCGGCGGCGGCGGGACTGGTTCCCGACGGCAGAAGGGGCGTGGGCGGGCGTCGTGGGCCTCGCCTCACGTTTCGGCTATGGTCCCCGTCCGTCACAGACCGTCTACGAGTACGTGGGCATGCTCGAGGGCGCCCTGCCCGAGGTCCGGCCGGAACTGCGGGAGGTGGCGGTCGCCCGGGTCGAGGCGAAGTACGGGCGGCGCGAACCGAGCGGCGCCGGGCTGGATGCGCTCCGACGGGCGTACCTGCGCGTGCGGCGGTACCTCTTCCTCCTGCTCCTGCCGACCCGCCGCGGCCGCTGAGGCGCACCGGGGCCGGGTTACAGGGCGGGTCGGTCTCCGCGGGCGTGGCCGCCCTCACGCGGCGCCAGCGACGCGAGGTGCTCCGCGAGGTTGTGCGCACGAAGAAGCGGCCGGCCTTCGTGCAGCTTCACGACCGTGATGGCGCAGAGACTGAACGGAAAGAGCCAGAAGCGCTCGAGCGGCAGATCGAAGAGCGTGAGCAGCGCCAGGCGAAGCGCGCCGTCGTGGGCCACCACGATGCCCCAGGGTTCGGGCAGCTGGCGATGCCCGCCGATGTTCCCGCCCTGACCAGTGGGGACCGGGACCTCGGCCGCGGACCGGGCTGCGCTCGTGCGGGCAGCCGCGAGGGCTCCGATCACGTCGAAGATGCCCGCGCGGACGCGCCGGGCGGCGTCGGCGAGTGGCTCACCGCCGGGGCCGCCGTGCCGGGTCGGGTCGCGACGCCAGCCCTGGTAGCGTTCCGCGTCGCCCGCGGCGACTTCGGCATGAGGTCGGCCCTCCCAATCGCCCTGGGCGATCTCGGCGAAGCGCCGATCGGCGTGCAGCGCGAGGGGCCGCGGCCGGCCGTCATGGATCGCCTCCGCGACGGCGGAGGCCCGGCGGAGCGGGGAGTGCCAGCACCCGACCGGGTCGCCCGGCGGCAGCGGCAACGGGGGAGGGGCGAGCGGTTCGGCGAGGCGGGCCGCGACGAGCGCGGCCTGGCGCTGTCCCCGCTCCGACAGCGGGGGATCGGCGGCACCCTGGAAGCGCCCCTCGACGATCCACGTCGATTCGCCGTGGCGGACGAGGACGAGGCTCGCGGCGAGGTCGGGCGGGATGCGGTCCGTCATGCCGGCGGCCCCAGCCGGATCACCCAGAGATCGAGGACTGCGTCAAACGCGCGGATCGCGGCCGTGACCGATGCGGCCGGGCCGGGGTTGAAGTCGATCGCGCGACCGGTCATCGGTTCCTCCCGGGGTGGTGTGCAGCGTTCATGGTATGACGGCCGGGGCCGGTTCCGGGAACCCGACGCGGCAGTAGACTCGCCGGGTGCCTGCTCGCCGGCCCCGTGTATCGTCTACCGCGTCGCTGTTCGCCGCCCCGAACGACCGTCAGCCGCTGGCCGCGCGGATGCGGCCGCGAAACCTCGACGAGTTCGCCGGCCAGCTCCATCTCGTGGGACCCGACGGGCCATTCCGACGGTTCGTCGCTCGCCGCCACCTGCCGAGCATGGTCCTGTGGGGCCCGCCCGGGAGCGGCAAGACGACCTTGGGACGCATCCTCGCCGAGGCCGTGGGCGCCGAGTTCCAGACGCTCTCGGCCGTGCTGGCGGGTGTCGCCGACGTGCGCGCCGTCATCGCCGACGCGCAGGGGCGGGCCGGTTTCGAGGGATCGGCCGCGGCACCGACGGTCCTCTTCATCGACGAGATTCATCGTTTCAACCGGGCGCAGCAGGACGCCCTCCTCCCGCACGTCGAGGACGGCACCGTTACGCTCATCGGCGCCACCACCGAGAACGCGTACCTCTCGGTGAACCCGCCGCTGCTGAGCCGCCTGCGGGTGTTCCGCCTGGAGCCGCTCGCCGACGAAGAGGTCCGGGCGGTCGTGTCGGCTGCGTTGTCCGACGCCCGCGGGCTGGCCGCGGCGGTGGCGCTCGACGACGAGGCGGTCGACTTCCTCGTCGCGCTGGCGGGCGGCGATGCCCGCCAGGCGCTCAACCTCCTCGAGGCGGCTTCGGCGCTCGCGGAGGCCCAGGGGCTCCGGGACGACGCCGGCCGGGTCGCTCCCCGCCGGGCCGAGCTGGAGTCCGCGGCGCAGCAGCGCGTCGCCGGCTACGACCTCGCCGGCGACCGCCACTACGACACCGTGAGCGCCTTCATCAAGAGCATCCGCGGCAACGATCCGGACGCCGCCCTCTACTGGCTGGCGACGATGATCGAGGTCGGCGAGGACCCGCGGTTCATTGCGCGGCGCCTCGTGATCGCCGCGAGCGAGGATGTCGGCAACGCAGACCCGCGCGCCCTCCAGGTGGCGGTGTCCGCTGCGCAGGCGCTCGAGATGATCGGGTTGCCGGAGGCGCAGTACGCGCTTGCCCAGGCGACGGCCTACCTGGCCAGCGCTCCGAAGTCGAACCGCGCCGGCCGCGCGTACTTCGCGGCGAAGGCGGACGTGGACGAGCACGGCGCGCTCCCGGTGCCGCTCCACCTGCGGAACGCGCCGGTCTCGCGGATGCGGTCACACGGCATCGGCGTGGGGTACCGGTACCCGCACGACTACCCGGGCGCGGATATCGAGCAGCAGTACCTGCCGGACGAACTGGTCGAGCGGCGCTACTACGTGCCGTCCGACCAGGGGATGGAGCAGCAGATCGCGGCCCGCCTCGAGCGCCTCGCCATGGCCCGGGCGGATTCGTCCGAACGGAGTCGTGGAAGAGCGAAACGGCGGGGACCAGCCGGCGAAGGGCCGGGGACTCCTACAGCTTGACGACGCCCGCCACGTCGATGACGAGCCAGAGAACGACCATGACGCCGAAGATGGCGGCGGCGAACCGGCCGATCCGGCGCAGGTCCTGGTTCACGTAGGCGTACTCGGTCGACGCCCTTGCGGCCAGCAGCCCGGCGCCCCTTGTGGCGCCGGTGGTCGCGGACCCGCGGGAGGCCCTGGCGGCACGAGGCACCACGGGTTCAGCGACGGCCTCCGCGGCGGACTCGGCGAGGTCGAGGTCGGCCGCGTCAGCAGGCTTCGGTGGCGCGGGTGTCTTCGATGCCGGTCGCTGGACTGGCGGGCGGTATCCGGGCCGGGCCCGGTTCGACCGCGAGCCGCGGGTGCGCTTGCTCATGGGTGGTGGGGTCCTCGGTCGATGTGAGCGCTCGGCGGGCCACGCCGGGCGGCGCCCGGAGACCCGTTTCCGGTGCGGAAGCATACCATCGCCGGCGGGTGTGACGAAGGAGCTGTCACGGCCGGCCGCTAGCGTGGCGTCATGGAGCCATCGACGACCGCTGTCGAGCCATCGACGACCGCTGCCGATCCCGCGGCCGCGCTGCTTTCGGGCCTGAACGCCGCCCAGCGACGCGCAGTCACGCACGGCGAGGGGCCACTGCTCGTCGTGGCCGGACCGGGGACCGGGAAGACGCAGGTCATCACGCGTCGGGTGGCCTGGCTCATCGCCACCCGACGCGCCAGGCCGTCGGAGATCCTCGCCCTCACCTTCACGGACCGGGCCGCGGACGAGATGCAGGGTCGGGTTGACGAGCTGGTGCCGTACGGGTACGTGGACTCGGTGATCAGCACGTTCCACGCCTTCGGCGACCGGCTCGTGCGAGAGTACGCCCTCGAACTCGGGTTCCCGACAGACGCCCGGGTGCTGTCCAGGCCGGAGGTCGTGGTCTTCCTCCGCGAGCATCTCTTCGAGCTCGACCTTGACGAGTACCGCCCGCTCGGCGATCCCACCCGGTTCCTCGAGGCGCTCACGTCCCTCTTCTCGCGCTGCAAGGACGAGGACATCTCCCCGGAGGCGTTCCTGGCTCACGCCGAGGCGCTCTCGATGGATGACGCGACCGATGCCGCAGAGCGGCGGCGCCAACTCGAGCTGGGAGGCGCCTACTCCCGGTACCAGGAACTCATGGGGCGGGCCGGTCACGTGGATTTCGGGGACCAGGTCGCGCTTGCCCTTCGCCTGCTCCGCGATCATCCGGCCGCCCGGCGCGAGGTCGAGGCCCGGTTTCGGTACATCCTCGTGGACGAGTTCCAGGACACGAACCGGGCGCAATGGGAGCTTGTCAGCCTCCTCGCGTCCGGCCACCGGAACGTCATGGTCGTGGGCGACGACGACCAGGCGATCTACCGGTTCCGCGGCGCCGCCCTCGGGAACATCCTGGGGTTCAGGCGGCGGTTCCCGCGGGCCCGGCGAATCGTCCTCCGCCGGAACTACCGCTCGCTGGCCCCGATTCTCGAGACCAGCCACAGGCTCATCCGGCTCAACGACCCTGAGCGACTCGAGGTTCGCGAGCGCATCTCGAAGCGACTGGTGGCCCATCGACGCGCCCCGGGCGCGGCTGGTCGCGGTCCGGCCATCGCCGTCCGCGCCTTCGGGACTTCGGCCGAGGAGGCCGACTGGGTGGCGGGCGAGATCGCACGCCGCGTGGCGGGCGGCGCGGCCCCTCGGGACCATGCCGTCCTCGTACGGTCGAATGCAGAGGCGGACCCTTTCCTGCGCAGCCTGAACCTGGCGGGGATCCCGTGGCGGTTCAGCGGTGCGTCGGGGCTCTATGCCCGGCCCGAGGTACGCGAGCTGCTCTCGTTCCTGCGAGCCGTCGCGGACCCGTCGTCCACGCCGGACCTCTACGCCCTGGCGGCGTCCGCGCCGTACCGGCTCGGCGGTATCGACCTGACGGCGCTGCTGGCCCTCGGGCGACGAACGGGTCGCTCGCTCTGGGACGTGCTCGCGTCGGGCGATGGCGACACTGGGTCCCTGCGCCTGTCACCGCCCGGTAGCGCGGCCGTCAAGCGGCTCGTCGCGGATGTTCGGCGGTACGCCGAGCTCTCCCACGAGCGGCCGGCCGGCGAGGTGCTCTACCGGTTCCTCATGGAGAGCGGCCGTCTCGCGGCGTTCGCCGAAACCGGGACGACCGCGGCCGAGGAGGCCCTCCTCAACACCGCCCGGTTCTTCGAGCTCGTGCGGGCTCAGTCGGCGCTCCTGCCAGATGCACGGATCCCGCTGCTCGTGCCCCGCATGCAGACGCTCATCGCCGCCGGCGACGACCCGGCGAGCGCGGAGCTCGACCCGGATGCCGACGCCGTTGCGGTGCTCACGGCCCACAAGGCAAAGGGGCTCGAGTTCCCCGTCGTCTTCATGGTTGGGCTGGTCGAGGGGCGCTTCCCGGTGACCGGACGCCGGGATCGACTGACCCCGCCCGATGCCCTCCTCCGTGACGAGGCACCCGCCTCTGCGGACGGTGCCGACGAGGAGCGCCGGCTCTTCTACGTCGGGATGACGCGGGCGCGCGACGAGCTGGTGCTCACGTACGCTGCCGACTGCGGAGGCCACCGGACGCGCCGGGTCTCCCGGTTCGTCCTCGAGGCGCTCGACCTCCCGCGTGCCTCGGTCGAGCGTCCGCAGGAGCCTGCTCCGCTGGCGCGAGTCATGGGCCTCGACGGGAATACCCCGCGCGGGCCGTCGGGCGGGGTGCGCGCGAACTGCGACGCCAAGCGTCCAGGGACGGCCCGGCGGGCGGCCGGCGCGGGACGCCGCCTGTCGCTCAGCCACTACCAGGTGGACGACTACCTCGCCTGCCCGGCGAAGTACCGCTACGTACACGTTGTCGGCGTACCGGTGGCGCCGCACCACTCGATCGTCTACGGTTCCGCGCTCCACGGGGCCGTCCAGGAGTTCCACCGCCGGCAGATGCGCGGCCTGCCCACAGACGAGGCGGCTGTGCTGGATGCCTTCGAGCGGGCCTGGACAAACGAGGGCTTCCTGAGCCGCGACCACGAGGAGGCGCGGCTCGCGGCCGGACGCGAGGCGCTCCGGCGGTTCCTCGCGGCGCAGGCAGGACCGGGAGCGGTTGTGCCAGTGCACGTGGAGCGGGAGTTCAGTTTCGAACTCGACGGAGATCGCGTCCGCGGCCGGTGGGACCGGGTGGATGTCGAGCCCTCCGGCAACGGCCGCACGACCGACCGGGTGACGATCACCGACTACAAGGCGAGCGACGTACGCGACCCGGCGAAGGCCCGCGAGCGGGCGCGCGCGTCGCTGCAGCTTTCCATCTACGCTCTCGCCTGGCACGAGATCCACGGCCGTGCCCCGGACGCCGTGCAGCTCTACTTCCTCGATTCCGGGTTGGTCGGGCGCGCCGGGGTGGATGAACGGCGCCTGGAGAAAGCCCGTGAGGCTATCCGGCGGGCCGCCGCCGGGATCCGGGCAGGCGACTTCGCCGCAACGCCCGGCCGGGTGACGTGCTCGTACTGCCCGTTCCGTGACATCTGCCCCCAGAGCGCGGGCCGCTGACGCCATGCGGAACGGGGCCGCCAGCGCGGCGTCGCGGTGGGTCACTAGACTCCATCTCGTGGAGTCGCGCGACCGCCTGCTCAACCTCGCCCTCCTCGGCGCTGCGGTCGCGACGTGGGTGCTCGTGGGGTTTCTCGGGCTGCGGTACTCGCCGAGGGACGATCCGTCCGTTCAGTTTCTCGGCGCCGCGCTCATCGGCACGGCTGCCGGGCTGACCGCGACGCCGCTCCTGTGGCTTGCCGGGTTCGCGCGCCATCGCCGGATCGCCTACCGAGGGGACTGGTTCCGCGCGACGCGGCGCGGACTGTGGGTCGGGTTCCTTGCCGCCCTCTATGTCATCCTCCGTGCGCAGGACGCGTTCAGCCTGCCGCTCCTCCTCTTCGTGGTCGTTCTCGTGCTCATCGTCGAGTTGAGCCTGAGCGTCGAGCGGTGAGCAGGCCTAAGAATCCGCCCGCCCTCGTATCCGCCATTCCTTGCCTGGGTCTCATCCTGACGGAGAAGCGACCGTGGATCTTACCGCCTACCATCCGGCTGAACCCCACGCGGAGGCGAAGCGGCGCCTGGCCGCCGCCGTGCAGGCGGCGCGAGGCGAGATCCTCGACCTCTCGCGTCGCGTCCACGCGAACCCCGAGCCGGCGTTCGAGGAGCACCTCGCCGCGGCGTGGGTTGCCGAGACGATGGCGCGCCATGGGTACGAGGTGGAGCACCCGGCGGGATCGCTCGATACCGCCGTCCGTGGCCGCCTTCGGGGCGGGGGAGGGGACGGCCCGCGGGTCGGCATCCTCGCCGAGTACGACGCGCTGCCCGGGATCGGTCACGCATGCGGTCACAACACGATGGCGGCGAGCGGCGTGGGCGCCGCCATCGCCCTCGCCGCCGTGTCCGCGGACCTGCCGGGCGAGGTCGTCTTCCTCGGCACACCGGCCGAGGAGCGCGGCTCGGGCAAGGAGATCATGATCCGGGACGGCCTCTTCGACGGCCTGGACGCCGCGCTCCTGTTCCATCCCGGCGACATCAACGAGGTCGAGGCCGTGCTCCTGGCGAGCGAGGACGTCGACGTCGTCTTCACCGGGAAGGCGGCGCACGCGGCGTCGGAGCCGTGGGATGGCCTCAATGCGCTCGACGCGCTCGTCCTCCTCTTCGCCTCGATCGGTCTCTGGCGGCAGCAGCTCCATCCCGATGCCCGCGTCCATGGAATCGTCCTCGAGGGCGGCGAGGCGGCTAACGTCATTCCCGAACGCACAGCCGCGCGGTTCATGATCCGGTCCTCCGACGAGGGCCGGTTCGCTGCAATGCGCGAGCGCTTTGGCGACCTCGTCCGTGCGGCGGCACTCGCCACCGGCTGCAGCGGTACGGCGACGCACTCCGGCATGTCACGGACGATGCGCCACAACCGTGTCCTCGGCGGCCGTTTCGTCGCCAACATGGCCGCGTACGGGCTCGCCGAGGACCCACCCACGGGCAACCGGGGCAGCTCCGACATGGGCAACGTCAGCCACGTCTGCCCGACGATCCACCCCACGCTCGCGATCTGTGAGCGTGGCACGCCCGGCCACTCGATCGAGTTCCGCGAGGCCGCTGCGTCAGCACGAGCCGAGGACGTGACCCTGCTCGCTGCCACCATCGTGGCCCAGACGGCATACGAGCTCCTCGCCGACCCCGACCTCGTGGCGGCCGCGTGGAGAGAGTTCCACGAGGGCACGCGGTGATCTCGTCGTCCGACGGGGCGGCTTTGGCCCGCCTCTACGACCTCGACCTCGCGATCGATCCCGGTGACCTCGACCTCTACCGGGCGCTCGCGTCGAGGACCGGCGGTCCGGTACTGGAGCTGGCGGTCGGGACCGGGCGGCTCGCCGTCCCGCTCGCCGTGGAGGGTCACGAGGTCGTGGGAATCGACCGGGACGCAGCCATGCTCGCCCGTGCGGACGAGCGCTGGCGCGCGGAACGAGCGGCAGGTTCGGTCCGGGCCGGTGGCTCGCTCGAGCTGGTCGCGGGCGACCTGTTCGCCGCCGACCACGGGCCCCGGTTCGGGCTCGTGGTCCTGGCCCTCAACTCACTCCTCCTGCTCGGCAGCACTTCGCGCCAGGCGGATGCTCTCGGCGTGATGGCACGGCACCTTCGGCCGGAAGGCGTCGCGGTCGTCGATGTCGTGGTGCCGGACGCGGGCGCCCTCGCTGCGTACGACGGACGTTTGTCGCTCGAGTGGGTGCGCGAGGATCCGAGGACCGGCGACCACGTCGCGAAGTTCATGAGCGCGGTCTACGAGCCGGCCGCCCGCCGCGTCGAGCTGACCACGATCTTCGAGCGTGCCCCCGTCCAGGGCGGCACGGTCACCCGCCATGTTCGCCAGGACGTTCTTCACCTCCTGAGCGTCGATGAGCTGCTCCGCGCGGCCGCCGACGCGGGCCTCGAAGTGGAGGCCCTTGGCGCGGACTACGAGCTGACACCGCTCGGGCCGGGCGCCGACCGGGCGATTCTCGTTGCCCGGCCGCGACCACGGACCGGAACCGGGCCTCAGGAGCCCGGGCGCTTGGTATAGTCCGAACGTGCCAGCTGCGTCGAGCGAGATCCGGATCGTCCTCGTCGAGGACGTGCCGCAGATTGCGCAGTACGTCCGCGGCCTCATCGCCGCCGCTCGCCAGCTCACGCTGGTCGATCACATCGCGGCCGGTCGCGATGCGCTCGAGCGGATCCCCCAGCTGCGCCCCGACGTCGTCATCGTGGACGCGCTCCTGCAGGGGAAGATGAAGGGTCTCGACCTCGCGCAATCCCTGCGCAAGGCCGGGCTCCCGCTCTCGATCGTCGTGATCTCGGTGCCGCAGCAGCCCGTGGCCGTGGATACGAAACGCGGCATCGACGCCGTCCTGCAGATGCCGTTCACCGGCTACGAGATGGCCCTTCTCCTCCAGCGCACCCACGACGAGCGGCGCTCCCGCGTGTCGGGGGTGGGCCCGGTGGTCATCGCGGTCTACGCGCCGAAGGGCGGCGTGGGAAAGACGACCATAGCGTTCAACCTTGCGGTGGCGATGGCCCAGCGGGTCGGACGGCGGACGGCGCTCGTCGACGGGAGTCTCCAGTTCGGCGACCTCCGCGCCTTCATGCGGGTGCCCGCCGACGCACCATCGATCTTCGACCTTCCGACCGACCGGATCCAGGAGGCCGACTTCACGAGCGTCCTGTGGCGCGACCCCTCCGGTGTGGACATCCTCCTCGCCCCGCCCCGCGTCGAGATGGCCGAGATGATCTCCGCGGCCGATATCGAGAAGGCGATGTCGTTCCTTCGTCGCCTCTACGACGCGATCGTCATCGACACGCCGTCCACCCTCAACGACACGACGCTCGCTCTCCTCGACGGCAGCGACGTCGTGCTCCAGATCGTCACCTTCGACCACACGACGATCCGGAACACCGTGGTCGCAGCAGAGGCATTCCGGGCGATGGGCTACCCCCCGGAGCGGGTCCGGTACGTCGTGAACCGGTCCGACGCCTCGGCAGGGATGGATCCCTCGACGGTCGACCAGGCGCTCGGCCGCCGCCCGGAGTTCACGGTCGTGAGCGATGGCAAGCTGGTGGTCGAGTCCAACAACCAGGGTGTGCCCTTCGTGCTGGCCGCGCCCGACGCCAAGATCAGCCTCGATGTCGTGCGGATCGCCACCGAGCTGGCGGCGATGCCGAGAACAGCGACCACCGCCGGTCGGGGGGCAGGCTGACGGTCCCCCCGCGGCGCGCCGCGCGCGACCGGGAGTGGCGTGCAGGTCTCCTGGTTGGCACGCTCGCCGGCCTTGGCGTCGCCTACCTCGACCGGCGGCTTCGGGCGGCCTCCGCCGGCGGGCTCGTGGACTGGCACCGGGCGGAACAGATCGCGATCGTCCGGCTCCGGCGCGCGCCGGGATCACTGGACCCGGCCGAGCTGCGGCGTGTCGCGCCGGCCTACGACGAGGCCATGCGCCGGATCGTGCCGGCCCTGGAGAACGCGCTCGGGACCCACCTCCCCGGGGTCGTCGAGCGACATGCCGTCGTGGATCGCCCCGCGTGGGCGCTGGCGAACCTCGAGGTCTTCCGGTCCATCTACAGCCGCATCGAGGCCGCGCTCGGCGATCAGCTGGCACCGCGGTCCGGGTCCATCGGCTCCGGGCTGGCGGCCGCGGCGAACCGGCAGGTCGCGACCCAGCAGGTCGCGTTCTTCCTCGGTTACCTCGGTACACGCGTCCTCGGCCAGTACGACATCGCGCTCCTCTCGGCCGAGGCGCACCCCGGTCAGCTCCTCTTCGTCGAGGAGAACATCCGCTCGACCGCGGCGAAGATCGGCGTGCCCGTGGCCGACTTCCGGACGTGGGTGGCCCTCCATGAGACGACCCACGCGTTCGAGTTCGAAGCGCATCCGTGGGTCCGCGCCTATCTCGCAGACCGCCTCGAGCGACAGCTGGCGAGCCTCGTGGAGGAGGCCCAGCTGCTCGGCGTGGAGGGCATTCGACGCCTCGTCCGGCGGTGGCGGAGCACGCGCTCCGCGGCCGGGCAGAGCGGCGCGGACCGCGCGGGCGGGCTGATCGGCGGCATTCTGACCGACGAGCAGCGCCGCCTCTGGCGCGAGGTGCAGGTGGCGATGAGCCTGCTCGAGGGCTTCAGCGACTGGGTCATGGACCGCGTCGGTGCCGAGTTCATCCCGAACGTCGCCGACCTCCGGCGCCGCTTCGAGGAGCGCCGCGGGGCGCCGCGTTCGGCCTTCGACCGGTTCGTGTCGCGCCTCACGGGCATGGACCTCAAGCTCGAGCAATACCGGCGCGGCGAGCGGTTCGTGGCGGGGGTTGCCGCAATCGGAGGGCCCGCGGCGGTCGCCCGTCTCTGGGACGGGCCCCCGTCGCTGCCGACCGATCAGGAAATGGCCGATCCGGCGGCGTGGGTGCGCCGGGTGGTCGGTCTGGACGCCTCGGGCACGGGGTCTGCGGGAGGCTGAGCATGCAGATCGCGATCATCGGCCTGGCCGGGTCGGGCAAATCCACCGTGTTCAACACGCTGACCCGTGGCCACGCCGACACCGGTGGCTACGGGGGCGCAGTCGTGAACGTCGGCGTCGTGAAGGTGCCGGATGACCGGCTTCCCCAGCTGACCGAGCTCTTCCGGCCGAAGAAGGAGACACCGGCCGACGTGACCTACATCGATCTGCCGGCGCCGCCCCGGTCGGCCGACCCCCACGACGTGACGTCAGATATGCCGGCCGACCAGCTTGCCCGCCTTCGCACCGCCGATGCCCTCCTCCACGTCGTCCGTGCCTTCGACGATCCCGCCCATCCTCACCCTGACGGGTCGCTCGATCCGCTTCGGGACATCGAGCGGCTCGAGCTCGAGTTCATCTTCAGCGACCTGTCACAGGTCGAGCGGCGCGCGGACAGGCTCCGCCAGATGGGCCACCACGGGACGCCCCAGGAGCGGGAGGTGAACGACCGCGAGCTTGCGGTTCACGAGCGCCTGCTGCCGGTGCTGCACGCGGGCAGGCCGATTCGCGACATGGACCTGGGGGACGACGAGGCCAAGCTCGTCCGCGGGTTCCGGTTCCTGACCGAGAAACCCGAGCTGGTCGTTCTCAACATCGGAGAAGAGGACCTGCCGCGGCAGGCCGAGCTGATCGAGCAGGTTGCGTCCCACTTCCCGCACCGGCGGAGCCTGGTGGACGCGCTCTCGGCCAAAGTGGAGATGGAGCTGAACGAGCTCGATCCCGAAGACGCGGCGGTCTTTCGCGAGGACCTCGGGCTCCACGAGGCGAGCCTCGACCGGGTGATCCACCTGAGCTACCGGCTGCTCGGGCTCATCAGCTTCTTCACGGGCGGCCCGGAGGAGACACGAGCGTGGACGATCCCGGACGGCGCGACCGCGCTCGACGCAGCAGCGGCTATCCACAGTGACCTCGCCCGAGGCTTCATTCGGGCCGAGGTGGTGCATTGGGACGACCTGGTCGCGCTCGGAAGCACGGCCGAGGCGCGAAAGGCGGGGAGGCTCCGCTCGGAAGGGAAGACCTACCGCGTCCGGGACGGCGACTACATCACGGTCCTGTTCAACGTCTGATCGCCGCCCCGTTCAGTTCAGGTCCGGTCGATCTACGCGGACGACGAGCGTGCGGAACGTCTCGTCTTCATCGGTATCCAGGTCGCCCTCGTCGCCATCCTCATCGTCGTCCCGGTCTTCGATTGCGGCCAGGACGTTCTCCTCCTCGACAGCGGACACATTCACCGCTGCGCGGAGGTGCCGGTCATCGATGTAGATGAACTCGTGGCTCCGCTCGAGTTCGCGTGCCACGGCTGCCACGAGGGTATCCTCCTCGAACCTGTCGAGGACCTTCGCGCGTGCCTCTATCACGAGGTCGAAGAACTCGTCCTCGCTGAAGTCCTCGGCGTGGGCAAGGAGCGCGTCGCTGAACAGCTCATCGTCGCTCTCGTGGAGCTCGTAGAAGTACAAATGGTCACCTCGGTGGGCGGGAGCCGCCGGATCGGTGGTTCCCGGGCGAGTATAGACCCGGCCCCCGTGCCGCCCGGAACCCGGGAGCGGCGGTCGTGAACGACCGCCCGTCGCTCGACGGGACAACCGCGAGCACCCCGGCCGCGCAGACGGCCCCAGGCGCGCAGACGGCCCCGGGTGTCCGGGTGGCCCAGCCTCGCCCCGCCGTCGTGGTCGCAGGGTCGGCGACGCGCGACGTGGACCCGTCCGACGGGCGGGGTTGGCGGCTGGGTGGCACGGCCCCGTACGTCTCGCTCGGCATCGCTCGACTCGGGTTTCCCGTTGGTCTGCTGCTCGGCGCCGACGATCAGGCGGCGGGGGCGCGCGAGCTCGACCTGCTGCGCGCCGCGGGTATCGCCCTCAGGCTGGTGCCGCTCCGGGAAGGCCCCGTGTTCGACAACCGGGAGACACCGGGCGGACGTCACCAGGTCTGCCTCTCGGTGGGCGATGAGCTGGCGCCACGGACCATGCCCGCGGCCTGGGAAGCGGCATCCACCCTCGTGCTCGCGCCCGTCGCTGGCGAGCTCGGCGCTGCGTGGGCCGACGCGCTCCCGGGCGCCGTGCTCGTCGCGCTCGCGCTCCAGGGAACCCTGCGGGTCCTCTCGCCCGGCCGGCCAACCGCGCTCCGGCCACCGCGGCGCGACGCGCTCACGGCGCGGGCCGATCTCCTCATGGTGGGCCGCGACGACATCTCCAGTGCTGGTACGGGCGATCCCCTCAATTCCCTGCTCGGACGCTCGGGCCAGCGGATGGTGGTCACCGCCGGCACGTCCGGCGCACTCCTCCTCCGGCGCGGCGCCGACGGCCGGCTCGCCGCCCGGCGGTGCGGGATCGTGCCGACAGACGCGGTCGTCGATCTGACCGGCGCCGGCGACGCGTTCTTCGCGGGGTGGATCGCGGCGACGCTGGCGACCAGGGACGCCGCGGACTCGCGCGCCCTCCTGGTTGCAGCGGCAGCGGCCTCCCTCAAGGTAGAGGGCTACGGGCTCGCCGGCCTTCCAACCGCGTCCGCGCTGCGTCGCCGGCTACGCGAGGCCGGCCTGGCGCGGGGCTGAAACAGCCACGAGGGGGCGGACCGGGCAGATCGACGATCGACTCGACTCCAGCGCTGCACCCGGTCCCCGGCCTCGTGCGGTCTTCTTGCGGAGGCGGACGAGGCGCCTGGCCAGGTCGCGTTCCACCCCGAATGCGGGTCGCCCGAGATGACGGTCCCGCTCAGCGAGACGCGCGGCGCGCTCGGCCGCGGAGAGTGCGGCCGGCGGGTCGCGGCGGACGTGCTCGTCGTGCTTCGCGACCTGGACCCACGCGTGCGCCGCGAGCCGGCCGCCGCCGGTCGCCAGCTCGAGCCAGGCCCCCCGGGCCGTCTCGCGGCGCCCCGCAAGCCGCAGGACCCGCGCCCGCTCTGCCGCGATGCGGTCGCGCTCGACGGCCGCGTGGGGCCATCCTCCGGCCGAGCCGCGCGGGCTGTCCCGGGCGCCGTACCGCTCCGGCGACCAGCCGCCGTACGTCCGCTCCCCCCGCGAGCACCGACCTGCCGTTTCCAGCGCCGCGTCGCAGCAGGCAAGCGCCTCGTCGAACCGGCGGCGCCGCGCGTAGGCGCGTCCGAGCGCGGCCACGTCCCCGGGGTGCTCGCGACATCGCACGTCGGGGTCCGCGAGCCGGCCGGCAAGGTGGGCCAGGAGCAGCCCGAGCGAGACGACGTCCTGTGCGTTGTGCCGCAGGACCGCACGAAGCGGTTCAGGACGGCCGGTGCGCAGGTACTCGAAGTAGCGGGCGGGGATAAGCGCGCCCGGCAGGTCGTCACCGCGGCGGATCCCGAGCACGCCCGCCTCGACGGTCGCGAGCCGGGCATCCTCTAGCCGGTGGCGCCAGAGCTGCCGTGCGATCGGCAGAAGATCGAGGTGCCCCCCAAGCACGGGCGGCGGACCGCGGTGGAGCCGGTACCGGGTGGAGAGCAGCGGCCAGTCGAAACCGCGGCCGTTGTAGGTCACGAGCCAGGCCCCCTCGGGGATGATGGCCTCCAGCGCGGCGAGGAAGGCGGGCTCATCGGGATGGTCTGGAAGAAGGAGTTGCTCGATGGCGAACCGGCGCCCATCCCAGCGGCCGAGGCCGACCAGGAACGCGACCGTGCCGGCGGCCGTTCCGAGGCCGGTGGTTTCCGTGTCCAGGCAGACGAGCGGGCGCGAGGTGTCGACCTGCCAGGGGAGGGAACCCAGCCGTTCGAGCGGCGCGGAGAGGTCCGCCGACGCGGAGATCTCCGCCGAGGCATGGACGTGGACGACCGCGCCGTCGGGGCCGTCTTCCAGGGTTCCGCCGAGTACGTCGGCCAGACGCGACGCGCGGGCCCGGGACGCCGCGCCGCCGGCCCGGTCACGCGGCGTCGGATCCGGGACGGCGCTCCCCGGAACGACCAGGCGCTGGCGACGAAGCCGGTCGAGGCGGCGGGACCAGTCGACCACGTCGGCCCGAGCATCCGATGCCACCGTCATGCGTTCATCGTCCTCCTGCCGCGTGACACCTCGGGTGACACGCTCAGGCGACGTCCGGGATCCGCATGTCGTCCGGCGCGCGTCGTCCCGCACGCCGCCCCGCGCCGCCCTGCGCCCCCGCCTGGCCCCGCTCCCCGGTGAGCGCGGCGAGCAGCGCCTCCGCCATCCGCTTCCCGTCGCCGCCTGTCTCGAGCCGCGGGCCGGTGCACGCCGGGCACCCCGCCTCGCAGGGGCACTTCCGGACCAGGTCGAGCGCCCCCGCGACAAGCTCGAGATGCCGCTCGTAGAGCCGGTGCGCGAGCCCGACCCCGCCGGGCACGCCGTCGTAGAGGTAGACGACCGGCCGTTCGGCGTGCGGCGACCTCACCTGCACGACCAGCCCGAGATCGTGCGGGTCGCTCATGAGCAGGAGGCTGCCGATCGCCTGGAGTGCTCGCCCCGCGCCCACCAGGGCCACGTCGAGATCGTCACGGCGCCAGCCCGCGACCGCCTCCCCGTCGAAGGCAACCCAGTACGCCGTCGTGTGCATTTCCAGCTCGGGGAGATGGATTCGGCCCCACCCGAGGTTCTCGTTCGTCTCGAGCTTCAGCTTCTTGTAGATCGTGGCGAGCGTGCTCAGCATGACCTCGCCGTGGCACCGCTCGCCCGCAGGGACCGGTGTCGACGCGAACGTGTCGAGCGGTTTCAGTGTCACCGCGAGGTCGGCCTGCGTGTAGTGGCCCACGTCCACCCGGCGGACGTACGCCTTCCGCTCGTCCCAGTCGAGGCGGTCCACGTGGAACTGCGCCGACTCGTGGAGGTAGATCGCGCCTTCGTGGACGAGGGTCGGCGCGGAGAAGAGGTCCACCTCCCCGATGACCCGGGGGCGATCGCCGGTGGTGTCGATGATGACCACGTTCTCCGGGGCGGCCGTCCGGAGCGAGATTTCGCTCGCCGGGAAGTTCTCGCTCGCCCAGTACCAGCGGCCGTCGTGCGCCTGTCGCACGTGGCCCTCCTCGGCGAGGAACGCGAGGAGGTCGTCGGCAGGACCAGGGCCAAACGCCTCGCCCGGCGCGAAGGGCAGCTCGAATGCGGCCGCCCGCAGGTGCGCGAGGAGGACGTGGAGGTTGTCGGGATCGAGGCGCGCCTCCTCCGGCGAGCGGTCGAAGAGGTACTCCGGGTGCGCGGCGACGTACTGGTCCACGGCGCTGCTCGTGGCGACGAGTGCGGCCACGCTGGCATCGGTGCGGCGGCCCGCCCGGCCCATCTGCTGCCAGGTCCCGGCGATCGAGCCCGGGTAGCCGGCGAGGACGGCCGCGTCCATCCGCCCGATGTCCACGCCCAGTTCGAGGGCGTTCGTGGCCACCACCCCGAGCACCTCGCCCGACCGCAGCCCCTCCTCGATGGCCCGCCGCTCGCGTCGGCAGGTATCCGCCGCGGTAGCCCCGCACGCGATCCACCGGCCCCCGCCCCTCGCGGAGCGCCTCGCGCAACCCGCTGAGGAGCAACTCGACCCCCACCCGGGACCGGCCGAAGACGATCGTCTGGTGCCCGGCGCGCATGAAGGCGAGGGCGACCCGGCGCGAGAGCCCGTACGCGCTCGCCCGAACGCCGAGCGACGCATCGAGCATCGGCGGATCGAGTATTAGGACGTGACGCTCGCCCGACGGCGCCCCGTTGCGGTCGATGAGCCGCGGCTCGCGTCCCGTGAGCATCCGAGCCAGCTCGGCGGGGTTCCCGATGGTGGCCGAGCAGCAGACGATCTGCGGCCGGCTGCCGTAGTGGTCGCACACGCGGAGGAGCCGCCGCAGCACGTTCGCAACGTGGCTTCCGAAGACCCCCCGGTACGTGTGGAGCTCGTCGACCACGATGTACCGCAGCTGCTCGAAGAGCTGGAACCACTTCGTGTGGTGCGGCAGGATCGCCGAGTGGAGCATGTCGGGGTTCGTCACCACGACCTGCCCGGCCGAGCGGATCGACGAGCGGATGGGCGCCGGCGTGTCGCCGTCGTACGTTGCGCAGGCGACGTCCACCCCCGCGGCGGCCGCCAGCTCGCGAAAGGCCGCCACCTGGTCCTGGCCCAGGGCCTTGGTGGGGAAGAGGTAGAGGGCGCGGGCAGCGGCGTCCCCGGCAACGGCCTCAAGAACCGGGAGGTTGTAGCAGAGCGTCTTGCCGGAGGCGGTCGGGGTCACCACCACGACGTCCTCGCCCCGCCGCAGCGCCTCGATGGCCTCGGCCTGGTGGCTGTAGAGCTGCTCGATGCCCTGCGAGGCGAGGCCTGCCACCACGCTCGGGTGCAGCCACGAAGGGAGTGGCGCGTAGGAGCCCTCCCGGACCGGGACGACGCGATGTTCCACCACGGTGGAGGAGATCGATGGGTCCGCGAGCAGCTGCTCGAGGACCGAAACGACCGGGGCCGGCGAGTAGAGACGCATCGCACCATACCGCACATACGTTCGATTTGCGCGGTGAGTCTAGCAGGGCAGTCAAGCGATGGCGAGGCCTTTCTTGTGGACAGGCAGGCCCGATTCGGTGCGGAGGCGAGCGCGCCGGGCGAGCGCCGCGCGTTGGACCGGGACTACCGGCCGTGCCCGATGGGTCGAGCGCCTGTTGACACGGCAGCTGCCCCCGAGCTACCCTCCCGGCACCATGAGTCGGCCGGAGCCGGGACTCCGGTTCGCGTACGAGCGGGCCGGGCACGAGGCGAGCAGTCGCGTCACCGCTCCCGTGAGCCGATCGGGCACGCCCGCGACCGACCCGTCGTCTTCTCCCTGGTTCGACCGTCGGGCGCTCCTCCTGCTGATCCTCGTCGTTGCCGTCGCGTGGCTCGTGTTCGTCTTCGGTCGTGCGGTCGCCGACTCCAAGGCGGCCACCGATCGCGCCGAGCGGGCCCGGGCGGAGAATGCCGCGATGGAGCGCCGCCTCGACTCGCGACAGGTCGAGCTGGCGACGGTCCAGTCGCCGGCGTTCGTCACCCTCCAGGCGCGCACGTTCGGCATCGGGTCGTCACGGGAGCAGGTGTTCGGGCTCGAGCCGGGCGCCCCCCCGCCGCCATCGATCCCCATGCTCGGCGAGGAGCCGGCCGCCGCGGGACAGTCGAGTCCGCTCGACGACTGGCTCGACCTCCTCTTCGGGCCCTGAGGCAACGGGGCACCGCCCCCGAGGTGGCAGACACTGCCCCCGAGGTGGCAGACACTGCCCCCGAGGTGGCAGACACTGCCCCCGAGGCACCCCGGCAAGACCCCGGCGCAGCCCGGTAAGCTATCGGCGGAGGCCGCGGCGCGGCACAGCGGTTCGCAGGGGACTGCTGCCGGCGCCGGGCCACGGGAGGCGTCGATGCCCAGGCGTGTCACCGGACTGTTCGCGAGCGTGGTGGTCCTTGCAGCCGTCGCAGGCTGCGGTGGAGGTGAGACGGTCGACGTCTCGACCATCGAGGCGAACCTCAAGGCTCAGTTCGAGCCCCAGACCAAGGTCACCCTCGCCGATCTCTCCTGCCCCGCCGATGGGCCGGTCAAGGTCGGAGCCACGATCGAGTGCAGCGGCACCGCCGTGGACGGGGACAAGTACGTCTTCAGCGTCAAGGTGAAGGACGCGTCCGGCAACCTCGCCTGGCAGTCGACCAACCTGAACCCGTAGCGGCTCCCTGACTGCGCCGGCCCGGCGGTCTTCCTTGCCGGGATCACGGGCGCGGGACCGCGCTGGTTTGCCGTCACCGGCTGGTAGAACGCGCTGACCCGCACACCCGCGCAGCGTGGCCAATCAATAGCGCTCCCCATCCCGCGATTCGGGTTACGATGCGCGGCTCGACGGTCTTCCCGCCGGGCCGGCGCACCGCCGAAACCGGCCTTCACACGCGGGAGAGTGAGACCACATGCAAAGCCGACTCCGCATCATCGGAGCCGTCATCGCCGTGATGGGCGTGATCGCCCTGCTCGGAGGCGCCTATGGCTACATGCGCGCCCAGGAAGGAGCCAGGTCACTCCAGGGGTTCAGCGAGGCGCAGAACGTCACGCTGAGCTACAACGACCAGGGGCAGCTCATCAGTCGTGGCTCCCCCGAGAGGGCCGCCGCGATCCTGGCTCTGCTCAGCGACAGCTGGAAGTGGCCCGTCAACAAGGGCGACCTCAACCCCAACGACAAGCTGGTCGACACGGGCACGGAATACATGTTCCAGATGGCCACCATCGCCTACGACATCCTGGAGGGGACGCAGTCGGTGACCCTGCCCGAGCGCGTCGAATACAACGGCGACGGTCAGGAGGGAATCGCTGCCGATGCGAAGGTCTACTCGCCGGCGACGCTCCCCGGAGGCGTCTGGGACCCGGCGGTCGAGGGCACGGACAAGGACGCGGTCTTCGAGCCCGGGACGTACATCGTCCCCGTGAACGGGCGGTACTTCACCGGCTTCAACCGGCTGCACCCGCTCGATGGCAAGGCGCGCGAGCAAGCGTGGTCCGGTCTCGCCCACGGCCTCTTCGCCGAACTGGGCGTCGGCGCGACTACGGCCTCGGTCCTCGAGCTGGCCACGATGGTCGCATTGCTCGTCCTCGGCTTCGGGCTCATCTTCATCGTCGCCGGCCTCGGCCTCGTGTGGGCCGCCTGGCCGAAGAAGGCGGAGGCCTCGGCCTGACGATCCGGTAGCCAGTTCGAGCCACAGACCAAGGTCACTCCTGCCGATCTCTCCCGCCGGCCGTCCGGCCACCCCAGGGATCGGCGCCACGAAACAGGCCCGGCGGTTCTCCGCCGGGCCCGTCGATTCCCTCGGCGATTGCCGGTCCCGGCCCCGGCTATGCCAGCCAGGGGAGCGTGACGGGCAGGATGATGTTCACGATGAGGCCCAGGACGAGGAACGAGCCCGCCAGGCGGGTGTGGATCATGGCCGCGCCTACGAACCAGAGGGGCCAGATCGGGTAGTCGGGCGGCGGGGCCTCCGGCTTCGGCTTGCGGAAGACCCCGAGAACGAACGCCAGGCGGGGGAGCGCAAGGAGGACCACCCCGACCCACGGCCCGATGAGCCCGGCCAGCACGAGGCCCAGCAGGATCGGGTAGAAGGCCACCATCATGCCCATCGTGAGCAGCTTCGCCGGCCGCTCGCCGATGATCACCGGCAGCGTGTGGATCCCCTTCTCCCGGTCGGGCTCGATCTTGTCGACGTGCTTGCCCAGGAGGACGGTGGTCACCAGGATGGCGTAGGGGATCGTGGCGATCCAGACCCAGCCCGGGATCCCGCCGGTGGCCACGAAATAGGTGCCGCCGATCATGAGCGGACCCCAGACGATGAACACGCCCGGCTCGCCCAGGCCGTGGTGCTTGAGGCGGATCGGCGGGGCGACGTAGAAGAGCGAGATGAAGGCGCCGCCCAGGGCGAAGACCACCACCGGCCACCCGCGCTCGACCGTGAGGTAGGCCATGATCGCGAGGTCGACTAGGTTCGCGATGAGGATCGCGGTCGCCAGCGTCCGCTTCGACACCATGCCCGACAGGATCGGGTGGGGGCGTACTGCGCCCTGACGTACTCGTTGGTGTCGACGCCGCTCTCCAGGTCGAAGTAGTCGTTGATCATGTTGTTCGCCGCGTGGGCGATCACGATCCCGACCACGGCCAGCGTGGCGAACCAGTAGTTCACCCCTGCCGGATCCACGCCAACCGCGAGGAGCGCGCCGATGAGCCCCGACAGGAGGGTCATCACGAAGACGCCGGCGCGGGTGATCAGGAGCCACTTCGACCCCCAGTCGAGGGCCGCGACGTTCGTGCCGACGGGCACGCTTGCCGTCTCGAGGATGAACCGCCAGGTGGCGACGCGCGAGGTGGACATGCGGGGCTGAACCTCTGGATGGTGAACCGGGGGCCGCCGTTGGCCGGCAGAGCGCGCGGGCGGGAACGTCCGTCAAAGAGTGCCCGTGGGCGCCCACATCGTACCGCTTGCCATCCATTCGGGCCTCGTGGGTCGGCGGTTCTCGCGAGGCGCCCAGGGCGCTACCATGGTCTGGCGAACGAGTCAGTCGGTCGAAGGGAGGTCACCGATGAGGCGGACCACGTTCTCTATTGTGGCGGCGGCCGCGCTCGCCTTGGCGGTCGCTTGGCCGGTCGGGGCGGTTGCGTCCTATGCAGCGGCGACGTGGAAGGCGACCTTCGGGACGAACGCGTACTACGGGACCGCGACGCTGACCGCCAGCTCCTCGAGTACAGGATCGCTTGGGCTGAAGGCGCGGCGCCTCGTCGGCCTGGGGGTCTACTCGATCACCATCCGCCGCGGCACCTGCGCCTCGCCGGGCACGCTGCTCGCGACGCTGCCGACCACCACGTCACAACGGACCGGGACCATCTCGCGGACATACGCTCTCACGGTGACGCAGATGAGGCCCGTTCTGAAGGCGGCCGCACAGCTGACCCTCTGGATGGTCAAGGGATCCACCCAGCGATGCGGCCTGCTCAAGGCCCAGCTTCCGCGCGGTGTCGTCCCCGTCAACCGCCGCATGCTCATACCCCACACGGCCGATGGCGCAGTCGGGATGCACTGGCTGACGGTCCTCGGGGCCGAGACGTGGGATCCGCCGCCGGGCTGGGACGGCGTCGTGGAGGACGGCGATGTTGCGCTCGCAGTTCACGTGCGGATGAGCGCGGTCGAGAAGACCGGCTACGGCCCAGACCGTTTCGCGATCCGCACGCCGGGCCACGTTGACATCCCACCACAGCCCGGTCGAGAGCCCCGGCTACCCTTCGGGACATTGGCGCCCGGCGCGATCGTGGACGGGTGGGTCACCTTCGTGGTCAATGAGGACGAGCTGGGCGAGCTGATCCTGCTCTACGGGCCGGCTTCGGAGGTGCTGCTCACGTTCGCGCTGTCCTGACGGCCGGTCCCGGCGGCGGCCTCAGCAGCTCGAGTCGTCGGCGGGGGCGGGGATCGCCGGATCGGGTTTCGGCGCCGGCCCCTTGAAGGCGTCCCGTACCACCTTGCGGATGCGCTGGACGTCGTCCTTCTGGAGGATCATCCGGTAGGTCGGCGGGTTGAAGTAGACGCGTTTGATGGTGCGCGTATCGACCCGGCTCGCCAGCTCGAGCAGGCCCGGAAGCGCCTTGACCGGGATGTTCGTCCAGAGCGATGACTTGGCGATCTTGGCCAGCTCGCCGACCCTCGAGACGAGGCAAATCGGCTTGACCTGGTTCCGGAGGGCCATGAGGACTTCCTGCTGGCGATGCATCCGCCCGTAGTCGGAGTCCTGGTGACGGGAGCGGGCGTAGGCGAGCGCCATGCGACCGTTGAGGTGGTACTTGCCGGGCTTGAAGTAGACCTCGATCCAGCCCGAGCCGTCCTCGAGCGGGTAATGGGAGTCGTAGAGCGACTTGCGGATGGTGATGTTGAGGCCGCCAAGCGCATCGACGAGCTTGACGAACCCGCGGAGATCGGCCACCGCGATGCCGTCGAGATCGACGCCCGTCAGGGCCTCGATGGCGGCGCCGAGGGCGAGGTAACCGCGCGACTTGCCGCCGGGGAACAAGGCGGGCCGTTGATCGGCGTACACGTAGAGCGCGTTGATCATCTGCGGGAACGCGCCGTTCGGGAACAGCCGGGCGAGGCGCGAGGGCAGCGGCACGTTGTAGAGGTTGCGAGGGATGCCGAACATGGCCGCCCGCCCGGTCTTCACATCGACGCTGACGAGGATCATGGTGTCGGTGCGCAGGCTCCAGCGGTCGGGACCGGCATCTCCGCCGACGATCAGGACGTCGAGACGGCCGTCCGAGGCCCAGTCTGGGCGGGGCGTCTGGGTTGGGCTGGGCGCGGCCGTCGGCGAGGGCGTCGTCGCGGGACTCGGGGACGGCGCGGGCGTCTCCGTGGAGGACGATGAGGGCGTGGGCACGACCGACGGCGACGTGTTGAGCGCTGTCGTCGGGGAAGGCGTGGGCGGCGGGCTCTGGGTCAGGCTGGGCGATTGGTTTGCGGCGCCAAGCGCCTCGTCGGGCTCGGGGGTCCCGTACGGATCCTCCCCGGCCGCCGTCTGGGCGTCCTCGCCTTCCGACGGCTCGAAGACCGTGACCATGGTGTCGTACGCCTCATAGCCGAAGTACCCGACCACGGCGTGGCTTGCCGCCATTACCACGAACAGCCCTGCGACGATGGCCAGGGCGGCTGCACGTCTGCGTGGCCGGGGCGGGGAGCTTCGAACGGGCTCCAGGACCGGCCCCGGCTCCGCAGCGTGGCGCGCGCCGGCGACCCGGTACGCGTCGACGACAGCGAGGCATCGCCAGGCAAAGAGCAGGACATTGAACCCGAGGAGCGCGGCCAGAACCTCGGGCTGCACGAGAATCCCGAGGACGGTGGTCATGGTGACCGCCGCGTAGGCGACGGCAGCCGCGACCACGACGACGAGGATGGGGAGGGCGAAGAGCAGCCCGCGACGCCATGCGCCCACGTACGCGTGCCCGAGCCCGGGGAACAGGAACGAGAGCACCCCTGCCATGACCGCCGAGCGGCGGAGGGTCGACACGATGTTCATTCACCTCGGCGAAACGGCCCCGCAGCAGCCCACGCTAGCGCGGCGGCGGCCCGACCGCAAGACGTCGGCCGGATGGCAGGGGTTCCGCCGGAGCCGCACCGGACCGCGTCCGGGAGACCCGCCGGGGGTGGCACAATGGGCGGGAAGCCAGCGCCGCCCGCGGACCCGGCAGCCTACCCGGGGCGCGATCCACCAGGAGGCAGACCGTCGTGAAGACCGCCTTGATCGTCTACCGCAGCCACAGCGGCACCACCCGCCGGCTGGCCGAGGAGATCGGCGCGTTCGTGGCCGAGCACGGGATCACGCCGACCGTCGTCTCCGTGGGTGACTGCGACGTCAAGCGCGTGAACGAGGCGGACTACGTCCTCCTCGGCTGCTGGACGAACGGACTCTTCATCATCCTCCAGCATCCCGACCAGCCCTGGATCGACTTCGCCCGCGACCTGCCGGCCATCTCCAGCGCCCGGGTCGGGCTCTTCACCACCTACAAGCTCGCCACCGGCAGCATGTTCGGTCAGATGCGCAGGTACCTCTCCGGCAAGGTCTCCAGCTTCGGCCTCGAGCTGAAGTCGCGCAACGGCCACCTGTCCGACGGGAACAAGCGGGACCTCGAGCGGTTCCTGTCCGGTTCCTGAGCGGTAGCAGCCGCGGGCCCTCATGAAGTCGCGCCGGGCGCACGCCCCGACGCGGACGGCTTCGCCGCTGCCGGATACCCTGAGGGTCCATGCGCCGGATCGTCGTCGCGTTCTGCCTTCTCGTCGTGGCCCTGGCGACTGTCGCCGCCTTGCTCGACGGGTGGGCGCTCCGGAACGTCCTCGACCGGGACCGGTTCGCCGACCGCGCGTCGGCCCTGCTCGCGACCCCCGAGGCGCGGAAGCTGCTCGCCGACGAACTGGCCGGCCAGCTCGCGGTGGCCGTCGCGCCGAAACTGGAGTCCCTTGGCCTCCCGCAGCTCGCCGAACCGGACAGCCTCGCCCGCGTCGTCGCGCCGTCACTCGTGTCCGCGCTCGCGAGTCCCGCCGTCGGGGCCCTGCAGCGCCAACTCCTGCTCTCGCTTCACGACGCCGCGTTCTCGGGTGTCTTCGAGCAGGGATCGGGCGCTGGCCTCGAGGGTTCCCGGATGATCCTGGACCTCCGCCCCGCGCTCGCCGGCTTCACCGCCGGACTGCCCGCCCAGGCGGCCGGGGTGGTCGCGGCCATCGCGCCGGAGGAGCTCGTGTTCAGGGTGGCCGACGTGCCGCAGCTCGCGGCCGCGCGCGACGCGCTGCGGTTGGCGGCGGTCGGCCTGCCGGTCTCGGTGGCGATCGGGATCCTGGCGGCCCTGATGGCGGTTCTCGCCGCTGCGCGCCGATCCAGGGCGATCGCGGGGGTCGGGCTCGCAGTGGCCCTCGGCGGGCTCCTCGTGCTCGCCGCGACGTACCTGGCGGAGCCCCTCTTCGACATGGTCGTCCGTCCGAGCCTCGCGGCGAGCCTGGCGGCCGACGTGCTCCGCGAGGCCGCACAGGATCTCGTGTCGCCGAGTCTCGTGGTCGTCGCCGTGGGACTCGCGATCGTCGGCCTCGGCCTGCTCGCCGGCGCGATCCGGGGTCACGGCCCTCGCCGTGCCCACCCGGATTACGTCCGCGAGCCGGGACGCTGATCGGGCAACAGGACCACCGACTGCCGCGGACGCTCGCCGTCCAGCGCCCGTGGCAGTCCGGTGTCAGCGTCGTTGTGCTCGTCTCCCGCCCGTGCCGTGCAACTCGGGGGCAAAGGCCCCGGCGATGTCGCCGAACTTGGTGAGCCTGCAGCCCGCCTTCACTCGCTGGAGCTCCTCGTAGCGCTCGTCGTCCACGAAGGCGACGATGCGCGCGATGCAGCTCTCGCCGTCCACGAGGCGCCACGGGAAGCAGCCGATCGTGCACGCGCTGGTTCAGCAGCAGGTCGATGTCGCCGCCCAGGCACTCGGCGTGGATGATGCCGTCGTTGAACATCTCGAGGTGCATGAGCTGGTACTTGCGAGTCGTCGAAGAACTCGGCGAGCGGCTTGCCGTACTTCTCGCGGAAGTGCTCGTCGGCCTGGCGGGCCTGGCGCGGCATCCAGTCGCGGATGATGGTGTTCATGGGGTGGTCGGCGCTGCCGCAGTCCACGCCGATCCAGCGGAGCTTCTTCGTCTTGGCCCACTCGGCGAACTCGCGGTCGGGGCCGGGGTGCTTGACCATGTAGGCGATCTCGTCGGCGGTGGGCTGGTCCCAGCCGTAGTGGTGGTAGCCGGTGTGGATGATGAGGATGTCGCCCGTCGCGCACCTCGACGCGCTCCTCGACCATCTTCGAGGTGTAGACGTCGTAGTCGCCGACAGCGTCGGAGAGGTCGACGATCGCCGCCTTCGCCGACGAGGAAGTCGAGGTCGAAGCGAGGCGATGTCCTTGCCCGGCGTGTAGAAGTGGATCTCGCCGTCGAGGTGCGTGCCGACGTGGTTCGAGTGGGTGAGGATCTGGCCGTTGGCGCCGTTCGGGGCGAGCCGCTTGAAGTACTTCATCTGCAGCGGCTCGTAGGTCGGCCACGGCGGGGTGCCGATGCCGAGCGGGATCGTCAGGTCGATGAGCTTCATGGCTCCTCCTCCGTGCGAGCGTGGCGGCGTGTCAGCGTGGCTGGCGGGAGCGTGGCTCGCGAAGGCGAGCGAGCGCCTCGCGGAAGCAGTCGAACGGCGGCTTCACGAGCCCCGCGCCGACCATGCCGACGCCGGGCGTCCGGTGCGCGATGCCGGTGTTGACGACCGGCACGACGCCGGTCTCGACGACCTTGAGGAGGTCGATGCCGGTCGCGGTGCCGCGGAAGTCGAGCGCCGGGATCTGGTAGACCGGGTGCTCGGCGAGCGTGATGTCGTACATGCGGACGGGTGAAGGCGAGCGCCTGCGCGGCGCTGCCGCCCACGAACTGCACGATGGCGGGCGCCGCGGCCATGGCCATGCCGCCGAGGCCGGCGGTCTCGGTGATCGACCGAGTCGCCGATGTCGGGCGCGGCGTCCGCCGGCGCCGAAGCCCGGGCAGGTAGAGCCCATCCACCATCGGCGCGGGCGCGGTGAACCAGCGCCCGGGCAGCCCCGCCACCTGGATGCCGAAGTCGGTGCCGTTGCGCGCCATGACGGTGATCATGGCTGGAGGCCGCGATGCCGGCCGCGGGGTCGAGCGAGGCACTTGCTGCGCCGCCATCGAGAGGTTCAGGAAGAAGTGGTCGTTGCCGTCGAGGAAGCGCAGGACCGCGGCGACGTCGTCCGGGCCGGCTCCGACGCTGCACCAGGTGCGGCGCCAGGGCGCGGATCAGCAGCGACGTGGCCGCGCGGTTGCGGTTGTGCACCTCGTCGCCCATCTGCAGCGCCTGGGCGATGAGCGCTGCGCAGGTCGAGCGGCCCGTGCGCTGCCAGCGCCTGCTGCAGCGAGCGGGGCGAGCACGCGTCTCCATCCAGCGCAGGCGGGTCGATGACCTCGTCGTCGTAGGCGCCGTAGCGCAGCACCTTGCCGAGGCCCTCGTTGAGCGTGGCGTAGGCGCGGTTGCCGAACGCTGTCGTTCTCGACGATCCAGACCGGCATCGAGGCGGTGACGATGCCTGCCATCGGCCCGACCGCCGCGTGGTGGTGGCACGGCGCGAACGTCGACCTCGCCGGAGGCGGCCAGCCGTTCGCGCCTCCTCCGGCGTCCTTCGCCAGGCCCTCGTAGACGAGCCCGCCGATGACCGCGCCGCGGGTCGGGCCGCTCATGCGCTCCCACGTCGACCGGCGGCCCGGCGTGCAGCACGAGGTCGCGGCGCATGCCGGGGATGACGTCGAGCGCCCGGCCGATGCCGACGACGACGGGTCTGGCAGCGAGCAGGCGGTCCACGGACTCGGCCGTGGCCGCGGCGATCTCCGGGCGCACCTCGCCGTCCGGACCCATGCAGGCCGCGAGTGCGGCCTGCAGCGATGCAACACCCCGGCGCGGTGGGCGGCGGGGCCTTTCCGGGGGCCTCGAGGGCGGTCACCGAGCTCCCCGGCTCGCGGCCGCGCGCTTGAGGCCCAGGTAGACCCGCTCCGGATCGAGCGGCAGCTCGAAGAACTCGACGCCGGTGGCGTTGGCCACCGCGTTGCCCACCGCGCTCGGCACCGAGATCATGGGGTGCTCGGCCACGCCGCGCGCGCCGTAGGGGCCCTGCGGGTGCGGCGTCTCGACGAAGAACTGCTGCATCTCGGCCGGGATGTCCTTGGCCGTCGGGATCTTGTAGTCGGCGAACGAGTTGTTGAGCAGCCGCCCTTCCTCGAAGACGAACTTCTCGATCACGCGCCGAGCCCAGCCCCTGCACGACGCCGCCGATCGACCTGCGCTGCGGCACTGCTGCGCGGTTGAGCACCTTGCCGGCGTCGAAGGCCGAGGCGATCTTGAGCACCCGGATCTGCCCGGTGTCGGTGTCCACCTCGAGCTCGACGCCGTGCGCGCCGTAGGTCCAGTTGAGCGCCGGCAGCCCCTGGCCGGTCTCGGGGTCGAGGTTCGTGAGCCCGTGCGCGATGTAGCGGCCCTGGCCGATCACCGGCCCGCCGATGCTGTTGCCGTCGGGGTACGTGTAGCCGAGCACGATCTGGCTGTAGTCGAGCTTCTGCTCCGGCTGCCCCGCGCGCCCACACCTTGCCCGTCGCCGCACTCGATCTGCTCGGCCGGCACGCGCAGCACCTGCGCGGCGACGCGCCGGATCTGGTCGAGGCACTCGCGCGCCGCCTCGATGATGGCGTTGCCGCCCATCACCGCGAAGCGGCTCGCCACCGTCTGCCAGTCGTACGGGCGTGTAGTCGGTGTCGCTCTCCCAGGGCACGCGCACCTTCTCGAGCGGCGATGCGCAGCTCGTCGGCGGCGATCTGGGCGAGCGTCGTGTAGGTGCCCTGGCCGTAGTCCACGCCCGCTCACCAGCACGTTCGCCGAGCCGTCGCCGTTGAAGAGGATGGTCGCCGAGCACGAGGTGAAGGTCGGCATGGCGGGCGCCTTGTGCAGCATGGCGATGCCCTTGCCGCGCACGATGCCGCGCGCCGGGCGCGACCGGCGCCGCCGGCCGCGCGCCGCCGGGTCCCAGCCGATCGCCTCGGCCACCAGGCGCAGGCACTCGTCGGGGCGGCCGTGGCCCTCGGTGAACGCGCTCGCCGGTGATGGTGGTCTCGCCCACGCGGAGCAGGTTCTTGCGGCGGAACTCGAACGGGTCGATCCCCAGCGCGCGGGCGACGAGGTCCATGTTGCGCTCGATGCCCCAGAGCACCTCGAGGTGGCCGAAGCCGCGGTAGGCGGTGCCGAAGATCTTGTTCGTGTAGACCACGAAGGAGTCGATGCTTGCAGTTCGGCACGACGTAGGGGCCCGGCGCCCGAGTAGGCCGCCGCGCGCCCGATGTTGACGCCGTAGTCGGCGTAGGCGCCCGCGTCCCAGAGGTACGTGATGTCGAGCGCGGTGATGCGCCCGTCGCGCGGTGACGCCGGTGCGGATCGATGCTCGTCGAGCCCCTGGCGCGAGGGCAGCGTGTTGAACTCCTCCTCGCGGGTGGCGACGATCTTGACCGGCCGCCCGCCGGCCGCCTTCGACAGGCAGTAGACGAGCGGCTCGAGGTGGATGCCCGCCTTGCCGCCGAAGCCGCCGCCGACGTACGGGCACGCGCACCCGCACCTTCTGCAGCGGCAGGCCGAAGGTGTGGCAGAAGAGCGAGCGCACCGTGAACGGCGACTGCGCCGAGGTGACGATCTCGACCTCGCCGTCGGCGCGCGCGGTGGCGATCGCGGTGTGGGTCTCCAGCGGCACGTGCTGCACCGGCGGGTTCTCGGAAGCGGAACTCGAAGACCCGGTCGGCCTCGGCGAAGCCCTCCCCGACGTCGCCCTTGCGGATCTTCTGGTGGTGGGCGACGTTCCGGCCCGGCTGCGGGAAGAAGACACCCTTCATCCACGAGTAGTCCGCCAGGTCGGGGTGCACCTGCGGCGCGCCCGTCGCGCGAGCGCGGCCTGCACGTCGAGCACCGGCGCGAGCGGCTCGTACTCGACCTCGATCGCCGCGCACGCCGCCGCGCGCCTGCTCGACCGTCTCGGCCGCCACCGCGGCCACCGCCTCGCCCTGGTGGCGCACCACGCCGCGGGCGAGGATGTCCTTGTCCTCCATGTAGAGGCCGAGCTTGTACGGGCAGGTCGGCGCCGGTGAGCACGGCCTTCACGCCGGGCATCGCCCGCGCCTTCGACGTGTCGATGCGCACGATGCGCGCCGACGGCGTGCGGCGAGGTGAGGATGCGGGCGTGCAGCATCCCCGGCAGCGCCATGTCGTGCACGAACAGGGCCGAGCCGGTGACCTTGGCGGCACGCGTCGACGCGGTTCGCCGCGCCGCCGACGTAGGGCGCCGACGGGCGCGGGCGACGGCCGGTACGTGCCGCCCGCGCCACCGCCTCGACCGCCTGGACGAGCGGCTCGTAGCCCGGTGCAGCGGCAGAGTTGCCGGCGAGCGCCTCGACGATCTCGTCGCGCGTGGGGTGCGGGTTGCGGCGCAGCAGCGCGCGGGCCGAGTTGAGCATGCCCGGCGTGCAGAAGCCGCACTGGATGGCGCCGAAGTCGACGAACGCCTGCTGCAGGTCCGAGAGCACGCCCGACGCCCGGGGTCTCGCCCTCGGCGGTCTCGATGACCGCGCCGTCGGCCTCGACCGCCAGCACCAGGCAGGCGTTCACCGGCTGGCCGTCCATGATCACCGTGCAGGCGCCGCACTCGCCGATGCCGCAGCCGCCCTTGACGCTCTGCAGGTGGAGATCGCCCTTCAGCAGGTCGAGCAGCGTGCGCTCCGCCGGCACCTCGAGCGTCACGGTCTCGCCGTTCACCGTGAGGGTGATCGGGATAGGTCTTCATGACGCCCTCCCCGCGCTGCCGAGGAGCCGCGCGGCGAGCCGCCGGCAGAGGAGGGCGGCCATGTCGCGCCGGTACTCGGCCGAGGCGCGCACGTCGTCGATCGGGCAGATGTGCTCGAGCGCCAGCGCGGCCAGCGCGCTCCCGACCTCCGCGGGATCGGCGTCCGGGTCTACGCCCGCTAGCGGCGGCGACGAGCACCGGCGTCACCCCGCAACTCCCGATGGCCACGCGCATCGTGCCGCGCCACCGGGTCGAAGGCCGCCGCCGCGTTCACCAGCGCCAGGTCGTGCCCGCCAGCGCGCTTGATCTTGTCGAAGGCGCTGCGCAGCCCCGGCGACCGGCCGCGGCACGACGCACCGCCGTCACGATCTCGTCGGGCGCCAGCGCGGTCTTCTTCACCCCGCGGAAGAACTCGGCGAGCGGGATCTCGCGCGCTGCCGCCGCGGTCCGGCGACCCGGAGCGCGCGCGCCCAGCACCGAGCAGCGGCGGCGCCGTGTCCATGCACGGCGAGGCGTTGGCCAGGTTGCCGCCGACCGTCGCGCGCGAGCGGATCTGCAGCGAGCCGATCGCGCCCGCGCCCTCGGCGAGCGCCGGGAAGGCCTCGCGGATGCGCGGGTCCTCGGCGATGCGTCTGCACCGAGCACGCAGGCGCCGAGCACGAGGTCGCCCGCCGCCGTCCAGCGCAGATCCGCCCAGCCGGGGATGCGCTTGATGTCCACGCACCAGGTCGGGACGCATCTCGCCCGACGCGCAGCGCGACCAGGAGGTCGGTCCCGCCGGCCAGCACCCTCGCCCGCCCGGCGGCGGCGGCGAGCAGCGCCGTGGCCTCGGCGACGGTGGCCGGCCGCTCGTAGCGGAAGCTCGCTCATGGCGTCCTCACCCCGCCTCGCGCCGCGCTCAGGCCGACGCCGAAGACCAGGCCGCGGATCTCCTTGCCGCCGATCTCGCGCACCGTGCCGACTGCGCGCCCGCACGCGCATCGCCGGTCCGCGGCTCGGCGATGTCGAGCCGCCCGGTGGCGCGCACCCCCATGTCCATCTCGACGATCCCGAGCGTGATGTAGAGGTCCTCGTAGTCGAGCGGCAGCGCGTAGACGCGCGTCCAGGTCAGGAGCTTGCCCTCGCCCTCGATCGGCACCGGCTCGAACTGCGTGCCGCGGCACGCCGGGCAGTAGAAATGGGTCGGGTAGGAGAGCTTGCCGCAGCTCGTGCACTTCGCGGCGTCGACGGTGCGTGGCCATGTCACACCCCCCGCTTGAGCACGGTGGCGAGCACGTTGTTGCCGAAGCCGCCGAAGTTGACGGCGAAGCCGTTCTTCGGGCTGGTTCGGCACCTGGTAGTCGCCCGCCTCGCCGCGCAGCTGCAGCACCAGCTCGACGATCTGCGACACGCCGGTGGCGCCGACGGGGTGGCCCGCGCGCCTTCAGCCCGCCCGAGGGGTTGATGGGCAGCCGGCCGCCGATCTGCGTCTCGCCGCGCTCGAGCGCCATGTGCCCCTGGCCCTTCGGGAAGAAGCCGGCCTCCTCGCTCTCGGCGATCTCGAGGATGGTGAAGGCGTCGTGCAGCTCGGCCACGTCGATGTCCGCCGGGCCGAGGCCCGCCATGGCGAAGGCCTTCTCCGCGGCGAGCCGCACCGCCGTCAGCTCGGTCGGGTCGGGCCGCTCGTGGACCGCGTGCGTGTCGGTGGCCTGGCCGATGCCGGCGATGCGCACCGGCGTCCTTGCGCGAACTCCTTGCGCCATCGACGCGGGCGCCAGGAGCACGGCCGCGGCGCCGTCGCTCACCGGGCAGCAGTCGAAGAAGCGCAGCGGCTCGGCGATCCACGGGTTGTTCATCGCCGCGTCGGGCCCGGTGAGGAGGCCCTCCATGGTCACCGGGATGCGCAGGTGCGCCTTGCGGTTCAGCGCGCCGTTGGCGTGGTTCTTGATCGCCACCATGGCCAGGTGCTCCGGGCGCGACGCCGTAGCGGTCCATGTAGAGCCGCGCGAACATCCCGGCCAGCGCCGGCAGCGTGACCCCGTAGAGGTACTCGGCGTAGCGGTGCGAGAGGTACGAGACGAACTCGGTGGCCTCGAAGTTGTTGACCTCGCTGCATGCGCTCGCCGCCGCACACCAGCACCAGGTCGCACATCCCGGAGGCCACCGCCTGGAACCCGTGCTTGACCGCGGAGGCGCCGGAGGCCGGGCCGTTCTCGATCGTCTCGGCGGCCGCGGGGATAGAGGTTCAGAGCCGGTCGACCAGGGCGCTCGCGAGTCCCGCCTGCCGGTTGTTGCGGGCCGAGCCCATGTTGGCGACGTAGACCGCGTCGATCGTTGCGCTCGCCGATGCCGGCGTCGGTGAGCGCGTCGTGCGAGGCCTCGCACATCATCTTGAGCAGACTCCACTGGGCGCGCCCGAACTGCGTCGAGCCGACGCCGACGATGGCGACGTCTCTCATAGCCGGGCCTCCAGCGTGTCCTCGATCTGCACCAGCATGGTGCGCAGGTCGGGCTCGCGGAGCGGGTACGACGCCGCCAGCAGCTCCTCCGAGACCGGACGCGTGCCGCTCACCAGGCGCGACTTGGCCTTGAAGTACGTCTCGCGGCGTGAGCACCCAGGAGGGCGCGCCGCCCAGCTCGTGCTGGACCTCGAACTTGCGGTCGAGCGGGTACTCGATCATCCAGCGGCGGTGGCCGATGGGGCTCTCGGCGACGATCCACACCTCGTCCTGGCCCGAGGTACTCGATGTGGTGCTCCATCTTCGAGGCGAACAGGTGGGCGCCCGACGCGCAGGCCCGCGCTTCAGCGTCAGCGTGTGGTAGCTGATGCCGTGCTGCTCGTCGAACATGCGGCCGTTGACGATGCCGGCCAGCACGCCGTCGATCACGCCGACCAGGCAGTACTCGTTGCGCACGCGGTAGGTCTTCCAGCCGAGCAGCTCGGCGAAGAGGCGCGCCGCGACGATGTCGTAGAAGTCGCGGTCGAGCCAGACGAGCGGCTGGATGAACCCCAGCATCGCGTCCACCTCGTCGACCGAGGCCTGGCGCACGACCATGATCTCGCCGCTGGCGAGCAGTGATCGCCTTGGGCGGGATAGGGGGCCATGGGCAGCACGGGTGGCCGCAGCATGGCCTCGAGCTCGATCGATCATCCGCTCCTCCTCGGGGGTGAGCGGCTCGCCGGTGTCCCAATCGATGCGCGGACGGTTCATTGCCGTGGTCATGATCGTTCCCGCGTCCTACGGTGTCTCGGTCGGCGGGTTCCTGGCAGGGATTGTGATCCGGTCCCCCAACAAGAATCCGGTCAGGGTTCTTGATTTGGGGGTTCGCCTTCAGGAGCGCCGCCAGCGTCACGCCGTACTTCTGCGCGATAGCCAGGAGCGTGTCCCCCGCCACCGCTACGTGGACGACCGGCGTGGGCGAGGGTTCAGGCGTCACGATCACGGGAGTCGGTGTTGGAAGCGGGGACGTCGCGGTCGGCTGAGGCGTTGCCGCAGCCGTTGGCGTGGGAGCCGGGGTGACGTAGATGATGATGGGAGTCGGGGCCGGACCGGAACAGCCAGCGAGCACTACAGCCACCGCGAGGATGGCGGTCCTGCGCATGATCAGCCCCCGTGCGTGAGGCCAGCACGGACAGGGTATCAGCGAAAGGTGCCCGCTTGAAGTGCTGAGCGCAGGAATTTGACGTGGTGGCGCCGAGCGCCCGGGCCTTCAGCAGTCGCTGGTCCGCTTGCGCCAGATCGTTGTCTCCCGCCACACTGACCCAGACGGCTCGATCGCCCTGTGTGGACTCGGAGTCAACAGGAGGAACGCCACGCATGAACACGATGGAGGCACTGCTCACGCGCCGCAGCGTCCGCCGATACCAGGACCGGCCGGTCCCGGATGATGTCGTCCGGGAGATCCTCGTGGCCGCGATGCACGCGCCGTCGGCCGACGACGAGCAGCCGTGGCAGTTCGTGGTGATCGATGAGCGGCGGCTCCTGGACGCGATCCCCGGGTTTCACCCCTGGGCCCAGATGGCGCGCCGTGCGCCGCTCGCGATCCTCGTCTGCGGCGACAGCCGCCTCGTGCTCAACCAGGGGTTCTGGGCCCAGGATTGCGCTGCGGCGACGGAGAACCTGCTCCTTGCCGCGTGGGACCACGGTGTGGGCAGCGTCTGGTGCGGCGTCCACTCCGACGCCTCGCTGGAGCAGGCCTTTCGACGGTTGCTCCGCCTGCCCGAGCCGGTCGTCCCCTTCGCGCTGGTCGTCCTCGGCTACCCGGCCGCCCCGCCGCCCCAGGTCGAGCGCTTCCAGGAAGACCGGGTGCACCGGAACGGCTGGTGATCCGGGCAACACCCCGGTCGCGGTCGCCTCAGTCGAAGACGATCCAGGCGATCTTGGTCGGGCCCGGCACCTTCTTGTTGAGATAGATCGTGATCCGGCTGCGCGCCTCGCTGGGAACGACCGCCTGGACGTAGATGCCCGGGCGATTCGTCTGGAGTGTCGCCAGCGCGAAGCTGTTCGGCCCGATCGTGAGCCCCGTGATCGCCACGGAACTCCTGTTGGTCGCGAGCAGCCACGTGCCCGAACGGGTGAACTTGGCCTTGCCGCTGACGTAGAGCCCCAGGTCGAGCGGGTTCTCCGCGTGGGCCTCGACGCCGGCGGTGCTGCTGGCGAGCACCGCGAGCATGTGGCTGCTCGGGTTGCGGGCCACGACCGCGCTCGCGAGGAGGTCGCTCGTCTCGACCTCCAGCGCGTCGCCATCGGACACGCTCAGCTTCGTGACGGTCGTTCCAGTGTGCGCCTGGCCCACCCTGACGTAGTCGCCATCCGCCGCCGCGACACGGCCGGGCCCGGCAAGGACACCGGCTGCCGCCGCCGCGGTCGCGCCGAGCCCCGCTGCCAGAACCGCCCGCCGTCCGAGCCCGGGCCCCTTCTCGATCGTCATCTCGCACCTCCGCCGGTTCGGGCGGGGCAGCCTCCCCCCGCCGCGATTCGCGCGTGTCCAGTGAAACATGACCCATTCGGCGCGTCGAGAGGCCTATGAGGGTCACCCGTGTCCGATGCGGGCTGGCGTGTGGACACCGTCCCGCCGGCGGCGGGAGCTGACGGCGCGCACATGCAGCCTCCCCGGATTCGCCGCGGCCTATCATCCTCCCGACCATGCCACGCCACCCGGTTGAACCGTTCCGCACCAAGATGGTCGAGCCCATCCGGCTGCTGGGCCCGGATGAGCGCCGGGCGGCCATGCAGGCCGCCGGCTACAACGTCTTTGCGCTGCGCGCCGAGGACGTCTTCATCGACCTCCTCACCGACTCGGGCACGGGCGCGATGTCGCACCATCAGTGGGCCGCGCTCATCGAGGGCGACGAGTCGTACGCGGGTGCTCGCTCGTACGCGCGGCTGAAGGCGGCGGTCGACGACATCTTCGGCTTCCGGCACTTCTTCCCGGCACACCAGGGTCGCGCCGCCGAGAACATCCTCGCGGCGGCCCTCGTCCATCCCGGGAACTCCGTCCCCTCCAACATGCACTTCGACACCACCGACGCCAACATCCGCGCCCGCGGTGGCCGCCCCGTCAACCTGGTGATCGACGAAGCGAACGATCCCGGCGAACCGCATCCCTTCAAGGGCAATGTCGACATCGCGAAGCTCGAGGCGTTCATCGAGCGGACCGGCCCCCGGAACATTCCCCTCGGCATGGTCACGGTCACCAACAATGCCGGCGGCGGCCAGCCCATCTCCATGGGCAACCTGCGGGCGGTGGCCGAGACGTACCACGCCAGCGGCATTCCCTTCTACATCGATGCCGCCCGCTTCGCCGAGAACGCCTGCTTCGTCAAGCAGCGCGAGCCCGGTTACGGGGACCGCTCCGTCATCGACATCGCCCGCGAGATGTTCTCCCTCGCCGACGGCTTCTGCATGTCGGCCAAGAAGGACGCCATCGTCAACATCGGCGGTCTCCTTGGGACGAACGACGACGCCGTGGCCGAGAGCATCCGCACCGAGCTGATCCTGCGCGAGGGTTTCCCCACCTATGGCGGCCTCGCCGGACGGGACCTCGACGCCATCGCGGTCGGGCTGTACGAGGGCCTCGACGAGGCGTACCTGCGCTACCGCCTGGGGCAGACTGCCTACCTGGCGGACCGGATTCTGCGATCGCGGTGTCCCGATCGTCGAGCCGCCGGGCGGGCACGCCGTCTATGTCGACGCCGGTGCCATCCTGCCGCACATCCCGCACGCCGAGCTTCCCGCGCAGGCGCTGGCCATCGAGCTGTACCTGGCTGGAGGGATCCGGGCCAGCGAGATCGGGTCGGTCATGTTCGCCCACCCCGATCCCGACACCGGGGAGATCGTCTATCCCCGGCTCGAGCTGGTGCGCCTCGCCCTTCCTCGTCGCGTCTACTCGCAGAGCCACCTCGACTACGTCGTCGAGGTCATCGACTCCATCGTCAAGCGGGCATCCGCCCTGGCCGGCTACCGATTCACTTACGCCCCCGCCGCGCTACGCCACTTCAGCGCTCGGTACGAGCCGATCCTGGCATAGGTCTCGGCCCGGCGTGTCATCGGGCCGCCGGCCTCCGGCGCGACGGCATGGCGCCGCGCCACGTCGCCTCAGCCGAATGCGCTGCGCAGCGTCTTCTGGAAGTTGGGCCGGCGCGGTACGCGTCGCGGACCGACGCGAGGTACTCGGCGAACTCCGCGCCTCTTCCTTCCATGCCAGTCCGGCCGGACAGCGAACCCCCGCCATGCCAGCTCGAGCGCATCCGTGTCTCGCCCGAGCCGGAAGTACTCGTCGGTCAGCCAACCGAGGAGCCGTGGCGCGAACGGGGCGCTGGCCGATCACGCTTGGAGCGTGAGGGCCGACGTGGGAGCGAGGTCGGCAGGACCGGGCGCCACCTCACCCAGCAGCGCCGTCAGGCACGGCCGGGATGTCCAGGCCCAGCTGGTGTGCGATTGCCCGCCGCACGGCCGCACGGAGCTCCGGGTCCGACAGGTAGTGCAGAACGATCCCGCCCGTGTACTCGTCGCGAACGATGCGCTCGGCCGAGATCGTGCGGAGCTGCTGGCAGAGGATCACCCCCGGTCTCGTCTGCCCTGCGACTCCGACCGGGATCGGGATATCGCCAGGGTAGCGGGCGTCGGACCGGGCCGCCGTGACCGGGCAGACGGTCATGAGGCCCGACCGGTGAAACGGCTCGTAGGAAACGACGAGCGCGCGCCGAGCCCCGGCTTGCTCGTGCCCGATTGCGGGGTCGAGGGCCACTTGCACGACGGCCCACCGAAGAGGCTGCTCCACGCCGGCGGGTGGCTGCTCGAGGCGCCCATCGCCAGAACGCTGACCGGGGCCGCTGCCCGGCGGCCGCCCTACGCCGGCCACGACTCGCGGTCCGCGGTGCGGAACGCCCCCGCGATCTCCTCAGCCTCGCGCCGGAACTCCGGATCCTGCGCCGCCCGCGCCCACAGGTCGGCCTCTGCGGCATCGCGCACTCGGCGGGCGAGCTCGTCGATCGCCAGCTCAACCGCTGCGTCTTGCGTCGGGGCCACGTGGTACTCGGCAACCAGGTCGCGCACCGCCTTCACGGCATGGTCGGACAGGTTGTACGTCCGCTTGGCTCTTCCCACGGATCGAGTCTGACACACGTAATGCGACGTGTCAATGTGGGTGTCGATACGACACGTCAACAGATCCGTTGACCCCCATGCCGTCGGGCGTACTGGTGGGCGGGCAAGGCCGCGCATCTCGCAGCTCCATACGAGCGGACCGACAAACCGGGCCGGGACGCCCGCAACCGAGTGAGGCAGGGCGCCGAGCCAGGCCGTCCGCCGCCTCAACCGCACCCGGATGGTGGCGAGGGTGGGCGGGCGGCAGCGGACGGCATGCCGGCCCGGGCGAGGTACCGGGCCAGTTCGGTCGCGTCTCTGGCGCTCCCCAGGGCCATCGGGGAGGCAGCCCAGCGGCAGCGCCGTCGGCGCCGGGGCGACATGAGCGACCGGGCGCAGGACCGGCCTCCCCGTCCGGAGCGCACCTCAGGACTTGTCAGGGCCGAGCCGTTCGGCCCACGGGCCCGGCTCAGCCGGCTGCGAGCTGGCGAGCCTTTTCCTTGCGCTGCTTGACCCACCGGGAGATCGCGACGGAGAGGGCTACGCTCACGATGACGTTGATGATGACCCGCGCGGCGATGGCGGCCGGCCGAGGCTTGCGCCCGGCGCGCCGGCGCTTCATCTCTTCGGTGTCGAGGAAGATCCCGCGGCACTGCGGGCAGCGGAGCGGTCCCTGCCCACCGCGCCACATCGGCTTCATCTCGATGCCGCACTTCGGGCACACGAGCGGGGTTTGCTGCGATTCGGTCAACAGTCGGTCCTCCTGTCGGGAAGTCGGCGCCGCGTCCCAGCTTGAGTGCGTCTGGTACCACTGACGGCGTGCCCGCCGGCAGGCCGCGAGCCTATTTGGGGCGGGCCGTCTTCTTGCCGAAGATCACGAGGACACTCGGCCCGTCACCATCGATCCTCGGGATGACGCGCACGCCGAGCTTGTGTTGCTCGGCGACCTTGCCCAGAGCGACCGCGAGCATCGCGAGTCGCGGGATTCCGCGAGCGGCGACTTCGCGAACGTCGGCCTCAAGTGCGCCGTGGTCACCGGGGCCACCCAGCCAGACCCTCAGCAGATGGCCGCCGCCCTCGAGGCGCAGCAGGGTGGCCGCCGAAGCGTCGGGTACAGGTGACGCCACGGGCGCGGGTAACGCCACGGGCGCGGGTAACGCCACGGGCCGGGGAGTCCGCACGGGCACCAGCGGTGCCGTCATCGATCCTTCACGATCCGAGTATGGCGCATCTGGGGCGACCACGCCGGGCGGATCGGTTCGGCTCGTGTCATTCTTGACGGCGCCCGCGGTGACGCCGGTCGCGTATGGGACGATGATGATCGCCAACGCGTGGTCGTCCTACCTTCCCGACGCGGTGAAGGTCATCGCTCCCTTTGCGATGGGGCTGCCGATCGTGGCGGCCTCGCTGCGCCTGTTCGACCGGGGGAGGGCTGGGCGCTCGGGCAGAGCTGCCCCGAGTTGAGCGGCGGGGCGTGCGGGCCTGTGAAGTGAGGCGACCGGAGTTTCCGCCGCTCAGCCATCACCGGGCTGCGAGAGCGGACTTCGCCCATGGGGCGTGCCCCGGGACGGGACCATCAGCGTCCGGCCGAGCACGAGTCCGCGGCTGTTCGGGCTCGGAGCGACAACGCCGGGTCGCAGCGCCGCGACCGACGTTGTCGTGCAGCCCGCCGGTGAATGAGCGGCAGGACTCGGCGGTAGCCGGGGCGGGGTACAACCCGGGGCTCGAACGCGGGCTCAGACGGCAGTCAGCAGCGGCGCAATCCGCGACCGGTAGATGGCCTCCCAGGAGTACTCGCGCCGCACCCTGCGGGCGAACCCAAGCACGCGGTCGGGCTCGAGGCGATCAAGGACACGGGCTGCGACAACGGCCGGCCCGTCGTCGGTCGAGATGTAGCTGGCCGAATCGCCGGCGAGCGACCGGAGGGTGCCGAGGTCGGCACAGATGATCGGCAGGCGGTGGGCCCCGGCCTCCAGGATGGGCAGGCCGAAGCCCTCGTCGAGGCTCGGCAGGAAGAGGGCGTCGGCGATCCGGTAGAGGTCGCCCACGATCGCGTCGGATGGTGCGCCCTCCGGCTCGGTGGCCAGGAACCGGACGGCGCGGTCGAGCCCCAGCACGGCCTGGAGTGCCAGCAGTTGCCCGACCAGGTCCCGCTCGGCAGGACGGTGCGGATCGACCGGGCCGGTGACGATGAGCCCGGCGGGTCGGCCGGCGGAGCGTATCGCCGCGATCACCCGGAGTGCGAACTCGATGTTCTTGCGGGGCGTCATGCGCGCAGGCATGAGCAGGAGTGGCTCCAGGCCGGAGAGGTCGGCCCAGGCCAGGACCTCGGCCGACCGGGGCTCCAGCCGCAGGAGGCCCGGCACGTCGAGTCCGTTCGGCACGACGGCGATCGACTCGGGGCGCAGGCCGGTGAGGCCGGCGAGGTCGTGACGGCGGGCCTCGGAAACCACGACTTGCAGCGCGCCCGGCCAGGCCTCCCGGAGCAGGTCCCAGGGCGGGCCGTCGTGGAGCGTCGATCGGTACGAGGATGACGTCCAGGCAAGATCGTGGTGCCAGATGACCAGCCGCGGCGGCGTCCCCCCGTCAATCACCTCGCGCAGGGCGGTGGTCAGGGCCAGGTTCAGGCCCAGCGAGCAGACGTTGTGCACGATGGCGACATCCGCCCCGGCCAGCGCCTCCGTGAGCGCTGTCCGCAGGGTTGCGACGGCGTCGCCGAACCCGGGCGGCACCGTGCCCGCGGCGAGATCGAACTGGAGACGCTCGATGGTCGGGTGACTCGCGTCCATGAGCGGGATCTCGACGAGGCGGCACCTAAGATCAGGCGACTCGCCGCGCCCCACCACCACGCGGACGTCGTGCCCTGCATCGGCCATGAGGATCGCGTGGCGGGCGAGCACCCGCTCGACGCCCCCCACGACCGGTGGGGCCGTGTAGTGGACGAGGGCGATGGCAAGCCCGTCCGGGTTCATGCAGGCCAGCTCATGCCGTTTCCGCGAAGCACTCCGCGAGCAGGGCGGACAGGCGTTGCTCCAGGACGGTGAAGGAGAAGTGGCGCCGGGCCAGGGTGAAGTTGGTCTCCGCCCACTCGGCCGCGAGGGCCGGCTCCTGCAGGAGGCGGCGCGCCTCGCGGATGGCCGCACTGGTGACGTAGTTGTCGAGCTCCACGACGCGGAACCCCCGCGGCTTGATGTCGATCTCGTACACGGAGTAGCGGTTCACGACGAGCGGCCGGCGGTAGTAGACGGCCTCGAGGAACGCGTTGCCGAAGCCCTCGATGGTGGAGGGGTAGGTGACCAGGTCGGCGCGCGCGAAGGTGTCGGCGAGCGAGTAGATCCGGCGTCCGTCGGGCGTCATGCCGCGCGACACGCCCACGATCACAGATTCGAAGCGGACATGGACGTCCAGCAGGTGCGCGAACTCCCGGACGCGCTCGGCGTAGTCGGTGCCCTCGTCGCCGTCGGCGTGGGTGATCACGAGCGTCGCGGGGACGCCCAGGCGACGGGTCAGCTCGATGGCATGCTCGATGCCCTTGCGCTGGATGACCCGCGTCGGTTGCAGGATCAGGTACTCGTCGGGCTTGATCCCCAGGTCGGTGCGCGCTCCGTCGGCGTACGCGTCCGGCGGTCCCGGTGGCCGGTCGAAGTCCATCACGTTGGGGATGACCCGCGAGGCGAGGCCGGTGCGCCAGGCCAGCTGCTGGGCCTGGACCGAGTTGATCACCACGTGGCGGACGGACGGGAGTGCAGGAGGGAACGCGGCCCGGATGTAGTCGCCGACGCTGTTGACCGCGAAGCGCTGGCGCTCCCACGGAAAGTCGTGATGGTGCGCGATGACGGGGATCCCGGTCTCCGCGATGACCTCGGTCAGGGCCAGCCCGAGGGGGAGGTTGAGCGGGATGGCCAGGGCGTTCTCGGTGACCAGGAGATCGAGGTCGAAGTCGCGCAGGAAGTCGTACAGCTCGCCCTTCAGGTGCTGGCGCAGCTCATCGATCCGGGCCGAGATGGTCGGGGGCCGGACGTACGGCGAGAAGAAGTCGCGCCGGTGCACCGACGGGTGCTCGTCGTCGGCGGTCGCGGTCACGTCGAAGCTGCCCCCGAAGACGACCGAGTTGATGGCGTCGATGTCGGGGTGCCGGTAGAAGGCCTCCGACACCAGCCGGCTGCGTTCAGGCGGGCGGTCGAGCTGGCCGGCGAAGTAGTAGCAGGTCGCGCCGAGGCGTCCGAGCACGGATTCCCACTTGGCGGTCTCAAGCGAGACGCCATCGGTCCCTGCGAGCCGAGTCGAGATGATGCCGATCCGGTGGGCGCGGCCTGCTGTCATCCCGTCAACGGTACCGCCTTGCGCCGCGGCCGTCCATGAACTGACCTCGTCCGATGCCTCGCCTGTTCCGCCGCCGTCTCGGCGGAGCCGGGTTACCGCCGGGCAGCCATCCCCAGGCTGCGGGAGGGGAGCTCGGCGATCCGGCAGGCCCTGACGCGGACTCCTCCGCCGGGCGGAGCACGTTCCGTTCGCCATGCACCCCAGCCGGAGCACGTCCCGTTCGCCAACCCACCCCGGCCGGGCCGGCCACGGGTGGCGCTGCGCCCCTTTCGGCGGTCACGGGACGGCCAAACCCTTCCCGCAACCCCCCAGTGAATGAGCGGCGGACCCAGCAGGCAGCGACCCCGGCAAGCCCGCCAAGTGCCATCGCGGAGGTCGGCTGTCCAGGCACGTGCGCCGGGTGCCGTCGATCGCTCTCACCAGCGACCCGGACGATCTTGGTGCGCTCCTGGATCCTTCCCCGGCCGGCACGCGCGTGGAGGTCTGGCGAGTCTGACCGGCGGCCTGGCCGCGCACGTTCCACGCCGACAGATCTCGCGGGGTCGCTCGCGCGCCGTGCCTCCGGCAATGGACACGCTAGAATCCGCGACGCCACGGTGGCGGAGTAGCTCAGTGGTAGAGCAGGGGACTCATAAGCCCTTGGTCGGTGGTTCGAATCCGCCCTCCGCTACCAGCTTTCCCTTCCCCTGCGGTTGACGCGACAGAGTCCCTCTGGCTGGCCAGGTTGTCGCTCGGGGCCGTCGATCCGTCCTCGATCAGGCGCCCACGCGCACGACCGTGACCATGCCGTCGGGGCGGCGATCGTGCTCGTGCGCGTCACGCACGGGTTCCGCGGGTTCCGGCCGCGAGACCCCTCAAGCCGTCCTTCTCATGCGTGGCCCGCATGGATCAGGCGAGGAGCGACCGCATCCGGTCACGCGGCAGCGGCTTGTGCGCGTGGGGCACAACCGGTCCGGCTTGACGCAGGCGGCCGTCGCTGTCGCGCCGTCCCGTGCGTCCGCGCCCCCCGTACGTTCGTCCCATCCATGAGGCACCGGCCGTCGTAATCATGGGTGAGCGAGGCGGGGCATATAATCGACCTGCCTACGTTCGCAAACCCAATGAGCGGGCCGTGCCCGCTGTCAATCTGATCCGATCCGGAGGCTCGACCTCTTGAACAGCCGCTTCCTGCGGAACGGCATCCTGATGCTGATCCTCGTCGTGGGGGCCGCAGCACTGATGTACTCCGTGTTCGTTCCATCCCAGAGCCAGAAGCCCATCGACTACGCCGGCGCTGCAGACTCCTTCCTGGGGCTCGTCAAGCAGGGCAAGGTCGAGCGCGTCGTCCAGCAGGGGACGAAACTCGAGATCACGCTCAACAGCCCGGCCGGCGAGGTAGTCACCAGCCAGGTGCCGAGCGAGTTCTCGACCAACGTCCAGAACGACATCGCGGCCGCTTGCGCGGAGCCCGACGCCACCTGCAGCAAGGGCCTCTCCATTGCCGCGGCCGATCCGCCGGAGACGGGCCAGTGGCTGGGCCTGCTCATCAGCGCCCTCCTGCCCGTCCTCCTCATCGGCGGGTTCATCTTCTTCATGATGCGCCAGGCCCAGGGCACGAACAACCAGGCCATGAGCTTCGGCAAGAGCCGGGCGCGCATGTTCCTGGGGAACAAGTCGATCGTCACGTTCGCCGACGTCGCCGGCGTGGACGAAGCGAAGTCCGAGCTCCAGGAGGTGGTCGAGTTCCTGAAGTACCCCGAGAAGTTCAACTCGCTCGGGGCGCGCATCCCGCGAGGGGTGCTCCTCGTGGGGTCGCCGGGAACGGGCAAGACCCTCCTCGCGCGCGCCGTCGCGGGCGAGGCCGGGGTCCCCTTCTTCAGCATCTCCGGCTCCGAGTTCGTGGAGATGTTCGTGGGCGTCGGCGCGAGCCGCGTGCGCGACCTGTTCGATCAGGCCAAGCGGAACAGCCCATGCATCGTGTTCGTGGACGAGATCGACGCGGTCGGCCGCCAGCGCGGCGCGGGCCTTGGTGGGTCGCACGACGAGCGCGAGCAGACCCTGAACCAGATCCTCGTCGAGATGGACGGGTTCGACACCAACACGAACGTTATCGTGGTCGCGGCCACCAACCGCCCCGACATCCTTGACCCGGCGCTCCTTCGCCCCGGCCGTTTCGACCGGCAGGTCGTCCTCGACCGGCCCGATCTGAAGGGCCGGCTGGAAATCCTGAAGGTGCACAGTCGAGGCAAGCCGCTCGACAAGACGATCGACCTCGAGTCCATCGCCCGCAAGACGCCCGGGTTCTCCGGCGCCGACCTCGCCAACCTGGTGAACGAGGCCGCGATCCTCGCCGCCCGGCGGAACAAGAAGACGGTCATGAACCCCGAGTTCGACGAGGCGGCCGAGAGGCTCATGGCCGGCCCGGAGCGCAAGAGCCGGGTCATCAGCGACGCCGAGAAGGCGATCATCGCCTACCACGAGGGGGGCCACGCGCTGGTGCAGCGGATCCTCCCCAAGTGCGATCCCGTGACGAAGGTGAGCATCGTGAGCCGTGGCATGGCCCTGGGCTACACGCTGGCCGTGCCGCCGGAGGACCGCTACCTGCAGAGCAAGACCGAGTTCGAGGACAAGATCGCCGGGCTGATGGGCGGAAACGCGTCCGAGCGCCTCGTCTTCGGGGACACCACGACGGGCGCCTCGAACGACATCGAGAAGGCATCGGCGCTTGCGCGGCGCATGGTCACCGAGTTCGGCATGAGCGAGAAGCTCGGGCCGCTCGCCTTCGGCAAGCGCGAGGAGATGATCTTCCTCGGCCGCGAGATCTCCGAGCAGCGCAACTACGGCGACGAAGTCGCGAAGCAGATCGATGTCGAGGTGCGGGCCATCATCGACCGGGCGTACGCCCGCGCGACGGAGGTCCTCGCCACCCATCGAGACCGGCTGGACCAGCTTGCCGAGCGGCTCATCGCCGAGGAGACCATCGAGCAGGCGGAGTTCGAGAAGATGTTCGCGGACCTGCCGAACCCGCGCGGCGACGGGACGACCAGCGGCCCGCGGCCGTCGCCGCAGAGCCCGGCCCAGGAGGCCCCCGCCCCGGCGGCCGATGCCGCCCCCGCCGGCACGTCGGTGAAGCCGGCGCCGTCCCCGGCGTAGTCAGCCCGGCCTGGGGCCGGCGCTCTCGGCCGGGTGAGTCAAGGAGGAGGCTGAAGCTGCCATGACCACGCCTGCATCCGCCGGGTCGTCCGGCGGCCCGTCCGGGGCGAGTCGTTCGCCGACCTGGAGGCCCATCTCGACGCCACCGCGGAGGCGCGGCTGGCCGACTACCTCGACTTCCTGCGCATCCCCAGCGTCTCGACGCTGCCGGAGCACGCCCCCGACATGCGGCGCGCGGCGGAGTTCGTGGCCGAGCGGATGCGCAGGGCGGGGCTCGAGCACGTCGAGATCTGCGAGACGGGCGGTCACCCGGTGGTGTACGGCGATTGGCTCGATGCTCCCGGTGCGCCGACCGTCCTCACGTACGCCCACTACGACGTCCAGCCGGCGGACCCGCTCGACCTGTGGGTGCTGCCACCGTTCGAGCCGCGGGTCGAGAACGGCCGCGTCTATGCTCGCGGCTCGTCCGACGACAAGGCCCAGGTCCACCTCCAGGTCGCCGCGGCCGACGCGTGGCTCAAGGTACGCGGCGGGGTGCCGGTCAACGTCAAGTTCATCTTCGAGGGCGAGGAGGAATCCGGCTCGGAGAACCTCGACCGGTGGATCGGGGAGAACCGCGAGCGACTCGCCTGCGACGTGGTCGTCATCAGCGACGGCGACTTCTTCGACGGCAACCTGCCGGCGGTCACGGTCGGCCTCCGCGGGATCATGTACGCGCAGCTGGACGTCACCGGTCCCACCGTGGACCTGCATTCCGGCAGCTTCGGCGGAACGGTGACAAACCCGGCGAACGCGCTCGCCTCGATCATCGCGGGACTGCACGCCCCCGACGGGCGCGTTGACGTGCCGGGCTTCTACGACGACGTGGTGCCGCTCACCGACCGCGACCGCGCCGAGCTGGCGCGGATGCCCTTCGACGAGGAGGCCTATCGCGATTCGATAGGAGTCCCGGCGCTGGCCGGCGAGAAGGGGTACACGACCCTGGAGCGGCGCGGCGCCCGGCCCACGCTGGACGTCAACGGCCTGTGGGGCGGTTTCCAGGGCGAGGGTTCGAAGACCATCATCCCGGCACACGCCCACGCGAAGATCAGCTGCCGCCTGGTGCCAGACCAGGATCCCGACCGCATCTTCCGCGCCGTGCGCGACCGGATCCTGGCACTCGCCCCGCGGGGCGTCCGGGTCGGTTTCACGCTCATCCACGGCGCCCCCGCCATCCTCGTGCCGGCGGACCACCCCGCGACGAAGACGGCCGCGGCCTGTCTCGAGCAGGTCTTCGGCACCCCGCCTGTCTATCCGCGCGAGGGCGGGTCGGTGCCCGTGGTTTCCACCTTCGCGTCCGTCCTGGGGGCGCCGTCCGTGCTCCTCGCGTTCGCTCCACCGGACAGCCACGCCCACGCCCCGAACGAATCGATGCGCCTCGACAACTACGAGGGTGGGATCCGCACGACGATCCGCTTCTGGGCCGCGCTGGCGGTGACGGACCTGCGCAAAGGCTGAGTCCGGCGCCTGCCGGCGCGCCAGACAAGCGGCGCCGAGGCCCGCGCCCCAGTACGGTTAGGTGCCCCGTACCGGTACCCCCGAGCCTGTCCGGAGGGCGGGTGCCAGGGCCTACCATCGACCACAGGCGTCGCCAGGATGCACCACCGCACACGCGCTCGCGTGCGCCCGACACCCCTGGCCCGCCGAGGAACGCGATGTCGATCGAAGCCTTCGAGCAAGAGACTGCTGCCGCCGAGCCGCCGGCGACGCACCCGTACGCACCCGAGCCCGGGGAATGGGCCGACGAGCCCCGCGTGCCCGCCCCCGACGGCGATGGCAGCGGCGGCGATGGCGGTGCCGGGACCGGCGATGGCAGCTGGCGCCTTGACACCCCGGCCGGGTCTGTGCGACCCGCGTCCGCCCTTGACGTCCTGCTCGATCTCCATGAGAAGGTCGCCTCGGGCGACGTCGGCCGGTACCAGCCGGTGCCGCTCGGGTTCATGCCGCTCGACCGCACCATCGGCACGGGCCTGCGGCCGGGGGAGATGCTCCTCCTGGGCGGCGCGCAGGGCACCGGCAAGACCACCATGTGTCTGCAGATGGCCCGCAACGTGGCGGCCGCCGGCCAGGCCAATGTCCTCTACATCTGCTTCGAGCACGACGAGGAGTACCTCCTCAACCGGCTGATCGCGCTCGAGTCGGTGGTCGATCAGCTGCCGTCGGTCGGGACCGGGATCAAGCTGCAGGACGTTCGCCAGGAGGTCCTGGGTGGCTGGGAGGTCGACCCGTCACGCCGTCAGCTGTCCGACAACCCACGTCTTCGTGCCGTGCTCGAGCGGATCGCCCGGTACGGCCGCAACCTGTACCTCATGCGGGGATCGCAGACCACCTCCACGGTGGAGAACATGCGGCTGCTCGTGCAGCAGCACAAGGAGATCTCGGGCGACCGGCTCCTCCTCGTCTTCGTGGACTACCTCCAGAAGGTGCCGGTCATCCCCGAGCCGAACACCGAGAACGAGAAGGTTACGATCGTGGTGAACGGGCTCAAGGATGTCGCGCTCGCGGAAGAGGTCCCGCTGGTCGCCATCGTGGCGGCCGACAAGGAAGGCCTGAAGGCGGCCCGCCTGCGCAACCACCACCTGCGCGGATCGTCGGCCATCAACTACGAGGCCGACATCATCCTCATCCTCAACGAGAAGTACCACATCGTCCACAAGTCGAGCATCGAGTACAACCCGTACATGGCGCAGCGGTTCCGCGACTGGGTGGTGACCACGGTCGAGAAGAACCGCGGCGGGCGCGACAACGTGGACATGGAGTTCGAGAAGCACTTCGAGTACTCCTGCTTCGACCCGAACGGCCGGGCGGTGCAGGAGAAGCTCGTCGAGGAGCGGCTCTACCAGGACACCTGAGCCGCCTGACGCCGGCTTGGCGACGGCAACCTCCCGACGCCGGCGGCGTCTTGCCGCCTGACGCCAACCGCTGTCTCGTGGCACACTGCGGGGCGTGATGGTGGTACGTCCGCTGCGGGTTGGCGGACCCAGGGGCGCCTGCGAATGAAGCTCGATCCGCGTTTTCCAGACGTCATCGAGGTCGTCGTCGAGATTCCGGCGCGCAGCCGGAACAAGTACGAGTTCGACGAGCACGCGGGCGTCTTCCGGCTGGACCGCGTCCTGAGCTCGGCCGTCTACTACAACTTCGACTACGGGTTCATCGTCGACACGCGCGCCCTCGACGGCGATCATACCGACGCTGTGCTCCTCATCGCCGAGGGCACGTTTCCTGGCTGCCACGTCTGGGCGCGACCCGTGGGCGGCCTCCAGATGCGCGACGAGATGGGGCCCGACGAGAAGATCCTGTGCGTCGCGCTGGCGGACCCCCTCTACGGCCACGTCCAGGAGCTGGGGGACGTGTCGCCGCACCGGTTGCGCGAGATCGAGCACTTCTTCGCCACCTACAAGCTTCTCGAGAACAAGGCGGTCGATGTGCTCGGCTGGCGCCCGCGCGCCGAGGCGCTCGAGGTTCTCCTGGCCGATCGCGCACTCTATCTCACGGAGGCGCACGAGGCGTGAACTCCGCATCTTTGCCCCGGCCGGAGATCGTGTTCTTCGACGTCGGCGACACCCTGATGCGGGTGAAGCCGTCGTGGACGGGCGTCTACCTGCGCGTCTGCCGGGAGTTCGGCCTGGAGATCGCGGAGCCGGTCCTTGCGGGCGCGTTCGCGCGCGCGCTCCGCGCGGGACTGTGGGACGAGGACGGTCCGTTCGATGCGACGCCCGAGAAGTCGTACCAGCGGGTCAAGGTCTTCGACACGCGCGCCATGGAACTGGCGGGCCACCCCGGCCTGCCGGACGCCTTCTTTCGGGCGATCGCCCGGGAGTTCGCCCGGGGGGCGTCCTGGCACGTGTTCCCCGACGTTCACCCCACGCTGGCCGTGCTGGAGCAGGCCGGCATCCGGCGAGCGGTCATCAGCAACTGGGTCTGGGTCCTGCCAGAGCTGCTCCACGAGGTGGACCTGGCCGAACACTTCGAGGCCATCGTGGCCTCGGCACGGGTCGGGTACCAGAAGCCCCAGCGCGAGATCTTCCAGCACGCGCTCGACCTGACCGGCGTGACCGCGGACAACGCGATCCACGTGGGCGACACGCCGGGCGCCGACGCCCGGGGGGCGCGGTCGGCCGGGATCTGCCCGGTGCTCATCGACCGGTACAGGAGGTACCCGGACGGGCTCCCGGACCAGCCGAACGTTCCGATCGTGGCGGACCTCGCCGCGCTGCTTGAGCTGCTGGGCCTCGACGCCACGGACGTGCGCCGAGCCGAGGCGTTCTCCACAGGCTCCGACCCGTTCGCGTGGGCGGCGCGAGTATCGCCCGAGTCGGCCGCCGAGTCTGCCTCGGTGGCGCCATCGGGCGAGCAGGAGTGACCGCCGGGCGAGTCGGTCTGGGCGCCCGGCCGGCCGAGTCGGCGGGAGTGGACGGATCGGCCGATGAGTGGCGGCTCTTCATCGCCGTACCGCTGCCTCCGGAGGTGCGCGACGCCGTCGGGGACCTGGTGGCAGGACTCCGCGACGTGGCGCCGAGGGCACGGTGGCAATCTCCGGATACCTGGCACCTCACGCTCCGCTTCCTCGGCCAGGTACCGGCGGCCGAGGTGCCGCGGCTCGCGGGGCTCCTCCGCGAGGTGGCCGTTTCCGGGGCCCCGTTCCCCACCGCACTGCGTGGCGCGGGCAGCTTCGGGGGAGGACACCGGCCACTCGTGGCCTGGATCGGCGTCGGGGAGGGGAGCGAGGAGCTGGCGGCGCTCGCGGCCATGCTGGGCCGGGTGATCGACCCGGACGGGGACAACGGGCCGCTGCGGGCGCACCTCACCGTCGCCCGGGAGGCGCCTCCCGAGCTGGTGGTGGCGCTCCGCGCAGCGATGTCGACCGGGCCGCGGCTGGCGTGGACGGCCGACCGGGTGGTGCTCTACCGGAGCGTCCTGGGCCCGCGCGGCTCGACGCACACGGAGCTGGTCTCGGCGCCGCTCGGCGGCTGACCGGCCGTCGGCCGCGCTCCACCTCGGCCACCACGCCATTTGCAGGACGGTGGACATGTCGCTAGACTCCGCGCACGTGTCGATGACCGGGACGAGTACTCGTCCGCAGCGGGCGACAGAGAGCCGGGCAGGTGAGAGCCGGCGCCGTCAGCTGGACGAGGAATGGACCCGCGAGACGCCGGGTGAACCGCGAGGGCGCGGCCGGGTGGCCGGAACCGGGTGACCGGGGCCGGGCGCACGGGAGCGTGATCGCGCACTAGCCAGGCCGGAGGCCCACCGTTACCAGAGGGCAGGACCGTCGCCAGGGACCCCGGGCCGCGGACCGAACAACGAGCGACCGCTCCGCGAGGAACGGCCGGAAGAGAGGGTGGCACCACGAGGCTCCGACCTCGTCCCTCCAAGGGACGGGGTCGAACTGTATCCAGGGGCGGATGTTCCGGGGAAGCCCGGGAGACGCCCCGTTTCGGGAGGTGCAACCCGATGTCCGATCAGACGACGAAGTTCGTCCTCGACGAGAGCCGGATCCCGCGGGCCTGGTACAACATCGCGGCCGACCTGTCGGCCCAGCCGCCACCGGGCCTCAACCCCATGACCGGCCAACCACTCACGCCGGACGATCTCGCCCCGCTCTTCCCCATGGGCCTCATCCTCCAGGAGGTCAGCACGGAACGGGAGATCGAGATCCCGGATCCGGTCCGCGACGCGTACCGGCTCTATCGTCCCTCGCCGCTCGTGCGTGCCCGCCGCCTCGAGAAGGTCCTCGATACGCCGGCGCACATCTACTTCAAGTACGAGGGCGTCAGCCCCGCAGGCAGCCACAAGCCGAATACGTCCATCCCGCAGGCCTTCTACAACAAGCAGGAGGGCGTGAAGCGGCTCGCCACCGAAACCGGCGCTGGCCAGTGGGGGTCGGCCCTTGCCTTCGCGGGCTCGATCTTCGACCTCGAGGTCCAGGTCTACATGGTGCGGGCCAGCTTCGACCAGAAGCCGTACCGCCGCTACATGATGGAGACATACGGGGCACAGGTGGTGGCCAGCCCGAGCGAGCGGACCAACTACGGCCGCCAGGTACTCGCCGAGCATCCCGACACGCCGGGTTCGCTGGGCATCGCGATCAGCGAGGCCGTCGAGGACGCGGTCACCCACGACGACACGAGGTACTCGCTCGGGTCTGTCCTCAACCACGTGATGCTCCACCAGACCGTCATCGGCCTGGAGTCCCTCGAGCAGATGGAGATGGCGGGGGAGTACCCCGATGTCGTCATCGGCTGCGTGGGCGGAGGCTCGAACTTCTCCGGGCTGGCGTTCCCGTTCGTGGGCCGGAACCTCCGCGGCGAGGCGAAGTCCCGGATCGTGGCCGTGGAGCCGCTCGCGGCGCCCAGCCTGACCCGTGGCGTCTACGAGTACGACTACGGCGACACGGCGCGCATGGCCCCGATCGTGATGATGTACACGCTCGGGCACGACTTCATCCCCGAACCGATCCACGCGGGGGGTCTCCGCTACCACGGCATGTCGCCGCTGGTGAGCCTGCTCAAGCACGAAGGGCTCATCGAGGCCATCGCCGTTCACCAGCGGCCTGTCTTCGAGGCCGGGGTCCTCTTCGCCAGGGCCGAGGGAATCATCCCCGCGCCCGAGTCGAGCCACGCGATCTGCGCGGCCATCCTCGAGGCGCGAAAGGCGAAGGAAGAGGGGAGGGCGAGGGTGATTCTCTTCAACCTCTCCGGCCACGGCCATTTCGACATGGGGTCGTACGCGAGGTATCTCTCCGGCGACCTCGAGGACTACGAGTACCCGGCCGACCGGGTGAGCGAGGCTCTGGCCCTCGTGCCGAAGGTCTGAGGGAGACCGCGGGCCCCGGCGGAGGCTCGGCCCGCCGAGCCGTCCTTCTCGGGTCCAAGGACGCCGCCCCGGAGCAAGGGCCCTGGGGCGGCGTCCGGTCTGTCCGGGGTGTCTCGCCCCGAGGGCGGGCCGCGCTGGGGGCGCCGCCCGCGCAGGGGGGCCGTCCGCGCCCGTGGGACGGCCGCCGGCCATCCTCGGCGCTGTCCGGGGCACCGGCGGACGGTTCCACCTCGGGCGCGTGGCCGTGTACCGGCCCTCGCCCGACCCATCGCCGCACGGCCGCCTTCGCCGTGGCGGTACCGCCCGCATCAGTATTCCTGCAGCATCAGGGTGTCGAAAGGGCACCGATGAGCCTTGGACATGGGCGCCGCCCCGGCCGCGCGCCCGGGCGCCTGCGCCCGTGCTCCCCAACGGCCTTGCGTGGCATCCGGGCAGCCCTTCGGGGGATCGGCGGCTGAACCGCGAGCCTATGCGGAGCCGACGGCGCCGCATAGGCCCCGGAATAGCAGTGCCAGCGATTCGGCCGGCCGCTTTGCCTGCAGGCCGCTGTGCCTGCCGGCCGATGCGTCGGAATGGCCGTGCCGCGGTGTCCGCTGACCGCGGCGGCTCTCCCCGGCCGGTACACTCTCGCGGCGGGCGGGTTCGCGCGGTCGGCCAGAATGGTCAGCCCGCACGGGGGATTGGAATGCGCGTCGCGATTATCGGGCTCGGGCTGATCGGGGGATCGATCGCGCGCGCGCTCGCGGCCCGCCAGCCGGGGCAGTGGCACGTCATTGCGTGGAGCCGCGGACGTGCGCCGGAGGAGGCGCTTGCAGAGGGCGTGGTACAGGGCGTCGCGGCGACCCCCGAAGAGGCCGCGAGCGTGGAGACCGTCGAGCTGGTCGTGCTGGCAGCGGCGCCGGCCGCGAACCTCGAGCTTCTTCGTCGGCTGGGCCCGCTCCTGGCCGGCCGCGGGGCAGTTCTCACCGATGTCACCTCGGTCCAGCGCCCGATCGCAGCTGCCGCGGCCGCGGTGCCCGGGCTGTGTTTCGTGGGTGGCCACCCAATGGCCGGGCGGGAGCAGCGCGGCTACGGCGCGGCGACCTCCGACCTCTTCGTTGATCGCCCCTGGCTCGTGCTCCCGGCCCCCGGGGCTCGACCGGAGGACACCGCCCGCGTGGAGGCCCTCGCGTCCGGTTGCGGCGCGCGACCGCGGCGGATCGACCCCGCGACCCACGACCGGCTGGTGGCCGCCATCTCCCACCTGCCGCTCGTGGTCAGCGCAGCGCTCGCGGAGGCAGTCGCTGGCTCGTCGGACTGGCCCGCCGCCTCGGAGCTCGCGGCGAGCGGATGGCGCGACACGACCCGGCTCGCCCGCGGCGACCCGGACCTCGGCGCCGGCATCGCCTCGCTCAACCGTGATGAGATCCTGGTCTGCCTCGATCGATTGGAGGAGACCCTGGCCGCCTGGCGCGCGGATCTCCGCGCCGGGGACGTCGGCGCTCTCGCCTCGCGCTTCGAGCGCGTCCGGTCCGCGCTCGAGGAGATCGCCCGGTGACGGGCTCGCGAGGGGCCGTCACGGCAGCCTCGGAGACGTCCGGTCCCGCGCCGATCGGCGACCGGTGACCGACCCGTGAGCGACCCCCGCACCGAGCTCGTGCTCGGCGTTCCTCGCGCGCGGCTGTGGGACGGCGCCGGCTGGCGCGGCGTGCGCGAACACGGGATCGAGTCGATCCTCGCAGTGGTCAGGGCGGAGGCCGGCTTTCGACCACGCGGAGAGGTCGAGGACGATCCGTCCTGGAAGCAGGTCATCCCGTACGTGGTCCTCCGCGACGGCGCACGGATCTTCCTGATGCGACGCAGCCGCGCCGGCGGCGACCCGCGGCTGCACGAGCGGTACTCCATCGGCGTCGGGGGCCACGTGAACCCGGAGGACGGTGATCTCCAGGGCGGGCTCCTGCGCGAGTGGCAGGAGGAGATCGACGCCGCATTCGTGCCGGAGTTCCGGCTCCTGGGCCTCCTGAACGATGACACGGACCCGGTGGGGGCCGTCCACCTGGGGGTGGTCTACGAGGCAGACGCGGCGGGGCGGCCGGTGGCCGTGCGCGAGACGCACAAGCTGGCAGGCGAGTTCGCGACGCTCGACAAGGTTCGCGCGGTCGTCGATCGCATGGAGACCTGGAGCCAGCTCGTCTTCGCGCACCTCGAACGCACGAGGTAGGCCTCGCCCGAACGCACGCACGCACGCACGCGCAAGGAAGCGACCGTCAGGTTTCGTCGAGCGTCACGTGGTCGTCGGGCACCCAGCCGGCCCGTCCGTCGGCCGTGGTCACCCACAGGAATCCGGCTTCCGCGAGGAGGACATCGACCTCTTCCCCCTCGTCCACGGTCAGCTCGATCGCGTCGTAATCACGGATGATCGCCCAGCCTCTGCGGTCCGGACGGATCCATGCCTGGGGTACCCAGCCGGCCCTGCCGTGGGAGTCGGCGCACCAGGTCCAGCCGGCGATCTCCGTCTTCCTGCCCTGGTCCGGGAAGAGCCGTTCGCCGGCCCGCACGCGCAGCGGGTCCGGGTAGGGGCGCACGTACGGTTCCGTCACGACCCCGTGCCGGCCGGCCTCGTTCGCCTGCATGCCGCCAGCCTAGCAGCGCGCCCGCAAAGAGGTGCCTCAGGCCGCGACGGGCTACGATGAGCGCCGGAGGTTCGCCATGCGTCTCCCTGTCGCGCAAACCGTCGCGCGACGGCTTCTCCGAGCGGCCGTCGTCTCGTTCCTTGGCCTGTCGCTGCTTGCTGCCGGCGCGGCCTCCCTGGCAAGCGTGGCCAGGAGCGCCGACGACGGGTCCCGGGTCGTCGTCCTCCCCGTGGAAGGCATCGTCGACCAGGTCATGGCGGGTTTCGTCCGCGATGGCATCCAGCGCGCGGCCAACGAGGGCGCGGCGGCCGTCGTCCTGCGCATCGACACGCCCGGCGGCTCTCTCGAGTCGACGCGCGAGATCGTCCAGTCGCTCCTCGAGGCGCCGGTCCCGGTCATCACCTGGGTGGCCCCGCAGGGCTCGCGCGCCGCGAGCGCCGGCACGTTCATCACCCTCGCCGGCAACATGGCCTTCATGGCCCCCGGGACGAACATCGGCGCCGCCTCACCGGTCGGCGGGCAGGGGGAGGACATCGAGGGCACCCTGGGCAAGAAGGTCCTGAACGACGCGATTGCCAGCATCACGTCTCTGGCCGAGGCCCGCGGCCGCCCGGTGGACTGGGCGGTGTCGACCGTGAAGGACGCAGCATCGTACACGGCGATCGAGGCGGTGGCCGCCGGTGCCGTAGATGGGATTGCCGCGACCCTTGACGACGTGCTCTCCCAGGCAAGCGGACGAGAGGTCACGGTCGCTGGCAAGGCCGTCACCCTCGACCTTGCGGGCGCCACCACCGAGGAGAGCGGGATGAACCCGCTCCAGGGTCTGCTCCACCTCCTGGCCGATCCCAACATCGCCTTCATCCTCTTCACCATCGGCTTCTACGGCCTCTTCTTCGAACTGCAGAACCCGAACTTCGTGACCGGCATCCTGGGGGCGATTGCGCTGCTCCTCGCCTTCATCGGCTTCGGAAGCCTGCCGCTCAACGTGGTGGGGCTGCTTCTCATCGGCCTTGCGATCGTCATGTTCGTGCTCGAGCTGACGGTCACGAGCCACGGTCTCCTGACGATCGGCGGGCTCGTCTGCTTCGTGCTGGGCGCGGCCGCCCTCTACACCGAGCCGACGTCGCCCACCGGTCCCGACGTCCAGGTGGCGTGGCCGGTCATCGGGGTCATGGTGGTGATGACGGCGGCCTTCATGGCCGTCATCGTCACCGCTGCGCTCAGGTCGCGGCGGATGGCGCTCGTGCCGATAGGACTGGGAGGCGGCTCCGGCGGCACGCTGCCGGCCGGGACGACCGGGGAGGTCCGGCGGCCTCTCGACCCGATCGGGTCCGTCTTCGCGTCGGGCGAGGAGTGGACCGCGAAGAGCGTGCACGGTGACCGACTCGACCGGGGCGGGCAAGTCCGGGTCGTCGGCCAGGACGGGCTCACGCTCCTCGTGGAGCCCGTCCTGGCCGCCGGAGCCCGGCCCGGAACGCAGCCCGGCGGCCGCATCGCAAGCCGAACCGTTGGCCGACCCGCCTCCCGGGCCTGCGGAGCGATCCATCGGGAGCGCAGAATCGAACAGGCAAGGACCGGGTACGGGCGCCGGTCCCGGGGAATTCCCCGGCCCGCCCGAACCGGGTGACCGGCAGGAGGTGTCCGCACCATGAACTTCGACCCCGTCACCATCGCGGCCTTGATCCTGGTCCTGGTGGTGATCATCACGCTGATCTGGCTGTCTGTGCGGGTCGTCAACGAGTACCAGCGGCTGGTCGTCTTCCGTTTCGGACGCACCGGCGACAGGCTCGTCCGGAACCCGGGTCTGCGCTTCCTCATCCCGGTCGTCGATCGCCCGGTCGTGGTGGACCTGCGCGAGCAGTTCATCGAGGTTCCCAGCCAGACGACGATCACCAAGGACAACGCGCCGATCAACGTCGACTTCCTCATCTACTGGCGAATCGGAGACCCGCTCAAGAGCGTCGTGAACGTCGCGAACTTCTCCGGAGCGCTGCAGGGAGTGGCGACCACCACACTTCGCGCCGTGATCGGCGACATCCTTCTCGACGAGGTCCTCTCCCGGCGCGAGCAGATCAACGAGATCCTGCGGGTGAAGCTGGACGAGGTGACCGAGCGCTGGGGCGGCAAGGTGACCACGGTCGAAATCCGCGAAATCACTCCGCCGCGCGACGTGCAGGACGCGATGAACCGCCAGCTCTCCGCCGAGCGGACACGACGCGCCGTCATCACCGAGTCGGAGGGCAAGCGCCAGGCGACCATCAACGTCGCCGAGGGCGACAAGCAGTCCGAGATCCTCCGGGCCGAAGGCGAGCGGCAGGCCGCCATCCTTCGCGCGGAGGGCTACAGCCAGGCACTCGAGCGGATCTTCTCGGCCGCGCGGGTCATCGACCAGAAGACGATGGCGCTCCAGTATCTCGAGGCGCTCAAGGTCATCGGCGCTGGCGCATCCACGAAGTACATCATCCCGATGGAGTTCACCGAGTTCCTCAAGCCGCTCGCCGCGTTCGCCGAGAAGGCCCTCGCCCCGGGCGAACCGGGTGCGCCGGGGCTGGCGTCCGGATCGACGTCCCGGCCACCGCAGCCACCTGCGGAGGACCGTCCCCGCGCGTCGGAGGCGTAGGCCCCGGGAGGCGCAGGTACCGCGAACCGGCCGCACCCGGACGAGACCGGCCCCCGACCTGCCGGGCACGTCGGGCGTGGCCGTCTAGGGGCAGGTCGTGTTCGCCATCTGGGCGGGCAGGATGCCTTCGATCGCGAGGGGGTTCATGAACGCCTCGCGCAGCGTCGGGCCGGACTGCGTCTCCTTCATGCGGGCGATGATCGGGTCGAGGCACTCGGGCCGCTTGTACACCACCGCCAGCCGGTCGATGACCCGGTAGTTGCAGAGCGGTGGCGGGTCCGCGAGCAGGCTGAATGATGAGTAGCCGGACTCCGTCGACTCGACTCCGGGTTCTGCCGTCGTCCAACTCCAGTCCCACGCGTTGTTGACGGTGCCGTTGTCGTCCACCGGGAGGATCGGCTTCCAGTTCGGCGCTCCCTCCTTCGTCGAGTGGGAGCTGTAGTGGCGGTAGACGGCGATCGGCTCCGTCCCCAGGTTGCGGACGCCGGTATCCCAGCCCGCGGACACGTCCCCGGTCCCGGCCGGCGGTGAACTGGCCAGCTCGACCGTCCAGGAGAGGTCACTCAGCTCGACCTGGAACCCCGTGACCGGCACCCTGCAGTTCGCCGGCACGATGCCTGCGTCCCCGTCGCCCGGCTGCTGGCCGCCCGGCTTCCGCTCGGCCGCCCCCACCCTGATCGCCTCCGGGCTGCGCAGCGCCTCCTCCTGCGGGCTGGTTGCCACCCGGCTGGGCCGGTCCGGCCGGGATGCCCGCCAGGGGTGCGGGCACGGGTAGGCCGCTCCGCACGATGCCGACGACGAGAAGGGCAGTGATGGCCACCACGCCCAAGAGGACCCACCGCCAAACGCGAACCGCAAACGGGCGCGGCAAGGGCGGGTTCCTGGGCTTCTCGGGCGTGTGGCCCGGCTCCGTCGCCGTGAGGCGGGCAGGCGCGTCGACGGCGTCCCTGTCGGCCTGCGACCGCTCCCCGTTCGTCATCAAACTGGCCCTCCGTTCCCGAGGCAATGCTTCGTGATGGGCTGCCAACGTTCAGTTTGCCGGCACAGGCCTCCGGTCGACCTCGTTCGCCGCAGCTGTCGCGCCCTCTCGAGACCAGAGATGGCAATGCACACGGTAGGATGGGTCCAGCGGGCGTGCAATACCCGGCAGATCGACAGCTCCGCCGGCTCGTGCATACTGTGGACGTCGAGTCGTAATGCGGAACCAGCGGACGGGGCCGCTTCGCGCGCGTCCGACAGTGCCTGAGAGGAGCCGATGGCCTCGAGGATCCTGGTAATCGAAGAAGACGCGGAGCTCCGCCACACCCTGTGGAAGACGCTCGAGTCCGGCGGGTACGAGGTGATGGTCAGCTCGGACGGCCTGCAGGGCGTGCGCCTGTGGGAGCACGGACACCCGAGTGTCGTCATCGTCGGCGCAACGCTGCCGGGGCTCGATGGCGCCGGCGTCACGGCGAAGATCCGGAGCGCGGATGCACCGGGGAGCCGCACGCCGATCGTGCTGACCACGACGGCCGCCGACACCGAACAGAAGGTCCTCGGGCTGCGGGCAGGCGCCGACGATGTTCTCGTGCATCCGGTCCATCCGGACGAACTGCTGGCGCGCGTCGGGGCGTTGCTGGCGCGCGTCTCCTCGGGTGACGCCGGGGGGCGCGGCCGCATCCTGGCCTTCTACGGGGCGAAGGGCGGCGTCGGCACGACGACCATTGCCATCAACGCTGCGATCGCCCTGGGTCGCGAGCTGAAGCGGAAGACCGCCCTCGTGGACGGCAACCTCCAGTTCGGCGACCACCGGGTCTTCCTCGACCTTGACGCGGGCAGCCGGTCGATCATCGACGTCGTCCAGTCGGTGGCCATCGACGAGGATCTTCTTCGCTCGACCATGGTGCGGTACTCGAGCGCGATCGACCTCCTCCTGGCTCCACCCTCTCCGGAGACGGCGGAACTTGTGAGCGGCGAAGCCCACCACATGGCGACCATCCTCGATCACCTGCGACGGATGTACGAGTACGTCGTGGTGGACCTTGACCAGCGGCTCGATGAGACCACCCTCGACGTCATCACCATGTCGGACCGGCTCTTCGTGATCATGACCGCGGACCTGGCCTGCCTGAAGAACGTGCGGCTGCTGATCCACACGCTCAACCAGCTCGGCGTGCCCGAGGAACGCGTGCAGCTCGTGCTCAACCGTTCGACCGCCTTCACCGGCATCGGGGCGGCCGACGCGGAACGGGCCGTCGCGCGCCGCGTCGAGCACAAGATCGCGAACGACTACCGTCGCGCCGTCGTCGGCCTCAACAGCGGCACGCCGGTGATGATGGGCAAGAGCGACAGCCCCCTCGGGAAGGCCGTGATGTCGTTCGTCCAGCAGGTGGATGGCGAGCTGTACGCCGCGAAGCCGGCGGCAGGCGCCTCCTGACCCGGGTCGAATCGTCGCCAGGACGGCCCGTTCGTCGTCCCACATGAAGCGACGGTGAAGTCGCAGGCAAGTCGCGGGTAACTCGGCGGCAAGCGACCCTCTCTAGGCTGGCCGCATGCTTGCGACCCTGCTCACGGCCGTCGTGGACGGCCTCGAGGGCGCCCTGGTTCGCGTCGAGGTCGACGTGGCACCGGGGCTGCCAGCGTGCCACATCGTCGGCCTGCCCGATACGGCGCTGTCCGAGGCGCGGGAGCGGGTGCGCGGCGCGATTCGCAACAGCGGTTTCGAGTATCCCCCGCGTCGGATCACCGTGAACCTGGCCCCGGCGGGCCGGCGGAAGTACGGGGCGGCGTATGACGTGGCGATCGCGGTGGGTGTGCTCGTGGCATCGGGCGAGGTGCGGCCGCGGGGACCCTCATGCGCCTTGCTCGGTGAGCTGTCGCTGGGGGGCGCGATTCAACCCGTGGCCGGCGTCCTTCCCATGGTCGCGACGCTTGCGCGAGCGGGCGTACGGCGGGTCGGGGTGCCGGCGGCGAACGTCGGGGAGGCGAGCGTGGTCGAAGGGATGGACGTCCTGCCGCTTACCCGGCTCGAGGACGCGGTCCATGCCGTGGCGGGGCGCGTCGAACGGCGTGCACGGCGGGCAACGCCGTCCCCGGAGGTGTCGGTCACCGGTCCTGCGTGGGCGAGTGCCGCCGGCTCGAGGGCGCTGGTGGGCGATGAGCCGTGCGTAGATCTTGCGGAGGTGCGAGGACAGCAAACGGCCCGCTGGGCGCTCGAGGTGGCGCTCGTCGGCGGTCTCAGTCTGCTTCTCGTCGGTCCACCGGGATCGGGCAAGACCATGCTCGCGAGGGCCATCGCCGGACTCCTGCCCCCGCTCGATGATGCCGAGGCCCTGGAGGTCACGGTCGTCCGCAGCGTGGCCGGGCTGCTCGGCCCGGGGGAGGGGCTCTGCCGGCAGCGGCCGTTTCGCTCACCGCACCACACCAGCTCGTACGTGGCACTGGTGGGCGGGGGCAATCCGCTCTCGCCGGGCGAAGTGACGCTCGCCCATCGTGGAACCCTGTTCCTGGACGAGCTGACCGAGTTCGACCGGAACGTGCTCGAGGCCCTCCGTCAGCCGCTGGAGGAGGGGAGTGTCGTGATCGCGCGGGCCCAGGGAAGCATCAGGTTCCCCGCCCGGGTCCAGCTCGTCGCGGCCATGAACCCCTGCCGATGCGGGTACTTCGGGGATCCCGAGCGGCCGTGCCGCTGTTCGCCCGGCGAGCCCGAGCGGTACGTGCGGCGGGTGAGTGGACCACTGCTCGATCGGCTTGACCTGCGGGTGGAGATGACCCGGGTGCCGGCGGCCGAGCTCCTGCGGGGCCCGGTCCCCGAGTCGAGTGCCGTGGTCGCCATGCGGGTGGCGGCGGCTCAGGCACGGTCCCGTTTCCGAAATGGAGGGCGGCTGAACGCCGGTCTCACGGGGCGCGAGGCGGCGGAGGCGTGCCTGCTGGGCCGGCGGGCGCGTGACTGCCTGGCGGTGATCGCGGACAGGCGGGGGCTGACGGCGCGGGGCGTCCACCGCATCCTGCGCATCGCGCGGAGCATCGCCGACCTCGACGCCCGCGATGTGGTGGCGGAGGCAACGGTCCTCGCGGCGGCCGATCTCCGGGACCCGGCGGCCCTCGCCGATCCTGCGCTGGCGGCGTGAGGCGGGCCGTGATCGGCGTGGGGACGCTCGGGCCGTGCCGGCCGGCGGCGGGGTGGTCGGGCGCCGACGCGACCCGGGCCGTCCGCACCCGGGAGGAGGGGACCGGGGGAGGCGGTTCGGTCCGGCGAGGCGGAGCGGAGGATGGGCCGACGCACGAGATGCGACGGAGCGGTCCGAGCCTTGCCGAGATCCCCGGCCGTACCGGGACGTCGCTGGCCGAGGAGCGGCGGTCCTGGGTCGTGCTGGCGACCGTCGAGGGCGTGGGTGATCGGACGCTCGAGCTGCTCGTCCTCACGCATGGGAGCGCGACCCGGGTGCTCGAGCTTGCCGCGGCCGGGCGGCTGGACCGCGGGCTCCGCGACGCGGATGGGGAGGGGAGTCGGACGCGAACGTTGCCTGTGCGGACCCAGGCCGGCATCCGCGAGGCGGCGCTCGCGGCGCCCGCACGGCTGGCGGCGCTCGCCGACATGCGGCTCTGGACGCTCACGCTCCTCGACCCGGACTTCCCGCCGCGGCTGCGCCGGATCCCCGACCCACCGCTCGTGCTGTTCGGTCGGGGCGACCCCGCGCTGCTCCACCACCCCGCGACCGTGGCGATCGTCGGGACGCGCCGGCCGACGCCGGCCGGGCGCGTGATGGCCGCCCGCGTCGCCCGCGGACTCGCCATGGCCGGCGTCGCGGTCGTCTCTGGCCTCGCCATCGGCATCGACGGCGCCGCCCACGCCGCGACCGCGGAGGCAGACCGGCCGACCCTGGCCGTGATCGGGTCGGGGCACGCGCGGCCGGGGCCGCGGGCGCACCGCGCGCTCCTGGACCGGATCCTCGAGGCTGGCGGCGCCGTGGTGGGCGAGCTTCCGCCTGCGGCTCACGCCACTCGCGGTACGTACCCGCGCCGCAACCGGCTCATCAGCGGTTTCGCGGACGCCGTTGTCGTGGTCGAGGCTCCGGAGCGGAGCGGAGCCCTCAGCACCGCCCACCACGCGCTTGCGCAGGGGATCCCCCTCTACGTCTACGCGGGAGGCGGGACTCGTGCGCCTTGGGCCGGCTGCCGGCGCCTCCTGTCGGAGACATCCGCCGAGGCGTTCGAGACGGTGGATGATCTTCTCGAAGCGTTGCTCGAGCGGGATGATGATGCCCCGCCGGCGGCCAAGGCGTCGGTGGTGGCGGCCGAACCGACCGCCGTGCAGTTCGGGTCGCTGGGGACGCACGAGCGCCGGGTGGCGGGCATCCTGGCGCGCGGGCCGGTCTCGGCGGACGGCCTCGCGGTTCAGACCGGTCTGGCCCCGGGCGTTGTCTCGGGCGTGCTCACAATGCTCCAGTTGCGCGGTCTGGCGACCACGCTCGGTGCGCTCAATCTTCCCGCCGGCTCGCTACTCTCGCCGGGATTGGATCCATTGCGCGCGCCGGGCCCCTGACGGGGGGAGGCGAGCCTATCCGGCTGGGACGGAGGCCAGCCGGCGCAGAACCGCAGGGATGATCCCGCCGTGCCGGAAGTACTCCACGTCGACCGGCCCGTCCAGCCGTGCGAGAGCGCGGAAGGTGACGAGGCGGTCACCGTCGCGAGCTTCGACCGTCACGTCGGATCGCGGAGACAGCCCGCCGCCGAGGCCTCGGATCGCGTAGGCCTCGCGGCCCGTCAGGCCAAGGGCGGCCGGGGTCTCGTTCTCACGGAACTCGAGTGGAAGGATGCCCATGCCGACCAGGTTGGAGCGGTGGATACGCTCATAGCTCCCCGCGAGCACCGCGCGCACGCCGAGGAGCTGGGGACCCTTGGCGGCCCAGTCGCGCGAGCTCCCGGAGCCGTACTCGCGACCGGCGATGACGATGAGCGGCACACCGTCCGCACGGTACCGACGCGACGCCTCGAAGATGGTGGTCACCTCGCCAGTCGGGAGGTACGCCGTGAACGGTCCCTCGCGGTCGGGGACCAGCCGGTTCTGCAGCCGGATGCTGCCGAACGTGCCCCGCATCATCACCTCGTGGTGGCCCCGCCGTGCACCGTAGCTGTTGAAGTCGGCGGGCGCGACGCCCTGTTCCTGGAGCCACTGCCCGGCGGGGCTCCAGGCCGGGATGGACCCAGCGGGCGAGATGTGGTCGGTGGTGACCGAGTCGCCCAGGACGGCGAGGACGCGGGCCCCTTCGATATCGGTCACCGGGGCGGGGTGCGTCGTGAGGCCGTCGAGAAACGGCGGACGGGCGATGTACGTGGACGCCGGGTCCCAGCGGTAGCGGTCGCCGGGCGGCACCGGGAGGGCGCGCCACCGCTCGTCACCTTCGAAGACCGACGCGTACGTGTCGCGGAAGAGGGCGGGGTCGATCGCCGCGTCCATCTCGGCGCGCACCTCGTGCTCTTCCGGCCAGATGTCGGCGAGGAAGACCGGTTGTCCGTCGCTCGCCAGGCCCAGGGGTTCCCGGGTGAGATCGATGTCCACCCGACCGGCGAGGGCGAGCGCAACGACAAGCGGCGGGGAGGCCAGGTAGCTCAGCCGAACGAGCGGGTGGATCCGGCCCTCGAAGTTGCGGTTGCCCGAGAGGACTGCCGCGGCGACGAGACCCTTGTTCTCGATAGCTGTCGCGACCGCGGCGTCCAGGGGGCCGCTGTTCCCGATGCACGTCGTGCATCCGTACCCGACGAGGGCGAACCCGAGGCTGGCCAGGGGCTCGAGCAGCCCGGCGGCCTCCAGGTACCGGGTGACCGCGCGCGATCCCGGGGCGAGGCTCGTCTTGACGGTAGGCGCGACCCGCAGGCCACGGGCGAGAGCCTTCTTCGCGAGCAGGCCGGCGCCGACCATGACCGTGGGGTTCGAGGTGTTCGTGCAGCTCGTGATCGCTGCGATGACGACCGACCCGTCGCGCAACTCGGCCGACCCGCGTTCGGTCTCGACGCGTATCGCGGTTCGGGCCGCCTCCCCGCGCGGCGCGGCGGCCAGGGCAGCCGCGGTGGCCGTCCCGAGGTCGCGCAGCGGGACCCGGTCCTGCGGACGGCGCGGGCCGGCGACGCTCGGCTCGATCGTTGCGAGGTCGAGGTCGAGCAGGGCGTCGAAGGCGTCGTCGGCGACGGCGCCCCGCCAGAGACCCTGGGCCCGGGCGTACCGTTCCACGAGATCCACGAGGCCCTCGTTACGACCGGTCAGGTGCAGGTACGCGAGCGTCTCGTCGTCGATTGGGAAGAGCGCCGCCGTGGCGCCGTACTCGGGCGACATGTTGGCGACCGTCGCCCGGTCGGCGATGGCGAGGTCCGCCAGGCCGTCGCCGGTGAATTCGACGAACGAGCCGACCACGCCGTGGCGGCGCAGCAGCTCGGTGATCGTCAGCACGAGGTCGGTCGCGGTGCTCCCGTGCGGCAATCGCCCCGTCAGCCGTACACCGACGACCCGCGGCATGGCCAGGTACATGGGCTGACCCAGCATCGCCGCTTCCGCCTCGATTCCGCCCACGCCGAACCCGAGGACGCCCAGGCCGTTGACCATGGTGGTGTGGGAGTCGGTCCCCACCAGCGTGTCGGGGAACGCGACGCGACCGCCGTCCGCCGCGTCTGCCACCGTCACCACCCGCGCCAGGAACTCGAGGTTCACCTGGTGGACGATCCCGGTCCCCGGCGGCACGACCCGGACGTCCCGGAATGCCCCCTGCGCCCACCGGAGGAGCTGGTATCGCTCCCCGTTCCGCTCGTACTCGAGGGCCACGTTGTGGGCGTACGCGTCCGCCGTGCCGAACCGATCGACCTGGACCGAGTGGTCGATGACGAGGTCGACGGGGACGAGCGGGTTGATCCGGGCGGGGTCTCCGCCGAGCTCGGCCATGGCGTCGCGCATGGCGGCGAGGTCCACCACCGCGGGCACGCCGGTGAAGTCCTGCAGCAGAACCCGCGAGGGCGTGAACGGTACCTCGGCGCCTGCCGGCGCTCCGGGGCGCCAGGCGGCGAGCCGGCGGAGATCGGCCTCGCCGACGATGCCGCGGCCAACGTGCCGCAGGAGGTTCTCCAGGAGGATCTTCACGGTGACAGGCGTCCGGGCGGCGTCGTACCCGAGGTGGGCGAGGGCATCGAGGCGGTAGATGTCCGGCAGGCCCGGGCCGAGCGGGGCCCGCGCGCCGAAGGGATCGGGACGGAGCTTCGGGGTGGTCATGGTGGCCGGACCTCCAGCACCGCGGGACACGCGGGATCGGGGTGGTGCTCATCGGCGCCTGGCGGGAGCGCCCGCCCCGGGTCGAGCCAGCTATCGCGGTCGAGTATACCGCCGGGCTCCTCGCGCCTTCTGTAGGTACCATGCGGGGAGACGCCGAACGGGCGAGGGGCGACCCCGACCAGGGACGACGATCAGGAGGTGCGCGTGCGAGCGTGGACCGAGCCGCCGAGGCGGCCGCGCGGGGCGGTCGAGACCGCGCACCCGGCAGCGACCGGCGGGCCGGGGCCAGGCGGGCCGAGCGAGGGCCAGCTGCCGCGGATCGGCATCGTCGGCGCGGGCCGCGTGGGACTCGCCCTCGGCGTCGCGTTCCACCGGGCGGGTTGGGCTGTGACGTCGGTCTTCTCCCGCGACGGGGAGCGCCGCGAGCGCTTCGCCCGGCTGGTGCCCGGCTCGACCGCCGCGGGAACGCCCCAGGAGCTCCTGGACTCGGTGGACCTCGTCATGTTGACTGTGCCAGACGACGCCGTCTCCGAGGTTGCCCGCACCCTTCGCCTTTACAGCGGCCAGGCGATCGTTCACACGAACGGCCTGCTCGGATCGGAGGTGCTGCGGCCGGCCCTCGCCGCCGGCGCAGCGGCCGGGAGCTTCCATCCGCTCCTGGCGTTTGCCGACCCGGAGGCCGCCGTCGAGGCACTGCGCGGCGCGACCGTCGCCGTGGAGGGCGACCCGCGGCTCACGCCGCTCCTCGAGGACCTGGCCCGGAGCGTCGGCGCCAGGCCGATCCTGCTCGACGCCTCGCAGAAGGCGGCCTACCACGCGGCCGCGGTGCTCGCCGCCGGCGGCTTCGTCGCGCTGATCGACACGATCGTGGAGCTCGGAGCGACGTTCGGGCTCGGCGAGGCCGCGGCCCTCGATCTGTACCGACCTCTCCTGGAGCGCGGCCTCCAGAACGCCGGCGCGATCGGGGTCGCCGCGGCGCTGACCGGCCCGGCCGTGCGCGGAGACGCTGGAACCATTGCCGCCCACCTGGAGGCCCTCCACCGCGCTGCCCCGGAGGCGGTTGGCGTCTACCAGGCGCTCCTGCGCCGGCAGATAGCGATCGCCCGGGCGCGGGGCGATCTGCCCGTCGAGCGCGCTTTGGCGCTGCTGGCGCTGCTGGCGGGTGAGTAGGGCCTGCTCAACGAATGCCGCGACTGGGGCGAGGATGCACCGGATCTGTCGGTAGTGGGCAGGCCGTGTGGTACCGGTGGGCGGGCCGACGCGGTACCATGTGCCCATGCAGCACAGCCCCGCCGGGCTGCGGGTGGCCCGGCCCGCGACGCGGTTCGTCGGCCCGGCAGCGCGCGATCGTGAGCGCAACCTGGGCCTGCAGCGGCATGCCCTGGGCATGACCGCTGCTCGGCCGGCCGGCGCGGCAGCGGGGCTCACGGGAGCACCGCGCCACGCGCTGCGCGACCGGCGCGTCCTCACCATCGTCCCTCCGCGCAGGGAGGTGTCCGGCACCCTCCGCCGTCAGCCGCGTCTCGCCTGGACCGCGTCGTCCAGGGAGGGTCAGCGCTGGACGGCGCTGCTCGCGCCGACGCCGTGGCGCGGCTGACGAGGGCCGGCGCCGCTCCGCCGCCCACCGCGCGCGCGATGTCCGCGGGAGGCATCGTCGTACGTTTCCTCGACGGCTCCGAGCCGGAGATCGTGCTCGGTCGAAGGTTCCGCGCGCGCGACGGCGTGACCTGGAGTCTGCCCAAGGGCACGCCGCTGCCGGGCGAGGTCGTCGAAGACACGGCCGTCCGTGAAGTCCGGGAAGAGACCGGGCTCGACGTCCGCATCGTCGGACCTGTCGGGCGGATCGAGTACCGGTTCTTCCAGGCGGGGACACGCATCCACAAGACGGTGCACTACTTCCTCATGGAGGCGACAGGCGGCGACCTTGCCAGGCACGACGAGGAATTCATCGAGGTCCGCTGGATGTCCTGGTCGGAGGCCGCGAGCCTCATGACGTTCGAGACCGAGCGCGACATCGTCGAGCGGTCCCGACCGGCCGTGGACGCCCTCCTCGCCGGGTCGGTCATCGAGCCAGGAACCTAGCATCACAGCAGGAGACACACAGGTGGACGTGAGGGACGGCCTTTTCTACACCGATGACCACGAGTGGCTGCGCGTCGAGGGCGATACCGGCACGGTCGGCATCACCGCCTATGCCGCGGAGCACCTGGGCGACATCGTCTTCGTCGAGGCGCCGGCGGTCGGAACGAAGGTGGCCGCCGCGGGGGCCTGTGGGGTGGTCGAGTCGGTGAAGGCGGTGAGCGACATCTTCGCGCCTGTCTCGGGCGAGGTGATCGAGGTGAACGGGGCGCTCGCGGGGGCGCCGGAGATCGTCAACAGCGACCCCTACGGCGAGGGCTGGATGATGAAGATCCGCCTCGCCGGCCCGCCCGAGACCGGAACGCTCAAGGACGCCGCCGCCTACCGCGCGTTCGTCGAGACGCTCTAGACCGCCATGCCCTACGGCCCCCACGCCGAGGCCGACCGCGCCACCATGCGGCAGGCGGTCGGCATCACCTCGGTCGACGAGCTCTTCTCCGACATCCCCACGAGCGTGCGCGCCCAGGGGCTCGACCTGCCCGGGCCGCTCCCCGAGCTCGAGCTGGCGGCTCGCCTGCGCGACCTCGCTTCGGCCAACCGCACCGACCTTGCGAGTTTCCTCGGCGCCGGGGCCTACCGCCACTACGTCCCCGCGGCGGTGGACCAGATGCTCATCCGCGGCGAGTTCTACACCGCCTACACGCCCTACCAGCCGGAGATCAGCCAGGGCACCCTGCAGACCATCTACGAGTACCAGTCGATGCTGGCCGCGCTCACCGGCATGGACGTCATCTCGGCCTCCCACTACGACGGCGCCACCGCGGTCGCCGAGGCCGCCCTGATGACCATCCGGGCGACCCGTCGCGACCGGGTGCTCGTGGCCCGTTCGGTGCACCCCCACTACGCGGCCACCGCCCGCACCTACCTCGATGAGGCGCGCTACCCCGTCGAGGTGATCGGGTCGCTGCCCGATGGCACCATCGACCTGGCCGCCCTGGAGCGCCTCCTCGGCGAACCCGAGCGCCCCGTGGCCGGGGTCATCCTTGCCCACCCCAACGTCTTCGGCTGCCTCGAGCCGATGGCCGAGGCGGCCAACCTCGCGCACGCCGCCGGGGCGCTCCTGGTGGCGGTGGTCGAGCCGGTGTCCCTGGCGGTCCTCGCCCCGCCCGCCGCGTACGGCGCCGACATCGCCGCGGGGGAGGGCCAGCCACTCGGCATCCCCCTCGGCTTCGGCGGCCCCTACCTCGGCATCCTCGGCGCCCGCGAGCCCCTGGTCCGCCAGATCCCCGGCCGCCTCATCGGGCGGACGACCGACCTCGAGGGCCGCACCGCCTACGTGATGACCCTGCGGGCCCGTGAGCAGGACATCCGCCGCGAGAAGGCGGCCAGCAACATCTGCACCAACCAGGCCCTCTGCGCCCTGGCCGCCACGGTGTACCTGGCGACCATCGGTCCCCGCGGCCTGCGCGACACCGCGGCCCTCGGCGCCGCCCGGGCCAAGGAGCTCGAGTCCGCGCTCGCCGCCGCCGGCGCTCCCCGGGTCCACACCGCGCCCTACCTCAACGAGTTCGCCGTGCGGGTCCCCGATGCGCCCGAGGTGCACCGGCGGCTCCTCGAGCGGGGCGTCCTCGCCGGGTTCCCGCTGGCGACCTGGTATCCCGACGACCCGGTCCTCGCCGAGGCGCTCCTGGTGTGCGCCACCGAGGTGACCACGCCTGCCGAGATCGAGCGCTTCGCCGCGGCCCTTTCCGAGGTGATCCGATGACCGAGCCCCGCAACGCGGTGGGGGCCAACCTCGAGCCCCTCATCTTCGAGCGCTCGCGTCCCGGGCCGCGCGCGGGGCAAGATCCCGGCCGCACCCCCCGACGCCCTTGGCCGCATCCCGGCGGCGCACCTGCGGGCCGGCGAGCCGCCCATCCCCGACCTCAACGAGCCCGAGGTGGTCCGCCACTTCGTCAACCTGTCGCACCTCAACTACGCGGTGGACACCGGCTTCTACCCCCTGGGCTCGTGCACCATGAAGTACAACCCCAAGCTCAACGAGTGGGCCGCCCGCCTGCCCGGCTTCGCCGATCTCCACCCCCTGGCCCCCGATGCGGCCGCCCAGGGGACCCTCGAGCTGCTCTGGGAGCTGGAGCGCTGGCTCTGCGAGATCAGCGGCATGGCCGCGGCCACCCTGCAGCCCGCGGCGGGGGCGCACGGCGAACTGGCCGGCATCCTCATGGTGCGCGCCTACCACCGCTCCCGCGGCGACGAGGAGCGCAGCGAGATCGTGGTCCCCGACTCGTCCCACGGCACGAACCCGGCCACCGCCTCGATGGTGGGCTACACCACGGTCACCATCCCCTCCGACGCCCGCGGCGGGGTCGACCTCGAGGCCCTGCGGGCCGCGGTGGGCCCAAAGACGGCCGCGGTCATGATCACCAACCCCTCCACCCTGGGCCTCTTCGAGGACCGCATCGTCGAAGTGCTCGAGATCGTCCACGCCGCCGGCGCCCTGGCCTACATGGACGGCGCCAACCTGAACGCGGTGCTCGGCAAGTTCAGGCCCGGTGCGGCGGGCTTCGATGTCATGCACTTCAACGTGCACAAGACGTTCTCCACGCCCCACGGCGGCGGCGGGCCGGGGGCCGGCCCGGTGGGCGTCGGCGAGAGGCTCCGGCCCTTCCTCCCCGGGCCCCAGGTGGTCCGCGAGCCCGACGGCACCTACCGGCTGGAGCGGCCCGGCGAGCGGCCCACCTCCATCGGGCGGGTGCGCGCCTTCGTCGGCAGCACCGGCGTGCTGGTGCGCGCCTACGCCTATCTCCTCGCCCACGGGGGGAGCGGCCTCCAGGAGGTGAGCGAGGACGCGGTGCTCGCGGCGAACTACCTGAAGGCCCGCCTGCGGGGCACCTACGACATCCCCCACGACCGGCCCTGCAAGCACGAGTTCGTGGCGGCCGCCCAGACCATCAAGGCGCAGACCGGGGTGCGCACCCTCGACATCGCCAAGCGCCTCATCGATTTCGGCTGGCACCCGCCGACGATCTACTTCCCGCTCATCGTCGAGGAGGCCCTTCTCATCGAGCCCACCGAGACCGAGGCGCTCGAGACGCTCGACGGCTTCGCCGATGCCCTCATCGCCATCGCCGCAGAGGCGCACACAGACCCCGGGGTCGTGAAGGAGGCTCCCCACCGGGCGCCCGTCCGTCGCCTCGACGAGGCCACCGCGGCCCGCCATCCCGACCTGTGCTGGAAGGGATAGGCCCGCGCACGGCGCAGATAGCGACGGCGGCGGCCAAGTGCCAAGGCGCAGATACCGGACCTGCGGTATAGATACGCCGTGATGCCCCGACTTCGACGGCGCTGGATCGTGCTGGCCGGCTCCCTGGCGCTGGTCTTCGCGGGGTGCGGCGGCAACCCGACGGCCACCCCGAGCGTCCCCGCGAGCGCGGCTGCTACCGGCGGGCCGACCGCCGCGGTGACCGTCGCCCCGACCCCGGCGACGCAGTGCGGCGCCGTCCTCCTCGCCGAGCCAGCCGGCCACGTCCGGTGGCCCGACCCCGCCGACCGGGACTGTGCCGTCGGGCGTCCTCACGTTCGCCATCGGCGCCGATCCGACCAGCCTTGCCGGTGCACCGTCTGACCAGGCGACCCGCTGGGTCACGAACCTCCTGCACGCCCCGCTGTACCGGTTGAACGCGCGCTTCGAGGCCGTGCCGTGGCTGGCGGCCGCCCTCCCGAGCGTAAGCGTGGATGGCATGACCTGGTCGGTGACGCTTCGCGACGGCCTGCGGTTCGGCGATGGGTCGCCGATCACTGCCGATGACGTCAGGTTGAGCTACGAGCTGATGCTCTCCAGGAACTGCATGCAGGATCCCGGTGTGTGCCAGACGATCCAGGACACCGTCGACTCCGTGACGGCCTCCGGCGCAAGGACGATCGTTCTCAAGCTCAGGCAGAAGTACGCGCCTCTGCTGGAAACCGGGCTTACCGCGGTCCCGATCCTGCCCGCAAAGGCGATCCAGGAATCCTTCGCCAGGCTCGAAGGCGGTCTCCAGAACGTCACCGCGGCCGAGGTGAGCGCGCTCGCGGAGCGGATCGCGGCAGCCCTGTCCGACGACGCGTGCCTGGTGGAGACCCCTCCCGCGTCATGTGTCCCGGAGTCGTACGCGGCCCAGGTCGAGGCGATCCTGGGTCGGGCCTCGCTCCAGCTTCCAGACCGGCAGGCGTTCACGCAGGACGACGGCACGGTCGACGCCTATGGCTACGCGCAGGCCCTCCTCGACGAGCTCAACGCCCTCAACAGCACGCTCGCCGCCGCCGACACGGACCGGATCGCCGCGTCGCTGAACCTGCTCGACTACGCGCGCCGGCCGGTGGGCGCCGGTCCGTACAGGTTCGAGAGCTACACGCCCGGAGACCGCGTGGTCATGGCCCGGAACCCCTACTGGTTCCGTACCCAGGTCGCTCCCGAGAAGGCGGTGGCCCTTATCAGCAGCGCCGCCTCGGCCGCGGCCTCCCTCCAGCAGGGGGACCTGGCCTGGCTGCCCGAGGTTGACCCCGAGATAGTCGCGACGATGCAGGGCGATCCCAACCTCAGGATCTCCACGTTCGCCGGCAGGGACTTCTACTACATCGCGTTCAACATGCGCGAGGGCCGCATCTACAGCGACCCGAAGCTGCGCCGGGCGTTCGCGATGTGCATCGACCACGACGAGACGATCCTGCGGGCGACCGCGGGCGAGGGGATTCCGATCGTCACGTCACGACCGCCCGGCTCGTGGATGGCCAACCCCGACCTGGCCGCGTTCGCGCGAGATGTCCAGGGCGCGAGGAAGCTGATCGAGCAGTCGGGCTGGAAACGCGGCGCGGACGGCGTGTACGCGAAGGCCGGGAAGCGGTTGTCCACCGACCTGTGGGTCCGCGAGAGCCGCCCGCAGCGGGTGGAGTTCGCGAAGCTGGCGAAGGCACAGCTCGCCGACTGCGGGATCGAGGTCCGGGTCCGGGAGGTCGCTTTCGAGACGCTCATGCCGCTCCTGGCGTTCCCCAACAACTTCGACACGCTCCTCGGGGGCGACCGGGCCTCCCTCAACTCGGATTTCGACGACTACTCGATCCTCCATTCCAGCCAGTGCACGACGAAGGACCTGCCGAACGGCGACAACTTCGTGTGCTGGCGCAACGATGAGGCCGACAGGCTGCTCGAGCAGGAGCGCACGGAGCACGACCCTGCCAAGCGCCAGGAGGTATACCGGAGCCTGGACACGCTCATCCGCGACGACGTGCCGTACTACTACCTGTGGTACGACGCCGGCCATCGGGGCTACTCGAACCGGTTGTCGGCCCAGTCGCCGGAGGAGGTCGACACGACGACCCCGCTCGACTGGTGGAACCAGGACGCCTGGGTCGTGGCGCCGAGGTAAGTGATTGAGGGGCAGCGTCGCGGGCTCGACTACAATGTGGCCGGTACTCGGCTTCCGACGCGGCTCCCGTCGCGTCGGCGCATGGTCACGTGGCCTGCGATCAAGCCGGCGTTCCGAAAGGAGGCACCGGAGCAGAGAAACCGGACCGAGATCGGATATTGACGCGCCCAGCGGCGCGACCCTACGATCGCGGAGGCCCGGGGCCGATTGGGTTGCGCCCGGAAGAGCTGGGTTCCGGGAGACCGGAAGTCCCCAAGCGGGTTCGGAGGGCCGCACGCGTTGTGGATGCCCCAATGGCCGTGTTGCGGTCCAGTGTCGAGTTCCGCGGCGACAGGTGCGCCGCGGTCAGTCAGAGGAGGAAATGAATGCCTAAGCGCTTTCTGGCCCTGCTGGTAGTCGCAGTCGTCGCCGCATCAGCGTGCGCGAGCGCGGCAACCACCGCCCCGACGGCCGCGCCGGCCACCCCTGCGCCGGCCACGGCCGCGCCGGCCACGGCCGCACCGACGGCGGCCGCCACCGCGGCCCCGAGCGAGGCTGCCACCCCGGCCCCGACCGAGCCGATCACTGTTTCCATCATCTCGGAGTACAAGCCGGAGGCCGTCGGGAACACCGGCGGCAAGCTCATCCTGGGCGAGTGGCAGTTCCCCTCGACCAACATCATCTACGACAACAGCGCGACCACGGTCGAGGCGATGGGCCCCGGCCAGTGGGGCCTGTGGAACGCCGCCGCGGACTACAAGTTCTACCCGCAGCTCACCACCGTGGTCCCCACCGTCGAGAACGGCGGGGTCATCGTCCGGCCGGACGGCGGGATGGACCTCAAGATCGAGCTCATCCCGGGGGCCCAGTGGTCCGACGGCCAGCCGATCACCTGCCAGGACGTGGCCGACCAGGTCACCTGGTTCATGGACCCGGCCCAGGTCGGCACCATCAACGGCACATTCGGCTATGAGCACGTCACCGGCGTCGACGGCGGCACCGGCTCGAGCTGCGTGGCGCACTTCGCCAAGGAGTTCCAGAGCTACCAGGGCCTGTGGTACCCGCTCCTGCCGTCGCACTACGCCAAGAGCATCCCGGTCGCGGAGGCGTCCACAAGGCTCTATCCCGCCAGCGACATCGCGTCGGGCGTCTACAGCGGCCCCTACATGCCGGCGACGTGGGTTGACGGCCAGGAGATCGACCTCGTCCCGAACCCGAAGTTCTGGGAGACCATCAAGAAGAGCACCCCGCCCTTCGATTCTGTCATCCTCAAGTACTACGACGGTGCCGACGCGATGATCGCCGGGTACAACAACGGCGAGGTCGACGTGGCCATGAACCTCAACCACTCCGACATGCCCAAGCTCACGGCGCTCCCGCAGGACCAGGTCGACGCGATCGACGGGACCACCTACGAGCAGCACAGCTGGCAGCGGCAGACCATGGTGGACAACTGGGGCGAGGACGGCGCGAACGCGATCCTCGAGGCGCTTCACTATGCCGTCGACAAGCAGGCCATCGCCGACCGCGTCCTCGGTGGATTCGTCAAGCCGATCTGCAACTACGTGGCTCCGCTCATGTGGTTCTACAAGGACACCGGTCCCTGCTACGAGCCCGACGCGGCGAAGGCGAACTCCATCCTTGACGCCGCCGGCTTCACCGCCGGCGCCGACGGGACCCGCGAGAAGGACGGCAAGAAGCTCGAGTTCGCGGGCTGCACGTCGGCCACGCGGCAGTACCGCATCGACACGCTGGCCCTGCTCGCGTCGCAGCTCCAGCAGGTCGGCATCAAGATCAACGTGACTCCCGTCCCCTCCACGCCGAACCTCTTCGGCGGTTGGACCGAGGTCGCGGACGACACGCCGTGCAACATCACGCACGGCAACTACGGCGTGGCGGAGTTCGCCTGGGTTTCCTCGCCTGACCCGGCCACCCCCTACACCACGTACACCTCGTTCAACAACCCCACCACGCACCCCACGCACAGCGGCAACAACATCACCCGCGTGAACAGCCCCGAGGTCGACAAGATCTTCGATACCGCCCAGTACACGGTCGACTTCGCGAAGATCAAGGACGCCATGGGCCAGTTCCAGACGCTGTACGCGGATGCGGCGAACGCATTCCCGGAGATCCCGCTCTACCTGTGGAAGACGGTCATCCTCAAGAACCCCAAGATGCGCAACGTCGTGAACAACGCGACGAACGCGACCAACACCTGGAACATCGAGGACTGGTGGCGCGCGCCCTAGGTCCTTCGGTCCACTAGGCGTTTCCGGGACTGTGGGGCCCCCGGGCCCCGCAGTCCCGCTTTCGATCTTCGAGGATCGATGTGGTCAGCTACATCATCCGCCGGGTGCTGGCGGCGATCCCGGTGCTCTTCCTCACCACGATCATCATCTACGGGATCCTCCTGGCCGCGCCGGGCGGCCCCACCGCGCGTTTCGCACAGAACCCGAGGATGACGGCCCAGGCGAAGGAGAACTTCGTGAAGCGCTGGGGCCTGGACCAGCCGGTCCCCGTCCAGTACTGTCGCTGGCTCGGTGTCTGCAACCCGAACGGCGAGGGCCTGGGCGTCTTCATCAGCGACCAGGGTCTCCCCAACTTCCTGCCCCAGGTCCTCCTCGGCGGCGACAACGGCATCCTTCACGGCGACCTGGGCACGTCGATCCAGCAGGGCCGGCCTGTCTCGGACATCATCGGCGAGCGCGTGCTTCCCACCGCGATCCTGGCCGGGACGGCGTTCGTGGTGTGGGTCTCGCTCGCGCTCCTGATCGGGGTCCTGGCGGCCGTGAAGCGCTACAGCCTCTTCGACCAGGTGGTGACGGTCTTCACCTACATCGGCTTCTCCCTGCCGACGTTCTGGCTGGGCCTCATGCTCATCATCTTCTTCGCGGGGACGCTGAAGATCCTTCCCGCCGGCCAGATGTGGGACGCGAGGACGGTTCCCCCGTTCGGCTCGCCCGAGTACTGGGCGTACCTGGGGCAGCAGCCGCTGGCCGCGGCGGCCGACCTGGGCCGGCACCTCATCCTTCCCGTGATCACGCTGGTCGTGGTCAGCATCGCCGGCGACTCGAGGTTCGTCCGGGCCGCCATGATCGACGCCATGAACCAGGACCACATCCGGACCGCCCGTGCGAAGGGCGTCTCCGAACGGCTTGTGACCATGAAGCACGGGCTGCGCAACGCCCTCCTGCCCGTGGTGACGAACATCGGCCTGGAACTGCCGATCCTCTTCGCCGGCGCCATCGTCACGGAGTCCGTCTTCTCCTGGCCGGGGATGGGGCGCGAGTTCATCGTGGCCACCAACAACTTCGACTACCCGGTGCTCATGGGCATCCTCGTCATCACCGCCGTGATCGTCGTCGCGGCCAACCTGCTTGCCGACATCCTGTACGCGGTCGTCGACCCGAGGGTCAGCTATGGATGACGCTGCCGTACGCACCGAGCCCGTGACGACGCCGGTGCAGATCGAGGAGCTGGAGGTCCAGCCCGACTACGACGTCCAGCTCGAGTCGCTCAGCCAGTGGCAGCTGGCCTGGCGCCGGTTCAGGAAGCACCGCATGGCCATGGTGGGCTCGGGCATCATGCTGACGATGTTCGCCATCGCCATCGTCGGCCCGTTCCTGGTGCCGTACGACTTCTACCACCTCCCGGCCCCGGACCAGGTCGTCTACGCGGGCCGCCCGCCCTCGCTCGTCCCGTTCCATCCCTTCGGCGAGACCGGTGGGCTCCAGCGCGACGTCTTCACGCTCGTGATCAACGGCGCGAGATGGTCGCTGCTCATCGCCGTCCTGGCCACGGTCATTGCCACGATCGTCGGGGCGTTCGTGGGCGGCATCGCCGGGTACTTCGGCGGCAGGACGGACATGGTCCTCATGCGCCTCGTGGACGCGCTCCTGGCCCTGCCGCTCCTCTTCGTCATCCTCGTGTTCACGAGGTTCCTGGGCGCCGGCAGCTGGTTCCTGGTGATGCTCATCTTTGCCGCGTTCGGCTGGCTGGGCACCTCCCGGCTCGTGCGCAGCCTCATGCTCAGCCTGCGCGAGCAGGACTTCGTGGACGCGGCGCGGGCGGCGGGCGTGGGGGATCTCCGCATCATCTTCCGGCATCTTCTCCCGAACGCCCTCTCACCGATCATCGTCGTGGCGACCCTCTCGGTCGCCGGAGTGATCATCGGTGAGGCATTCGTCAGTTACCTCGGCTTCGGCGTCGGCGTAACCACCCCGACGTGGGGCAACACCCTCGCGGGGTCGCTCAACTTCATCCTGGTCGGCAACTGGTGGTGGGCGCTGTTTCCTGGTCTCTTCATCGTCCTCACCGTCCTCGCCATCAACTTCATCGGTGACGGGCTCCAGGACGCCATCGACCCGCGGGCCAGGGTATGACCGAAGTGACGACGGCGCGATCCACCGAGCAGGCGCCGGACGCTGCCTCCAACCTGCGCGCAGGGATCGGCGACGTCCTTCTCGACGTGCGCGGCCTGCGCACGTACTTCCATCTCATGGACGGAGTGGTCAAGGCCGTCGACGGGGTCGACTTCTCGGTTCGGTGGGGCGAACGGGTTGCCCTGGTCGGCGAGTCGGGGTGCGGCAAGAGCGTGTCCGCGCTCTCGATCATGCGGCTCATCGACATTCCCCCGGGGGAGATCGCCGGCGGCGAGGTCTGGTTCGACGGACGGAACCTGCTTCAGCTGGTGGACAGCGAGATCAGGCAGGTGCGCGGCGGTGACATCGCCATGGTGTTCCAGGAGCCCATGACCAGCCTGAACCCCGTCTTCACGGTGGGCAACCAGATCACCGAGGCGATCCGGCTGCACCAGACAAAGGACGACAAGCAGGTGCAGGCGATCGCGGTCGAAGCGCTCGAGGCGGTGGGGGTCCCCGACCCCGAGCGGCGCCTCCAGCAGTACCCCCATGAGCTCTCTGGCGGGATGCGCCAGCGCGTCATGATCGCCATGGCCCTCTCCTGCAAGCCGAAGCTGCTGATCGCCGATGAGCCGACCACCGCCCTCGACGTGACGATCCAGCGCCAGATCCTCGAGCTGATCAAGGACATCCAGGAGAAGACGGGGACCGCGCTCCTGCTCATCACCCACGACCTGGGGGTCGTGGCCGAGACAGCCGACCGGGTGGCCGTCATGTACGCGGGCCGGATCGTCGAGCAGGGCACCGTGGAGGAGGTCCTCCTCCGGCCCCGGCACCCGTACACGAAGGGCCTGCTCAGCTCGATCCCGTCGGAGGGGAAGAAGGGGAAGCGCCTGTCGGCCATCAGGGGCGTGGTGCCCAACCCGTTCCGGATGCCTCCCGGCTGCAAGTTCGAGCCGCGCTGCCCGTATGCCTGGGATGTCTGCGCGTCGGCCGAACCCGAGCTCTTCGAGCTCGCTCACGCCCGGGCGTCGCGCTGCTGGGTCTACGACCGGCGGTACTGGTCGCACCTGGAGGCGTATGAGGCCGTCGACGAGATCGCCGGGGCCGCTTCATGACTGCCGAAGCCACGCCGACCGACCGCGTCGAGAGCGGGTGGTCGGAGGCTCCTGAGCGGGCAGAGGTTGCCGGCCAGCCGCTCATCGAGATCCGCAACCTCAAGACCTGGTTCCCGATCCGCTCGGGGATCTTCCGGCGGGTGGTGGGGCAGGTGCGGGCGGTGGACGATGTCTCGTTCCAGATCGTCAAGGGGGAGGTCTTCGGCCTGGTGGGCGAGTCCGGCTGCGGCAAGACCACCCTCGGCCGGACGCTCCTCCGGCTGGAGAAGGCGACCGGCGGGCAGGGGCTGCTCGACGGACAGGACATCTTCACTCTGAAGGGCCCTGAACTCAAGGACATGCGCCACCGCATGCAGATCATCTTTCAGGACCCCATCGGGTCCCTGAACCCGCGCATGCCGGTCAGCGACATCATCGGCGAAGGTCTCCTGGCCCAGGCGACTCCCGAGAACGGGTGGAAGCAGCGCAAGGCGCGCGACCAGCGCGTCGGCGAGTACCTGGACGTCGTGGGGCTGCGCCCGGACTATTCGCGGCGCTACCCCCACGAGTTCAGCGGTGGGCAGCGCCAGCGGATCGGGATCGCGCGCGCGCTCGCGCTGTCCCCGGAGTTCATCTTCGCCGACGAGCCGGTATCCGCGCTCGACGTGTCGATCCAGTCGCAGATCCTGAACCTGCTCATGGACCTCCGCGAGCGGTTCGACCTGACGTACCTCTTCGTGGCCCACAACCTCTCGGTCGTGCAGTACATCTCGGACCGTGTGGGTGTGATGTACCTCGGCAAGATGATGGAGCTGGCGCCGGTCGGTGTCCTCTACGAGAACCCGCGCCACCCGTACAGCGTGGCCCTCCTGTCCGCCGTTCCCAGCCCGGATCCCCGGCGGCGCCCCCGGCGGCTCGTGCTCAAGGGCGACGTCCCGTCCCCCGCGAGGCCGCCATCCGGGTGCCGGTTCCACACGCGCTGCTGGCTTCGCGAGCAGCTGGGGCAGCCCGAGGAGTGCACCACGAAGGAGCCGGCGTTCCGGGACATCGGCGGGGGGCACCTGGTGGCCTGCCATTTCGCGGAGGAGACGACCGCCGAGGCGATCGGCCTGGCCGAGGCCCAGAGCCCGAAGGTCGCGACCGCGTAGCCTCGGCCAGCGGCGGTTGCGCAACCTCCCGCCGAGGGCTACGAGGCAGCCTCGGCCGGCGTGATGAAGTGGCAGGCTGCGCGGTGCCGCGGCGCCACCTCCGCGAGGGCTGGCTCCTCCTGTGCACAGATCTCCGGCATGCCCAGTTCGGCCCGCAGCTGGCACCTCGGGTTGAAGTGGCAGCCCGGCGGGGGATTGACCGGGGATGGAACGTCGCCGCGCAGGATGATCCGCCGGCGCTTCAGCTCCGGGTCCGGGATCGGGATCGCCGACAAGAGGGCCTGCGTGTAGGGGTGTTTCGGGTCGCGGAAGAGGGCCACCCGGTCGGCGATCTCGACGATCTTCCCCAGGTACATCACCGCGACGCGGTCGCTGATGTGCTCGATGACGCCCATGTTGTGGGCGATGAACACGTAGGTCAGGCCGAGCTCGCGCTGGAGAGACTTCAGGAGGTTGAGGACCTGGGCCTGGATGGAGACGTCGAGCGCCGAAACGGGCTCGTCGCAGATGACCAGGTCCGGCTCCAGGACGAGGGCCCGGGCGATGCCGATGCGCTGCCTCTGTCCCCCCGAGAACTCGTGTGGGTACCGGCGCGCGTGGTAGGGCTCCAGGCCCACCTTGTCCATGATGGCCCGGACGCGAGTCGCGCGCTCGCTCGACTTGACGCCGTGGATGCGCAGCCCCTCGCCGATGCTGTCGCCGATGGGCGTCCGCGGGTCGAGCGAGGAGAACGGGTCCTGGAAGATGATCTGCATGCGGCGCCGGTACGGTTTCAGGGCTCGCCCTTGAGGGCCGAGATGTCATGCCCGTCGATGAAGATGCGGCCCGCGGTCGGGTCGAGGAGCCGGAGGATGAGCCGGCCGACCGTCGTCTTTCCGCACCCCGACTCCCCGACGAGGCCGAGCGTCTCGCCGCGCTCGACCGCCAGGGTCACGCCGTCCACCGCCTGGACGCTGGCAACGGTCCGCTGGAAGACTCCACCCCGGATCGGGAAGTGCTTGACGAGGCCCTCGGTCCGGACGAGCGGCGTGGCAGCGTCTGCGACCGCGGTGGCAGCGCCTGCTACAGGCGTGGCCGAGAGATCGCTCATCGCCCGTCCCCGTCAGCCCCGGCCGGAGCGAGCAGCCGGCCTTCCTCGTCGTGGTAGAGCCAGCAGCGGACCTCGTGCTCCGGTGTGATCGGCAAGAGCGACGGGTGCTGCTCGGTACAGATCGCGAGTCCCGCCTCGACCCGGGCCGCGCACCGCGGCGCGAACCGGCACCACGGGGGCAGGTCGACGAGGTTCGGCACGTTTCCGGGAATGACCGCCAGCTCGTCGCGCAGTACGCCGGGCACCGGGATCGACTCGATGAGGCCGCGCGTGTACGGGTGCCGCGGGTCGCGGAAGAGCGTCACGACGTCTGTGTGCTCGACGATCTCGCCGGCGTACATCACCGCGACTCGATCGCACATCTCGGCGACCACCCCGAGGTCGTGGGTGATGAGGATGATGGCCGTGCCGGTCTCGTCGCGCAGGTTGCGCATGAGGTCGAGAATCTGCGCCTGGATCGTGACGTCGAGGGCGGTGGTGGGCTCGTCGGCGATGAGCAGGTCGGGCTCGCAGGCCAGGGCCATGGCGATCATCACGCGCTGGGCCATGCCGCCCGAAAGCTCGTGCGGGTACGAGTTGAGCCGCCGCTCGGGGTCCGGGATGCCGACCATGCGGAGCAGGTCGATGGCTCGCGCGCGGGCCGCGTTGCCCTTCATGTTGCGGTGGATCTCCAGGACCTCGGTGAGCTGCCGGCCCACATCCCAGACGGGGTTCAGCGACGAGGTGGGCTGCTGGAAGATCATGCTGACCCGGTCGCCCCGGATCTTCCGCATCTCGTCGGTCGAGAGCTTCAGCAGGTCGCGGCCGTCGAAGACGACCTCGCCGGCCTCGACGCGGCCGGGCTGGGCGATCAGGCGCATGATCGAGAGCGAGGTGACGCTCTTGCCGCAGCCGGACTCACCGACGAGGCCCATGATCTCCCCGGGGAGCACCGCGAAGTCGATGCCGTCGACCGCCCGGACGACGCCGTCGCGCGTGTAGAACGACGTGTACAGTCCCCGGACGTCGAGGAGGGGGGTGTCGCCGCGCTCGCGCCGGCGCCGGCGGGAGGAGGCCGGGACGAGCTCCTCGATCACGACCTCGTCCAGGCTCGGACCGATCGACGCCACGGTGTGCTCGGGTGCGGCGGCGGTCTCGGTCCCCATCCCGGTCATCGGTTGAGCCTCGGGTCGAAGGCGTCGCGAAGGCCGTCGCCCAGCAGGTTGAAGGCGAGGACGGTGATCACGATCGCCATGCCGGGGAAGAGGATGAGATGCGGGGCGGCGAACACGGCGTTCCGCTCGATCCCGATCATCGACCCCCACTCCGCCAGCGGCGGCTGGGCGCCCAGGCCGAGGAAGGAGAGGGCGGCCACGTCGAGGATCGCCACGGCGATCCCCAGTGTTCCCTGGACGATGAGCGGCGTGAGCGAGTTCGGGACGATGCGACGGGTGAGGATTCCCATGGACGATTCGCCGAGGGCCTGCGAGGCGGCCACGAAGTCCTGCTCACGCACGGACAGCACCGCGGAGCGCATGACCCGCGCGAAGACGGGGATCGCCACGATCCCGATGGCCAGCTGGGCATTGATGAGGCTCTGTCCGAGCACGGTCACGATCGCGATCGCGAGGAGCAGGCTGGGGAAGGCGAGCACGACGTCCATGCCTCGCATGAGCACGTTGTCCGTCCGGGATCCGAAGTACCCCGCGATCGCCCCGATGACGCCGCCGATGATGATGGCGAAGCCGACCGTGAGGAACCCGATGCGCAGGCTGACCTGCGACCCGTAGACGACGCGGCTGAAGACGTCCCGGCTGTTGCCGTCAAGGCCGAAGAAGTGCTCCGGCTGCGATGCCGGGCACCCGAGGAGGTGGATGCACGGCGCCATGCGGGGTTTCGCCCCGGGCTCCAGGCCGATCATCGGGAGGTTCGGGTCGTGCGTGGCGATCAGCGGGGCGAGGAGCGCGACCAGCACGAGGAACCCGATGAGGATGAGGCCGACGACGGCGGAGCGCTGTCGCAGGATGTTCCGCAGGGTGTCCCGCCAGAGACCGGAGGGCTTCGCCTTGGCCAGCGAGTCGCCCATGGCGGCGGGCGCGCCCGGGACGTTCGGGGCCGGAGCGACTGCGGAGGTCATCGCGGGTGTCCCGTCACCGGAGGCGGATCCTCGGGTCGAGGAGTCCGTACGAGACGTCCACGACGAGGTTCACCACGATGTAGATGATGGCCACGATGATGACCACGCCCTGGATCACGATGTAGTCGCGGCCGGTGATCGCCTCGGTGATGGTCTTGCCGATCCCGGTGAGGTTGAAGATCGTCTCGGTGAGCACCGCGCCCGAGAGGAGAGCGCCGAGCGAGAGGCCGATGACGGTGACGACGGGCAGGAGCGCGTTGCGCATGCCGTGGCGGCTGATGACGTGGCCCTCCTTCACGCCCTTCGCCCGCGCCGTCCGGATGTAGTCAAGCCCGAGCACGTCGAGCAGGCTCGAGCGGGTCATCCGCGCGATGATCGCCATGGGGATCGTCCCGAGCGCGATCGCGGGGAGGATCATGTGGCGCATCGTGTCGGCCAGCAGGGCGCCGTTCAGGGTGAGGATGGCGTTGATCGTGTAGATGTTCGACACGAAATCGAGGATCGATCGCGGCGGACCGGTGAGGTCCTGCAGGCCCCACGCCACCGCCAGCGGCACGACGTTCGTGCCGGGCGTCAGGCGCCCCGACGGCGGCAGCGCGATGGGCGAGTCCTTGAGCACGACCGCGAAGAGGTAGGCGAACAGGAGGCCCAGGACGAACACGGGGATGGACACCCCGAGGTTCGCGACCATCATGGTGCCGACGTCGGCCGGCGAATTGCGCCGCACGGCCGACAGCCTCCCAAGGAAGATCCCGACGACCGTGGCGAAGAGCAGCGCGTAGATCGTCAGCTCGATGGTGAGGGGGAGCCGTTCGACGAGGATATCGGTCACCGGCCGGTTGAAGCGGATGGACGTGCCCAGGTCGCCGGTCAGGATGTTGCCCAGGTACGTCACGTATTGGATCGGCAGCGGCTGGGTCAGCCCGTAGCGAGCATTGAAGGCATCGCAGATCTCGTCGGTGGCGCGCTCACCGAGCGCCGCCCGGCATGGATCGCTCGGGATCATCCGAGCGAGGACGAAGACGAGCGTGATGACCCCGAGCAGCACCGGGACGCTCACGAGAAGCCGCCTGATGATGAACGGGATCACTTCGGGTCTGCCTGGGCCTGCCTGATGGCGGAATCAGGGGGCGCCGCGCCGCGACGCCCCCCTGGGTGTGACTGGTTTGTCGGTGCTCGCCTACTCCGCTGGCGGAGGCGGGTTGAGGAAGCCGCCCCAGAGGCTCGGGAAGTAGGTGAAGCTACCGTCGCGACCCTTGTGGAGCGGGTGTGCCGCATCCCACTGGACCGCGTAGCTGAGAACGACGTCGTTGGCGTCGAGCGTGGCGCCGTCCGGGTATGTGACGCCATCGCGAAGCGTGCAGGTCCAGGCCGACAGGTCGGCGTTCGGCTTGCATTCCGTCGCGAGCACGGGGATGGCCTTGGTGCCGCCGATCTCGAAGCCGTAGAGCGCCTCGGTGACCTGCTCGCAGACGCGGAGCGCCTCGCCGTCGGTCTCGTCGGCGCAGTAGATCCCGGCCGGCTCGCCGTTCTGGATCCAGACCAGCTGGCTCCGGTCGCCCGGCTTCATGACCGAGAACATCTCGCTCGTGAGCGGCGAGCTGTGGGCTCCCTCGACGTCCGCCTTGAAGGCCGTGGCGGAACCGGCATGAGAGATCGGGACCATCGGGACGTGCTGCTTGACGAGCTCGTTCGCCTTCTCGTAGGCGGGCTTGCGGGCGTCGTCCGATGCCCCGACGGCACCCTCCTGGAGGGCCGCCACGAGGTCGGGGTACTTGTCCCCGAACTGGGCGCTCGAACCGGGACCGAAGTGGTAGTCGAGGAAGTTCGTGATGTCGGGGTAGTCCGCTCCCCAGCCCAGGAGATGGATGCCGTCGAGCTTGCCGGCGTCGGCGTTGTCGATGTACGTCCCGGACTCCTGGATGTCGATCTCGGCGTCGATGCCGAGGTTCGCCTTCAGCTGGGCCTGGATGTCCTGGGCCACGATGACCGGCTGGGGCAGGTAGCCGCGGACCACGTCGCGGAGATGGATCGTGGTCTTGAAGCCGTCCGGGTAGCCGGCCTCGGCGAGGAGCGCCTTGGCGGCCGTCACGTCGAACGGGTACCACTCCGGTCCGGTGCAGCCGTTCGGGACCGAGCACGGCGTGAAGTGCGAGGCCACGACGGATCCGGTGGGCATGAAGTTGTCAACGATCCGCTGGCGATCGATCCCCATGGCGACGGCCTGGCGGACCTTCTCGTTGTCGAACGGCGGGTAGGTGTTGTTCATCCCGACGTAGAAGACGTTCAGGCCTTCCCGCGGGTAGAGCTTCAGGTTCGGGTCGTTCTTGATCGTGTCGAAGTCGGTCGGGCCGGGGTTGTCGATCCCGTCGGCGTTCCCGGACTGCAGCTCGACGAGCCGCTGCGCGGCCTCGGTGCTCCAGCGGAAGATGACCTCGTTCACCTTCGGCGCCTCGCCCCAGAAGGTCGGGTTGGCCACGAGGGTGATGTGGTCGCCCTGGACCCACTCCTTGACCATGTAGGGGCCGGTCCCGTTCGGGGTGCGCACGATCGAGCCGTCCGCCGCCGCCTTCTCGAGGTAGGCGGTGTCGTTGATGGCGAACGGGCTGAAGGCCACCTTCGACAGGAAGGCCGGGTCCGGTCCACAGAGCGTGAACTCCACGGTCTTCGCGTCGACCGCCTTGATCGACTTGATCATGCCCGTGTAGTCCTTGCCGTTGAACGTCTTCGCAGCGCAGTCGACTTCGCCCGTCTCGGGGTACACCATCCCCGTGTACGGAGCTTCGGTCGGGGCCGCCGTGGGCGCCTCTGTCGGGGCGGTGGTCGGGGCGGCCGTCGGTGCGGCCGTGGGCGCCTCGGTGGCCGGTGCGGCCGTCGGGGCGGTGGTCGCGGCGCTGCTGCAGGCCGCGAAGGCGATCGCTACCGTCGCGAGCAACGCGAGCAGCGGCAACCTCTTGTGGTGGGACATGCTGTCTTCGCTCCTCCTCTGCTTCTCGCCGCCGAGCGCGGGAAAGCGCCCATGCGGAATCCGATCCGTGGTGCTCGGGTTCACTGACACGAACCGCGGTTGGCCGAAGCCTAACACCGCCGCCCTGGCCCGTCACCTGCCGCACGCTCGGTGCCGCGCCACTCGGACGAGCGGCTAGACTTCGGTCCATGGAGCGCTGCCGTGTGGCCCTGGCCCAGGTCGCCCCGCGCCTCGGGCGCCTCGACGCCAACCTGGAGGCCCACCGCGAGATCCTCGGGCGAGCCCGCGCCGGCGGGGCGCAGCTCGTGGTGTTCCCCGAGCTGGGTCTCACCGGGTACCAGCTGCAGGACCTGAGCGCCGAGGTGGCGATGCGGACCGACGATCCGCGCCTCACCGCGCTCGCCGCCGAGACGGACGACCTGTCGGCGATCGTGAGTTACGTCGAGGAATCGACAGATCACCGGCTCTTCATCGCCGCGGCGCTGCTCGAGAACGGGGCCGTGCGGCACGTCCACCGCAAGGTCTACCTGCCGACGTACGGCCTGTTCGACGAGCGGCGGTTCTTCGCTGCCGGCGAGGCCGTCCGGGCCTGTCCGAGCCGCCTCGGCGTGGAGCTGGGGCTCGCCATTTGCGAGGACTTCTGGCACCTGCCGGTGCCGCTCCTGCTCGCCCTCGACGGCGCGCAGATCCTGGTCAACGTGTCGTCGTCGCCGGGACGCGACGTCGCTGCGGTCAACGAGGTTGGCCTGGGCACGGCAGTGAGCTGGCGGACGCTCATGCGCACCTTCGCGCAGCTCACCACCTGCTTCGTCGTCTTCTGCAACCGGGTCGGGGTCGACGAGTCGATCACCTTCTGGGGCGGTAGCGAGGTGGTCGGGCCGCGCGGCGACACGGTGTTCCAGGCGCCGTTCCACGACGAAGCCCTCTACTTCGTCGACCTGCCGCTGGGCGATCTGCGGCGCGAGCGGATCACCCTGCCGCTCCTGCGCGACGAGCGGCCGGAGCTGGTGCGCCGGCAGCTGGAGCGGGTGCTCGCCGAGCGCGCGCGGGACGCGGGAGGGGGCCAGTGACGGGCAACGGCGGAGGGGTCGCGACCAGCGACGGAGACGACGGACCGGGCGTGGTCGGGGCCGCCATGGAGGCCGCCCAGGGTCTCTTCGAGCTGCCGGAAGAGCTCGTCATCGACACCGCCGTGGCCCGCCGGATCATCGTCGAGTTCATCCGCGGCCAGCTCCGGCAGGCCGGGTTCGAGCGGGCGCTTCTGGGCCTCTCGGGTGGGATCGACTCGGCCGTCGTCGCCCACCTGGCGGCCGAGGCCGTCGGGCCGGAGCGGCTCCTGTGCCTGGTCATGCCGTACCGCACGTCGGCGCCGGAGTCGCAGCGGGACGCCGAGGCCGTGATCGGGCGCCTCGGCTGCGCAAGCCGTGTGGTGGACATCAGCCCGATGGTGGACGCCTACTTCGGCGAGGCGGATGCAGCCGACGCGGTGGGGGCCGAAGAGAGACCGGCAGGAGTGGCGGGCGTGCTGGGCGCCGAGGGCGCAGGGGCATCGGCCGTGCGCCGGGGAAACCTGATGGCCCGGGTCCGCATGAGCGTCCTCTACGATTTCTCGGTCACCTGGGGCGGGCTGGTGGTGGGAACCGGCAACAAGACGGAGACCCTCATCGGCTACACGACCATCTTCGGCGACAGCGCGTGCGCCTTCAACCCGGTCGGCGACCTCTACAAGAGCCAGCTGCGGCAGCTGGCGGTCGAGCTGGGGGTTCCCCGCGGGATCATCGCCAAGGCCCCATCCGCGGACCTCTGGCCGGGCCAGACCGACGAGGGCGAGGTGGGCTTCTCCTACGCCGAAGTCGATCGGCTCCTCTACTGGATGGTGGACCGCCGGCTCACCCGCGACGAGCTGGTGGGGCGCGGGTTCGACGGGGGGTTCGTCGACCGCGTGAGCCGGATGGTGGCCGGGTCGGAGTTCAAGCGGCAGGTGCCGCCGATCGCGAAGCTCGGCCCGCGGACGTCGGGGGTGGATTACCTGTACCCGCGCCGCCGGCCCCGGTCGGGCGAGGGATGACGGGAGCGGGGGACCGCACCGCAGGCGGCCGCGGGACCCTCTACGTGGTCGCCACGCCCATCGGCAACCTCGCCGACGTCACGTTGCGGGCCCTGGAGATCCTGCGGGCGGTCCCGCTCGTCGCGGCCGAGGACACCCGGCTTACACGGCGCCTGTTCGCGCGCCACGGGATCACGGCCCGCCTCGTCAGCTACCACGCGCGGAACGCCGCGCTCCGGGAGCCCGAACTCCTCGCGCACCTAGCGGGAGGGGCGGACCTGGCCCTCGTGACCGATGCGGGGACGCCCCTCGTGAGCGACCCCGGCGAGGGCCTGGTGGCGGCCTGGGCGGCTGCCGAGGGGACCGTTGTGCCGATCCCGGGCCCGTCGGCCGTGCTCGCGGCGCTCGTGGCAAGCGGGATCGCGGCCCCGCGCTGGGGGTTCGAGGGCTTCCTGCCGCGCGGCGGTCGGGCACGTCGCGACCGGCTTGCGCGGATCGGGGCGGATGACCGCGCGACGGTGCTTTTCGAGGCCGCCAGGCGCGCCGCGGCGACGCTCGCCGACCTCGCCGACGCCTGCGGGGCCAGCCGACCCGCCGCGCTCTGCCGCGAGCTGACGAAGATCCACGAGGAAGCCTGGCGCGGGACGCTGGAGGACCTCGCGGCGCGCGCGGCACGGGAGGCGCCGCGAGGCGAGGTGACCATCGTGGTGGCCGGCGCACCCGCCGGCGGCGTCCGCCGGCAGGGCCGGGGCCTGGCGGGTTCGACCTCCTCGGCGTTGCCCGATGGACCGGCCGGGATCCTCGACAACGGCGGCTCCGACGCGCGCCTGCGCGCCGCCCGCGACCGCGTCGGCCGTCTCGTCGCCGACGGTCTGCCGCGCTCGGCTGCCGCGCGCCAGGTCGCGGCCGAGACGGGGCTTCCGCGCCGCGAGCTCTTCAGGGTGCGCGAGAACGGAGGTGGCGAATGAACGTGGTCCCAGTGCTCCGCGAGCTGTCGCCGATCGGCCGCGGCGTCCTCGTCGGGACGCTCGTCGCCAGCCTCGCCGGCATCCTCATGGCCTTCGCCCTCCACGTCGAGGGCACGCCGACGTTCATCGTGAGCGCGGCCGCGATCCTGGGTCTCGCCTGGGTTGTCGGCGCCTCGACAGAGCGGATCGGCGCCCTCGCCGGTCCCCAAGTCGGGGGCATTCTGAACGCCACCTTCGGCAACGTCGCCGAGCTCATCATCGCGTTCTTCGCCCTCCAGGCGGGGCTGCTCGACGTGGTGAAGGCCTCGCTCACCGGGTCGATCATCGGCAACCTGCTCCTCGTGCTCGGGGCCAGCCTCCTTCTCGGCGGCCGGAAGTACGGTACGCAGCGCTTCAGCGCCCGGGTCGCGGGAGCGAACGCGACCCTGCTGGCCCTCGCCGTCGTCGGTCTGTTCATCCCGGCTGTGTTCGCCGCCAGCTCCGGCCGCGGGCCCGGCCGCACGGAGGAGAGCGTGGTCGTCGCACTCATCCTCATCGCGCTCTACGGCATCGCCCTCGTCTATAGCTTCAGGCACCCCGCGGAGGCCCTGGGGGCGGAGCGCGCCGAGGAACACGGCGGACCGGCCTGGAAGGCACGCACCGCGATCGGGGTGCTGCTGGTGGCCGCGCTGCTCCTCGCGGTCCTGTCGGAGATCCTGGTCAGCTCGATCGACCCGTTCATCGAGGCGTCGGGCCTCACGCCGCTCTTCGTGGGGGTCATCGTCATCCCGACGATCGGCAACCTCGCGGAGCACCTCGTCGCGGTCGGCCTCGCGCTGAAGAACCGGGTCGACTTCGCCATGGCCGTGGCCATCGGTTCAAGCCTGCAGGTCGCCCTCTTCGTGGCGCCGGTGCTCGTCCTCGTCGGGGTCGTCGTCGGCCAGCCCATGGACCTGGTCTTCGCGCCGCTCGAGATTGCGGCGGTCGGCGTGGCGGTCGTGGTCACGGCCCTCATCGCCCTCGACGGGGAGTCGAACCTCCTGGAGGGCGTGTTGCTTGTCGGCGTCTACCTCATCCTGGCGGTGAGTTTCTTCTTCCTGGTGCCGGCCTAGATCCACCCCGGCCTGGATCCCGCCGGACTACACCCGCCCCCCGCGGGCGGCCAGCCGCGCGAGGACGAGCGCCTTGCGGCCGCGCGAGACGACCGCCCGCCGCGGGTTCGCGCCCAGCCCGTCACGCTCGACCTGGCGGAGGATCTCCCGGTAGAGCACGGCAGCCGCCGCGATGCCCCAGCGGCCGCGCCGGAGAAGCGCGATCCCAGGGGCCGCCGCGTCGTAGCCGGCGTCGGCACGGGCGATCTGCCCGCGCAGCAGCGCCTCGCGCGTCTTTCGGGGCCAGCGGTCGATGGCGGCCAGCAGGGCCGGCGGGTCGCTTACATCGAGGCCCGCGTCGCGTAGCTCGTTGAGCGGCAGGTAGACACGGCCGTTCCGGGCGTCCTCGACGAGGTCGCGGAGGATGTTCGTCCGCTGCATCGCCGAGCCGAGCGCCCGGGCGGCGCGATCCGCCTCGGCCTCGTGGCCCGGGGCCGTGCCCAGGAGTGAGGCCATGAGGCGCCCGACGGTTCCGGCGACCTGGTAGCAGTAGACGGCCAGCTCGTCGTCGGTCTCGTGCCGGGGGCCCGCGAGGTCGGCCCGCATGCCCGCACAGAAGTCGCGCACGGCGTCCCGGGGGAGGGAGGGGTACCGGCCGGCGAGGTCCTCGAGGATGGGCGCCTCGGGTCCCTGCGGCGGGCGACCGTCGGCCGCCGTCCCGTCGGCCCAGGCCTCCACGAGCGCCACGCGTGACTCGGCCCCCCGGTCGGCCGTGTCCACCAGGTCGTCGAGCGTGCGCAGGACGAGATAGAGGCGGCGCACGTCGCGGCGGAGATCGGCGGGGAGGAAGCGCGTCGCCAGGTCGAACGTGCGGGCCACGGACGCCATGACCCCGGCGGCCGTCCGGTCGACGTCGGCAGATGCCGCCCCGCCTGTCATCCCCTCACCCTCATCGTGACCGCCTCATCGCACCTGCCTCATCCCGTCCGGTCCATCGTGCTCTCAGCCGCCGCGGCCGGCGACGGAAAGCCGCCCGGTCCAGCGGTCCGCGGCGATCACACCGGCCGTGACCTGGGCGCCGAGGATGACCCCGGGGATCCCGCCGCCCGGGTGGGTGCCCGCGCCGACGTAGTAGAGCCCGCCCACGGTCCGGTCGCGGTTCGGCTGGCGGAAGTACGCCGACTGCCAGAGGAGGGGCTCGATCCCGAAGGCATTCCCGTCGGTCGCCCACAGCTCGCTCGCGAAATCGGCAGGCGTGAAGGCGTGCTCCACCGCGATCGAGCTCGAGAGGCCCTCCAGCCCGAAATCGCGCTCGAGGTACGTCACGATCCGGTCGCGCAACTCCGGTCCGCGGACCGTCCAGTCGTCGCCCGACCGCAGGTTCGGTACCGGCAGCAGGACGTGAGGACGTCGCCCCCGGCGGCGGCCATGGACGGCTCGGTCCGGGACGGCGCGTGGATGTAGAGGCAGATCGTGTCGCTCACCCGCCGGCGCCGGATGACATCGCCGATGAAGCCCCCGTAGTCCTCGCCCCACGATGAGGGTGTGGTGGAGCAGCTTGGGGTACTGGCGGGTCGTGCCCAGGTAGAGGAGGTAGCAGCTCATCGTCTGGCGCATCCGGCGCAGACGCCACGGGAGGGGCTCCTGAGGCCGTCGCCGGAGAGGAGCGTGTCCCGGGTCAGCGGTCACGTCGGCGTTGGAGACGACGAGGTCGGCCGGGAGCCGCTCTCCGGCGTCGGTGCGCACCCCGCTGACCCGCCGCCTCTCGGTCTCGATGGCGATCGACCGCCTCGCCGGTGCGGATCGTCCCTCCGCCGCGCTCGACGAGGCGGGCCAGCGCGGTCACCAGGCTGTAGACGCCGCCTTCCGCGTACCAGACGCCCTCGGCGACCTGGAGGTAGGAGAGCGCAGTGTAGATGGCCGGCACGCGGAACGGGTCCCCGCCGATGAAGAGCGAGTGGAAGTCGAACGCCTGGCGGACGTGCTGCTCCTTGAAGTAGATCCCGCAGAACCCGCGCGAGCGTGCGGACGGCGTCCAGGCGGACCATGGTGGGAACGAGGCGGGCGAACTCGAGCGCCGAAGGAACGGCTTGCGGCCCGCGACGAGGATGCCCTGCTCGTAGATGCGCCGCGTCGCGGCCATGAAGTCGTCGTAGCGGGCGGCGTCACTCGGTGAGAACTTCGCGATCTCGCCGGTCATCCCCTCGCGCCCGGCCTGGAAATCGAAGTGGCGTGGCTCGCCGTCCCAGTGGATCCGGTAGAAGGGATCAAGCGGGTGCAGGCGGAGCTCGTCGGCGAGCCTCGCTGCCGCCGATCGCGAACAGCTCGTCGAGCAGCCAGGGCATGGTGATGAGCGACGGCCCCATGTCCCAGGTGTAGCCGCGGTCGACGAATCTGGCCGGCCCGGCCGCCTGGCCTGGCCCGGCGCTCCACGACGGTGACGTCCCAGCCCTGCCGGAGAAGCCGGACGGCGGCAGCAAGACCGCCGAGTCCGGCACCGACGACGACGGCACGGGGGGCGTGGGGCATCAGGTGTTCTCCTCTCGCAGGTCGATCAGCTGCCTGGCGTGGTGCCGGGCCCGGGGGATCGGCGGCTGACGGGCTGCCGAGGGCCCGCCCGCGCCAGCTCACGGCGCCCCGAGCAGGCCGCCCACGAGGCCCGATGCCTGCATGGCGAGCGTGGCCGCGGCCGTGATGGGTGTCCACAGGATCGTTTCGAGTGGCTCCCTTCCCCGGATGGCGAGGATTGTCCGCGCAAGGGCGAGGAGGCCGAGGGAGAGGAGCGCGGCGGGGAGGTGGGCCGTCCACGCAGCCGAGGCAGTCGAGCCCGCCGGCTCCGCGACGGTCCCGAGCCCGATCGCGACGGTCGCCACGGCCGGCAGGAGCCACGCGACGGCGAAGACGCCGAGGGCCGCCAGGCCGGCCGCCAGTGAGTACCCGACAGACGGATAGAAGAGGCGGCGCCACGCCGCGGCGATCTCCCCCGCGGATCGGTAGTGGCGGGTGGCGCCCAGGTCGGCGGCGTGGACGGTCCCGACCGATCGTCCCTCGCGGGCAAAGGCCCTGGCGAGGGCGACGTCGTCGTGCTCCGTGCCGCGGATCGCCGCATGGCCGCCGACGGCGACGTACGCCTCGCGCCTGACGAGGATGAGCGGGCCGTAGGCAAAGGCGAGCGCGGCCGGACGCCCACGAAGCCCGGCCAGGAGCCAGAGGGGGATCAAGCCGAAGAGGAGCATGCCGAAACCGGGCATGAGGACGCGCTCGGCCCGTGACGGCATCGCGTAGCGGGTCACCCCACTCACGAGGTCGTGCTTGCCTCCGAGGAGTTCCGAGACCAGGGCCCTGGCCGCGAGGGGCTCGAGGACCGTGTCCGCGTCCAGGAAGAGGACCAGGTCGTCCGCGGTCGCCTCCGCGCCCTGCCAGGCCGCCCAGCACTTGCCCGTCCAGCCTTCGGGGCGCGGCGGGACCGGGACGACGCCGTGCGGCGGGCAGCCCGGCGGCCGGTCCGGCAGGAGCCGGGCGGCCAGCTCGAGCGTGCCGTCGGTCGAGTCGTCGTCCACGACGATGATCCGGATCCGCGGGTAGTCCTGGCGGAGGACGGCCTCCAGCGCGGCCGGGAGACGGTCGCGTTCGTTGCGGCACGGAAGGACGACCGTGAGCGGCGGGCGCCGCCGCGTCGGCCACCGTGGGGGCGCGCCGCCGGAGTGCCGCCACGTTGAGGGCGACGTTGGCGAGGACCACGCCGGCGCCGGCCAGTGCCACGTTCGCCAGCAGCTGGGCGGCGGTGTAGGTCATGACCCCCCAGTACCGGAGCAGGAGCTGGGTCAGGAGGAAGCCCGCCAGCAGGTTCATCCCCAGGAAGCTCCGCCACGCGCGTCGTGCCTGCGCGCTCGTCCGGCCGGACCAGCACCGACAGGGGCAGCAGGAGGTAGAGCGCGAGGATCACGGCCGCGACCCACCCCGCCGGTCCGAGCGTTGCCGCGGCTGCCGCCGCGAGCGCGTACCCGGCGACCGAGACGGCCGCCGTTGGCCGCGCCCCGATGGCCGTGGCAATCGAGCCGATCCCGGCCGCCCGGTCGTAGGCGATGTCCTGGATGGCGCCCAGGGCGTGGGAGGCGACTCCCCAGGCCATGAACCCGGCGAGCGGCACCCACGGGAGGGCCGACGGCGCGAGCCCGGCGGCGAGCATGCCGCAGGCGGCGGGGAGCACGAAGTGCGACGCGCTCGTGAGCGAGTCGAGGAACGGCCGCTCCTTCGTACGCAGCGGGGGCGCCGAGTAGATGAGCGCGGCGGCCGCGGCGAGCAGACAGCAGAGACCGGCGGCGGAACCGCCGACGACGAACATAGCGGCGAGGAGCGGGAGGTTCGTGAGCGCCACCGCAAGCCACAGTGCCCGGGCGGTCCCGGGCTCCAGCCGGGCACCCTCGATCGAGCCCTTCCGCGGGTTGGCCGCGTCCGAGGCGTAGTCGAACAAGTCGTTCACCCCGTACATGAGGAGGTTGTAGGGGAGCAGGAAGTAGATCACCCCGAGCAGCAGCGACGGGGTCACCTGGAAGTCGACGAGCAGCGCTCCCGCGGCGTAGGGGAGGGCCGTGTTGATCCACGAGAAGGGGCGGCTCGAGGCCACGAGGAGGCGCAGCATGGCAGCGCCGGCGTCGATGTCCACGGCTCGGCCCGCCGGATCGCTCACGTTCGCCTCCCCGTCCTGTGCCACACGGCGAGCGCCAGCAGGCACAGCGCGAGGCCGTACGCCAGGTCCTCGACCGGCATCGGGCCCACGGCGATCCCGCTGCGGAAGCCGTCTCCGTACGTGACGATCGGGATGCCGGTGAGGACGATGTCGAAGACGATCGTCAGGAGGCCGAAGACGACGAGCGTGAACCACGCTTCCGGATGAGCGAGGACCCCCGTCCGCCAGGCCGCGAGCCCGCAGGCCAGCAGGAGGAGGAACGAGGCGATCGTGTACTCGGGCACGGCAGGTATCAACCCTTCCCGCTGTCAACCGTTCCCGCGGCGGTGCCGCAGGGCCGCGTACAGAGCCACCGTCAGGAACGCGAGGAAACCGAGGAGGATCGGCTCCTCGATGGGAACGCCCGGCGGGATCAGCGCGACGACCAGGTCCGGATCGCTGGCGAACCAGCCGCGCGCCGCGCCGACGAGATCGAAGAGAAGGAACACTACGAGGACGCAGGCGATGACGATCGCGAGCCGGCGCCTCGCCGGGCCGGTCGCCGTGATGCGGGCGCCAACGCGGCGGTCAAGGAGCGTCACACCGGCGACCGAGACAAGGAGCGCGAGAAGATACACCACCTGCATGTCAGCGATCGCGCCTCACCGAACCACGTCCATCCGTCCGGACGCATCCGACTGCACACGCTACCCAATTCCGCCCGTTGCGTCGGTCCTGATCTGGCGGTAGGGGCACCGTAAGGGAAGGCCGAGTCCGCGGTAAGCCCCCGGCAGGCCGCGGTGCACTCGCGCGTGAGCCCGGGTGAAGTCCCGCCCGGTAGTGTTCGCCCAGTGACGGCGCCGGCACAGGCGCCGCGCGACCCTCCCGCCGAGCTGTTGATGAACCCGCCGACCCACATGGTGCCGGGCCGAGAACGCCCGGCCGGGAGGACGCTCATGAACCGGGTTCTGCTCACCGGGCGGCTCACGCGCGACCCGGAGCTGCGCACCCTTGCGAACGGCAAGCCGATGGCGCAGTTCGGCATCGCCACGAACGACTACCGCGGTGGCACGGAAAAGACCGAGTACCACAACATCGTGACATGGGAGCGCCTTGCGGAGATATGCGGCCAGTATCTCGGCAAGGGCCAGCTGGTCGCGGTTGAGGGCCGGATCCAGACCCGCCAGTGGGAGGATGACCGGAACATCCGCCACTGGAAGACCGAGGTCGTCGCCAGCAACGTCGAGATGCTGTCGGGCCGGCGCAAGAAGGACTATGCGGCCGAGTCGGCCGCCGAAGCGCTCGAGGCGCAGGGCGAGGCCATGGGGGAACGGCAGGCCGCGACGGCCGGGTCCGGCCCAGGCGCCCCTGACGAGTCGGGCGCAACCGGCGCGGAGGAGGAGGAGGAGACCGAGCCGGCTGCCGCCTGATACCGCCACCCATGCCGGCCCCGGTCGCACACTGGTCATCCACAACCCGCGCCCGGGGCCGGCGCCCCTGAACACCCCGGACGACGGCGGGCGCGGTCCCCCTCCCGCGCCCGCCTCGCCTACGAGGGAATGCGTAGTGCGTTACAGTTAGCTCCGAGAAGCCGCGAGTTAGGTGTGACATTGTGAGTCGGAGGCGTGATCGCGAGAGGCTGCACGATCGGTTGCAGGAGGCCTGGGCGACGACGCGGGACGAGGCCGAGCGTGCAGGGTCGCCACTTGACGGCTGGGATCTCTGCGACGTCGTCCTCGACCTCGTCGAGTCGGAGAGCATCTCGCCGCTGTTTCTCGATGAGCTACGGCAACGCCGGCTGTTGCGGGTCCGCGATCGGGCAGCGGCACGGAGCCGGGAGCGCCGGCGGGTCGTGTGCGTGGCGTGCGGCGTGACGTTCGAAGCGTGGCGATCAGATGCGCGCTACTGCGGGCCGGCGTGCCGGCAGCGGGCGCACCGGGCAGGGGCCGTCAGTAGGACCAGCGGCGGCCGATTCCGATGTTGCCCAGCCCCCAGCGACCCAGCGTTGTGACCATGCCGAGCCGGAGGGGGAGGCTGTGGAGCCGGCGCGGCGAGGTGGCGATCCACGACTCGGACACGTGCCCGACCGCGACCCCGCGCCGCTTGAGGCGGGCCAGGAGATCGAGATCCTCGGCGTGGTGCAGGTCCTCGTTGAACCCCGCAGCGGAGAGGAAGACGGCGCGCGTGCAGTAGAGCATGTTCGCGCGGACACGCACGAGGCGCTTGCCGTACTCGATGAGGTTGAAGAAGCCGCGGTCGAGAAGGTCGGTCGTATCCGCAGTCATCTTGATGCTCGCCGCCCGCTCGCCACGGCCGACCCGCTCCAGGATCCGCTCCGCCAGGTCGGGCGCCATCCGCGAGTCCGCGTCGAGGAAGATGAGGACGTCTCCCCGGGCCGAGGCGGCGCCCAGGTTCTTCGCCCTGCTGACGCCGGCCTCGGGCTCCTCGATGAGCCGGACGAACAACTGCGGGTTCTTCGCCGCGAAACAGATGGCGACCTCGGATGTCCGGTCGGTGCAGCCGTTCGCCACCACGATCACCTCGATCCGCGAGGCAGGGACCGTCTGTTCCGCCACCGAGCGAAGTGCGACGGCGACGAAATCCCTCCTCGTCGTAGGCGGGGATGACGACCGAGACGTCGAGATCAGCCATCGAGCACCTGCAGGTAGGTAGCCGTCGGGCACCGGCGAGCGAGGCGCGCAAGGATACCGAGGACGTGGTGACAGGCGGGAGATGCTGCTGCGCCCTGCGGATGGAGGAAGACCCGCAGGAACCCCGCGCGAGACCAGGCTGCTCGAACAAGGCGTCCCTCGATCCCGACGAGCCGCTCCTGCCCGGATCCGGCGCCCATGTACCCGAAGCCAGGGACACGGAGGTGACGGTCGCGCTCCAGGTCGTGCACGGACCCGAACCGCAGGTCGTATCGGTACCCGGCTTCACGCAGCGCGCCCGTCAGTTCGGGCGCCGCCAGCCAGCCGGGGGCGCAGAAGCCGTGGGGCCGGAGGCCGAGTTCTTCGAGGATTGCCGTTCCGTCCGTGATGCGGCGCCGCATAGTCACCTCGTCGATGCTGAGGAACTCGGCAGCGTCCGGCCCGAAGAGCCGGGCCCGCGCCCGATCCCACCACGCCCCCCGCAAAGGCCCGGCGGTCCGGTGGGTGAAGCCGTGGAGCACCACCTCGGAGCCGCGCGCGACCTCGTCGCGAAGCAGAGGGCCGAACTCGGGGACGTTCCGCAGGTCGCCTGTGCCGTCCTCGGCCGGGACCACCTTCAGCACGCGGGTGCCGATGCCGGCCCGATCAAGAGCGGCGAGGAGCCAGCGGACTTCCCCCAGCGTCGAGGGCGCGACATCGTGAACCGACACCACCAGCCGGCCCGCGGTCACGAATACCTCATCGCCGGAAGCTCCCTCATCCTCCGCCATCAGCGTACGACAGCGTGGCAAGCACCCGGTGCGGTGGCCTCCGCCGTCAAGGACCCGGCATCTGCAGGCCGTCGGGCGCGGTCTCCGCCGTCGGAGCCAGCCCCCGGTCGGTTGGGTCCCGGCGGACCGGCGGTACCATACGCGGCCATGCCGCTGAATCGCCTCGCCAACGAGACCAGCCCGTACCTGCTGCAGCATGCGCACAACCCGGTCGACTGGTATCCGTGGGGCCGTGAGGCGTTCGACCGGGCGCTGGCAGAGCATCGGCCGGTCTTCCTTTCGGTCGGTTACGCCGCGTGCCACTGGTGCCACGTGATGGAGCGCGAGTCGTTCGAGGACCCGGGCACGGCTGCCCTGCTGAACGACGGTTTCGTGGCGATCAAGGTGGACCGCGAGGAGCGGCCCGACGTCGATGGGATCTACATGGCGGCCGTCCAGGCGATGACGGGCAGCGGCGGCTGGCCCATGAGCGTCTTCCTCACCCCCGAGGGGCGGCCGTTCTACGGGGGAACCTACTTCCCCGACGAGTCCCGCCACGGGCTGCCGGCCTTCCGGGATCTCCTCGTTGCCGTTCGTCGAGCGTGGGAAGAGCGCCGCGGCGAGCTCGAGGGAGCCGCCCGGCGGTTGAGTGAGGCGATCGGTACGTCCTCGACGTCAGGGGTTCCGGGGCCGCTGCCTGGGATGCCCGGTGCGCCGGGCGCTGAAGCGGCGGCCGACGGGTCGGCGAGGCCGACCGGCGCGCCGGGCATGTCCGGATCGGCGGCTGCGACGCTGTTGGACCGGGCGACGAGATCGCTCGTCGAATCCTTCGACGGCGAGAACGGCGGCTGGGGCTGGGCGCCGAAGTTCCCCCAGCCGATGGCGATCGGGTTTCTCCTCACGCGTGCGGCGGCCGGCGAATTCGTCGGCGGGGCGGATCGCCCGTGCCGCCCTCGACCGGATGGCCGATGGCGGGATCCACGACCAGCTCGGCGGCGGCTTCCATCGCTACTCGACCGACGCGCGGTGGCTCGTGCCGCACTTCGAGAAGATGCTCTACGACAACGCGCAGCTCGCCCGAGTCTACCTTCAGGCCTGCCAGCTGACCGGGCACGAACGGTACCGCCAGGTCGCGGGCCGCACGCTCGACTACCTCCGGCGGGAGATGCTCACCGCCGACGGGCTCCTTGCTGCCAGCCAGGACGCCGACACCGACGGGGTCGAGGGTGCGACGTACACCTGGACGCTCGAGGAGATCGAGGAGACGCTCGAGCCGACCCTCGCGCAGCTCGCGGCGACGGCCTGGGGCGTCACGAGGGGAGGGAACTGGGAAGGCCGGACCGTGCTGTCGGCCGCCCGCGACGTCGCCGCAGTCGCGGCCATGCTTGGCATCAGCGAAGGTGTGGCCGAGGCCGGCCTGGCGGAGGCTCGGACGGTGCTGCTCGCGGCGCGAGAACGGCGCGCGCAGCCGGCACGGGACGACAAGGCGCTCGCCGCGTGGAACGGGCTCGCCCTGGCGGCCTTCGCCGACGCGGTGCGGCTCCTGGGCCGGGCGGAGGACCGTGAGGTCGCCGTGCGGATCGCCGAGGGGCTGACAGCTCGCCTCCGGGCGCCCGACGGCCGGCTCCACCGGTCGTGGAAGGACGGGCGCGCCACGCTGAACGGCTACCTCGAGGACCAGGCATGCGCTGCCGACGGCCTCCTCGCCCTGTACGAGGCGACGTTCGACGAACGCTGGTTCGTGGCTGCCCGCGAGCTGGCGGACGTGGTCCTGGCCCGGTTCCCGGACCCGGCCGGCGGGTTCTTCGACACCAGCGACGACCACGAGTCGCTCCTCTACCGGCCGAAACAGCTCGAGGACAACGCCACGCCCTCGGGAAACGCCACCATGGCGGGCGTCCTGCTGCGCCTTGCGGGGCTCACCGGCGAGGGCCGCTACCGCTCCGCGGCCGAAGCAGCCCTCGGGCTGGTGACGGACGCCGCCGGACAATACCCGCTCGCGTACGCTCGGTGGCTTGCGGCACTCGACTTCGCCGCCGCGGACGTCGACGAGATCGCGATCGTCGGCGACCTTGCCGACGAAGCCACGGGCGATCTGCTGGCCGTCGTTCGGGCGGGCCTTCGACCCCACCAGGTGGTGGCGCTGAGCGCGCGGCCGGGCTCGTCCGCCGTTCCCCTCATGGAGGCCCGGACGGCGGTCAATGGCCGGGCGACTGCCTACGTGTGTCGCGGGTTCACCTGTCGTCAGCCCGTGACCGACCCCGTGGACCTGGCGGTGCTGCTGCGCGGAGCGTCACAGCCCGCAACCGCTGAACGTCCACCCGGCGACCAGCATGCGGAGAAGGTATCACCGTGAGCGAACGATCTCGCGGGCGGTTTGTGACGGGGGCCGCCGTTGGCTCGGTACTCCTGGTGGCCCCGGCCGTGGTCTTCTTCGGAGCGGCAATCGGGCGCCTGCTGCAACCGCCGAACCGGGAGCCGGCCCATCTTGCCGGCGTCGTGTTCGACTGGTTCGTCTCGCTCCCGCAATACGCGGCAGCCCTGGTGCTCCTCGCGGCCCCGTCCACCGCGCTCGTGCTCGGCGGGCTGGTGCTCTGGCGGAGCCTGGCCGACGACGATGCGTTGCGCGAGGACGTGCGCACGCTCGGGCGCGTCAGCATTCGCATCCTGCGGCGTCCCGCCGCGTGGCTGAGTGCGCTCGTCGTGCTCGCCTCGGCAGGCATCCTCGTCATCGTGGGCTGGCACGCGATCGTCGGCTGACGCACCCGGATCTTGTGGTGCTGCGCAAGAATTGAACGCGAGGGCTCCCTCGATCGTCAGGAATGACGTGATCGAGAGGCCCCGGGACCTGGGGGCGGGCCGGATGTTCAAGTCGGAGGCGGCGCATGGGCGCTCCGAAGTCGAGCGCGCCGCGGCCTTCACCGAGCTGACCGAGCGTCACCTCGACGCCAGCTACCGGCTCGCCGCGCTCCTCCTGGGGAACTGGGCCGACGCCGAGGACGCCACCCACGACGCCGCGGTCCTCGCCTGGCAGCGCTGGCCGAGCCTGCGCGACCCCGACCGGTTCGAGGCCTGGTTCCAGCGCATCCTCGTCAACGTCTGCCGCGACCGGATGAGGCGCCGGCACCTGCGCACCATCCTCCCCGAGCCTGGGGGCGATCTCCCGGGACCCGATCCCTTCGACGGCTCGGGCGAGCGCGCTGCCCTGCGCCAGGCGCTCGCCCGCCTGACGCCCGAACACCGGACGGTCGTCGTCCTGCGCTTCTTCGTCGATCTCAGCGTCGACGAGATCGCCAATCGGACCGGCGAGCGCGCCGGGACCGTGAAGTCACGGCTCCACTACGCGCTCTCTTCGTTGCGGGCCGCCTACGACGCCGCGGACCGCATCCCAGCCGAGGTCGTCCGATGACCACCGATCGTTTTGAGCAGAACCTGAGGGCCGTCCTCCGCGAGCAGGCCCCCGGCCAGGCGCCGCAGGCGCTCCACCTGCGGGTGACCGAGATCGCCGGTCAGGCAGCGACTGCGCGCGGCTCGACGGTGGCTCCGCTCCCACGGGTGGTCTGGGTGCTCCTGGCCGCCGCGCTCCTCACCGCGTTTGCGGTCGGGGCGATCTTCCTGGTGTCCATGCAGGATCGGTTCACGCGCCATCCGCAAGCGCTCGTCCCGACCGGCGTCGAGAGTCTGACCCCCGTCAACCAGGGGTTTGCCCAGGTCGTGTCGGGTCGGGACGGCTTTGTCTGGGCGTATGGCCAGGGCCGTCTCATGCGGCTGGACCCCGGGACGGGGGCGAAGCGCTTCTGGGCGTTCTACGACGACGCGGTCTTCGCGTCGGGCGCCTTCGCCTCGGGCAGCATCGTCGCCGCGCGGGAGGGTGGCGTCTGGCTGGTCGGCACACATGCGCTCCACTGGTTCGACGGTGACCAGTTCCGCGATGTCGTTGAGGCGCCCGCCGAGGTGACCCGCCTGGCCTACGCGGCCGAGGCGGCCGACGGCACGCTGTGGGCAACAGCCTGGGGGCAGGCGGTGTTCCACTGGGATGGGTCCTCGTGGACGTCCGTGCCCATCCCCGGCGCAGTGGGGTCGTCTTCCGTGGACCGCGTCGCGGTGGACAGAGACGGTGGTGTGTGGGTGGTCCTCACGGACTCATCGGCGGCGGGGAGCCGCGGTGTCGCCCGCTACGCCGGTGGCGCCTGGCGGACGTACACGAGCGGCGACGTGCCTCCGCTCTCGGGTGAGGTGCTCTCGATTGCGGCGGCGCCGGACGGGTCGGTCTGGGTCGTGACCCGGACCGGGGTGGCGCGCTTCGACGGCCGCTCGTGGTCCACGTTCGGAGAGGCCGATATCGGGTTCGCCCACACGGGTTCCGTCGCCTTCGCCCCGGACGGGACGGTCTGGGCCGAGAGCACGAGCGTCGGGGGAGGCCCGTGGAATCCGATCGGGCTCGCCCGGTACGACGGGCGCGCGTGGGTCGTTTCCCGGCCGGAGGGCGGGCTCCCGGAGGGCTACTGGTCCGGGAGCCTTGCCCTCACGAAGGACGGCCTGTTCGTCGCCACCGGGACAGGGCTGTTCAGGCTTGTCGCCGACCGCTGGGAGCCTGCATCGACGATGACGGTGGCACTCGGCGGGGTCACGCCTTCGCAACTGGCGGCCGTCTCTGGCGAAGAGCTGCTGGCCTTCTACGACCAGGGTGCGTCGGGGGTGTCCATGTTGCGCTGGCGCGCAGGGAGCTGGATCCGTCAGGAGTCGGCCGGGTCACCGATCTACGCGACTGCGCTGGTGCCCGACGGCACGCTTTGGGCGGCCACGGAACAGGGCCCGGCCTACCTGCACAACGGCAGTTGGACGATCGTGCCGGGTACGGGCATCAGTGCCTCCGCTATCGCCTTCGGCGGCGACGGCTCCTTGTGGGTCGGAGGGTGGGCCGAATCCGGTCCGAGCTTGGCGCGGGTCCTGCAGTCCGGCAGCGCCACGTGGACGCCCGGAAAGGTGATCGAGGGTTACCCATTTGGCTGGATCTCGTCGCTGGCGGTCGATCGGAACGGGACCGTCTGGGCCGGCGGCGCCTCCAGCGGGTGGTTCCCGGACTGGACCAACGGACTCGCCCGCTACGACGGACGTGCGTGGGAGACGGTTCGGCCGCTGGGCGGATCCGCGGATGTCGGGGTCCAGAAAGTGGCGGTCGCCCCCAACGGCGACGTCTGGGTCGCCCTGGATGGCGCGTACGACTCGGCGGGGAACGCTCTTCGTCCGCCGGCAATTGCCCGATGGGACGGAACATCCTGGACCGTCTTCGGTCAGGAGGACGGCCTTACCCCTGGTGCCTACTTCCAGGACCTCGCGGTCGCGCCCGACGGCACGGTGTGGGTCAGCACCTACAACGGTCTGGCACGCTTTGACGGCACCCGCTGGACGCTTCTCTTCCCTGGACATGGCTTCGGCGGCCGCATCTCGGTGGCGCCCGACGGCACAATCTTCGCCGAGGGCGCATCCGGCATCGAGCGCCTTCCGGCACAGGGCGAGTAGCCTAGCTAACGCGCCGCGTCCTCCGCGCGCTCGGCGATGCGGCGGATCATGCCCAGGAAGATGACCGCGTGGGCCGGGTACAGGCCGTACCAGTAGGCGAGCCCGAGGAGGCCGCGCGGCTCGAAGAAGGCGGTCTGCACGACCCGCGATCCGCCCTTCGTCGGCGCGACCTCGAACTGGAGCCAGCCCTTGCCCGGCAGCTTCATCTCGGCGCGCAGCCGGAGCAGCTCGGGGCGGCGGATCTCCTCGACCCTCCAGAAGTCGAGCGCGTCGCCGGGACGCAGGTGCTCGGGATCGCGGCGGCCAAGGCGCATGCCGACGCCGCCCACTACCCGATCGAGCCCGGCGCGCAGGCGCCAGAGAGCGTTCGCGTAGGGCCAGCCGGCCTCCCCGCCGACCTGCTCGATGGTCCCGAACACGACGTCCGGGGAGGCGCGCACGAGTCGCGCCCGCCGTTCGATGATCATCCCCTCCCGCGATTCGAGGTGGCTCCTGGCTGTCGGCAGGGCTCCCACCGTCGCGTACGAGTCGAACCAGGTGGACTCGATCTCGTGACGGTCGGTTCGATCGATGGCGGCCTGGAGGGCGTCCCGGTATGCCTCCGGCTGAAGCCCGAAGGCCCGCGCCGGCTCCGGATCGCGGACGACCACCTCGTTGCGGAGCCCCTCGATGAGCGGCCGGGCAATCCCCGACGGTGCCGGCGTGACCAGGCTCACCCAGTACGAGCTGAGGCGTGGCGTGAGCACGGGAACCGGGATCATCGTTCGCCGCAGGCCTCGCAGCCGGGCGTACTCCATCATCATCTCGCCGTAGGTCAGGACGTCCGGGCAGCCGATCTCGACGATGCCGGTCACCTCGGGGTGGTCCAGCGTCGCGACGAGGTAGTCGAGCACATCACGGATCCCGATGGGCTGGCAGCGGGTGCTCACCCAGCGCGGCGTGATCATGACCGGGAGGCGTTCGGTGAGGTGCCGAAGGATCTCGAAGGAGGCGCTGCCGGCCCCGATGACGATCGCCGCCCGGAACTCGGTGACCGGTAGGCCGTGGCGGGCGAGTTCCTCGCCGACGCGGTGCCGGCTGGCGAGGTGGCGCGAGAGGCCGTGGCTGTCGTCGCCGAGGCCCCCGAGGTAGACGATCCGCCCCACGCCGGCCGCAGCGGCAGCGGACGCGAAGTTGCGCGCCGCCGCCCAGTCGCGGTCCGCGAACCCGGACTCGCCCTCGGCCATGGAGTGTGCCAGGTAGTAGGCAACGTCGGAACCGGCAAGCGCCGGTGGCAGGCTCGCCGGGTCGAGCAGGTCCGCCTCGACGACCTTCGTGCCCGGGAACCGGCCGGCGAGCCGGCCGGGATCGCGGGTGAGGAGGGTGAGCTGGTGACCACGATCCGCGAGAAGCGGCACGAGCCGGCCGCCGATGTAACCGCTCGCGCCGGTGACCGAAATGCGCATGAGGCCGAGTATGAGCATCGTGCGCCGGAGCAAGAGCGCAGCGACGTTTGCCGACGACGACGTTTGCCGGGGGGTTGCCCTGTCTGGTAGTCTGGCGGGCGAGGCAGGTCCGCGGCATCTGCGCGCGCCCGTCGGCGCCCGTCCGAGTCAGGAGCCAGGGAGGCAACGCTTGCGTAGGATCCTCGCATCGATCGTCGCCGTCCCGATACTGCTCGGGATCTACGCTGCGGCGCTCGTATCAGGATCAGGGCACCGCAGGACGATCGTGCGGGGCCTCGCGCTCCTCCTCGTCCTTGCTGTCGGTGTGTTCGGCGCGCTTCGCTTCACCGCGGCCCCGGCGACCGCCGGCAAGCCCCCGGCCCCGGACCCGAGCGCCGTCGCCGGCGCCGCTCAACCGGTCGTCACCAACTTCAACCCCAACCAGGCGGTGAAGCTCGACTTCAGCGTCCCGATGGACCGCGTGTCGGTCGAGCAGGCCGTCAGCGTCGAGCCCGCGACCGCAACCACGCTGACCTGGTCGGAGACGGGCACCAGCGCCAACGTCGTCCCGAGCGGCGCATGGGAGCCCGGCACGTTCTACACGATCACGGTGGGGACGGCGGCGCGCTCCGAGGCCGGTCAGCCGCTGGCGCGCCCGCTGCACGCGGTGATTCTCACCCGGTCGGCGCCCACGGCGAAGATCGCCGCGACACGAACCGCCGACGGGCGAGCGCTGGCGACGACCGGCTTCACGATCTCCTTCGACCGGCCCGTGGACGTCGAGAGCGTGCGCGCGGCGTTCAAGATCGCGCCCGCGGTCAAGGGGACGCTCCAGGTGGCCGGCAAGGGCGCCACCGCCAAACGGTTCACTTTCGTTCCGCTGCGGCCGCTCGTACCCGATAGCACGTACACCGTCACGATCGCCGGCCCGGTCGCGGACGCCGACGACATCGAGCTGGCCGCGGCCCCGCGCCTCCAGGTGCGGATTGCGGCGAGGGCCGGGACTGCCACGAAGACGGCGTCGGCCTCGACCAAGGTGCCGGTCGCGGCCGAGGGGCCGGCCGCGGAGCCGACGCCCACGCCGGTGACCACGCCCGACGCGACGCCGGGAGCCACGCCGGCGGCGCCGTCCGCCGATCCGACCGCATCGCCCGATCCGACCGCGTCCCCTGATGCGACCGCCACGCCTGCTCCGAGCCCCGCGGCGGCCGCCGAGGTGATCCTCAAGGCGCCGGCCGTGGTGCGCTTCCGACCCCTGAACGGCGCCACCAACGTCTCCACGTCGCAGGCGGTGAGCGTCCGCTTCACGCAGCCCATGGACCACGCGTCGACGCAGGCGGCGTTCAAGCTGTCCGGGTACGACATGAAGAAGGGCGGGGAGTTCTCCTGGGCAGAGGGCGACACGGTGCTCGTGTTCGAGCCCGCGAAGCCGCTCGCCCACGCGACGAAGTACACCCTGACGGTCGGTCGCGGGGCGAGGGCGAAGACGGGGGTCACGATCACGGTCCCGTCGAGCACGAAGGCAATCGTGAGCACCTTCAAGGTGGTTGCCAAGCCCAAGCCGCTGCCGGTGCCGGCGAAGCCCAGGGCGAAGACCCAGGAGCCGAAGGCGCGGCCGCTCAAGCCGACGACCCAGGCGCCCTGGCTCGACGTCGAGCAGTACGCGCTCAAGCTCCTCAACTGCAACCGCACCGGCGGGAAGATCCTCCCGAACGGAAGCTGTGACGGCTACGGTTCCGGGAGGTACAGCCCCTACCGGCCGCCGCTCAAGCTCGACGCTTCGATCTCGAACCTCGTGGCGCGGCCGTACGCGAAGTACCAGGCCGTGCGCCGCGCGTGCAACCACTTCATCGACGGGGATCCCGGCGACAGGATGGCCCGGGCCGGGTTCCGCAGCCCGCACTGGGCCGAGAACATCGGCTGCCGGCCGGCGAGCGTGCGCCAGTCGATCCTGGGTTCGGCGCTCTTCTTCCAGGCCGAGCAGTACGGGGGCTACCGCGGCCATTGGATCACCCTGAAGAACCCCGACTACGACCGCGTCGGCATCGGGGTCTGGGTCTCGAACGGCTGGGTCCTGTCCGTCTACAACTTCTACCGGCCCTGACCGGGGGAGCCCGGGCGGCGGCATGATCCGCGGCGCCATCGTCCACGTCATCAACGAGCAGCCGCTCCGGGTCGACCTGCGCGACATGCCGTCGGCGACCGACGGTTGTCTCGTCTGCACGAACGTCCGGCTTCTGAATGGGCGACGGGCCACCTTCGTGGACGACCCAGACAGCTGGATCCTCCTGCCCCTGGAACACGTCCGGTTCGTCGAGATTCCCGCCTCCTCGGTGGGCGGCGCGGAGGGTGAGGACCTGGTCTCGGCCGTCGGTGAGGCGACCGGCGAGGCGGAGGCCGAACTCGGGCTCGACGAGGAGCTTCTCCGCCGCATCCGGGAGACCTGAAGCCCGCTGGTTGAGCAGCAGCGAAGCGCGGGGTAAGCGGGAGCGCGAATCGCGGGTGCTACACTCCCGCGCGATGTCGAAGAACCTCGTGGTGGTGGAGTCGCCGGCGAAAGCGAAGACCATCGAGCGCTACCTGGGCGACGGTTACCGTGTTCTTGCGTCGTTCGGTCACGTGCGGGACCTGCCCGAGAACCCGGGAAAAGGCAAGTTCGGGGTCGACGTTGACCACGACTACGCGCCTGAGTACGTGATCGTCGACGACCGCCGAAAGCACATCGCTGCCATCGGCACCGCCGCGAGGCAGGCCGACCACGTCTACCTGGCCACCGACCTCGACCGGGAAGGAGAGGCGATCGCCTGGCACGTCGCCGAGGCCGCGAAGATCCCTCTCGAGAAGACCAGGCGGGTGACGTTCAACGAGATCACCGAGCGCGCCGTCCGAGAGGCCTTCGCCCATCCCCGCGCCATCGACCTGAACCTGGTCGACGCCCAGCAGGCGCGTCGTATCGTCGACCGCCTCCTCGGGTACACGCTCAGCCCGCTCCTTTCGCGGAAGGTCCGCGGTGGCCTCTCGGCCGGTCGCGTCCAGTCGGTGGCCGTCCGCCTCGTCGTGGAGCGGGAGCGCGACATCGCGGGTTTTGTTCCCCGCGAGTACTGGACGATCCAGGCGCTGCTGGAGACCACCGCGGGCCCGGGCGCGCCGGCAGCGACGTTCACCGCTGACCTGGCACGGGTCGACGGGAAGAAGCCGGAGATCGGGGACGGCGACGCCGCCGAGCGGCACGCGCTCGCGCTGAGAGAGCTCGCGCCCGCCGTCACGGACGTCTCGGTCCGCTCCCGCAAACTCAACCCGCCACCTCCGTTCACGACGAGTACGCTTCAGCAGGAGGCGAGCCGCAAGCTCGGGTTCAACCCCCGCAGGACCATGCGAGCCGCCCAGGACCTCTACGAGGGCGTCGAGGCGGCCGGGCAGGTCGGCCTCATCACCTACATGCGGACCGATTCGGTTCACATGGCGACCGACGCCCAGGCGGAGGCGCGGCGCGTGATCGGGGAGACGTTCGGGCCCAGGTACGTGATGCCGCACGGACGCAGCTATCGGACCAGAACGAAGGGCGCGCAGGAAGCCCACGAGGCGATCCGCCCGACGAGTTTCTCACGCTCCCCTGAGTCACTCCAGGGCCAGCTGAAACCCGAGCAGCTTCGGCTCTACCGGTTGATCTGGCAACGGGCCGTCGCCTCGCAGATGGCGCCCAAGGAGCAGGAGATCGCGACCGTCGATCTCGAGGCAGGCCGCTACGGCCTGCGGGCGACGGCCACGCGGACCCTCTTCGACGGGTACACCCGCGTCTACACGGAGGGACGCGACGACGGCTCCGACGAGCCCGAGCGCCAGCTTCCGCCGCTCGCCGTCGGAGACCTGACGCGGGTGCTGGAGGTCACGCCGGAGCAGCACTTCACCGAGCCGCCCCCGCGGTACACGGAGGCCAGCCTCATCAAGGCCCTCGAGGAGAACGGGATCGGGCGGCCATCCACCTACGCCGCGATCGTTTCCACGATCATCGACCGGGGGTACGTCACCGTCCGCGAGCGGCGGCTCTACGCCGAGCGGATCGGCGAGATCGTCACGGACCTGCTTGTCGAGCACTTCGGCGAGTTCGTCGACGTCGGCTTCACCGCGCGGATGGAGGAGGACCTCGACGAGGTGGCGCGCGGTGAGCGCGAGTGGGTGCCGCTCGTGCGCGACTTCTATGTCCCGCTCCGCGACCTGGTGGAAGTGAAGCGGAAGGAGCTTCGTCGCCGCGATTTCACGACCGAGCCGACTGATGAGGTCTGTTCCCAGGGTCACCCCATGGTGATCCGCCTGGGGCGGAACGGCCGTTTCCTTGCCTGCTCCCTCTACCCGGAGCACCGTGAGTCGCGTCCGCTCCCCGGGGAGGAGCCGCCGCCGACCGAGGGGGTGGGACTTCCCTGCCCTTCGTGCGGCGAGGGCGTCCTGGTGGCGAAGCAGGGTCGGTTCGGTCCGTTCGCGGGCTGCTCGAGATACCCGGACTGCACGTACATCCACCGGCAGGGCACGCCCGCCGCCGGAGCAGCTGCCGTTCGTCGTCCCATGCGTGAAGTGCGCGGAGGGACACCTTGTCGCCCGCCGCGCCCGCCGGACCGGGACGGTGTTCTGGGGCTGCTCGCGCTACCCGGCCTGCGACTATGCCACGAGCCACGAGCCGCTCGGCCCGGTTCACGACGCCGATGCGGGGCCCGTTGCGGCGCGGGGCAAGGGAGCGATCTGCCTGCGCTGCGGCGCTTCGATCGAGATCCCGGCGGGGGCCGAGGCGGGCGCTCCTCTCCCCGGCGGACCTGCCAACCCGGCCGCGCTCGCGCGGCCCGCGCGGGGCAGGGGCTCGCGGCCGCGTCGGGCGGCCGCCTCGGGCGGTGGGAGGCAGGGAGCCCCTGCGGGAACCCGGCGCTCCACCGGTCGCGGGTCCGCGACGTCCCAGGCGTGACCGGCGACGAGGCGCTCGACCGGTACATCGAGGCCCTGGCGGCCGGCGGGTCGTCGTTGCACACGCGTCGCGCCTACCGCGGGTCGATCTCGCGCTTTCTCGACTGGGTGGACCGGACGGCCCGGGACGATTGGCGCCACCCGGGACGGGCCACGCTCCGCGGCTACCTCGCGCACCTGGACGACCGAGGTCTTGCGCGCTCGTCTGTCAGCAGCAACCTCGGTGCGCTGCGGGCCTTCTACCGCCACGCCCGCCGGGAGGGCTGGGTTGAGGGCGACCCGTGGGCGGCGGTGTCAACGCCGCGCCTCCCGCGTCGCCTGCCAAAGGTGCTCGCGGTGGAGGACGTGGAGCGCCTGCTCGACGCGACGGACGTGCGGCCGAGGGGCGGGTCGCGGGCGCCGTCGATGGGCGGTCGCCAGTCTGCCGGCCGGCGGCGGTGATGCGCTGACCGCGCACGAACTCGGTCCGGTCCTTGGCCTCCGCGATCGAGCCATCATCGAGACCGCGTACGCTGCGGGCCTGCGCGTCAGCGAACTGGCCGGCCTCCGGCTCGCGGACGTGGATCTGCGCCGCGGCGAGGTCCGGGTGATCGGCAAGGGAAACAAGGAGCGGATGGGGCTGCTGGGCCGGCCGGCGCAGGAGGCGCTCGGCGAGTACATGGCTGAGGGCCGCCCCTGGCTGCGCCAGCGGAGCCGCCAGGCAGACGCCGGCGCGCTCTTCCTCAACGCGCGGGGCGGGCCGCTCGGCGTCCGGGGCCTGCGCCTGCGCGTGGACCGGCTCGTCCGGCTCACGGGCCTGCCGGAGGGGGTGAGCCCGCACACGCTGCGCCACTCCTTTGCGAGCCACCTGCTGGAGGGCGGCGCGGACCTGCGGGTGGTGCAGGAGCTCCTGGGCCACGCCAGCCTCGCGACGACGCAGGTGTACACGCACGTGTCGCCCGGGCGCCTGCGGCGAGCCTACGCGGGGGCACACCCCCGGTCGGGAGCGGGGCGCCGACCGCCCGCCGGGCACGCGCCGGGATTGCCCGAGCCGGGATCGTCCGAGCCATGACCGACAGCCGCCACGCCCTGGCTCGGGCCGGACTCCTCGTCACCGGGGCGTACCTCGTCTCGCGTCTCCTCGGCTGGGCCCGCCTCGTCGTCTTCGGCACCATCTTCGGCGCGTCCCCGGACCTGGATGCGTATTTCGCCGCCTTCCGGATCCCGGATGCCATCTTCCAGCTCGTGGCGGCGGGGGCTCTTGGCTCAGCCCTGATACCGGTCCTGGCCGGCCTCTTCGCTCACCGCCTGGAGGACGAGGCCTGGAAGGTCGTCTCGACCGTCGTCAACCTCATGCTCGTTGCCCTTGTGCCGATCACGATCGTCGTCGCCATCGCCGCGCCCGAGATCATGCCGCTGATCACGCCGGGGTTCGACTCGGTCCAGACGGAGCTGACCGTCCGGCTGAGCCGCATCATGCTCCTGTCGCCGGTCCTTCTTGCGCTGGGGGCGGTCGCGACGAGTGCGCTCAACGCGAAGGGGCGGTTTGCCGCCGCCGCAGTGTCGCCGCTGCTCTACAACGCGGCGATCATCCTGGCCGCGATCGCGCTTGCGCCGGCGCTCGGCGTCGAGGCGCTGGCGCTCGGCGTGGTGCTGGGCTCGCTCCTCGCGCTCATCGTTCAGATCCCGGCCCTCCTCCGCAGCGGGCTGCGGTACGACCTGCATCTCGATCTTCGGCACGAACCCACGCGCGCGGTGCTCCTGCTCATGGCGCCTCGCGCGCTTGGCCTGGGCGCCACGCAGATCACCTTCCTCGTGAACACGACCCTCGCGTCCGGCCTGGCGGCCGGGGCGATCACCGCCTACAACATCGCGTTCGCGGTCTTCCAGATCCCGATCGGGGTGATCGGCGTGCCGCTTGGGGTGGTGCTTCTCCCGGCGATGTCCCGGGCCCTCGCCACCGGCGCGGTCCGGACGTTCGGGACGTACGTGGTCCGATCACTCCGCCTCCTCCTCTTCGTGATGCTCTTCCTCACCGCTGTGGCGATGGTCCTGCGGCGACAGATCGTGACGCTCCTCTTCGACTACGGCCAGTTCGACGCGCAGGCGGTCGATCTCACCGCGAACACGCTGCTGTTCTTCCTCATTGGCATGGCGGCGGACGCGCTCATCGTCGTCCTGGCCCGGGCGTTCTACGCGGGTCGCGAGACGAGAATCCCGGTCGCCGCGGCCCTCCTGGCCGTGGTCGTGAACGTTGCGGTTTCGATCGCGACGGTCGGTACGCTGGGACTCTCCGGCCTGGCCCTCGGCATCGCCGCGGGTGCCTGGATCGAGGCGATCGTGCTGACACTGATCCTCGCGGGCAGGACGGCAGGCATGAGCCTGGCATCGCTCGGCCGTGCGGCGCTGCTCTTCCTTATCGGCTCGTTCCTGGCGGGTGCCGCCGCAGCCGGGGCCGTGCGGCTCACCGATCTCGTCATCGGCACCGACCCGGGCAAGGTCGCCATCCTTGCGCAGACCGTGGCGGGCACGGTGGCGGCAGTCGCGGTGTACGTGGGGTACGCGCTGTTGCTGCGCGTCCCGGAGCTGACGGAGACGGCCACGATTCTCGCCGGGGTCGTGCGGCGGCGGAAGGCCTCCGCATGAGCGAGGACCGGGGAGCCACGGTCCCGGCGACTGCACCCGGTGGCGCGCCCGGGCCGCCGCGCCCGGTGCCGCCGCGATCACGACCGACCCGGCAGCGTGGGACGCGTTCGTCGCCTCGACGCCGCCCTCGCCCTACCTCCAGACGACGCCGTGGGCCGCGGTCAAGGCCCTGAACGGCTGGGAACGGGCCGCGGTGGCGGTCGATGGACCGGCGGGGCCGATCGGTGCCCAGGTGCTCAGCCACCGGGTCGGGCCGTCGCCCTGGTCCGTCGGCTACGCGCCGCGCGGACCGGTCGCCCCTGCGCTGGCGCTGGACGAGCCCGGGGTGCGGCGGTGGACGGCGGCGCTCCGCGAGCTGGCCGCGCACCGGCGGATCAGCCACGTGGTGGTGGACCCCGAGATCGAGGCGGGCGGGCCGGAGGCGTCCTGGTTCCTGGCCGCGGGGTGGCGGCCGGCCCCCTCGCCGCAGCCGGCGAGGTCGCGGTGGATCGACCTGACCCGATCGGGGGATGACCTGTGGGCCGACCTGCGGGGCAAGTGGCGGCAGTACGTCCAGAAGGCGAGGCGCTCCGGTATCGTCGTCACCGAGGGCGTCGCCGCCGACCTCCCGGCCTTCTACGAGATCTACGCGGAAACCGCGGAACGCGCGGGGTTCTCTCACCGGACGGAGGCCACCTACCGGGCGGTCCTCGCGGAGTTCGCAGCGCGCGGGGCGGCGCGCCTCCTGTTCGCGCGCGACGAGACCGGCGCGCCGGTCGCGACCCTCATGCTGATCGGCTGGGGTCGCCGGGTCATCGAGCCGTACGGTGGAATGACGGTCGCCGGTGCCGAGTCGCGCGCCAACTACCTGCTGAAGTGGGAGGCCATCCGCTCGTCCCGGGAGCGGGGTTTCGCGATCTACGACCTGTGGGGCCTGTCGCACGCCGGGATCGAGCACTTCAAGACTGGATTCGGCGGCCGCGAGGTGGCGTACATCGGCGGGCTCGAGCTGGTCGTTCAGCCGTTCGTGCGGCACGCCGTCGTCGGTGCGCAGTCCCTTCGGGTGTGGCGGGAGCGCCGGCGACTGGCCCGGGCCGGAGCCGGCCGCGCGGCTACCATGGAGCCGTGAATGAAGCCGTGAATGGAGCCGTGACCCCGGGCCAGCGGTGGCTCGGCGATCTCCTTGGCTACCTGTCGGCGCGCGGCTTCCTGCGCGGCGTGGTCGTCCCCGAAGGCGCGCTCGTGGAGCGGACGACTGTCGCGAGCGTGTCTCTCGACTCACGGCTGGTCGCGCCCGGGAGTCTTTTCGTGGCCGTTCCCGGGGCGCGGGTCGACGGGCACGAATTCCTCCCGGACGCGGTGGCGGCCGGCGCCTGCGCCGTGGTGGTGGAGCGGCCGCAGGAGGGGATTCCGGTACCGCAGGTGGTCGTGGAGTCGGCCCGCCCGGCCCTGGCCACGGCCGCAGCATGGGTCGCCGGCTTCCCGAGCCGCGGGCTATGCGTCGTCGGGGTGACCGGGACGGATGGCAAGACCACGACGAGCTTCCTCGCCCGTGGCGTCCTCGAAGCGGCGGGGATGCGGTGCGGTCTCGTCGGCACTGTGGAGCGGGTCGTGGGCGGGCGCCCGGTCGGTGGATTCGTCCACACGACGACCCCCGAGGCGCCCGAGCTGCAGGCGGAGCTGGCCGCCATGGTCGCCGCCGGCGACCGGGCGGTCGTGGTCGAGTCGACCTCGCACGGCCTCGCCCAGGACCGGGTCGGGGAGGTTGCCTACGACGTGGCCCTGATCACGAACCTGACCCACGAGCACCTCGAGTTCCACCGGACGCACGAGGCGTACCGGGCGGCGAAGCGCCGGCTCTTCGAGGTTCTCGCGGTGGGCGACGCGAACCCCGAGAAGGGCTGGGGCAAGACGGGCATCGTGAACGTCGATGACGCATGGGCCGCGGAGTTCGTGGACGCGACCCGGGGCTCGGGTGCCCGGCTCGTCACCTACGCCGGAGGTGGGCGCCCGGCCGGCGATGCCGCGGGGTGCTCCGCTGGCGCTGCCGCGGACATCCGCCTGGCGGGCATCGAGGAGCGGCCCGGCGGCTTCGTCCTCGACGTCGTGACGCCGCGGTGGCGGGGCCCGGTCGGCCTCCGGCTGGCGGGGCGCTTCAACGCCGCGAACGCCCTCGCCGCGGTTGCGGTGGGTGAGGCGCTTGGACTCGATCCCGCCGCGACCCGCGCCGGCATCGAGTCGATCGACCGCGTGACGGGGCGGATGGAGCGGATCGACAGCGACGCGCCGTTCATTGTCATGGTCGACTTCGCGCACACGCCTCATTCCCTCGAACTCGTGCTCGACGAGCTTGCTCCGCTCGCGAGGTCAGGCGGGGGAGGGTTGATCGCGGTATTCGGCTCGGCCGGCGAGCGCGACACGGTCAAGCGTCCGGCAATGGGGAGGGTCGCCGCGGAGCGCTGCCGCCTGACCGTCGTCACCGACGAGGACCCGAGAAGTGAGGACCGCGTCGCGATCTGCGAGGAGATCGCCGCGGGTGCTGAGGCGGCCGGGGCGCGGCGGGGTGAATCGCTGCTCGTGATCCCGGACCGCGGGGAGGCGATCGCTGCGGCCTTCTTGCGCGCCTGCGCGGGTGACGTGGTGGTTCTGGCCGGCAAGGGCCACGAGCGGACGATCGAGATGGCCGGTGGCGACCTCCCGTGGAACGAGCGTGCGGTGGCGGAGACTGTTCTCCGCGCGCGCGGGTGGCAGACGCGGTGACCGGCGCGGCGACCGGCCCGGCGACCGGCCCGGCGGCGGCGATTACGGTGGCGAGGGCGCAACCGGGGGAGCGCGCGGTGTGGGACGCCTTTGTCGAGGCGAGCCCGTCCGCAGACCACCTGCAGGCCTGGGGCTGGGGCGAGGTCACTGCTCTGACCGGCGAGCGCCCGGTTCGTCTCGTAGCGCGGAACACGGCCGGCGTGGTGCGGGGGGTCGCCCAGGTCCTCGTGCGGGAGGCTGCGTTCGGGCGCCGGGTCCTGTACGCGCCCCACGGACCGGCCTGGAACGCTGCGGCCGACGACGGTGGACAGGTGCTGGACGCGCTCCTGGCCGGGATCAGGGAGACCGGCAGGGCGGAACGGGGGATCGTGGCGAAGCTGGACCCGCGTGCCGTCCTTGGGGCGCCTGCCGGCGAGACGCCGCTGCGCGACGACCTGCTGGCCCGTGGGTTGCGCCCGGCCAGGGCGGACCTGCAGGCGCGAACGACCCGCGTGCTCGACCTCGCGCAGGGGAGAGAGGCCCTCTTCGCCTCGCTCGAGAAGGACACGCGAAACCTCGTCCGGCGCGCCACCAAGGAGGGCGTGGCGACCCGGGTCCTGCGTGACGCGGACCGCGAGGCGTACACGGGCTTCGCCGGGATGCTCGCGGCGACCGGCCGGCGAGGCGGCTTCCGGGTGCGTTCCCGGGAGGCCCTCCTGCGGCTCGCCGACGAGTTCGCGCCTCGTGGAGGCACGTACCTCGTCGTTGCCGAACTCGGCGCCCGGATGATCGCCGGCTGCCTTGCCGTCAGGGTCGGCGGCCGGGCCTTCTACGTGTACGCGGCCTCGCTTCGCGACGAGGCTCTCCGCCACGCCTACGGCGCTTATGCCGCTCTCTGGGCGCTCTGCGAGGCACTCGTCGCCGACGGGGCGGAATGCCTGGACCTGTGGGGCGTCGCCGAGCCCGGCGACTCGACTGCCGACCCGGACTGGCGCGGGTTCAGCCTGTTCAAGCTCGGCTTTGGCGGGGTGCCGCTTCGCCATCCCGGCACCTTCGACCTGGTGCTCTCGCCGGGCTGGTACGCCGTCCGTGACCTCCGTGAGCGGGTCGGGCGATGACGGCCACCTCCGGGGCCGGCCGGATCCGGGTGGTCGATGCGACCGCGTGGGACGCCCGCGCCTGGGACGACCTCGGGGCGCGAAGTCCCCGCGGCGAGGCCATGCAGTCGCACGCGTGGGGTGAGCTCAAGCGGCCGCTCGGCTGGACACCGCGGCGCTACGTGATCGAGCAGGACGGCGATCCCGTCGCAGCGGCCTCGCTCCAGGAGCGGCCGCTCGCGGCGCGCCTTCCAGGCCCGGCCGGGCGTCTCCGCTACCTCTACGCTCCGCGCGGCCCGGTGCTGCTCCGCGACGACCCCGACACGGCCGTGGCCGCGCTGGCTGGGCTGCGGCGGATCGCCAGCGCCCGCAACGCAGCCGTCCTCACGATCGACCCGGCGTGGGAAGCTGACGGACCGCAGGCCCGGGCGCTGGGTCCCGCGGGTTTCCGGCCGTCCCCGCGCGAGGTCCAGGTCTCGCGCACGGCGATGGTCGTGCCGGTGGAAAGCGACGAGCCGTCCCAGCATCGGCTCCTTGGCGACAGCACCGCCCGCAACATCAACAAGGCCCGGCGCGCCGGCGTGACGGCTGCGCGGGTCGATCTCCAGGACCCCGCGACCCGCGAGCCCGCACTCGAGGCCTTCTTCGAGATGTTCGAGGCGACGGGGCGGCGGGAAGGGTTCGTGGTGCGCGACCGCGAGTACCTCCTCGCGGGCTGGCGGGCGCTCGGTGCCGCCGGCCTGGCGAGCCTGTGGTTCACTTCGGCGGGCGGCCGGCGGCGCAACGGCGTCATCCTCCTCCACTGCGGCCGGCGGCTGGTCAGCCACCAGGCCGGCTCGCCGGACGACGCCGACCTGCGGGAAACCCGGGCCAACCACCTCCTCCAGTGGGAGATCCTCCGCTGGGCCGCCACCGCCGGCTTCCGCGAGTACGACCTGGGCGGCGTGGACACCCACGAGGCCCCGGGCATCCCGCGGGACAGGAGCCACCCCCTCTGGAACCTGTTCGAGTTCAAGAAGGGGTTCGGGGCGCGCGGGACCGTGCTGATTCGGGCCCACGACCACGCCCCGCGGGCGCCGCTCGGCGCCGCCTGGAGACTCGCTCGGCGATTCCGCTAGACGAACGCGCCTCCCGGGATCGCCGGTGCCCCGGGGTATGATGACGGCCCATGGCGATCGATCCGGCCCCAACCGCCGCGGCCCCACCGGCGCACGCCGCTGTCCGCCGAGCCGCCTCGTCGCGCCCCTCCACGCCGAAGGAGATCGACGAGTTCGCCTCCCACCTCGTCGAGACCGTCCACGAACGCTACCCGCTGGCCGACCTGACGGTCCTCGACCGCGCCTATCGGTTCGCCGAGCAGGCCCACGCGGGGCAGGCGCGCGCCAGCGGCGAGCCCTACGTGACGCACCCCCTCGCGGCCGCCAGGATCCTTGCCGACATCGGCCTCGACCCGGTCGCCGTGACGGCCGCCATCGTCCACGACATCCCCGAGGACACCGAGTTCGCGCTCGCCGACATCGAGGACCGGTTCGGGCCGGAGGTCGCCCACCTGGTCGACGGCGTCACCAAGCTGTCCAAGTTCAGCTCCCACACCCACGAGGAGCGACAGGCCGAGAACATCCGGAAGATGTTCCTGGCCATGGCGGAGGACCTGCGGGTCGTCCTCATCAAGCTCGCCGACCGGCTCCACAACATGCGGACCATCGGCAGCCTGCCGATCGAGAAGCAGCAGCGCATCGCTCGCCAGACGCTGGAGATCTACGCGCCCCTTGCCGAGCGGCTCGGGATCTGGCAGGTGAAGTGGGAGCTCGAGGATCTTGCCTTCAAAGTCCTCGACCCCGTCGAGTTCCGGGCGCTGGCCAAGCAGCTCGAAACCCACCGCAGGGCGCGGGAGACCTACATCGCCCGGGCCAGGGAGGTGCTCGAAGGTGCGCTCGAGGAGAGCGGTACCCACGCCGACCTGTCCGGGCGCCCGAAGCACCTCTACAGCATCTGGCGGAAGATGCAGCGGAAGAGCTCCCACATCAACGAGGTGTACGACGTCTACGCCATCCGCGTGCTGGTGGAGGACGTCAAGGACTGCTATGCGGCGCTCGGCGTCGTTCACTCCCTCTGGCGCCCGATCCCGGGGCAGTTCGACGACTACATCGCCATGCCGAAGGCGAACGGCTACCAGAGCCTTCATACCGCGGTCGTGGCGCTCGATGGGAAGCCGCTCGAGGTGCAGATCCGCACCGACGCGATGCACCGCGTGGCGGAGGTCGGGATCGCCGCCCACTGGCGATACAAGGAAGGCTCGCGCTCCGAGCGAGACTACGACGAGAAGCTCGCCTGGCTCCGCCAGCTCATGGATTGGCAGCGCGAGGTCTCCGATGCGACCGAGTTCGTCGAGGGCCTCAAGCTCGATGTCTTCCAGGACCAGGTCTTCGTCTTCACCCCGAAAGGCGAAGTGAAGGACCTGCCCGCCGGGTCGACCCCACTCGACTTCGCCTACCGGATCCACACCGATGTCGGCCACCGCTGCATCGGCTCGAAGGTGAACAACCGGCTGGTGCCGCTCGACTACCGCCTGAAGAACGGCGATATCGTCGAGATCGTGACCACCAAGGCTGCGCACGGCCCGTCGCGTGACTGGCTCACCATCGTCCGTACCTCCCACGCCCGCGAGAAGATCCGCCAATGGTTCAAGCGGCAGGAACGGGACGAGAACATCGCGCACGGTCGCGAATCGCTCGACCGGGAGTTCCGTCGCCTCGCGCGCACCTCCCTGGAGCGAACGCCGCAGGAGCGGATCGCCGAGATGGCGGCCCACTTCAAGCATCCGTCCGTGGACGACTTCTTTGCCGCCATCGGGTACGGGGCTCTCAGCGCCCAGACCGTGGTGATGCGGATGGGCGTGGCGGACGACGCCAACGAGATCGTGCTGCCGCAGGTCGCCCCGCAGCCGGCCGGCGTGCCGGGAGGCGTGCAGGTGAAGGGCGTCGGCGACCTCCTGGTCCGGTTCGCCCAGTGTTGCCGCCCGATCCCGGGCGACACGATCATCGGCTACATCACCCGCGGCCGCGGCATCACCGTGCACCTGAAGACGTGCGCCACGATCATCCACGAGCGTGACCTCGACCGGCTCATCGAGGTCGAGTGGGACGGGGAACTCCAGCGCACCTACCCGATCGCCATCCGGCTCGACGCCTACGACCGCACAGGGCTCCTCTCCGACATCACGAACGTGGTCGCCGAACAGAAGGTCAACATCGTGGCGGCGACCGTGGAGACGCGGCCAGACCACACCGCCACGATCACGGCGACGCTCCAGGTCGCCTCGGTCTCCCAGCTGGCGCGGATCCTCTCGCGGCTGGAACAGCTGAAGGACGTGTACTCCGTCCAGCGCCAGGTCAGCTGAGCCCGTGACCCCCCCGCCGCCCGGCCCTCGCGCCACGCGCACCCGCGCCGACCTCCGCAACATCGCCATCGTGGCCCATGTCGACCACGGCAAGACGACACTCGTGGACGCGCTCCTGCGCCAGACCGGTGTGTTCCGGGCCAACCAGGAGGTCGTGGACCGCGTGCTCGACTCGATGGATCTGGAGCGCGAAAAGGGCATCACGATCATGGCCAAGCACACGGCCGTGACCCACAACGGTATCCGGCTCAACATCGTGGACACCCCGGGACACGCCGACTTCGGCGGCGAGGTCGAGCGGAGCCTCCAGGTGGTCGATTCGATCCTCCTGCTGGTCGATGCGAGCGAGGGCCCGCTGCCGCAAACCCGGTACGTCCTCCAGAAGGCCCTGGCCCGGCGCCTGCCGGTCGTGGTCTGCCTGAACAAGATCGACCGGCGGGACGCACGGCCGGCGGCCGTCCTTGACGCCGTCTACGAGCTCTTCATGGACCTCGGAGCGACGGACGCCCAGATCGAGTTCCCGGTCGTCTACACGAACGCGAAGCTCGGCACTGCCTCGTCCGAGCCAGACATGCCGGGGACCGACCTGCGGCCGCTCCTCGACCTGCTCGTTCGGGTCACGCCCCCGCCGGTGTACGAGGACGAGCACCCGCTCCAGCTCCTCGTGACGAACATCACGGCGAACGACTACGTCGGGCGGATGGCCGTGGGCCGCCTCCGGAACGGGTCGATCCGGATGGGGCAGCGCATCGTGATCGTGCGCGAGGAGGCAGATGACGTCGGCGGCGACGTCGAGCCCGGAAGGACCATCACGCTATCCGGCACGGTGACCAGCCTGACCACGGCCGAGGGCATCGATCGGGTGGACATCGCCGAGGCGGGGCCCGGCGAGATCGTGGCCGTCGCGGGGCTGCCCGACGTCACGGTGGGGGACACGCTCACCGATCCGGCCGACCCGCGGCCGCTCCCGCGCCTCGAGGTGGACGCCCCCACCCTGCGGATGACGTTCGGCGTGAACACCTCGCCGCTTGCGGGGCGCGACGGGAAGTTCCTGACCAGTCGCCACCTGAAGAACCGACTCGATCGCGAGGTGCTCGGCAACGTCGCCATCGAGGTCCAGCCGACCGGGTCGGCCGACACGTTCGAGGTCCGGGGGAGGGGTGAGCTCCAGCTCGCCGTGCTCATCGAGCAGATGCGTCGCGAGGGGTTCGAGCTGCAGGTGTCGCGCCCGGAGGTGATCCTCCGCGAAGTGGAAGGCGAGGTCCACGAACCGTACGAGCGGATCACCGTAGACATCCCTCCCGACTTCATCGGGGAGGTGACCGAGGCGCTGGCGGCCCGGCGCGGCCGGATGGAGCAGATGACTGCCGACGCGGACGGCCGCGTTCGGCTCGAGTACGTCATGCCCGTCCGTGGGCTCATCGGCTTCCGCGGCCAGCTGCTCAGCGCGACCCGCGGCACGGCGCTGATGCACCAGATCGGCGAGGGGTACGGACCCTGGGCAGGGGAGGTGGCCCATCGCACGAGCGGAGTCCTCGTGGCCGACCGGCCCGGCACGACGAGCACGTACGCGCTTCACGCCCTCCAGGAGCGGAGCGGGTTCTTCATCGGCCCGGGGACCGAGGTTTACGAGGGAATGATCGTCGGCGAGAACGCGCGCTCGGGGGACATGGACGTGAACCCCACCAGGGAGAAGCACCTCACGAACATCCGTTCCTCCACGCAGGAGCAGACGCTCCGCCTCACCCCGCCGCGGACGCTCACGCTCGAGTCGTCGATCGAGTTCCTGGCCGCCGACGAGCTGGTCGAGGTGACCCCGCACCACCTTCGGCTCCGAAAACGGGTGCTCGCGCGGCACGATCGCCGGCGGGCCGCCGGCCGGGAGTACGACGCGCGACTGAAGGCCGAGCGAGAGGCGGTCGAGGCGTAGTCGCCGCTGGTGGCGCCAGGCGCCCCTGGGATCAACCGGGTCCGGGAAGGGCGGGGGACGCGAGGGCGGGACCCGCGCCGACGGCGTCGGCGGCGGCGCGTGCCTCGATCTCGTAGGCGTTGTCGCGGTACCAGTGGCCCCCGCCTCTCCACGCGCGGATGGACGCCGCGGCGTAACGGACCGGGTAGCGCAGCCTGCCGGCGGCCTCCCACTGGCGGACGTGGCACAGCTCGTGGGCGCGCTCGGCGTCGTCGAGCGGGCGCCAGCTCACGATGGTGTGGCCGACGGTGATGGCGAGCCAGTTCGGGAGCAGGGCCCGGCCGGCGCCATGGAGTGAGGGCCGAACCAGGAGCCTGACGCGGCGCCGGCTCACGACCGCGGCACCCGCACCACCGTCAGCGCCAGGCTCGCATAGCGGCCCTCGCCGCCTGCGCAGGGGCAGCCGCCGGCGCGCCGGTGGCACCGGTGGCGCCGGCCAGCGGCTCGAGGCCCAGGACCTGGGAGACGGTGACGAACATGAACCCCCTGGCCCGGTACGACCGGATGATGGCGCGAAGCGCCAACGGCGTCGCCTTGGGGCCGGCGTGCAGGAGGATGATCGAGCCGCTGGTGCCCCCAGCGGCCCGGGCGGTGATGATCGAGGCGGACCGCCCTCGCCAGTCCTGCGGATCCACGTCCCAGAGGACGATCCCCCGGAGGCCGGCGGCCTTGACGGCCCGGGCCGTCGCCGCGTTCCATGATCCGCCGGGCGGCCGAATGAGCGGGACCATCGGCCGGCCGGTGACGCGCTCGACGGTCCGACGGGCGTCGGTCAGCTCCCTGACCACCTGGCTCTCGGACAGGCGCGTCAGGACCCGGTGGGACTGCGTGTGGTTGCCGATCGGGTAGCCGGCGTCGGCCACCCTCCGCCAGACCGAGGGGTTCCGGTTCACCGCCCAGCCGTACGGGAAGAAGGTCGCCGGGACGCGCTCGGACTGCAGGATCTGCAGGATCTTCAGCGTGGCGGTCGGGCTGTACCCGTCGTCGAACGTGAGGGCGACGAGGCGGGCGGTCCGGGCCCCGTGCCGGTAGACGGGGACGGCCGGCTTCGGCTTCACGACCGCGGTCGCGGCCCCGCCGGGGGGTTCGCGGGGGATTGCCCCGGCCGGCCCGACGATCCCGGCCGGCCCGGCGATCACGGACGGTTCCTGCGCGGCGACCGGGGCGGCCGGCTCGACGAGGAGGACGGCGGAGAGCGCGAGGGTCGCCCAGGCGACGAGAACGGCCCGGCCGAAGATTCTGTCGCCCACGGCGCCATTATCCACGAGGTCGCGGTGCCGCCGCACAGTTCCCGGGCCGGTAGACTTGGCGCATGCCAGGTTTCCGAGCGCCCCGGGGCACGCGCGATCTCCTGCCCGCCGACCGTCCAGCGTGGGAGCGGATCATCGCGCTGGCGAACGACCTCGCCCGTCGCTACGGCTACGCCAGCATCGAGACGCCTCTCTTCGAGCAGACCGGCGTGTTCGAGCGGAGCATCGGCGAGGTCACCGACGTCGTCGAGAAGGAACTCTTCCGGCTCGCGCCCCGCGGCGAAGAGGCGGAGAGCTGGTCGCTCCGTCCCGAGGCGACGGCCGGGATCATCCGGGCCTATGTCCAGCACGGCATGCGCACGCTCCCGCAGCCGGTGCGTGTGCACCTGCTCGGCCCGATGTTCCGGTACGACCGCCCGCAGGCCGGCCGATATCGCCAGTTCTGGCAGTGGGACGTGGAAGCCGTTGGCGATCCCGGACCCGCGATCGACGCCGAGATCGTGGAGCTGGGCTACCGCTTCTACACGGAAGCGGGCGTGTCGCGGGTGAGCGTCCTTCTCAACTCCATCGGAGACCCGGCCTGCCGACCGGCGTACGTGACCGAGCTGATCGAGTACTTCACCGCCCACCACGCCAGCCTTCCGGACCTCGAGCGGGCTCGACTCGAGGCGAACCCGCTGCGACTGCTCGACTCGAAGGACCCGGACATGGTGGCGCTCATCGCCGGGGCGCCGCGCATGGCGGATCGCCTCTGCAGCGCGTGCGCGGACCATTTCGCGGCTGTCCAGGCATACCTGGCCGCGCTGGGTGTGCCGGTGAGGCTGCAGCCGTCGCTCGTCCGAGGCCTCGACTACTACACGCGGACCGCGTTCGAGTACTACCGCGAGGGCGCCGAGGGTCAGCAGCAGGCGCTCGGCGGCGGTGGCCGGTACGACGGGTTGGTAGAAGTCCTCGGCGGGAAGCCGACGGCAGGGATCGGCTTCGCCCTCGGCCTGGATCGCACGGTGCTGGCGCTGGCGGAAGAAGGGGCCCTGCCGGTGGCCGCATCGGGGCCGCGCCTTGCCGCGTACGTGACGAGCGCCGACCCGGGGGCGACTGCCACGCGCCTGGAGATCGTGACGAGACTGCGCTCCGCGGGCCTCGCGTCACGGGCGGACCTCGGTACGCGGCGCCTGGGCCGCCAGCTTGAGCAGGCCGCCCGGGAGAACGCGCACTTCGCGGTCATCGTGGGCGACGAGCTGGCCCAGGGCCAGGTCCAGCTCCGCGATCTCGAGGCCGGCACGCAGCGCGAGGTGCCGCTCGCCGACCTGGCGAAGGAGATCGCGCGGGCCGAAGCGGCCCACCGGCACGGGTGAGCAGCCGGGTCGGTGGCACCGGCGTTCGACTACGATACGCGCGCCATGACTGACCTCCAGGCAGCCGCTCCGGCCCCCGTCCGGCGCATCGAGGACCTCGCCACACCGTACCGGACGCACACGTGCGCTCAGCTCCGTGCAGCCGACGCGGGTTCCACCGCCCGCCTCGCGGGCTGGGTCCACCGCCGCCGCGACCTCGGCCACCTGGTCTTCCTCGACCTGCGCGACCGCCATGGCATCACCCAGGTCGTGGTCGATGCGGACGAGGCGCCCGATGCCCACGCCGTTGCCGCGAGCCTCCGCACGGAGTTCGTCGTGTCCGTCGCCGGCGCGGTGGCCAGGCGCATCGCCGGGACGGAGAACCCGCGCCTTGCCACCGGCGAGATCGAGCTGCGCGCCAGCGCAGTCGAGGTTCTATCCGAGGCGAAGACGCCGCCCTTCTACATCAACGAGCCGGATGCCCCGATCGATGAGGCCCTCCGCCTGAAGTACCGCTACCTCGACCTGCGGCGAGAGCCGATGCAGCGCCGTCTGCTCCTCCGCTCGCGGCTGGTGGACGCCATCCGTAACGCCCATCGACGGGCGGGGTTCGCAGAGATCGAGACGCCCATCCTCATCAAGTCGACGCCCGAGGGCGCCCGCGACTTCGTCGTTCCCAGCCGCCTGCAGCCGGGGGCGGTCTACGCGCTTCCGCAGAGCCCCCAGCAGCTGAAGCAGCTGCTGATGGTCGCGGGCATGGACCGCTACATGCAGATCGCGCGCTGCTTCCGTGACGAGGACCTCCGTGGCGACCGCCAGCCCGAATTCACCCAGCTTGACCTGGAGATGAGTTTCGTGCGCGAGGAGACGGTCATGGGCTTCGTGGAAGCCATGGCCATCGAGGTGAGCCGCGAGGTCGTCCCGGAGCGGCCGATCCAGCAGGTTCCATTCCCGCGCTTCACCGCGGAGGAGGCCCTCGAGCGGTTCGGCTCGGACAAGCCCGACCTGCGGTTCGGGATGGAGCTGGCCGACCTGGCGGCCCCGCTCCTGGGCCCCGACGGGCGGCCGGCAACCGGCTTTCACGTCTTCGACGATGTCCTCGCTTCGGGCGGGCGGGTGAAGGGGATCGTGGTCCCGGGGATGGGCGATGCCAGCCGTTCGCAGATCGACGACCTGGTCGCGCTGGCGAAGCGGTTCGGTGCAAAGGGGCTCGTCCACGTGTCGGTCGCGGCCGACGGCTCGGCGCACTCCCCCGTGGCGCGGATCGTTGGCGAGGACCGAGTGGCCGCTCTTGCGCGCACGGCCGCCGCCACCCCCGGCGACCTCGTCCTTGTCGTGGCCGACCGGCCGGAGGTCACGGCGGATGTGCTGGGCCGCCTGCGGAAGGAGCTCGGCGACCGGCTGGGCCTGGCCGACCCGGCGATCCTCTCGTACTGCTGGGTCCACCGCTTCCCGATGTACCAGTGGGACGCCGAGAACCGCCGCTGGGACGCCACGCACAACCCGTTCAGCGCCCCGATCCCCGAGCACGAGGCACTGCTCGCGACCCTCTCCGGCGACCCGTACCGGCCGGATCCCGCAGACCCCGCCGGCCGCGCCCTCGCGCAGCAGTACGACCTGGCGCTCAACGGCTGGGAGCTGGGCGGCGGCTCGGTGCGGATCCACCGTCGCGATCTCCTCGAGCGCAGCTTCGCCCTCATGGGCCATTCGCCGGAGGCGATGGTCGAGAAGTTCGGCGGGATCCTCGAGGCGTTCGAGTATGGGGCGCCTCCGCACGGTGGCATCGCCCTCGGGATCGATCGCTGGGCGGCGCTCTTCGCCGACCAGACGAACATCCGGGAGGTCATGGCCTTCCCGAAGACGCAATCGGGGAGCGACCTCATGCTCGGCGCGCCCTCGGAGCCCGACGCGGCCCAGTACGCCGAGCTCGGGCTGCGGTTCGTGGGTTTGCCCGAGAAGCGGTAGCGGCGGCCAGTCGGTACCGTTTCGCCGCCCGCCGCTTGCGCCGGCGCGCGAGAATGGAGACGGCGAAGGGCGGTTTGTCCCGTCGCCGAACGAAGGAGGGGAGACGATGGTCCGCGCTGCCGCCCGCCTGGTCTCGCTCATGTTGGCGGTCGCACTCCTTGGTGCGGTTGCTGCCGGGTGCTCGGCGAGCGTCTCGGAGCTCAAGGCGAAGGGCGACGTCGACGGTCTTATCGCCGTCCTGCGCGGGTTCGGCGACGACGCCGATGACGCTGCAAGGGCGCTCGGGGAGCTTGGCGACGCGCGGGCCGTGTCGGCACTGACCGACGCGATCAGCGCCGGCGGCGAAACCTCGACCGCTGCCGTCGATGCCCTGGGGAAGCTCAAGGACGCCACGGCCGTGCCGGTCCTCACAGCCGTGCTCGCGGACCTGGCCACGACGCCCGACGAGATCCGCGCCCACGCCGCGGCGACCCTGGGGACGATCGGCGATCGGACCGCCATACCCGGCCTGCTCGACGTGGCATCGCGCGCGGGACTCCAGGACTCCGCAGTGCTCGCCGCTGTCCTCGACTCGCTGGCGACCCTCGGCCCCGAGGCGGACCGGCAGTCGCTCGAGGCGCTCCTCACGGCGGCGAGCGAACAGCCGGCGCTCGCCGACGCGGTGGGCCGCGTGATCACGGGCATGGGCCCCGCAGGCGCGGAGGCGCTGGTCGCGCTGCTTCCGGACAATGCGTACCGGACCGGCGCCACGGATGCCCTGGTGAGGTTGGGTGCTGCGGCCGTCGGTCCGCTCGTCTCGGCGCTCGTCACAGCCAACGATGACGACTTCTTCACCCTGGTCGGCGTGCTCGAACGGATCCAGGACCCATCGGTGGCGACGGGCCTTGCAGGGCTTCTCAAGAACGACGACCCCGAGGCGCAGGTGGCCGGCATCCGAGCGCTCGCCCTCGTGGGAGGTTCCGGCGCTGCGACAGCGATCGTGCCGATGCTGAAGAGCTCGGCCTCCGAGGTCCGCATGGCCGCGATCGAGGGGCTCGGGAGCCTCGGCGACCAGGTGGCCACCGATGATCTCGTCAAGTTGCTGAAGGACAAGGACGTCAAGGTCCGCACGGCGGCGGCGAAGGCCCTGGGCGAGCTGGGAGACAGGGACGCGACCAAGGCCCTGGTGGCCGGCCTGAAGGACGCGAAGCTGTCCGCCCAGGCGGCCCTCGCACTCGCCAAGCTGTACAAGGACGACCCGGACAAGCTTCTTCCCTACCTCAAGGCGAAGGCAACCGTCGGTGTTTACTACGGCCTCATCCGGATCGGGGCAGACAGCACGATCCCGGCCCTGGTGAAGGCGCTCAATTCCTTCGGCACGAAGGACATGGCCGTGGACTACCTCAACTGCGGCAGCACGAAGCTGGAGGATGCCGCACGCGCCTGGGCCAAGAAGCACGGCTACGAGGTGGTGCAGCAGCCGGGTGGCGGCAGCGTGCAGTGGGGGTCGGGCCTGTAGGGCGGCCTCCGCGGAGATCGCGGGCAAGAAGACCCGGGACCGGGCGGCGGACCGGGAAGGAGGCAGATGATGACCGGTGAGGCCGGCGGACGGCTTGCCAGCGCGTTCCCCGGCGGCTTCCTGTGGGGAGCCGCGACCGCCTCGTACCAGATCGAAGGTGCCACCCGCGAGGACGGGCGCGGGGAGTCGATCTGGGACCGCTTCTGCGCAACGCCGGGGGCGATCGCCAACGGCGACACCGGTGACGTGGCCTGTGACGCGTACCACCGTTTCGCGGAGGACATCAGGTTGGCCGCCGCGATGGGTCTGACCGCGTACCGTTTCTCGGTGGCCTGGCCGCGTGTCTTGCCGGAAGGATCCGGGCGCGTGGAAGAGCGCGGTCTCGCCTGCTACGACCGTCTGGTCGACTCGATCCTGGCCGCTGGAATGGAGCCGTTCCTGACCCTGTACCACTGGGATCTGCCACAGGCGCTCCAGGACCGCGGCGGATGGCCCAACCGCGCCACGGCCGCCGCCTTCGCCGCGTATGCGGAGACGGTGGCTCGGCGCCTTGGCGACCGTGTCCGCTTCTGGACCACCCTGAACGAGCCGTGGGTCAGCGCGTTCGTCGGTCACTACGAGGGCCGCCACGCGCCCGGTCTGCGGGACCTCGGCGCCGCCGTGGCGGCCTCCCACCACCTGCTTCTCGCGCACGGGCAGGCCGTGGAGGCCCTCCGCGCGGAGTTGCCGTCGGCGGCTCGGATCGGCATCGCCCTGAACCTCACCCCGGTCGAGCCCGCCGGTGCGGATCCTGGCGCGGCCGGGGCGGCCACCCGCATGGATGGCTACCTCAACCGCTGGTTCCTCGACCCGCTGGCAGGCCGTGGCTACCCGGCCGACATGCTTGCCCTCTATGGGCCCCGGGTGCCCCGCATCGAGGAGGACGACCTCGCCACCATCGCCGCGCCGATCGACTTCCTCGGCGTGAACAACTACTTCCGGCTGGTCGTCAAGGACGAGCCGGAGGAGCCGTTCCCGTGCGTCGAGATGGTCCAGCCCGAGGGCGCCGCCTTCTCGACGATGGGCTGGGAGATTAACGCCCGGGGTCTCGAGAGCATCCTCACCCGAGTGGCGAGCGAGTACGCGTTCCCCGAGCTGTATGTGACCGAGAATGGGGTGGCGCTGGAGGATCGCCTCGAGGCTGGCGGGACGGTGCACGATCCGGAGCGGATCGCGTACCTCGAGGATCACATCGGAGCCGTCGCCCGCGTGCTGTCGGCCGGGGCGCCGCTGCGTGGGTACTTCGTGTGGTCCCTGCTCGACAACTTCGAGTGGGCGCTCGGCTTCGGACGGCGCTTCGGACTGGCGTACGTCGACTACCCGACGCTGCGGAGATACCCCAAGGACAGCGCGGCCTGGTACGGGGATCTCGCCCGCGAGCACCGGCGGCTGACGTCAGCTACTACGCCCTGACCGACCCCGCTAGCCCGGGTCGCCTTCACCGGTGAAGGCGGCACCCCACTCCGGCGGCGGCCCGGCAACCGGTTCTTCCGGTCCGTGGAAGGCGGGCAGGTCCGCCGACGCTATCGCGGCGTCGTGGGTGCAGCCCGGATCTCCGAGGTCCAGGATCCGCACCGGGATCCCCCGGGCGCCCAGGTCGCCGATGACCTCGTCGGGTGACCGCCCCGGCGGGATCTCGCCGACCGCCGGCAGATGCATGACCGGCAGGAGCACCGGCCAACCCGCCGTTCCCTGGAACGATGGGCGCAGGATCGCCTCCGGGTCGGCGCCGTGGGCTTCGATCAGCGAGGTGAGCGTCTCGGGGTCCACCCACGCGCGCCGCGCCGGCCAGAGGAGAGCGGCGGAGATGGGCTCCACGGCCGCCATGGCGTCCCGGACGCCGCCCGCGATGTGGCCGGCCGGGCCCAGGTCGAGCGGCGCCGGTGCGGCGAGCGTCGCCGGCGATCCCGCGAGGGCGGTGGCGACCGCACCCGAGGGGTCGGGTGACACGACCACGATCGGCAGCGCCCCGCCGGCCCAGGCGATATCCACCAGGCGGCGCACCCGCGGCTGCCCCAGGAGCGGGGTCGTGGGGTCGTCATCCGGGTGAACGAGCACAACGGCGGCGACGGTCATGGGGCAATCGTAGCCCGGGGATAGAATCGTCGCCGTGATCACCGCCGGCCCGACCATCTACCTTGACCACGCAGCGACGACACCGCTGCGTCGGGAAGCCCTCGACGCGATGCTCCCGTACCTCACCGAGGAGTACGGGAACCCCTCGTCGACGCACGGACCCGGCCGGCGGGCGCGCCTGGCGCTCGACGAGGCGCGCGAGTCCGTGGCCCAGGACCTGGGCGCGGACCCCCGGGAGATCGTGTTCACCAGCGGCGGCACCGAGGCCATCAACCTCGCCATCAAGGGTGTCGCCTGGGCCGGCAAGGCCCGCGGACACCGGATCATCACGTCCGCCGTGGAGCACCACGCGGTCCTCCACTCGGTGCGGCACCTCGAGAAGTTCGGCTTCGAGGTGGTGGAGCTGCCGGTCGACCGATACGGGCGCCTGGATCCCGATCACCTCGCGGCGGCGATCACGGATCGGACGATCCTCGTGAGCCTCATGCTCGCCAACAACGAGGTGGGGACCATCCAGCCGGTGGCCAGCCTCGTGAAGCGGGTGCGCGAGCATCGCGGGGTTCTCGTCCATCTCGACGCGGTCCAGGGGGCGCGCTGGCTCGGCGCCGACGTGTCGGCGCTCGACGTGGACCTGCTCTCCCTGGCCGGGCACAAGCTCGAAGGCCCCAAGGGCACCGGCGTGCTCTACGTTCGTCGCGGCACCGTGCTCCTGTCGCAGATGCATGGCGGCTCGCAGGAGCGGTATCGCCGGGCCGGGACGGAGAACGTGGCCGGTGCGATCGGGTTCGCCACGGCGCTGCGGCTGGCGTGGCGCGAACGGGCCGCGGTGACCCCGGCGGTTCGGGCCATGCGGGACCGCCTGCGCGACGCCATCCTGGCCGTGCCGGGGGTCGAGCTGACGGGCCATCGCCGGGAGCGGCTCCCGAACCACCTGTCGGTGATCGTCCGCGAGGTCGAGGGGAGCGCGGTGGCCATGGCGCTCGACCTGGACGGGATCGCGTGCTCGACCGGGTCCGCCTGCACGAGCGGGGACGCTGAGCCGTCCCATGTGCTGACGGCGATGGGCTACCCGGAGGAGGAGGCGAGGGGAGCGCTCAGGCTGAGCCTGGGCAGCACGACGACGGCCGAGGAGATCGAGCAGGTCTGCCGGATCGCGCCGGCGACGATCGCGCGGCTGCGGGCCGGCGCGGCCACGCTGGCGGCGGATCCACCCGGCGTGGGCGCCGGCTGATCGAACCGTCCCGACGGATCGCAGGAGTGGCGCCGTGAACGAGCGCGTCCTCGTGGCGATGTCCGGCGGGGTGGACTCGTCCGTAGCGGCGGCGCTCCTCGTCCGGGAGGGACTGGACGTCGTCGGTGCCTGGATGCGCCTCCACGACCTCGGCGATGCCCACGGTGAGGGGAGCCCCACCTGCTGCTCGCTCGATGCCGCGGACAGCGCACGCCGGGTTGCCGGCCAGCTCGGGATCCCCTTCTACGTGCTCAACCTCGAGCGCGAGTTCACCGCCGGCGTGATCGAGCCGTTCGTGGCTGCCTACCTCGACGGGCGGACCCCCAGCCCGTGCATCGCCTGCAACACGGTCGTGAAGTTCGGGGCCCTGCTGCAGAGGGCGCGGCTGCTGTACGGGTGCTCGTCGGTGGCCACCGGCCACTACGCCCGGATCGATGCGGTGCCGGATCCGGCGTCGGCCGACGGTCTCCGCCATCGCCTGCTCGCCGGTCGTGACGCCGCGAAGGACCAGAGCTATTTCCTGTACGGCCTGGGGCAGGAGCAACTCGCCGCGATCCGGTTCCCGCTCGGCGAGCTGACGAAGAGTGACGTGAGGGCGATGGCCCGGGACCTCGGACTGGCGACCGCCCGCGAGCCCGAGAGCCAGGAGATCTGCTTCGTACCGGGGGGCGACTATCGGGAGGTCCTCCGCTCGCGAGCCGGGTGGCGAGAGACCCCCGGGCCGCTGGTCGACGCGGAAGGGTCGGTCGTCGGCACCCACCGGGGCATCGCAGCGTACACGGTAGGCCAGCGCACCGGCCTGGGCGTCGCGCTCGGCGAGCCGCGGTACGTCGTCTCGCTCGACCCGGTGACGAACACCGTCCGCCTGGGGCGCCGAGAGGACCTCGAGCGTCGCTCGTTCGCTGTCGAGAACCTGACCTTCGTGGCGGGCTCGCCGCCGACCCCAGGCGCCTTCGAGGCGCTCGTCCGGGTGCGACACCGGGCTCCGCTCGTGCGTGCGGTCGTGCGCCCGGCCGGCCAAGGGCGGTACCTGGTCGAGACCGACACGCCGGTCTGGGCCCCGGCACCCGGCCAGGCGGCCGTCCTCTACCGCGACGACGAGGTCCTTGGCGGCGGGACCATCGCGCCGCCCTGACCGAGGCCGCTGGAGCGGCCACGTCCGGGGGATCGCGTCCCGTACGATCCCCCGGTGCGACGCGAGGCGGCCTCCGATGTCATGCTCCTGGCGGCCGTCCTCCTGTGGAGCTTCAACGTTCCCCTGGTCAAGGTCGCGGTCGGAGCGCTCGACCCGCTCGCGTTCGCTGCGCTGAGGTTCGCCGTCGGCGCCTCCACCCTGCTCGTCTTCGTCAGGGTTACCGAGGGCGGCCTCGACATCCGCCGGGCCGATCTGCCGCGCATCGTGATCGCGGCAGCGCTGGGCGTGACGCTGCAGCAGGTGCTGTTCGTCCTCGGCCTGGCCGCAGGCACCGCATCCAGCACATCGATCCTCTTCGCCACCACCCCGCTGTGGACGGCGCTGATCGCGATGGTCGTGGGGCTGGAGCGTCCGGGCCGCCGCACCTGGGTGACACTGGCGCTTGGCATCGTCGGCGTCGCGCTCGTCGTGCGAGGCTCGCCGGTCCCGGGCGGGGACGGCAGCCTGGTCGGGGATCTCCTCATCCTCGCATCGGCTCTCGCGTGGGCCAGCTACTCGGTGATCGTCGTGCCCCTGCTGGGGAGGTACTCGGCGAACCGGGTGTCCGCCGCGGTGACGGTCACCGGGACGCTGGCGCTCGTGCCCCTGGGCCTTCCTGCCCTCCTCGCGACCGACCTCGCGGCCGTACCGGTCGAGATCTGGGCCATCGTGGCCTACGCCGCGCTGGGCGCCCTCGTCCTCACGAACCTGCTGTACTTCACGGCGGTCCGCAACGTCGGAGCATCGCGCGCCGCGGCCTTCATCTACCTGCAGCCGGTGTTCGGCGTCGTGCTCGCACTGCTCCTGCTCGGGGAATCGATCACCCTGCTCCAGGTGACGGGCGGCGCCGTGGTGTTCGCGAGCATCCTTGCGGGGAGGCGCCTGCCTCGCAGGGAGGGGATCGTGGCCTCCGAGCCGGACGTCTGAGACGCACCCCGGCTTCTCAGCCCAGCTGGCTCTGGCGGCCCTCGCTGACGGTGTGCACGAGCGTCCGGATGCGTTCCAGCGTCTCCGTGTCCTGCGGCACGGCCTCGATCTCGACCCCCTGGCGCGTCCGCCACCTTGACGCGATCTCGGCGGGACCGGCGCCGGTCAGGATGGCCGCGGCCTGCACGGCTGCCCCGAGCGCGACGTGCTCCTGCGACGCGGGGACGAGGAGCCTCCGCCCGGAGAGACGGGCGCAGACCTCGCGCCAGGCATGCCCGCGGGAACCCCCGCCGATCACGACGAGCGGCGCGGCGCGGTCGATGCCGGACGAGTGCCGCTCCAGGGCATCGAGAGCGTCGACCAGAGACGCCATGGCCCCCTCGTACGCTGCCATGAGGATCGCCCCTGCGGTCGTGCCATGCCGGAGGCCGACGAGCATGCCGCTCGCGGTCGGGAGGTACGGGGTTCGCTCGCCATCGAGGTAGGGAAGGGCAGTCACGCCCAGGGAGGGCTCCACGGTTTCGCGGTCGATCCCCAGCCAGGCCGCAAAACGGTCCACGGCGACCGTGCAGTTCAAGGTGGCGGCGAGGGGCAGGAAGCGGCCGCACGCGTCGGCGAAGCCTGCCACCGTCCCGGTGGGATCGGCCGCCGGCCGCGTGGAAACCACGTATGCCGTGCCGGACGTACCGAGGCTGATCACCGGTTCCCCGGGAGCCAGCCCGAGCCCGAGCGCCGCGCCGGCGTTGTCCCCCGTCCCGGGTCCGACGAGCGTTCCCGGGGCGAGCCCGAGCTCGCTCGAGGCTGCCTCTGTGACCCTCCCGGCGACATCGAAGGGGCCAAGGACCTCCGGCAGCATCCTCCGCTCCAGCCCGACGTGCTCGAGCACCTCGGGCAGGTAGTCGCCGGTGATGGTCGACCACCAGCACGTCCCGGACGCGTCGCTGCGGTCCGTCACCGCGCGACCGGTGAGCCGTTCGGTCAGGTAGTCGTGCGGAAGACGAACCGCGCGGGCCGCCTCCGCGGCTGCCGGCTCAGTGCGTCGCAGCCAGGCCCAGCGCGTCACCGTGAACGAGATGGTGGGAATGGACCCCGCCACAGCGGCCCACCGTGCCGGGCCGCCGAGATCAGTCAACAGCTTCACCGCGTCCGGGGCGGACCGCGTGTCGTTCCACAGCACGGCGGGCCGGAGCGGCTCCCCGTGCTCGTCGAGGACCACCAGGCCGTGCTGCTGACCGGCCACCGAGATGGCGTCTACCTCACGGGCGTGTCCGCTCGCCGACAGCGCGTCGCGCAGGGCCGTCCACCAGGTCCGCGGATCGGTCTCCCGGGCACCCCCGCTCCCCGTGACCTCGTGGGGCGCACGACCCGACGCGACAACGAACCCCGACTCGACGTCGACGACGAGAACCTTGGTCGCCTGCGTGGAGCAGTCGACGCCCGCGACCAGTCGCACACCCATGCCCGTCTCCCGACTGTACGTTCCGCCGGTAGTCAAGGGTACCGAGGGATGCCTATGGGCGCTTGACGGCGGCGACGTTTGTTCTATTCTGGGTCAAGGCAATGTGTGGAGGAAGGACAAACTCGCCTTGACGAGTTCCGCACCGGGACGGGGGGCGCGTTTCGCGGCGGTCAAGCGTGGCCATCTCGGCGCGATCCTGCGGGCCGTGCACCTTCGTGGAGCCCCGTCGCGATCGGACCTGGGAGTGGCGACCGGGCTCAGCCGGAGCACCGTCGGCACGCTCGTGGCCGACCTTGTGGCGCGGGACCTCGTGGTGGAGCGTGCCCCGGAGGGCCGCCACGGCCCCGGTCGGCCGTCGCCAACGGTTGCGCCGAGCCTGGATGGGCCCGTTGTCGTCGCTGCGGAGCTGGGCGTCGACGGTGTAACGGTCGCGGTCGTGGGTCTGGGCGGGGGGAATCCGGGTGCGGGAGCGCATGAGGTGGGTGCGGGGAGACCGGCAGCCCGAACAGGTGGCCAGCGAGGTCGCCGCGCTCTCCAGTGTGCTGCTCGGCTCGCTGGCGCGACGCCCCGACGTGATCGGGGCCGGCGTCGCTGTTCCCGGCCTGGCACGGGCAGATGACGGTTTCGTCGCGCTGGCTCCGAACCTGGGCTGGCACGAGGTCCCGTTCGGGGAGCTGCTGAGGGATCGCCTGCCCGCCCGTACCGCGGTCACGGTGGGGAACGAGGCGGATCTCGGCGCGCTCGCCGAGTTCGTCCGGGGAGCCGGCGTCGGGATGCAGCACCTCCTCTACGTGTCCGGCGAGGTCGGTGTCGGCGGCGGGCTGATCTGCCAGGGCCGGCCTCTTGGCGGACGCGACGGCTTTGCGGGCGAGGTCGGTCACCTCCCGGTGAACCCGGCAGGGACGCCTTGCCGCTGCGGGTCCGTCGGCTGCTGGGAAACCGAGGCCGGCGAGGAGGTGCTGCTGCGTCGCGCCGGCCGCCGAGCAGGCGCCGATCGACCCGGAGCACTCGAGGCGCTCCTGCAGGACGCGAACGCGGGCGACCGGCGGGTGCTCGCCGCCCTTGACGAGCACGGGCGGTGGGTGGGAATTGGCCTGGCCGGCCTGGTCAACGTGTTCAACCCGGACCGCATCGTCCTCGGCGGGCTGTTCGCCCGGATTGACCCCTTCATCGCTGAACGGGTCGCCTGGGAGCTGGAGCGGCGCTGCCTCGCCGCAGCCGGGACGGGTGTCGAAGTCGTTCCAGCGGGGTTGGGGGTCGACTCGGCGCTCATCGGCGCCGCGGAGCTGGCGTTCGAGAGCCTGCTGGCCGATCCGACGAGCTACCCACGGAGAGACGGTGGAGGCCGGCGCGAGGATGCCGGTTCGGAACCCGGTCGGAATAGTCGAACGGAGATCGGAGGAACGTGATGGCATCACAGCTGCCGCTGCGAGCGCATAACGACCGCATCGTGCGAGACCTCCGACGAGGCGGGGATGATGGTCACGGTGGCCAACCCGGACCTCCCGGTGGTTGCTCAGTTCGGCGGCGCGGTTCTCCGGCGCGCCAGTTGAAGGAGTCCTCGCATGACTGACCTCCATCGCTTTGAAGCCTGGTTCATCGTCGGCAGCCAGGAGCTGTACGGCGAGGAGACCCTCCGCCATGTCGCCGAGGACGGCCGTGTGATCGCCAAATCACTGGACGTCGACGTGCGCATCCCCGTGCGCGTCATCTTCAAGCCCGTCCTGACGACGCCACAGGCGATCCGGGAGGTGTGTCTCGAGGCGAATGCCGCACCTGGGTGCATCGGCTTGGTCGCCTGGATGCACACGTTCTCGCCGGCGAAGATGTGGATCGCCGGGCTGTCGGCGCTCCGCAAGCCGCTGCTCCACCTCCACACCCAGTTCAACCGCGACCTGCCCTGGGCGTCCATCGACATGGACTTCATGAACCTCAACCAGTCGGCCCACGGCGACCGCGAGTTCGGGTTCATCGAGACCCGGCTGCGGAATCGCCGCGCAAGGTCGTAGTCGGGCACTGGCAGGACCGGCAGGTGCGCGGAGCGGATCGGCGCGTGGGCCGCGGGCGGCCTGCGCCTGGCACGACTGGCAGGACCTGCGGGTGGCCCGCTTCGGCGACAACATGCGCGACGTGGCCGTCACCGAGGGCGACAAGGTGGAGGCCCAGATGCGCCTGGGCTTCTCGGTGAACGGCTACGGGCGTGGGCGAGCTGGCGCGGCAGTCTGGAGCGGTGCCCGACGCGGAGGTCGACCGCCTGGCTCGCCGAGTACGAGGAGCTTTACGATCTGGCGCCCGAACTGCGCCGCGGTGGGCGGCGCCGCGAGGCCCTGCGTGATGCGGCGCCGCATCGAGGCTCGGCCTGCGGGGCTTCCTCGAGGCCGGCGGTTTCGGGGCCTTCACCGATACCTTCGAGGACCTGCCGGCCTCGACCAGCTTCCCGGCCTTGCCGTGCAGCGCCTGATGGCCGACGGCTACGGCTTCGGCGCCGAGGGCGACTGGAAGACGGCGGCCCTGGTGCGGGCCCTGAAGGTGATGGGCGCCGGTCTTCCCGGGCGGCGCCAGCTTCATGGAGGACTACACCTACCACCTCGAGCCCGGAGCGCGAACTGGTGCTGGGAGCGCACATGCTGGAGGTGTGCCCCTCGATCGCGGCGGGCAAGCCCTCCTGCGAGGTGCACCCGCTGGGCATCGGCGGCAAGGCCGACCCGGTCCGCCTCGTCTTCAGCGCGACGCCCGGGCCGGCGGTAGTGGCCTGCCTCGTCGACCTGGGCACTCGCTTCCGGCTCATCACCAACGAGATGGACGTGGTGGAGCCGCCCGAGGACCTCCCGAAGTTGCCGGTGGCGCGGGCGGTCTGGCGTCCGCGGCCCGACCTCCGGACGGCCGCCGAGGCCTGGCTGCTGGCCGGCGGTGCCCACCACACCGCCTTCAGCCAGGCCGTCGGAGGCGAGCCACTGGCCGACTTCGCGGAGATGGCCGGCATCGAGATGGTCGTCATCGACGCGGACACCCGCATCGCCAACCTCAAGAAGGAGCTCCGCTGGAACGCGGTTTCCTACCATCCTGCCAGGGGCTTCTGACGATCGTCGCTCGATCGTCCCGCACAACAGGCCGGCAGGGCCTTGACGGACGAAACAGGAGGTGGAACGATCGAGGTGCGTTTCGCGTACTGCGGCCCCCGAGCGGGGCTCGGGGGCCGGGGCGGTCTGGAGGAGACCGCCGGCTGGATAGGCGTGGGCAACCTGGGCGTGAGCCGTTGGCAGGCTCGAAAGGATATGAGGAGGACTCAATGACGCGAGACCAGGAGCGCCAGGTAGTGGACCTTGCGGACTCCTACATGGCAGGGCGCATGTCAAGGCGGGCGTTCATCGGGAGGATGCTGGCGCTGGGGCTCACCGCGAGCGCTGCCGGCTCGATCCTGGCGGCCTGCACGACGGCAGCCACGACGGCTCCCACGACGGCGCCTACGGGCGCTCCCACCGGAGCTCCCTCAGGCGCACCGTCCGCTGCTGCAGCGACCATCGACACCAGCATCTCGGGGAAGGTCCGCTATCTGCTCGGCCCCCAGACCGACAGGGAGGAGGAGTATCAGCAGGTCATCATCGAGGCGTTCAACAAGGTCTACCCCAACATCGAGGTCACGCTCAAGCTCTACGACTGGGGCACCGCTCAGGCCACCATTCAGACATCGGCAGAATCCGGCGCCCACGACGTCTACCTGACCGACGAGGGGACCTACTCGAAGCTGACCCTGAGGGAAGACCTGTTCGCGGACATCAGCAAGTACGTCGACGATCCCTCATACGCTTCGGAGAAGGCCCACTTCCTCGACTGGGAGCGCGTGGTCGGCCTGGGTCCGCGAGTCTGCGGCCTGCCGCACGACATCAACTTCGAGAGTGCGATGTGGGTGAACCTGGCCTTGCTCGAGAAGGCCGGCTACGACGCGGAGGGCCTGGTCAAGTCGAGGGACTCCTTCCGTGATGCCATCATCAAGATGACAAATGCCCCTGACGTCTACGGTCTGGCCTACAACACCCAGCCGTTCACGGAGACGTACAACAACCTCATCCTCAATTCGGGCACCGACATCCTGACGCCTGATCTCAAGGCCGTTGCGTTCGACACCCCGGATGTCGTCGCCTCCACCCAATGGTGGGTCGACCTCCTTCTGAAGGACAAGGCCGTCGTGCCTCTCGGCACGTACGACTACAGCACGGTCATCGACGCCTTCGCCGCACAGAAGGTCGCCATCTTCGCGTCAGACACGACGGTCGCGGCCAACCTGAAGGCCCGGCAGCTGCCGTTCGAGTGGGTGTACATGCCGTGGCCGGGCGGCAAGGCCCGGCGCGCCTACAACGACCTCGGTCTTAACACCATGGGCGCCAAGACCCCGACTCCGGATGCGACGTGGGCGATGATGTCGTTCTGGGCATCCGGGCCGTGGAACGCGTACTTCAACGACCAGGCCAGCCTGTACCCGGTTCGCGATGACGCCGTCGCGAGTGGGTGGGGCGAGATGGTCCCGAAGCAGGTAGTGGACGTCCTCGACCTCATGATGGAGTCCGGAGCCAGTCACCAGGTCTTCGAAGAGTGGAGTGACTGCGAGGCTGCGCTCACGGCCGAGTTCGGGCGGGCGATGGCCGGCGAGATTACCGCCGAGGAGTCCGTCAAGAGCGCAGCCGCCGAGGTGAACAAGATCGCGTTCGGCCAGAGCTAGCGAGCCACAGACCAGGATGAAGCCGCCGGGCTTCGACGGCGGCTTCATCCTGCCTCCGAGGTGCACCAAGGGCAGGGCATTGACGGTCCGTTCAGCCCGCCCCCGCCGCCGCAGCGCCTGCATCGGGCAGTCCGCACAGTGAGGGGCATTCCGTGAGTTGCGGGCGCCAGGTTGTCACAGGAGGAGCGTCACTTTGACTCAGTACGTGTCGGCGCGGTCCATGCGCCAGTACAGCAGTCAGCAGCAGGCGAGCCTGCGGCGTCGCTACGCGCTCCGCCGCAACATCACAGGATGGGTCTTCCTCTTGCCACTCGTGATCCCGTTCACGATCTTCCTGCTGATCCCGGCCATCATGGTGTTCTGGTACAGCACCCAGCAGGGCGATGTGACAGGAGGCACCCACTTCGTCGGGCTCGACAACTGGGCGTATGTCTTCAGCCGATCCCAGGTCATGACGTCCGTGTGGAATACCGTGAAGTTCGCGGCGATCTCCGTTCCGCTCATCGTCGCGGCGAGCCTGGGGGCTGCGCTGCTGCTGCAGCGCGTCTCTCGCGGCGCATCCGTGTTCCGTTTTGCCGTCTACTTCCCGGTCCTCGTCCCAGGAATCGTGGCCGGTCTCATGTGGATCTTCATGATCCATCCGGATTTCGGTCTCCTGAGCGTGGCTGTGCGTCTGTTCGGCCTCGAACCACCCGTGTGGCTGGGGCCCGGCACCGCTCTGGTTCTCCTGGCGTTCGTCGACGTGTGGCGGAGCCTGGGGTATTGGGCGGTCTTCCTTCTTGCCGGGCTCATGGGTCTGCCACGCGAGATGTACGAAGCGGCCAATCTGGACGGCGCGAACGCCCTGCAACGGTTCCGCTACGTCACTGTCCCACAACTCCGGCCGATCCTCCTGTTCGCACTCGTCGTGAGCACCATCTGGGCCCTCCAGATCTTCGACACGGTCTACATCATGACGAGGGGGGGGCCCGGCACCGCGACCGTCACGATGGTCTATTTCGTGTACACCCAAGCGCTTCAACGCCTCGAGGTAGGACCTGCAGCGGCGATCTCAGTGGTGCTTCTCCTGATGATCCTCGCACTGACACTCGTTCAGATGCGGCTCCTGCGCGGGCCGAGGGTCACCTGAGGTGAGCAAGATGCCGCAGATCCGACCCGCGGGACGGGCCGTCGCTGCTCCATCCCTGCGCCAGCGCATGTTCGTCTCAACGGGCCCCGGCCGGTTCAGTCCCACCGAACGGGCGGTGGCCTACGTGCTCCTGATCGCGGTGGCGCTGATCATCATCGCCCCGTTCTACTTCGTCATCGTGACATCGCTGAAGGAAAGCAAGGCACTGTTCGAGTATCCGCCGAAATGGATCCCGGACCCGGTGTACTTCGGCAACTACGAACGCCTGCTGTTCGACACCGCGTTCCCGCGCTGGATGCTGAACACGCTGTTCGTGGCGACGACCGTCGACGGCTCTCAAGGTGTTCATCGATTCTCTGGCGGGCTATGCCTTTGCCAAGATGAACTTCCGGGGGCGAAACGCGCTGTTCCTCCTGATGATCGCCATGCTGATGGTGCCCTTCGGTGCGATCCTGATCCCGCTGTACGCGGTCGCAAATGCGATTGGCATCACCAACACCTACCTGGCCCTGATCCTGCCGCCGCTCGCCAACCCGCTCGGCATGTTCCTCATGCGCCAGTTCATCGTGGGCCTGCCGAAGGACCTGGAGAACGCGGCGCGACTGGATGGCGTGTCCGAGTTCGGCATCTACTGGCGGATCATCCTGCCACTCGTCAAGCCGGGTCTTGTGGTCCTGGCGGTGATCGTCTTCACCGAGCATGTACATGAGCTTCCTGTGGCCGCTCGTTTCCGTGAGCGATGCGGACCTCCGGTCATGACGGTGGGAGTAGGCCTGCTGAGAACGTTCGGTGCCACGAACTTCGGTCTCTCGTCGGCGGCCGCGGTGATGGCTCTGGTTCCCATCGCGCTCCTCTTCTTCCCCCTGCAGAAGGCTTTCCTTTCCCGGTCCATCGCAGGAGCCCTCAAGCAATGACTAGCCTGCCCACCACCACCCCCGCCCCCGTACCCGGCGCCGCCCTCTCCGCCGAGATCCCCTACGCCATCGAGCTGGTGGGGGTGACCAAGCGCTACTCCACGGTGACCGCCCTTCAGGACATCTCCCTCGAGATCGAGCCCGCCGAGTTCGTCGTCCTGCTGGGTCCCTCGGGCTGCGGGAAGAGCACCATCCTCAAGATCATCGCCGGCCTCGAGGACGCCACCGAAGGCGAGGTCTACATCAACGGCAAGCTGGCCAACTACGTCCGCCCCAAGGAGCGCGACGTGTCCATGGTCTTCCAGAACTACGCCCTCTACCCCCACATGACCGTGGAGACCAACGTCGGCTTCCCGCTCAAGATGCGGGGGGCCAAGAAGGCCGAGGTGGCCCGCGGGGTCGGTGACGATCGCCGAGCTCCTGGAGCTCTCCGACCAGCTGAAGAAGTACCCCGAGCAGCTCTCCGGCGGGCAGCGCCAGCGGGTGGCCCTGGGGCGGGCCATCATCCGCGAGCCGGTGGCCTTCCTGATGGACGAGCCCTTGAGCAACCTCGATGCCCTCCTGCGGGTGCAGATGCGCAGCGAGCTCCTCAAGCTCCACCGCCGGGTGGGCAAGACCACCGTCTATGTCACCCACGACCAGGTGGAGGCCATGACCATGGCCGACCGCATCGTGGTCCTCAAGGCCGGGGTCATCCAGCAGGTGGGCACGACCCACGAGGTCTACGCACGGCCGGCCAACACCTTCGTGGCCACCTTCGTGGGCTCCCCCCAGATGAACCTCTTCGCCGGGCGCGTGGAGGGGAGCGCCGGGGAGCGCCGCTTCTCCGGAGCTGTGAGCGTGCCCCTCGACGGGTCCTGGCCGGCCTTGCCAGCGGACACCTCGCTCACCCTGGGCGTCCGCCCCGAGGACATCGAGCTTCTGCCGCCGGACACCACCGATGCCGTCACCGGCACCGTCGATCTGGTCGAGGACGTGGGTGCCGAGGACTATGTCTCGGTGGACATCGAGGGGCTCACCTGCATCGTGCGCACCAGCTCCCACCAGGCCGCCGCCGAGGGCGACCGGGTGGGCCTGCGCTTCCCCCTGACTCCCTCCACCTCTTCGACGGGGAGGGGATGCGCATCGAGCGGGCATAACGGCGAACAGGCGCGGCCGGCATCATCAACCGCGGGCCGTGCAGAGGGGAGATCGGGGAGGGCAGGGCAGGGCCACCAGGGGACGAGGGAGTGCTGACGACTGGCACACCCAACAGAGCGAGGGGCGCTTGTCTGCGACCAGAGGCAGCTACAGAAAGGCGAGGTCCACCGAATGAGCGGTCGTTACCTTCGGGTCCTCAGCGCCGAGGAACTGACCCGGGTCCACGAGGCATCGCTGACCCTCCTGGAGCGGGTGGGGATGCGCATCGACCACGAGGGCGCGCGGGCCATCCTCGACGGCGCTGGCGCCAGGGTCGATAGGGCGACGGGGGTGGTGCGCTTTCCACCGGCCCTGGTCGAGGAGAAGCTGGCTCTCGTCCCGCGCACGCTCGAATACCACGGTCGCTCACCGGAGTATGACATTCGCCTCGAACCCGATGGACCGATCTACTCGCGCGTCGCCGGTGGTGCCACCGGCTACAACGACCTCGAGACTGGGAAGTGGCGGTCCGCCCGGATTGCCGACATGCGCGAGTTCGCCATCGTGGGCGACGCGCTGCCGAACATCCATGTGACGTCTGTTCTCACGGCCGAGGATGTGCCCGCCGAAACGTCCGAGCTGCACGCGGTGAAGACCCTGCTCCAGCACCAGCGCCGGTGCATCGCCACCAACGCGCTGACGCTCGAGAACCTGCGGGTGATGATCGAGATGCTCGTGGCCGTGCGGGGCAGTCGCGAGGAGGTCGTTCGCCGGCCGCCCATCCACCTGCTTCTCTGCATGGGTTCCCCGCTGCACATCCTGGAGGACGTGGCGGCCCAGCTGCTGCTCGCCTGCGAGTACGGCATCCCGACCGACAACCCGGTCATGCCGGTGGCGGGGGCGACGTCCCCCATCACCCTCGCCGGCACCCTCGCCCAGGTCAACGCCGAGTTCCTGGGCTCCATGACCCTGGCCCAGTCGGCGCGACCGGGACATCCCATGCCCTTCTTCGTCGATCCGGCGGTCGGCGACATGCGGACCGGAGGCGCCCTGCTGGGAAGCCCGGAGAACGGCCTCCTCATTGCCGCGATCCAGCAGCTGGGCAGCGAGCTCTACGGCTTCCCGCCGCAGGGCACCGGCCTCGTCAGCGACGGCTTCGACTACGCCCAGAACATCTTCCAGAAGGCCCAGAACACGCTGTTCCAGGTGATGGCCGGGGGCAAGCTCGTCATCGGCGCGGGAAACATCGAGACGGTGATGACCTTCGACCCGGTCATGCTGACGCTCGATGACGAGCTCGTTCGGGTGGCCCGCCGCTGGGCCGCGGCCTGCGCGTCGACGATGACGCGCTGGCCCTGGAGACCATCGAGCGGGTCGGCGTCGGCGGCCAGTTCCTCGACGACGACCACACGGTGGAGCATCTCCGCGAGCTCTTCGACAGCACCCTGTTCGCTCGGGGCAGCCGCGGACGCGTGGACGACGGCGGGCGCCCGCGACCTCGTCGCGCTGGCCCGCCAGAAGACGCGTTCCATCCTTGCGACCCGCGAGGTCGAGCCGCTGCCCGAGGACGTGGTCCGCGAGCTGGATCGGATCGTGCCGCCCGCGAGCGCGTAGGGACGGTCTGCAACAGTCCTCGCGCCCCGAGGGCGCTGCGGGGAGGTTGGGTACTGGAGGTTCGTCTCATGGCCAACGGCGATCGCACCGTCTGCTGGATTGGCGACGACCCGGTGGTGGGGTTCGCGGCCCAGGAGCTGCGCACCTACCTCGCCCGGATGTCCTCCGATCCGGTAAACCTGCTTCACCTGGATACGGTACGGGGTGCGCCACCGCGATCGATCGTCATGGGAACAGGCGACCAGCTGCCGGCGGCCAGGGTACCCGCGGTCGATGACCCCGTCCTCGACGACGCGATCGCCATAGCCGGTCGACGACGGCGCGGGACTGATCAGCGGGGCGAATCCCCGAAGCGTCCTGCTGGCGGCCTACCGCTACCTGACCGAACTCGGATGCCGCTGGATACGCCCGGGCTACGACGGCGAGGTGATCCCGAGGCGCGACCTGGTGGGCACGTCTGTCCGGATCGTGGAGCGGCCTTCCCATCGGTATCGCCTGATCGATTTTGACGGGGCCCTCAGCGTTGAGCACATCATCGACGCGATCGCGTGGGCCCCGAAGCTCGGGTTCAATGGTTACTTTCTCGAGCTCCGCTGCGGCCACTATGCGTTCGACCGGTGGTACCAGCCGGACCGCGAGCCCGGTACTCCGTCGGTTCTCCCGTACGAGCACTCTGAAGACATGTGGCAGAGCCTGGCTGACGAGATCAATCGTCGAGGGCTCGTCCGCCACGCCGAAGGCCACTGGACCTACGAGGCGCTCGGCGTGCACTGGCTCACCTACGATGTCCCGCCGCCGGAACTGCCGCCCGACCGTCAGCAGCTCCTTGCCCTCGTGGACGGCCGTCGCGACTGGGTGTTCGACACCGCCCTCTTCACCCAGCTGTGCTACTCGAACCCGGAGGTCCGACGGCTCTTCGTGGCGAACGTCGTCGAGTACGCCCAGGCCCATCCGGACGTGACGATCCTGCACGTCTGGCTGGGCGACATCCCGAACAACTACTGCGAGTGCCGCGGACTGCCGGGCGGCGAGGCCGTCCGACCTCTACGTCGACTTGCTCAACGAGATCGACGCGGCCCTCGACGCCGCGGGCCTGGGGGCCATCGCATCGCCTTCCTGGCGTACATGGATCTCCTCTGGCCGCCGCTCACTGCGCGACTCTCGAACCCCGACCGTTTCGTCTTGATGTTTGCCCCCATCACGCGCACCTATGCCCGCGGGTATGCGCCGGGGCGCCTGCCCGCCCTGCGGCCGTACCGGCGCAACCGGCTCAGGCTGCCCGTCACGCCAGAGCGGAACGAGGCGCACCTGCGGGCGTGGCAGAAGGTCTTCTCCGGTGACAGCTTCCTCGGCGATTACCACCTCTGGCAGGCGCAGTATGCCGATCCCACGGGGATCCACCCGTCCCGCGTCCTGCACTCCGACATCGGGCAGCTGCAACGTCTCGGGCTGAACGGGATGAACGGATGGTCGTCGCAGCGCAACTGGCTGCCGACTGGCCTGGGCATGACGGTGCTCGGGCGAACCCTGTGGAACCGGGAGCTCACGTTCGACGAGATCGCAGAGGACTACTTCAACTCGGCCTTTGGCCCCGAAGGGGCGCTCGCCTGCGACCATCTCTCGCGTCTGGCGGACATGTTCAAGCCCGTCTGGAGCCGGGACGGGTGCGTCGGCACCGACCCGGAGGCGGTCAGGCTCATGGGCACCGTCGCCGAGGCAATCGACGAGTTCGCGCCTGTGATCGAACGGAACATCGCCTCCACCGTCGAGGCCCAGCGCATGTCGTGGCGGTACCTGGGCTACTACTCGGACATCCTGCGCGGTATCGCGTCCATGGTCGAAGCGAGCGCGCGGGGAGATCGGGCCGAGGCAATGCAACGACTGGCCGCGGTCCGCCGGCTGGCGCGGGCCCGTGAGCGCCTGATCCACCGCGTCTTCGACACCACGCTGTTCGAGTCACATTGGCGGGAAGCGCTGTCGTGGTCCACGCGCGACACCTTCCGCAACTGGCGTGTCATGCGGGACCAGGAGTAGCCCCAGCGCACCGGCCAGCCCTCACCCGAAGAATGGCCCCCGCCCCACCGCCCACCCCCAGGAGGACCCCCATGACCGACCTCGCTGCCCTCACCGCCGCCGTGGAGGCCGGTGACCGCAAGACCGCGGTGACGGTCACCCAGGCGGCCATCGACGACGGTCTCCCGCCCCAGGCCATCCTCGATGCCATGACCAAGGCCATGGAGGTGGTGGGCGGCAAGTTCAGCCGAAACGAGCTCTACGTCCCCGAGATGCTCATCAGCGCGCGGGCCATGAAGGAGTCCACCGCGCTCCTGGAGCCCCTGTTGGTGAAGGCCGGCATCAAGCCCCTCCATACCGCGGTCATCGGCACCACCAAGGGCGACCTCCACGACATCGGCAAGAACCTGGTGGGCATGATGTGGAAGGGCGCCGGCATCGCCATCGTGGACCTCGGCACCAACGTCAGCGCCGAGCAGTTCGTGGCCGCGGCGAAGGAGCACTCCGCCTCCCTCATCGGGGTCTCCGCCCTCCTCACCACCACCATGGTGGGCATGAAGGCGGTGGTGACCGCGGTCCGCGAGGCCGGTCTCCAGACCAAGGTCCTCGTCGGTGGGGCACCCCTCACCCCCGAGTTCGCCGCATCGATCGGGGCCGACGGCTACGCCCCCGATGCGGCCAGCGCGGTGGACGTGGCCAAGGGGTTGCTGGGGGCGTAGAGGAGGGGGGAGAGGGGGAGCTCCTCTCGAAAGGATGTGTCGGGAATGGATCGCACTGCCCAACTGACCGCGTCGGACTACTACCTGGTCGAGTCCACGCGTGAGTGGCCCAGAAGGTTTCCCGGGGGTGTCGTCCACGAGGAGGACGGACTCCTGCTCGTCGCCGGGACTACCACGGATCTCAGCTATCTTGTTCGAACGGGTACGCAGCCCGCCCCGTCCGCGACAGCAACGCTGGAGCGGGCGGCATCATTCTTCGGCCCGCTCGGGGTGGGCTACTCGGTGATCACACGGCGACATGCGGACGCGGATCTGGAGCAGGCCCTCGAGGCTGCGGGCTATCAGCTGACGGGTGATCGACCCGCCATGATCCTCGAGCACGCGGTGGAAGAGAAGGCCGTTGCACCCGGGACAGTGGTGCGTCGGGTCCAGGACGTGCAGGGGATGTCGGACTTTGCGTTGATCGCGTCCGAGGCGATGCCGGATTGGGCCGGAGTGGCGCTCGCCATCTTCGGCGAGCCGTTCAGCCTGTTTGGCATGCCGAACGCGATCGGCTACGTCGCCTACGTGGACGGCCAACCCGCATCTGTGGCGATGGTCCTCGTGGTTGGCTCGGTGGCTGGCATTGACTGGGTCGCCACTCGCCACGAGTACCGCGGACGTGGCCTGGGGGAAGCGGTGACTCGCGCGTCGGTCAACGCAGGCTTCGAGCTCGGCGCCCGCATCTCCGCCCTGCAGGCCGAGCCGAAGGCCGAGTCGCTCTACCGCCGCGTGGGCTTCATATCCGTGTCGAGCTACCGCTGGTACGCATCCCCCAGCGCGGGCTGAGACTGGCGGCACGCCGCCCAGTGGTCGAATGCGGCCTCAGGGACGATATACAATCGAGAGGTACGCATCCAGCCGCTGAACTGTTCGCCGAGCAGCAGCCGTCACCCGAAGGACCAGTGGCGGGTCCCGGCGGCTGGATCCTGAACGTCGTGAGTTTCACGGCCCCCGACAAGGATTGGACAGGCCGCGGGGAGGGGACATCTCGGCCACCCACGTGTCGAGGCCCCTGGCGACGCATCGGGTCTTCACGACATCCACTCCGCAAGTGGAGGGGATCCCTGCCGCCCTTGCCTTCGGCCCCGATGGCTGCCTCTACGTGACCGATGAGGGCCGTCGCTCGATCATCCGCGTTGCTCCCGATGGCGTACAGAGCGACTTCATTTCCACCTTCGAAGAACAGCCCATCAACGGACCCAACGATCTGTCGTTCGACCCCGACGGCAACCTGTTCTTCACCGACCCCTGGGGGAGCTCCCCGACGACCTCATCGGCCGGGTCTTCGGTTACGAGTGGGCCACCGGCACGCTGCACCGTATTGACGAGGGGATGGCATTCCCGAACGGCATCGTGGTCCGCGACGGCCGACTCTACGTTGCCGAGACATTCACCAACATGATCTGGGTCTACGATGTGACGGGTCCTGGCCGGGCATCCGGGAAGACCGAGTTCTGCCGAATGCCAGAGTGTGCCCGACAGCCCGGTCCGCTGGGAGGGCCAGTCGCTTGTGGGTCCGGACGGGATGGCGTTCGACGCCGCGGGCAATCTGTACGCGACCCACATCGGCTCGGGCGACGTGATCGTCTACGACCCCGATGGACGTCAGATCGATGCTATCCCCAGCGGGGGTACGACACCCACGAACGTCTGCTTCGGCGGTCCCGGGTACGACGAGCTCTACGTGACGGTGGACGACACAGCGTCCGTGGTCCGTTTCGACCTTGGCGTGCCCGGCCACAGACTCAGCTTCTGCCCGTCCCTCGTCCAGGACCACCTGTGGGCCCGGATGCTGCCCCAGGTGCCCATCTGATCCCGAGAGGAGACGAAGACATGATTCCGCCTGCGAAGCCCTATCGCATCACCCAGATCTGCGTCGTGGTGAAGGACCTCGACGAGGCGATGGCGAACTACCACGGTCTCCTGGGCTGGGGTCCCTGGAACGTCTACGAGTACGAGCCCCCGCTCCTCACGGATACGCCACCTCCATGGCCAACCACAGGACTACACGTTCGCCTCGGCCGAGTGCCAGGTGCAGCCGGGCCTGGTGGTCGAGCTGATCCAGCCGCTCGAGGGCCCCTCCATCTACAAGGAGCACCTGGCCAAGTACGGGGAGGGCATCCAGCACGTCGCCATCATGATGCCCACCATGGGCGAGGCCGACGTACCGCGGGAGCACTTCGCCCAGAACGGCGTTGCCGTCTCCATGGAGGGGAGGCTGGGCGACAACTGCTACTTCTACTACCTGGAGACCGAGCGGCAGCTCAAGTTCGTGCTGGAGTCCGGGTGTGACGCCGAACAGGTGGTGGACGCGGTTCGCCAGTATCCCCCCGCCAGCTAGCCGCTGCCGGCGGCAGCCTCGAGGACGCTGAAAGGAGGCACGCCCATGACGGCCATCGCCGAGCGATCTGCCACGGCCCTCGACCGGGAGGTCCTGCTGCGGGCCTACCGCACCATGCGCACGATCCGCGAGTTCGAGGACCGGGCCCACCGCGAGTACGCCACCGGAGCCATGCCCGGCTTCATCCACCTGTACGCCGGGGAGGAGGCCATCGCCACCGGGGTGTGCCTCCACCTGCGAAGAGACGACCGCATCGCCAGCACCCACCGCGGCCACGGCCACTGCATCGCCAAGGGGGTCGACGTGCACGGCATGATGGCCGAGCTCTATGGCCAGGCGCACCGGCACCTGCCGGGGCAAGGGCGGCTCGATGCACATCGCCGACCTTGACCTGGGCATGCTGGGGGCCAACGGCATCGTGGGCGGCGGACCGCCGCTCGCCTGTGGCGCCGCCCTGGCGGCGAAGCAGAAGGGCACCGACGCGGTGGCCGTGGCCTTCTTCGGTGACGGTGGCTCCAACCAGGGCACCACCCACGAGAGCCTCAACCTGGCCTCGGTCTGGAAGCTGCCGGTGATCTTCGTGGCCGAGAACAACGGCTACGCCGAGACGGTGGCCAGCTCCCACTTCGTCGCGGGCACCTACCCGCAGCGGGCGGCCGGCTTCGGGATGCCCGGGGTGAGCGTGGACGGCCACGACTTCTTCGCCGTCTACGAGGCCGCCGGGGAGGCCGTCCGGCGGGCCCGGGCGGGCGAGGGACCCAGCCTCATCGAGTGCACCGTGGGCCGCTACTACGGCCACCAGGAGGGCGACACCCAGACCTACCGCCCCAAGGGGGAGGGCCGGCAGCTGCGCAAGACCCGCGACTGCCTGGCCGGCTTCGCCGCCCGGGTCACCGCCGAGGGGCTCCTCGCCGCCCGCGGACCTGGCGGCCATCGACGCGGAGGTGGCCGAGCTCATCGACGACGCCGTGCGCGAGGCGCTGGCCGCCCCGGAGCCCGAGCCGGCCGACCTTCTCACCGACGTCTACGTCTCCTACTGAGCGGGGAGCGCGAGGATGACACGCACCATCAGCTACCGGCAGGCCATCAACGAGGCGCTCGATCAGGAGATGGCCCGCGACGAGACCGTCCTGCTCATCGGCGAGGATGTCGCCGGCGGCACCGGCTCCATGGGCGAGATGGACGCCTGGGGCGGCGCCGAGGGGGTCACCAAGGGCCTCTGGGGCAAGTACGGCGACCGGGTCATGGACACCCCCATCAGCGAGTCGGCCTTCATCGGTGCGGCCATCGGGGCGGCCTCCTGCGGGATGCGCCCGGTGGTGGAGCTCATGTACATGGACTTCTGGGGGGTCTGCAGCGACCAGATCGCCAACCAGGCCGCCAAGTTCCGCTACATGTTCGGGGGCAAGTCGCGCACCCCGGTGGTCATCCGCACCATGATGGGGGCGGGCCAGCGCGGGGCGGCCCACCACTCGGGCACCTACTACTCCATCTACACCCACATCCCGGGCCTCAAGGTGGTGGTGCCCTCCTCGCCCTACGACGCCAAGGGTCTGCTCATCACCGCCATCCGCGACGACGACCCGGTCATCTTCTGCGAGCACAAGATCATGTACGCCGATAAGGGCGAGGTGCCCGCGGAGCCCTACACCATCCCCTTCGGCCAGGCCAACGTGGTGCGCCCAGGGCAGCGACCTCACCATCGTGGCCCTCTCCAAGATGGTGACCTTCGCCGCCGAGGCCGCCGAGGCACTGGCCGCCGACGGCATCTCCGCGGAGGTCATCGACCCGCGCACCATCTCCCCGCTCGACGAGGCGACCATCCTGGGGAGCGTGGAGAAGACCGGGCGCCTGGTGGTGGTCGACGAGGCCAACCCCCGCTGCGGCATGGCCGCCGACATCGCCGCCCTCGCCGCGCAGAAGGCCTTCGGGGCCCTGCGCGGCGCCGGTCGAGCTGGTCACCGCGCCGCACACCCCGGTGCCCTTCAACCCTATGCTCGAGGACCTCTACATCCCGAGCCCGGCCCGCATCACCGAGGCGGCCCGCCGGGCCGTGCGGGTGGTCGCCGGTGAGCGGCCAGCGGATCCACCCGGTCAGCGTGCCCAAGTGGGGCCTCTCCATGACCGAGGGCACCGTGCGGGCCTGGCTGGTCGAGGAGGGCGCCGCGGTCGAGTCGGGCGACGAGCTGCTCGATCTGGAGACCGAGAAGGCGGTGGGCCAGGTGGAGGCCTTCGCCAGCGGGGTGCTCCGCCGCCGGCTCGCGGGCGAGGGCGCCACCCTGCCCATCGGCGGGCTCCTCGGGGTCATCGCCGAGGCGGACGTCACCGACGAGGAGATCGACGCGTTCGTGAGCAGTATCCAGCGAGGTGAGGGGCCGATACGAAGTGAAGAGGGGGGAGTGGAGGAAGATGGAAGTGGGGCTACTAGACCGCGATCGACGAGCCGGATCCAGGGAGGCGATGGTGGGATGGGACGCATCGGGAGCTCCTGGCCGCGGAGGATCGTCCGGGTGTTGTGAAGCATCTTCCGCGCGACGCGCGTGTTGCCGTGAACATCGGACAGCGGGAACTCACCATCCTCGAGCGTACAGAGAGCGACGTCCGCGCAGGCACCCGGCTGCAGTGTCCCGATCTGATCCTCCATGCCGAGCAACTCGGCTGGGCGAATGGTCGTGGCCCGGACGACATCCGTGAGCGACATGCCGAGGTGCAGGAACTTGCTCATCGCGGTCAGAAGCGTGAATGCTGGCGACCCATCGCCCTTCACCCGCGCCACCACGTCGACCCTGTCGCGCCCCCCTCAGGTTCGAGGAGGTTGGGCCCCGGCAGGCTGATCTGGTGCAGGTCGGTCGAGATGACGTCAGGCAAGAACCCGGCCGCGACCAGCGCCTCCGCGCTCTCGAAGGAGAACGATCCGGCGCCGTGGCCATGTCGAAGATCACTCCCCGCTCGCGGGCAAGACGAGCCGCCTCGAGCAGCAGGCCATCGTCGCTCACGATCTTCTCGCTTGCCCCCGTGAACGAGTGGGTCACGATGTCGCCCGGCCTGAGCAGGGCCAGCACGTCCTCGATCCGGCGGGGGCGCCATGCAGATGTGACACATGACCGGGAGGCCACAGGCATCGGCGGCCTGCAATGCACGCCTCAGCGGCTCAAGGCCCTGGTAGCCGACCGCGTCGGTTCCCATCCGCGTCTTGACGCCCACGACGATGTCATGGTTCGCTTCGGCGACCCTCCGGAAGAGGTCGACGTCGCACGCCTCCAGGTTGCAGTACTCCTCGTTGTTGAGTCCGGAGAGCCCCACGTACGAGATGTTCATGAAGGCGAGCACGTGAAGAGGAGTCGTGTCCACGATGAACTCGCGGAAGCCCGGCAGCGAGAAGGCGCCTGCCGACCCGGCATCGACCCACGTCGTCACGCCGGTCCGGCAGGCAATGCTCTCGGCGTCGATTCCGAAGTAGCCGACCCCCCGGAAGATGTGCGTGTGCAGGTCGACGAGACCCGGCGTGACGTACTGCGCCTGAGGCATCGATCACACGGGCCGCGGACTCGGCGGGGATATCCCGATCCACCGCGGCGATGCGATCGCGCCGGATAGCTATGTCGGCCCTGCCGTCGATCCCCTGCGCGGGATCAACAACGTGACCCCCCTTGACCAGCACGTCGAAATCGCATGCTCAGACTCCCGACTTGCGGGATGCGGCAAGCGCGTTGTCACGCCCGCACGTCAATCGCTCTCCAACTGCCTCGGCCGGCCTCGGGAACCGAGTGTCTGGCCGGCTCCCCTGGACGCTACCGGTTCGCGCCGCCCTCCCGCAGATGAAGGCCCAGGTTTCCAACATGTGATCGTGTCATCGGGGTGGTGGGCCGGCGTCACCGACGTGGGCGAGCCGGCATTTGGCCAGCAAGCACGCCACGGTCCCTTCGCCGACCCCTGCGCCAGGAGTCCCCCTCCCCCACCCTCCCCCGCCCAACCCCTCCCTTCTCTCCCGAGACCCTACCCCCTCCGCTCCCCCCACCCACAGCCCCCCCCCCCGTCTCTCAACACCTCCCTCACGTCTTCGACTCTCCTCCCCCCCCTCCCCCCCCGACGCCCGGGCGCTGGTACGCGCGTCGTGAGCAACGCGGGCTTCGATCTCGGAGCTCGCCTGATCGCGCTCTGCGCTGGGGGAACCCAGAGACAGTCTACCGTCGGGGTCGGGTACATTCCCGTCACGCGGTTCCGCTGGTGGGGGAAGACCCGGCTCGGATGAGGGAATCACCGATCGGTCGGCCCGCAGATGATGGGTGCAGGCGCATGTGCCGGTTCTCCTGGGCAGCACGATGGGTCGATCCATGGCGGGTGAATGGTCGAACGCCGGTCCTGGGGAACTCGAGTAACTGGCCGACTCGTTCCGGTTTGGGCGCTGCGTGCGCCGGCCGGGTCCGGCGGAGGTGTTTGCCGCGGCCTGCGGTCGTGGCTGACGGCGAGTGGACGGAGGGAGCGAGCGATGACCAACAACGTGACTGCAGCGAGCCCGGCCTACCCCTTTTCGGTTGGGCCTACCGGGCGGTATCTCGTGGATCGGCGGAGTGATCCCTTCCTGATGGTCGGCGACGCGGCATGGTCGATCTTCGTGAGCCTGACCAAGGACGAGGCCGTGCGGTACCTCGACGACCGGCAGCACCTGGCTTCAACACCCTGCTGGTCAACCTCCTCGAGTACTGCTTCTCGCCGACCCGCCGCGCAACCGCTACGGGGAGGAACCGTTCACGACGCCCGGCGACTTCGGCACTCCCAATCCGGCCTACTTCGACCACGCTCGGTGGGTCATGGAGCGCGCCGTCGAGCGCGGATTGCTCGTGCTGCTGACCGCTGCCTAGCCCGGGTACGCCCACGCCGGATGGCCAGGATCCCCCTTCCTCTACGAGGGCTGCGCCAGCGAGATCCTCCGGAACGGCCACGACGGCTGCCGCGCCTACGGGCGCTTCGTCGGCGGGCGCTTCGGCGACCTCGACAACATCCTGTGGGTGATGGGCGGCGATCGCGACCCGGGCGACCTTCGGCTCGAGATTGACCAGATGGCAGAGGGGATCCGGGAGGCCGATCCGCGCCACCTGCTCACCGCCCATTGCGCCCCGGAGTCGGTCCCCGCTGATGTCTACCGCGGGTCATCCTGGCTCACGGTCAACAACACCTACAGCTACGGCATCGTCCACGCCAAGCTCTACGCCGACTACGCCCATCTGCCGACGATGTCCTCTTCCTCATGGAGTCAACCTACCAGAACGAGCACACCGCCAGCGAGGTGCAGCTCCGGCGACCGGCCTACTGGTCCGTCCTGCGCAGGGGGTTTGGCCACGTCTTCGGGTGCACACCGATCTGGCCGTTCGAAACCGGTTGGGAGGCGGCTCTCGACCTGCCCCGATCGCCGGCGTCAGCCACTTCGCCGAGGCTTTCCCGGGCGCCGCTGGTGGGATCTCGTGCCCGAGCCGGGCGTCGGCGTCAGCTACGGCGCGAGCTGGCAGGGAAAGCGGCTCGTGGTTGGCGGGCTCGGGGAATCGCGCGGCCTTGACTTCTGCGCCGCCGGGAAGACGCCGGGAGGGTGACTTGGCGATGGCGTACCTGCCGACGCCCCGCCGGCTGACCCTCGACCTGTCGCTGGTGCCGGCCGGCGAGCGCGCCTTTCGTGGTTCGACCCGATCCGCGGTGGCTGGACGACGGCGGCGAACGGCCGGACGTCCGCGGGTGCTGAGGTGGATCCCACGGCCCCCAGGACTGGCTTCTCGCGATTGAAGCTGCGTGAGGCCCTCTGGGCAGGGGTCGCGGCCGGGACCACGGAAGGGGGTGATGTGGCCGGCGGCCTGACAGGGTGGAAACGCGTCCGGACGGCGCTCGCCCCGGGAGCCTCCGGGGTGTCCCGGTACGGGAGAGGGTGGTCGGCCCGTCCGAGGTCCGGACAAGGGAGTGGACGAGGCGGGCTCAGGCGATGCAGACTCGGGGTGAGTAGGGAGGACACGATGAGTACGACGGCCGCCGCCGGGGAGGTGTAGGTGGAACGCCCGTCAGCCCCATCGGATCGTGGACAACGACGCGTCATGCCCGGTCAGGTGGTCCGGCCCTTCGGAAGTACCCTGTCGATCCCGCCGGCGCGCTACCTCCGAGCCCGACTGGACGTGGTGGCGCGATGGGGCCTGTACCAGATCTACCCCGCGCTCATTCGCCGACTCGAACGGTGACGGGATCGGTGATCTACCGGGCATCACCGCCCACCTCGACCACCTCGAGTGGCTCGGCATCGACACCATCTGGCTCAGCCCGATCAGCGCCTCCCCGAACGACGGACTGGGGCTACGACGTCGCCGACTACTGTACGGTCCACCCCGACTTGGGCACGCTCGCCGACGCCGATCGACTGATGGAAGAGGCCGCCTCGCGGGGGATCCACGTCATGCTCGACCTGGTTCCCAATCACACGAGCGACCTGCACCCGTGGTTCGTCGACGCCCGTTCCTCCCGTCGGTCACGCCACCGCGACTACTACGTGTGGGCGGACCCCGGTCCCGGCGGCGGCCCGCCGAACAACTGGGTAAACGCCTTCGGCCCGTCCCGGCCAGCGTGGACGTTCGACCCGGCGACCGGCCAGTACTACCTGCATAACTTCCTTCCCTAGCAGCCGGACCTCAACTGGTGGAACGAGGAGGTGCGCGGAGCTTCGACCGGGTCCTGCGCTTCTGGTTCGACCGCGGGGTGGCGGGGTTCCGCATCGACGTCGCGGTCAGATCGTGAAGGACGCGTGCTCCGCGACAACCCCCACCGGCCCGGATGATCATCCGGTCGTCCGGCGCGCCGGCCAGAGGCTGATCTACAACTCCTGCCGACCCGAGCTCCACCAGCTGTTCCGCCGCTGGCGGGCGATCGCCGACTCGTACCAGTCTGATGCGTGCTCATTGGCGAGACAGAGGTGTTCGACCCGCAGCAGCTGGCGTCGTTCTACGGAACGGGGACTGAGCTCCACCTGGCCTTCAACTTCATGCTGCAGCGTTCCCCGTTCGCGCCCGGAGCTGCGCCAGGTAGTCGAGAGGCCCAAGCCTCCCTTCCCCGCAGCCTGCCCCGTCTGGGCAGCGGGCAGCCATGACCTCAGCCGCTACCCAACCCGCTGGGCGGAACAGCCCGCCGCGAAGACCCGCTGCGCCGTGGTCGTGCTCGCCGGGCTGCCGGCACCCCGCTGCTCTACTACGGCGATGAGCTCGGGATGCCGGACACTCGGTGCCCCAGGATCGCGTCCTCGACCGGTGCCAGCAGTCAATGGGCGGCAGGGGACGAGATCCGGCCCGTACGCCGATGCCGTGGGGACCGGAGCCAGGTGCCGGCTTCACGGCCCTGGGAGTCGAGCCCTGGCTGCCCTTCGGCGATTCAAAGGCTGCAACGTCGCGGGCCAGGTGGACGACCCCGGCTCGATGCTGTCGCTGGCCCGCGACATTCTGCGGCTCCGTGCGGCCCTCCCCTCCCTCCGCCGAGGTGCTTACCGCACGCTCTCAGCGCTCCGACGACGGGCTGTGGGCCTGGTTGCGGGGCGAGACGTGGTCGTCGCGCCAACCTGTCCGATGCTCGAGTGTCGGTTCCCGGGGTCCGCGGCGCCATCCTGCTCTGCACGGCACGATCGCGCGACGGAGAGCGTGTCGAAGCCGTTCTCGAGCTGGCTCCGCGGGAGGCAGCCGTCGTCGGTCTCGAGATGTGAGCGTGACCGCGGCGAGGGAGGACGTGACATGACCGAATTGATGACCTCGCGGCAGCGCGTGCTGACCGCGCTCGGCCACCGGGAGCCGGACCGCGTTCCGGTGTCATTCGGCGAATCTGCTTCTCGAGCATCTTCGATCACCGCCCCACGGCTACCGGGCCCTTGCCGGCTGACGGGCTGGCGGACGCGCGGAGCCGATCTCCTCCACCGACGACGGCGGCAGCGTGCTCAACGTGGACGAGCGCCTGAAGCTGCGCCTCGGGGCGGACATCCGGGCGTGGCCTCGGGGAGCAGCCGAGCTGGAGTTCCTCCCCGACGGGGCGTCGTCGACGCCTGGGGGCTCGTCCGCCACAGGCGGGCCGTACTGGGACCTGGACGACAACGTGGCGCCGCTCAGCGACGCCACGACGTATCGCCGACGTCGAGGCCTACCGCACGACTGGCCCGACCTGAGGACCCGGCGATCTGGGCCGGCAAGCGCGAGGAGGCCCGGCGATCCGCGACGCCGGCTACGCGGTCTGGCGGTGCGCGGGACGGCCCTCCAGGTCGGCCACAACTACGCCTTCACGCGCGGGTTCGAGCTGTTCCTGACGGACATGCTGGACGACCCGGCTTTCTGGCACGCGTTCAGCGGAGCGCCTCACCGGCTGGCGATCGAGTACCTGAGGCATTCCTGGCCCATCGCCGATCTCGTGGACTCGTCAGGTTCGGCGACGAACTGGGCACCCAGCGGGCGCCGTTCATGAGCCCCGAGGGTACCGCGAGTTCTCAAGCCGTACCACCGGCGCTGGATGGAGGCGGTCCACCGGCTCGCGCCCAAGCGCCAAGATCGCGATCCACACCTGCGGCAGCGTCTACGACCGTCATCCCTGACTTCATCGAGATCGGGATCGAGATCCTCAACCCGATCCAGCCTCTGCCGAGGAAGCATGGAGCCGTGGCGGCTGAAGCGGGAGTTCGGTCGCGACCTGTCGTTCCTCGGCGGCGTGGACATCCAGGACCTGCTCCGCACGGGACGTGAACGAGGTGCGCGACGGCGGCCGGGAGCTGATCGACACGCTCGGGCCCGGCGGCGGCTACATCCTCGCGCCGTCGCACCAGTTCCAGCCGGACGTGCCGGCGGCGAACATCGTGGCGATGTACGACGCGGCGCTGGAGTTCGGGGCGGTACCCGCTGGGCGCGGGCGGCAAGCTCCACGACGGAGGGGAGGAAGGGGATGACGATGACGAGGATCGCCCTCATCGGCGCGGGCAGCGCCGTCTTTACCCGCAACCTGTGCAACGACATCCTGCTGACGCCCGCCCTGCAGGACAGCGACCATCGCCCTGATGGACATCGACCCGGTGCGCCTGGAGCAGGCGCGCGCCCTGGTGCAGACGCTGATCGACCGGCGCGGGTTGAAGGCCAAGGTCGAGGCCACCCTCGACCGGCGCGAAGCGGTGCGCGGCGCGAGTTACGTCATCACCACCTTCCAGCAGGGCGGACTGGAGGCCTATGCGCTGGATATCGAAATCCCGCGCAAATACGGCGTGGGGCAGTGCGTCGGCGATACGCTTGGGCCCGGGCGGCGTTTTCCGCGGGCTGCGCACCATCCCGGTGCTGCTCGATATGTGCGACGATATGGACGACCTGGCCCCGGATGCCCTGCTGCTCAACTACGTCAACCCGATGGCGATGAACTGCTGGGCGGTCAGCGCCGGCAGCGGGCCGCCCGCATGTGGGGCTGTGCCATCGGTGCAGGGCACCACCGAGATGCTGGCGAAATGGGCCGGCGTGCCCTATGAAGAGGTGAATTTTGTCTGCGCCGGGCATCAATCACCAGTCATTTTTCTTCAGTTCCGCCGCGGGCAGGAGGATCTCTATCCGCGCTCTGGAAGGCGATCGAGGACCCCGAGATCTACGGCGCACGAGCCGGTGCGCATCGATATGATGAAGTATTTCGGCTATTTTGTCACCGAATCGAGCGGACACGCCACCGAATACGCGCCCTATTTCCGCAAGAATGCGAAGATGATCGAAGAAGAACTGGTGCCGCTCTTCAAAAACCCGGACGATCTACTGGTTCGACTACGGCCGTACCGGCGGATACCTGCGCCACTGCCAGAATCGCGCTGCACACATGGCCGAGAGTTTCAGGCGCTGATCGATGGCACGCGCGAGACCTGCGCCTGGTGCGCAGTCACGAGTACGGCTCCAAAATCATCGAGGCGATGGAGACCAATGAGCCGGCCAAATCAACGGCAACGTGCCCAACTACGGGCTGATCACCAACCTGCCCGAAGGCTGCTGCGGTGGAAGTGCCCTGCCTGGTGGACGCCAGCGGCATTCAGCCGATCCATCGTGGGCGACTTGCCCCCGCAGCTGGCGGCGCTCAACCGCACCGGGATCAACGTGCAGGACCTGGTGGTGGAAGCCGCCTCTCCGGCGAACCGACGCGGTTTATCACGCGGTGATGATGGACCCGCTGACCGCGGCCGTGTGCACCTGCCCAAATCCACGCCATGGTGACGAGTTGCTGGCCGCCCAAAAGCGCGTGGCTGCCGCAGTTCGCAGCAACGCGAGGAGCCCTCCATCACCGATCTCGACCCCCTCTAAGGAGAGAGCACGTGACCATCGCGCAGCACCGAGACGTTTCGTCCGTGAAGGGCACCCAGCTCGGCGTCAGCCCGAACGGCGGGTCCTCGTCAACCAGGATGGGGAGCCGTTCTTCTACCTGGCAGATACAGCCTCGGGGCCCTGTTCAAGCGCCTGACCCACGAGGAAGCCGATCGGTACTTCAACAACCGCCTGGCCAAGGGGTTCACGGTCATCCAGGCCTACGTGCTCCGAGGGCTGGAGGTCCCCAACCCGGAGGGACAGTTCCGGCTGGTGGATCGGGACCCCACCAAACTCAACGAGGGTTTCTTTCGCAACGTCGACTACCTCGTCAATCGGGCCAACGAACTCGGGCTGGTCATGGCCCTGGTGACCTGCTGGGCGAGCGCATCGACCACAGGGCCAGCGACGGGCGGCACGAGCGACGAACGCGATCTACGAGGCCAGTGGGGACGAGTCGACTACTAAGTCGGTCACACCCCCGGTCTCTCCCCCCGTGTACGGCAGCATCAACGACGACCCTGCCTACTACTACTTCGCGCCAGACTCGGCTGCCGCTTCGGCTCCCGCAAGATCCCGGGCGGTGCAAACGGAATCGCGAGCCAGCCATCGGCCCGATCGATCCGCGCTGCGACATCGACGCGATGGCGCGCTCAACTGGCGCTCGAACCCGTTCAATTCGGGCGATCAGATTCCGCTATCGTGGTGAACCCGCTGATTCCCGGCGCACTACGACTCGGGACCGGCAGCGCTACGAACTCCCGGCCCGTCCGCGCATCGCGAGCTGTTGATCAGTCGAGCGCACCGCAGAAGGGCATTTCGCGCGGCGTGTACTACCCGAGCGGCTCGTTCACGCGTTCCTGCAGCAGGACAAGGACGGACCAGTTCGACCAGAACTTCAGCCGAAGCCGAACTGGCGTGGAATCGCGGCGGGAGCCAGCAGGACGAGAAGGAGTTCAAAGAGGGCTACCTCGACATGGAGTTCTTCGACAGCCGGCTGTGGATTCGCGCCGGCAAGCAGAACATCGTCTGGGGCAAGACGGAGCTGTTCCGCACCACCGACCAGTTCAACCCGGTCGATCTCGCGCTCGCTTCGCTGCCGAGCCTCGAGGAGGCGCGCATCGCGCTGTGGTCGGTGCGCGGCGTGTGGTCGTTCTACGACGTCGGTCCGGTCGAAGACGTGCGCCTCGAAGTCGCGGTGAATCTCGACGACTTCGAGCCGACCGACATCGGTCAGTGCGGCGAGCCGTTCACGCCGCTGCCCGCCTGCAACAAGAGGACGGCGCTGTGGGCCCACGGCCTGACCGGCTACGCGCTGGCGGGCGAGCATCGCCCGCCGTCGTGGTGGGACTCTTCGAGCGGCCTCGAGTACGGCGCGCGT
>CAVOJY010000003.1:0-386459 GCA_963696405.1 uncultured Chloroflexia bacterium
ATGTAGAAGTTGTAGACCTCGCCCCGGTGCGCTCCTGACCAGGTGGGCGAACTTCAGGCTCTGCATGCAGCAGATCGCGGAGCAGTAGTTGTTGTAGTTGCGGTCGCGGCTGCCGACGCAGTGGACGATGCCGACCGTCTTCGGTGCGTCTTGCCGTCGCGCAGCACGACATTGCCGCCGGTGGGCCCGGCGGCGTTGCACATGCGCTCGAACTCCAGGCTGGTGAAGACGTTCGGCAGCCGGCCATAGCCGTACTGCGGGATGCGGCGGGCGTCGAACATGTCGTAGCCGGTCGCCAGGACGATGTTGCCGACCTGCGAGGGTGATGAGCTCGTCCTTCTGGTTGAAGTCGATCGCGCTCGGTCGGGCAGAACTTCTCGCAGGCCCTGCAGGTGCCCTTTTGGAAGTAGGTGCAGTTCTCGCGTGTCGATCACCGGGATAGTTGGGCACCGCCTGGGGGAAGGGCGTGTAGATCGCCTTGCGGTAGCCGAGGCCCGCTTCGTAACTCGTCGTCGACCACTATCTTCGGGCACTTCTCGATGCAGATGCCGCAGCCGGTGCAGAGGTCTCTCGTTCACGTAGCGGGCCTTCTTGCGGACCGTGACCGTGAAGTTGCCGACGTAGCCCTCGACCTTCTCCACCTCGCTCCAGGTCAGCAGCGTGATGTTGGGGTGGTTGCCGGCCGACGACCATCTTCGGCGTCAGGATGCAGGCCGAGCAGTCGAGGGTCGGGAAGGTCTTGTCGAACTGGGCCATGTGCCCGCCGATGCGAGGGCTCGCGCTCGACCAGGTAGACGGGGTAGCCGGCGTCGGCGATCTCGAGCGCGGCCTGGATGCCGGCGATGCCGCCGCCCACGACCAGCGTGGTCGCGTGGATCGGGACGTGCATCGGCTCGAGCGGCTCGTGGTGCCGCACGCGCTCGACGCCGCCCGAGACCATCGCCTTGGCCTTCGCGGTCGCGGCGTCCTTGTCGGTGTGCACCCAGGAGACGTGCTCGCGGATCGAGGCCATCTCGCACAGGTACGGGTTGAGCCCGGCGCTGGCGCAGGCGGTGCGGAAGGTCGGCTCGTGCAGGTGCGGCGAGCAGGCCGCCACGACCACGCGGGTCAGGCCCTGCTCCTGGATGTCCTTCTCGATCAGTTCCTGGCCCAGGCTGGAGCACATGAACTTGTAGTCGCGGGCGACGACCACGCCGCGGTCCTTCAGGTCGCTCGGCGGCCCAGTCGCGCGACCTCGTCGACGTCGACCATCCCGGCGATGTTGCTGCCGCAGTGGCAGACGTAGACGCCGATGCGCTCCTCTTCCTGATTCTGGCGAAGGTCATCGGTCATCGTCACCTCCCTCTCTCCGGGCATGCGCGGCATGGGCAGGCCTGTCCTCGGCGCGCGGCTTCGGCGGGCCGGCTGCTTCGCCTCGGCGACGGCGGCTCTCGTCCCCGATCTGCGCAGCGCCGGCGTCGGCGTCGACGAACTCCTTGCCGAAGCCCAGCTCCGCGGGCGACGCCCGAACGCCAGGCCCATCAGCTGGGTGAAGACAGGACGGGCATCTGGTAGTCGGTCTTGAAGAGCTGGTTCATCTCGCCCTGGTAGGCGTCCAGGTTCAGCTGGCACATCGGGCAGAGGGTGACGATCACGTCGGCGCCTGCCGTCGGTCGCGCCGTGCACCAGCCGGCGGATCAACCCGTAGGCGATCTCGGGGCCGATCTGGGTCATGTGGCCGCCGCAGCAGTGCGGTCTTGAGCGGGTAGTCGACGACCTCCGCGCCGAGCGCCCAGCAGGCGGTCGATCCGTCGGGTGCTCGTGGTCGTCCCAGCGGCTGTCGAGATCCGGGCGCAGCACCATGCAGCCGTAGTAGGGCGCGAGCTTGAGGCCGCACAGCGGGCGTACACCTTGCGCCTTGACCGCCTCGAAGCCGACATCGTTGCACGATGACGTCGAGCAGGTGCCGGACCTTGAGCTGCCCGGCGTCGTAGTGCAGGCCGCCCGCCGCCAGCGCCTCGTTGACCTGGTGCCGCAGGCGCGGGTCCTCGCGCATCTGCTGGTCGGTCTTCGCCAGGTTGAGGTAGCAGGCGCTGCAGGGGGCCACGAGCGGTGTCGGTGCCTTCGGCCTGCCGGCTCGCGAGCGCGAGGTTCCGCGCGACCAGGGCGTAGCGCGGCGATGCGGTGACCGAGTGTACTCGGTCGCGCCGCAGCAGTTCCAGTCGTCCATCTCGTCCAGCTCGAGCCCGAGCGCGTCGCGGATCGCGCAGCAGCGAGTCGCAGATAGGCACGCGCGCTGCGCTCCATCGAGCAGCCGGGATAGAACAGGTATCTTCATGGGTCGCCTCCAGCGTCCTTGGCGCGCTCCAGGATCCGCTTCAGCTGGTCCATGCCCTCGATGCGGTGCGGGGAGAGGTCCATGCGGCCGCGCTTCAGCATGCCCAGGCCCATCGGCGCCATGCTCGGCAGGCTCAGCGGGTGGTGCCTCAGGTTGAACCGCGTCGCGAGCCCGAGCTCGAAGCTTCGCCCGTAGTCTCGACGTAGTCGACAAAGGTCTTGGAGAAGTCGGGGCGGTCGAGTGGTCGGGTACAGCTTCGCGTTGATCGCCATGCCCTTCAGCGTGTACATCACGTCGGTGATGTGGATCTGCTGCGGGCAGCGGACCGTGCAGTAGTAGCAGGAGACGCACAACCAGGGCGTGTTGCTGCGCAGCACCTCGTCGCGCATGCCCTGCCCTGATCATCGCGAACAGCCGGCGGGGCGTGTGGTCCATGTCCGGGCCGGACGGGCACGATCCGCCGCAGGTGCCGCACTGGATGCACATGTTGAGCCGGCAGTTGCCCGGCGTGGCGGCCATCACCTCCTGCAGGAAGGCCGGCCCGTCGGCGCCGGTTCGGGCGGTGATACGGCTGGCGTTGTCAAGTGGCGCCTCCTAGGAAAGGTGGGACGCATCGGCAGGCGAGGCATGACTCGCACTACCCCGTGTGAAGTCTCGCGAGAGCGCGGGTCCGCGGCGGAAGTGACACAAGACACTATGTGGCTGGGCATATCAGGCGGGCAGGAGTGCCAGAAGGGCCGGTCGCCGGCGCTGCAGGCGGCAGGCCGAGCGCGGACTGGCCCTGGCGCGGCTCGGCAAGGGACAGACGCAGGCCGCCGGGAGCCGCCGTGAGTGGGCTGGAAGCCGCTGCCACCGGGCAGGAGCCACTCCAACGGGCTGGAACCGCCGCTAACGGGCTGGAGCCGCCGGTTTGCGCCACGTGCATCACCGCGACCATGTGGCAGCCCGCCCGCCGGCCTCAGCCCGATCTCTGCACCACTCGCACGAACTCAGCGGGTCCAGTCGCGGACCGGTCCGGTCGTTGCGTCTGGCGCACGGGGATCGGCCAGTCCCCGGGCTTGGTCGACCGGAGTCGTCGCGGTCGTGCACGAGACGCAGACCTGCGTGGCAGCGCACTCGTCGCGGGCCCCACTACACTCAGCCGCGTGCCGGACTTCAATGTCCTCGACGCGGTGCTCCTTCTGCTGATCGGGGCGGGGATCTTCGCCGGCTACCTGCAGGGCGGTGTCCGCCAGGCGCTCGGCCTCGTCGGGGCCGCGGTCGGAGCCCTCATCGCGCTCTATGTGCTTCCCGAGGTCGCCGCCGCGATCCCGCCCGTCAACCGCGTCGTCCGCGCGGCCACGATCGTCGGGTTCCTGCTCCTCGCCCTCGCGCTCGGCGAGCTGGTCGGCGGCCTGCTCGCGGCGGCGATCACCCGTGGGATGGTCCGCGGCCCGCTCCGCACGGCCGATCGTGCCGCCGGTGCCGCCATCGGTGGGCTCACCATCGTCCTCGCCGCCTGGTTCCTCGCCCCGGTGCTCGCGGTCGGACCCTCGTCGGCGCTCGCCGCCCAGATCCGCGACTCGGCGATCGTCGCCGTCCTCAGCGATGGCCTGCCGTCTCCCGGCCCGGTGCTGGGCCGGCTTCGCGCCTTCCTCGACACGTCCGGGCTGCCGCAGGTCTTCGAGGGCTTCGATGCCCCGACGGGCGGCCCCGTGGCAACGCCCGAGCCGGCCGAGGTGGCGGCGATCGCCGCCCGGGCGCGCGCTTCGATCGTGCTCATCGAGGGCGACGCGTGCGGCATGCGGATCACGGGCACCGGGTTCGTTGTCGCTCCCGGGTACGTCGTCACGAACGCGCACGTCGTGGCCGGCGAGCGGAAGGCAACCCAGGTGAGCCAGGACACCTCCGCCGGGCCGCTCAAGGCCACGGTCGTTGTCTTCGACCCGGACCTGGACGTCGCCCTCCTTCGGGTGCCCGGCCTGTCGGCCCGGACGCTGCCGCTGGCTGGTGCGCCGCCGGACCCGGGCGCGGTGGGCGCCGCGCTTGGCCATCCCGATGGAGGCGACCTCGAGGCGATCCCGGCGGCCGTCCGGGACGTCTTCCGGGCGTCCGGCTACGACATTTATGGGCGCGACGCGGTGACGCGCACGGTCATCGAGCTGGCGGCGGAGGTCGCGCCGGGTGACAGCGGCGGCCCGTTCGTCACCGCCGACGGGCGCGCGGCCGGGGTGGTCTTCGCACGCTCCCGTACGGAGGCCGGCACCGGCTACGCGTTGCCGGCGCCCGATGTGTTCGAGGTGATCAAGCCGGGTCTTTCGCGAACGGCGGCGGTCGGCACCGGCGGCTGCGTTCCGTAGGGGCGGCTCCGCGCGGGGCTGGTGACCTCCGGCCAGTCCTCGGCGCCCCGTCGAGTTCTCGACGTCCCGTCAGTCCTCGTCGTCGGGATCGGGGTCGATGGCCCGCGCCTGGAGCAGGCGGGCTCGCGACTCCACCAGGATCGAGACCGCTTCGCCGACATCGTCGGTGATGTGGACGAGGCCGGGGTCGAGCCGGTCGATGTTCCCTGCGGCCGTGACCGTCCCGCGCAGCCAATCCAGCAGCCCCGCCCAGTAGCCGGTCCCGAAGAGGATCACCGGGAAGTGGCGGATCTTGCCCGTCTGTACCAGCGTGAGCGCCTCGAACAGCTCGTCGAGGGTGCCGAAGCCACCCGGGAAGATGACGAAACCCTGCGCGTACTTGACGAACATCGTCTTGCGGACGAAGAAGTAGTGGAAGTCCACCGAGACATCGACGTACGCGTTCATCCCCTGCTCGTTCGGCAGCTCGATGGTGCAACCGACCGACAGGCCACCGCCCTCCTTCGCGCCCTTGTTGACCGCTTCCATGATCCCCGGGCCACCGCCGGTGATGACCGCGAACCCGGCCTCCGCGAGGCCCCTGCCCAGCTCCTCGGCCGCCCGGTACGGTGGCTCACCCGGGCGCGTCCGCGCGGACCCGAAGACGGTCACCGCGGGACCGAGCCGCGCAAGGACCTCGAACCCCTGGACGAACTCGGCGAAGATCCGCAGCGCCCGCCAGGCGTCGGTCTCAAGGAACGCGGTGTCGGCCCACGGCCGCTGCTGGAGAAACCGCCGATCGGCCGAGGGGCGAGGCGCCTCGGGTCCGGGCGCCGGTCATGTGAGGTCATGCCCGGAGGATACTGCCGCGACCGGCCGGCATCCACGTCGTGGCCCACTGCGAAGAGAGGGCATCGTCAAGAGAGGAAATCATGCCGATCATCGAGCGGCGCATCGTCATCCCCGCCTCCCCCGACCGCGTTTGGGAAGTTCTCTCGGACGTGCCGGCTCAACCGAAGTGGATGCGGGACCTGAAGGCGATTCGGTTCGTGGCGCCCTCGGGTTCGCCGACGGCGCCGCCGCCCGACTTGCTCCGCGCTGGCGTGGGTACCCGCGCGGTGGGGACCGTCCGCATGTTCGGCCTGGAGCAGTCCGACCCGGTCGAAATCGACGCGTTCGACCCGCCGCGCCACTTCGGTCTCAGGCACCTCGGTCGCTTCACCGGGCGGGGCGACTTCTGGCTCACGCCCGTTCACGACGGCACGGCCACGCTCGTGCACTGGCGCGAGGAACTCCTGTCACCGGCGGTGCGGCTGGGACGATTGGGCCGGCTCGTCGACGGGCTCTTTGCGCCGCTCTTCGAGCTGGTGTTCCGGGAGGACCTGCGCCGGCTCCGCCGGCTGGTGGTCGTCAGCGACGGGCGCGCTGCTGGCACTCCACGTCGAGCGCGGCCCACGGCAGCGCTTGGAGCCGGGCCGGGTTGATCGGTCGCCCGCACGCCTGGCAGATCCCGTAGGTTCCCGCTTCGAGGCGTCCGAGCGCGCCCTCGACCTGCTCGAGGTCGCGGGTGGCCCGCTCCCGCAGTGCCTGCGTTCAATTCTGATCGAACACCTGGGTGGCCGACGCGGCCTGCGAGCCGTAGGTCATCGGCTCGGGCGGCTCATTCGCCTCGCCCTCGATCTCCGCGTGCAGGCGTGCGACCTCATCGAGCAGCCGCTGCCTGACCGGGGCGAGATCATCCTCCACGCCCCGGATGCTACACCGCAGACTCCAGTCAGCACCGCATGACCGCGTCGTGCCGTGCTAATGGCGGGTGCGGCCGTCTTGGACAGCAGTGCCGCCTCTGCCATCTGGCTGCAGCGTGAGCAGTACGCAGTGTCAGCGGCCGCTCGCCGGTCGGCGAGGGGCTGCCCGGCGCGCAAATCGTCCCGGCCCGCGCTCAGCACGGGAGGTCTCCGCGCGTCCTGACCGGCTGCGAGACGCGAGCCCGTCGCTTACCGCTCAGGGCACGGCCGGGCGGCAGAAGGGACCGGCAGAAGAGAAATCGACGGAAAGGACCGACCGAAAGGACCGGCAGTAGGGACCGGCAGTAGGGACCGGCGGTAGGGACCGACCGAAAGGACCGCCGGCCGCGGGCAGGGGCGCGTCGGCGTTCGATCTCGCGGGGGTATACTGCCGGGGAGTATCACAGAGCGGGCGGTGGCCCATTCGGCCCGCCGGCCGGTGCGACAGGAGAACGAGGACACATGGCAACCGCGATCGACCCCGTGTGCGGCATGACAGTCGAGATCGAGACCGCGAAGTTCAGCCACGAGCACGAGGGCACGACCTACTACTTCTGCGGTAAGGGCTGCATGCTCGAGTTCCGCGACGAGCCGGAGAAGTACCTCGACCCGCTCTACGTTCCGCAGGGGATGTAGCCTGCGATCCGGACCCCGTCCCTGATAAGTCGCAGGTGAGTCGTCGGGAAGCCCGCGCGAAGTCCCGCCCGGTACCGTTCCCGCCCACGGCGGCCCCTTTCCTGGGAGCCGCGGGAGCGGAGGTACGGGAGCGGATGAGGACGAAGGACTATCCAGACGATTCTCCAGGTGCAGTGGCGCGCGAGTGCGAGGGCACGGCGAAGCGCGAGCGCACGACACGCCTTGGACGGCCAGCGGCCCGGGTCGCTGCGGTCGTGCTGGTGACCACGATCCTGCTAGGCGTGATCGGGTCGCTTGCGGCCGCAGCTGGCGCGCAGGCCGGGTCGGACCACGGCCCACTCATGGCCCCGCAGCGGTGGGTGCTCGACCGGATGCATCACACAGGCTGACGAGCCTGCGCCCGCCCATGCCCGGGCCCGCGCGCGCGACCGACGTCAGGGCTCCAGGACGAGGCGGTGCGCCGTGGCGCGGTCGACGGCCGATCGCGTGAACGGCAGCGGCACGGTCTCGTTTCGCAGCCACGGCCCGATCATGTCGTCGTAGTGTGAGTCGAAGGGGATGCCCGACTCGCCCGTGGTGATGATCACGCGGGCGCCGTCGAGGTCGCCCATGTCGACGGCGAGCCGGTACGAAGGCCCGGCGGAGACCGTGAAGATGACGCCGATGCCCTCGCCCGGTTCACCGGTGTACGGGTCCGGGTAGGCGCGCGACACGTCGAACGCGTTCTGGTTGACGGCGAACGGCGCGCCCGGGCACGCGTAGGGCCCGCGGTTGAACACCGCCTCGATCGGCCCGACCCCCGACGTCCCGAGGGTCGGTTCGCGGAACGTGATGGTGTGCACCGCGCCCCACGTCCATTTGGCCGGGTCGCCCAGTGCGGCGCGCAGGTCGCTCCCCGCCGCGTCGAGCACGGAAGACAGGACCTCCGACATGGTTTCCACGCCGGCGGTTCCGGGGTCGTCCCACCAGCGACTCCCCGGCTGGCTCAGCAGCGCGAGGGTCGCCTCGGCGGACCGGCCCGTGCCGACGAACAGGCGGGCAATGTCCCCCGGTGAGCCGCCGGCGCCCAGCCGCGGGTCGAAGAGCGCACGCGCCAGTCGGTATTCGAACGCCCAGAAGGCGGCACAGCCGGTCGAATCGACCGTGCAGAGCCCGTCCCAGTCGCGGATGCGCTGCAGCACCACGCCGCCGTCCGCCTGCCTCGGCGCGGCATCGCTGAGCCGGGCAACCACCTCCGGGACCTGGCCGACGAAGGTGTCGCCCTGGATGCGGCCCATCGCCTCGGGAGTGAGTCCGCCACCGGCCTCGAGGAGCTCGGTGATGCGCTGCGCTCGGTACCCGGCGTCCCAGTCGCTGGCCAGGAAATGGGGATAGGCGCCATCGACGACCGCGTTGTTGGCCGTCACGATCGCGTCGTCCGGCGGGTCGAACAGGCGGGGGAGGTCGTCGAAGGGCAGGTAGCCGGTCCAGTCGTGGCTTCCGTCCCAGCCCGGCGCCGGCATCGTCCCGTCCCCGGACCGTCGCACCGGCACGAGTCCCGGCATCTGGTAGCCGATGTGCCCCTCAACGTCGGCGTAGACGACGTTCTGCGAGGGCGCAGAGAACAGGCGCAGGGCATCGCGGAACGCCTCGTAGCCTGCTGCCCGGTCGAGGGCGAGGATGGCCTCCGCAGAGCGATCCGGCTCGGCGATCGCGGTCCAACGAAGGGAGTAGACGACGCCGCTGCCGTTGAGGTCGCTGCCGCCTTCGCCGGCCGGCCGCAGGTCCTGGACCGCGTCGCTCACGACCGGGCCGTGGACCGTTTCGCGCACCATGATCGGCACGTCCGGGCCGCCGGCCACGCGGATCACCTCCTGGCGCAGCGTCATCGCCCGCATCGAGCCCAGGTACTCGTAGCGGTTCGCGTCAGAAGCGTCGACTCGTTCGACGAAGAGGTCCTGGACGTCCGGATCGACGTTGGTGAACGCCCAGGCGATGCGCGCGTTGTGTCCGAGAACCACCCCCGCGGAGCCCGCGAAGCTCACCCCAGCCACGTCGTACGGGCACGCGTCGTTCACCGGAACGCAGTGGAGGCCGTTGATGAACCAGATGGACGGCATGCCGTGCGGCAGGTGCGGGTCGTTGGCGAGGATCGGATAGCCGCTGGCCGATCGCGACGGGCCGACCACCCAGTTGTTGGAGCCGGCCGCATCGAGTGCGTTGCCAGCCCGGGAGGGGTCGACCGAGTCCAGGTCGACGAGCCCTCCTGCGAGCCGGGCAAGCCGGGTGAGCGCCCGCTCGGAACCGCCATCGAGCCCGACGCCCGCGAGCGCCTCGGACCCCGCAAGGACGGCCTCCGCGACAACGGCCCTGCCGCCGGCCTCCGCGACCACGGCCCTGCCGCCGGACATCCCGCGCCCCGTTGCCCCGGCGCCCCCGGAACCAGGTGCGCCCGTGGGCACGATCACTGGCCAGTCCGATCGATAGGCTGGCGACAGCTCGGCGACGGCCGCCGGGTCCACCTTCGCGGCGAGAAGCAGGTTGAAGAGCTCGGCATCCATGTTGCCGCCGAGCCCCCAGGCCTGGACCTTCTGCCAGGTCAGGGTGTCGACGGGCGTCCACGGGTCCGGCCGGAAGCCGGCCAGGCCGCCGCCCGCCCCGGTGAGGCCGAGCACGGCGAAGGGGAGGGGCCGGTCGGGATGCGCATCAAGCCACGCGTTCACACCCGCGGCGTACGCCCCGAGCATGCGGCGCGCGTCGGGGGACAGGGCGGCGAGGTCGCGTTCCGCCGCGTGCCGCCACCCGAGCGTGCGCGCCAGACGGTCGCGGTCGACCTGTGACTCCCCGAACAGCTCGGCGAGGCGACCCGAGCCCAGCCTCCGCCAGACCTCCATCTGCCACATGCGCTCCGAGGCATGGACCCAGCCCTGGGCGGCGAAGAGGTCGGTCGGTGTCGAGGCGTATATGTGCGGGATGCCGTTGGCGTCGCGGATCACGGTGACGTCGGCCGCGAGGCCCGGAAGCCGGGCGGAGCCATCCCGCTGCGGGAAGCCGCGGATCACGACCGCGGCCGTGATACTGCCGAGCGCCCCGAGCACGAGCGCGACGAGGAGAAGGACGACGAGGATCGCGACGATGGCGCGACGGCCCAATTGCTCCCTCCCGGTTCCATGCCCGCATCCACCGGCGCGGCGCCGGTGTCGACCTCATGATGACGCGGGCGGCAAGCCGCCGCCAGCGCTTCTGCGGGGTCGGCGCTCCGCTACACCCCGATCCCCAGCGGGGCGAGGGACGGGCGAGGGACTGGGCGAGGGACTGGGCGAGGGTGAAGTCGCCCGGGTGAAGCCACCTGGGCCCGACCGGGGGCCCGCACTGCTCAGCGACGGGGGACCGACCACGTCATACGAGAGCCCCCGTAGCCTTGGCCGGGATCGATCCGGCAGGACCGCCACGGGGATGCCGAGGACCGTGGCCGATGTCCCGGCCCGAGCGTGAGTCGGGACGTCCAAGCCGGACCCTGGGGCCCCCCGGCCTGCACTGACCGGGGGCGAGGAGGCCAACGCCACGGGGATTTGCATTCGACATGTACGGGTGGTCGAACGGCCCGGGCGACCGGTACGCGGCGCACCGGCACGACCACGACAAGGTCATCGTGGTCACTCGCGGCGACATCGTCTTCGGGCTGCCGGAGGCCGGGACCGGCGTTTCCCTGGATGCGGGCGATCGCCTGGACCTGCCGGCCGGCACGCTCCACCATGCCGTCGTGGGGCCGCGCGGCGTGCACTGCCTGGAGGCCCACCTGGAGCCGGGCACGCTGGGGAAGCGCGCGGAGCGACGCGCCGGCTGGGTGGCGGGGGAACCCTGAGGCAAAAAGAGAAGAACCGCCGTGGAGGAGGGAACGGCGGTTCTTCTGGGCTGGATGGGCGTCAGTATTCTTATTCAGGCGATGCCCGGATTTTGCGGTTCCCCGGCAACGCATTCATACTGTACCCTACAAATCAAAGGTCGTCAAGCGCGGGCGCGCTTACGGACGCGGCATCACCGAGGCACGATGGCTAACGAAACGCGGCTGGATCCGATGGACGAGCAAATCCTCGCGATCCTCCAGGAGGACGGCCGGCGCACCTACGCGGAGATCGCGTCACTCGTCGGCCTGACAGCTCCCTCCGCTCACGAACGGGTGAAGAAGCTCGAAGCGCGCGGCACCATCCTCGGCTATGCGGCGTCCGTCGATGCGCACCAAGCGGGTTTCGGCGTCCTGGCGTTCGTCCTGGTGGCGCAGGAGATCTACTCCGACTGGGACTCGGTGACCAGCCAATTCCGAACCATGCCCGAGGTGGTCGAATGCCACCACGTCGCCGGCGACGAGGACTTCGTCCTGAAGGTCCGGGCACGAGACACCGGGCACCTTGAACGCATCCTTCGCGAGATCCAGCTGAGCGGTCACGTGCGCTCGCTGCGCACCATGGTCGTCTTGTCGTCGCCGCTCGAGGGGCGTGGGCTGCCAATAGGGTTGGACACGCCGCTGCCGAACGTGCGCGCCGCGAACCACCGTGCCCGGCTGGGCGTCGCGCCCGAGATCCCCCTGGCGGAGCCCGACGCGGTCGTGCAACCTGACGCGCCCGCACCGCCCGCCGACGCATTCGGTGCGCACATCGCTCCCGCGCCCGCGTCGCCGATCCCGCCCGTCGTCGCGGAAACCAGCGAGACCCCTTCCGCGTAGTCATCCACGGTGGTGGTGGGGCTCGGGGTACGGTCGGACGACGATGACACGGCGGACGGATTTGATGTCGACATCGCACGCGGTCAGCCGGTCGCAGCGGCTGCCTTCGACCAGGACCCCGCTGAGGAAGCCGCGATGGAGCCCTGCCACGGGCAGGGTCGTGATGCTCGGTAACGGGGTCGACTACTGGAGCGGGTCGGCGAGCGGATGGGGAGGCGATGTGCCGTACGGGGCGCGGTTCGGGATAGCCTCGATCAGGTCGGCGGCACGTTGCCGGGAGCGCCGCTGCTGGTGGGCACCTACAACTGAGGTTGCGCTGGCGTACGCTCCGTTCGTGAGCGCGAGGGAGGCGATCCACCGGGTCCGGGCGATCCAGCTTGTCGGCACGGACGATCCCGGGTACCTGTCGGCGATGGCCGACCAGGCGCTTGCCCATCGGCACTACGGCCCCAAGGAGGACCAGAGCGCGACCTACCACGTCAGCGGGCGCGTCGAGGCCGCGGCGCGGGCGTGGTTGTCGGCGCGCGTGCCGCTCCTGCTCGAGCGCGTCATCGCCGCCGACGTCCTCTACCGGAACGCCCGCGCGTACGAGCGTCTCTACCTCGAGCTCGATGCCGTCGAGGGCCGTGACGGGATCCCGTCGCGCGTCTACGAGGTGAAGTTCACGAGCAACCTGGCGGCGATGCGGCGGGGCTTCGGCCAGGTGGCGAGGGCGGTGCGCCTGCTCGAGACGCGCTTCGACCGCGTCGAGGGAATTGTCATCCTGGTTGCGGCTCGCCGCGGCGATTTCGACCGCGAGGACCCGCGGCTCGCCGACCTCACCTCGATCGCCGCGGAGGACCTCGCCGCCCCGGCACTCCCGGAGCACCCACTCCTGGAGATCGATCTGCAGGACCTGAGACCCTTCCTGGCGCCCGAGGACCTCGTCCTGCTGGAGACCGCCCGCGACGAGGGAGACGCCAACGTCACTGCCCGCGAGGAACGGGCAGCCCGGACCGCCGAGGAGGGTCCTCTGCCCCCGCCGGAGAGACCGCGGCGGCCGGCTGCCACGCTGGCATTCGGCGAGGAGGCCGAACCCAGCGAGGACGAGTCGCCCTTCGCGATCCTCAGGAGGCTGACGCAGCCGGAGTCGGAGGCGGGGCCGTAACCGCCCGCTCAGCGTCCGGGTCACTCACCGCGGGCGGGTCGCCCGCAAGGTACGGCGGGCTGCTGCGCAGGTAATCGCGGTGAAGCTCCAGGACCTGCTCGACCAGCGGGACCGGCGCGACGCCGCCGGATCGCTCGATCGTGCCGGCGACCCAGCCCGCTTCGAGCGAACGCTCGTCCGCCGCCAGGTCGTCCTCCTCGCGGGCGATCGTCCCGCGGACGAACCAGACGGTAGCCGCCCCGACGGCCAACCCGATGGCGAAGAGCCACCACACCCACGCGTCGTTCACTGATTGAGTATATGGCCCGGGGCGGCACCTGCGGCCCGGCCGCGGCGAGCCGGCCGGCCGTCGCCACCATCGGGTCCGCCGCGTGCCCGCCGCGCGCGACCCCGAGCCGGTATCCTGCCGCGCAGTGATGCCTCCCATTGCGTTGCCCCCCGCCCTCATCGTGGTCACGCCGACGCCGGTGGCCTTCACGATCGGCCCGGTCACGGTGCCCTGGTACGGGATCTGCTACGTCCTGGCGCTGGCCGCCGGCACCTTCATCATCGCCCGCGAGGCCAGGCGCCACGGAGAGAACCCCGAGCACGTCTGGAACGCGGTTCTCATGGTCTTCGTTTTCGCCCTCATCGGCGCCCGCATCTACCACGTGATCGACCAGTGGTCGTACTACGCGGGCGACCCGCTCAAGATCGTCCTGCCTCCGTACTCGGGTCTCGGCATCTACGGCGGGATCGCCGGGGCGATCGTCGGCATCGTGGTCTACACGCGGCGCAACCACCTGAGCTTCTGGCGGTGGGCGGATTTCGCGGTGCCCGGCCTCCTCATCGGCCAGGCCATCGGCCGCTGGGGCAACTTCTTCAACCAGGAGCTGTACGGCCCGCCGACGAACCTCCCCTGGGCCATCACGATCCAGTGCCAGTACCGCGTCGCGGCGTTCCCCTGCTCGGTCTACCCGTTCGAGACGACCGGGTTCCATCCACTGTTCCTCTACGAGGGGCTGCTCAGCCTCGTTGGCGGCCTGATCGCTCTCTGGCTGTCCCACCGGATGTGGGACCGGCTGCGCCCGGGGGACCTCGTCTCCTTCTGGTTCCTGTGGTACGGGTCCGTGCGCGCCCTCCTCGAGGTGTTCCGGGAGGGCTACAACTGGACGTTCTTCGGCATCCCGGTCGCCATCCTCGTCAGCGGTGGCGCGATCGCCTACGGCGTCGTCAGCATCTGGTGGCGGCACCGGCTTCCGCCGGGGCAGCCGCGGACGCGGGGGACCGCAGCCCCGCTCTCCGAGGAGATCGCGAACCCACCACCCGCGGCGACCGAGGAAATCGCGAACCCACCACCCGCGGCGACCGAGGATCCGCCGGTCCGGGACGGATCGCCCCCCGCGATGGAGCCGCCAGGCTGACCAGGGTCTGAAGCCGCCGTTCCCGTCAGGCGTGCGAGGCCGAAAGCCGCCCCCTCTCAGGCGCGCGAGGCCGCGACCGTCACGCTTTCCGCGTCGCCGGCCGGCATCGCCGCTTCGGCGGTGGCGAGCGTCGCCCTGAAGCGCCGCGCCGACTTCTCCATCTCGGCCGCCATGGCGGCCCGGGCCGCATCCGGGTCGCCTCGCTCGATCGCCTCGAACACGGCCACGTGCTCCGAGGCAGTCCGATGGGCATCCGGCTCTGGCTGGTTCGTCCGGGCGATCCACACGCGCTGCAGGGAGCGGATCGACGTCATCGTCTCAAGGAGCACGGAGTTGCCGGCGGCCTCCCAGATCAGCGTGTGGAACGCGACGTCAGCGGCGATGAGGCGCTCCAGGTCGTCGGCCGCTTCCTCCATGTTCTGCAGTTCCCCTCGCATGTCCTCGACGGCCTGCTCACTCCGCCGCTCGGCTGCGAGGCCGGCAAGGAGGGTCTCGAGGTGCTCGCGCGCCTCGATCAGGTCCAGGGCGCGCTGCTCGCCGAGCAGGAGGCCCCATTCGATGACCTTCGGCAGGACTTCGGACTCGGTGCTGCGCAGGAACGTGCCGTTGCCCGGACGAACCTCGACGATGCCGAGCATGCTGAGCGACTTGAGTGCTTCGCGCGTGTTCGTGCGCCCGATGCCGAGCGACTGGGCGAGCTGGCGCTCGGACGGGAGTCGACCGCCGGGCTTCACGGCCCCTGACAGCAGGTAGGCAAGCAGGCGGCGCGACACCTCGACGGTGGTGGTCTCGCGACGGGCCAGATCGAACGGCTCGAGCGCAGTCATCCTGACGCTAGCCTACCGCTTCGTCACCTGCCTCGGTGAGCTCTCCCGGCAGGCCGGGGAGCCTTCCGAACCGCGGCTGCTGCCGCCCGGTCCACGGTCCTGGCTTCTCTCGCCGTTCTCGCTCTGCCCTCAGCCCCCGCGCTGGGCGCGGATCTCGGCGAGGACGGCCAGCCAGCCCTCCACGAAGACGTCGCGGAAGTGCTGCACCGGGACCGAAGTCCTCGAACTCCTCCGGCGAGAGGGCCCCCAGGGTCATGCCCCTTGCGGAAGTCGTCGAAGTGCTCCGAGAGGGTGGCAAGGATGCGCCGGATCGATCGGGTCGGCCACGGTGTACTCGACGGGGGGATCGGCCTCGCAGGATCTCGGCCACCGTGGAGTAGTTGATGGTGGCCGCCGTCCACTCCCCGACGAGCCCCGTGTAGTCGATGGGCAGGCGGGCGCCCCCGAAGAGGAGCATGACCGGGTAGGAGCGCTCCCGCACCAGCGCCCGGGTGGCCCGTCCGATGGCCACCCCGGTCCAGTCGATGACGCTGAAGGGGACGGCGATGCCGTCGCGCTTGGCGAGCTTCTTGAGGTGATCGGCGAAGATGCCGGTGATGGGGCTCATGAAGAAGGGGGGCTTCTTCCCGGTCTTCGCACAGGTCCGGTTGTAGAGCTCGCAGGCGTACTCCACCTGGTCGAGGCTGAAGACCTCGGTCAGGATGGTCTGGGAACCCTGCGGCCACCATCTCCTCGAAGGCCACGAAGCCGGGCAGGGTGGCCGGGATCTTGGGGGTGGCGTTGGGACCCAGGGTGCGGGCCCGGTGGGCCTCATGGGTGATGAGGGCACCATCGTGGTCCGACTCGGGAGCCCCCTGGATGGAGACGAAGCCCTCCCTGCCGCCCGAGGCGTCCCAGAGCGGCCGGAACTTGGCCAGCACGTTGGAGACGAGGCGCTCCTGGACCCGGTCGGCCACGTGGAGGTCGTCGTCGGAGGGGGAGGCCCCGGCCACCACCTGGGCGATGATCGGCTTCACGTAGTCGGGGGCGCGCTTGAGGAGGTTCCCCCCGTAGGAGGGGTTGGTGGTGCAGCCCATGGCCCCCTGGGCGAGGGCCAGGTCGCACTCCTCCATGGTGGGGTTGTTGAGCCACAGGCGGGTCGGCGTCGTGGCTCGCACCTTCTGGAAGTAACTCTCGGTCACGGCGCCTCTCCTTGGGCAGCGATGGATCCTATAGGGCAGCGAACAGCTCTGACCCACGGCGACCCTGGTGGAGCATTGGGTGACCGGTCGCCCGTGCGGACATTCTAGCGAGGCGTACCTGCGAGCGCCAGATCACGCCAGTGCCGGGGGCGCTGACAGGCGCCGCACAGTGCTCAGATGGCCGCGCCGGCAGCCACGGTCACGTTGGGGTCGCCGGAGGGGATGGTGGCCTCGAGGCGGCGCGCGGCCGACGCCATGTGGACGGCCATGGACTCGCGGGCGGCCTCGGGGTCGCCGCGCTCGATCGCCTCGAAGATGGGCACGTGCTCGTCGATCGTGCGCCGCGAGTCCGTTTCGGCGAGATACACGCGCCGGATCCAGACCTGCAGGAGCGCACGGATGCTGGTCAGCGTCTGCTGGAGGACCGCGTTGCCGGCGGCGCTCCAGACACCGATGTGAAACTCCAGGTCGGCCTCGATCACTCCTTCGGCGTTTCGCCCGGCCTTCTCCATTCGCCGGAGCTCGACCCGCAGCGCCTCGACGTCCGCCGCCTGTCGCCGCTCCGCTGCCATCCCGGCCAGCAGCACCTCGAGATGCCTGCGCGCCTCGATGAGGTCCCTCACCCGCTTCTCGCCCAGGAGGAGGCCCCACTCGATCGCCTCCGGAAGCAGGTCGGAGTCCGTGCGCTTCAGGAACGTCCCGTTGCCCTGGCGGACCTCGACGAGCCCGAGCAGCGCGAGCGATTTCAACGCTTCCCGGACGACCGACCGGCCGACGCCGAGCGCCTCGGCAAGCTTGCGCTCGGATGGAATGCGGTCGCCTGGTTTGATGGTGCCGGTGAGGAAGTAGGTGAGCAGCCGGCGGGCGATCTCGGTCGAGATCGTCTCGCGCCCGGCGAGGTCGATTGGCTCGAGTTCTGCGACCATGTGCCTCGTCCTGCTGGTGTACCGGTCAACCATCATCGAGCCTACGCGTGCCGCCGCCGCGATGTCAACGCTCAGCCCCGCTTCCCATCCTCGGCGGCGCTCGGAAACGTGAATGGCCAACGACACGACGGCTGATCGTGTATCTTGGTCGACCGGTGGGCCACCCAAGGTGGGGTGGCGCCGGCCAGCGGGCACCCGATGGCAGGGGGCCACCAGAGAACTGTACTGACGAAGCGTCGCAGGGCCGGGGCTCGTGCTTCGTCGTTGGCGCAGGGCAGATGCTCCGTCGAGCCGAATTCCCCGCGGAACCCGGGCCTGGGCGGCCTCCTCCTCACCGCCCAGGCCGGGCTTCCGTCAGGCGGCCCGACGCGATCCCCGAGTATCTGCCGCGCATCACTCCGGGCAATCGTGGGCGGAACCTGGCCCCACAGAGTCCGTCGTCCCGTGTCCCTGACGCCGCGACGCCGGCCGCGGCTGGGCCAGGTTCCTCGCCGAGTGGCCGATGCGGCGGTCATCCGGCCGCGCGGACACTGCCGGGGCCGCTCAGGCTGTGGATACCACCGCGGTCAGCACTGGGCGGCAGAAGACCGGGGCCGACCGCGTGATCGAGCGCACGACACCGCCGACTGGTGGCCCGCGCCTTGGCCCACCCCGTCGCCCTCGCGCCTGGCGACCCGCGCCAGGGCGCGGCCTCTGCTGGCCGGGGGCGCGGTAGGCTGGAACCTCGTGTCGGCGCGGAACCTCGTGTCGCTGTGGGCAGCTTGACGCGTCAAGGGCAATGGTCTACGGTTTACCAAGGGTCGACCGGTGGCCTTCTTGCGGTGCCGGAGGGACCATGCCCAGGTGCGGCAGGTTGGCGGAGGAGGGCGGACGATGCGCTCGGCGAGCGGCCGTAAGCGACGCACCGCGTGCTGGCGGACGGCGGATGCCGTTGACACGACGCCGGCAACCGGGACCATGGGTGACCGCAGCGGACGCTTGCGCGATCTCGCGCACAGTCGAACCCGGAAGGAGAGCCCCCACCATGCAGACTCCCTACCTTCGCTTCCTCGACCGCGAGGACCTCGAGAAGATCCACGGGGCGTCGCTGCGCATCCTCGACGAAGTGGGCATGCTGGTGGAGCACGAGCCGCTGCAGGACATCCTCGAAGCGGCCGGCTGCCGGGTGGACCGCTCGACCAACCGGGTGTACTTCCCGCCCGACGTGGTGGAGGCCGCCCGCTCGCGCATCCCCAAGCGCCTTACGTACCACGGCCGCACGCCCGAGTTCGACCGGGTGACCTCCCTTGACGGCGACATCTTCGCCCGCAACCCGGGGGGCTGCCCCGACTACGTCGATCCCCGCACCGGGGAGTACCGCCGCGCCCGCCTCGCCGACTGGCGCGACTTCTGCACCCTCGTCGACGCCCTCCCCAACATCGGGGCCCTGGCCAACCAGCACTGCGGCGACGTCCCCGGGCGCACCTCCGACATCCACAGCCTGCGGACCGTGCTGGAGGCCCAGCGCAAGTGCTCCGTCCACGGCGCCTCCACGGTGGAGAACCTGCGCTACCAGGTCGAGCTGATGCTGGCGGTGCGGGGCACCCGGGAGGCGCTCGCCGACGCGGCCCATGGTCCACAACATGGTGTCGCCGATCAACCCCCTCTACCTCGACCCCGACAACTGCGCCCAGCTCATCCTCTGCTGCGAGTACGGCCTGCCGCTGGACATCGCGGTCATGGCCATGGTGGGCATCACGGCGCCCGCCACGCTGGCCGGGGCCCTGGCCCAGACGCTGGCCGAGGAGTTGGGCACCATCACCGCCATCCAGGCCATCCGACCCGGGCACCCGGTCGCCTTCTTCATCGACCCGATGGTGGGCAACATGCGCAGTGGCGAAGCCCTCGCCGGGGCCCCCGAGTCGGCCCTCCTGCTCTCGGCCATCTGCCAGCTGGGCACCGAGCTCTTCGGCCTGCCCACCGAGGCCATCGGCTTCAACACCGACGGCTTCAGCTCCGCCCAGACCATGTTCGGCAAGGCCCAGAACCTGGCCTTCCAGGTGCTCTCGGGGGGCAAGCTCGTGGTGGGGGCAGGCTCGGTGGAGAGCATCATGGCCCTTGAGCGCCGCCCAGCTCGTCCTCGACGACGAGTTCATCGCCATCGCCCGCCGCTGGCTGGCGGGCATCACCGTCACCGAGGAGACGCTGGCCCTCGAGGTGGTGAAGCGGGTGGGTCCCCGGGGCGACTACCTCAGCGACGACCACACCGTGGACGCCATCCATGCCGGCGAGCTCCTCGATCTCAAGCTGGCCGAGCGGGAGAGCCGCCGCCAGGTCTGGGAGCTGGGGGGCAGCAAGACACTGGAGTCGAGGGCCGCCGCGAAGGCCGTCGAGATCCTCGACAGCCACGTGGTTCCCCCGCTCCCCGACGAGGTCCTCCGCGACATCGCCGGCATCATGGCGCAGGCCGATGCGGAGCTGGCAGGGGAGTGAGCGCAACCGCACGGTCCACGCGCAGTTCACGACTACCAAGGGAGTTGGCCGACCGGTCGGCCAGCTATCATGGACCAGCAGCGGCGGTCGCCACCACGCTGTCTGCAGGGGCGACAGGCCCAGACGGAATGCAGCGTGAGGGAGGTTCATGCCATGTGCGTTCAGACCGTGACCTACTCGAAGACCGCGTTCTCGAAGATCGACTGGCCCGCGCTGGATGCGGCGGCGCTTGAGCCGTACCCGACCAAGCCCGAGTCGAAGTTCCGCTGGGCCATCATCCTCGACGAGCCCACCTGCCAGGTCGTGGTCGAGGACTGGCTCAAGGGCAACGACATCGAGTGGACCTACTGGGTCGACTCGCTCTTCTTCGTCGTCTCCGGCAGCGCGGAGGTCGAGATCTGGCAGCCCCCGAACTGGGTGACGAAGACGACGAAGGTCGTGGAGAAGGGATCTGTCTTCCTCTGCCCGCGGGGCGCCCGCGCGAGCTTCAAGACCCTGAGCGACGAGCCCTTCCGGCACATCGTCGTCGACATCCCGAACGCGGGCTACTCGGTCGAGGAGATCAACGCCGGAGCGGCGGAGCGGGCAGCGGAGTAGCGGCTCCCCGACTCGCGATGGTGGCGGGTGAGGTCCGCGCGACCCGCCCGCCACACGGGCACTGAGCACGTAACGAGAACAGGAGGAGCTCCCGTGGCAAGTGGACTGAACCGGCTCGCGGGCAAGCGTGCCCTGGTCACCGGGGCCGGCTCCGGGATCGGCGAGGCGACGGCCATCCTCTACGCCCGCGAGGGGGCCAAGGTCGGCCTCGTGGCGCGGCGGCAGCAAATGCTGGAGGACGTGGCGGCCCGGATCCGGGCCGATGGAGGCGAGGTGCTCGTCCTCCCGTGTGACGTATCGAAGGAGCCCGAGGTCGAGGCGGCCTTCGCCAAGGTGGTCGAGGCCTGGGGCGGCCTGGACGTCTGCGTGGGCGTCGCCGGCATCGAGCCGTACGACCGCGGCGACACGAAGTGCCACGAGCTGGAACTGTCGGTCTGGGACGAGGTCATCGGCATCAATCTCACCGGCATGTTTCTCACCTGCAAGTACGCCATCCGGGAGATGCTCAAGGTGGGCGGCGGCTCGCTGATCATCACGGGGTCCCCGTGCGGGCGCATCGGGCACTGCCTCGGGGAGACGGCCTACAGCGCGAGCAAGGCGGGCACCCACGGCCTCGTGCGAACGCTCGCCAACGAGTACGCGCGGGACAACATCCGGGTCAACTGCGTCATCCCCGGTTTCATCGATACGCCCATGAACAAGATCTTCATCGAGCAGGCCCCATCGCTGGAGGAGCTGTGCGCCAACATCCCCATGCGACGGCCCGGCCACGCCGACGAGGTCGCCCCGATGAACCTCTGGCTGGCCACCGACGAGGCTTCGTACACCTGCGGAGCCTTCTTCATCGTCGACGGCGGCCAGACGGCCGTCTGACGAGCAACCGACAACCGGCGACTCCCCTGGAAGTCGGGGAGTCGAGCCTGAGGGAAGGCCTCCCGGTCTAGCGCAGGGAGGCCACGTCGAACGGCCGCTCCTCGGTGTAGCCGAAGTGGAGTTCGATCGCGGCCGCGACGCGGGCCTCGTCGCGCGCGATCAGCGCATCGACGATGTCCCGGTGCACGCGGTCCTGCTCCCACGTCGTCGGCGGGACCCAGTTGAGAGGCTGCCGGCGCTCGTGGGCGGTGCGGAGGAGCAGGATCGTCTCGGAAGCCAGCTGGTCGAAGGTCGTCAGGAGACGGCTGTTTCCCCCCAGAACGACGATCGCGCGGTGGAAGTCGAGATCCAGGCCCCACGCTGTCGTGTAGTCGCCGGCCTGGTACGCCGCCTCCATCTTCGGGAGCAGCTTCCGGAGTGCCGCCAGTTCGTCCTTGTGCGCCCGGGCGATGGCCAGGCGGGCCGCCGCGGTCTCGATGACGTCGCGGGCGTAGTAGACCTCCTCGAGGTCCGACTCGGATGGGGACGAGACGAAGGTGCCCCGCCGGGGCAGGTCGACCGCGAGGCCAAGGCGGGTCATCTCGCGAAGTGCCTCGCGGACCGGCCCGCGGCTCACTCCGTACCGCGCCGCCAGGTCGCGCTCGGCGAGCTTGGTGCCCTCCGGCAGGACACCGCCCAGGATGTCGTCGCGCAAACGCTCGGCGACCACTTCCCAGAGCTGCGGATGCACGATCGGACCGCGGGTGGACCCCGTGCCGGTCGGGGTCAGCGTCGTCTGCGTCATGCTCGCATTGTAGCCGGGCGGTAGACGGTTTACCGATGCCGGTACCAGCCTGGCCCTGCTCTCGGCCTGCGCATCCCTACAGCAGCAGCCAGGTACCGGCGCCGGCCTCCAGGGCGCGGCGGCAGACGAGCGGCGCGACGGCCATGTCGTCCATGGCGATGCCGAGGTTGCAGGTCATCGTCCGTTCGGTGGCGTTCTCGCGACCGGGCTTCGCACCCGTGACCAGCTCGCCCAGGTCGGCGTGCACGTCCGGGATGTCCCGGAAATAGCCAACCTCCCGGTAGTGCAGCAGCTGGGGAAGGTCGTCGGTGCAGAACTTCGCGCACTCCCGCATGGCGTGGGGGTGCCAGTAGGAGTCGAAGTCGACCAGCGACGCAAAGGCGCCAGCTTCGAGCCAGCCCGGCTGGATGGTCGCATGGGGCTCGCGCAGGATGGGACCGGCGGTGACGACGACGTCGCACCCGGCCACCGCCTCCCGAGGGGTGGCCACCACCGCGACTTCGAGGCCGAACTCCTCGGCCATGTCGGCCGCGTAGCGCTCGGCAACCTCGCGAAGGGTGTCGAACGCGAGAACCCGGCGGATGGGGAGCACGACCCGGAGCGCCTCGAGGTTCGTGCGCCCCTGCACGCCGCAACCCAGGACGCCGAGAACCGCCGAGTCCGGCCGGGCGAGGTAGCGGGCGGCAACGGCCGTGGCCGCGCCCGTGCGCATGGCGGTGATCCACGTGCAGTCCATGACGGCCATCGGGACCCCGGTCTCGACGTCGTTGAGCACCAGGAGCCCGGTGATGTAGGGCAGCCCGCGCTCGGCGTTCCCGGGGAAGCCCGACACCCACTTCATCCCGGCCGAGCCGAGGGCAGGGATATACGCGGGCATGGCGTGGATGAAGTTGTCGCCTCCTCCGGGGTGAATCCCCGGTTTCGGCGGCATCTCCACCCGCCCGGCGCCCTTTTCGCGGAACGCCTGCTCCAGCGCATCGACGATCTCGGTCATCGACGGCCCGACGGCCGCGACCTCGTCGCGCGAGAGGTAGAGCAGACGTCCAGGTTCGACGGCGGTCATGGCAAGCTCCGTTTCAGTCTTCGGGCTGTCCTGTTGGGGGGTGTCGTCGGACCGGGGCGTCGTCGTCCGGGGGCCGTCGTCGTCCGAGGCTCGGGGCCGGGGACCCCGCCGGCGCACTCTACCCCGGCCGGGGGCAGCGGTGCAGCGCCGTTGCCCACCGACCCGACCACGAAGGATCGGCTACGCTGCTGCTGGCGCCGGTAGGCGAGCCGCCCTTGCACGGAGGACCCGATGACCGAAGCTGCCACGCCGCCGATCGAGCGTGAGCTCGAGCGGGCAGGGCTGCCTGATCTGCACCGCTACGCGTGGCTGGAGATCGATCTCGCTGCCCTCGTGCACAACGCGCGCGTGCTCCGGTCCCTGGTCGGCCCCGGGGTGCGGCTCGCGCTTGCGGCGAAGGCCAACGCCTACGGACACGGGCTGGAGATGTCGAGCTGGGCCGGCGTCGGAGCGGGCGCCGATTGCCTGATCCTGGGCACGTTCGATGAGGCGATGCGGCTCCGCGATTTCGGGCTGCAGGCCGATCTCCTCGTGGTGTACCCGGTTGCCCGGGACGCGGTGGGGGAGGCGGTCGTGCGAGGCGTCGACCTGGCTGCCTCGAACAGCGAGGCGACGGGGGCGCTGCTGGCCGCCTGGCGCGCCGTTATGCCGAAGCTGGGCGGGCGCGAGCTCAGGCTGCATCTCGAGGTGGACAGCGGCTTCACACGGGGCGGCGTTCTCCCGGACGGGGTGGTCGATGTCGCTCGGGCCATCCTCGCCGAGCCCGGCGTGCAACTGGCCGGAGTCTGGTCGCACCTCGCGCGCTCGAGCGACCCGGAGAGCGCCCGCGCGCAGGTCGAACGCTACGAGGCGGCCCTCGCGGCCCTGGGGGCGGCGGGGATCGAGCCGCGGCTCCGCCACATGGCTGCCTCGAGTGGTCTCCTGGGGGGAACCGGCCCACGCTACGACATGGTGCGCCTCGGCCTTGCGTACTACGGAGAGCGGGAGCCCGAGCTGCGGCCCGACACGCCCGAGGCGGCTGCGGCGGCCGCCGCGCTGCGACCGGCCCTCACCCTCAAGGCGCGGGCGGTCCGCATCCAGGAGGTTGCCCGGGGCGAACGGGTCGGCTACGGCGGCGCCTGGGAAGCCCCGCGCACCTCGCTGATCGCCACGCTGCCTCTCGGATACGGCGACGGCTACGTGCGCGCGTACTCGCCCGGCGCAGCGGTGCTCATCCGCGGGAAGCGGGCGCCGGTCGTCGGGCGCGTGTCGATGGACAGTCTGGCCGTCGACGTGACCGACGTGCCGGGTGCGTCGCTCGACGATGATGTCGTGCTCATCGGGCCGCAGGGAGACGAACGCATCACGCTCGACGAGCTGGCCGCGACGCGATCCTCGGTCAACTACGAGGTCATCGTCGGCCTCGGGGAGCGTCTCGCGCGGGTGTACCGCGACGCCGACGACATCGTGGCGGTTTCCCGGCCCGGTTCGACGGTCGTGGTTTCGCCCAGGGCGTCCGCCCGCTGGTCGACCGGGAACCTGGCGCGGCACAGGCGGGGCTGAGAGCGGGGGCAACGCCCGCTTCGTCCCTCGCGGGTGCGGCGTGCCAGACGGGCGGGAGGCGTGGGGCGGACAGTCGTGAGGCGTTCGACATCGGGCCGAGGACACATGTCGGTCAGTCCGCATCGGGCTCAAAGCCGGGGGCTTGGGCGCGACGGCTAGAGTCCGAGTGATCGGTGCGCTCAGCGGTCGACCGGTCGATCGGACGCTCCTGGGGGTGAACAGGACGCGCTCGGGGCTATGTGCACACTCGGGCCATAGGAACAGAGGAGGAGACCGGAGGATGAATAGGCGTCCGGCTCAACGCGCCGGACGGCGTCATCTCGCGCCGGCACTTCCTGTACATCGCCGGGGGCACCGTCGCGGTCACGGTCGGCGCCCCAATTCTTGCTGCATGCGGCGCCAGCGCCACGCCAGCCCCCACGGCCGCCCCCACCGCCGCGCCCACGGCGGTTCCCAGCGGTGTGCCGTGCCCGACGGTGACCCCATCCACAACGGCGATCGGCGGCCCGCTCAACATGTTCACCTGGGCCGGCTACGAAGGCGCGGGCGTCGCCGAGATGGAGCAAGTGGTACAAGGACAACAACATCCAGCTCAACGTCAAGAACATCTCGAACGAGGATCCCATCGCACTTCTTCAAGTCCCCGGCTCGGACAGGATTGGGACGCGGGGTCGCTTAACCAGGGCGACACTGGTACAACACGATCAGGGCGTCCTCGCGGCGGTGAGCGTCGAGGAGGTCCCGGCGTTCGAGAAGATGTACCCGTTCTTCAAGGAGAACGATTTCTTCAAGGTCTGCGACGGCGTGTACAACGCGGTCCCCTGGACGTGCGGGGCCGATCGCGCATCAACACCCTCCCGGAGCAAGGTGCCCGACGGATCCCTGGAGACTACGAGGGGCTATTCGACCCGAAGTGCAAGGGCCGCATCGGCACCTACGACGACGCCCTCAACATGGTCTCGATGGCAGCCGTCGCGACCGGGAACGACCCGCAACTCTCACGCGCGAGCAGCTGCAACGGGCCCGTCAGGGAGTGGCTCATGAAGCTCGAGCCGCAGCTCAAGGTGCTGTCCACGTCGATCGGCGACCAGATCAACCTGCTGTATCAGCGGCGACGTCGACATCAAGCTCGTCGGCCTGCATCTGGAACATCCCCAGGCGCCGAACCAGCAGGGCGTCGACACCATCGACTCACGGGTCGTCCCGAAGGAGGGCGACCTTCGGCTTCGTCGACTGCGTGTGATCATCACTGCCGTGGGCGAAGAACCGCGCAGAACGCCATCGCCTACGCCAACGCGCTCATCGAGGGCGACACGGCGGTCGCCGATGCAGGAGTCCGTGAACCAGCTGGGCCCCGTTGACGGAGGTCAACGCAGAAGATCAAGCCAGGAGGTCCGCGAGCCTCTATCCCGACGGATCTCGAGACCTACTTCTCCGAGACCCTCAAGTGGAACAAGTCTTCTACTACGACCCGGCCGGCACGTACGCCACCGTCGAGGAGTGGCAGCAAGGTCTGGAACGAGGTGAAGGCCTCGGGCGTAGGCGTTCGCCGGGCCCCCGCCGTTCTGACCGATGCTAACCGTGCGCATGCGCATCGGTCGGCGCCTCGAGGCGCTCCTCGTCTGCGCCCCTCACCATCCTGCTGCTGGGACACCGTGGTCATCCCGGCGGCTGATCCTGCTCGGGCTACTCGCTCTTCATCTGGCATTACCTGGAGCCGCGTCGGCGACCTGACGCTCGACAACTACCTCGCAGGCGCTGACCGATCCGCTCTATCGGCAGCTCGTCGCTGAACACGCTCGTCATCGGCGATCCCCACGACCATCGGCTCTCGATCGTCGGCGGCTACGTCATCGCCTACTACATCGTGTTCGGCACCGGGCGCGGCCGCTAGCTCCTGTTCGGGCTCATCGTCACGCGCCCTCATGGCGTCAGCTACCTCGTCCGCATCTTCGCCTGGCGGACGCTGCTCGGGGAGACCGGGATCATCAACAGCCTCCTGATCGGCGTCGGGCTCATCGAGCAGCCGCTCGAGTTCCTCCTGTTCTCGCGGCCGTCGGCGATCCTGGCCGAGATCGCGCTGTTCATGCCGCTCGCCGGCGCTCGCCTTCTACGCGGCGCTGGCCGGGATCTCGCCCGACTACCGGGAGGCGGCCGCGACCTGGGGGCGGACGGCCGCAGACGCTCCTGCGGATCACCATCCCGCTGTCCGGGCCCGGCCATCCTGGCGACGCGGCCCTCGTCTTCTTCCTGCCTGCCGGCGACTACGTGACGCCGGTGCTGGTCGGGGGGATCGACATCCGTCGACCGTCGGGCCGGATCATCGCCGACGAACATGGGACCAGCGGGCAACTACGGCATGGGCGCAGCGCTGTCTTTCATGGTCCTGCTCGGGATTCGTCCTCGTCTACCTCCTCCTGCGTGCCGGGATGCGGCGCCGGCGGCTTCCTGCCGGAGCGGACGGTCGTAGGAGCGATGGCGCGCACGGCTTCTCGTTTCCATGGCTGGCCCTCGTTCTCACTGCTGCTCATGGTCTTCCTGTACGCGCCGCTCGCCGTCGCGACGCTGTACGCGTTCAACAGCGGGCCCAAGCCTGACGTGGCCGCCCAGGGCTTTTCGCTGCGCTGGTTCGAGCAAGATCTTCTCGGACTGCGGGTTCCGGAACGCGCTCATGGTCAGCTTCGCAGGCCGCCATCCTGACGGCCGTCGATCGCCACGATCATCGGGAGCGCGGCGGCCTTCGTCGTTCACGAGAGTCAGCTCGCGCAGCGCCCGCGGCGTACCGAGGCCCTGGGCCGGCTGCCGGTCATGCTGCCCGCCGCTCTTCATCGGCATCGGGCATGGTCGCGCTCATGAAGCTGACGAGCTTCTCGCCGGTCATGCTCGCGACCATCGCCGGGCCACATCATCGTGGCGCGTGCCGTTGGTCATCCTCGTCGTGGCCGCTCGCCTGCGGACCTACGACCCCGAGCTCGAGCTCGCCGCGCGGGACCTCGGGGCCGCGCCACGCAGGCGCATCGTGCGGGTCACCCTGCCGCTGATCGCTCCCGGCGATCTTCGGCGCGGCACTCCTCGCGTTCGCCTGGTCCTTCGACGAGATCCTCGTCACCGAACTTCACGTCGGGCACAGCAGTCGACCGTCCCGATCTACGTGCTCGGGCAGGCTGCGGCGCGTCGTCGACCCGGGCGCCAACGCGGTCGCGGTCATCCTGCTGCTCATCCCCTGGATCGCCTTCGGGATCGGCCGCGTCTTCCTGCGCCGCAGCGGCGGGAACATCGCCGAGCTCCTCAGGCAGCGCATCAAGTGAGACGGAGGCAGCGGCTGATGGCACCGGCGGGTCCGCCCGGGCCAGGGATACCGGCGGCCACCTGGCCGTCCGCGGGAATGACGAAGCGCTTCGGGCCGGTCGTGGCCGTGGACGACGTCACCCTGGACCTGCCGCCGGGCTCGTTCTTCAGCCTCCTGGGCCCGTCGGGCTGCGGGAAGACGACCCTCCTGCGCATCATCGCCGGGCTGGAGCAGCCCGACGCGGGCGCGGTGCTCGTCGACGGGCACGGACATCACCGGGACGCCGCCCGAGCGGCGCCCGTTCAACATGGTCTTCCAGCGCTACGCCCTGTTCCCCCACCTGCGGTCTTCGACAACATGGCCTTCGGCCTGACCACCGACCGGCAGCGCGAAGCCCTCCGAAGGCCGAGATCAGCGGCGGGTCCTGCGAGATGCTCGAGCTCGTCGGTCTCGGCGGCTTCGAGAAGCGCTGGCCGCAGCCAGCTGAGCGGCGGGCAGGCGCAGCGCGTCGCCGTGGCCCGGGCCCTCATCCGCCGGCCGCGCGTGCTCCTCCTCGACGAGCCGCTGGCGGCCCTCGACCGCAACGTCCGCCACCAGGTCCGCGAGGAGCTGCTGCGGATCCACGCCGAGCTGGGCACGACGTTCCTCCTCGTCACCCACGACCAGGACGAGGCGCTGAGCATCTCCGGGCATGGTGGGCCTCATGAACAACGGCCGCTCGAGCAGGTCGCCGACCCGGAGACGCTCTACCACCGCCCGGCGACGCTCTTCGCGGCCCGCTTCATCGGCGCCGGGTCCTTCATGGCCGGGATGGCCATCGGCGGCGGGACGATGCCGTGGACCTCGACTGCGCGGGCATCCGCTTCTCGGCCGCCGAACCGGGGGCCCGAAGGGGGAGAAGGTGAGCGTGCTGCTGCGCCCCGAGGACCTCGAGCTGGTGCCCCCGGCGCCGGGCGCCTCGACGGCGCGGTGGACACGTGCGCCTTCTTCGGCTCCTACTACGAGGTCGCCGCGCAGACCGAGCGGGGCCTCCTGCGCCTGCGCCACCGCTCCTCGGCGCGCCCGGGCGCCACGTGGGGATCGGCTGGGGCGAGACTGCCGGCATCGCCTACGGCGGCGCGGAGACCGTGGCCGCGGTGGCCGAGGCGGGAGCGACGTCGCCGGCCTGAGGCTGACCCGCCGGGCGCCGTCGTCCTCGCAGCCAACGTCGACGGGGCCCGCTCCGAACGGGAGGATTGACCGATGCCGCAGCCTAGCCGCACTCGGGACGGCCGCCCTCCAGGTGGGGCCGACCGGCCGGTATCGACCCAGGACGGCACACCACTCGTCCGCGACGCGGGTCGCTACATCGGCGGCCGGCAGCTGGACCGTTCCGGTCGCCGTGGGACCACGACCTGTCCTGGTGCTCGAGGTGGACGCAGTTCGGACTCAGGGAGGACTTGTCAGACCTATCCGGACGTGACGGTGCGGACTGGCGGACGGCACGCCGGTAGGCTGAGAATGGAATTGCGCAGGGGCTGAGGCGCGCGACCTGTCCCGGGGTGAACGGATCCACGGCGACTGGAGGGCACATCGAACATGGGCGAGACCGTCCTGGTCACCGGCAGCTCCGGGTTCCTCGGCAGCTACGTGGCTCGCGAACTGGTGGAGCGCGGTCACCGGGTCATCGGGCTGGACCTCGTGGAGCCCCGCCCGGAGCACGCCTGGGTCCAGGAGCCGGCCAGGGGCGGGATCGAGCTCGTGCTCGGCGGTCTCGAGGGCTGGGCGCCGCTCGTCGCCCTCATGGAGCGCCACCGGCCGGCCGCCGTCGTCCACAACGCGGCCTTCGTCCGGCTCGACATCCTGGCCCGGGAGCCGCACAAGGCGCTGCGCCTGAACACGGAGGCCTCGGTCAACGTCTTCGAGGCGGCCAGGATCTTCGGTGTTCGGCGCGTGGTCTACATCAGTTCCACCGGCGTGCTGCCCCGGCGCCAGTACGAGCCCATCGACGCGGGCCACCCCCTCTTCACCGCCACCGAGTCGTCGCCCGACACCTTCTACGCAGCGGCGAAGATCGCGTCGGAGGCCTTCGCCTGGGCCTACTACCACAGCTTCGGCCTCGACACCCTCATCGTCCGCCCGTCTGCGATGTACGGCTTCGGGATGCAGTGGCCCATGTTCATCAAGCCGATCGTCGAGAACAGCCTGCAGGGTCGCCCCACGCGTTTCGAGACGGGGGGCGAGTTCCCCCGCGACTACACCCACGTCAAGGACGTCGCGCGACTCGTGCGCCACTGCGTGGAGGTCCCCGGAGACCGGGTCCGCGACCGCTGCTTCTACGGCGCCACGGGCCGCGACCCGGTGACCCCCTCCACGTGGCGGAGATCGTGCGGGAACTCATCCCGGGGGCGGACATCGAGATCGGCACCGGGCTCACGCCCCTCGAGCAGTGGGATGCCGCGACCCGCGGCCGCTACGACATGGCGCCGCGGAGGCGCAGCTCGGCTTCACGCCCCGCTTCGCCGACCTGCGGGCCGGGATCGCCGACTACATCGAGGACCTGCGCCGGTACGCCGCGCCGAACGAGGAGGACCGATGACCACCAGATTGCGTTTCCTGGGGGCCTCCTGCTTCGAGGTGGTGGGGCCCCACCACCGCATCCTCCTGGAGCCCTTCCTCACCGACAACCCGGTCTCGCCGTACACGGTGGAGACGATCCCCGCGCCCGACCTCATCCTCGTCTCGCACGGCGCGTGGGACCACTGCGCCGACGCGGGGGCGGTGGCGAAGCGGACCGGCGCCCCGGTCTGCTGCGGGGCCGACGTGGCGGCGCTCCTGGCCGACCAGGATATCCCCGAGGAGCAGGTACGGCCGGTCATCTGGGGGCTCTGCTACGAGTTCGACGGCTTCCTCGTGCGGCCCGTGGAGTGCCACCACTGGTCCAGCGTCACCCTCTCCGACGGGACCCGCATCACCGGGACCCCGCTGTCGTTCATCATCGAGACCGAGCCGGGCGTCCGCATCTACCACTTCGGCGACACCGCCATCTTCGGCGACATGAAGCTCATCGGCCAGCTCCACCGGCCCACCGTCGCCCTCCTCGGCTGCGCCAACACCGACGGGCTGCCCGACCCGGGCGCCGGGCTCGCCTGCACCGGGGAGATGAACCCCGACGAGGCCGCGCTGGCCGCCGAGTGGCTGGGGGTGCGGTACGCGGTCGCGACGCACTACATGAACCCGGGCGAAGAGGTGAACGAGTTCCGCCGCCGGGTGGCCCACCACGACACCAGCGGCCGGCGGATCGCCTCGCCCCGCGGGCGGGCGAGTGGATCGAGATCGAGCCGGTGGAGACCGGCCCCGGACCACCCGTCGCTCCTGTGGGGCGGCACGTCACCGGAGTTCGACCTGACCAAGGTGCCGACCCGGTAGGGGAAGGCTCTTCACCCGTTCTCGTCCCAAGGGAGGCAGCTCCATGATCGTGTGGCAGGCAGTGGCCGCGGCGCTCGCGGCGGAGAAGATGCCGGTGGTCTTCGGCCTCCCCGGCGGAGAGCGGTTCTTCGATTCTGTTGCGGAGTACCCGGAGATCCGCAGGGTCGTCCCGCGGGACCCGCGCGCCGCTCCCTTCATGGCCATGGGGTACGCGCGGGTGAGCGGCCGGCCGGCGGTCTGCCACTCGTCGGGCGGGCCGGGCGTCGCGTTGCTCGTCCCCGGCATCCTGGAGGCGCACGCCGCCTGCCTGCCGGTGATTGCCATCGTCGGCAGCTCCCGCCGATCGGGCGCCGGGCAGGGAGCCCTCCAGGAGTACGACCAGGTGGGGGTCTTTCGCCCCATCACGAAGTGGGCCGAGCGGGTCACCGAGCCGGACCGCATCTGGTGGGTCATGCGCAAGGCGTTCTCGGTGGCAATGAACGGGAAGCCCGGCCCGGTCTTCATCGACATCCCCCGGGACGTGGGGCTGCAGGAGGTTGCGCCCCGCGACTACGTCCCGGCCGACTGTCCCATCCGGACGGCCGGGGATCCTGCGCGCATCCGCGCCGCGGTCGAGCTGCTGCGGTCGGCCAGCGGCCGGTGATCGTGGTCGGCGGGGGAGGCGTCAGCTCGCGGGCCTTCGCCGAGGTGAGGCGTCTTCGCGGAGCTGATCGGCGCCCCCGTTCTCACCACGCCCTGCGGCCGGGGGGTCATCGCGGAGGACCACCCGCTCTCCTGCGGCCAGGTGGGCCTCTACTTCTCCGATCTCGGGCAGCGCGTCTACGACGAGGCCGATCTCCTCGTCACCCTGGGCTCGCGGAACGAGGACTTCCAGTCGGGAGAGCAGAAGTTCTTCCCCCGTGGTGCGAAGTACATCCAGGTGGACATCGACCCCGACGAGATCGGGCGCAACTGGGTCGCCGACGTGGCGGTGGTGGGCGACGTCAAGCTCGTCCTGCAGGCGTGGATCGAAGAGCTGGACCGTGAGCCGCCCAGCCGCTGACCTCGTGGCGTCGCGCGTCTCCAGCCTGGCCGAGGCGAAGGCAGCGTTCGAGGCGTGGGTAAGGGAGGACGCCGCCACCGACGAGGTTCCGCTGAAGACGAAGCGGGTGATCCGCGAGCTGAACGAGGTGCTCGGGCCCAACACCATCCTGGTGAACGAGAACGGCTCGCAGGACCTGTGGTCCTACTCGTGGCCCTACTACCGCGTGCTCGACGAGAACTGCTGCGTGGCCCCCGGGGAGCAGACCTGCATGGGCGGCGGGTGCGCCGCCGCCATCGGCGCCAAGCTCGCCATGCCCGACCGGAATGTCGTGTGCCCCACCGGGGACGGCGCCTTCCAGATGTTCACCAACGAGCTGGCGACCGCGGTCCAGTTCGGCGCCCCCGTCTTCTACCTCGTCCTCAACAACCGCCGCCTGGGGTGGATCGCGTACCACCAGCGCAAGCGCAGCGATCACCCCATCAACACCGAGTTCGAGGTCCAGCCGGACTTCATGAAGGTGGCCGAGGCGAACCAGTGCTTCGGGGTGCGGGTCGAACGACCGGCGGAGATCCGCCCGGCCTTCGAACGCGCCCTTGCGGCCACCACGGCCGGGAGCCCCGCGGTGGTGGAGTGCATCGTCGACGGCTGGGACTTCTCCTTCGGCTTCAACAACTTCTACGAGCGGCTGGCCCGGAAGGGCGAGCCTCAGAGGAGGGGCTGATCGGACAGGCTGGCCACAACTCCGGTCCCCGCGCTCCGTGGTCGCATACAATTCGGCGGGCGACTACCATTCGGCGGGCGACCGGTCGCCCTTTGGGGCATCATACGCATTGGATCCGCGGGTTGGCACAACCGGTGGCACGGGCCAAGGAGGGCAGGAAGCATGAAGGTGGTCGTGGTTGGGGCCGGGCAGATGGGCAGCATCTACGGCGCGGCGGCACATGAGAACGGCCACGAGGTCCTGTTCGTCGATGCAAGCCGGGATCTCGTCGACAAGATCAACGCGGACGGGCTCACGATCGACCGCCAGGACGGAGGCGGCGTCTACCGGGTCCCGGCCACGACGCGCCCGTCGAACGCCGATGGGCCCGCCGACGTGGTCCTCTTCCAGGTGAAGGGCTATGCGACCCGTGCGGCCGCGGAGAGCGTGAAGCCGGTGGTCGGCCCGGGCACGCTGGTTCTCACCTTCCAGAACGGTCTCGGGAACGAGCAGGTGCTGCGCGAGGTCTTCCCCGCGAACGAGATCCTCATCGGGATCACGTCGCACACGGTGGTCACCCTGGGCCTGGCGCACTACCAGCACGCAGGGGTGCGCGACTCACGGATGGGACCGTCGCGTGGTGACGACCTGGCGGGCGCGAGGTGTGCGGCTTCTGCCTTCGACCGGCCGGGGATGCCGGTGGAGGTCCTGCCGGAGAAGGAGGTCCGCACCGCTCAGTGGGCCAAGTTTGTCTTCAACTGCGGCGGGCTCGCGGCGTGGGCGGTCACGCGCCTCTCGATCGTCGGGAGCAAGGACCAGGCGCAGCTCATCGACCTCATGGGAGCGATCACGCGCGAAGCCTGCGAGATCGCGGCGCTGGAGGGGATCGCGCTTGACGCTGACGAGCGCGTGGCGTTCCTTCGCAACCTGATCGCCACGGCGACCGGCGGGAAGGCGTCCATGCTCGGCGACGTCCAGTCGAAGCGACGAACAGAGATCGACACGATCAACGGCGCCGCCGTCATGTTCGCCGACACGCACGGCCACCCGGCGATCCTCAACCGGGCCATGGTGGCCCTTGTGAAGGGGACCGAGAAGGCGATCGAGATCGGCGAGGCCTGAGGCCGCCGGCGTCAGCCTGCGGGGGCGGCCATCCCGGGGCGGCGCCCGCGGCGTGTTCCTGTCCCGCGCGTGCCGGCCTCGGTCGGGGTCTCTGCGCTGTCGCTTCCGAAGAGCCGGTCGCCCATCCAGGCGTAGTGCGCCTGGACCGCCGCAGCCAGTCTCTTTTCGCTGTGGGCCTCAAGAGCGTCCAGCACGTCGCGATGGAGGACGAAGGGCGGGTACACGCCTTCCCTGAGCGCCTTGTTGCGCGTCGCGGCCAGGAGCATCTGGGCGGCCAGGTCGTCGTGCGCGCTCAACATCCGGTTGTTTCCGGCAAGCAGGAAGATCTCGCGGTGGAACTCCAGGTCGAGGGCCAGCCCGCCCGTCTTTTCGTCGCCCTCGTACGCCGTCTCCATCGCATCGACCACGGAGCGGAGGCGATCGATGTCTCCCGGGGTGATCCTCGACATCGCGATCCTCGCCGCGGCCATCTCGATGGCCTCGCGGAAGGCCGTGATCTCGTCGAGGTCGGTGTCGGTCGGCGTGCTGACGAACACGCCCTGGCGGGGGCGATCCACGACCAGGCCGACCCGGCCGAGCTCGCGCAGCGCCTCGCGAATCGGTCCCCGGCTGACGCCAAAGCGATCGGCGAGATCGACTTCGATCAGGCGGGTCCCGGGGGCCAGTGCACCGCTGAGGATGTCACGCCGCAGGATCGCCGCGACGTCCTCCCACAACTGGCGGGGCTGCAAACGATCCGATTCCATGGGTCCCGGATCCTCCCATCCCGCAGAAGGCCTGCGCGGCGCCGAGGGCTGTCAACAGTTGGCGTCCCTGCTCGGCAACACTAGCACAGCCTCAGGGCCGTTCGGCGAGGCTTGACCGCCGTGCCGTAAAGAGACGCAACTCACCGTGCACGGGCCGCTAGGATGTCATACCATCGCAACAGGAGCCGCAGGACGGTCGTTCGTGCGGCGGTGGACTCGGCGGACCGGGAGGTCAGGAATGGCCGCGGACAGGATCATGCGGGAGGATCCGTCGGAGGCCCGCGTGACGGCGGGCCTGGAATTCCAGCCGCTTGAGCGGAGCGACCGGCTCTCCGATCGGGTGGCCAAGCTCATCCTCGCCCGGATCGTGGAATCGGGCCTGAAGCCCGGCGACCCTCTGCCGTCCGAGCGCGTGCTCGGACAGCAGTTCGGTGTCTCGCGGACGGTGGTCCGGGAGGCCATCCGGTCGCTCGCGGGGCGCGGGATCATCACGGTGCGACCGGGCGCCGGCCTCACCGTTGCCGAGTTGGACACTTCCACGGCAAGCGAATCGATCAGCCTGTTGTTGCGCGGCACGACCGACCGGTACGACAAAGTCGACGAGGTACGGCGGCTGATCGAGGTCCACGTGGCCGGCCTGGCCGCGGAGCGTGCCACGGACGAGGACATTGCCCGGATCCGCAGCGCCCTGGCCCACCAGGAACAAGTCATCGACGACGTCGACGCGGTGGCGCCGGCGGACGGCGAGTTCCATCGCCAGCTCGCCCTGGCGACGCACAACGAGCTGTTCGTGGTCATGCTCGACTCGCTGGGCGATGTCATGGTCGAGATGCGCCGTCGCGCGATGCGGCCCGCGGCCGGACGCAAGGTGTTCCTCGGGGAGCACCGCGCGGTCGTGGAAGCGGTGGCGGCCCGCGATCCGGCTGCGGCGCGCGCCGCCATGGTCCACCATCTCGAGGACTCGAACCTGGCGTTCCGGGCCCAGGGCGGCAGCTCCAAGGCCGGCTGACGCCGCGCCGACGCGGGTCCGGGCTCAGCCGACGCCGGCGATCTCCCGGTCCGCCCTTGCGGTGATCGCCGCCAGCTCGCGGAGCACATCATCCGGCAGCGGCTCGACCTGGTGGGTCCGCAGGATCTCGAGCCCCCGCTCGCGGGCCTTGCTCTCGAGGGTCTGCATGCCGCCCGCCTCCCAGACGCCGCGGTTATCGCGCTCGGCGAGATCCAGGTCGACGAGGGCGCCGGCGCGCATGAACTCGATGGTGTGGTCCTCGGCCATGAAGTCCCCGCGCGGTCCCACTGCCGCGATCACGTCGACGGCAAGGGCTTCGTCCGAGAGGTCGATTCCCTTGAGCCACCGCCGAGCGATGGTCATGATCTCGTCATCCATCACGAGCTGCAGCGGGCTGAGAGACATGCAGGCCTCGATGCTCCCCGCGCCGACGACGAACCGTCCACCGGCCAGGACCTGGAAGAGGGCCTGCTGGACCTTCTGGAGGTTGATGTTGGCGGTGGTGAAGCCGTCGGCCGCGAGCCCGATCGCCTGCACGGGCAGGCCGTAGAGTTCCGCGCCGATCTGCGAAATCGCGCCCACCAGCAGGCCGACCTCGGGCGCGGCGAAGAGGGCGTTGCCGGTGCGCATGTCGGCCACCACGGGGTCGATGAAGAACGCCGTCGGGTGCCCCGGCCGCTTCGTCTGCACCAGCACGACTGAGCCGAGGTACTCCGCCAGGCCCTGCACGAGCGAACCGGCGACGGTGATCGGCGCGGAGACGCCGGTGATCGGCATCAGCGGCAGGTCGACCGGGATCCCCCAGTCGCAGGCCATCAGGATCTGCGCCGCGTCGTCCTCGTTCAGGTAGAGCGGCGACATGACCGACGCCACCTGGTGCACCAGCGGGCGCTCCGCCAGTGCGTCGCGGCTGCCCCGTACGGCCACCATCATCTCGTAGAGGAACGGCTGGTTCTTGGCGGTGAAGGCGTTGTGCAGGACGCACTTGCGCTGGCTCTCGAGAAGGACGCGCAGGCTGTGGATGTCCGCGGTCGCCGGCGGGACGTCGCCGCAGTGCAGGGTGGAGACGGAGTTGATGTTGGGGAGCGCGTCGACCAGGGTGGCGAACTCGCGCCAGTCGGCGATGCGCGCCCGGCGGTGCTCGCCGGTCACCAGGTCGATGTACCCGGTGGCCCCGCCCGGCACCCGGCCGTAGATGTCGCCCTCGGTGGTCAGCGTGAAGTCGAACTCCGGGGTTCGCCCGTGGTAGACCATCTCGCGCGGGACGAGGGCGAGGCACTTCTCGACGAGATCTGGCGGAAACCTGACCATCGCGCTGGCGTGATCGATCCGGGCGCCGGCCCCCTGCAGCAACTCGCGCGCCTCGGTGTGGTCGACCTTCATGCCGACCTCATCGAGCACGCGGAGGGAGGCCTGGTGGACGCGCTCGAGGTCCTCGTGGCTCAGCAGCCGGAGCGGGCTGTTCTGCATGGCGGGTGGGTCCTCCGCTGGTTTCGGCGGTAGAGAGATGCCCCTGCAGAGTGTCACGCTAGCCGACAGGCCCCTGTTCGTCAACTGTTGACACCGGCGGTGGACCGGGCGCATGCTGCATCGTGGGCGCGGCCCGCGGAGAATGGTCCGGCCCGGGAGCCAACGGGCCGACCGGCCGTTGACACCACTCTCGTCCGTGCCTACAGTAACAGCACCCGTTGCTGGCAGACCGGTCGACCACGACACGGCCGCATGGCGGTCCTCCGACCGGGCTTTGACAGCCGCGTCGCTCGGGACTACGGTCGTGTTTGGGTCCGCGTGCCGAGTGCGCGGTCCAGTATCGGATGAGCCGGGGCGACGCCCCGGAGAAGGAGGAGTCTGCGTATGACTGGCGAGGCACGCCGGCGGCGGCTGTTCGGGCTAGCCGCTCCTGCCATGGCGATTCTCATGCTGGTGTCCGCGTGCTCGAGCGCGGCTACGACGGCCCCCTCGGCCGCACCGGCCACCCAGGCCCCGGCTACGGAGGTCCCGGCGACCCAGGCGCCCGCGACGCCTGCTCCGGCCACCCAGGCCCCGGCCACGGAGGCCCCGAAGCCGGAGGCCGCGACCATCGACGTCTGGCTCGGCGGCATCCTGACCACCGCGACCGCCGGGACACCCTACGAGGAGTGGGTCAACAAGGTCGTCGATCGGTTCAAGGCCGCCAACCCCGGCTCGGACGTGAAGATCAGCCTGCTGCCGTCGAACAACGATCAGCTCGCGGCGCAGGTGCAGGCTGCCTTCGCGTCGAAGAACGTGCCGGACGTCATGATGCTGTACGGCGGCTCGTACACCACCGCCTACCAGGACGGCCTGCTCAGGCTGAACGACTACGTCAACAACACGCCCGGGTTCTGGGACCAGATGACGCTCTGGGACTGGGGCTGCACGGATATCGACTGCAAGGACGGCCAGGGCGAGATCATCGGCGTCCCGGTGGACCAGTACGTGTTCATCTTCTGGTACCGCAAGGACCTGTTCGAGCAGGCCGGCGTCACGCCGCCGCCGAGCGACCCGATGGCCAATCCGTGGTCCTGGGATGAGTTCCTGGCGGCCTGCGAGAAGTTCAAGGCGGCCGGGGTCATACCCATGATCTACGGCGACCGCGATGGCTACACCACCTCGAACATGCTGACCACGAACGTCGTCTCCTACTTCGAGGAGGGCGACCAGGCGAAGTTCATCCAGAACGAGCTCAAGTTCACCGACCCGAAGATCCTCGAGCCGCTCAAGGCGCTCGTGTCGCTCCGGGAGAAGGGCTGCGTGTCGCCTGATGCGAGCACGCGTGAGCAACTTGACTCGGCCAACGACCTCATCGCCGGCAAGGGCGCCATGTTCGAGGGGCAGCCCCAGTTCCTGCCCTACTTCAAGGACATCCGCGACCAGCTCGGCGTTGCCCTCATCCCGATGTCGGGAAGCGGTCCCTTCAAGAACGATACGTCGGCGATGGCCGGCGACACCTGGGTCGTTCCCAAGGACGCCAAACACCCCGACCTGGCGTGGGAATTCATCAAGCTTGCCTCCGACGAGACGGCCGGCAAGGAGATGATGCCGCTGCTCGGCTCGCCTCCCGCCAACCTGGCCGCCGCGGCCACGGTCACTGATCCGATCGTCAAGTTCGGGCTGGACGCCGTGGCGAAGCAGAAGATGGGCATCCTCGACGTGATCATGTCCCAGGCCACAGCGCTCACGTGGTACCGCGAGCTGCAACAGGCATTCGCCGGCACCAAGACGCCCGAGGCCGCCCTGGAGGCGATCCAGCAGTTCCGTGACCAGGAGGGCCCGTAGCCAGCGTCGCCCGAGTGACCCCGGCTCTGCCGGCTTTGTGACATGCTGAACCCGTGACCGTCCAGTCCGGGAAGTCGCACAGGAGCCTCCTCCGCACAGACGCGCGGTGGGGGCTCCTGTATGCGCTGCCTGCGATCGCCGTGGTCGTCATCTTCATCGGCTACCCGTTCGTCAGCATCGTCTGGCACGCCTTCACACGGTGGAACGGGTTCAGCGACCCGACCTTCATCGGGCTGCGGAACTTCGAGTTCCTGCTCAGAGACCAGAACTTCTGGCTGGCGATCCGCAACAACGTCTTCTTTGCGCTGTCGGTGCCGATCCAGCTCGTGGTGCCGCTCATCCTGGCGTTTCTCATCCACGAGAAGATCCCCGGCTGGCGCTTCTATCGCTGGACGTACTTCCTGCCGGCCATCTACTCCACCGTCGTGGTCGGGATCATCGCTCGCATGCTCCTCATGGTCGACGGACCACTCAACGAGGCCCTCGGCGCAGTGGGTCTGGGTGGGCTGCAGCGCGAGTGGCTGGGAGCGCCTGAGACGGCGATTCCGGCCATCCTCATGGTCGTTGTGTGGGCGAACTTCGGCTACAACACCGTGATGTACCTGGCGGGCATGAGCGGCATCGACCCGAACCTGCCCGAGGCCGCCCGTATCGACGGTGCGAACGGCTGGCAGGTCCTGCGCCACGTCTACGTACCCGGCCTCCGGAGGGTCATGGAAATCGTGCTCGTGACGAGCACGATCACCGCCTTCGCCTGGATGTTCACCTACGTCTTCACGATCACGAACGGCGGGCCCGGCTTCTCGACCTACGTCACCGAGTTCCTCATCTACAACAACGCCTTCACCTTCCAGCGCATGGGCTACGCCAGCGCGATGGGGCTCGTCCTGGTCCTCTTCATCTCCGTGCTCGGCTACTTCCAGATCCGGGCCCTCACCGGAGGAAAGGAATGAGCGCCGGGACCCGGGCCGTCCCGGCACCGGAGGCGGGACACACGGTTCCCCCGAAGCGGCCGGGCTGGCGTCCGCGGCCGTTTCGCTGGCCGCTGCTGGTCGCCCTCGTGGCCCTTGGCCTCACGGCCGTCTTCCCGGTCTACTTCATGGTGCAGGCGGCGTTCCGCACGAAGCTCGACTGGGCGGAATCGAAGCTCGGGCTGCCCACCACCCTCTCGTTCGACGCGTTCGAGCGCGCGTGGGTCCAGGCCAACATCGGCGGCTACTTCATCAACTCGGTGATCGTGACCGTGGGCGCGGTTGCCCTGTCCGTCGCCATTGCCGCCATGGCCGGCTACGGGTTCTCCAAGATCCACTGGCGCGGCAGCCGCTTCACGTTCTTCTTCGTCCTCGCCTGGATGGCCATCCCGCCGCTTCTGCTGATGGTTCCGATCTACGTCCAGATGGTGGACCTGCGCCTCGTGGACACGTACTGGTCGGTGATCTTCCTCTACACGGCGATCAACACGCCGTTCAATGTCTTCCTCATGACCGCGTTCTTCAAGGCCATCCCCGACGAGCTGCTCGAGGCGGCCCGGGTGGACGGCGCGAGCGTGCACGTCATCTTCCGCAAGCTCATGGTCCCGATGTCCATTCCGGCCCTCGCCACGCTCGTCATCTTCAACGCCCTCTATGTCTGGAACGAGTTCGTCTTCGCCCTGCTCCTCCTCCACGACGACAAGGTCAGGACCCTGACCGTGGGCGTCAACCAGATGCAGGGCAAGTTCTTCTTCGACTACCCCGCGCTGCTCGCTGGTCTCCTCATCACGTCCATCCCGATGATCGTCGTCTACATCTTCTTCCAGCGCTACCTGGTGCGGGCCATCGCGGCCGGGGCGCTCAAGTAGGAGGCTGCCCTGATGACGGACCTGCCCGAGCGGGTGTTCTGGTACGGCCGCGACGAGGCGCCGCCCGAGCGTACCGAGTTGCGCGCCGGTCCCCTGACGGCCGTGTTCGAGGACGGTGACCTGCGCTCCGTCCGGCTGGGCAACCGCGAGGTCGTCCGGCGCGTGTACGTGGCGGTGCGTGATCCTGTCTGGAACACGATTCCGGGCTCCCTGTCGGAAGTGCTGATCCAGGGGAGCGAGCGGAGCTTCCGGATCACGTACGGGTCGCGCCACGTTGCCGATCCGATCGCGTTCTCGTGGCAGGCTCTGATTGAGGGCGCCGAAGACGGGACGATCTCGTTCGCCATGGACGGCGTCGCGGAGAACGAGTTCCTGTTCTGCCGGATTGGGTTCTGCATCCTGCATCCGGCCGCGGCGACGCAGGGCCGGCCGTATCACGTCGAGACACCCGGCGGCGTGGTGCGGGGTGTCTTTCCCCGACTCATCGAGCCACAAAGGATCGTGGACGGTGTTGACCAGCCCCTGTTCCCCTCCTGTTCGCGGCTCCACGTGGACCTGGACGGCGGTGCCGAGGTGGACTGCGCATTCGAGGGCGATCTCTTCGAGGGCGAGGACCAGCGCGCCTGGACGGACGCGTCGTTCAAGACGTTCTGCACACCGCTGGCGGTGAGCTGCAAGCAGCGGGCCTTTCCCGGGCGCGCGCTTCGGCAGCGCGTGACGATCCGGGTCAGTGCTCCCGAACAGGTTGTTCGGGAGGCGGCAGCCAGCGCGGCCGCGGGTGAGGGGCCGGCCGTCGCGGTGGCCGGCCGCGAGGCTCCCGTCGAGGGCCCGACGCTGACCCTGGGCGATGGCCTTGGGCGGGGGCTGCCGCAGCTGGGGCTGGGCCTGGCGACCGGGGGCGGCGAGCTGTCCGGGCGAGAGGTTGAGCTCCTGCGGGCCCTTCGCCTCGACCATCTCCGGGTTGAGCTGCGGCTTTGGGAGCCCGGCTACCCGGCCGAGCTGGCGCGGGCGGCCCGCCAGGGCGCGGCCCTGGAGTGCGGCCTCGAACTGGCCGTCTTCGTCACCGACGACGCGGATGCTCAGTTCCGCGAGCTCGCCGGGAGGCTGACTGCCGTGCCCGTGGCGCGCGTCCTGGTGTTCCACGAACCGGGGGCCGCCATGGGCAACACCGACGGGCTCTGGGTGCGGCTGGCGCGCGAGCGGCTCGGGGCGGCAGTCGCCGGGGCGCCGATCGGCAGCGGCACGAACGGTCACCCGAACGAGCTGTACCGACAGCCGCCCGAGTGGCAGGCGATGGACTGCGTCAGCTACACGGTCAGCCCGCAAGTCCACGCCTTCGACGAGACGTCGATCGTCGAGAACCTCGAGACGCTGCCAACCACGGTCGAGACAGCGCGTTCGATCTCCGGCGACCGGGACATCGTGGTCAGCCGCCTGATGCTGAGGCCCCCGTTCAACGTCTATGCGACCGAGCCCGAGCCGCCGCCGGCTCCGGGCGAGCTGCCGAGCTACGTGGACCCGCGGCAGATGTCGCTCTTCGCCGCCTGCTGGGCGACCGGAGGCGTCAAGTACCTCGGCGAGGCGGGTGCTGCGTCGGTCACCCTCTGCGAGACGGTCGGCTGGACCGGGCTGATGGAACGCGAGGGTGGTTGTTCCGCGCCGGCCCGGTTCGGGTCGCGACCGGGGATGGTCTTCCCGATCTACCACGTCCTCGCGGACCTGGCCGGGTGGCGTGATGGCACGCTCGTCGAGTGCGCATCCGGGGATCCACTCGCCGCGCTCGGCCTCGCGGTTCGCCTAGGCGACGGCTGGGGGCTCCTGGTGGCCAACGTGACGCCGCTCGCGCGTCGTGTGCGGGTGACCGGCCTGGCCTTCGCGAGCGCCCGGGTCCGCCACCTGGACGCGACGACCGGCGCGGATGCGGCCTTCTCGCCGGAGCGGTTCCGGGGCTCATGGGCGCCGCTTGCAGCGGGCCCCGGCGGGCTCGAACTCGACCTGGCGCCGTTCGCCGTCGCCTGCGTCGAGGCGCGGACCTGACCGGGCGGCTGCCGCCTCCTTCTACTCCCGGCTCCCGGTCCGTGCCGCCGACCCGCGCCGCGCGGCCCGTGCCGTCGACCATGACGTTCGCAAACCACCGTAGCGTTGGCGGGCCGGGCCGACGTCGTTGACGCCGCCTGCGCGACCGGCTTCCCTGGTAAGTCGCTCGGGCCGCGCTCGGCCGTGCTCGCCTGGTCAACCCTCGACCCCAGGAACGGCGGGAAGAGGGCTGCAAGCCCACCGCACCAGCCCGATCATCCGGCGAGTGCTACACCCGTTTGCGTACGTCAGGGAGGTCGCGGTTGACCAGGAAGGTCGCGGCCGCGCCACGGAGACGGCATTTCAGGGCCGCGCCTCGTGCCATCGCGCAGTGCTCACGCTGTCGCGCACTGGCGGAAGCCGGGCCCAAGCCCGCCACGCCTGCTCGCGGCGGCCCCCGCGCCGGGATAGCGGGGCACGAATAGGAACACGCCGGTCGGTATACTTACCCGCCACCGCGGAGTTGACCGCCACCGCGGAGTTGACCGACACCGCGGAGTAGACCGACGAGGACGGAGAAGCCGAGATGACCAGCGACCCGGACCTGCTGGAGCTGACGAAGCGCGCGCAGGCGAACCTGTCGGTGCCGGCGCTCTACGAGGCCGCGATCCGGAGGGGGGAGTGCATCCTCGCCTCCGGCGGGCCGCTCGTCGTTCGAACGGGAAGCCACACCAGCCGGTCGCCGAGCGACCGTTTCATCGTGGAGGAGGCGTCGAGCAAGTCGAAGATCTGGTGGAACGGCCATCACCGGCCGTTCCCGGAGGATCGGTACGTTGCCCTCCGCAAGCGCGTGGTGGACCACCTGCGGAAGCAGGAGGGGGTCTACCTGCAGGACTGCTTCGTAGGCGCCGACCCCGATCATCGGCGGTCGCTCCGGGTGATCACGGACACGGCCTGGCAGAGCATCTACGCGGAGAATCTCTTCATTCGCCCCACCAGCGCGGACCTGGATCGCTTCCGTCCGGACTTCCTGGTCATCGACGCCTCGTCCTTTGCCGCCGACTCCGCGAAGGACGGGACGCGCACCGGGACGTTCATCCTCATCCACCCCGGGCGTCGGGAGATCCTCATCGGCGGCACGTCCTATGCCGGCGAGATCAAGGCGAGCGTCTTCGCCGCGATGAGCTACCTCCTCCCCGAGGAGGGCGTCCTGCCGATCCACGCCTCGGCGAACGTCGGCCACCGCGGGGACGTCGCGGTCTTCTTCGGCCTCACCGGCACCGGAAAGACGTGCCTTTCCGCGGACCCCGCGCGGGCGCTCATCGGCGACGACGAGCACGGCTGGAGCGAGCACGGTATCTTCAACCTCGAGGGCGGCTGCGACGCGAAGCTGATCCGCCTGTCGCCGACTGCCGAGCCGGAGATCTACGCGACCACGCGGCGCTTTGGCTGGGTCCTCGAGAACGTGGTGTGCGACCCGGCCACGAGGGAGCTCGACCTCGACTCGGACGAGATCACCGAGAACACGCGTGGCGTGTACCCGCTCGACTTCATCGCCAACGCTTCCGACACCGGGCTGGCGGGCCACCCGTCGAACGTCATCTTCCTGACCTCCGACGCGTTCGGCGTGCTCCCACCGATCTCCCGGCTCACGCCCGCGCAGGCGTCCTACCACTTCATGTCGGGGTACACGGCCCGGGTGCCCGGCGCGGAGGCAGGGACGGCCGAACCGTCGGCGACGTTCTCGGCCTGCTATGGGGCTCCGTTCATGCCCCGTCACCCCGGCGAGTACGCCAAGCTCCTGGCCGATCGCATCGCGCGGCACCGCGCCACGGTCTGGCTCGTCAACACCGGATGGACGGGCGGCCCCTTCGGTGTGGGCCACCGCGTCCGGATCCAGTACACGCGGGCCATGGTGCGCGCTGCTCTCGAGGGGAAGCTCACCGGCGTCCCTACGGTGACCGACGGGGTCTTCGGGATCGAGGTCCCCACCGCCTGTCCCGATGTGCCGGCCGAGGTGCTCCAACCGCGCGCCACCTGGGCGAGCAAGCCGACCTACGATGCCCAGGCGCGCAAGCTCGCGCACATGTTCGCGGAGAACTTCGAGCAGTTCGCCGGCGGGGTCTCGCCCGAGGTCCTTGCCGCCGGCCCACGGACCGACGGATAGCCCGGGACCAGGACCGAGACAGGCAGGACAAACCGATGAGCGACACCGCCCAGATCCGCATCGGCGACATCACCCTCGACCTCCCCATCGAGGAGGGCACCGAAGGCGGACCCGCCATCAACATCACGCCGCTCCTCAAGCTGACCGGCGCGACCACCCTCGACTACGGCTTCGCCAACACCGCCGTCACGCGGAGTGCCATCACGTGGATCGACGGCGACGCCGGCATCGTGCGATACCGCGGGTACCCGCTGGAGCAGCTGGCGGACAGCGCCACCTTCCTGGAGACGGCGTACATGCTGATCCACGGGGAGCTGCCCACCCCGTCGCAGGAGGAGGCCTGGGTCCGCGAGATCAAGCGTCAGACCCATCTTCACGAGGACCTGAAGCGCTTCTTCGAGGCGTTCCCCCGGGACGCCCACCCCATGGCCGTCCTGTCGTCGGCAGTCGCCGCGCTCGGCACCTTCTACCAGGACTCCTACGACCCGTACGACCCGGTGAGCATCGAACTGGCGACGGTGCGCCTGATCGCGAAGTTGCCGACCATCGCTTCCTATGCGTTCAAGCGCTCGATCGGCGAGGCGTTCGTCTACCCGACGAGCCGGGTGGACTACATCGAGAACCTCCTCAACATGATGTTCAGCCAGCCCGGCGAGGACTACGTTCCCGACCCGGACGTGGCGGACGTCCTGCGGAAGCTCCTCATCCTCCACGCCGACCACGAGCAGAACTGCTCGACCTCGACGGTGCGCATGGTCGGGTCCGCGCACGCGAACCTGTACGTGTCGGTCGCGGCCGGCATCTCGGCGCTCTGGGGTCCGCTCCACGGCGGGGCGAACCAGGAGGTCATCGAGATGCTCCAGCAGATCGACGCCGACGGGGGCGATGTCGAGAAGTACATCGCCCGCGCCAAGGACAAGACAGATCCGTTCCGCCTCATGGGCTTCGGGCACCGCGTGTACCGTAACTACGACCCGCGGGCCCGGATCATCAAGCAGGCCGCCGAGACGATCCTCAGCAAGCTCGGGGCGGACGACCACCTTCTGCACCTCGCCCAGCGGCTCGAGGAGGCGGCCCTCAGCGACCAGTACTTCATCGAGCGGAAGCTGTTCCCCAACCTGGATTTCTACAGCGGCATCCTCTACCGCGCGCTGGGGTTCCCCAAGGAGTACTTCCCCGTGCTGTTCGCGATCGGACGGCTGCCGGGCTGGATCGCCCACTGGCGCGAGATGATGGCCGACCCGGAGACGAAGATCGGGCGCCCCCGCCAGGTGTACACCGGGCACGTCGAACGGGACTACGTCCCCATGGAGCTTCGCTGACCCCGTCACCCTGGGCAGGTCCGGGGAGCACGAGACGGCGTCTCCGACGGGTCGCCGGGGTCCATCGGCCCGCGGTTCCCGCGTCCCGTGCCACCGGGGTTGGATGCTGCAACCGCCCGATTACCGCTCGACCGCTGAACCCGCGGCGGCCGCCCGAGGTGCCGAGGTGTCGGCGCCCCCCGTGTTGGGGTCTCCCGCCGCAGCTGTTGGGGTTTCCCGCCGCAGTATGATTCCGCCGGGCCGCCCAGCGGCGGCGAGGAGGTCGTGATGGCGAAGACCACACACGATCACAGTCGCGATCACCATGAGCCGTCCGCCGGAGGAGCGGTCATGGCCGCGGAGAGCGTCCCCCGGCCGCTGCCGAAGTTGGGCCCCCGGGAGTACGAGCGTGAGCTTCGGCGGCTCCAGATCGAGCTCGTCAAGGCGCAGGAGTGGGTCCGAACCCAGGGCCTGAAGATCGTCGTCGTCTTCGAGGGGCGGGACGCCGCCGGGAAGGGCGGCACGATCAAGCGCATCACCGAGAGTCTGAACCCCCGGTGGGTGCGGGTGGTGGCCCTCCCCACGCCCACCGAACGCGAGCGGACCCAGTGGTACTTCCAGCGCTACGTGGCGCACCTGCCGGCGGCCGGCGAGATCGTCCTCTTCGACCGCAGCTGGTACAACCGGGCCGGGGTCGAACGCGTCATGGGGTTCTGCACGGATGAGGAGTACCAGGAGTTTCTTCGCTCGTGCCCGGAGTTCGAGCGGATGCTGGTCCGCTCCGGGATCATGCTGGTCAAGTACTGGTTCTCCGTCGGTGACGCAGAGCAGGAGCGCCGGTTCCAGGCCCGCGTCAACGACCCCACGAAGCGCTGGAAGCTGAGCCCGATGGACCTCGAGTCGCGGGCGCGCTGGGTCGACTACTCGCGGGCCAAGGACGAGATGTTCGCCCACACCGACATCAAGCAGGCGCCCTGGCACGTGGTGAACGCGGACGACAAGCCCCGGGCCCGGCTCAACTGCATCAGCCATCTCCTGTCCCTGGTCCCGTACGAGGACCTGACGCCCGAACCCGTCGTCCTGCCACCGCGACAGCCGGACGGCGGCTATGTCCGCCCGCCGATCACGGACCAGACCTTCGTCCCCGAGGCGTACTGAGGGCACGCGCCGCAGCGCGCCGCGCAGGACGTACAATCCGGCCCCAAACCGGTCCAGGGATCGAGGTGATCACGTGACACGCGAACGCATGCCCCGCCGCAAGGTCACCGTCATCGGGGCCGGGAACGTCGGCGCGACCGTGGCCCAGCGGATCGTCGCGTCCGGCATCGCCGATGTCGTCCTGGTGGACATCGTGGAGGGGTTGCCGCAGGGAAAGGCCCTCGACCTGGCGGAGGCCGCGCCGCTGCTCGGGCACGACCTCCAGGTGGTCGGCACGAACGACTACGCGGATACGGCGGGCTCGGTCGTCATCGTCGTCACGTCCGGCATCGCCCGGCAGCCGGGGATGAGCCGGGACGACCTGCTGCTCAAGAACGCCGCGATCGTGAAGTCCGTGGTCGAGCAGGCGGCTGCCTATTCGCCGAGCGCGGTGATCATCATCGTCACGAACCCTCTCGACGCGATGTGCCACGTCGCGCTCAAGGCGTCCGGGTTCCCTCGCTGGCGCGTGATCGGGATGGCCGGTGTCCTCGACTCCGCGCGCTTCCGGACGTTCGTCTCCATGGAGCTGGGCGTGGCTCCCTCGAACACCTCCGCGTTCGTGCTCGGCGGGCATGGCGACACCATGGTGCCTCTGCCGCGGTACTCGACGGTCGGTGGGGTTCCGATCACGGAGTTGATGGCGACCGAGCAGATCGAAGCCATCATCGAGCGCACCCGGAACGGCGGCGCCGAGATCGTCTCGCTGCTCAAATCCGGCAGCGCCTACTACGCGCCGGCCGCTGCCGTGTGGGAGATGACCGACGCGATCGTCAACGACCGCCACAAGATCCTGCCGTGCGCGGCGCTGCTCAAGGGCGAATACGGGGTCGACGGGCTCTTTGTCGGCGTCCCGGTCCGTCTCAGCCGGGTCGGCGTGGACCAGATCGTGGAGATCAGGCTGACCGATGACGAGCGCCGCGCCTTCATGCGGTCCGCCGCGGCCGTTCGCGAGCTGGTCGAGGCGCTCGGCGAGTACGCATAGGGGCGTTCGCCGCCGGCGTCGGATCAGGGCTGCTCCGTCTCGCGGACGATCTCGTCGGCGTTCGGCGGCTCGATAGGTGCCTGCCCGGTCGGGTCGATCGCCGTGTCGAACGTACTCATGCTGCCCGTTGCATCATCCGCCTCGTGCCGGAGGAGACGCGTCGGGAGCAGCGTCGTCGCGTCCGCCCAGAGCGACGCGTCGAAGTGCCGCCCCTCGGCGGTGGTCGCCGACGCGATCGCGAAGATGCACTCGCTCGGTCTGGCGGGATCGGGCTGCCCGCTGGACCAGGGCGCCCGAGCGTGGAGCTTCGCCAGGAGGTCATCGAGGGCACCACCTTCGGGCGTCAGGCTGAGACGCCCGGGCGTGTCGTGCCACAGGTCCTCGCCGGGCACTCGCGCCCACTCCTGATCCCCGATCAGAATGAAGTCGGGGTACTCGAACAGTCTGGCCATCGGGTCGATCCCGGTGGCCCATTCGCTGATCTCGCGGGCTCGATCGGGGGCTTGATACGCGCCGTTCACCGTTCGATCGGCCACGACTGGAGAGGGCCCGGGGACGGTCGGGTCGAAGACGATGCGGTCGGTGCCCCGATACGTGTAGTGGTCAACGGCCGCGAGCGCGTCTCGCACGTCAGTCCACCGCAATCCCGCGCAGCGCTCCACGCTCGTCGGGCGCGGCGTTTCAGTCGGGACGAGCGGGGCGGACGTTCCGCACGCGCCGAGCAGCAGCGCCAGGAGTACCCCGGATGCGAGCGCACGTGGCCTGTGCATGACCGAACAATCGCAACTGAGCCGTGGCGCGTCAAGCGACGAAACACTCCGGCGGGCAGCTCGTCGTTGCAGGGCGAGCCTTGCGCCGTGTGCCGGGTGGAGCAGGAAGAGCGAGGATGCTTTGTCGAGCCGGAGGCAGGGCCTCAGGTGATGGCGTCCCTCCCGAAGACTGCGGTGCCGCCGGCGAGCGTGGCGACAACCTGGATGCCGTCCTTGCCGACGGCCCATGCCTCGGGAGGTACGGCAGAGGGATCGGCGGACAGCACGACCACGTCGGCGGCCCGGCCGGCCTCGATTTGGCCTCCATGGTCCTCGTCGCGCGCGGCCCACGCGGCGGCGCCGGTCCAGGCGGTGAGCGCCTCGGCGACGGTCGGGGCGATGCCGTCGGCAAGGCGAACGCCGGACGGTCCCGCGTGGCGGAACACCGCCCGCACGCCGTCCAGCGGCCGTCCCCGGGTGATCGGCCGGTCGCTGCCGAACGCGAGCTCAAGCCCGGCGTCGAGCCACGTGCGGTAGTCGTAGATGCGGGCGGCCCTTTCGGGCCCGAGCCGCGCCCGGTAGAGGTCGCCGTTTGCCGTGACGAACTCCGGCTGGATCACGGCCACCACGCCGAGCCGGACCATCTCGGCCACGAGTCCCGGGGCGAGCAGCATTGCGTGTTCGACGCGGTGGCGGTGGTCCGCGCATGGCGCCGCGTCGAGGGCCGCGCGGTACGCCGCGAGCGTCGCAGCGACCGCCGCGTCGCCGATGGCGTGCGTGGCCAGTTGCCAGCCGGCGAGGTGGGCCCGCAGAAGCCGCTCGGCCAGCTCGGCGGGTTCATGGGCGGGCCGCCCCAGCGGGGGTGTGCCCGGGCGGGCCCGTGCGTCGGCGTACGGCTCGTTGAGCCATGCGTCGCCGGTGGAAAGCGCACCGTCCGAGTAGAACTTCGCCGCGCCGACGCGCACCCGGCCCTCCGCGTCTGGCGGGATCAGCGCCCGGATATCGCCCGGGCTCGGGGGCGCCTCTCCCGCCGCGGCCAGCCTCGTGAGCCCGGGCATGACGGTCAGGCGGACCCGAAGATCGCCGTCCAGCGCGGCACCCACGTACGCGGCCAGCTCGTCGATGGGGCTCCCCACGGCCCCGAGATCCGCGTCGCTCACCGCGGTGACGCCGTCGGCGGCGAGCCGCGCGGAGACGCGGCGCAGTGCTGCCCGCAGGTCCTCAGGGGTGAGCGCCGGCAGGACCGGCGCGAACGGTGCTGCCGGGTCGGAGCCGCGGAGCATGCCGGTCGGCTCGCCGTGCTCGTCGCGTTCAATGGTCGCCCCGGCAGGATCGGGTGCCGCGGCCGTGATCCGCGCGATGGCGAGGGCGAGGGAGTTCGCCACGACGGCGTGACCGCTGCCGTGGTGCAGGAGGACCGGGACATCGGGGGAGGCCGTGTCCAGCTCGTCCCGCGTTGGATCGCGGCCGTCGGGCCAGGCCGCGGGGTGGTAGACGGCCTCCACCCAGCGGTCGGGATCCGCCCCGGCAGCCGCCGACGACGCACTGATCGCGTGCACTGCGGCGCGCCGGTCGGTGGTCGTCGTGAGGTCGAGCCAGCCGAGGCGGACCCCCTCGCCGAGTGGGTGAGCGTGCGCGTCCTGGAAGCCCGGCAGGACGGCGCGGCCCTGCAAATTCACGAGGCGGGTCGCCGGTCCCGCCATGGCAAGGATGTCGCTCTCCCCGCCCACGGCGGCGATGCGGTCGCCGGTCAGCGCGAGGGCCTGCGCGCGCCGAACCGGGACGGATCGGCCGGGGTCTCGTCTGCCGAACGAGAGGACGGCGCCGCCATGGAAGATGAGATCCGGATGGTCGTCCACGTTCTGCCCGCTCCTTGCACCTGTGCGAGGGAAGCTCCGGACGCCACCGAAGCTCCGGCCGCCGATGCTCCGGGCGCTACCGAAGCTCCGGACGCCGCCGTCCCGCGTCGCGCCACGGCTACACTACCCCGGATGATCGCAGCGCCGGCGCAGCATCGCTCCTGGCCCTGACATGTCCCCCGCGGTCATCACCCTCGACTTCGACCCTGTGGTCACCCTCGACGGCTGGGCCGTGCGCTGGCAGGTCGTCGGCGTGGCCGGCGCCATCCTCGTGACTCTGGTCCTGGCGGCCTGGCTCGCCGGTCGTGCAGGCCGGTCGGCCGGTCTGCCCCGGCTCCGTCGCGACGACCTCCTGTTTCTGGCCGTCGCCGCCGTCCCCGGCGCTGTGATCGGCGGTCGCCTCTTCCACGTGGTCGCGTACCTCGACTACTACGCCGCCCAACCGGAGCACATCGTCGATCCGGCCCAGGGTGGCCTGTCGCTCCTCGGGGCGGTGCTCGGCGGAATGGTCTCGGCCGCGTACATGGCGTCTCTCATGGGCCTCCCGGTGCGGCGCTGGCTCGACGTGGCCGCAATCGCGGTCCTCGTCGGCATCGGCCTCGGCAAGCTCTCGCTCCTGCTGGGCGGCGAGGGCCAGGGTCAAGCGTTCGCCGGCACCTGGGCGCTCGCATTTGCAGGTGATGGGCCGTGGTACAGCCCGGCCCCGGGGATGCCTGCCCACCCGGCGCAGGTCTACGAGGCGCTGTGGAACCTGGCCGGGGCGTTCGTCCTCGCGTTCCTCGCGGTGGGCCCGGTGACCCGCCGGCTGCCCGGCGCGATTCGCCAGACGGGTGCGTATGCTGCCCGCCGGGAAGCCCGGGGCGAGCCCGTTGCGCCCGGCATGCTCCGTTTCGGTGTGCTCTTCTTCGTCGGGCTTGCCTGGTTCGTCGTCGGGCGGATCGTGGTCGGGTTCGCCTGGAAGGACGATCCGATTGCGGGGGGAGTGAACGCCGAGCAGCTCGTGGCGGCGGGAGTCGTCGCGCTGATGGCGCTCTATCTCGTCGCCTTCACCATCGTGAGGCGCCTGAGGGACCGCTGAGCCGAACGGTCGACGTCTGGACCGGCGCCCGGACTCGCGCCGAGAACCTGTGCAAAACTGCCCTCCGCCCGGTCTCGACGCGCTACCATCGCCCTATGCCCGCCAGCCGCACCACCGCCGGTTCCACCGCCGGCACCACGCCCGCCAGCCGCGCCGGCCGGGCCCCTGGCCGGGTGCGGGTCCGCTGGCGCGCCGGCACCCCGCCCCCGGTGCTGGTGGAGGTCCGCCGCGGCGAGATCGTCGAGAGCCGCCACCGGGGCAGTATCGTCGTCGTGGATCCCCACGGACAGATCGAACACCTCCTGGGTGACCCGGGGACCGTCGTCTCCCTTCGATCGTGCGCGAAGCCGTTCGGCCTGGTGGCGTTCGTGGAGTCGGGGGCTGCCGATGCCTTCGGCCTGACGCCGGCGGAACTCGCCATCTGCGCCGCATCGCACTCGGGCGAGGATCTCCACGTCCGGACGCTCCAGGCGATCCTGCGCCGGGCGGGCATTGGCCAGTCCCTGCTGGCCTGCGGTATCGAGAACGCCCCTATCGACCAGATGACCGCCATGCGCCTGACGCGCGACGGCGAGCGACCCGGCCCCATCCGTCACGGCTGTTCCGGCCAGCACGTGTCGCACCTGCTACTCAGCAAGCATGCCGACTGGCCGCTCGAGGAGTACTGGCGGCCCGAGCACCCCAGCCAGGTGGCCTTCCGCGGCGCGCTTGCGCGGGTCTTCGGCGTCCACCCCGACCAGCTCGAGACGGCGGTCGACTCGTGCGGCGTCCTCACCTACGCCTTCCCGCTGGTCGAGGTTGCGCGCGCCTACGCGATCCTGGCCGACCCGCCCGTGGCGGCGACCGACCCGGTCCGCCGCGGCATGGTGCCCGCCCTCATGCGGGTCCGCGACGCCATGCTCGCGGCGCCCGACATCGTGGCGGGGACCCGCGACCGGCCGGACACGGCGATCATGAAGTCAGCGCCGCGCCGCCTCGTGTCCAAGTCGGGGGCCGAAGGGCTCCGCGGGATCGCTCTCCTGCCGGGAAGTCGAGGCGACTCGAAGCCGTCGGGCGGCGTGGCGATCGCGATCGAGGACGGCGACCCGCTCGGGCGCGCCGGCCGCGCCGTGGCCGTGGAGACGCTGCGCCAGCTCGGCGTCCTCGCGGGCGAGCCGCTGCGCCGCCTGGCCGCGTACCATCGCCCCCCGCTGCACGACCCCCGCGGGGCCGTGGTCGGCGAGGCGGTGCCGGTCTTCGACCTGGCGCCCATCGCCGAGCTGAGCTGAGAAGGAACTGATAGCCGGCGGGTTGCGTGCGAGGGGCGTTCCCTTGGCCGTGCCCGGGCATCTCGTCTCAACGCGAGACCCGGAATATCGCAAGTACTGTTATCCGGGCTCGTATCCCCGGCGTGCCCGGCCGGCGGGTGCCGTGGCCACCTTCCTCACCTCCCGGCCGGCTCGTGCGGCACGATCGGCGGTGCGGTCGCGAGCGCACGCGGGACCGCGGGATCCAGTCCCGCACCCACCGGTGGAGGCGGGCACGGCGGACTTGTCGCCGGTGGCCGCCTCGACGTCCTCTCCGCCGGAGAGACGCGTCGCGTAACAGTACAAGTGATAGCCGGCCGACCAGACGGCTGGCCGGACCGCCACGCGGCCGCCGGACCGCCACCCGGGCCGCCGGACCGCCACCCGGGCCGCCGGACCGCCGACGATCCCCGGTTTCCCAATACCTGACCAACTGAGTATGATTTGCCGCTGGCATGGTGCCCCGCGGCCGAGAGGTTCCGCCGCGCCACAGGAGCAAGGCGTGATCACCGGTTTCCTCATCGGCCTTCGCGAGGGGGTCGAGGCCGCGCTCATCGTCGGGATCATCGTGGCGTACCTCGTTCGGACCGGGAACCGCGATCGGCTGCCGCTCGTGTGGTTCGGCGCCGCGGGGGCGATCGCCGCATCGGTGCTCCTGGGCGCCCTCCTGTTCGTCACCGTCGGCTCGCTCGAAGAGCCGTATGAGCAGCTCTTCGAAGGGGCCGCGATGCTCCTCGCGGCTGGCGTCGTGACGTGGATGCTCTTCTGGATGCGCAGCCAGGCGCGCGCCGTCCGAGGGGCGCTCGAGACGGACGTTGCCCGGTCGCTCGGGAACGGCGGCGCGCTCGGGCTGGCCGTCCTCGCGTTCGTCGCGGTCGTCCGAGAGGGTATCGAGGCCGCCCTCTTCCTGTTCAGCCTGGTGACCGCCGCCGGGACTGCGAGCGAGGGCGGCCCGGCGGCCGTGCTGGCCGGTGCCGCGGTCGGACTCCTCGCGGCCGCCGCCATCGGATACCTCGTCTACCGGGGAAGCACGCGCCTGGATCTCCGCACGTTCTTCGTCTGGACCGGCGTGGCCCTCATCTTCGTCGCCGCAGGCCTCGTCTCGCGGGCGGTTCACGAGTTTGCCGAGATCGGGCTGATCGCGATGGGAACGCAGACCGCCTTCGACATGAGTGGCGTGCTGCCGCATGCCTCCGGCGTCGGCCAGTTCCTGCGGGCGGCCCTCGGGTACTCGTCGCAGCCCGAGATTGTGACGGTGGCGGCATACCTCGCCTACCTGATCCCTGTGCTGTACCTGTACCTCCGGCCCGCGCGCCCGGCCCCGGCCGCGGCAGCGTGATAGCGGCGCCCGCGGCCAGGTGACGGAGGCACCCGCGGACCCTGGCCCGGAACGACCGGACCCTGGCTCGGCGTCCGGGAACCCCGGCCCGGCCCGCGGCGCCCGAACGCCGGAAGGTCGGCGCGCCCGATCGTCGGATGCGCGTGGGGTACCATCCGGCCATGCCACACGTCCGCTGCCGGATCGCCCCGAGCCCCACCGGCCCGCTCCACATCGGCACCGCGCGGACCGCCCTCTACAACTTCCTGTTCGCACGGCGGTCGGGAGGCACGTTCATCCTCCGCCTGGAGGACACGGACGTCGCGCGATCCACAATCGAGTACGAACGCGACATCCTGGACGGCCTGCACCAGCTCGGCCTCGAGTGGGACGAGGGTCCCGAGGTTGCCGGGCTGCCGGCACGGGGGGCATTCGGCCCGTACCGCCAGATGGAGCGGCTGCCGCTCTACCAGGCCGCGGCGGAGCGCCTCCTCAGCGAGGACCGCGCGTACCCATGCTATTGCACCAGGGAGGAGCTGGACGCGGACCGCGCTGCACAGGAGGCGGCGAAGGAGCCGCGGTACGTCGGACGCTGCGCGCACCTCACCGCGGACCAGCGGCGATCCCACGAGGCAGCAGGCCGCCGGCCCGTCATCCGGTTCCGCGTCGGCGAGGGGACCGTGACCTTCGACGACATCGTCCGCGGGCACGTCGAGATCGATGCATCGGTCCTGGGGGGCGACCTCGTCATCCTCCGCTCGGACGCCACCCCGCTCTACCACTTCACGGTCGTGGTGGACGACGCCGAGATGGCGATCACCCACGTCATCCGCGGGGAGGACCATCTCTCCAACACGCCCAAGCACATCCTCCTCTTCCGGGCGCTCGGTGCGGACGTGCCCCAGTTCGCCCACCTGCCGCTCATCCTCAACCCGGACCGCACCAAGATGAGCAAGCGGAAGTCGCAGACGGCAATCCACGACTACTTCGCCGAGGGGTTCGTCCGCGAGGCGCTCGTCAACTACCTGGCGCTCCTGGGCTGGGCGAGCGGGACAGAGGAGGAGATCTTCACCCTTGTTGAGCTGGCCGAGCGGTTCGAGCTGGAGCGCGTCCACGCGGCTGGGGCGATCTTCGACCGGGAGCGGCTCGAGTGGCTGAACGGCCAATGGATCCGCCGGCTCCCCGCAGACGAGCTGCTGGACCGCCTTGCGCCCTTCCTCCGGGCCGACCTCGATGCGAAGCGGAGGTCCGGGGTGACCGTCCGCGAGCCCGGGGAGGGCGAGTTGCGGGCCCTCCTCCCGCTCGTCCAGGAACGGCTCCCCACGCTGGGGGCGGTCGGGGACGTGGTGGACTTCCTCTTCGTCGACCCGATCCGCGTGGATCCCGCGCTCCTGGTGCCGAGGAGGTGGGACGCACGCACCACGACCGAGGGGCTCACCGCTGCCCGGGCGGCCATCGCGGAGCGTGGCGACGTCACGTTCGAGGCCGACGAGCTGGAGCCGGTGTTGCGCGACCTGGCCGCAGAACGCGGGTGGAAGGCCGGCGATCTCTTCATGGCCATCCGGGTTGCCGTCACCGGGAAGACGGCCACGCCGCCCCTCTTCGACACGATGGTCGCGCTCGGCCGGGAGCGCACGCTGGAGCGCCTCGCCGCCGCGATCGAGGCCCTGCAGGGGGTCGCGTAGCCCCTGGTCCGAGCGTGCGGCGGCGCTCAGCAGACCCGGCCGGCCTAGGCCGGCCGGGTGGGCCGGTGCGGAGTTGGCTTGGCCCGCGCGGCTGGGTGGGCGGCGCATCGGCGGACGGGCCCCTGTGCGTCAGCCGCATGACCCGGACCCAGATGCACGGGATCGCGGACTCGGCTCGGCGGAGTCGGCTCGGTTCGCTGCGCCACGCGCACGGACGCGGCTGGGGGACGGGGTCGTCCCCGAACTCGTGCGCGACGTGCAGGCCATCGACGTGGAAGGAGGCCGCGGTGGCCGTGGCTGCCGCCGGACACGTGTCGGCGGTGTCGCGGTGATGCGTTTCACGCACAACGCAGTCGGCGAGGCGAGCCCTCAAGGATGAACACGATGAACTGGGCGGGCCCCGGGCAGCTCCCGGCAGCCCGGCTACCGCCTGGGCGCCCGCCGGCCTGCTACGTCAGGATCCGACTCAGGACCACCCAGGCGAGCGCGGCGACCAGGCCGCTTGCCGGAATGGTGAGGACCCAGGCCCAGACGATCTGTCTCGCCACCCCCCAGCGGACGGCGGACAGCCGCTTGCTGGCTCCTACGCCCATGATCGCCGACGAGATCACGTGCGTCGTGGACACCGGCAGTCCGAAATGGCTTGCAGCGAAGATGGTGGTCGCGGCGGCTGTCTCGGCGGCGAAGCCGTGGACCGGGTCGAGCTTGACGACCTTGGTGCCCATCGTCTTGATGATCCGCCAGCCGCCGGTGGCCGTGCCCACCGAGATGGCCGTCGCCGCCAGGAGGATGACCCAGACGGGGACCACGAAGGTTTCAAGAATGCCGGCTGTGACGAGGGCGAGCGTCATGACCCCCATCGTCTTCTGGGCGTCGTTCGACCCGTGGGCAAAGGCCATGTAGGTGGCCGAAAGGACCTGCAGTCGCCGGAACCGGTCGTTCATGTTGCTTGGGTTTGCCCGACGGAAGACGTTGAGGATGAGGATCATGAGGGCGAATGCGCCGACGAACCCGATGATCGGCGAGCCGACGAGCGGCACGAGCACCTTGTTCACGAGGGCATCCACGTCGATCGCGCCGGTACCCACGCCGATCAACGTCGCTCCGAGCAGCCCTCCGATGAGGGCGTGGCTGCTCGAGCTGGGGATGCCGAACCGCCACGTGATGAGGTTCCAGACGATGGCGCCGACAAGGGCGGAGGCGATCACGATCTGGCCCGCGTGACCTTCGGGAACAGCGACGATCCCGGAGCCGATCGTGGCGGCTACCGCGGTTCCCGTGAGCGCCCCGACGAAGTTGGCGCTGGCCGAAAGGGCGATCCCCCGCCGCGGCGAGAGGGCGCGCGTCGAGACGGATGTGGCGATCGCATTCGCCGTGTCGTGGAAACCGTTGATGTAGTCGAACGCGACGGCCAGGCCGAAGACGGCGACGAGGGTCAGGGTCACGCCTTCAAGCATGTGGCACCGTGGGCATGAGGCGATCGATGGTCGAGGTCACGGCCGCCGCGATCAGGAGTGCTTGACGACGATGCGCTCGAGTATGTCGGCGACGTCCTCGCACCGGTCGATGGTCTCCTCGAGCACGCCGTAGACCTCTTTCCACTTGATGATGTCAGTGGCCTTCGTCTTCTCGTGAAAGAGAGCAGCGATGGCAGCCCGCGCGATCTGGTCCCCCTCGTTTTCCAGGCGGTGCACCTCGATCAGGTGCTTCTGGAGATCCTTGGGTTTCTGCATCTCCTTCAGCGCATCGACCAGGACCTCGACCTGGTGCACGATGATCGTCGCCTGCTTGGTAGCGGCGGCCGACGGCTCTTCGACGTTGTAGAGGACAAAGACGTCGGCGGCCTCTTCAAGGCCGTCCAGGATGTCGTCGATCCCCGAGATGAGCGCGTGGATGTCCTCCCGGTCGAACGGGGTGACGAACGTCGAGTTGAGCTTGTTGGCGATCTGGTGGCTCAGTTCGTCGCCGCGGTGCTCCACGTCTTCGATATCGTTGGCACGGCGCTCGAGATCGTCGTACGAGCGAAGCATCTCCTCGAGGAGTCGGGCTCCCTTGAGGACGTTCTCGGCGTCCTCGACGAACATGCCGAAGAAGTGCTCGTCGCGCGGGATCAGGCGGAGTCGCATACGCTCCTTCATCTCGGCGTGCCGGCCCCACGGCACCTCTGAGGATCGGAGCCCTTCAACCGGGCAGGGCCGCATCAGGGTACCGCGAGACGACCCCGTCGTGTCGGGCGTTTGACGGCCGTATAGTGTCTCCTCGATGTCCTTTCATGCAGTCGAGGAGACCACCGGCGTGAAGATCCGCAGGGCCGACCCGGCCGTGATGGCTCCGGCCGCAACCAGGAAGAACTTGAGCCCGCGCCAGCAGGCGCGCCTCGCCGAGTACGAGGCCATCCGCAAGAAGATCATCGCCCAGCTGGCCGGCCCCGACGATGTCTTCGAGATCGTCCTCGAGCCGGGCGAGAAGCTGGCCACCATTCGGCAACGTGTGAACCGGGTGGCCGCCGACCAGGGTGTCGAGGTCGCCGTGCGAGTGCGTGGCGACCGGCTCTACGTCGGCCTGATGACCCCGGAGCGGCGTTCGCGTCGTGGGCGCCGGCCGAAGGCCGCTGCGTCCGCATGATCCGCTGACGGATCCACCAGCGCGGGCGCCCCAGCGTGGGACATTGAATCCGCCGCCCAGCAGATGATTGCCCCGGCCAGCAGGCTCGCTGGTCTCGACAGCGAGCGCTTCGACGCGGTCGTCATCGGCGGCGGGATCCTGGGCGCGGCGATCGCCCGCGATCTCGGCCGGCGGGGCCGCCACGCCCTCCTCGTCGAGCGGGTGGACTTCGGCTGGGGGACCACCAACCGCTGCACGCGGCTCGTGCACGGCGGCCTGCGCTACCTGGAGAACCTCGACTTCGGGCTGGTGCGAGAGGGCCTGCGCGAGCGCGGCTGGCTCATGCGGGCGGCACCGCACCTCGTCGGGCCGCTGCCGATCCTGCTGGCCTTCTACGGCATGTCGGCGTTCCGGCGCCTCCAGTTCCGGGCCGGGCTCACCTTCTACGACCTCTTCGCCCAGGACCGCGCGCTCCCGCGGCACCGCCACCTGGACACCGAGGCGGTGGCGCGGCTCGTGCCGGGCCTCTCCACCGCCGGACTGCCCGGGGCGATGCTCTACCACGATGCGCAGGTCGAGCTGCCCGAGCGCCTCGTGGTCGAGACGCTGCGCGCCGCGGAGGACCGGGGCGCGGTGGTGCGCAACCATGTCGCTGCCACCGGCCTTCTCCGCGAGCGCGGCCGGGTGACCGGCCTGGAGCTCACCGACGTGCTCTCCGGTGACATGGCCGCGGTGCGGGCGTCGCTCGTCATCAATGCCGCGGGGCCCTGGCTCGACGCCGCCCTCGCCGCCCTCGGCGTGGAGCGGGCGCCGCTCCAGCGCCTGACCCAGGGCCTGCACCTTGTCTATCCGCGGGTCGCGGACCAGACGGTCTGCTTCGGGCACCCCGACGACGGCCGCCTCGTCTTCCTGGTCCCCTGGCGGGGCATGACCCTGGCCGGCACCACCGATGTCGACGTGGCGGGCCCCGACGAGGCGCGCATCACCGAAGACGAGGTCCGCTACGTCGCGCGCAGCCTGGCCTTCGCCTTCCCCGATGCGGCCGACCTGCAGCCCAGCTGGGCCTCGGTCGGGGTGCGGTCGCTCCTCCGCGAGGAAGGCAAGCCATCGTCGGTCACCCGGCGCCACGTGGTCATCGACCACGCCCCCGACGGGGCGGCCGGCCTTCTCACCCTGGTGGGCGGCAAGCTGACCGCCTTTCGCTCCATCGGGGCCGAGACGGTGGACCGGGCGCTCGGCGAGCGGGACCGGGGGGCGCTGGGGCCCGGGCCTCTCGACCGCGACGTGCCGCCCGATCCGGGGGAGGAGGCCGACTTGCTGACCCGCCGGCTGTGGCGCCTCTATGGAGCCAGGGCCGACGAGGTCCGCCGCTGGGTCGCCGACGACCCCTGGTGGGGTCAGCCGCTGCTGGCCGACGAGGAGGCCGCGGCGGTGGCCCCGGCCGACCGGGCCATCCGCGCGGAGGTCGCCCACGCCTTCGCCGACGAATGGGCCGCCACGGTCGCCGACGTCGTCAACCGGCGGCTTGCCCTCGGCTTCGGGCCGGACCTCGGCCGTGCTGCCGCTGAAGCCGTGGCCGGGGTCGGCGTCTCGCGCTTCGGGTGGGACGCGGCGCGCGTGGAGGCGGAACTGGCCGCGTTCGATGCCGAGGCCGAGGGACGCCGGGTGCCCGGGGAATGGACGGCCCGGTGAGCGCGCGGGGCCGCGACCCAGGGGCCCTGACCCGATGACAGCGAGGGTAGTCCTTGCCCTCGACCAGGGAACGTCCTCGTCACGGGCGATCGTTTTCGACCGGCACGGGAAGCCGGTCGGGGCCGCCCAGCACGAGGTCCCCTCCGCCTACCCCGCCCCCGGCTGGGTGGAGCAGGACGCCGACGTTCTCGTCGAGACACAGGTGCGTGCCGCCCGCGAAGCGCTCGTCGCGGCGGGTGTCGCGGCAGCCGAGGTGGCCGCGATCGGCATCACGAACCAGCGCGAGACCACCGTTGCGTGGGACCGCGCCGGGCGGCCCCTCGCCCCGGCCATCGTCTGGCAGGACCGGCGGACGGCGGCCAGCTGCGCTGCGCTCCGCGCCGGCGGGCACGAGCCGGCCGTGCGCGCTCGAACGGGCCTCCTCCTGGATCCGTACTTCAGCGCGACGAAGATGGCGTGGCTCCTCGAGGCGCTGCCGGACGGCCGGCGCCGCGCCGCCGCCGGCGAGATCCTCCTCGGGACCGTGGATTCGTACCTCGCCTGGCGTCTGACCGGCGGTCGAACGTTCGCCACCGACCCCTCGAACGCGAGCCGGACGCTCCTCCTCGACCTGGAGCGGAGGTCCTGGTCGCCGGAGCTCCTCGACCTCTTCGGCGTGCCCCTGGACGCGCTTCCCGAGGTCCGCCCGACCGACGGCGGCTTCGGCGAGACGTTACCCGATCTTCTCGGGGCGCCGGTGCCGATCCTCGCCGTGGTGGGCGACCAGCAGGCGGCGCTCTTTGGCCAGGCGTGCCTGGTGCCGGGCGAGGCCAAGAACACCTACGGGACCGGGTGCTTCCTTCTCATGACCACGGGCTCACGGCCGCCGGTGCCGCCGCCGGGGCTGCTCGCGACGGTGGCCTGGGAGCGCAGCGGGTACGGCCCGACGTATGCGCTCGAAGGGAGCGTCTTCATCGCGGGTGCCGCCGTCCGCTGGCTCCGTGACGGCCTCGGGATCATCGCCGACGCCGCGGAAGTGGAGCCGTTGGCGCGAAGCGTGCCGGACAGCGGCGGCGTCGTCGTTGTCCCCGCCTTCGCCGGCCTCGGCGCCCCGTACTGGGATCCGGAGGCCCGCGGCGCCATCACGGGGATCACCGCCGGGACCACCCGTGCCCACATCGCCCGAGCCACACTGGAGGCGATCGCCCACCAGACGGCCGACCTCGTGGACGCGCTCGAGGCCGGCGGCGCGCCGGCGCTCCAGGTGCTGCGTGCGGACGGCGGTGCCGCCGGGAACGACCTTCTCCTGCAGCTCCAGGCCGACCTGCTCGGCCGGCCGGTGGCCCCGGCGGCCGTCCGGGAGACGACCGCGCTCGGTGCCGCGCTCCTGGCGGGTCGAGCCGCGGGGTTCTGGGAGAGCGACGAGGAGTTGCGCGCTCTTGCCGCCCCCGTCCGCGTGTTCGAGCCCCAGCAGGGCGACGCCTGGCGAGCCGAGATGCGCGGTCGCTGGGCTGACGCGGTGGCCAGGGCGCGCTCGCGCTGATGCTGCCGTTGCCCTGATCCGGCCCGCACGCCGGCTCACGGCCGGGACACCCTATGAGTCTGTCGTCGCAATCGCCCGCGCCTGCCCCGCGGAAGTCCCTCCGTCCACCGTGTCCTCGCGGAACAGACGAGGCCGAAGCCGCAGCGCCGCCCAGACGAGGGCGAGCATGACCGGGACCTCGATGAGCGGGCCCACCACGGTCGCGAGCGCGACCGTCGGCGAGAAGGCGGTGATGGCGATCGCGATGGCGATCTCGAAGTCCCGGCCGGTCGCGTTGAAGGCGACGGCCACGGCATCGCCGTAGTTGAAGCCGAGGCGCCAGCCGACCAGGTAGACAACGAAGAACATCACAACGAAGAAGATCGTCATGGGGATCGCCATCTCCAGGACAATGGCTGGGCGCTCCAGGATGAGATCGCCCTTCAGCGCGAACATGACAATCAGCGTGAAGAGCAGGCCCAGGATGGACATGGCGGAGAGGCCTGGCTTGAGCCGCTCCATCGCCTCCTCGCCGCCTCGCCGGACCACGAGCTGGCGCGTAATGACGCCCAGCAGCAGCGGGAGGCCGAGGTAGAGGATGACGCTCTCCGCAACGACCCAGACATCGAAACTCACGTTCCCGATGAGCAGGCTGGCGTAGACCGGGATGAGCAGCATCTGGGCAACCGAGTTGAAGGCGACGAACACGAGCGCCATCGGGACGTTGCCCTTTGCCAGGTACGTGAAGATGATGACCATGGCGATGCACGGTGCCAGGCCGTAGAGGACAAGGCCCGTGTGCAGCTCCGGGTCGGACACGAACAGGTTGGCCAGGCCAAGCATGAAGAACGGTGCGATCACGAAGTTGAAGAACAGGACGACGGCGAGCTGCTTCGGTGCCCGGAGGGCATCCCCGATCTCGGTCAGGCGGACGTTCGTCATCGCCGGGTACATCATGAGGAAGAGGCCGATCGGGACGCCGAGGGAGATCGCATTGGCCACCGTCGGCTCGAACGTGCCGCCGGCGATTGCCTTGATGGCGTCGATCGGCGGGGTGAGCGCGAAGTCCGAGATGTTGAGTGCCTTCCCGATCGCGATCCCGACCGCCATGCTGAAGAGGACGAAGAACGGCAGCAGCCGGAAGTCCTCGAGTCGTGCCAGCAACTTGGATGCACTCACCCTCGTCTCTCCTTGGGTCGGCCCTTTGGGCAGGTCGCGAACCTGTGTCAGGCTTCGCTGATCCAGACGGCGATGTCGCCAGCGGACGGGACCCGGCCGTAGCTCACGAGTCTCCCGTCGACGTACAGGCCCGGGGTGCGGAGGATCCCGCGGCGGGCGATCTCCATCTCGTCGTAGATGTGGACCACCTCTGCGTCGACGCCGGCCATCCCGGCGGCCTCCCTGGCATTCTCCTCGAGCCGCCGGCAGTTGGCGCATCCGCGGCCCAGCACTTCGATCTTCATGTGGCGTCTTTCCTCCAGGAGGCCCGCCGTCACGCGTCGGACGGCATGGCCGGGGCGATGATCAGGTGACGAGGTTGAACAGGTAGCCGATGCAGACGATCCCGACCGCAACGATCCCGGCGAAGACGGCCAGGAGGCGCGGCTTCATCACCCGGCGCAGGATGATGAACTCGGGAAGGCTGAGCGCGGTCACGGCCATCATGAAGGCGAGCGTGGTGCCGATCGGCAGGCCCTTGCCCAGCAGCGCCTGGACGATGGGGATCGTGCCGGCGGCGTTCGAGTACAGCGGGATGCCGAGGAGGACCACCACGGGAACGGCGAGGGGATTGCCTTCTCCGGCGATGGACACGACAAGGTCGGCGGGCACATACCCGTGGATGAACGCGCCGATCCCGATCCCCACGAGCACATACGGGAAGATCCTGCGGAGGAGGTCGCGGGTGAAATCCCAGGCGGTGGTGGCCCGCTCCGTCCAGGTAGGCGCCGCCATCTCCACCTGCGACGACTGGATGCCGAACACGTACTCCTCGACGTAGCGTTCCAGGCGCAGCCGGCCGATGATGAGGCCCGCTATGACTGCGACGGTCAACCCAGCCGCCACATAGGCAAGCGTCAGCCACGGGCCGACGAGGCCCCAGAGAAGGACGATCGCCACCTCGTTCACCATCGGACTGCTGATGAGGAAGGCAAAGGTGACGCCGAGCGGGACCCCGACCCCCACGAACCCGATGAAGAGCGGCACGGCCGAGCAGGAGCAGAAGGGTGTCACGATGCCGAAGAGCGCGGCGGCCACCGTGGCGACGACGACGTTGCGGCCGGCGAGCGCCATCCGCACCTTCTCCGGGGCGAAGAAGCTGCGGACGATGGCCACGACCCACACGATGCCGGTGAGCAGGAGCAGGACCTTCGGGACGTCGTAGAGGAAGAAGGCGACCGCCTCGCCGAGCGGCGTGCCAGCCTCGAGGCCGAGCACGGAGAAGGTGAGCCACTCTGCCAGCGGAGCCGCGGCAAACCACGCGATCAGCCAGCCGACGGTCGCGACGACGAGCACGACGGGCAGGCGGTAGGGCCGCGGGATCGTACCGGCAAGCGTGCTCACCGACGGCACCTGGGGGTGTCTCCGGGACTGCGCCGCGGGCCGCGATCCGGTTCGTCCTCGGGGGGCGGCGCGAGCAGGTCTCCCATCACCTCCGCCGCCGCGGCGCAGGCATCTTCGTCGCGCTCGTAGTAGACCCAGCGGGCGTCCACCTTGTGGCGGCTCGCGCGCACGAGACCGGCCTCGCGGAGACGTGCAAGGTGGTTCGACACGTTGTTCTGACGCTCGCCGATAGCGGCGGCCATCTCACAGACGCAGCACGGACCGTGGCGCAGCATGGCGAGGATGCGCGCGCGCGTCGGATCGGCCACGAGCGATGCGAGGGCGACGGCGTCGCCGGTGTCCGGCGCGACGAGGTCGAAGCGCGGTCCCGGTGCGTCAGGGGTGGCGATGGCCACGGGCAGCCTGCATCATGTCAGCCACCAGTGTGTCAGTTTCGGATGAGATAGTAACCTGCCGGACGTACCGGCACGGGCGGTCTGGAGGTCCCGATCGAGGCTACTGATCGAGACGATCGAGGTTCAGGAGGTCGGGCGATATGAGCCAGCGGAGGAGCCCGCCTCCGGGAGAGGGTGGCCGCTCCGTGTCGATGCGAAGGAACGTTCCCTTCGGGACATCGAACCAGGGGGCGCCGATGAGCTCCGCGACGAGCTCGCTGAAGGCGGGGTCATGGCCGACCAGGACGGGGCGCCTCGGGTCGTGGGCGGTCGCCAGGATCGCTTCCACCTCGTCCAGGTCCGGCCCGTCCGCCAGGCGGCGGTCCACGAGGATCTCCAGGCCCAGCCGCTTCGCGAGGGGCTCGGCAGTCTGGACGGCCCGCACCTTCGGGCTGCTGATGATCGCGTCGGGACGGAAGCCGCGGCGCTCGAGGAACCGCGCGAGGCGGTCGGACTGCTTCTGACCGCGAGCCGACAGGGGACGGTCGGCGTCGTCTCCACCCCAGGCGAGGGGATCGCCGGCGTGAGCGTGGCGCAGGAGGTAGAGCTCGACCGTGCGTTGCCCGGGCGTGGGGTCCGATCGCATTGTCTCTTTCATGAGCCACGTTCCTCCAGCGCTTCGGGGATGAACGTCTCGATCGCCGAGCGGATCTCGCCCATGACGCGTCGAAACACGGCCAGTCGCTGCTCTTCCGCGCCGGTTGCCTCGGCTGGATCGTCGAAGCTCCAGTGGAGCGTACGCCCGGCACCGGGGAAGTACGGGCATGTCTCGCGCGCTCGGTCGCAGACGGTGACGACGCAGTCGAACGGCTGACCCAGGAACTCACCGGTCGACTTGGATCGCGCGCTCGAGATGTCGATGCCGGCCTCGCCCAACACGCGGACGGTGAAGGGGTTAACGCCCTTCGGCTCGGTGCCGGCGCTGAACGCCTCGAAGGCGGGTCCACCAAGGCGTCGCAACAGGGCCTCCGCCATCTGGCTGCGGGCCGAGTTGCCCGTACAGACGAAGAGGACCCGGATGGGAAGGCCGGCACGGTCGTTCATGGGAGCTCCTTCCCGGGTCGTTGCCACCTGGTCAACAGAGGGTTGGTCGGTGGAGTAGGGTCTGGTGGTGACCGGATCGAATCTGGATGGCATCATAGTGGAGGCGCTTCGGAACCTGCGACGATGACGGGCAGCGGATGATGGGAGCGGTGGACGATGGGTCGGAAGAGAGGCAGGACCGGGCGGACGGCCAAACGCGACGAGCGTGACCAGGGCTACCCGGCGAATGCCGACCGGGTGGTTCGGCGAGCGGTGCGGCGCCTGGTCAAGGTGGAGCGGCGGCTCGAGCGAGCCCGGCGTGAGCTTGACGAGTCGGCGGCGGACATCGAGACTCTCCACGCCCAGATCCGGGCGCTGCGCGTGGCCATGATGGCCCCCGGGGTCGAGGCCGCGCCCGAGGCGCCCGCCGGGGAGCCGGTCATCGCCGAAGCGGCCGAGGAGTTCGCCATCCGCGTGGAGGTGACCGTCGCGGCAGAGCCGGCCGAAGTGCCGGTCATCGCCGAAGAGCCGGTCATTCCCGGAGAGCCCCTCATCCCCGAGGAGCCGGCCGAAGAGCCGGCCGAGGAACCGACCGTCGTCGAGGAGGTCGCCGCTGCCGAGGAGATCGCCGTCGGTGATGGGGCCGCCACCCTCGAGGAGTCGGCAGAGCTTTCCGAGGAGCTGGCCGTTCCCGACGAGTCCGCCGTTGCCGAGGGAGTTGGCCCGCCCGGCGGCGAGGTGCAGCCCGGGCCGGAAGAGCCGGCCGGATGGGCCGACACGGGAGGGCCGGCCGTGAGCCCGGAAGCGGGCGAGGCACTCGAGGCGTCCTGGCCTTCGGCGATCACGGGCGTGCTGGAGCCCGGGATTCCGGCCACGGACCTTGAGATGCCAGCCGACGCAGGCGCTGTCGCGCAGGCCGAGATCGAGGCGGAGATCGAGGCGGAGATCGAGGCCGCCGCAGTCGCAGAGATCGAGACGGCCGAGACGCCAGGAGAGGCGCTGCTGGCCGAACCGGACCTGGGGCCGGCGGCCGTGCTGGCCGGCGACGTCCTCGAGCCAGGCGAGGCCCCACAGGCGGGCGAGACGGTGCTCGCGGCCGCTGAGGTGCCTCCGAGTCCGGCTCCGAGCTTCCCGGGGCAGGACGTGCCGTCCAGCATGGATGTCTGGCCCAGCCCGACGCCCGGGCTCGCCCACGAGGATTCGCGCTGGCCGCTCCCGGAGGATGAGCCGGCGAGTTCGCCGGATGCTGCCGCCGAACCTGGCGCGCCGTCTGCCGCGGACGCGGCTGCGGCAGCCGAGACCGATGCGGACGCGGCGGTTTCGGACCTGGCCGACCAGGCCGCGCCTCAGCGGCGGATCTTCCGCGGCTGGCCCTTCATCGACCCGGAGCGGCGCTGGTAGAGGCGGGCCGCCGGATCAGAGCGCGCTGATCGCGCGCGAGAGCCCCCGCCGGAACTCGAGAGAGACCATCCGCCGCCAGGCCGGGCCCATGGTCCGCCGCAGGTGGGTGACCTCCAGCTCACGGTTCCGGAGGTAGCCGCCGACGGCATCTACCGTCGCCGGGGCCAGGTGCGCGGACCGCTCGACGAGGAACGTGCGCGCGAGGGTGGCCGCCACGTCTGCGTCGTGGAGGAGGCCAAGGTGGTCCTGGAGCGCGGTGACGCGCTCGATGAGCATCGGCGCCTCCGGCCCGAGCGCCTCGCGGAAGAACTCGATCGTGTAGCGAAGGCGCTTGCCCGCGATCCGGAGCTGGTGAATGGTCGCGAGGTCGGCCCAGCGGAGAACGCCGTCGTACGCCCGGACGTGCTCGTAGGCCGCCCAGATCCGGCTGCCGGCGCTGTCGCGGACCCGCTGAGGCTGGGTGGCCGTGACCCGCGAGATGCCCGCACCGTCAGTCCGCACGAACTCGACGTAGTCCTCGACAAACCGGCGATAGGCATCGGACTCGAAGATCTGCGCCAGGGCCCGGCGCGCCTGGGCGCGCTCATCGCGCCATGAGGCGGCAAGCGGGGCAATCGAGACGGCATCGGCTGGCGGAAGGTGCGCGCTGTAGGCGTCGAGCCCGTCGATGAGGACGTCAAGGTCGCGAACACGCCCGAGGGCGGCGGCGAGCGAACGCAGCTCGTCCACGTAGCGGCGAACGCGGCCCGGTCGGTAGGCGTCGCCGAAGACACGCCAGGCGGCCCGCATGCGGCGGCTCGCCACGCGCATCGCATGAAGCTCCTCGGGATCCTTTCCTGCCCGGGTTCCCGACTCCCGGGCGAGCATGCGGGCGAGGTGGAACCGGAGGATCTTCCGGCCGGCCTCAGCAAGCGGGTCGGCGGCCTGAACCCCGGGGGTCTTCCCGATGGCCAATCCGAGGCGGCCGGCTTCCGGTTGAGGGGCGGTCTCCACCGCGGGCTCGGCGATGCCGGCATCGCCCGGCCCAACGTCCTCGACCAGGAGCGAACCCCGCTCGAACTTGGACGCCGGCTCGGGCTCCACGAGTCCGGACGCGTCGAGCGCCGCCGCAAGGACAGCCATCTGGGACTCATCGCCGGTCTGCAACTCGAGCTCGAGGTCGCCGAGCACTCCCGCAACCCGGTCGCCGGTGAGCACGTCGGCAGCATCGACCGTGAGCAGGATGGTTCCTGCGTTGCCGGCAAGCAGGCGCTCATCGCGACGCTGCTGGAGGCGGAACCGCTCCACGATCGGGGCGCCGGCAGCCAGGTCCTGGAGGCGCTCGCGCGCCGCGCTCGGCGGCCATGCGCCCGGGTTGAGATCGCCCGTGGCCGGACCGCCGAGCTCCTCCCGCCGATGGAGCGCCTCGATCCCCGCGGCCTCGCTGGCCAGCGACTTCAGCTCGATCGTGACGCGACCGTCGCGCGTGCGCAGCCGTGCGGCATAGCCGGCTCGCTCGATGGACCGCTCGGCGGTGTCAACGTAGCGGTCCTCGACGAGGGCAAGTCGAGGCGCGCCGACACGGTACCCGGCCATCTCGCCCGTCGCGAGCAGCTCGCTGAGGCCCGCCGGGTCCCGCACCGCGTACTTCAGCTCGACTTCGAGCCGGCCCGGCAGTTCGCCGCCCGTCGGGTCTCCCGGGACACCGCCCGCCGGCTCCGCCGGGTCGCCGCCTGGGGCGGCCCTGTCGTCGTTCATCGCCTGTCTCCCTCGCGCCCGTTCCGTTTCGTAGCCTGTTCCGTTTCGTCAGCCTGCCGCCGCAGCTGAAACCCTGGCGTTCGCGGTCAGCTCCTCGAACGTGTCCACGCCGGAGGGCTGGGCGAGCGACGCCTCGACCCGACGCCATTCGCGATCGGCACCCAGCTCCCAGGCGCGCCGGTCGTCGGTCAGCATGACCCCGAGCACCTCCCTGAGCCGGGCCTGGAGCGCCGGATCGTCAACCGGCGCGATCACCTCGACCCGCCGGTCGAGGTTCCGTTCCATCATGTCCGCCGACCCGATGAAGTAGCGTTCCTCGCCGGCGTTGCGGAAGTAGAGGATCCGCGAGTGCTCGAGGTAGCGGCCCACGATCGACCGCACGCGGATGGTCTCGCTCGTCCCTGGGATCCCCGGCACGAGCGAGCACGTTCCCCGGACCAGGAGGTCGATGCGCACGCCGGCCTCGCTCGCACGGTAGAGGCCCTCGATCACCCCGGGGTCGACAAGGGCATTCAGCTTCATGATGACGTGTCCGCCGGCTCCGTCACGCTGGTGAGCGGTTTCGGCAGTCAGCAGCTCGAGGATCCGCTCGCGCAGCCCGAACGGTGCGACGAGCATTCGCCGGAACATCGGCTGCCGGGACACGCCGGTGAGGTAGTTGAAGAGGTCCGTGGCGTCGGCCGAGATGGGCGAGCTGCACGTGAGGAGGCCCAGGTCCGTGTACAGGCGCGCGGTGCGAGTGTTGTAGTTACCCGTGCCGACGTGCACGTAGCGTCGCAGGCCCCGCCCCTCCCGTCGAACGATGAGCAGCACCTTCGCGTGGGTCTTGAGGCCGACGAGCCCGTACACGACGTGGGCCCCCGCGCGCTCCAGGGCGCGCGCCCAGCCGATGTTCGCCTCCTCGTCGAACCGCGCCTTCAGCTCGACGAGGACGACCACCTGCTTGCCGTTCTCGGCGGCCCGGATGAGAGCCCGCACGATCGGCGAGTCCCCGCCTGCGCGGTACAGCGTCTGCTTGATGGTCAGGACATCCGGGTCAGACGCCGCCTGCTCGACGAGCTGCAGCACGGACGTGCCGAACGACTCATAGGGGTGATGGAGGAGGATGTCGCCCGCTCGCATCGCGGCGAACACGTCGATGGCCTGGTCCGGGTCCGGGGGCGCGAGCCGCGGCGGGGTGACCGGCGACCACGGCACGTAGTGAAGGGATGGCTCGTCAAGATCGGCGATCTCGTACAGGGCGGTAAGGTCGAGCGTCCCCGCGATGTCGTACGTGTCCTCCTCGGACAGGCGCAGCCCGCGCTGGACGAGTGCCCGCGTGGATGCCGGGATCGAGCGCTCCACCTCCAGGCGGACGACGTCGCCGAAGCGCCGCTTGCGGATCTCCTCCTCGATGGCGAGCAGAAGGTCGTCGGCCTCGTCCTCCTCGATCGAGAGATCCGCGTTGCGGGTGACCCGGAAGAGGTGGTGGTCGAGCACGTCCATCCCCGGGAAGAGGGCGTCGAGGTTGGCCGCGATGACCTGCTCGAGCAGGATGTAGGTGCGGAGGCCGACCTCGACCAGCCGCGGCAGTACCGGCGGCACCTTGATGCGGGCGAACCGCGGCTCGTCCGTCCCGGGGTCGCGGACGGTGACTGCCAGCGACAGGGAGAGGTTGCTGATGTAGGGGAACGGATGGCCGGGGTCCACGGCGAGCGGCGTGAGAACCGGGAAGATCTCGTCGACGAACTGCTGGCGCAGCTCGCGATGGCGCTCCGGCCGCTCCTCGTACGACACGACCCGGATGCCGTGGCCGGCCAGCTCGTCACGGACGGCGGCGAACGCCTGCGAGTGGCGGGCCACGAGCGGAACGACGCGGGACCGGATCTCCTTCATCGCTTCGGCAGCGGACAGGCCGTCAGGGGCGGCCCGTACGTGCCCCGCGGTCAGCTGCTGCTTGAGGCCGGCTACCCGGACCTGGAAGAACTCGTCGAGGTTGCCGGCGAAGATGGCGAGGAAACGGGCGCGCTCGAGCAGCGGGTTCCGCTCGTCGATGGCCTCGAACAGGACCCGCTCGTTGAAGTCGAGCCACGACAGCTCACGGTTGACGTAGGGGAGGGACGTGGGGCGTACGCCCGCCGGATGCTGCTCGGCGCTGCGGCGGAGAGCGGTCATGGCTGTCCCGCGCCGCGGGCGCGCTCGCTCGGGTGCTCGTTACGGTGCTCCACCACCGTGCTCACCGCGGTGCTCGCCGCACGGGCAGTTCGCGCGCAGCAGCTCGAAGGTGAAGAAGCCCGAATCGTGGCCGTCCCCCCAGGCGGGGGCCAGCGCGTACGAGCCGACGAGCCGAAGGTCGACGAGCTGTGTTTGCGCCGACGTGAGCGTGGGCGCCGAGTCGAGCCACCCGGGAGCCCCGCCTTCGCCGCGGCAGTACGCACATGGGCAGAGCCAGCGGAGGACGGCGAAACCGTACTCCGACCGATGCCCGTCGGCCCACTCGATCTCGACCACCGCTCGGGGGCGGTCGGCGTGGATCCGGGCCGGCGCGAGGTACTCGTGGCCGGTGGTGTAGGCGGGCATTGCCGGATTGTAAGCGCAGGATCAGGAACGGAGGACCAGCTCGATGGTCGTGGGGGTCCCCTCGGTGATCCGCACCGATCCGGACCCCACGTCCGATTCGAACGTGACGACCCGGGCGCCGCCCTCGCTCCCGACCGCGGGATCGGCGCCGAGGTCGCGGAGCGCCTTCGTGTAGAAGTCGACGAGCTCGGCCTCGGAGAGCCCGGAACTCATGCGGACGGTGAGGGCCCCGTCGCGACCTGGGTGTCCACGATGAACGTGTTCGCCGGGACGAGCTCCTTCGGCAGGTCCGGGACGCCCACAGCGACGTCCGGAGTGCCGTCGACGAGGCCGCCGCCGATGCCACCGGTGGGGGCGGCCGGGGTCGAGCCGGGTGCCGTCCCGCAGCCCGCAAGCGCAAGCGCCAGGACGAGGGTGGCGACAAGGACGGCGGGGAAGGCGGCGGCTTGGTGAGCCGGCGCCGCGGCCGTGGTCGGCGGCATGCGGTACCTCGATCGGTGGTGGAGCGACCGGAACGCTCCGCACCGTGGAGTCTAGCCCGGACCGCCACTGCCCTCCGGCGGACCCGCCGTGGGGGAGGCCTCTCTCGCAACGGCCGGCCGACCTCGCGGGCTCATGCAGCTACTTCGTGATGATCGTCCCGGTCCTGCCTGCGAGCGCGTCGATAGCCTTGTCCAGCGACGTGACGATGGCTCTCTCGCCACCCCACTCGACGAACTTGATGGCCGACGCGATCTTCGGGCCCATGCTGCCGGCGAGGAAGTGGCCCTCGGCGGCGTGCTTCTTGATGTCCTCGACGCTGATGTGGCCGATGGGCTGCGCGTTCGCCTTGCCGTAGTTCAGGATCGCGTGCTCGACATCGGTCAGCATCATGAACGTGTCGGCCGCGATGCCCTCTGCAAGCACCTCGCCGGCGCGGTCCTTGTCGATGACGGCCTCGAGGCCCTGGTAGTTGCCGTCAGCATCCTCCATGACGGGGATCCCGCCGCCGCCGGAGGCGATGACGATGATGCGGGCGTCGAGCATCTTGTTGATGACCCTGAGCTCGGCATTGCGGGTCGGGATCGGAGACGGCACGGTACGACGCCAGCCCTTCTCGGCGGACGGCTTGACGTGCTTGATGATGTAGTCCGGGTGCGCTTCCTTCAGGGCCTTGGCCTCCTCTTCGGAGAAGAAGTTGCCGACCGGCTTGGAGGCGTTGTCGCCCACGAACTCGGGGTCGTTCGGGTCCACGACGACCTGGTTGACGATGGCAACGACGTCCACGTCAAGGCCGTGTGCCTTCAGGTGCTTCTCCATCGTGTTCATGAACATGTAGCCGATCTGGCCCTGGGTCATGGCGCCGACCACGTCGAGCGGCTGCGCCGGGACCTTCTCCTTGCCGGCGACCTGCTGAACGTCCAGGTTGCCCGACTGCGGGCCGTTGCCGTGCGTGATGGCGAGCCTGTCGCCACCCCTGAACCCGCTCACGATCTTCGCGAGCGCCTCGGCGGTGACTTCGCAGTTCGCGAACTGCTCCGCTGCCGTGCCTGCCTCATGAGCCTGTTTGATGGCGTTGCCGCCGAGAGCTACGAGTACTCTCACCTATTCCTCCGGCACTTGTCTGCGCTCAGACCGTCTCGTGCGACGCGCGCCGGAGGTATCCAGAAACCCGGGCGGGCAGGCCGTCGCAGGAAAGAGGCATCGTAACAGGACCCGGCGCTGCCACGCGCAGCGACACGGCCACGCACGGCAGCGCCGCCGTGCGCGCGTGGCTCGCCCTTGACCGCTCTGCCGCCGTCAGCCGAACAGGATGCTCGCGACCACCAGTGTGAGCGTCAGGTTGAACACCGTGGCAGCGGCGAAGACGGCCAGCGGCCGCCACCCCGCCTGTCGGACCGGACCGACCCGGAACTCGAGCCCGATACAGACGAAGGCGAGCATGAAGAACCAGATGCGCAGGGTGTTGGCCACCCCGATCGCCGACTTGGCCGTTGCCTCGTCCACCGTGCCCTGCCACCAGGTGACGATGATCGATGCGAGGACGAAGCCCAGGACGAACTTCGGAAAGCGGTGCCAGATGTCCATGACGCCGGGACGGGCGGACCCGGGCGCCCGCTCGACCCGCGCCACGTAGTAGAGGGCAAGGAGGAAGGCCACCACGCCGATGAGAGCGTTCTGGGTGCTCTTCACGATCGACGCGATGTCGAGCGCCTCCTTGCCGGCGATGGATCCCGCGGCCGTCACCGCCGCCGTGGTGTCGATGTTGCCGCCGATCCATGCCCCGGTCACCACCTGCGAGAGCCCCAGCTGCGTCGCCAGCCAGGGCTGGATGAAGATCGACGGCAGCGCGAAGAGGATGACGAGGCCGGTCGCATACGCGAGGTCCTCCTTCTTCGCGTGGACCGCCCCGGCAGCGGCGATGGCCGCGCTCACCCCGCAGATCGCGAGCGCCGCCGCGAGCAGGGCCCGGAGCTTCGCCTCGAGCCCGAGGGCCCCGGCCAGGAACCAGGTGAACAGGAACACGGATGTGACGACGATGAGCGCCTGCACCACCGACGAGCCGAGGTACTTCATGATGAGCGACAGGTTGACCGACGCGCCCAGGAGGACCAGGCCGGTCTTGATGAAGAACTCGGTCCGGAACGCAGCGTTCACGCGATCGCGCACGCCGAGCGCAACAAGGACGGCGCCGCCGAGCAGGCCGACCACGATCGCGTAGACGGGGAACTCGATCGTCTTCGCCACGCCCTCCCAGTCGGTGCCCTTGGCCCACGACGGGACGTTGAGGTCGAGGAACCGGGCGAGGCCGGCGAGCCCGAACACGATGATGAGCGAGATCACGATGTTGACCGGGCGGCGCGCCTCGTTCGCCACGACCAGGTCCCCCCGGGACTCGAGCTGGGCGTCGGCCGTCACGGCACGATCCCCTTCGGGATGATTCCCAGGAGGACGAGCGCGAGAAGGAAGAGGCCGAGCAGCGTCGCCGCAAGGTCCTCGCTGATCCCGTAGCCCCGCGAGGCGTCGGGCTCGATTCCGGGTGTGGTACCGGTCTCCGTCTCCCCGGATGCGTCCGCTGGGGACCGTTCCATGTCGCCGCTGCTCACGTGCCTCCCTCTCCGATCACGCGACGGTAGATCTCGACGTGCCGATGCGCCGAGGATCTCCAGTCGAACTGGCGCGCCGTGGCAAATCCGCCCTGGCAGAGACGGGACGCGAGCACCGGGTCGGTGACCACACGGGCGAGAGCGGCGCCGAGCGCCTCCTCATCGTACGGCGGGACGAGGAGCGCGTTGACGCCATCCTGCAGGTACTCGTGGAGCACCTCGATGTCGCTGGCGACGACCGGCAAACCGGACGCCTGGGCCTCCAGCACGACGAGCCCCCAGCCCTCGGCGATCGAGGGGAAGGCCAGGACATCCGCCGCCCGGTAGCACGCGGCGATGACCTCTTCCTCGACTGGGCCCAGGATGCGGACGGCATCGGCGGGCAGCGTGCCGTCGCGGATGAGTCCGGCGAGTTCGCGCTCGTATGCGACGCGGTAGTCGCGGTAGTCGAAGAGCGTCTCGCCCCCGACCACGACCACGACGGGCTTCCGGCCGGTGGCCGCGGCAAGCGTCCGCTCGACCCGGGCAAACGCCCGCAGGAGCGTCAGGCTGTTCTTCCGCGGCTCGACGCCGCCCACGGCAAGGACCGCCACGGTGCCGTCCAGGCCGAGTCGTCGGCGGTCGGCCTCGCGCGCCGACTCGTCCGCGGGCGGCTGCCGGGCGGCGAGGTCCACGCCGTTGTGGACGACGGGGGCGTCGATCCCGTACTCGTCGCGCAGCCGGCGCTGCCACCACCGGCTGACGACCATCACGACGTCGGGGCGGACGATCGAGTCGTGCTGGCAGCTGATGAGACCGGGGCTCGTGAAGTCGTCCGTGTGGTGGACTGTCCGGACGACGGCCGGTACCAGTCCCTCGTCGCGGAGCTGGACCAGGGCGTTCCCGCTGATGCAGTCCTCGGCGTGGTAGATGTCGCATCCGCTGCCGGGGCCCAGGTCGTCGCGCAGGAAGTCGACGTACGCCTGGATGTAGCGGGGCACCTTGTCATCCACCGACTCGTCGGGCACCTCGGCCACCGGGATGAACGTCGCGGGCACGCGGATCGGCCGGTAGAAGCCCGATCGGCCCGGCTTCTCGAGGGCGAAGAGGCGGACCTCGTGCCCCAGGTCCTGGAGCGCCTCCGCAAGCTGGAGCGAATGGACGACCCCGCCTCGCGCCCTGGTCGAGTACGTGAAGAGGCCGACGCGCAGCGGCCGGTCCGTCATGACCTGTCGGCCCCCCGGCCCGCGGCTCTTCCGTTCGCCTGCGATCAGGCCCGGCCGGAGACGATCAGTCCCGCGAGACGGGCGGCTTTCGCGTTCGTGGGCTGCACGATGACCCCGGCCGCCCGGAGCGTCTCCTCCTGCCGGTCGAGCCCCTGCGGATCAAGGTCCGTGCCGAGGACATGGGCCACCACGGCAAGTTCCCGTCCGGCGGACGCTGCCGCCGCGCGCGCCTCGCGGATGGCGGGGGCAAGCGCGCCGGCCGGGTCGTCGTGTGAGCCGTACCCGATCTCCACGTCGAGGAGCAGGACGGCCGTCTCGGGATCGGCCCCCTCCTGGAGGATGCGGTCGACGCGGAGCCGCGGGTCGATCATGGGGTGCGGGCGACCGCGGGTGAACTCCTCCTCGCCGAGGTCGACGAGGGCGTGTCCCTCGCTCTTCCAGGCATCGGCCAGGAGGAGGTTCGGGTCGCCCCCCGCGTTCGAGAGGACCTTGCCCAGCTCCATGGCCGGGTCGCGGAGGATGAGCAGCGACTCGTCGCAGAGGCTGCCGCCCGAGTAGAGGCCGCGCAGGTACTTCTGACCGGGGGCGAGCTTCGCCGCCGCCGCCGCGGCCAGCTCCTCGATCTCCCCCGCGCGGCCTTCGAACGGGTCGGCCGTGCTGCTGTCGAGCGCCTGGAGGGCGCGCGTGGCGGCTTCCTCCAGCGTGCGGGCGAAGGTCAGGTTCGCCCCCTGGACGCTCGTCGGCTCGCCGCCGAGGAAGCCGACGACGACCGGCTTCCCGCACTCGCGCGCCTGCGCCAGGACCTGGTCGGCCACGATCTTCTCCGGCGGCTTCGAGAGGAGGGCGATGACCTTCGTGTCGGGGTCCTCGGCCAGGAGCTCGAGCCCGAGGCGGGTGGTGAGTCCCCCCACGGCGACGCGCAGGTCGCGTCCGCCGGTCCCGATCCCCTGGCTGATGCCGGAGCCTCCCCGGTGGACGAGGACGGTGAACTCCTGGAGCCCGGTGCCGGAGCCCGCCACGACGCCGATGGGTCCGCTGCGGACGCGGTTGGCAAAGGCGAGGGCAACCCCGTCGATGATGGCCGTCCCGGCTCCCGGGCCCATGACCAGGAGCCGGCGCTTGACGGCCTGCGCCTTGAGATCCCGCTCGTCCTCGATCGAGACGTTGTCGCTGAAGAGAAGGACGTGGCAGCCGGCCTCGATGGCATGTGCGGCCTCGAGCGTGGCGTACTCACCCGCGACAGACACGATTGCGATCTCCGCCCCGCCGAGCCTCGCGACGCCCTTCTTCAGCGTGCGTGCCGGCGCCGGCCCCGCCTCGTCGCCCTCGCGCGGCTGCGATGCGGCCACCAGGAGTTCCTCGGCACGGGTCACCGCCGCGTCCGCCGCCGCGTCGTCACCCGCCTCCACGGCGATGACGAGGTCGTCCGACTTCGCGCCGGCGAGGGCTTCGTCGAGAAGCCCGGCCTCGGACAGGAGGCGGAGGTTCGCATCGGTGGCCATGCCCACGACCGACTGCGTCACGCCGGGCAGATGGGCCAGCTCGTCGGAGATGCGCATGAGGCGCACGGAATCCTGGTAGATGCCCGGCTTGAGGCGCGTTCGAACGCTCACGTGGGTGTCCCCCGCTTCTTCTTGGCGGCCGTCTGGCGCTCATCTTTGACGCCGCGGACGAATTCCTGGACCTGGCCCGGCGAGTCGCCGCGCTCCACCTGCCGGGCGACCTCGCCGATCGCCGTGTCGCCCGTTCCCTTCGCGTAGCCGTCGGCCAGCTTGCCGGTGTACATCCGTCCGTCGGCCGGCCGGAGCTCCCCGGGCTTGGGCCCGGTGTCCTTCGTCCCGGTGTGGAGCACCGCCGGTGCGCTCATGCGACGGGCGACGCGGCTGCTCTTGCATCTCTCGCAGCGGACGTCCTTCGCCTGGGTCGAGCTTCGGAACCAGACCTCGAACCGCTCGCCGCAGTCCTCGCACTCGTACTCGTAGATCGGCATGGCTCAGCTTCTCCCGGCCTTGACGTCGGACGCCGCCGCACGCGCGGCATCGCTTGCCAGCCGGCGCTCGTACCGTTTCTTGTACTTGCGTTTCGCCTGCTCGAAAGCCTTCTCCATCGACTCGCGGTCGGCGAACGTGCGGGTCTCCTCGAGCGGCTTCGCCCCCCGTACCGGCGCCCCGGTCTCGGGGTTCACGGCCATGATCTCGAGCCACCAGCTCACGCCGCGGTCCCAGTCCCGCGAGGAGGAGGCGAAGACCGCGACCCCGGCGCGGGTGTGGATGTCCACGCGCCGGAACGTGCGCTGGCCTCCGAAGGCGATGAAGCCGTCCGCCGTCCGCAACCAGGTTTCCCCGGCCTCACGCGCCGCAGCCATCCGTTCCGCCGTCGCCGACGTCAGCTCCTCGCTGCGGATGTCGTGGAGACGCAGGTTGAACGCCGCATCCCGGGCCGACGCTACGTCCACCCAGTCGGCCTCGACCGTGTTCAGCGCCGCGAGGCGCTCCTCGGCCCACTCCACGTCACGCTCGTCGTACGCTGCCTCGAGCTCCTCCTCGGAACCGATGTCGGCGAGGCCGGCAGCAAGGCCATGGACCGCCGCCAGGGCGGCGTTGTAGAACTCCGGTTCGGCGAGGCCGTAGCCGAAGAACAGCGCCTCCGCCTCGCGCCACCGGCGGAGGAGGTCCGGGCGAATCGACGGCTCGGCGGTCCGCTCGACCGGGCTCCTGGCGAGCCTGTCCGCGGGCGGACCAGCCGCCCTGCCGCCGGCGGACCAGCCGCCCTGCCGCCTGGCCGCCCGGCCGATCCTTCGGCCATCAGGCGGCTCCGCCCTCCGCCGCCCACTTCTCGCCCAGGGCGCGCAGGGCGTCCTGGAAGAGCTCGATCGGGCCCGGTGCGGCCCCCGCGCCGATCTGGCCGGCGACGGGGCTCGTCTCGTGGACGGCGCCGGTGTCGATCCGCGGCACGATGCCCGTCTCGACGACGAGCCGAACGTCGATGCCGGTGGGGGTGCCGGCAAAACCGAGTGCCGGGACGGTGAACGTGGGGTGCGCGCCGACGCAGATCGTGCCCATGTCCTCGGCCGCGCGGGATTCGTCGTCCACCGTCCCGCCGGCGAAGGCGGCCATGGTGGGCGCCGCGGCGATGGCCATGTAGCCGATCCCGGCGCACTCGATGATCGAGCTGTCGCCGATGTCCCCGGCGTTGTCGCGGTCCGAGAAGCCGGTGTAGTAGAGGACGTTCTCCCAGGCCGGGAGCGGGCGTGTCAGCCACTGGTCGCCCAGGCCGCTCACGCGCAGGCCGAAGTCCCGGGCGTTCCGGCTCATGCCGGTGACCACCGTGGAGTACGGGATGCCGTGGGCCGCATCCGCTGCCACCCTGCAGCCGGCCATCGTGACGGGCAACGCGAAGAGCGGGTTGGTCTCGAGGAAGCGGATGACCCGCGCCGCCGCGGGTCCGGAGATGCCCGCCTCCAACATCGGTGCCGCGAGCGACCGGATCAGCAGCGCGGTCAGGGCCTGGAACCGGGCGTGGAGTTCGTCTCCCATCTGGAGGGCCTGGGCGAAGACCGAGAAGAGGTCCAGGCCGTGGAGCCGGTCGAGCGCCGCGGTGACCGCCGGCCCCAGTTCGTCGCGGAACCAGTCCAGGCGGTCGAAGGTGGGGGTCCCCGGGTTCCCCAGCCAGATCGTGTGCTCACGCCCCTCGTTGATGAGGCCGTATGCAGACAGGCCGAGGGCTTCGTCCCGGACGACGTGGACGGGCATGGAGGGCGAGATGACGCCCGCCATCGGGCAGACCGACGAGTGGAGGTTCGTGGGCTCCAGGCGGATCTCCCCGGCGCGCAGGTCCCGGGCTGCGGCGTCCGGGTTGGGGGCCCAGCCCTCCCACACGGCGGCCCAGGCGGCCGCCCGCTGGTGAGGTCCGCACATGACCTCGTACGGCCGGGCGGGCCCGGAATGGATGATGATCCGGCCGTCCATCCCCGGGATGGCGTCCCCGGCACGGCGGATCCCCACCCAGGACGGCCGCGCGGATACGAGGCGCCTGAGCGCCTCGGCATTGGCGGCGGCGATGTGCTCGCGCACGGGACCCGTGGCGACCAGGAGACGGACGAGCTCCGGGTCCCCGCCAGCGGGCGGCCGCCACGCGACGTCGATGGCGGGGATCTCCTGCGCGCGTACCGCTTCGGAGAAGGATTCCAGGCCGACGTTGACGACGCGCGTGGACGCGCCGGTGAGATAGCCCACGCTCAACCCTCGCTCATTCCACTCGTCTTATCGTGCGATTCTCCGGTCCCCGGCACCACGGCGGACACCTTCAGGCCGATGCCCGGCACGATCGACCGCGTGATCCAGCAGACGTCCTCGGCCAGGTGCACCAGCCGCTCGAACTCCTCGGGCGCGGTGACCGCCAGTGTGCTGGCCGCACTCACCTCGATCAGCTCGTAGCGGCGTTCCGGGTAGTCGTGCACACCGCTGACGATCACCTCGAGGTCCGGGAGCTCGATGCGCCGCTTGCGCGCCGCCCATGCGACCGCCATGGCGAAGCAGGAGGCCACGCTGGCGAAGAGGTACTCGGACGGCATCGGAGCGCTGTCCGTGCCGCCGTCCTCGACCCGCTCGTCGGAGGTGAGCCGGAACCGACCCTGCCGGACACTCATCTCCACCCGGAACCCGCCCAGCCAGGTTGCCTCAACGCGGCGGTGGCCGTGCGGGTGGAGGACGCCGGACGGTCTCCAGGGTCCCTTCGACCGGGCCGGCTCGTCGGGAACCGGCCCGGTCGGGATGGGCTCTACGCGGGATCCCAATCCTGTCCTTTCCGGATGAGCATGATGCTCATGATCCTGGAGCGGAGCGGGACGGGAACCATTCGGTACCCTGTCTTGAACCCCCAGCGGATGATGCGAACCCACCACTGGCGCTTCAGCGGCCTGACCGCGGACTCGGGGTACTTGCGGTACAGCTCCTCCTGGGCGACCTCGACGAGGGCGCGCTCGGAGAGCCTGCGGAACTTCTGGATGAAGGAGTAGGGAGTCTCTTCGCGAATCACCGCGGGCATGGCTCGTCTCCTACCGCGGCGGGAGTTTCTTCAGCGCGTCCTTCGCCGCCAGGCAGATCGGCTCGTTCAGCGCGCCGATCGGCGGTGAGTAGACGTTCTCCATGGTCGCCAGCTCGTCCACGGTGGCGTGCTTGCGCATCGCGAAGGCGATGAAGTCGGAGCGCTCCTTGACCCCCTCGCCGCCGTAGAACTGGATGCCGAGCAGTTCCCGGGTCTTGGGGTCCACCAGCATCTTCACGTTCATCGGCTCGACGTTCGGGTGGTAGCGGGCGCAGGTGATGCCCTTCGCCTCGCCGATGATGTACGACTTGCCCAGCGCCTTTGCGAGCGTCTCGGTGATGAGGACGCCGCCGATCTGGACGTGGCCCACCTCGAGCGACCAGGGAAAGTAGGCAGCCCGCGTGTGCATGGCCCCGCCGGCCGCGTTGATGCCGGCCACGCGACCCTGCGGGTAGGCGTACGTCGAGGGAAGGATCGGCGCCGGGACTCCGGCGACCGCCTGCATCGACTCCACCACGGCCCCCGCGGCGTACACGTCGGGCACGTTCGTCCGCATCATGTCGTCCACGATGAGCCCGTGCCCGCTGCCGAGCTTGCACCCGATCGACTCCGCGAGCGCGGTGTTCGGCTTTTCGTCGGCCGCCATGAACGCCATCTGGCAGGGGATCTCGCCCTTGTCGGTGACGGCCGCGACGAGCTTGCCGTCCTTGCCCTTCAGCTCCTTGAGCTCGGTCGTGAACATGAACTTCACGCCCATGTGCTCGAGGCTGTCCTGGCCGATCTTCATGACGTCCGGGTCGGCGAACTCCGCCTGGAGCCACGGCTCGTCGTCGATGACGGTGACGTTCTTGCCGCGGTTCGCGAGGCCCGTGGCAAGCTCGAGCCCGACCGGCCGGCCCTTCCACACGATGACGTCCTGGACGCTGTCCAGCTCCTTGTCGATCTCCTTGGCGCGCTCGATGTTCTTGACGAACTGGACCCCATCGAGCTCGACGCCCGGGATCTTCGGCAGGACGTAGGCCCACCCGGTGCCGATGACCAGCTTGTCGAACGGGAATTCCTGGCCACCCTGCGCCACCACCGTCTTGCGGTTCATGTCGATCGACTCAACCGTCGTCGAGAGCTGGAGGTTGATGCCGATCTCCTTGGTGTAGAACTCGGGACCCTGGAGAATCAGCTTATCCATGCTCTCGATCTCGCGACCGAAGACGTACGGGATGCCGCATGGGCTGTACGCCGTGATCGCGAAATCCCCGATGAGCGTGACGTCGTGCGTTCGGTCGTACTGCTTTGCCTGCGTTGCGGCCGACGTTCCGGCCGCGCCGGCGCCGATCACGACAATTCGAGCCATCCGCTACCTCCTCGAGCAATGCGCAAGTAGAACGGGGAAAAAGGGAATGATACCCACGGGGACGTTGCCCTGACTCTGGCCCCGGCGGCCGGCGGCGGCGAGTGCCGTTCGGCCCAGCGTCGGCCCCCGGGGAGCATGACCTCCAGCCCTATGCAGGCCTCGCGGCCTCCGCGTAGTCGGCGTGCCGCGCGTAGAGACCGGGCTCACCGCCCGTGTGGACGAACACGACGGTCGCGTCGCGGGCGATCTCGCCGCGACGCACCAGGCCGACGAGCCCGGCCATCGCCTTCCCGGTGTAGACGGGATCCAGCACGAGGCCCTCTGTCTCCAGGGCCAGGCGGATCGCCGCGCCGCACTCTGTCGTGGGGGCCCCGTAGCCCCCGCCGATGTAGCCGTCCTCGAGGTGGACGTCGGCCGCGTCGATGGTCACCCCCAGGCGCAGGAGATCCGCGGTGCCCTGGGCGAGACCCAGGACACGCGGCGCCATGTCCGCGCGGCTCCGGCTCACCAGGATCCCCACGACCCGGTACGTCGCGTGGATCCAGGCTGCGCCCGCGAGCAGGCCCGCGTGGGTCCCGCCCGAGCCGTTGGCCACCACGAGGACCTCCGGCCGGGCGTCCTTCTCCGCGAGCTGCGCCTCGAGCTCGGCGCTTGCCTCCACGTACCCGGCGTCGCCCACCGGGGTCGCCGCCCCGCGCGCGAGGACGCACGGTCGCCGGCCGGCCCCGCGCAGCTCGGCGGCGAGGGCATCCGCGGCCGGCTCCACCGAGCCGCGGTCGGGATCCCCGGTGAAGACGAAGCGCGTGCCCACGAGCGACTCGAGGAGGAGGTTGCCGTCCCGTTCGGCCGGCGGGGAGCCGTAGAACACCGCGATCGGGTCGAGGCCGGCCGCGCGCGCCGCGATCATGGCCGTCCGGACGGCGTTCGACTGCGGCCCGCCCACGGCGATCAGCGTGTCGGCGCCCTGGGCCAGGGCCTCGCCGATCAGGAACTCGAGCTTGCGTACCTTGTTGCCTCCAGCCCCGAACCCGGTCAGGTCGTCGCGCTTGACCAGGAGCCGGTCCACGCCGATGGCACGGGCCAGGCACCGCGCGTCGTGGAGGGGCGTCGGCAGGTGCGCGAGCGGAAAGCGCGGCAGCGTGACCGGCAGCGCGCGCTGGACGGGGCGTTGCCGTCCCTCGGCGGCATGCGCCGCGATCGGCCGGTCGCCCGCAGACGGTTCGGTCATCCGCCGGTCACCCGGTCAACGAGCTGCTCGGCCAGCCCCGGCGCCGGTGCGGTGACGAGCCGGTCGACCTCGCCGGCCGGAAGGACGCCGCCGACGAGCGGATCCTCCACGAGGACGTCCCGCAGCGCCCGCCCGCTCTCGCGCGCCCGCACAGCGGCCGCGTGGACCCGCTCGTGGGCAGTCTGCTTGCCGATGAGCTGCGCGAGGGCGCCCATGACCGCCTCGGCTGCCACCTCCTGGTGCCTCGCGTCCAGGTTCCGTTTCATGGCGCCGGCATGGACCTCCAGCCCGTCGAGCAGGTCGCGCGCGAGGCCGAGCGCCGCGCCCGTGGCAACGCACGCGGACGGGATCGCCGCCCACTCGCTCTTCCAGCTGCGGCCGTCGCGCTCGTGGTCGCCGACGAGCGCCTCGAGCATGATGTCGGCGTCGCGGCGGACGATCCGGGCGAGCGTCCCCAGCTGTTCGCTGCGCTCGGGGTTCCGCTTCTGGGGCATGGTGATGCTGCCGACGTCCGCGCTTCTCGACGGTTCTGCCAGCTCGCCGATCTCCGGGCGCTGGAGGTTGTAGACCTCGTGACCGATCCGGTCGAGGGTGGCCGCCACCATCGCCAGCCAGACGACGAACTCGGCGAAACGGTCGCGCGAGACGGTCCAGCTGATGGCCGGAGCGGCGAGGCCCATGCGGTGCATGACCCGCTCCTGCAGCTCCAGACCGCGCGGTCCGTAGCCGGAGAGCGTCCCCACGCCGCCAGCGAGCTGCCCGACCGCGAGTCTCGGCCGCATCTGCCGGAGGCGCTCGCGGTGACGTCGGAGCTCGTCTGCCCACACGGCTGCCTTGTAGCCGAAAGTGATCGGCAGGCCGGGCTGGCCGTGTGTACGACCCACCATGGGAGTCGAGCGGTGCTCGCGGGCGAGGGCCACGGCGCGTTCCTCGATCGCCCCGAGATCACGCTCCGCGACGTCCGCGACCCGCAGGAGCGCGACCGCGAGCCACGTGTCGGTGATGTCCTGGACGGTCGCGCCGTAGCAGACCCATTCGCCGGCGCCGCCGGCGCAGCGAGCCGCCATGGCTCGGATGAGGCCGAGGAGCGAGTGGCCGGTCGCCGCGTATCCGGCGCGGACCTCGTCGAGGTCGGCCGCCTCGCCGCGCATCACGCGCGCGATCTCGGCCGCGGCGTCGGCCGGGATGATTTCGAGGGCAGCCTCCTCCTCGGCCAGGACGGCCATGACCTCGCACCAGCCGCGGGTGCGGCCCTCGTCCTCGAAGAGCGGCCGCAGCTCGTCGCTTCCCCAGGTGGGGCCGAAGATGTACGAGTCGACGGGGTGGACGGACGACATCGTCGGGCCCTCCCTTTCCGGGGCTTCCGTTCAGGTCTCGGTGTGCCGGGTGTCTTCGGCGGTTCCGGCGGTCCCCGCTCCGGCGATGGTGCGGGCCCGTGCCAGGAGCGCCTCCTCAGCGTGGCCGATCGCCGAGGTCCGGGTGTCGATCCAGCGCTGCTGCCGGCGGAGGTCCCGACGGCGGTCGGCGACCATCGCGCGGACGGCCGCCGGCGCGGCGCCGCCGATGCCGGTCCGGCGGGCCACGGCCAGCTCCGGGTCCAGCGCCTCGCGGATGGCCGCGTCGTCCAGGCCGGCCGGTTCCCCGGCCACCTCGATCGCCGCCGCGTCGAGAGCGGCCGCGTCGATCCCGTCGATCTCGTTCCCCGCCTCGAGCGCCACCCGCACCGCCTGGGCCACCACCTTGTGGGCCGTCCCGAAGGGCATGACACCGCGGAGCATGATCTCCTCCGCCAGGTCGTTGCCCGCGAGGTAGCCCCGCGCAGCCGCCGCGGCCAGCTTCGCGCGGTCGAAGATGATGCCGCTCATGACCTCCGTCAGCAGCGCCGTGCCCTGCTCGGCCAGCTCGAGCGAATCGGGCACCTCGTCCTGGGCGTAGATCCGCGGGTCGGGCTGACCCGTCGCGGTCTTCGCCACCGCCGCCGCGCCCGCAAGGCGGCCGACAAGGCGCGCGGCAGCGCCGCGAACGAACACGAGCGCGTAGGGGTTCTTCTTCTGGGGCATGGCCAGGCTGATCCGGCTCGTCCGGTCCGCGAGCTCGACGAAGCCGAACTCGCGGGTGTCCCAGGTGAGGAGGTCCTCGGCCAGCCGGTCGAGGGTCAGGCCCACGCTGGCCGCGAGCGCCGTCAGCTCGACCGCCAGGTCGGCCTGCCAGTTCGCGTCCCGGGCATGGACGACCACCCCGTCGAACCCGAGCTGCCGGGCCAGCAGCTCGCGGTCCAGGACGATGGTGGCGCCGTTCGTGCAGCCCGCCCCCGCGGGACTCAGGTTTGCCCGGCCCCATGCCGACTGCAGCCGCTCGGCGTCCCGGGCGAGCGGGTAGACGTAGGCGAGCAGGGCGTGCGCCAGGCTCGACGGCTGCGCCGCCTGCCAGTACGTGTAGTCGACCGACAGCGTGGTGACGTGCCTGGCCGCGAGATCGACGAGCGCGCGCTGGAGCCGCTCCAGCCCCACCGCAAGGGCGAGGAGCCGGCGCCGCACGGCCAGGTGGTAGGCGACCACCGACGCCTCCCGCCGCGGCCGGCCCACGAGGAGGTACCCGGCATCCGGCCCGATCTGCCGGCGCAGCCATGCTTCACGGTTCATCACGAGATCGCCGCACGCGGGGTCGGCGAGGCCGCTCCCCGGATCCACCCCCGCCCCGTAAGGCTGGATCGAGCTGACGACCGCGTCGCGCAGCTCGAGGATGGCGCCCACCAGGCGCCGGCCCGGCTTGGGTGGGATGTACCCGCTCTCGATGAGCAGAAGCGTGTTGGCGAGATCGGCGAGCGCCAGCTCGGGCATCAGCGCAGGCGCCGCCAGGAGTTCGAGCCGGTACGCCGAGCGAACGAGCTCGGGCGAGGGACCCTCCATGAGCCGCCCGGTCATGGCGTGCCCGCGCCGCGCGGGGCGCCGTGCGGCGCTCCCGCGGGGATGTTCGCCCACTCGCCGCCCCGCCCCTCCAGTGCCGCGTGGAGCGTCTCGAAGCGGAGCCCGCGCCGGAGCGCCTCCACCGCCAGGATGTCGGCCGTGGGGATGTTCGCCAGGTTGACGTTCGGCCCGAACCGGAGGATGAGGTAGGACTGCTGGTCCTGGATGGGCGCCTCCCAGAGGATGCGCAACGGGTCGGCCACCGGCCCCACCAGGGCGTCGACCTTGCTCTCGACCACGTGGCCGGACGCATCGAACACGCCGGTGCCACGCCCGGACTCCCGGGCCTCGATGGTCACGAAGTCCGCCCCGAGCTCAAGGTCGACGAGGAGACGTTCGGCCATCTCTTCTGGTGACGGCTGGCGCTCGGGGTCCTTGCGTCCCACCTCCGTCACCACGTGCAGGCCGGCGTCCTGGGCCCGGCGGATCGCCTCGGCCCGGGCCTCGGCGGGCATGTCGATGGTGCCGTCGCTCACCTCGACCCCGGTGAAGCCAAGCTCACGGGCACGCGAGACGAACGCCGCGAGCCGCCCGGACGCCCAGGCCCCCTCGAGCAGCGTTCCACCCGGGTAGACGAGCATCCCCGCGTCGACGAGGCGGGCGATCTTGCGGCGGAGAACCTCCAGCGCCGACCGTCGCCGTCGTGCCGAACCCGAACTTCACGTGGTCGATCACCTGGCCCGCCATCTCCACGAGGTCGTCGGTGGCGTGGAGCCCGAGCCCCTTGTCGATGACCGCGGTGATCCCCGCGCGGCGGGGCTTGGCGGTGCGCGGGCCCAGGTAACAGTGGATCGCGTCGCCCCAGGCCGTCTCGTGGTCAGTCATGCGGGTTCCACCTCATCCGGTCATGCTCGGGGCCCGCGTCGCGGCGGGCCACGCCGGCTCACGCCGGCCCTACCAGTTCCTTCAGGCCTTCCTCGACTTCTTCGAGGGTCGCGCCCCAGGGCACCGTGACCACGTTGCCGTCGCGCTGGATCCCCCGTTCGAGGAGGCAGCACTTCAGGAGCGTAAGCGTGTCACGGTGACCGGTGAGCCGCCGGGGGCAGATGTCCGCCGCCGGCGGTCGGTCCCCGTAGTGGTGCTCGTGGATCTGCAGGCTGCGCTCGCAGCCGACGAGCGTCCAGTCGGCGCGCGCGGGTCGCTCGTCGAGGAAGTGGACCGGCGCCCCCATGTCCTCGAAACCGGACGACCGGCAGGGGAAGAGGTACCCGTCCGGCTGCGGTTGGACACCGGCCGCGAGATCGCGCAGGTCGATCCGCTCGAGGCGCGGGACCATGGCCCCGATCGGGGCGACGGCGAGCACCCGCTGCACCTGGTCCCAGAGCTTCGGCGGCTCCGGTGGAGCCGCCTCGACGATGGTCACCTCGAACGGCTCCGGATGGGCGATGAAGTTGACGTGCTCGTACCGCCCGACCACGACGAGCGCCTCGTCGGGTCCGAGCCCCAGCTCCAGCGCCTTCGCGAGCATGGCCGACGGGATCCCCGTGTCAACGTCATGGTCGGTGACCGACCGCGTCAGAGCGGGCGGGGAGAGCCACTCGGCGCGGATGATCGGCGAGAACAGCGGGACGCGGCTCTGCTTCTCGACCTCGGCCACGGCAATCCCCGGCCCGGCAGGCTCACGGTAGACGATGTAGTCGGTGTGCCGGTACGCCTCGCGCCCGACGATCGTGCGCAGGCCGTCGTCGGTGAGGGGGAAGTCGGCGGTCTGGTAGCTCACCCTCCGGTAGGGGAGGGGCACGAGGTTGCGCATCGGTTCTCCGTCCTGCTCAGGCCGCGGCCGCGGGATCGGCTGCGCCCGGCCCGGCGGCGTTGGCGATCGTTCTGCGGGAGAGCAGGGCCCGCCCGCCGAGGACGACACCGGTCAGCATATCCCCGCCGGACGTTTCTCCGACGGCGAGCAGCGGTGCGATGTCGGGCGGACCGGCGGTCTCGCGGCGCAGCAGGGCTCCCAGCAGGCGGGCAAGCGGCGCGAAGACGTGGCCGCGCGCTGCCGCGTCGACCATCTGGGCGGCGAAGCGGGTGGTGCGAGGCATCGCGGCGTCCCGGAGCGCCGCCCGGAGCGCGCGGCCGTCTGCGAGGACCCCGGCGTGATCGCCCCATGCGCTGAAGGCGAGCGCCCCGGCCAGGAGGTCGTCTCCGGAGGGCGTGAGCCCGGGTCCGAGGCCGGCGAGCCGCTGCGCCGCCGCGGCTGCGGCGGCCGGGTCCCCGGAGGACAGGGCTTGCGTCAACGCCTGGAGGTCCCCGTCGCGCGCGACCGCGTGGATCCCGCGCGCACCCGCGCCGGCGCGCCGCGCGATGTCTGCGAGCTGTCGCAGCCGGCGCTCGACCTCGTCGGGCTCCGCGGCATCAGTGGCATCGATCAGCGCGGGTCGCCAGGTGACGGCACCCCGCTCGTCCACGTCCGGCACGCCGTCCAGGGACCGGAGATCGCGGGGCGCCTCGGGACCGAGCCGCGCCGTGAAGGGTCCGTCGGCAAGGTCGTGTCGCACGAGCGACAGGAGCGCACCGTCAACCCCGGAGGCGAGGATGACGGCACGCTCGAAGCGAGCGTGGACAGACCAACCTTGAGAAGTTGTGAGCGGGGATCGGAGCAGCCGGGCCGCCTCCTCGTCCGCGCTGATGACGCGAAGCCTCACCGGTGGGGCCTCCGGCCGAGTGCGGGGTGAATCGCCGCGATGATAGCATCGGGCCGTGCCCGAACTGCCTTCCGGCCACGTTCTGCCCCCCCTGGCCGAGCTTGTCTCGCACCTGCGCGCGGCGCCGGCGTGGCAGCGGAAGCGCGACCTGGAGCTGCTGGGACAGGGGTTCGCCGCGACGCCTGGCACGCTTGACCGAGCCGTCCTCCGCAGTTTCGGGGAGGCGACACCCGTGGGTGCTCTGCCCCTGCCCGACGATATCGGGGACGACGCGGCTGCCATCGCGGAGGGCGACGGCTACCTGCTCCTCGCTGCCGAGGTGATGTGGCCGCCCATGGTGGAGGCGGCGCCGGAGCTGGCGGGCGTGAATGCCGTGCTCGCGAACGTCAACGACATCTACGCGATGGGCGGGCGCCCCATCGCCCTCCTCGACACGGTCCTCGTCCCCGCGCTGGCGGATGCCACGGCGATCCTCGCGGGGATCGCCGCCGGCGCCGCACGCTACGGGATCCCGGTGGCCGGCGGCCACCTGACCGTCGGCGCCGCCTCGACCTCGCTCGCCGCCTTCATCGTGGGGCGTGCGAGCCGCCTGTTGTCGGGCAGCGCGGCCGCGCCCGGTGACGCGCTCCTGCTCCTCACCACCACCACCGGCCGCTTCCGGGATCCCTTCCCCTTCTGGGAGTGCTCGTTCGACCGGAGCGATGCGGAGCTCCGCGACGACCTCGACCTGCTGCCGCAGCTCGCGGAGGCGGGCCTCTGCGGAGCGGCGCGCGACGTGTCGATGCCGGGCGTCGTGGGCTCCGCTCTGCAGTTCCTCGAGGGCTCGCGCGTCGGAGCCGAGATTGACATCGGCGCGCTCCCGTTCCCCACGGAGGTGCGTGGACAGGAGCTGACCTGGCTCCTGTCGTTTCCGAGCTATGCGTTTCTGCTGGCTGCCGATGAAGCGAGCGTGGGCGAGATCTCCGCGCGCGCGGCGGCTCGCGGCCGCGCATGCCCCCGGATCGGCCGGGTGACCGCCGACCGCCGGGTCCACCTGCAGCTCGCGGGTGATCGCGCTCTCCTCTGGGATTTCGACCGCGAGCCGTTCACCGGCATCACCCGCCCGTAGCGCAGCAGGTCGGCTGTCGCACGCGGTCGGACGCCTCCGTCAGCCGTTTGCTGAGTGCTCCACAGGGGGCGGGCCGCCCGCGGCTGCAGCCTCGGCGATTCCCTCCGGCTCCTCGCTCCACCCCGGCCGCATGAGCTGGTGCGGCGTGCCGGCGTACTCGACCTCCTGGCCGATCCGCACCCAGCCGATGTGCTCGAACAGCTTGGCGTAGCGGCACTGGATGTAGGCGAGGAACGTCTTCGCGCCGGTCGACCGCACGTGCTCCTCTGCCGCGCGCACGAGGGCCGGGGCAACCTTCAGCTTCGATGCCCGGAACGCCTGGGATACGACCAGCCGGCCCCCGAACCACACGCCGTCCTCGCGCGCATAGCAGCGGACCGCACCGGCCACCTCGCCGGTCGGCTCGCAGATCGCCACGAGGTGCATCGTCCGCGGGTCGCGGTCGTGGTCGTCGATGTCGCTCCCATCGAAGAGCCCCTGGTGGCGGACGAATGACGCCTCGCGGATGGCGTAGTGGGCGTCGAGTTCCTCGACGGTGGCGGCGATGCGGCAGACGAGCGAGCGCTCACTGCGAGGGCCGGCCACCACGGTGATCGATGAGGATGCGGCAGAGTGGCCGACTGTCCCGTCGCGGCCGACCGTCCCGTCACGGTTGTCTGTCGTCACTGCGATCCTTGCCTCCGCGATGGCCGTGGCCAGCTCGGTCGCGGGCGTGCGTTCCGTTGCCGGGTCCAAGAGGCAGGCAAGCATACAGGGGCCCGGCACCTTGCGGGCCGGGCCCCTGTTCTGGCTACGGTCCCGCTACCGCGGTCAGACCGCGGCGCAGGCCTTGCCGGTCGATCAGGACATGATCAGCCAGGTCGACCCTGTCGCGATCCGCAGGGCCGGGAGCAGGAACGTCCAGATGGACGTGAAGATAAGGATCCAGCCCAGCCACTTCGCGTTGAACCTGCCATACACGGTCAGCCAGATCGCGCCGAAGGCGACGGTCCACACGAGCATGACGGACTGGAGCCAGAGATCCTTGTCGAACGCGGCGAAGCCGATGAACGGCAACGACCAGACGGCGATGACGATGCAGATGTTGGCGATCGGCTTCAGGTCGAGGCCGAACCAGGCGGTGAGCCCCAGCGCGGTGAAGAACACGGCGTACGCGGTCGCCAGCCCGGCGAGCGCGATCGCGGGGCCGCCCACGACGAACGACAGGTACGCGCAGGTCGCGAACGTCGCGAGACCAGCGATGAGGCTGATCACGCCGACCGTCTTGACCGGGTGGGCGCCGCCCTCGGCGGGCTCCGAGCCGAAGCCGGCAAAGAACATGCCGTTCGCGAACGCGGCCAACCCGAGCGCGACGAATGCCATCGTCAGGGGCAGTGCGCCCTCAGCCGGCAAGAACGTCCAGATTGTCACGATGATCCTCCCTCAGTAGGCCAATTCGGACGTCTCGCCGGGTTCGCCGGGCGGTCCCGCCGCCGGACGGGCCCTCCGCGGTTTCCGGCCAGATCGTCCTCCACTCCTCCAGTTGTTGCGAGGGCTACGCCGACCGCTCCCTCGCGAATGCCGGCAGAGCGCTGCAGGCTCCACACCGCACGCAGCCGGCCAACGTGTCGGTGTGACGCACCCCTCGCCGCGCGAGCATCTCCTCCACCGCGCGGTAGATGCGGTCCATCACCTCGGGATCGGGCGCGGGTACATCCTCCATCTCCGTGCCCACGATCGGGCGCAGCGGGACGACGAAGGGGTAGACGCCGATGTCCACGAGGCGCTGGCAACCCTCGATGATGGACTCGGGGCTTTCTCCGAGCCCCACGAGGACGTAACTGCTGACCTGGTTCTTCCCGAAGATCTCGACGGCCTTGGCGAACGTCCGGAAGTACTGGTCGACGCTGACGCGGGCCTTCCCGGGGGTGATTCGCTCCCGGATGGCCTGGTCGAACGACTCGATGTGGATGCCGATGGAGTCGGCACCCGCCTCCCGGACCTCCCGCAGTACCTCGAGGTCGCTCGGGGGTTCGAACTGGACCTCGATCGGCAGGTCGACAGCCGCCTTCACGGCACGTACGCAGCGAGCCATGTAGAGGGCGCCCTTGTCGGTCTCGTTGATGGTCCCCATGGTCATGGTGAAGTGCTTCACGCCGTCCAGGCGGACGGCCGCCTCAGCCACCTCGGCGAGGTGCTGCGGCTTCTTCACCGCGATCGTGTTCTGGTTGCCCAGGCTGATGCCGATGCCGCAGTACTTGCAGCGATCGGCTGGATCGTTCCAGCGGATGCACGTCTGAACGACGGTGGTCGCCAGGACGTCCGTTGCATGCAGCGTGGCGATGTGCCAGTAGGGCACGCCGTCCGCCGTGGTGAGGTCGTAGTAGCGCGGCCGTGCCGCGAACGACACGGGCGCGACCGGTGTCCCGTGGCGGGTGATGACGTAGCCGCCATCCGCCACGCGGACGGCAAACGGCGACGCTTCCACGAATTCGGCCATCGTGGGTACCGAGAACGGGACGCCTTCCAGGACGAACGCCTTCGCGTCGGCCGGGCCGGCGCCGCCCCGGCGCCCCTGGCTTTCGGTGGGAACCTCGAGCCGGGCACCCTTCGACTGGAGCTCCACTACGAGCTCCTCGTAGTCGTGCTGGTTGCCCTGGTAGGCCAATCGGCTACCTCGGTCGAAGTCCTTGTGTCGTCGCCGAATCGTTGCGGGCGACCGTCCGCCGGACGGCCGCCCGCGGATCAGCCTGCCGAGCAGGCCCTCGAGGTCGTCTGGATCGTCGTCAGACGGTCCAAGTGGTGAGGATGAGGGCGCCGTGCCGCCACTTCTCGATCGTGAGGTCGAGAAGATCGAGCGGGTTCATCGGCTTGATGCCCGGGATCATGTCCTCTTCGCGGTGACCGTAGAGCATGCCCATCGCGAATCGGCACGCATAGATCGGCGTGCCTTCCTTCATGATGGTCATGAGCTGGCGGTTCATCGCGAGGGCTCCGGGGAACCCTTCCTGGCCGACAGCCGGCCAGCCGCGAGACCCCGACCCGAGCAGGACGCCCGGCCCGAAGAGGGACATCGCGGTCTCGAAGCCCTTCCTCTTGAGGCGCGTCGTGGTGAGCATGTTGATGAGCGCCACCGAACCCTCGTAGGGGACGGTGTGGATCGCCACGTAGGCATGCTCGCCAGGGTTCGCCTTGTAGTCGGGGAACAGCTTCTCCTCGATGTTGTAGAGGATCTGCCCTTCCTGCGGGATCGGGATCGTCACTCGATCAGCCATTGAGTGCTCTCCTCCAGTTCATGGTGGACTGGTCTGGTGTTTGCAGGGCCTCCTCGCGAGGGTCACGAGTCCGGCGGTTCCCATGGCACCCGCGGATTGGACCTGCGGAGCAGCGCAGACTACTACGCCCGGACGCGGATTGCTACTTCTTGTCGCGCCCGCAGCTGTCGTAGAGATCGACGGCGTTCTGGTAGAAGATGCGGTCCTTCAGCTCGTCGCTGATGTCGGCACCCTCGATGCGGTAGTACTCCGCCCAGAAGTCGCTCCACGGGGTGTCGGACGCGAAGAGCATCCGATCCCACGCCTTGCCGGACTCCTGGAGCCGGCTGAGCATCATGCGCGGCCCGAAGCCGACGCTCCAGGTCATGTCGCCGTAGATCTTGTAGCCCTGGTCGACATAGTCGAGGAACTTTGGGATCCACTTGAGGTGGCCGGACGTGCCGCCGCCCATGTGGACGACGTAGATCCGGATGCGCTTCCCGTAGGCCTGGATGAACTCCATGAGGTTGGAGATATCAGACCCGCCGGCGGGGCTGGTGTGCATGTGGAAGACGAGGTTGTTCGCCTCCACGGTGTCGACCAGCTCTTCCCACATCTTCTTGGTGTCCTCGTCCCACTCGGACACCTTGTAGGTGCCGCCCAGCAGGCAGGTGATCTTGAGGGCCTTGACGCCCTTGTCACCGGCATGCTTGACGGCCTCGCGGTTCTGGTCCCACATCTTGAGGAGCGGAGACGTCCAGATCGCTCCCACGAAGCGGTCGTCGTGCTCGCACGCGTCGACGACCACGGGATTCAACCCGAAGGGCTGCTCAGGCACCGGCTGACCGTAGTCAGAGATGACCATCTGGCGCTCGACGCCGATATGGTCCATGTGCTTGAGCATGTCCTTGTAGGTCGGGTAGTGGATGACGGTTGGGTCGATCTCGATCGGCGACCCATAGTACTTCCAAGGCGCCATAGACCCGATGTGGCTATGGGCATCGAAGCACCGGCGCGTCACCCGAAGAGTGCTCTCGTACGCCATTTTCAGCACTTCCCTCTGATTCCACGGGACGCTTCCAACGGTCGCCCGAAGGCGTCTCTTGTTCCTGCGGCTTGCTACACCTCCTGGCTTCCTGGGCCACGCGCGTCACCCGAGGGCGTGCCCCGAAAGAACGGACGCAACAACTTCAGCCACCCCACCGGGCGGCTCGTCCTACTGTGACTCGGTCCAGCCCGCCGGGCGAGGGCCATATGGCACTTGCGCGGCGGTGGTAGGCAGCCCGGGCAGCCACAACTGCACCGCACGGATGGTGTACCCGGAACCCTGCCACAATCAGGGTTGGGCCGCGATGGAGGCGCAAGGGACTCACAGCGTGAGGTCCATGGAGCAACGAGGCCACGCAACCCGCATCGGGCCGGAACCCTATGCGTCCTGGCGCAGGACAACGCTCGGTGCGATCACCGAAGCCATCGAGCAGCAGCTCATCCTCGATCTGGCGGGCGAACTGTCCCAGAGTCGCGTGCTGGACGCGGGTTGCGGGGACGGAGCTCTGGCCTGTGCCGTCGCTGCCCGAGGTGCAGAGGTCACGGGCCTGGATGCCGATCCCGCGATGTTGGCTGCCGCCCGCTCCCGGGCCGGGCAGCAGGGCCTGGCCGTCGTGTTCGCGGAGGGTCGCCTGGAGCGCCTGCCGTTCGCTGACGCATCGTTTGACCTCGTGGTGGCCATGACCGTCCTGTGCTTCGTGCCCGACGCCGGCGGCGCCGTGCACGAGATGACCCGCGTGCTGCGACCGGGCGGCCGCCTTGTGATCGGTGAACTCGGGCGCCGAAGTGTCTGGGCAACGCTGCGACGGGTTCGCGGCCGGCTCGGGTCGCCCACCTGGAAGCGGGCCCGCTTCCGCACCGCCTCCGAGCTCCGGGCGCTGATGAGCGAGGCGGGGATCGAGGTCGAGGCGATGCGTGGCGCCGCCTTCTACCCGCCGATTGGACTGATCGCTCGCCTCTTGGCTCCGGCAGATCCGTGGCTGGGTCGGCACACCACTGCGGGTGCCGCTTTTCTCGCCGCCGCCGGAACGAAGCCGGGCGAGTGACGCTGGCCGTCGGCGTCTCGTTGGGATCAGCCTCACCAACCGGAGCACGACTGGCTCTACGTGGCGATCACCGGCACCGTCCTCACGATCCTCCTCGTGAGCCTCTTCGCCGTCCGCTGACAGCGCAACCGGCGCGGCCGAGTCTCGTACAGTTCCGCAGCGTCAGATGCTGTTCCTTGCGCCGTGGCGGGCCGGGAGCGCGTAGAACAGTTGCCCGCGGTGCTCGAGAACGACGGCTTGCCCGGTGCTGACGAGCCGGTCGACGACCGACCAGTCGGTGTTCGCCCGGGCGAGGTACTCGCGTACCGCCGCCTCGCGCATGGGGTGCACGGCGATGATCGCGAGTAGCCCGCTTGCGGCGTCCTCGCCTGCCGCGAATGCGCCGGCTTCATTCTCGACGAGCAGGCCTATCCTCAAACCGGCGTCGCTGAAGATCCGCCGCGCACGTTCGAGCGTGGCCGCCGGAGGCACGCGCACGTCCGACTCCGCGGGCGGGCGGATCGGCGCACTGATGTACGCGGTCGCGGGCCTGAGCGCGGATAGGTAGCTCGCCGTTGCCCGCAACGACCGGTCATCATCGTTGACGCCGGCCACCAGCATCGTCTCGCTCACGAGCATCGCGTTGCGGTTCGCCGCGAACAACGAGACGCCATCGAGGACCCGACCGAGGTCCAGGCTGCGCGCCGGCCGGTTGATACGCCGCCAGGCCTCCAGCTCCACGGCGTCGACCTTGACCGAGACCCAGTCGGCAGCAGCAAGATCGGCTCGGACGTCGTCGCGCCACAGCAGCGAGCCGTTCGTGATGACGGCCACCCGGACCTGCAGCGCCTTCACCCCGCGGATCTCGTCCCCGAGGGCACGTCGAGGGTGGGCTCCCCGTCCGGCACGAAGCTCGCGTAGTCAACCTGCTCGCCGGCATCCCGGCATGCCTCCAGCCTGGCCTCCACCGCGGCGATGACCTCCCCTGGGGGGAAGAAGGACCGACGTTCAGCGGACAGATGGTCCGTGCGCCCGGCCTGGCAGTAGACGCACGAGTACGAGCACGACTTCGGTGGAATGTTGTTGATGCCCAGGCTCCGGCCCAGCCGACGTGAGGGAACCGGGCCGAACACGATGTCCGGCCCGGTTCCCGACCGCGACGCCGCCGCGCCGGGCGATGGAGGAGAGCAATTCGGTTCCTCCGGCCTCGCCACGTCGGCGGTCAACACGTCGGCTCCCCGGTCACGGGCGGGTGCGAGGGTCAGCCGGGCCCGTGCCGCCCCGGCCCCATCCCCGACGGCACGTGCACCAGCTCGGGACGGTGCGCCAGGCGTCCGGCCAGCCAGTCGGCGACGGCCTCGTCGATCAGGCGGGGGCGGGTGGCGATGACCGTGATGCCGGCGGCAGCCAGGTTCGCCTGCGCGCCCTGTCCGATGCCGCCGACGATGATGGCCTCGCAGTCTGAGCAGGCTCCCAGCATCATCTCGTGACGGCGCGGGCCGTCGGCGGGTGGATGCTCGCGGTCCCGCGAAACCCCTTCCGCGGCGATGAACATGGAGTGGTTCGCCTTGGGGCGGATCTCCCTCGACGTCTCGCGCCCACTTTCGATGGTCACGACCGCGAAGGAGCGGGCCCGTCCGAAATGCTGGCTGATGAGGCGGCCGTCATCAGTCGCGAACGCGATCTTCCTCATGGGACTTCCGTTACCTCCGTGGTCGGCTCCACCCGCTCTCGCGAAGCCTCGCGCTCGGCGGCTTCCGCGAAGCGCCCCAGGAACTCGACCGAGAGCCGCTGCCGTTCGTCCATCACGGCGGCCCACTCCTCGAGGGCCGACCACCCGGCAGCCGTCAACCGGTACTCCCGCCGAGCGGGCCCGCTGCCGTCGGTCGCCCACGCGGAGGCCACCAATTCCTCACTTTCGAGGTTGCGAAGCACGCGATAAACCTGGCCGACATCGAGCTCGGGCCCGGAGACACCCATTGACTCGAGACCGGCCGTGATCCCGTACCCATGGGTCACCCCCTCCGAGACGAGGAGCAGGACGAACGGCTCCAGCCAACGCCGTCGTCCGTTGCCCGGGTACCGCCAGCCCTGGCGGCGCGGTTCACGACCAACCGGAGCTTTATACATGCCTATAGCATATAGGTGCTAAGATGAACGTGCAAGCCGGGCCTTCGGGCGTTTCGCAAGCCCGGCGGCACAGGAGGCTGGAGCCATGGCTGTCGCGAAGATCCTCAGCGCAGCTGACGTGGAGAGAGTGGCACGGCTGCATCACGTCGATCTCTGGCACGAGCACTTCGCGCTCGACGAGTTCCGGGCGGGTGTGAACGCCGAGATCCAGCGCAGCGGCGGACCCCCGGTCACCGAGGAGCAGTGCTCCAGGATCGCCCGCACCGTGCTGGAACACCTCCGCAAGGCGCCTCACTACTACCACCAGGAAGTAGAGCGGGAGCACCCGCGGGACGAGGGCTACCCAACGGAGTTCGGCCCGCTGGGGAATCGACCCGACTGGTAGGGCGGCGGGTTCACCGCGGCACGGTCCGGTCGCGCCACGGTGGTGGCCCAGTGGGCGCGGACCCGAGCCGGGCTGCCGACGGAGGGGTGCAAGATGAGCTGCTGGCATGGTCATGACTGTGGGTGCGGGGGTCCTGGGCCGCGGGACTCATGGTTTGAAGCGGATCCGCAGGGATGGTGGTACCCGCGAGGCTCGCCCCGCCGGTCCATTCTCGCCTTGCGCCCAGACGCGACAGCCGCGTCGCTCGAGGCCTACCTGGAAGAGCTTCGGGCTGAGGCCCACGAAGTGGACGAGAGGCTCCACGCCCTGCGCCGCGCGGCAGCGGGTCACTCGCCACGTCGGACCCAGATGCCCGGTGGACCGCCGCCACCGGTGTCTGACACCGCGGCCGATCCAGAGGCCGTTGAGCGCCGATAGATAGTCCGCCAAGACGAGGGATGCGATCGGCGGCGCGGCCGTCGGTGGCGCGGTGCGTCGGCCGTCGAGGCGCGGCGCCCGCCTTTCGTGTCGTACGCAAATCCCCGTCGCGTTGGCCGCCCCGGCGGTGGTCAGCACAGGCCCGGGGGGCCCCAGGGTCCGGCTTGGACGTCCCTACCCACGCTCGGGCCGGGACATCGGGCCACGGTCAGGGATGCCTTGTCGGTGGTCCAGCCCGATCGTTCCCGGCCAGAACTACGGGGGTTTGCGTATGTCCTGGTCGGTCTCCCGTCGCCGGGCAGCCCAGGCCCCGGGTCGGTCGCCGGCGACTTCACCCTCGACCAGTTCCTCGCCTCGCCGGGGATCGATGCGTGACGGCCGACGCCGGACGAAGTGAACGGACTTGACAGGCGTTCCTGATATAGCATAATGACATAACATTCCTACTGGTCGGCTGGCACACGAAGCGCCGCCGGCGAGAAGCGGAGACGCGAGAGCACGGAAAGATGGGCACGGAACGACCAGGTACGCGACCGGACGAGGATGAGATCAGGGCGCTCGTCGCCAGGATGGTGGCGGGCGTTGTCGGTGCGTCTCCGTCGCCGCTCGGCGTCGCTGCCGGTGTCGGCGCCACTGCCGACGTTCGGTTGGGCGAAGGTGCCGCCAAGGTCCCCGCGGCCGCCGGTGGGGGCGTGATGCCGACGTCCACGGCCGGCCGTTCTGTTGCCATCGGCGCCGACCACGGCGGGTACGTCCTCAAGGAGCGGCTGGCGGAGTGGCTCCGGTCGAAGGGATGGGACGTCCGGGACTGCGGGACCCGCAGCGCCGACCCGGTCGACTACCCGGACGTCGCACACGCCGTGGCCATGCTCGTGGCAGGCGGCGTCTGCGCGAACGGGATCGTGATCGACGGGGCTGGGATCGGCTCCTGCATGGTTGCCAACAAGGTCCCCGGCGTGCGGGCCGCCCTCTGCTACGACCTTTCGTCGGCGCGCAACAGCCGCGAGCACAACCACGCGAACGTCCTGACGCTCGGTGCGCGACTCATCGGCGATGGTCTTGCGCAGGAGATCGTTGAGACATGGCTCGCCACGCCGTGGGGCGAGGGACGTCATGCCGCGCGCGTGGCGAAGATCGCCGACGTCGAGCGGCGCTACCTCAAGGGAGCAGGCTGATGGCGGTTGACACGAACGAGCTCATCGACCTCGTCACGCGCCGGGTGCTCGCCACCCTCGACGCGCCGGAGGGCGCGCCGGCGGACTGCGCAGGGTGCACCGGCTCCTGCGTGACCAGGTGCCCGGCACGGGTGGCCAGCGTGGTGTCGAGTGGCGCGTCCCGCCTCAGTTCGCGCGGCGACGCCGCGGCCACGCCCCGGCACCTCGCCCGCTTCATCGACCACACGCTGCTGAAGCCGGACGCCACCGCGACCGAGGTCGACCGCCTCTGTGACGAGGCAGGGGAGTACGGCTTCGCCGCGGTCTGCGTGAACCCGACGTGGGTGCGGCGCTGCGCAGACCGCCTCCGCGGGACCGACGTCGCCGTCGCGTCCGTGGTGGGCTTTCCGTTCGGGACGAGCGTGCCCGAGGTGAAGGCGATGGAAGCCCGCCGGGCGGTCCGGGACGGCGCTCGTGAGATCGACATGGTCATCAACATCGGCGCCCTCAAGAGCGGCGACCTCGCGCTGGTCCGGGAGGACATCGCGAAGGTGTCGGATGCCTGCCACGAGGCGGGCGCGCTCAACAAGGTGATCATCGAGGCCGCCCTCCTGACCGACGAGGAGAAGGTCGTCGCCTCCCGCCTCGCGCGGCAGGCCCGGGCGGACTACGTGAAAACCTCGACTGGGTACGCGTCCGGGGGCGCCACGGTCTATGACGTGGCCCTCATGCGCGAGGCAGTGGGACCCCACATGGGCATCAAGGCGGCCGGAGGGATCCGGTCCGCGGATGACGTGGAGAAGATGATCGCGGCCGGTGCGACGAGGATCGGCGCGTCGGCCGGGGTCAGGATCGTGACCGGTACGGCGGCTCCGGCCGGCGAGACCGGTGCGAAGGACGGGAAGGGAAGCGAGTGAGCGACATCGTTCTCCGGGCGTACACGTTCCTCGACAGCCTGCAGCCGCAGTACGCGGCATTTCTCGGCACGGTCGCCCAGGGCTTTCTGCCCCTGGCGCGCGACGCGTCCCTCTATGTCGAGATCTCGCCGGGCATCGAGATCAACCGGCTGACCGACGTCGCCCTCAAGGCGACCGCGGTCAAGCCGGGCATGCAGATCATCGAGCGGTACTACGGCCTCCTCGAGATCCATTCGACGTCCCAGGCGGAGGTCCGCGCCGCGGGCGCCGCGATTCTCCGGGATATCGGTGCCGATGAGCGCGACCGCATGAAGCCGAAGGTCCTCTCGAGCCAGATCGTCCGGCGCATCGACGATCACCAGGCGCAGCTCATCAACCGCATGCGCCACGGACAGATGCTCATCCCCGGGCAGACGCTCTACGTGCTCGAGCTCGAGCCGGCGGCCTACGCCGCGCTGGCGGCGAACGAGGCGGAGAAGGCCGCCCACATCAACATCCTCGAGGTCCGCTCGTTCGGCTCGAACGGACGCGTGTACCTGGGCGGCGAGGAACGGGATATCGACGTGGCGTGGCGGGCCGCCCTTGCCGCCATCGAGGGCCTGGAAGGGAAGGAAGGCAAGCCCGAGAAGGCCTGAGGGTCGCCGTAGCGGCACAGAAGAAGCCAATCAAGGAGACACGCAGATGGCAGAAGCTCTTGGGATGATCGAGGCCCGCGGATTCGCCGCGATGGTCGAGGCCTCCGACGCCATGGTGAAGGCGGCAAAGGTCGAGCTGGTGGGGTACGAGAAGACCGGCGGCGGCTACGTCACCGCCATCGTCCGCGGTGATGTCGCTGCGGTGAAGGCGGCCGTCGACGCCGGCATCCGCGCGTCGGAGAAGGTCGGCGAAGTGGTCGCCAGCCACGTCATCGCCCGGCCGCACGCCAGCGTCGACCTTGTCCTGCCCCTCGGCCGCGCCAAGGAGGCGAAGGCCGAGATCGGATAGCCCGGGAGCGTCGGGTCGGGGCGCCGGCAGCGGTGCCCCGACCGGGACGCCTCGCGGCACGGTGAGGTAACCATGCTGCTTGCGCGCGTGGCTGGCACGGTCGTGGCCAGCCGCAAGGAACCGCTGATGGAGGGGCTCACGCTCCTGCTCCTGCGGCAGCTCGACGTTGACGATAGCGAGACGGGCGGCTACGTGGTGGCCGTGGATGCCGTGGGTGCCGGGGTCGGCGAAGTCGTGCTGTTCGCCTCGGGCAGCTCGGCCCGCCAGACGGCCGCGACCAGGGACCGGCCCTGCGACGCGGTGGTCATGGCCATCGTCGACACCTGGGAGGTTGGCGGGACGACCGCTTACACGAAGTGACGGCCCCGGGGGCCGGGGCGGACGTCCCGGCCCCTTCGGTCGATGAGGTGCCCGAGGAATGACGATCAGCAGGCCGCCTGACATCGACGAACGCGACGTCGCGGACGTCATCGCACGCGTCCGCGACCGGCTCGGGCTGCCGGGGGCCGCGGTCGAGGCCCGGTTGGGGTCACCTGCCGGCCCAGTCGCGCCCGCGGAGCCGGTCACCCCGGACACCGCGCTGGGCATCCACCCGACGGTCGAGTCGGCCGTGGGGGCCGCCAGGGAGGCCTTCCGAGCATACGGATCGATCGGGCTCGACCGGCGGTACTGCATCGTCGAGGCGATCCGGCGCGCCGCGCTTGCCGAGGCCGACCGCCTGGCCCACATGGCGCTCGAGGAGACCGGCATGGGCCGCCTCGACGACAAGGCGACGAAGATCCGGATCGTGGCCGAGAAGGCGCCGGGGCCCGAGGACCTCGAGCCGCGGGCGACCACCGGCGACCGGGGCATGATGATCACCGAGTGGGCCCCGTTCGGGATCCTCGCCTCGATCACCCCGATTACGAACCCGGCCTCCACCATCATCAACAACACGATCAGCGGGATCAGCGCCGGGAACGCCATCGTCTTCAACCCCCACCCCGGAGCGAAGCGGGTCTCGGCCGAGACGGTCCGCGTCATCAACCGCGCGATTGTCGAGGCAGGCGGACCGCCGGGACTGGTCACGGCGGTCGCGGAGCCGACGATCGAGTCGGCCCGCGAGCTGATGAACCACGACGCGGTGTCGGTCCTCGTGGTCACCGGCGGGGGCGCCGTGGTCCGCGAGGCACTGAAGACGGCCAAGCGCGCGGTGACCGCCGGTCCCGGCAACCCGCCGGCCGTGGTGGACGAGACAGCCGACCTGGAGAAGGCCGGGCGGGACCTCGTCCTGGGCGCCTCCTTCGACAACAACATCGTCTGCATCGACGAGAAGGAAGTCCTCGTCGTCGAGCGCGTGGCGGACCGCCTCATCGAGTCGATGGTGCGCCACGGCGCGTACCTCCTCCGCGAGCACGAGCTCCGCAAGGTCGAGCAGCTCATCTTCAGCGGGCCGGTCGAGCCGCCCCGCCACGGCATGGTCGACGTACGCTGGGTGGGGAAGGACGCCGACCGGATTCTCGCCGCGATCGGAGGCCGCGCCGACCGCGAGATCCGGCTCCTCATCGCCGACGTCCCGCGGGGGCACCCGCTCGTCTACACGGAGCAGCTGCTCCCCGTCCTGCCGATCGTGCGGGTCCGCGACGTGAACGAGGCGATCAGCCTCGCGGTGGAGGTGGAGCACGGCTTCAAGCACACGGCTTCCATCCACTCGGCGAACGTCGAGACGATCACGCGCATGGCCCGCGCCATGAACTGCAGCATCTTCGTGGCGAACGGTCCGTGTTTCGCCGGGCTCGGCGAAGGCGGCGAGGGGTTCACCTCGTTCTCGATCGCCAGCCCGAGCGGGGACGGTCTCACCCGTCCGCGCACCTTCTCGCGCGAGCGCCGGGTCACCGTCGTCGGCGCGCTGAGGATCGTGTGATGCCGCTCGAGCGGCCGGTGGACCCCGCGGAGGCGATGCGACCCGCTCTCGCGCTCCTCGAGCTCGACTCGATCGCCGCCGGCATCGACGCCGGCGACGCCATGGCCAAGCGGGCCGCCGTGGAGACGCTCCTCGCCGGCACCGTCCACCCGGGGAAATACCTGGTGCTCGTCGCGGGCGACGTCGCCGCGGTCGAGGAATTGTTCGCCGCCGGCGAGGACCGGGGCGCGGGCCACATCGTGGACCGGGTCATCCTGCGGGACGTCCACCCGGGCGTGGTCGCCGCCCTGACGGGGACCCGGCTGGGAGACGACGTGGAGGCCCTGGGGGTCCTGGAGACAGCGTCCGTGGCGGCCACCGTGGAGGCTGCCGACGCCGGCCTCAAGGGTGCCAGGGTGATCCTCCTCGAGATGCGGCTCGCCGACGGCCTGGGCGGCAAGGGATATCTCCTCTTCGGTGGAACCGTGTCGGCCGTGGAAGCGGCCGTCGAGATCGGCGCCGGGCGCATCGCACCCGACGCGGCGGTCGCGGTCCGCGTCATCCCGCGACTCGACCCGCGGATGCGCGAGAACCTGGCCGCGGAGCCGCGGTTCCGACACCGTGTCCGCGGGACGGCCGGGGAGGGCTAGCGGCCATGCAGCTCGGACGGGTCATCGGCACGGTCGTCGCCAGCGTCAAGGATCCCGGCATCGAGGGGGTCCCGCTCCTGATCGTGCAGCCTCTCGACCGCGAGCGGAGGCCCTCCGGCCGGCCGTTCGTCGCCGCCGACGCCCTGCGCATGGCCGGGCCCGGCGAGCTCATCTACTGGGTCGGGGCGCGCGAGGCGGCCCAGGCGCTCGAGGAGACGTTCGCCCCGGTGGACCACGCGATCGTCGGGATCGTGGACGCGGTCGAGCCACTGGCGGGCGGGCGGCCATGAAGGTCGGTCGCGTCGCCGGTACCGTCGTCGCAACCGTCCAGGCGCCGGTGTTCGACGGGCGAACGCTGCTCCTGTGCACGCTCCTCGACGCCGACGGAGCGGAGAGCGACGGCTACATCATCGCCGCCGACACGGTGGGCGCCGGGGCGGGAGAGACCGTGCTCATCCTCGACGAGGGCACGTCGGCGCGGCAGATCGTCGACGTTGCCACGGGACCGATCCGGGCTGTCGTGGTGGGCATCATCGACCAGGTCGACGCCTGGCCGCTTGGGTGAGCGGCTCGCGCAGCACACCGGCCGCCCGACCCGGACCGACCGCGCTCGCCGCGGCGGCGGACCCTCCGTTCCCGCCCGACCTGTCCGTCAGCCGCACGCGCCCCGAGCCGTTGCGATACCAGATCCGACGGGCGATCGCCGGGCAGATCGCCTCGGGCGAGCTCGCCCCGGGTGACCGCCTCCCGACCGAGCGCGAGTACGCCGACCGGCTCGGCGTCAGCCTCGCCCCGGTCCGCCAGGCGCTCCTCGACCTGGTCGCGACCGGCCAGCTCTACCGTGTCAAGGGGAAGGGGACGTTCGTCCGGGAGCCGGGCCTCGAGGAGGAGATCACGCTGCTCCTCGGTTTCACCGACACCCTGCGGCATCTCGGGGTGCCGTTCCGGATCCGGGTGCTCGAGCAGGGCCTGGTCCCGGCGCCGGTGTGGGTGGCGCGCGCACTCGACGTGCCTGCCGGCGCGCCGGTCGTACGCCTGCGGCGCCTCGCGCTCGTGCGAGGCGAACCGGCTGCCGTGCTCGACGCGTTCCTGCCCGCCGAGCGCTTCCCCTCCCTTGCCGCGAGCGGGGAATTCGAGGACGGACAGTCGCTCTACCGACGGCTCGAGGAGGAATTCGGGGTGCAGCTTCGGGGGACCAGCGGGACCCTCCAGGTCGTCCACTGTGACGACGTCCAGGCAACGCTGCTCGACGTCCCGGTCGGCTCGGCCGCGCTCTTGGTCCGCTCGCTCGCCACCGACACGTCGGGCCGGCCCGTGGAGGCCGCGAACGTCCTCTATCGCGCCGATCGGTTCGTCTTCCACATCGAGCGCCCCCGCGTCCGGCCCTGACCGATGCGAGCGCCCCGGCCGCTGGATCAGGCGGGCCGAGCGCGCCGCCCGCCGCGAAGCCCCAGCCTGGGTGCGACGACGAGGGCGACGAAGAACGCGGCCGTCTCGACGAGCACGATGGTGGCACCGCTCGGCACGTCGAACCAGTAGCTGAGGTACAGGCCGGTGACGGACGCGGCAACGCTCACGATGATCGCCACGGCCACCATGCGAAGGAAGCGGTGCGTGAGGAGCTGCGCCGTGGCGGCGGGAGTGACGAGCATGGCCACGACCAGGATGATCCCGACGGCCTGGATGCTGGCGACGATCGTGATGGCGATGAGGACCAGGAGCAGGTACTCGAGCCTGGTCACGGGCAGGCCGGCGGCTGCGGCGCCGAGGGGATCGAAGGTCGCGTAGAGAAGCTCCTTCCAGAAGACCCCGACGATGATGATCACGGCGATCGCCAGCACGCCGAGGCCGGCCAGCTCGAGCGCGCTGATGGCGAGGATGTTCCCGAAGAGAAGGCCGAAGAGGTCGACGACGTAGCCCTGGATCCGGCTGAAGAGGAAGACGCCGAGGGCGAACATCCCGGCGAAGAGGACGCCGATCGCCGTGTCTCCACGGAGGCGGCCCCTGCGGCTGACGACGCCGATGAGCACGGAGGTGAAGATCGCGGCGACACCGGCGCCGACCAGCACCGGCGCCTGGAGGATGAACGCCACGACCACGCCCGGAAGCGCCGCATGGCTGATGGCGTCCCCGGCGAAGGCGAGCCCCTTGAGCACGACGTAGCTGCCGACGATGGCGCAGGCGACGCCGACGAGCACCGCGGCGGCCAGCGCCCGGTCGAAGAAGCCGTACGCGAGAGGTTCCAGGATGGCGTCCATCTCAGCCCGGTCCCGGTGCGCCATTGTGGTAGTGCCGCTCGCCCCCCTCGGGCGCGTCATGGTGGTGGGCGTCATCGAGCACGACCGTACCGCCCCGGACGACGAGGAGATGCCCACCGTACGTCCGCGCCAGGACGTCGGGGTCGAGGACGAGGGAGGACGGTCCGAACGCCATGATCGTGCGGTTGATGGCCGCCACGCGCTGGAACCGCTGGGCGACGCAGGCGAGGTCGTGGGTGGTGGCCACGACCGTCTTGCCCCGCCGGGCTTCCCCCTCGAGGATGTCCATGAGGTCTTCCTGGGTCGTCGCGTCGATGCCGGTGACGGGCTCGTCGAGCAGGAAGAGCGCCGCTTCCGCCGCGAGCGCCCGGGCCAGGAACACGCGGCGCCGCTGGCCGCCTGACAGGGCTCCGATCTGGGTGCGCTCCGCGCCGCCCATGCCCACCTTGGCGAGGGCTGCCGCGACGGCGTCCCGGTCCGCCGCTCCCGGGCGCCGCACCAGTCCGAGCCCCGGGTAGCGGCCCATCATGACCACGTCCCAGGCCGTGACCGGGAAGCCCCAGTCCACGAGCTCCGCCTGGGGCACATAGGCCACCCGCCTGGCCTCGCGGCCGGGCGGCGACCCCAGGACCTCGACGCGGCCACCGACGGGGGCGAGGAGGCCCGCCATGACCTTGAGCAGCGTGCTCTTGCCGGCGCCGTTGGGACCGACGACCGCCAGCAGGGTGCCGGCTTCCACGGCCAGGCTGATGCGCTCGATCGCAACCGTGTTGTCGTACCCGGCGGTCACGTCTGACAGCCACACGTCCGCGTGGGCGCGCGCGTGGCCGGCATCGACAGCCTGGCCCACCACCGGGAGCGCGCGGTCGGCGGTCGGGTGGTCGTGCGGATGGGCGTGGGGATCGAACCCCCGCGCACCCGGGCCGTGCTCTTCCGGCCGCTGCGGGTCTTCGGTCACGTCACGAGGATCCCGCGGGCCGCAAAGCGTTCACGAGCTGCTCGACGTCGTGACGGATCATTGCCTCGTACGTGTCAAGCGGCGGATCCCCGAGCGCGTCGTCGTACAGGTCCGAGACGACGCGGGCGCCGGTCTCGTCCGCGAGGCGTTGCACGAGGTTGGGCGGGAACTGCGCCTCACTGAAGACCGCCTTGGCGCCCGCGGCCTTGACGGCGTCGATGAGGGCCGCCATCTCCCCGGCGCTGGGTTCCTGGCCCGCCGCGTCGACGATCGTTCCAACGGCGGTGAGCCCGTAGGCCCGGGTGAAGTAGGGGAACGCGTCGTGGTACAGCACGAGCTTCCGATCCGCCGGAGGGATCGTCGCGATCTCATCGCGAACCCAGCGATCAAGGTCGGCCAGCCGCGACCGGTAGGCGGCCGCGCCGTCCCGGTACGCGGCGCCGCCGGCCGGATCGGCCGCGACGAGTGCATCCGCGATCCGGTCCACGTACTTCATCGCGTAGGTGACGTCGAGCCAGAGGTGGGGGTTCGGCTCGACTGCCTCGCCTCCGGCGATGTAGTCGACGCCAGGGAGGTTCTCCCCGAGTCGAACCACGGCGGCGGTCGAGCCGGAGCTCTCGATCGTCCTGGCCAGCCAGTCGTCGAGACCCAGCCCGTTCATGACGATGAGGCGCGCCCCGGCGAGCCGCGCCGCGTCGGATGGCTTCGGCTCGAACGTGTGGGGGTCGACGCCGCGAGGCACGAGGCTCACCACGTCGACGCGGCTGCCGCCGACCTGCCGGACGAGATCGCCGAAGACCGAGCTCGTGGTGACGACCGAGACCCCTGCCCCCGGCACAGCGGAGGGCGACCCGCCGCCGGCGCCTGAACAGGCGGCGAGCAGCGCGGCGAGCGCGACGAGCGCAAGCGCGAGGACAACCGCAGGCGCGGGCCTCCGGTGCTGCCTGGCGTCTGCGGGGCCGTACCACCTCATGGGGCGGCCGCCCCGTTGCACTCGGCGCAGCGCCCATAGAGCTCTATCCGGTGCGCCTCGGCCGTGAACCCGGCTCGCCGCGCGGCCTCGCGGATCGCCGCGTGAAGCTCGGCGTCGACGATGTCCACCGTGCGGTGACACTCGGTGCACACCGCGTGGTGGTGGTGGTGGTGGACGGGCTCGCAGGACACATACGCGTGCTCGCCGGTCGGGAGGTCGATCCGTTCGATCGCGTCGAGTTCACCGAGCAGTTCCAGCGTCCGGAAGATCGTGGCGCGACCGATGGCAATCTCCCCCGCGCGTGCACTGCGAGCAAGATCCGCGGCGGTGAAGTGGCCGGTCTGCCGAGCGATCAGCGCGGCGACGAGCCGCCTCGGCTCCGTCTGCCGGTAGCCTGCTCGACCCAGGATCTCGACGAGCGGCGCCGCGGCGCGCGGCGGATTGATACTCGGTCTCATCATGGGCCAAATGATACCCGGTCTCGTCAGACACTGCGAGAACCACGAACCGAGAGAGTCACCCGCGAGGCTCCCGGCGGATGCAGAACGACACCGCGGAGGCTCTCTGCTGCAGACTGCACCCGTCGCCGCGGTCGGGGGAGGCCGTCCGGCCCGCAGTCCTCGTCCGCCTGCGGTACCCTCTGGCCCAATCATCATCTCGGCTCAATCGCCGACCGCAGGATCGTCGAACCGCAGATCCCCGAAAGGAGCCTCCCCCTGTCCTCGAACCGCCCCACCTCGAAGTCCGCGACCCGGCGGGAACGGCGCGCCGCCGAGCGCGATCAGCGCCGCCAGGCGGCCCCGAAGCCGTCGGGACTGTCGGTCCGGATCCCGCCCATCGCGTGGATCACGGGCGCTGCGATCGCCGTGGGCGTGCTCGTCATCATCATCGCTGTCGTGGCGATCGGTGGGCGCGGCGGCCCGAGCGTCGCGCTGACCAAGCCCGCCGAGCTGGCGCCCAGCGAACTCATCGACGGTCGCTCGATTGGGTCGGCGGAGGCGCCGGCGCAGATGGATGTCTGGGCGGACTACCAGTGCCCCGGCTGCGGCATCTTCAGCGAAGACGTCGAACCGCGGCTGATCAACCAGTACGTCCGGCAGGGCAACCTCCGGATCACGTTCCGCGATTTCGCTTTCCTGGGCCAGGAATTGCTCGATGCCGCGGTGGCCGCCCGCTGCGCCGGTGAACAGGGGCAGTTCTGGCACTACATGCAGTACGTCTTCGCGAACCAGAGCGGCGAGAACCAGGGCCGGTTCACCCGGGCGTTCCTCGACAGCGTCGCCCGCGAGCTGGGCCTCGACGTGAACGCGTTCGGTTCCTGCCTGGCCGGCACCAAGGCGAAGCAGGCCGTGGCTGACGAGACCAACCAGGGAGGCGCCGTCCCCATCAGCTCGACTCCAACGCTCATCGTGAATGGCCAGAAGGTCGCCTCGCTCGAGTTCGGTGTCATCACGAAGGCCATCGATGACGCGATCGCCGCCGCGCAGGGAGGCACCCCTGCGCCGGGATCGCCGGCGGCCAGCGGGCCGCCCGCGGCGAGCTCGTCGCCCGTGACCACCCCGACGCCGACACCGTGAACCGGGAACGGACGATCCTGGGGGCCGCCCTCACGGCCCTGGCGATCGTCGCCGTGGTCACCTCCGGCTACCTGGCCTGGGTGAAGCTCGCAGGGATCATCCCCGAGTGCGGCCCGGTCAAGGGGTGCGAGACGGTCGAGGCGAGCCCGTACAGCGAGATCTTCGGCATTCCCGTGGCCCTGCCCGGTTTGCTCATGTCGCTGGCGATCCTCGTCAGCGTCGTGGCCTGGTGGTGGTCGGGCGATCGCCGCCTCCTCTACGTCCCGTATGCCCTGGGCATCCTCGGCCTGTTCGTGGTCGGGTACCTGACGTACCTCGAGCTGTTCGTCATCCACGCCATCTGCATCTGGTGCGTGACATTTGCGATCGCGATCGTCGCCGGCTGGATCGTCACGCTCGTGGCCATGCGGCGGACGGCCGCGAGCGGCTGACGGCGGCCGGGGAGGCAGCGGCATGCGGCTCTGGGGAGGGCGTTTCACGGGAGAAAGCGATCCGGGCGTTGCAGCGTTCACGCGGTCGCTCGAGATCGACCGCCTCCTGGCGGCCGACGACATCGCAGGCTCGATCGCCCACGTGCACGGCCTCCTCCGCGCTGCCCTCGTCTCCCAGGCCGATGCTGACTCGATCGTGGCTGGGCTGGAGGCGCTCCGCTCGGAGATCGAGGCTGGCACCTTCCCCTGGGACCCGGCGCTCGAGGATGTCCACCTCAACGTCGAGGCGGCCCTCACCGCCCGGATCGGCCCTGTCGCCGGGAGGCTGCATACAGGGCGGTCCAGGAACGACCAGGTTGCGCTCGACCTGCGGCTCTGGCTTCGCCGGACGAGCCGCGACGTCGACGCGGGCGCCCGGGACCTGCAGCGAGCCCTGGTCGAACGGGCGGAGCGGGACGGGGAGGCGGTCCTGCCCGGGATGACGCACGGACAACCGGCACAACCGGTGCTCCTCGCGCACCATCTCCTGGCCTACGTCGAGATGCTCGAGCGCGACCGCGGTCGCTTCGTCGACGCGCAGCGCCGGGCCGATCGCTGCCCGCTCGGCGCGGGAGCGCTGGCAGGCGCCGGGTTCGCCCTGGACCGCGAAGCAACCGCCGCGGAGCTCGGGTTCGCGGGCGTCACCACCAACTCGATCGACGCAGTGAGCGACCGCGATTTCGTGGTGGAGTTCCTGTCGGCGGCCGCGCTCTGCATGACCCACCTCTCGAGGCTGGCCGAGGAGCTCGTGTGGTGGTCGAACCCGGCGTTCGGCTGGGTCGAGCTCTCGGACGCGCACGCCACCGGCTCCTCGATGATGCCGAACAAGAAGAACCCCGACCCGTGCGAGCTCGTGCGGGGGCGCGCCGCCCGCGTCCACGGGCATCTGACGACCATGCTCGGCGTACTCAAGGGGCTGCCGCTGGCCTACCAGCGCGACCTCCAGGAGGACAAGGCGCCGCTCTTCGACACCGCGGACGTGCTTGAAGCGTCGCTGCGGGTCATGGCGGCGGTCATCGGGGGGCTCACCTTCCACCCGGAGCGGATGCGCCGTGCCGCGCTGACCGGGCACGTCACGGCTACTTCGGTCGCCGACGCGCTGGTCGAACGCGGGCTGCCGTTCCGGGCTGCGCATCATGTCGTCGGCCGCCTCGTGGCGGAGGCTGAGGGGGCGGGGGTGCGCCTGGACGAGCTTCCGGACTCGGCGTTCTCGGCCGCGCTCGCCGCGGAGGAGCATGACGACGCGCGCCGGATCGCGTCCCAGGCCCGGGAGACGGAGACGCTCGCGGCGGCCCTCCGCGAAGCCGCGACGCTCGAGGCCGCGATCGCGCGCCCCCGCGTCACCGGAGGTACCGCACCGGAACGGGTCCGCGACGCGGTCGTGGCGGCACGGCGCCGGCTCGACGAGGACTGGCGAGCAGCCTGGGATGAGCGCCACGCGGCGGAGGAGCACATCGAGGCTGCGGACCCCAATCCCCACCTGGTCGCCGAGGTGAGCGGGCTGGCGCCCGGACGGGCCCTCGACCTGGCAACCGGCGCCGGGACGAACGCGTTGTGGCTCGCCGCGCACGGGTGGCACGTCACCGCGATCGACTTCTCGAGGGTCGGGCTCGAGAAGGCGCGTCACCAGGCGGGCGAGGCGGGTCTTGCCGTGGACTGGGTCCTGGCCGACCTCCGCGAGTTCGACCCGCCGCGGCGCGCCTACGACCTGGTGACCATCGCGTTCCTCCACCTGCCCGTCGACGAGCGCCGCCCGATCTACCGCCGGGCAGCGGAGGCCGTGGCCCCCGGCGGCACGCTCCTCGTCATCGGCCACGACCGCTCGAACCTCTCGCAGGGTGTGGGCGGGCCGCAGGACCCTTCGGTCCTCTTCACGCCGGACGAGATCGCAGCGGATCTCGGCGAGCTCGAGGTCGTGCGATCCGAGGTGGTGCCGCGACCCACGGGGTCCGGGAGGAGCGCCCTCGACGCGGTCGTGCGGGCGGTTCGACCGCCTGCCGGGGACCGATCCCCGGCCTGACGGTCGCAACGGGGCATCCGGGCCGAGCATCGAGGGGCCATTTGGCCCTCCCATTCGGTCCGCGCGGCGCTTATTCGAAATGTCGCAATTCGCAATAGTGGGCTGGTGGACGAGGCCTACGTACTCCAGGCCGAAGTGCTCAAGGCGCTCGGCAACCCGCGCCGCCTCGAGATCTTCCAGTGCCTCTGCAACGGGCCGGTGGAGGTCGGCGTGCTCGTGGACCGGCTCGGCGCGAGCCAGTCGGGCGTCTCGCAGCACCTGGCTGTCCTGCGCGCAGCCGGGCTCGTGGAACGGGACCGCAACGGCCCCGGTGTCCGCTACCGGCTCAGCGATCCCGACTACGTCGAGGCCTGCCGGATCATGCGCGGCGCCATCCGACGCAGGCTGGCCAGGCTCGCCGAGGCGTCGTCCGGGGAGTTCGCGCTGGCGCTCGAACCACGAACCAGAGGGTGACGATGGCAGACCACGAGAAGCTGGTGATCATGGCGACCCACGGACCCGAGGACCGGGTGCGGGCGGTGATCCCGTTCGTGATGGGGGTCGCGGCGGTCGTATCGGATGTCGAGTGCATCATCGGGTTCCAGGGGACCTCGGTCGAGCTGCTGCGCGACGACACGGCCGACCACATCGAGGTGACCGGCTTCCCGCCGCTGCGCCAGCTCATGGACGATTTCGTCGAGCAGGGCGGCAAGATGCTCGTCTGCGCCCCGTGCGTCGAGGCGCGCGACCTCACGCCCGCCCCCCACTTCCAGGTCGAGCTCGTGCACGCCGCGCGCTTCGTGGCGGAGATCTGCTCGGCAACGAACGCGCTTACCTACTGAGAAACGTCAGGCGAGGAGACGGGACAATGGACGTCACAGGTTCGATGAGCCCTCAGGAACTCGGGCAGCTTGCCGACCTCAAGGTCGTGGATGCCCGGGGCAGCGCGTGCCCCGGCCCGCTGCTCGATGCCAAGCGGGGCATCGCGACCGTCCCGGTCGGCGACGTGATCGAGATCTGGTCGAGCGATCCCGGTACGAAGGCAGACGTGTCCGTCTGGTCGGCGAAGGTTGGCCACGGCTTCCTCGGCTACCTTCCGGTGGACGGGTACGACCGGGTCTTCGTGCGCCGGGGAAAGTAGGGACGCAGGGGCAGCGCCGGGTCGCGTCGAGCGTGAGACCGACATCGCGATGACCGTCGAGGCCGGGCCCGGGGCTGCCACGTCGGTGCCGAAGATGCTCGTGATCGCGACACTGCTCTGCTCGTACCCGGGCATCGACGCCACCGGCCAGGCCCACATGGAGTACCCCCCGAACACCTACGTCATCCCCACGCCGGACCCGGTGATGTTCCCCGAGAGCTTCTACCTCTACTGCTTCGAGCGCGGGATCGATGGCATCCTCATCGCCTCCTGCGGGACCGACAGCCCGTACGAGGGCTCCTACGAGCAGCTGGCGGCGCGCATCAACGCCGTGTACAGGCTCATGCGGGAGCGCGGCATCGACGTCCACCGCCTGAAGCTCACCTCCATCTGCAGCGTCTGCACAAAGGCCTTCGTCAAGGAGGTCGAATCCATGACCGCGGTCATGGACGAGCTGGGACCGGTCGAGCGGCCCGTCCCGGCCATGTCGTGAGGGAACCGTGGCGCAGGCAGCGGCGGTGATTGGGGCCACGACGGAGGCGGCCGGGGCGGCCGGAGGCGGCGGCACGGTGGACACGGACGTCCTGGTCGTTGGCGGCGGGATCGCCGGCCTGTCGGCCGCGATCGACCTGGCGGACCAGGGACATCGTGTCCTCCTCGTGGAGCGGGAGCCGAGCATCGGCGGGAAGATGATCGGGCTGTCGAAGGTCTTCCCGACGATGGACTGCTCGAGCTGCATCACCACGCCGCGGATGTCGGCCGCGGCGCACCACCAGAACATCACCATCCTGACCCACACCGACGTGGAGTCGATCGTCCCGGTCACCGGGGGGTTCGAGGCCGCCCTCACCCGGCGGCCAACCTACGTGGACGAGGATCTCTGCATCGGTTGTCGCCTCTGCGAGTACGCCTGTCCGGTCGACATCCCGCACGAGTTCGAGGGGAATATGGGCGCGCGGCGGGCGGCCTACATCCCGTTCAACACGGCGATTCCGCAGAAGGCGGTCATCGACCTCGACAACTGCGTGCTGTGCGGCCGCTGCGAGAAGGCGTGTCCGACCGACGCGATCGACTGGCTCCAGGAGCCCCGCGCGGTGCAGGTCCGTGCCCGTGCCGCTCTGCTGGCGACGGGATACCGCACCACCCCCCTCGAGGCGAAGAAGGAGTACCTCGGCGGCCGTGCCGCGAACGTGGTCGGCGGCATGGACATGGAGCGCCTGCTCGCCCCGAACGGCCCCTACAACCGCGTCCTCCGCCCCTCCGACGGGAAGGTCCCCGAGAGCGTCGCCTACGTGCAGTGCGCGGGCTCGCGCGACGAGACGCTCGGCGTGCCGTACTGCTCGCGCGTGTGCTGCATGTACGCCGTCAAGCAGTCCATGCTCCTGTCGGGCGCCCTGCCCCTCGCGGACATCACCATCTACTACATGGACATCCGCGCGTTCGGCAAGGGCTACGAGCAGTTCTTCCAGGCCGCCCAGGCGATGGGCGTGAGCTTCGTGAAGGCGAAGGTGGCGAAGATCGCCGAGCTGCCCAACGGCGACCTGGCGCTCCGGGTCGAGCGGATGGAGGAGGACGGGCGGGTCGACGAGGCCGTCCACGACCTGGTCGTGCTCTCGGTGGGCGTCCGGCCGGGTGACGAGGCGAGCCGGTTCGCGCCCGTCGAACTCGATCGACACGGGTTCGTGCGGTCCGTGGAGCCCAAGCTCGATGTGACCCTCACCAGCGTCCCCGGAATCTTCGCCGCGGGGACGGCGATCGGGCCCAAGGACATCGTCGACACGGTCGTGGAGGCGAGCGCGGCGGCCGCCCGTGTGGCGCAGTACCTGGGCGGGTCCGCGGCAGAGCCAGCCCGCGGGCGCCGGCCGGCGGTCACCGTCGAGGTCCGCGAGATGGGCCCGGCCGAACTGCAGGCCGCCGGTGTGCTGGCCGAGGTCCACGATGCCTGACGAACCACGGATCGGCGTCTACGTCTGCCACTGCGGCGGCAACATCTCCGACGTCGTGGACGTCGACCGCGTGGCCGATGAAGTCGGCCGGCTCCCGGGCGTGGACGTGGCCCGGCACATCATGTTCATGTGCTCCGACGAAGGGCAGGCGGCCATCTCCGAGGACATCGCCGCGCGCGGCCTCGACCGGGTCATCGTCGCGGCCTGCACCCCGAAGCTCCACGAGACGACGTTTCAGCGCGTCCTCGTCCGCGGCGGCCTGAATCCGTACCTCTTCCTTCCGGCCAACGTCCGGGAGCAGGTCAGCTGGGCCCACCCGCACGAGCCTGAAGCGGCCACGGAGAAGGCGATCCGCGTCGTCCGGGCGGCGGTGGCGAAGGCGCGGCTGCTCAAGCCGCTCGACAACGTGCGGGTGGACGCGGTCCACCGGGCCCTCGTCATCGGCGGGGGCGTTGCAGGGCTGCGCGCCGCGCTCGATCTCGCGCGGGGCGGGATCGAGGTGGACCTGGTCGAGCAGGCGCCGTTCCTGGGCGGTCGGGCGGCGCAGCTCCACCGCGTCTACCCAACCGAGGAGGAGGCGCGCCCGCTCGTCGATCGCCTCGTCCAGGCCGTCGTTGCCGAGCCCCGGATCGTGGTGCGGACCCTGACGGAAGTGGTGGGCCTGACGGGCTACGTCGGCGATTTCGCGGTCACCCTCCGGACGACGCCCCGCGGCGTGGCTGCCCACCTCGCCGGCCCCGCGGCCGACGCGGCCATCGAGGCGTGCCCGGTGGAGGTACCCGACGAGTTCAACTACGGCCTGGGGACCCGCCGGGCGATCCACCGCCCGTACCGGGACGCCTGGCCGCCCCACCCCGCCATCGACTGGGCAGCGTGCACCCGCTGCGGTGACTGCGTTCGCGCTGCCGACGCGGCGGGCGCCGCGGCCGCCATCAGCCTGGACGCCACTCCCGCGGAAACGACCATCGAGGTGGGGGCCATCGTCGCCGCGACCGGCTTCGACCACTACGAGCCACGCCCGGGTGAGTACGGATACGGCGAGCTGCCCGGCGTCGTGACGCTTCCGCAGCTCCACCGCACGCTCGACCCCGAGGGGCCCACCGGAGGGCGCCTGGAACGGGACGGCCGGCCGGTGCGCTCGGTCGCCTTCATCCACTGCGTCGGGAGCCGCCAGATCGAGGGGGTCGATGAGCCCGGCCGCAGCGGGCGCCTGAACGAGTACTGCTCGCGGGTCTGCTGCACGGCGACGCTCCAGGCGGCGTGCGAGATCCGGGAACGCCACCCGAACGTTCGGGTCGTCGACGTCTACCGGGACATCCGGACATACCAGGTGGACCAGGAGGACTACTACGTCAACGCCTCGAAACGGGGCGTTCTCTTCGTTCGCTTCAGCCAGGAGACACGGCCTGCCGTCGAGGTCGCGCCGGCGGACGATCCGTTCCCGCTGCTCGTGCGGGTCCGCGACACCCTGACCTTCGGGCGGGAGATGGAGATCCCGGCCGATCTCGTCGTGCTCGCGGTGGGCATGGAGCCGCGCGACATCGGCGGGCTGGTCGAGCTGACGAAGGCGCCCATCGGCTCGGACAGCTTCCTCCTCGAGGTCCACCCGAAGCTGCGCCCCGTCGAGAGCGCCATTCCCGGGCTGCTGCTGGCGGGAACCGCGCAGGCCCCCATGGACATCACCGAGGCAACGTCGGCGGCAACCGCGGCCGTGGCCAAGGTCGCCACCCTCCTCGCCCACGACTACGTCGAGATGGAGCCGTTCGTGGCGAAGGTCGATCCGACCCGCTGCACCGGCACGGGCGCCTGCCTCGACGCCTGCCGGTACGCCGGGGCCATCGCGCTCCAGGAGGTCGAAGTCGAGGAGGGGGTGTTCGTGCGCCGCGCGTACGTCAACCCGGTCGCCTGCAAGGGGTGCGGCGCGTGCGTGCCGGTCTGCCCGGCGGGGGCCATCGACGTCCAGGGCTGGGAGATGGACCAGTTCCGGGCCATGATCGACGCGATCTGCAGTGACCCGCCGGCTGTCGAGGCCGTCCCGGCCGGGGGCGCGGTCCAGTGACCGGGCATACCGACCGCACGGCGCTCCAGCTCCTGAAGGAGCGCCGCGGCCCGCTGCCGAAGGAGCTGCTCGACCGCGTCCGCGCGCAGAACGCCGCCAGGTCGGCCATTCGGAAGGCCCTGGCAGCCGGTCCCCTCACGCCGCCCGAGGTCGCGGAGGCGGCTGGCATCGCGCCGCGCGAGGCGATCTGGCTGCTCACCGCCATGCGCAAGTACGGCCAGGTCGTCGAGGAGGGGCAGGACGGCGACTACCCGCGTTTTGCCCTGGCCCCGACGGAGACGCCCCGATGACGGCCACCGCAGCCGCTCCGGCGGCCGTCCGGGTCGACCAGGCGTTCCTGCCGGAACTCCGTCGCTTTGGCGCCTTCGACATCGATGCCTGCTTCAACTGCGGCAACTGCACGGCGATCTGCCCGCTCACCGTCGACGGGGAGGCGTTCCCGCGGCGGGCCATCCGCTACGCCCAGGTCGGGATGCGCAACGAGCTTCTGGCGAGCCGGGAGCTGTGGCTCTGCTACGGCTGTTCGGAGTGCTCCGAGACGTGCCCGCGCCAGGCGGAGCCCGGCGAGTTCATGGCCGCGGCCCGGCGGTACGCGATCGCCGGATACGATCGGACCGGCCTCGCCCGCCTCCTGTTCACGAGGCCCGCCGTCGGCGCCCTCGCGGCCATCCTGCTCGCCGTGGTGTTCGCGCTGTTCATGGCCGGCGCCCGCGGGCCGATGCCGGTGGAACAGCTCGCGCTGTTCGAATGGATTCCCGCCGAGCTCGTTCACAACCTGGGGCTCGCCGTCATCATCATCGTGGCGATCGCCGGGGTGGCAGGCCTTGCCGCGATGTTCCTGCGCCTTGCCCGGGCACGGCCCGGAAGCGCGACGGCGACGCGGCCGGGGGCCGTGGGGCGCGCTATCTGGTCGGCGGTCGTGGTCGAGTCGCTCGGCCAGAAGCGGTACCGCGAGGAATGCGAATCCGGCGCGGCCACCCCGGCCGGCTCCGCCGCGGGCGTCTCCGCCGCGGGCGGCTCGCGCCCGGCGGTCGGGGAAGACCTCGTCCCGTGGTATCGCCGCCGATGGTTCGTTCACGCCACGATCATGTGGGGCTTCCTGGGCCTGCTCGCGGCCACCATGCTTGACTACGGGCTGGAGCTCACGGGGATCAAGCCGACCGGGACGCCGGTGCCGATCTGGTACCCGGTGCGGCTGCTGGGTACGGTGGCGGGGATCCTGCTCGTCTACGGGACCACCGTGGCGATCGTCCGGCGCCTGAGACGTTCCGACCGGTACGCCCGGCGCTCGCAGCCATCCGACTGGCTCTTCCTGACCCTGCTCTGGACGAGCGGTGCAAGCGGCTTCGCCATCGAGGCCGCGCTCTACCTGCCCGATCCCCCGGCCTGGGGGTACTGGGTCTTCCTCTTCCACGTGGCAGTGGCCATGGAGCTCGTCCTTCTCGCGCCGTTCACGAAGTTCGCCCATGCCATCTATCGACCGCTGGCGCTCCTCTTCCGGGCGCTCGACCGCCCGCCGGGAGGTGTTCCATCGACACGCTGACGCCTCGCCCGCCGCCCCCCACCACGAGAGGATCCAGACCATGACCCTGCACAAGGTGACGCGCGCCCACCACGCGCACCTCATGCCTCACGTCGATGCCCTGCTTGTCATCGCCGAGATGATCGGCAAGCGGCCGGTCGCCGAGGTCCAGGCCAAGCTCGACGACGAGTACGAGTTCATCGTTCAGCAGCTCGTCCCGCACATGGAGACGGTGGAGAAGTCCGTCTACCCCGAGCTCCAGCGCCTCCTCCAGAACCCCCGCGCGATGGCGCCGATGGAGCGCGAGCACAAGGAGGTCCGCCGGCTGATCGGCGAACTCGGAACGCTTAGCGGCCAGATGCATGGCGGAGGACTCGGCCACGGCCAGATGCTCCAGCTCCGCCGCGTCCTCGTCCGCCTGTTCGCGATCCTGAAGGTGCACCTCGCCGAGGAGGAGGAGTACACCCCGATCCTCGAACACAACGTGACGCCCGAGCGCGCCGAAGCGCTCGCCGCGTCGATGGAACACGCCGTCCGGGAGCAGCTCTAGCAGCGAGACACCCCGGGCGGCATCCCGCGGAGGGCGGCCGATGGCGGAACGGAAGCTCCTGATCGTCGTGACGAGCGGGCCGGAGGACCCGCGGCGCTGCGTCACGCCGTTCCAGGTGGCGGCGATCGGGGCCATCATGGAATGGGACGTGGACATGTACTTCACCATCGGCGGGGCTCGCCTGCTGAAGCGCGGCGTGGCCGAGACCATCCAGCGCGAGCACGGGGGCAAGACCGTCGGTGAGTGGCTTCACGAGGCCCTCGACCTCGGTGTGAAGATGTACGTCTGCACCAATTCCATGGAGCTCAACGACGTCACCCGGGAGGACCTCCTCGAGGGCGTCGAGCTGGCCGGGATCGCCACGATGCTCACGATGGCCGACGAGGCGCGTATCGTCCTGACCATCTAGACAAGGATCAGGAGGCTGGAATGGACCGCCAGAAACTCGTCATCTTCCTGCTGGTCGGCCCGGACAACCCGCGTCGCTGCGTCACGCCGTTCCTGGTGGCGACGGCGGCGCTGGCTGCGGATTGGGACGTCAGCATCTTCTTCGCCTGCGACGGCGTCCTGCTGCTGAAGAAGGGCGTGGCGGAGAAGGTGTATGCCATGGAGGTCGGACGCCCCCTGTCGGAGTTCATGAGCGACACCATGGAGCTCGGGGCGAAGATGTACGCGTGCCCGCCGGCGGTCCAGCTGCACGACATCAAGCCGGAGGATTTCATCGACGGGATCGAGTCCGCCGGGGCCACCTCCCTGCTGATGGAGACGAAGGAGGCCGATACCGTCCTCACGATCTGAGACGGGTCAGAGGCCCGAGCTCGTGTCGCGCATCGAACGGCGCGGCGCGGCGCGCGGTGAGCGGGTCGCCGGGTCGAGCCCGGACCCGCGACGTCCGACCTTGATGGCCGCGCGCCCGGGCAGCTCGGGCATCCCTGCCGGTCGCGGCGGGATCACGTGCGAAACCCGTTCGGTCGCGCCCTCCCGCGGCGCGAGGAAGACCTCGGCCGCGCCCGAGACGAGGGGCCGGACCATGGCGACCTCGTCGCACGCCTGCCGCAACGGGCACGCGGCGCAGTCCCCCCAGACCTTGTGGTAGAGGAGCGCGCGGTCCACGGCCGTGAACCCGTTGCGGGCGAAGAACGGTTCGACCCGCGTGAGCGCAAACAGGTTGCTGATCCCGTACCGGGCCGCCTCGTGGGCGACGGCCTCCACCAGCCGGCGTCCGTATCCGCGACCCTCCGCCTGCTCCGAGACCGCGAGCGAGCGGATCTCGGCAAGGTCGTGCCACCAGATGCGGAGCGCGGCGCAGCCGACCACCTGCCCGGTGCTGTCGGCCGCCACCCAGAAGTCGCGGACGCGGTCGTAGATGTCGGTCAGCGGACGTGGCAGGAGCAGGTCTCGCGACGCGTAGCTGTGGACCAGGGCGTGGATGGCCGGGACGTCGTCGGCACGGGCGCGGCGAATCATCGGGCGGTCCTCATCGGACGCTGATGGTCGCACGGACGGCCGTTGCCCGCCCGCGGCGCAGCGCTCGTGCGCGCTCCGATGCTGCTGCTCGCCGGGTTCAGTACTCGAGCACCGGGACGCCGAACCGCTCGAAATCGGCGCCGTTCCGTGTCACGACGGTAGCGCCCATCCGCCAGGCCGTGGCCGCGATCAGCGCGTCGCCAACGCCTCGGCGCGACGTCTGGCCGAGCTCGAGCCGCCTCGCTCCAGCCCACCCTGCTGCCTCCGGGTCGATGGCAACGTATTCCAGGGCCTGGAGCAGCACGCGCGCGTCCTCGCGCTGTTCCTGGGTGCCGCCGGACAGGGCCTCGCAGGTGACGATGTCGCAGGTGTAGAGATCGCCGGTTTCCTCGAACAGCCGCCGAACGAGATCGAGCGCGCCCCGGTTGGCGCCGACGTGGTCGATGATGACGGTGGTGTCGAGGAGGTAGCTCATTGCCCGTCCTCGCGCTGCTTGGCGTCGGCCCAGGGGTCCCAGTCGCCCTCACGCATGGAGCGGACCCAGCGGTAGACCTCGTCGGCGTCCATGTGGCCCGGCTTCCCGACCATCGAACCCGCGGTCTCCTCGATGGCGCGCTTCAGCCGGTCCCGCTTCACCCGGTACGCAAGCGCCTCGGCGACGTACGCGCTCCGGCCGCGAGGACCGGCATATTGGTCAACCTGGGCGAGCAAGTCGGCGGGCATCGTCACGTTCGTTCGGATGACCCGGGGCCGGGCGGCCGGCCCCGGAGCACGGGCTCTCGCGGAGTGTGTATCGTCATGTGCGGACGATAGCACACTCCCTGTATGCGAAAGTCGACGATCCGGCCCTGGCCGGTGACGCCTACCCCGCGTCGGCGACGCTCGTCGGCAGCGTGCCGACGAGCGGCTTCGTCCACGACCAGGCGCTGCCCTGGCGGGCCGCCTCGGTCCGCAGCGGGAGACCCCAGAGGCGGATGAAGCCGACGGCCGCCTGGTGGTCGAAGGAGTCCCCCGTGTCGTACGTGGCCAGGGAGCGGTCATAGAGCGAGACCGGGCTGCGCCGGCCCACCACCACGGCCGACCCGTGGTCGAGGAGCAGGCGCACCTCGCCATTCACCACCCGCTGCGAGGACATCACGTAGTCGCGGAGGTCGCGGTGAAGCGCGGTGAACCAGAGGCCGTCGTACGTCGCCTGCGACATCTCGTCCGACACGAACCGGTTGAAGCGCAGCTGCTCCTTCGAGAGGGTGAGGCCCTCCAGGGCGCGGTGTGCGGTGTGGAGCGCGACCGCCGCCGGCGCCTCGTAGATCTCGCGGCTCTTGATGCCGACAAGGCGATCCTCGACATGGTCCACCCGCCCCACCCCGTGCGCCCCGGCGACGGCGTTCAGGCGATCGACGAGCTCGACCGCGCCGAGGGCCGCTCCGTCGAGGCCCACCGGCACGCCGCCCTCGAAGCTCACCGTCGCCTCGACCGGATCGGGTGCGGCGGCCGGATCGACCGTCCACTCGTAGACATCGGCGGGAGGCCGGGCCCACGGGTCTTCCAGGATGCCGGTCTCGATCGAGCGGCCCCAGATGTTGTTGTCGATCGAGTAGGGCGATTTCTTGGTGATGGGGATCTCGATGCCCCGGGCGAGTGCGTACTCGATCTCCTGCTCGCGGGTGAGGCCCATGCCCACCCGCATCGGGGCGATCACCTCGAGCCCCGGGTCCAGGGCATGGACGGCCACGTCGAAGCGGACCTGGTCGTTGCCTTTGCCGGTGCACCCGTGGGCGACCGCGTCGGCACCCTCTTTCTGGGCGATCTCCACCAGGAGCTGGGCGATGAGCGGCCGGGCGAGCGCAGTGGCCAGGGGGTAGACGCCCTGGTAGAGCGCGTTCGCCTGGAGGGCCGGGTAGCAGTAGTCGGTGACGAAGTGCTGGCGGGCGTCCACGACGTACGCGCGGCTCGCACCGGCGCTGACGGCGCGCTTCTCGACGCCTTCGCGAAGGGAGCCGCCGCCCACGTCGACGGTGAGCGTGACGACGTCCACGCCCATCGTCTCGCGGAGCCAGGCGACGGCGACCGAGGTGTCGAGTCCTCCGGAGTAGGCGAGAACGACCTTGCGCATTTGGGAGACTCCTTCCGGGATGTGGGCTGGCGGGGCGACGGCAGGCGCGGTGCTGACGCCGGGGCCGCGGCCGACGGCCGGTACGGGCCGTGCCGCGGACGCTGGCTCCCGCCGTCAGCGGGTCGGTTCGGCAGGGAGGCCCTGCCAGCTACGGAAGCGGGTCAGCCACCGCTCGAGCCGCTCCTCGTCGGCAAAGAGAACCAGGACGGTGTCATCCCCGGCCAGCGTGCCCTCCTGCTCGCGAAGGGTCGACTGGTCGATGCCCCGGGCCACGGCCTGGGCGCTGCCGATGGGCCCCCGCAGGATGAGCGAGAGGCCGCTGCGGCCGACGGTCACCGGGTTGGTCTCCAGGAGGCGGCGCAACCGTTCGTCGGCGCTGGGGTCGTCGCGAAGGCCGAACTCCTGCGGGGTAACGTACACGTGGTCGTGGTCGCGCGGGACCTTGATGAGGCCCAGCTCGGCGACGTCGCGCGAGACGGTGGCCTGGGTCACCGGGAAACCCCGCTCGGTGAGCATCTCGGCGAGCTCTTCCTGGCTGTGGACGGCCCCGCGCCGGACGAGCTCGAGGATGAGCTGCTGGCGCGCGCGCTTCGCGGCGGGGCTGACGACGGTCATCGCTCTCGCACCTTCCTTCACGCTCCGGGGGTCGGCCCGACGCCGGGCGCGGCAGACGGAGTTGATGGCGGAGCCGCGGCGCGAAGCCGCGTCCCGAAGCTGGGATCGCCGAGCGCCCGGCCGAGGGCGTCGGGGTCGGATGAGTCAGCCACGATGGCTTCCGTGCCCGGGTCGTCGCCCACCGCGCGAAGGGCGGTGCGGACCTTGGGGATCATGCCGCCGGCGATGACGCCCGATCCGATGAGACGCTCTGCCTCGTCGGCGGCGAGGTGCGGGAGCCGCTGCCCATCGGCACCGCGAATGCCGTCAACGTCGGTGAGGAGGACGAGCTGCCTCGCGCCGAGGCCACGGGCCAGGCCCGCGGCGACGTCGTCCGCGTTGACGTTGCAGACGATCCCGCTCTCATCGAGGGCGAGCGGCGCGACAACCGGGACGCGGCCCGCCCCGAGCAGGAGCCGGAGAAGGCCGTCGCGTGCACCGGTCGCGGTGGCCACCAGGCCCTTGCCGGCCAGTCGCTCCGCGACGATGATCCCGCCGTCGACTCCAGACAGGCCCACGGCGTCGCATCCGCGCGCCCGGAGGGCGGCGACCAGCTCGGTGTTGACGACGCCGCGGAGGACGGCGGCTGTGACCTCGAGCGAGTCGGCGTCAGTGACGCGGAGCCCTTCCTCGAACCGGGTGGGGACGCCGAGGCGTTCGAGCCACGACGTGACACGCTTGCCGCCGCCGTGGACGACGATGACCGGGCGCTCGTGGGAGAGTTCTGCCACCTTCGCGAGGACGTGCTCCTGGCCGGCGATCGTGGTGCCGCCGAGCTTCACGACGATGAGACCGGCCGCGACGGCGTCCGGCGCCCGGGGCGTCCCTGACCGAGCGCCGGCCAGCTGCGGCGTCACGTGGAGTACTCCGAGTTCTCGCGCACGTACGCCTCGGTGAGGTCGCAGCCCCATGCCTCGGCGGTCGCGTCGCCGAGGCCGAGGTCGAGGTCGATGGGAACCTCCGCGGCTGCCATCGCCCGCCTGATGGCGAGGGCGTCGAACGGCACCGGCTCACCGGCGTACACGGTGGTCCCGCAGATCGCGATCCGCAGCGCCTCCGGGCGGAGCGCCACGCGGGCGCCGTCGGGTCGGCGCGCGTTCCCGGCCGCCGACGCAACGCGGCCCCAGTTGGGGTCCCGGCCGTGGACGGCCGCTTTGAGCAGGTTGCTGCTGATGACCGATCGGGCGATGCGTCGCGCGTCCACGAGGTCGACCGCGCCCGCCACGCGGCAGGTGATGAGGGCGGTCGCGCCCTCGCCGTCGGCCGCCTGCTGGCGGGCGAGCGACCGGCACACCGCCGACATGGTGGCGCCGAGCTGCTCCGCCTCGGGGGACCCGGGCTCCACCGCGGCGGCGCCGGCCGCGCCCGAGGCCAGGGCGAAGACCGTGTCGTTCGTCGAGGTGTCCCCGTCGATGGAGAGGCAGTCGAAGCTGCCGGCGACCGACCGTACCAGGAGTTCCTGCAGCGACGCCGGTGAGGCGGCCGCGTCGGTGAGGATCACCGCGATCATGGTGGCCATGTCGGGATGGATCATGCCGACGCCCTTGCCCACGCCGGTGACGCGGACGGTGACGGACTCCCCGGAGGGACCGGGCAGCTCGATCACCGCCGTTGCCGCCTTGCGGCGGGTATCGGTCGTCATCAGCGCGTCCGCGACGGCCGCCAGACCCTCGTCATCGGCGCGCAGGCCATCCCGTACGAGCGCAGCGGTCGCGGACGTCACCTGTGCCACCGGGAGCCGCGTGCCGATGAGCCCGGTGGAGGCCGCGAGCGTTTCGCGCCGCGCGCAGCCCAGGGCCGCGGCGAGGCCGTCGGCGACAGCCTTCTGATCGGCGTCCCCGGCAGGGCCCGTCGCGGCGTTCGCACACCCGCTGGTGACGATGACGGCCCGCGCCAGGCCGCCGCTTTCGGCGAGGTGGGCGCGGCTCAACCGGACGGGCGCCGCGGCAAACAGGTTCTTCGTGAACGTCCCCGCGGCCGAGGCGGGTCCCGGCGTGGCCACGGCAATGACGGCCAGATCGGGCCGCCCACTGACCTTGATGCCTGCGGTTGTCGCGCCGGCGACGAACCCGAGCGGGATGGCCGGTCGCTGCTCCACGACGGACCGACCGGCCTGGCCCGCGGCCCCACCGGGATCGGTCATGGGTACAGGGGGAGTTGATCGAGCCCGGCCGTCTCAGGCAGCCCGAACGCGATGTTCATGGCCTGGACCGCCTGGCCGGCCGCGCCCTTGACGAGGTTGTCGATGACCCCGATCGCGAGGATCCTGCCGCTTCGCTCGTCGAGCCGGACGAACAGGCGGGCGAGGTTGCTGCCGGTGACGGCCTTCGTCGCCGGCGAGAGCGCGGCGACACGGACGAACGGCTCGTTCTCGTAGGCGTCAGCGTAGAGGTCGTCGAGCTCGGCCTGGGTCGTGAGACGCGCCGGGCGGACGTAGCACGTGACCAGCATTCCCCGGGTCATCGGCATGAGGTGCGGCGTGAAGATGAGGCCGGCCAGACCCTCCGGCGCCACGCCCAGGTCGCGGAGCTGGCTTCGGATCTCCGGCAGGTGGCGGTGGCCTCCGATCCCGTAGGCGCGGACCGACTCGTTGGCCTCGCCAAAGAGCATCTCCACCTTCGGCTCGCGGCCGGCGCCGCTCACGCCGCTCTTGGCATCGATGACGATATCTCCCACGAGGCCCGCCTGGGCGAGCGGCGCGAGGGTGAGGAGAGCGGCCGTCGGGTAGCAGCCGGGAGAGGCCACGAGGCGAGCCGCCCGGATGGCCTCGCGGTGGACCTCCGGCAGCCCGTAGACGGCGGCGGGGACGGGCCGGCGGCCGTCGGTCGCCGGGCGGCCGGGTCCCCCGGGGAGGAGCTCGGGCGCGGGGTGGTCAAGCCCGTAGAACTCCCGGTAGTCGTTCGCATCCGGCAGGCGGAAGTCGGCGCCGAGATCGACCACGCAGACGCCGCGAGCCACGAGGTCCGGCGCGATCGAGGCGGCCTGGCCGTGCGGCAACGCGATGAACACCACGTCCATCTCGCCTGCGTCCGGGAGCGTGCTGTCGATCCGGTGGCCCGTCTCTGCGAGATGCGCAAAGGCCTCGCCGACCGGGAGTCCTTCACGGTTCCTCGCGGCAAGCCCGGCGATCTGCACGTCCGGGTGCCGCTCGAGGAGCCGGACGAGCTCGGCTCCCACGTAGCCGGTCGCCCCGAGAATCCCGGCCCGGATCGCCTTCACGCCGGGCGGGATGACAGGCGGAGCACCGTCCCAGGGCTTCATGGACCGCATGACTATACAGCGGCGTGTATGCCCCTGCAGGTCCCGGTCAGAGCGCCTCGATCGCTGCACGCAAAGGGCGGAGCGTCGCGAGAATCGCGTCGGGTCGCGCGCCGAGGTCGTCCTCTGCGGATTGGGATCGATTGATCCAGAACGTGCGGAAGCCGAAGCGGGCTGCGCCTGCGGCGTCCCAGTAGTTCGACGAGACGAACGCGATCGCGCTCGCGGGGACGCCCAGCCGCAGAGGCCCCAGCCCGTAGACCGCCGGGCTCGGCTTGTACGTCGCCGCCTCGTCCACGCTGATCACGCAGTCGAATAGTGGATCCAGTCCCGCGTTGCGGACCGCCGTGTCGAGCATCGCGGGCGATCCATTGGAGAGGACTGCGAGCCGGTAGCCTCCGAGTGACAGAAGGGCATCGGGTACATCGGGGAACACGTCAAGTCGCAGGTACGCTCGCATCAGCTCCTCGCGCGATGCCCCGGGTGACAGCCCGACGATGCCACATGCGGACAGCAGTGCCGACTCGGTGATGCTCCAGAAGTCCGTGTAGCTGCCCATCAGGCTGCGCAGCCACGTGTACTCAAGCTGCTTCGCGCGCCAGACCCGCCCCAGCTCGGCTCCGCGACCCGGGAACACCGCCTCGCACGCCGCAGTCACGGACGCAAGATCGAACAGGGTCCCGTAGGCGTCAAAGACGACGGCCTCGATCATCATGGAGCGCCGGTCTACTCGCCGCCCACGTTGCTGACGCCGGCGCCCTCCGGGCCGGTGACCACGACCTCGGCCCGGTGCTCGCCGTCGATGTTGCGAACCACGTACCGGTGAGTGATCCGCGCCACGCCGGTGGCGATCATCGCGGTCACCGAGCAGTACCTCGTGGCCGACAGCTCGATCGCCCGCGCCACGGCGGCGGGATCCAGCGGGTTGCCCGACACGCGGTGTTCCACGACGATGTCGGTGAAGACCTTCGGGTGGGCTTCGCGCTGCTGTGCTTCCACGAAGACCTCGTAGGTGGCCACGTCCTGCCGCTTCTTGCGCAGGATGTCCGCGACGTCCATGGCCGTGCAGCCGCCGAGACCCACGAGCGGAAGCTCGCTCGGGCGGACTGCCGTGCCGCCTTCTTCGCTGTCCATCGCCACCCGGTGGCCCGAGCCCGCCTCGCCGGTGAAGCGGGAGCCGCCTCCCCATGTCACGAGCGCCGTCTTGATCATCTGTCGGTGGCCCTCCTGCTCGGCGGTCCCGGTGCCGCCCTGATCATGATGCGGCGGCCGCCGACGCGCCGCTCGCGGGCGGCAGGGCTGTCGCCACGAACTGCTCGTGGTAGAGCCGGGCGTACAGCCCCCGCTGCGCGACGAGCTCCGCGTGGCGTCCTCGCTCGACGATGTGCCCGCGGTCGAATACCAGGATGACGTCCGCGGCGAGGATGGTCGACAGGCGGTGAGCGATGGCGATCGTCGTGCGTCCCTCCATGAGCCGCTCGAGGGCGGCCTGGATCAGGCGCTCGCTGACCGTGTCGAGCGCGCTGGTGGCCTCGTCGAGGATCAGAATGCGCGGGTCCTTGAGCAGCACCCGTGCGATCGCCAGTCGCTGCTTCTCGCCGCCCGAGAGCCGGTACCCGCGCTCGCCGACCACGGTGTCGTATCCCTCGGGGAGCTCCATGATCCGGTCGTGGAGGGCGGCCGCCTGCGCGGCCGTCTCGACCTGCTCATCGGTCGCATCGGGGCGCCCATACCGCAGGTTCTCGGCGATCGTCGAGTGGAACAGGTACGTCTCCTGGGTCACGAAGCCGATCGTCGTCCCGAGGGACTCGAGCGTGAGATCCCGGACGTCTGTGCCGTCGATGAGGACGCTCCCCTCGTCGGCGTCGTAGAGCCGCGGGATGAGATACGTCGTGGTCGTCTTTCCCGCGCCTGACGGGCCGACGAGGGCGACGAGCTGTCCGGGCTCGACCTCGAAGCTGACGTCCTCGAGGCCGAACGGGACCGGGAGAACCGGTTCGGCATCGGCGGCAAGAGAAGCGCCGGTGCCGCGGCCGTCGCGTGGGTCATCGTCGCTGCCTTCGGCCGCGCGGGCCAGGTCGGCAAGCTCGTCGGCGCCGATCTCCGGCTGGGTGTCGCGGAGCGCCTCCGCCGCGATCGCCGCCCGCGCGTCGCCGCGAACCGTGCCGCTGCCCGCGGCCCGGTCGTCATCGGCGCCCTGCGGCGCAGCCGGGTACCGGAACGACACGCGATCGAACCGGACCGCGCCGTTGGCCGTTGCCGGATCGAGCGCGATCGCCCCCGGGCGATCCCTGATCGACGGCTCGATATCGAGGTACTCGAAGATCCGGTCGAAGAGGGCGAGCGCCCCCTGGATCTCCACCTGGAGGCTGAGGAGCGACCCCAGCGGGAAGAACAGGCGGCTCTGGAGGGTCGTGAAGACCACGATCTCTCCGACGGTGATGCTGTCGTCGCCCTGCATGATGAGCACGCCGGCGAAGAAGTAGACGAGCGCCGGGGTGATCGAGAAGACGGTACCGATGATCATGAAGAACCAGCGGCCGATCATGGCCTGGCGGACCTGCAGCCGCGCCAGCCGCTCGTTCTCCAGGCTGAACCGGGTCACCATCGTGCGCTGCTGGCCGAAGGTCTTGGAGAGGAGGATGCCGCTCACGCTGAGGCTCTCCTCGGTGATCGCCGACATCTCCGCCAGCGACTTCTGGGTCTGGGTCGCCACCCGCCTTCGCACCTTCCCTACGCGGTAGGTCAGGTACATGAAGAACGGCAGGACGCCGATCGAGAGGAGCGCCAGCTGCCAGTTCAGGATCAGCATGAAGGCGATCGTGCTGATGACCGTGGTGAGGCTGCTCACGGTGGACGCGGCGGTCTCGGTGACGACCGTCTGGATGCCCCCGACGTCGTTGGCGAGCCGGCTCTGGATCTCGCCGGTGCGCGTCTCGGTGAAGAACCGCAGCGGCAGCGCCTGGAGGTGGGCGTACAGGCCGTTTCGAAGGTCGCGCATGACCTTCTGACCGACGTCGTTCGACAGGTAGCTCTGCCCCACCCCGATCACACCGCTCACGATCGGGACGACGATCATGAGGCCGACGAGGATGGTCAGGAGCTGGAAGTCCTGCTCGGGGATGGCATGGTCGATGAGCTCACCCAGGAGCCAGGGGTTGATCAGGCCCAGGAGGCTCGTCGCAAGGATCATGACGACGACGACCGCGACCTCGAGCCGGTACGGTCGGAAGAAGCCCACGATCCGGCGGGCAGTCTCGCCGCGTCGCTCGCGCGGCACGGCCGGCAGCTCCTGGGCGCGCGTCCGGAACACGATGACGCCCGTTCCCGGTCCGGCTTGGCCTGGCCCGCTCGCCGGTCAGCTCGGCCGCAGCGCGCGGGCCACGATTGTCGAGCGCCGGGCAGGGTAGCCGTGGGCTGCGAGATCCCCGATGAGCCCGGCGGCATAGGCCGGGAGCCGGCGTGACCAGGCACGGGCCAGGTGGTCGGTGGTCACCAGCTCGATGTCGGCGAAGCCGGCCGCGGCGAGAGCGTCGCGCAGGGTGGCCGGGGTATTGCACCGGCCGACCAGTGCGTGGGCATCCGCGGCGCTCGCCTTCACGAGGCGCTGGAGCGGCCGGCCAACGGCGCGGGGGATCGACAGGTAGGCGTTCACGAATGGATGACCGCGGTTCACCGTGGTGATGACGATCGCGCCGCCGGGGCGGAGCCAGCCGAACAGAACGCGGAAGGCCGCAGGCGGATCCTCGAAGTGCTCGACGGTGAACGAGCTGAGCGCGGCGTCGAAGGTCGCCGGCGGAAACGCGTCGGTGTCCCGGCAGAGATCGGCCGGGACGAAGCGGTCGAGCCAGGGGAGCGGCGGCTCCGGCTCGTGGACGTCCACGCCGACGAAATCGGCGATGCGATCCCGGAACGGAATGAGCGCGCTCACGCGACCGCAGCCGGCATCGAGGACGCACGCGCCCTCAGCGGGGAGCGCGGCATCCAGGAAGAAGCGCACGACCTCGCCGGTGCTCGGCTCAAGGCCAAGGCGACGCAGCAGGGCTTCGCGACGCGGAAGACCGGGCGACGCGGGGCGGCCGGAGGGGAGCGGCGGAGCCGTGGACGTCATCGCGTAGCCGGCGGCCGGAGTGCCGGCTACCCGGCCGGGGCGGGCCGCGCCCGGCGGGCGCCGTCCGCTGCCTGCTGCGCCGGATCCTCGCCTTCAGCCTCGAGCCACCGCTCGACGTCGATCGCGGCGCGACAGCCGTCGCCGGCCGCGGTCACGGCCTGCCGGTACCGGTGATCGTGGACATCTCCTGCGACGAAGACGCCCGGGATCGCGGTACCCGTGTGGTCGTGCACGACGAGGTACCCCTTCTCGTCCACCTCCAGCCAATCGCGGAAGGCTTCGGTGTTCGGCCGATGGCCGATGGCGATGAACACGCCGTCCGCTTCCTCGTCCCGCTCCTTGCCGGTCCCCGGATCTCGAAGCCGAACGCCGGTCACGTGGTCGTCGCCGAGGATGTCCGCGACGACGCTGTTCCAGCGCACCTGGATCTTCGGGTGGGCGAGGGCGCGCTCCCGCATGATCTTGCTCGCCCGGAATTCGTCCCGCCGGTGCACGATGACGACCTGGGACGCGAACCTCGTCAGGAAGAGGGCCTCCTCGAGGGCCGAATCCCCGCCGCCGACGACGACCACCTTCCGGTCGCGGAAGAAGAACCCGTCACACGTCGCGCAGGCGCTCACGCCACGGCCGCGAAGCCGCGTCTCATTCTCCTGGCCCAGCCAGATGGCGGAGGCGCCGCTGGCGATGATGACAGCGCTGGCGAGGTGCTCGACGCCGCCCGCCCAGAGCCGGAGCGGCCGGCCCGAGAAATCCACGCGGTCCACGTCGGCGTCGATGATCCGCGCGCCGAAACGCTCCGCCTGTTTCCGCATGAGGTCCATGAGCTCCGGTCCCTGGATCCCATCGGGGAACCCGGGGTAGTTCTCGACGTCGCTCGTGATCATGAGCTGGCCGCCCGGTGCGTATCCCGCCAGCACGAGGGGTTCGAGGTTGGCTCGCGCGGAGTAGATCGCCGCGGTCAGCCCCGCGGGTCCCGAGCCCACGATGACGACCTTCGCCACCCCGCCGGAGCCAGCGTCCGTCGCGCGGTCGCCCAAGGTCCCTGTGCCCTCAGCCGGGTCGGGCGCGCGCGCGAGGGGCACCGATCCCTCTGCGTCGTCGAGCAGGGTCAGGGGACCGAGCCCGAGCCCGAGCGGGGAGGGGGTCAGCGGCACCGCTGCGGCGGGCGTCGGGCCGGAGGGCTCCGTGCCGGGTCTTTTCTCGTTCATGGATGCAATCCTAGCACTTATCAGTGATACCCCCAGGGAGTATCCGCTGATGGTCAGCCCGGCAGGCTCGGACGCAGGTTGCTGGCGGCGACGGCTCGGGCCCGCAGGTCCGCCACCGCCGCCTTGTAGCCGCCTGGATGGGCGAAGATGGCGGTGCCCGCCACGAAGACGTTGGCGCCGGCTGCCGACCCGCCGGCGATCGTCCCGGCTCCGATCCCGCCGTCCAGCTCGACGTCGATGTCGCGCCCCGTCCCGTCAGCCATGGCGCGGACCGCCGTGATCTTGGGCTCCATGCTCGCCAGGTAGCGCTGGCCGCCGAACCCGGGGTTGACCGTCATGACCAGGACCAGGTCCACGAGGTCGAGGACCTGCGTGATCGCGTCCGCCGGCGTCGAGGGGTTGAGCGCGACACCGGCACGCGCCCCTGCCTCGCGCACGAGGAGCAGGCTGCGCCTGAGGTCGCGGGTCGATTCGACGTGGACGGTCACCAGGCTGCACCCGGCGTCCACGCACTGCCCGACGAGGTCGTCAGGGTTGCTCACCATGAGCTGGGCCTCGAAGGGCAGGCGGGTGTGCGGTCTCCCGGCCGCGATGATCGCCGGGCCGAACGACAGGTTTGGCACGAAATGGCCGTCCATGACATCCCACTGGATCCGGTCGACCCTGGCGGCCTCGAGCTCGGCCAGCTGTTCGCCGAACCGGGCGTAATCGGCCGGGAGCACCGACCCGACGATCGCCACGTCCCGGGTGGGCACGACGTCGGGGCGCGGCAGCGGATTGACGGCGGGTCCATCGGTATCCATGGGCCGAAGCGTACGGCGTGGAACGCAATGCGTGCAGGGCGTGCCGGACCGCAGGGCATGGGACGACCGGGGGCACGCACCGCCGCGCCAGCGTCCCGCATACTTCTGCGCATGGACCGTAGTCGAGCGCCCGAACTGATCGCCGGGATCGTCCTTGTCATCATCGGCGCCGCGTACTTCGTCTCGTACCTGATCCCCAGCCTGGACCGCTTCGTCGTCCTGGCCATCGGGATCGGGATCCTCGCTCTCTTCGCCGCGACCCGGGCGCCCGCCGCGCTCATCGGCGGGTCGATCGTCACCGGCGTCGGCGTCGGCATCGTCCTTGCCAGCTCCATCGCCGGAACAACCGGCGGTGCGCTCTTCCTGATCAGCCTGGGGGGTGGCTTCCTCCTGGCCTGGCTCGTCGGCTGGTCCCTGGAGATGCCGGAGGCGCGCGTCTGGCCGCTCATCCCGGGCTCGATCCTCGTGCTGCTCGGCGCTGCCATGCTTCCTGGCGCAGGCTGGGCGGTCGCACTCATCGTGATCGGCCTGGGTCTCGTGGTCGTGGGGTTCGGGGCCGGCCGGCGCGGCCCGGCAGCGGGGCCGTCCTCGCCCGAACCGGCACCGCCGGCGGCCTGGCCGCCCGGGGGCCCGGGTGATGGGGCGACCCAGCCGGGGGCAGCTGAGCCGTGGGCGACCGAGCAGGGCGCGGTCGAGCCGGGTGCGGTCGAGCCAGGCGCCGCCGTGCCGGGGAGCTCGGACCAACCCGAGGGCTGATCAGCCCGGGCAGGCGCCTCTCACGTCAGGTGATCGGGCTGGATTCGCCGATCGTCCGAAGCTGCGGGATCACGTCCCGTCCCACGACCTCGAGCTTCCGCACGTCCCACGCGCCACGGATACTCACGATCGCGTGGTGCGACCCGGCCTCGGCCCATCCGGCCGCTCGCTCGAGGAAGCGGCCCGCCGAGTCGCGCGCCGCCTGACCCTCAGGCTCGATCTCCGCGACATTGAGGTTCGTGCGCTCGATCGACGCGTAGTCACGCCCCAGCTCATCGCAATGCGCGCGGAGAACGGCGTACTTGTGCCGCAGCGTATCGGCCGAGCCGAAGACGTTCGTCGCGTCGGCGTACTGGGCGACGAGGCGGAGCGTCTTCCGTTCGCCTCCGCCGCCGATGATGATGGGCGGGTGGGGCCGCTCGATGGTCTGCGGGCTGTTGAGCAGCCGATCCGCCTGGTAGTGGCGGCCCGCGAAGGCCTCCCCGCTGCCGTGCTCCCCGGCCCACATGGCGCGAACGATCAGGAGCGTCTCCTCCAGCATCTCGAACCGCTCGCCGAGCGGCGGCATTGGGAACCCGAGCCCCCTTGACTCCTCCTCGTTCCAGGCGGCCCCGATGCCGAAGTAGGTGCGGCCGCCGGCGAGCACGTCGAGCGTCGTCGCAAGCTTGGCCCACAGGCCGGCCTGGCGATAGTGGATGCCACCGACCATGAGCCCCAGGCGGGCGCGCTTCGCGAACGCGGCGGCATACCCGAGGGCGGTCCAGCCTTCGAGCATGGGCTCCTCCGGCCGGCCCACTCCGCGTATCTGGAAGAAGTGGTCCATGACCCAGATCGAGTCGAAGCCTGCCTCGTCGGCGGTCTGGACGACCCGGGCGAAGGTGGGGGCGATGGCGGCGTCGCCGCCGGGCCAGGTGAACGAGGGGATCTGCAGTCCGAGCTTCATATGCACGCAGGGTACGCGACCGGGCAGGCGTCGTCAGGCGAGGCGCGGCACGCGGCTCGGGCCAGTAAGACAGCCGACGCCCAGGGACGCGCTACCGCAGCGAAATCAGGCGAGCGGCAGGTCGGCCAGCCAGGCCACGTTGCGACCGGTGGCCAGACCGGCTTCGTACTGGCGGCGATCTGCGGTGATGAGCGGCGCGCCGCGGGCTTCGGCGGCAACGAGGTACACCGCGTCGTACACGGAGAGCCCGGTGGGGATGGCGACGCCGACGGCGAGGGCGACGAGGTCGGCCGACGAAACGATGGTGAGGTCGAGGTCAACGAGCGCAAGGACGGCCGCAGCGACCGACTCGTGAGCGATGCGCCCTCGACGCGCCGCCCCGAGCAGTGCATGCCCAACCTCGGCCACGAGGATGTCCGGGGCCATGAGCGTGTCACCCGACGCCGCCTCTGCGTCCAGCAGCGCAAGAGCCTGCTCGTGACCCTGCTCGTCCGCGAGAAACAGCTTCACCGCGACGCTGGCGTCGAGAACGATCGTCATGGCGATGCCGGCTCGTCCTCGTCGTACTCCCTCCCGTCCCGGAATGCGCGGATGTAGGCCTCCGCGGTGTCGTGCTCGTCGCGCGGCGGCTTGCTCGAGGCGGCGATCCGCCGGATCGTCTCGATCGCCCGCCTCCTGCGCCCTGTCCGCCATGCTTCGCGACCGGCTTTCAGCCACGCCGCGACCGGGTCGTCCGCCGCCGAGTCGCCCGTGGTCGGCGGTTCGATCTGGTTGCGTGCCGAGCCCGGGCCGGCGGCGTCAGTGGCGGCTGCTCCGTACGGGACGTAGGCCTCGCGCAGGGCGCGTTCCGGTACGCGGATACGTCCCCCGATCCGGTAGACGTCCAGGCGGCCGTTGGCGATCCAGCGCCGGACAGTGCGTTCGCTCACACCGAGGACCCGGGCGGTGTCTGCGATGGTCATGTCTGTCATGTCAGAATGGTATAGAAGCGGCCACCGGCGGTCAAGGGGAGGCTGTAGTCGCCTGGATACGTCGGTCGCGCGTCGATCCCCAGCCGGGAGGGGGACTGGGCTACGGGCAGGGTCGCCCGCGACCTACTCGGGGCCCGGGCTGCGAAGCGACCGGAGACCGACCAGGGCATACGGAAACCCCCTTGGCCTTGGCCGGGACCGATCCGGCACGACCACCGACGAGGCATCCCCGACAATGGTTGGATGTCCCGGCCCGAGCGTGAGTCGGGACATCGGGGCCGGACCCTGGGACCCCCAGGGCTGCGCTGGCCGTCGCCGGGAGCGGCCAACGCTACGGGGAGTTGCGTACGACCGGAAGGGCGGGCACCGCGCCGCGCCGCGACGCGGACGGGCCGCCGAGGCCCCCGGCAGCGCCCGGCCAGCCCGATCGGTCGGCAACCCCGCCAACCCGGGTCGGCCGGGAGCGGGCGTAAGGCGCCTGGCCAACTCGGGCCCTACCGGAAGAGGTCGGCCTCCGCGGGTATCACGACGTCGCGGGTGATTGAGCCGTCTCCCGCCGGCAGTTCGACGCCGCGAACCAGGACCACCGGGCGTCTCGAGGTCTTGCCCGCGGCCAGCTCCGCGGCGGAGGCGATCTCGTCGGCCACGGCCACGACGGTTGCCTCCATGGTGCGGCCGCTGGTGTCGGGCCGGCCGCGGAGGTCGGCGAGGGGAGAGAAGCCGGAGACCCCGAGCGCGACGTCGGTGATCCCCCAGCGCCACGGCCTGCCGAACGAGTCGCTGACGATGACGGCCACGTCCACGCCGAGCGCCTCGCGCAGGCGAGCGCGGAGCCGCGCGGCTGACCCATCAGGGTCCTCCGGCAGGAGGGTCACCAGGTCCGCGCCCTCCACGTTCGAGGCGTCCACCCCCGAGTTCGCGCAGACGTACCCGTGTCGGGTCTCCGTGATGATGATGCCGCGTTCCATGCGGACCACCCGTACCGCCTCGCCCAGGACGACCTCGACCTGCCGCGCATCCCGGCTCCAGCGGCGGCCGAACTCGACCGCCTCCGGTCGCGGCTGCACCGTCCGAAGATCGACGATCCTGCCCTCCGCCTTCGAGACGACCTTCTGGGTGACGACGAGGACGTCCCCGGCGCGGGGAGCGAGGTCCGGGTCGATGACTGCCCCGTCCCGGATGGCGGCGGCGATGAGACCGGCCAGGTCGTCGCCGGGGCGGATGTCGGGGAGCGGGGGAAGGGCGAGGGCGACGACGCGACGACCGGGTGGCGTTACGGCGGCGGTCTCCAGGTCGTGGACAGTGGCCCCGTCCTCCCGCGATGCCCCGGTCGCGTCTGCCGGCTCGGCACGCCCCAGCGCCTGGAGGGCGGCGATCTCTTCGGGACCCAGCCGCTCGAGGTCTTCGGGAGTGTCGAGATCGAAACCGAGGGCCGGGTCGACCACGACCTGGAGGGAGGCACCGGCCGCCTCCGCCGCACGCAGGTGCGCCTCGAAGCTGTCGTCCCCGAAGGCCGGCGCGATGACCCCGGGAGGCGAGAGCAGGAGTGCGTTCGTGCCGCGGCGGGCATCGGCGGGGGTGATGGCCACGATGGGGCCACCACGGGCCGCCGCGAGGGCAGCGTCGGCGGCCTCCACGAGCCGCCCGATCGCCTCGGCCGAAACCAGCGGCAGGTCCGCGGGCAGCACCAGGAGGGCGGTGCACCCGCGGGCGAGCGCGGCTGCGCGCCCCAGGACCAGCGCCTCGTTCAGGCCGGTCGCGGGCTCGGCAGGCTGGGCCACTGTGCTCGCCCCCGAGGCGGCCGCGACGGCGAGCACCGCGGGGTCCGGGCTCACGACGTGGACGCCGGCGGCGCCACCCCACTCGCGGAGGCAGGCAAGCAGCCGCCGAAGCATCCCCAGGATGAGCTCCTCGCGCTCCTCCGCGTCGAGAGCGCCCCCGAGGCGCGTCTTCCCGCCTTCAAGCGTGCGAAGCGGGACGACCACGTGGATGCGCGAGAGGTCGGCAGACACGATCAGGACTCCGCGATCCGCTTGCCCAGAGCGAGCACCTCGCGCGCGACCGTGGCGCGGCTCGCCTGGTCGGTCATGACCGTCTCGGCGACGGACGCACGGATGCCGAGGGCCTCTATGGAGCGCGCTTGCGCTGCGTCGCGGCGGTCGATGACCAGCCCGTCGAGCAGTCCGGGGTACCGATCGGCGTAGTGCCGGGCCACGCCGAGGGCGCTCGGCTCTCCACCCAGGGTGACGAACATGCGGTCGGCCGGCCCGCGGACCGCCGCACCGGCGACGATCGGGCTCACCGCCACCACTGGTGCCGGCGCGGCCAGCAGAGCCGCCAGCATGCCCGGGACCGCGAGGATCGTGCCCACACTCACGAACGGGTTGGAGGGTGCTATCGCGACAAGCGACGCGCCGGCGATCGCGTCGAGCACCGCGGTCGTGGGCTGAGCCGCAGCCACCCCTTCGAAGGCAACCTCGCGCACGTCGTCGGCGTGTCGTCGTCGCACGAAGTAGTCCTGGAAGTCGAGCCAACCGGCGTCCGTGCGAAGCCGGGTCCGCACGGTGGCATCGGTCATCGGCAGGATCCGGGACGGGACGTCGAGGGCAGCCGCGAGGTCCGCGGTCACCTCTGTCAGCGTCGTCCCCCGCGCAAGACGTTCGGTTCGTACGATGTGGGCCGCGAGGTCGCGGTCGCCGAGGCGGAACCAGGTCTCCTCGCCGTACCGCTCGAGCAGGGCCGCCGCCGACCAGGTTTCGTCCCGGAGGCCCCAACCCGTCTCGGGGTTCGCCATCCCGGCGAGCGTGTACATGACCGTGTCGAGGTCCGGCGAGACGTGGAGGCCGTGGAGAACGAGGTCGTCGCCGGTGTTGACGATGACCGACACGGTCCCGGGAGGCAGGACGTTTTCGAGGCCGTCGGCGAGCTTCGCGCCGCCGACACCCCCGGCAAGAACGGCGACCCGCAGGGAACCGGATCGATCGTGAACGCCCAGCTGCAGGCCCCCCTCAGCCTTCCGGGACGAGCTGGAACACGTCCGCGTAGTCAACGAAGCCGCCCCGGCTGCCCAGGGTCGCCTGCAGCTCCGCGATGCCGGTCTCCCGGGCGGTCCCATCGAGCGGGGTCGCCCGGTACCGGCGCTCCTCGCCGAGGATCGCGTACGAACACGAGGGGTTGGCCCTGAGGTTCGCGGCCCAGCCGCGACCTGAGCCACCGGCACCGATGACGAGCCGCTCGCCCGGTTGCCCCGCAAAGCCCACGTAGGCGGAGCGCGCCTGGCCCGACGTGCGACCGGTGGTGGTCAGGCGGCCGACCTTCCCGGTGCGCGCGAGCATTCGGCCTCCGACCGCGTTCCACGCTCTCGACAAGACGTTCATCTCATCCCTCACTGCGCTGTTCGGCACCGGGAGGTTGTCCCCAGCTTCACGCTGCCAGCTTCGGCAGGACCTCGCGGCCGAAGGCCTCGATCCACTCGCGCTGGTTTCGCCCGACGTTATGCAGGTAGACCCTGTCGAACCCCAGGTCGAGGAAGCGCTGGATCTCCCGGCGGTGAGCTTCGAGATCCGAGCTGATGAGCATGCGTCCCTGGAAGTCCTCCGGGCGGACGAGCTTGGCGATCTGGGCGAAGTCGTACGGCGACCGGATGTCCTGCTTGGGGAACTTCATCCCGCCGTTGGGCCACTCGACCATCGCGTTCTGTAGCGCCTCCTCGTCGGTTTCAGCCCACGACAGGTGAAGCTGGAGGATCTTCGGCAGCCCGGCGGGATCCTTGCCCGCCTCGCGGGCACCCCTATCGAACGCTTCGAAGACGGTTTCAATCCGCTCCTCCGGCGCACCAACGGTGATGATGCCGTCGCAGAAGCGCCCGGTCCTCTCGGCGGTGAGCGGCCCGGCGGTGGCCACGTACACCGGGGGCGGGATCTCCGGCAACGTCCACAGCCGCAGGGTTTCCATGCGGTAGTACCGGCCTTCGTGGCGGACATCCTTCCCGCCGAACAGCCGGCGGATGATCTCGATCGATTCGAAGAGCCGGTCCGTGCGCTCGCGGATGTCGGGCCAGTAGCCGGCGGCGATGTGCTCGTTGTGCGCCTCCCCGGACCCCAGGCCGAGCCAGAAGCGGCCAGGGTAGAGGCTCGCCATCGTCGCCGCCGCCTGGGCGACCATTGCCGGGTGCTGGCGGAACGAGGGGCACGTCACGCCCGGCCCCACGTCCCCGCTCGTGCGCTCCGCGGCGGCGGCCATGAAGGCCCAGGCGAACGAGGCCTGGCCCTGCTGCGGCACCCACGGCTGGACGTGGTCGGCGGCCATGACGCCGGAGAACCCGGCCGCTTCCGCGGCGACGCAGTAGTCAACCGCCTCGCGGGGGCCGAACTGCTCGAGTGTCGCCGCGTAGCCGACCTGTGCGCGTGCCATCCTGCGTCCTCCGCTGGTTCCTGCTGCACTCAATCCTGGTGGACGCCGACGCTCCGCGGGCGCAGCAGGAAGCTCACCCGCTGCTGCGTGCCGAAGACCTCCCGGATCAGTCGCTCCGCCGCGTCAGGATCGTCCCGATGGTAGAGGCGGGCGAGCCCCGCGATGTCGGCCTGAGTCTGCTCCCGGTCATCGGTCACCGCCACGTCGCCACGCACCACCACGTAGCGGTACGCATCCTCGACGAGCAGGCTCGCCCGTGGGTCGCGACGGAGGTTGGACGGCCAGCGCCGGCCCTCCGCCGAGTTGAGGAGGAGGCCGCCGTCGGTCAGGCGGTACCAGACGACGCACTGGTGGGGCGTCCCGTCCGGGTTGACCGTAGCGAGGACGCCGAAACGCCCCGGCTCCTCGAGGAATCGGCGAACGGCGGGATCGAGCTGGGAGATCGCCTCTGACATGGTGGTCCTTTCGAACTCTACCTTCCCGGCCAGCGCCAGCCGGTGATCGCGGCCGGGTCCTCGCCGTGCTGACGGATGTGCTCCTTGTGCTCCTCGAGCTCGAGCAGGTACCGGTCGATGGCTCGCGCGCCCGAGCGGGAGGAGGCTCGCCCTGTCCGGCGGATCGCTTCGATCGCCAGCTGGTGCCGGCTCGTCCCGTTCCGCACGAGCATGTCGTACGGCGTCGTGGTGATGCCCTCCTCGATGTAGCCCTTCACGTGGAAGCGCTCAGGATCGGGGCGCGCGGAGATCAGCTGGTGGATCGCCGACGGGTAGCCGTGGAAGTCGAAGATCACAGGCTTGTCGGCGGTGAACAGCGCTTCGAAGTCCTCGCGCCCGAGCGCATGCGGGTGTCCGCCGCGCGAGTCGAGCCGCATGAGGTCCATGACGTTTACCACCCGCACCCGCAGGTCGGGAACGTCATGGGCGAGCAGGTCGGTCGCCGCCAGCGTCTCCCGCGTGGGCACCGTCCCGGCGCAGGCCAGGACCACGTCCGGGTCGAGCCCGTCGTCCGTACTGGCCCACCGCCAGATCGACGTCCCGGCGCTGGCGTGCTCCTTCGCTTCCTCCATGGTGAGCCACTGCGGAAGCGGCTGCTTCGTGGCGACCACAAGGTTCACGTACCCGGTGCTGCGCAGGCACCGCTCGATCGTTTCGACCAGCGTGTTCGCGTCCGGCGGGAGCGTGATCCGCAGCACCGAGCCCTTCTTCGTCAGCAGGCTGTTGATGAAGCCGGGGTTCTGGTGCGAGTAGCCGTTGTGGTCCTGCCGCCAGGCGTCGGAGGTGAGGAGGAAGTTGATCGAGGAGAGTGGCTGGCGCCAGGGCACCTCGCCGCTCACCTTCAGCCACTTCGCGTACTGGGCGATCATGGAGTCGACGATGGCGATGAAGGCCTCGTAGCAGGGGAAGATCCCGTGCCGGCCCGTCTTCAGGTAGCCCTCCAGGAACCCCTCGCACAGGTGCTCGGACAGCACTTCCACCACGCGGCCGTCCGAGGCCATGTCCGTGTCGTTCGCCCCGAGCGGCCAGGTGTAGGCACGGGCGGTCACGTCGAGCACCGCGCCCAGCTTGTTCGACTCGAGTTCGTCGGGGCAGAAGATCCGGAAGTTGCGGTCGTGGGTGCTGCGGCGCATGACCTCGGCGAGGTAGAGGCCGACCTGGTCGAGCGCGCCGTCGTCGGTCGTGCCCCGTTTCGCGGGATCCACCGGGATGGCCGCAATTGCCGCGTCCGGCAGCTCCAGGGGCCTGCGCACGAGGCCACCGATGGCGTGGTGGTTCATCCCCAGGCGCAGGTCGCCCGCCGGCGGGAAGTCGAGGATGTCGGGCGCCGGCCGGCCGTTCACGTCGAAGAGCTCCTCGGGCCCGTATGAGCGGAGCCACGTCTCGATGACCGCGAGGTGAGACGGGTTCGTGCGGCAGTCCGGGGCCGGCACCTGGTGCGAGCGGTACGTCCCCTCGATCGGAACGCCGTCCACTTCCTTCGGGCCGGTCCAGCCCTTCGGAGTGCGGAGCACGATCATCGGCCACGCGGGGCGTGACATCCGCTCGCCACCGCGAGCCCGGCGCTGGAGATCCGCGATCGACTCGAGCGAGCGGTCGAGCGCCTCGGCCATGGTCACGTCCACTCCGTCGTCCGCACCCGAGACGACGAGCGGATCCCAGCCGTACCCGCGGTAGAGGGTGACCAGTTCCTCGTCGCTCATGGTGCCCGAGATGGTGGCCGAGCTGATCTTGTAGCCGTTGACGTCCAGGATCGGGAGGACGGCGCCGCAGGTTGCCGGGTCGAGGAAGCGGTTCGCGTTCCAGGAGCCGGCGGTGGGTCCGGTCTCGGCCTCGCCGTCGCCCACGATGCAGGCCACCAGCAGGTCCGGGTTGTCGAACGCGGCGCCGAACGCCGTCGCCAGCGCGTAGCCGAGCTCGCCGCCCTCGTGGATCGTGCCGGGGGTACCCGGCGTGAGGTGACTCGGGAAGCCGCCCGGCCAGGAGAACGCGCGGACGAAGCGCTCGATCCCGTCGCCATCGCGGGTCATTTCCGGGTAGAACTCGGCGAGCGATCCGTCCAGGTAGTGGTTGGCGAGGTTGGCGGCCGCGCCATGGCCCGGCCCGGTGATGAGCAGAGCGTCGAGCGCCCGCGCCTTCACCACGCGGTCGAGATGCGCGTAGACCAGGTTGATCCCCGGCGCCGTGCCCCAGTGACCAAGCAGGCGGGGCTTGATGTGCTCAAATCGAAGAGGCTCGCGGAGGAGGGCGTTCGACTGGAGGTAGATCTGGGCCGCGGCCAGGTAGTTGGCGGCGCGGCGGTAGCGACGGAGGACGCTGAGCTCGCGAGCCTGGCCGGCGGCGGGCACGTTCGTGGGATTCACCAGGGACACCTCTCAGCGATGGACGATGAGGACGGAACACGGTGCGTGGACAAGAACGCGGCGAGCGACGCTGCCCAGCAGGAGCCGGGACAGCCCGCCCACGCCGCGCGAGCCGAGGACGATGAGATCGGCCCCGACCTCGCGGGCCTCCTCGACCAGTTCCACGGCCGTCTCGCCCCGGCGGATCTTCGCCGTGGCCGGGACGCCTGCGGCGCGGAACCGCTGGGCCGTCTCATCGGCCAGCCGTCGGCTCTCCGATTCCATCACGTCGAGCGTCTCGGCGTAGGTCTCGATGGCCGTCGCCATCATGGTCGGTGCGATGCCGGATGCCAGCGGCCCCGAGAGGCTCACGACGGAGACGACCTGGGTTGGGACCTCGCGAAAGATCGGCCAGCCGGCGACGATGTCGACGGCTGCCGCCGCGTGTTCCGAGCCGTCCTGGGCGAAGACGACGCGCGAGAGGGTCGGGCCACGCGCCACGAGCACGGGACATGGAGCGTGGTCCACGACCTCGGCCGGGACAGAGCCCAGCAGCAGCGCTTCCAGCCGGCCGTGACCCCGGCTGCCCAGGACGACGAGGTCGGCCTTAGTGCGGCGCGCCTCGTCGAGGAGGACGTCCGCGGGGCGGCCGCGGACCAGCTCCCAATCCACCGTTCGGCCAGGCACGGCGATCTGCGCGGCAGCTGCGCGAAGCATCGGCTCGATATCATTGCGAGCCGCCCGGTCGAGCGTCTCGAGGCTGCCGGTATCGATCCCCGGCCACGGCAGGCCCGCCAGCTCGGCGCTGGGCTCCAGCGCCGCGACGATCCGGATCGTCGTCCCGGGCGGCCAGGCGATGCCGGCGACGAGATCGCGGGCACGGGCGGCCGGTTCCGATCCATCGAGGGCGAGGACGATATGCATGGTGAACCTCCCGTCCCATTGTCGGGCATCTACGATTGGAGCATGTCCGTGCCCATTCCAGTCGGAGTCAACCTCACGTCGATCGGCGTCACGAGCGCCTGGTGGCTCGACGCCGCCGTCCGGCTCGAGGAGGTGGGCTACCGGGGCGCCTGGTGCTGGGATCACTTCATCAGCCGGGGCCGCCTCGCGGACCCGGTGCTGGAGTGCTGGACGACCCTGACGGCCGCGGCCGCGCGGACCTCACGGCTGCGGGTGGGGAGCTTCGTCCTCAACGTCATGAACCGGCATCCCGCGGTCCTGGCCCGGATGGCGGCCACGCTCCAGGAGCAGTCTGGCGGCCGCCTGGACCTCGGGATCGGCGTCGGCGGCCACCCCGTCGAGCACGAGGTCATGGGCATTGCGTTCCCGGACATGCCGGAGCGGGTCGCGCGGCTGGAAGAGGCCGTCCAGGTCCTGCGGCGTCTCTGGACCGGGGGCCCGGTCTCGTTCGACGGCCGGTTCTTCCGGCTCGCCGACGTCCACGCGTTTCCCGTGCCATCGCCGACGCCGCGGATCATCATCGGTGGCGAAACGCCCGCGGGCGCCAGGCTCGCCGGCCGGATCGGCGACGGCTGGACGGCCTTCGACCGCACGTTTGAGCGGGATCTTCCCCGCTGCCTCGAGGCGCTGGCCGCGACCGGGCGATCCCGGGAATCGTTCACCGCGATCGTGGCGGTGGAGCTGGCGCGCGATCTGCCGGCCGACCCCCAGCCGTTCCTGGCGGACCCGGTCGGCGAGCTGGAGCGGTGGCGCGCGGCGGGCGCCGACGAGCTGATCGTCTCGTGCGTGCGGCCGCACAACCTCGGCGCCATCATCGACGCAGCCGGTCGGGCCGGCCTGGCCTGAAGGGATCCGGGGACACGGCCCCGGGCAGACCTCGACGCCTCAGGTACGCTCGGCCACCTCGTAGCCGCGCAGGCGCACGATCGCGACGGCGAGGGATATGGCGATCACGGCGATCCCGAGAACGAGGGCGGTGGGTGCATCGAGCGTGCCTCCCAGCGGCCGGTCGATCTCGCTGGTGATTCCGGCAATCCCGAGCACGTACTGGCGGACGCTGAACAGGCGCGTCCCCGCCAGGAGGCCTGCCAGCGTCCCCTCCCACAGGAAGACGTAGATGAGCCCGACGATGAGGGCCCGGCCGGTCACGGAGCTGAGGGCCACCGCGATGCAGCTGTAGAGGACCGCCCCGAACGCCACGCCCGCCGCGATCCCGACGACCTCCCCGGTGGCAGCGGCCGGGCCAAGGCCGACCATCCAGCAGAGGAGCGTGGAGACGGTCACGAGCGCGGCACTGGCGAGGGCGGCGACGACGGTCTTGGCGGCCACCACGATCCAGCGCGGCACCGGCTTGGCAAGGAGGAACACGATCGTGCCGTCCTCGATCTCGGAACCCAGGACCGACGTTCCCAGGACGAGCGCGACGAGCGGCAGGACCGTGGTGATCACCCAGGGGTCGAGCACCTGCGTCGCGAAGATGTCCGGGTCAGCCGGCTGGCCGGAGAGCATCCAGAAGGCCGAGACGACCACCGGTACGGCCGCGGCCAACGCCATCACGAGCGTCCGGCGGCGCCCGAGGACCCCGCGAGCCGTGAGCCGGACGAGCGGCCCGAACGGCCGAACGAGGCCGCCGGCCATCACCTGGCCGCCCACCACCTGGTCACCCATCACTGCGCCACCAGGTAGCTGAAGACGCTCTCGAGCGACTCGTCCGTGGGGCGAAGCTCGAACAGCGTGGCCCCGGTCTCCTGGGCGATCCGGGCGACGACCCGGGTGAACGCCCCATAGTCCGCCGCCCGCACCTCGAGCGCACCGCCGTCGAGCTGGGCTCCCAGCACCAGACCGTCGCGGAGAAGCGCGGCCGCCAGTGCCCGATCGTTGCTCGACCGGACGGTGAACGTGTGCGGCCGGTCGGTCATGAGGCGCCGGATATCGCGGAACCCTCCCGAGGCAGCAAGCCGGCCGGCGACCATCACGAGCACGCGGTCGGCGAGCCGCTCGACCTCCTCGAGGATGTGCGAGGAGAAGAGGATGACCCGGCCCTCGGCGGCCATGGCGTGCAGGAGGTCGGTCATCTCGAGCCGTTGACGTGGGTCGAGGCCGTTGAACGGCTCGTCGAGCAGGAGAATCGGCGGATCGTGGACGAGGGCGGCGGCGAGACGTGCCCGCTGGCGCATGCCGCGGGAGTAGCCGCCCAGCGCTCGGTCAGCGGCGTCTTCCAGGGCCACCGTGGCAAGGGCTCGATGGGCCGCGGCGTCCGGGTCACCCAGGCCTTCCAGCTGTGCGCTCAGGCGGACGAACTGGAAGCCGGTCATGAAGAAGTAGCCGGTGTCCCGCTCCGGCACGAGGCCGATGCGCCGGTACATCGCGGCGTTGTGCCACGCCGCCCGGCCCTCGACGCGAACCTCCCCGCTCGATGGCCGAAGCAGGCCGGCGAGCATGTGCAGGACCGTGGTCTTTCCGGCACCGTTGGGCCCCAGGAGGCCGGTGACCCCGGGACCCACGTCGAAGGAGACGTCGTTCACCGCGACCACGTTGCCGTACCAGCGGGCGACGTGGACCGCCTCCAGTGCAGGCGGCGGCAGGGCTGGCGGCGGCACGGCTGACGGCGGCACGGCTGACGGCAGCGGCACGGTCATGCGTCCACCGTCCCGTACCTGCGGAGGAGGAGCGCCGTGCCGGCGATCACATAGGCGATGGCAACCACCGCGTAGAGCTCTCCCGGAAGATCGGCCCGCCGGAGCGCTCCCGTCGAGCTCGAGCCGAAGAGCCAGCGGGTGAAGCCGTCCATGACGGCGAACGGGCTGAGCAGGATCCCGAACCTGGTGACGCCGCCGGCCCCAGCGGTCGTGATGAACGTGCCGAGGGCGCTCGAGATGACGAAGAACGCCACGATCGCACCGGTCGCATAGGCGCGGCGCGGGGTGAAGGAGGCGATGGCCAGCGAGATGGCTCCGATGAGGAGTGCGCTGAGCAGACCGCTGGCCAGCATGGGGCCGACCTCGTCCAGGTGAGCCCCCAGGTACCCGACCGGGTCGGGGCTCACCAGCGAGGATCCCAGGAACAGCACGATCTCCGGCCCGAGGGCCATGAGCAGCAGCGCCGACGTGAGCGCCCCGAGCTTCGCCAACGCGTAGCCCCAGCGCTCGAGGGCGCGCGTGAAGTAGAGCGAGAGGACGTGGTTCCGGAGGTCGCGCCCGACGAGCTCCGGTGCCACGGCGGCGCAGAAGAGGAGGAGCACCGACCGGATGATCTCGAAGTAGTTGTCGGGTCGGATGGGTCGGAAGCCCTCGCCCCGGATCAGCTCGCCAAGAACCGCCTCTACTCCCAGTGCGACGACGACCGGCAGGAACGCGATGACGAGCAGCCCGACCGGCACCACCTTGGCCCGGGCGCTGCGGCCGATGCCGAACGCCGCCCGCAGGCTGTAGCTGAAGAGCGAAGCCCAGGCCTGGCGCCGCCCCAGCCGGGGGCCGTCGTAGTGCTGATACCCCAGGTCGTAGATGCTGCCCCCGGGACCGGCCGGCGCACTCCCGGCGAGCGGGACCTGCTCAGCCTGCATCTGCCGTCTCCTCGGCCGGGGCGCGGAACAGCTCCTCGAGCTGCCGTCGCCGCTGCTCGATCCGGACGAGCGGGAGCTCGAGCCGGACCACGGTGTCGCGGACGAGGTCGTACGTGCCGTCGCCGGTCAGCTCGACAAGCACGACGTGGTCGTCCCGCCGCGCCTCGACACCCGACGCTCGCAGGGCCGCTGCAAGCTCGTCCTGGCCGCCGTCCACCTCCACTGCCAGCACCGGCGTCCGCGCCGTGAACTCGGCCATGGGCGCCGCGCTCACGAGCCGTCCCGCGTCGATCGCCACGAGGAAGTCGCAGACCCGCTCGACCTCGCCCAGCAGGTGCGAGGCCATGAGGATGGCGATACCGAAGGAACGCCCGATCCGCTCGACGAGGGCCAGCATCTCCTCCCGGCCGGCGGGGTCGAGGCCGATCGTCGGCTCGTCGAGCAGGAGCAGGCGCGGATCGTGGACGAGCGCCTGGGCGAGCTTGACGCGCTGCCTCATGCCGGTCGAATACCCGCCGATCGGCCGGTAGCGCTCCTCGAAGAGGCCGACATGCCGCAGCGTCTCTGCGCCACGTTCACGGGCCGCAGACGGGGGGAGGCCGCTGATGCGGGCCATGTGCGACACGAAATCGGCCGCGCTCACGTCCGGGGGCAGGCAGTCGTGCTCGGGCATGTACCCGACGAACTGCCGCAGGAAGGAACCCTCCCGCGCGACGTCATAGCCGAGTACCGACGCGCTCCCCGAGGCCGGCCGGAGAAGGCCGAGGAGGATCTTGATGAGCGTTGTCTTGCCCGCCCCGTTCGCGCCGACGAGGCCGATGACCCCTGGCTCAAGGTCGACGCTGAGGGCATCGAGCGCGACGACGCCCGGGTAGCGCATGGTCAGCGCGTCGGTGCTGATGAGCGGCATCGGCGGCATCATCGCGCATCACACGCAGGGGTGCAGTGGGCCGGCGCCCGGAGCACCAGGCGGGCGTGCACGGAGGCGGTCGCTCGCCCGGCGTGCGGCTCGGAGTCGCTCAGCCAGCAGATGCCTCGGCAGTGGCTTCTGCGGTCGCCTCCTTGGCCGCGGCTTCCTCGGCAGCAGCGGCTTCCTTGGCTGCCGAAGCGGCCTTCTCCGACGCACCGCGAGTCGCGGCGGCCGCCTGGTCCGTCTTCGCCCGCACTTCCTTGACCTGCTGGTTCACCGAAACCTGGATATCACGGATGCCCTTCTCGATCTGGGATCCGATCTCCTCCATCCTCTTGTCGAGGTCCTTCTGGGCGCGGAAGTCCTGCCCGGCCTTGGACATGTACCAGACGGCCGCTCCTGCGGCGGCGGCGACGCCGGCCGCGAAACCAGCGATGAAGCGCATCGTGAGACCTCCTATTCAAAGCGACGGCACCCACCTCGACTCGAGGACGGCCGCGCCGCGTCCGCGACTCGGTGAGTCTAGCCCCAGTGGTCGCGATGCGCGGGAGGCGAGGGCCGTGCCTATGCTGAGCGCGGCATGCATCCGTTGCGCCGCCGCGAGCGGGGGTCGACATGATCGGGTTTGGGGGACTGCGCGTCGGGCTCGGCGCCGGGCGTGGGTTTGGGATCGGGCTCGTCCTGGGCGCCGCCGGCTGTGCTGCGCTGGCCCGGCGGCGCGGGTCCCGCCGCCGAATGCCCGCCGCGGCGCAATGGCAGGAGCGTCTTGCCGTCGAGCGAGGCGACATGGCGGCGGCGCTCCTCCTCCGACGCGTGGAGGAGCGGTACAGGGAGCTGTACGCCAGTCGCCCCGCGCTGCCGCGGCGCGCCCTCGCCATGCACCTGGAGCTGAACCTGCTGCCGGGTCTGGCCATGTACCAGGTGCTCCGCGAAGACGGGCTCGCCTCCGAAGGCGCGCGAGATGAAGTAGCCCGGCTTCTGGCTCATGCTCGGGCGGGGCGGCTCCGGGCGCCGCTCCTGGGTCGGCCCGGGCCCGGGGCCTTCACCATCTTCCGCTGGGCGACGCGCATCGTGATGCGGACGGTGTACCCGGTCGAGGGGTGGCGCGTCGAGTGGGTCGAGGACAGCTCCCGACGGATCGCCTTCGACCTGCATTCGTGCTTCTACGTGGACGTCCTTCGCGACTACGGGGCGCCCGAGCTGACTCCGGCGTTCTGCGCCCTCGACGACGCGATCTACGAGGGTCTGCCGTATGTGCGGTGGGAGCGCACCCAGACGATCGGGAGCGGTGCCCCATACTGTGATTTCGCGTGGAGCAACCCGGCTGCTGCCGGAGGACGAGGAGGTGACGAGCATGCCCGACCTGCCGCAGGGTGTGGTGATTGACACGGTGTGGGCCATCGAGGCGACCTACGCCCCGGATGCCGTCGAGCGGCGCGCGCCCGTGCGCGCCCAGCACCTGGAGAGGATCGCCCGTCTCCAGCGCGAGGGCGTCGTGATCGCCGCCGGCGCGTTCGCGGACCTCTCGGGGTCGTTCATCCTCGCCCGCCTTCCGGACGAGGCCGCCGTCCGGGAGTTCATCGAGGGCGACGTCTACTGGTCGTCCGGCGTCTGGACGGGCTACCGGCCCCGACAGTTCGGGCTCGTGCGCCTGGCCGATGGCTGACGATCCGACGGCCGGCGCTCGCGCCGGGACCCGACGTTCCAGCCCGGCCGAACTCGACGCTGCCCTCGCGGTCGCCGAGCGCGCCGCGCGGCGGGCAGGAGCGATCCAGCTCGAGCGCTACGAGCGCTTTGAATGGGTCCAGCACAAGAGCTCGCGCGACGTCGTGACCGAGGTGGACCATCTCTGCGAGGAGGTCATTCTCGAGGAAATCCGCCGGGCGTTCCCCGGGGACGCCATCCTCGCCGAAGAGTCGGGGTCGCACGAGGGCACGGGCGCCGGCCAGGCCTCCGGGCGCGTCTGGCTCGTGGACCCGCTCGACGGCACCGTGAACTACGCGAACGGACTGCCGTTCTTCTGCGCCTCGGTCGCGATGGCCGAGGGCGAGGTCGTCCAGGCCGGTGTCGTGTTCGATCCCGTCCACGACGAACTGTTCTCGGCGATCCGGGGACGGGGGGCGCGCCTCGACGGACGCGCGGTCCGCAACCCCGACAAGGAGCGCCTCATCGACTACGTGGTCTCGCTGGGTCTCAAGACGCGCGAGATCAGCGCGCAGGAGCCCACGCTTCGCCGGACGACTCGCGCGTCGCGGCACCTTGGCTCATCGGCGCTCGGCCTGGCCTACGTCGCGTGCGGCCGGTTCGACGCGTTCACCCAGGTCACCGGCATGTCGAACTGGGACATCGCCGCGGCCGGGCTCATCGCCGAGGAGGGCGGGGCCCTCGTGACGACGCTCGCGGGCGAGCCCTGGTTCGACCTCTCGCGCCCCTCGGCCAGCGTGGGTCTCCTGGCCGCCCCCGCTCGCCACCACGCGGAGCTGCTCGCGCTCCTGCGCTGAGTGGTGCCTTCCGGGCCGGCCCGGCAGTCCGGCGCCTCTCGACGGACGTCCCCGCTTTCAGCCCGCGGGCTCGAAGACGACCTTCAGCCCTTCCCGCCGGTCGGCGACCTCGAACGCCTCCGCCGCCCGGTCGAGCGGGAACCGGTGGGTCACGAGCGACCCCAGGTCTACGCGACCGCGCTGCGCGAGATCGATCGCCCGCGGGTAGACGTGCTTCATCCGCCGGACGAGCTTCATGGTCAGGCCCTTCCGGCGCGCCACCGACGCCTGGAAGGACGTGCGATCGTCCTCGGGGATCCCCACCAGGACCACTCGACCGCCGTACCGCGCGGCCGCAATGGCCGCTTCCACGGCCGGGTTCTCGCCGGCGACCTCGAACGCGACGTCCACGCCCCGGCCGGCGGTGGCGTCGAGAATCTGCTCCGCCTCAGGGCCGGTGGCCGCGCCGGCCACGCCGGCCGCGCCGGCCGCGGGGAAGCAATCGGTCGCCCCCATCCTCGCGGCGGCGTCGAGGCGATGGGCCCGCACGTCGGTGGCGAGGATCCGGGACGCCCCGGCGAGCCGGGCGAGCTGGACGAGGAGCAGGCCGATCGGTCCGCACCCGAACACGCCGACGGTGGCGCCCGGGCCGGGGTGGCCGAGATCCATCGAGAAGAGGGCGATGCCGAGCGGCTCGAGGAGCGCCGCATCCGTGTCGGTGAGCGCGTCCGGCACCGGGAAGAGGAGGTCCTCCGGCCAGGCGATCAGCTCCCGGAACGTCCCGTCGGTGATGCTGTGGCCGGAGAAGCGCAGGTCCGTGCAGAGGTTCGGGTCGCCCGCCTCGCACCGCTCGCAGCGGCGGCAGGGGATCGCCGGGTCGATCGCCACGCGCTGCCCCGTGCGCGGCCCGGACTCGATCACGCCCCCGGCCTCGTGGCCGAGGACCAGTGGCCGGTCCACCCGCGCGTCCCCGATGCCGCCCTCGCGATACCAGTGGATGTCGGAGCCGCAGATCCCCGCGGCGGTCACGCGGACGAGGGCCTCCCCGGGCCCCGGCGTGGGAGACGGCTCGTCGTGAAGCCGGAGATCTCGAGGAGCATGCAGTCGGACCGTTCGCATCGAGGGCAGGCTACCAGACGCCCCGCCTCCAGCGGGCGTCGCTGGACCGAGTCGGCGGCCTATCCTTGGACTGTGCGCGTGCTCATCGTCGACAACCCCGTCTCTTTCCGCGGCCCGTACCCGGTCGCGAGGATCCAGTCGATCCTCGAGCGAGCCGGGTGGGAGGTCGACGTGCTCCACCGTACGCCCGGTGTCAGCACGCGAGCGCGGGTCGCTGAGGCGCTTGAGCGTGGATACGACCTGGTTGTCGGCGCGGGCGGAGACGGCACCCTTCGCGACCTGGCCGGTGCGCTCGCCGGCCGCGGGGTGCCGCTCGGGGTCCTGCCGGGGGGCACGGCCAACATCTGGGCCCAGGAACTCGGGATCCCCGGTGACCCGGAGCAGGCCGCGCACATGCTTCTCGACGGCGTGTCGCGGCCCATGGACCTCGGGCGCCTCGTGCTCCCCGACCGGCGATTTGCCCGGTTCATGCTCATGGCCGGGATCGGGATCGACGCCCTCATGCTCGCCCTCACCGACCCCCGGTTGAAGCGCACCCTGGGCGCCGGCGGCATCGCGCTCGGGGCCATCCACGCGCTTCCCGTGTTCCGGCCGTTCACCGCGCGGATCACGGTCGATGGCGAGCCGGCGTGGGACGGCCGGGCCCTGCAGGTGATCTTCGGGAACACGCGGCGTTACGCGAAGGTGGTCGAGGTGACGCCCGAGGCCCACGCCGATGACGGGTTGCTCGATGCCACGATCGTGCCCGCCGGCGACCCCGGCGCTGCGATTCGCCTGGCCTGGTCGTTCGCGGCTCACCGGCGACCGCGGCCCGGCGACGCACCGTACCTGCGCGGCCGGACGTTCGTGCTCGAGACCGACTCGGTGCCGCCCATGGAGCTGGATGGCGGCCACCTGGACTCCGCCTCTGTCCGGCGTGCCGGGCCGGGGCCCTACCGGATCAGCGCCGACCCGGGCGCGCTGAGGGCGTGGGTCCCGCGCTCGTACCGCGGCGAGCTGTTCTTGCGAGACTGAGTCAGTCGGGCGCCCAGCGGGGCACGCGGCGCAGGAGGTGCGTGGCTCCCAGGCTGGCGACGCACGTCTCGAACGCCCTGCGCGGCACGCCGCGCCACCGCAGGTCGTCGAGGCTCTCGCCCAGCGGGACGTTCGTGCGCAGCAGTGCCAGCTCGCGGAAGAGGAGCGCCAGGTCCCAGCGCTCCCGCAGGGAGCCGGACAGTCGCAGGGCCGTGCCCCGCGCGAGAGCGACGCCCCACGCGCCCGGATCGACCGGGATCGCCTCGAGCCGTCCGTATCGGGCAAGGACCGTTGCGCTCGAGCGCGCCCCCCAGCCGGGTATCCCGGGGAAGCCATCCGCCTTGTCGCCGACGAGCGCTAGGTAATCGGGAATGCTCGCCGGCGCCACGCCGAACCGCTCGCGCACAGCCGCCGCATCGACCTGGCGCTCCCGTCGCCGGTCGTAGGTGACCACCCGCCCGTCCTCGCGCACGCACTGCGCCATGTCCTTGTCGGGCGAGAGGATCACGACACGCTCGACCCCGGGCTCCTCGGCAAACCGGTCGGCGCCCGTGGCGAGGGCGTCGTCCGCCTCGCACTCGACCATCGGCCAGACAACCAGGCCGGCCGCCCGCAGGGCATCCTCGGCCAGCGGGAACTGGGCGAGGAGTTCCGGCGCCACTCCCTGCTCGGTCTTGTAGCCCGGCCAGCGGTCGTTCCGCCATGATCGGATGACGTGGTCCGTCGCGCAGGCGACGTGGGTCACCCCCGGCTCGCGCAGGAGCGAGAAGACACTCTCGATCAGCCCGACGGTCGCGCCGACCTCGCGCCCCGCCGGATCGCGGGACGGCGGCCGCCCGAAGTGGGCGCGGAAGAGCTCGTAGGTGGCGTCGAGGAGGTGGACCTGCACCTGGCTCCCGCGCTCAGGGCTGGGCGACGCCTTCCGCCGCCGCCAGCGCCGCGCCGATGATGCCGGCGTTGTTGAGGTGCTGCGCAACCGACAGGCGGCACCGCGTCTTCAGCAGGGGAAGGTACCGGCCGGCCTCCTTGCTCAGCCCGCCGCCGATGATGATGAGGTCGGGCCAGAAGTAGCGCTCGAGCATCGCGAGATACGAATTGAGGTCGCGTGCCCAGCGCTTCCAGCCGGTCCGCCGCCGCACCCGGGCGGCCGCGCTCACGATCGTCTCGGCGTCGCGGTTCCGAAACTGCAGGTGCCCGAGCTCGAGGTTCGGCACGAGCAGGCCGCCGACGAAGAGGGCGCTCCCGATTCCCGTGCCGATGGTCACCATGAGAACGATTCCCTGCTCGCCCGCACCCGCTCCGAAGCGCATCTCGGCGAGTCCCGCGGCATCCGCGTCGTTCAGGACGAGCACCGGCCGCCCGAGGCTCCGCTTCAACAGCTCGCGCGCGGGCGCCCCGACCCAGGCCTGGTCAATGTTGGCCGCGGTCATGACGCGGCCTGCCTTGATGACGGACGGCAGCCCCGCGCCGGCCGGCAGTTCGGCCGTTGCGTGACCGGCGGCCTCGAGTCGGGCCACGACCGCGCGCACGGCTCCGAGCACTGCCTCGGGCGTGGACGGCCGGGGCGTCTTCTCGCGGACCCGGTCCGAGACGAGCGCCCCGGTCGCCACGTCCACCACGGCGGCCTTCACCCCGGTCCCACCGACGTCGATCCCGAGTGCCAGCCGGCGGGGCGTCGCGGAGGGAAGGTCGGCAGGTTCCTCGCTCGCGTGGGTGCTCACCGGCGGCTGGTACTCGCCTGGGGCTGTCGTCGAAGCGACGTCGTTTGTCGGTTCGTCCATGTACCGCAGAGTGTAGCCGCCACGGTGGAGCCGTTGATGTCGCCGCGCCGTTGACGTCCGGACCTGTCATCTCATCGAGGCTCCCTCGGTGATGGTTGAGTGCGCAACGACATTGCCCCATACTGTCCATGTCCCGGCGGTCGCGACGGACATGGTGGATCGTGGCGAGAGACCAGGCTGGCACGCCCGGCGGTGCCGGGAACGAGAAGAAGGGTGAGGGACCGATGGGGCCGACGGGCGTGATGCTCGACCGGGACCGGTCCCCGCGGTATCACCTCCAGCCCGGAGGACTCCGCGCCTGGACCGCGTTTCTCCGTGCGCACGCGGCCGTGACCCGTGCGCTCGAGTCGGATCTCGTCGCCCACGCCAGCATGTCGCTCGCCGAATACGAGGTGCTCGTCCAGCTGGCCAACGCGCCCGAGCGGCGGCTGAGGATGGCGGAGCTGGCGGATCGGGTGCTCCTGAGCCGCAGCGGCATGACGCGGCTGGTGGACCGTCTGGTTCAGGATGGCCTCGTAGCGCGTGAGCACTGCCCGTCCGACGCGCGAGGCGCGTTCGCCGTCCTGACCGACGCGGGGCTCGCCAGGCTGCGCGAAGCCGCGCCCGTGCACCTCGAAGGCGTGCGGCGGCTGTTCCTCGAGCCGCTGGCTGTCGAGGATCTCGAGCGAGTCGCCATCGTCTTTGAGCGGATCGGCGAGCGTGGGTCGGCCGAGCGTTCTCCCTGACCGCCGCCGCCCTCGCTAACCCGCTCCGTACTGCCAGCATCGCTATTCCGGCGGTTTCCATCGCTGATGCGCCGCCGGATGCCCGGTGGGGCCTTCCACGGGTTGCGGAGCCGCCCAGCTGAGCGTGGACCCGCGGCAGATCGGCGCCCCCGCGTCCCCGGAAGAGCCGATGTACCGCGGCAAGCTGGCGGAATAGCGATGCCAGCAGTGCGACCGCCGCCAACGGCCGTCAGCCCGGTACCGGCAGCCTGGGTCGACCGCCACCACCGTCTGCGCTGCCAACGCCGCCCGGCCGCCTGGGTCGACAACCGCTGTCCATTGGGCGCCCGGTAGTCGGACCTCCACCCGGGCTCAGCCCGAACTCCCGTCCCGCTCTACGATTACCGCACCATGTTCGATGCCTACGGCGACTTCAAGCGCCAGCTCCCCGACGCCGACTCCCAGGAAACCCAGGACTGGATCGAGGCCCTCGACTCGGTCGTTCGATCCGCCGGCGCCGACCGCGCCCAGTTCATCCTCTACAGGCTGCTGAAACGGGCCCGCCAGCTCCAGATCGGGCTGCCGCAGCTCACCCAGACCCGCTACATCAACACCATCTCGCCCGAGCAGGAACCGCCGTTCCCGGGCGACGAGCGGATGGAGCAGCGCATCCGCCGGCTCGTCCGGTGGAACGCGGTGACCATGGTCCTGCGGGCGAACAACCTGACCCCGGGCATCGGCGGTCACCTCGCCACGTACGCCTCTGCCGCAACGCTCTACGAAGTCGGCTTCAACCACTTCTTCCGCGGCAAGGATGCCCCCGGCATGGGCGACCAGGTCTTCGTCCAGGGCCACGCCGCCCCGGGCATCTACGCCCGGGCGTTCCTCGAGGGCCGCCTCACCGCCGACCAGCTCGACCACTTCCGCCGCGAGGTCGTCCCGGGCCAGGGCTTGAGCTCCTACCCGCATCCCCGGCTCATGCCGGACTTCTGGGAGTTCCCGACCGTCTCCATGGGCCTCGGGCCCATCTCGGCGGTGTACCAGGCACGGTTCAACCGGTACCTCGAGCACCGGGGCATCAAGGACACCAGCGCGAACCACGTCTGGGCCTTCCTCGGCGACGGCGAGATGGACGAGCCCGAGGCCCTCGCCGCTCTCGGCCTCGCCGGGCGCGACGGCCTCGACAACCTCACGTTCGTCGTCAACTGCAACCTCCAGCGGCTCGACGGTCCCGTCCGGGGCAATGGAAAGATCATCCAGGAGTTGGAAGGACTCTTCCGCGGCGCCGGGTGGAACGTCATCAAGGTCGTCTGGGGTCGCGAATGGGACGAACTCCTCGCCCGCGACGTCGAGGGCGCCCTGGTCCACCGCATGAACGAGACGCTGGACGGCGAGTTCCAGAAGTACTCCGTCGAGACGGGCGCCTACATCCGGGAGCACTTCTTCGGCACCGACCCGCGTCTGCGGGCGATGGTCGCCGACAAGACGGACGATGAGCTCCAGCGCCTCCGCCGCGGGGGCCACGACTACCGGAAGGTGTACGCGGCGTACGCCGCGGCGCTCGCGCACAAGGGGGCGCCCACGGTCGTTCTCGCCAAGACCGTCAAGGGCTGGACCCTGGGCCCGGGGGTCGAGGCGCGCAACGTCACCCACCAGGCGAAGAAGCTGACCGAGGCCGAACTCAAGGTTTTCCGCGACCGGCTCGAGCTGCCGATCCCGGACGAGCAGCTCAAGGACGCGCCGTACTACCACCCCGGGCCGGAGTCGCCCGAGATCCGCTACCTGCTCGAGCGGCGCGAGGCCTTGGGCGGCCCGCTGCCGCGACGGGTCGTTGTCCCGAAGACGATCGAGGTGCCCGGCGACGCCGTCTTCGGTGAGTTCGCCGCGGGCTCGGGCGAGCAGTCGCTCTCCACGACCATGGCCTTCGCGCGGCTCATGCGCAACCTCCTCCGCGACCCGAAGCTGGGCCGGCGCGTCGTTCCCATCGTGCCGGACGAGGCCCGCACGTTCGGCATGGACCCCCTCTTCAAGGAGGTCGGCATCTACGCCGCCCACGGCCAGCTCTACGACCCGGTTGACTCGAACCTGGTGCTTTCCTACCGCGAGGCGCGCGACGGGCAGGTGCTCGAGGAGGGGATCACCGAGGCAGGCGCCACGGCCTCCTTCCAGGCGGCCGCTACGAGCTACGCCACCCACGCCGAACCGATGCTGCCCTTCTACATCTTCTACTCGATGTTCGGGTTCCAGCGGACCGGCGACCAGTTCTGGGCGCTCGGCGACGTGCGGGCCCGCGGCTTCCTGATGGGAGCCACGGCTGGGCGCACGACCCTCCACGGCGAGGGGCTGCAGCACGACGACGGCCACAGCCACCTGCTGGCATCGATCTTCCCGTCGGTGCGCGCCTACGATCCGGCGTTCGCCTACGAAACGGCGGCCATCGTGCACGACGGGATCGAGCGGATGCTCGTCCGGGGCGAGGACGTCTTCTACTACATCACCCTCTACAACGAGAACTACCCGCAGGCGGCCATGCCGGACGGCGTGGGGGAGGGGATCGTCCGGGGCCTCTACCGCTTCCGGCCGGCGCCCCAGGACGTCGCCGCCGACGGGTCCCCTCCGGCGTTCGGCGCGACCGCGGACTTCCCACGGGTCATCCTCCTCGGGAGCGGGTCGATCCTCCAGCAGGTGCTGCGGGCGCAGGCCATCCTCGCCGAGCGGTTCGACGTGGCGGCGGACGCCTGGAGCGTCACCTCCTACCAGCAGCTTCGGAACGACGCGCTCGCGGTCGAGCGATGGAACCGGCTGCACCCCGGGGAGCCACCGCGCGTTCCGTACGTCACCGAGGCGCTCGCCGGGGCCGCCGACGTCAAGGTCGCCGCCACGGACCACGTCCGGGCCGTGCCCGACCAGGTGGCGCGGTGGGTGCCGGGGCGCTGGACCTCTCTCGGCACGGACGGGTTCGGCCGGAGCGACTCGCGGGAGGCCCTGCGGCGGCACTTCGAGGTGGACGCAGAGCACATCGTCGTCGCTGCCCTTTCGGGGCTGGCGGCGACCGGCGAGGTGGGCGCGGACGCGGTCGCACGTGCGATCGTGGAGCTGGGCCTCGATCCGGACGCGCCGGATCCACTTCCGGCCTGAGGCTCCGGCAAGGCGGCGGGCGGGGTGCTCCGGCTCTCGCTCGCGATTCTCCTCGCGCTCATTGGGTTCCACGCGTACGTCGCCACCCTCCCGCTCGCCCTCGTCGCGGCGGGCATGCCGGACGCGCTCATCGGCGTGGTCATGGGCTCCGCGGCCTTCGTCCAGATCGCCGCGGCACTCGCCCTGGGCGGGTTCCTTGACCGTTTCGGCGGACGGAGCATCTACCTCCTCGGGTGCGCGTCCTTCGGCGCTGCGTCGCTGATGATTGCGACCGGGCTGGCGGCCCCGGACGGTCCGCTCGTCCCCCTCTTCGTCGTGCGGACGCTGCAGGGCATCGGGTTCGCCATGGTCCTCCCGTCGGCGTTGACCCTCGTGCCGTCGCTCGTGCGCCCGGAGCGCCTGGCGGTGGGCCTGTCGCTCGCGGGAAGCGCCGGGAACGTCGCGCTCGCAATCGCGCCGCCCGTTTCGCTGGCGATCATGGACGCGGCGTCGCTCCGGGCCGTTGCCCTTGTCACGCTGGTCTGCATCGGGGCGGGCGCCCTCGTCATGGTGCTGCCGGTCCGTGCCCCGGCCCGGTTGCGCGGGGCGCCAGGGCCCGCGGGGCCGGCGTCCAGCGTGCCGACGCCGCAGGGCCGACGTCCGCTGCGCCGACGCCCGCCGGGCCGGCGTCCGCCGTACCCGCGCCAGCCGACCCAAGGCCCGGACCTCCGCGGGCTCCACGGTCACGGGCATTCCGTCCCGCCTTCCGGCCGAGCTGGGTGGGGCCGCTCGCCATCTCGACCCTCTTCATCGTCCACTGGGGCGTCATCACCGGGTTCCTGCCCCAGCACGTGGAGGGTACGGGCGCCTCCATCGCCCTCTTCTTCACCGTGGACGCCGTGGCGATCCTCGCGCTCAGGGTGCCCATGGGCTACCTCACCGACCACCTGGGGACGCGCCCGCTCATGGTTGCGGGCGCCGCGCTCACGATGGTCGGAGTCGTGGCGCTGCTTCCGCCGCCCACGACGGAACTCCTCGTCGCGGCGGCCCTGGGAACGGGAGTTGGCGGGGCTCTGATCCTGCCGCCCCTCACCGTCGAGCTCGCGCACCGCTCGAGCGCCCTCGACCGCGGCAGCGCCTTCGCCCTGTTCTCGGCCGCCTTCGCCGGCGGGATCGCCATCGGCTCGATCGGGGGCGCCCCGATCGTCGCAGTCCTGGGGTTCAATGCCGCCATCGTGGCGAGCATGGTCGCTTGCGCTGCGGCACTCGCCTGGTCCTGGCTACTCCCACCGGCCCCGGCTGCCGTCGCGGCCCGCTCCGGGGCGGCCGGCGCGGGTTCCGCCTGAACATCGTCCGGGCGCGAACCCGCGCGCCGGAAGCCATCGCGTGCCGGACGCTCGCTGTGCCCGAAGTCGAGTCGTGCCGGTCCGAAACTAGGCGAGGGCAGGTACTTGTGCATGCATCACCGTGATGCTAGCATCGCGCATCATGAAGCTACTGCGACGTACCACGGTCAGCGCCCCGCCCGCTGTCATCCAGACGCTCGAGGCCGAGGCGAAGCGGCGCGGTGTTCCTCTGGCTGCCCTCCTGCGCGAGGCGGTCGAGGAGAAGGCCAGCGTGTTGCGGTCGTCACGTCGACCGCGGGTGGGCGTGGCCCGCTCCAGGGACGGACGCAGCGCCGCGGAGGTTACCGCCGAGCCGGTGGCGGAGGACCCGCGCTGACAATGGCCCTCATCTGCGACACAGGTCCGCTGCTCGCCGCCCTCGACGCCGCGGACCCGGACCACGCACGCTGTGCCCGGCTCCTCACCACAACCCACGAAGACCTGGTGGTCCCAGCCCTCGTTCTCGCTGAGCTGGACTACTGGTGCGCCCGCCGCCTGTCTGCTGACGCGTGGCTGATCTTCCTCGACGACGTGCTCGCCGGCGCGTACCGTCTGGAGCCGCCCACCATCGGCGATCTCGCCCGCAGCCGCGAGATCCAGGCACGGTACGCGGATCTCGCGCTCGGCATAGTGGACTCCTCCATCGTCGCCCTTGCCGAGCGTCTCGGCGAGGCGAAGATCGCCACGCTCGACCAGCGGCACTTCCGAGCCGTCCGTCCGGCTCACATCGGGGCGCTCGAGCTTCTGCCCTGACCTATCGGCGGATCGGTGCCGTCGATGGTGTGCGCGCTATTGGCTCCGGTAGCGGGACGAGAAGTACCGCCGAGGGTTCTCGACCAGGATGGTGTGGATCTGCTCGTCAGTGACGCCGTACTCGCGCAGTCGCGGGACGAAGTACCGGAGGATGTGGCTGTAGCCGGTACCACCGAACGCCGTGAGCATGATCTTCAGGTGGACGTCGTGGGAGATGAGGACCTGGTTGAGGAACCCGGCGTCGATCAGGCGCTTGACGTCGACGGCCAGCTCGTGGTCGCAGGGCCCGCTGCCGCGAAACCCCCAGTTGAACTCGCAGCTCACCCCGTCGTAGCCCAGGAAGGCGCCCCGGGACGCGATCTCCAGCTGCGAGTCGAAGTCGCTCGGGCGGATATAGACGTGCTCCATGATGGTGTGCCGGATGTCGGCGCCCTCCTCCTCCACGATGTCGAGGATGCGCCGGCGGTAGTCGTGGGACTTCACCGTTCCGCCCGGGGTGTGGATGGTGAGGGGCACCTGCGTCCGGGCGGACGCGCGGCAGGCGCCCCGCAGGTTCTTCTCCTCCTGCTGCGGTGAAGTCCACGTCGATGCCGATCTCGCCGATGGATCCCGCGCGGATGCCGGTCCCGGGCACGCCCTCCACGAGGTCCCGCACGATCTCGTCGGCGATGTCGTCGATGGACATCGAGCGCAACCTGGGCGGGTGCGAGAGCTCGATGTAGTAGCCCGCGACTGGCGACGATGTGGACACCGGTCCGGCGGCTGATCTGCTGGAGACCCGACCACGTCGCGCCCGAAGCCCTCGAGGGTCACCTCGACGATGGACCGGCCGCCATAGTGGGCGAACTGCGCGACCTCGGAGGTCAGCAGGTCGACGTCCGTCAGGCGCTGGTTGTCACGGTTGGACTGCGGAAGCGCTTGCACCTCACCCAGGATCTCGATGGTCAGGGGGTGATGGAAGAGGTGCTTCCGCGAGGCCTCCTCCGGCTCGGGGCCGTTGCAGCCGACGTCCGACAGGATGTGCTCATGGGTGAGGGTCAGGCCCAGGTCCTCGACCGGGATGGGGCCCAGCACGGTCATCACCTGGCCGCTGTGGACGCCGATGCCGGGGATAGATCGGTTGGGGGCTCATGGCTTCCTCCAAGCTTCCGGCTGGGCGCCGGACGGCCCGCACGGGATGACCGGGGCGAGGTAAGTCGACGTCTCCCGAAGATCCGTCATAGCGATGTCATTCCTCCGTCCACCGTGAAGTAGGCACCGCAGGCATACGATGCCTCGTCGCTGCAGAGCCAGAGGTTCATGGCCGCCACCTCCTCAGGGCGTCCGGCGCGGCGCTGCGGGATGCCGGCGGAGATGCGGTCGAGCCAAGCCGGGTCCTCGAAGACGCCGGCCGTGAGAGGCGTGTCGATGAAGCCGGGGATGACGCAGTTCACCCGGATCCCGTCGCGGGCGAACTCGTTCGCCATGACCCGGGCAAGGCCGTGACAGCCAGCCTTGCTGGCGCTGTAGGCCGTCTGGCCCAGCGCGAAGCCGTACATCCCCGTCGGTGATCCGGTCACCACCAGGGACCCGCCGCCGGTCCGGAGCATGGCCCGCACGGCGTGCTTCGAGGTGAGGAACATGCCCGTCAGGTTGATCGAGATGACCTCGTTCCAAACCGCGAGTTCAAGGCGGTCCACGCGCGCGTCACCGCTGTCAAACGGCTCGATCCCTGCCACCGCGACGCAGGCGTCGAGGCCACCCCACGCGGCGACCACCGCGGCCACCGCGGCCTCGACCTGGGGCTCCTGCGAGACGTCACAGGGGAGGACGAGGGCGCCGCCGCCTCCTGCCGTGATCCGCGCCGCCACGTCGTCGAGGGGCTTCCTCCGCCGACCGATCAGCCCCACCCGCGCCCCTTCCCGGGCAAAGAGGACCGCGGTCGCCTCGCCGATGCCCGAGCCAGCGCCGGTGATGATCGCTCGCTTGCCCGCGAGGCGGTTGTGCCCGACTGCCTGGATCACCAGCGCCTCACTGGTCAGGCAACGTGCGGGGGACGTTCACGGCCCGCATGGACTGGCCCACGCCAAGAGTGCACGGTCGATTATCACCGTCCCTTGACCCGCAACTCCGCCTTCTGCGTCGCGAGGTCGAGCCCGGCGGCGACGACGAGGGCAAGGCCCTGGATGATGCCGGCGCCCGCTGCGGGAACGTTCATGAGTGTCAGCCCGTTCTGCAGAACCGCGAGGAAGAGCACGCCCAGGACAACGCCACGGATCGTTCCTCGGCCGCCGTTGAAGGACACGCCTCCGAGCAGCACTGCCGTCAGGATCGAGAGTTCGTTTCCGACGCCGAGCGAGCCGGCCGGTGCGCTGTTCAGCAGCGAGGCGTACATCGCGCCCGCGAACCCGGCCATCGCAGCCGTCGCAACGTACCCAATGAGAATGGTGCGCTTGACGCTGATGCCTGAGAGGAACGCCGCCTCTTCATTCACGCCGATCGCGAGCACGTGCCGCCCGGCGGCCGAGAGCGCGAGAACGAACGCCCCGATGGCGACCACCACAGCCGCCCCGATGACCAGGTACGGGATACCGAAGACGCCGGTGTACGCGATCTGGACAAAGTCCTGGGGGAAACCGAAGACCGGGAACGGTGCCAGCCACATCGCGAAGCCGCGGATGGCAGTAAGGGTGCCGAGCGTCACGATGATCGGTGACAGCCCCACACGGGTCACGAGGGTGCCGTTCAGGACGCCTACGAGGGCCCCGGTGCCAAGCGCACCGAGAGGCACCGCCAGCAACGGGGACAGGCCCCAGTCTCGCATCAGGAGGCCGAGAATGACCGCGGACAGGGCGATCGTCGAACCGACAGACAGGTCGACGTGCCCCATGATGAGCAGGAACGCCATCGGAATGGCCACGACCATGATGGGCGCGCTCAGGCGAAGGATGTCGCTGAAGTTGGGAAGAGTCAGGAAGTTCGGGGCCCCGAGGGCCACGAACAAGAGGATGAGAAGCACGAACCCAACGGGCAGGGCGTTCCGCATGACGAGGTAGAGCGCGCTTCTCCCAGCCGTCATCCGCGCGGTCGGCGGACCCGGTTCGGCGGAGTGAGGCGCTTCCGTGCTGACGACTTCCTGTACCACGTGTTTCGCTCCTAGGCGGTGGACGGGGACGGGACAGCGCTCGACGTGATCTCGGCCCCGTGTGCAATGGCAAGGATCCGCTGCTCGGTGCACGCTTCCCGTGCAAGCTCGGCAACGATCTGACCGCGTCGGAGGACGAGGACGCGATCCGAGAGCGCCAGCGTCTCTTCGGGGTCAGACGACGTGAACAGGATCGCCTTTCCCTCATCGCGGGCGAGGTGTCGAATAAGCTCATACAGGTCGCGGCGCGCCCCGACATCGATGCCCTGCGTTGGCTCGTCGAGCAGCAGCACATCGACGTGCTCAAGTGCCGCCAGCCAGCGTCCGACCGCGAGCTTCTGCTGGTTGCCCCCGGACAGCGCCCAGGCAAGCACCCGCGGATCGTCCGGCTGGAGACGAATGCCCTTCGCCGTGTCGCGGAAGACCCGACGCTCCGTCTCCCCACGCCGGGTGAGCCAGCGACTGAGCCGCCCGAAATGGGGGAGCAGCATGTTGTCGATCGATGACAGCTTGTCGAAGATGCTCTGGCGGATACGATCTCCGGCTACCAGGACAATCCCTGCTCGCAGGGCTGCTCGCGGCGACGTCGCCTTGAACGGACGGCCACGCACGCGAAGTTGGCCGCTCCCGACGCGGCGGCTCCCGTAGATCCCTTCGACGAGCTCGGTACGCCCGGACCCGAGCAACCCGAACACGGAGAGGATTTCGCCCTTGCGCAATGAGAGGCTGACGGGACCGATACCGTCCACGGTGACCTGCTCGAGATCGAGGACGACGGTACCCTCATCTGCCACAAGCCGGCGGGAACCAGTCTCCTGTATAGCAGTCGAAGCCGGTGAGATCGCAGCGATGACTTGGGCGGGGTTGACCCGCGAGACCTCATCGGCGAGCACGACGTGCCCGTCCCGGAGCACGGTGACACGGTCGGCGATGGCGAATACCTCGCCGATGATGTGGGTCACGTAGAGGATCGCGAGTCCGGCATCGCGAAGACCACGCAGGTACCGGCCGAGCTGCGTCGATTCCTGCTCGCCGAGGGCCGCCGTCGGCTCGTCGAGGACGAGCAGCTTGGGCTCACGGTGGAGCGCCTTGGCGATTTCGACGAGCTGGCGGTCACCAACGCTGAGCCGACTGACCAGGATCCGCGGGCCGATCGGGCGCCCGAACTGATCGAGGAGTCGCTCCGTCTCCGCCTCCTGCGCACGGTGGTCGATTTGCGCGCCGACGCGCCGCTCGTCGCCGAGGAACACGTTGTCAGCGACGCTGAGATTCGGCACGAGGCTGAAGTTCTGGTAGATGACGGATGTGCCTGCCGTGATCGCCTCTCGGGGAGTGAACGCGCGATGCTCCACGCCCCCGACCTCCATCGTCCCTGTATCGGGGACGATGGCGCCGCTCAGGCAACGGATCAAGGTGGATTTGCCGGAACCGTTGGGCCCAAGTAGGGCGTGGATCTGGCCGGCCTCGACCTCCAGGTCCACGCCCTCGAGGACGCGCTTCGCGCCGTAGGCCTTGCTGAGGCCGCGTACAACGAGCGCCATTCTGGATCTGTCTGTGAGCTACAGAAGCCCGGTCTACTTGGCCGAGTCGTAGAAGGCGATGATGTCGTCGAGTTCGGGCGAGTCCTGGTACACGAGGATGGGCTGCTCGACGAAGATCATCGGTTCACCGGATGGCTGAAGGCCGGGCCGCCCGGTCTTCCCAAGGTACATCGCGCCCATGACCATCTTTTGGGCAAGGCGCTTCAGGTTCAGGGCGGCATCGAACTTCATGTACCCGCCGCTCTTGAGTTCCCGCATCGCGTCCTCGGCACCGTCGTACCCGCAGACGCAGACCTTGGCCGGATCCGTACCCTTCGACTGGAAGGCCGACACGGCGCCCATGGCGGCGTCGTCATTGGTGCCGACGACGAGGGCCAGGTCGGGATGGGCCTGGAGCGTCGCATTGGTCACCTGGAGTGCGAGGGCGCGGGTGTTCGCCTCCAGGGTGGCCACCACCGTGGCCTTGGTGTTCTTCTTGATCTCCTCCTCGACGCGGATCCACTTGCAGGCGACGAGGGGCTGCCGCGGCGATGAGGTGATCAGCACCTTGGCGGTGGGGTTGTTCTCGTTGATCCACTTCACGCACGCCCCGGCGATCAGCTCGGCTGCATCGCATGGCGGGAACGCCACCTCCGCGTCCTCGCCCTCCATCGGGCTGACATAGGTGACCCACGCGAGGCCTTTCTCGTGCGCCTGCTCCATGAGCGGCACGAAGGCGCTCGGCTCGAAGGCCGCCACGAAGAGCACCGGCACTCCTGCGGTGATCCATGCCTGCACCGCGGGAATCATCTGCTGAATGTTCGCGTTGGTGCCGGAGTCCCACTGGGGTTCCCAACCCATCTCGCCCGCGAACGAAACCATGGTCTTCTGCATGGTGGTGATGATCGGGTTGTCGCTCAGGCCGATTGCCCACCCGTACTGGGGCTTCAGGTTGCCAAGGATGGAGTACGCACCACATGCCGCTGCCCCGGCGGTCGCGGCGGCCGCGGTGGGCTGAGCCGACGCCAGGGCGGCGGTGGTCGCGAGCGTCGATGGCGCGGGCGATCCGGTGGCGGTCGTCCCGCACGCCGCGAGAATGGCGCCCACGGCGGACACGGACGCCCCCGCGACAAGAGCCCGCGTCACGAATTGCCGGCGTGTGATGCCCTCCCTCGAGGAACTGCTCCTCAAGCAGGCTGATCTTCGCGTTGGTCAGTCATTCCGGATCTCCTCCTGGGGACTGTGCGGGACCTGAACGGCGGTAGTCCGATCGCGTCGGCCTCCTCTCGTCTTCCACGCACCCCGGTGCTCCCCGCCTGTCTATCGCCAGGTGCGTGTCCCCTAACTGAGCCAAAGCGTACCAGTCGCCACGATGCTGGTGAAGGCAGGTTGGCGTGATCATAGCAACTCGGTCAACCTATCGGTTGGTCGGTTAACCGACCAACAGATGGCGGCCTGTGGACCTACCATCAGCTATGCACACCACAGCCCGGTGGGCTACTATGACCGACAGCCATCGGAGCTGAAATGGACGAGGAGGCGGGATGGTGACAGGAGATCAGGGAGCGGCGTCCACGGACGGACTGGACGGCGTGCTCGAGCCGCTCGTGCGGGACAAGCGACTCTCAGACCGGGTTGCCGACGCCGTCGTGGAGCTCATCCGTCGGTCGGGCCATGAGCCCGGCGATCCGCTGCCGTCTGAACGTCAGCTCGCCGAGCGACTTCAGGTGTCCCGCAGCGTCGTGCGCGAGGCCGTCCGAGAACTGGCCGCGCGAGGGTTCGTTGCCGTCCGGCCGGGAGTCGGCCTGGTGGTCGCCGAAATGAGTGCGTCGTCTGCCAGCGAGACGCTCGGCCGTTTCGTGCGCGGCTCGCGCGACGTTGACTTCCCGGAGATCCAGGAGGTTCGCCGGGTGATCGAGAGCGAGATCGCGGAGCTCGCGGCACGGCGCGCGTCCGACGAGGGGATCGAGCGGCTTCGCGCCGCCCTGGAGCAGCAGAAGTCGAGCCGTGGGTAACCTCGAGCAATCCGCGCTGGCGGACCTGGAGTTCCACCGGATCCTCGCCCAGCTCACGCGAAACGCCCTCTTCCTGATCGTCCTCGACGCCCTGCGTGAGGCGCTCCTCGACCTCCGGCGGGAGGCGATCAGCCTGCCCGGCAATCTCGAGAAGGGGATCCAGGCGCATGCTCGGATCCTTGACGCCGTTGCAGCTCGTGACGCGGGGCGGGCGCGGTACGAGATGGTGGAGCACCTCGCGATTCGGAACGCGAGTTCCTCGGTCCCGGTGGTTCCGCAGAGAATCCGGCGCCCACGGCTGCCGTTCCGCTCGCCGTGGGCTCCGACGGCACGTTAGGATTTGGCGCGGGACCGGTCGAGGCTGAGAGAGACGAAGGCAACGTGGCCGAGCCTGCCGGACAGACACAGGGTTCGCAACGGCCATCCGCCGGGGGCCTGCGCTTTGCGGGCCGGTCCGGTGAGGACCACGCTCGAGGCGGGGGCGCTGCGCTGGATCACGCTCGGTGACGAGGAGATCATCCGGGCCATCTACTCGGCAGTCCGCGATTCCAGCTGGGACACGATCGTCCCCTCGTTCTCCGACTACGAGGTCGAGCAGGGAGACGACTCGTTCGTGGTTCGATTCTGTGCCGAGCACGTCCGCGGAGAAGTCGACTTCGCCTGGTTCGGGCTGATTGAGGGCACGTCCGACGGCACAATCCGGTTCAGCATGGACGGTGTCGCGCGGCACGTGTTCAGACGCGCACGGATCGGCTTCTGCGTACTCCATCCCCGCGAGTTCGCAGGCCGATCTCTCGAGATCGAAACCCCATGGGGTTCCTTCAGTGGCACGTTCCCAACCCGCATTGCTACGGTGTCGATGTTCAACAACATACGGATCATGCGTCAGTCGATGCCGTCAGGGGCGAAGGTGAACATCCGCTTTGAAGGGCGACCTGTTTGAGACGGAAGATCAGCGGAACTTCACGGACGCGTCCTTCAAGACCTTCTGCACGCCGCTGTGCCTGGCGAGTCCGGTAGTGGTCGAGGAAGGAGACACGGTCCGCCAGGCTCTGACCATCTCGGTGGTGCCGGGCCCGGTCCGTTCCGCGAGGCGTGTGCGAGAGGCCTCTGCCGTCGTACAGGTCGGTGAGGTGCCGGTGGCGCCCCTGCCATCGATTGGGCTCTGCGCGGGCCCGGTTCCCGGTCCCTGTGCGCGACGAGGATGTGGCGCGGCTGCGGACCCTTCGGCTTGCCCACCTCCGAGTCGTCGTCGATGCGGACAGGCCCGAAGCAGCGGACCAGTGCGCGGCGGGACATCGCCTGGCTCGGGATCTCGGGTGCCCGGTGGAACTCGAGCTCGTTTCCGATCCGTCAGGCATTGGCGTTGACGAGGCAATCGCGCGTTTCTCTACCCCCGACGTCGGCTTGGCGCGCCTTCTCGTCTACGACCGGGCAACCTCTATCTCGACGAAGGGCGGCATCTCGCGCGCTCGGGCCTCAGCGCAAGGGCACGGCCTTCGCGTCCCGATCGGCGGCGGGTCTCGTGGGTATTTCGCGATGCTGAACATGAACGCCATCCCGATCGAGATGCTCGACTTGGTGACGTACGGGACGTCCGCCCAAGTGCACGCGTTCGACGATGCCACGTTGATGGAGAACGTCGTGGCAATCGCAGACACGGTTGACACGGGTCGCCTGCTCGCAGCCGGGCGTCCGCTCGCGGTCGGCCCAGTCGGGATGACCTACCCCTTCAATCCATGGGCCGTTACGACGATGCCGCCTCGCCCTGACGGGATGCCGTATGGGTACGACCGGCGCCAGCCACGCAGTTTGGTGCTGCCTGGACGCTCGCGGCGCTCAGCGCCCTGGCCCGGCCGGGCGTTGGCTCCGTCACGCTGGGCGAGCTGACCGGATGGCGCGGCGTAATCGCCGCGAAGCCAGACGGGCATGCCCCGACTGCCGTGCCCCGATGGAACCCCGTTCCCGGTATTCGACCTGCTCGCCGACATCGCTCGCTTCGGGCGATACCCTGGCGTGCTCCCCGCGACGGCGCCGCCTGGCATGGCCTGCCTGGCGCTGAGCCAGTCGGGACGGATCCACGTTCTGGTGGCCAACCTGAAACCGATCGATCAGCGCGTTTCGGTACGGTTCCGCCACGCCGAGGACACGGTGGCTGGGGTTCTCGACGCGGCCCGTGCGGAACCTGAACCGACTGCATTCGCCGATGGTGCCGGCATGCCGTTGCGCCCCGATGACCGGGTTTCGCTTGAGATGGGACCCTATGCGATCGCGCGCCTCGACCGCCATGGAGCAGGGACTCGATCGCGGGTCCGGACGGCACGGCTGGCTCGATGAGACGGGTGCGAACCCTCCCGACGGGCACAGCGGGCGCTTCCTCGGAGATGCCCTCACCACGACCGCCTGGAACTGGAGTACGGGCTCCTCCACCCGGGTAGCGGAAGCAGGCCAGGGCCCATCAGCGTGCTGATTGGTGGGTGTTCGGATGCCTCTCAGTGAACGCACAGAGAATGCCACCCGCGTGGAGGCGGGAGGCCCCATAGCGAAGGAGAGACGGACGTGCTCGACGGTCCTTGTTGCCGCCGGCGCCGGCGGAGCGGATCATCTACGTGAACGGGGAGTTCCTGCCCCAGAGCCAGGCCCTCATCTCGGTGCTCGACCACGGCCTCATGTACGGTGACGGCTGCTTCGACGCCTGGTGCGGCCGCAACGGCTTCATCTTCCAGCACGAGATGCACACGGAGCGGCTCATGCGCTCGGTGCGCGCCCTCAAGCTCGACCGCTGGATGAAGATGGACTACCAGGCGATGTTCGACACGGTGGTCGAGACGGTGCGCCGCAACGTGGTCACCGACTTCTACATCAAGACCCTGGTGACCAGAGGCATCAGCTCCGAGCCGGTCATCAACATGCGCGACTGCAAGGAGGCCAGCGTCATCATCTACGCCCGCCCGGTCATCTACGAGATGGACATGGCGAAGATGGAGACGCAGGGCATCCGCATGAAGGTGCTCTCCACCCGGCGCGTCTCCCACGAGGCATTGGACCCCCAGGTGAAGAGCCTCAACTACCTCAACATCGTGATGGGCAAGCTGGAAGCCTGGGACAGCTGGCTACCAGGACGGCATCATGCTCGACGCCAACGGCTGGGTGGCCGAGTGCCCCGGCTACAACATCTTCGGGGTCAAGGGCAACAAGCTCTTCACCCCCTCCCACGAGCTCCTGCGGGGGATCACCCGAGCCTCGGTCATGGAGATGGGCCGCGAGGCCGGCATGGAAGTGGAAGAGGGCTTCTACTCGGCCGCCGAGTTCGAGATGGCCGACGAGGTCTTCCTCACCAACACCGTGTCGGGGGTGGCTCCGGTGACCGAGATCGACGGCTTCGTCGTCGGCTCGGGCACGCCCGGCCCCCGCACCATCGGCTTCGCCAGGACCTACATCAACTGGCTGGAGACCGGTAAGCACGGCACGCAGTGCTTCCCGGAGGCCTGGAAGGCGTAGGGGACACCCTCCACGCCAGAGTCCATCCTGGCCGGCCGCGCCCCGGAAGGAGACGCGCCTCTCTCGCTCGGCCCGCGGAGAGCGCCGCGCCGGGGCGCGAGTAACGTCGGCTATCCTTCGCCGGTGCAGGTCGATCGACGGTACTGGTTTTGGTCTGCCGCAGCGACGGCAGTCGCGCTCCTGCTGATGGGGATCCCCACGGCGATCATCCCGAACCCGGTGTTCGGGCGCAGCGTCGCGGTGGAGCCGTGGGCCGTGGCGACCTGGGCGGTCAGCTCGGCTCTCGCGGGGCTCATCGCGGGAACGTACCTTGCGCCGCCGTCCACCGCCCGCCACCTGCGACCGCACGGCGAGCCCGGCAGGGTCCGGATCACGGCCGGCGCCGCGCTCGCCTACTTCGCCGTGGCATGCCCAGTCTGCAACAAGATCGTCGTGGCGGCGCTCGGCGTCAGCGGCGCCCTCAACGTGTTCGCCCCCCTCCAGCCGATCATGGCGGCGGTGTCCGTGGCGCTCCTCGGCGCCACGCTGGCGTGGCGCCTGCGCATGCGCGCCCGCGGTTGCACCGTCTGCGCTGCGGCCGCCGTCGGGGGTGGTGAGCCGCGGCGGCTGGGCTCCTGAGACGCCCCGCGAAAAAAAGGGAGTACGCACATCCTGCGCACTCCGCTACCATGCGCTGTACGGCCCGCGTGGTGCGGGCCTCGAGAAACGTGAACGGCCAACGATCACTCCTCTCCTGAACACGGTAGAAGAGGTCGCGACGCCGAGGACGAGGAGTGACGTACGTGTTCCAGGATCGGACCCTGACCTGCAGCGACTGCGGTCGCGCGTTCACCTTCACGGCGAGCGAGCAGGAGTTCTACGCGGATCGCCAGTTCAGCGAGCCGCGCCGCTGCAACGATTGTCGGGCGCAGCGAAAGGCAGCCCGGGGGACCTCCTCGGGCAGCTCGTACCGGACGGGCTACTCGAGCGGCGGGGGCGACCGAGGCCCCCGCGAGATGTTCACGGCCACCTGCTCCAGCTGTGGCCGCGAAGCGCAGGTCCCGTTCCAGCCGACGAGCGGCAAGCCCGTCTACTGCAACGACTGCTTCGCCACCCGCCGGCGCTAGGCTCGCCGCGATCGACGCTGGCGCGCCGCGGTAGGTGCGCGGCGTCAAACGGCGCACAGAACCGGAGACCCGGAGCGCGTCCGCTCCGGGTCTCTTGATTCCCGGGGGTCGTCGCTGGCCGGCACCCCGAAGTGCGCTACTCGCCGATCGCGTCCACGACCCGCGAGATGAACCACCCGGCAGTCCGGCGCGCCGCCATGTTCAGAAGCGCCCGGTCGAGGATCACACCGATGCCGCCCCCCGGGGGGGCGTAGAAGCCGTCGAGCACGATCCGGCCGGGGGCCAGCGTCAGGTTGCCCACGAACACGGGGAACAGCGGGGCGAGCGTTGCGGACCGCCAGCCGACCTCAAGGCGGAAACCGGTTCCCTCGGGGGCGATGTCGCCGATCTCGACCAGCGCTGCCTTCCGAAAGACGAACGCCGCGCTCGGACCCTGGAGCGGCAGCAGCGAGGTCGGTCTCGAAGACGCGGCGGTTCGCGTCGGACCGCCCGGGAAGCTGCGTGCCCAGCCATGTCGCAACGCCATCGCCGAGAGCGAGGCGAGCCCCCTCCAGGTCACCGTGCCACGGGCGGCCGGCGCGAAGATGCACAACGCGATCGCTCGACACGTGATCGCCGTTCGAGCGACCGCCGCCCGGGGAGCTTCCCGACGCGGGGTCTGTCGAGGGACGAAACGGGGGCCGGTCTCCCTGATCTCCTGCCATACGAGCCGATTGTCGCACCCAGCCGGCGGCCATGTTGGCCGACCGGCGCTAGCATGCACGTATGCGCACAAGACATCATTATTGCCTGTCCCAGCGTCGCGCGGGGGCGGCTGTCGGTTTCGCGCCACGGCCGTCGCGCTGGCCTGCCCTGCTGCGGCCTGCGCCGGGAGCTTCGACCTCGCCCCCAGCCCGCCAATCCCGGCGGGCCGATGCCTCCATGGCCGGGCTGGCATCGCGCGACGTGCGACGTCCCGGCCGGAGACAGCCGACCCCGGCCGAGGGCGCGGCCTCAGCGAGTCCCATGCCGTCTCCCACGCAGGCCACCACCCCTACTCCGGCTCCAACGGCGTCCCCGGTCCCGACCGTGACCCCGATCACCCGCCCCGATCTCGACGCCGTGAAGGTTCGGCTTACGCGTTTCGCGACCGGCTTCCAGCGGCCCGTGTTCATCACGACCACCGGCGACGGGTCCGGTCTCCTCTACGTGGTCGAGCAGCGGGGAAGGGTAATCCTCGTGTCCGCGGACGGGAAGCGGGAGGCGACCCCGTTCCTCGACCTGCGCGACCGCGTCTCGCAGTCCGGGAACGAACGCGGACTGCTCGGCCTCGCCTTCCACCCCGGGTACGCCGACAACGGCCGGCTCTTCGTGGACTACACCGCCCGGAACGGGGACGTCGTGGTGGCGGAGTACCTTCGCACCGGCAGTGGCACGGGCGCCGACCGGGCGGACCCCGGCTCCGAGCGTGTCCTCCTGCGCATTCCCCATCCGCGCTCGAATCACAATGGCGGGATGATTTCCTTCGGACCGGACGGCATGCTCTACGTGGCAGTAGGCGACGGCGGAGGCGCGGGCGACCCCGACCGGGCCGGCCAGAATGTGGACAGCCTCCTCGGCAAGATCCTGCGGATCGACGTCGACGGCGCGGCTGACGGAGCGCAGCCTTACGCCGTGCCGCCCGACAACCCGTTCGCGGGCCAGGCGGGAGCTCGCTCCGAGATATGGGACTTCGGCCTGCGCAACCCCTGGCGCTTCAGCTTTGACCGGGCCACCGGTGCCCTCTTCATCGGCGACGTGGGCCAGGATGCGTACGAGGAGATCGACGTCGAGCCTGCCGGGAGTGGCGGCCAGAACTACGGCTGGAGCGTCATGGAGGGCCGGCACTGCTACCGGCCGTCGTCGGGCTGCCAGCAGGACGGCCTCACGCTCCCGGCCGCCGAGTACGGACACCATGAGTTCGGTCCGCAGGAGTCCTGCTCGGTCACCGGTGGCTACGTCTATCGGGGGTCGGCCCTGCCCGCGTTGCGCGGCGCGTACGTCTTCGGTGACTACTGCTCCGGCCTGCTCTGGGGAATCGACGCTGCCGCGGCCATGGACGGCTCAGTCAAGCCCAAGCTCCTGCTCGAAAGCGGCCGCGAGATCGTCTCGTTCGGGGAGGACGACGCCGGCGAGCTGTTCCTGGTGGACCTTGGGGGCTCGATCTACCGCATCACAGACTCGGCCGGCTGATCGGCCACGTCCCTCGCGAACCCCGACCGGACCCGCGGAGCCGCGCTCCGGGCGGTCGGTGTGCAAAGCACGGTCATTGCCCGACGCCGAGGCCGCGCTGGGGTTCAGAGTTGGTCGAAATCGGCGGCGACCGGACGCCATCGGCTGAGGGGGTCGCGGGCGCCGTCTATGAGGTTCGCACGAGGATTGCCCCTCCGTCGGCGTCGCGGGACGTCAAAGGGGGTGTCGCTGTCGATGCAGACAACGCGCGTACCTTGCACGTCGGACCGCGCAGGTCCGGCCGCCTGCGCACGCCCCATGCAGAGGGAATGCGAAAGCCGGACGACCCGGAGGCCGTCCGGCTTTCGCGCGGGCGGAGGGGGAGGACTCGCCCGATCGGAGTATGCGACGCGTGGTGTGACCGGCCCCGCCGGGCACCGCCCCGGCAGCCGCCGCTCGCGTGATCGCCCCTAAATGCGACCCCGCGGCACCGTCTGCCAGTATGTCTTATTGAACACGATCTTGCCCAAATGCCACACGCGGTTCGGTTTCGGCGGGTGGGGCGGGTTGTCGTAGTCGAACTGGAGGAGCGTGCCCTTCCCGTCGCCGACCTCGAAGAAGCACATGACCCGGCCCGTGTAGTTGCCTTCCTTGGCCCGGACGTGGCGCCCGTCGACGGCGGCGATGATCCGCTCGGCCACCACCGGCGCCTCGAAGTGAGCGGTTGACCCCGCCTTCGAGAGCGGCAGGTCGGTGGCATCGCCGACAGCGAACACGTTCGCCCGTCCGCCCACCTGCAGCGTGTGTTTGTCGGTGGGCAGCCACCCCGACCGCGGCGCGAGGCCGCTGTCGACCAGCACCTGGGCGCCCTTGTGCGGCGGCACGAGGATGAGAAGGTCGTACGGGAACTCCTCGCCCTCCAGGCTGGCCACGACCTTCCTCGCCGGGTCGATGGTCTCGACGTTGAAGAACGTGTGGAGCTCGATGTGCCGCTTCGTCATTTCGGCCTCGATCATCGGGCTCACCTCCTCGATGGTGAACGCCCGGTTGATCGGGGAGAAGAAGTGCATTTCCGTCTTGTTCCGGATCTTGCGGTCGCGCAGTTCGGTCTCGATGAGGAGCGCGACCTCGAGCGGCGCCGGCGGGCACTTGTACGGGATGCCGGCGATGCCGATGACGATCCGGCCGCCCTTGAAGGCGTCGAGCGCCTTGCGGAGCCGAAGTGCCGCCTCCGGCGTGTAGAAGTGGTACGCCTCCTCGGAGAAGTGCTCGATCTCCTCCGGCACGATCCGCGCCCCCAGGGCCACCACCAGGTAGTCGTAGGGGAGGATGGTGCCGTCGCCGAGCGAGACAGTCTGGGCCTGGTCGTCGATCGCCGTGACTTCGCCGATGACAAGGTTGACGAGCCGGTCGAGCAGCGACCGCTCCGGCCGCCGGAGGTTCTCGACGCGCTCGCCCCCCATGGCGATGTACATGTAGCCCGGCTGGTAGTAGTGCTGGCCCGTCGCATCGACGACGGTGATGCTGACCTCGTTCGCGATGATCCGCTTGCGCAGCTTCTTCACGATGAGGTTCGCGGTCAGCGTTCCTCCTACACCGCCGCCGAGGATGACGACCCGCTGCATCGACTGCTTCCTACTTCGCCTTCTCGACGACGATCTCGTCGTAGCCCTCGCGGGCATACATGCCCACGAACGTGTGGCCGGCCTTCGCCGTCCACGCCGGGATGTCCACCTTGGAGCCCTTGTCGGCAGACCAGACGGCGATCACGTCGCCGACCTGGCCCTCCTTGATGGCGCGAATCAGCTCCATGAGGGGTCCGGGGCAGTAGCTGCCGCGTGCGTCGATCGTGCGGGTGATGGTCCTGGGGGAGCTCTCGGCGGTCATGCGGATCTGCCTTTCGCGTGTTTCCGAGTCCCGCGTGCGGCACCGGCCGGGCTGCCCGGCCGGTGTGGAACCCGGCGGCGGTTCAGATGAAGAGGTCGGCGGTGTTCGGCTGGGTCATGAGTTCGAGGACCGTGGCTGCGCCCACAGGCTCGCCGAGCCCGTCGATCATGTCCTCGCGCTTGAGGCCGTACAGGTCCATGGTCATCTGGCACGGCATGAAGTCCACTCCCATCGCCATGCAGGCCTCGAGCAGCTCCGGCAGTCCGGCGACGTTGTACTGCTTGCGGAGCTTGCCGATCATCCAGCCGCCCATGCCGAAGAAGTTCATCTTCGACATCTTGGTGTGGCTGATCCCCGGGCGCTGCATGAACGACAGCATCTTCTGCATCCAGTTGTCGCCGGTGATGCGCTTCTCGTCCTTGACGAACGGGAGCAGCCCCCAGAACGTCAGGAATACGTGCGTCTTCATGCCGCCGGCGGCGGCCGCGGAGGCGAGGATCAGCGTCGGCATGACCTTGTCGAACTCGCTGCTCCAGTTGATGATGACGAGCTGCCTCGTTGGCGCCTCAGGTTCGGGCGCGGCCTGTGGCGCGGGGGCAGTGGCGAGGATGGGCTCGAGGGTTGCGGTCATCGGTCGGTCCCTGCTTCCGTGGTGACTACTTCTTCCGGATGACGAAGCGGTAGACGGTGCCGTCCACGCTCGACTCGACCATGGGGTTGCCGGTCGACCTCGACCATGCGTCGAAGTCCTTCACCGATCCGGCGTCGGTCGCGAGCACCTCGATGAGCGCCCCCGACTCGACCTGCTTGATGGCCTGCGCGGTCTTCACGATGGGCATCGGGCAGGACAGCCCCTTGGCGTCCACCGTGAGGGCGATCTGTTCTGCGGTCATTCGTTGACTCCCCTTTCTCCTGGATGACTAGATGAAGACGATCTGACCCTCGCCGGCGGCGAACATGAAGGACGCCACGCCTTCGACGCCGTCCACGATGGGGTCAAGGTCGTCGTGCTCGATGTGGAAGAGGTCCATCGTGAGCGAGCACCCCTGGATGGTGACTTCGCCGATGTCCTTGGCCTGCTGGAAGACCTCCTTCCAGCTCGACTGGCCGGCGGCCCGGAGCGCCGCCATCGCGGCACGCCCAGCTTCTCCAGCCTCCGGCGACGCGCCGTGGTCGAGATCGATGCGGTCCCTGCGGAAGGCGTCCACGGCCCAGTACTGGAGAAAGACGTGGACCGGACGGCCGGTCGCGGCCGCTCCGGCGGTGAGGACCGCGGCGGCCTGGAGCCTGTCGTCCGTGCCGGAGAAGAGGACGATGGAGAGCTGATCGCTCACGTGGCGCCTCCGGGTGCTGGGATAACCCCGGACGGCCCGGGGGCAGGATGGCTGTTCGCCGGGTGCTCCGCCGACATGTCGGCGAGCCGCGCGATCCGCCGCTGCAGGACGCCCTTCATGATGTCGCAGGCGACGATGATGTCCGGGTCGGCGAGCCGGTAATGGACCTCCCGGCCGTCGCGCTCGCCCTCCACAAGGCCGGCGGCGCGCATGACCGACAGGTGCTGCGAGACGTTCGGCTGGCTGATGCCGAGCTCATCCGCGAGCCGGCCTACCTCCTTCGGGCCCTCAGCGAGGATGTGGAGGATCTCGAGCCGCCGAGGGCTGGACAGCGTCTTGAGCACTTCCGCCTGGAGAGGGAAGATCGGGTCCATCAATGCGCATCCTAATACATGCGCACCTGAGCATTAGTGCAGAAGGGCCCCGTTTGCCTGGGCCGAATGGCCCGTCCATGCGAGGCGGTGCGCCATGGCGCCGGTCGGATGCGCGCGTTGTCGGCCAATCGGCCCCTTCGGCACTTGATGCCGGGTGTAGCGCGCCGCACGATGAGCCCACGTACCGAGCGTCTGCACGGAGGCCAAGTCAAGGATGGCGGTCTCGCTCCCGGCGACGCCCGACGCCGACGCCGAAGTCGTTCCCTGGTTTCCCCTACTCATCAATGCGGCTCGCTGCAAGGGCTGCGAGCTGTGCATCGCCGCCTGCTCCAAGGGCGTCCTCGCGCTCGATCCAACGACGGTCAACGCCCTCGGCTACCACCCGGTCGTGGTCGTCGCGCCCGAGAAGTGCACCGCCGACGCGTTCTGCGCCCGGGTCTGTCCGGACGCGGTCTTCACCGTCTTCGCGCCCAGGAGGGAGGCGAAATGACGATCGCGTCCGAGCCGGTGGCGGAGGACGAAGCCCTCGCCCGAGCCGGGGCGCCCGAGCGCCCACGCCGCGTTCTCATGAAGGGAAACGAGGCGATCGCCGAGGCGGCCGTCCGGGCCGGCTGTGACGCCTACTTCGGCTACCCGATCACGCCGCAGGCGGAGCTCCTGGAGTGGATGGCCCGCCGGATGCCGGAGGAGGGTCGGGTGTTCGTGCAGGCGGAGAGCGAGCTCGGCGCGATCAACATGGCGCTGGGCGCGGCCGCGACCGGCGCCCGGGTGCTCGTCTCGTCGTCGAGCCCGGGGATCAGCCTCATGGCCGAGGGGCTGAGCTACATGGCGGGCTCGCGGCTCCCGGTGGTGGTCGTGAACGTCATGCGGGGTGGGCCCGGTCTCGGCTCGATCCAGCCGTCGCAGTCGGACTACTTCCAGGCGACCAAGGGACACGGCCACGGCGACTACCGGACGCCCGTACTCGCGCCATCGTCCATCGGCGAGGCCATGGAGCTGATGCCGGTCGCCTTCGAGCTGGCGGAGCGGTACCGGACGCCCGTGATCGTCCTTACGGATGGGTTGCTCGGCCAGGCCATGGAGCCGGTTGAGCAGCGCTTCCGGGAACCGGAGCGGGCGCCGCAGCCGTGGGTCCTGGCCGGAGCGGACGGGCGGCCGCCGCGCGTCGTGAAGTCGCTCCACCTCGACCCCGAGGACCTCGAGGAGCACAACCGGGGACTCCAGGCAACCTATCGCCAGATCGAGGAACGCGAGGTGCGATGGGAGGGCGACGAGCTCGCCGATGCCGACCTGGTGATCGCCGCGTACGGCACGGCTGCGCGGGTCTCGCGCACGGCGGTCGCCCGGGCACGCGCCGCCGGGCTCCGGGCGGGGCTCTTTCGCCCGATCACGCTGTGGCCGTTCCCGGCGGCTGCGCTGGCGGACGTGGCGGGTCGGGCGCGCGGCGTCCTCGTGGTGGAGATGTCCGCGGGCCAGATGGTCGAGGACGTCCGGCTTGCCGTCGAGGGGCGCGTCCCGGTCCGGTTCCACGGCCGCATGGGCGGGATGGTGCCATCGCCCGACGAGATCATTGAAGCGCTCCGGGACCTCGACCGGGAGGCGGGGCCGAGGAGGGACCCGGCATGACCACCGAGGCCTCCGCTCCGCGGGTCGTCTTCCGGCCGCCGGAGCTCCTCGCCGACGATTCCACTCGCTACTGCCCGGGCTGCGGCCACGGCGTGGTCCACCGGCTCGTCGCGGAGGTCCTGGGCGAGCTGGGCCTGGGGCCGCGCACGATCGGCGTGGCCCCGGTCGGCTGTTCCGTCTTCGCCTACGACTACCTCCTGGTGGACTTCTGCGAGGCGCCCCACGGGCGTGCGCCCGCGGTGGCCACCGGGATCAAGCGTGTGCACCCGGACGCGTTCGTGTTCACCTACCAGGGCGACGGCGACCTCGCCGCCATCGGGACCGCGGAGATCGTCCACGCGGCGGCGCGGGGCGAGCTCATCACCACGGTCTTCGTGAACAACGGGATCTACGGCATGACCGGCGGCCAGATGGCGCCGACGTCCCTCATCGGCCAGCGGACCACCTCGTCGCCGCACGGGCGCGACGCGCTGGCCACCGGATACCCGATCCGCATGACCGAGATGCTCGCGCTCCTGCCCGGGGTGGCCTACGCCGCGCGCGGGTCGATCGTGGACGCGGCGGCCATCGGCCGGACCAAGTCGTATCTGCGGCGCGCCTGCGAGGCGCAGCTGGCCGGGGCGGGCTTCGCCATCGTCGAGGTCCTGTCGAACTGCCCGGTCGGATGGGGCATGGCGCCGGTCGAGTCGATCGCCTACCTCCGGGATGTCGTGACGGCCACCTATCCACCCGGGGTGCTCGTGGAGCGGACTCGACCGGGAGATGGGGAGGGGCGCACGGTCGCCGGTGAACCGGGGCACGGCGGCGCCGAGGCGAAGGCGGCTGCGACGGAGGCGTGAGGTCGTGGAGCACTCGGTCATCATCGCCGGCTTCGGCGGGCAGGGGATCCTCTTCGCCGGCCAGGTGCTGGCGCATGCCGCCATGTACGAGGGCGGTGAGGTGCTCTGGATCCCGAGCTACGGCCCGGAGATGCGGGGCGGGACGGCGTCGTGCACGGTGATTGTTGGCGATGAGCCGATCGGCTCCCCGGTGGTGGACCGCCCGGATGCGGTCATCGTGCTCAATCCCCCTTCGCTCGTGAAGTATGGCCCGCGCGTGGTCCCGGGCGGTGTGGTCGTGGTCAACGATTCGCTCGTCGAGGCGACCGCCGGGCGCGCCGACGTGGACGAGGTACGGGTGTCCTGCACGAAGCTCGCGGGGCAGGCCGGCGACGACCGCGTCGTCAGCATCGTCGCCCTCGGCGCGTACGTGGCCCGCACCCGGATCGTTGAGCCTGCCACGATCCACGATGTGCTGCGCGATCTCCTGAGCGTGAAGCGGCCGAAGGTTCTCGCGGCGGACCTGGCTGCGTTTGATGCGGGGCACGCCGCGGCCGGTCCGCGTGCGGGGGCGACGCGCCGCGGGAGCGTTGCGGCGGCGTCGGCGGGGTGAGATTGGGCGGGGGCGTGCTCGCCGAGCACGTCAACCGGCCGGCGAGGTGACCTGGCACGGGAGATACGGAAAGGCGTCGCCTACCGGCAGGCGTCGCGCTATCCTCGCGGGGCTGGTGAAGGGAGGGACGGTCATGCCTCGCCACCTGGTATGGGTTGGTGCCTTCGCTCTCGCCCTCGGGCTCCTGGCGGTGGCTCTGCCCGCCCCGCCCGTCGCGGCCAGGGGCGCGGACGGGGCGCAGGTGGCCAAGGTCCGCGAGATCATCACGGGGCTGGGCTACACCGAGACGCCCTACGTCCCCGACTCGGCCGGGAGGGAGGTTCCGGCCCTCAAGGTCGACGGAATCGGCGCCCCAGGGCTCGGCGACGAGATCCCGCCGGAGTGCCAACAGATCCCGATCATGTCAGAAGCCGGACCGACGGTCATCGGGACGCAGATCGCCTACGACGACCGCCCCGGCTCCATGAGTCCGGGCGACACCCGCACGTACTTCACCCTGTACCTGTTCTCGACGGAGTACCTCGACTGCGCAAACGCATGGGCGAAGCAGCAGTACGACTTCATGAGCGGGAAGTGGCCCACGGTACCGGGACAGCGACCCGTTCACAGTCGGCGGCTCACCGGCGGTCGTAGCGCGCGAACTACTTCCGCTCGAAGCTGGAAGCCACGCGGGGCGACAGGATCTACTCAGATGAGCGGGAGTGACGGGACGCTCAACTGCGGAAACATCCGGGTCGACCTCGGCAACGCACTCATGGACTCGCCAAGGGGAGCGCAACTACCACGCGGAGCTGACAGCAGAGGCGAAGACAAAGGCCAGGCAGAAGCTCACCGAGATCGGCCAGGCGCTCGCCAACGCGAACGTCTGCAGCGGCTCCTGGCAGTCGCCGGCGAGCGCAACGCCGGGCCCCTTCGCCGTGGGCCTGGGCTGCCAGTACAGCGCCGAAGAGGGCGTCCTGTGCAGCACCCGCACGTCGAACCAGCCCGCCGGCGCCGGGCCCAGCGACATCACCTTCGAGTGGACGTACGACGGGACCGTGGACGACGCGCACGTCCGGCGACACGTACGCCCGCCCGGACGCCGAGGTCGACCCCCGGCGAGCACACCGATCACCGTCAAGGCCATCGACAACCGGACCAAGACACCTTCCTCGAGCGAGCGCTGGACGTTCACCAAGCCGGGCGGCGGGGGAGCGCAGGAGAGCGCGGGTGCCTCGGGCGGTCCGGAGTCCGCGGCCCCCGGTTCGCCGGCCGCGGCCGGCTTCACCCTCACCGTGAGTTGCACGAAACAGGAGACAGACGGGCGTCGTCGAACTCCGAGGTGATCGTCGTCTGCGAGGCGAAGCCATCCGGCCAGCCCGTCGGCGGCTCGCTTGCGTATGCCTGGTCGTGGGACGGGCCGCCCGTGCCGGGTGCCACGGGCAGCATCCTCACCTCGCAAGTCCATCCCGCCCGGCGACACCGCCACCCACGTCGTCACGGTGAAAGCCACCGACAACGAGCGGCGCGACGTCGCCCGTCGCCTCCACCAGCGTCGCCCGCTACCGTCCTCGCCGCTCTCCTTCATCCCGCTCGAGGTGTGGGTCGGAGTGAACGACTTCCTCACCGGCAAGGCGGATCCCACGCCCCCCGATCCCTCGAAGGACTCCGGCGCGGCTGATCGTCGTCGTCGGTTATCCTCGGCACGGCCGCGGCGGCCGCGGCGGCGCTTGGCGGGAAGGCCGCCGATTCCCCGCTCGCCAGCGGGCTCGCCACGGCCGCGGGCGGGGTGGCCGACGCAGTGACCGGGATCACTGCTCCGACCCCCGCCGTCAAGCCGGCAGCGGGAGCGGCGCCCGGTGCCTCCACGGCCATCAAGCCGGCATCGGGAGCCCAGTCCGCCCCGGCCCAGGCCGCGAGCGCCCAGGCGAGCGCCGCAGCAGCCGGCGGCAGTGGCCCAGCGACGGCCGCCGCAGCGACGACGGCATCCGGGCCTCCTTCCGGCACCTCGGCCGCGGAGGCCTCCGGCATCGGCGATGCCATGGGCATCCTCGACGGCACCTTCGGCGAAGGTCTCCAGGCGGCCGGGGGAGCCCGTGGTGCGCCTCCGGCCGGTGGATCTCCGTCCGGCCCTCCCGCGGGGCCGCCGGGCGGAGACGCGGCGCCTGGCCCGGCAACGGTGGGAGACGGTCGGCTGGTGGAAGACCTCCACCAGGCGGAGAAACTCGACCGGGAAATCCTGACGGGCGCAGTCCTCACCGGCGACCCCTTCTCGGTCATCGGCGGGAAGCTGCCCGATGCCGAGAGCCCCGAGGCGGCCGCGGCCGCCGCCGCGACGCAGCCGGCGCGGGAGGCCGTGGAGGACCTGGCGGCCATCAATGTCGGGACTCCGTCGGACCATCTCGAGCACGTCGAGCCGGGCATCGAGCTCGAGGCCGACGTGGAGCACAAGCGGCTCGAGATGGACCGCCTGCACCAGCAAATCGAGGAAGATGCCGCCCGCAAGCAGCAGCTCGAGAAGGATGGCCAGGCGGGAACCGACGCGTACCGGGCCGCCGACGAGCAGTGCGAGGCGACGGCCAAGAGGTGGTCCGACGCCGTCGACGACCACAAGCAGGCCCAGCAGCGCCTGGACCAGTATCGCAAGGACCATCCCCGGAGCGGCTCGCCCGGTGCCGGCGCAGAATCCGGAAGGCCGGGGGGGTCTGGGCGATGAGCCCCGACCTCCTGCGTGTCATCTCCCTCGCTGCGGTCCTCGTTGCCCTCGTCTTCCTTGTCGTCGCCATCCGGCGGGTGCGGGGCGAGACCGCCGCCTCGCCGCTCGCGCCGGCGCTGGCCATCATCCTCACCGTCGCCGGGACGTTCCTCTACCTCGTGCTGACGGGAGCGCCGCTCAACCCGGTCCCCGTCGTCGTGGCTGCGCTGCTCGGCTTCCTCTTCGGGCTGGCGGAGGGCGGGAGGATCCGCCTCGGGCACCGCGGGTCGATGCTCATCCGCCGCGGCGGCGCGGGCTACCTCGTGGTGTGGGGCGTGGCGCTCGTCCTTGCCGCGGCCCTCGGCCAGGCCGGGTACGCCGCGGCCCAGGCGGCAGGGATCCTGGCCATGATCTTCGCGGCCGGGTGGGCCACAGGGGCGAACGGTCTGCTCCTCCTGCGGGTGCTCCGGCAGCGCAGCGCGACGGGGGTTCAGCTGGCACCTGCCGTCGCCGCGGCTGCGGCCCCCACCCCGGCCCCGGTCCCCACCCCGCCCCGGTCCCCACCCCCACCCCGGCGGCACCATCCGCCTGGCTCACGGTCATGCAAGGCCCCGCCAGCGCCCCCTGGGTCGCCCTGTGGGGCCCCCCGGTCTCGATCGGCCGCGACCCCGCGAGCACCCTCGCCCTCGCGGACGGGTCTGCCTCCTGGGCCCATGCCCGCGTGGAGCTCCGTGATGGCCGGTGGTACATCTTCGACCTGGGCTCGTCCAACGGGACCTGGGTGAACGGCGTGCGCGTGCCGTGGCACCCGCTCGCCGACGGCGACCAGGTCCAGCTGGGCACCGCCGTCCTGCGGTTCTCAGCCTGAATTGAGCGAGAGAGAGGAGTGCCCCGCGCGGGCGTGGGTGCCCGCCCGGGCCAGCACGCGCTACCCGCCCGTCTGCCCCACGGCGTCCGACCAGGGTCCACCACCCCAGCTGTCGCGGACCGCCTGGATCATCGCCAGCAAGTTCGGCACTGGCACCCCGGGCTGGATGTTGTGGATGGCGGCGAAGACGTACCCACCGCCGTCGTTGAAGATGTCGATCCGTTCCCGGACCTCGCGGTAGACCTCCTCGGGGGTCCCGAAGGGGAGGGTCGTCTGCGTCTCCACGCCGCCCCCCCAGAGAACGAGGTGATCCCCGAACTCCCGCTTCAGCGTTCGCGGGTCCATCTTCGCGGCCGAGGTCTGGACCGGGTTGAGGATGTCGAAGCCGTCCTCGATGAGGTCGGGGATGAGGTCGTACATGCTCCCGTCGGAGTGCTTGAACGTCTTCCAGTTCGTCTGCTCGTGGAACGCGGCGTTCAGCCGGCGGTAGTAGGGGCTGAAGAGCTCGCGATAGGTCTCCCGCGAGATGAGCGTGGCGGCCTGCCCGCCCAGGTCGGCGCTGCACACCTTGACCACTGCCACGCGGTCGCCGAGAGCGCTCGCGAGCCGTGGCAGGTTCTGGAGCGCGATCTCCGTCTCGTGCTCGAAGATGGCGTGGATGAGGTCCCTCCGCGTGGCCAGGGAGATGAGCCACTCGACCTCGTCGCGGATGCCGCGCGAATGCTTCAGGCCGGGGCCTGCGCACATCACGGGATCGGTGAACCAGAGCCCGGGGAAGCGCAGGAAGACCGCGTAGTCCGTTTCCGTCCAGAGTTGCTCCGCGTCCCGCGCTGCGTCCGCCACGAGAGCATCGGACAGGATCCGGAAGTCCTCGCGGTTGCCGCTCGGGTCGAGGTGGTCGTCGTCGATCGGCTCCTGCCGGATGATGGCGTCGAAGTAGTAGCCGCCCGGGAGCATGCGAGCGCTGGGCGCGACCGTCCGGTCGTTGCCCGGGTAGAGGAGGAGATCTCCGTTCGCGCCCTCCGCCGGCTCGAACTCGGTTGACACCAGCACCGGCGTGCCGTCAGGGACCGTCCATGGCTTCCAGGCAGCGTTGCGAAAGCCCATGATCGTCGGGAAGGTCCACAGCCCGACCAGGTCGGCGCCGATCGCCCGGCGCACCGGCTCGTCCACCTCTCCGAGCCCCAGGAACGGCTCGAACAGCTTGACCCGGAACGTCTCGTCGCCGGTCAGGGCGCGCCGGAGTCCAGAGAGTGGCGCCGCGCAGATCCCGCTCGCCGTGTACCCGCCGAGATCCACGCACACGCGGTCCGGCTGGCGGTGATCGAGCGTGGTCGCGAGGCGCTGGCGCGGGGTCAGGGACACGGCCGCCTCCGGGCTACGGTCGACGTGGAGGTGCGCCACGTCGACCCGTCCATTGTCGATCATTGGGAGTCCGGTCTGCGGTGCTCCGGCATGCAGGGTGTGCAGGCGATGATCACCGCGGGGCCCGGATACTCGTTCGCCTTGGCGGGGACGCCTGTCGCTTCTGAGGCGATCAGGCAGCATGGCCCGAGCGGACCCACTGGACTGCCAAGACCGAGCGGTCCGGCACGGTCCGAGGGTCGGTCGGGCGGCGATAATAGATCGTCGCCGGCTTCGCGCGCTCTTGTGGCGGGCGGTGGGGACAGTCAAGCGCCACCGTCCTCGCCTCCGGCCGACCCAGGGTCAGGACCCATCGCGATCCCACAGAGAGGCTCAAGGACAGCATATGGACCAGGAATGGGTTTGCCTCGACGGCAACGAGGCCGCTGCGCGAGTCGCCTACGCGCTGAGCGAGGTGATCTCGATCTTCCCGATCACGCCCGCCTCGCCGATGGCGGAGCACGCCGACGACTGGGCGGCGGCGGCACGCCCGAACCTCTGGGGCTCGGTGCCCGACGTCGTCGAGATGCAGTCGGAGGGTGGCGCGGCCGGCGCGATGCACGGCGCGCTCCAGAAGGGTGCCCTGGCAACGACGTTCACCGCGTCGCAGGGGCTCCTCCTGATGATCCCCAACATGTTCAAGATCGCGGGCGAGCTGACGCCCGCCGTCATCCACGTGGCGGCGCGCACGATCGCGACCCACGCCCTGTCGATCTTCGGCGACCACAGCGACGTCATGCACGCCCGGGCCACCGGCTGGGCGATGCTGGCCGCCGGCTCGGTCCAGGAGGCCCACGACTTCGCCCTCGTCGCCCATGCGGCGACCCTTCGGGCCCGCGTGCCGTTCCTCCACTTCTTCGACGGCTTCCGCACGTCGCACGAGATCAACAAGATCGGGCTCCTCACCGAAGACGACCTGCGGGCGTTCGTTCGCGACGAGGATGTCCTGGCCTTCCGCGCCCGGGGCATGACGCCCGATGCCCCCGTCGTGCGCGGCACGGCCCAGAACCCGGACGCCTTCTTCCAGGCGCGCGAGGCGTCGAACCCGTACTACCTGGCCGTCCCCGCCATTGTCCAGGAGGTGATGGACGAGCTCGCCGCGCGGACCGGCCGCCGCTACGGCCTGGTGGACTACCACGGCGCCCCGGACGCGGATCGCGTCGCCGTCGTGATGGGATCGGCGATCGGCGCCGTCGAGGAGACAGTCGATACGCTGAACGCTGCGGGCGCGCGGGTCGGCGTCTTGAAGGTCCGCCTCTTCCAGCCGTTTCCCGTCGACCAGGTCGTGGCCGCCCTGCCGTCCACCGTGCGGGCCATCGCGGTTCTCGACCGGACGAAGGAGCCGGGCGCGGTCGGTGAGCCGCTCTACCAGGCGGTCGTCACCGCGATCGCCGAGCGGATGGACGGGGACGAGCCGCCCTTCGCGACGATGCCCCGGGTCCTCGGCGGTCGCTACGGCCTTGCCTCCAAGGAGGTGACGCCGGGGATGATCAAGCCGGTGTTCGACGAGCTCGCGAGCGAGCGGCCGAAGCGCCACTTCACCGTCGGCATCTACGACGACGTGACGCGCCTCAGCCTTTCGATCGACACCGAGTTCCGGCGGCCGCGACCCGCGGGCGAGGTCCAGGCGGTCTTCTTCGGCCTCGGCTCGGACGGCACCGTCGGCGCCAACCATGCCTCCATCAAGATCATCGGCGAGGGGACCGATCTTCACGCCCAGGGCTTCTTCGTCTACGATTCGAAGAAGTCCGGTGGGCTCACGGTCTCGCACCTGCGGTTCGGACCCGAGCCGATCCACTCGGCCTACCTGATCGACGCCGCGGACTTTGTCGCCTGCCACCAGTTCGGGCTCCTGGAGAAGACGGACGTCCTCGGGTTCGCGAAGCCCGGCGCCACGTTCCTGCTGAACTCGCCGTACGGCCCGACCGAGGTCTGGGACCACCTTCCTCGCGAGGTCCAGCAGCAGCTCATCGAGAAGTCCATCGACCTCTGGGTCATCGACGCGTTCGCCGTCGCGACCGAGGTCGGGATGGGCAACCGCATCAACACGGTGATGCAGCCCTGCTTCTTCCACCTCGCCAACGTCCTCCCGGCGGCCGACGCGATCGCCCGCATCAAGGCGAACGTCGAGAAGACCTACGCGAAGCGCGGCCAGGCCGTGGTTGAGCGCAACTTCGCCGCCATCGACCGCTCGATCGAGCGGCTGAACCGGGTGGCGCTCGGCACGGCCGCCACCGGCGCCCCGATACCGCCCGTCGTCCCGGCCAACGCTCCGGAGTTCGTCAGGAACGTCACGGCCGAACTGATGGCGGGTCGGGGGGACTGGCTGCCGGTGAGCGCGTTCCCGGTGGACGGGACGTTCCCGGTCGGCACGACCGCCTTCGAGAAGCGGGCCATCGCCCACGAGATCCCGATCTGGGATCCGTCGATCTGCATCGACTGTGGCAAATGCGCCATGGTCTGCCCGCACGCCGCCATCCGGATGAAGGTCTTCCCGGCGGCTGCCGTCGCCGGCGCCCCGGCCGGTTTCCAGAGCAAGGAGTTCAAGTCCCGCGACCTTGTCGACCACCGGATCACGATCCAGGCGGCGCCCGACGACTGCACCGGCTGCGGCGTCTGCGTCGACGTGTGTCCGGCCAAGAGCAAGACAGAGGTCCGGCACAAGTCGATCAACCTCCAGCCGGCGGACGCCTACCGCGACGCCGAACGCCCGAACTGGGAGTTCTTCCAGTCCATCCCGCCGCTCGACCGCAGCCTCGTCGCCCACGACACAGTCAAGGGCTCCCAGGTGCTCGACCCGCTGTTCGAGTTCTCGCTCGCATGCAACGGCTGCGGCGAGACCCCGTACCTCAAGCTCGTCTCCCAGTTGTTCGGCGACCGGATGATCGTGGCCAACGCCACCGGCTGCTCGTCGATCTACGGCGCCAACCTGCCGACCACCCCCTGGACGGTGAACGCCCAGGGCCGCGGACCGGCCTGGAACAACTCGCTGTTCGAGGACAACGCCGAGTTCGGGCTCGGCATGCGCCTCGCGCTCGACGCGCAGACCAACCACGCCCGAACGCTCCTCGAACGGCTGGCGCCGATCGTCGGCGAGACGCTCGTCCGCGACATCGTCGATGCCGACCAGTCGACCGAGGCCGGGATCGCCCTCCAGCGTGACCGGGTGGAGAAGCTCCGCGAGGCGCTTGGCCGGGTCGACGGCGCAGCCGCGTCCGACGCCCAACACCTGCTCGCCCTCGCCGGCGACGTCGTCCGCAAGGGCATCTGGATCGTTGGCGGTGACGGGTGGGCCTACGACATCGGCTACGGTGGGCTGGACCACGTCCTGAGCTCCGGCCGGAACGTCAACGTCCTCGTGCTCGACACGGAGGTCTACTCGAACACCGGCGGCCAGGCGTCGAAGGCGACGCCGCGCGGCGCCGTCGCAAAGTTCGCTGCGGCTGGCAAGTCGCGCAGCAAGAAGGACCTCGGTGCGGTCGCGCGGGCGTACGGCGACGTGTTCGTTGCCCAGGTGGCGATGGGCGCCAACGACGCCCAGACGGCCAAGGCCCTGCTCGAGGCAGACGCCTGGCCAGGGCCGTCGCTCGTCATCGCCTACAGCACGTGCATCGCCCACGGCATCGACATGAGCAAGTCGATGTCGCACCAGCGCGATGCCGTCAGGAGCGGCTACTGGCCGCTCTACCGCTTCCACCCGAGCGACATCGAGGACGGCCAGCCCTTCAAGCTCGACTCGGCCAAGCCGTCGATCCCGCTCCGCGACTTCGTCGCCGACGAGACCCGTTTCGCGATCCTGGCCCGCACGCAGCCCGAGCGGGCAGCCGAGCTCGCCGAGCTCGGCCAGGCCGACGTCGACGAGCGCTGGCGCTACTACGAGCAGCTCGCCGCGATGCACCGCAGCGTGCCGCACGTCCATCACGGCCCCGGTTCGCTGCCGCAGCCTGCGGGCGGTCCGGCCGAGCCCACCAACACGGGAGACGAGGCGTGACCATCGACCTGGGCACCCGCTATCTCGGCCTCGAGCTGCGTTCGCCGCTCGTCGCCTCCCCCTCTCCCCTCACGCGCGACCCGGACGGCGCCGCGCAGCTCGTCGAGGCCGGCGCCGCGGCGCTCGTCCTGCCGTCGCTCTTCGAGGAGGAGATCCTCCACGAGGAGCTCGAGCTCGACCGGTCGCTCCAGGCCGGGAGCGACCAGTTCGCCGAGGCCCTCGGCTACTTCCCGGCCATCACCTCGTACGCGGGAACCGGCGATCAGTACCTGGACCGCCTCCGGCGGATCAAGGCGCAGGTCGCCGTCCCCGTGATCGCGAGCCTCAACGCCAGCACTCCGGGCGGCTGGGTCCGCTATGCCCGGCTGCTGCAGGACGCGGGCGCGGACGCGCTCGAGCTCAACATCTACCACGTTGCGGCGGACCCGTCGAAGACCGCGATCGACATGGAGGCCCGCGACCTCGAGCTGATCCGCGCCGTGCGCGCCGCGATCGGCATCCCGCTCGCGGTCAAGCTCAGCCCCTACTACTCGGCCTTCGCGGGCTTCGCCCGCCGGGTCGTCGATGCCGGGGCTGACGGCCTCGTGCTCTTCAACCGGTTCTACCAGCCTGACCTCAACCTCGAGTCGCTCGACGTCGTCGCCAGCCTCGAACTGAGCCGTCCGTCCGAGCTGCGCCTGCCGATGCGCTGGATCGCGATCCTTCGTCCGCAGCTGCCGCCCGGCGTCTCGCTGGCGGCCACGTCCGGCATCCACGACGGCACCGACGCGATCAAGGCCCTCATGGTCGGCGCCGACGTCACGATGATGACCTCGGCGCTGCTGCGCCAGGGGCCCGCCCACATCCATACGGTGGAGGCCGAGATCCTGGCCTGGATGGAGGCCCGCGAGTACGAATCCGTCGCCCAGCTCCGCGGCAGCGCCCATCAAGCGGCGGTCGAGGATCCGTCGGCGTACGAACGTGCCAACTACATGGACACGCTCCACTCGTGGGCGACGCCCGGCGCGCCACTAATGCCCAGCTGAGCGACAGCTCCCCAGGGGGCAGCGGGCGTCGCGGTCGAAGCGCCCAGCTTGACACCGGCCAGGCGATGGCCGCGGACTCATCGACGATGGAGGGGATGCCGGATACCGAGGAGGGCGTGAATCGGCAAGGGACGCCAATGTCGGGTTTTCGACCCGCGAGCCGGTACCATGCCGCCGATGGCACACCTGCAGCGCCCCGATCCCGTGGACGCCCACGTGACGCCCGACGCGGTCGCGGTGCTCTCGGGCGTGGGCGTCGTCCGCGATGGTCGCTGGATCCTGTCGGGGGTCGACTGGACGATCCGTCCAGGGGAGCGCTGGGTAGTGCTCGGCCCGAACGGCTCCGGGAAGACCACGCTCCTCGAGATCCTGAGCACATACCTCTACCCGTCCGCCGGGACGGTCACCATCCTCGGCGAGCGCCACGGGCACACCGACGTGCGCCTGCTGCGCCGGCGGATCGGCTATGCGAGCGCGCACCTCGCCCGCATGCTGGACAACCGCCTCACCGCGCTCGAAGCCGTGGTGACGGCGCGCACGGCGGCCCTGCACCCCTGGTGGGACCGGTTTACAGCTGATGACGTGCGGCGCGCGCGCGACCTGCTGCGCAGCGTCGGGTCCGCGGGGTTCGCCGACCACACGCTGGGGACGCTGTCGGAGGGGGAGCGGCAGCGCGTCCAGATCGCCCGGGCCCTCATGAGCAGGCCCGAGCTCCTCCTCCTCGACGAGGTGTCCGCGGGACTCGACCTGGGTGCCCGTGAGCGGCTCGTTCGTCGCCTCTCCGCCCTCGCGGCCGACCCGGCGTCACCGGTGATCGTCTTCGTCACCCACCATGTCGAGGAAATCCCGCGTCACTTCACCCATGCCCTTCTCCTGCGCGAGGGGCGGCCCTTCGCGCTCGGGCCGATCGACGAGGCCCTGACGGAGGCGACGCTGTCCGGCTGCTTTGAGCTCCCCATCACGCTCGAGCGGCGAGGAGGACGGTTCGTCGCCCGCGGGGTCGACCGGCATCCCGCTGACAGCGGACGGCAGCGCGACGCGGAGCCACGCCGGGTCGTGGTGGGCGCCGACGGCCGCGCGAAGGCGCTTCGTCCGATCCCCCCGCAGCGCCGGATCGCCGCGCTGGATGCAGGGCTCCACGCGCTTGCCGCCGGCGAGTACTTCGAGGCCCACGAGCTGCTCGAGCCCGCCTGGATGGGCGCGCGCGACCCGGTGGAGCGCGATCTCTACCAGGGGCTCATCAAGCTCGCCGCGGCCGGCGTTCACGCGTGGCGGCGGAACCCGCAGGGTGTCCGGAAGAACCTGGAGGGGGCGCGCCAGCGCCTGGCGGTCGTGGCTTCGGACGCGGCGCTCGCCGGTGCCGCGGCCCCGTCCGACCCCCATGGACCACGCCGCAGCCCGGCCGCGCTCGGTTCCGCCCTCGCCCGGGTCGACGTCGCGGCGACGCTGCGCTGGGTCGAGGACGCGCTGTCGCGGCCGTCCGGCCTGCCCGGCCCCGGGGACTTCCGCCGGGCGATCCGTCCCCGGGTCTGAGCGGCCTCAGTCCAGGCCGAACCTCGCGATGGCGCGCTCCGCGAGCATCCGCCCGATGGCCGGCGCCGCCGTTGCGGCGGGGGAGGGGGCGTTCCGCACGTGGATGAGGTGCTCCGCTTCGCCCAGGGAGAAGTCATCGACCAGAGTCCCGTCGGCGGCCAGTGACTGGGCCCGGACGCCCGACGGCCCGAAGATGAGCTGGTCGGAGCGGAGCGCCGGGAGGTACCGCCGCAGCTCGTTGACGAACGCGCCCTTCCAGGCGTCCCGCCACATCTCCCCCAGCCCCATTCGCATGTAGGGCCGGGCCATACGCCAGAACCCGCGGAACGCGAGCGACCCGCCGAGGTCGCGGGGAGAGATGTCGAGGCGCCGGTAGCCCTCCCGGGCAAAGGCGAGCACGGCGTTCGGGCCGGCCCACACCTCCCCGTCGATGCGGCGGGTGAAGTGGACCCCCAGGAACGGGAACGACGGGTCGGGCACCGGGTAGAGGAGACCGCGGACCAGGGATCGGGCCTCGGGGCGGAACGTGTAGTAGTCGCCCCGGAACGGCACGATGCGCTGGTCGCCGGCGTGGCCCGTGAGCGCGGCCACCCGGTCCGACTGGAGGCCGGCGCAGGTGATGACGTTCCGCGCCTGGAACGTCCCGGCCGTCGTCTCAAGGACGAACGGGCGCCCGCGCCGGGCCAGCCCCGTGAGTCGAGCCGAGAGGGCGATCTCGCCCCCGCGGTCGCGAACCTCGCCGGCGACGGCGAGGGCTACCGCCCGGAAGTCGACGATCCCGGTCTCGGGCACCCACAGGGCGCGCAGGCCCGCCGCGTTCGGCTCGATCTCGCGGATGCGCTCCGGCCCGATCTCCTCGACCCCCGCCAGGCCGTTCGCCGCCGCGCGGAGCCGCAGCTCGGCAAGGCGGGGCAGCTCCTTGGCGGAGAGCGCGACGACGAGCTTCCCGCAGCGCTCGAACGGGATCCCGTGCTCCTCTGCGAAGCGCTCGGTCTCCTTCTTGCCCTCACGGCACAGGCGCGCCTTCAGCGAGCCGGGCTTGTAGTAGAGCCCCGAGTGGACCACCCCCGAGTTGTGGCCCGTCTGGTGGGCCGCCAGCTGGTTCTCCTTCTCGATCAACAGGAGGCGCGTGTGCGGCCGCGCGCGCAGGAGCTGGTGTGCGGTGGACAGGCCGACGATGCCCCCGCCCACCACCGCGACGTCATACGGGGTCGCCGAGCTGCTGGTCATTGCAGGCGGTACGGTGCCGGACAACCGGCGGCCGCGACAGTGCCGGGCGGCCCGTCGGTCACGGTCCGCACGCACCCCCCCGAGGCCACCCGAACGGGCCATTCGAACGGCGCCGCCCGAATTGCGTGTACACTCGGGCAGACTCATGAACGACATCTTCCGCCACCTGTTCGGCGAACAGGACGAAGAGCCCGGCCGGGAGGAATCGCCACGCAGCGTGGGTGGCGAGGAGCCGGAGATCCGGCGAAGGGCGTCCGGGCCGCGGCCGCCGACGCGCTCCCCGGGCGGAGCCCCGCCTGTCGTCCGTTTCGCGCCGGGCCGCGGGGCAATCGTAGTCGTGGTCGTCGTCTTCGCCATCATCATCGTGCTGGCCGCCGTCGGTCCGCTCATGGACCTCTGGACCGACTCCATCTGGTACGGCAGTGTCGGTTACGGGAGCGTCTTCTGGACGCGGCTCGGGACGCAGGTCGCACTCTTCCTGGGGGTCGGGGCGGCCGTCCTGGTCCTTCTCCTGCTGGACCTCCTGCTGGCCGCACGGCTCTCGCCTCCTCCCGATCCGGAGGGGCGCTCGACGCTTGCAGCGCTTCTGCGGCGCATTGGCGAAGTCCAGCGGCGCTCACGCGAGGACTCCCCGTTCGGCGCATTCACAGGGTTTGGACGGGACGCCTTCGGCCGCGGGGGCCCGGGCCGCGAGAGCCCCGCCGTCGACATGCCGGAGGAGGAACTCCCCGATCTCACACCGATCGCCTCGGTCGGGCTCGTCATTCTGGCCGTCTTTGCCGCGCTCATCGCGGCCGGTGGAGCCGCTGCGGCATGGGAGACGGTAGCGCTCTGGATGAATCGCGTCCCATATAGCCCCGCGGGCGGGCAGGCCGTCACCGACCCGATCTTCAACCGCGACGTCTCCTTCTACTTCTTCGAGCTGCCGTTCTGGCGGTACCTCCAGGGTCTCGCGAGCGCCGTCCTCATCGCGGCACTCCTGCTGGCCGCCGGCCGCTATGGCATTGGCGTGCTGCGCGGCGGCCTCCGGCTTCGGGTGGCCGCTCGGCTGCACCTCGGGGTCCTGGGCGCCCTCCTGCTCGCCGTGTTCGCGGCCGGCTACCAGCTCGATCGCCTGGAGCTCGTGTACAGCGCTCGCGGTGTGGCGTCGGGCGTCAGCTATGCCGACCAGAACGCCCTCTTCCTGGCCCTCAACGTCATGACGGTCGTCGCGCTGGCGGCCGCCGCGGCGACGGTCGTCGGTGCGTACGTGCGCCGGCCGCTCGTTCTTGGCGCGGCGCTCGCCGTCTGGATGGTGGTCGCGGTCGGGCTCGGCGCCCTCTATCCGGAGATCGTCCAGCGGTTCAGCGTTCAACCCAACGAGTTCGCCCTGGAGAAGCCGTACATCGAGAACAACATCCGGATGACCCGGCTGGCCTTCAACCTGGATGACTGGGAGGAGATCCCGTACCGGGGCGAAGGTGCTCTCACGGCGGCCCAGGTGGAGGGCGAGCAGGCGACGTTCGAGAACGCCAGGCTGTGGGACTACCGCCCGCTCGGTGCCACCCTGGACCAGCTCCAGACGGTGCGCCAGTACTACGACTTCTACGATGTGGACGCGGATCGCTACGTGGTCGGGGATAGGCTGCGCCAGGTGTGGGTGTCGGCGCGCGAAATCGCCCCCGAGAAGAACCCGCAGGCGCAGTCCTGGGTCAACCAGCGCCTCACGTACACGCACGGGTTCGGCGTTGCGATGGTGCCGGTGAACGAGGTGACGGCAGAGGGGCTCCCGGCGCTCTTCATCCGCGACATGCCCCCGGTGTCCGCCGCGGGAGCACCCGTCATCACCGAGCCCCGGATCTACTTTGGCGAGCGGCCGAACGACTACGTCATCGTCGGCGCCCGCCAGCCGGAGTTCGACTATCCGGTCGGCGAGGCCGACACGCAGCAGCAGACCACGAGCTGGAGCGGGACCACCGGCATCCGCCTCGACTCGATGGTGAACCGCTTCCTCTTCGCGCTCCGCTTCCGCGATCTGAACCTGATCCTCACCGATCAGCTCACCGACCAGAGCCAGCTGCTTATGCACCGAACGCTCGGTGACCGCCTGCCGCGCATCGCCCCGTTCCTCCGGTACGACCGCGATCCCTACCTGGTTGTCACCACGGAAGGGAGGCTCGTCTACATCCAGGATGCCTACACGACGAGCTCGCGGTTCCCGCTGGCCGAGCCGTTCGACCCGGCGCAGCTCGCCGCGACTGGCCTGGGCGGAGAGCCCTTCAACTACCTGCGCAACAGCGTGAAGATCGTCGTGGATGCCTACGACGGCACCACCACGTTCTACGTGGCCGATCCGGGCGACCCGCTCGTGCGGGCCTGGCAGGGTGTGTTCCCGGACCTCTTCCGGCCGATCGATGAGCTGCCCTCCGGCTTGCGGGCGCATCTGCGCGTGCCGGAGGAGCTCTTCAATGTCCAGACCCGCGTGTTCGCCACCTATCACGTCCAGGACCCACAGACCTTCTACCGCAACGACGACCTCTGGACGGTCCCCGCGTTCCCGACGGGCGGCCAGCAGCTGCCGCTCGAGGCCTACTACGTGATCATGCGCATGCCGATGGAGACGGACGCCGAGTTCCTGTTGCTCCAGCCGATGGTGCCCACCAGCCGGCCGAACATGATCGCCTGGATCGCCGCGCGCATGGACGGCGACCTGTACGGCGCCACCCGTGTGTACCGGTTCCCGCGCGACACGTCCATCTTCGGGCCGGCGCAGATCGAGGCGCGCATCGATCAGGACCCGATCATCAGCTCCCAGATAACGCTCTGGGGCCAGGTCGGGAGCACGGTCGTCCGGGGCAACCTGGTGGTCATCCCGGTGCAGGACACCCTCCTCTACCTCGAGCCGGTCTACCTGCAGTCAACGAGCAGCCAGTTCCCCGAGTTCCAGAAGATCATCGTGGCGTCGCCCACGAAGGTGGTGTGGGGAAACACGCTCGCCGAGGCGCTCCAGCTCCTCGTTGCAGGCGGTCCCGGGCCGGGACCCTCGCCGTCGCCGTCGCCGGGTGCGTCTCCGACGCCCGGTCCGAGCGCCGGCCCGACGCCCGGGGCGGGTGACGTCCAGGGACTCATCCTCTACGCCAACGAGCACTACGAGCTCGCCCAGCTGGCGCTGCGGGACGGCGACCTGGCCCGGTACGCGGCGGAGATGGAGCTGGTGGGGCAGGCGCTGCAGCAGCTCGGCAGCCTGGTCGCGCCCACGCCATCCCCGGCCCAGCCCACCGCGACTCCCTAGATTCCTGCCCACCAACAACGTGGGTGCTCCGCGGGCGCGGCGGGCGAACGAGGCCCATACCACCAACTGGGTTGGTGCCAGCGCCTTGTGGCGGCCTGCCCGCCTGCGTTGCAGGAGCCGTATTGGTGCGCAGCGGGAGCGAGCTGCGGTGACGTGCCCCGTCGTCCGCGAGCGATTGGGCCCGCCTGAAGCCCGACGGCGCCCTGCTATGCTCGGTCGCGATGGAGTTCCACGTCGCGGGCGCCCTCCGTGACCGCCTCGGTCTCGAGGAGGCCCTCTTCCAGCTGAGCGGCAACGTCATTCTGCCGGACTTCCGCGCGACGCGGGAGCTGGCGGCGCGGCTGAACGAGCTGCGCGACGCGGCCGCCGACCCCGACCGCGCCGTCCTCGCCGCCGACCTCAACGCGATGGGGCTGCTCGATGAGGTGCTCCACGGGGTCGTTGCCCTCTACCGGCAGCAGCGCGACCCGGACGCCATGGCGAAGGCGCTGGTCGCCCTCGAGGGGGAGCTCGGCCGCGAGAGGCTGGACGGGGCCCTGCTCGCCTTCGTCGAGCGGTTCCCGCCCCTCGCGGTGTACCGGGAGGGAGGGACACCCGAGTCGTACCTGGCAGACGCCCCGGCCAACCGCGAAGCCGCGCTCGAGGAACTGCTGCTGCTCTGGCTTGCCAACGTCAACCCGGCCTTCCGGCAGTTCGGCGAGCTGTTCGACGACACCGAGCTAGTCGCCGGCTCGGCCTACGAGGACGTCATCGCCGGCCTGACGGCCTTCTTCGAGACGATGCCGCCGTTCGGCCCCGACGATCAGCCGCTTGTCGACCTGCTGCGGGCGCCCGCGCTCGCCTCACCCGACTCCCTGGCCGGCCAGCTGCGCTTCGTGCGCGAGCGCTGGGGGCTCATCCTCTCGCGGCTGGGTGGTCGGTTCGGGGATCGGCTGCTCCTTTCCCTCGACGTTCTCGCCGAGGACGAGCGGGCGCGCTGGATGCGCTTCCACGGAGCGGTCGCTGCCACGAGCGCGCCCGCCCTGCGCGCCCCCACGCGCGCGGACCTGGCAGGCGCCGGCTTGGCCGGCGCCGAGGCGGAGCCGGAGCGGTACAGCCCGGACCTTGACTGGATGCCCCGGCTGGTCCTCATCGCCAAGAGCACCTACGTGTGGCTGGACCAGCTCTCACGCACGTACGATCGGGAGATCCGCACGCTCGACCAGGTACCGGACGAAGAGCTCGACACGCTCGCCCGTCGCGGTTTCAGCGGGCTCTGGCTCATCGGGCTGTGGGAACGGGGCAGCGCGTCGGCCACCATCAAGCGCATCCGCGGCAACCCTGAGGCCGTCGCCTCGGCCTACTCCATCGCCGAGTACCGGATCGCCGATGACCTCGGCGGGGAGGAGGCGCTGGCGAACCTGCGTGAGCGCGCGTGGGCGCGCGGCATCCGCCTGGCCAGCGACATGGTGCCGAACCACATGGCGATTGACTCGCGCTGGGTCGTCGAGCACCCGGACTGGTTCATCTCGGTCGATCACCCGCCATTCGCGGTGTACTCGTTCGGCGGCACCGATCTCTCGTCGGACGAGCGCGTCGGCACCTTCATCGAGGACCACTACTACGACGGCACCGATGCCGCAGTCGTCTTCAAGCGCCTCGATCGCTGGACCGGGGAAGCCCGCTACGTCTACCACGGCAACGACGGCACGAGCACGCCGTGGAACGACACGGCTCAACTTGACTACCTCCGAGCGGACGTCCGCGAGGCGGTCATCCAGACGATCCTCCACGTGGCCCGCCAGTTCCCGGTGATCCGCTTCGACGCGGCGATGACCCTGGCGAAGCGCCACTTCCAGAGGCTCTGGTTCCCGGAGCCGGGCACGGGCGGGGCGATCCCTTCGCGGGCGGAGCACGGGCTCACCAAGGCGGAGTTCGATGCAGCCATGCCCGCCGAGTTCTGGCGGGAGGTGGTCGATCGTGTGGCGGCGGAGGCCCCCGGCACGCTGCTCCTCGCCGAAGCCTTCTGGCTCATGGAGGGCTACTTCGTCCGCACGCTCGGGATGCACCGCGTCTACAACAGCGCCTTCATGAACATGCTTCGAGACGAGCGGAACGCCGAGTACCGGCTCGTCCTTCGAAACACCCTGGAATTCGATCCGGAGATTCTCCGCCGCTACGTGAGCTTCATGAACAACCCCGACGAGCGGACCGCGGTCGAGCAGTTCGGGACCAGCGACAAGTACTTTGGCATCTGCACGCTCATGGCGACCCTGCCCGGGCTCCCCATGTTCGGCCACGGACAGGTCGAGGGGTTCGCCGAGAAGTACGGGATGGAGTACCGGCGCGCCTACCTGGACGAGCAGCCGAACGAGGGGCTCGTGGCGCGCCACGAGCGCGAGATCGCGCCGCTGCTCCACCGGAGGGAGATCTTCGCGGGCGCGCGCGATTTCTACCTGTACGACCTCCTGGACGGGGCCGGCAACGTGATCGAGGACGTTTTCGCCTACTCGAACCGGCGCGACGACGAACGAGCGCTGGTCGTCTACCACAACCGCTTCGCTCGTGCGGCCGGCTGGGTCCGGCGGTCCGTGGGCTTCGCGGTGAAGCAGGGGGGCGATGGCGGTCCGGGAGACGGGCCCGCCGGGACCGATGGCGCTCAGGGTGGCCGATGGATCGAGTGGCGCACGCTCGGCGACGGGCTGGGGCTTTCGGACGGCGCCGGCGTCTTCTACGCCTTCCGCGATGCCCGCACGGGGCTCGAGTACCTCAGGTCGGGCCGTGATCTCTGCCGGGAGGGCATGTACATCGAGCTCCCCGCCTACGCGTGCCATGTCTTCCTCGACTGGCGCGAGGTGCGCGACGGCGAAGGACGGCCCTATGGGGCGCTGGCCGGTTCGCTCGCGGGCCGAGGCGTGCCGAGCATCGACGAGGCGCTTGTCGAGCTGCGACTCCGACCCGTGCACGAGGCCTTGCGCGCGGTCATGGGCTCGGACGCCGCGTGGGCCATGGTGGAGTCCGAAGCCGCAGCGTCCGGCACGGGGGCGTCGGCGAGTGATCGGCTGGAAGCCGGCGCTCGCGGCGACGATGCTCTGTGGGAACCGACGGCGCCGACCCGCGAGTTCGAGGCGCGCCTGGCCGCCCTGCTCCGGACGGTGCGTCAGCAGGCTGGGCGCGTAGCCGATCCGTCGCGCGACGAACAACTGGCACAGGAGGCCGGCGCCCGGCTCGGTGAGATCCCTGCTCTCGCCGAACTGCCGGCCGGGGGTCTTCCGTGGCCGTCGAACCGGGCGGGTGCTGGGATCCTGGGCGACCGCGCCGACGAGGCAGGTCCGGCCGTCACGATTGCCGACCGCTGCGGACTCCTGGCCTGGATCGTCGTCGACGCTCTTGCCGACGCTGCGGACGATGACCGGGGGCCAGGCCGCGCAGCGCCGCGGGGCGTCGTGCCCTCCCGGGCGGCCGCCCTCGACACCTGGCGACTCGGCCCGGTGCTCTCGGGGGAGCTCCAGGAGCTCGGGGTGGGGGAGGAGGCGGCGCGGCGGATCGCCTCGACGGTCCGGGCCCTGCTGGTCAGCGCGGCAATCGCCACGCCGGCGCGACATCGCATCGTGGTTCGAGGAGCCCGTAATCGCCGGTGCGCTCGGCATCCACGAGTGGGATGGCGTCACGTGGTTCGACCGGGGTGCGTTCCTCGACCTCGTCCGCTTCTCGTTCCTTCGCGAGGCGGTCGAGCTCGCGTGCGACCCTCGGACTGCTGCCGCGGACCGGGTCGCTGGGCTGGCGGCGGCGGCGGAAGTCATGCGAGCGCTCGAAGCAGCATGCGAGGCATCCGGGTACCGCGTGGACCGGCTCCTTGCCATCCTGGCCGACCAGGCGTCAGTGCAGTGAGGTGCGCGATGTTCTCCTTGTCCATCGCAGGTCGTCGCGGTGGACGGCCGCTGGCCGCCCTGACGGTCGCCCTGGCCCTTTCGCTCGTGCCGCTGGCTGCGACCGTCGCGGCAGCGACCCACCATGAGCTTGTGGCGATGGCCGCCGGCAACTGGGCCGCGGGGGTGGCGCGGACGTTCGCGGTCACCGCACACAACGAGGACCACACGGTGGACACCGGTTACACCGGCACGGTCCACTTCAGCAGCAGCGACTCCCTTGCCGTTCTCCCCGCGGACTACACGTTCACCGCGGCGGATGCGGGCGTTCACACGTTCACGGCGACGCTGAAGACCGCGGGTCCGCAGACGGTCACGACGTGGGATGTGCCTCACGGGTCGATTTCCGGCGCAATGACCGTCAAGGTGGCGGCCGCGGCGCCCGCGAAGCTGGCCTTCGTCCAGGAGCCCGGGGACGGCGTCGCGGACTACCCGGTCCCGCAGCAGCCGGTGGTGGTCATCCAGGACGAGTTCGGGAACTGGGCGTCAGCGGCCTCCGCGGAGGTCGCCCTCGCCCCGCTGGCCGGCCCGGCTGCGACGCTTACATGCAAGCCCGCGACCTCGCTCACCACGGTGGCCGGCGTGGCCGCCTTCGTCGCCTGCAAGCTCGACGCGTCGGGCTCGGGGTTCGTCCTGCGCGCATCCGCGGCCGGCCTTGCATCGGCCGACAGCGCGGCCTTCGACCTGGCGGCGATGCCGGGCGTCACGGCCAGGATGAACTCGTCGCGCACCCTCATCTCCTATGGCGAGAGCACGACCCTGGACCTCGAGATCTCCGCCGGCGGGCGTCACCGGGTGCGGCTCTACCGGATGGACGCGGGCTCCATCGCATGGGTGGCCACCGGTCCCGGTTCGGTCGAGACTGATGCGAGCGGCCGCTACACGTTCACCGTCGGGCCCAAACACAGCGCGCTCTACCAGGTCCGCAGCGAGGCCGACGAGGCGCTCGGGCCGATGCTGAGCGACACCGTCATGATCGGCGTGCGACAGACGGTCCAACTGGAGCCCGCGGCCGTCGCGCTGCGCGCGGCTGTTGCCCGCGGGTCGACAGTCGTCTACACGGCGAGAGTCCGGCCGGCCAAGGCCGGCGTGCGTCCGGTGGTGAGCTTCGTCATCGCCCAGCACGTGGGAGCGCGGTGGCTCACCCGGGAGAAGGTCAAGGTGACCGCGAGCGCGGCTGGCGTGGCGACGCTCAGCCATCGCTGGTCCACCCGCGGCGAGTGGGAGATCCGGGCGCAGGCCCTCGCGACCGGCTACAACCTGATCGGCTCGTCGCCGCGCGTGCGGCTCCTCGTGCGCTGATCCGCTCGTGCGCTGATCCGCGCCCGGTGGGTTGACACGGCCCTCGGGACTGCCTACCCTGTGACGGGTATTGGGTGACCGGTCGCCCTTGCCCCTCGGGAGAGCAGGAACACGTTGAGGAGGTAGAGTAGGGGGCGCGGTTTCCGAGCACCGGCAAGATGGTTTCGGGCGCTGACTCCCTCCAGGTCGAGACAACCGCGTCTCAATGCAGGAGGTGCGCAGGAGCCTATTGCATCGGTCGTGTCGGCAGTGTCGGCGAGTTCCCGGCAGGCGATGCCGGTCATGGTTGAAGGAGACCACCAGGGCAGATGGGTACGATCATCGAGGACTACACGAAGAAGTTCGGGGCCTCGCAGGCCATGTTCGAGCGCGCCAGCAAGGTCGCCCCGGGCGGCGTCCACCACGACGTGCGCATCCAGAACCCCTTCCCGATCTTCATGGACCACGGGCTGGGGTGCCGGAAGTGGGACATCCAGGGAAACGAGTTCATCGACATGGGCTGCGGCCATGGATCGCTGATCCTGGGCCATGGCAACCCGGTCGATCATCAAGGCCGTGACCAGGACGAGGCGCAGAAGTTCATGCACCCCGCCGACCCGACCGAGCTGGACGTGCGCTGGGCGGAGCTCGTTCACGAGTGCACCAAGTGGACCGAGCTGGCCCGCTTCGTGCTGAGCGGCACCGAGGCCGACCACCTTGCCTTCCGCGTGGCGCGCGCCCACACCGGCAAGGACGTCATCGCCAAGTTCCGCGGTCACTTCCACGGCTGGCATGACTACAACATGATCGAGTACCTGCCGCCGTACGAGTTCCCCATGTCGGGCGGCATCCCCAAGGCCATCGCGCAGACCATGCGCGCGTGCAAGACCAACGACCTCGACGCGGTCGAGGCCGCACTCAAGCAGGGCGACGTGGCCGGGTTCGTGCTCGAGCCGGACGGCGCCCTCGGTGGAACAGTCCCCACGACCGTCGAACTGCTCAAGGGGATCCGCGAGCTCTGCACGAAGTACGGGGTCGTCCTCATCTTCGACGAGGTCATCACCGGCTTCCGCTTCGCCCCCGGTGGCGCGACGGAGTGGTTCGGCGTGACCCCCGACATCGCCTGCTACGCCAAGGCGATCTGCGGCGGCGTCCCCGGTGGCGCGGCGGTGGCCGGCAAGGCCGAGTTCATGAGCGACATCGCGGTGCGCGCCGATGCGGACTGGAACCGCAAGAAGCGGGCCCGCCACATGGGCACCTTCAGCGCCAACGTGCTCGCCGCGGCCGGCGGCATCGCCACCCTGGAGATCCTCAAGGACGGGAAGGTCCAGGACCACGCGGCGAAGATGGCCGACCTCCTCAAGGCCGGTTTCAACAACGCCATCCGCGAGGCCGGGGCTGCCGGCGTCCTGTACGGCACCCGCTCCACCCTGCGGCTCATCCTGGGCGACGACCTGCCCAAGATCTACGACCCGGTCGAGTTCCCCAAGGCGGTCGAGATCGATCGCCTTCTCACCAACGTCAAGGAGCCGCTGGGCACCAACCTGTATTGCGCGCAGATGCTCGAAGGGATCGACATCCTGGGCAAGACCCACGGTTGGACCAACGCGGCCTGGACCGAGGCCGACGTGAACGAGGCCGTCGCCCGCTGGTCGCGGGCCCTCCACCGCGTCATCGCGGAGGGCCACCTCTCCGGCAAGGCGTAGGGCCCGATCGCACCAACCACCGGCAGGAACGCTGGATGGGGGAGGCGCGCGTCGCGCCTCCCCCATCCATGCACCATGAGATCCGAACACGGAACCAGGAAGGAGTAGTCGCTGATGGCTGACCAGATCAAGATCGTCTCCATGGGCCTGGGCCCCATCGGGGTCGGGACACTGAAGGTCCTGGCCCAACGCCCCTGGGCGAAGATCGTGGGTGCGGTCGATGTCAACCCCGACTTCATTGGCAAGGACGTCGGCGAGATCGCCGGCATCGGGCCCCTCGGGGTGACGGTGAAGGGCTCGTTCGCCGAGGTGGGCGCCCCCGGGAGCGCGGACGTCGTCGTCCACTGCGCCGGCTCTCACCTCCAGCGCGGAGCGACCGAGCAGGTGCTCGACGCGCTCGCCTGGAAGGCGAACATCGTCTCGACCTGCGAGGAACTCTCCTACCCGTGGTTCCACCACCCGGCCGAGGCGAAGCGCATTGATGACGCGGCCAAGGCAGCCGGTGTGACCGTCCTCGCCAACGGGGTCAACCCGGGATTCGCGATGGACGCCCTGGCCCTGTACGCATCGGGCATCAGCGAGAGCGTCGAGGCCGTCCGGGTGCACCGCGCGCAGGAAGCCGGCACGCGCCGCGAGCCGCTCCAGCGCAAGGTTGGCGCCAGCATCACCCCCGAGGAGTTCGCCGCGCGCAAGGCCGCCGGCAAGATCGGCCACGTCGGGCTCGTCGAGTCTGCGGCGATGATCGGCAAGGCCTTCAACTTCGAGCTCGACCGCATCGACGAGTCGCTGGAGCCGGCCATCGCCACGAAGGAACTGGTGACCCAGTACTACACGGTCAAGCCCGGCCAGGTCGCGGGCATCATCCACAAGGCCCGCGGGTTCGCCAAGGGCGTGGAGAAGGTCACCCTCGAACTCGACATGTTCATCGGCGTGCCCGAGCCGGGCGACACGGTGATCCTCGAGGGTAAGCCGCCGGTCACGGTGTTCGTGAGCGGCCTCCACGGCGACGTCGCCACCGCGGCCATCGCCGCCAACTCGTGCGCGGCCGTGTCCGGGTTCCGGTCCGGCCTGGTGACGATGATCGACGCGGCGCCGGTACGGCTCTACCCGTCGTAGCCGCAGCCGCAGCCGCAGAGGGGTCTGCCGCCATTGGCGGCGGCTGACCGGTTCAGAAGACAATTGGAGCCGGGACCTCGTCCCGGCTCCAATTCGTATGCTCGGCGCGCCTCAGTCGGCTGCCGCGGGTTGGCCGGCCGGCCTGCGCCTGCGGGCCCTCCGTGGCGCCTGTGCGGCCGGTCCGATGTCTCCGCCACCCTCTGCGGCTCGCAGCGCTTCGAGCGCCTCCCACCGCAGGCTCGCCTGGGAACAGTGAAACGCGGCCGCCTCGCGGGCGGACTTCGCATCGCCCCGGGCAACCGCTGCGAGGATCGCGGAGTGCTCGCTGTGGCCCGGGAGGGACGTCGACGAGGCCTCCGTGACGGTTCCCATCCAGACGCGGAGGAGCGAGCGCAGGCTGCCAACAATTCGGGAAAGGGCGTCGTTGCCCGCGGCCTCCGCGATGCGCGTGTGGAACCGCAGGTCGGCCTCGGTGTGTGCCCTGCGGTCGGCGGCGCCCTCCATTTCCGCGAAGATCGCCCGCAGATCCGCGACCGCCGCCTCATCGCGCCGCTCTGCGGCCAGGCCCGCGACGATGGGCTCGATGTAGTAGCGCGCCTCCTCGATATCATGCCGCTGCTGGGGCGTCAGGAGGACGCCCCAATCGATGACCTGCGGCAGGACGTCCGAGCGCGTGGCGCCCAGGTACGTGCCATCGCCGACTCGAACCTCCACGACTCCCAGGAGGGCGAACGATTTGAGCGCCTCGCGCACGACGTAGCGCCCGACGCCCAGGGACTCCGCCAGGCGGCGCTCCGGTGGGATCCTGTCCCCCGGTCGGAACCGGCCGGAGAGGAGGTAGGCGAGGAGCCGCTGGGTGACCTCGGCGGACACCGGCTCGTGGCGAGAGAAATCGATCGGCTCGAGATCGGCGGTCACCATGCCTCACGACCTGTCAATGTGGTTGCGGCCTTCTGCCACGGCTTTGGCGCCGGGACATGTACGGCCTACAATGGGGCGACCGGTCGCCCTTCGCAATCATCTGCGCCGACGTCTCCAGTGTCAACGCCCGCAGCACGCAGCAGCGCACCGAGGCATCACCAGGGCGAGATGATCCTGGCGGCATTCTAGGCTCGCGGGGTCAGTGCGGATCGCTCTCTGACGTCGGCAGCGGGGCCAGTAGAGCCAAACAGGGAGGTCAGACATGCAGTTCGAAGGCCTGGAGGGGCGGGTCGCCGTCGTGACCGGGGCGGCGCGCGGCATCGGGCTTCGCATCGCGGAGATCCTGCGCGATCAGGGCGCCCGGGTGGCGGCGCTCGACATCAACCAGCCGGAGATCGCGGGGATCGAGGGGATCGTGTGTGACGTCAGCGATCCCGCCGGCGTCTCCCGCGCGTTCGGCGCGGTGCGCGAGAAGCTGGGCCAGGTCGACGTCCTCGTCATCAATGCGGCGATCTTCAAGGCGGTCGCCTTCGAGGACGTGACGCCCGAGTGGTGGGAGCGATCACTGGCGGTGAACTTCACCGGCGCGTTCCTCTGCGCGCGAGAGGTGCTGCCGTCCATGCGAGAGCGCGGCTATGGACGGATCGTGGCCATTGGGTCGGGTGGCGCGAAGACCGGCGGGGTGCTGCCCACCGGTCCGTACGTTGCCACCAAGGCCGGGATGATGACGCTCACGAAGACCATCGCGATCGAGTACGCGAAGTTCGGCATCACGGCCAACGTGGTGGCCCCGATCTACATCGAGACCCCCATGCTCACCGCCACCGGCGTCGGCAACGAGGACATCAGGCGGCGCATCCCCGTCGGTCGGCTGGGCACGCCCGACGATGTGGCCGCGCTGACGGCGTTCCTGTGCTCTTCGCAGGCGGGCTATCTGACCGGCGAGGTCGTGGACCTCAACGGTGGCTTCTTCATCGACTGAGCCCGGCTGAAGCCCAGGTATCGGACGCGTCCAGCGGCTGTGCAGGTCAAGCTGTGTCCGTGATACCGGGCTTGGGCGTGCGGGCGCCCCCTGCCTGCCGACCGGCGTGGCCGGGCCCTGCCGGGGGTGGTCGGCGGTTGCCATCGGCGGCGCGGCGCAGTGCCCGCGTGTATTCCTGTCGTACGCAAATCCCCGTGCCGTTGGCCGCCCCGGCCACGGTCAACACGAGTCTGGGCACCCAGGGTCCGGCTTGGTTTGTCCCGATTTACGCTCGGGCCGGGACATCGGGCCACGGTCGGGAATGCCTTGTCGGCGGTACAGCCCGATCGCTCCCGGCCAAGGCTACGGGGGCTTGCGTAGGTCAGGGTCGGTCCCCCGCGGTTGGGCAGTGCAGGGCCTGAGTCGGTCGGCGGCGACTTCACCCTCGCCCGGTCCCTCGCCCGTCTTCTCCCTCGGTTCCCTGGCTCCGCCGGGGATGGGCGCGTAACGGAGGTGCGAGCCAGTACAGTGGCTTGACTTCGGCCGCACCGGTTGGTACGGTAGCGGGCGACCGGTCGCCCTATCGACGAAGCGCCGCGGACCCTGCGACCGCGTCCTCGCGCCCAGCTGCCAGGACGGAACGAGGAGGAGAACATGACCAGCCCAGCGATCGTGGGAATCGAGGGCCTGTCCCGCGAGCGCCTGCTCGACGCCTACCGCTCCATGCGGACGATCCGCGTCTTCGAGGACCGCGTCTACCGGGAGAAGCAAACGGGCACGATCGAGGGCTCCTGCCACCTGTACGCGGGTCAGGAGGCGATCGGCGTCGGCGTCTGCACTGCCTTGAGGCCCGACGACTACATCGCGGGGACCCATCGCGGACACGGCCATGCGATCGCCAAGGGCTGTGACCTGCGCGGCATGTTCGCCGAACTCTTCGGACGGAGCACCGGGCTGTGCCTCGGTCGCGGCGGATCGATGCACATCGCCGACGTGTCGAAGGGCATGCTCGGTGCCAACGGCATCGTCGGCGCGGCGGCTTCGATCTGCACCGGCGCCGCCCTCAAAGCGAAGGTGTTGGGCACTGGCCAGGTGGCTGTGGCCTTCATCGGAGACGGCGGCGCGAACCAGGGCACGTTCCTCGAGAGCCTCAGCCTCTCGTCCGTCTGGCGGGTGCCGGTCGTCTTCGTCGTCGAGGACAACATGTACGCCGGGTCGATCTCAGCGTCGTATCACTTGTGCGACTCCGACGTGTCCAAGCGGGCGGAGGGCTTCTGCATGCCGGGGTCCACGGTCGATGGGTTCGACTTCTTCGCCGTGTACCTGAAGACCCGCGAGGCAGTGGAGCGCGCACGGGCCGGCCAGGGTCCCAGCATGATCGAATGCAAGGCGTCCCGCTTCTACGGGCACTTCGTGGGCGACCCGCAGCTGTATCGGCCGAAGGAGGAGATCCCCGACCTGCGGGCGAACAAGGACCCGCTCTTGCTGTTCGCGAAGCGTGTGACCGGCGAGGGCGTCATTCGCCAGGAGGAACTCGACGAGATCGACGCCGACGTGGCCAGGCAGATCGACGATGCGGTTGAGCTCGCGCTGAGGGATCCATACCCGGATCCGTCCACGCTTGTCGACGGCGTCTACGTCTCCTACTGAGCAGCGGGGTACGGAGAGATGACCAGGATCCTGAACTTCGCGGACGCGCTCAAGGAGGCGATGATCCAGGAACTCCAGCGCGATCCTACGGTGGTCGTATACGGAGAGGACATTGTCGGCGGCACCGGCGGAAGAGGACAGAAAGACGTTCGAGGCGGCACCTTCGGGGTGACCAAGGGCTTGTTCACGCTCTTTCCCGACCGGGTCTTCGACACGCCCATCACCGAGGCCGCCATGTTCGGCGCCACGGTGGGGGCTGCGGTCACCGGCCTGCGCCCGGTCTGCGAGATCATGTTCATCGACTTCTACGGCGCCGGCTTCGACGGCATCATGAACCAGGCAGCCAAGTTCCGGTATATGTTCGGCGGCACGGTCAAGGTGCCGCTCGTCTTCCGCGGCCCCTACGGCACCGGCCGTCGCCTCGCTGGCCAGCACTCGCAGTCGCCCTACTCGATCTTCGCTCACCTCCCCGGGCTCAAGGTCGTCGTGCCCTCGACCCCCTACGAGGCCAAGGGTCTCCTGACGATGGCCATCCGCGACGACGACCCGGTGATGTTCCTCGAACACAAGATGATGTTCACGGACAAGGGTGAGGTGCCCGAAGAGCCCTATACCATCCCCTTCAAGCAGGCACGCATCGCGCGCGAGGGCAAGGACGTCACGATCGTGGCTATCGGGCGCCAGGTCCAGTACGCCGAGAAGGCCGCCGAGACACTGGCCGCGGAGGGGATCGACTGCGAGATCCTCGACCCGCGGACCCTGTCCCCGCTGGACGAAGAGTCGTTCTTCGCCAGCGTCGCCAAGACCGGCCGCCTGGTGGTGGCCGACGAGGATACGCCGCGGTGCGGCATGGCGAGCGAGTTCGCCGGCCTCGCGGCACGTTTCTGTCTCAGCGACCTGAAGGCGCCGGTCGAGATCGTGACCGAGCCGCACTCCACGTGCCCGTTCTCCTACGTCCTCGAGGACGCCTTCACCCCCAGCCCGGAGATGATCGCCGACGCCGTACGCCGCGCGGTCGGCACCAAGCGAGGTGAGTCAGCATGAGCGGCGAGCGCATCCAGCGCGTGAACGTCCCGGTGTGGGGCGTCCAGATGGAGGCAGGGACGATCACATCCTGGCTCGTCGAGGAAGGGGCGGTGCTCAACTTCGGGGACCCGATCGCCGAGATGGAGACCGACAAGATCAACGGCGTCGTCGAGGCGTTCGTTGCCGGCGTCCTTCGGAGGAAGATCGCCCAGCCGGGGGATGTGCTGCCCCCGGGCGGCCTGCTCGGGATCGTCGCGGATCCCGACGTCACCGACGCGGAGATCGACGCGTTCCTGGCGGCCCAGGAGGATACTTCCTCGGCATCGAGCTGAACTGCTCCGACGGGGGCGACCACGACACTGCAGTGAGGAGACCGACCGTGGTTGGATACCAGGGAATGGAGCAGGAGCGCCGCATCCCGGCCGACTCGCTCCACGCATTCCATCGTGACCTGTTCGCGAAGGCGGGCCTGAACGACGAGCACGCCGACCTGATGGCGGAGATCGTCGTCCACACCGACGCGCGCGGCATCTACTCGCATGGCAGCCAGGCGGTCGCCGGCTACATCGACCGCCTGCTGGTCGGCAAGATCAACCCGAAGGGCCAGCCCCGGATCGAGCGGGAGCAGGGCGCGGTCATCATCGTCGACGGCGACTGCGCAATGGGCCACATCGCTTCCGTCTACGGGATGCGCGCCGCGATCCACCGCGCCCGCGAGACCGGGATCGCCATGGCCGCGGTGTGCAACTCGAACCACTGCGGCGCGATGTCCTACTACCCGACGCTCGCCATGGAGGCGGACATGGTCGGGTTCTGCAGCACGAACGCGCTGCCCCCCATGGCCCCCTGGGGCGGCGTCGACCGGATCGTCGGGATCAACCCGATCGGGGTCGGCATCCCGTCCGGGAAGGAAACCCCGATCCTGCTCGACATCTCATTCGCCAACGCCGCCCGCGGCAAGGTGGCCGTGCACTTCCAGAAGGGGCTGCCGCTGCCCGAGGGATGGGCGTTCGACGCCGAGGGGCGTCCGACGACCGATCCGGCCGAGGGCATGAAGGGCCTTCTCCAGCCGATGGGGGGGCCGAAGGGCGTGGGCCTGGGCCTGGTGACCGGGGTCATCTCCGGCCTCCTCACGAAGGCCGACTACGGCACGGAACTCGGCAGCCTGGAGGCGGGCCCCAATCCCGGCCGCGACGGGCAGCTGATGGTGGCCATCGACATCGCCGCCTTCGAGGATGTCGCGCGCTTCAAGGAGCGGGTGGACATCATCGTCCGCCAGATCCACGAGAGCCGGCCGATGGCGGGCGTCCAGCGGGTCCTCATCCCGGGTGAGCCGGAGATCCTCGCGGAGCAGAAGTTCCGCAAGGAGGGCATCCCGATCGCCGACGTCGCCCTCAGGGCGCTGGCCGGGGCGGCCGCCAAACTGGGGGTCAGTGCCGACTGGCTTCCCACAGCCTGAACGAAGGGTCGCGGCCGGCCGGCTTCCTCCCCGGGCGGCCGCGCCGCCGACACGGCTTACGCGTCGCCCTGGTGACGGGTCGGGAGGAGCGCTGGGGCAGGCCCTGGCGGCAGCGACGACGGGAGCCAGCGCGGCAGTCGCACTCCACGATCGATCCGCCGAACGATCGGCACAGGGAGTATGCCCCATGACCATTCCGCTACGCCCGCTCGGTCGCAGCGGGCTCCAGATCAGCACCGTCGGCCTGGGCGCGTGGGCCATGGGTGGAGCCGGGTGGCGCAACACGCGCGGGAACCAGGAGGACGCCGATTCGCGGGCGGTGATCTTCCGTGCCGTCGAGGTCGGGATCAACTGGATCGACACGGCCGCGGTCTACGGCCTCGGCCACTCCGAGGAGGTCGTGGCGGAAGCGATCGCCGCCCTTCCGGCCTCCCGTCGGCCGTTCGTCTTCACCAAGGGCGGCCTCACCTGGTCCGCCGAGGACCCGATGGCGCCCCAGGTCTTCGACTCGCGCCCCGAGACGATCCGGCGGGAGTGCGAGGCGTCGCTCCGCCGCCTCCGCGCCGACCACGTCGACCTCTACCAGCTCCACTGGCCCGACGAGATCGGGACACCGGTCGAGGACTCGTGGGGCGAGATGGCCCGGCTCCAGGACGAGGGCAAGGTCCGCGCGATCGGCATGTCCAACTACCCGGTGGCGCTTCTCGAGCGCTGCGAGAAGGTCCGGCACGTCGACTCCGTCCAGTCCCAGTTCAACATGATCAAGCGCGAAGCTGCCGCGGACATCATCCCGTGGTGCGCCGCCCACGGCACCGGAACGATCAACTACCGGCCCGTGATGATCGGCCTCCTGACCGACGGGTTCTCGCCGGACCGAATCGATCGCTCGAAGCAGGACTGGCGCGACCAGTTCCCGGATTTCGACGAGCCGCGGCTCTCCCGCAACCTTGCGCTGCGCGACGCGCTCCGCCCGATCGCGGATCGCCACGGGGTGCCGATCGCGGCCATCGCCGTCGCCTGGGCGATCGCCTGGGCCGGTGTCACCGGCGCCATCGCGGGCGCGCGGACGCCCGGGCAGATCGACGGGTGGATCGACGGCGCCTCGCTCGAGCTGTCCGACGCCGACCTCGACGTCATCGCCCGTGCGATCGAGACGACGGGGGCGGGCGAGGGGCCGGCCCGACCGGCGTAGCCGGCAGCGCGGTCGTCTGCGAGCGGCCCCGCGGGGAGGGACCACGGCGGACTCGGCAGGTCAGCGGCAAGGTTGTCGTCACCACGGGCGCTGGCACGGGGATCGGGGCGGCCTGCGCCGCCGACCTGGCACGGCAGGCGCACGCGTCGTGCTCGTCGGCCGCCGCGCAGAGTCGCTCGAGGAGCAGGTCGCGGCGATCGACGCCACCGGGGGCGAGGCGTGGGCCATGCAGGCCGACATGCGCGCATGGGCCGGTGTCGAGTCGGTCGTGGCGCGCACGGTGGAGCGCCACGGGCACCTGGACATCTTCATCGCGAGAGCGGCAGCGGTCCGGGCACATCGTGATCATGAATTCGGCCTCGGGGCGCATCCACTACGTGGGCCAGCCGGGAGCCGTGGAGACGCCGCCGCTCCACTCGGTCCCGGGTGTCGACGAGCTGCTCGGTGGCATCGTGCCGCTCGACCCGAGTGATGTCGCGCGGGCGGTTCGCTTCGTCTTCGAGCAGCCGCCGAACGTCAACGTCTTCGCGGTCCTCCTGCGGCCCACGGCCCAACTGCTGTAGACCGCCGGAGGTAGCCCGCAGGTACGGGTCCCCCGCCCCGGATGGGGGGTTTCCGTGGTCGCCGCCGAACGTACACTTGCCGATGGTGGCGCGTTCTGGCACCATGCCCGGCTCGCCCGGCGCCCCGACCGGGGCTCCCGGCTCACCGTTGCGAGCTGTACTCATCCGGCCACCAGTACAGGGAGGGACTTCATGACCAGGCGCTTCCGGTTGGGGATGGCGCTCGTTCTCGCGCTCGGCGTTGTTCTCGCCGGCTGCGGCGGCGGAGGCGGTTCAACCTCCGATCCGGCATCTACCGTGAAAGCCGTCGCCGACGCAATGCAGGCGAAGCAGTGGGACAAGATCGCCGACTACGCCTGCGCCGACCAGAAGGACGAAATCTCGAAGCAGTTCAACTTCGCCGAGTCCCTCGGCGGTTCGATGCCGGGCGTCGACGTCAAGAAGTTCAGCGACGCTCTCAACATCAAGTTCTCGAACCTCGAGGTCAAGGAGGAGAGCCGGACCGGCGACAAGGCCGTGGTCTCCATGAAGGGCAAGCTCGACGTCACCATCGAGCCGGGGATGCTTAAGGACCTCGTTCGCGAGGCGATGAAAGCCTCTGGCCAGGCTGACGTGACGGACGAGATGCTCGAGCTGGCCCTGGGCACCATGGGCGACCAGTTCAACTTCAGCCAGGACATGGACGAGAAGGTCAACGTCGTCAACGAGGGCGGCAAGTGGCTCATGTGCGAGTGAGTCGCTGAAAGCTGCTTGCGCGCGCCGGGGGCGGGCGGGGTTCTCCCGTACGCCCCGGCCCATGTCCGGCGCCGGTGGTACGGTTGCGGCCACTCACCATGCCCGATCTTCCACGCCTGATTGCCATCCTCGGATCCGGGGAGACCGCCCCCACCATGGCGAAGGTCCACCGTGCCGTCTTCGAACGCCTGGACCCGCCGCCGGTAGCGGCCGTCCTGCTCGACACGCCGTACGGCTTCCAGGAGAACGCCGACGACATCTCGGTTCGTGCCGTGGAGTACTTCCGGGAGAGCGTCGGCCGGCCCGTTGCCGTCGCCACCTTCCGGTCGTCGGCAGAGAGCCCGCTCGTCCACGACACCGCCGTGGCCCGGCTCCGTGCCGCGAGCTTCATCTTCTCCGGGCCGGGCAGCCCGACCTACGCGCTCCGCCAGTGGGCGGGGACGGGTGTACCGCGCGTCCTTGCGGACAAGCTGGCGAATGGAGGCGCCATCGTCTTCGCCAGCGCGGCCTCGCTGACGCTCGGCGCCGTGACGGCCCCCATCTACGAGGCGTACAAGGCGGGTCTCGACGCGCACTGGCTCCCGGGCCTTGACCTCCTTGCGGCGGCCGGACTCCCCGTCGCGCTGATCCCGCACTTCGACAACGCGGAGGGCGGCACCCACGACACCCGTTTCTGCTACCTGGGAGAGCGGCGCCTGGCCGCGCTCGAGAAGGAGTTGCCGGAAGGGGTCTTCGTGCTCGGGGTGGATGGCCACACGGCGCTCATCCTCGACCTTGGTGCGGGGACCGCGAGCGTGATGGGCATCGGCGGCGTGACCGTGCGGGCGCGGGGCCGCAGCGAGGTCTTCGCGGCCGGCACGACGTTCCCGATCGATGAGCTTCGTGCCGCCGCGGTGCGGCTGGCGGCGGCGGACCCGGATGGCACGGAGGGAGCGGACACGACCGGCGGGAGGCGCGATGGTGCAGCGGCGATGGTGGTTGAGCCCGTGCAACCGGGAGCAGGGGCTTCGGCTTCGTCGCCATTCATGCGGGACGTCGAGCGCCTCGAAACCGCGTTCGACGGCGCGCTGGCGTCCCGCGACGTCAACGGGGCTGTTGCGGCCGTCCTCGAGCTGGACAGGACCATCGTGGACTGGTCGCGCGACACGGCGGAGTCGGACGAGGTCGATCGCGCGCGAGCCGTCCACCGATCAATGATCGTGCGGCTCGGCGACGTCGCCGTGACCGGTATGCGCGACCCCCGCGACGCGGTGGCGCCGTTCGTCGAGGCGCTGCTCGAGGTGCGGCTCGCCGCCCGGAACGCGCGTGATTTCGCTGCCTCCGACCGGGTCCGCGACCAGCTGGTCGCGGCAGGGATCGAGGTGCGCGACACGCCCGAGGGAAGCGAGTGGATGGTCCGGGAGGCCGCCACGCCCGAGTAGAGCGATTCCGGACCGGGTGAGAGCCGGGGGCCTGCGGTGGGTGCTTACACCGGTGGCCAGGGGATGGCCCGGCGGTCCGGGTCGGGCTGGGGGAAGGCGCCCCCGGCCAGCAGGCGGTCGATGCGAGCCGACGTCGCGGCGATCTCCCCGGCGGACAGGTGAGCCGCCAGGTCGCGGCCAAGTTGCTCGTCGAGGGCGGCGCGCAGCCTTGCCAGCACGCCGACCTCCTCGGCGGTGAATGGCTCGCCTCGCCAGGCCCACAGCACCGAGCGCAGCTTCGGCTCCTCGGCGAAGCAGACGCCGTGATCGACGCCGTAGACGTGCCCACCCGGGACGGGGAGAAGGTGGCCGATCTTGCGGTCCGCGTTGTTCACCACGTGATCGAAGAGGGCCATCCGCCGGAGCGCCGGATGGTCGGACTGGAACAACTCGAGGAGATCGACCGTTTCGTCGGGCTCAACCCAGAGCTGCACCATGCCGGGGCCAAGAGGTCCACCCCGGAGCACCGTCGGCGGGACGACGTCCCAACCGCTGGCCGAGGAAACGAGGTAGGCGGCGACCTCGCGGTGCGCCAGGGTCCCATCTGGGAAGTCCCAGAGCGGGCTCTCGCCGCGGATCGGCTTGTAGACGCATGCTGCGCCGTCGCGCTGCCCGCGCCCGCTGGACGGCGTCACCCGGCAGTACAGGGTGATGTTCGAAGCGCCCGAGATGAGCGCCTCCACGCCGATGCGGCCCGTGGCAAGCAGGCGGAGCATGGCGCCCTCGTCCGACGGCGCCACGGACGTCATGCCCGCGCGGCCGCCTGGCTCGAGCTCGCCGCCGTCAGTTGACGTACGGGGTCCCGTGGCCGTTCCGGCGCGGGCAGAGGTGCCCCTGCGGGTCGAGCGGTTGCCCGCACATCGGGCAGGGCGGACGCCCCGCGGCAACCACGCGGCCCGCCCGCCGGACGAACGAATCGGCCATCGCCGGGGGGATGCGTACACGAAGGAGGTCCGGACCGTTCGGATCGTCGTCGGGGATCTCGTCCTCCTCGTCCTCGCCCTCCTGGTCGCCCTCACGAATCGCTCGCGCCTCGATCACGACCCGCTGGCGGTCGGCATCCCAGGCGAGGGTGAGGGTCCCGGCACGGAACACCTCCTCGAGCGGCTCGTCAAGAGGTGGGATCGGGCCCGATTCGGCAGGGGGGTCCTCCTGCACCTCCACCCCGCGGCGACGAAGGACGGTGAGGATGTCTCCCAGGCGCTCGGCCAGCGCGGCGACCTGGACCTTCTCGAGCGCGACCGAGATCACCTGCTGGCCGCGAACCGCCTGGAGGAAGAACGTGCGGTGCCCGGGTTCGCCGATGGTGCCGGCGGCGAAACGGTCGGGTGGATCGAAACTGAAGATGCGGCGGGGCATGGGGACTCCTTCAGTTCAGCGTGCCGTCGTTGGGGGCGAGGCGATCGCCGACCTCCGTGCCCGCGCCGTTCAGCAGAATGACCACCGGGCGGAGGTCGGTGTAGCGAATCACGGTTGCCGAGCACGGCCCGGCGGCCAGGCGGTGAAACTGGTCGAGGTGCATCCCGAGCGCATCTGCGACGATCGCGCGGATGGGATCGCCATGGCTGCACGCGACGTACAGGGCGTCGGGGCCGAGACGGACGTTCCAGTTCCGGATGGCGCCCACGGCCCGCGCCTGCATCTCCCGCAGGCTCTCGCCCGCGGGGAACACGGCGGCCGAGGGGTGAGCCTGGACGACCTTCCAGAGCGGCTCCTTGGCCAGGTCCCGGAGGCTGCGCCCGGTCCACTCACCGAAGCGAACCTCCCCGAGCCGCTCGTCCAGCTCGAGGCCGACTGGCTGGCCGTTGCTGGTACGACCGTCGAGAAGCGCGCTCGCGGTCTCGACGCAGCGCTCCAGCGGCGACGAAACGACGGCGGCGAGCGGAAGCTCTCGCAGCGCCTCGGCGAGGGCCGCTGCCTGGGAACGACCGCGCTCGTCGAGGTGCAGTCCGGGGGTCCAGCCGGAGAGCGTCGAGCCGGTTTCCGCGGTGAGGCCGTGTCGGACGAGGATGACAGTGGTCACGATGGCCTCATCGTATCCGGTAATCCCCGGCCGGGCCCCGGGGCGGCCGGTGCGCCTGCAACGCACCACGGCCGCCGTCTCCGATTTGACACGCCGCGCGGCGCCCGTATGCTCGCGCCTACGCTCCGCGGATCACAAGCCCGGGCCCGGAGCCCTGCCGCAGTGCGGAGGGCCCGGTCCGCGCGGAGCCCTGAGGTGATCGGAGAAGGGGAGGGAAGGCGTCCCATGTTCATCCCGTTGTCGGTGCTCGAGTTCCGCGACCGCGCAGCCACCTTCTGGGGCGACCGGGTCGGCGTCATCGACGGAGACAAGCGGTTCACCTACCGCGAGTACGCCGAGCGCACGCATCGCCTGGCCAACGTCCTCCGCGACCTCGGGGTCGAGAAGGGCGACCGCGTCGCCTTCATCACCTACAACACGCACCAGCTCCTCGAGGCGTACTACGGGGTCATCGAGGCCGGCGCCGTCTTCGCCCCCATCAACATCCGCCTCGCCCCGCACGAGATCGGCTACATCCTGGGCCACTCGGCGGCGAAGGTCGTCTTCTACCACGCCGACTTCACGCCGCTCATCGCGGCCATCGCCCCGCAGCTGAAGAGCCCGCCGCAGTTCGTGGTCATGGAGGGGGAGCCGGGCGGCCCCGCGGCCCACGAGTACGAGGGGCTCCTCGCCGCCGGTTCGCCTCACTACGAGCGACCCGAGTTCGACGAGAACGACGTTGCCGAGCTCTTCTACACGAGCGGCACCACCGGGCTCCCGAAGGGCGTCGCGCTGACACATCGGGCCCTCCATCTCCATGGCGTGTACGGGCAGGTCGCTCTCAACTTCACCGAGGACGACGTGATGCTCCACGTCGTCCCGCTCTTCCATGTCAACGGCTGGGGAACGCCGCACATGATCACCATGGTCGGCGGCACCCACGTCATGCTCCGCCGCTTCACGCCCCACACGATGGCAGGCCTCATCGAGGAACACCGGGTGACCTACGTCCTGGGGGTCCCGGTGATCTTCAACACGCTCCTCAACTTCCCCGAGCTGAAGCGCTACGACTTGTCGAGCCTGAAGCGCTGCATCATCGGGGGCGCTCCTTCGTCGCCCACCCTCATCAAGGCAATCGAGGATGCCATCGGCTGCGAGGCGATCGCAGGGTACGGCCTGAGCGAGACGTCGCCCATCGTGTCCGTGGCGTTCCCGCGCCGGCACCTCACCGAGCGCGAGTCGCCGGAGCAGCGGATCGACCGCCTGTCGATGACCGGCTGGGCGATCCCAGGGGTCCAGGTCCGCGTGGTGGACGCGGACGGTGCGGACGTACGTCCAGATGGCCGGCAGATCGGCGAGGTGGTCACGAGATCGAACATGGTCATGGAGGGCTACTACCGGGACGATGAGGAGACGGCTGCCACGATCCGGGACGGCTGGCTCCACACCGGCGACATGGCCACGATCGACGAGGAGGGCTACTTCCTCATCAAGGACCGCATCAAGGACGTCATCATCCGGGGCGGCCAGAACATCTCCTCGGTCGAGATCGAGAACGCCCTCGCCGCACACCCCGCGGTCCTCGAGTGCGCGGTGGTGGCGGCACCTGATGAGAAGTGGGGGGAGGTCCCGGTCGCGATCGTGACGCTGAAAGAGGGCGCGGAGGCGACGGTGAAGGAGTTGATCGCCCATTGCCGCCAGCACCTCGCGCCGTTCAAGGTGCCCCGCCGGATCGAGTTCCGCGACCAGCTTCCCAAGGGCGGCACGGGCAAGATCCTGAAGGCCGAGCTGCGTGAACCGTTCTGGGCTGGTATGGAGCGCCGCGTGCATTGAGCGCACGTCCCGCGTTTCTGTAGTTCAATAGCGGGCTCCGTCCGGCCACCCCCTTCGACGGGCGTCCCCCGTGCGCCCGCGGGCCGGCGCGGGGCGCGGTGCCTTCGCTGTGAGAATCCTCGTCGTCTACGACTCCGCCTTCGGCAACACCGGGCGGATCGCGCGCGCCATCGGGGAGGTAGCCGGCGAATTCGGTGACGCCCGCGTGGCGAACCCGCAGGCGATCGAGCCGCTGGCCTGCCAGAGCGCCGACGTGCTGTTCGTTGGTGCGCCGACCCAGCTGCACCGCATGTCCGAGCCCATGCGCGCCTTCCTGAGGGCGCTCCCACGCGGTGTCCTCGGCGGGGTGTCCGCGGCGGCGTTCGACACTCGCCTCCTTCGCTCCCGCTGGCTCACCGGGTCGGCGGCATCGGGCGTGGCCCGCGAGCTGCGGCGCCTTGGCTGTCGGCTCGTCGTTCCCCCGGAGAGCTTCTTCGTCCTCGGCCGCGAGGGACCGCTCGAGCCGGGCGAGGCGGAGCGAGCCGGTCGCTGGGCCCAGGCGGTCCTGGAGCGCGCCAGACGAGCGTAGCCCAGGGGACGAAGGCGGTGTCCTTTCGACCTGAGCGCGCCGAGGCGGGGTCTGCGGCGGCGTGCGTGTGGCGCACCACAGCGACCGCGATTGGCCGGTGAACCACGGTCGCCGGGCCGCGCCCGTGCTCCCGGCGCAGAGATCCGGCATGTACCGCCCGCGCCAGGTTGAACCGCCCTGACTTTGTTGGAGACTCCACCTGCACAAGGAGGATCTGACATGGACCAGGAACGGAGGCCAAGACCGGCGCCCAGGGAGTACACGCCCGAGTTTCGGGAGCGTGCGATGCGTCTCGTCAGCGAGACGATCGAGGCCGAGGGGCGGTCGCAGGGCGTCATCACCCGGATCGCCCGCCAGCTTGACGTCAACCCGGCGACCCTGCACAGCTGGTTCCGCCGGGCCGGGCAGGACCTGCGTCGCCGCCCGGGCATGGCGCCGGACCTCGAGCTCCGGGTGAGCCAGCTCGAGCGCGAGAACCGGGAGCTGCGTCGGGCCAACGAGATCCTGAAAGCGGCCTCGGCTTTCTTCGCGGCGGAGCTCGACCGCCCCGAGACGAGATGACCCGCTTCATCGACGAGCACCGCGCGGTGTTCGGAGTCGAGCCGATCTGCCGGACCCTCGGGATCGCTCCGTCGTCGTACTACGCGTCCAAGGCCCGCACGCCGTCGGTCCGGGAGGTCCGCGACGCGGAGCTCGCGGCCGCCATCCGGCGCGTCCACGCCGCCAACTTCGGTGTGTACGGGGTGCGCAAGATGTGGGCCGTGCTCACCCGGGAGGGCATTGCCGTCGGCCGCGATCGGGTCGCCCGGCTCATGCGCGCCGAGGGCCTCGCCGGTGTCCGCCGGGAGCGCCGCACGACGACCACGCGACCCGGTCCAGCCCGGCCGTCGGCGGACGACCTGGTCGCTCGGGACTTCGCCGCCCCGGCACCCGACCGGCTGTGGGTCGCCGACATCACGTATGTCCCGCTCGCGCGGGGTGGCTTCTGCTACACGGCCATGGTCACGGACGTGTTCGCCCGGCGGATCGTCGGCTGGCGGGTGGCCGGGTCGCTCGGCGCGGACCTCGCCCTCGACGCGCTCGACATGGCGCTCGCCGCCCGGGGCCGCCGGCTGCCGGGCCTCGTCCACCACTCCGACCGCGGCACCCAGTACGTCGCGGTCCGCTACACCGAACGCCTCGCTGTCGCGGGGGCCGCCCCCTCGGTCGGCGCGCGGGGCGACAGCTACGACAATGCCCTCGCCGAGTCGGTGAACGCCCTCTACAAGGCCGAGCTCATCTTCCGGCGCACGTGGAGCACGATCAGCGAGGTCGAGCGCAGCACGGCCGCCTGGGTGGGCTGGTGGAACACCACCCGCCTCCACGGAGCCTGCGGCAACATCCCGCCGGCCGAGTTCGAGGCGGCCTACTATCGCGCCAGGACGGCCTCGTCCGAGGCTGCCTGAACTCTGCAACCGAGTCTCCACGAAACCCAGGGCGAACCAGGTCGTCACCCTGCGCGTTACGCAGAAGACGGCACCGACGGCGTCGACGTGTCCCGACGCCGGTCGCGGTCGTGCGTCACGAGCAAGCGACCCGCACAAGAACTGGACTTCCCCGCTTACCTGGATCGCGTCATGATGATGTCGCGCATCGGGCCTTCGCCACGGAGCGGACATCCGACGGCGCGGGAATGAGGATGGCGTGCAGCCGGGAGGGCGAGTGATGGCAGACGTGTCAACGGCGAAGGTTGGGCGTCGCGCGATGCTGACGGCCGGGCTGGCAGGGATGATCGCAACGGTCGCCGGGGCACTGGGCGCGCCTCGGCGCGTGGTGGCGGGCGATGGCGACGATCTCGTCATCGGCAAGATTGCCAACGTTGGCCAGTCGACGACCTGGCTGCACACCACGAACAACGATGGCTTCCACTCCAAGACCGATGGGGGGGACGCCGTTGTTGCCGAGAGCGGCGCCGCCAACAAGTCCGGCCTCTATGGGCTCAGCACCCACAGCAGCGGAACCGGCGTGTTTGGCCGAAACAACGTCACGGGTAGCTGGGGCGCCCTCGGCAAGCCGGACAAGGGCGTCCACGGGAAGAGCGCCTCGGGCGAAGGAGTCCTCGGTCAGTCCGACACAGCGAACGGCGTCGTCGGGCAGAGCGGTGGCGCCGGTAGATCCGGCATCTACGGCTCCAGCTCGCACGCGACTGGGTGGGGCGTCTTCGGGGTTCACACACCGTCCGGCAACTGGGGCGCGCTCGGGAGGGCTGCCGGAGGGATCCACGGCGGGAGCACGTCGGGCGAGGGGGTTCGCGGCCAGTCCGACAAGGGCGACGGCGTCGTGGGGCAGAGCAACGGCGCAGACAAATCGGGCGTCTACGCGTTCAACAGCAACAAGGATGGGTACGGCGCGTATGGCGAGAACGTCCCAGCGGCCACCTTTGGGTACCTCGGGGGCAGGCAGTACGGCGTCTACGGGCGGGCAGGCGGACCCGCTCTCGCCGGGCTCATGGGCGAGCACACCGGCCAGGGCTGGGGGGTCGCCGGTACGAACAAGAGCACCAAGTGCAGTGGTGCCCTGGGCGGCGCGTACGGCGTCGTTGCGGGCGCCGAACCGCAACGCATTGCGCTCGCGGTGGAGGGCCGGGTCATGTTCGGCCTCTCCGGTGTGCTCACCGTCGCCTCCGGCAAGAGCTCCGCCACGCAGGGCGGCCTGACGGGTGGGTTTCTGACACCCGCGACTGCGGTTCACGCCACCCTCCAGACGAACCGCGCCGGCGTCTACGTGCAGGCCGCCGTCCCCAACGAGTCGAAGGGCACGGTCACCATCTACCTCAACAAGAAGGTGGCCGCCGCCACGAAGGTGGCCTGGTTCATCATCGAACGGGGCGCTCCATAGTCATGCACGAGGCTGGCATGCGCCGTTCGGGGCGCGCAACGTGCCGTGGCGGTAGCGGTGGCGGTTCGGGTGCGGCCCGGGCGCAGGCAGGAGGGACAGGCAATGTCAGGGGATGAGGGAGGCCGCGTCGGGCGGCGGGCGATGCTCGCGGCCGGCCTCGGCGGCGTGATTGCGGCAATCGGGGGGATGCTGGGCAGACCCGGGCTGGTTGCCGGGGCAGACGGCAAATCGGTCAAGATCGGCCAGGTGAACGACGGGACAACCACGACCGTTGTGCACACGAGCGGTCCCGAGGGCTTCAAGGGCCAGGCCGACCTTGCGGACGGGCTGGTGGGACAGAGCGCAGGCGCGAACAAGTCGGGGGTCCTGGGTTTCAACACCGATCCCGGCGGCTTCGGCGTCTACGGCCTCAACAGCACCAGCGGCAACTGGGGATCCCTGGGACGGCCCATGGAAGGCATCAAGGGATACAGCAAGGACCTCGTCGGGGTCCTGGGTCAGAGCGCGGCGGCGGAAGGGATCCGCGGACAGAGCAACAGCTCCGACGGTGTTGTCGGCCAGAGCAACGCCGCGAACAAGTCCGGCGTCTACGGGTACAACACGAAGAAGGAGGGGTATGGCGTCTACGGCGCGAATCCTCCCGCGAAGACGCATGGCTACCTCGGCGGCAACAAGATCGGCGTCTACGGCGTCGCCGACGACGTGGTGGGATGCGGTGTCCAGGGCGTGAACATGGCCGCCAACGGCTCCGCCGTGCAGGGCTTCAACACGGCCTCGGGAACGTCGGGCTCCCTCGGCGGCTGGGCCGGCGTGTACGCCTCGGCGTCGAAGCCCGACTCCTTCGCCCTGAACGTGGATGGCCGTGTTCAGTTCCACAGGTCGGGGATTGCCACGATCCCCGCCGGCAAGAGCTCGGTAGCTGTCGGTACCGCTGGTGGTGTCGCGCTTGCCCTTTTCCCGGAGAGCAGGGTGCTGGCCACGCTCCAGACGAACCGGGCGGGGCTCTACGTGCAGGCGGCGGTTCCAAACGTGTTGAAGAGCACTGTCACGATCTACCTGAACAAGAAAGCTCCGGCCGCCACGAAGGTCGCCTGGTTCGTCCTGAGCTGACGGCGGTCCGGGGGGTACCCGCGCACGGCCGCGCCCGCCGCAGCGCCGCCCGCATGCCGCAGGTGGAAACCGGTGGCGACCTGCCGGAAGTCACCCCCGGGCTGATCGAGGATCCCTCAGCCGCCTTGCAGCTCCCGCAGGACGCGCGCGATCCGCTCGAGCGCCTCGTTCACGAAGGCCGGCTCCAGGCCGAGTGCGATCCGCAGGTGCCCCTCCACGCCGAAGCAGGACCCGGGCGCCACCAGCACGCTCGCCCGCGTGCGGATCGTGTCTGCCACGTCGACCGAGGGCAGGTCGACGGCGTAGCGGACAAACGCGAGGGCGGTCGCCTCCGGTGGGATGATCGAGACAAGCTCCGGGTTCGCCGCCACCCAGCGCTCGATGAGCTCGTAGCCGGCGCGAATGTACGAGCGGGTCCGATCGAGCAGGCGGCTCCGGGCAGGCTCCGCCAGCGCCATCTCTGCGAGGGTATTGGAGAGCATGCCGGTGGAGATCGTGGCGTACTCGTGGCGACGCCAGATCCGTTCGACCATTGGCGCCGGTCCAAGGAGCCAGCCGGTCCGAAGACCGGGCAGCCCATACGCCTTCGAGAGGCTTCCCACCACGATCGTCCGCTCGTACCGACCCCAGAAGCTCGGCGTCTCCGCGTCCGACAGTCGCTCCGTGCCCCGATACACCTCGTCCGCGAGGAGCCAAGCCCCCGCACTCGCGGCCGCGGCGGCGACCAGCTCCATCTCCCCTTCCGTGAGGATCGCGCCGGTCGGGTTGTTCGGGTTGGTCACGGCGATGACGCGAACGGGCCGCGCGCCGCCGGAGGGGCTCCAGGGACCCGCGCTCCCCGACGCCTCGGGCCGGAGCGCCGCTTCCAGCGCCTCCAGGTCGGGACGCCAGCCGCGATCGCGCCGCAGGGTGAACGACCGCACCTCGCACCCGAGGTTCTGGGCGATCCCCCACGCCTGCCGGTACCCCGGCTCGAGCACGACCACGCGGTCGCCGGGCGAAAGCAGCGTCTGGAGGGAAATGGCCATCGCCTCGGAGGCGCCCACCGTGACAAGCACGTTTCCGAGGTGGGCGCGTTCGTAGAGCCCCGCGATGAGCGACCGCAGGAGCGGCGTGCCGTTCACATGCGGGTAATGAAGGGCCGTGTCAAGAAGGTCGCGGACCGCGGCCGGCTCCGACACCAGTTCGCCCACCCGCACCGGGTGCACTCCGCTGTCCGCGAGATTGAACTCGACATCCTGCTCGTAGGCCGACTGCCAGGCCTCGAGCTCGAAGGGGACGAATGGCATCTGCGGCTCCTGGGTGGATGGGACTGGACGTCCGCGCCGGGTGTTGTCACAGTACCGAGCGAACGGTACCGGTGTCTACCTGCCCCGACGCGCACCGAGGCCGGGGGAACCGAGAAGGAGAGACGATGGCCAAGACGACCCGGAAGCAGGTCGACGACTTCCTGGCGCTCAAGCGCCTCGCGTTCGTCGGCATCTCGATGAACCCAAAGGCGTTCTCTCGAGGGCTCTGGCACGAGCTGCTCGATCGCCGGTACGACGTCCTGCCCGTGAACCCCGCGACATCGGAACTGGACGGCAAGCCCTGCTACGCGCGGGTCCAGGACATCCAGCCGCCGGTCGAGGGCGCCCTGCTCATCACCAAGCCCGACGTCACGGAACAGGTTGTGAAGGACTGCGCCGAAGCCGGGATCAAGCACGTGTGGATGTACAAGGCCGCCGGGAGAGGTTCCGTGAGCAAGGCGGCGGTCGAGTTCTGTGAGGCGAACGGCATCAACGTTGTGGCCGGTCAGTGCCCATACATGTTCCTGCAGGGAACGCCGTTCTTCCACAAGATCCACGGCACCGTCAAGAAGATCACCGGCAGCTACCCGAAGTAGGCCATTCGGCGAAGGGGCCGGAGCGGCTGGCGCCGCCATCCAACCCAGGTGGAACGGGACGCGGTCCTGCGGGCGTGCGCCCCGCGAACGGGCGTCGCCGTTGAGGAGAGCCGCGCTCAACGAGCCACAGGCAGGTCCGGTGGGCGCGGTCGGCGATCGCCGGGCGACCCAGGCGACCCCGGGCGGCTCCGAGGACTACCAGAGGACGTCCTGGTCCTCGACCACCCCGGGCACCGCCTCGAGTTCGATCGATCGATCGCCGAGACGGACCGTGCCGGAGTACGTTCCGACCGGCTGCACGAACTGCGAGCGGATGATGCCGAGGTTCTTCCTCTCCGCATGCATCCCGCCCGGTGAGAAGACCAGGTCCACGGCGCCGTCCACCGTGGCGACGCGCCACGGCTCGAGCGGCCGTGCTCGCTCGAACTGGAACCTTCCCTCGGCGAGCGGATGGACGTCGCCTCGGGTCCACGCCGCGCACTCCGCCTCCCCGACATGCCCCTCGACGAGGTTGAGCGCGAACGGTTCGCCGCCCTTCGCCACCCCAAGCGCGAAGGCCCAGCGCCACGCGGTGTACCGCGGCAGTAGGCCCTGGGTGTAGTCGCAGCCCGCAAGCCCGCCGTCGAGGACGAAGCGCCGGCCCGCGACGACGGCCTCGCCCGTGGCGCTGAGCAGTGCGCGTTTCTCGGTGGCCACGAAACCGCCGGGGACCGAGGCGACCGCCGCGATCGCCGGCGGAGCCACGGTCGCGTCCAGGCGCGCGCTCAGTTCCAGGCCTTTCGCCGACAGGCGCACCTCGCAGGCCCTCTCACCCTGCCTGCCCGGGCCGGTGCCGGGTCCCGCGACCACGGACGTTCGGAAGCTCCCGAACCGGAAGCGAGCATGCACGCCGTTCCCGCCGGTGTCGCCCACAGCGGCCGCGAAGGCCGGCCCGAGCGAGCTCGACTCCGCGAGCATCCGGCGCTCGCCCGTGTGGTACACGAATGCGAAGGCGTTCGAGGCATACCCGAAACGGAGGACCGTCAGCGCGACGATGACCGGGTCCCGCGCGATCACCAGGAAGAGCCAGCGCTTGTGGCGGGCGATGCGCGTTATGCCGGCGAACGGCCCGCGCGCGGTTCGATCAGCCTCGATCCGCGAGAGCCCGCCCCGGTACGAGCCGAACCGGGGTTCGAGCGTCGTCGGATCGAGCGCGTCCCCCGGGGCGGGGGCGAGGGTGCGCACGGGGGCCGGCCTCAGGCCGTCCAGTCCATGATCACCTTGCCGGACGAGCCGGACCGCGCCGCCGCAAAGGCGGCCTCGTGGTCGCGGAACGAGAAGCGGTGGGTGATCACCGGCCGGATGTCGAGGCCGGACTGGAGCATGACCGTCATCTTGTACCAGGTCTCGTACATCTCGCGGCCGTAGATCCCCCGCAGCGTCAGCAGCTTGAAGACGATCGCGTTGACGTCGAGGGTGACGTCCTGCGTCGGGATGCCGAGGATGGCGATCCCCCCGCCGTGAGCCATGTTGGCGATCGCGCTCGCGCAGCGCATCCGGGTTGCCCGACATCTCGAGGGCCACGTCGAACCCCTCGACCATCCCGAGCTCCGCCTGGACGTCTCCGAGGTCCCGCTCGCGGGGGTCCACCACGAGGGTCGCTCCCATCACTCGGGCGAGCTCCCGCCGGGCGGGGTTGGGTTCCGACACGACCACGAACCGGGCGTCACGCTTCACGACTGCCGTGGCCATGAGCCCGATCGGGCCGGCTCCGGTGATGAGCACGTCCTCGCCCAGGACGGGGAACGCGAGCGCCGTGTGGACCGCGTTCCCGAACGGGTCGAAGATGGCGCCGATCTCCTCGTCGATGCCCGGCCAGTGGCGCCAGATGTTCGTTGCCGGCAGCGCGATGTACTCGGCGAACGCCCCATCGCGCCCCACGCCGACGCCGACCGTGTCGGCGCAGAGGTGGCGCCGCCCGGCGAGGCAGTGGCGGCACCGGCCGCAGACCACGTGGCCCTCACCGGAGACCATGTCGCCCGGCGCAACGTTGACCACGTTCGAGCCGACCTCGATCACCTGCCCGACGAACTCGTGTCCAACCACCAGGGGAGGGCGGATCGTCCTGGCGGCCCAGGGATCCCAGGCCTCGATGTGCAGGTCGGTGCCGCAGATCCCCGTCTTGCGGATCCGGACGAGGACATCGTTGATCCCGATGGCGGGGTCAGGGACCGTCTCCATCCGGAGGCCCGGACCCGGCGAGGTCTTCACGAGCGCCAGCATGGGACCCTCCTCCCTGGTCGGCGCCACGTCCGATCCGTGCGGCGCACGGGACCCGCACGCAGCATAACCCGCACGGCGCGGATCGGCGAGCGCCGGGATGGACAGAATGGACTTCAGCCCATTGACGATGTACTCGACTACGAGTACGATTGTACTCATGAACGATACAGCGGCGCTGGCAGACCTGCTGCTGGGTCGATCGCGGGTGCGTCGCCGCATTCTCGAGCTGCTGCTGGCGCAACTCGGAGCGCGATATCACCTGCGTGGGATCCAGCGCCTGGTCGAGACGAGCCCGGGCACGGCCAGTCGAGAGTTGCAGCGGCTGGTGGCGGCCGGCCTCGTCGAGCGGCGGCGCGAGGGCAACCAGGTGTACTTCTCGGCGCGCGCCAATTCGCCGTTCGTCCGGAACCTGCATGGCCTGATCGCGACCGGTCGGGGTCAGGCGCCGCTCCGCGTTTCGGAGACGGCTGCCGACTACGGCTCCGTGGCAATGACCGCGCCGCCACCCGGTGCGTCCGTGCAGAGCCGGGCTGTGCCGGGACACGGGCCCGACCCGCTCGGCCTGGAGGTAGCCCGTCGGCTCTCGGCCGCTCTCCGGCGGACCTACGGCCCCCGGCTCAGGGGCGTGTACCTTTACGGCTCCCGCGCCCGCGGAGACGCCGCGCCGGACTCCGACGTGGACGTCCTCGTCGTGCTCGACCGCCTCGACCGCTACAGCCTGGAGCTCGAGCGCACGAGCGAGGCTGCCGCGGACCTCTCTCTCGAGTATGGGGTGTCCGTCAGCCGGGCTTTCGTGCCCGAGGCCGAATGGATTGGGCAGAGCACCGCGTTCCTCGCCTCCGTGGGTGCCGATGCGGTGCCCGTATGAACGAGCGTGCGGCGCACTGGTTGGGTCGCGCCGATCGAGCACTCGTTGCCGCCGCACGTGACCTGGACGCGGGCGATGCCGAGTCCACGGTCGACCACGCGTACTACGCCATGTTCTACGTTGCGTCGGCCTGCCTCGAACAGGAGGGCCTGCGGTTCAAGAAGCACAGGGCGACTCATGCGGCGTTCGGCATGCGCTTCGCGAAGACGGGGCGTCTGGATCCGGTCCATCACCGTTGGCTCCTGGATGCGTTCGACCTGCGCACGACCGCCACATACGATGTGGATCGAGTGATCGATCGCGAGGGAGCAGCAACCGCGCTCGAGCGCGCCCACGCCTTCCGCAAGGCTGTGGCACGCTTCCTCGCCGAGACGCTCTGAGCAGGGGAGGCAGGGAGAGGCCGCCACAGCGGTAGGATTCCACGCAGCGTCACCATGCTGGAGGAGTCCGGTTCAAGCGAGAGGTGGCCGGAGGAGCCAGCGCGGCTCCGGGCCACCGAGGTTGGGAGGCATTTCATGAGACTGGCGGGCAAGGTCGCGATCATCACTGGGGCGGGCTCCGGAATCGGGCGGGCCGCGGCTGAGCTGTTCGCACGCGAGGGCGCGAAGGTGGTCGTCGCCGACTACAAGGCGGACACCGCGCAGGAGGTAGTCAAGGCCATCAAGGATTCCGGGGGCGAGGCCATCTTCGCAGAGGTCGACGTGTCCGACTCGGCCCAGGTGGAGCGGATGGTCGGGTCCGCGGTCGACGCCTACGGCGGCATCGATATCCTCTTCAACAACGCCGCCATGCTCGCCTTCGGCACAATCCTGGAAACCGACGAGACCCTGTGGCGCCGGGTGATGTCCGTCAACGTGAATGGTCCCTACCTGTGCAGCAAGGCCGTGCTCCCCCACATGATCAGCCGCGGCGGCGGCTCGATCATCAACACGGTCTCGTCCACCGGTGCGCACGATGCCAAGGGCGGCGTCGCGGCCTACGTCACCTCCAAGGGCGGGGTCACGCTGCTGACGAAGTGCATGGCCATCGACCACGCGAACGACAACGTGCGGGTGAACGGCATCGCGCCTGGCCCCACCGACACACCCATGCTGCGAGAGGTCATGTCCCAGCAGGAGCTGGACGACTTCGCCCAGACCTACCCAATGAAGCGCCTGGGCCGGCCGGAGGAACTCGCGAACGCCGCCCTGTTTCTCGCGTCCGACGAAGCCTCCTTCGTGACGGGGGCCATCCTCAACGTGGACGGCGGACAGACCGCGGAGATCTAGGTCCAGGCAGGGCCGAGGGGAATGGCTGGCGAGGAAGGATTCGAGCCTTCGGTCTCCGGATCCACGGTCAGCCCGTGTCGGCCGACGTGCTCGTGGGCGTGGGCGGTGGGGTCGACTTGCCCCACTCAGGGGATGTACTCGTAGGCCCCGACACGGCGGCTCGAGCTGGCCGACCGTGGCTGGGATCGCCGTCGCCGCGCGGAGCGGGGCCGGCGGTAGACCAACCAGGACCGCCCACGGTTGACTCACGAGCGCGCGCGGGCGACGCAACTCGCGGCTGGAGCGGGCTCAACTTTCCGACCCGGACGCGCGGGAACGCTCAGGTTTCGGAATGGATCAGGATGCCGTCCGGGCGGAGGAGCCGGCGCTCCGGGCGGCCAATCTCCTGGGCGACCAGACGATCGTGGCTGTGTCATCGAAGCGCGTGAGAGCCCGTCGCCGGCGGCTGCCTCGGCTGGATCTTCATCACGTGTCTGCCTGGCTGCGGTCGGGCCGGTTCTTCGCCGATCAGCGACCGGTAAGCTGCTCCTCGTGCTCGGGGTAACGGGCCCCCTGTACCGAGATCCGTGAGGCAGCGGCTTCGATCTCGCGAAGGTCCTCGGCCGTCAGGTCGACGCCAGCCGCCCCGATGTTCTCCTCCAGGCGCTCCAGCCGGCGGGTGCCGGGGATCGGCACGATCCACGGCCTCTGGGCAAGGATCCACGCGAGCGCGATCTGGGCGGGTGTCGCCCCCTTCCGTTCCCCGATCTCGCGCAGGAGGCCGACCAGGGCCTGGTTCGCCTTCCGGGCCTCTGGTGAGAATCGAGGCAGGCTGTTGCGGTAGTCAGAGCTGTCGAACGTCGTGGTCTCGTCCATCCTGCCGGTGAGGAATCCCCTGCCGAGGGGGCTGAAGGGCACGAAACCGATGCCGAGCTCCTCGAGTGTGGGCAGCACCTCGTGTTCGGGGCCCCGCGTCCACAGCGAGTACTCGCTCTGGACGGCGGTGACCGGCTGCACGGCATGCGCGCGACGGATGGTCTGCGCGCCTGGCTTCGGAAAGGCCGAAGTGCCTGACCTTGCCGTCACTGATCAGGTCCTTCACCGCCCCCGCCACGTCCTCGATCGGCACGTCCGGGTCGACGCGGTGCTGGTAGAACAGGTCGATCGTGTCGACCTTGAGTCGCTTCAACGAGCCCTCGGCGACCTCCCTGATGTGCTCTGGTCGGCTGTCCAGGCCCACCCACTCGGGCCCGCCGCCGGGATCGAGCCTGAACCCGAACTTGGTGGCGATGACCACCTGCCCGCGCAGGGGACGGAGCGCCTCGCCCACGAGCTCCTCGTTGACGAAGGGGCCGTACACCTCCGCGGTGTCGAAGAAGGTCACGCCGCGCTCGACGGCCGACCGGAGCAGGGAGATCATCTCCTGCCTGTCGGCGGCGGGACCGTAGGCGCCGCTCATGCCCATGCAGCCGAGACCGATGGCCGAGACCTCCAGCTTCTCGTTGCCAAGCCTGCGCGTCTGCATCTCTCGCCTCCTTCAATGTGGACTGGATGTGGATTGTCGCAGACCGCCTCCGTCCGAACGGCGGACGGCCGTCATCGAGAAGCCCGACCCGGATGAGTGCCTTGACCCACTCCTGAACTCGACCTGGCGGGGTCCGCCGACGATGGCAACGCGTATGTCACTCCCGGAGGTGTGCGGTTTCCGCCGGATGCGGGCGCTCGGCCCGCAGCTGGCCCCGCCGACACAGGGCGAGGAGGCTCTGCAGAGGGTCACCTGCACTGCGCTTCGGGGTCTCCGCCGACCCTTGGGTCCCAAGCGTATGCCCACGATGGCGACAGTGCCAAGAAGGCCCCTATGTGACATCCCCTGTCATGTAGATCGCCCATCGGATCCCAAGACGGGCAGGAGGTGTCGGCCGTCACCGATGAGCTCGGCGATCATCTCCACTACTCGTCTTCGGCCGATGGACGCTGTTCCGCGATGGTGCGGCAGTCAGGTCCTCGGATCGAGGCAAACCCGACCGTGCAGACGGCCGTTCTGGCACCGATGGGACGTGACACGACTCTGCCGCGGCGTTGCCGGGTGGCCCTGCGCCAAGCATAGACTTCCACCCCTGGCGCAAGGCCGCAGCGCGCTGTTCCGGCGCTCGATTGAGGTTGCAGATGGTCATGGAAACATCGTTCGTCAGCAGGATCGTTACCTCGCGTGACGCGGGCGGGCGATACCTTGTTGCGCAACAGCGGTCCGACGGCGCCATTGGCGAGCCGGAACGGGCGGGGCTGGGGCCCTACTACAAGGCGCTGTGGGCGCTGACCGCGGTCGGCATGCCCGCGGAGGCAAATCGTCTGGGCAACTGGATCGTCGCCAAGGTCCTGACGCCCGAAGGTGACTTCGCCGGCCCGATGCGCGGGACTGAGCACGACAGCAACTACGCCTATCCCAACGCATGGATGGTCTGCGGCGCGCAGAAACTGGGTCGGCACGACATCGCCTATCCGGGCCTGCGCTTCCTGCTGGCGCTGCACGATCCGGAGACGGGCGGCTTCCGCATGCAGCGGGATAAGATCGACGCTCCCCAAGACGTGCTCAACGCGTCCCAGGCCGGCAACGCGTGCCTCAACGCGGGCCGCATCGATGTGGCGCTCCGCGTGGGCGCGTTCCTGCAGACGATGTGGGACGCGCAGCCGCACCCCGAGCGGGAGTTGTTCTTCGTTCACGAGCCGGGCATCGGCCTGCGCACGAAGTTCCCGGACGAGCGGCAGCGTCAGCACTCGATCCGCACCGACACGCCGCGGCAGGCCTACTACAACATGGGCATCGCCGCCGCCTTCCTGGCCCGTCTGACGCTGGCCACCGGCGATGCGCGCTGGGTCGACCTGGGCAAGGAGTACCTGGAGATTGGCTACCACGTGCTCGACGAGATGTACGAGACGGCGCAGGTCGGCAAGGTGGGCTGGGGCGCCGCTCTCGTCTACGGGGTCGCGGGCGAGGAACGCCACCTGCGCCTGGCCGAGCGTGCCGGCGAGGGGCTGATTGCGCAGCAGACCGACACGGGCGGATGGGATAACACCGGCGGCTACGTGAACGACGCAATCCGCGCCGAGATAACCGCCGAGTTCATCGTCCTGTTGGATGAGATGGCTGGCGGGCTCAGCATGCGCTGGGGACTGACGCCGCGTCCTTGACGCTGAGGGACGCGAAGATCGTGCCGCCCGGACAGTGGCCGAGGCTGTGACCCAGACGAAGGCCGAGGGGGGTGCTCGGAAGTTGGCTGGCGAGGAAGGATTCGAACCTTCGATCTCCTGATCCAGAGTCAGGCGCCTTACCGCTTGGCCACTCGCCATCGCCAGCGGCGGCGATGATACCAGACGGGGTTCGGGGACCCGCTCGCGTCGGGGGCTCGCCGAGCCTGCACTGAGCCTGCGGGGCGGTCAAGATAGCGCCGTGGGGATCTCGGCGGATGACGGCCTTCGGGGACGCGGCCGGGCGCTGGTGGTTTCGCCGGTCGCACCGGCGGCGTTCACCTACTTCGTCTACTTCACGGCCGTGGGTGCGGCGTGGCCGTACCTCCCGGTCTACTACCAGACGCTGGGTTTCGACCTCGCCACAATCGGCGGGCTGACGGCGCTTGCGGCGGCGACCCAACTGGTGTCGGCGCCCATCTGGGGGGCGCTGAACGACCGTTTCGCGGCCGGGCGGTTCGTCCTCTTCGTCGCGCCGGCGCTGGCAGCCGCCGCCGCGCTCGCGCTGGCGTGGGCGCAGATACTGCCCGCGGTCGCGGCGAGCCTGATCGCGCTCTACGCCGGGCTTGCGGGCATTGCGCCAATGCTCGATGCCCGGACGCTCAGCATCCTGGGTGCCGACCGGATGCGATACGGACGCGTGCGAGCTTGGGGGTCCGTCTCGTTCGTCCTTGCCGCCTGGCTCGTCGGCATCCTCATCGACCAGACGAGCCCAGCCGGCCTCTTCTATGTCTACGTCCCGGCCCTGGTGGTGACGGCGCTGGCGACGCTCGCCATCCAGCCGCGGACGCTCGTCCGCTCGGCGAGCATGTTCCGCGGCGGCGTCACGCTTCTCCGGCAGCGGGATCTCGCGGCATTCCTGCTCGCAGCGCTGCTCGTCTGGACGGCGGTCGCCGCGGCAAACGCGTTCTACTCGCTCTACGTCGTTTCAGTTGGGGGTTCAGCTGAGGCGGTCGGGCTGTCGTGGGCGCTGGGGTCGGCCGTCGGGGTGCCAATCATGTGGGCGCTGCCGGCGCTGGCGGGACGGTTCGGCGCGGGCCGTCTCCTCGTGGCCGGGGCCGCGGTCTTCGCCCTCCGGGCCGCCCTGGCGGCGCTCTTCGCCACGCCAGAGGCGCTGGTGGCCATCGCGGTGGCCGAGGGGATCGCCTTCGGCCTCTTCTTCACCCTCGGGGTCACGTACGTCGCGCGCCACGCGCCGCCGAAGCTGGCCGCCACCGCCCAGGGCCTCTACAGCGCCATGATCGGGCTCGCGGCAGTGCTCGGTTCGACCGCCGGAGGGATCGTTGCCGGAGCGGCGTCACTTCGAGGGCTGTTCGCCGTGTGCGCCGTCGGCAGCGCCCTCGCGAGCGTGGCGGTCTGGTACGCGGTGCGGGGCGACGCCAAGGCCGAATTGCGGACTTGAGCCGGGGTGGGGCCTGGTACCGCCGGGCCCGGCTACCCCTCGCCGAGGATCCCGTAGAGCTTCCGACGAGCCTCCTGGACGACATCGAGCGCCCGCGCCTGCTGGTCGGGTGTACCGGCCTCGGACACCTGGCGGGCAGCCATGAGGGTGCCGAGGGCAGCGCTCCAGAGATCCTGCACCGGTCGGTCGCCTTCGACCGCTTCCCACGGAGGGCGCCACCCACCGTGCTCGCCGCGCGATTCGACCTCGGTGCGGCCGGCATCGGTGATCGAGTAGACGCGCTTGCCGTCGACGTCCTCGCTCCGGACGAGTCCCTCGTCCTCGAGCAACTGCAGGGTGGGGTAGACGGAACCCGGGCTTGGGCGCCAGCGCCCGCCGCTCCGGCCTTCGAGCTCGCGCATGACCTCATAGCCGTGCCGTGGACCCTCCGCGAGGACCGAGAGCATGGCCAGCCGGATGTCCCCGCGGCGTGCGCGCCGACCGGGGCCCCAGGGCCGAAGGGTCCGGGAGGGAAGCCGCCGGGACCAAAGGGCGCGCCGGGGAAGGGCGGGTGGCGATGGCGTCGACCGAACATGGGTGTTCTCCTGTGTCTGCCGACCGTGTGCCGGCATGCTAGTTCGTGTTGCATCGCGACATATCGTAACAGGTCGACGCGATGTGTCAAGCGAACCTGTCGGGGCGGCGCGCGAGTGGCGTATCATCGTTCACCGGTCGACCGTTAACAGCGCGAGGCGTCCAGGGTCGCGACGAGCCCCGGGGACGCGATCACCAGCGAGGACGCCGGCGTAGCCGGAAGGGAGCGAGTCACATGAGGTCGATGGCGACGTCGAACGAGTACGCGCGAGCGGGCCCTCGAGCTGATGCCCGGTCCCCACAGCAACCTGCCCGGCTACGAGCTGTTCAAGCCGATCTGGATCACCCGGGGGGAGGGCGCCCACCTCTGGGACGCCGACGGCAACGAGTACTTCGACTACATGTGCGGCCTCGGTGCGGGCACCATGGGCTACGGCAACAAGATCGTCCTCGACGCGGTGGCCGAGCAGCTCTACCGCCTGCCCTACCTCGACGCCGCGCGGCGGCACCCCGAGGAGATCGCCCTCGCCGAGAAGATCATCAAGCACCTCCCCGCGGCCGAGAAGGTGCGCTTCCTCCTCTCGGGGACCGAGGCCTGCCAGCTCGTGCTCCGCCTGGCGCGGGCCTACACCGGGCGCAACCTCTTCATCCGCTTCGACGGCCACTACCACGGCTGGCTGGACAACATCTTCGGGGGCGGGGTGGATCCCGAGCCCGCAGGGCCCTCCCTACGCCCTCTACCGCCCCGACGACCTCTTCAACTCGAAGGGCCGCGACGCGGGGTCGGAGAAGCAGTCCTTCAAGCTGCCCTGGAACGACATCGCGGTGCTCGAGCGGACGCTCGAGAAGTACGGCGAGCAGGTGGCCCTCATCATCATGGAGGGCATCAACGCCAACGGCGGCTCCTGCTACCCGAAGCCGGGGTACCTCGAGCGGGTGCGCGAGCTCTGCGACCGGTACGGCATCGTCTTGTGCATCGACGAGATCATCACCGGCTTCCGGGTGGGCCTCTCGGGGGCCCAGGGCCTCCTGGGGGTGACGCCCGACCTCACCACCCTGGGCAAGGGCGTGGCCGGCGGGGTGCCCATCTCGGTGGTGGCCGGCAAGGCGAAGATCATGGACCTCTGCGCCGACCGCACGGTGGTGGGCGCGGGCACCTTCAACGGCTACCCCCTGGGGGTGGCCGCGGCCCTCGCCACCATCTCCTACGTGGAGCGCGACGACGGGGTCTTCTTCAGGAACATGCAGGCAGTCCAGGCGCGCCTGGTGGCCGGTCTGCGGGAGGTCGCCGCGCGGCGCGGCCAGCGCATGCTCATCCAGGACTGCCCGGGGGTCATCATGTTCTACCCGGCCGACCTCGACCGGGCCTGGACCATCGGGGAGTGGTACACCGTCGCCGACCACGCCAGGGGCGAGCGCATCCGCCAGGCCCTCTTCGACAAGGGCGTGCTCACCCTCTTCCGGGGCCGCTGGTTCTTCTCCGGGGCCCACACCAACGAGGACGTCGACCGCACGCTCCAGATCGTGGACGACTGCCTGAAGGAGCTGTAGGGGCAGGGGCGGGGGAGGGACTGGCGGGGTCGCGGCGCGGTGCCTGCGGTTCCCGTCGTATGCGAATCCCCGTGGCGTTCGCCGCCCCGGCGATGGTCGCCGGCCGCCTCGGGGGCCGAAGGTCCTGCCTCATCGTCCCGACTCACGCTTGGGCCGGGACATCGCGCGTCGACCGTCGGGAGCCGGCGGTTCCCATGCCCGGTCGTTCCCGGCCACGGCCACCGGGGTTTTCGTACGCCCGGGTCGGTCTCCGGTCGCCGGGCAAGCCGCCGGCGCCGCGGGTACGGCGTCGGGCGTACGCAGCCGCGTCTACGGGGTACCGCATCCGTGGTTGAATCGGGCCCCGCACCCACGCATCCACAGGAGGTCGCATGACATCGACGCTCGTGCTCCTGCGCCACGGCGAGAGCACCTGGAACAAGGAGAACCTCTTCACCGGCTGGACCGACGTTCCGTTGTCCGAGCTGGGGATCGAAGAGGCGCACCGCGCCGGCAAGCTTCTCCTCGACGAGGGCATCCTCCCCACGATCGCCCAAACGTCGGTGCTCTACCGGGCGATCCAGACGCTCGAGATCACGCTCGCCGACATGGACCGCAGCTGGATCCCGGTTCGCCGCCACTGGCGCCTGAACGAGCGGCACTACGGCGCGCTCCAGGGGCTGAACAAGAAGGAGATGTCGGAGCGCTACGGGAAGGAGCAAGTGCACGCCTGGCGCCGCAGCTATGACGTGCCGCCGCCGGTGCTCGAGTGGGACGACAAGCGCCACCCGCGGTTCGATCCACGGTACGCGGACCTCTCGCCGGACGTGCTCCCCGGCAGCGAGTGCCTCAAGGACGTCGTGGCCCGGATGCTGCCGTACTGGTACGACGGGATCATTCCCGATCTCCGTGCCGGGCATGTTGTGATCGTCGCCGCGCACGGCAACAGCCTCCGTGCCCTGGTGAAGCACTTTGACCACATCTCCGACGAGGAGATCCCCGAGCTGAACATCCCGACCGGCATTCCGCTCATCTACGAGCTGGACGCGGCGATGCACAAGGTTTCATCACGCTACCTGGGTGACGCGGACGCGGCCAAGGCGGCCGCTGAGGCAGTTGCCAGGCAGGCCGGGTAGCGGGGCCGGCGGTTTGGCCCTGGGGGAGCCGCCAATGTCAGCGAATTCCCGCCTGGCCGCGGGCCCCTGCCGGTAATGGTTGACACGTGTGGTAGTGGACCCTGTATAGTTCGCCGCAGCAATGCATACGTACGCAGCCGCCTTCTTGAAGTCGAAGCTCCAGCGGCCCTGCCGGGAGGCACGGGCCTAGGGGCTTCACGGGCGCGTACGACGACCGAGGGGCCTCCAGGCACGGAGGTCCCCGGGGCCGCGGACACCACGCACGAGCGGTGACCGCGGCCTTTTCGATTCGGTGGACCTTCGGGCGGGCGGCCCCTCCAGCAGGCGAGGGACCCGACCATGCAGGCAATCATCCTGGGCGACGGAGCGATGGGCACGGCCATCGCGGCCGCACTGCGCGCGCGGGGCGAGACCGTTCTCGGGGTTCACGGACGGCCGAAGGCCGGTGGGGCCCACGCGCTCGGGAGCCTGGGCGAGCGCCCGACGGCGTTCCCAGGCGCCGATGACGGCACCGGTGCGAACGCCGCCGCCTCGCTGGTGGCGTTCGACTTCTCGGCCGGCGACGGCGTGGCCGCCAACGTGGATGCCGTGCTTGCCGCGGGCTGCCGGCGGTTCATCATCGGCACGACCGCCTGGGAGGGCCAGCGGGATGCCGTCGACCGCGCCTTGCTGGAGAGCGGAGCCGCGGGTGTCGCCTCGGCCAGCTTCAGCCTGGGCGTGGCCCTCTTCGCCCGTCTCGTGGAGGAGGCCGGGCGCCTCTTCTCGCCGTTCACCGAGTACGACCCCTTCATCGTCGAGTGGCACCGGCGGACCAAGCCGGATCGCCCCTCGGGAACCGCGAAGGAGCTTTCGCGCCGCCTGATCGCGGCGCACGGCAGGAAGCGCCGGGCGACCGGCCCGGGCCAGACCGCTCCCCCGGATCACGACGAACTCGAAGTCGTCGCCATCCGGGCAGGAGCGTCCCCCGGGATGCACCTCGTCGGGTTCGATGCGCCCGGCGAGACGGTCGAGTTGCGCCTGACGGCGCGCGACCGGTCCGCCTACGTGGCGGGCGCGCTCGCCTCGGCCGGCTGGCTGCTGATGACACCCCGGCCGGCGGGCCTCCACCCGTTCGAATCGGTGGTGAGCGACCTGATCTCGGCGACCGCCTCCAATTGACAACTGCCTCCAACTGAAGGAGCCACTTCGATGACAACCCAACCGCTCTTCGGAGCAAGTCCGCTCGGACTCCGAGAGACCACCGGGGTCCGACAGTGCGACCGACGCGTGCGGATGCGACCACGACGGCCGCGCGACCCCGGCTTCGCGGCGCGTTCACCGCCCTCGTCACCCCATTCGCGGCCGACGGATCGCTCGACGAGACTGCTCTGCGGCGGTTCGTCGCCTGGCAGGTCCGGTCCGGGATCGATGGCGTCGTGCCCTGCGGCACCACCGGCGAGTCGCCCACGCTTACGCTCGCCGAGCGCGAGCGGGTGATCGCGATCGCGGTCGAGATCGCTTCGTGCCGCCGACCCGGCCGGCCGTGCGCCACGGTCCTGGCCGGGACCGGGACGAACGACACCGCCGCGACCGTCCGGGCGACCCGACGGGCCGCCAGGCTCGGCGCCGACGCCGCGCTCGTGGTCGCTCCCTACTACAACCGCCCCGACCAGCGCATGCTCGAGGCGCACTACCGGGCCGTGGCCGACGAGGGCGGCCTTCCGATCGTCGTCTACAACGTGCCGTCGCGCACCGGGACGAACGTCGAGGCCGGCACGCTGCTTCGCCTCGCCGAGCACCCCATGATCGCCGGGGTGAAGGAGGCGTCCGGGAACCTCGATCAGATCGCCACCATCCTGCGCGACCGTCCTCCGGGGTTCTCCGTCCTTGCAGGGGACGACGCCTGGACGCTCGCGGTCCTGGCCATGGGCGGGGACGGCGTGGTCAGCGTCGCCTCGAACGAGATCCCGTCCGAGATGGCTGCCCTGTGCGGGGCGGCTCGGGCCGGCAACTGGGAGCGCGCCCGGTTCATTCACTCGCGCTGGTTGCCGCTCTTCCGGGCCAACTTCCAGGGCGGCCCGAACCCCGTCCCGGTCAAGGCAGCACTCGAGCTGATGGGCCTTGCCCCCGGTCACCTGCGCCAGCCGCTCCTGCCGCTCGATGATCCCGCTCACGCGCGCCTTGCCGAACTCCTCCGCTCGAGCCGGGCTGGTGACCGATCCGGCATTGCGACCCGGCTGGGCGGTGGCCCGGAGCGCCGTGGACGTCGCGGCCCTGCTGGCCACGGAGGGGGTGCCGGCATGACGGTGCCGGTTACGGAGCGGTCGCCCGGGCCGGGACCGGGGGCGGCACAGGCGGCGACGGCGGTGCAGGCGGTACCGGTTGCACCGGCCGGACACGGGTGGCCGATCCTTGACGCCCTGGAGTCCGGCCGGCGGCGCGCGGCCTGGCCGGACCCGACGGCGGCCGGCGGATGGCGCGTCGACCCCGACGTGCGGGCGGAGATCCTCGAGCTGTTTCGGGACCGGACGCCGGCGTCCTGGGAGATCGGGGGCCTTTTCGGCTTCCGTGACAGGGCGTCGCTGCCGTTGAAGGCGCTGGTGGGGTCGGGGCCCGGCGCAGCCGGACGAGCCGCTCCCTGCCGAGGCGGATACCTGGCGCATCGTCCCCGGGGGCACGAGCGTGCGCTCGGGCGTCTACCTCGGCCGGGACGTCACGATCCTGCCGCCATCGTTCGTGAACGTCGGGGCGTGGATCGGCGAGCGGACGATGGTGGACTCGCACGTGCTCGTCGGCTCGTGCGCGCAGGTGGGCACGGGGGTTCACCTCTCCGCCGGCGTCCAGATCGGCGGCGTGCTGGAACCGGAAAACGCGCGCCCGGTGATCGTCGAGGACGACGCGTTCGTCGGGGCCCAGTGCGGGCTCTTCGACGGCGTGCTCGTGCGGCGGCGCGCCGTCCTCGCGGCCGGGGTGGTCCTGACCGGCACCGGCCGCCTCTACGATTGTGTGCGAGGCGAGGTTCTCGAGGGCTCGGCCGGAGCCCCCCTCGAGGTGCCCGAGGAGGCGGTCGTCATCCCCGGGTCGCGGCGGCTCCCCGGGGAGTTCGCCGAGGCTCACGGGCTGTCCGCCGCGACCGCGGTCATCGTCAAGTACCGCGATGCCCGGACGGACGCCCGGGTGGCGCTCGAACAGGCGCTGCGATGACGCTCACTGCCCCGCGGACCGCCCGGCCGCCCGACGCACCGCGGCGCGGCCGCCCGCCGGGACGCGATGAGATCTGGCGGGCGGGCCGCCTCGCCGGGATCGAACCGGCGGTGCTGGCCGAGCAGTACGGGACCCCGCTCTACGTCTACGACCTGGACGTGGTGACCCGGGCGCTCGCAGGCCCTGCGCCACGCCCTTCCGGAGCGGTTCGACATCGCCTACGCGGTGAAGGCCAACCCGGCGCTGGCCGTGGTCGGGCATCTCGCCCGGCTCGGGACCGGAGCGGACGTCTCGTCGGCAGGGGAGCTGGCGGCAGCGGTGCGGGCAGGCGTGCCCGGAGACCGCATCGTGGCGACCGGCCCGGGCAAGGCCGACGGCTTCCTCCGGTCCGCGGTTCGGGCGGGGCTCCGAGCGGTCAGCGTGGAGTCTCCGGGCGAACTGGACAGGCTCGAGAGGATCGCGGCAGAGGAGGGACGGCGCGTGCCGGTCCTCCTGCGGCTGGCTTCCACCGACCCGATGTCCCGCGCCTCCGGACCGGACGCAGGGATCCTCAAGTTCGGCATGGCGAGGGGCGACGCCGCGGCCGCTGCCGCGAAAGCGGCGAGATCGCCCTGGCTGCACCTGCGAGGGGTGCACTGCTTCGGGGCCACGAACGTGCTCGACGCCGCGCGCCTGGCCGACCACGTGGCCGCGACCGTGGGCGCGGCGCTCGACGTCACCGCCGCGGCCGGGGTCCGGCTCGAGCTGGTTGACGTGGGGGGCGGCCTTGGGGTGCCGTACGAGCCGCACGAGTCGACGCTGGACCTGGCGGACTACGGCCGCCGGCTGCGCACGCTGGATGCCGCCTGGAGCGCAGACCCGGCGCTCGCGTCGATGCGGGTCCTCGTCGAACCCGGGCGCTTCCTGGTCGGCCCCGCGGGCGCCTACCTCTCCCGGGTGACCGACGTGAAGACGCTCGGCGGGCGGGTGGTCGCAATCCTCGACGGCGGGATCCACCAGTTCCTCCGGCCTGCCCTCGTCGGCCAGGAGCATCGGCTGCGACTGGCAGGCGCCGCGGGTCCGGACGGAAGACGGAACGGGGGCGCCGCCCAACCGGTGCCGGTCGCCATCGCAGGACCGCTCTGCACCGGGCTCGATGTCTTCAGCGCCCATGCGGTCCTGCCGATGCCCCGAGCGGGAGATCTCGTGGCCGCCCTCGACGCGGGCGCCTACGGGTTCACGCAGTCGATGCCCGGGTTCCTGTCGCACGGGTGGCCCGCGGAGGTCGCGGTGCAGGATGGGGAAGGGCGCCTCATCCGCCCGCGTGCCGGCCCGGACGATCTTCTCGGCACCCAGCTCGTGCCCGACTGGTAGGACGCGGTCCGCGAAACCCGTGCCGCGGAGGTGTGGGGTGGAGGGTGGTCCGGGGTCGATCCGCGCGCTCCGGGACGGTACGGGGGGCGGAATCGTACTAGCGGCCACTACCGATCGGGCGGCTGGTGCGCCGGGGCGCCGTCTTGGTCAATGGGAGCATGCACCCTGCGTCCTCGGCCCCCCGGCCCTCCGCGGTGTTCGTCCTGTTCGCCGTTGCCCTGTCTCTCGTCCTGGCCGCGCCGGGCGCCACGCGCGGCATGCGCGCTGGCCCAAGCGGGTCACCCATGGGGGGCGCCGCCGAATCGCCTGCCAGGGATGACCGCGGATCGGCGTCGGGGGCCATGCCCCAGCCCGAGATGACGGAGGCACCCGCGCCGCTCGCGTCGAGCGTCAAGCCGATCGCGAAGCGCGTGCTCAAGGCCGGTCGCTACCAGGGGGTTCGGTTCGATTCCCGCAGACGGATCGTCGGCACGAAGACACGCCGGATCTGGAAGTCCGCGGTCATCCCGATCGTCGACGTCAAGACCGTGGGCCGCACGCGGTACCTCCGCGTTGCATCCGGCATCTGGGGCGGCTACTGGCTCCGCGAGTCGTCGTTCCTCCCCAGCGGGGTGCGGACTGCCGGGGCCATGGCGGCACCAAGGTGGCCGGTGACGACGCGCCCGGAGCCCACCCCGACGGCAACGCCGGAAGCCTCTGCGAGCCCGGCTGCGCCGTCCTCCGCGACCCCTGCGCCAACCCCCTCGCCATCCCCGCCCGCGGCGCCCTGGGAAAGCCCGCCGGCCTCCCCGACGCCGCCGGCCTCGCCACGCCGCCGGGTCGCCTGTCTCCACGGCGGAACCGAGCCCCTCGGCGTCCGCGGTCCCGACCGCAACCCCGCCGGCAACACCGTCGCCGACGCCAACACCGTCACCAACCCCCACGCCGGGCGCGACGCCAGTCTCCACGCCGGTGCCGACGGCCACGCCCGTCGCCGGGCCGGGCGGGCTCCCGCAGACGTGGAAGATGCTGGTGCTCGTCTACCGCACCGCGGACCTCACCTACAGCGATGGCGGGGTGTCCCGGGCTTTCACCTCATCAATCACCGACAGCGAGCTGCAGGCCGCCATGAACGCAGTCGCCAACATGCCTCCCACGGTGCAGGCGTGGTCAGGCGGCGCGGCCGCGGTCTCGTACACGGTCCAGCAGGTCCCGCACCCGCTGACAACCGTCACGGTGTACGCCGGCGGCTACTGGGTGAGCCCCGACAACGTCCACGCCGACATCGACACGTATGCGCCCGACGGGACGTACGACTCGGTCCTCGTCCTCTGGAAGAGCTGGAACGAGCGGGGCCAGACGGTGCCGGTCCCGGGCTGGGGCATGACCCTTCGCCCGGGTCCATGGGCCAACGGCGCCGGCTACACGACGGTGTACATCCCGCCGGCGACGTGGTGGTGGAACGGAGGCACCCCGTCCGAGGTGTTCGTCCACGAGTGGCTGCACCAGGTGGTCCACTTCTACCGGGCGTACGGGTATCCCACCATCCCGAGCCCGGACGACGCCGCCGGGTACGGGTACACCGCCGACTCGTCGGGCATCTGGGGTCGCTGGCTCTCCGACCTGATGACGGGTCGGGTGGTCGACTCAGACCGGCACGAAGCTCGGCATCCCGCCCACCGTCTGGAGCCTCGGCAAGCCGACGCAGCCGTAGGTGCGAGCCACCGAGGCCGCCCGTGTCTCAACCTCGACGCGACCGGTCGGCCCTCTACAGTAGGAAGCGGCGCCCGCAGCGCGCCCGCAGGGCCAGGGACCTGCGGCAGGGCGGACGCCATGGAGGTGACCGATGTGCCGTCTGCTGACCGGCCGGGCGTTCCGGGTCTTCGGCGTGCTCCTTGTGGCCGTACTCGTGGGGTACGGGCCGTGGCCGGGGGGCGGCGCACCGTTCGCCGGGACGGCCAATTCCGCCTCCGCGATGAAGTACGTGGCGAAGGTCGGGGTTCCGCTGCAGGACACCCAGCTCGACTATCCGAGCGCCGTGGCGAGCGACGGCATGTACCTCTACATCGCCGACACCGGCGACGCGCGCATCGTCAAGATTCGCCTGTCCGACATGTCGTTCGTGGACGCGTACAGTGGCTCGGCCGGCCAGTGGTTCGACCCGGAAGCAGGCATGGGCGGACTCGCGGTGGATGGCGGGTACCTCTATGTCTCCGACTACTCCCGCATCGTGCGCCTGAGCACGGCGCTGGACGGGTCCGGCTGGAAGACGTACGGCACCTTCGGCACGGGCGTCGGTCAGTTCGACTACCTCGGGGAGATCTCGGTCGACGGTGGGTTCGTCTACGCTGCAGATCGCGACAACCATCGCGTGGTTCGCCTGAGCACGGCGCTGGATGGGTCGGGATGGGTCGCCTACGGTTCGCAGGGAGCCGGTGCCGGCCAGTTCGCGTCACTGACGGGCCTGACCGTCGCAGCCGGCTGGGTGTTCGTGGCCGATCCCGGGAACCACCGCATCGAACGGTTCGCGACGACGCTCGACGGGATGGGCTGGACCGCGCTCGTGAGCGGGCCGGGCCATTCGTTCGGCCCCGTGGAAGGCCTGGCGTTCGGGGCGGGCGGGCTCTTCGCGGGGCTGGGCACCACGGTCGCGCGCATGAACCCCTCCCTCGACGGGTCCGGCTGGACGACGTTCGGCAGCTCCGGGACCGGAGCGGGCCAGTTCCGGTACGTGAGCGCCCTGGCTCGCGCCGGCGCCATGGTCTACGTCGCCGACGGTACCCTCGCCCGGGTGGTGCAGCTGCCGGCGTCGCTCGACGGCTCGTCCTGGGTCACGTATCGGGCGCCCCGCCTATTCGGACAAGAACCAGTTCGGCGCAGCCTCGGGGCTGGCGAGCGACGGGACCTACGTCTACGTCGCGGACATCGCGTACGTGCCGGATCGTCAAGTTCAAGGCATCCAGCCTCGCCTGGGTGAAGGCATACGGCTCGTGTGCCGCGATCGACAACTTCCGGCCCGGGCGATCTCGTGGTGGCGGGCGGGTACCTCTTCGCGACCGCTGTCGACCGCGTCGTTCGCCTGTCGACGGCCCTCGACGGATCCGGGTGGAAGACCTACGGCGGCTTCGGGACCGGGGTCGGCCAGTTCAAGGGGGCCTCGGGGATCGCCACCGCGAGCGGGTTTCTCTACGTCGCCGATGCCTACAACGATCGCGTCGTTCGCCTCTCGACCGCCCTCAACGGGTCCGGCTGGAAGACGTACGGGACCAGCGGGACCGGAACCGGGCAGTTCAACGGCCCGGCGGGCATCGCGGTGTCCGCCGGCTACGCCTACGTCGCGGACCATTACAACGACCGGGTCGTTCGTCTTAGCACGAAGCTGGACGGCTCCGGATGGAAGGCGTACGGGAGCCCGGTTCGGGTTCCGGCAAGTTCTCGCGGCCCCTCCGCGATTGCCGTTCTCGGCTCGTTCCTGTTCGTTGCCGACTCCTGCAACGCCCGCATCGTGAAGCTGAAGGCGCCGTCCCTGGCTGGATCACAGCGGCAGGATCGCGGGGGAGCGGCAACGCGAAGTTCAACGAGCCGATCGGCATCGAGGTGCGGGACGGATACCTCTATATCGGCGACGCCAGCTGGTGGCCCGGCGATGCAACCATCGGGTCGTGAAGTGGACCACCGGCGGATGATAGGATGCCCGGCGATCGCCCCGGTCGACCCCCCAGACCGGGGCGATCCTTCGGCCCTCAGTAGATCCAGGGGATGAGCTTCCGTCGGCCCTCCCGGTAGGCGACGTAGCCCGTCACGTGCTCGTCCAGCCAGCGCTCCTCTCGCCGCGACTTCAGGTCGAAGAACGCCCCCAGCACGGCGGCCGTGCCGAGCGCGGCAGGTGATGCGGCCACGAGCCCCCAGCCCAGCGAGCCGAGGATGATCCCGCCGTAGATGGGGTGGCGGACGAGCCGGTACGCGCCGTGCGCGACGACCGTGGTGCCATCTTTCGGGCGCGGGAAGGGGGTGAGGTTCTCGCGCAGATCGAGGAGCCCGCGGAGGGCCAGGACGAAGCCGCCGACGATCAGTGCGGCACCCGCGACCGTCGTGACGAGTCGGGCTGCGCCCGTCCAGGCGGGTCCGAGCGAACTCGCGAGCACGAGCAGGCCGAGGAGAACGAACTGGATGAGGACCCAGCCCTCCCCGCGCGGCCCCAGGTCGGGGAGGCGGGACGTCACCGGCTATCCAGGGCGGACGGAGCCGGCAGCGGTGGGGTCATGGCGCGACACCCTACCGCGGGCGAGGCGTTCCTGCTTGCCCTGCGTGCACGCCGGGGCGGACCGCGGCATCCTCTACGGGATGCCCGGCCGCCGATCTCCGTCCGACCCGCGGCCCCCGCGAGGTCTCAAGCCTGACGATGCGGCCGCCTTCTGCTGCGCGCTCCTGCGCTGGTTTGAGGCCAACGGACGCGACCTGGCCTTCCGGCGGACGGCCGACCCATACGCGATCCTCGTCTCCGAGGTGATGCTCCAGCAGACGCAGATCGGGCGGATCGAGCCAGCCTGGCGAGCGTTCCTCGAGCGCTTCCCGACCGTCGACGCGCTCGCCGGGGCGGCGCCGGCCGACGTCCTGCGCCAGTGGGGCGGCCTGGGGTACAACCGGCGGGCGGTGAACCTGCACCGGGCGGCCCGGGTGATCGTCGCGGAACACAACGGCCGGATACCGGCCCGCGTCGAGGAGCTTGAGCGCCTGCCGGGATCGGGCCGTACACCGCCCGGGCGGTTGCCGCGATTGCGTTCGGCGTCCCCGTCGCCCCGATCGACACGAACGTGCGCCGGGTCCTCGGCCGCGTCCTCGCCGGGGCTGGGGCGCCGGGCGATCCCGGGAACCCACTGTCCGACCGGGAGTTGCAGGCGCTCGCAGACGGGCTGGTCGACCGGGAGCGGCCCGCGGCCTGGACCCATGCGGTGATGGACCTGGGATCGGCGGTGTGCCGGCGATCGCTCCCGGCGTGCGCCGCCTGTCCGCTCCGGCCGTGGTGCGAGTACCCGCGGCTGGCGGCGGCGCCGTCACGGGCAGGAGCCGCGGGCAGGACTCCTCTCGCGCGGGCTCCTCGCGCCCAGGCGTCCCGTTCGAGCAGACGAGTCGCTGGCTGCGCGGCCGGATCGTTGCCAGCCTGCGAGACGCGGAACCGGGCGCCTGGGTGAGGCCGCCGAGGCGACTGGGCGCTCACGACGGCCCGGCGGTCGACCGTGCGGTCGCCGCGCTCGAACGCGACGGCCTCCTCGAGCGGGATGGCTCCGGGCGGGCCAGGCTCCCGATCGAATAGGAGCGGGTTCAGGCTGCGCTGTCGGCCCCGGGTGCACCGCCCTCGAATGCACCGGACTCGTCCATGGGGCATCATCGCGCCCATGCGCCAGCAGAACCCCGCGATCCGCGCCGAGCCCCGCGGCATCGGCACCGCCGCCGCTCGAGACCCCCTCCGCCGCGAGGTCCGGCTCCTCGGGGCGCTCCTCGGGCAGGTCCTCGTCGAGCAGGAGGGCCGTGACTTCCTCGACCTGGTCGAGCAGGTGCGCCTCGCGACGATCGCACTGCGGCGGGGTGGCGATCCAGCACTCCGCGACGAGCTGGTGACCCGGCTCGACCTGCTCGACCCCGAGCGACTCGAGCTGCTCGCCCGTGCCTTCACCGTCTACTTCCTCCTCGTCAACCTCGCCGAGGAGAAGAGCCACGTGCGGGCGATCCGTCGCGAGGAGCGGACGGCCGCACGCGGCGTCGCCCGCGAGAGCGTGGCAGCCGCCATCGAGTCGCTCGTGGTCTCCGGGCTGGCCGCGGAGGACGTGACGGGCCTGGTCGCGCGGCTCTCCATCCACCCCGTCCTCACCGCACACCCGACGGAGGCCCGGCGCCGCACCCTGCTCGTCGCCCTGCGGCGGATCTACGAGCTCGTCGATCGCCTTGACGATCCCCGACTCACCCCGCGCGAGGACGCCGGGCTTCGACGCCGCCTGCGCGAGGAGATCACCCTTCTCTGGCAGACCGCCCACGTACGCGCCCGGCGGCCGACGCCGCTCGACGAGGTCAGGTCGGCGATGGGGTTCTTCGACACCACGCTCTTCCAACTCGTGCCGGCGCTCTATGGCTCCGTGGACGGGGCACTCGACCGCCTGGACGACTCCCCGCGCTCGACGTCGGGTCGGGCATCAGCCCGGGCCGCCGCCTCGGACTCGGGTCGATCCGGCACCCGCCCGCCCCTCGTCCCGGCCTTCCTGCGCTGGGGCTCCTGGATCGGCGGCGATCGTGACGGCAACCCGAACGTCACCGCGGACGCGAGCCGGAACGTCCTGCGGATCCATGCGGACCACGTCATCCGGGGCTACGAGCACGTCGCAGAGCGCCTGCGCCAGACGGTCGCCGTGTCGGAGGCGCACGCCCCCGTTCCCCCCGCGCTGGAGGCGTGGCTCGGGCGCGAGGCCGGTCGCCACGAGCCGACGGCACGCGATGTCCGCCGCCGGTACCCCGGGGAGCCGTACAGGCAGGCCTTCGCCTACGTCGAAGCCACTCTTCGGCGCACCAGGGAGCGACTCACAGGCACCGGGCCAGGCGGGGATGGCGAGCCCGGGTTCGTCACCGCGGATGATCTGCTGCGGGTGCTCCGCTCACTGCAGGGGGCGCTGGTCGACGGGGGAGCCGCCCGGGTCGCCTGGGGGGAGCTGCAGGACCTGGTCTGGCAGGTGGAGACGTTCGGCTTCCACCTGGCGAGCCTCGAGATCCGGCAGCACGCAGCAGTCCACCGGGCGGCCCTCGCCGTGCTGCGGGACGACCAGGGCGCGGGCGATCCGGACACACTGCCGCCCCTTGGCGACGTGAGCACCCACGAGGTGCTGGCCACGTTCCGCGCCATCGCCGGCGCTCAGCGCGAATTCGGCACTGGGGCGTGCCAAAGGTACGTCATCAGCTTCGCCCGCTCGGCCGGGGACGTGCTCGACGTGCTCGCGCTGGCCGGCCTTGCCGATGCATCGGGCTCACTGGCGGACGCCCTCGACGTCGTCCCGCTCTTCGAGTCGATCGAGGCCCTCCGCGGCTCGGGCGAGGTGATGCGCGGCCTGGTCGACGATCCAGGTTATCGCCGGCACCTGGCAGCGCGCGGGGATCGCCAGGAGGTCATGCTCGGCTACTCCGATTCGAACAAGGAATCGGGGTTCCTGGCCGCCGCGTGGGCGCTCTACGGGGCACAGGAGCAGCTGGTCGAGGTGGCTGGCCGCGCGGGAGTCGAGCTCACGCTCTTCCACGGGCGGGGCGGGGCCATCGGGCGGGGAGGCGGCCCCACCAACCGCGCCATCCTCGCCCAGGCGCCGGGCTCTGTCGACGGGCGCCTCAAGCTCACCGAGCAGGGCGAGGTCATCGCCGCCCACTACAGCAACCCGGCGCTCGCCCTGCGCCAGCTCGAGCAGGTGACGAGCGCCGTTCTGAGCGCGTCCGCCCCGGGCCACGACGAGCGCATCGCGGCCGCCGCAGGTCGGTGGCGACGAGCCATGGACGAGCTGGCCGCCCGTGCCAGCGAAGCGTACCGGGCCCTCGTGTGGGAGGAGCCCGGGTTCGCGGCGTTCTTCCACGCGGCGACCCCGATCGACGAGATCTCCGCACTCAACCTCGGCTCGCGACCGGCGTGGCGAGGAGGCGGCACGCCCGCCGGGATCGCGACGCTTCGCGCCATACCCTGGGTCTTCGCCTGGTCGCAGAGCCGCGTGAGCCTGCCGGGCTGGTACGGGCTGGGATCGGCGCTCGCGGCCTACCGGAGCAGTCACCGGGCGGGGAGCGCGGACCTCGCCGCCATGTACCGGGGATGGCCGTTCTTCGCATCGACGCTCGACAACGCCGAGATGATCCTGGCGAAGGCAGACATGGGCGTGGCGCGCATGTACTGCGCGCTGGCCGCCGCCGTGCCCGGTGCAGCCCGGCTCTGGGCGATGATCGAGGAAGAATACGAGAGAAGCGTGTCGCGAGCTGCTCGCCGTGACAGGCCGGACGCGGCTCCTCGACGGGACGCCGAACCTCCAGCGGAGCATCGAGCTGCGAAACCCGTACATCGACTCCCTGAGCGAGATCCAGGTCCGGGTGCTGGCGCGCCTGCGGGCGCTGCCGCCTGGTCACCCGGACCGCGAGGGGCTCCTCCGGCTCGTCCACGAGACGGTGAGTGGGATCGCGGCGGGACTCCAGAACACCGGGTGAGCGTGCGGCGTTAGTCTTACGGCCATGTCTTCGGCCATTCCTTCAGCGTCCTCGCCAGAGCACATCCCCCTGCCCGCGGACGACGCGGTGCTCCGTGAGGGCGGGCTCGACGTCGAGGGACTGGCGCGACGCTGGGCTTCCTTCAAGGCCCGACCGGTGATGACCGCCGAGGAGATGCGCGGCGCCGACCGGCGCGCCCAACTCGAGGGCGTGTCCGGGCGGCAGCTCATGGAGCAGGCCGGGGCGGCGGTCGCCGCAGGGGCGCGGGCGCTTCTCGAGACCACCGGCCGCTGGGGGAGCGGGCCGGTCCTCGTCCTCGCCGGCTCCGGCAACAACGGCGGTGACGGCAGCGTCGCGGCGCGGTACCTGGCGCAGGCCGGGGCGCGCGTGGCGGTCGTGCTCGTCGCCACCGAGGCGCGACCGACGACGCCCGACGGGGCGTGGGCCTGGGACGCCCTCGGGGGCATCGGGGGCGTCGAGCGGATTCATGCCGCGCACGCGCGCGACGTCAAAGTGCTCGCCCAGGGGGTCGAGAAGGCCGCGCTGGTGGTCGACGCGCTGCTTGGGACCGGGGTTCGCGGCGAGCTGCGCGAGCCGGTGCGGAGCGCGGTTGAACTGGCGGTCCGGGCGCGAGCGCACCGGGTGCCCGTGCTTGCGGTGGACACGCCAACGGCACTCGACCTGTCGAGTGGCGACCCGTCCGACCCGGTGGTACGGGCCGACGTGACCGTGACATTCCACCGGCCGAAAGCGGGGCTTCGGTCGCGCGCCGGGCGCGCCTGCGCCGGGCGGGTGCTCGTGGCGCCAATCGGGATCCCCCCGGAGCCGACCCGTTCTGAGTCAGCCCCGCTCGCGCTCGGAGAACGAGAACCGGCGCTCCTGCCCGTGGAGCAGCCGGTCGATGTTGTCGGCGTGGGCGATCCAGACGAAGGCGACCCCGACGGCGGCGTAGAGGGCGAAGGCGAGCGGCGTGAGCCCGGCGACGACGCCGACGATGACGACGAGCCCGGCCGCGGCTGCGCCGAGGAGCGAGCCGAGCGAGACGTAGCGCGTGACAGCGACGACGATGAGGAACACGGGCGCCGCGAGGAGCACGGCGACGGGCACGATGACGAGCGACGCCCCGAACCCGCATGCGACGCCGCGTCCGCCGCGGAAGCCGAGGAAGACCGACCGCCACGCCCCGAGCACGGCGGCCAGGCCGACGAGCACCACCACGAGGTCGGCCGCCCCGATGAGCCGCGCGACGAGCGCGGGAACCGCGCCCTTGGCGACATCAAGGAGGCCGACGAGAACACCCCGGACCGGGCCCATGGCACGGAAGGCGTTCGTGCCGCCGGTCCTGCCGCTGCCCACGGTGCGCGGGTCGCGTCCGCCGGTCAGGCGCGCCACGATCACCCCCATCGGGAGTGAGCCCACCAGGTACGCGCCGACGATGAGCGCGGCGTCACGCCAGAAGGTGTCCACCGCCGGAGTGTAGCCGCCGCGGTGTGGTTCGAGCGACGGAACCGTCGGGCTGCGGGCTGCGCCCCCTCACTGCTTTGTCGGCTCGGTGCCCCCATCGGCGCCGCCGGAGTCCGCCGCCGCGCTCTCGGTGCCGCCGGAAGGCGCGCCGGCGCTCTCCGCGTCGGCGCCTGCGCCGCGGGCCCGTCTCCTGGCGCGGCGGCCGGGCTTCTTCCCGGTTTCGCCGTCGGTCGCGGCGGGGCTCCCAGCCTCTCCTTCGTCGGCGGGTGCCGCCGGGGCTGGCGCGGCCGCGGCGGGCGCCTCGTCCCGGGTGCCTCGGTGAGGCAAGGCCACCCGCGGCCAGGCGATGCGGGGCCGGGCGACGCGTGGCCGCCACCCGCTCATCCAGAGCACGGCCAGCGCGTCGGCGGCGAGCACCACGAGGCAGAAGAGGACGACCGTCGGGCCCATGCGCGAATCCCGCGCGCCCAGGAGGGCCGCAAGCAGTGCCAGCAGCAGGACGGCGCCGAGGACGAGCCCGGCCACGGGGAGGACGAGGTGCGCCGCGATCAGACCGACTGTTCTCTTGCGGCCCCGGAGCCCGAGGAGCGCGGCCGCGTTGACCGCGAGGTAGACCGTGAAGACAAGGAGCGCCGCCACGCCCGCCCACCAGGCCACGGTCGCCAGCGTGCCATCGTCCCCGACGATCGTGTCAGGGAGCGAGAACGGCCAGGCCAGCGCAGCGACGAGCGTGACGAGGGCGAGCACGCGCGTGCGAGCATGACGGCTCAGCAGCCGCCAGGTCGTGCGCTCCGGCCTTGACACCGGCGATGGGGCCGGCCACCCGGCTCGTCGCAGAGCGCCGATCGTGCGGTCGGCCCCGGCCATCGCGGCAACCAGGAGGCCGAGCGCAGCAGCCGGAGCGGCCAGCACCAGGAGGACATCGCCTTCTCCCCAGAACACCCGCGCAACGGGTAGCAGCCCGGCCATGCCGGCTTCCGCGGGCAGCGTCCAGATGACCGTCCCGGGGGTCGGTCCGGTGTTCGCCAGCGCCCAGGCGCCCAGGAAGAGGAAGAGGGCCGTACCCACGAGGGCGACGACGGGCGCCAGGGCCGGCGGGAGCGGTCGCCGCGTGCGATGCCCGGGGACGGCACCGCCGGGCCCCTCGGAACCCGAGAACCGCACCGATCCCTGCCAGGCGACCACGGACGCCAGCTCGAAGCCCGCAAGGCTGATCGCACCGAGCACGACTGCCGCGCCTCCGAGCTCGCCGCCGATCGCCGGGTCGAGCGGCCCGGAGGTCAGGCGGCCTGCGGTTCCCTGCACGCCGAGGATCGTCACGATCAGCGCACCGCCCACCACCACCTGGGCCCAGAGCGCCGCGACGGAGACCGCGATCCATCGCGCGGCCCGGCCCTCGAACAACAGGACGGCGAGTGCCGCCCCGCCTGCGGCCCCGGCGGCGTAGGGCACGTACCCGCTCGCGGGAAGCCCGGCGTAGGACAGGAGCGCACCGACGGAGAGCCCGAAGAGCGCCGTGCCGAGGACGGCGGCTGCGATGTAGGCCGCGGCGAGCAGCCAGCCCGCCCGCGCGCCGGCGGCCGGTGACAGGACCGCGGCAAGCCAGGCCATGACGGTCCCGGCCGACGGCATCTCCCGGGACAGGACGGCGAGGACCGCGGCCGTGGGCAGCAGCAGGAGGGCCGCAGCGAGGATCGCGACCGGACCAACGGATCCTGTCGACCAGGCCGAGCCCCCCGCGACGAGCGCGAGCCCGATCCCGGGGGCGACCAGTGCACCGGCGATGGCAGCGCCGCCCGCCAGCCCGACGGAGGCGTCTTCTGGGGATCGCGCGGACCCGGGCCAGAACTCAGTGCCCGGCGACTCCTGGCTCACCCGCGTCCCTCCGTGGCCCGTGCACACGCACTCTTGCGGCGTCGGCAACAGTCTATGCGCTGCTGGTGGCACCGATTCGGACGGGCAGGTACCATCGAACCGGTGCGCATGGCGTCCCGCGCGCCCTGGTCCCCGAACCCCCCTGCAGCGTGGTGTGAACGTGGCTCTCGACTCCCCGACCGACTTCGATCTCGTCGTCCTCGGCAGCGGAACCGGCGGCTACTCGGCTGCCTTCCGCGCAGGCCAGGTCGGGCTGCGCACCGCCCTGGTGGAGCAGGCGGTCATCGGCGGGACGTGCCTCAACTGGGGCTGCATCCCAACCAAGGCCATGCTCGAGTCGGCCGACCTGTTCGCGAAGGTCAAGGAGAGCGAGAAGTTCGGCATCCGCATCGCCGAGCACTCCGTGGACTACGGCGTCATCGCCGCCCGGCGCCGCCAGGTCGTGGAGCGGCTGACGAAGGGGCTCATGGGCCTGGTCGCGAAGAACAGGGTCGAGTGGGTCCACGGGCACGGCGTCCTCGAGAACCCGGGAACCGTTCGGATCGATCTCCTCGCCCAGGACGGCACGCCCACCGGCGAGGTGCGGCTCCTGCGGGCGAAGGACATCATCGTGGCGACGGGAAGCCGCGTGAAGAGCCTGCCGGGCCTCGTGCCGGACGGCGAGCGGATCGTCACCAGCGATGACGTCCTGCAGAGCACGACGCTGCCGGGCAGCATCATCGTCGTCGGCGCGGGGGCCGTGGGCGTCGAGTTCGCCTCCTTCTACCGGGACATGGGCTGCGAGGTGACTCTCCTCGAATACCTCCCGACGGTCACGCCCCTCGAGGACGCGGAGGTTGCCCAGGTGGTGCACCGGGTGTTCCAGCGCCGCGGCGTCAAGATCATCACGAACGCCCGCTTCGATACCGCCGGTGTGGTTGCCGACGAGTCCGGTGTGCGGGTGCTGGTGGGGCCGGAGGGGCAGGCGCCTACGGAGATCCGGGCGGACCAGATGCTCGTTGCCACCGGCCGCGCCGCGAACGTCGAGGGCATCGGCCTGGAGAAGACCCGCGCCGTGGTGGACCGGGGGATCGTTGCGGTCGACGAGCACATGCAGACGGCGGAACCGCACGTCTACGCCATCGGCGACATCATCGGCGGGCTCTGGCTTGCGCACGTGGCGGCGCACGAAGGCCTGCACGCCGTGGCCAGGATCGCGGGGGAGCACTCCGAGCCGGTGGACTATCTCAAGATGCCGCGGGCGACCTACTGCCGCCCGCAGGTCGCCTCGATCGGGCGGTCCGAGCAGGAGCTCCAGCGGGACGGCGTTGCCTACAAGGCGGGCAAGTTCAACTTCATCGCGAACGGCAAGGCCCTCATCGCGGGCGAGACCGACGGGTTCGTGAAGGTCCTCGCCGACGCGAGCACCGACGCCATCCTCGGCGTGCACATGGTCGGCCCCCACGTCACGGACCTCGTCGCAGAAGCGAGCACGGCCATGTTCCTCGAGGGGACGGCCGGGGAGCTGGGGTCGGCCGTCCACGCGCACCCGACCCTCTCCGAGATCGTCGGCGAGGCGGCGCTCGCGGTGGCGGGCCGCCAGATCAACGCCTAACGTCGCCGCGGGAGTCGTGGCCGGGAACCGGCAGGAGACGAGCGAGATGGCCTGGGTCACGATGCCGCAGCTCGGCGAGACGGTTGCCGAGGGGACCATCGGCCGCTGGCTCAAGCAGGTGGGCGACCGCGTCGAGCGCGGCGAGCCGATCGTCGAGGTTGTCACCGACAAGGTGAATGCCGAGGTGCCGTCCGACGTCGCCGGCGAAATCAGGGAGATCCTGGTCCCGGAGGGCGCATCCGCGGCGCCCGGGGCGCGGCTCGCGCTGGTGGCCGACGCGGGCGAGTCGGCCGCCCTGGCCGGACCGGCGGGTCCCACCACCGCGGTCCTTCCGGCTCCCGCGACGCTGGCCGGCGAGGAGGGTTCCGCGCCCGATGCGCCCGACGCGGCCGCTGAGCCCTCCCCGGTCGCTGAGCCCGGCGGGGCTCTGCAGCCTCCCGCGCTCGTCCAGCCCCGTGCGGCCGCGCCGGCTGCGCCACCGGCGGTTCCCCCGGTCTCCATCCCGCCCGCTGTTCCAGGGGCTCGCGCCGGCCAGCCAGGTCGCGCCGGGCGTGTCACGCCCGCCGTTCAGCGGCTCGCCCGCGAGAACGACGTCGATCTCGGGGACGTCCCGGGCACGGGAACGGGTGGACGGGTCACCGTGGAGGACGTCCTCGCCTTCCTCGTCAGGCGGCGCCTTGCCGCCGGCGCACTCGTGACCGGGTCGGCGCCGCCGGGCGGGGCGGTTCCCGGCGCCGGAGTCCCCGCGCTCGGGTCCGCGCCGGCCTCCCCCGTCGTGCCTTCGCAGACCGCGCTCCGGGCGCCTGCAGCGCTGTCGGTCGAGGCGGACATGTCCGGCGTCGTCGCGCTCATCGACCGATCCGGGCCTGCATACGCCACCCAGGCCGGGATCGAGCTGGCGCCGATGGCATTCATCGTGAAGGCGGCCGTCGAATCCCTGCATGGCCTGCCGGACGTGCTTCGCAGCGAGCTGGCTGGCGGTTCGGGCCCCGACGGGGGAGGGACCGTCCAGCCGCCGGGCATCGCCGTGAGCGTGGCGATCATTGGCCCGACCGGGACGATGCGCGGGGTCGTGGCCGACGCCGACCGGCTCAGCGTCAACGGCGTGAACCGGGCGCTTCACGATCTCGTCGCAGGCGCTGCACCGGGCACGCCCCGGCTCGGAGGCTCGCAGGGCCTCGCCGCCGCATCCCTCGCCGTCGTATCCCTCCTCGTGGAGGATGCCGGAGGTGCTGGGGCAATGTCGTCGATCCCCGAGGTGCCGGCCGGTCGGGCGGTCGCGCTGTCCGCCGGCGCGATCCTCACCCGCCCCGTGGCGGTCGAGTCGGGTGGCGGGACCGCGCTCGCCGTGCGCCCCGTGGCGGTGCTCACCGCAGCCTGGGACCCGAGCCTCGTTCCGGTCGGCGCCGTCGCGGCCTTCCTGGCCGGAGTGCGGGCCCGGCTCGAGGCTGTGGACGACGGGACGCCCATCTACTGACGTGCCGCTGGCTCGGTCGGTCGCAGTCGGGTCGCGGTCGGGTCGCGGTCGGGTTCGCCCGGAGGGTCGTGGCAGGCGGCCCCCGTATACTTCCTTCATGCGACAGGAACTCCCCGTCCTGCAGCCGGGGGGCGCAGGCGGTTCGTCCACCACGCCCACGACCGGGTCGTCGGCCCCACTGACGATCGGCCACTCGTCGATCGACCCGATCGGCGTCCGTCGCCACCCCGACTGGATCCGCGCCCGCGTACCGGGCGGTGCCAACTACACCGAGCTGAAGGGGCTCCTGGGTGGCCTCACGCTGCACACGGTGTGCGAAGAGGCGCACTGTCCCAACCTCGGCGAGTGCTGGGAGCAGCGCACGGCGACAGTGATGATCCTGGGCGACACGTGCACCCGCGCCTGCGGGTTCTGCAACGTGAAGACGGGGCGACCGACCTGGTTCGACGACGACGAGCCCCGCCGGGTTGCCGAGGCCGCCGCGGCCATGGGTCTCGAGCACTGCGTGGTCACGAGCGTGTGCCGCGACGACCTGCCCGATGGGGGTGCGTCCGTTTTCGCAGCCACCATCCGCGAGCTCCGACGGGTATCGCCCGCCATGGGTGTCGAGGTCCTCATCTGCGATTTCGACGGTCAGGAGGAGCCGCTCCGCGCGGTCATGCGCGAGTTGCCGGACATCCTCAACCACAACATCGAGACCGTCGAGCGTCTGCAGAGGCCCGTTCGCAAGCGCGCCCGCTACGACCGCAGCCTCGGTGTTCTCGAGCGCGCGAAGGCGTACGCCCGTGAGTACGCGGGCCGTGACGGCGCTGTCCACACGAAGTCGAGCCTCATGGTCGGCCTCGGGGAGGAGCGCAACGAGCTGCTGCAGGCCTTCCGCGACCTGCGTGCGATCGACTGCGACATCCTCACCATCGGCCAGTACCTGCGGCCGACGAAGGACCACCTGCCGATCGTGCGCCACTACCGCCCCGAGGAGTTCGCCGAGCTGAAGGCCGAGGCGCTTGCCCTTGGCTTCAAGCACGTCGAATCGGGCCCCCTCGTCCGGTCCAGCTACCACGCCCGGGACCAGGTTCCCGGCGGTCCCCGCCGGGTGGCCATCCCCCAGTAGGGCCGGCAGCGCCTGGCGCTCCCCGGCGCGAGCCTCGCGCCAGGAAGGGCGACGCGCGCCACACAAGCTGGCACGACCGCAGCGCAGCATCGCCCCGACGTTCACCCCCATGGAGCGCGGGAATGCCCGCGGCGCGATGCGATGTTCGAGTGCCTGGTCTTCCTCGTGTTCAGCGCCGGCCTGATCGTCCTGTCGGAATTGACGGCCGGGTAGGCCCCGGTGGGTCGACCCGCACGCGCCGCTCGGTGCGCTCGCGGTGTCGGTCCGGTCCTCCTCAGACGCTCATGAGGCCGGGGCCGATGGCGGCGCCTCGCACGGGACCGGGGAGGGGACCACCTCGGCCGCGACCGGGGCGGCGGTCCAGCCAACCATGGTGCGGACGAGCGTGATCGGACCCACGCCGTTGTCCCCCGCCTCGCGGATCTCGGTCTCGACCCCCGCCTCATCCACCTCGTACAGCACGAGCATCTCCGGAAGAACCAGGCCGTCCGTCGTGGCCCCGCCGGGAGCGAGGGTGAGCGGGCCGCCGCCGCAAGCGAGCGTGCCGAGATCAAACCGCTCGGCGCCCATCCATGCGGGTCGCGCGGCCAGGTGCACCGGCCGATCGCTCCGGTTGTAGATGCGCAGCTCGAAGGGCTCCGGGACGGGAGCCGCTGGCCCGGGTACGGGCTCGGCCGCGGGCGAAGCAGACGATGGCGCGACCTCGCCGGGGCCCGGCGGCAGGATGCCCACCGGGACGCCGTACTCGACCGCGTAGTCGAGCCGGGAGCCGCTGAAGATGTTGTCGATCTCGACCCGCATCGCGACGGGCAGCGCGGTAGCCGGATCCACCGCGAGCCACACCGTCACCGTCCCGCCCGTGTCGAGCATTCCGGGGCCTCCGACGAGGACGCATCGACCTTCCGTGGCCATGTCGCTCGCAGGGTCGGACGTCCAGCCCGCCCGCTCGCGCTCGAAATCGATCCAGTTCAGCCTGATCAGGCCACCCAACGGGTCGGACGAGCCCGGCCACAGGAGCTTCTCCCAGAGCAGCGGGGCGGCCGCTGAGTCCCGGGTCCACTGGTCGCTGCCGACCCGGAGCGTGTCCGCCATCGAGAGTCCCGCGGCGCTCGGGTCCGTCGCGTCGCCCGGCTCCCAGGTCTCGATGTACCGGTCGGGCGCGAGGTAGGAGCCCGTCCCCGTGACGTCCCGGTGGGCCGGGGGAGGAGTTCCTTCGAGGTTCGTCCCGGCAGGCGCGAGGTAGCCGCTCGCGGTGTAGCGGTACGAGCCGGTGTCGCGGAGAGCCGCCTCGACGTCGTCAATCGTGAGCGACGCGCAGCGCGGATCGGGTGTAGCGGCGGGCCCACCCGGCACCGGAACCTGCCCCTGCCAGGGTCGCGCGAGGACGATGAGTCCCGCCGTGGCGATCACGGCTACGGCCAGGACGGCGGCCATCGCCGCGAAACCGGACCGGCTCCATCCGGAGAGCAGCGACACGCGGGCCGGCCGGCGTTGCTCCGCCGCGAGCGACCCGTCCACTCGCTGCCTGAGGTGGTCCGGGGCGGGGCCGGGATCGCGGGCGCGGTAGTGCACGCGCAGGCGATCTTCGAGGTCGTTGGTCATCGGGAGATTCCCCCGCTTGTCTCGGCGCGGCGCTCGGCATCGAGCGCGGCGCGCATGTGCGCGAGAGCGCCGTGAAGGCGCGACTTGACGGTGCCCTCCGGGATCCCGAGCACGCTGGCGATCTCGGGAACGGTGCGGTCCTCCCCGAAGCGGAGCGCAAGCAGGACCTGCTCGTCCCGGGTGAGCCGGCGGAGAGCGGCCCCGACCTCGTCCCGCCGCGCGATAACGGAGAGGGGGTCGGCTGCCCCGCTCGTGGACGCGTACAACTCCGTGCTGACGTCGCGGACAGCGGCCCGAGACTCGTGGCGGAGCCGGTCGCGGCAGGCGTTCACGAGGATCCTGCCAAACCAGGCGCCGGCCGCGGCTGGGTCGCGGAGGCTCCCCCGGCGCCGCCACGCGAGCACGAAGGCGTCGTGGACGGCGTCCTCGGCGGACGCGCGGTCCCGGAGGATGAACGACGCCGTTCGATACGCGCGCGTCGAGCCGGTGCTCGGCGAACGACGCAAAGACCTCGGGGTCGCGGAGGTCGCCGAGCCCCGGAGCGGCCGTGTCGTGTCGTGCCTGCATGCCCACTTGCACCGTCACATGGAATTGACGCCACGCAGGGGCCGGATCGTTCGATCTTTCGTCGGCGCCCGCCGGGCGTCCATCCGGGATCCGGATCCAGTCCGTGTGGACTCGGTTCGGGTGAACTCAGATCTCGACGGCGTGTCCGATCTCGCGCTGCCGGGCGCGTTCGTACACGAGTCGCGCCATGGCCACGTCCTGCAGGGCGATGCCACACGACTTGTACAGCGTCACCTCGTCTCGTCCGCTTCGCCCAGGTCGGAGGCCGGCCGCCACCTGGCCCAGCTCGGTTCCGACCGCATCGGCGGTCATGGCGCCCTCACGGATCGGGATCAGGAAATCCCCGGCTTCCTTGAGGGCGGCCTCCCGCGAATCGACCACGATGCGGGAGCGGGCCACCACATCAGTCGCCAGCTCGCGGACGCCCGGCGAGTGTGAGCCGATCGCGTTCACGTGGGTTCCCGGGGCGATCCAGGCCCATTCGAGTATCGGTGACGAAGAAGTCGTTGCAGTGACGATAACGTCCGCTCCTTGCACTGCCTGTCGTACGTTGTCATCTACCTCTACGATCAGCGACGGATGCGCCGCGGTTACCTCCCGGACCATCTCCTCGGCCCGGGATCGGTCGGAGTCCACGACCCGGACGGATTCGATGGGGCGCACGACGAGGATGGCCTCAAGGTGGCTTCGCCCCTGGACGCCCGCCCCGGCGACGGCCAGGACGCGCGCGTCCTCTCGCGCCAGGAGCTTCGTCGCCAGCGCCGATGCGGCCGCGGTCCGCACGGCCGTCGAATAGCGGCCGTCCATGATGGCGATCGGTCTGCCGTCGTCCGGGTCGAAGAGGACGATCACGGCGTGGATGGCCGGGATTCCACGCGCCGTGTTCGTGCCGACATACGTGATCAGCTTCACGCCGAAGGCGTCCTGCCCGGGCGCCCCGCCGAGGTACGCCGGCATCGCCTCCATCTCGCTGGGCCGCTCGTCCCAGGCCATGCTGAGACGAACCGGCATGACCACCTGCCCGCGAGCATGCGCGACGTGAGCTTCGGTGACCGCCGCGATCGCGGACGGGAAGTCGAGCAGCCGCCGCACGTCGTCGGCCGACAGGACCAGGACCATGGCTCGCCTCCCTTCTCGCCCGGACGCGGGCATCCGAACCTGCGAAACTCGGATCTGTAGTCTATCCGCCCGGCATGAGTCGGCTACCCGGGGGCGTTCGACGCAGCTCGCGGTCCCCGACCCGCCGTCGCCTGGGCACGAAAGGCAGGTCGATCATGGTCGCTTCCGTCTACCACGCGCTCGGCACGAAGCCGGTCGTCAATGCCCTCGGCATCTACACCGACCTGGGCGGGTCACGGCTGTCTCCCGGGGTGTGGGCGGCGATGGAGGAGGCGAACCGCTCGTTCGCCAGCATGGTCGGGCTGCTCGAAGGATCCGGGAAGGTGATCGCGGGGCTCCTGGGTACCGAGGCGGCGCGGGTCACGCCGGGTGCGTCGGCGGCGATCGCCCTCGGCACGGCCGCCTGCATGACCGGGACCGACGGGGCGAAGATGGAGCAGCTCCCCGACACGACCGGCATGAAGAATGAGGTCGTGATGCAGCGGAACCACCGCTACAAGTACGACCGCATGGTGCGCATGACTGGGGCGCGGATCGTCGAGGTCGGGGGTGCCGGTGGGACGACGCTCGACGAGCTCGAGGCCGCCATCGGCGCCGCCACGGCCATGATCTGCTTCCCGGCCCATCTCGACGGCGCCGGGGGCACGGTCCGCCTGCCAGAGGTGGCAGCGATCGCCCGACGCCGCGGCGTGCCGGTCCTCGTGGACGCGGCCTACCTGAACTACCCGGTCAACCTCATGGGCAGCTTCACGGCCGCCGGGGCCGACCTCGTCTGCTTCAGCGCCAAGTACTTCGGCGGGCCCAACGGCGGGGGCTTCATCGCGGGGCGGGCGGACCTCATCGACGCCGTTGCGGGGGTGGACTTCACCCGCTTCGAGTCGGGCCGCTACCTCATCTTCGGGCGGCCCTTCAAACTCGACCGCCAGATCGTGGTGGGGGTGGTGGCCGCGCTCAGGGAATGGCTCACCATGGACCACACGGCGCGTTTTGCCGAGTACGCCAGGCTGGTCGATATCGTCCGGAGCCGGCTGGCCGGCGTCCCGGGGATCGAGGCCGCTCCCATGTTCTTCTCCATGCAGGAAACGCTCCACCCCGCACCGGAGCCGGTGAACTGCCTTGTCGTGCGCATCGACCCGGAGAGCGGCACGACCGCGCCGGTTGTCGAGGCAGCCCTGGCGGTACAGGACCCGGCGATCCTTGTCCACCTGCGCGACGATTCGGTCGTCGTGGACGTCGAGGTCATGAACGAGGCGGAGGCGCAGCTCGTCGCCGACCGGCTGCTCGAGCTGATCCCCGCGGCACGCCGGTAGCCCGTTCGAACCCGAGGGAGGTAGTGATGGTCGCCCCGCCAACCCCGCCCTCCTTCGAGCAGCTGACGCGCAGCCTGGAGGCGCGCGGCCTCTCGTACGGCGTCCTGGCCCTGGAGGACGAGGTTCGTCTGGTCCTGACCGAGCGGGGAGGCCGCCTGATGGGGCCGTTCCTTCCTGATGGGACGAGCGTCGCCTGGATCAACCCGATGCTCGCCGATGCCGGGTCCCTCGGCCGGTTCCTGGAGTCGGGTGACTGGAACATGGGCGGGGACCGCATCTGGATCGCGCCCGAGGTCCAGTACCTGGCCACCGATCGCGACCGGTTCAACGAGACCTGCGTCATCCCCGAGCAGATGGACCCAGGGAGCTGGACGCTGGCCCGTGTTGACCCCGATGCCGGTCGCTGGACGCTCCGGCAACGGGCGTCGCTCGAGGCCTACAGCCTGGCCCGGGGCCGGAAGACGGTCGACGTGGTGCGGCAGGTGACCCCCGTCCCGAACCCGCTGCGAAGCCTGCACGGGGCCGGTTCACTGATGGCGGGCGTCCGGTATGCCGGCTGGGAGCAGGCCGTGGCGCTGGCCGAGACGGTCGCAGACGACATCGTGAGCGAGACCTGGAATGTGCTCCAGGTTCGGCCCGGCAGCACCATGCTCATCCCGTGTTCGCCGCGGATCGAGATCTCCGAGATCGGCGGCTACCGGGATCCCGTGCCGGAGGCTGCGAAGACCGTGCGCGGCAACCACCTGCGGATCGGTGTCACCGGCGACCGCCAGTGGAAGGTCGGGCTTCGTTCCGCGCACCTCACCGGCCGACTCGGGTGCCTCGTCCGGCCGGGCTCGGCGGAGCCCTGTCTCCTCGTGCGAAGCTTCGACAACAACCCCTCCGCTCTCTACGCCGAGGAGTCGTTCGACCAGCCGGGCAACAAAGGGAACTCGGTTCACGTGTACCACGACGATGGCGAGCTGGGCAGCTTCGGCGAGCTCGAGTGCAACGGCCAGGCCATCGGCGGACCGACCGGTCGCTCCACGAGCACGGACACGTTCACCACGTGGCTGTTCGCCGGCCCGGCCGGGTCGCTGCGCGAGATTGCCGCGCACCTGCTGGGGATCGATATGCAGGCCTGATCCGCCGGGCGGCGTCGGGGAAGGTGTCGGGCGAACGGGGCAGAGGACCCGGCCGGGGGGCGTCGGTGGGGGTGGTCCGGCTCGGGCGGTCCGGCTCGCCGGCATCACGCTCCGGCCCGTGCTCCGTGACCGATACGCGATCGGCCGGCCGGGACCCGCCCGCCCGACGCTCTCGTGCCGATGCCCTCCGCTGCACTGCTGGCATCATAATTCCTGCGGCTTGCTGCTCGACTGGGAGCCCGATCAGGGTGCGGGGACCCTCCGCCGCGTCGGCGGGCCCGTCCGAACCGGCGCCCGAGCGGACGACCGGGTGCGAACCGCGCTCGCGGCGCACGGGACTGTGGCTTCGCTACCTCGGACAGGGCGGCATCAAGGCGCCCCGCTTCCGTCGACGCGGCCGGGTGCCGCCCGAAGTGCCAGGAATAGCGATGCCAGCAGTGCCCGGTCGGTGAAGGTGCCGCGGCAACATCCGTGGAAGAAGCTGCCCACGGGACCGAGCTGCCCGCGGGGGAGGGCCGCCCGCAGGAGTGTACCCGGGCTCCGCGCGGGCCCGGCGGCGTGGCCTACGCCGGGCGATCCCGGGCCACGGCGAGCTCTCGCGCGCCGTTCACCGCCACCAGGTCAAGGTCGGTGGCAAGCGTAACCATCCGGAACCCCTGCTCGAGGTAACGCCGCGCGCTCGCGCCATCGGGACAGAACATGCCGGCAACCTTGCCGGCGCGGTCGCAGGCAAGCCGTATGGCGTCGATCGCGGCTGCCAGGCGGTCCCTCTCGGCCGCTGACCGCTGCTCGACGTTCGGCGCGAGCCCCATCGAGAGCCCGAGGTCGAACGGCCCTACGAACACGACGTCCACGCCGGGAACTGCGGCGATCTCGCCGGCGTTTTCGAGACCCGCCAGTGTCTCAACCTGGAGAATGAGCGCCGTCCCTTCCAGGACGGTGGGGTCGGCGGAGTCCATGACCATTCGGGCCCGCAGCGGCCCGAAGGAGCGAACGCCGGCCGGCGCGTAGCGGCAGGCCTCGACGGCCCGGACCGCTTCCTCCGCGGTGTTGACCATGGGAACCATGATCCCGTGTGCCCCCAGGTCGAGCGACTGGCCGATCACTGCGGGATCGTTCGCGGGCACCCGCGTGATCACTGCCGCGCCCCGGCCTCCGATGGCCGCGAACAGGCCGACCAGGTCGCCGGGTCCGATCGCGCCGTGCTGCTGATCGACGATCAACTCGTCGAACCCGCACGCGGCCATGGTCTCGGCGACGAACGGATCGGCCGAGAACACCCAGCCGCCGAGACTCGCCCGGCCGGCTGCCCAACGCGCCAGGAGTGGGTTCGCTTCGCTCACGTTGACGTCTCCTTCGATCGCGTGCGAGGGTGAACTGGGGAGGTGAGCCGGGCCGAGGCTCAGAGGATCTTCGAGAGGAACGCCTTCGTGCGCTCGTGCTGTGGGCTGGTGAAGAAGTGCTCGGGCGTCCCCTCCTCGATGATGAGCCCGTCGTCCATCATGACCATCCGGTCGGCGACCTCGCGGGCGAACCCCATCTCGTGCGAGACGACGATCATGGTCATGCCCTCGCGCGCCAGCTCCTTCATGACCTCCAGCACCTCGCCGATCATCTCCGGGTCGAGGGCCGACGTGGGCTCGTCGAAGAGCATGAGGGCGGGCTTCATGGCGAGCGCGCGGGCGATCGCCACTCGCTGCTGTTGCCCGCCGGAGAGCTGGGCGGGGTAGGCGTTCTCCTTGGCCGAGAGACCCACTCGCGCGAGCAGTGCGCGGGCCATCTCGACCGCCTCCGCCTCCGGGGTCTTCCGCACGCGGATGGGCGCCTCGGTGATGTTCTGGATGGCCGTCTTGTGCGGGAACAGGTTGAAGCGCTGGAAGACCATCCCGATCTCCTGGCGCTGCCTGGCGACGTTCGACTCCTTGTCCTCGACCAGCTTCCCATCCACCTCCCGGTAGCCGATGAGGTGGCCGTTGACGAAGATGCGACCTCCCTGGATCTTCTCGAGGTGGTTGATGCAGCGGATGAACGTCGTCTTGCCGGAGCCGGAGACGCCGATCACGACCACGACCTCCTGGCGCCGAACGGTAAGCGATACGCCCTTGAGGACGTGGAGCTTGCCGAACCACTTCTGGACGTCGCTCGCCTCGACGACGACGTCGCTCGACGGGCGCGGGACCCCGCCGATGGCGGCCAGGATGTCGTGCGCGATCACCACCTTCGGGGCTCCGGGGTCCGCCGCCATCAGTGGTCTCCCACGGCAATCTCGCCGGGCTTCGAGGCGGGCTTTCGCAGGCCGACGAGACGCTCGAGGAAGCCCTTCTGCTTCTCGCCCCCGGCGCTGGCGCCCAGCCGGCGCTCGATCCGTCCCTGGATCGCGCTCCAGATCGTGGTGAGGGCCAGGTAGTAGAGCGCCACGCCCAGGTACGCCTCAAACGTCTTGAACGTGGCGGAGTTCGCCGCCTGGGCCACCCGGAAGATCTCCTGGACCGCGATGACGCTCATGAGGGAGGTCGTCTTCAGCATGTTGTTGAATTCGTTGCCAAGCGGCGGGATGATCACCCGGAGGGCCTGCGGGAGGACGATCCGGCGCATCGTCAGCCCGTACGTCATCCCGAGTGACTTCGCGGCCTCCGTCTGGCCCGGATCGACCGAGAGGATGCCTGCCCGGACGATCTCGCTCATGTAGGCACCCTCGTTGATACCGAGGGCGACCGTGCCCGCCAGCACGGCGCCTCGGAGCGAGAACCACCCCACCTCGATGTTGTTGGGAAACAGGTCCAGGCCGCCGAGGAGGTAGGGGGTGCCGAAGTAGATGAGGAACATCTGCACGAGCACGGGGGTGCCCCGGAAGAACCAGACGTACCCGCCGCTGATGCCGCGGATGACCCGGCTCCGAGACATGCCGCCGAGCGCCGAGAGCGTCCCCAGGATCACCCCCATGGACTGGGCCACGATGGAGGCATAGATCGTGATCGCGAGGCCCCCCAGGAGCGCGCTCGACGGCGTGAAGACGAAATCGAAGAAGAACTCCCAGTCGAACTGGAAGCCCGTCGCCGCGATCAGGGAACCGTCGAGCAGGATCGGGGGCTGCACCCGCGAACCTCCGGGGAACGACGGGCCGGGTGAGATCTCACGCCCGGCCCGCCTGCAACAGGTTGGACTCTGTCAGGCGGCAGACGGCCCGCCGCCCGTCCTCCGTGCTACTTCAGGAGCTCGACCGAGTCGGTCATCCCCCACCTGGCCACGATCTCCTTCATCTTCCCGCTGGCATACAGCTGGTCGATGACCGCGGCTACCGCAGCCTTCAGCTCGGCCTCACCCTTCCGGACGGGGATACCGATCGGCTCGGCGTTGACCGTCGCTACGATCTCGACCTTGTCCTTGTTCTCGGGAATGCTCAGGTAGTACGCCGCCACCACGGAGTCCGTGACGTACCCGTCGACGCGCCCGAGAGCCAGCTGCGCGAAGGCATCGGTGTCCCTGTCGAAGGTCTGGATGTCGATCGGCTTCTTGCCGGCTGCCACGAGCTTGTCACTCGCGTCCTTGACGAGGGCCTCGTTCGTGGTGGCGAGCTGGACGGCCACGGCGCCTCCGGAGAGATCGTCGAGCGACTTGATGCCCTTGGGGTTGCCGCCGACGACCATGATCCCCTGGCCGACCGACAGGTACGGGACGAAATCGACCTCCTTGCTCCGCTCCTCGGTCACCGTCATGCCGCTGATGATGAGGTCGCACTTGCCGGCCTTGAGCGCGGGGATGATCCCGTCAAACCCGGTGTTGTCGATCTGCGCCTTGACGCCGAAGGCCGTGGCGATCTCGTTCGCGATGTCGATGTCCGAGCCCTGGGGCGTGACGCCGTCCTCCGCGTAGAACTCCTCCGGCGGGAACGAGATGTCGACGCAGAAGACGACTTTGCCGGCCTGCTTGATGGAGTCGGGGACGACGATACCGCCCGCGCTCGGGGCCGCGGTCGGGGCGGGGGTCGCGGTCGGCGCCGGGGTGGCGGCGCTGCTGCAGGCTCCCGCAACGATGAGGGCCGCGATGGCCGCAACGGCCAGTGTTCGCCAGGATCGCATGAGACTGGTTCCTCCTCGTGGTGTAATGCCCAGGACTGCGTACGGGCGGTCCCGGCCGCCCTGGACGAGAGTAGCGAACGGGACGGCCAGCGCATGATGCTACTACGCCGGGTGGTCGCGCCCGCAGCCGGGAACCTCCCTGCCGGCATCTTCGGGCGATCGTGGGATGGCCCGTCCCGTTGTCCGCGCGCCACTTCGGTAGCATGAGCGCGTGCCGTCTGCCCTCTCGCGCCGCACTCCGCTGACCGAGCTCCACTGCCACCTGGGCGGCGCCGTGACGCCTGCCATCATGTGGGGGATCGCCCATGCCCAGGGGATCAAGCTCCCCACGAAAGACTTCTGGGAGTTCCGGAACGTCATTACCGTGTCGGCCCGGCGCGGGCGGTCGTTCGAGGACTACCTCGAGCTCTTCTACTGGACGGAGCTCATCCAGTCGTCACCCCTCGCCGTCGAGCGCTCCGTCTACGAGGTGATCGGAGGCGCGTACCGCAAGAGCAACGTGACGACGGTCGAGCTTCGTTTCAATCCCATGAAGCGGAACCGCGGCGGCGAGCAGGATCTCGACCACATCATCAGCGCCGCGATCCGCGGCATGGACCTGGCGGTGCTGGAGTACCCGGTGCGCCCGGGCCTCATCTTCTGCCTGGACCGGTCGTTCCCCTACGCCCTGAACGAGATCATCGCCGAGAAGGCCATCGCGTACGCACCTCGCGGGGTGGTGGGGATCGACATTGCCGGCCCGGAATCGGCGGACTTCCGGGTGCGCGACTACCGGCGCCTCGTGGAGCGCTGCCGGCGGAACCGCCTGGGGATCACGGTCCACACCGGCGAGGCGGGGCCGGTCGAGGAGGTTGCCGAGGTCATCGAGCAGCTCGGGCCGGCCCGCATCGGCCATGGGGTGAAGTCGGCCTACGATCCGCGGACGATGGCGATGATCCGCGAGCGCGGGATCGTCCTGGAGATCTGCCCCACGAGCAACCTGACGACGCGGGTGGTGTCGGGCTGGGAGGAGTTCCGCTGGATCTTCGACACGTTTCGACGAAACGGTGTGCGCTTCACCATCAACACCGACGGTCCGACCATGCTGAAGGTCGACCTCCGAGACGAGCTGTCCGTGCTCGGCCGGCTGGGGATCCTCTCCCTGGAGGAACAGCTGGAAGCGGCCGACTGCGCGCGCCGGGCCTCCTTCGTGCCCGGGGTCGGGGTGCCCGCCCAGACCGCGCAGGCGTCGCGTCGGCTGCCTGCGAAGAGCACCGTTGCGCGCGAAGAGGCGTAGCGGCCTCTGCGGCGCAGCGCGCCACCGGCGTTGCGCCCGTCAGGCGCGGGCGGGATCGACCCGATGATCGATCCGGTAGATGCAGAAGCGGTCGCCCGCCGCGATGCTCGCCTCGCGCGTCACCTCGGCCTCCAGGACGTCCTGCAGGAGGTCCAGCTGGATGGCGCAGGCCGCCGGTTCGCCGGCGATGACCCGGAAGAACGGGCAGTTCCGCTGTTGCAGCCGCAGCGCATCCCCGTTCGTCACCTCGGCAATGAACCCCTGGCTGCGCTGGAAGGCCGCGAGCGCCCGGGCCCGGTCCTCAAGCGGCGACGAGTCGAGACCCTCGGCCGCGAACCGGGCGCGAATGCGCTCCGCCTGGGTGTGGCGAATGGCGTCGAAGACGTCCGCGAGGAGGGCCGGCCCGCCGACTCGCTGGATCCCGTCCAGCAGCGATCGCGCGAAGCCAGGGTAATTGGCCTCCACGAGGCCCTGGGCACGCGGCGTGACGTCGTAGAGGTGGCGGGGACGCCCCACGCCGTGACGGAGGCTCGTGCGATCGACGAGGCCCGCCTGGGCCAGCACCCGCAGCTGGTGGAGGACGGCGGTGCGGCTGAGGTCCACGCGCGCGGCGAGCGTCTCGGGCGTCAGCGGGCCTTCCCGGAGCAGCGTCAGCAGGATGGCGCGACGCGTCGTCGACGATCCGAGCGGCTGCTCCGCCAGGGTGGTCGGGTCCATTGCGCCTGAGCGTACCATCTGCGGCCCCCCGGGAAGAAGGCGGCGGCGCGCGGGCCCTTGCCGTCGCCGGCCATCGTCGCCGGCCATCGTCGACGGCGTCGAGCGTGGCGCAAGGCCATCCGGAGGACGGTCCCATGCCCTGTCGTACCATTCCCGCATGCCCGAGCTCCAGGCCTTCCGCGCCCTGCGCTTCGACCCGAGTGTCGTCGGGTCCCTCGCGGACGTGATCAGCCCGCCCTACGACGTCATCTCCCCGGAGCGCCAGGCTGCCCTGGCGGCCCGGCACCCGCGAAATGCAGTGTGGATCGATCTGCCGCCCGCCGAGCCCGGCGATGACCCGGAGGCGAAGTACCGGCGGGCCGGGGCGGCCTTCGCGGCCTGGCGGGTCGACGGCACGCTCCGCGCGGACCCGGAGCCCGGCGTCTACGCGTACGAGCAGTCGTTCACGCTGCCGGGTGGTTCGGAGCGGCGGGTCCAGCGAGGGTTCTTCGCCCGGCTCCGGCTCGAGCCGTTCGGCCCCGGGTCGGGTGTCCTGCCCCACGAGCGCACGATGAGCGGCCCGAAGGAGGACCGCTATCGGCTGATGGAGGCGACGGCGGCGAACCTGAGCCCGGTCGTCCTGCTCTACCGTGACGGTTCCGACCGGCCCGCCGAGCGGGCGCTGGCGGGGATCTGCGAGTCGCCCGCGCTCATCGACGTGAACGACGACGAGGGCGTGCGACACCGCGTCTGGCGTGCGGATGCCGGCGGCGGCCCCGGCTCGCCGGGAGCCGTCCTCCTGGCAACCGCCGGCGCAGCGCCGCTCACGATCGCCGACGGCCACCACCGGTACGAGACGGCGCTCCGCTACGCGCATGAGCACGGCGCCCTGCCTCCTGATGGCCCCCTGTCACCCGCTCCGGCTCCGGTCGATGGCTCGTCCGCGGACCGCATCCTGACCCTGCTCCTGGCCGCGGGTCACGGGCTGGCCGTGCTCGCGACCCACCGCGTGGTGCGTGGAGGGCTGAGCGGCGCCGGGCTCATCGAGGCCTGCCGGGAGCTCTTCGAAGTCGAGCCCATCGCAACGGCACGTGAGCTGATCGCAGCCTTCCCGCCGGGGACGGCCGGGCCGCGCGGCCGTTTCGGCCTCTGGACCGGGGGACGGGCCGCCATCCTGCACACCCGCCCCTCGGCCTTCGATCGGGTCGCGGACCCCGCCGCCGCGGAGACGCTCCGCCGGCTCGACGTGAGCCTCCTCGCGGTCGCGCTGGAGCGGCTCGTGGGTCTCGATCGCGACGCGACCGCGGCCGGCGGACGGCTCACCTACACGAAAGATGGCGCCGAGGCCGTGGCGCTCGTGGACCGTGGTGATGGCGACGCCGCCTTCCTCCTCGACCCGACCCCCCCGGAGGACGTGATCCGGGTTGCGGCCGCTGGTGGTGTCATGCCCCAGAAGTCGACCTACTTCTACCCGAAACCCGTGTCCGGGCTGCTCTTCAACCCGTTCGACCTGTGAACCGGGAGAAGGCCGCGTGGTGAGCTTCGCTCGACCCATCCGCAAGGACGAGATCCTCATCGAGGACCGCGGCGTCTTTGTCGAATCCTGGCTTCCCGAGCGGCGGTCGCGTCACCGGCCGCTCTTCCTGGTGCACGGCGAGCTCGGCGGGTCGTGGGTCTGGGAGCGTTACCTGGGCCACTTCGCACAGCGAGGGTGGGAAGGTCACGCGCTCAACCTGCGTGCCCACTACTGGTCGGAGCCCGCCGACGTCAGCACTCTCGGCTTCGGCGACTACGTCGAGGACGTCGGGGTCAGCCTCGAGCACATGACGGCCCCGCCGATCGTCTTCGGCCACGGTCTGGGCGGGCTGCTGGCGCTCAAGGCCGCCGAGTCGCGCTCGGTCAGCGCCCTCATCCTGATCAGCCCGGCGCCTCCGGCCGAGGTGCGAATGCCACCCCGGCCGCACGTGGTCCGCGAGGTCCCGGATGTCTACGGCCGGGAGTTCGTCGGCTGGCAGGCCATGCCGGAGCAGCTGCACCGGAGGATGCCTGACCTCGCGGTGGAGGACGTCCTTCGCATCCAGCACCTCATGGGCCGGGAGTCGGGGAGCGTCCGCCGGACCATGCTCATGGGGGTGCCGGTCGATCGGTCGGCGCTCGCCGGGATACCGATCCTCGTCGTCGGCGGTGGGCTCGATCGCTGGTTCCCCGAACGTGAGAGCGAGCGGCTGGCCGAATGGCTCGACGCGGACTACGAGCCGTTCGGGGCTCACTCGCACTACGGGCTCGTCATCGGCGCGGAGGCCTACGCCCAGGTGGCCGAGACGGTGCGGGCGTTCCTGGAGTCGCGTCGGCTCTGAGAGTCGCGGCGCGCGGAGCGTCCGTGATATCATCCCGCCGGTCCCGGCCGCCCGTCGCGGCTCGCGCGGTGCCGCATTCGTCTAGAGGCCCAGGACACCGCCCTCTCAAGGCGGAGATCACCGGTTCGAATCCGGTATGCGGTACCAATCCCCCCAGGATCGGCTCTATGTGCGCGCGCCCGTCCCGGCGGCGGCCATCCTGTGGAGAACCTGTGGAGATCGGCGCGGGCGACGTTCGCGGGCCGGTGCAGAACTTCGTGGACAACCTCGTGGACAGAACCCCTTCCCGAAGCCCGCAGCGGCCCCTAGGATCTGCCGTTGACCGCGCACCTCGGGTGGCTCGCGCTGCAGGAACCGGGGATCCGCCGAGCGGACAGGTGGTGCGAGGGAGTGGGGTTCTCGGTCCTGGATTCGGGGGTCAGTGCATGGGTTTGCCGGATGCGCGCGGGACGGTCGTGGCGCGCGAGTCGGCCGGGTCGCACCACGAGGTGGTGACGTCGCCGGACGCGATCGCGTTCGTCCGCTTCTGCTACGAACGCAGGCCGGTGGCCTGGCCCGAGCTTTACGACGAGATAACGATGGTCGCCTCACGCGGCCTCTTCCGCGGATGGGGTTACGTGGAGCTCGCGGAGCACGGGATCGGCCTCGCGCTCTCCGACCTGCCGCGGCTCGCTGCGGTGGCCTGCACGCTCGCGCGCCGCGGAGCGCCGGTCGAGGGCGTTCCGACCCCTGAGCCGGGAGGGTAGGGGAGGGCACAGGCCGGGCGACGCCGGCGCCTGTGGCACGCCGGCCCCCCGGCACCGGGGTCGGTGCCCGGTCAGTCGCGGATGCGGCGCCTCGCCAGCTCTCCCTCGATCTGCCGCTCGGCCTCGACGTACCGATCGATCTCGTCGCGGACCCGGTTCGCCTCCGGCGTGTACAGGTGCACCTGTTGCTGGAGGACGTAGCTGAGTCGACGGCTCGTCATTCGGGCGTGATCCAGGTTCTTCGCGAGGACCAGCGGATCCATGGCTGCAAGGTCGTCGGGGTGGTACATCTCGCGCATCGGCGCGGAGTATAGCCGCGGGACCGGCGCGCCCGCCCGAGCCCCTCTGCGCCGCCTCCTTCCGGGGCCACTCTGCCCCGCCCGGTCTACCCTCGCCCGGGACCGCGCCGCGGCCAGGTCCAGTCCACCGGGACGCGCAGGCCGGCGAGCGCGCGCTGCCGGCCCGCTTCCGATGGCGCCACGGCAAGGATGCGGTCGAGCCGGGTTGCGCTCCCCGCCTCCGAGCCCCAGATCTTCGTCATCTTCCGGTGCGGGGCGATCTCGTCGCTGGCGATGCCCGCGAGCCGATAGCCCTCCGTCTCGGCGCAGGCCTCCCACACGGCGCCCGCAAGGCCCACGCCGCCGCGCACCTGCCGGCCGCGGTCACGCTCGACGTCGCCGATCACCAGGACGACGACGGCGTCCTCGGCCAGGACCGCCCACAGGTCTCCCAGGACGGCGCGCATGAACGAGAGGTACGCGTCGAGGTGGTGCGCGTCGTCCAGGGCCGCGTCCACCTCGGCCGCCTCGATCCCGAGGAACCAGAGGCGGAGCCAGTTGAAGGCGCCGTACTTCACGACGCGCAGGTACGGCGGGCTCGTGACCACGAGCCGGGCGCGATCTGGGAGGGCCCTTGACCGCAGCGCGGCGCGAGCGCGCGCCGCGGTGTCGCGCGCATCGCCCGCCAGCGCGATGCCGCGTACCGGGGGCGGCGCCTGCCGGAAGAGCCGCCTGACCTTCGCCTCCAGGGCGTCGAACACGTCGCGGGGTTCGGGCGTGAACCCGGTCCGATCCGCGAAATCGCGGACATAGCCCCGCCCCATGCTGAACGTGTTCGGCATGACGCCCGACAGGTAGGTAGCACTCTTGCCGTGCAGGATGCCCACGGTCGTCGCCGCAACGAAACGGTCCGCGGGCCGTGCCAGGTCGAGCGTCTCGCGGAGGAAGAGGAGCTGGGCGAGCGTCCAGGGGTGGAACGCGACCGCGACCTCCGGGGGGACCGCTGCGTCACCGCCGGCCTTGGCGCGCTCCATCCACTCCGCCGCCTGCGTCCACCACGCCCATCGGAGCTCCACGAGCCTCGTCGCCAGCGCAGACCGGTCGGGCGGGTCGACCTTCGCTGCCGTCAACAGGAAGGCGAGCGGGTTCAGGTCGTTGCCGACCCCCGTGCGCCCCTCCGCGCAGGCCTGGAGCGGCGTCGTGCCGCGGCCGCTGAATGGGTCGAGGACCACGTCCCCGGGGCGGCTGTACCTGGCGATGAACGCATGCGCCAGTGCGGCCGGGAACGACGCGAGATACGAGCACATCGGGTGGAACGAGTGGCCCCACAGGCGCTGCTGCAGCTTCCACTCCGGGGCGATGGGCAACCCGGGCAGACCCTCGGCCGGGACGGGAGGGTGCCACGTACGAGTCGAGGCGCGGGACCGGTAAGGGCCGTCAACCGACGATCACCTCGAGAGCGACCGATTGCGAAGGGACCTGGCGAAGGACGCGGAATTTAGCACCCGCGCTCTCTCCGCGACAGTGGTCGTTCGGACTACCGTGGCCGCGGGCGGTACGATTGCGCTGCGTCCCCGTAGCTCAGGGGATAGAGCAACCGCCTTCTAAGCGGTGGGTCGCAGGTTCGAATCCTGCCGGGGACGCCATTGCAGCCTTTTCGGGCAGCGCCAGGGCCAGGCCGTGCTCGTAGGCCGATGGGCGTGAGGCGAGCCGAGACGATGCGGCGGCCGGCGACGGCGATCCGTTCGTAGATGGCGTGCGCGAGTTCGGCCTTGGCCTCCGGCACGTCGGCCCGGTCGAGGCAGGAACGGATCGCGGGACCTTGATCGAAGCGGCGTTGGACACCGGAGTGAGATTGCGCCATCCTAGTCGCGGGTGAAGGAGGATTGCCCACGATGCGACGGCCCCTTGCGTTTCTGCTCGCCGCCGGGTTGCTCACGGCGGCGTGCACTTCGAGTTCCACGGTCGCACCGCAGCCCACAGCCACGGCGTCCGCCCCAGCGGCGTCGCAGCCTGGCGGGGCCGAAGCGGGCCTTGTCCTGGCGACCACGACGAGCACGCAGGACTCGGGCCTGCTTGACGTCCTGGTGCCGGCCTTCGAGAAAGCCTCGGGCAGTACGGTCAACGTGGTGGCCGTCGGCGGCGGCGAGGCCCTGACGATGGGCCGGGAGTGCAAGGCCGATGTGCTGCTCGTGCACTCCCCGGCGTCCGAGACGGACTTCATGAACGGTGGCTACGGGGTCGACCGGCGGCTCGTCATGCACAACGACTTCCTGATCGTGGGACCCCCCAATGATCCCGCCGGGATCAAGGGCATGTCGTCGGCGGTCGCCGCGCTCAAGCAGATCGCCTACGTGCCGATGGCGTTCATCTCGCCTGACGACAAGTCCGGCGCGTGGAACGCCGTCGAGCTGGCGCTCTGGTCCAGGGCAGGGGTCATGCCCGGGGGGGCGTGGTACCAGAAGAGCCCCCAGGGCCCGGCTGGCACTCTCCCCGTCGCCTCCGAGAAGGGCGCCTACACGCTGAGCGACCGGGCCGCGTACGTCATCCAGAAGGACAAGCTGGCACTCGAGGTGATGGTCGAGAAAGACCCTGCCCTCCTGAACGTCTACCACGTGATCTCGGTCAGTCCCGCCAAGTGCCCGAACGTCGACGCAGCTGGGGCAAAGGCGTTTGCCGACTACGTGACGTCAGCCGATGCCCAGGCCCTCATCGGCTCCTACGGCCTCGACAAGTACGGCCAGCCCCTGTTCTTCCCCGACGCGGGCAAGACGGACGAGCAGCTCACGCAGGGTTCGTAGACAGTACGGCCCCATCGCCAGCCGTGTGGTTGCGGTGAGCCTCACCAGCACAGGATGATGCCGCCGGTCTGTGCTTCTGGTCCAACAGGCGGAGTTCAATCGTCTGGAACCGAAGCGCAGGCGAGGGCGACCTGTGGCGGGAGCGGCTCCCCATTGCGCCTACGAGAGCAGGGCCACGATGCTCAGGCCACGCGTGAAGTGATAACACGCCGGCGCGTCGCGATGGCGATCGCCTGGGCTGTCGAGCAGGCGCCGAGCTTGCGGCGCGCCGAGGCCAGGTGCTGCTCCACGGTCGTCGGCGAGACGTCCAGCACGCCGGCGATCTCCTGGTCGCCGAGTCGCTCAGGCAGCTGTAGAGACCCATGTCCATGCGTACCAGACGGTCAAGGCGTTGAAGGCGAAGCTCACGATGATCAGGAAGTTGTCGTAGAGGCCTTTGTAAGGCAAGCCAAAGAGATTGAAGACAACGACGAGCACGGCGACGACGATGTTGATCCAGCCGATTGCGGGATACGGCAACGTCAGGGACAGGACGACCATGACGATCGGGATCAGCATGATCACTGCGATCCCCAGCCACGTTCCCCGGCTCGCTTTGCGGCCCCCGAGCTCGCCCGGTGTTATGTCGCCGGCGAACACGCGCAAGACATCGCCCAGGAGGTAGGTCAGCATCACAGCCACCCATAGCCCTGAGAGGATGATCCTCACATCCGTCATGATCTCAGTTGCCTCGTTCCTGAGCCTCGTTCTGCTCAATCGTGATGATGACCTTTCCTCGGGCGTGCCCGGCTCCGTAGTAGCTCAGAGCCTCGGCGACCTCGTTCAGCGGATACGTTCTGTCGATGACCGGGGTGACCTTCCCGGACTCGATGAGTTCCTTCAGCACTACGAGGTCCTCACGTTTCTCGGTGGATGCAAACGGGCGGAGCCTCTGGGACACGAACGGTGACACCACGAGCGCCTGAACCGCGCGGCGCAGGAAACCTCCCACCCAACGACCGCTGCCCTTGTTGCTGTTGGGTATGAGCATGCCTTTGCGAGTAAGGGCCCGCCTGAGCTCCGACAACGTCCGGTTCCCCACATTGTCGAAGATCAGGTCGTACTGCTGCCCATTCCTGGTGAAGTCCTCCTGGGTGTAGTCGATCACATGGTCGGCGCCGATCGAACGAACCAGGTCCACGTTCGTTGTGCTGCATACGCCGGTCACGTCTGCTCCAAAGGTCTTGGCGATCTGCACGGCGAACGTGCCGACACCTCCGGACGCACCATTGATCAGAACCTTCTGGCCTGGCTGAACCCGTCCGACGTCGCGGAGCGCCTGCAGTGCGGTGGTCCCCGCCACCGGTACAGCCGCCGCCTGCTCGAACGTCAGGTTGGAGGGCTTCGGCGCCAATGCGTCTCTTGGCACGCAGGCGTACTCGGCGAAGCCTCCCTTGCCGATTCCGGCGTAGACCTCATCACCGGGTCTGAACTCCGACACGTTGCTGCCGACCGCTTCAACCCGCCCGGCGATCGCGAGGCCAAGAACCTTGTTCCTTGGTCTGCGGAGTCCAGTTGTGAGACGGAGAACGTACGGCGTTCCATGCATCACGTCCCAGTCACCAGGATTGACCGCAGCCCCGAGAACCCGCACCAGCACCTCATCGCCTCTGGTGACCGGGGTATCGACGTCTTCGAGCTCGAGAACACCGGGTGGGCCGTACTCGTGATTGACGATCGCCTTCATACATCCCTCCTGAGGCTGCGGTCCCAACAGTACTTGACCTCGGCGTGCGGTTGGAGTCAGGGAGGCGCCAGCCCTCTCGAGTCAACGTCCCGAGAGTGGGGCACGAGGACCCCTACTCGGGTCGGGGCGACAGGATGACGACCGCGGTCTCCCGTGACCGACGCGCGGCAACGGCATCGAGATCGAAATCCTTGTCGTACTTGGCCCACCTGGCCCACAGGCGCGGTCGCTCGTCCGGGTTCGCGGCACGTGCGTGGACGGCGCGCGACCCGCCGGGCAGATCGACGGTGGCGTCGGGATTCGCCTGAAGGTTGAGCCACCAGGCGGGCTCGGCATCGGCCCAGCCGTTCATGGCCATGGTGACCAGGTCGGGACCGTCCTCGAAGTAGGCGACGATGGCCTTTCGCTCCTCACCGCTGCGGCGCCCGACCGTCCGCAGGCGCAGCATGCCCTGGTGGTCGGCCGTGGCGGTCCGGAGGCCGAACCGGCCGCCGGTGACCGAATAGACGGCGCGCTGCACCACCCAGAACGTGCGTATGAACCAGCGCGGCGGCAGAGACGTTGACTTCTTCGACGGTTCTGACATGGTGTGCTCCCGATCGGTGTAGGGGTGGTTGTGGCGTGCGGCAGAGGCCGGGGCTGACGGTCGGCCGATTATCGCTGGTTCGTCCGGGTATACGGGGGCCGCCCTCACGAGAGACCTCGCCTCTCACCTGTGGGCACGCGGCGGCAAGGAAGGCGAAACCCGTTTCAGTGGGGCTCCAAAGCCGGCACGACCAGCCAGCCCGCGGCTCGTCCGGCGTAGATCAGCTGCTCGGTGGTAAGCCCCGACCGCGCACGCAGATCGGCGAGGTGACGCTTCGCCGTGCTCGGCCGGATGCCCACCAGCTGGGCCGCGTTCTGGACCGACCCACCGGCGGCGACGTAGGCGGCGAGGACGTCCATCTGGCGCTGCGTGGCCTGCGGCGAGCGCCCACGCTGCCGAAGGCGGTGTTGGTGCCTGAGGCCGCGACCCCGCCGGGATCGGCGTGCTGTCCCACCACGGCCGCAGTGCCCGCATAGGCGCCTGGCGACCTCGGGATCCGTCTCAGTGTCCGGCTCCGGGGCAGCTCGCTGTGGGGAACGCTACTCTGTCGAGGTGAGCGAGCCCGACCTGCGGACGAACCCCGACGCGTTGCCCGATGCCGCTCCACCGCGGATCGTTCGTCACTGCATCAACGGCACGACCCTCTACGCGGAGGTCCGAGGCTCCGGTCCGGCGATCCTCCTGATCCACGGCGGCGGCGAGGACGCCGAGGAGTGGCGCCCGATCGCGGAGCGCCTGGCCGGCTTCACCGTCGTGACCTACGATCGCCGGGGAACACTCCGCAGCGGCCGGGAGGACTGGCCGGGCAGGGGCTCCGTGCAGCACGCTGATGATGCCGCCGGGCTCCTCGCCGCGCTCGGCCTCCGCGATGTCCTTGTGTTCGGGGGAAGCTCGGCTGGAATCGTGGGGGTGCAACTGGCACTCCGCCATCCGACCGTGATCCGCCGTGCTCTCGTCTTCGAGCCGGGGTACTTCCGGAACGTCCCCGGCGGCGAGGCACTCCAACAGTCGGTAGGTAAGGTCGTGGCCGGGCACCTTGTCACCCACCAGGGCGACTGGGTGGGAGCGATGGCCGCGTTCGGCCGCGCTGTGGCTGGGGGACCAGCCGCCGCTCCCCAGGGCTTCCTGACTCCGCCGAAGGGGAAGGAGTGGTACGCGGCGCGGGAGAAGGGTAACGCCGAGGCGCTCATGCGCGACGACATTCCCATCCTGACCCGAGAACTGCTCGATGAGGCCGAGCTCGCATCTGCCCGTAGCGACATCCGTTTCTCGTTCGGAACAACCTCGCTTCCGCTTTTCCGAGAGATCGCCACCCACCTGGCCGCTGTTCGCAACACCGCCGCTGACCGCATCGACGGAGTCGGTCACGGCATCTACTTCCAGCCCGACGTGGCAGCCGCATACATTCGGGCTCGCAGTGCGGAGGGATGGCCCGACTGAGTCCTCGGCGAGATCTCGTGCGGGACGGACACCAGGACGGCGCCTCTTCGGGCGAGGTCGCTCAGGCCGGGTCACGCGCGAGCGCGCCGGCGATGGAGTCTCTATCCCTGCTGGTGTGACCCGCGAGGCAGCGCCGACCGAGGGGGGCTTTGTGCGGCGCGATCCTTGACACGCAGAGGGGGCCGGGGTACCTTGCACGGCTTTCGCGCGCGGTCAGAAAGAGAGGTGCCCCATGCAACCGACGGCTGCATCGAGCCAGGCCGTGGATCCGGTACTGGTGGGCGCGCTTCGCGAACGCCTCGCCGGTTCCATCCTTCTGCCCACCGACCCGGCCTACGAGGACGCCCGCCGCGTCTGGAACGGGACCATCGACCGACGACCCGCACTGATTGCCCGCTGCGCAGGCGTCGCCGACGTGATGGCGGGCGTCGAGTTCGCCCGGCAACGGGGTCTGCCGCTCTCGGTGCGCGGAGGCGGGCACAACGTTGCCGGTACGGCCCTGGTCGATGGGGGCCTGGTCCTCGACCTGTCACCGATGAAGGACATCCGGGTCGATCCGGCGGCGCGACGCGTCCATGCACAGGCTGGCGTGACGATCGGCGAGCTCGACCACGAGACGCAGGCCTACGGCCTCGCTGCCCCCCTCGGCGTGGTCACCGACACGGGCATCGCCGGCCTCACACTCCACGGCGGGTTGGGCTGGCTGCGCCGCCGACACGGACTCAGCTGCGACGCCCTGCGCTCAGTGGATCTCGTCACCGCCGACGGCATCCCGCTCCACGCGAGTCCGGACGAGAACTCCGATCTCTTCTGGGCCGTACGCGGCGGGGGTGGGGGGTTCGGGACGGTGACCGATTTCGAGTACGAGCTCCACGACGTCGGCCCCGAGGTCTTCTTCGTGGCGGTCTTCTACCCCCGGTCTGTCGCCGCGGGCGTGCTGCGTTTCCTCCGCGACTACATGGCCGGGGCCCCGGACGACTTCAGCCCGATCGCCGTCGTCACCCATGTTCCGGAACTCGAGTTCATCCCCGCCGAGCACCACGGGCAGCCCTGCGTGGCGATCGCCGGTCCCTACGTCGGCGGGATCGCGACTGGGGAGCGCGAGGTCGCGCCACTACGGAAGCTCGGCACGCCGATCGCTGACCTCAGTGGCCCACTCCCCTGGGTAGAGGTCCAGCGCTTCTTCGATGAGGACTATCCGGCTGGCGGCCGCTACTACTGGAAATCCATCAACCTCGCAGGCCTGCGGGAGGACGCCGTCGAGCGGCTGCTCGAACTGAACGACGCGGCACCGTCGGCCGCATCGACCCTCGATGTCTGGTTCCTGGGGGGCGCGATGGGCCGGGTTGCGTCCGACGCGACCGCGTTCGGGAGCCGGGCCCATCCCATCCTGGTGGGCGTCGAGGCAAACTGGCGGTCGCCGGCCGACGATGACACGAACATCGCCTGGGCGCGGAGGGCGATTGATGCCCTACGGCCCTTCTCACTGGGCGGTCTCTACCTGAACTTCCCCGGCCTCCATGAAGAGGGCGACCAGATGCTCCGCGAGAGCTACGGCCCGAACTATGCTCGCCTCGCCGGCCTCAAGCAGACCTGGGATCCCGGCGGCCTGTTCGGCGGCGCCTTCGTCGGCCAGGTGGCCTGATCAGGCGTCCACACTCCGACCGGCTCGGCCGCCGCACCCACAACAAGACTCGACGCCTGTCCCGCAGCGACGACGAGCAACAATCCGGCCGATGGGCAACTACCCACCAAAGGAGACTGGCATGGCCGCACGACGCAGCGTCGAGGACTACCTGGCCGCGCTTCCAGAGTCAACGCGCGTCGCCCTGGAGGAGCTTCGCAGGACGATCAAGGCTGCCGCGCCCGAGGCGACAGAAACGATCAGCTACGAGATCCCGACGTTCAAAGACCGCGGTCGGATGCTCGTGTCCTATGCCGCCTTCAAGGACCACTGCAGCCTCTTCCCCGCGAGCACGGTGGTCGTCGAGGCACTGGGGGCAGAGCTGAAGCCCTACCTTACCGGGAGGGCAACGATCCGTTTCCAGGCAGGCAAGCCGATCCCCACCGCACTCGTCACCAATATCGTCAGGGCGCGGCTCGAGGAGAACGCAGCAGCGAGACGTCGTTGATGGCCGAGGTTGCTGGTACCCCGTCCCCGACGGTGCTCCGAAGGTGATAGCCGTGCCGTTCGACTTCGACCCCGACGGTGCGGCGGGCCAGTTCGTCGCGTTGTTCGTCACCGCGGCCCGAGCGTAGTTGCCCGGGCCAATGCGGAACGCCGGACTCAGCGCGGCCCTCAATTGGGATTTGGTAGCGTGCAGAGGCGTATCCGAATCCTGCCGGGCGGCCACCATAACGTCCGGAAGGCGTGAATGTGATCGCTTCCCGCTCGAGGTACGCGACGGACTGCCGATAGTCTGACTGGAGGGTGCCGTGATCCCCGATCCTGCTGAGACCCTGCCGCCTGACAGCCCGGCTTCCGCAGCCCTGGAGCGCGGCCGTGCGCGCCGCCGCGAGGTTCCTCGGCGGAGCCACGCCACCTGGTCCCCGCCACGGGATCGCGACGCGGTGGCCACAGTGCTGACCTCGAACGAGGGCCGCCTGCCTGAACTCGTGCCCATCCGGATGGGGCGCATGGTCGCATCACCCTTCGCCTTCCTGCGCGGGTCCGCTGCGGTCATGGCCGCGGATCTTGCCGGAACACCCCGAATGGGTTCATCGGTCCAGCTCTGCGGCGACGCCCACCTGTCCAACTTCGGCGTCTATGCGAGCCCTGAGCGGCGGCTCGTCTTCGACCTCAACGATTTCGATGAAACGCACCCGGGACCGTGGGAGTGGGACGTCAAGCGACTCGCCGCCAGTTTCGTGGTGGCCTCGCGCGAGAAGGGCTTCAACGACGCCACCTGTCGGGGCTTGGCGCGGACGGTCGCGCGGACGTATCGACTCTGGATCCGCCGCTATGCAGGCCAGCGTGCCCTCCTGGTCTGGTACGCCCACATCCCCATCGAGACAATCGTTCAGCGGATCGAGCAGGCTGGGCGCCGGGGTGGTCTGGAGATCTCGATCGAGGACGCTCAACGTCGCGACCACCTGGCTGCCCTCGGCAAGCTATCGACCAGGGCACCTGGCGGAGGCTGGCTGATCCGCGACCGCCCGCCCCTCCTGTTGCGCCTGTCGGAGGATGATCCCGGCCGGATGGCCGCGCCGACGGTCTACCAGGAGTACGTTCGGTCTCTCACTCCGGACCGCCGCGTCCTGGTCGAGAAGCATCGCCTCCTGGACGTCGCCCTCAAGGTCGTGGGCGTGGGCAGCGTGGGAACCCGCTGCTACATCGCGCTCTTCGCCGGCCCTGCGGGTGGTCCTCTGGTCCTGCAGATCAAGGAGGCGCGAGCGTCAGTGCTGGCCCCCTACGTCCCGACCCGCCCCTACGAGCACGAAGGTGAACGCGTCGTCATTGGCCAGCGGGTCATGCAGGCGTTCTCTGACATCTTCCTGGGCTGGACGCACTCGCCCGTGTCGGGGATCGACTTCTACGTGCGCCAGCTCCATGACATGAAGTACAGCATCGACATCGAAGGGTTGCGGCCGGTCGGCATGGAGCTCTACGCGGACATCTGTGCGTGGGCGCTGGCGCGGGCCCACGCGCGGTCCGGGAACCCGGCCACGATCGCCGGTTACCTCGGGCCAGGTGAGGTGTTCGACGAGGCTCTCACGGCCTTCGCCGCCTCCTACGCCGACCAGACGGAGGCTGACCACGCGGCCTTCGCGTCTGCAGTCCGCGCTGGCAAGATCCCGGTGGAGACCGGGATCTGATCGACGTGCAGGCAACCGGGATCGTGACGCGGGTGCCCCTGGGGGAGTGGACAGAGATAGTCGGGGCGGAGGCCGCGGCCGATCGCACTGCAGTACCACTTCAAGCTTGCCCGTCGTACTCAGGCCACGCTTGGGTGATGTCCCTACGGGCGACTCTGACCTCGGAGGACGGTCAAGGCGCGAGCGCGAGCGACAGGCGAGTGGGCATCGCTTCCCCTTTGCTCGATGGTTCGACGCGCATTCTGACGGCGATTCCAGCTGTGTGGGTTGTAGTCGCGACATCGTGAAGCGCGGGAAGCCGTAGGCCGGGAAGCCGCCGACGCGAAGGGCGACGAACGGCTGGGACCTGCCGTGCGGCGCTCCGCCTGGAGCGCGAGGTCTCGTTCGGGGATTCCTGGGCGAGGGGCCGCTGCTCAGCGTTGTGCCGGCCGGACCAGGACCCAGACCTGCAGCCCGCCGTCAGGCGCGGTTCGGTCGCCGGCGGCCTGGAAGCCCAGGCGCTCGTAGAGGCGGCAGTTCGCTTCGTTCGAGGTTTCGACCGCCGCCGGGAGGCCGGCCTGGTCGCAGGCGGCCAGACCGGCGCGGATGACAAGCGAGGCCAAGCCCTCGCGCCGGCGGTCCGGTCGCGTGCCGACGGTCGCGAGGTACCAGTGGGGCCCGGCGGGGCGGAGCAGCGCCGTCTCCGCGTCGAGGGCGTCGACCGCCTCGAGCCGGTCACCGAAGAGGGCGGCCGATTCTTCGTTGAGACGGGTGCGAAGGACGTCGCTCATCGGGGTCCGGCCGGGCTTCACCCAGGCGGCGACCGAGCTGATGTCGTCGGTCACCCATGTGCTGCCCGCCTCGGCGCCGACCAGCCCGGCGTAGAGCAGGTGGAGGCCGCGGAGGCGTTCACGGCGGTTGTCGGCGGGAACGGCCCAGCGAGACCATTCGTAGTCGAGAAACGCGTCGGCGAGCAGGTCGGCGATCGGCCCGGCATCCTCGAAGGTCGCCAACCGAACGGCGGGGCGGGGCGCCGTCATCGCCGGATTCTCCTACGCCGAGCGGCGCCTGTCCAACCGGGTAAGACGCCTCGATCCGCCGATTCGAGCCGGAGGGTTTGACCCGGGTAGGGGTTCGAGGAACTCGGCGGGCGTCATGGCGGGGATGATCGCCCGCAGTTCGAGCAGGTGAGCGTCGCCGTCACCAGGGCGTCGACTTGGGCGTCGCGCGCGAGGTCGATGAGATACTCGTCATCGGGATCGGCGCTCAGCGGCTCCGGTGACGGCGCAGGATCGGCCCGGACGACGCCCTCGCTCCGGATGAGCTCGACATAGGCGTCGGCCTCGGTTTCAGACACGTACCGGCGGAACTTGTCGCGCCGCAGCACCTCGCGCAGCTCGGCAAGCAGAAGCGGCGACGAGATGAACTCGAAGGCGCCCGAGCGGAGCTCGAGCAGGAGCTGGGCGCTCCCGCCGCCCGGGCTGATCAGCGCCGAAACGAGGACGTTGGTGTCAAGAACCGCGCGAGGCACGCCGCTGCGCACGTACCGCGTGCGTCTCCTCCACCGCGAGCCGCATCGCCTCATCCTCGCCCAGGTCGCTGCGTGCCCACACGGTCGCGATCACCTCAAAGCCGAGGTACGCTCGCAGAGCCGCCTTACCAAGCAGTGGTGTGAGGGATCGCTTGCGCGACTGAGGCGCTCGACATGCTCGTGGGCTCGCGTTGGCCGGACGCGTCGGGTCATGGCCGTTGCTCGGTGCGGGCGCTCGCGTCGAGTTTCGCTCGTAACCAGGCGGCGGCGATGTTGAGCACCTGCTCTCCCTCCCCGAGCTTCTGGAGGGCGCCGGCCCTCGCGGGCTCGACGAGGTTGCGCCACTCATCCGGCACCGGCGCCAGCCGGGAGCCGGAGATAGAGCGCGTAGACCAGCACGCGGTCCCGAAGGTCCTGTCGCGTCAGGTGGGAGGTGGCCCGGGGCAACTACCTCGCAAACTGCTGCGGTGCAGCGTTCAGCTCAATTACACTGCCACGGACGCCCCACTAACCGACTTGTTTCCTCGTGGGTACTTCGGGAGATGATCGCCATTGGCCAGTCAGGTCTACTTCGGTTCCCCACGCCAGGCGCGTATCGAGGCGAACGAGACGCTGCCCGCCAAACTCGATCTCATACTGGAACGCCTGCACCTCCGCGACCGGGTGAACGGCGAGACCGTCGTGATCAAGATGCACACCGGCAACGGGATCGGCTACTCCACCGTGCACCCCGTGTTCGTGCGGAAGGTCGTGAAGGCCGTGAAGGAAGGGGGCGGCAAGCCATTCGTCGCCGACGTCAACTGGGACGCGCAGGGAGCCGAGGAGCGCGGCTACTCATCTGAGACCCTCGGCTGTCCCGTGTACCCGGCGGCCGGGCCAGACGACAAGTACTGCTACGAGCATGCGCGCCGATTCAAGAACATCCAGGTCTGGAAGGTGGCCGGACTCATCGAGGACGCAACCTTCTTGATCAACCTGGCGCACATCAAGGGGCACCCAAGCTGCGGCTTCGGCGGCGTCTTCAAGAACCTGGCATTGGGCTGCATGGCCGGCGAGACCCGCAGTGCCATGCACGACACCATGCAATACGACCGCTACTGGTTCGCGGACGCATTGCCCGGACGAGGCCATCCGCAAGCGGATCATCGACGCGTGCCCGTTTGAGGCTTTGGTCGAGGACAAGCTCGATGCCCGTGAGCTGCACCTCCACCCGGAGCAGTGCAACGCCTGCGGCCGGTGCCTTGAGGTGGCGCCGCCCGGCAGCCTGAAGATCGACGCGGTGAACTTCAATGCCTTCCAGGAGGCCTGCGCGATCAGCACCTCGATCTCCCTGTCAACGTTTGCTCCCGGGAAAGCTGTGCACCTCAGCCTGGCCACGCAGATGACGCCGATGTGCGACTGCTTTGGGTTCACCAGCATGCCCATCCTGCCGGACGCCGGCGTTTTCGGGTCGGACGACATCGTGGCGGTGGAGCAGGCCGCGCTGGACGTCATCGGGCAGACGCGCCTCATCGAAGAGAACGTCCCCACCTCCATGGAGGTCCACACACGCGAAGGACATCCCTTCCGTTGGCTGCACGGCCCACTTAAGGATCCCTATCTGGTCGTGGAGTACGGCGAGAAGATCGGCCTGGGTTCGCGCGAGTACGAGCTTGTCGACGTGCTGCCCGTCGCCAAGATCGAGCGCCCGGGGGTGCCATATATCGCGGCGCGGTAGCCCGGCCCGTCGGCGGGCGAGACCTCGTTCCTTGGAGCCATTGGATCATCGTGCCAGCGGCGCCCTTCCCAGGCTTCGTCGCGAACGGCAGCTGCCCTCGCCGCTGGCGGGCTCGCGGGCCCCAGACCTTGATCCCTGCGTTACCGCACCGCGTGCCCCGAAAACGGCCTGAGACGAGCGCGCGCTTGTCGTGGCCGTTGGTCACGCTGGTGTCGTGCGAGCGTAGCGGGTAGCCCAGAGATCCGGAGTGAACGGCGCACGGCGCCCCACGCAGATCTCGCGAGGGCAGAGCTGGCAGCTCTCGAAGGCGACCTCTGTCGGGTAGCGGATGCCGGAGGCACTCTTGGTGGGCTGCATGAGCAGATGCTCGGTCAACTGAACGCCGATGCGTTGCTCCTCGCCCCGGAACAGGTCGAACAGGGCGCGTTGCTGCTCGATCGGCCAGTCCTCGAGGGAGCCCGGGTTCATGCTTGCCGTTGGGCCGAGTGCGTATGTCTCCTCGAGGTGGCTGGTCAGTGCCTCGGCCCCTTGCTGCAGCGCGATCTCGCTGATCGCCTGCGCCCAGTACTCTCGCAGCAGGTCCGCTTGCGAACGTGTCCAGTCGTGGAGTTCGTGGCCGCAGGTGACGAGGTAGGGGAACACGCGGTAGGTGCCATCCAGGTTCACCCGCAGGACCTTGGACGTCAACCGGACTCCATCCACATCGACCCAGTCGTCTCCCCGTTCGCTCACGAAGCTCACGGCGTAGAGCGCCCGGGGACGGCCGATACGGTGGGCCTCGTCGATCAGCCGGACCAGCTCGTCGGCATCCTCACCCACGACTGCAGCGTTGGACGGCTGCACGAGGTCGGCGACCTCAACACGGAAGGGGATCCTGTCGAGAATCTGCGGTGCGGCAGAAGCGATCAGAGTCTCGTCCAACAGCGTCGTCGTCCTCCTGCCCGCGGGGGGGCCGGTTCGGTGACTTGCCCACACATGGTCGGAGTAACCGACGGACCGTGCCAAGAGCCATTACGCCCGGCAGTCTCGCGGGCCACAGCGTCAACGAGCTTGGGGCGGCAGAGGACGGGTGGCACTTGGGGCCGTTTGGCTGTTGCGCGGTGGTCGTGCGACGCTCGATGCTCGTCGTGTGATCGGGCGTCGGGGAGGGCGTTCGGAGGTTCGCCCGTCGCGGCGCCTGTCGTGATGACACCCATCGGGAGGACCGTCCGATGCCCGGGACCGCGCCCCTCCTCGAATGCCGCGACCTGCGGAAGCGCTTCGGCGACCGGACCGCCGTCGACGGCATCAGCTTCACGATCTCGCCCGGAGAGACCTACGGCCTGCTGGGTCCCAACGGCGCCGGCAAGACCACGACCATCTCGATGGTCTGCGGGCTTCTCCGGCGCGACGGCGGCGAGGTCATCGTCGACGGCAAGCCGATCGACATCGACGCGACCGACGCGAAGGCCGCGATCGGCTACGTGCCCCAGGACCTGGCGATCTACCCGGACCTGTCGGCTCGCGAGAACCTGCGCTTCTTCGGCCGGCTCGAGCGGCTGTCGGGGAAGCTGCTCGACCAGCGCGTGGCGGAGGTCCTGGAGCTCATCGGGCTGACCGATCGTGCCGGCGACCGGACGGAGAGCTACTCGGGAGGGATGAAGCGCCGGCTCAACATCGGCATGGGCCTGCTCCACCATCCGAAGCTGCTCGTCCTCGACGAGCCGACGGTCGGCGTGGATCCCCAGAGCCGCAACGCGATCCTCTCCAGCATCGCCGACCTGGAGCAGGAGGGCATGGCGATCCTGTACACCACCCACTACATGGAGGAGGCCGAGCGCCTCTGCGACCGGATCGGGATCATCGACGAGGGCCGCATCCGGGCCGAGGGGACGCGGCGGGAGCTGGTGGCCCTGATCGGCCAGAAGGACCGCGTCACGCTCGTGGCCGGCGGCACGCTGGGGCCGGCGACGGAAGCGCTCCGACGGCTCGAGCGGGTCGAGCAGGTCACGCGCAGCCGACGGGCATCTCGAGCTGCTGGTGACCGAGGCCCGCAGCCTGCTGCCGCGCGATCCTCGAGACGGCCGCCACAGCCGGGGTCGCCGTCCGGTCCGTGGAGGTGGTGGAGCCAGACCTCGAGGCCGTCTTCCTCCATCTCACCGGCAAGGCCCTGCGGGACTGAGGACGCCGCCGTGCGCGCCGCGCTCGTCATCGCAGGCAAGGACCTCCGCCAGAAGATCCGCGACCGCTCGGCCATCATCCTCTCGGTCGTCGCACCGTTCTGCCTGGCCGCCCTCTTCTCGATGATGATCCCGGGGCAGGACTCGTTCCACGCCTCGTACGCTTACGTCGACCTCGACGGCGGTCCGATCGCCAGGGCGCTCGTCGACGGCCCGCTGGCCGGCCTTGCGGGCTCGAACGTCGCGACCATCAGCGCGGTCACGAGCGAGGACGAGGCGCGCTCCCAGGTGGAGGCGGGCACCGTCGACGCTGCCGTGGTGATCCCGGCCGGGTTCTCGGCGGCCGTGCAGGCCGGGCAGGCGGCCGAACTGAAGGTCGTGGCCAGTGGCGGCGAGGTTCTCTCGGGCCAGGTGCTGCGCTCGGTGCTGACGTCCTTCGGCAGCCAGGTGGAGGGAGTGCAGCTCGCGGTCACGACCGTGCTGGCGTCGACCGGGGCCCCGCCGGATCCGTCGCTGGCCGCCGAGCTCGCGGCGCAGGCGGTGGCCCTGCCCGAGCCCGTCGCTCTCACGGAGGCGCGCACGGAGGACAGGGTCGCCTCGTCGAGAACCTATTACGGCGCCGCGATGGCCGTGCTCTTCGTGTTCTTCGCCGCCCAGTTCGGCGTCGTGAGCTTGCTGGCGGAGCGCCGGAACGGCACCCTCGCCCGGATGCTGGCCGCGCCGATCACGGCTCGGACCGTGCTGGTCGGCAAGGTCCTCGTGAGCATCGTCCTTGCGGTCGTGTCGATGTCGATCATCGTGTTTGGCACGACCCTGCTCCTGGGGGCCAGCTGGGGTGATCCCCTCGCGGTCGCCGCGCTCGTCGTCGCCACCTCGCTGGCGGCCAGCGGGATCGCCCTCCTCGTGGTCGGCTTCGCCCGGACCGAGGACCAGGCCGGGAGCCTGACGGCGATCGTGGCGATGACCCTCGCGGTGCTCGGCGGGTCGTTCTTCCAGATGTCCCAGGCGCCCGAGGGCCTGGCGACGCTGAGTGTGCTGACTCCGCACTGGTGGTTCCTCCGCGGCGTCGACGACCTGGCATCGGGTGGCGGCATCATGCTCGTCGCGCCGTCGCTTGCCGTCCTCCTGGGGATCGCCGTCGTCAGCGGCGGGCTCGGTCTCTTGCGCGCCCGAAGGGTGGTGACGGGCCGATGACGATGCTGACAATCGCCCGCGTCAACCTGGTCCGCCTGCTTCGCGACCGGATGGGCCTCTTCTTCATCTTCCTGCTCCCGGCCGTTCTGATCGTGGTGCTCGGCACCGCCTACGGCGGGCGGGTCGCGCCGCGCCTTGGCGTGGTCTCCGCCGGCAGCGGGGCCCTCGGCCAGGAGCTCCTCGACGCGATCGGTTCAGGGGACATGCTCCTGGAGATCAAGGTGCTCCAGACCGACGAGCAGCTGATCGACGGGATCGAGTCCGGCACGCTCGAGATGGGGATGCGGATCCCGGACGGCTACGACGCTACCCTGCGGAGTGGAACGGCTGCGACGATCGCGCTCTTCGGCCGCCCGGAGGGTGCGCTCTCGGCTCTCCGCGAGGGCGTCGCCTCGGCCGTGGCGGAGCAGTCGGCCCGGCTGCGGGCTGCCCGCCTGGCGGTGCTGCGGGGTGCCGCGCCGTTCGATGTTGCTCTGGCGAACGCCGCGGCGGCGCAAGGGCGGCTGCCCGGGGTGTCGGTCGCGGTCACTACGATCGGCGAGGGCATCTTCCCCGAGGGCACCGGCGCCTTCCAGCCCGGCGCCCAGAGCCAGCTCGTGTTGTTCATGTTCCTGACATCGATGACCGCGGCGACGCAGCTCATCCTGAGCCGCCAGCTCGGAGTCTCTCGCCGCATGGTGTCGACGCCCACCCCGATCCGCACCATCGTCGTCGGGGAGATGCTCGGTCGCTTCGGGGTGGCGATGATCCAGGGCCTGTTCATCGTCCTGCTCTCGGCGCTCCTCTTCGGGGTCTCCTGGGGTGACCCGTTCGCGGCAAGCCTCGTTGTCGTCATGTTCGCGCTCGTCGGCACGGGGGCGGCGATGGTGGTCGGGGTCTTCTCGAACAACGCGGACCAGGCCGGGACGATCGGGGTCTTCGCCGGCATGGCGCTCGGCGCGCTCGGCGGCGCGATGGTCCCTCTCGAGATCTTCGGCGAGCCGATGCGCTCCATCGCGATGCTGACCCCGCACGCCTGGGCCATGCAGGGGCTGCGGGAGGTCGCGCTGCGCGGCGGGGGCATCGTCGACATCCTGGTCCCGCTGGCCGTGCTGGGGCTCTTCGCGGCGGCCCTTCTGACGCTCGGCGTGTGGCGCTTCAGGCGGCTCCTCGCCTCCTGAAACGGGGCGTCCGCAAAGCAGGGCGCGCGGCCGCCACCTACTCCTCGAAGTAGGCCTCGAGTCGACCCTGTCGGACGGCCTCGATCAGGCTGGCATGGTCCCGCTCGTTCTGATCGGCGTAGGCGACGGCGAAATCGGCGATGGCCTCCGCGAGCGCCGGGCCCTTGCCGATGTAGCCCGCGATGATCGCCGGGTCGCCCGAGCGGGCGTGGGCGGCGGCGAGAGCCCACGCGCAGTTGCGGGCGAAGCCGAGCATGTTCGCCGGGGTGAAGATCTCGACCATCGGCCGGACCTTGACATCACGAAGCTGACGAACGTAGTAGTGACGCCCCCGGACCCCGACCATGTGACCGAGGAAGATGTCGCTCGCCGCCTGCATCAGCCGCTGCCCGAACACGACACGCTCGCCGTTCGAGGCGAACGGGCTCGCGCCAACGTACGGTTCGAGCACCGACGGAGCCACCTGCTTCACCTGCAGGAACAGGGCGTCGCCCTCCGAGGCGAAGAAGAGGCCGATGGCGCAGAGGCAACCCACGCTCCCCACGCCGACGACCTTCATGGCCACGTCGGCCAGTTCGTAGCGGTCGTAGAGGACCCGGCGCTCGGGCGGCAGGGACTCGCGGTAGAGGCTGAAGTTCGCCGTGATCACGTCGCGGAACTCCGGGTCGTCCTCCTCGTCCGGGTGGTAGACGAGAGGCGGTGCGTCCTTGATGCGGGGCTTGCCGCCGATCATGTGACCCAGCCTGACAAACTCCGCCGCGGCATCCCGCTGCAGCGCCTTCTCCAGGACCTGCTCGCGCCGCCGCTTGAGGACCGCGTCCTCGGTCAGGCCGATCAGATCCCGGTAGTCAAGGTACGAATACCAGGCGTCGATGGCACGCATCGCGGCCAGCTCGGTGAGTCGCCTGGCGTAGAAGCGGACGACGCCCTTCGCGGCCTCGCGGCAGTCCGCCGCCTTGTGGCCGTTCGCACGGCCGGCGATGACGAAGCTGGCGGCGAGGCGCTTCAGGTCCCACTCCCAGGGAGCCGGGAAGGTCTCGTCGAAATCGTTGATGTCGAAGATGATCTGGCGTTCCGGTGTGGCGAACGCACCGAAGTTCAGCAGATGGCTGTCACCGCAGGCCTGGACCGCGTACCCGGTGGATGGAGTGGTCGCCAGGTCGGACGCCATGACCGGGGTCGCGCCACGGAAGAACCCGAAGGGCGACGCCAGCATGCGGCCGTGCCGGATGGGCAGAAGGCGTTCCAGGCGACCCTGGCCGGACGTGATGAGGAGATCGATCGGGTCCGGACGGTCCGCAGGTGGCTGCCAGCCGGCATGATGCTCGCGCGGACACATCACTCGGAGAGCCCGGCCAACCTCGCGGCGCGCCTTCTGCGTGTGCAGGTACGGTGGCTTGCCGAGGTAGGCCGGCTGGATCGGAGGCTTGGCAAAGACGGCCGTGGCGGAGGTACCGCTGGCCGGGTCGGTCGCGTCCGACGATGTCACGGTCCCATCCTCCGTTCACGCGGGCTGCCGGATCGGGAGCCCACGAATGCTCGAGCTGCCAGGAATGCTCGTGCTATTGTGCCTGGCTCGTCCGCCAGAAGATGGTCATGAGGATACCGTCCTGGAGGTATCGACGCGGAGATTCGTGACAGCGTCGTGCGGGGTGGAGCAGCGGCGCGTGTGGATCCCGCCCGGCTTCGTTTGTTCGGGGCGACGCTGCGTCAGGGTCGGCCGAAGTAGCCGGTTCGCTCCAGCTGCTGCGCGACCTCTGCGACCTCGTCGTCGGTCAGCAGGCGCGGTGTGCCCACTTCCCGCGCCCGGCAGTAGAGCTTCGACAGCCATTCGAGCGTGACCGTGCGGCGGTAGGCCTCTGCCAGGTCGGTGCCCCAGGTGATCGCCCCGTGGCTCCCGATAATGACCGCCGATCGCCCGGCGCCCGCGTCCACTACCGCCTCCGACAGGTCGGTGGTGCCGAAGAGCCGGTAGGGAGACACGCGAACCGGACCGCCGAGGATGGCGATCATGTAGTGGATGGCCGGGAGCTCGGAGGCGATCGTGCTGACGACCGTGGCGTAGAGCGAGTGCGTGTGGACCACGGCTCCCGCGTCGAACGCCCGGTAGACCGCCAGGTGCATCGGCGTCTCCGTGGAGGGCGCGAGGTCGCCTTCGACCGTCCGGCCTTCGAGATCGACGACGCAGACGTCCTCGGCGATCATCGCTCCGTAGTCCCGGCCCATCGGGGTGATGGCCACGAGCTCGCCGTGCCTCCGGCTGACGTTGCCGGATGTGCCGCTGACAAGGCCGTCGGTGTGCATGCGTCGCGCGATCGAGACGACCTCTTCCCGCTCCGCCAGCAGGCGGTTCATGGGGCGAACGCATTCAGGGTGGGCAGGGTTCATGGGTCGGGCAGGGTTCATCGGCTGAAGTACTCCTCGAGGTGGTCCGGCCCGAACACGCCTCGTTCGGTGACGATGCCGGTGACCAGGTCTGGCGGCGTGGCATCAAAGGCGGGGTAGTAGCCGGAAGCCTTTGGCGACGCCGTCCGGGTGCCCAGGCAGGAGAGCACCTCGTCGGGCGACCGCTCTTCGATCGGCACGTCGTCGCGGCTTCGCGCGGTCGTGTCAGGGGCCACGCAGAACGCGTAGTACGGCACCGCGTACCGGGCCGCGGCGATGGCGATCCCGAGCGTGCCGATCTTGTTGATGACGTGCCCGTCCATGGTGACGCGGTCCGCGCCGGTCATGAACGTCGTGATGCGGCCCCGGTCCATCAGGGCGGCCGGCATGCCGTCGGTAACCACGGTGACGGGTATGCCCAGGTCCGCGACCGCGTCGGCGGTGAGGCGTGCGCCCTGCAGGTACGGGCGTGTCTCCGTGCAGACGACGTCGAGCTGTTTGCCCTGCCGGACGGCCTCGGCGAGGGTGTAGACGAGCCCGTTCTCCGCCCAGCAGTGGGTGAGGACGTGGTCGCCGTCCCGGAGCACGCCGGCCCCGTGGCGGCCGATCGACCGGTAGCGAGCGTGCTCTTCTGCCCAGCGCTGCTCGATCGCCGCGAGCAGCGCGCCCTCGGCCTCGCCGGTGTCCGGCACCCCTGCGCCGGCACGCACCATGTACTCCACGGTCAGGAGGATGTCGCTGTTCGTCGGGCGGGTCGCGATGAGCCGCTGCGCTGCATGCGCGAGTGCCTCGCCGAGCGGCTCCGCCGACCGGTGGGCCGCACGAGCGGCCTGGACCATGGCATAGCCGGCGCAGAGGCCCGGCCCCAGGCTCTGGGTAACCATCGACTCGATGGCGCGTGCGACGTCCTCGTAGGTTGGGCACTCGACCCAGGCGATCTCGAACGGGTAGCGCCGACGGTCCAGGATGGAGACCACGCCGTCGTCGTACCGGGCCACGTTGCGAAGCAGGAACGTCGGGATCTCGGGCCGCTCGGGCACCCCCGGCTGCTCGGCCGGCCCCCGCTGCCCGGGCGCAGCGCGCTGCCCGGGTATTGCCGCCGGTGATGTCGGCCGCGGGTCTTCCATGGGCATGCATGTTACGGGCCCGGTGGCGACGGCCGAGCAGCGAGCAGGTGGCCGCCGCGTGCTAAGGACGCGCGCAGTCCGCCGACGCTGGATGCCCGAGATCTGCCGCCGGGGTTCCAGGACCCTGGTCTGCGCGGGACCCGTGCCTCACGAGGTCGGCGCGACTGGCCAATTGGCCGACGCCGCAGGCTGCGGACCTCGCCACCCACGCCGAGCCCATCGCCAACCGCGCCGCGGTCGGGCTGGATGAGTCCGATAGACCCGCGACGAGGGCAGCGCCGGAGCCGTACCATCGGGGCCATGAACGTGCGTGTCGAGGACGCCCGCGCCCGCGCCGCCGCGGAACGCGTGCGCCAGGGGCTTCCCGGGTTGGCCGAGGCCGAGCTCGGGGTGATCGGCGGCTCAGGCCTGTATGAGATGGAGGGACTGACCGACGTCGTCGAGATCCGTCCGAGGACCCCGTTCGGCGAGCCCTCCGATGCGATCCTCGTCGGACGTCTCGGCGGCATCCGGATCGCCTTCCTGCCACGGCATGGTCGAGGTCATCGCCTGACACCATCCGAGGTGCCATACCGTGCCAACGTGTACGCGCTCAAGCTGCTCGGAGTCGGGCGGCTGGTCGCAGTCTCCGCCTGCGGCTCGATGCGCGAGGAGATCCGGCCGCGCGACGTCGTGGTCCCGGACCAGTTCGTGGACCGGACCAAGGACCGCCCCGCCACGTTCTTCGGCGGCGGGATCGTGGCCCACGTGGCGTTCGCGGACCCCGTATGCCCGGTGCTGTCGGCACGGCTCGCCGACGAGGCAGCCCTGGTCTTCGCGGACATGGACCGCGCGGTTGCCGGGACCCCGGACGCACGTCGTGTCCACCGGGGCGGGAGCTACGTGGCCATGGAGGGGCCGCAGTTCTCGACGCGGGCCGAGTCCCACATCTACCGGGGCTGGGGCGTCAGTGTGATCGGGATGACTGGCCTACCCGAGGCGAAGCTCGCCCGCGAGGCCGAGCTGTGCTACGGCATGCTCGCCTATGCGACCGACTACGACTGCTGGCACGAGGACGAGGAAGCGGTCACCGTGACGCAGGTGGTGGCCAACCTCTCGGCGAACGTGGCATCTGCGAAGGCCATCCTGCGCCGGCTCGCCGAGGCGCCGCTGCCCAGTTCTCGGGAAGACTGCGGATGCGGCTCCGCTCTTGCGGGGGCGATCCAGACGAGCCCGGACGCGATCGACCGCGACCGGGCTCGCGAGCTGCGCCTGCTGGTCGCCGACTGACCGGGACCCGACGTTCCCCTCCTGCTCGCATTCGTCGGGTTGCGGTTCCAGCGTGTCGCCAGGTCCGATCTTCTGTACGGTGTAGGTGATGAGGCGCGCCTCGTCGTCGATCGCTTGCTGTCGATGTCGTACGATGAGCCGCTGCAAACCCACTGAAGCGAGGGACGACCGACCGCCGTGCGCAAACGAAAAGTGACCTACCCCGTGGCCCGCACCGCCAACAGGCCCGCCCGGCCGACCGGCGTGGAGCCCGGCTCCGCCCCCGTCCGACCGACCGTCGTCACGATCGACCAGACCGCCCTCACGGGAGGTGGGGTCTTTGCGATCGGGGATCGCGTCCTGATTGCCGGTACCGGGCTGTACGCGGGTGAAACGGCCGTGGTCCAGACGGTGGCGAGCGGCGTGATCCCCGCTGCGGTCGTCCGCACCGAGGCTGGCCGAACGCGCCGCGTCCGCACGGTCGACCTCCGGCGCGTCACCGACGAGGGCTGAGCAGCAGCCTCGCCGCGGCGCGACCCGACCGCCTGGGCTTGACTGGACGGCGCCCAGGCCCCATGGTTGTCGGGCAGTCGCCGGCGCCGAGCCACTCCCTGCTGTCTCGAAGCGCGCGACAGATCGGATCATCTCCCATGGCTCGCACCCCGTTCCCGGCGCCCGAAGCGCTCATCGTCGTGAGCACCGACGGCTACTTCGACGTCTTCCCGCCCGTTGGCCGGTCGGCCACCGAGAAGCCGGCCTATCGAGGCGTCCTCGCCGAACTCGGCCGTGACGTGACCGAAGGCGGCAGGCTCACCGTCCGTCCCGACTCCAGGAGACTCGCCGCGGCCGTGACCGCGTGGTCGGCCGCCAATGGCACGGCGGCTCTGCGGGGCGATCTCGGTCGCGGACGGGACGGCCGCCAGGGCGCCGCCTGACCGGTCACGGGCACGCCACCCACAGGAGAGCGTCAAGATGAGTGGCAAACCCATCCCCGCGGAATCCCCGACGACCAAGGCCTCGACGACAAAGGCTCCGACGACCAAGGCTCCGACGACCAAGGCTCCGACGACCGCTGCGCCGACGACTCCCTCGTCGCGAACCCGCCGGTTCAAGCGGCGCGAAGTGGGCCTTGCAGGCGGTGGCAAGCTCGTCCTGGCGACCACCGGCTCGATCGACCGAATCGATGACGACGGCAAGACGGCGCAGACCTGGGCAGTTGACGACCCGGATTGGCCGCGCTGGGCGATCCACTTCGGGCTTCACGACCAGGACGCCACGATCGCGCCCACGGGTCGACGTGTCGCGGGGCAGAAGCCGCCGCGCTGGTAGGCCGAGCTGGCAGACCGCGCTCCCAGGGAGAACCACGTGCGACGGACTCTCGGCATCCTCGGACTGCTCGCCGTTGCGGGCCTCTTTGTTCCGCCCCTCGCGGCTCTCGTCGCGAAGGCGCGGCTGCAGGGGCGGGCCGGCGGGCCGTTCGACGAGACTGCCGACGAGATCGACCTCGCGGTGATCTTCGACGGCGTGGAGGCAAGCAGCCGCGCGGCGTCGTTCCGGGGCGGGAGCATTCTCTGCTGGTACGGCGGCGGCAACCTCGACCTGCGGGAGGCGACGCTCGATCCGTCCGGTGGGCGCCTTCGTCTCCGCTCGATCTTCGGCGGGATGCGCGTGCTCGTACCCCCGACGTGGAGAGTCGAAGTACACTCGGTGGGGGTCTTCGGCGGGGTCGGCAACGATACGGACGCGTCGACGGCCGATCCGGCAGGTCCGGCGCTCGTGATTGACGCCATCGCGGCGTTCGGCGGCGCCATGGTCACCAGCAGGGTCCAGGATACCGACGAGGATTGACCCGGCCGACCTTGTCCGCCGGGCGGGGAGGGTGCGAGTGAGAGAGCCAGCGAGCATCGTCGTCCTTGTCACGGGCGCCGCCGCCGCGAGCGTGCCGGACGCTCTGGCGGCGATGGCCGGCGATGGGGTGGACCTTCGGTTCGCCCCGGGCGAGGCGGAGCTCCGCCGGGCGCTTCCGGAGGCCGAGGTCGTCCTTGCCTGGGACAACGGCAGTCCCTCGCTCGTGGACGCCTGGCCGCTGGCGAGCCGGGTGCGCTGGGTGCAGGGCGTGGGCGCCGGCATCGACCGGCTCGTCTTCCCCGGGCTCGTCGAGTCGGACGTGGTCCTCACGAACGCCCACGGCATGTTTGACCGGACCATAGGGGAGTACGCGCTCGCGGTCATCCTCTACTTCGCAAAGGAGCTGGCGGCGACGGTCGAGCTGCAGCGGCGCCACGAGTGGCGCTACCGACCGCTTGCGCGCGTGGAGGGGACGCGGCTCGTGGTCGTGGGCGCCGGCCCGATCGGCCGGGCCATTGCGCGGATGGCGCGCTCCATGGCGATGGGTGTGACGGTCGTCGGGCGCAGCGCGCGGGACGACGACGAGTTCGGGCGGATCGAGGCCTCGGAGCACCTTCCCTCGCTGCTGAGCGACGCCGACTACGTCGTGGCTGCCCTCCCGCTGGCCCAGGGCACAAGCGGCCTCATCGGCGCCCGCGAGTTCGCGGCCATGAGACCCGGCGCGGTCTTCCTCAACCTCGGCCGCGGTCCGGTCGTGGACGAGGCGGCGCTCATCGACGCGCTCCGGGAGGGTCGGCTTGCCGGCGCCGGTCTCGACGTGTTCGAGCAGGAGCCGCTCCCGCCGGACAGCCCGCTGTGGGACATGCCGAACGTGCTCGTTTCGTCGCACATCGCGGGCGACTACCCCGGGTTCGAGGACGAGCTGGTCGGGCTCTTCGCCGAGAACCTGCGGCGGTACCGGGCAGGGAGGGCTCTGCTCAACGTGGTGGACAAGCGCCTTGGGTACGTGGTCGATCATCGGCTTGCGGATGGACCTGACAGTCGGTAGGCTTCGCGCGCCCGGCGTGGGGTCGGGATGGGAAGGAGGGCACCGTGTCAGAGATCGCTCAGAATCTGCTGCCGAACGAGGAGGTGCGATTCGAGTCGCATAAGCACTGGATGGCACCCGCCCGGGATTCACTGTGGGCCGCGCTCATGATCATCGGGGCCATCCTGCTCGGCTGGGTCTCGCCGAACCAGGAGGGCGGCCTGTTCGGGGCGGTCGGCCGCATCCTCGACCTCATCCGCGTGGGCCTCTTCGTCTTCGGCGTCGGCTGGATCATCTACAACGTCGTCGTGTGGCGGACTGCCCAGTTCGCCGTCACCAGCATGCGGGTCCTGCGGTACGAAGGCCTGGTCCAGCGCCGGACCTCGGAAACCCTCCTGACCAAGGTCACCGACACGCGCCTGAGCGTCCCCCTCGTGGGCAAGGCGCTCGGCTACGGTGATGTCAAGATCATGACCGGGTCCGGAGAGGCCGGCGCGGACAGCTTCAACACCATCACCAGGCCCGTCGAGTTCCGGAACGCTGCGATGGTCGAAATGACACGCGACCGGACGGTCCCGCCAGGTGCCGCGGGCGGTCACGCCGCCGGCGGGCCCTCCGCCGGTCCGGCCGCTGCCACGGCTGCGGTGGCCGCGGCGCCGGGAGCTGCCCAGGCCCCCGCCGGGACGGCCGAGCTGGCGGACACGCTTACTCGCCTCGCCGACCTCCGGGACAAGGGCGCCATCACCCCGGAGGAGTACGAGGCCAAGAAGGCCGAGATCCTCTCGCGCATGTAGGAGGTAGCCATGCTTGCTGTCATCGTCACCGCGATCGCCACCTGGGTGATGATCCTGATCATGGACGTGGTCCCCATCGGGAGCTGGCTCCTGGAAGGGACGCTTGCCGTGGCCATCGGTGCGCTCATCGGCCTGTCGGTGCCGTGGTACCTGGCACGGCAGCGGCGCAACCGCCGCTGACGCCTCGCCGGCCATCGGGCGATACTTGGGCCGAGCAGGAGGCGGCCCCGTGACGACAACGGCGACGAAGGACGACATCCGTCGGTTTCGCACGAACCTGCAGGGCGAACTCGACGGGATCGCTGTCTACCGCGCCATGGGCGAGGCCGAGAGGAATCCGCCGCTCAAGGTGCTCTACGGCAAGCTCGCCGACAACGAGGTCAAGCACGCCGCCGTCTGGGAGCAGAAGCTCCGCGACGCGGGCGTTGACCCGTCCCGGATCACTCCATCTTGGCGCGCGCGGGTGCTCTCGTGGGCGGCAGGTCGATTCGGCGCCTCATTCGTGGCGCCGACGATGGCCGGGAACGAGCGCGCAGCCCGAACGATGTACGACGACCAGCCTGAGGCGGGTGGCACCACGTTGCCGGGCGACGAGCGATCGCACGCCCGGCTGCTCCGCGAGCTGGCCGGCTCGGGCGGGCTCGAGGGCGGGACCCTGGCCGTGATCGAGGGACGGCACCGCTCGACCGGCGGGAACGCCCTCCGGGCGGCCGTCCTTGGCGCGAGCGACGGCGTCCTCTCGAACACCAGCCTCATCATGGGCGTGGCCGGGGCCACCACGTCCGGCGGTCCGGTCATCATCGCCGGGCTCGCCGGGCTCATCGCCGGGTCGTTCTCCATGGCGCTCGGTGAGTGGCTCTCGGTCCAGAGCGCCCGCGAACTGTTCGCCCACCAGATCGCGGTCGAGAGCGAGGAGCTCGAGCTTGTGCCCCAGGAGGAAGAGGAAGAGCTCGCCCTGATCTACCAGTCGAAAGGCATACCCGAGGCTCGCGCGAGGGAACTGGCGCACCACATCATCGGCGGCGACCGGGTCACCGCGCTCGACACGCTCGCGCGCGAGGAACTGGGGATTGATCCCCAGGAGCTGGGCGGGTCCGCGTACGTCGCTGCCGGCACCTCCTTCCTTCTCTTCGCCGGGGGTGCCGTGGTGCCGCTCGTCCCGTTCCTCTTCCTGACCGGACCGATGGCCATCGTGGTCTCGCTGATCGCCGCCGGGATCGCCCTCTTCGTCGTGGGTGCGGCGATCACCATCGTGACCGGACAGAGCGCCATCAAGTCGGGGCTCCGCCAGGTGCTCTTCGGCCTCATCGCTGCCGCGATCACGTTCGCCATCGGGCGCCTGCTTGGGACCACGATCGCCGGCTGACAGGGGACCAAAGTACGGCTTGCTTGGACGCCCTCGGGTCAGCAGCATTCACCACGCAAACACGGCGGACCGCACATGTCCGCACCGTGTCCACGCAGTCAGAGCCGAAGAGCGTGAGGGTGGCGATCGATGACCGCGATGGCGGTGAAGGACCTGGGACCGATGCTCACGGCCAGTGAGGTGGCGCGCCTGCTTCACCTGCATCCGAACACGGTGAAGCGGCTGGGCGACCGCGGCGAGCTTCCGTTCTACCGGGTCTGCCGCCGCGGCGACCGCCGGTTCCGGGTACAGGACGTCGAGGACTTCCTCACCAGGAACCGCTGAGCGAGGGCGGGACCTGCCCCGGCCGGGAGTCGGGGCACGAGATCGAAATCAAGCGGCCGTAGCAGCACCGGCCGCGAACCTTGACGGCGCCGGGGGATCGGGGCCCCTGGCGCCGTTTGCGTGCCCGACTCGGCCGTGCGAAACAGCGGCCGTCAGGGCGCTTGCGCGACCCGGTCCGCTTCGAGCGCGGCGCCGAAGATGCGGAGCGCCTCGCGGACCTCATCGGCCGTGACGTTGATCGGCGGCATCCAGCGCATGATGTTGTGGTCGGTGCCGCACAGGAGCACGAGGAGGCCCCCGTCCGCCATCGCCTGCAGGAGCCGGCCTGCGCGCTCGCCGTCGGGCACCCTGGTGGCGCGGTCCTTCACGAACTCCACGCCGATCATGAGCCCGGGGCCCCGGACGTCGCCGATCCCCGGATCGTCCTCCGCGAGGCGCTCGATCCCGGCCCGCAGCTCGGCCCCGCGCGACGCCGCGTTCTCCACGAGGCCCTCGTCGCGGATCGTGCGGAGCACGGCGCGCGCCGCCTCGCAGGCCACCGGGTTGCCGCCGAACGTCGTGCCGTGGGCGCCGGCACCCCAGCGATCCTGCAGCTCTCGGCTCGTCACGAGGAGGCCGAGCGGCAGGCCGTTGGCGATGCCCTTGGCGATGCACACCATGTCCGGGACGATGCCCGCGTGCTCGAACGCCCACATCCGGCCGGTCCGGGCCATCCCGGCCTGGATCTCGTCGTCCACGAGCAGGATCCCGTGCTCATCGCAGATGCGGCGCAGCTCCCGGAGGAACGCTACGGGTGCCGGGCGATAGCCGCCCTCGCCCTGGACCGGCTCGACCACCATGGCCGCGACTCGGTCCGGGGATACCTGCCACCGGAAGAGCTCGTTCAGCCCCGCCAGTGCGTCGGCGGTCGCCTTCTCCTCGCCGCCCCCGCGGTAGACGTCCGGGAACGGGGCGAGGTAGACGCCCGGCAGCACGGGCTCGTACCCCACCCGGTAGTTGGGGTTGGAGCTGGTCAGCGCGACCGCGGCCATGGTCCGGCCGTGGAACCCGCCGGTGAAACCGATCATCGCGGGACGTCCGGAGACCCGGCGGGCGAGCTTGACCGCCGCCTCGATGACCTCCGAGCCCGAGTTCTGGAAGAACACCGTGTCGAGGGGCTCCGGCATGGTGGCCGCGATCTCGGCCGCCAGCCCGGACATCGGCGCGGCGTAGCCGAGGGCGTTGCAGAGGTGGACGATCCGGTCGGCCTGCTCGCAGATCGCGCGCGTCACGGCGGGGTGCCGGTGCCCGAGGATGGTCGTCGCGATCCCGGTGGCGAAATCGAGGTACGGGACGCCGTCCGCGTCGTAGAGGTAGTGGCCGTCGCCGCGGACCCACTCCCGTTCGAAGTACCGGACGAGGATCGGCGACATGTGCCGGCGCGCGAGGTCGGCGGCGTCGAACGTGACTTCGGGCATCGAGGGCGATCTCCGCAGGCGGTCGCGGCCGGGCCGCGCACAGGGATGGGATCGGGGCGGGGCGGCGCCGGGCGAGTATAGCCGCGGCATGTTCCGCTCCCGTCCGAGTTGACGATCGATGGTAGGGTGCGGTGGTGACGCACGCCGGCGGCCGGTTGTCGCCCAGGCACCTTGACGTCGTGGTCTGGCTCATGGCCGCCGCGCTCCTTGTCCGCGCCGTGCTCGGGCTGGCCGACGCGATCGCCCTCGCCGGGGGAGGGGTTCGCGCGCTGCCCGTGTGGGCCGGCATGGGGCTTGGCGCCACCTCGCCGCTCTGGTCGGCGATGCTCGCGCTCCTGGCGCTGGCCGGCGGCGTGGGGCTGATCGTCCGGTGGCCGACGGGCTGGCTCATCGCGCTGGGCGCCTGCGTGGGCTACCTGCTGTCGGGTCTCGGGGACCTCGCCTTCCTGGCCTCGGTGGCGGCGTTCGACCCGGCCGACTACATCGTGCTGTTCGCCGCGAACGTCGCCATGCCGGTCGTGGTGATCGCCGGCCTCCTCTGGACCCGCCCGGCCTTCCTGCTTCGCGCGCGGCAGGGGGCGGGGCCGGCCGTTCCCCCGGTCATGAGCCCCGTCGTTCCCCCGGGCATGAGCCCCGTCGCTCGCGATCGGGAGGAGCCGCCCGCGCGCGGATCGCGGTAGCCGCGGCGATAGCGGTAGCCGCGGCGCCCCTCCCGGCGACCCGCGCAATCCGGTGCGGCCCCGCCGACGTACGCATGGCAAGGCCGGTCGTACGATGTGCGTGGCGAGGCCCCCAGAACCCGCGTCCGAGCGCGGACCGGGCCACATCCGGCGGAGGATCGAAGAATGGAGCGCAAGCACCTTCCGGGAACGGTGAGCGCGGTCGCGCTCCTGCCGCTCCGGGTCTTCCTGGGGATCACCTTCGTGTATGCCGGACTCGACAAGCTCCTCGATCCGGCCTTCTTCGACCTGGCTTCTCCGACCGGGATCAGGGCGCAGCTGGAGGGCTTCACCGCCGTCTCGCCACTCGCTCCGCTCATCCAGGGCGTGGCGCTGCCGGCCCCGATCGCGATCGGGGTCCTCATGGCGCTCGGCGAGATAGCCGTGGGCCTGGGGACGCTGACCGGGATCCTCTACCGACTCTCGGCGCTCGGTGGCGTGCTCATCTCCCTCACGCTCTTCCTCACAGCATCCTGGGCCGTGCGGCCCTACTACCTCGGCAACGACCTGCCGTACCTGCTCGGCTGGGTGACCCTGGCCATCGCGGGTTCGGGGGGCGTCCTTGTTCTTGGCCCCTGGCTCGGCCGGCGCCTCGGGCGGCTCCGTGCGCGGCCGGAGGACAGGGCCGAACCCAACTCGACCGACGGCGCCGCCGGCGCCACACCCGTCACCACGACCACCACGGGAGGCTCCACGTCATGACCGAACCCACCGAAATCCGGATCCTGCAGGAGGAGTTCATCGGCGGGCGCGTCAGCCGCCGCGCCTTCATCGGCCGGGCAGTCGCCCTTGGTGTCTCGATGTCGGCGATCGGCGCGTTCCTTGCGGCCTGCTCGACGAGCGCGACATCCGCCCCGGCCACCCAGGCTCCGGCCTCGCAGGCTCCGGCGAGCGCGGGCGGCGGGTCGGGGGCGATCGCGAACACGAAGGACCTGGGTTCGAGCGCGTCGGTGGCGTTCAAGATCCCCTCGGACGGTCACCCCGGCGTCATCGTCAAGCTGGACGACGGCAGCTTCGTGGCCTACGACGCGACGTGCACCCATGCCGGCTGCACCGTCACCTACGACGGGACCAGTCTCTTGGTCTGCCCGTGCCATGGCAGCAGGTTCGACGCGGCCCAGGGGGCGAAAGTCGTGACCGGGCCCGCGTCGAGGCCCCTCACCGAGCTTCCGATCAAGGTCGACCAGGCAACCGGGGCCATCACGCTGGCCGGGTGATCGCCGGGAGCGGCCGCCGTCGTGGGGTGCGCGACCGCTACCAGCGCTCGCGGTGGAGGACCTCGTCCAGCGACTTCCGGCCACCGGCCCGGGGCGGCCGGGTGAGGTCCTCCGCGTCGGCGGGGTAGCCGAAGCTCAGGATGAATCCGCAGTGCAGGTCCTCCGGGTAGCCGAGGACCCGGCGGGCGATCGCGGGCTCGTAGACGGTTGCCGGCACGGAGCCGACACCCTGCACCCAGGCGGCCAGCACCATGTTCTGGGCGGCACGTCCCACGTCCCACATGACGCTCAGGCGCCCCGGTTTCGCGCACGGGTCGGGCGTGACGAGCGCGATGGCGGCGGCGGCGCCGGCAAGGTGGCCGGCGAACGGTCCCGACTTCGCGAGTTCCTGGAGCTTCGCTCGGTCGGTAACCACCACGAAATCCCAGCGCTGGCGGTTCTTCGACGAGCCGGCATGCCTCCCCGCGTCGAGGATCCGGTCGAGGACCTCGGGAGGCAGCGGGTCCGGACGAAAGGCGCGCACAACGCGAACCGTGCGGATTGCATCCCAGGTGTCCATGTGCCGGACTATACCCGGGGCGACCGGGGGCTACGGTCGGCGCGGCTTCGTCCCGAGAATGGTCACGTACGGTCTCCGGACGCGGTATGACCGCGGGTCGAGACCTGCGAGGCTCTCGATGAGGTTCGTTCGCAGCTCCTCCCGGGCAGGTGCGTCGAGACCCGCCTGTCGGACTGCCCGTTCCTCGTCGGCGACCACGATGTCCACCAGCGTGCCCGCATCGACGAAATCGACGACGAAGGCGTGGCGGCGGGTGACAACCTGGTCGAAACCCGCACGCTCGAGCAGGCCCGCCAGGTGCTCGGGTCGGCTGTTCCGTGCGAGCGCCCGGTCCAGGGCGGCGCCGCACCGGCGCTCTTCATCGTCCGGCGACGGCAGAAGCTCCGCGAGGCGCTGCTCGACCCGCTCCCGGCCCACGGCCGCGGCTGGTCCCCAGACGGTGAACCCCGCCCGGCCGCCGGGTGCGAGCACCCGGAGGACGCCGCGCAGGGCCGAGGCGGGGCGGGGGAAGTGGTTGATCCCGAAGCCGCAGCCAACCCGGTCGAACGATCCGGGCGGGTAGGCCAGCCGCTCGGCGTCCATGACGCGCACCTCGATCTCCGCGAGTCCCGCCGCGGCCAGCACGGTGCGCGCGGCGGCGACCTGCTCCGGGGAGAGGTCGCACGCGCGGACCAGCCCGGGTCCCACGACCTTCGCAAAGGCACGGGCCACGAGCGCGCTGCCGCAGGCGAGGTCGAGGCATCGCTGGCCCGGCCGTGGCCGGAGATCCGCGGCCAGTCGCTCCGCCGGGAACCGGAAGTACCGCCCCAGCCACGGCTCCCAGAGCGGGCCGACCGCGTCGTAGTGGTCCCGCACGAACGCCTTCAGCTGCCGCGCGCCGATCGGCGTGCGGCGGACGTTCCCCGGCGGGTCCGCCATCCCGGGTGTGTCGGTCATCACGTCATGCTAGGCTCGGGTCCGTGCCCCTGCCGGCCTTCCACGGCGATCCGTTCCGTGTGCTCGGCGTCGATCCAGGCGCGACGGACGCCGCGCTCAAGCGACGCTGGCGGGAACTCGTCCGTGAGCACCACCCGGATCGCGCGGCCGACCCTGCCGAGACCGAGCGGCTCACCCGCAGGGTCGCGCGGATCAACGCGGCCTACGATGCGCTCCGCGACCCCGTCCGGCGAGCGGACTATCGCGCCCGGTCACGGGCGGCCGGCTGGTGGGATGGCGCCGGCCCGGGGACCGGGGGTGCCGGTTCGACAGGCGCCCCGTTCGCGGGTACGCCCGACGGGCGCGGCCAGGGGCCTCCACCCCCGCCGCGGACTCGACCGGTCACCGAGCGCGTGGACACGACCCCCGGGTATCGCCGCCGGAATGCGACGCTCAGCTCATCCCGCGCCGGCCTGCGCGGCCACCGGCCGGTGAGCTCCCGCGACCTCCAGCCCGACCAGGAGCCGCTCCGCGCCAGCGACCCGACCGGGCCTGTGCACCGCCGGCGTGGCGGCCGCCGGCCACGGGTCCCCGACCTTTCGGAATCGCGGGCCATGGTCCTCGAGTTCGGCCGGTTCCGCGGTCATACCCTGGGCCAGGTGGAAGCCTTCGAACCGACCTATGTCGACTGGCTGGCGCGCACGATCACGCGCGACCGCGACCTCGTCATGGGCGCGCGCGTCATCCAGGCGGACATGGACGAGCGCGGTGTCGAGCGACGGTGGCGCGAATCGGCTGCGCCGGGGCCGTCCCGCCAGGCGAACGGTTGACGACCGCCCTGCCTCGCGGGCTCAGGCGTCGAGACTCTCGGTCGCCGGAAGCCGACGCAGCGCCTCGCGGGCGAACCGCTGAGCCGAGCGGAGCGACGTGCCGGTCCAGTCGACGCCCATCGCGTGAAGATCGGCGATCTCGGCCAGCCGTCCGCCGACCATGATGGACGGCGGTTCGGGCATCGCGCGGAGCGCAGCGACCGCCTCGGCGATCAGGTCGAGCTCAAGTTCCAGCGCCGCACTCAGGGCCACGAGCCGGGCCTGCATGCGGGTGGCGTACCGGACGAGGTCGTCCAGGGGAACGTCCTGGCGCAGGTTCGCCACCGACCAGCCCGCCTCTCGCAGGACGTGCTCGAGGGTGATCAGGCCGAGCGAGTGCTCTCCGCCGGTGATGCACGAGACGACCGCAAGCGGACCGATCCGGTCGGACGGCGAGACCGAGGGCGCGACGACGGCCAGGGCGCTCGTGAGCGTCTGGCTCGCGAGGTGTTCCTCGCTGATCGTCCATCGCCCCTTCGACCAGTTCTCGCCGATCAGGCGCATCGCGTCGTGGACGAGCGTGTCGTAGACGTCGGCTCGCGGACGCCCGGAGAGCGCAACCCGGAGCGCCCAGGTCGCCAGGTCCACGTCGCCGTCGACGAGAAGTGCGGCGAAGGCCTCCGGCGTGACGGCGTCGGGTGCCGGCTGGAGCGAGCGGAGCGGGTCGACCGGCGGCAGGAAAGGCGGATCGGAGTTCTCGTTCACGGGGCGCACCATAGCAGAAGGGGCGGGCGGGCTAGACTGGCCACGCCTTCTCTTCGAAGCCGGAGGGATCCTGGATGTACGTCGACGCGCTGTCGTTTCTCGAGGATGAGCGGGACGCGTGGGCGCCCTTCGAGGCGCTGCTCGAGCTGTCGGACGAAGCGCTCGAGCGACCCACCGACCCGGGCGGCTCAGCCCACGGCTGGTCCGGGCGCGACCTGATGGCGCATCTCTCGTCGTGGCAGGCCATCTGCCTGGCCGCAGCCAGGGAGCTGGCGGTCGGCGAGGCGAGCGAGGCGATCGATCGGGCGGCAGAGGAATGGAGCGAGGGCGGGGACCTGATGAACGCCCGCCTGGGCTCGAGCTGGCACGATCTCCCGCTCGACGAGGTCCGCCAACGCTTCCGCGACACGCCCGGTGAGCTGCGCGGCTACCTCACGGTGGTGCCCGAGGCACGCTGGATCAAGCACCCGGCGCACCTCGAGTTCTTCCTCGACAGCACCATCGACCACTACCCCGGGCACCTGCCCGAGCTCGAGGCGATCCTGGCTGCGGCCGGCTGAGGCCCCGGGCGGTTACGCTTCCGCGACGGCCGGGCTCGGCTCCGCGACCGCGGGCCGCACGAACTTGTCGAGCTTGAAGGCCTGCTCGAGCTGCTCCATCGGCCGGAAGCCGACGACGCCGACCGGCGTCTCGCCCGGGGCGAAGAAGGCGATCGTGGGGATGCTCATGATCCCGAAGCTCTGCGAGAGCATGGGGTTCGCATCGACATCGACTTTCACGACCTGGACAGACCCCTGGTACTTCTCGGCGATCTTCTCCATCTCGGGTGCGACCATCCGGCAGGGGCCGCACCAGGCCGCCCAGAAGTCGACCACGACGGGCTTGTCGCTCTTCAGGACAAGCTCCTCGAAGTTGGCGTCAGTGACTTCCTTGATGAGGTCCGACATGTCGACGATGGTTCCTTTCTCCCGCACCTGCGGGTCCTGCGTTCCAGGCCTCGCGGCCGCGGTTGACTGAGGGCCGCCCTAGCGGGCGACTTCCTTGATGAGGCGGTAGGCCTCGAGGACCCGTTCGTCCGCGAGGCGGTAGTAGACGGCGTTGCCCTCCCGGCGCGCGACCACCAGGCCGGCGCTGCGGAGGACGGCGAGATGCTGACTCATGTTCGGCACGTGGCACCCGACGTCCCGCGACAGCTCAGACACGGAGCGCTCGCCCCGGGAGAGCTGTTCGAGCACGCAGAGCCGCTTTGGATCGGCGAGCGCGTGACCGATCGCCGCGTAACGTTGCAGATCGGCGGCGCCGGCGTCAAAGGTACGGTCTCCGATGGAGGTGGCGCCGCCGGCCGGGCTGTTCGAGATGTTGACTGCCATGTGTGCCCATTCTCTCACTGTTTGCGCAAGCACGCAAGTAGGTGTTCCGTCCAGCGTCGTAGGCCACGCCAGCCCGTCCGTCGGGCCCGAGTCCACATCGTCCAGGCGCCAGCGGGGCGAGGAACCGGGCGAGGGTGAAGTCGCCCGGGACCGAACTGCGGCCCTGCACTGCCCAGCGACGGGGGACCGACCACGTCATACGCAAGCCCCCGTAGCCTTGGCCGGGATCGATCCGGCAGGACCGCCGCGGGGATGCGGAAGACCATGGCCCGATGTCCCGGCCCGAGCGTGAGGCGGGACATCCAGGCCGGAACCCTGGGCCACCCGGCCTGCGCTGACCGTGGGCGGGGCGGCCAACGCTACGGGCAGTTGCATTCGACCGGAAGGGCGGGTGCCGCGTCGCGACGCCGATTCCGGCCACCGCCGATTCCTGCGCCCGGACCCCGCCGGTTCTTGCCGCCGCCAGCCCCGGTCAGCCGGCAGCCGGCGCCCACGCGCCTGGGGTCGCGACCCGGCCCGACGATAGCCGCCGCTCGACTACCATGCGCGCAGACCCGCCCTCGCCCACGCTGGAGGCACGCGATGACCGACGAGCCGATCCGCTTCGAAGGGGACGGGCGCCGTGCAGGCTCCCAGGGCCCGCCGGTGCCGCTCGAGATCGTCCTTGAAGCCGAGGGTTTCTCCTTCCGCGTTGGATCCGAACCCGTGCGCCGCGCGGCCTACCGCGACGCGGCCACGATCGCGATCGCCGACCAGGTGGGCTTCCTCGCCATCGGTCGCGGACCGGGCGGGGAGGAGCTGCGGCTTGACCGTTTCGGGGTCCAGCTCGGCGGGCTGATTCGCGAGCTCCGCGACCGACGCCTCCGGCAGGTTCTCGGCGACCGCTTTGTCGAGCTGCCGCGGGATCGTCCGATCGAGCTGGTCGAGTACGCGGCCCCGTCCGGCGCGGGGATCGCCCAGTTCGCCGCCCACCCCTGGGGGTTCGTCCTTGCACCGCTCGATGAGCGAACCGCGTGGATCGGGGTTCGGCGGGGCGAGATCGGGGCAGTCGTGCCGCGGGAGGAGGTCGGCGGCGTGCGGGTCGAGGTGGCCGGCGGCGCAGGTGCCGTGGATCTCCTTCGCCTTGGGCCCGCGGCCGCGCGTTACGCGCAGGAACTGAGCGCCCTCCGCGATGGCGCCCGCGCCGACGCGTCGGCACTCGTCGGTGCGCTCATCCCGGATGCGCCGTTTGAGCTGCGCGATCGGGCCTCGCGCCTCCTCGTTGACGGCCGGCCGGCGGGCCCCGATGCGCTCGGCGAAGCGTGGCCGTGGCTCGAGCGCGCCGTCCTGTCGGAGCCGGTCTTCGCCGAGAGCTACAGGCTCCTCGTCACCCGGGCGGGTGGCGCGCAGGCCCTGCGATGGCTTGCGCTGTCACCGGTCGATCCCGGTTCCGACGAGCGGAGGGCATGGTTCTTCGTCGCCCTGCCCGGGAACCTCGTCGCGATGGAGCTGGTCAGCGAGGGTGCCCACGCGACGTACCTCTTCCGGGCCGTGCCGCGCCCGGGGTATGACGGTTCGGCGCCGCAGGCGATGCGGCCGGCGGTGGAGGCGGCGGTCGCAGGGGTCTCGACTGCCCTCGTCGATGCGCGGTTTCTCCGCGAGCCCATCGGCCTCCCCGACGACCAGCTGGCGGCGCCCGCCTACACGAGATACCGGTTCGCGCTGGCCGCGCTGCCGTCGCTGGCCACAGCCCGGCGCATGTTCGTGGCGCGCCTGGTCCACCGCGACGCGGGGGGCTGGTCGGCCGCCCTTGACGACCTGGTCCGGTGGCACGCCGGTGCCCGCGACGACGCCGCGGCCTGGCCGGGTCGCACGGCCCAGGAGGGAGCCATCGCCGAAGCCGCCGGATCCTCCGGCGGGAACCCGGAGGGCTAAGGACGAATGCCTACGTACAAGCATCCCTGCCCGGTCTGCGGCAACTTCATCCAGCGCGACGTGGCGCGATGCCCGTTCTGCGGACGGGTCGACCCGTTCACGCCCGGGCGCTGCGAGCATTGCGGGGCGGCGATCGAAGACCCGAAGTGGGTCGCCTGCCCGCGGTGCGGCACCAGCCTGGGCGAAGAGAAGGTGACGGAGATGTACGCCGCGCCGCCAGGCGCTCCGGCCACCGCGCCGCCAGGCCTCCGGCCGCCGCTCCGCCAGGCCCGCCGGCCACCGCGCTGGCCCGGCCGGCCGCAGCAGTCGAGCCGACTGCGCCTGCCTTGCCCGTGGAGCCGGCCGCGCTTGTCCCCCCGCCTGTCACCCCGCCTGCGGCTTCGCCACCTGTCCCGGAGGTGCAGGTTCCGGCCGGGCCCCGGGCCTTCTGCACGGCCTGCGGCCAGCCGCTCGACCCAGGGGCCCGCTTCTGCACGACCTGCGGGACGCTCGTGGAGTAGTGGTCAACGGCAGCAGGGGCGTGGAATGGTGAGGTCCAGCCGGCCCGGCCCCGAGCGTCCCTCACGGCCCGGCCTTGACCAGGTGGTCACCGTCCACCAGCTCAGGCTCCTCGCCGCGGTAGCCGACCGCGGGGGCGTTTCCCGGGCGGCCGAGTCGCTTGGGCTGAGCCAGCCCGCCGTGTCTCACCAGCTCAGGACCCTGAGCGAGGCCGTCGGGGCGCCGCTGGTGGAGACCGTCGGACGCCAAGTTCACCTGACTGCCGCCGGGCAGGTCCTCTACGACCACGCCCGCCGGATCCTCGCCGAGTTCGAGGCGGCAGGGAGCGCCCTGGACGAGTTGCGGGGCCTGCGCAGCGGCATGCTGCGCGTTGTCGGCGACACGACTGTCGGCACGTACGTTCTTCCCGATGTGCTCGGTTCGTTCCGCCACGAGCACCCCGCGATCGAGGTCCGCCTGGACGTCGGGAACCGCCAGCACGTCCTCGCCCGCCTGGTGGCAAACGAGGTCGACTTCGCGATCGGCGGACGGCCCTGGGAGGACCCGCCCGTCCCGCTCATTGTCCGGCCTTTCCTGGCCAACGAGCTCATCGTGATCGCATCCCCGCGCCACCCGCTGGCAGGTGCCCCACGCGTCACCCTCGGGCAACTCGCCGGCGAGCCGTTCATCACGAGGGAACCTGGTTCGGGAACCCGCGAGACGGCAGAGGAGGCGTTCCATCGCGCCCACCTGTCGGTCCGACCGGTCATGGAGCTGGCCAGCAACGGCGCGATCAAGCGGGCCGTCGCCCAGGACCTGGGGTACTCGATCGTCTCACGCTATGCGGCCGCGCTCGAGCTCAGCCTTGGTCTCCTCGTCGAGCTGCGGGTTGACGGCTTCCCGCTGCTCCGCGAATGGCACCTCTTTCAGGCTCGCGACAAGCGCCTGAGCCCGGCAGCCGAGGCCTTTCTCGGTTTCGTGGTCGAGGGCCGCTGGCGGGACAACGTGGGTCGTCCCCTGGCCACGGACTGAGTCCCGGGCGGCTGCCTCGCGCAGGCATACTCGCCAATCGTGACGCGAAGATGCACTGGGAGGCATGTACACCATGCAAAGGATGTATTGGACCTCATGATCACCGCGCGGTAGGCTTGTCGCCTCATGACCGCCGAGATCACCCCACCCGACCAGCGCCCGATCTTCGTCGCCATCGGAGGCGACAGCGGGAGCGGTAAGTCGACGCTCGCCGCCGGCTTCTACCGGATCTTCGGCGACGCCCGGATCACCACCGTGTGCCTGGACGATTACCACAGCCTGGACCGGGAGCAGCGGAAGATGGTAGGCCTTACCGCGCTCAACCCTCGGGTCAACAACTTCGCCCTGATGGAGGAGCAACTGCTGACCCTCAAGCGCGGCCGGACGGTCCGGAAGCCGGTGTACGACCACCGGGATGGAACCTTCGGTCCGCCCGAGGTCGTGGAACCGGGAGAGGTGGTGATCGTGCAGGGTCTCCACCCGTTGCTGGTGCCCGGCATCCGGGCCCTGTTCGGCCTCAGGGTCTGGCTGGATCCCGAGGAGGAACTGAAGCGCCACTGGAAAATCCAGCGCGACGTTGCCAAGCGCGGCTACACGGAGGAGCAGGTCCGCCGCGAGATCGAGCTGCGCCGGGAGGACGTCGAGGCATTCATTGCACCCCAGCGCCGCTTCGCCGACCTCGTCGTTCGCTTCTACCGTCAGCAAGGACGCGATGACGAGCACCTCAGCGTCCGCATCACCACACGGTCGACGCTCCCGCCCATCAACCTCGAAGGGATCCTCGACCGACCCGGGACGGGACTTCGGGTCTTCGAGCGGGAGGGCGATGAGATCACCGAGATCGACGGCGATGTCGATCGCGATACGGCGTGGGAGCTCGAGGACCGGATCTGGGAGCACATCGACAAGCGCCACCGCCACCTGCGGCACCTCGGGCCCGAGCAGTTCGGCACGTTCACGGATGAACGCCTCCGTGAGCGCCACAGTGACCCCCTCGCTTTGACGCAGCTGCTGCTCGTCCACCGGATCCTCGCGGCCGAGCGGTGGATGCTCCTCCGGGTGCCGGTCGACCAGCACGAGTTGCTCGTGGACGACCTGGGTTCCTGCATTCCCGTGGACGAGCACGGCGGTGGCGGCCATGAGCATCCCTGAGCAGCGTGCCCCCGACCGGCCCGGTCGCTCACCCAGGAGACCACGATGACTGAACCGGCCGCTCCGCTCTTCGATGCCGGCGTGAAGATGTACATGGAGACCGGGTACTGGCGCCCGGACTATGTCCCGCGCGACACCGACGTCCTCGCCGCGTTCCGCCTCACGCCCCAGGACAACGTCGCCCCGGAGGAGGCGGCAGCGGCCGTGGCCGGCGAGTCATCCACCGCGACCTGGACGACAGTGTGGACCGACCGGCTGACCGATCTCGAGCGCTACAAGGGGAAGTGTTATCGGCTCGAACCGGTCCCGGGTGAGCAGAACCAGTACATCGCCTTCATCGCCTACGACCTCGACCTCTTCGAAGAGGGCTCGATCCCGAACCTCACCTCGTCGATCGTGGGCAACGTCTTCGGCTTCAAGGCCCTGCGGGCGCTCCGACTCGAGGACATGCGGTTCCCCGTCGCCTACCTCAAGACGTTCCCCGGACCGCCGCACGGTCTGCGCGTCGAGCGCGACAAGCTGAACAAGTACGGCCGGCCGCTCCTGGGCGGGACGATCAAGCCGAAGCTCGGCCTCTCGGCCAGGAACTACGGCCGGGCCGTCTACGAGGGGCTGCGCGGTGGTCTCGACTTCACGAAGGACGACGAGAACATCAACTCCCAGCCGTTCATGCGCTGGCGCGACCGCTTCACCTTCGTCGCCGAGGCCATCCGCAAGGCGGAGGACGAGACGGGCGAGCGGAAGGGCCACTTCCTCAACGTGACCGCGCCCGACATCGAGCAGATGATCGAGCGTGCGGAGTTCGCCAGGGCGTGCTCGCCGATCATCATGGTCGACTTCCTGACCGTCGGGTTCGCCGGGCATCAGACCCTCGCGAACTGGTGCCGACGCAACGGAGTGCTCCTCCACGTCCACCGCGCGATGCATGCGGTCATCGACCGCCAGCGCGCCCACGGGATCCACTGGCGGGTCCTCGCGAAGATGGTGCGGATGATGGGCGCCGATCAGCTGCACAACGGGACGGTCGTGGGCAAGCTCGAGGGCGACCGCGCGTCGACCGAGGCCATCAACGACCTCCTCCGGGACGATTTCGTGGCCGAGGATCGTGCCCGGGGCATCTACTTCGACCAGCCGTGGGCGTCGCTTCCCGCCGTCTTCCCGGTGGCGTCGGGCGGCATCCACGTCTGGCACATTCCGGACCTGCTGGCGATCTTCGGCGACGACGCCGTCTTCCAGTTCGGCGGCGGCACCCTCGGTCATCCCTGGGGCAGTGCCGCCGGGGCGTCGGCGAACCGCGTCGCGCTGGAGGCCGCGGTCAAGGCCCGCAACGAGGGGCGGGACCTGGTTGCCGAGAGCGCCGACATCCTTGACGCTGCCGCCCGCCATTCGCCCGAGCTGAGGGTCGCCCTCGACGTGTGGCGTGGGGTCATGTTCGAGAGTCTCGAGGCGACAGATCGCCTCGACCGAGTGGAGGCCGGGGTATGAGTCGAGGAGCGCCGACCAGGCGGGTCGAGACGTTCTCCTACCTGCCACCCCTGACCGACGACGAGATCGGCCGGCAGGTGGACTGGATTCTCAGTCGCGGCCTCGTGCCGGCCATCGAGCACACGCTCCACCCGCGGCCGCGCGACAGCTACTGGAGCATGTGGAAGCTGCCGCTCTTCGAGGCTCGGACAGGCGCCGAAGTCCTCGGGGAGATCGCTTCCTGTCTCGAGGCGAACCCGGAGAGCTACGTCAAGGTCGTGGGCTACGACCCGCGCCTCCAGAGCCAGGTAGTCAGCCTCGTGGTCCGGCGGCCGCAACGGGGCGACCAAGGCGAGCCCGCAGGCCTGGACCAAAGCTAGAACGCGTGGCTGCGGCCGGGCCCCGAGGGGTGCGGTGCCGGCCGCAGCCCGGACGGGTCAGCCTGACTTCGCGCCGCAGTTGCCACAGAAGCGGGCGCCCTCGGCGAGGTCGGCGCCACACTGCGTGCACTTCGGGGTTCCCAGCCGCGTCCCGCAGTTGGCGCAGAACTTCTCGGACCCCACGGGCCGGCCGCAGCTCGGGCAGACCGTCGCTCGCGCGGTCGTGTCGCCCGAGAAGACGCGCTGGGCCTGCATCGCCTCGCGCATCTGCTGCAGTTCCACGTCCGATCGAGTTGCCTCCATCTCAGCCGCCAGTTTCGGCGCGCAGTTGGTGCAGAGGCCGCGCTGGTCGTTCCAGCATGTCTCGTCCACCCAGTTGTTACAGCGCGGGCAGCGCTTGAAGAGCGCCATGATCTCGTTCGACGAGCGCTGCAGGGCATCGTCGCGCTCGCCCCGGTCGGCGACGTCTCGGACGGTGTCCGCGGCGTTGCTGGCGCTCCCGAAGATGCCGCCGATGAGGCTGGAGGCGCCCCGGAGCACGGTGCCGGCCGTGCCCATCTTCGAGCGGATGTACTCGCTGCGGTAGCCGCTGCCGCAGATGTCGCAGCGGAACTCGAACTGGTAGCCGGTCTCGTCGGAGAGGTCCGAGTAGTTCGAGGTGAAGGGCGTGAACCCGGCCATGGTCTCCTCCGCTGGTGCCGGCGATGGTGCCGGCGACCCCGCGCTGGGCGGCTGTGCTCGCCGCCCATCGTAGCGCGTCCCGGCCAGTGTCCTCGCCGTGGTTTCGCCGGGTCACCATGTGTCCCCTGCCGCTGCCATACTCGGGGCCATGGGCCAACCTCGTCGCGCCAGCGGACCGGTCGCGATCACGCCTCCGCCGCGTGTCGTTCGCCTCGCCCTCGTCGGTTTCGGGGCGGTTGCGCGGGCGCTCGTCGCGCTGCTCGAGCAGACGGCCGAGGAAGTGGCACGCGAACGGGGCGTGGCGTTCGTGTTCGCGGTCGTCGCCACGAGGCGAACGGGCGTGGCCCTCCTGCCCGGGGGAACCGGGCCGGCCGACGTGGCGGCCGGGTTTCCGGTGGCGCCCGCGCGGCCGGTCGCGGCACTCGCCTCGGTCCTTGCGGACCCGGGAACCCCGTACGACGTGCTGGTGGAACTCAGCACCGTTGCGCCGGCGGACGGGGAGCCGGCGGCGACCTACCTGCGGGCGGCGCTCCGCAGCGGACGGCACGCCGTGAGCGCCAACAAGGGCCCCATCGCCTGGCACGGGCGTGAGCTTGCCGAGCTTGCCGCGGCGAGCGGCGCGGCGCTGCGGTACGAGGCGGCGACCATGGACAGCCTGCCGGTCCACGCCATCCGCGAGCGGATCGTCCCCGTCGGACGCGTCGTCTCCTTCGCCGGCATCGTCAACTCCACGACGAACCTCGTCCTCACGGCCATGGCCGCCGGGCGGAGCGCGGCCCGGGCGCTGACAGAAGCGCAGCAGCTCGGGATCGCCGAGGCGGACCCCCGGAACGACACCGAAGGGCACGACGCCGTCCTCAAGGCCACGATTCTCGCGAACCTGCTGCTCGAGCCGGCCGACCCGCTGACGCCCGACCGGGTGGATCGGCGCGGCCTGGAGGCCGTGCCGGATGACTGGCCGTCCCGCGCGGCCGCAGCCGGCGGCCGCGTCCGGCTTGTCGCCCGCGGATGGCGCGATGGCGTGGACGGCAGGGTCGCGGCCGCACGGGTGGGACCGGAGGAGCTGCCGCTCGGCCACCCCCTCGCGCTCGTCGACGGCACCTCGATGGCACTCGACCTCGAGACGGAGCATGCGGGCACGCTGCACCTCGCGCTCGTCGAGCCGCACGTGGAGCAGACTGCCTACGCGGTGCTCACCGACCTGCTCGCGCTCGCCGAGGCCCGCTAGTCCATCCCAAGCTCGTGGAGGCGCCGCTCGTCGAAGCCGGCGTGGTGAGCCAGCTCGTGGACGATGGTGACGCGCACCTCCTCCTCCAGGTCGTCCGGATCCGGGAAGTCATCCTCGAGCGGGAACCGGAACAGCGTGATCTTGTTCGGCCACTGGACCCAGTCGGCGGCGTACTCGGTGGGCGGGGTGCCCTCGTAGAGGCCGTAGAGCGTGTCGTCCCGGTCGAGCCCGCTCGTCCGCAACTGCTCCGGCGAGGGCTCGTCCTCGACGACGATCGCGACATCATTCAGCAGCGGTCGCAGGATCGCCGGCAGCCGGTCGATCGCGCGCTCGACGGCGGCCTCGAAGAAGGCGAGGCGTGACGTGCGCACGGGCGCGCGCCGGTGGGGACGAGCGCGGGACTGGGTACCCCGGCGGCGAATCGGCATGGCCCTATCGTAGCGGTCGCCGCGAGGCCGCCACCCGAACCTCGGCCCGACTGTGGCTGGGGCGAGTACCATTCGGACATGGAAATTGCGATCATCCTCATCGTGGTCCTCATCGTGGTCCTGATGTGGCGCGGCCCGAAGACCCTGCCCAAGCTGGGTGAGGCGGCCGGAAAGGGCCTCAAGTCGGTTCGCGACGAGGCGAACGCCAAGATCGACGAGGAGGCCGGGGAGAAGCCCTGACGCAGCCGTCGCGCCGGTCACCACCAGCGATGTCCGACCTGCCCGAGCACCTTCGCGCCGTCGTGGCCGAGATCGAGAGTGAGATCGGCGATCTGGGCGAGCCTGCGCCTGGTGCCCCGCCTGCCCCGGACCCGTCGGCCGTGTCGCCTGCTCCTGCGCCGGCCCGGCCTGCGCCGGCCCGGCCCGCGTCGCCCGTTCCTGCGCCGGTCCGCGACATCGAGGGCGGGGGAGGGCAGAGCGATGCGATCCTGGCCGCCAACCGGCGGGTGGAGGAGGCCGTGCGGCAGATCCTCGTCGAGGTCGGCGAGGACCCCGACCGTGCGGGCCTGGCGGGGACGCCGGAGCGCGTGCACCGCATGTACGCGGAACTGACGGCCGGCTACCACGTCGATCCCCAGCGGCTGATGAACGGCGCCCTCTTCCAGGCCGACTACCGCGAGATGGTCGTCGTCAAGAACATCCCCTTCTACAGCCTCTGCGAGCACCACCTCCTGCCGTTCTTCGGCGAGGCGGCTGTCGCGTACATCCCGAAGGGCCGGCTCATCGGGTTGTCGAAGATCCCGCGCATCGTCGAGATGTTCGCGCGCCGGCTCCAGGTCCAGGAGCGCATGACCCAGCAGATCGCCGACTTCCTGATGGAGCAGCTCCAGCCCATGGGCGTGGGCGTGGTGCTGGAGGCGACCCATCTCTGTTCCGTCATGCGAGGCGTTCGCAAGGAAGGGACGGTGATGACGACGAGCCACGTTCTCGGGCTCTTCCGGACGCGCGACCGCACGCGCGCGGAGTTCCTTGCCCACCTGGAGCGGAACGAGCGCTCCCGATGATGACCGAGCAGCCCGCCCCCGCCACGACCGCCCCTGAGGAAGAACAGGTGCCGGCCCGCCCCATCCGCATCCTCATCGCCAAGCCCGGCCTCGACGGTCATGATCGCGGCGCGAAGGTCCTCGCGCGTGGCCTGCGGGACGAAGGGTTCGAGGTCATCTACACGGGCCTGCGCCAGACCGCCCGGATGGTCACCGCCGCCGCGCTCCAGGAGGACGTGGACGTGGTCGGGTTGTCCATCCTCTCGGGTGCGCACATGACCCAGCTGCCGCGGATCTGCGATGCGCTGCGCGAGGCGGGCCTGGGCGATGTGCTGGTCCTGGCCGGCGGGATCATCCCCGAGGACGACGTCCCGGCTCTGCTTGCCGCCGGGGTTGGCCGCGTATTCGGCCCGGGCACGACGATCCGCGAGGTCGCCGAGTACGTCCGCTCGAACGCCCGCCGGCGGGGATGACCGAGCCTGCGACGGCGTGGGATCTTGCCGCCCGCGCGCGGACGGGCGACCGTAGAGCGCTGGCCCGCCTCCTCACCGAGATCGAGAACCGCACCGCGATCGCGGAAGCGGCTCTCCGGATCCTGTACCCACTCGCCGGACGTGCGCACCTCGTCGGCATCACCGGCCCGCCCGGGGCCGGCAAGAGCACGCTCATCTCGGCCCTGATCGGCGCCGTCCGCGCAACCGGGCGCCCGGTGGCGGTGCTGGCGGTGGATCCCTCGAGCCCGGTCACCGGCGGGGCCATCCTCGGCGACCGCGTCCGGATGATGGACCACGCCGGCGACGGCGATGTCTTCATCCGCTCGATGGCATCGCGCGGTCACGCCGGTGGCCTGGCCACGGCCACGATCGCGGCCGCCGCCGTACTCGACGCCGCGGGCTTCCCGATCGTGTTCCTGGAAACGGTCGGGACCGGCCAGGCCGAGGTCGAGGTGGCGGCGGTCGCGGACACCACGCTGGTCGTCGAGGCTCCCGACATGGGGGACGACATCCAGGCGATCAAGGCCGGGCTCCTGGAAGTGGCCGACGTCGTCGTTGTCACGAAGGGCGACCGGCCGGGTGCGGACCGCACCGCCGGCCGTCTCCGGGCCATGCTCGGCACGGCGCCCGTACTCGTCACGGCTGCCACGACTGGCGCGGGCATCCCGGAGCTCCTGGACGCCATCGACGAACGGGCGGCAGCCCGCGGCCTGAGTGGCCCGGGCATCGACGGCGCGCGGCTCGCCCGGGCCCGGGCGCAGCTCGAGGGGATCATCGCGGAGCGGCTCCAGGCACGGATCCTCTCCGCCGTCCGCACCGCCGAGACCGAGGCGCTGCTCCGCGCGATCGCGGCCCACGAGGTCGACCCGTACCAGGCGGCCGACCGGGTCATCGCCGTGCTCGACGGCGCGCCGCGGGTATGATCCGGGCCTGATCCGGCTCTGTCACACGTGAGGGAGGGAGCCATGGGAGGCGTGGCCATCGTCACCGACAACGCCGCCGACCTGTTGCCGGAGGAGATCGCGGCGGCGGGCATCGAGGTCGTTCCCCTGAGCGTCTCCTTCGGCGAGGAGTCCTTCCTGCCGGGCGTTGACCTCACGAACGAGCAGTTCTACGCTCGCCTGACGGCGCCGGGCGCCCCGTTCCCGAAGACCGCGGCACCCAGCGCCGGCCTCATGCAGGCCGCGTTCGAGCGAGCCCTCGGTGGCGGCGCCGACGCGGTCGTCTGCATCGCCCTGAGCGGCGGGCTGTCGGCCACCCTGGAGAGCGCCCGGATGGCGCGCGCGGCACTCCCGGACCGCGAGATCCACATCGTCGATACGCGCTGGGCGAGCTACCCCGAGGGCGTCTTCGTCCAGCTCGCCGTCGAGCTGTCCGCACAGGGCCTGAGCGCCCGGGAAATCGCGGCGGAACTGGAGCGCCGGATCCTCGACATGAACGCCATGATCGTGGTCGACACGATCGAGTACCTGCGACGCGGCGGTCGGATCAGCGGCCCGAAGGCCGCGCTCGCGACCGCGCTGTCCGTGAAGCCGATCCTCACCGTGGAGCACGGCGTCCTGGAGCAGGTGGACCGCGTGCGGACGAGGTCGAAGGCCCGGGCGCGCGCGATCGAGCTGCTGCGCGAGCGGATCGGCGACCGCGAGGTGGAACGGGCCGCGGTGCTCCAGACGGTGACCCCGGACGCCGGCTCCTTCGCCGGCGAGGCCGCGCGAATACTTGGCCTCGACCCGGACCTGGTGCCGGTCCGCACGGTGGGGCCGACCATCGGATCGCACCTGGGCCCCGGCATGGTGGCGGTACTGGCGCTCGCCCGCTCCGCCTGACGTCCGCCGCGCCACAGACCGGCCGGACGGCCCCGGGCGGTCAACGTCGCAGGGTCCGGACCGTGCCTTCCGACCCGGATCCGGGCCCTTTCGCGGCCCGATGGCCCGGGCCTGCTGGCACTCGGCGACGCGAGGGCGCCCCCCTAGACTGGACTCGCCCTCACTGACGCGGGCCCGCCTCCGAGCGGGTGCCGCGCGACGTCCACTCACCATGCTCATGGGAGGCCCTCACTCATGACGCCGCAGGCGGCCGGCCACGAGACGACCGGCACCATCATCAACCCCTGGCATGTCGCGCAGGAGCAGTTCGACCTGGCTGCGGATCGGCTCGACCTCGACCCAAGCATTCGGCGCGTGCTCCGGCGACCCCGGCGCGAGTTGACCGTGTCCGTCCCGGTCCGGATGGACGACGGATCGACCTACGTGTTCGAGGGGTACCGCGTCCACCACAACATCACCCGCGGCCCGGCCAAGGGCGGCATCCGGTACCACCCGGACGTCACGCTCGACGAGGTGCGCGCCCTCGCCATGTGGATGACGTGGAAGTGCGCCGTCGTCGGGATCCCCTTCGGCGGCGCCAAGGGCGGCGTGGTGGTGGATCCCGCGAAGATGTCTCGCCACGAAATCGAGGGGCTGACCCGGCGGTTCACCACCGAGATCAGCGTCCTCATGGGCCCCGACAGCGACATCCCGGCTCCGGACGTCAACACCAATGCCCAGACCATGGCCTGGATCATGGACACGTACTCCATGCACGTGGGCCACACTGTCCCGGCCGTGGTCACCGGCAAGCCGGTCCACCTCGGCGGTTCGCTGGGCCGGCGCGAAGCGACCGGGCACGGCGTCACGTTCACGCTCCAGGCTGCGGCCGATGCCCTCGGCGAGAAGGTCGAGGGGATGCGCGCGGTCGTCCAGGGCTACGGCAATGTCGGCTCGCACTTTGCCCTGACCGCGCAGCCCCTCGGCGTCCGGATCATCGCGGTCGGGGATGCCGGTGGGGCCGTCATGAACGATGCCGGCATCGACGCCGTGCAGGCCGCGGCGTGGGTCCAGCGAACGGGAACCATCGCGGGCTTTCCGGGGACGCGGCCCATCGATCCCGGCGAGCTCCTCGAGCTGGAGTGCGACGTCCTCGTGCCGGCGGCGCTCGAGAACGTCATCACCGGCGAGAATGCCGGCCGCATCCGGGCCCGCATCATTGCCGAGGGTGCCAACGGCCCCACGACTCCCGAGGCGGACCGGATCCTCGAGGGGAAGGGGGTCTTCATGCTCCCCGACATCCTCGCGAACGCCGGCGGCGTCACTGTCAGCTACTTCGAGTGGGTCCAGGACCTCAACCGCGATTTCTGGGACCACGATGTCGTGGTGGAGAAGCTGCGCTCGATCATGTTCCGCTCCTTCGACGAGGTGTGGGCCATGAGCCAGCGCGAGAAGGTGGACATGCGGACGGCGGCCTACCTGCTGGCGGTCGCCCGGGTCGCCCAGGCCACCGAGGAGCGGGGGATCTACCCCTGACACTCCTCGGGTCGCCCGGGCCCGCCTGACGCGACCGCAGGTCACCCGACGGAACGGCTCGACCCTCGGCGGAACCGCCTTTCCCGAGGGTAGGGCCACGGGCCGGATGTCCCGCTGTTTCGGGCTGTTCGATGCCGTCCGCCCCATGCCGGCGGGGGTATAGTCCCGGCGATGTGGCGCGCACGGCCGGGCGCCCTCGACGGCCGACCGCGCCCCGATCGGAGGAACACGTCCCATGACCAGCGAGCAGGTCGGCGCGAAGATCAACGCCTGGGAAGTCGCCCAGCACCAGTTCGACCTGGCGGCCGACCTCCTGGGCCTGGAGCCGGGTATCCGGGAGGTGCTGCGGGAGTGCCGGCGGGAGTTCACCTGCCACTTCCCGGTGAAGATGGACGATGGCTCCGTCAAGGTGATCACCGGCCACCGCGTCCAGCACAACGTCGTCCGCGGCCCGGCCAAGGGCGGCATCCGCTACCACCAGGACGTCACCCTCGACGAGGTCAAGGCCCTCGCCATGTGGATGACCTGGAAGTGTGCGGTGGTGGGCATCCCCTACGGCGGCGGCAAGGGCGGCGTGGTGGTCGACCCCAAGAAGATGAGCCGCCGCGAGCTGGAGGCGATGACCCGCCGCTACACCACCGAGATCAGCGTCCTGATCGGGCCGGAGAGCGACATCCCCGCGCCGGACGTCAACACCAACTCGCAGACCATGGCCTGGATCCTCGACACGTACTCCATGCACGTGGGGTACACCGTCCCGGCCGTGGTCACCGGCAAGCCGGTCAGCCTGGGCGGCTCGGAGGGCCGCAACGAGGCCACCGCCCGCGGCTGCGTGTTCACCATCGTCGAGGCCGCCAAGGACCTCGGAATCGACCTCGCCCGGGCGAAGGTGGTGGTCCAGGGGTTCGGCAACGCGGGCTCCATCGCCTCCCAGCTCATGACCCTCGAGGGCTCGAAGGTCGTCGCCGTGTCGGACTCCACGGGCGGCATCGTGAACGAGGCGGGGCTCGACCCCGACCGCGTCATCGTCTGGAAGCAGGAGCACGGCACGGTCCAGGGCTTCCCCGGCGCCAGGGACATCACCAACGCCGAGGTGCTCGAGATCCCCTGCGACGTCCTCATCCCGGCGGCGCTGGAGAACCAGATCACCGCGGCGAACGTCGACCGCATCGACACGCGGATCGTGGCCGAGGCGGCCAACGGCCCGACCACCCCGGAGGCCGACCGCCGCCTGCACGAGCGCGGCATCTTCATGATCCCCGACATCCTGGCCAACGCCGGCGGCGTCACGGTCAGCTACTTCGAGTGGGTCCAGGACCTCAACCGGGACCACTGGAGCGAGCAGATCGTGAACGCCAAGCTCCGGGAGATCATGACCAAGTCGTTCGCCGAGACCCTCGCCATGGCGAAGAAGCGATCGGTCGACATGCGCACGGCCGCCTACCTCCTGGCGGTGGATCGCGTCGCCAACGCCACGGCCCTCCGCGGTCTCTATCCCTGATCTCGTGGGCGCTCGACGCCCACCCACAACGCACGCAGGCAGTCCCATCGGCCGCCGCCCGCTTCCGCCGGCGGCGGCCTCACATTTGCCGGGCCTCATCGACGTCCCTCTGTTCCGCTGACCCGGTCGCGGCCGCGGCATACTAGGTTCCGTGAAGATGCCGGTTTCCGCCGCGGGACGCGCGGGGCTTGCCTCACTCGCCGGGGTCGCCTGTCTCGGGGGCACAACCGCGCTGATCGCCGCTCTCGAGAGCGTCGTCGGGGTTCCGAATGCCTCTGCGGCGTACCTCCTGGCCGTCGTCATCATGGCGGTGGCCTTCGGGACGTGGGCGGCCATCTGCACCTCCGTCGCCGCGCTGCTCCTCTACGACTTCTTCTTCGTCCTGCCGTTCTACACGTTCACCATCAGCGACCCGGCCGAATGGCTGAACCTCCTCGTGCTCCTCGGTGTGGGAATTGTCGTCGGGCAGCTGGCCGCGCTCCAGCGCAACCGCGCCGAGGCGGCCCTCGCTCGGGAACAGGAATCGCGGGCGCTGTTCGAGGTCTCGCGGGCCCTTGCGACCGGCGATCAGCCTCAGTCGACCCTCCCGGCTGTTGCAGGGTCGCTGCTGGCGCCGTCAGGCATGGACCGGCTGTGGATCGGTCTCGGGTCCACCCCGGTGCAGGAGATGATCGCGGGCGAAGCCGGCGAAGGTCGCCGCGGAGCGATGCCGGCAATTCGCATGGTGCTGGCCGGAACACCCGGCTCGACTCCGGCGGGCGGGTGGGTCCGGATCCATGTGCCGGGTCTTGAGCCGTCCGCGCGAGGGTCGGGCCAGACGGCCTACCAGGTTCCGATTCGGAGCGGCGAGCGCGCCCTCGGTTCGATCTGGGCGACGCGGACCCGCGGCAGGCGGGTTCCATCGCCTGAACAGACCCGCCTCCTCCAGGGCGCCGCCGACCAGATCGCACAGACGCTCGTGCGGGAACAGCTCGGTCGGGAGGCGACGAGTGCCGAAGTCGCCCGGCGGAGCGAGGCTGCGAAGAGCGCGCTGCTCGACTCAGTCTCGCATGATCTGCGCACGCCGCTGGCTTCGATCCGGGCGGCGGCCGGCAGCCTCATGGACCCGGCCGTCCGCTGGGAGCCCGACGAGCAGCGGTCAACCGCGGCCGCCATCGACCGCGAGGCGGAGCGCCTGAACCAGCTCGTCACGAACCTGCTGGACATGAGCCGCATCGAGGCGGGTGCCCTCAAGGCCGTACGGCAGGTGGTGGCGCTCGACGACGTGGTCGGCGAGGCGCTCGCCCGGCAGGAGGGGGTCCTGGCCGATCGGCGGCTCACAATCGAAGTCACCGACCGGCTGCCGCTCGTGGAGGTTGATCCCCTGTTCATGGATCAGATCCTCGCGAACATCCTGCAGAACGCGGCGCGCTACACGCCGACGACGGCACGCATCTCGATCCGGGGCGAGGCGCTGTCCGAGGAGCGGTTCGTACGCCTCACCGTCGAGGACGAGGGTCCGGGCGTGCCGGACGACGCCCTGCCGCACCTGTTCGACAAGTTCTACCGGGTGCCCCGGCCCCGGGAGGGTTCGCGGCGAGGCACCGGCATGGGGCTGGCGGTGGTCAAGGGCCTGGCCGAGGCGATGGGCGCTCGCGTCAGGGCGCGCCGCCGGGAACCGGGCGGGCTCGCGATCGACCTCGACCTGCCAGTGGCCGACCGGCCGCGGCAGATCGACGACAGCGTCGGGGACTCTCCGGCGGCCGAGCCACCCCTGCCGTCGGTGTTCTCCTGATGGCGCCATCCCCGGTGGGGTCCGCTGTGGACGAGGCCGGTCCGCTCATCCTGGTGGTCGAGGACGACGAGGAGACGCGCCGCGGCGTCGTCCGGAGCCTCAAGGCGCACGGGTACGGGGTCGTGGAAGCCGCGGACGCGGCCGAGGCGCTGCGTCGCTGGGACGCGCGGCGGCCGGACCTGCTCATCGTGGACCTCGGCCTGCCGGACGTGGACGGGCTCGTCGTCGTGCGGCGCGTGCGGCGTGATGCCACCACGCCGATCCTCATCCTGTCCGCCAGGGACAGGGAACGCGACAAGGTCGAGGCTCTCGAGATTGGCGCCGACGACTACGTCTCGAAGCCGTTCGGCATGGCGGAGCTCCACGCGCGGATCCGCGCCGTCCTGCGGAGAGCAGCCGGACCCACCACTGATCAGCAGGGGCGGATCACGGCCGGCCAGCTGGTCATGGACCTGGCCCGGCACACCGTGCGCGTCGCAGACCGGCCGGTGTCCCTCACGCCGCGCGAGTACGAGCTGCTCAAGGTGCTGCTCGCCCACGCCGGCCGGATCGTCACCCACGCCCACCTGCTCCGATCCGTCTGGGGTACGCAGTACGCGGACGAGGGTCACTACGTTCATGTCTACATCAGCCAGCTGCGCCGCAAGCTCGCGGAGGCCGACCCAGACGGAGCGCTGCGCACCCTGATCGTGAGCGAGCCGGGCATCGGGTACCGGGTGGAGGCTCCCTGACTCCGTGACCTTGACCGCTTCTTGAGCCCTCCGGGCCGCCGGGCGCGCCCGTTCTCTTGGTCACGCGGACTACGTTGGTCTCATGAGCGCCAGGGTATCGAGCGGTGGCGGCCACGTCGAGAACCAGCTTGCCGGCGAGTACCGACAGGTCGCCACCGCGGTTGCGCTCGTTGCGCGCCAGCCCGGCACCCGCGTGGTCGTAGCCGGGCTGCGCTTCGGGGAGCAGCTGCTGACGGCGTGCGCGTTGCTGGCGGCGGACAGCGAGGTCCTTCTCGAGCCCCTTTGGTGGCCGGATGACGCGGGCTGCGACCTGCTCGTGCGCTCGGCCGATCGGAGCCCGGGCGCATGAACAAGGAACAGTCGCCGATCCTCCTGGTCGAGGACGACGAACCGCTCGTGGTCATCCTCGGCCGACACCTCCGTGCGCGGGGCTACGGAGTCACGGCAGTCGAGTCGGCCGAGGACGCGCTTGCGCAGCTGGACAGCGGATTGCGACCGCTCCTCGTGCTCCTTGATATCAACCTGCCCGGCGAGACCGGGTGGACGCTTGCGCGCAGCGAGAGCCTCCGCCGCGCGGGTTCCCCGCCTGTCGTGGTGGTCAGTGCGACCCAAATCAGTCCCGAGCGCCTGCACGAGTACGGGATCGCCGGCTACCTTCCCAAGCCGTTCGCCCTCGACACGCTCATGGCGACCGTCGAGCGGCTCAGCGGCGGAGCAGTGACCCCTGCCGCCGGGTCCGCGGGCGAAGGGGGGATCGATGCTCTTTGACCTGTCCATGGTCGGCCTCATGCTGGCCTGGGCGCTGGCCTTCGGCGGCCTGGTGTGGCTGTGCCGGAGGCTGGCCCGGTGAACGTCATTGACCTGGTGGGCGGCGCCGTCGCCGTTCTGATTGCCCTCTACCTCTTCTGGACGCTCCTGCGGCCGGAGGACTTCTGAGTGATGGCGAACCTGCCGGCGATAGTCCAGGCGGCCACGCTCGTGGTTGCGATCCTGCTCGTGACCCGCCCCCTGGGCGGCTACATCCGCCGGGTGATGGACGGCGAACGCACGTTCCTCTGGCCGGTCTTCCGCCCCGTCGAGCGCGGCATCTACCGGGTGCTCGGCGTCGACGAGAAGGTCGAGCAGCGCTGGACGGAGTACGCCATCTCGGTCCTCGTGTTTGCGTTCGTTGGCATCTTCGTTCTCTACGTCCAGCAGCGCATCCAGGGCGTGCTGCCGCTCAACCCGACTGGTTTCGGTCCCGTTGGGCCCGACCTCGCCTTCAACACGGCGACCAGCTTCGAGACGAACACGAACTGGCAGAACTACGCGGGCGAGTCCACCATGTCCTACCTGACGCAGATGGCCGGGCTCGCCGTGCGGAACTTCACCTCCGCCGCCATGGGCCTGGTCGTCGCCATCGCCCTCGTGCGCGGGCTGGTGCGGCGGTCCGCCGGGACGATCGGCAACTTCTGGGTCGACCTCACGCGCTGCACGCTCTACATCCTCCTGCCCATCGCATTCATCGCTGCGCTGCTCCTCGTGTCACAGGGAGTCGTCCAGACCCTCAACCCGTACACGACGGTGCATACGCTCCAGGGCGGCGACCAGACCATCGCCGTGGGGCCATTCGCCTCGCAGGAGTCGATCAAGGAACTCGGCAACAACGGCGGAGGCCCGTTCAATGCGAACTCGGCCCACCCCTTCGAGAACCCGAATCCCCTGACGAACTGGCTGGAGATGTTCCTCATCCTGCTGATCCCGTTCAGCCTGACGAACACGTTCGGCCGCATGGCGGGGGACGAGCGGCAGGGCTGGGCGCTCTTCGCGGCAATGATGGCCATCCTGGTCGTCGCGTCGAGTCGTGGCGATGGGCAGCGAGATGCGCGGGAACCCCCTCTATCCGGCCGGGCTGGACACCGCCCTCGGCAACATGGAGGGCAAGGAGATCCGTTTCGGCGCGGCCGGGGGAGGACTGTGGGCGGCCGTCACGACCGGCACGAGCACGGGCGCCGTGAACGCCATGCATGACAGCTTCCTGCCCATCGGCGGGCTCGTGCCCGTGTTCCTGATCCAGCTCGGCGAGATCGCCCCTGGGGGCATCGGGGCCGGCCTCTACGGGATCCTCATCTTCGGCGCCATCCTGGCCGTGTTCATCGCCGGCCTCATGGTGGGGCGGACTCCGGAGTACCTGGGCAAGAAGATCGAGTCGTACGAGGTCAAGATGGCGATGCTCGGCGTCCTCGCCATGGCTGCCAGCATCCTGGTCTTCACCGCCATCGCGACCGGCACGCAGGCCGGACGTGCCGGCCCGCTGAACGCCGGGCCGCACGGCTTCAGCGAGATCCTCTACGCCTTCTCGAGCCAGACGGGAAACAACGGATCCGCCTTTGCGGGCCTCACCGGGAACACCGCCTTCTACAACCTGACCGGCGGGTTCGCCATGCTGATCGGGCGCTTCGCGCTGATCATCCCGGCCCTTGCGATCGCGGGTTCCATGGCTGCGAAGCGGCGGGTCGCGCCGTCGCTTGGGACGTTCCCCACGACCGGCCCTCTGTGGGTCGGTCTGCTCCTGGGGACCGTGCTCATCGTCGGGGCTCTCACCTTCTTCGCGGCGCTGTCGCTGGGACCCGTCGTCGAGGAGCTCCTCATGCAGGCCGGGAAGGTGTTCTGATCATGATCGGGCAATCCGTCGCGGACCGGCTGAAGGCGCCGCTGCTACGGTCCGTCATCGACACGCGGAGCGGCACCCGGCGCATGCGCCGTGTCGAGCGCAAATCGGGGGCTGGCACAACGGGCGCGCCGCGGGGTGCGCGAGGCGTCTTCGACCCGCAGCTCCTGCGTGCTGCCCTCCTGCCTGCCCTCCGCAAGTTCGACCCCCGCCAGCTGTACCGGAACCCCGTGATGTTCGTGGTCGAAATCACGGCGGTGCTGGTCACGCTCGTGTCGATCGTCGATCTGGCCGGTGTGCTGCCCGCCGCACCCGGCGAGGTGGGGCGGTCGCCGGGCTTCGAGATGCAGATAGCCGCCTGGCTCTGGCTCACCGTGTATTTCGCGACCTACGCGGAGGCGCTCGCCGAGGCACGCGGCAGGGCGCAGGCGGCCACCCTCCGGCGGACGCGCGCGGAGACGGTCGCGCACCGGCGCCTGCCCGACGGCGGGACCGAGGACGTGGGCTCGTCCGCGCTGCGCGCCGGCGACGTCATCGTGATCCGGGATGGCGAGACGATCCCTGGCGATGGCGACGTGATCGAGGGGGTGGCCTACGTCAACGAGGCGGTGATCACCGGCGAATCGGCGCCGGTGCTCAAGGAGCCCGGCACGGACATCCGCAGCACCGTGACCGGCGGCACGCTCCTGGTCAGCGATCAGCTGGTGGTGCGTATCACGGCGAACCCGGGCGAGACGTTCCTCGACCGCATGATCTCGCTGGTCGAGGGCGCGAAGCGCCAGCGCACCCCCAACGAGATCGCGCTGTTCATCCTGCTTTCGGGCCTGACGATCGTGTTCCTGCTGGCCACGGCGACGCTCCGACCGTTCGGGCTGTATGCCGACGCGCCGCTCGGGATCGTGGTCCTGGCCGCGCTGCTCGTGTGTCTCATCCCCACGACCATCGGCGGCCTCCTGTCGGCGATCGGCATCGCCGGCATGGACCGCGTCGCCCGCTTCAACGTGCTCGCCATGAGCGGACGCGCGGTGGAGGCGTCTGGCGACGTGGACGTGATCCTCCTCGACAAGACGGGGACGATCACCTTCGGCAACCGGCTCGCCTCGCGGATCGTCCCGCTGCCCGGCGTCGACGAGCGGGAGGCCGTCGAGGCCGCCCTGTTGACCTCCCTCGACGACGAGACGCCCGAAGGGCGATCGATCGTCGAGCTGGCCCGGGGACTCCTCCGGCAGTACGTCCCGGCCGGCCCCGGCGCAGGGGCCAATCCGTCGCCCGGCGGCGCGGCGGTCGCCACCGTGGTGCCCTTCTCCGCCCAGTCGCGCACGAGCGGGGTCATCCTGGAGGACGGCACGGTGCTGCTGAAGGGCGCCGTGGATGCCATTCGGGAGGCGCTCGAGGGCGATCCGCCGGCCGAGCTCGAAATCATCGGCAACGAGATCGCGGCGCAGGGCGCCACGCCGCTGGCCATCCGGCGGAACGGGCGGGCCCTGGGGGTGATCGAGCTCAAGGACACCGTGAAGCCCGGGCTGCGCAAACGGTTCGACGAGCTTCGCAGCATGGGAATCCGCACGGTCATGGTGACCGGCGACAACCCGCTGACCGCCAGGACCATCGCCGAGGAAGCCGGGGTCGACGACTTCCTGGCGCAGGCAAAGCCCGAGGACAAGATCGAGCTGATCCGGCGAGAGCAGGCGGAGGGTCACCTGGTCGCCATGACCGGCGACGGCACGAACGACGCGCCGGCGGTCGCGCAGGCAGACGTCGGGCTGGCCATGAACAGCGGCACGTCGGCCTGCAAGGAGGCGGCCAACATGGTTGACCTCGATTCGGACCCGACCAAGCTGATCGAGGTCATCGCCATCGGCAAGCAGCTGCTCATCACCCGCGGGGCCATCACCACCTTCAGCATCGCGAACGACGTCGCCAAGTACTTCGCGATCCTGCCGGCGATGTTCATGGTGGCCTACCCGGAGCTCTCGGCGCTCAACGTCATGAACCTGGCGACACCGGAGAGCGCGATCCTGTCGGCCGTCATCTTCAACGCGCTCATCATCATCGCCCTCGTGCCGCTCTCGATCCGGGGCGTCGCCTATCGCGCTGCGCCCGCGGCCGAACTGCTCCGGCGCAACCTGCTGATCTACGGGGTCGGCGGGATCATCGCCCCGTTCCTTGGCATCAAGCTCATCGACGTGGTCATCACGTCGATCCACCTCGCGTAGGGGGCGCCATGCGATCGTTCCTCCGGCACCAGCTCTGGCCGGCTTTCGCCCTTCTTGGTCTCCTCACCCTGATCACCGGGCTCGCCTATCCGGCGGCCGTCACTGCGATCGCCCAGGTCGTCTTCCCCTCGCAGGCAAACGGGTCGTTCATCGTCGTTGACGGGCAGACCGTCGGTTCCTCCCTGATCGGGCAGGCGTTCAGCGACCCAAAGTACCTCTCGGGCCGGCCGTCTGCCGCGGGGCCGAACGGGTACGATGCGACGAGCTCGGCGGGGTCGAACCTCGGCCCCACCTCGTCGACCCTCATCGACCGCATCGCGAAACAGGTCGACGAGATGCGCGCGGCGAACGGAAATGCCCCCATCCCCGTGGATCTCGTCACGACAAGCGCATCTGGGCTCGACCCCGACATCAGCCCGGCGGCGGCGGAGTACCAGGTGCCGCGGGTGGCGAAAGCGCGCGGCATGACGGAGGACCAGGTGCGGCAGGTCATCGCGCGGCATACGGAGGAGCCGCTGTTCGGGCTCCTCGGCGCGTCGCGGGTCAACGTGCTGCTGGTCAACCTCGACCTGGACGGACTGCTGGGACAATGAGGTGCGACACGCTCCGGGAGGGACGTCGATGATTCACCGCGTCGAGGGCGATCGGCCGACCGGCGACCAGCGGCCGACCGGCGACCAGATGCTTGCGCGCGTGCAGGCCGAGGCTCCGGCGCTGCGCGGTCGCCTGCGCGTCTACCTGGGCATGGCGCCGGGCGTGGGCAAGACGTACCGCATGCTCGAGGAAGCGCACCGGCGCAAGGAGCGCGGGACCGACGTCGTCGTCGGATTCGTCGAGACCTACGGCCGCTTGAGGACAGCGGCGCTTCTCGACGGCCTGGAGGCGGTGCCCCGTGCCCGGATCGAGTACCGCGGCGTGGTCGTGGAGGAGATGGACACCGATGCGGTCATTGCCCGCAAGCCTGCGGTCGCGCTCATCGACGAGCTCGCTCACACCAACGTGCCGGGCTCGCCGCGCGAGAAGCGCTGGGAGGACGTAGAGCTGATCCGGGATGCAGGGATCCATGTCATCAGCACCTGCAACGTCCAGCACGTCGAATTGGTGGCCGACGCTGTTCAGACCATCCTCGGAGTGCCCGTTCGCGAACGGGTCCCCGACGAGGTGATCCGGGCGGCCGACGAGATCGAGCTGGTGGACATGAGCCCGCATGCCCTGCGGCAGCGCATGCGCCACGGCAACGTGTACCCGCCGGACCGGGCTGCGATCGCCCTGGAGCGCTTCTTCACCGAGGCGAACCTGATGGCGCTGCGCGATCTCAGCCTGCGGTTCGTGGCGGGCAAGGTCGACGAGGAACTGGAGGACATCGTCTCGGAGCGCGGCCTCGGGCAGCTACCCCCGGTGACCGAGAGGATTCTCGTCGTCGTCGACGAGACCCCGGATTGCCGGCGCGCTCTCCGGCGCGGCGCGTCGCTGGCGAGCGTCCTCCGATCAGAGCTTCTCGCTGTGGCGGTCCTCACCCCGACGGTCCTGCAGGCCCGCGACCGGGCGCAGAACCTTCAGGAAAACGTTGACTACGCCGCCGACCTCGGGGCAGAGGTCCTGCGCGTCGAGGCCTCCGACGATTTCATCGGCGTCGAGCAGGTGGTGAGGGACCATCGAATCACTCACGTAGTGCTCGTCCGGCGGAGGTCACCCGGACTCGGGCGTCTGCTTCGGCGGCCGCTGGCCGACGCTCTCCTCGAGAGGTTGCCCGGCCTCGAGGTACACCTGCTCGGCAGCAGCGAGGGGTAGCGCCCCGGCAGAGACCGGGGACCTATCCTCCGCGCCTCGTCGCCCGCACCCCCCCCCGCTGTGCCCGAACCCCACCTCCGGCCGGCCGTCGCCGCCCGATTCCGCCAGCTGCCCACCCAGGGGCTACGGAACAGAGGGGCGCCTCGTTTGGCGGGGCTGGGCGCCGGGCTGGCTTATCCCATGGTCCCCCGCCACGCTGGCCGCGGGACGTCCAATGCTCGCTCGAGGTTGGCGCGGCACCGGCCGACCGCCTGTGGATGCCGGCTTGGACTGCCCCGCAGCCCAGGGGTGACTACCCGGCAGAACCCGGTTGACAGCCGGAGGCGGCCTCGGTCGCTGCCCGGTCTCACGGCACAACCGTGCCCGTTGCACCGGCGCACCGGAGGATCGCCACAACGCCCGGTCCAGCGTCGTGCCGGTGCTACCATCGGCCGGCCATGCTGGATCACGAAGAGAAGTTCCTGTTCAAGGAGGAGATCCTCCATCTCGCCAATGCCCTCGACGAGCCGGGCGTGCTCGACAACGTCGAGGACCTGCTCACGGACGTCATCACCAGCCCGCGGTTCGACTCTGAGGTCTTCACCCTGGAGCGCTCGCTCCAGGTCATGCTGGGGCCGCGCGCCGGGACGACCCTGGTGGGGCTGCTGACCGTTGCGCCGGACGTGTTCGACGAAGTCGCCGAGGTGCGCATCGCCGCCGAGGTCCAGGAGCGCCTGGTTGCCTGGCGGGCCCGGTTCGGCCTCGCCATCGACAATGCCCTGAACTTCCTGAACAACCCGGACGGCATCCAGGGCCACAACTTCAGCACCCAGATCGCGCACGTGGACGACCGGCGGGTCCTGCAGGGGCGGCTGACCCTGGTCCGCTACAACAACGAGCCGCAGTTCTTCGTCGCCGACGCGAACGTCCTCTACAGCCTGGTCGCCGACCTGCTCGAGCAACTCGGACCGTACTCCGACAGCGACACGATCGAGCCCGAGATCCTCGCGCGTCTCAAGGAAGCGGTGATGCTCCTCGAGCGGCGCACCGCCCCGCGCGAACGTACCTGACCCGGCCGACCGGACGAGCCGACCCGCGGCCCCGCCCGCGCGGGAGAGTCAGCCGAGCGGCAGGTTGTCGATGAGGCGCGTCGAGCCGAACGCGACCGCCAGCGAGAGGAGCGCCGGGCCCTCCACGCGGTCGAGCTCCCGCAGCGTGGTCGCATCGGCCACGCTCACGTACTCCGGCCTTGCCAGTGGTTCCGCCGCGAGCACCGCGCGCATGACGGCGCGCAGCGCCTCCGCGTCCCGTTCGCCGGCCTCGTACCGGGCCGCGGCCGTCCAGGAGGGCGCGGCAGAGCACCGGGGCGGCGGCGCGCTCTGCGGGGGAGAGCAGCACGTTGCGCGAGCTGATGGCCAGGCCGTCGGCCTCGCGGACGGTGGGACAGACGACGACCTTCGTCGGGATCCCGAGGTCCTGGGCCATCCGCCGCACGACCACGGTCTGCTGGGCGTCCTTCTGGCCGAAGTAGGCGGCGTCGGCGGCGGCGAGGCCCAACAGCACCGCGACCACGGTCGCGACGCCCTCGAAGTGCCCCGGCCGCGCCGCGCCCTCGAGCGGCTCCGCAACGGCCCCCACCACGACCCGGGTGTCGAAGCCGGGCGGGTACACCTCCTCGACCGGCGGCGCAAAGACGATGTCCGTCCCGTCCGCCTCGCAGATCGCCAGGTCCCGCGCCTCGTCACGGGGGTACCCCTGGAAATCCCGTGGCTCGTTGAACTGCGCCGGGTTGACGAAGATCGTCACCACGACCGTAGCGCTCTCAGCCCGTGCCCGCGCGATGAGCGAGCGGTGGCCGTCGTGGAGCGCGCCCATGGTGGGCACGAGCCCGACCGGCCGGCCGGAGGCCGACACGGCCGCACGAAGCTCCGCCCTGGTCCGCGTGACGAGCATGGCGCCGACTGGTGCCGCGAGGTCCCGCGAGGTCCCGCCGAGGCGGCCTACAGGTCCCGGTCCAGGGGGAGGCTCTCGGCGAGGATCGCGGTCTCCGCGTCCGCGCGGTCGAGTGGCGTCCGCCCCAGGACCGAGGCGAGCACGTCGTCATCCATGCGCACGGTCTCCGCCGGCCCGGGGAACGTCCCGGCCTCCACGTCGGCCCGGTACCGCCCGGCCGCGTCGAGGACGACGGCGCCCAGGTCCGCGTACTTCCGGGCGTGCCGCGGGATCCAGCCGGGCATGGTGCCGAGGACGTCGTTCACCACCTGGATCTGGCCGCTGCACCCGGGACCGGCCCCGATGCCGATGGTGGGGATCGAGAGGCGCTGCGTGAGCGCCGCGGCAAGCTGTTCGGGCACGAGCTCGAGGACGATCGAGAAGGCGCCCGCTTCCTGGACGGAGAGAGCGTCGGCGATGAGCTGGCGGGCCGCCTCCCGCGTCTTCCCCTGGACACGGACCCGCCCGATCTGGTGGATCGACTGGGGCGTGAGGCCGATGTGGCCCATGACCGCGATGCCCGCCCGCGTCATGGCCTCGATCGTGCGGGCACTCCGCACTCCGCCCTCGACCTTGACCGCCTGGCAGCCGGCCTCGCGGAGGAAGACGCCCGCGTTCTCCACGCTGCGCTCGACCGAGACGCCGTAGGTGAGGAAGGGCATGTCCGCTACGACGAGGGCGCGACTCGTCCCGCGGACGACCGCCTTGGTGTGGTGGAGCATCTCGCTCATGCTGACCCGCACCGTGGTCTCGTACCCGAGCATCACCTGCCCGAGGGAGTCGCCGACCAGGAGCATGGGGATGCCCGCATCGTCGAGCAGTCGCGCCGTCGGGTAGTCGTACGCGGTGAGCATGGGGATGCGCACGCCATCGGCATGCATCTGCGCGATGTCCGCGACGGTGACGCGGCGGATCGGCTCGGTGACGCTCATGGTTACCTCGTTTCCAGCAGGGTGGCGACCCGGTCGAGCAGGCGGTCGGCCACTTCTCGCTTGGGCAGCAGCGGCCACGGCTCGGGCGCCGATCCGGGCGTGATGAGGGTAACGCGGTTCGTGTCCACCTCGAACCCCGATCCCGGCTCGGTGACGTCGTTCGCAACGAGGAGGTCGACGCCCTTGCGACGGGCCTTCGCGGGGGCGCGCGCGAGCGACCCGGTTTCCGCGGCGAACCCGACGATGACGGGGCGGCGCGCGTCGCCCTCCGCGGTGCGCTCCTCGGCCGCTCGCACAGCCTCGGCCAGGATGTCGTCCGTGGCCTGCAACTCGAGCACGAGCGAACCGCTCCGCTCGAGCTTGCGTTCCGCCGCGTCGAGCGGACGGAAATCCGCGACGGCCGCCGCCATGACCAGCGCGTCGGCGCCCGGAAGCGCCGAGAGGACCGCCGTGCGCATCTCCGCCGCCGTCGTGACGCGGGTGACCGACGCGCTCTCGGGGAGGGGAATCGTGGTGGTCCCCGCGACGAGGTCCACGACCGCGCCGCGCTCGAGGGCGGCCTCGGCGACCGCCACCCCCATGCGTCCGCTCGAGCGGTTGCCGATGAAGCGGACCGGGTCGATGGGCTCGGCTGTGCCGCCGGCCGTGACGAGGATGCGCCGGCCCTCGAGATCGCGGCGACGCCCCCCGATCGGCTCCACGATCGCTTCCACGACCGCCTCGAGAATGGCCGCCGGCTCCGCGAGACGCCCGCGGCCGGACGCGCCGGACGCCAGCAGCCCGACCGCCGGTTCCACGATGTGGTACCCGAACCCGCGGAGTCGCTCGACGTTGGCCCGGGTGGCCGGATGCGCGTACATCTCGCCGTCCATCGCGGGCGCCACCACGACCGGGGCGCGCGCCGCCAGGCAGGTGATCGTGATCACGTCGTCGGCCAGTCCTCCGGCCATAGCCGCGAGCCAGCGCGCCGTGGCCGGGGCGACGACGATGGCGTCCGCCCGTTCGCCCGCCGCGACGTGGGCGATGCGCTGGTCCGGGAGGAGCGCCAGCGGGTCGCGCACGACCGGCCGTCGGCTCAGGGTCTCGAACGTGAGGGGCCCCACGAAATGCGTGGACGCCTCAGTCATGAGGACCTGCACCTCGGCGCCCTCGGAGGCCATGAGCCGCAGCAGCTCGACCGCCTTGTACGCGGCGATCGATCCAGTGACGCCGAGGAGGATGAAGCGCCCGGCCAGCCGTCCGCTCACGACCAGCGGCCCTCCGCCGCCAGCACGAGCAGCCCGCGCAGGGTCAGGTCGGGGTCCAGGACATCGACGCCCGGGATGTCGGCCGCCCATGGCAGGCGGCTCCCGCCTCCGGTGAGGACCACGATCGGCCGTCGCCCCTGGGAGAGCGTCGCAAGCTCGCCGCGCACGCGGGAAACCAGCTCGGACACCGCGCCTGCCTGGCCGAAGACGGCGCCGCTGCGGAGCGCCTCAACGGTGTCGCGCCCGATGGCGCGCGGCGATCCGCCGAGCTCGACGTGGGGCAGCTTCGCCGTCCGCGAGGCCAGTGCGTCGAGCGAGAGCTGCGGTCCTGCGGCGATGGCGCCCCCGAGGAAGGCCCCGTCGGCGCCGACCGCGTCAACCGTGGTCGCGGTCCCGATGTCCACCACGATCGCCGGCGTCCCGTGGAGCCGCGCCGCGGCAAGGGCGTTGACCAGCCGGTCCGCGCCCACCTCGGCCGGCCGGTCGACGTGGACGGCGAGCGGGACCGTGGCGGCCGACGCCTCGAGAAAGGGGAGGTGGCGTCGCGCGGCCACGGCGGCGACGGCCTTGCTCACCGGCGGCACGACCGACGCGAGCACGACGCGGGTGACCTCGCTCAGCCGACGACCGTCGAGGCCGAGCAGGCCGTCGAGCAGCAGCTCCACCTCGTCGGCCGTGGCGCGTTCCGGCGTCGCGGCGTGCCGGGTCCGGCCCGGCTCGGCGGCCGCGGCGAGATCCCGGTCGGCCGCGAGGGCTGCGGTCAGCGTCGAGTTGCCGGCGTCAATGGCGAGCAGCATGCACTCGATGATACGCGCGGCCGCGCTCGCGCCGGCGCAGCCGGGCCTCCCGCCTGTGGCAGCGTGTTCTCCGGCGAAGAGCCGCATATCCTACGGTGAACGGGTCCAGGATGCCGGAGGTACGTCGTGACGCTCGAGCCGAACGCGAGCTTCTTCGTCAACAGCGGCGTCCTGTCGAACCCGCACGACATGTACCACCTGCTGCGGCCGCTCCTTCGGAGTGCCGTGGGCTACCGCTACTTCCGGGACGACCGGCTCGTGTCCTGGGGCACGGGCCCGGTGGAGCGGGTGCTGGTCGGCCGGCCGGATCTCTCGTCGTTCTTCACCCCGGTCTCGATCTGCATCAACGTTGGCTCGTTCGAGTACCTCGAGTTCGAGACGCTGCCCGACCTGGGGCTGGAGTACCGGCTCGTGCAGGGCGAGGAGCGCGTCGTCCTCTTCCTCCTGCCCGGGACACCGCAGGGGGCAGGCGGAGACGTGCAGCAGGCATTCGAGCTCGAGGCGCCCGGTTTCGTCCAGCTCGAGCTGAGCGGCCTGGGGTCGGGGGAGGGGAGCCCGGGCTCCGGCCGGGAGACCGGCGGTACCGCGGATCCGTGAGCGCAGTCGGCGCCTGCGCCGGCTGCCCCCTGTTACGATGCGCGCGATGTTCGAGCGCTCCGTGCTGCCCTCCGGGCCGCGCGTCATCTCCGTGCGGGTCCCCGGCGCACGATCCTTCTCCGCGGTGGTCTATGTGCGCGCCGGTTCCCGACTGGAGTGTCGCGAGGAATCCGGGACCGCGCATTTCCTCGAGCATCTCGTGTTCAAGGGGACCGCCTCGTTCCCGGATACCCGCACGGTGTCGGAGGCCATCGAGGGCGTGGGCGGCACCAGCAACGCCGCGACCGACCGGGAGGCGACCACCTACTGGGCACGGGTGCCTGGTCGCGAGACCGAGCGCGCCATGCACGTGCTCGGCGATCTCGTCACCCGGCCGCTCCTTCGGGGCAAGGACATCGAGAACGAACGGACGATCATCGTCGAGGAGATCCGCTCCTACCGTGACGATCCCGGGGAATTCGTCTTCACGCTGCTCGACCAGGCGGTCTTCGGGGACACGCCCCTGGGGTGGGAGATCGCCGGCAGCGAGGAGTCCGTCCGCGGCCTGGACCCGGACGGGATCCGGGATTTCTGGCGCCGCGGGTACCAGCCGTCGAACCTCGTCATCGCCGCCGCAGGTGACATCGCTCACCAGGATGTGGTCGCCCTCGCCTCGTCGTACTTCGGCTCGGGCGACGGCGTGACGCCGGCGATGGACGGTGCGCCCCTGCTTCCTGCTCCGAACAACGTGCTCATCGATCGGCGAAAAGGGGCCCAGGCTCACCTCTGCGTCGGGCTCCCGGCCCTGCGCCGGGACGACCCGGAGACCTGGGTGCTCGAGATCCTCCACACGGTGCTGGGCGACGGCACGAGCAGCCGGCTCTTCCTCCACCTCCGGGAGGAGGCAGGGCTGGCGTACGACGTCCATTCGTTCGTGACTGACTTCCACGACTGCGGCCTCCTCGGCGTCTACGCCGGGGTGGACCCGGCGGCGCTCGGCCGCGCCCTCGAGGCGGTCCTCGCCGAGCTGGCCGACTTGCGGGATCGACCCGTGCCGGCCGATGAGCTGGCGCGCGCCCGTGCGTTTGCCGGCGGCCGGCTCGAGCTGCGCCTGGAGGACGGGCGTAACCTGGCGTCCTGGCTCGGTGTCCAGGAGGCGCTCCACGAGCAGACGATGACAATCGAGCAGGCGCTGTCGAAGATCGAGGCCGTGGACGCCGAGGCGGTGCAGCGCCTCGCCGGCAGGCTCTTCCGCGATGAGGCCCTTGCGCTCGCGGTCATCTCGCCCCCCGGGTACACCCGGCGTTTCGGCGATCGGTTGCGGCTGCCGTGAGCGATCCGTTCGAGATCCTGATGGGGGCCCGGCCCGCGGCGATCGAGCCCGCGCCCTTGCCGGAGCCTGTCGAGCCGGAACCTGTCGAGCCGGAGCCTGTCGAGCCGGAGCCGTGGCACGGCGCTACGGCCGGCGGTCGCGACCCGGAGGCGCGGCTCGCCCGGATCCACCTGGGGACCGGGCTCCACGCGCTGGCGCGTGCCGAGCTGGAGACTCTCGCGGGGCGAGGCGCGCTCGATGGGCCGGCCCTGGTGGACCTCGCCGAGGTGCGGTGGCGAACCGGCGACCTGGTCGGCGCCGGGGACGCGGCGCGGGCCTGCCTGGAGGCCGGGCTGACCGATCCGGTGGTCTTCTGCGTGGCGGCCGAAGCGGCGGCGTCCGTCGGACGCACCAACGACGCGCGCGAGCTGGCGGCGCGCGCCCTTGCGGCCGAGCCCGATCGCATCGATGAGTTGCTCGCGGGGCAGCCGCGGAGCCCGGTCTGGCCGGCCCCGCGGGTCCCGGCCCCGCCCGCCGGGCCGCCGCCGGCCGTTCCGCCGCCACAGGTCCGGGGCATCCCGATGATTCCGCCACTGCCCCGCCAGGCGGCGGCTGGCGCCGTGCCCCCGGTCGCGTCGGGCGAGGGATCCCGGATCGCCATCCCGGTCGGTCCAGCCGTCGCCGGCGCTCCCGAGGCTACCGCGGCGCCCGCCGCGTCGGCTGCCGCGGGGCCCATCGCTACCGCGGGGCCTGCCGGGGGCAGCGCAGCAGCCACCACGGCCCTCGCCGGGAGCGCGCGTGCCGACGGCGGGCGCGAAGGCCCCGCGTCTGCCGCCGCGGATCTCATCGACGTGCAGGCCGCGGTCGCCCGCGGCGAGATTGCCGGCATCGCGGTGCGCCTCGAACTCGTCCTGCGGGAGCAGCCGATCCTGGCGCCGGCAGTGCTCAGCGTCGCCGACGACGCACTCCGGGTCGGTCCGACCGCCCACGAGTGCGCCTCTCTTCACCTCGTCCGTGCCGACGCGTACCGCCTCATGGGTCGCGAAACCCAGGGTCGCGAGGCCTTCCAGGAAGCGAGCCGCGCCCTGCGTGGCGCCCAGCAACTGCAGGAGAACCCGTGATCGAACGCACCCTCGTCCTCATCAAGCCGGACGGCGTCCAGCGTCAACTCGTCGGTCGCATCATCGCGCGCTACGAGGAGCGCGGCCTCAAGGTGGTCGGGCTCAAGCTGGAGCGGGCCGGCGGCGACCTCGTGGACCGCCAGTACGCTTCCCACCGCGGGCAGGGGTTCTTCCCGGCCCTCATGCAGTTCATGACGTCGGGCCCGCTGGTCGCCATGGTGCTCGAGGGGCCGGGCGCGATCGCCGTGGTGCGCGCGCTCAACGGCGCAACGCGCGCCATCGAGGCCGCTCCGGGCACCATTCGCGGCGACATGGCCCTCGACACGCGCATGAACCTGGTGCATTCGTCGGACGGACCTGAGGCGGCGGCGCGAGAGATCGCGCTCTGGTTCGACCAGGACGAGCTCCTGGAGTACCGGAGGGACGTCGATCCCTGGGTGACCGGATCCTGACGACGCCGGGAACCTGGGCGCGGGTCCGGGCCGTACCGCGCCGCTCCGTCCGGGTCAGGGAGCCGGAGCGCTCGTCGGCGCAGGTTCGGCCGGGACCTCCGGCAGCGACCGGAAGGGGTCGCCCGCCCGGACGTCCACCGGTACGATCCCGCTCGCGAGGCTGAACGCGAGGACACCCACCAGGAGCGCCGTCGCAGCCGCGAGCGCAGTGCGTCGCACGGCGCCCCGGCCGGTATCCCCCGGCACTCCAGCACCCACGGGCACGTCGGCACCCTGCACGGGGGTCCGGCGGAACCCCTCGACCGCGAGGCGCGCGTAGGCGAGCAGCCCGAGCCAGGCCGCGACGAGCCCGATCGAGGTGAACGGCTCGGGGACCGCTCCCTGGATGAGCGCCAGGCGGGCCGCGGCAACCGGCCACCCGGGCAGGCCATACGTCGCGGCGGTCAAGAGGGCCAGCCCGATGAGCAGGAGAACCGACTCGACGGCGGGAAGCCGCAGGATCCAGCCTCGGGACCGCAATCCCGGCACCGTGCCTCCTGCGTGCGCGTGCGCCTGCGCGAGCACGAGCACCCAAGCCACCATGCCGGTGCGGGCGACCGTGTTGACGAGCAGCAGGGTCCGGGCGGCGTCGTTGAGGTCGGGACCCTCGGGGGCGATGGCGAGGACGAGAAGACCCGCATCGCCGACCAGGCTCCAGGCGAGGAGCCGCTCGGGGTCCGTCTGCAGGGTGGCGATGGCGCCGCCGATCAGCAGCGTCGCGACCCCGAGGGCCGCAGCGGCGTTGCGGCCGTCCGGTGGCACCAGGCCGGCAAGCGGGCCGAGTGCGGCCGCCGACCAGGCAATGGCGGCGAGCGCCATGGTCGCAGGGAGCCAGGCAGCCGACATCGCCACAACCGGGAGGCGAGTCGCGGTGAGCAGTCGAACGACAGGGCCCTGGAGGGGAAACGCGCCGCCGCGGACGGCGAGGCCCGCCGCCACGAGGAGGACGCCGACCATCGCTCCGGTCGTATCCGGGAGATCGGCCGCGGTGCTTCCGGCGGCCGCAACCGTCGGCCAGAGAACCCCCAGGGCCGCGAGTGCGCCTCCGGCCGCTGCGAGCCTCAGCCAGCCGGCGCCCGGAGCGCCCTCGACGTCCGGCCGCGCCGCCAGCGGCGCCAGGAGGGCGGTCGCGGCCGCGATGACGACCATCGACGAAGCCGGACCGGCGAGACCGACCGGCGCGAGATCGGCTTCCTCGCCCGGGACCGCCACGGCCGCGAAGAGTGCAAGCGCGACTGCCGCCAGGCCGACAAGGAGGCCGGCAAGCAGCGCGGGGAGGCCGGTGTCAGAGGCGGGCGCTCGACCGGCGAGGAGTGCGGCAGCGACCGCCACGCCCGCAACCGAGCAGCCCGCGGCGATGACCGCCAGGCGGGCGTACGGCGACGCAGCGATCGGCAGGCCGACGATCGAGGAGGAGGACAGCGGGTCGAGCCCCACCGCCATCGCGATCGCCGCAGCAAGCCCGGCGAACCCAACGGCTGTTGACCAGGCCGGACGGTCGCGCAGGGCGAACGTGGCGGCGGCGGCCGCCAGGAGCACCGCGACGAGGATCCCCGGAGTGACCGGCACGTCCGCTCTATCCTCGCCGCCGTCGCGCGCCTTGCTCCGGGCTGGCGGGCGCTCCCGCCGGCCCGAGCGCCCTGGCCGCTCCGGCAATCACGACAAGCGAAACGGCGAGAGCGGCCGCGAACGAAGACTCGACGATCACGCCAAGCCCGGCCGCCGCGAGCGGGACCGCGACCAACGCCAGGATGGCCCCCGCGGCCGTTCGCCGCACGCCGGTCGCAAACAGCAGCAGGGCCCCCGCGGCAAGGCCGCACGCCGACGCCGCGGCCAGCGCTGCCGCGTCGCCCGGACCGCCGCTCGCTTGCCCGGCGGCGAACGTCATGGCGGCACCAAGCACGACAAACGCCGCTTCGGGCCATCCGCCGAGCGGGACCGGCGCTGCGACCGGCATCGTTCGGGGCGGTCCTCCGAGCAGCAGGAACGCCGCCAGGAGGGCCGCGACGACCCAGAATGCGCTGGCGAGAGATCCCAGGGTCGGGACGAGGGCGAGCGGCGCGGCGAGCATGGCAAGGCCGAGGCCGAGAACAGGCGCCCGTGTGCCGGCAGTTGCGACGGCCAGGGCTGCACCCATGACCACGCCGGATGCGCCGGCCAGCGACGCGATCGCGGCCGGTTCCACGGGATGCCCGGAGGATCAGGCCGCGCGGCTCAGGCGCGCGGCGCCGGACCCGCCGCCGCTGGTCGCTCCGGCCGGCGCGACGGAGGGCAGCGGAAGCGGCCGGAGATCGGGATAGGCAGGCGTTGCCAGGACCGTGAGCGTATTGATCGGCCAGTAGCGAAGCCACGCACGGCCGATGACGGTCGAGTCCGAGATCGGGCCAAAGACGCGTGAGTCGCTGGAGTTCTGCCGGTGGTCGCCGACGACGAAGAGCTCGCCGTTGGGGATGACGTAGTGGTCCTGTCCGCCGGTCGCCTCGGTGGTCTGGCCCGGGAAGACGTACGGCTCGTCCAGCTCCTGGTCGTTGATGTAGATGTGGCCGTCGCGAATGTCCACCACGTCGCCGCCCACCCCGATCACGCGCTTGATGTAGGGGATCGAATCGGGCGGTGCGTTCGGGGGGAGAAAGACCACGATGTCGCCTCGCTTGTACGAGTCGAACCGGGGCGTGAGCTTGTCCACCAGCACGTACTGCCCGGGCTCGAGCGTGTTTTCCATACTCATCTGCTCGACCTTGTACGGCTGGGCGACGAACGTCTGGATTACCAGGAAGATGATGAGCGTCAGGACGATCGTCTCGGCGGCCTCGAGCAGGCAGCCCAGTGCACGCCGGTTCACGCTCCCACGGACCTGCAAGTCACAAGGCGGGAGTATAGGCGCAAGCCCGTCCGACCGGCTCCCGGTCAGGGTGCGCCCCACGCCCATCCGGCGAACGGCGGTTGTCGACCGGCCCGGGCGACCCGGGGCGGCCTTGGTTGACCGGTGGGCCGATCGGCCCGCAAGGTACGGCCGTTTCGCGGTTTGACCCCGTGCGAACCGGGTTGCTAGAGTTGCCTTCCCGCCCGGCACGTCGTGAGGTGCTGCGCCCCATTCGACGGTTCCCTGGTGCGCCCGACTCGCAGGGTTCGGGGCGGCGCGAAACGAAGGGCCAAGGAACGAAGGCCCAAGGAAGTGGAGGCTGAGCCGACGTGACCGAACTTGCCGGTCCGATCACCTGGATCATTCCGATCGCCGGTCTCGCGGCGATCCTGTTCGCCATCTGGCTCGCGCGCGACGTGCTTCGCCGCGACCAGGGGACGCCGGAAATGCAGGACGTCGCGGGAACCATCTTCGAAGGCGCGGTTGCCTTCATCAGGCGCCAGTACCGCACCATTGCCCTCCTCGCGATCGCGACCGGCGTGATCATCGGGGTGGTGATCGGTCTCGTCGAGACGAAGGCGGTCGCCGACACCGATATCAGCGGCTTCGACCTCGGTATCCGGACGGGCGTGGCCTTCCTCGTCGGTGCCGCCTGCTCCATGGCGTCCGGCATCATCGGCATGTACATCAGCGTCCGGTCCAATGTCCGGACCGCCGCCGCGTCGCGGCGGAGCCTGGTGGAAGCGATCACCGTGGCCATGCGCGGCGGCGCGGTCTCCGGCTTCCTCGTGGTTGCCCTGTCGCTCCTGGGCGTGTGGGGGATCTTCGTCGCGTACGGCGGGCTCACCACGCCGGCCGTCGCGCCGTTCCTGATCGTGGGGTTCGGGTTCGGCGCCTCGTTCGTGGCGCTCTTCGCCCAGCTCGGCGGCGGGATCTACACGAAGGCCGCCGACGTCGGCTCGGACCTCGTCGGCAAGGTGGAGGCCGGCATCCCTGAAGACGATCCGCGGAACGCGGCCGTCATCGCGGACCTCGTCGGCGACAACGTTGGTGACTGCGCGGGCCGCGGCGCCGACCTCTTCGAGTCAACGGCGGCCGAGAACATCGGCGCGATGATCCTCGGCGTCGCCGTCTACGGGATCGCCCTGACGTCGGGCTGGCCTCACCCGGAGGCCTGGATCCTCTTCCCGCTCGTCATCCGCGCTTTCGGCCTCTTCGCCACGATCATCGCGGTGCTCACGCTTCGCGGCCGCGAGGATGAGAACCCCATGAACATCCTGAGCCGCGGGTACTGGGTGGTTACCATCCTGAGCGCCATCGCGCTGGCGTTCGTGACCAACGTCATGATGCAGACGGGTGGCGAGGATCTCGGCGCATACGGGATCCCGAGCTGGATCTGGTTCTTCGGCGCGGGCCTCGTCGGCCTGGCGACGAGCATCGTCTTCGTCTACATCACCCAGTACTACACCTCCGGATCCTTCCGCCCGGTGAAGGAGATCGCCGAGGCCTCAAAGACCGGCCCGGCCACCAACATCATCAGCGGCACCGCCGTGGGGTGGGAGACCACCGCGGTCACCGCCCTCACCATCGGCGCTGCGCTCCTGCTCAGCTACTGGCTGGGCTCCCAGGCGGGCCTCGTCACGCCGGAGGGCCGGAACGTCGGTGGCGTCTTCGGGACGGCCGTGGCGACCATGGGCATGCTCATGACCACCGCCTACATCCTGGCCATGGACACCTTCGGCCCGATCACCGACAACGCGGGCGGGATCACCGAGTTCGCGCGAGTCGAAGCCAGCGCGCGCGAGATCACCGATCGGCTCGACGCCGTGGGCAACACCACCAAGGCCCTCACGAAGGGCTACGCGGTCGCCTCGGCGAGCCTCGCCGCGTTCCTCCTTTTCCAGGCCTACCTTGACAAGATCAACCTCATCCTCGGCCGCCAGATCGCGGCCGGGAAGGAGGGCGTGCAGCTCCTCCAGTCGGTCGACCTCTCGAGCGTCTCCGTCTTCGTCGCGGCGCTCATCGGGTCCATGCTCGTCTACCTCTTCAGCTCGCTCGCCATCAGGGCAGTGGGCACCACCGCGTCCGCCATCATCGTCGAGGTTCGCCGCCAGTTCCGCGAGATGCCGGGCATCATGGATTACACGCAGCGCCCGGACTATGCCCGCGTGGTGGACATCACCACGAGCGCGGCGCTCCGGCAGATGATCGCGCCCGGAGTCCTGGCCGTCGGCACCCCGATCGCCGTCGGTATCCTGCTCGGCTACGAGGCGGCCGCGGGCTTCCTCATGGTCGGCACGATCGCTGGCGTCCTCCTCGCCACGGTGCTCAACAACGGCGGCGGTGCCTGGGACAACGCGAAGAAGTACATCGAGGCCGGGCACCTCAAGGACGAAAACGGCAACGTGATCGGCAAGAAGACGTTCGCCCACGCCGCGGCCGTGGTTGGCGACACCGTCGGCGACCCCTTCAAGGACACCGCCGGTCCTTCGCTCCACGTCCTGGTCAAGCTCATCGCCACCATCACGCTGGTCATGGCGCCGCTCTTCATCCGCTGAGGCTCCGGGGGCCAGCAGGGCCGACAGGGCCGGCAAGCCAGACAGGGCGCTGGCATCAGCCTCATGACAGGGCCGGCCGGGCCGGCAGGGGCGCTGGCGTCGGCTGCCACTCGATCGGGCACCACCGGCGTCATCCTAGGGGGCGAAAAGGCCGCCGCCCGGACGTGGCCCGCAGCATGCGCCGGCCATGGGAGCCCGCGGGCCCTGTCGCCCTGCCGAGCACGCGCCACCGGTAGCGGGTACAGTCCCCACGCCATGCCCGTCGCTCTCCAGGCCCTCGTCATCGGGATCATCCAGGGGCTTACCGAGTTCCTGCCCATCTCGTCGTCGGCGCACCTCATCGTGCTGCCGCAGATCCTGGGCTGGGACGACCCGTTCCTCAACAGCGCAACCTTCGACGTCATGCTCCACGGCGGCACGCTCGTCGCGCTGCTTCTCTACTTCTGGCGCGAGTTCGTCCGCCTGGCGGTCGCCTTCGTGGCGTCGATCCGCGAGCGGCGGATCGGGCCTGGACCCCGAGCGCCGCCTCGCGTGGCTTCTCCTGGTGACGCTGGTCCCGGCGGCCGTCCTCGGCTTCGCGCTGGAGGACTTCTTCGACACGGCCTTCCGCGGGACGCTGGCAATCGTGGCCGTGTTTCTCGTCGCCGGAGCGGCGATCCTCTGGCTGGCCGAGCTCTACGCCGCGCGCCACAGCGGCGAACGGGACCTCGACCGGGCGACGATCGGCGACGCCGTGACCATCGGGGTGGCGCAGGCCGTGGCCCTGTTCCCGGGCTTCAGCCGTTCGGGCATCACCATTGCCACCGGGCTGTTCCGGGGCCTGCGACGCGACGAGGCGGCGCGCTTCTCATTCCTCATGGGAACGCCGATCATCGCCGGCGCGACCCTTTGGAAGGCCCGCGGAATCGTGGCGGGCGGCGGCGCCGGCGTCGAATGGCTGCCACTCATCGCGGGGCTGGTGGGCGCCACGCTCGCGGGGCTTCTCGCCATCCGCTTCCTGCTCGGCTACCTGCGCCGGCACACGACGGGGATCTTCATCGCCTGGCGTCTCTTCCTCGCTGCGCTCGTCGTCGTGTATCTCCTGGCGCGGTAGGGCGCGGTAGGGCGCGGTAGGGCGCGGTAGGCTTCTGCCCTGCAGCGATGGATGTCATGAAGCAGCTTCGCCAGGCGGCCATTCGCGACCTCGTGCGCCAGCGGCCGATCCGCACCCAGCACGACCTCGCGGCGGCGCTGCGCGAGCGCGGCTTTCGGGCCACCCAGGCGACAATCAGCCGGGACGTCGCGGAGCTGGGCCTGGAGAAAGTCGACCGGGACGGCGTGTTCATCTACGCTCCCACGTCCCGGTCAACCGAGGCCGAGCCATCGGCCGAGGAGCGGCTGGCGCGGCTTCTCGGCGACCTGCCCGTGACCATCGAGACGGCCGGTCTCCTGCTCGTCATGCGCACGCTGCCGGGCAGCGCCCACGCCATCGCGTCCTGGATCGACCGCGCACGGTGGAAAGACGTCGCGGGCACGGTTGCCGGGGACGACACGCTTTTCGTGGCATTCCGGGAGCAAGCCGCGCTCGAGCGGGTCCGACGCCGCCTGGCGCGAATGACCCGAGGGTAGGGCCGGGGACGGTTACGGGCTCGGTGCCAGCAGCGGAGCCAGGGCCCGGTCCAGCGCGGGTGCCAGCGAGCGCGCGAACGTCGCCGTGAGGTGGTGCCCGTCGCGATAGACGATCTTGCGGTTGACGACTGCAGGGCAAGGGTCGGATGGGCAGACCGCCGTCGTCATGTCCACCAGCAGGTCCCGCGTCGCGCGCGTTGCGGCGCGTTCGCGAACGAGCATGTCGCTTCGGTACGCCTGGGAGCGCGGCGTCGCGCAACGGCGGATGTCCCGGAGGTTGGCCGACAGGCACACGGGGACGTTGACGGTGGGCATCGGGATCCCGGCAATGAGGGCGACCGGACCGGCAACGCGCTGGAGCATCCGCGCCATGGCGGCCCCCTGGCGCGCCGTGCTTCCGTCCACCGAGAGCACCGGGAAGATCCAGCGGCTCATCGAAACCACCACGAGGTCGGGTTTCACACTGGCGAGCCGCGCGACGACTGCCGCGTTCCAGGTGTGGCACTCGTAGTACTCGCGCTTGAGGTTGATGTTCCGCACGCGCATGTCGACGAACGGGCAGGCGACCTTCACGTACGTGAGGAGCCGCCAGCCGTGCCTCTTGGCTACCGCCTCGACGGCCGGGAACCACATCGACGCGTGCGAATCACCGACCAGCGCCACGGTGAACGTGCCCTCGGGATTGCCGTAGACGCAGTCGGGCGGACTCGTGACGCCCTCGATGGAGAGACAGCGGTCCTTCCGGAGGCGCTCCTCGTCGTACCGGGCCCGCGCCAGCGGCGGGGCCACGTCACGGGGGAGCGCGTAGCTTGCCGGGCGGGCGGGCGCGGCGGGTGGTGCCGGGGCCGGCGTGGCGGCTGGACTCGGGACAGCGCCCGACGCGTCGGGCGCCGCAGGGTCGGTAGCCGCGGAGTCGGGCGCTCCGGGTCCTGTCGCCCCGGGTGGCGTCGTGCCGGATGCCGTCACCCCGGAGCCGGTCGCTCCGGGACCCGTCGCTGCCGGCTCGGCCGCATCGCCCGCTGCCGGACGGGCCAGGCTCGCTGCCGTCCGTCGGCGGGTCGGTTGACATCGGATCCGCCGACGCCCGCGGATCCGCCGACGCCCACGGATCCGCCGTCGCCCACGGGTCGTCGACTGCCATCTCGGCCGGATCGGGCGTCGAGAGCCACGGGTCGTCGACGGTCACTTCTGACGCCGAGACGGAGAGGGCGTCCAGCTCGGCGCTCCCCGCTCGATCCAGGGTGCTTGCCACGACCACCACCGTCAGCATCGCCGCCAATCCAAGGGCGATCGACCGCCTGGGTGGCGCGGCGAGGATCGGGAGGCCTCGTCGGAAGGGCTCCTCGACATAGACCCAGCTGGCCGTCGCAACGGCGATGGCGAGGAACGCCAGGACCACCATGGCCGGCGTCTCCAGCGTCCCGCCGAGCGCCAGGGGCACGAGGACGAGGATCGGCCAGTGCCACAGGTAGAGCGAGTAGCTGATGCGCCCGAGGAAGCGGAGAGGCGAGGTCCGAAGAAGAAGTCCCGGGCCCCGGCGCAGCGCACCCGAGGCGACGAGTGCCGCCGCCGCGGCGGCCGGAGCGAGTGCCGCGAGGCCCGGGTAGGCGATGTCGCTGTTGAGCGCGAGAGAGGCCCAGGCGAGCAGGGCCACCGCGGCCCAGCCAAGGGGCGCCAGGATCAGCCCGGGCGCACGTGCCAGCCGCACCGCCCCCACCGCCAGCAGCCCGCCGGCCGCCAGCTGCCAGGCTCTCGTGGGGAGCATGTAGAAGGCCCAGGAGGGCGAGACGTCGGTGATGAGCACGCTGGCCGCGAACGAGGCAGCGAGAACGACCCCCAGGGCCAGCGCTGCGCCGGCTCGGGGAAGTCGCCAGGCGGCGAGCAGCAGGAGCGCCGGCCAGACGAGGTAGAACTGCTCCTCCACACCCAGCGACCAGAAGTGGAGGAACGGCGACGGGGTCGTCATCGAGCTGAAGTAGTCGCCCGTGGTAAGGGCGAAGCGGACGTTCCCCACCGACAGGGCGGAGGCGGCCCCGTCGAGCATGACCGCCGAGCGATCAAGCGGGGCGACCACGAGGTAGGCGAGGGGGAGCGTGACCAGGAGCACCACGGCGGCGGCGGGCAGGAGCCGCCGCACGCGGCGCGCGTAGAAGCGGGTGAAGCTGATCCGGCCCGTCCGTTCCTGCTCGCGCAGGAGGAGTCCTGTGATCAGGAACCCCGAGATGACGAAGAAGACGTCGACGCCGACGAACCCCCCGGGGAGGGGCAGGCCTGTATGGAAAAGGAGCACGAGGAGGATGGCAACGCCCCGAAGCCCTTCGACGTCGGGGCGGAACGCGTCTCCGCGAGCCACAGGATCGGGCGCCTGCACGGGTTCGAGCTTCCCTCACTATGCGCCACGCATCATGCGGGGCCGGCCTCATGCGCCACACGGAAGGCTACCGTCTCCCGGGATGGCGTCAAGTCGTGACGGACAGGCTGTGGACGGACAGGCTAACAGTGCAACGACACGTCGCGGCGCCCCCACCCGCCCTGTCATCCTCCCGTCACACGGGAGTAAGGCGGGCCGGGGCGTCCGTGTCGACGCCAGGGGAGGGCAGCGGCGGCGAGGATCGAGCACGAAGGATGTCGCTGATGGCGTCGGGGGGGCGGTCAAACCTGCCAGGGCCTGCCGCAGTCCCGCCTGGAGGGAGAATGGCAGCGGGAAACGGCAGGGGAGAACGGCAGGTAGGGCACCTGGCTTTGACACGCCCACCACGCGGCCCTAGAATCCGCCGCCGTACCGACTCCCGGCGCGAACCGGTTGCGCCAGGGGGTTCTTTCTTCTCGTACGGCCACCGATCGGGCCAGCAAACGGAGCGCCCGTGAACAACAAACCCGAATACCTCACCCCAGAGGGGCTCGAGAAGTACAAGGCGGAACTCGATGAGCTGGTCAACGTCCGCCGGGCGGAGGTTGCCGCGCGAATCCACGACGCGACCGAGCTCGGGGAGCTCGTGGAGAACGCCGAGTACGAGGACGCGAAGAACGAGCAGGCCTTTGTCGAGGGCCGCATCCAGTCGCTCGAGAACCTCGTCCGCAACGCCGTCCTGATCGACGAGACGCACTCCACCGACCACGTCCAGATCGGTGCCACCGTTGTCGTGGACCACGGCGAGGGCCGGGAGACCTACACGATCGTCGGCTCTGCAGAGGCGTCGCCGCGGGAGGGGCGCATCTCGAACGAGTCGCCCGTCGGGCGGGCCTTGCTGGGCCGTCGCAAGGGTGACGAAGTCCTCGTCCAGACCCCGGCCGGGGACTTCAGCTACAAGATCGTCAGCATCAAGTAGCCCGCGCGGCGCGGGGGAGACCGGACGATGTACTGGGCCGACGAGCTTGCGGCCAACGCCAGCGGACCGCAGGTCGTCAGCGATTCGAAGACGCCGTCCGGCACCATCCATGTCGGCAGCTTCCGCGGGCCGATCCTCGTCGATGCCATCTGGCGCACGCTCCGTGAGCGCGGGGTTGAGGCGCGGGCGACGTACGGGGTCGACGACATGGACCCCATGGATGCCCAGGCGCTCCTCACGCCCGACGCCGTCGATCGGTACATGGGCGTGCCGCTTGCGCACGTGCCCGCCCCCGAGGGCAGCGCCGCCGCCAGCTACGCTCGCCACTTCGCCGGTCAGTTTCTCGACACCTTCGCCGGGCTCGGGGTCCACCCCCAGGTCTTCTGGATGAGCGAGCTGTACGCCTCCGGCGCGATGGATCCCTTCCTGCGGACAGCCCTTGACCGAGCCGACCGCGTTCGCGAGATCTACGAGCGGGTGGCCAACGTCCACCATCCCCGCGAGTGGCACCCCATCAGCCTCGTCTGCGAGTCGTGTGGGAAGGTGGGCACCACCATCGTCCTCGAGTGGGACGGGTCGCGGGTGCGCTACGAGTGCCGTCCCGATCTCGTCACCTGGGCGCACGGGTGCGGCCACGGCGGCTGGGTCTCCCCGTTCGGGGGGCGGTCCAAGCTCCCCTGGAACCTCGAGTGGGCCGCGCAGTGGAGCTACCTGGGCGTGACGATCGAACCCTCCGGGAAGGACCTCTCGACGAAGGGCGGGTCCCGCGACCGGTCCGACGCGATCGCGCGGGAGGTCTTCGATCGTGAACCGCCGCTCAACGTCCCGTACGAGTTCCTGAACATCGGCGGGCGGAAGATGAGCACGAGCAAGGGCCGGGGGGCGAGCGCGCACGGGATGGCCGAGGTGCTTCCGCCCGAGCTGGTGCGCTTCCTCTTCCTCCGCCACCGCCCGAACCACGCCCTCGATTTCGACCCGTCGGGCGACACCATCCCGCGCCTCTTCGACGAGTACGACCGGGTCGCCGACGCGACCGCGGGGCGCGAGGTGCGCGGTGAGCTGCCACCCGATCCCGATCGGATCTTCAACGTGTGTCAGCTGGACCCGGACGTAGACGCTGTTGCCGAGGCATCCCGGTACCGCCCGCCGTTCGGCCATCTCGCGCTCCTCGACCAGGTACCCGGGGTGGACGTGGTGGAACGGTTCGCGGCCGAGAAGGGCGCGCCGCTCGACGCCGCGGAACTCGCGATCCTGGAGGCCCGGCGAACGGCGGCGCGCGCCTGGCTCGAGCACTGGGCGCCGGAGCGGGCCCGCCTTGTCGTCCACCGCGACGCACTGCCGGCCGAGGTGGCCGCCCTGTCCGACGAGCAGCGCATCTACCTGGGCGGCCTCGCGCTTGCAGCCGAACGTGAGCAGCCGGCATCCGGCGAGGCCTGGCAGAACCTCGTGTTTCGGGTGGCAGAGGAGGCGGCCATGCCGGCCGGCCGGGCCTTCGGCGCCCTCTACATCGCGTTCCTGGGACGGACGAACGGGCCGCGCGCCGGCTGGCTCCTGGCGGCATTTCCGGCGACGTTCGTGATCGGGCGCCTGCGCGAGGCCGCCGGCTGGAGGGCGGCGCCATGAGCATCGGCATGCAGCGCCTGCGCGAGGACGCCGACCGCGTCCGGCAGGGCGCCGTCCTGAAGGGGGAGGACCCCGCGGTCGTCGACGCCGCGCTCGCCCTCGACGCGCGCCGTCGCGCGCTGTTGACCGAGGTGGAGGCGCTGCGCGCGGAGCGCAACGCCGCGAGCAAGCAGATCGGCGAGGCGATCCGCGGCGGCGCCTCCCCGCAGGGCCCCGAAGTCGCGGCGCTCCGCGACGCGTCCACGTCCGCCGGCGCCCGCATCGAGACGCTGGATGCCGAGTTGGCCGCCGCCGAGGCCGAGCTGGAGGAGGCGCTGCTCCGCATTCCCAACCCGCCTGATCCCGGCATCCCGGTCGGCGGCGAGGAGGCGAGCCTGGTCGTCCGCGCCTGGGGCGACCCGCTTCCGCACGACGAGCCCCGCGGGGGAGCGCCGGACGGCCGAACCCCCTGGACCCGTCGGCCCCACTGGGAGGTGGGCGAGGCGCTCGGCATGCTCGACCTCGCCGGCGGTGCGAAGATCACCGGCTCCGGCTTCCCCGTCTATCGCGCGGAGGGCGCCGCCCTCCAGCGCGCCCTCATCGACTTCATGGTCGGCATCCACACCCGCGAGCACGGCATGACCGAGGTCTGGCCGCCCGCGCTCGTGAACGCGGCCTCGGCGCGCGGCACCGGGCAGCTGCCGGACAAGGAAGACCTCATGTACGTCGTGACGCGGGACGATCTGTACCTCGTCCCGACCGCGGAGGTCCCGGTCACGAACCTCCACCGCGACGAGATCATCGAGGCCGACCGCTTGCCGATCCGCTACGTCGCCTACTCGCCCTGCTTCCGCCGGGAGGCGGGGGCCGCCGGGAAGGACACCCGGGGGATCCTTCGCGTCCACCAGTTCGACAAGGTGGAGATGGTCTGCTTCGAGCGCCCGGACGACTCCGACGCCACGCTCGAGTGGCTGACCGCCCGGGCCGAGGTCGTGCTCCAGCGGCTCGGCCTGCCGTATCGGGTCAAGCTGATGTCAACAGGTGACATGGGTTTCACCCAGGCGAAGAAGTACGACCTGGAGGTATGGGCACCGGGCGTGGAGCGCTGGCTGGAGGTCAGCTCGATCTCGAACTTCCGTGACTACCAGGCGAGGCGCATGAACGTCCGCTGGCGGCCCGAGCCGGGGGCCAAGCCGGAGATCCTCCACACGCTCAACGGCTCGGGCCTCGCCCTGGCGCGCACCGTGGCCGCCATTCTCGAGGTGTACCAGCAGCCGGACGGCTCGCTCGCCGTGCCCGAGGCGCTGCGGGCGTGGCTCGGGGACCGCATCGGAGCGTGACCGCGCAAGGACGGCCCATCACCGGCACCGCCTCCCGATGATCCGATACGACTGAGCCGACCCTCGCTGCGCGAAGAATCGGCGTGCGCGGGCATGACGCGCGGTGCTACGCTCACCAGAACCGCGCGGCTTCAACAGGGTGTGGCCGCGCACGGGCAGGGACGCTGGAGGGGCATGTCGTTGCGGACTGGTCGCCACCGTGACCGCCGCACCCGGGGCGCCGATGTAGCCGCGCCACCCGCGCGTCCCTTCGACGCGGGTCGAGCGCCCCGGACGAATGGAGGGCAATGCCGACGCTGACCGCAGTCCGGTGTGTCCGGCCGCCGAGCCGGCCAGGTAGATGGCTTCGAGGCCCACACGTGCACGACAGGAGGGAACCATGAGGGCGTTGATGTTCCGGCGAGGTGCTGTGCTGGTGGCAGTGGCTGCGCTGATGGTGGGGGTGCTCCCTGCCTCGCAGCCAATCGCGGCCACGGCCGGCGACGTCGGCTCGCTGAAGATGTTCCAGGCGACCAAGTTCGACGCGCACTACGTGGCGCCTCGTGACGAGGCGATCGAGCAACTCTTGAAGGAGGAGAAGGTTCTCCTGCCGGGCGCCGACGCGACGGCAACGGGGAGCGCCATCCGGGCGTTCAAGAGCGCCTGGTTCCAGCGCAACCCGACCACGCCGAGCCCGTTCAAGCTGGCGGCGCTGCTCAAGGGTGAGCTTTGGAACAAGCCGAAGGTGGCGGCGAGCCCGATCAAGAGCCTGGTCGTGCCCGTGGAATTCCCCAACGCCGATAGCTTCAACGACGAGTGCGGCGCCCCGGTCACGACCACCGGCCCTCTGCACAACCAGATGGCTCCTCCGGGTCCGCGGGACAACAACACCGTCTGGTACCAGGACGCCAACCCGTCGCTCTACAACGAGCTGTACTTCGGGGAAGGCCCGAATGCCGGCGTCATCATCCACCACCCGAACCTCGGCGACGTGGACCTGCGCGGCAACACGATGACGAACTACTACCTCGAGCAGTCCGAGGGTGCCTTCAAGCCCGCCGGCTCGGTCTATCCCAAGTGGCTGCAGGCTGCCCATTCGGAGGGTTGGTACGGCGCCGATAGCTGCAACGGCGGCGAACCACAACGTCCGTGCCCAGGACCTGGTCAAGGAAGTGGTCGATGCCGTCGAGGCGGACAACCCCGCCTTCTCCTGGCAGAAGTACGACGGCAACGCGGACGGCATCGTCGACAACTTCACGGTGATCCATGCGGGCATGGGCCAGGAGGCAGGCGGCGGGGCGGAAGGCGACTTCGCCATCTGGTCGCATGCGTCGCTTCTCGACTTCCCGACCGGCTACCTCGCCTGCGCGAAGGGATCCGCGGGGTGCCCCGACCGGGACGTCTTCGTGCGCGAGTACAGCATGGATCCCGAGAACATCGACATCGGCGTGATCTCCGAGGAGTTCGGCCACGCCGCCTTCGGCCTGCCCGACCTGTACACCACCGACACGGACAGCTCGATCTCGAACTGGGCCATCATGGAGTCCGGCTCGTGGAACGGGAAGCTCGGCGGGATGCAGCCGGCTCCGTTCCCCCTCTGGTTCAAGTACATCCTCGGTTGGGCCAAGCCGCTCGAGATCAACTACGACACCGGGCTCAGCATCGCGAAGGTCGGCCAGCTCTCTCTGCGCCCGGCCGGTACACAGTCGGGTATCAAGATCAACCTGCCCGACAAGACCGTCGAAGTCCCGAACCCGCTGGGGACCGGCCAGGCCTGGTGGTCCGCCGTGGGCGACCTCCTGAGCAACACCATCACGCACCAGTTCGACCTGACCGGCACCACCGCGCCCGTCTTCTCGTTCGCCAGTTCCTGGAGCATCGAGGAGGACTGGGACTACGGCTACGTCGAGGTGTCGGCCGACGGCGGCGCGACGTGGGCGATCCTCCAGGACATGGATGGCGTCCTGCCGGAACACCAACCCCAACGGCAACAACGCAGGGCTGGGGCCTGACCGGTGAGGGCGACGGCACGCTTCGTTTCGACCTCGCTGCCTTCGTCGGCCAGAACGTCCTTGTGCGCCTGCGCTACTCGACCGACCTGGCAGCCCAGTGGGCCGGCTGGTGGGCCGATGACTTCGCGCTGACAGACGGCGCGACCACGCTGTTCTCGGATAACGTGGAAGCGGGCGCCGACGGCTGGACGGCAAACGGCTGGCAGCTCGTGCCCAAGTCGGAGGTCTATCCGCGCTACTACCTGGCCGAATGGCGCAACATGAGCGGCTTCGACCGGGGCCTGAAGTACCCCTACCAGACCGTCTACTACGACGAGGACGAGTGGGAAGTCGATCGCGCGCCCTACACCGTGCCGGGCATGCTGCTCTACTTCCGCGACAGCTCGTACAAGTTCGACTACACGCTGTACGACTCCCTGTACGACCCGCCGAGTTACGGTCCGAAGCACGGCCTGATCGTGGTGGACAGCCACTCGTTCCCGTACATGTGGAGCAACTACACGTACTCGAGCGGACAGAACGTCCGCCTGTCGCGTCGTGTCCAGACCGGGAACTCGACGTTCACGCTCCAGAGCACGACGCCGTTCACCATGCGCCTGGGGTACGACCCGGCGACGGGCGAGTACCAGCCGGCTCCCCTGGAGACGAAGACGTTCGGTCCGCTGCCGGCGGTGAGCCAGTTCCACGATTCGATGGGCTACTACCCCGGTTTGTGGTACCCCGGATATGGTTCGGCCCTCTACTTCTGGGATACGGCAGCCAGCACCGCGATCCCCGCCAAGGGCAACTACACCACGCGGATCACCTGGCCGGACAACAGCCCGCTGACCGACCTGTACGGCTATGACATGGGGGACACGATCCTCGGCTCGGGCAACCCGGGCGATGACGGCGTCCAGTACGGCCTCCACCTTGCCGTCACCGGCAAGGCCATTGACGGTAGCTGGGGCCAGATCAGCGTCTGGAACTCGTCGGCGCTGCTGGATCTCGGCAAGAAGGTGAGTGGCAGCGCGGCGTCCGGCGGGACGCTCACCTACACCCTGTCCATCCGGAACCTGACGCCGGTGGCGCAGTCATTCGTGCTCGACGATCCGATCCCGGCGAACACGACGTACCTCATGGGACCCGGGTACAACCGACCGTCGAACAGCATCCATGTCGAGGGCAAGGTTGCCCCCTTCATGACCAACTTCGTTGTGGTCTCGGTGAAGGTGAAGCCGTACACGCCGCCCGGCACGGTCATCACCAACACCGCCACCCTGCGCGACGGCGCGCTGGGCGACCAGGCAACCGTGGTCTCGACCGTTCCCAAGCGCTGATCGGACCGCGCGGTCGGTCTGGCCCGCTGGCGGCGCGGGCCAGACCGACCCACCATTGAGCAGCCGTTACTACGCTTGCCTGCCCCCGAGCCTGTTGCGGAACCAGTCGGGCGCTGTCTTCCTGCCCGTGAGCAGGTAGACCGCGACGGCCAGGACCGCTACCGCGGCAACGATGGCCACCAGGCGAACGATGCGTTGCACGTCCCTTGTCCTCCAGGCGTCGAACAGATGCAGACGGCCCGCACGGCTTGGCCGGCCCTGGATCCGCACGCCTATTGTCAACCCGTCGCGCAGGGCCCGGTGAGGCTGCTGGGAGTTGGAGGCCGCCTATACTCGATCGGCCGCGGAGAGGTGGCCGAGCGGTTGAAGGCGGCGGTCTTGAAAACCGTTGAGCGCGAGCTCCGTGGGTTCGAATCCCACCCTCTCCGCCAGCTGATCTGCACTGGCGGCAGTCAGCCGGTAGCACGCGATGAGAGCGACCCCGCGGGCTACGTCTGGCGGCCAGGGAACCTGGCTCCGAAGCTCTCTTGCCGCGGACCGGCGGCGTGGCTTAGCATGACCCTGGATGGCCCCACCGGGGTCATGGGCGTCACCTCCAGGCACTCAGGGTGACCTGGGAGCGGCAAGGCGATGTGGGGACCGCGGTTCGAGACACGCCCAACCGAACCCCCCAAGCCGAAGCCTTGCCGCTTCTCTCTGCCCGAAGGCCGGCCCGGCGGGCCAACTGTTCGGGTCGCCGCCGACCACCGCCTTCCGCGGGGTCGCAGTCGTCCTACGACGCGTTCGAGCCCCAGATGACCTCGCCGTCGTGCCATTCGGGGTCGCTCTCGAGGAACCCGCGCATCACCGCGTATTCGCGACCCTGGGCCGGATCGTCCGCATTGCGCGTGTAGCTGTCACGGTCTGCGAAGAGGACCGCCAGCATGAGCACGTTCGGTTTCTCGTCCAGCCGGTAGAGGTAGGTAGCCACGAATCCGGGCACCTCGCGGGACCCGATTGCCGCCATGGCATCTTGCAGCTGCTTCTCCGCGCCGGGCTTGACCTGAAGGCGGGCGATCGTTCCGTACATGGTCATCTCCTTGAGGGTGTGTCGACGGCTGGGCCGGTGGGTGTCCCGCGCGTCGCCGGCGGGCATCAGGCCCCGACGAGCCGGACGAAGTGGTAGGCAATGGTGTGCCCGCCGAAGGTCAGCGGGATCATGTCCGTTTCCAGCTGCAGCACCGACCCGTTGCGATGGAGCCCGCGGAAACGGAAGGTTGCCGGGAACGCTGCGTGTTGACCCGAAGAGGCGAGCATCAGCACTGTGGCGTACATCATTTTAATTGTTGTTCGCTTCAACATGATTCCTCCTGATTTGTGTACGTGTTATGTTTCAACTGTGTACCACTATAAAGGACTCGCAGGCCGAGTCTTTGACTTAAGTCAAGAAAAACACTTTTTTTCAAGGATTGTCAGCATGAATTGCCTAAAATAAATATATCTATATATCTTAAAATAAACTGCATTTTCCCAGAGAAAGTTAGCAGCATACCATATCTTGTATCCCTGCTTGGCTGCCAAAAGTCCACACTACGGCTCTCTAACTGGCCTGGATAAATAAAAACCGTAAAAATTCAATGCTACCAACCCTATCATGGAATAAATCTGGTGTTGTACTGCGGTCAAGACGATGACACGTAAAGTGGAGTTTTACTAAAGCAATTTTCATTCTTTCCTTATCGAAGGGGCTTTGAAAACTTTTAGAATCGTGCTATTCGTCTTTATTGAAAATTCAGAGGTTCACTCAATGAAAACACATTTTTTCCCCTTTGTCAGCGATGTCGCAAAAATTAAAGAACTTGATTTGCCAACGCCTGAGACTATATTGCAGCTTTTGTTCGTGCTGTCCGAACAATACGGGAAAGAGATGAAAACCCTATTACTCACTGAAGACAACAGGCTGCATCCGGATATGATAGTCCTACTTAATGGTAGACATATTGAGTTTGTTAATGCCGAAGAATCAAAACTTGTCGATGAAGATACAGTCAGTTTCTTCTCGCGTATTGCTGGAGGTTAATCTCAAATCGTTAAAAATACATGGGGGTTCTTGCAAGACTCGTTAGAGTGGTTAGGAAAATATTAGACACATTCAATAATAGTAGACATCGACATATTTCATCAGGAGAAAACGCCATGATCCTTTATGTGGGAGCAACAGGCCATCTGGGCAGCGCAACGGTGCGTAAGCTCGCACAAAGCGGGAAAAAGATCAGGTGCCTGGTGCGGCAGAGCTCGGATATGATCGGGCTTGAGTCGACGGGCGCGGAGATCGTCAGGGGCGATTTACGAGATCATGCGTCGGTCAGAGAGGCACTGGACGGTGTCGATACGGTTATCAGCAGCTTTGCCACCAATATCGCAAAGGAGCGGAGTGTCGCTGCCCTCTGGGCCAATGACTATGAGGGCAATCTTGCGCTCATTCGCCTGTCGCGAGAGGCGGGCGTGAGGAAGTTTATTTTTGTGAGTTACTGGGGCCTTGCCAAGTTCGGCGATTTCGAGCACGGGAAAATAAAGAAAATGGTGGAGGACCTGCTGACGGTCAGCGGCCTTGACTATACGGTCTTCAGGGTAACCACGCTTGCCACGGACATGTCGGAGCTTCTGGGGCGCACGCTGCAGCGGAAGGGCCGGGTCCCTCTGCTCATGAAGCCCTCTGAAAAGATCAGGCCCATACTGCTTGAAGACCTGGCCTGGTGCATGGCCGATGCCATCGACAACCCCAAAGCTTCCCGCAGGATCATCGAGGCGGCGGGAGAAGAGGAGTACGATTTCCGCAGCTTCGAACAGCTCTTCTGCCGGGCTCTGGGTAAAAAAGTCCGCTTCATTTTCTTGCCCCTGCCGCTTGCAAGGTTTGCTGCTTCATGCATCGATTTCGCGACCGGCAACCGGTATAATGCCCGGGGTATTCTCTCGGCCTTCACCGGCGGCAGCACCTGCGATATTACCGGTATGAAATCGGTTTTTGATGTTGCGGCAGGGCAGCTTCGCCCGGTACCTGGAGGATTTTTTTAAAGACGCAAGGGAGCAGGAGAGGGGTTGAGTTTATTTAATGTGTCAGTTTTCAAGTGAACCTTGATCAGGCCAAGATTGATAGGTCATACCATATCTTGTATCCCTGCTTGGCCGCCAAAACTCCACACTACGGCTCTCTACCTGGCCAAATGAAATTCTCTAAAATTCAACATTACCAAACCTATCACGCAATAAATCCGGCTTCGTTCTGTCGTTTAGCAACTATCACGTAGTGTAAATTTTTTCAGATTTACCTATTTCGGTCAAATCCGAATTAGAGCAAGCCTGTATTTAATGACCCAGTACCTGATTAAAATTTTTCGGTATGTGAAAGCATCTTGAGGGAGGAGCGAGTGCAGGAAGCATGAAAGGGGGAGTAACATACTCCCTGCACTGCTATGAAGAGCTTTATATTTCTTTCTATAAACCGTTCAGGAAGCCTTTTGTTTCATTTTTCTGATTCGTGCAAAATTTTCATGGAGGGGACAGGGGTGATGGCGAAATAATGAGCCTTCCCAAAAGTCAACACTACGGCTCTCTACCTGGGCAAATGAAATTCTCTAAAATTCAACATTACCAAACCTATCATGCAATAAATCCGGCGCTGTACTGTCATTTAGCAACTATCACGTAGTGTGGACTTTTTCTGATTTGTGTTGACCACAACATATAGAAAAAGCAGAGCCGTTATGACTCCGCTTTCTTTTGTTTCTGTAATTTTCTGTATTTTTATTTGTTAGCTCGTTGCGGATAATCATTGATAAAAACTGACGATCACTAGCATTGGTCTATTGGCATGCAATAAAATCAGGCCTGTTGTACGTCAAGGCAAACGCAGACGCATATTATTGACGGGCAAATCGTTACTGCTTTTTAATCAGCAGCGTATATGCTGTGTGCTTGTCAAGGCTGATGCTGATGCCGCTTATCAATTCACTCCCACGATATGCCCGGCTTGTATTTTTTGCTGCATCGGTTACCACGTAATCCGCATCTTTTTCCACAGCAAACCATTCAGGCCACTCATTTACTCTCGGGTAATTAACGGCGCTGGTCAGTTGGTGACGAGGGTGATCAAAGTAAAGTTTCCCCCGCCATTCAAGTTCGCTTTCCAGGTGCAGGTAGAGCCCATCGGCGCTGCGGTATGCTCCCACGCGCACATCCTCCCTCCATGGTTTCAGATACGTTCCCTGAGTCTTAAAAAAGCCGTAGAGCAGCGAAGTGCGAATAAAATTACCGTCTAGATAGTCCTTGTTTACTGAGCCATCAGGTTTTTGTATAGCGAAGAGCGAGCCTGCTTCTTCATCCATCCATCTGAAGGCGCTGGGTACGGGTATTCTGTTGAGCAGGTAGAGGGCGCTTTCTATGCTGTCAACCTGCCCGTCCATCTCAAACTCTCTCTCCCAGGGGAAAAAGGAATAGCAGGTGGATATTCTCCAGAGTCCTTTTGACCTCCTGCCGGTATGTATGTATGGAAGGGTGCGCTATCCCCTTGTTCTCCAGCACCTGCGCCAATGCAAGGTAGGCGGCATACATATATCCCCAGTTGTCGCAAAGGGGCCCCTTTCTCACCTGGAGCGGCTCTCCCTGCCGGTCAAGGGCATTGAACCAGAGCCCGTCCTTGTTCCTGCCCTTGGCCAGTAGCAGGTCCATCATGGTGAGCAGGGGCGGGATATAGGTGCTGCATCGCGGCCTCGAGGCCAGGCATTCAATGCAGGCAAGCTCTGCCAGCCCCGTGATAAGCTCATTGCCGTGGTCCCGCAGCCATACTTCATTTGTGGCGAAGTTTCCGGTTTTAAAATCCCACTGCTTGGGCGGAAGAAAGCCGCTGCGGGGCAGTATTTCAAGAAGGTACACATCCCCGAGTCCGCTCTGCCCACTCAAGATAGATTTTTTTGCCTGTGGCTGAATACAGGCGGCAGAGCCCCTGCAGGAGATCCCCGTTCGGTTCGGCAAGATCGGAGGGGATCGCGCCGTAGGATGTTTGTACCGGAGCGACAGCCCAAATCCTGCTCATCAATTCTTCCATTCGATCAAGCCAGGGACCCCTGCCCAGCCTTTCGGTAATCGGGACAAGACCGTCTTTGATATACTCCGCGGCGCCGAAGATCTGCTCTTTGAGCCCTTCATCGATCAGCGTTCCGCTGCCCAGCAGCACTGTTTGCGGCAGGGCAAAGGGTTGAGAGAGAGACTTTTCTTTTTCAAGCGTTTCCAGCAGTTTCGCGTAAGCCTCGTCATCGATAAAATGAGCTGCGATAATAAGAAAGGGGAAAAGATCTGCGGCCACATTGCGATAATCCCAGAACTTGATGTCTACATACACATATCCCGGGAACAGCCTGGTAGATGGATCCTGCTGCTGCATCCAGTAATCAAGCATTGCCTCCGCACGGTTCAAGGCCTCTGAAGCTAGCACACTGTTTATCTTTGCAGCCTCGGCAAAATTCTGCTCGCGCTCTGCATCTTCCAGCTCCTGCAAAACATAGTACCGCAGGGTTTTAAAGGTAAGGGGGCTTATTTTATGGGAGCGAAAACCCCTTTTGCTCATCCCGCGCATATCCTGTATATCTTCAAGTGTTGGGCGTGAACTATAGGAGAGCGACGGTGGCAATAGCTGTTGCATCCATGGGGTGAAATAAAGACCACTGATAAGAACTATGAAACAGACGGGATGATAATTTTTTTGTGCTGCATCGGGAAACTTTTCAGGGTGGTTTATGACAGGCGATCTCTTTAAAAACAGACAGGAACTTGCTGTGGTGCAGTGATAAAAATATAAAATTAAGTCTTGTGTGTCAAGGCATATAGCGGCGCATGATATAATTCGGCGGTTTTGGCAATCCAGGGCAAACCATATAATGTTGTTGTATCTGTTGCCTTTAAGCTTACACAATAGTCTTGCCCCGGGGAGTTGGTCAACCGCCCCGCTTTTCCTACGCCATGATTAATGCGGGCGTACTTTTAAGAAACAGGTCCTGGCCACAATGAATGGTCAGGCCCAGCTAAACTCAAAATGATTAAGCCACAGCCTCTCCGGTGATAAAAGGCAAAAGCCGTATGGCAAAAGCCGTATTGCCATAAAGAGCAGACTCCTGTATACTCTTAATCTTTTTTAAATTGTGGATAAAGCGTCCGCGTTTCAAGTGAAAGGAGTCTCACATGGCTGAAGTCGTGCGCTACGACAATCTTATGCAGTATCTGCTGCGCAAAAACGGCAATTACCTGTTTAAAGTGCCGTTTCGGGGCGGCTGGGCAGTGCTCAAGAACTACCAGGGCTCGCGCAGCCAGTTCGCCTATATGAAAAAAAGCGTCACCAACATACTCTACTATAACCAGACCTCGTTCATGCCCAGAGGGCGTTTGAAAACCGAGCTTGCCTGCATGCGCCTGTGGCGCGAGGCGGGGGTGCGGGTGTTTGACATTTATGACGACGTGGTCGTGGAGGGTCTTCAGGAAGGCTTCTACGCCATGTTCGAGTATGTGGACCGGCCGAAGTTCATCATGTACTTTGCCGACAAGAGCGTGCCGCTGGAAGAAAAGCTCGAGGTCTGGCGCAGGTTTCTGCCGGTCTGGCACCGGCGGCTGGCCCTTGCCATCGAGCGCCGGGAGGCGCGCCTGATTCATGAAAACGGCGACATGAAGCATGTGATGATCATGCCCGACGGCGGCTTTTTGTTTTTTGATTTTGAAATGGCCTATCGCTCCCCCAACCGCGTGCCCGAGTTTGTGGCCCATGAGATACTTGCCTATCTCAAATCGCTGTGCAAAACCGTGGGCCGCGACCAGTGGCCGATTTTTCTCAAGGAAACGGCCCTGCACTTCCCCGATAAAAAGCTGCTCCGAAGCGCCTATGAGTTTCAGTTCGAGCACCCCAATCCCGCCCTGCGCGTGCTCAGGCTCCTTGACCGCCTGCTGCGGCTGAAAAACAGGAAATATTTTTCCAAATACAATGTGGCGCGCCGCCTGCGCGATATTATTGATGCAGTCTGAAAGCCCGCAGCCGAAAAGACACACCACATTCCTCGGCATGCAGGCCGAGGTGCTTGCCATGAGCAGGCGGGGCGACGGCAGCACACCGCGTGCTGAAAGTGGATTTGCGGGGCACGCCTGTCGTGCTGAAAGTGCTATGGCCTCAAGGGCAGCCGTTTGCAGGCCCTGTCGCGCCAGTTCGGCTCGCGGCTGCTGCTGGGGAAGTCGACCTATACGGCCCGGGGCCGCTATGCCACGGAACGGTCAGTTCTCGAACTATGGCGCCGTGAAGGATTTGATACACCCCGGGTGCTCGATATCCCCGAGCTTGCCGGGGTTGGGCAGCCCTGTCTTGCTATGGAGTTCGTGCCCGGTGAGCTCATGTCAAAGCTCATCCGCTCAGCAGACGAGCCTCTTGCCAGAAAAAAAGAGCTGGTGGCCCGTTTTGCAGAAACCGCCGGCCGGCGCCACAGCCGCGCCCTCGATCTTTCTGAGCCGGGCCTGATTTTCAAGCATCCCACCTTCAGCCATATCATTGTGAGCGGTGAGCGTCTCGTGCATTTTGATTTCGAGCAGGCCCTGACCCATACAAGCGGCATCGAGCGCTATATCCGGCATGAAATAGCCGGGTTTCTGCATGCCCTGCCGCGCGCGGACAGGGAGCTTTTTTCTGAGCTTTTTACCTCCTTCAGCACGAGCTATCCCGACAGGCAGCGCCTTGATCTGGTTATCGCCGAGCTTCAGCGCTTCGGCACCGTGCCGCTTGCTTCGTGGCTTGAGCCGTTCGGCGGGCTTTTCCTTCGCTTCAAGCGCTATGAAAAGATGGCAAAGCTCGCGCGCTCTTTTGCGGCAGCGCCTCCTGCCGGAACGACGACTGCAGGCTGACCCCCTTGCATGGCCGCAGCGCTTCATTCAGCCCTGGCGTCTTAATCATTGAGGACAGACAATGCATATAACCCGCTTTGATGCACACACCTATGTCCCCGCAAGCCACGAGGATTCTGTTGATCCCGGCGTCTGGAAGAAAGTGCTTTTCAGCCGGGCCGACAGTATCAGCGGCAGCGTTCAGATGATCAATTGGGCACATCTTCCCGCAGGCAGGATATTCCGGGGCCACTATCATGAAGACATGCAGGAGATTTTCATTATCGTAAAGGGGCGGCCGCGCATTACCATTGACAATGAGACAGCCGAGCTTGGGCCCGGCGACGGAGTTGTTATACCCGAAGGCGCGGTGCATGTCATGGAGGCCCCCTCCGGTCAGGAGGATGTGGAGTATATAGCTTTGGGGATTTCCCGGGGTGCGGGCGGCAAAACGATTACTGTATAAAAAAAGACGGTGCGGACACCGTCTTTTTTTATTCCAGTTCAGACGAACTGCCTTCAGATAATGGTTTTTTTCGTCAGCTGGTTTAAAACCTGCCACATTTTTTCCGGCGTTTTGCAGTCAAGCAGCTTTTCCCGCGCGGGAGCTTCGCGGAAGGATTCCATGAGGCCCGTGATGAGCTGCAGGTAGAACGCGCTTGCCGCAAGGGGGATCACCATGAAGAAAAAAATGCGGGTAAGATGTTTTTTTGGTGCGCCGAAAGCAATGCCGTCTTTCTTGAGGCCGCAGGCCAGGATGAGCCCGCCGCCTTCAACGCCGCGCACATGCGGGAAGGCAAGGCCGTGCTCGATAGCCGTCGGCACGATTGATTCGCGGCTCAGCGCCACCTCCAGAAGCCGTTCTGGCTCTTCAATATAGCCCTGCTCGGCCAGAAGCTGCGTCATCTCGGCAAGCGCCTCCTGGCGGTCTTTTCCGGCAAGCTCGGGTATCATGAGCCTGCTTGCCGAAAACCGGTCAAGGCCGGCGCTGGGCTTGGACACGCGCTTCACCTGCCGGGGCAGGCTGTCGCGGTAATAGATGATGCGGGTGCAGCGGGGGCACTGCATGATTTTTTCCCCCACCTGCACTTCATAGGCAAGGATGGTGGGCACAGCCATGCCGCAGCCCGTGCAGATGCCCTTGGCCATGGGCACGACGGCCGTGGAATAATGCTTGATGAGCTTTTGAAAAAGCTGGGCTATTTCTTTCGGGACGCCGCCGGTCAGCGACTTTATGGATTCTTCAAGCGTTTGAAGGTGGGCTTCCGTGGTAAGGGCTTTCTGTTCTTGCAAGGGTGAAGCTCAGGTCCTGCAGCTGTATCAGTTGATTCATTATTTGCTTCATGCGCGGGCGTCTCCGTGATAAAAGGTGGTTAGAGAGGTGTGAAATGCGTACTCTTATATCTATAGGAAAATCGGGATTTTTTCAAGAGGAATCGCCTGTATGGCACTAGAGATAAACTCCTCGACCATACCCGTTACTGCCATTGATTTTCATGACAGGGCTTTTGTCGTCACGTTCGGCAGAGCCTGCGGACGGGCTTGTCAGCTCAATTCAGGAGGCGGGGCTCATCAACCCGCCGGTGCTGGCCGCACAGCCTGGAAAGCCAACATACCGCATTGTCTGCGGTTTTTTGCGCGTGCAGGCCCTGCGGCAGCTGGGCTTTGCCGGAGTTTCCGGCGCGCGTTATACAGCCGGGCGCAACAGAGGCTGAAATGCTTGCCTGTGCGCTGCATGATAATCTGTGCCACCGGGCTTTTAATCCGGTTGAGCAGGCAGGAGCCATTGCGCGGCTTTTGTGCTATCTGCCGGAAAATGAGGTGGTGGGCCGGTGGCTGCCGCTGCTGGGGCTGCCGCCGACCATGAAAGCTCTTGATACGTGTCTGCGCATCGACGGGCTTGAGCATGAGCTGAAAGAAGCCCTTGCAGCCGGCCTGCTGTCCGGGCACAGCGCCGCAGAGCTTGCTGCGCTGCCGGCTGATGACCGGCTGGCCTTGTACAATCTTTTTACCTCCGTGCATCTGAGCGTCAGCAAGCAGGCCGAGGTCATTGAAAGCTGCGGTGATCTTGCCCGGCGAGACAATATGACCATATGCGGCATACTTCAGTCCGAAGGGATTCAGGAAATTCTTGCAGCCCCGAATCCCAATCTGTCGCAGAAAGGAGAGCAGGTCCGGGCATGGCTCAGGAGCTGCCGTTTTCCCCGGCTTACCCGCCGGGAAGAGCGCTTTACCGCCCTTGCAAAAAAGCTGCCCCATGCAGGCGGCGTTCGCCTGGTGCCGCCGCCGTCATTTGAAGGCGGCTACGTATCGCATCGAGATAGCTTTTTCGCGGCAGGAAGCACTTGCAGCTGCAGCCCGAACCGTGCAGGCTCTTGCCGAAGATTCCCGCCTGCGGCGAGCTTCTTGAGGACGGGCAGTGACGCTGTTTACACCAGAGCATATTTATGTTGAGCAAGAGGCGGCCGATTTACCGCTTGCCCGGCAGGTGATCGAGCGCTGCCCGGGCGTGCCTGTAGAAGTCGTGCCATCGGCAAAGGAGCTTATCGCCGCACTTCAGAAGCAGCGGGAAGAGGCGGTGCAGGGGAAAAAGAAGCTGCTGCTCTGCCGCAACCGGGGCCGGTTTCTCGATGCCTGCCCGGGCACGCAGAACTACCGCTGCTGCGGCTATTGGGTTTTGACGCCGGGCGCCGGCTGCCCGCTTGACTGCACCTACTGCGTGCTGCAGGCCTATCTGAACAATCCGCTTATCACCCTGTATGCCAATCAGCAGGATATGCTGGATGAACTCGAAGCAGCCCCTGAGTTGCAGACAGCGGCGCCATCAGGCGCATCGGCACGGGCGAGTTTATGGACAGCATGGCACTTGAGCATCTTACGGATTTTGCCTCGTTCGTTCTGCCGTTTTTCCGGTCGCGGCCCGGCCTTGTGCTCGAGCTCAAGACCAAAACCGTGCAGATAGAGCCGCTGCTCAATCTCGACCATGGCGGCTCATATATAATTTCCTGGTCGCTGAATACCGCTGGTATTGTTGCAGCCGAAGAGCATGGCGCAGCAGGGCTTGACGAGCGCATAGCTGCAGCCAGAAAAGTCATTGAAAAGGGCTACCGGGTCGGGTTTCATTTCGACCCGATGATCTATCATGAGGGCTGGGAGCAGGGCTACCGGGCCGTGGTGGAGATGCTTGCGGAAAATATACCGCCGGAGGCAATCGCCTGGGTGAGCATCGGTGCCCTGCGGTTCATGCCGCAGCTCAAAGGCATCGCTCAACGGCGGTTTCCCGGCACGCGTATTTATACCGGCGAGTTTCTGCCCGGCTTTGACGGCAAAATGCGCTACCTGCAGGAGATCCGCCTTGAGATGTTCAAAAAAATGGCCGGCTGGTTTAAAGACCTGCTGCCCGGAGTGTTTGTCTACTTCTGCATGGAAAATGAGCTTTCGTGGAATAAATCTTTCGGCTGTTTCCCCGCTTCAAACGCCGCTCTGAAAAGCCTTCTCGACCAGCGGCTTCGCGGCTGAAATCGGGGGATAAAAATCAGAAGTCAGAATCCCGAAGCCGGAATTCAGAAGGTTTGAAAAGAAGTTTGAAATAAAGAGATTCAAAATTCAAGATTGAAAAAATTTTGCAGGGGCTGACATGCGTGTCTGCCCAAAGATTATAGGGCACCCCGCCCGCCGCAATCAGAATAATATCAGGCAGAACAAATCCCGTCATATGACAGCGCCGATTCCCCTTATCAGTGGGGGAGACGTGCAGTGTACAGAGATGAAGAGGGGATTTTGGGGTGGGTTTATTGCTGTACGTTAATTTTTAAAAATCCCTCATTTCCGCCGCAGTGTTTTTTAAATCCGGCTGTCAATCATTTCAATAATGCGCCATGCCTGTTCGGAAAAAGGCTGTCCCGGGTTTACGGAAATGCATCCGTTAATTATGGCGGTGCACTCGTCCCGCGCGCGTTCATACTCTCCTTTTTGCAGATAATACTCAGCCATTTTAATTTTCGGATAGTGCAGGCAGGGGAAATCATTCAGCGATGTTTTTCCATGCCCTGAGGGGATCCTGTATACCCAGATGGATTTCTGCCGCCGCAATCACGTACAGATCTTCATAGTCAAATTTAACCGCCCTGGCTCTGAGCGCCTGTGTCCGGGCCTCCCGGGGCTGCCGGGAGCGCTCAAGCGCCTGGGCATATTCCGTGTGGACATTTCCTGTTTCAGCAAGCAAAAACGAGGCTTTCTTCAGATAGTCTTTCTGCTGAACAAGGTTGGTTGACTGTCCTGACTTTGTCCAGAAGTAGCTGCCCAGAGCCTGCCTGCCGCCTTCGGCAAAAAAAAGCACAAGGCATACAAGGAGAATTGCTTTAACCGCTGTGGGGTTTTTAATTATCACACTGTCACCTGCTGCATCGTCATACCAGATAACCGCCAGAAAAAACCACCAGACAAAAAAAGTCACCGGGACCTGCAGCGGTGAATCGGCAAGGGCACTGATGCTCAGCGCAAGAAAAGAAAGGCCGGCTGCATGCACGAGTCGGCTATCCGAGGAATATGCCCTTTTGAGGGTAAGCACAATAATGGCTATATACGAAACAAGCCCGACTATTCCTCCCTCGCACAAGGGCCTGCAGATAATCATTATGCACAAAGTCAACCAGGGTTGTCGGCATATAGGCAGTGGTGCTGCCGCCGATTAATATGTGCCATCCCCCCTGTATGCTTCTCAGCCCCTGCTGCGCGCCATTCCCCATAAGCCAGGTATCGGGCAATCCTAATGCGAGCGCCTGCCATATAAAAAGTCGCGGCTGCAGCCAGTGCAGAAGCATGTCGTACTGCCAGATGTGCCTGCAAGGCACAGCAGAAACCCGGTTAGTAGAATATATTTTTTGCTGGTTGCGTGTTTAGAGAAAGCAGAGAAGCTCATAACCAGAATCACGAAGCCCGTGAGTATGCCGGTTTTTGATACTGAAACAGCTATGCCGCACAGCACCAGAAAAAGAGAGGCCCCGGCAATACACTTTTTGAAACGGCCGGGGAAAGCAAATAGTGCATAGACCGTAACCGGTATGGCAGTAACGAAATACCCTGCAGCCCAGTTGGGATTACCGAAAGTGCCCGCAATGTCGGGCTCAAAAAAATACCCTTCGCTGTACATCCTGATAAAAACTGATTGCCAGAGGAATTGCAGACAGCGCAGCAATAAGTATCAGAAGCAGAAAGGTGGTGTCCTTGTGCTTACGGTCAAAACTTGACCATAGGGAGCCCGCCAGCAGCGAAAATGCTATGCCGGTGCAGACCCGGGAGATTCCCGCAAAGGAAACAGCCATGTCTGTTCCGTCGGCAAACAGCGAAAAAGCAAGGCTCGCAGGAAAAACGGCAGCAGCAATTAAAAGCAATTTGTGTGAAGGCAGACGAAGCCGTTCAATGCTTCTGTACGAGGAGCGCAGTTCCGCAAAAAAGAAGCAAACAGGCAAAAGCCCATTTAACTACTCTGTACCCGCCGGAAGCATCAGGCACACAAAAAAATACCAGGCTTCCGAAGAAGCCTGGCAGTGCATAGGCGGCAAACATTGATTAGGGTACGTGACATTCAATAATATCCCCTACTCGTTCTATCAATTTGAAGACCGCAGTTGCCGGGAAAATGGGGTAATTTATTGATGCATCAGTCCCGGTAAATTTTGCCGTTACATAGCCATTCACAAGTTTAGTACCTTCCGTACGCGATTTTTCCTTACCGATCGGACAGCTTTTTTCACAGTCTATTTCAAAATCAGCCAAACCGCCGACGTTTGTTATTGCCGGAGTAAGCGGTGCAAGATAATAATGCTCCTGCGTGTATTCATCAAAGTATTACGTTGAGGCCTGCAACGCCTGACCGCTGGGCCGCAGCAGTCAAGCGGGGTAAGCGCATTATCTGCGGTTTCTGTCCAGGTGCATGTGCGCATTGGCCCGGAGGCCGTGTATGTCCATGTGCCACAATAAATGGTGGCATCTCCGGAGAGTGTGAATTTATAGGCGTATGTCTTGATTCCATCATCAAGAATATCAATTACTTTCTGGTTGGTATTACTGGGTTTAATTTTCAGCTTTTTGGCGCCGGAGCCCCAGTATGATGGTGCCGCGGCAGCCTGGGCCGAAACTCCCATGCCCCACACCGCGTTTCACGACTTTCAGTACAGGGTTATCAAACGCCAGACCCTCCGGGAGGTTGAATGCATCTATTAAAAACAGGAACAACTGCAGTCTGTCAAGTGAATATTCATCGACATAGGTGCCCACATCAGGGTTGTTCTTCTAATGGCCCCGATCAGGTAACCGGCAAAGTATTCCCGCTCGACAGAGCGGTTGCTCTCGTAGAGGGCTATGTAGGAATCCATGAGGGCTTTCAATTCGTCGGCTGTTAGTGCCCCGGAGCCTGCTTCACGCTCAATCTGCCAGGCGGTGCTGCTGTTAAGATATGCTGCGACATCATCAAGCGAATAGTACATTTTACCCTGGAAGCTTCTATTCGTAGATTCCTCAGACAGCGCATCGGTTATGAAAAGAATCTGATCTGCCGACAGCGTTACACCGCCGGGGTTTGTCTCTCCTGACGTGCTCTCATAGTTGATGCCGAGTATATACAGTATATTTAAAAAGTGCTGCTGGTAAGTCTCCAGGAAGTCCTTGAGTGAGGTACAGATCATTGACAATTGCCTTGGCTTCCGTTGCATAGCCCAATCTGTCACGAATGCAGGCGGGAAGCATAATAATTGAAAAAAGAAGAGCTGTCAGGAAAAAGTAGTTCTTTATTTTCATGGGACCCTCCGATCACAAAGGTTGATTTGTGTTTAAGGATATGGTTGCTCATAATTCAATTATTTAAATAAAGTATAGAATGTAGATTCTGTTTTGTCAAGCGGCATAGTAGATTTATAGATAAAATTCTGAGTTGTTTTAGTAGTAGCTTTTGTGAAGACAGCCTACAGCCTGGGCTCTTTGTTCAAAAGCAAAGCAAGCCTTGAAGATTTTATTATTGCAGCACTTGGGTATGTGGGAGATGCAAAAAAGCCCACCGCCTGAGATTACTATGCCTCCCGTAGGTGGCATCCTTTGGGGAAAAAATGATTTTTTCAAGGAGTTTATCCCGAGATGGGAAGGGTGCAGGTTGAAGGGATAAGAGCTAAGCATGTAAACCCATGCTTTTAAAAATAATACGTCCATTAAAAGATTTCAAAGGGATGGGTTTTCCGGTGCTATAAAAATAAGTTTGTTGTTGCGGTTCTGGACATTGGTAACAATTGCTTTTGGGGGCATGAGCAGGAGATACCTTTGAGGTGGACCCATTTAATCTCTTATGGGTATATTCCCTGAAGCTTGCTTCGAATCAGAAATAAAATAAAACCTTAGATACCCCTGCAGTTTGCTGCGGGGAGGTTCATTGTTGGTAAATGCTGTATTTTTTATCGTATTATGCATGGTTTCAGGCGTTATTATCTACCGCTAATAGCTGCGTGCAATGTTTGTTAGTCAAAAAATGCGCGGCTTCGGCGCTAAAGCACCTTAAGCATAAACAAAAAGGCCGGTTCTGCAGACCGGCCTTTTTTTATGTATTCAGGAATCTGAAACTGTACGTTTTCAGCTGCAGCCCGTGGTGGCGCCGCAGCTTACGCATTTGAGGCAGGCGCCGTTGCGCACGAGGGTAAACTGCTGGCATGCCGGGCAGGGGTCGCCTTCATAGCCCTTGGTCCGGGCTTCCCTCACGGTTGAAAGGCTCACGGCTCTTTTAAAACCCGCTCCCGAAGAGATGCTTTTGCCGCCGCCTGCTATGGCTTCAAGCCTTCCGGCATAGGCCTCGGTGACATGGACCGTTTCGGCCTCCGGCTTTGCATCTTCCTGCCTGCCGATCGCGTCATGGCGCAGGTCTTCGGCATTGATGCCGTGCCCGAGATCGGCGCGCCCGAGATAGTTAATGGCAAGCTCGCGGAAGATATAGTCGATGACCGAGGTGGCCATCTTGATGTGGTCATTGCCCGTGACCATGCCGCTGGGCTCAAACCGGCTGAAAATGAATGCGTCCACGTATTCCTCAAGCGGCACGCCGTACTGCATGCCAAGGCTCACGGCTATGGCAAAGCTGTTCATGAGGCTGCGGAAGGCGGCGCCTTCCTTGTGCATGTCGATAAACATTTCGCCGAGCCTGCCGTCATCGTATTCGCCCGTGCGCAGGTAGACCTTGTGGCCGCCGACGACCGCCTTTTGCGTATAGCCCTTGCGGCGGTTGGGAAGGGTTTCGCGGGTTGGCAATCGCGCGCTTGGTAATGAGCGGTTGCAATGCGCATGACCTTTTCCGTTGCCGGCAGTTCGTGAATGTCCTCAAGCTCGTCAAACAGCTCAAGCGCTGCCGACAGGGGCTGGCTGAGCTTGGAGCCGTCGCGGTACAGGGCGATGGCCTTCAGTGCCAGCTTCCAGCTGAGCATATAGGCGTTTTTCACCTCTTCGACCGTGCTGTGATTGGGCATGTTGATGGTCTTGGAGATCGCCCCGGAGACGAAGGGCTGGCAGGCGGCCATCATGCGGATATGGCCTTCATAATGAATGAAGCGCGTGCCCGTGCGGCCGCAGCGGTTGGCGCAGTCAAACACGGCATAGTGCTCCTCGCGCAGATACGGCGCGCCCTCAAGGGTCATGGTGCCGCAGACATAGGTGTTGGCCTCATCTATTTCCTCCTGCGTGAATCCGATGGCCTTGAGAATATCGGCGCCGGTTTTTGAAAGCATGTCTTCGGGAATTTTCAGCACGGTTTTTATAAACTCCGACCCCAGCGTCCAGGGGCCGAAGGCATAGGAGATATCAAAGGATGCGGGCAGGGCCGCTTCGATGCGCTCGATCATATCGTCGGTGAAGCCCTTGTCCCGAAGGCTCTGGCGGTTGATGCAGGGCGCGCCCTTGAGCGTGCCGTGCCCCAGGGCATAGGCCACGATTTCCTGCGTTTCGCTGTCGCTGTAGCCGAAGCGGCGCAGGGCGCGCGGCACGGACTGGTTGATGATTTTAAAATTGCCGCCGCCGGCCAGTGTTTTGAATTTCACCAGCGCATAGTCGGGCTCGATGCCCGTGGTGTCGCAGTCCATGACAAGGCCGATGGTGCCCGTGGGCGCGATGACCGTCACCTGGGCATTGCGGAAGCCGTGGCTGCCGCCCTCGGCAAGCGCTTCGTCCCAGACCCTGTGCACTGCGTCAAGAAGCTCTGCCGGGCAGTCCTGCTGGTCGATGGGCACGGGCGGCGTATGCAGGCCCTCATAGTCTTTTGCGTCCTGGCCGCAGGCGGCGCGGCGGTGATTGCGGATGACGCGCAGCATGGGCTCGCGGTTTGCTTCAAAGCGGCTGAAGGGCCCAAGGCTTCCGGCCATCTCGGCGCTGGTGCGGTAGGCCTCGCCGGTCATCAGCGACGTGAGCGCGGCTGACAGGTTTCTGCCCTTGGGGCTGTCATAGGGAATCCCGAGCACCATCAGCAGCGCGCCGAGATTTGCATACCCCAGCCCCAGCGTGCGGTAGTCGAAGCTGCGCCGGGCAATTTCAGCGCTCGGGTACTGGGCCATGAGCACGCTTATTTCAAGGGTGATGGTCCAGAGGCGCACGGCATGCAGAAACATGTCGACATTGATATCGCCTGTTTCATCATCAAGAAATCTCAGAAGGTTCAGGCTTGCCAGATTGCAGGCCGTATCATCTAAAAACATGTACTCGGAGCAGGGGTTTGAGGCATTGATGCGGCCGTCTGCCGGGCAGGTGTGCCAGTCATTGATGGTCGTATCAAACTGCATCCCGGGTCGGCGCACTGCCAGGCAGCCTCGGCTATCTGCTCCCAGAGCTCCCGGGCGGGAAGTGTTTTTGCCACGGCGCCGTCAGTGCGGCGGGTGAGATGCCAGGGAGCGTCGCTGCCGACGGCATGCAGAAACTCGTCGTTCACGCGCACGGTATTGTTGGAGTTCTGGCCGCTTACGGTCTGATAGGCCTCGGAGCCCCAGTCAAGCGTGTAGGTGTCGAAATTGATCACCGTGTAGCCCTGCTTGGCAAACTGCACGGCCCGGTGAATGTAGTTGTCGGGCACGGCGTCGCGCCGGGCGCCGCGCACGGCCTCGGCAAGGGCGGGGTTGTGTTTAATGGAAAAGCGGTCTTCCGGCGTCATGTCATCGTTCTGGCATGCCTGCATGATGGCATTGAGCCTGCGCTCGCATATTATGCTGCCGGTCATGAGGGCTGCAACCTTCTGCTCCTCTTTTGCCTTCCAGACGATGAATTTTTCAATATCGGGATGATCGACATCAACGATGACCATCTTGGCTGCGCGGCGCGTGGTGCCGCCGCTTTTGATGGCGGCTGCTGCCCGGTCGCCGATTCTTAAAAAGCTCATGAGGCCGCTTGACCTGCCGCCGCCCGACAGGGGTTCGCCTTCGGCCCGCAGGGGCGAGAAGTTTGTGCCCGTGCCCGAGCCGTATTTGAACAGGCGCGCCTCGCGCACCCACATATCCATGATGCCGCCCTCTTTTACCAGCTCGTCGTGAATGCTTTGAATAAAGCAGGCATGGGGCTGGGGCCGCTCATAGGCGCTGGTGGATGCCAGCGTCTCGTTGGTTTTGGGGTCGACATAATAGTGGCCCTGCGCCGCGCCGTCGATGCCATAGGCCCAGTGCAGGCCCGTGTTGAACCACTGCGGCGAGTTGGGCGCCGTGATCTGGTGGGCGAGCATATAGGCCATTTCATCGCGGTAGGCATTGGCGTCCTGGGCCGAATCGAAATACCCGTGTTTGAAACCCCAGTAGGTCCAGCAGCCGGCCATGCGGTCAAATACGTCGCGGCTGTCCTCCTCGCCCCGGACGCGCTCTTCGGGCTTGAGCTGCTCAAGGGCCTCCTCATCGGCGCGCCGCGCTGCAGCCATGAGGGCACATCGGGCTCGGCCACATGCGTGAGCGCCGCCGGTATGCCTGTTTTGCGGAAATACTTCTGGGAGATGATGTCGGTTGCCATCTGGCTCCAGAAGGACGGAACCACCGCCTTTTTGACCTTGGACACGACCGAGCCGTCCATTGTTTTGATTTCGCTTTTGCGGGCTTCAAACGTGATGCCCTCATAGGGCGTGGCGAGATTGCGGGTAAAAAAGCGCTCTATTTTCATTTATTGCCCCCGGTTGTGACATGAATGGTTGTTTTAGGAAGATGAGGGGGAAGCATAATGTAACCAAATGTAGTTGTCAATATTTTTTGTGGCGACAACATATGGATATTTTTTGGTTTCCTTATAAACGCTCCATTTTTATGAGTATATCACAAAAAACAGCCCCTAATGGAGCGGTTTTTTTAAGTAAAAAAACAGGGTTCATCTATTGACGGGCTTTGTTGCAAAGGGTGCAACCGGAACCATACATGCTTACAATATTTTCAGGAGCAGCTGCAGTGTGAATAAAAGGGTGCTGCAAAACGATGCGTATCTGTGCTGATAAAGGGCCAGCCGTAGCCCGCAGGAGGGAAAATATGAACCCTGTTTGAATAAAATTCAAAGGGCACAATGTGCAGCTTGAGAGCCCGTTATGGGGAATTTCGGGCATGAAGGCAGACAGGACAAAAAAATCGTGTGGCAATGCGTCCCTTTGCCCGGTTGCGATTAGGCACTAAGGTGCTGAAAAATAGCCCTTAGATGCTATAGACTCTTATTGGTAAATGAATATAAAGTATAATTACTAATTCGTTGCAGCCGGCAGATTTTTTTCGCATTAGCGCATGGCTCTGCTTATACAGAATAGAGCCATACCGAACACGATCATGCGCATTGCCCCACTGCGGCAGAAATTATGTAACCCAAGCAGCGATTCAATGGCCTGAACAGCGGCATCAGGTGTACGGATATGCTCAGTGAACCAATGATCCGGCAACTGGTGAAAAAAGACGCCGTACTGTTTTTGCCCGGCGCCAGCTAAGAACCGCACTGGGGGATTTTCAATGCCGGGCGGCAGTATGAGAGATGCTTGTTTTTAAAAAACCGCAATGAGGGGCATGGCATGAATATTTCCGCAACTTCCAAACATATGAAGGACCAACTCCTGCAGGAAAATTATTACCTTAAAAGCATCTTCATGACCATGAATGAAGGGCTGATTATTACCGACGAAGATGGGGTTATACAAAATATAAATACCGCGGTTGAAGAAATGCTGGGGTACACTGAAGCTGAGCTCATCGGCAAGCACTTCGCCGTTCTTTCTGCAGAACCGTGTCATAGGAAAGAAGCCCTCGATGATTGAAAAATTATTCGCCGAAGGTTCAATAAAACAGATGGAGGCCAATATACAAAAAAAAGGACGGCACTGTTTTTTATGCTGAAGTAAGTTCGCGGCTTTTGAAAAGCGCCGATGGTGCGGTCACGGGGGCAATCGGGGTTTTCTCTGACCTTACCAAAAACAAGCAGGTTGAAAAGAAGCTCTTTGAAAGCGAAGAGCTGTTCCGGCTCAGCTTTGAAAACGCGCCCGTGGCATCTGCATTTTTGATAAAAACGGCGTGCTCTTACAGGCAAACAGGTTCTGTGAAGAGTGTTTCGGCCGCAGCAGGGATGACATCATGCGTCAGGGCTTCACGATGTTTTTGCATCCGGAGGACCAAGACAAAACTACGCAAGCCCTTCTAAGCCTTGCGAATAACCCTGAAACGAACGAAAGGTTCTGTGTCCTTGAAAATCGCTATTTCAGCGCAGACGGCCGTACGATTTATACGAAGCAGCATATTCAGGGGTATTATGATGAAGCCGGGAGCCTGTTTTTGGTGATTGTGCTGACCGAGGATATTACGGCTGCTCAGCAATTGAGACTCTCGAATCAATCTGTTATCAGTAAACTTAAAGAGGTCCATAGCCAGCTCAAGGAATTCAACGACCTGCTGCCAGACAGCAAGAAATTTTTATCTGTTAAATCTCTGAGCGATTACGGCTTCAGCTCCATGGAAAAAAAGATAGCCGCCATGATCTATAACGGGCACACGAATAAAAAAATCGCGCAAGCAGTTCTGCATTTCAGAGAATACGGTCAAGCATCATATAACGAGCATATACTCCAAATGCAGAGTCAAAAACCGTATCGCCTTCATCAACTTGATACGGACAAACCGCATTGCCATCTGACCACTGTCTGTCCGCCTGTACCTTTCCAGCCAAGGGCACCATGGTGCCTAAAAAATAGCCCCTGGTGCTATTGTTAAATTCTATGATTTGATTTAAAGTTCCTCCATTGAAAGCCCAAAAAGAAAACATATAGAGCCATAAAAGCTGTTTTAATGATTTTTGTTTAAAAAATTTAATAGTATTTATTGATTGAATTTTTACACATACGTATGAAGAGACTCATTTTTATCATACAAGACAGCATGTTAGCTGTCTTGTTTGTGCTCATAAACCTGATGCCCGTCAGAGTGCGTGAGTCCATACTTGGTTGGCTGTTGCCTCCAGTCAGTCTACCGTCTTTGCAACGCAACAAGGAGGCGAAAAAAACCGTGCATATAGTGAAAAAAACCGAATAGAAAAGAAATTCCTTCCTGGAGGGAAAAAAGCATGAATAAAAAACCGGTTTTTGAAAAACAGCCATTTGCTTGTGCGGCCTGTCATGCGTTTCGACGGTTGTTAGAACCCGGCTGTGAGAAGCAGGGAAAATGTGAGCCCCTGGGAACACGGCCCTGCTTTCTGGAGACGCCATTAGACATAACAAAAGTACCGCAGCTGAGCGATTACACTGAGCTGATTTGGTAAACAGGCATTCACATACAACAAAGACGGGGGATACGCTTTGGACACTAAGGGCCTGACTGATAAGAAACCGTGGCGAAAACCGGAGCTGATTGTGCTCGTGCGCAGCAACCCTGAGGAGGCGGTTCTAACTGTATGTAAAAATGCAACCGCTGCAGGGCCTCTCAATAAAAAAAAATGCAATAGGGGCCCAGGCGGATGCCTGGTTATCAGCAATTCCTAATAACCCCAGGCGGGATATGCAGGAATATAGCAGACGTTGAAACCATCCGTCAGCGCATGATTTCAATGTTTGAGAAGAATTAGCAGCGTTTGCGGATCAGAACGGTTCACAGGCGCACACTCCGGGGGGGGGGCAATGCCGGCACATGCCAGAACTTTTCAGCCCACCCTTCCTGAACCCCGGTCAATATGTTTATTTAAACGTGCTGTTTCCACGTCCCGCATAAGAACAGGAATCTGTCCAGCGCACTGGTTAAAGGCGGCTGCTGATAACTAATACCCTGCAGAGAGCAGAAAATTAATAGGGCGGTAGAGAATGCATAAAAAAATTGGCGACTTACTGATAACAAAAAAAATTATAACCCCTGAGCAGCTTGATGCCGCGCTGGCTTTTCAAAAAGAGAAAAATGTAAAGCTCGGCTTTGCGCTGACGCGCTTGAATATCGTTACAGAAAGCACCCTGCTGCAGACTTTAAGCGAACAGCATGGCCTGCCGGCCATGAGGCTTTCGGCATTCACCATAGATCCGGATGTCGCAAATATCATCTCCCCTGAAGTCGCGACAAAATATATGGTTCTGCCGATTTCGCTTAAAAACTCGACCTTGATCGTAGCAATGAACGACCCGTCAAACATCTTCGCCCTGGACGATTTAAAATTTCTTACCGGCTACCGCATCGAACCATTCGTTGCGGCCGATGAGGCGATTATGACCTCCATAGACCATTATTATAATACAGCCACCTCAACAGACAGTCTTTTGAGCGACTTTGATGATGTGGGTGTTGAGAGCGTTGATGTTTCAGATAACTTTAATCCCAATGAGCTGGTACAGGAGAGCGAGGACGCGCCGATCATAAAACTGGTCAACGCGGTTCTTTCGGAGGCTGTTGAGCGGGGGGCCAGCGATATTCATATTGAATCCTATGAAAAAAGCTTCCGGATCAGATACCGCGTCGACGGCACGCTTTCGGAAGTCATGAAACCTCCCATGAAAATGCGCAATGCCATTGTGTCGCGCATCAAAATCATGGCGAAGCTGGACATTGCCGAGCGGCGGATGCCGCAGGACGGCCGCATCAAATTAAAAATGGGCAAAAACCGCGAAATGGATTACCGCGTGTCGGTGCTGCCCACGCTGTTCGGGGAAAAGGTGGTCATGCGGCTGCTGGACAAATCAAATCTCCAGCTCGACATGACCAAGCTCGGCTTCGATGAGCTGCAAATAACTGATTTCAAAGAGGCTATTTACAAACCCTACGGCATGGTGCTCGTCACAGGGCCCACCGGCAGCGGCAAAACCACAACACTGTACTCCGCCCTTTCAGAGCTGAACAAGGTGACGGAAAACATTTCAACGGCCGAAGACCCGGTCGAATTCAACCTTGAAGGCATCAACCAGGTCCAGATTCATGAAGATATCGGCCTGAATTTCGCATCCGCTCTGCGCTCCTTTCTTCGGCAGGACCCCGATATCATCCTGGTTGGCGAAATCCGCGATTTCGAGACCGCTGAAATCGGCATCAAGGCCGCTCTAACCGGGCATATGGTGCTGAGCACGCTGCATACCAATGATGCTCCAAGCACGATCAACAGACTTCTCAATATGGGCATAGAGCCCTTTCTGGTATCATCGGCCGTCAATTGCATCGTTGCCCAGCGCCTTGCGCGCAAGATATGCCCCGACTGCAGGGAACCCCGAAGCAATCTTACGGAAGACATGCTTGCAAAGCTGGGCCCGGTACCCGAGGGCTTTCATGATACCGTGATGTATAAGGGCAGGGGCTGCGACACCTGCAAGGGCTCTGGGTACAAGGGCCGCATCGCGCTGTATGAAGTCATGACCATGTCGGAGCCGCTCAAGGAGCTCGTGCTGCAGGGAGCCTCTTCAATTGAAATCAAGCGGAAGGCCATAGACCTGGGCATGAAAACTTTGCGCCAGAGCGGCATTCAGAAAATGCTTCAAGGGGTTACCACCCTTGAGGAGGTGCTCAGATCGTCGGTGCGCGATGACTGATAGCTTCTCTGCCTGCCTGATCACCGGCTGAAACGAAATGGCGTTTAAAATTCGCTCTGATAAAGAGGGGAGTCAAAATCCGGGCGAAGCTGAAATCCTAGCCGCAGTGAAGGATTTTTCCCTTCGGTCGAGATAACAACATACACAAAGGACCTCACGTGAAAAATAAATGCGCACCAGTAACTCTCCCGATGTCTCTACGGCGAGATGACCGGTGAAAAAAACAATGCCCGTAAAAAAGATGATTTTATACGGCTACACACTTTCCATCGTGTTGTGCATTGCCATAAGCGTATTCTCGATAGTTCAGTTCAAAATGACTATTCGGGCAACGGAAAAAATGTCGGGTGGCACTGTACCTTTTTTGCTGAAGGTAAAAGATTCAGCAAGGGATATCCCTCTTTTGCGGGGCTATGCACAAGATTTTTTCATGAACATGGGAACCCCCGATGTCCAGCAAAGCAAGCTTAAAAATTTTAATGTCGCACAGGACCAGATACATGCAAAGCTCGATGAGCTCTCAAAAATGCTTGCCGCAATACAGGGTGCGCCAGAGGATACAGCGCAGGATATTGCGGCCGCAAAGGAGCATCTTGGTCAATACTCCCGGGGCTTTTACGATGTTGTCCGGAAAACGCGGGAAAACGCCGACAGCACGCCCGTTTCAGCCAGTCTGCTTATGGACATGCACGCCCATCAGAGCGCTGCTGTTGAGCAGAATCTCAGCGCCGTCTGTGTGGCAATAATGCAGCTGTATGCTTCTCATTCTGCCGGGCTTATGCAGCAGGCGGACCGCTCGTATATTATAATTCTTGTAGCGCTCCTTGCCGGCATTTTGCTGCTGACCTCCATGTCATATTCTGTAGGGGCCTATATCGTTGGGCATCTGACCGGCGCCATAGATTGCCTGAAAGAAACCATAGCGGAGGTCAGCAGAGCGTCAAGGCATATTGCCGCCTCAAGCACGCAGATCGCCCAAGGGGCACATGACCAGGTTGCCTCCATTCAGGTTACCTTGGCCTCGCTTGAAGTCATGTCCGCAATGACCGGGCAGAATGCCGGCAATGCACGCCAGGCAAATGACATAATTAAGCAGGCGACCGATGCCGCCTTGCGGGGGAGAGCGCCATTCAGGCTATGGTTGCGTCTGTGGGACGCATCAAATCATCAGCCGGCGAAACGTCCAAAATACTCAAAACAATTGAGGAAATAGCCTTCCAGACAAATATTCTGGCGCTCAATGCGGCCATAGAAGCTGCGCGCGCAGGAGAAGCCGGGCTGGGCTTTGCGGCCGTTGCCGAAGAGGTGCGCAATCTTGCCAACCGCAGCGCTGAAGCGGTGCAGATAACAGCCGGCCTGCTTGAGGAATCACAGATCAATGCAGACAGCGGAACGCGGCTTGCGGGGGAAGTGTCAAAGCTGTTCGGCTCGATTGCGGCGCACATTAAAAATGTCAACGAACTGTCCTGCGAGGTCGCTACCGGCAGCAATGAACAGGCGCGTGGTATTGACCAGATCAATCTGGCGCTTGCAGAGGTCGCCAGGGTCACCCAGGATAATGCAGCAAATACCGAAGAATCATCGGCGTCCTGTCAGGAGCTTGCCTCGCAAACCATAGCGCTTGAAAATATAGCAGCCGATATAACAGCCCTCATCGGAAGCAAGGTGGGTGCATGCTCGCAGGTTATACCGCATGAAAGCCGCACTGTTGCATTATGGGAACCAGTCAAGGGGACATTGTAAGGGTTGGATTGCCTGCTGCACATTATAGTCATACTTATTTAGGGGCAGTTTTATGATGCCTATGCAAAATTAGGCGGGCTAAGCAGGGAAATTTTAAAACACAGAAAAGTCAGATATGATTATTTATTTTATATTTTGAAGTTTTTTTTAATTTTTTATGGCCATGCGTTGCATCATGAGAGAAGTGGAACGGATAGGAACCCGCTTATGAGAGCTAAACAAACCGGAAAAGAAATTATACTAGCTCTTGTGACAGCCATGTGTACGGTAGTCGCCCGGTGTTTTCGGGGTAAACAGCTTGAACTGCAGCGAGCAAAGATAGGGCTTGTTGTCTGTGATTTGGAGGACCGTTTGCGGAAGGTGGAACTCGAAGCGCTGCGCTTCAGGGATTTACACCCCTCAAGAGTAGAAGAACTAAAGGCGGAGAAAAATAAACTGCTTGCAGAGATTGATGCCGTGAGCCGTGCCGCCAGTCTTAAAAGCCGCAGCTGCTTTTCGAGTTTTCAATGAGATTGTCGCATTCGCCAGTGCCGCTTATAAATGGTTTTGGCGGCACGGCCGTACTTCCTGTTGTGTGCATGATAGGTTTTGTAATCTGTATTTTTGAAATTTTATTTATCCAGCTAGAGAGCCGTAATATGGCATTTTGTCAGTCGAGGATAAAGTGAATGGCTTATTGTGCATGCCTGTTTTGCCGGGCATGTTCATACTCAGCTTAAAGGCACTAAAGTGCTCTAAAAATAGACCATAGTGCTATGGTTATATTTTTTAATAAAGGCTATTAAAATAAGTCTATAAGAAAAATATATTTGGTTAAAAAAACCTCCCCAAAAAGAGGAAAGGGCAGGAAGCCAGCCACTAAACAGACACATAGCCGTTACTTTTCTGTTTTATAAACCTGAGCATATACTGCATGAAGCAGTAGGCGCTCTTTAAATTTAAACTGTTAAGGTAGCAGAGCAATGTTGCCTTAATCTCCCCATGATTTTTTTATTTTATTCGACAAGGTATTTACAAAAAAAAATAAAACAACTACCGAATAGTTATTTTTTAAAAAAATGCTTTTTGGCAAAGGGGTCCAACTGTTGGTGTAAAAACAATTTATGAGGGAGGAGAAGTATGAAAAAAAAATGCGGTATTTCTTTTTCTTGTTTTAGCAATAATGTGCTTAGCAAGGCCCGCGGGTTCGCAGACGCCGATGGATGCAGATAGTGACGGCGTATTGGATGCAGTTGACAACTGCCCGCTTACTTTTAATCCCCTTCAGATTGACGCTGATGGAGACGGCAGGGGTGATGTATGCGACCCGCCAGCCGGCTGCGGGGTCCCCGGGCTGCCCGTCTGCGAAAACCAGGTTGATTCTGACAATGACGGCTATGCTGATGCCTATGACAACTGCATGTACACTGCCAATCGCTTTCAGATTGACGCTGATGGCGACGGCATAGGCGATGTGTGCGACGCCGCCCCCGGCTGCGGTGGCCTTGGACAACCCGCCTGTGAAAACCAGGTTGATTCTGACCATGACGGTATTGCAGATTTCGCCGATAACTGCATGTACACTGCCAATCCCCTTCAGCTCGACGCTGATGGCGACGGCATAGGCGATGTGTGTGATACAACAGGCCCTGGCTGCGGGGGCTGCGGTATGCCCGCCTGTGAGAACCAGATAGATACGGACGGAGACGGCTATTCTGATTTCTATGATAACTGCCTATTTACTGCCAATCGCAAGCAGTTTGACGCTGATGGCGACGGAATAGGCGATGTGTGCGATTCAACACCCGGCTGTGGCCTCGGCTGCGGGCTGACCCCATGTGAGAACCAGATTGATACGGACTAGACGGTCTGCGAGAGGACATTGATAACTGCCCGTACACTTTCAACCCCTATCAGCTTGACGTGATTCGACGGCTTAGGCGATTTGTGCGATGCAGACCCCGGCTGCGGCGGCATCGAACAACCCGTCTGTGATGTCTTCATAAGTGATAAAGACTATGACTATGTTTGGGCGCGG
>CAVOJY010000004.1:0-190201 GCA_963696405.1 uncultured Chloroflexia bacterium
AGTCTGGCTGCTGCGGCAGGCGGTGAAATTCGCGCAGGCGCTGGCCGGCGACCTCACGCGGCACGGCAAAGAAGATCACAACGCGCTGGTGTGGCTCATCACCGAAGCCATGAAACACACCTGGGCCAAACTCAAAGATCAGGTCGCCGCCGACGACGAGAAGCGGCGGCTGTGGATTATCGCCTATCTGGGCGCAACGCTGATCGCCGGCATTCTCAAAGACCGGTCCTTGTTCGACGGCTTCGACGCTCAGGATCAACATGATCTGACCGACTGGCTGTACCTGCACCAATTGGTCGACGATCCGCTCACGAACGATCTCACCTACCGATCGGATGTGCTGCAAACTTATTAGATCTCACCTTCATTTTGAAGACGGCGACACGCAGAAACCGCGCGCCGCGGCGGGCGTTTCGCTGGTTACACTGCTGCGCATGTTTTTCGGCTATAAGGGCGCGCTGCTGTGGCACATGGAATCCGCCATGGGCGATACGGTCTTCGCGCCGATGTACCAGGTGCTGGCGCGGCGCGGCGTGCACTTCAACTTCTTCAGCCGGGTGGTAGGGTTAGGCCTGTCGGCCAACAAAACGGCGTTGAACACGGTCACCATCAGCCGCCAGATCAATCTCAAAGTGGGCAGTTATGATCCGCTGGTGCTAGTGAAAGGCCTGCCCAGCTGGCCAGCGAGCCGCTCTACGATCAGATTGTGGAAGGCCAGACGCTGCGTGAGCAGCGCATGGATCTGGAGCGATCACTGGGCTGGGGTCCGTGGAAAGACACCGGCGGCGAAATCACCTTGAAAGCGGGCGACGATTTCGACTACGTGATCCTCGGCATCGGTATTGGCGCGCTGGATCCGATCTGCGCCGAGTTACAGGCGGCCTCGCAGAAATGGGCCGATATGCTCACAGGCATCAAGACCGTGCAGACGCAGGCAATTCAACTGTGGTTCAAGCCGGATAGCGCCGACCTCGGCGTGCCGCAGACGATTCCGGTGACCGGCGGCTATGTGGAGCCTATCGAGCCTGACGGATTTCCTAACCCGATCGCCAATGAGAACTGGCCGAAGCAGAGTCAGTTCGCTATCTGAACTATGCCTGCGGCGTGCTGAAAGACGAACCCGGCGAAACCCAGGAGAATTCACAGGCGCGCGTCAAGCAAGTGGCGCAGGATTTTTTGAACGGCGATGCCTCGCCGTGTGGCCCAGGGGCACACGCCGCAGCGATCCCAATAGTTTGAAATGGGGCGATTCATCGCCCCGGATGATCTGAAAGGCGTGGCGAGATTCGACGCGCAATACTGGCGGGCCAACGTCGATCCGATCGAGCGCTACGTCCTGTCGCTGCCCAAGACCAATCAGTTTCGCCTCAAGGCCGGCCAGTCCGGCTTCGATCGACTGATTTTGAGGGCAACTGGATCGACACGGGGTTCAACATCGCGTGCATCGAAAGCGCGGCCATTTCGGGGATGCAGGCCGCGCGCGTCTTAACGGGCGAACCTGTCTACATTGTGGGCGAAAAAAACGGCGGTGTAGCCATTACCTTAGCGGCAACTCTAGCCGCCGTCCGCGGCGGCGCTTCGGCGCGTGGATCCGCGCCGCAGACGGCGCTCTGAGCGGGCTTTTCAGTATTCTCCTGAATTCACGCGTGGTGATGCCGCCGCTTGCACGCGATTAAGTTCCGATCGCGTGCGATCGAAATCGGCCGTCGCGCGCAGGTCCGAAAAGAGTGCAGCGCCTGCCGCAAATATTCTTCACGCGCTGCGCCGCCGGGCGGCGCATGCCGCCCAATCATTTCCAGCAGCAAAGCGCGATCGTAAGGCAGCTGTCGTTTTTCGGCAGCAGCCGGCCCTCCTCCACAGCGCTCGCGCGGTATCGGGCTTGCCCGATAGCCATGCGGCGCAGCCTTGCGCCAGCAAGGCGCGCGCGTCAGCAATCGGAAAAGTGTGAGCAAAGCGGTTCAATTGTTTGATCGCCCGGCCCGCTGCCGGTGCAAAGGCGGCGTCAACCTCCCACAGGTTGAACGAGACCTCGGCAATGCCGGCGTAACCTTCCAGCACGAAGAAGTTCGCCGGCGTGACGTTCGCGGCAATCGCCGCGCCTCGCTCCGCCGCTTCACGCGCCAGATCGATCAGCCCTGCCGCCACAGCGCGCGCGCCAACAACCCATACATCCACCGGCTTCGGCCGGCCCAATCTTCTCAGCGAGCGGTCGGGCGCGTTCCAGATAGTCGTTCGCCTCCGCCAATTCGCCGCGCAGCAGCGCAATCTCAGCCAGGCCCAGGAGCGCCCAGCAATGGGTTTGCGCGCTGCTGCGCTCCAGGCCCACGGCCAGCAATTTTTCGCGCAGGGTCAGCGACCAATCGATCTGGCCCTGCGGCAGCAGCACCATGCTCAACAGCGTGGCGTTTTCTTCCCACAGGCGTTGATGGCCGATCTCGCCAAAGACGCGGACGGCATATTCAAAACATTGCACCGCTTCGGCCAGACGCACCCCGGCTTGATACGTGCCAATATACTCTTCGATCTGCGCGATGTCGGCGGATCGCTCGAGCGTGGCCGCCGCTTGCTTCGTCAAGCCAATGTACTGCTCGGCCAGCCCCCGCAGCGGAATGACTCCACAGACGATGCTGATGCCGGAGTACGCCGCAGCCAGTTCGAATGACGGCCCCAGCCCTTCGGCGACATTCAAATTGCTCAGCGTATGATGCAGCAGGGTGATCGTGTCATTTTGATAATAGGCGATTTGTGCCACAATCAAATAGATGTGGGAGACTTCAAAATCCACGTGGCGCCGGCGCGAGCGCCCGATGAAGCGCGCCGGCCAGAGGCGATGCACCACCTGACGCGCCAGCGCGCCGGTAATCCCCAGCGCCGTGCCCGCTTTGGACGCCGGCAGCGGCCTCGACAAATGCTTCATCGCCAGCACAAAATAGCGGTAGGCTTCCGGCACATTGCCGATGCCCAGATACGCTTCGCCGATCCGGCGCTCCCAGTACGCGCGGCGGATGAGATCGTAACAATCAGGCTGCGCCTCGGCAAGTTCCAGCGCGCGGTTAAACAGGTTGATCGCTTCCAGCGAAGCGCCGCTGCGCATGGCCTGCTCGCCCGCCTTTTCCATATATTCGATTGCTTTAGGCGCATCTTCCGCCTGATTCCAATGATAAGCCAGCAGCGGATAGTGCGGCGCCAGATCTTCCGCAAAGGCGCGCTCGTACCATTCGGCGACGGCGCGATGCAATTCGCGCCGCTGCGCAAACAACATCAGGTTGTAGGCGACCTCCTGCGTGAGCGCGTGTTTGAACAGGTAAGCCAGATCGGGCTCCGGCGTTTCCAGCACGGTGAGATCGAGGTGCTGCAGGTGTAGAGATATCCTTTCACTGGCGCGATCGCTGATGATCGGATGAATATCGCGCAGGATGCGATAGGCAAAGACGCGTCCCACCACGCTGGCCGCTTTGAGCGTCGGCGGCCCGGACGGGGGAGTTGATCGATGCGGCTGGTAATCACGCCCTGCACCGTGTCGGGAAACGTCAGCGCCTTGAAATCGACATTGGGCGCAATCCGGCACTCGCCCTCCGAGATCGTGATGAGGCCGGTATCGCGCAGCGCAAACGCCAATTCTTCGCTAAAGAATGGATTGCCCTCCGCTTTCTGCAAGATCAAACGGTCGACCTGCTCCGGCAGCGTGCTGACTCCCAGGCGATGGCAGACCAGGTGCGAGATTCGTCAGCCGGCATGGAGTCAAGCTTGATCTGCGCCAGGTTGGGATTATTATCCAGCAGCTGCCGGTAATCGGCGGGCAGCGGATCGCTCAGGGGTCGCGTTGAAACCACCATGAGCAGGGGCTCAACCCGGGCTGACGGGCGCATCGCCCACGAAGCCGAGTCCAGCCAGTGGGCATCCTCAAGCAGCAGAGCAGCGGAACGGCCGCAGCCAGGCGCTGCAGCAGGCGTGTGAGCAAAGCGTGGGTGTTGTCGGCGCGCACCTGACCCGTCATCTGCGCCGTTAATTCGTTGTCGGGGAGATCCAGTGACAGCACGGCGTTGAGCAGCGGCGCTACGCGCAGCGCTTCCGGATCTGACTCCAGCGCCGCCAGCACATGCCTGCGCCGCGCCTCCCCATCGTCCGGCAAGACGCCTAATCCAAGGCAGTGACTGAACACCGTGCGCCACGCATGATACGGCGTGGACTTTTCCATGGCATCACCCGCGCCGTTCAACGTCGTGACATTGAGAATGCGTGCTTCAGCGCGCAGGTCCTCGATCAGGCGCGTCTTGCCAATGCCGGCCTCGCCGCTCACGATGACCAGCCCGCTCACCTGGGCCAACAGCAGTTTCCAAAACTGCGCGGTCAAGATCGTGCGCTCGTCGGCGCGCCCGATCACCAGCGGCGGTGGAGCCGATCCGTGTTCGTGATGCGCTGCCTCAAGCAGGCCCGCTTGCCTTTCAGCCAACTCAAAGACCGGGATGGGTTCCTGCTTGCCCTTAACGCTCACCTCGCCCAACGATCGAAAAAGAAAGCGCGGGGCAGCGCGATCGGCCACGCGTTTCGTCACGATGACCTGCCCCGGCGCAGCCACTTGCATCAGGCGCGCAGCCACGTTGACCTCATCGCCCATCACCGCATACGTCCGCTGCAGCGAACTGCCGCAAGGTCCCGCGCGCATGCGGCCCTGGCTCACGCCAATTTGCACGGCCGTGATGAAATTCAGCCCGCGGGGAAGCGCCCTTAAAGTCTGCGCGGCCGCCATCGCCCGCGCGGCATCGTCCTCGTGCGCCAGCGGCGCTCCAAAGGCGGCATAGAGATAACTGCCCTTGTCGCCGATCGTCAGATATGCAACAAGAAGCCTTCATAGCGAGCCAGAACGCCCTGCACCCAGCGCACGTAGTCATCCAGTTTCTGCCTGGCCGCAGCGTCGCCATCGTAATCGATGCCGCCAAAGCGCACAGAGAGCACCCACCGCCAGCCACAATTCGGCCAGAAAGGCGCCCTGCCCGCTCGATTCACGCGCGTAAACTTCCGCAAGCAGCCAATGCTTGACTTGCTGTTCCAGATCAGGGGTCGAGACAAATTCAGGCCACGCTTGTGGCGTAGCCGGCGAAATCAAGCGTTGCAGCACGGCACAACGCTCGCCTGCCGCATCCGTGCGCCACTCGGCGATGACAATCTTGCGGCTGCAAGCGATCGGCAGTCTCAGCCGAGAGCACCACTTCACCTTTGCGGGCCTGATGCTCGGCGGCCAGCCAGCCCAGATCGAGCGTAGCGCCCGCCAGCGCATCCAGCGGCTGCACAGTGGGGTCGCCCACCACGAAGCGCCGGACCGGCACGATCGCGACGGCGGCTTTCATCGCCAGGGTGATCGCCGGCCCTGACGGCAGCGTGATGCGGCTGAACTGTTCCATCGCGTGCTGCATTGCACCGCGCAGGTCGTCACTCGCCGGCCATCGTCGCCGTCGAACCAGCACGTGATGGCGTCGCCGCTGAAACCGACGACGCTGCATGATGCCGCTCGACTTCGGCAATCAGCGCATCGTAGACTTGATTCAGATAGCGCGTGATCTCTTCCGCGCCGCGTTCGAATCAGCTCGCGCGCCAGCGCCTCCGTCAAAGGCGTGAAGCCTGAGACGTCGGCTATGACGGCAACGCCGTCGCTGCGATCGGGCAGCGGCTCGCCGCGCGCCATGGCCTGCCGTCGATCTATCGGAAGGTAGACGCTCAATGTTTCCATCGTCTTCCTCCAGTGTCGACAGGGCAGCACGATCACAACACCAGCCGCAAACGATTGACCAGCCGCAGGACGGCTGCCGCGCGATCGATCGGCCGCAGCGGGCTATAAGCGCCGCTCAGCCCTGCGTCTGGCAAACTGCTTGAATCAGAACAACCTGTGAGGGAAAAATCTGGCTTGTCTGTAGAATACCTTCATTGTGGGGCGCTGTCAAACGCCTGCGCGTAAACAATTGAACTTGACGGCATGGCTATTTCATGATCAGCGGCAGGTAGAGCCACTGCGAGGGTATTGCCATCAGGTTGACCGCGTTTCTTCCATGATAATGTCAGGCGAGTTCCACCCTTTGGCATCCAGCAGTGCCTGAAAGGCGCGACGAAAGCGCCCTGCGCCGTGATGCTGATCGGCCCGCCGCGCGCCGGCGCCGCGAAAGTGTAAGCCGAGGTGTCGTTCCGCAGCGCGGCAAGGCGGGTATCGCTGATGATGCGCGTCTGCTTCCGTGCGCTCACGACCGCTTTCGCCCGTAGCCACATCTTGCAGAATTTTCGCGAACGCCCTGCCCGGTCCTCCAGCCTGCGCGCCGCCCCACGCTGGCACCACGTCTCCCGCCTGCTGATTCAAATCATGTCCCTGCGCGTCTGTGGCGTGGAGGGTCAGGATCATCTGTCGGCCCGGGTGATCGGTCGGGACGTGATGACCGACGCTGGTGTTGGTGATGCTGACGTGACTTCGATCCGATCGACGATCTGCCGCGCGAAACCGTCAGCGTCACGCTGTTCTGCAGCAGATCGACATCGCTTGCGCCGCGATCGAGATGCGAGGGAATCCGCTCGGGCGGGTGTTCCAGCCCGCCAACGGCGGGCAGCGCGAAGTAAGTGTCGCCGTTGGGCGGCATGTGGCATTTCTGGCAGGTGATGCCGGCGGCGGCGTAAGGGCTGTTCAACCATTCATCAAACGACTGATAAATAGGCGTGCCCCACAGGCTGAATTGGTGGCACGGCGCGCAGTAGGCGCTCTCGCTGATCAGCGGCAGGCGCGTGTCGGGATCTTTGATGTCGTCGTAGGGGCCGAAGAAAATGTTATCGCCCGGTGGCGGGCGGAGGATCTGCTGGCTGCGCACGCCGGGTGCGTTGGGATACACCGAGCCGGTCGCCGGGTTCAAATATACGCCGCCGATCTTGTGGCAGTAGTCGCAGTGAATCGTGGCGGTGATCGATCCGCGCACGGTATTCATATTGGTGGCCAGTAGCCGTCCACGCCCGCGCCGGGCGCATGGCAGTTGGCGCAGTTGCCCGCCGTTCCGGGAAAGTCGTCCAGGTAGCTAGGCCCGATCTTGAGCGTGCCGTTCACATCGGTGCCGTTGTATAGGCTGTAGAAGCGCGGATTGAACGTCGCGCTGCCGTGGCCGTTGGTGATCCATTGGGCCACGATCATCGGGTGGCAGTTGCCGCAGGCGCCCGACGAGTGCGGCTGATCGGCGAAGGCCAGGTATACGAGGGATGGTCGGCTGTGTGGTAGCGGCGCAGCGTGAGCGTGACCCCGCAGATGGTCGGCGTGACGTAGACATAGGCGACATAGTATCCGTCGGCCCACGCCGTCACTTCGACCTTCTGTCCTTCGGCCAGCGAACCCAGCGCGAAGCGTCCACCGGCTGAAGTGGTCGTCAAGTTGTCGGTGGCCCGCACGCGGACAGTGGCGCTTACGACCGGGCCAGGGAGTCGACGACGACCCCCGTCAAGGTCGGGTTGCCGGCGCGGGCGGGAGGGTGCGCGCCCGATCAGCCAGAGCGCAGAATCAACAGGCTCAACACCACGATCCAACATACGACCAATCACTGGAATTCCAGCCCGGGGGTCATGCTGCCCCTTATCCTTCCGCATCGAGGGCAGAAAGACCTTGCGCGTGAATCGGTCCGCCGACATAGACTTGGTCGCCCTGCAGGGTAATGATGTTGGCAAGGATCGCTTGACCGCCGCTCTGGCCGCGCAGCAGCAGCCAGATCGTAATGGTGTCCGCGAGGCCGGCGTGCCAGTCGTCGCTCCCGATGAGATCGAGATTCGGGATAGTCTTGCGCGAGCGCCGCGGGTCAATACGATCTGGAAGGTGCTGCCCGACGGCGCGATCTGGGCATGTTTCAAAATGTGCCCGGCATCGCGATGGTGTAGTCGAGTATGACGTTGCTCCAGCCAGCCGGGATCGGGCCTGTGACCGTAATGGGTGTCACCTGGTCGTTATCCGCTGAAAGCCGGGCGAGGGGGAAGTGACGGTCAGCCGCCGGGCGCTGCCTGGCGCGACGTAGAACCAGTAGCGGCCGTTCTGGCTGCCGAGTACGTTGCCCGATGGGTAAGGTGGAATCGTTGCGCCGCCGGAGCATTGCCCGTCGTGCCACACGCGCACGTCCACTGACCAGAGGCCGGCTTGTTATGGTGAAGTTGTCGGTTGGATCTAGAAGTAGCCGATCGAGTCGGCCTGCCCGCCGCCCGGATGTTCACCCCGCTCGGCGCTTTGACTCACCGACAGCTTCCTGTTAAGCGTCGGCATCTGGTGGACGGCGAAGTGGAAGGTGTCGCCGACTTCGACACGGCGCCCGGGCCAACCCCGGTCGGCAGGATGAACTGGTGGACCTCTTCGCCTTTGAGCGTCATCATCGGGCCGCCCTCGGTTGTCCACCCGCCGTTGCCCGGCCCCGCAAAGGGCGGCATCACGCGGCTGCCGGTCGGATCGCTTCGGGGATGAAAACCCAGCCGCAGCCCTGGCCGCGATACTCGTTCTGGCCGCAATCGAGATCGCGATAGACCACACCGACGTACTGGAACTTGAAGTCGTTGACCAGGTCGCCCGGCACGCCGACCCTGAGTTGATCGTCGTACAGGGTATCGAGCCGCCAGTAGCCGCCGCTCTGCCCGTCTTCGGCGACGACTTCGCGCACGCGCACGCCGGGCCGCTGCGAGGTGCGATAGCTATAGGCGATCTGGTCGGCGTCGTCCGGCCGCATTTGAACCGGCTGCCCCGATCGTGCTGGAAAACAACGGAATCTCGTGCTTGCTGAAACGGTCTGCCATTTCGCCGGGCGGTTAGTGGAGCTGATACGGTTGGCCCCGGCTGGATCGCCGACTCGATGCCGATCGTATCCTGCACGCTCGCCCCAGGATCAGTGAATCGCCGCCATAGGCGATGTCGTTCATCCGGCTCCCATCAAGGTCGCCGTTAAAGTAGGGGTTCAGGCTGTGGAGATCCCGCTCAGAAGGGATCGTTAGATCGCGGTTCTTGACGAACCAGTGGTTGGGTACTCGGTCGCAGCGTATACAGCCGCGCCGCCCGTGCGCGATCAGGGAGGTTTGACGGCGGGCGTCATCACGACGTCGCCCAGGTCAGGGTGCCCATGTACATCTTGCCCGACGCTCGGTGTAGGTGGCCGTCACGTCCACGCGGTACTCGCCGGGAGCCGTCATCGTGATCGGCGTGCCGCTGGATCCAAAGTAGCCGTAGTCGTGGCCTGCCCGCTCACCGTACCCGTGATCGCCCGCGCCGGATCGGAATCGGGGTAGAGCGTCACGACGATCTGCACCGCGGCCGGCACGCGCGGCTGAACGTCAGCGCGGGATTGAAGGCATCGCCCACGGCCAGCGGCGTCATGGCAGCACGCCGGAATGATATCAAGCGCGTGCGCGACCCAACATCGTAGGTCCCGCCACCCTCATAGCGATTACCCCAGAGTCCTGATCGTTCCCGTCATAGTGATAATGTGATGTCCGTACTGGTTGAAGGTTACCCGAAAGCTGTCGCTGGCCGTTTTCAGCGAGTAGACATCTTCGAGCTGGACCGTCCGGGTTAAGGTCTTGACCGGCTCGCGTGGTCTTGGTGCGGTTGAACGACTGCGCGAAGGCTTCCCGGCCCAGATCGATCCGCACGCCATCGGGCCGCTGGATCTCTCACCTGCAGCTGGCCGCCGGGCAGTTTGAACGGGATGAGCGGCGGCGTGGGCATGCGCCGATCGGTGTACGAGATCATGGGCAGGAACGGCTCCAGGCGATACGTGATCGACTGGCCGGTGCGCTCATCGATCGGCGGGACGGTCTGCGGCGCGCCCTGCGACACGATCTGCGACGTAAAGCCGGGCCAGCCCCTGATCTTCACGCGCCTCGCTGCCGCGCGTGCCCTGCACAAAGTCGTCCATCAACAATTCCCAGATCAGGCGCCGGGGCGAGCCGGCGCCGATGGGGCTGCGCGCCGTCCACGACGATCGGCGGCAGCGCAGGCTTCATTGGGATTGAGCGTGTGATAGACAACATTTGCCGCCAGCCAACTGGTGCTGGTCGGCACGCCACTGAAACCGAGGCGGATGGTAGGCCGATCGTCTCGGACATCCTCTCCGCCCTCGCCGTCGCCAGCATCCCGGTGGTGGCGATGCTCGGCAACCTCGACTTCCCAACGATCGTGGCGCTCGCCGTGGTCGGCGCCACGATCGACCCCGCCGGATACACGGCGCGTCGGTCGCTCCTGCCGGACGCCGCCGAGGCCGCCGGCCGACCGGTGGACCCGCTGAACGGCATCCACGAAGGGATCTTCGCCGTCGGCTGGACGGTCGGGCCTGTCGTCGGGGCGGCGCTGATCGCAACCGTTGGTGCGGTGCAGTCGTTCTGGGCGCCGTTCGTCCTGTTCCTGGTCGCGAGCGGGTGCGTCGCCGCGATGCGCGTGGGCGACGCGGGCCAGAGGGCCCGCGCGGAGGCGGACGGGGGACCGGGACGAACCTCGGCTGGACGAGCCTGAGCAGGGGGTTCACGACCCTCTGGCACGACCGCCCGCTGCGCCTGGTCACGATCGCCGTGGTCGTCCTGGCCGCCATCTACATGCCGACCGAGGCCGTCCTGCTGCCGACGTACTTCGAACGGCTGGACAACCCGGGAGCGCTTGGGATCGTGATCGCCGCGCTCGCGCTGGGCGCGATGATCGGAGCGTTCAGCTACGGGTGGCTGAGGCGGCGGCTCCGGCTCTCTGCGATCGCCCGGCTCGTTCTGGCCGGCGTGGCGCTCAGCATCGTGCCGATGGCGCTCCTGCCCCCACTCCCGGTACTCGCCGTTGCGGGGTTCTTCCTCGGCCTCTCCTGGGGACCGGCTGACCCGATGATGAGCACGCTCGTGCAGACCCGCATCCCTCCCCATGAGCAGGGCCGCGTCTACGGCGTGCAGATGTCCGCGTTCTACGCGGTCCCGCCCATCGCCATGCTGATCATCGGCGGCACCGTCGAGCAGTTCGGACTTGCGTGGGCGTACCTAGCGGTCGCCGTCCTGCTTGCGGCGTTCTCGATCGCGGCGATGCTCTCGCCGGGCGTCAGGGAACTGGACCAGTGAGCGCATCTGCGAGGCGGCACGCGCCGATCTGCCCCGCTGCGCGGCGACGACGTCGCGAAGGCGGCGGTTGAGCCGGGGCCACGTGCTGTAGGCGGGTCGGATCCCCATGGTCACGCCTTCAGGCCATCGCCGGCGGGATCTCGCCGAGAGACGGAACGGCGCGCCGCTGCAAGACCAGATCCGGCGTCAGCGCCGTGACGGCGTTGAGTCGCGGGTTCACGCTCTCGATCCGGCGGAGGAAGGTCTCAGCGACATCCCGCGCCGGGACCTGCGATCGTGTCGGCTGCCGAGTCGATCCAGGCTTTCAGATCCTCATCGCGACGAAGGCGGCGCGATGTGGACACATATGTATGGTAATGTGTCCACATGATGGACGTCGGGATCCGCGAACTGAGGCAGCACCTCTCCGAATACCTGGAGCGAGTCGAACGGGGCGAAGTTGTTCGGGTCACGGACCGCGGGCGGCCGAAGGCGATGCTGGGTCCTGTGCCTGGGCGCGCGCGCATCGAGGACGGGATCCGTTCCGGCTGGATCAAGCCAGGCACTGGCGCGCCGCTTGGCCCAGTTCATCGTTCGACATCGTCCAGGCGGGTTCTCGACGTGCTCGCCGAGGATCGCGGAGAGTGAGTACCTACGTCGATTCGAGCGCACTCCTCAAGCGCTACGTCGAGGAGGCCGATTCGGCCGCCGCGGACGCGCTCCTGCGAGCCGACGGCGCGCTGCTGACCGCGCGCCACACGATCGTGGAGGTGCGCCGGAACCTCGCGCGTCTGCTTGCGGGCCGCGACCTGGCAGCCGCGCGAGCTGCCTTCGCGACTGATCTGGCCTCCGTCTCGATCATCGAGCTCGACGAGGCAACCTGCAAATCGGCCGCCGTGATCGCCGAGACGACCGGGGCGCGGACACTCGACGCCCTCCACCTCGCGGCCGCACAGCGCGTCTCCGAACCAGGGGTTGGGTTCTTGACGTTCGATCTGCGTCAGGCGCAGGTCGCGCGGACACTGGGCCTTCTGGTGGTGACTGCCTGACGCGCGCTGGTGCCAGGGCGAACAGTGACTCCCGCGGCCCGCATCTGGCGCCCCCGGACGGGTCCGGAGATCTAGGAGCGGCGTAGCGACGGCCTGGGCTGCTACGCGGAAGCGAGCCAATCGGGCGAGAACGCGACAGCGCTTCCGCCCAAGCCCGGTCAGACGCCAGAACGCTTCGCCTCGACGAGCATGCCCGCGGCTCGCGGAGGCGGTGGTCGTCGTGGATCGCGAGGTGGGCTCAGAACCCGGTGCAGTAGTACGCGGGAGCCGACTCGCCGGCCTCGTTGTATGCGTAAACCTCGAAGCAGACATCCCCGGTACGGGTGTAGTTCACGACCACCTCGGTAGTGTTGGCCGCCACGGTCTGGATCAGGTACGAGGGCCGCGGCGGGATGGCGAAGCGAGCTCCGTGGTAGATACGGAAGCCCTGCTCGTTGTCCGAGTTGTCCTTCCAGGTGAACGTGAGCGTGCCGGGAGCCCCGTACATGAGGAACTCCCCGGGCGCTCGCGGCACGGCGCTCGGCGCTGCGCAGTCCGTGCGGTCGGCGTTGCAGCCGTAGGGGCAGGTGTCCCTGAGCCGGGTTTGGCTGGTCGTGACGCACGTTTCCCCGCCGCCTCGCTGGGGCTGGCAGGACTTCGAGTCGACGCTCTGTTCCAGGACGTACTGGATGTAGTTGTAGGCGCAGGACGGGTAGCCCGACAGGGAGTCGCCAGTGCAGGTGGCTGGATCGCACGCGGGCGCACAGTCGGTGCCGTCATCGAGGCACTCGCCCGGACAGGTTGCCGCGGTCCTCTCCACGTCCTGTGATCGACACGCCTGGCCGGACGCCACCGTTGCGTCGCAGTAGTACTGGCGAACCTGGTGGACAAGGTTGGCCGTCCCGCTCTCCTCCCGGCATGTCGTTGCCAGGACCTCGTCCCGCACGCAGCCGAGCGAGCAATACCCGCCATTGCAGTATCTGTCCGGCTGACCCGGTATCTTGTTCGGCTTGCACCCGCCCGGGCAGGTCGCGAAGTCGTGCCGATAGGTCCCGGTCGCGCAGTACGCACCGCCCCCGGACACGGTCGCACACGACTTGCGTTGGTACTGCGCAGACAGGCGGCTGCCGACACACCGCTGATCGCCCTGCTGATCACCGGAGCGCACCTCTCCGGAGCAGACGTTGGGGTCGCATGTGGTGTCGCAGGTGCCGGCGAAACAGCTGGCCGTGCACGCCGCCACGTCGCGGTGGCGTATCTCCCAGGTGCATGTCTGCGAGCCGTTCGGCAGGCGGACGGGATAGTAGTGCCTGTATGGCCGTCCCGAGGAGAGGCTCCCGGTCGCGGGATCCGTGAAGCACTCCCGCGGCGCCGGTCTGATCGCGTAGCAGGGCGGCGGTGCCGCCCCGCACTCCCTCGGGGGAAGCAGGACCCTCACCCAGATGTCCTCATCCCGTGTTCTACACTCGGCCGCGCTGAAGCAACGGCCGGTCCCAGGCGGCAGCGCCGCGGCGTCGCAGGCGGGGGCCACGTCGGCAACCGCGGTGCCCGTCGAGCCGGGTGGCGAATCCCAGCATCCCTCGGCGCACACGTCGATCAGTGTTGCGACGCACGTCCGGGCGCACAACGAGGTACACGGGCCGGCGATTGTGTCGCACAGTGATGTGTCGCACCATGACCGTTCCGTGTAGCGGTAGAGCTGGCCGATGTTCGGGTTCACGTCGGGAATGCCCTGCACGCACACGTACCCCAGGTCCTGTGCGTCATGCGGGCAGTTGACGTCGCTGGTGCAGATGACGGGAGCGCAGTTGTTCCCCGCGCACCCGTTGGGGCAGACCTCGACCGACCGGAGATCCACCTGTTCGACGCACTCCGAGTCGGCCGTCCGGGCGTTCTGGCAGCGATGGGAGCGGACCCTCTCGTAGACCTGGGGCGCGCCCATCTCGGCGGAACACCAGCGCTCGATGACCTCCCCGCTTCCGCCTCCGCACGCGTCCGAATAGCACAGCGAACATGGGGCGATGCCGCATTCCACGGCTGAGGCGATCGTGGCCACCGGGATCGAGGCGAGGCACATGGGACAGAAGACCTCCTGCTCCGCGGGCTCGCCGGTGAAGCAGGCCTTGCACCAGTCGCCGACCTCATCCCAGAAGCCGTTCTGGTCGATCCAGAAGTAGAGCGCGCCGGCCAGGCAGTTGCCGTAGCTGCAGCTGTGGTGAGTGTCAACGCTCGAGATCTCGCCCTTCGCCAGGTCGAGCGTGACCGTGCCGTCCGCGCTGGAGATCTCCAGCGCGGAGACCGTTTCCCCGGCCAGCAGAGGCCGCACCAGGAAGTCGCCTGCCCTCGTCCCGGCGGCATGGACCAGGATGGCGTGGTCAAGGTTCCCGTTGGCCAGTACCGCGCTGGTCACGGCGGTGCCGTCGTCGTAGTGGGTGACCGTGACCGTGCCGATGTTGGTGAACCCCAGGGCCCGGGCGCCCTCCAGCTGGGATGCCCAAGCGGGATCGCCGGCCACCAGCGCCCCGAAGTTGACCGCGCTGATCTCCTCGCTCCCCGTGGGCCGGGCGACCACTACGCCGGAGGCATCGCGGAGCTCCCCCGCACCGGTGGTGATCGGCGGGCTCTCGCTCGGGGTGGGCGTCGCCGACGGCGCTGGTGGGGCCGTGGCGGAGGCGGAGGCGGAGGCGGAGTCTGCGGATGGCCCGGCGGAGGTGCCCGTCGTTGCTGGCGGTGAGCCGGAGGGGGACGGTCCGCCGCACGCCGCCAGCGCAAGTAGCGCCGCGGCAAGGGCAAGCGCCGCGACCCAGCCCAACGCGATGAGCCCGCGCTCTCTCATCGTCCGCCTCCCTTCGCCCCTGAGCGGCTCTGGAGCGTGCCACGGGGCAGCTTCATGCTTTCCGGCGCTCGGAAAGATCGTACGCCCCGGCACAAGCCGGAATCCCGCCGGCCGAGGCACATGGGCAGCACAGGATCTGGCCGCCCTACCGCAGCTCGGGTCGCCCTTCGCACTCTCTTGACAGGGGGGTGCTGGTGGCGCATACCAGCCGCACGCGGGAGGCTCTGACACGCGGCTTGCACCTGGCCGCCGGGATCGCGCCGAGCCACTGGCGAGCCCGACCCGCGCAGGAGCGGAGGGTGCGGTGATGCGGCTGAGGCGCACGACACGGCAGTCGCGAGGGGAGCCGGGAGGGGGCATGTCCCGCTACACCAGGTGGGCCCAGAGAGAGCACAGCGAGGCCACGAGGATCGCGACGCTCACGCTCCTCGCAGGCCCCGTCTTCCTGGGCCTGCTCCCGTTGCTCGTGGCCGGGGTCGGCCCACGCCTCGACCGCCGGCTCGGTCTGCCGCCCCTCGGGATCGGAATAGCGAACCGCATCCTCGGCGGGCTTCTGACGGTCCTGGGGTTCTCCCTCGGCTTCTGGTCGGTCAACACCCAGCTGACGCGAGGCCGGGGTACGCCGTTGCCGGTGATGCCCACCCAGGAGCTGTTGACGGAGGGTCCGTTCCGCTACTGCCGCAATCCGATGACCCTGGGAACCATCCTGGCCTACCTGGGCATGGCGGTCGCCGCAAGGACGGTTGCTGGCACGGTCCTCGTCCTCTCCCTGGCCGCCTCCCTGCTGGTCTACCTCAAGCGCCTCGAGGAGGAGGAGTTGGCCGAGAGGTTCGGCGAGGCCTATCTGGCGTACAAGCGAGAGACGCCCTTCATCATCCCGCGGCTTCCGAGACGGCGGTGACGACGGGTCCGGGGATCCGAGAACGGCGCAGCGACGACCTGGCCTGGTACGCGGAGGCGAGCTGACCTATGAGGCTGGGCCGAGGCCTCGCGCCCTCTCCTCAGGCCGCGGGCAGTCATCGCGTCAATGGTGACAGTTCCCCGGGTCGGTAAAGTGAAGCAGCCGGGCTGAGGGCCGGCGCCATGTGTCGACACCGCCTCGCATCCGCCGGATGGTGGACATCATGGGCATACTCGCAGCGGAGGTGATCAGAATGACCGAGTGCGCGGTGCGTAGGTACGGACCTGAGACGTGTGCAGTGCTCGCCATGCGCGGCCCGTTCGACCAGATGCCGGCTGCGTTCGGCACGGTCTACGGCTGGCTTCAGACGACAGGCCATGTGCCGCAGGGCATGCCGGTCGCGGTCTACCTGAACGACCCGGCCGAGGTGGCGCCTGCTGACGCGCTTTGGGAGCTCTGGGCTCCCGTCGAGGAGAGCGCCGAGGAGTATGGCCCGGACGAGGCAGGGCTCGCCATCAAGCGGATCCCTGTAATGACGGTCGCCACCACCATGCACCAAGGCCCGTACGACAAGGTACGACCAGCCTACGAGCGCCTCATGGCGTGGATCGCCGAGCAGGGACTGGTGGTGGTGGGGCCACCGATGGAGGCCTACCTGAACGACCCCGGCGAGGCGTCGCCCGACGAGTGCCTGACCGAGATCATGTGGCCGGTGCGCTAGGGATCGTGCGATCTGCGTCTCCACGCTGACGCACAGCACAAGTCAGGTAGCGCACCATAAGCGTCAGGCAAGTTCCTTGGCCGTAGCCCCGCTCCACGGGCGGACGACGATCCGGGCTTCGGCCGGCCCCGGAGCCACGGGGCCTCGGTGGCGCTGTGCAAGCCCAAACGATCCCAATGGCTCTGGGTCGGTGATCCTCGATCATGCACGCTGAACTGCGATGAGCCAGCTGCCTGTCTTTGACCTAGCGCCTGCCGGGCCTCGAGCGTCTCGCCTGAAGGGGACCGTACTCGAGAAGCTGACAGTCATCAGCGGCATAGCCTTGATGCTGGGGATGATGGGTTGCGGAGGCAGTGCGGGCACCGCGCAGACGAGCGCGACCACGGAAGCGGTGGCCACGTCTGCCGCGACCGGCGAAGCCCCAACGAGCACGACGACTCCCACAGTCGGTGCTCTGGAGCCCATCGTCGTGCCGACCTTGCCCGCCGTGATCCCCGCCTACACCGCCGTGGACCCGGCCACCGGACTCCACATGACCGGCACTCCCCAGGTGATCGACCTGGCCAGCTACCGTCTCACCGTGGATGGCAAGGTGGAACACCCGCTCAGCCTCTCCTACGATGAGCTGCGCCTCCTGCCGAAGGTGACGGCCACTTCCACGCTCGTCTGCGAGGGCTTCTTCACGGATACCACCACCTGGTCCGGCGTGCCGCTCAAGACGATCCTGGAGATGGCCGGGGTACAGCCTGATGCCGAACAGATCCGCCTGAAAGCCGGGGACGGCTACTCGATCACGCTCAGCCTCGATGAGGCCCTCAAGCCCGAGAACCTCCTGGCCTATCAATGGATGGGGCAGCCTTTGCCCGTGCTGCACGGTTTCCCGTTGCGTGCCGTGATCCCAGGCCGAGATGGCAATGCCTGGGTCAAGTGGCTGCTGGAGATCGTGGTGGAGTAGGTGAAGTTCCCCGGTGACGATGCGACGGCTCGGGTGAGCCCCGCGTAGGTCACCCTGACCCGCTCCACGGGCCGACGACGATCTCCGGCTGCCGGTCACAAGGCCCAGGCTCCCGCGCCGGGTGTGCAGAACATGCAGATCCCAGCAACGACAAGCTGGTGGCCTTCGACCAGCGTCTGGCAGTCGTGCCCGCTCCGAGACGGAGAAGCCCGGAGCGCAGGCTATCTGCTATCGCTGTCGCCCAGCGCCAGCTGATCGCTCAGCCCGGCGGCAGGACCTCGCTTCGACAGGCTAGCCTTCGAACTTCCCGGTCGCGAAGTCAAACAAGCGCACTTCGTGGATGGTTTCGTACGGGATCTCGTACTTCTTGAAGATGTCGAGGACGGCCTCTTTTGTGGGCGCCTCCCAGTGGCAGTAGGTCTTGTTCTCGACAGAGGCACAGTAGGTGCTGTTCCAGGTGACGCCCTCGGGCACCTGCTCCTTGGCGAGCGGTTGCAGTTGTTCTTCGGTGAATGCCACCGGGTGCACGGCAACGAAGCGAGGCATGGGAACGGACCTCCTTGCCTAGACCGGGTCGGTCTCGCCAGTGGCTGGGCGCGGTCCCGGCGGCCGCTGTGTGGGCCGCGCGTCAAAGCCTCCCGTCAGCGGTGGTATGCGCCGCCGGCGATGCGATGTCAATGGGGCATCGCTCCCACGCCTCTCCTCCCCTTGACGGGGGTCGAGGGACGAGCGTGCCCGGCTGGGCGAGCATTCGCAAATGTCACCAGAAGGACCGCGCCTCTTCGCGCCCGAGTCCCGGTCCGCCCCGGGCGCCCAACGTCGCCCGGGGAGACAACCAGCGGACAGGCCCCGACACGACGGCTCGCGCTGGCGACAGCGAGGCGCCCGGTTCCCTGACGGCGACGAAGTGAACGAGTTAAGCGCTCGGTGGCTTCAGCTGGGCGCCAATCACCTGCATGAGGCCCGGCGTGGTGATCGGGTCATCTTCTCCCGTTCGGCCCTCGCAAGGGCAGGAATGAGGCGCCGGGCCGGGCTCCCCTACGTCAGGGACGCGGCCGGCGCCCCGCGAAGCGCGGTGCCCACAGCCCGATTCCGACACCGAACGCGGTGTGGCCGAAGAACATGATCCGGTTGAGCCGAGCCGCCTCGCCGGATCGGCGACCGAACCAGCCGTAGCCCAACGAGGGGAACAGGACGAGGAGCGGCAGCACAGCCGTGGCGATGCCGAACGCCGTCCCTCCCGGGAAGCTCGGCCGCCCATTCCCGCGACGCGGAAGCAGCAGGAATGCCTGGGTGAGGATGATGCCCGTGACGTAGTGCGTGAGGAGGCCCAGCGCGATCTCTCCGCGCCGCGCCGGTTCGCTCCGGATGTCATCGTGGCGCCACCGGCCGCGCAGCAGGCCGGCCGCCCAGCGGCCGATCACGTCGAGGCCGAGACGGTCGGAGGTGAAGGCGCGGCCACCGAAGCGGCTGGCGGCCTCCATGGCCACGTCCATGGTGATCGTCGCCAGCACGCCCGCCGGAACACCGGCCGGAACGCGTATCGAGAGGGTGTGAAGGGCGCACATTGCCCTGCCATTATCGGTCACCGGCGTGGGGTCTTGGAGGCGGATGGCGAGGCCCTCCGGGGAGTCTGCCCCTGCCCGAGTCGCTCCAAGAGGACGGCAGGGATGACCCGGCTGGTCCGCTGCTGAGCCATGGTGGCCGAAGGCGCGGAGCGCGACCGCCTCACCGCCCGAGAAAGTCGCCGCGAAGTGTCTCCGCCTCGAACCGGCAAGACCGAACGGCGTCTGTCATTCACAGGCCCTCAGCCATGCATCGGCCAGCCCGGCATGAGCATCGGCACGCGTGCGGCGTAGGCGTCGTAGACGCTTCCGAAGTGGCGGGTCAGGAGTCTCTCCTCGGCCCGCGAACGACGCCGATGATCATCCCGAGCCCTAGAGACCCTGGGCGAGCCAGCGTCGGCCGCCTATCACCGGCCTATCGGCTCGCTCGCCGCACGGGTCGGAGCAGGCTACTCGACCGTGATCGTAAAGACGAGCTTGTCGCCCGCCGGGTTCGTCAGGGTGACGGTGGCCTTGCCCGGCTTGAGCGCCTCAGCCCCGGGGTTGAAGGTGGCCGAGCCGTCGTTGTAGCCCTTCTGGACCTTCACCACTCCTTCCGGGTCGGCACTGATCTCCCAGGTCTCGGGGTCGTCCACGTTGAAGACGACGAAGCGGCCGACGGTGACCGTCGCCGACGTATTCTGCGCGTCGAGGATGACGGGGCCGATGACCTCGCCTCCCGTGGGCGAGCCGGACGGGGCGGGCGAGGGAGATGACGTCCCGCCGCAGGCTGCGAGGAACAGGCCCGCGAACAACAGGACAGCGAGGCGGCGCATGGGGAGACCTCCTGGGGCGGACGCGTGGCGAAGATGGTCACTGGACGCTGGCACCCGGGCGGCGGTTCCTGTATCGCGTCGGCGGCCGCCGACGCGATACCCTGACAGCATGGACCGAGAACTCCCTCGACCGCCGCGACCGTTCCGCCTCCAAGCCGTCCTGCTCGACTTCGACGGCACCCTCACCGTACCCGACGCACTCGACTTCCCCGCCGTCAAGCGCGAGGTGGGTTGTCCTCCCGACCGCCTGGTGCTCGAGTTCGTCGAGGCTCTGCCGGCGGGCGAGCGGCGCGACGAAGCGCTCTCGGCGCTCGAGCGCTTCGAGTTGGAGGGGGCGGCCCGGGCGCGGCCCAACGCCGGGGCGGGAGAGGCCGTGCGGGAGCTCCGCCGGCGCGGCCTCAAGGTGGGGGTGATCACGCGCAACGGCCGCCCTGCGATCGACCGCGCCCTGGCGAACTTCGACGACCTCGACGCCGCCGACTTCGACGTCATCGTGACGCGCGACGACCCCTACCCGCCCAAACCCGCGCCCGACGGCGTGCTGGGAGCGGCGGCGGCCATGGGCGTCGACCCGGCCCGGGTGCTCGTCGTCGGCGACTTCATCCTCGACGCGCTCGCCGGCCGCGCGGCCGGCGCCGTCACCGCCTTCCTGACCAACCACGAGTCGGCCGGCGCGCCGCCGCCGGCCGAAGCCGCAGGGGACGTCCGACTGGCCGGCACGTCCGGGAAGAGGCCGACGGCCATGGATCCCGACCCCGCCAACGTCGAGGCCGACCGGCCTGCCGGCCCGGGATGCCCGGAGGAGGGGGCCTGCGACTTCGTCCTCGCCTCGCTCGACGAACTCGGCGGCATCGTGCGACTGGGCTCGCCCCTGGCACAAGGCAAGCTCCCGGCCGATCTATTGGCGGCCTTTCTCACCAACGTCGGCCCCGCCGACCCTGCGGTGATCATCGGCGCCGCGATCGGCGAGGACGTCGCCGCGCTCGATATCTCACGCGACGAGATCCTTGTCGCTCACAGCGACCCGATCACGCTGACGACCGCCGACCTCGGGCGCCACGCGGTCATCGTGAACGCGAACGACATCGCGACCTCGGGTGCCGATCCCCGATGGCTGCTGGCGACCGTCATGCTCCCCGCCGGCTCCTCGGCCGCCGAGGCGCTCCACCTGCTCGCCGGCCTGTCCGCGGCGTGCAGGGAGCTGGGCGTCACGCTGGTCGGCGGCCACACCGAGGTCACCGCCGCCGTCATGCAGCCCCTGGTGGCCGGCACGATGCTCGGCGTGTTGCGCCGCGCCGACCTGCGCGACAAGCGCGGCACGCGCGAGGGTGACCGCCTGATCCTCACCAAGGCACTCGCCGTTGAGGGCACGGCGCTGCTCGCGAGTGAACTCGGCGGGCGGCTGACCGAGGCCGGCATGGGCGATGACGAGCTCGCCCACTGCCGCGCCTTCTCCGGGCTCCTCAGCATCGTGCCGGAGGCGCGCATCGCGGCGACCTTCGCCGGCGTGCACGCCATGCACGACATCACCGAGGGCGGTCTGGCGACGGCGCTCGTCGAGCTGAGTGTCGCGAGCGGGCGGGAGGTCGCCGTGGAGCGCGACGCGGTCCCGGTCTACGGCGAGACGACGCGGCTGTGCGCGCTCCTCGGTGCCGACCCGCTGGGGCTGATCGGTTCGGGAAGCCTGCTGATCTGCTGCGCCCCGGAGGAAGCCGGGGCGCTCCTCGAGGCGCTGCGCGCTGCGGGCGTCGCGGCGACCGACATCGGCGCGGTTGGGCGGCGCGGTGCGGGCGTCCGCGCCCGCGCGTCCGGTCGCCCCGTCGCCTGGCCGGTCTTCGCCGTCGACGAAGCGGCGCGCCTGCTCGCCACTCCCTGAGCCATGGCTCAACGGCGTCCGCGATTGCGGAGGAGTTGACTACCAGGAAGCTGCGTTGGTGTGGCGCCCCCGGACGGGTCGGGGGATCCGAGAACGGCGCAGCGATGACCTAGCCTGGAACGCGGAGGCGAGTTGACACTGCGGAAGGGGGCGAAGCGGTCCGTCAAGTCCTCGGGGGTATGGGCCAGGCCACCGCCAGCGCCGCTCAGTAGCCTTCTCCCGGCCGCCATCACGGACGGAGGACGGCGCGTCGGCAAGGGCCGCGGCCGGTTGTGGGACGGGCGTACCATGCGACGAGGAGGGAGTGCAGGAATGCAGCGACCACTCGTCGGTGGATTGGCCTGGCTGAACCGCCCTCACGGTTGCGGTGTTGCTCATCGGCCTCGCCGCGTGCGGCGGGCAACCGAGCACCACACCCGCGCCCAGCCCGGCGACTCCCGAGCGTCGCCGGACTCCAGTTCCGCCAGGACTTCACCGACGAGCAGAAGGCCGCCGTCCTGCGGGTCCCCGACCCCGGGGACTCCACGAAGCCGCTCGCGACGCTCGTCGAGGCAAAGACCCTCACCGCCGACGAGCTGGCCCAGGAACTTCGCGAGGACGCCTCGTTCGCCGCGCTCCAGGCCGACGCCGTCGCCCGGGGGTTCGGCAAGATCGCCTCCGCCACGGACCTCGTCTACGACAACGGCGTCACCGTGACCGTCGCGCCGCTGGATACGAGCAGCGGCGACGTCCTTCGGTTCGCCTACCGGTCGAGCGCCCCGAAGTCCCACTACCTGCTGGCCGAACTCGACCAGGTGGCCAACCGCCTCACCACCTACGACGAGAACGGCACCGTGTCGATCGACCTCGCCACCGGGAAGTCGTCCGCCGTCGAGTCCCCGACCGCCCACCACTCCTGCAGCTTCCTGCACTGCTTCAACACCGCGATGGAGGTCGCCAATAGCGCCCCCGCCTACGGCTGGCTTTCGGAGAAGATCTGCAAGGGCTGCGCCGAGGCTGTCGCAAATGCCTGGATCTTGGCACGGCGGGGGCGACGCGTTGTTGGGCGTCCCGTGTGTCGCCTGTCTTGCGACGATGACCGCGGCGCTCAGTGCCTCCGCCTGGGTCTGCCTCGACGACCCGTGCGAGCTCTGCATGTCCGACGCTTGCGGGGAGAGCGACCTGGGATCGGATCCGCCTACCTTCTGCGTGGAAGGCATCGCCTCTCCTGACCCGGAGACCGGGTCCACCGCGGGGAGGTACTGGCTCGAGCAGAGGTACCGCTGCGTGGGGATAACCACAAGCCCGGAGTGGTGGCTCTTCGGCGACGAGGTCCCGGAGTACCGGGGCACCCAGTGCGTGCAGTCGGGGGACATCCGCCCGGGGGAACGCTGCAAGTACGGGTGCGCCTCGCCCGCGCCCAACGAGCCCGTGAGCCGCACGTGCAAGCCCGCACCGTTGGTGTGCGACCCGGCCAGCTGCACGGCACCACGCTCGATGCGAACTCCCAGACCTGCTCCCTCCAGACGGAGGGACCTACGCCGTCACGCGGCAGGTCGAGGACCAGGGGGTGCGTCCCCGCGTCGTACCCGAATGAGCAGGTGTGCGGGATCGCCGGGTGGACGACCGAGACTCTCAGTGCGGCGCCTCGGCTGCGCGGATGCAACGTCGTGCAAGTGCCCGGCCGGACAAGCCCGGGGTGAGCCGTGGTGTCTGCGGGCCTGGTCGGCGTCACCGTACGAGGTCATCCAGCAGGGGTCCCGCTACGAGTGGATTGACGCGACGAGCAATGCCTGGAGTCGACCGACGGTCCCGCATCGCCTGTGTGCGGCACGGCCGGCTGCTCGAACGACGGGAAGTCGTGCGGGACCGTCGCGCCGACGCCCACGCCCACAGCCACGCCCACAGCCACGCCGACGACCACGCAGTGTGTCCCCGACGACTGCGAGCGCGAGGAACTCCTCGCCGAGGGCGACAACGGGTGCCGGACTCGCCACGGTGACGCAGCCGACCGCCAGTACGCCTGCGGCCCCGTCCCGCGGAGACCTGTGACTCTCGCGTCTACGACAAGGTCATCCAGTTCTGCACCGGGGACAGGCTGTGCTGCCGACAGCAAGTCGTGCGCAAGCCCGGGGGCGGGAGAGGCGGGGGTTGCGTGCCCAGCGAGTGCGAGCGAGCCGAGGAGCCCATCGGCGACCCGCGCTGCGTCCTCCGCCCCGATGACCAGAAGTGGATCCTCGAGCGCGACTACCGCTACTCCGCGTGCAACCCCGCCGGGGCGGTGACGAGGCGAGCTGCGAGCAGACGACGATCACCAAGTGTGAGCAGGAGTGCACGGCGGGGTGTGCCGCCGACGGCAAGTCATGCGCCGGTTCCGGCGGCACGTCATGCGCGCCTGCGGGTAGCGTGCCGGCTGCGCCTTCCGAGTTCGAGGTCTCGCAGCGGCCCGAGGGCACGAAGTTCTGGTGGAGCGACAACGCCACCAACGAGACCGGCTACCGCATCTACTTCGGATCCCGTTCGCTCGGGGAACCTGCGGAACTCCTGAAGGACGTAGGGGGGAGACGCCATCGGCTCGATCATCCCCTGGAAGCGCACGGGCGGGGCGACGTGCTGGGAGCTCTACGCGTACAACGCCGCCGGAGAGTCGGCACCCGCTCGGTACTGCCTGCCTGAGTAGTCAGGTCACGGCACCGCCCGTTCGGGAGACTCGGGGATCCGAGAACAGCGCAGCGACGACCTTGGCCTGGTACGCCGCGGCGAGCTGATACGGCCTGCGGCTCCGGGCGCGTGGGTAGGAACGCGTCGCCGCCCTACCGCAGCTCGGGTAGCCGACGCCCCTTGACAGCCGGGTGCCACCAGCGCATACCACCGCTGACGGGAGGCTCTGACACGCGGTCCACACCATGGCCGCCGGGACCGCGCCGAGCTACTGGCGAACCCGACCTGCGTGCTGCGAGGTGCTCGCGATGAGCAGACCGAACCGCCGAGCTGTCGTGCTGCTGATGCTCGTCGCCCTGATCTCGGGCTGCAGCTCGGCGACACCTTCCTCATCACCCACGACACCCGTGCCCTCGTCGACGCAGACCCCGGGACCGATTTCGCCGCCCGTCGTGTCGACGGCCTCTCCGCCCGCTGTAAATCGACAGCCACTCCGTCCGCTGAGTCGACCGCGACCCCGGCACCCTCCGGGGGGTCGACCGATCCGTTCCTTGACGCGGTCGTGGTGACCGTCTCGGATGAACTCGTGGTCCGCTCGGAACCGCGGGTCAGCGACGACTCCATCATGTACAAGCCCTGGCTGCCGCTGGGCACCGAGCTGTACGTCCTCGGGGGACCGGTCAGCGGGTCGGGTTACACCTGGTACAAGGTCGCCCCGGTATCGTTCGGGGAGCTCGAGGGCCCCGGCTACGGCTGGGTCGCCATGGCCGGCAAGGACGGCGAGCCGTGGATCGCCCTCGCGAAGGGCGCCACCGCCGGCGCCGACCTCGCCATGGCCGACGTACCGCGTGCTCCGGCGAACCCCGCCGACGCCAAGACCGCGGCCGCCGTCGATCAACGCCTTCGGGCTCGACCTGTTCCGCCAGCTCCTGGCCGACCCCGAGCTCGGTCTCGCCACGAAGAACACCGTCTTCTCCCCGGCGAGCATCGTCCTCGCCCTCGGCATGGCCCGGGCAGGAGCCAAGAGCGAGACCGCCACCCAGATGGACAAGGTCCTCCACACCAGCGGCTGGGACGCCCTCGGACCGGGACTCAACAGCCTCGACCAGGCCCTCGCCTCGCGGGACGCGACGTGGAAGGACGAGGAAGGCACCGAGCACGCCCTCGCTCTGCGCATCGCCAACGCCGCCTATGGCCAGCGCGGCTTCGCCATCGAGCAGCCCTACCTCGACGCCATCGCCGCGGCCTTCGGGGCGGGGCTGCGCCTCGTCGACTTCATCGCCGACCCGGAGGCCGCCCGCAAGGTCATCAACGCCTGGGTGAGCGAGCAGACGAAGAAGCGCATCCCGGAGCTCCTCGGGCCGGAGGACGTCGACTCGCTCACCCGCCTCGTCCTCGTCAACGCCATCTACCTGAAGGCCAACTGGGCCCGGGAGTTCTCCAAGGACGCCACGAAGCCCGCCACCTTCACCCGCCTCGACGGCTCGCGGGTCAAGGTCCCCACGATGTCCCAGCAGGCGACCCTGCCCTACCTCAAGGGCGCCGGCTGGCAGGCCACCGAGCTCCTCTACCAGGGTGCCGAGTGCAGCACGCCCCTCGCCATGACCCTCATCCTGCCCGACGACCTGGCGGCCTTCGAGTCCTGGCTCACCCCGACCCGACTGGCCCAGATCACGACGAAGCTCGGGAAGGAGTGGGAGCGGGCTGGCGAGGAGGTGGCTTGCGCCGACATGTGCGGGTGCCACCGCTACGACGTCGACCTCTTCATGCCCCGCTTCAGCATCGAGACGAGGGCGAACTCAAGGAGATGCTAGAAGCGCTCGGCATGCCGCTCGCCTTCGACTCGGCGCGGGCCGACTTCAGCGCGATCACCACGGCCGAGCAGCTCTTCATCTCGGCGGTGATCCACCAGGCGAACATCGACGTCGACGAGAAGGGCACCGAGGCGGCTGCGGCGACAGCGGTGGGGATGAGCACCGGTGGCTGCGGCGCGTCCGGCCCGGACAAGGTGATCACCCTGCGCCTCGACCGCCCCTTCCTCTACCTCGTCCGCGACCTCGAGACCGGCGCCGTCCTCTTCATGGGCCATGTCACCGACCCATCGGTGGGAAAGGGAGGCTGAGGGTGGGGCCATGGAGGCAGGGATGGGCTGCGGGGAGCGCGGCAGAGGCTTTGTCTGCCGCCTCCTGCTGATGGCAGCGGTCCTCCTCGCCGCGTGCGGGACGACCACGATCCCCGGGACGGTTGCTCCCACCGCCTAAGTCCGCTAACGACTCCGGTCCCCGTGGCGACGGCGACCCCGACCGGTGTTGCGAGTCCGACCCCGACCCCGGCCCCGTGCGACCGCGAACGCGACATCGACGCCCGGTGCCACTTTTGCGCCGACCGCGGCACCATCGCCGTCGCCGGCGGCGAGCGGGTGGCCGTACCGCGCAATGCGGTTCCTCGCCAAACCGGTTTTCGGGCCTGACGGGACGGTCTACGTCTATGCCCTTGTGGGCGACACGCCCGAGTACCAGTCGAACCTCACCGCGCTTAATGCAGCGGGCCATGCGAAGCCCGGGTGGCCGGTCGAAGAGACTACCGTCGCGGGGGACTTCGGGATCATCGACCGTCGGACCCGACGGCTCCGTCTACCTCGGGGAGAACGAACTCCGATCTGACACGGGGTTCACCCTGCACCGCTTCGACTCCGACGGTCGTGAGCTGCCCGGCTGGCCGTTCGAGGTGCCCGCGCCGTCCTCCTGCTCCGGACCAATCATCGGATCGGACGGCACCGCCTACCTGGCCTGCCAGACGGAGGGAGCTCGGATGAAGCTCATCGCTGTCGACGCCGCGGGCAAGATGAAGCCCGGGTGGCCCTTCGTCCTGAAGTGGGGGGAGGGGGGGTTCCCTCGCGTAGAGCTCGGCTCGGATGGAACACTGCTGCGTGGGGACGGCATCCCGCCTCTGGGCTCTCGGCCCGGACGGCAGCCGTCGCTCGGGCTGGCCCGTGTCGCTGGTGAGAACTCGCGGCTCCACCTGGGGCTCGGCACGGTACGGCTTCCGTCCCGGCCCCCGGGGGACGGTGACGGTGTGGTGGGTGGAAGACCCCGGAGGAGAGCTCTGCCTGGAGGCAGGCGGGACGTTCTTCTCGGTCCTCGGTCCCGACGGCCGGACCCTCCCCGGCTGGCCGCGCAGTGCCAAGGGGCTGGCGTAAGATCCTGCTGTCGGCGCGGACGGCACCCTCTACTACGTCACCGAGGCGGGACAGGCCTCCGCTCGCGATCAGTCGGGCAGCGTCAAGGCCGGCTGGCCGGTGCCCGTGCCCGGGAACACACCCACCGTCTGCCGTTCCCCGGGTCCATACCTGGGCCCGGACGGGACGATCTACGTCACGACAACAGCCGAGGACGGGCACGGAGTGGTCCTGGCGATCCCGCCGGACGGTCGCTCGGCGCCGGGTTGGCGGTACCGTGCCGACGGCACGCTGTATTCGGGCGCGTGCATCGTGGACGGCACCAACGCAGCCGGCCCCCGCCTTCGGCGCCGATGGCACTGTCTACGTGGCCGTCATGCATCACTCCACCGACGCCGCGGCGGGGTGGGCCGAGGTGGTGGCCCTCGATGGTCAAGGCCGTGTCAAGCCGGGCTGGCCCTACCGGCTGAAGATGGACGCGGCGTCCGCCTACGTTGACTGGCTCGACGTGTCTCCCGACGGGCGGCTGTACGTGGTCACGTCCTCCTGCGGCGAGTCAGACTACTCGGACAGGCTACTGGCGCTCGGTCCGGACGGGCGCATCTCCCACTAGCTGGAAACACAGGCGAGGGATCACCGGCCTCGCCCAGAACTCGTGGCGTCGCCTACACCCGTGCGCGACGCCCAAAGGTCCACATCCTCACCGCGCCCCCGACGGCTCGAAGCCCTGTAGCCGCGTGTTCGTATCGCGGTGGACTGCATGACCCCAAGGGTCAACGTCCACACACTGCAAACGAAGTGACCGATGAGCCGCCTCGCGCCCCCGCCTCGCCCGACGCAGCCCGGCCACGGACAACCGGCGTCGGGAGCCGGAGTCGAAGGCGACGCGGGTTCCACCCGGCCCCACTCCACGGGCGGACGACGATCCCGGCTGCGGTCGGCCAGCTCGAGCCGCCGTGTCGGGGCCATCGACGCCGGTGAGAGAATACCGCGCAGACGCGGGAGGCTTTGACACGCGGTCCATGCCTGGCCGCCGGGACCGCGCCGAGCCACGGCGAACGAGACTCGCGTGCGTCTCGTGCGGTGCGGTGACGCCGCCCGAGGCGCGGTTCTGTGCGGCCTGCGGATCTCCAGCGGCGTAAGGTTTCGAGACGATGAAAGAGAGCACGTTTCAGGTAGCGGAGGCCGTGCTGCTCGTGCTGATCTTGGTCGTCGTGGTTGGAGGCGTCTAGTGGGGAGCGGGGCCTTTGGCAGCGAGACGATCCACGTGGACGTGGACACCCCCACGCGCACTGCCCTCTTCGTCACCCCTACTACCCTCTTCGTCACCCCCGCGACGACCTCGCCGCCAACGAGCAGTCCCGGTGAGACAAATGCGCTGGACTGCGCCCCAATAGGACGAGCGGTACTTCGGGGGACGGCGGGGACCTACTCCTGCGACGACGCTGCAGTTGCGGACCAAGTTGGCAAGGTCTACGTCGCCTGGGACGTAACAAGCGGAGGAACGGACGGCTGTCGAGTGCTCTGGAAATACGCTCCGACCGCTGGCGAGCCTTTCGCTGGAACCGTGGACGTGGAACCCGGAGGCCGCGTGAAGGCAGCAAGATGTTCAGCGCGGCGGGTGGTTCGAAGGGAACCATCGACGTCCAGAGCACCTGCGAGAAATGGCTGATTACCATGACGGCGCAGGTCGCGTCCACACCAGGGCGGACCCCTAGCACTCTTATCTGGCCGTCTCGTGTTGGCCGCCGAAGACGGAGCGGCGCGAGGGTAGGGCTCTAGCCTCTCACGGGCCCCGCTCCACGGGCGGATGACGATGCCGGATTGCCGGGCAGCCGAGCGGCGTGTCAGGGATGGTCAGCGGAGTCCCGGCGGAGCACACTACGGGGGAGACGGCGGAGACACCGGCTCGACGCTGCCGGGAGACCCCCGGCTTGCGCCCGGCCCGGAGGGGGAGGTCCTGACCGATGCCGGGTCACCGGTTCACTGCCGTGCTGGCAGCACTCCTACTGCTTGGATGCGGCGCCAGCACGCCGTCCGCGACGCCGATAGAGACTTCGGCGACGGCGGCCGCCGTGGCGCAGGCAACCGGAACGGCCACGGCCACGCGAAGCCCGACTCCGACCGCGCTGCCGACTCCGATCCCGACGACCACGGCAACGCCGAGGCGCTCGACGTCGACTGCAACACCGACAGCGGTCTCCGTCGCGGTCACATGGGACGGTCAGACCTGCACCTACGCTGGCCAGACGGACATCCCCGCGGGGCAGCCGTTAAGTTACGCTGACCAATACGCCGTTGGCCCACGAGGGGTCAAGAGACGCGGGCCTCCTCGTACTACCCGTTGTCGACGGCACGACATGGGAGCAGATGAAGGCATACGCCGCGCAGTCGCCACGCCCCCACGTGTACGACGTCCCGGATTGGGCCTACCTCCCCGGGGTCGGTCTGGCCGAGGCCGTGGACATGTCGCCGCAGCGGCGAACACGGGTGGGACGCTGACGGTTGTCATAACCGCAGCCTCTACCTCGTGAAGTGCGTCACGCCGCTGGACAACTACGGGTACAACGCGGTCTTGCTCCACGCGGCCAAGGGCTGAACCGCCGCGGTGTTCACAGGTGCGAGACACTCAACCTCGCGGGGGGCCTCGACCCCCATCGCGACCTCCTCACCGACGGCAGCGCGACGGGCTGACAACCTCCCGTGATGATGAACCGCAAGCACCTGCACTGGGGGTCGGTGGGGGACGTCAGATGCCCACACCCCGCTCCACGGCGGACGACGATCCGGCGATGCTGGCCAGCTCGAGCCACCGTGTCGGGGCCGTTGCGCCGAACGTGGCAGGACGCATGATCGCCGGCGGTCGGGCCGGGATGGGGCCACCCTCGGTCACGCGCAGACTCGCTAGTGTGGATCGTCCTCTCGCTTTCGGGCTATCTCCTCCTGAAAAGTGTGGACTCTCCCGATCCACTGGGGCGAACCGGCTCACCCCGAGTAGTTCGAAATCCGTCGGTTCACCGGTAATCTGCTTCAGCCGCTGGATCCCCCGCTCCTGCTGCGCTGGGCTGGCGTGGCCGAAGGCGTTGAGCAGAGCGTCATACGGAAGATCGTAAGCATCGGCGATACGCTTGATCGTCGGGGGAGTTGGGTGAGCCTTGCCATTTAATCCCGACCGAGGGCTGAATGCGAGGGACTGCCCCCCATCGCTGCCTCAGCGTCGGCGAGCCTGAGTTCCAGTTGCGTTCGTTTCCGCCGAAGGAGCGGACGACGATGGCTAGCCCATGCTCGACAGACCGGGCAGGGCTGACGACCTGCTCATTCTCATCCACCGCTGCCTCCCCCCTCTGGCGCTTCAATCCCGGCCGAACAAACATGAGGCTAGCGGAAACGTGCGACATGGAGGAGGCGTAGCGCCGCGGCACCCGACAGCCGGGGAGTAAGGTAGGGGCGTGGCGCTGTCTGCCCCCTACCACGAGGGGACGAGTGAAATGTTCACCTGTGCATGGTCTGTCGGCGTGAGCTGCGCGACGACACGCGGTGGTTGAGTACGCCAGATCGTCAAGCGGCCGACGCTCGGCCACCCGGCGGGACGGTCGAGGGTCATCACGATTTCGTTCATGCCGCTGCGATCCTGACGGCATGTGGGTTGGCGACGCGTGGGGCGGGCACGCTGACGAACGCCTGCACGGGCTCGGCGATCGCTGATCGTCGGCCTTCTTGAGTCGACAAGCCGCGCCACTAGGATGCTCGGCGAGCAGACGCTGGAGAACGTCCTCAGCTCGTACGGGGCCTCGGTCATCGGCGTCAATCCTCGCTCGACGTGGCGCTGTGATAATCCGACCACCATCCATGGCGATCCCTCCCCGTGTAACAGCGGGCCACTCGCCATCATGACAGCCGCGGACCGATGCGACCCCGGTCCGACGCAGTCAGGGGGCGGTAGCCAGTAAGGTCGGCGGCGACTGCGTCCCCTGCGTCCCCCTCGTACCAAACGCACCGGCAGAAGCTGGTCTGCCTCAATGGGTCACACGGGTGAGCTTGCTTGACCCGAGCGAAGATCCATGCCAGAAGATGACATCCGCGTCTCTAATGGACCTGAAGACGGGTTTTCGGGCTGTGTCCTGCTGACGGCACTGCGGCTTGGCGGGCATGCTGTATTTGCTCGGGTAGGCGCACCAGTAAGCACCCACGCCTGGGCTTCCACGGCCCCGCTCCACGGGCGGACGACGATCCCGGCTCCGGCCGGCCACTCGAGCGGCTTGACAGGTAGGGATCCCGAGTAGATCGTTCAGCCATGGTCGACGAATGCCCCATGACCGAGGACTGCCCCGGCTACGACCGCGACCGACGGTTGTGCTTCCTCCGTCCGGTTGACTGCGAGTTCGCGCCCGCTGACGACGAGGCCGTCCTGATGGTCAAGACGCCCGAGGCGCTGACGCCCGACGCCTCCGCAGAGCCAATGTCGCGATAAGGGTGACGGGAGCGCTGCCTCAAGGAGGAGGCGCTGCTCCCGCTAGCCTCCCCTCAGCCCCGCCCCACGGGCGGACGACGATCCCGGCTCCGGCCGGCCAGCTCGAGCCGCCCTGTCGGGGCCTGCTTGCGAACCTCAGGGGTCAGGCTGGGGTGCCGCCGGGGGACGAGGCCGCCACCGCCGGGAGGCGCGACCTGACCCCGTCGGTCACCTGTAGCAGCACCTGCTGGCAGCGAGCACGAAAGCCACCCTCGGCCCCCTTCAGGGTTCCGAACCCGAAGTTCTCTGACACGTCGACGATGACGAGGCGCTCTGTCTCCCGGTCGATCACCTCTGCCGATATCCTCACCGGCAACCACGATCGGGAACCGAGGAAGGACCCGAATAGCCGCGTTTTCGCTTGAGACCCGAGGTTGCCGACGATGACCGCGCCTTCCATACGCGGGCCAGCACCAAGGTCGGCCAGAGTGTCGCGCACCGTCTCAAGGCAGTCGGCAGCGGATGCCGTGGTGGCCATCTGCTCGCGGTAGGAGAAGCGGGACATTGAGGCAATGGTACTTAGATGCGCTCGCGAGGACGAGACCCCCGGGGGGGTGTTGTGAGCTCCCTACCGGCCAATCTCGTGCGGGCGGGTCCATTGCCCGTCCTCTTCTCGAGGCCGCAACGAGGGGCGCTCGCTGGGCTCCATACGGCCCGCTCCACGGGTGGACGACGATCCCGGCCTGCCGGCCAGCTGGAGCCGCCGTGTCGGGGCCGGTCGACCGCGGTGAGATAATCCGCGCAGACGCGGGAGGCTTTGACACGCGGTCCATACCGTGGCCGCCGGGACCGCGCCGAGCCACTGGCGAACCCGACCCATCCACCGGGATTGTATGGCCCGGACGTCGTTCCCTCGCAGGAGAGCGGGGAGGCGAGGTATGGGAGCAGACTGGATCGGGCTGATCGTGTACGCCGAGATTGTCCTGGCCGGGTTCGTCCTGCGGGTGCGGGGCGGGTCGCAGGAGGCCGCGGACGGGTTCCTGGCCATCCTCCCCTGGGTATGGCTCGGGAGGATCCTCTTCCGGATGGATCCGCTCGTCGTGAACACCCTGATGGCGGCAGGCGTGATGCTCGCCGTGGCCGTCCGGCTGGCCCGGCATGCGCGGGCAGCGCACCCCTGAGTGTCTCGTCCTCACCCCGGCCGCCGGGACCGCGCCGAGCAACGCGGAGGTCGTACTAGTGGACCGTCGGAACCCATGGCGCAGGGCCGCTGGGGCGACCGTCGGGGTCGTCGGCGTGTCCCTGCTCGCCGCGGCGGCCGTGGAAGCCGTCAACACCCTGCCCGATCTCTTCGGGGACGTGCACATGTCTGGCGACGCCTTCATGTGGATGACCGTCGCCGTCATTCCGATGGCCCTCGCCGGCCTCCTCACAGTGCTTCTCGCTTGGCTGCTGTGGCGCGGGCAACCCGACGGCGTCGCCCTGGCGCTAGTGTGGGTCGTCGTGTTCGAGATCTTCTCGTGGACCTTGCTGACCGGCCGTGGGTGGCTTACGTGGATCGTCGCAGTCGGGCCGCTGATAGTGGCCGGCCTCCTGCTGGCGGAGTGGGTCGCCGGCAGGGCACGGGGCGGCGCGTCTAGGCTGAACGGTACCTGACGTCGATCCCTCCTCCCGGCCCGTCTCCACGGGCGGACGACGATCCGGGTGATGCCCGCCAGCCCAGCCGCCGTGTCGGGGGCCTCTTGACAACCGGATGCTGGCAGCGCATACCTGCCGCGCACGGGGAGCGATGACACGCGGTCCAGACCATGGCCGCCGGGACCGCGCCGAGCCACTGGCGAACCCGACCCGCCGGCCGCGAGGCGTTAGCGATGCGTGGACCGAACCGCCGAGTTGTCATCCTGCTGATGCTCGTCGCCCTGATCTCGGGCTGTAGCTCGGCGACACCTTCCTCATCACCCACAGACACCCGTGCCCTCGTCGACCCAGATCCCAGGACCGGCCTCGCCGTCCCTGTCCGTCGTGTCGACGGCCACCCCGACATCCTCCTCGGGGCTGGCCGACCCGTTCCTCCACGCGGTCGTGGTGACCGTCTCGGATGAACTCGTGGTCCGCTCGGAACCGCGGGTCAGCGACGACTCCATCATGTACAAGCCCTGGCTGCCGCTGGGCACCGAGCTGTATGTCTTGGGTGGACCGGTCAGCGGGTCGGGTTACACCTGGTACAAGGTCGCCCCGGTATCGTTCGGGGAGCTCGAGGGCCCCGGTTACGGCTGGGTCGCCATGGCCGGCAAGGACGGCGAGCCGTGGATCGCCCTCGCGAAGGGCCCCACCGCCGGCGCCGAACCTAGTGCGGTCCCCGCGGCCACGCCGTTGACGGCGGCCTCGTGTCCGGCGCTAGAGACCCACGTCGTCGTCGCCGGTGACACCCTTTCGCGTATCGCCCAGGACAACCACCTGACGGTCGAGGAGTTGTTGGCGGCCAACCCCCAGATCACCGAGCCTAACCAGATCGCTGTCGGGGACAGCCTCACGATCCCGCCCCGCGTCATCGACCTCGGGAAGGGCGTCGCCTGGGCGCTCGACATCAACAACCGCGGTCAGGTCGTGGGCCAGATCCAGACTGCCTCGGGCTACTGGCACGCCGTTCTCTGGCAGGACGGGGCGATGACCGACCTCGGGACATTCGGCGGCGACGGCGACAGCGGGGCCTCCGCCATCAATGACCGCGGCCAAGTCGTGGGCACGAGCACGTCTGCGTCAGGCAACCACGCCTTCCTCTGGCAGCACGGCGTGATGACCGACCTCGGGACGCTCGGCGGGGTCATCGCTACCGTGCCGACGGACATCAACGGCCAAGGTCAGGTCGTCGGGGCGGCCGACACCCGCGGTGGCGACCAGCACGCCTTTCTCTGGCAGGACGGCACGATGACCGACCTCGGCACGCTCGGCGGAACGTGGTCGTTCGCCTACGGGATCAACGACCGCAGTCAGGTCGTGGGCGAGAGTTCCACGGCCGGGGGCTTCGAGGGTCCCCGACACGCCTTCCTCTGGCAGGACGGGGTGATGACCGACCTCGGGACGCTCGGCGGTGTCCTCAGCCGCGCCGCCGACATCAACAACCGCGGCCAGATCGTGGGCGGTAGCGATACCGCCAGCGGCATCCAACACGCCTTCCTTTGGCAGGATGGGGTGATGACCGACCTCGGGGCGCTCGGCGGACGGTCGAGCGAGGCAGCGGGTATCAACGAGTGCGACCAGGTCGTCGGCAGGTACGAGGCCTTCGGCGACCATGCATTCTTCTGGCAGGACGGCCTCACCATCGCTCTGGGGAGGCCCGACGAATACGACAGCGTGGCGTCGGCCATCAACGACCGGGGTCAGATCGTGGGCAGCAGCAGCACCACCTCCGCGGTCTACTGGGACGCCCTCCTCTGGCAGCTCGGGACAGCGGACGCGGGCACCGGCGCGCCCGCACCCACGTTCGTCGCGATCGCCGCGGGTGGCTATCACACCTGTGCACTGACAGGCGGGGGTGCGGTCAAGTGCTGGGGCTACAACAGTGCCGGGCAGCTCGGCGATGGCACGAGGACTGACCGCACGACCCCGGTCGATGTCCTCGGCCTCGCGAGCGGCGTCACTGCGATCTCCGCCGGCTACTACCACACGTGCGCCCTGATGCGTCTGGGCGGGGTCAAGTGCTGGGGCGCGAACGACTTCGGCCAGCTCGGCGACGGCACGCACACGAGCAGCGCGACCCCGGTCGACGCCGTCGGCCTCGCGACCAGCGTCACCGCGATCTCCGCCGGCGGCGTCTCCACCTGTGCGCTGACGAACGCGGATGCGGTCTGGTGCTGGGGCAACAACAGTGCCGGGCAGCTCGGCGACGGCACGAGGACCCCAAGCAGCGTCCCGGTCGCCGTCTCCGGCCTCGCGAGCGGCGTCGAGACGATCGCGGCCGGCCCCGATCACGCCTGCGCGGTCGTCGGGGGCGGTGGGGTCAAATGCTGGGGCAACAACGGGGGTGGCCAGCTCGGCGACGGCACGCACACGACCAGCGCGACCCCGGTCGACGTCCTCGGCCTCGCGAGCGGCGTCGAGGCGATCGCGATGGGCTATGGCCACACCTGCGCGCTCACGGCCGCCGGTGGGGTGAGGTGCTGGGGCGGCAACTACTCCGGCCAGCTCGGCGACGGCACTATACGAACAGCGCGACCCCAGTCGACGTATCTGGCCTCGCGAGCGGCGTCGCGGCGGTCGCGGCAGGCGACGCCTGGGCGCACACGTGCGCGCTCACGAGCATGGGCGGCGTCAAGTGCTGGGGCCAGAACTCCTACGGCGAGCTCGGGGACGGCACGACGACCGACAGCAGCGTCCCGGTCGACGTCACGGGCCTCCCGAGCGGCGTCGAGGCGATTGCGGTCGGCTACTACCACACCTGCGCGCTCCCCGCCGCCGGTGGTGTCAAGTGCTGGGGCCACAACCATGCCGGAGCCCTCGGGAACGGCTCGACGACCGACAGCAACGTACCGGTCAACGTCGTCATCCACCAGACGATCGCCCTGCGCGCATCGAAGCCGGCGGGGACGATCGCCCGCGGGACCACGGTAATGTTCACCGCGACCGTGAGCCCGCTCCCGCAGGCCGGCACGCCTGCGGTCGTCCGCTTCGTCGTCTATCGCCGCGTCGACGGCGTCTGGCGTCTGTCCGCCGAGCGCAACGTCACCGCCGCCGCGAACGGTCGGGCGAGGCTGCGCTGGACGTTCTCGACCGCAGGGGCGTGGTACGTCCGGGCGTCGGCACGGGCGAACGCGAGCTATGCCGGAAGCAGGTGGAGCCCGCTCATCCGCTACACGGTGCGCTGATCCGACAGCCGCCGATGATTGCGGTCCCGCAGGCGACCCCCGGCCCCGCTCCACGGGCGGACGACGATCCCGGCTCCGGCCGGCCAGCTCGAGCCGCCGTGTCGGGGCCGGCCAGCGCACGACACCGAGGATCCGACGACCGAGAGCGCGTTGCGGAAACGGGACTTGGGGGCGCCGTGACGACTATGCGTTGCCCTGAGGTCAAGCAGCCAGTCTGCCGTAGGCCACAGGGGGTTTGATGGGCGTCCCGCTCAGGCAGCCGGCCTTCCGCCGCCCGGTACCCGGAACAGGTAGAGGGACCAGCCGAGCGTCTCGCGACCCCAGCGCAGGTACGCGTCGCGGTTTCGCCGCATCCGGTCGAGCAGCTCGGGCACGTCCGGGTCGTCGGGCCGGGCGAGCGCGTAGTGCTCGGCCGCCCGGGCCTGGAGCATCTCGTAGCGGTCCCATTCGTCCTCGCGGCTGGGCATGGCGTAGAGGAAGGTGAGTCCGAGATCGACCCCGGCCGCGACGTTGCCTGCGTGGGTACCGACGTCCTCGGCCCGGAGCTCGATCGCGGCCAAGTAGGCGGGGTCGGGCTCGCGCCGCCAGTACGGCTCGCCGACCAGGACGAGGCCGCCGGGGCGGGCGACCCGGGCGAGGGCCGCGAGCGTGCCGGCATGACCGCTCCAGATCCAGCTCGCCCCGAGGCAGACCGCCAGGTCGGCCGACGCGGGCTCGAACGGGTAGGCGGCCGCGTCAGCCTCCACGATCTCGAGTGCGGCCTCGGGCACGCGGGCGGCGATCCTGGCCCGGGCGACGGGCACCTCCCAGGACGAGGCATCCACGCCGATGCCGCTGACCGCGTACCGCTCGGCCAGGCGGATGAGCAGCTCCCCCTTGCCGCAGGCGGCCTCGACGACGCAGGCGCCGGTGGGCAGCCCGAGCAGCCCGACCACCTCGTCCACCCGGTCGCCGCCGAGCGGGTTGCAGAAGAGGTGATCGCGGTGGGTGATGCCGTAGAACTTCCAGGTGTCCATGGGCGCCTCCGATCTGCGGTGGCCGCCGGGGCCGGTCCGCCCGGCGCGATGGCGGCGGCGCGCCCACCCGTGTTGATACCATGCACTGCCCGGCTGGCGGAGTGTTCGTGCCCACCGTCGAACGGCCGCCTCGTTCTCGGGCTGGTCGTAGGTGAAGAACACATAGGCTCGGCAGCCGCGAACCACAGCTGCGATCTGCATCGACGCCATGGAGTACGTGCCGCCCGAGGACTGGCCCGTCGTGCTGGGCACCCTCCGGCGGGCGGTGCGACCGGGCGGGCTCGTCTACCTCACCGTCGAGGAGATCGATCGAGCGGAGGTCGACCGCGCGTACGCGGACGCGGTCGAGGCGGGCCTGCCGGTCGTCTCCGGCGAGCACCATCGGCGCGGTGGCGGCTACCACTTCTACCCGACGCGCGACCAGGTGACCGCCTGGCTCGCCGCGGCCAGGCTGGAGATCGTCGCCGAGGACACCAGTCCCGGCACCAATTACGCCTACTGGCATCTCCTGCTCCGCCGTGCCAAGCGGGAGACCGCCGGTCACGACGAGGATGTTGTGGCCAGCGCCTGGGCAGACCATCGGCAGGAGCTCGCAGTATTTCTCATCCGATCGACCCGGAACCACGATCTTGCCGAGGACATCCCAGGACGCATGCCTCCACCTGCTCCGCGAGGTCCGTCCACGGCGCCGCGGGCGGAGCTAGAACAAGGGCTCCTCCCCGCAGAGGCGGCGGCGGTTGCCGGCGGAGGCTTCGAGAACGCGCCAAGCGAGGTTGGCCGCGGCACGTCCGCGCTCAAGCGTCAGCAGCCCGGCGAAGGCGCTCCAGCTCCCGGCGGAGGCGCTTGCTCGGCCGGCCCTCGCCCCGGACAGCCATGATCCCCGGCCGGACTTCCGTCACAACCGGCGGCGGGCTGTGATCCACGTAGCACGTCACGGCGACCGGGGCGCCGACCCGCGACTCGATCGGCCGCACGACCTCGACGATGCGCGCACGGCCGGCGATCAGCGCGTCGACCCGGTCGCCGGCCTGGACCTTCGTCGACGGCTTCGCAGTGTCCCCGTTCACCAGGACGTGGCCGGCGTCACACAACTGCGTCGCCGTCGGGCGCGTCTTCACGAGGCGCACCGCGCACAGCCAGCGGTCGATGCGGGTCTCGTCCTTCTTGGGGGGACCGGCCACGCCCGCTAGCATCGCACGGGTCGAGGAGGGCTGCGGTGGCTCAGCGGAGGCTCAGGCACCGACAAGCCCTCCCCAACGGTGGGCACGCTCGATCGCGGGGTTCCGCCGAACCACAGGCGGCGCGGGCGGTCGACGCTCTCCGTCGTTCGGCCTCCGGTTCAGGCGGGCGCAGTCCGAACCGTGTCGGTGCATCGACTTGACACCCAGGCCGCGCGCCGCACATCCTCATGGGTTGGGCAGGAGCTGGCGCCCCCGGACGGACTCGAACCGCCAATACCAACGCAGCGTTCTCGACTACTACCTCGAGGTGGGTTGAGCGGCTCCCACCGCGCAGATGGTCGGCCCAGCCGCCCACGGTGGCCCAGACGTGGTGGCGAAACCTATTGCGTTGCCTGCCGGAAACAGTCGCCCTCGCGACCGTCTTACGCCGAACGTTCGACCCGCGATGAAGCGGCGAGGAGGGACTCGAGCGCGTCGGCCGCGGCCGCTGCGCCGCCGGCTGCTGCGAAGGCCGCGGCAACCCGCTCGGCGCCCGGGCGGAGGTCGATCGCGCGCCGCACGGCCGCTCGCAGCCGGTCGGGACGGAATTGACGGCGTGGCAGCCGAACGCCGGCTCCGGCGACCTCGACGCGACGAGCCACCTCGGGCTGGTCGCGGCCGAACGGGACGGCAACGACCGGCACGCCATGGGCGAGGGCCTTCTGGGTGATGCCCATCCCGGCATGACAGACGACACACGCCGCACGTTCGAGCACCGGTGTGTGGGGGACGTAGCGTTCGATGCGGACGTTGGCCGGTGGTGTTGCGGCCGAGGCGTCCACGTCGGCCGTCGTGACGACGACGTCGAACGGCTCGCCGTCGAACGCCTCGCAGACCACGTCAACAAGCTGGCCATCGTTCTGGAACAGCGTCGAACACGTCACCAGGATGAGTGGCCGCTCGATCGCGTCGAGCCAGGCTGGGGTCTCGGCGGGCGGCTCCCAGAGACCAGGCCCAACGAGCCGGACCTTGGGCGACCAGTCCGACCGCGGGTACTCGAACGGCTCGGCGGTGTAGGCCAGCACGAGTGGGGCGGCCAGGTAGACGTCAGCGATCGTTCGGACTGGGCGCAGCCCGACATCGGCTCGGAGTGGGTTCGTCCAGCGGGCGATGAGGCGCGCGAGCGCGGTGAGCGCAAGGCGCCCCACGGTCGCGTCGCGTGCGCGCCCGACGAGATCGTGCCGGGGACGCAGCCCGAGGCCGAACGGCGGCGCATCGCGGGACGGCAGCGGCACCGGCGAGACGATCGTGTAAGCCCACGGGAGACCGGACCGCTCGGCCGCGACTGCCGCTCCCCATGCGCCCTCGTCGATCAGCAGGGCTTCCGGGCGTTCGACCTCGATTGCCCGCTGAAGGTCGCGGAGTTGTGACGGGGCGCGCTCCCCGAACTGCCCGAGGCCGCGGATCAGGGCCGTGATCGGGGTTCGCGCCCGCCAGTCGTCGGGCGTGAAGCGCTCGATATCCGGTGCCAGTGACCTCGCATCGAGCCCGGCCGCCTGGAGCCGCTCGACGTCATCTATTCCACAGCGGACCGCCACGCGATGGCCGCGTTTGACGAGCTCCAGCATCGTGGGGACGAGGGGATACAGGCGACCCGGGACCGCGTCAACGTACACGAGGTAGGAAGCCATCTCACACGTTCCTTTCCACGCTTCGCCCCGCCCGATGAGCGGGCGTCAAGACCTCCTCTTCCTCGAGGCGGCCCATTGCCACGAGGAAACTCGCGCTCTCCGAGCTGGCTTCGAGGGTGTACGGCCGGCCTATTCGTACCTGATCGCGTCGCCGGGCTTCATGTTGGTGGCGCGTCGGAGAGGGAAGAAGGTCACGATCAGCGTGCCGACCATCGCGAAGACGAGCGACAAGCCGACGTAGATCAGGGCGTACTTGTCGGGCAGCGTGAGCTTCATCCCGATTGCCATCGCTGCGGCCATGATCTGGTACACGACATAGCCCAGCGGAAGGCCCACGAGCCAGCCCAGGAACGCCAGGAAGAGTCCTTCCGACGAGAAGACGCGGCGCACATCCTTCGACTGGGCTCCGATGCACCGGAGCATCCCGATCTCCTTGGTGCGGTCCAGGATGTTCATCACGAGCGTGCTCATGAGCCCAATGAGCACGATGAGGACCACGATGAAGCTCACCATCAGGAACATGCTGACGATCGTCGTGTTCGAGGCGACGTTCTGCGCGGCCGCCACGTAGTTGACCGTGACGTCGGCTTGGTAGCCCAGTGCCGCCAGTGCATCGGCGACCCGGCGGGATGTGGCGTCGATCTCCTGGTGGTCGCGGCTGCCGGTCTGGATGAAGAAGCCGTTGACGGCATCGCCCTTCTGCAGGACCGCCTGCACCGTCTCCAGGGGGGCGTAGACGAACTGGCCGTTCTCCGTGAAGGCAGTGTCGATGCCGATGACCTCGAACTTGTGAGCGCCCGTCGCGGTCATGAGTTCGATCGTGTCACCCAGTCCGATGTTCTCGAATCGGGACAGTGCGTCGCCGATGACCACAACACGTTTGGCTGCCTTGGCTTCGTCCGGAGTCCACCAGCGTCCCTGGCCGTTCTCCAGCAGCGTCTTGTCGAAGGCGAGCGCCTGTGTGTTCTGCACGTACCCGTAGAGGGGCACGGTGCGGTCGTTGATCTTGGCGACGGTGCGGTAGACCGGCTCGGCCGATTTCACCCCATCGATGCCCTCGATGAGGGCGGCCTTGTCGACGGTCATCGGGTTGCCCGGGTTGTCTGCCACGGTCGTCCACAGGTCCCAGGTCCGGACGTCGTAGGCGCGGACCGTCATGTCGATGAGCCCGTCGCCCTCCGTTGAGCATGGTGAGCACGACGGCGACCGCGAAGGCGACCTGCAGGATCGTCGAGATGCTCCTTCCTTTGCGGCGGGACGCGTTGCGGATGCCCATCTGGACGGTTGGGGGCATGCCGCGGACGCCCATGAGACTGCGATCGAGGAAGGTGCGGCCGTAGTCAGCCGAGATGCCATGACTCTCCAGGCCTTCCACGACCGAGACGCGGAGCGTCCGGAAGATCGCCGGCAGCGACGCCAGGACGACGACACCCACGCCGACAGCCAGGCTGATGCCGACGGTCGGCCAGTTCACGTCGAAGCCCGCATCGAACCCGAAGCTCTGCTTCATGAATGTGCGTTCGACCAGACTCGCGACGACAATTCCGAGCCCCGCGCCGATGCCCGCCCCAATGAAGCCGATCAGCGCGGAGGTGGTCAGGAAGGACCGGAACACCGTGGCCCGAGTCGCACCGATCGCCTTCATCATCGCGATCTCTCGGGTCTGTTCGGAGACCATGGTGTTCATGGTGTTGGCAATGAGGAAGAGGCTCACGAACAGGATCATGAACGCCAGTATCGCCATGAAGTTCATGATCTGCGAGAAGATCTCCCGACCCTCCCAGAACCCCTCCTCGCGCACGTCGGCCAGGTTGTCGAACGCCACGACCGACGTGTTGGCCACCAGGTAGTCGCGGATGACCTCCACGGTCTTGGCCATCGCAGCCGGATCGGTGTCCTTCAGGGTGAAGTTCAGGTTCGTGAACCCGGTCCGGCCGCTGATCTGCTCGATCGCGTCCAGGCTGGTGTAGAAGACGGCCACACCGCCGCGCGTGGCCCCGCTGTGGATGAAGTTCTTGCCGACCCCCGTGACCAGCAGGCGGTTCGTGGTGCCCGTCGGGTCTTGCACGGTAATGTCGTCGCCCTCGGACAGAGAGATGACGGCGTTGGCTTCGTTGCCCTGGTCGGTCAGGACCTGCATGCCCCGGGGCACCTCGCCCGAGGTGATGCGGACGACGTCGACCGCTTGATCGGCATAGTCGGGGATGCCGACGAGAAGCGCCCTCTCGCGCCTGCCGCCGATCTCGATCGTCACCGGCAGCTCGGCCTGCGGGGACATCTGGTCGACGTTGTCCAGGGACTTCAGATCATTGAGCTGTTGGGCGGTGAGCGGCACATCGGTCACGCGAACGCCGATGTTGTGCATCTTCTCGGCTTTGAGCTCCGCTTGGACCGCACGGTCGGCGAGCGGTGTGATCGCGAACAGCCCGATGCCCATCACTCCGAGGGCCACGGTGATGATCGTGAAGATGGTGCGAGCCCTGCGTCGGGAGAGGTCCTTCCACGACTTCTTCAGCAGTGCTGACATGTGGAGACCCCTTAGGCCTGGACGAGCTGTCCGTCGACGAGCTCCACCTTGTGGCGGGCCTTCGCGGCCAGGGCCGGGCTGTGCGTGACGTAGATGACCGTCTTGCCCTGCCTGTTGAGCTCGTCGAACAGCTCGAACATGGCGGCCTCGGTCTTGGAGTCCAGGTTGCCGGTGGGTTCGTCGCCGATGAGCACTTTGGGCTCGTTGACGAGCGCCCTGGCGATCGCGACACGCTGCTGCTGGCCACCAGAGAGCTCCGAGGGGAGGTTGTCGACCTTGTCGCCGAGCCCCACGAGCTCCAGGCGCTCGCGGGCGCGCTCCTTGCGCTCAGCGACACTCCCGCGCCTGAGGAAGTCCATGGGCAGCATCACGTTCTCGAGCGCGGTCAGTGTCGGGAAGAGCTGGAAGAACTGGAAGACGATGCCGACGTTGGCACCCCGCCAGGCGGCGAGCCTGTCTTCCTTCATCTGGTCGATGCGATCCCCTGCGATCGTGACGCTACCGCCGGTGGGCCGGTCGATGCCGGTGATCATGTTGAGGATCGTCGACTTGCCCGAACCCGATGGTCCCACGATGGCTACGAGCTGGCCTTCTTCGATGTCGAGATCGACGCCCTTGAGAGCCTCGAACTCAAGCTTGCCCGTCTTGTACGTCTTCTTCAGATCGCGAAGCTCGATGAGCGACATGGACGTGCTCCCTCCGCTGCAGTCCCGCTGCCATGCTCAGAACCAGTGGGCCGATCTACGGCACGAGCCGTGCCATCCTGATGCCTCCCTCCAGTGCCCGGGTGTTCCCTCGCTTGCGCACCTCGGATTGTCGCATGCGAACTGGGTCTCTCGTCCCGGTCCCGCGCCAGGGGCAGGCGACGATTCCGGCCTCGGTCGGCCAGTTCGAGCCGCCTTGTCGGGCCATCTCGGCCACCTAGAACCTGCACCATGTACGGGTACTTGCGGGTCTCACCGGCCCTTGCGCCGCACCACCCCGCTGACCGTCATCGTTCGGTCCATCCCTTGTTGAGCTGGCCGGCGATCACGGCCAAGCCGCACGCGATCAGCAGGAGCGCAAAGACGGGAACCTGCAGACCGGCCATGGTGCCGATTCCTGCGAGGAGGGCTCCCGACCCGAGGATGACCCCGAACCAGTCCAGCCGCAATCCGATGACCAGCCGCACAACATTGAGGGCAAGAATGAGGAGGCCCAGGCCCACCAGCCAGGTGCCGTCGGGCAGGCCCGGGATCAGGGCAAGGACCCCGGTCATGAGGAACACAAGTCCCCACCCAATGGCGTCGATCCGCTTGGCGATGTCACGTCCTGCAGCGTTCATTGCTGTTCCCATCTCTGTTTCTCCCCTGTGGCTGAGCCACGCTTAGTCGTGCGTCGTAGCTTCCGATCCGCGATGGTCTTCGCACGACCTGACGCGAACATAGTAGAACGAGCGCTCGCTTTCCATGTGCCATTTGGCCCTATTCAGGAAACTACTTCATGGCGATAATCTCAAGGCGAGCGTTCGCTCTTGGTAATGACAGACGGAGGTTAATCGATGCCGCGCATCTCGGCGCAACGCGAGGAGGCGACCCGCCAGCGGATCCTGAAAGCCGCCCGGCAGGTGTTCGTGGAGAAGGGCTTCCATCGCGCGAACATCGACGACGTGGTGGCGGCGAGCGGCCTCTCGGTGGGGTCGATCTACGGTTACTTCAAGAACAAGGACGAGCTGATCCGGGCCAGCATTCTCGCCGCGAACAAGGAGGAGTCGGAGGCGATCCTGGCGGACACACAGGCCGCCGGTTCGATGTGGGAGAGACTCGGCCGCGCGATCCGGGGCTGGTGGGCCTACACGATCGAGGCGCCCGGTGTGCCGGTCTTCCTCATGGAGGCGTGGGCCGAAGCCTCGCGCCGCCCCGCGATCCGCGAGTTCATGGCCCTGCGCTACGAGCGGGGCCTGACGGTCACTGGGGTCCTCCTGCACGAGTGCGTCAACCGCGGCGAGCTCCCGGCCGAGCTCGACGTCGATGCGCTCGCGCGCACGCTCGGCGCCCTCCTCGACGGCATGGTCGTCGAGTACGTGGTAACCGGTGGATTGCTGCGCCGCGCCGACGCGGAGCAGCGCATCCGCTTCGTCATGCAGGCCGCGGGCGCCGCCGCGGTCGTGTGACAGGCGCCTCGGTCACTCCTGGCGCCGCACCAGGCGCGGCACCCAGATCCCGATCCCGACCCCGAAGGCGACGTGGCCGACGAGCATGATCCGGTTGAGGCGGGCGCCTTCACCGGATCGGATGCCGAACGGGCCATACCCGAGCGAGGGGAACAGGACGAGCAGCGGCAGCACTGAAGTAGCGATCCCGTACGCGACCGCGTACGCGAACCGATGGGTCAGCCGCCCCGGGGCCAGCACGAACACTCCGGCCAGGATCGCGCCGGTGGCATAGTGCGTGGCGATCCCCAGGGCAAGCTCACCCGGCACCGGCTGCTCGCACGTGATGTCATCGTGCCGCAAGCGCCCGCGCAGGAGCCCGGCTGCCCAGCGCCCGATGATCTGCGGGTCAAGCCGCTTCGAGGCGAAGGCAGGGCCTCCGATCGCCGCCGCTCCCACCATCGCCGCGTCCATCACCACGGTCGCAAGGGCGCCGGCGCCGGCCGCGCGGGCAGCCATCCGCAACTCTGGCCTGCCTCCCGACCTACCGCCCAGCACGCTGGTCATCGCGTGTCTATTCTGCGCCGTTTGCTGTGCCAGGCGAGAGCGTAGGACACACCCCCAGGCTCCACGTCCGGCCCGTCCCCCATTTCTCTGAACATCTGGTCAGCGCCCGCCGTGCAGATCGCACGGGGCCGGGTGCAGATCGCGGCGCCGAGAACCGCCGAGGTCAGCCAAGCCGTCGCGATCGCCCCTGCCTACTAAGTAGATGAGCAGCGGGATCGCGATGCGGACCACGTCGAGGGGAAGCTCCACGATGGACTCGCCCTTGAGCGAGAACATCACCACGATGGCGAAGGGGAGGGCGATGAGGGTGATCGGGCTGATCCGCGGGATGAACCTCTGCTCGTACCAGTCCCCGCCCTTCAGGCGGAGAGGCGCGAAGCGGGTGATCAGTCCGGCCAGGAAGGGGATCCCGAGGTAGACGGAGACGCTCTTGGCGATCTCCTCGATGGTGATGTTGACCACCGTCCCCTGCAGGCCCAGCCACGTCGGAACCACGGTGGACGGCGGGAACGGGCACCTCGGCGGCAGGGTGCCGCTGCTCACCCAGCGGAAAGAGTTGACAGTCACACCGACCTTCTTCACGCAGGAGGAGTACGATCGGGAAGGATGGCAACAGGCCATCGACGCGATCCTGTGCGGCTGGGGGCTCAAGATGGCGTGGGTGAAGGAAGCCCCCACGTCTACCTCTGTGCCGTCGGAGCGGTCGATAGCGCCACGAGGCTTGGCTACCTCGATCTCGCGTATCGCCCTCGGCAGGGACTTCGCAACCGATCGGGACGCGGCCGAAGCCGCGCTGGCCTGAGGAGGCTCACATGAAGAAGGCGTACGTCATCGTTGCCACAGTCGCCGGTGGGGCGCTCCTCGCGAAAGCGTTTGCGTCCAGGGTCGGCAAGACGGACCTCGCGGAGCGAATCGCCGCGATGCCTGACACGTCCCCGCCGAAGTGGATCTTCACGAACGTCACGGCGATCCGAGCGAACACCGAACGCATCCTCGCCCTCCTGGACGAGCAGAGGCCCACCTCTGCGGGGGAACCACTACCGCCTCCTGAGCCGGAAGCCGCGCGCGAAGCGTGACTCGAACCAGCTCACCACCACCCCAACACCACGGTGCACAGCCAGCGCACAGGAGGCAGCGGCGCGGCTGATCGACCAGGAATACCCCAAGGGATCAATGAGCGCAGCGCGAGCGGGTGCGGCCGATGCCGTTGCCGCCTGAGCCTCGCTCGTCCTGCCTCAGCGCACCATCGACGCCGCGCGGAGCGAACCGGCGCACCGTCTCGACGTGAACGTGACCTCGCGTTGGGGTCACGAACTCGCTCGTCGTGAGCAACACGAGCGCCGTGGTCGGCGGAGGGCCGCTGGGTAGAAGCTTGAGCCATAGACGAGAGCGCAACTCGTTTTGAGCCGACATCAGACAAGAGGAGAAATCACCATGCATAGCAATAGAGACGGCATCCCCATCATCTTTCAGGCCGGCCCTTCCTATGGCCGTCAAATCGAATGGGGAGAGATGGATGGAGGGTTCTGGGCTTTCCTGGCAGGGTTTGACTCCACCCCGCTGTTCCCCGGGTTGCCCCACGGTTGCGAGTGTCCCCATTGGGGCTACTTGCTCAAGGGCAGAATGCGGGTGAAATATGCCGACCACGAAGAAGTCATCACGGCAGGGGAAGCCTATTACTTGGCCCCAGGTCATCTCCCGGTGATGGAAGAAGATTGTGAGATGGTCGAGTTCAGCCCCAAAGACGAAAGCCGGAGGATGTTGGCGTTCGCAAGTCGTGCCATGGCGCCGAAGTAACCAGGCGGTCTGACGAATACGGAAGGACCCCGGCGCAACACCCCGCCGGGGTCCTCTGCTGCTCGCATTCCCGACACGACGCCGACAGTGATACGCCCGTTGATGAGGGCAGCGAGAACCGCGCGTACAGCGTCACATACCAGCGCGGGCATCCGGGAATATCCCTAGGGATTAATCCGGACTAGTCCTCCGCGCTCAGGGTCGTCACCCTTGACGGCGTGAGCGCAGCGCGACCGGGTGCGGCATGACCGCCCCGCAACCGCCGCGACGTCGCCGAGACGCGCACGTTGCTCGCCGAGCTGCCGGACCGCGACAAGCTCGTGGCGTTCGACCGCAACCGCCGCGTCATGGTGACGATGGCCAAGAACGTGGATCGCGCCACTCGCCCCCAGCTGGCGGAACTGGTCCAGCTCCTCGTGGCGCAGGTACAGGCCAAGGGCCGCACGGTCGACCCCGAGTCCATCGAGTGGACACCGCCGGCACGTCCGTTCTTCGAGCCGGCTGCGTTGGTATGGCGCCCCCGGACGGACTCGAACCGCCGACGCAGGCCTTAGGACGGCCTCGCTCTATCCACTGAGCTACGGGGGCACCGAACGGGGGAATCGTACCGTGCCGGGGCCATGTGCGAACATGATCGGGACCGTCGGCGTTCCCGGGCGGTCGAGGGGCCACCTCACCCGCGCCGGAGGCGCCGCCAGCCTGGAGGGATGGAGCGTGCTCAACCTGGTCCTGCAGCTGCTGATCAACGCGGCGACGCTGCTCATCGCCTTCATCGTGTTCCCGGGGCTGGCGTTCACGGGCGATCCGCCTGCACTCCTCCTGCTGGCTGCCATCTTCGGGGTGATCAACACCTTCCTGAAGCCGATCCTGAAGCTGGCGGCCCTGCCGTTCAACCTGCTGACGTTCGGCCTGTTCGGCCTCGTCGTCAACGGCGGACTGCTGCTCCTCCTGGCCTTCATCTCGTCGGTTGCCGGGTTGAACTTCAGCGTCGGGGGGTACCCGCCGGACTTCTCGGCGTGGTCGATCGGGACGGCGATCGTCGGCGGCCTGGTGATCGCGGTGGTGGCCACGGTCCTCAGCCTGGTGTTCGACCGGGGCAGGTGACGTCCCGCACGGAGGAGCCGACTGCGCCGTGGCCGATCCTGCCATCCCCGCCGCCGTCCTGGCCGGGCTGCTGAGCTTCCTCTCGCCGTGCGTGCTGCCGGTCGTCCCGGCGTACCTGGGGCAGCTCGGAGCGGTGACCGTTGGCACGGCCGCGGTGGTGGGGACAGGCATCACGAGCGAAACGGGATCCGGCGGCGAGGCGCCCAGCCGTTGGGTCGCACTCCGGCACGGGCTCGCCTACGTGGCCGGGTTCGGGGTCGTGTTCACCGTCCTGGGGATCACGGCGTCGTACGTCGGCGGGTTTCTCGCACCGCACCTGCCATGGCTGCGGGCGGTCGGCGGCGCGCTGCTCATCGTGCTGGGGCTGCAGCTGGCGGGCGTGGTGCGGATCCCGCTGCTCGCCCGGACGTGGCAGCCGCTGGCGGCGGGGGGTGGGGACAAGCCCACGCAGCTGGGAACCGGGGACGGCACGCCGGACGGCACCGTGACGCGACGCACCGCGCGCGTGGGCATGAGCGGAGCCTTCGCCCTCGGAGCGGTCTTCGCGATCGGCTGGACACCGTGCATCGGTCCCACGCTCGGGGCGATCTTCGGCCTCGCCGCGCTCGGGCAGAGCGCCAGTGCAGGGGTGCTCTTCGCCGCCTACTCGATCGGGCTCGGCATCCCCTTCGTCGTGCTCGCACTCGCCCTGGATGAGGCGCCGCGGCTCATTCGCCCGCTTCGCCGCCACGCGCGGGCGTTCGAGATCGTGGGCGGAGCGCTCGTCGCCCTTGTCGGCGTCGCAATCCTCTTCGACTGGCTCCCCTGGATCGCCTCACGCTTCGGCTCGCTGGTGCCGATCCCCTGACCGGCGGCCACAGCTGACCGGCGGCCACGGCCGGGGACTGCCACCCTATACTGACGCGGCTGTGCGCGAGTCCCCTGCCCTCTCCCGCCTGCGCGGCATCGTGTCCGACCTCGGGTCGTGCGTGGTCGCGCTTCTCCGGGGGGCTCGATTCCACGGTCCTGGTCGAGGTGGCCGCAGCCGAGCTGGGCGAGCGCTGTCTCGCGGTGACCGCCGATTCGGTTGCGCTGCCCGCCTGGGACCGGGACGATGCGGCCGCCGCCGCAGCTCGCGCTCGGACGCGGGGTGCGGGCACCCGGGTGATCGAAACACACGAGACGCAGGACCCGCGCTACGCGCGCAACCAGCGGCTTCGCTGCTACTACTGCAAGGCGGGGCTGTTCCGGGAACTGCTGGCCATCGCGGACCGCGAAGGGTACCGCTGGGTGGTCGACGGCACGAACGCCTCCGACCTGGGAGCCGACGACCGACCGGGCGTCATCGCCGCCCGGCAACTCGGTGTGAGGTCGCCGCTCGCGGAAGCAGGGCTCACGAAGGACGACGTCCGGGCGCTTGCCCGCGAGCTGGGCCTGGCCGATCCGGAGCGGCCGTCCTCGGCGTGCCTTGCCAGCCGCATCCCGTTCGGCTCGCCGATCACGGACGAGCGGCTCCGGCGCGTCGAGGCGGCGGAGCTGGCGGTGCGGGCCCTCGGGTTCCGCCAGGTGCGGGTCCGGGACCTCGGGCGGGTTGGGCGAGTCGAAGTGGTCGACGAGGAGCTGGGCCGGCTGCAGGCGGCGGAAGGGCGAGTCCGCGATGCGCTGGCGCTGGCCGGCTTCCCAGAGGTCGAATTCGGCGTATACCGGGGGCACGGAGCCGGCACGGTCGTGCCCGACGGCATGGCCGCCGGAGCCGGGCTAGCCGAAGCGGGACGGGCGCATGCCTGAGCGCGTGCCGTCGCCCTTCGAGGCGCGGCTCCTGCGTCTCCTGGCCGACGTCAAGGACGGACGGCGGTTGCCGACCGATGCGCTCGAGGTCCTCCGGGATCTCCCGTTCGAAGACCTGGGCTTCGCACGGCCCGACCACCACCGCGAACTTCGCCAGGGGATGATCGAGTTCGTGTACGCCCCGGGAAAGACGCCCGCGCAACTGGAGGAGATCGTCCGCCGGCTGCTGGAAGGGAACGCCGGGAGCGTCATCGTCACGCGTGCGGACGGGGCGGCCGTGGCTGCCGTCGCGGCCATCGCGCACGAGTCCGGGCTCGATCCGGTCATCCTCGATGGCACGGGCCTGGTGGCGATCCCCCGCGCCGTGCCGGAGCCGCGGGGTCTCCTCCTCATCCTCACGGCCGGCACGGCCGACCTGCCGGTGGCCCGCGAAGCCGAGCTGGTGGCCCGCCTGCTGGGAGCCGGCACCCAGCTCATTGCGGACGTCGGAGTGGCCGGCATTCACCGCCTCCTCGCCGAGCGGCCGCTCATCGAGGAAGCAGACGCGATCGTTGCCGTGGCCGGGATGGAAGGGGCGCTGCCGAGCGTGGTCGGCGGACTCGCGAGCGTGCCCGTCATCGCCTGCCCGACGAGCGTGGGGTACGGCGCGAGTTTCGGCGGCCTCGCTGCCCTGCTTGCCATGATCTCGTCGTGCGTTCCGGGGTCGGCGGTGGTGAACATCGACGACGGCGTAGGCGCGGGCACGATCGGGGCACTCATCGTTCGAGGACCGCGCCGGTGACCCGCGTCGCGTACCTCGACCTGGTCGGCGGGGCCGCGGGTGACATGCTCCTCTGTGCGCTGCTCGACGCGGGCGAGACACTCGACCCGGGGCTGGGCGGGCGGATCCTTGACGAGCTGGCGCGCCTGCCGCTCGCCATTGCGGCGCGCGGTTCGAAGGGGTGAGGCGCGGTGGGATCCGGGCGCTTCGGCTCGTCGATCCGCCGGGTAGCCGGGGCGGCGCGGGGGGCACGCCGGAGTCGGGCGGCCACGCGGCCGACCGCGCAGCGGCAAACCCGGAGCCGGGCGGCCACTCGGGCCCCACGCGGAGCCTGGCGGAGATCCGCGGCCTCCTCGACGGTGCCGACGTCACCTCGATCGTCCGCTCCCGGGCAGGTCGCGTCTTCGAACGGCTCGCGAGCGCAGAGAGCCGTGTCCACGGCCGGTCGGTTGAAGACGTCCGGCTGCACGAGGCGGGGGCTGACGACGCGATCTTCGACGTGGTGGGCGTCTGCCTGGCGCTCGAAGCACTGGGGATCGAACGGGTCGAATCGTCCGCGGTGCCGATGGGTGGGCGAGAACGAGACGTCGGAGCGCGGGGTGGTGATGGGACGCCGCCACTCCTCCCGGCCCCAGCGACCGCGGAACTCCTGCGGGGTCATCCGGTGTCCGGGCCCCCTCCGTTCGGCGAGGCCACAACGCCGACCGGGGCCGCCCTGGTGACCACGCTCGCCGATCGGTTCGGGTCTCCCTCAGCCATGCGGATCGAGGCCATCGGCTACGGCGCGGGCTCCCGTGACCCGGCCGGCGTCCCGAACGTCGTCCGCGTGCTGATCGGGGAGTCCATCGAGGAGCCGGCGGCCGGCGACGACCGCGCGGCGTTCGGCAGCGAGCTGGCGGAGGACGCCACCCTCGAGCGACTGGTCGTCCTCGAGGCCAACATCGACGACCTCTCACCGCAGCTCGTCGCCGATGCTGCCGCGGCGCTGCTCGAGGCGGGGGCGCTCGACGCGTGGGTCACGCCGATCGTCATGAAGAAGGGCCGTCCCGGGTTCGTCCTGGGTGCGCTCGCCGCGCCCCGCACCGCTGCCGCGGTCCGGCGGACCTTCTTCGAGACGACGACGACGCTCGGCGTGCGGGAGCACCACGTCGGACGGACCGCCCTCCCCCGCCGCATCGACACGGTGACCGTCGGGGGCGCACCGGTGCGGGTCAAGGTCGGTCTCCTGGACGGCGTCCGCGTGACCGCGATGCCCGAGCACGATGACCTGGCGCAGCTGGCGCGAACCACGGGCCGGAGCGTGCGCTCCCTTGCCCACGAGGCACTGGCGGCGTGGCGCGCGAGAAACCCCGCCGACGGCACCAGTGGCGATGACCCGAGTGGCACGAAGCCCCCGAACGCCGATCAGCCCGCCCCGCACCCCGACAGCACCGGAGACGAGCCGTGATCCCTCCCCTCTTCGAGCCGCCCGAGGACGAACTGCCGGGAATCCCGCCGCTCCTGCCGGTCGAGCAGCCAGCGCCCGAGCCGGGGATCCGCAACGTGGAAGCTGCCGCGTTCGACCAGGTCGCGGCCTGCGTGCGCGGACGCGTGCGGGCAGGCATGCGGGTGGCAGTCGGGGTGGGCTCGCGCGGGATCGCCTCGCTCCCCGAGCTGGTCCGAGGGACTGTTCGCGCACTGCGCGCTGCTGACGCCGACCCGTTCATCGTCCCGGCCATGGGAAGCCACGGCGGCGGCACCGCGGACGGCCAGGTCAGGGTCATCGAGTCGTTCGGCGTGACCGAGGTCTCGGCGGGCGCGCCCATCCGTTCCACCATGGAGGTCGTGCGGGTCGGCCGGGCGCTCGACATGGACCTCTACCTCGACACCTTTGCCGCCGGGGCCGACGCCATCTTCCCGGTGAACCGGGTGAAGTCGCACACCTGCTTCGACGCGCCGATCGAGAGCGGCCTGGCGAAGATGCTCGTCATCGGGTACGGCAAGCAGTGGGGGGCGCGCACGGCCCATGCCCTCAGCTTCGAACGCTTCTGGGAACTCGTGCCTGCCGGCGCTCGTGCCCATTGCGATGCGGGGCGCGTCCTGGGCGGGCTCGCCAGCGTCGAGAACGCGCTCGGCCAGGTCGCCGTCATCAAGGCGCTGCGGCCCGATGAGATCGGCCTGGAACCCGAGGCGGACCTCCTGCGACGAGCGGACGAGCTATTGGGCCACCTGCCGTTCGACGAGGTGGACGTGCTGGTGGTGGATCGTCTCGGGAAGAACGTCTCGGGCGTGGGGATCGACCCGAACGTGACAGGCCGCTTCGGCTACTTCGCGATCCCGGACAGAGCCCCGGCCCCCAAGGCGATCGTGGCCCTGTCGCTCACCGAGGCCGCGCACGGCAACGGGTTCGGCGTCGGCCTTGCCGATGTGATCCCGCTCCGCCTGTACGAGGCGATCGACTGGGCCGACACGCACCTCAACGGCTTCACGTCGGGGCGGAGCGGACTGAGCCGTGGCAAGTGCCCGATCGTGGTGCGGGACGGGCGCACCGCCATTCGTACCGCGCTGGCCATGGTCGGCGCGCTCGAACCGTCGCGTGCGCTCGTCGCCCGGATCCGCGACACGAGCCACGTCCAGCAGCTGTGGCTGAGCCCTGCGCTGCTCGCGGAGGCACGCGGCGTGATGCCGCGGCCCGTCGACCCGGCCGACCCCGAAGGTCACCGCTTCCTCGACGAGGGATAGGCCCGCGGCGACGGCCCCAAGGGGCACCTTGTGCTCACCAACGGCATGAGTGCAAGAAGGGTCCGAACCCCCTACGACCGCCCTGACACCAACTGGGTTGGTGGCGGGACGCTCTGGAGGCCTCCGGGCTCGTCTTGCACTCACGGTGGTGGTGGACACGAGGCTGCCGGGCCGGGCTGGAGGTACGGACGGCCTCGTTCACACGAACGAGCAGCCGACGTGCTACCCCCTTTCGGAACCGGCCGTGCTGCGGTACCGTCAGCAGCACCATGAGACGAGCCGCCGTGTCAGCCACCGTGTCAACCGCCGAATCGGCCGTCGTCGCGCGAGTCACCGCGCTCCTTGCCGCAGCCGTGGTTGCCGCGGTCGCGGTCGCCGCCTGCACCTCCGGCGGGTTGCCCAGCCCCAGCGGGTCGACCGCACCGTCCCAGTCCCCTTCCCCGGCACCCACCCCCGCGGACACCGGTCCGATCTCCTACGCGACGGGCGCGACCGACCTTGTCCTGCGGGTCGCGCAAGGCGGGGGCCTCATGCAGCAGTCCGTGCGCCTCGCCGAGATGCCGACCGTGTCGATCTACGGCGATGGCCGCGTCGTCAAGGACGTCTCCAGCGGCGACGCACCCACCGACCCGCTGCTGCCGAAGCTCACCGAGGCGCGCATCACGCCCGACGTCATGGCGAAGGTCCTCCAGGCCGCCCGCGAGGCAGGACTCCTGGAGCCGGATCGCCGCTACGACCTGCCCGACGTCTACGACCTCTGGAACGTCTGGTTCACGACGGTCGCGGACGGGCAGACCCACCAGATCTCAGCCTACGCACTTGGCTTCTCTGAGGAGAGCAAGCTGGCGCCGCCCGGCGAGATGGAGGACCGCAAGAAGCTCGACGATTTCTTCGGCAAGGTCATCGACCTCGGTGCATGGCTGGGCCCGGAGGCCGTGGGGACGGAAGACGCGTACGTCCCGTCCGGGACGCGCGTCTACGTGACGCGGCTTGTCGACTGGTCGACGGCGGGGGGTGGCGCTACCCCGGGACCGGTCAAGCCGCGGCCGGGCCAGGAGGTCCGTGGCTGGCCGCTCGACAGCCCGCCGGAGGTGTTCGGTGCGCCCGCCGGCGACCACGACGGCGTTTGGCGCTGTGCCGTTCTCGACCCGAAGGGCGTTGCCGCGCTGGGCCTCGACACGGCCACGAAGGACACCCGGTGGCAGGTGGGCGACCAGCTGTACCAGATCGTCGCCCGGCCACTCCTCCCGGACGAGAAGGACTGCCCGACGGCGACCTGACCGGGTCGGTCCCTGACCGGGCTAACCGAATCGGAGGGCCGGACCGTGCGATCGGAGGGCCGGACCGGAGGGCCGGACGGTTCGCACCGCCCGGCCCCTTGCGCGTCTTGGGTTGGCGCCGGGGCGCAGCGCCCCGGCCCGCTGTCTGCGAGCTACTTGTCGCGCTCGCCGACCGCGAGGACGGCCTGCGCCGCCGCGAGCCGCGCCACGGGGATGCGGAACGGCGAGCAGGACACGTAGTTCAGGCCGATCTCGTGGCAGAAGGCGATCGACTCGGGGTCGCCGCCGTGCTCACCGCAGATACCGATCTCGAGATCCGGCCGCGTGGCCCGACCCTTCTCCACGGCCACCCGCATGAGCATGCCAACGCCGTCGCGGTCGAGCGTCTGGAACGGGTTGACGGGAAGGATCTTCTTCTCGACGTAGGCGAGCAGGAAGCCGCCCTCTGCATCGTCCCGGCTGTAGCCGTAGGTCATCTGGGTCAGGTCGTTCGTGCCGAAGCTGAAGAACTGCGCGTACTTCGCGATCTCGTCGGCGGTGATGGCCCCGCGCGGGACCTCGATCATGGTGCCGAACTTGTAGTCGATCGTCACGCCTGCCTTCGCCACCGCGTCCTTCGCCTCCGTCTCGAGGAGCGACTGCGTGACGGACAGCTCGTTCACGTGCCCCACGAGCGGGATCATGATCTCGGCGTGCGGGTCCAGGCCCGCCTGCTTCACCTTGATCGCGGCGTTGATGATCGCCCGCGTCTGGATCTTCACGAAGTCGGGGATCATGAGGCCCAGGCGGCAGCCGCGGAGGCCCAGCATCGGGTTCTGCTCGCGGAGCCGCTCGACGGCCGCCAGCATCTCCCGCGCCTTCGCGTAGGCGGGGTCTGTCAGCGGGGTACCGCGCTCCTGGAAGCGGGTGACCTCGACGATGAGGTCGTCGGCCTTCGGCAGGAACTCGTGGAGCGGCGGGTCGATGAGGCGGATGACCACGGGGAGGCCCGACATCGCGGAGAGGATCCCGACGAAGTCGCCCTCCTGGAGCGCCTCGAGCTTCGACATCTCGGCATCAAAACGCTCGATGACGGCCAGCTCGGCCGGCGTGAGCTTCTCGCCCGCGTCCCGCTTCTCCTTCGCGCGGGTCGCGTCGAACGCGACGAGGATGGCGGCACGGACGATCTCGAGCCGGGGGCCTTCGCGGAACATGTGCTCGGTGCGGCAGAGACCGATGCCCTGGGCGCCGTAGCCGCGGGCCTGCGCGGCCTCCTCCGGCTTGTCGGCGTTCGTCCAGACCTGGAGCCGGCGGACCTCGTCGGCCCAGCCGAGAATCGTGCGAAGCTCCGTCTGGTCGTCGAAGTTGACGTGGATCGTGGGAAGCGACCCGGCGAACACCTCGCCGGTCGCGCCGTCGAGGCTGATCCAGTCGCCTTCCTTGAACGAGCCCGTTGGCGTCGTCGCGCTGCCGGAGCCGTAGTCAACGACAAGTTCCGCGCAGCCCGCGACGCATGGCTTGCCGATCTGCCGGGCGACAACCGCGGCGTGGCTCGTCGCGCCACCGCGGGCCGTGAGGATCCCCTGGGCGACCGCCATCCCGTGGAAGTCGTCCGGCGAGGTCTCGACGCGAACGAGAACGACCTTCTCGCCCCGGGCGACCCACTCGACCGCGGTGTCCGCCGAGAAGACGGCTTTGCCGACCGCGGCGCCGGGCGACGCGTTCAGGCCCTTCGCCAGGCGAACGGCGCCCGCCTTCGCCTTCGGGTCGTACTGGTCGCGAAGGAGCTGGTCGACGTGGGCCGGCTCAATGCGCATCAGCGCCTCGGCCTTCGTGATGATCCCCTCGTTCACCATGTCGGCGGCGATCTTCACGGCCGACGCGGCGGTGCGCTTCGCGGCCCGCGTCTGGAGCATGTAGAGGTGGCCGCGCTCGATGGTGAACTCGAGGTCCTGGACGTCGCGGTAGTGGCGCTCGAGCTTCTCGGCGATGGCCTTGAACTCGGCGTAGGACTGCGGCATGTCGTCGGCGAGCTGCGCGATCTCCTGGGGCGTGCGGATGCCCGCCACCACGTCCTCGCCCTGGGCGTTGGTCAGGTACTCGCCGTAGAGGACCTTCTCGCCGGTGTTGGGATCGCGGGTGAAGGCAACGCCGGTGCCCGAGTCGTTGCCCATGTTCCCGAAGACCATGGTCACCACGTTCACGGCCGTGCCCAGGTCGTGGGCGATCTTGTTGTAGTTGCGGTAGTCCACCGCGCGCTTGCCGAACCAGGATGCGAAGACGGCCTTGATGGCCAGGTCGAGCTGCTCGTACGGGTCGGTGGGGAAGTCGCGGCCGGTGGCCTCGCGGACGGTCTTCCGGTAGTCGGCCACGAGTTCCTGCAGGGCGGAGGCGTCGAGTTCCGTGTCCGCCTTCGCGCCGCGGGCGTGCTTTGCCGCTTCCAGCGCCTCGTCGAACTTCTCGCCCGGGATGCCCATGACGATGCGGCCGAACATCTGGATGAAGCGCCGGTAGGCGTCCCAGCCGAACCGCTCGTTCCCGGTGAGCTTGATGAGCCCCTGCAGCGTCTCCTCGTTCAGCCCGAGGTTGAGGACGGTGTCCATCATGCCCGGCATCGAGAAGCGGGAGCCCGAACGCACGGAAACGAGGAGCGGGTTGTCGGCGCCGCCGAACTGCTTGCCGGTGTCCTTCTCGACCTGCGCCATGGCCTCCAGGACGTCGTCCCACAGGCCCGCGGGGAGCTTCTCACCGGCCGCGAAGTAGTCGTTGCAGGCTTCGGTCGTGATGGTGAACCCGGGCGGAACCGGAAGGCCGGCGCGCGTCATCTCGGCGAGCCCGGCGCCCTTCCCGCCGAGGAGTTCCTTCATCTCGCCGTGCCCCTCGGCCGTGCCACCGCCGAAGGCGTAGATGTACCGCATCGCCGCCCTGTGGGCCCGGTCGGCGACTGGAATGGTGTCAGGCATGAGCAACGACTCCTTGCACTCGTGCACGGGGCACATGGAAACCACGGTTGAGAAACGGGGACGCCCGGCAAGCGAGATTGTACCGTCGGGCGGAGAGTGGCGGCGGAGACTGGCGGCGGACAGCTGGCGGCTGGCCGGGGGACGCTGCACAATAGCCCGATGGAGAAGCCGCCTCAGCCCGACCACCTGCTCCCGATCGGCCAGGCGGCCGAGCTCATGGGGGTTTCGGTCGAGACGCTGAGGCGATGGGAGGCACAGGGCCGACTGAAGGCCCACCGTACCGCCGGCAACCGGCGGCTCGTGCCGCTCACGGAGGTCACCCGCCTGCTCTCGGAGCGCAGGCGCACCGTGCCGGACCGGCCCATCGTGGCCCAGTCGGCGCGCAACCGCTTCCCCGGCGTGGTGACCAGGATCGAGAAGGACCGCGTCGCCGCCGTAGTGGAAGTCCTCGCCGGCCAGCACCGCATCGTCAGCCTGCTGACCGCCGAGGCGATCGACGATCTGCAGCTCAAGGTCGGCGACGAGGCGGTGGCCGTCGTCAAGGCCACGAACGTCATCATCGAGATCCCGTCGCCCCGGGAGGCGCGCTCCTGAGGCGTTGGCTCGCCAGCGTGCGAGCGGCCGGCCCGGCCCCCGCGGGTTTCCCGTTCCCCGGCGCTCCGCTTGTCGGATTTCTCGTCGGCCTCGTCGGCGGGTGTGTCAGGACCCGGATTCATCGATGCCAACTATGATGCGGGGATGACCGAGCGCACACCCCCCGACGTCTTCGATTTCGACCGGTTCGTCTCGCTCCCCCGCCTCTCCGGCCTTCGCCTCTCGCCCGACGGGAGCAGCCTGGTCGTTTCCGTCGCGCTGCCTCACGTTGACGGCACGAAGATGGCGAGCTCGCTGTGGCGGGTCGATCCCTCCGGCAAACGACCGCCGCGCCGGCTGACCCGCTCGGCGGCCGGCGAGAGCAACGGCGCCTTCCTCGCGGACGGGTCGCTCCTCTTCACGTCGGCGCGCCCCGACCCCGACGCCAGAGAGGCCGATGCCGACGACGATGCCGCGCCCGCCCTCTGGCTCCTGCCGGCCGGCGGCGGAGAGGCCCGGCTGATGCTCGCGCCCAAGGGCGGGATCGACGCCATCCGGGTTGCTCGCGGGGGCGAGGCGATCGCGTTCGCGGCCGGCTTGTTCCCCGGGGCCGGGGACCTTGCCGCCGATGCCGAGCGTGCGAAGGCCCGCAAGGATACCGGCGTTCAGGCCCTCCTCTTCGACAGCTTCCCGATCCGGCACTGGGATCACTACCTGGGGCCGCGTCACCGGCACGTGTTCGCCGCGTCGCCGGGAACCGTCAACGCTGCGCCCGGATCGGGCGGCACCGACGTGGTCGGGGCGGCGCCTGCCGCCGAGGAATCGACCCTCGGCGCGCCGCGGGACCTCGTGCCTGGAGTCGCGCAGCGGTTCGAGGAGATGGGGTTCGACGTCACGCCCGATGGGAAGACGGTCGTGGTCGCGCTCCAGTCGCTCGAGAACCTGGCAAACCCGGTGGCAGACCTCGTCGCGATCGACGTGGCCACGGGCGACCAGCGCACGCTCACGCCGGGCGACGGCTGGTATGACTCCCCGGCGTGCTCACCCGACGGCCGCTGGGTCGCCTGCCTGCGCAATTCCATCGGCACGCCCGACACGGCGTCCAGGACCACCCTCGAGCTGATCGACCTGCCCAGTGGGGAACAGCGCCGACTCGCTGCGGACCTCGATCTCTGGCCGCAGGACCCCGTGTGGTCTGCCGACAGCCGGACGGTCTTCTTCCTGGCGGACCGGCAGGGCACGACTGCCGCGTTCCGGGTCGACCTGGACGGCGGGCCGGCGGCCTGCCTGACTGCCGGCGGGACGCTCAGTGACCTCTGCCCGGCGCCCGACGGCGAGGCGGTCTATGCGCTTCGCTCATCGCTCCACGTGCCGCCGCAGGTCGTCCGTTTCGATGCTTCGCAGGCCGAGCAGGAGCCCGAGGTGCTCCCCTCGCCCGCCCTCGTGGTCGAGGCGATCGGGGCGCCCGGCGTCATCGAGCGGGTGCTCGCCAAGGCGGGCGACGGCGTCGAGGTCGGTGCGTGGCTCATTCGTCCGCCGGATGCCTCGCCCGCGAGCCCCGCCCCTCTCGCGGTGTTCGTCCACGGCGGGCCGCTCGGCTCGTGGACCGACGGCTGGCACTGGCGGTGGAACTCGCAGCTGCTGGTCGCCCGCGGATACGCCGTCCTTCTCCCGGACCCGGCCTTCTCCACCGGCTACGGGCAGGCGTTCATCCAGCGCGGCTGGGGCCGCTGGGGCCGGGAACCCTTCACGGACGTCACTGCAACGGTGGACGTGGCGGTCGCCCGCCCGGACATCGACGGCTCGCGCACTGCGCTCCTGGGCGGTTCCTTCGGCGGGTACATGGCGAACTGGGTGGCGGGCCACACCGACCGCTTCCGGGCCATCGTCACGCACGCGTCGCTGTGGGAGCTGCGCGGCTTCCACGGCACCACCGACGACGGGCACCGCTGGGAGCCCGAGTTCGGGAGTCCGTACGAGGATCCGACCCGCTACGTCGAGAACTCGCCGGCCGAGCACATCGGGTCCATTCGCACACCCATGCTCGTCATCCATGGCGAGCAGGACCACCGCGTGCCGATCAGCGAGGGACTCCGCCTGTGGGTGGATCTCCAGCGCCACGGTGTCGACTCGACGTTCCTCTACTTCCCCGACGAGAACCACTGGATCCTGAAGCCGCAGAACGCGCGGTTGTGGTACGCGACGGTGCTGGCCTTCCTCGATCAGCACGTGCTCGGGAAGCCCTGGGAGCGGCCGCCGCTCGTCTAGGTGCATCGGCCGCGTTCCATTGGGACGGGCCGCGATGGGCGGGTAGAATCCACTCGCCGCCCCCCCAGGGGCGCTACCATCGCCCCGACCATCGCCCCGCCCGACCGTCGCCTCAGAGGAGCGCCCCGCGCCATGGCCAAGATCCACGATCCGCGCACCATCCACGAGGAGGCGGAAGGGTACAACGTCGAGCTGACCGCGCGAGACGACGAAACGGAGGACCTCGGCTACTTCACCGTGCGGGTGGACGGCGATCCGGTCCCGTTTCAGCCCGGCCAGTACTTCACGCTCGGGATTGTCGCGGATGGCCAGCTCGTCCAGCGGCCGTACTCGGTCGCCTCGTCGGCCGTCACCACGGACCGGGGGTACGAGTTCTACGTCCGCCACTTGCCGGTCCTCCGGTTCACGACACTCCTCTTCCGGGTGTCCGTGGGCCACCGGATGCGGATGATCGGGCCGAAGGGGCGGTTCCTCCTCGAGAAGGGCGATCCGCGCCAGCACGTCTTCATATCGACCGGCACCGGGATCGCTCCGTTCGTATCGATGGTCCGTACGATGATCGACGAGGGAAGACCACGGCGGATCGTCATGGTCCACGGGGTCTCGTACCAGCAGGAGCTCGGCTATCGGCGCCTCATGGAGACGTGGCAGCGGGAGCAGCCGGTCCCCTTCACGTACATCCCGACGGTGTCGCGCCCGAACGCACCGGAGAACGCGGGCTGGACCGGCCGGTGGGGCCGCATCGAGGCCGTGCTCGACGAGGTCTGCATCGACTGCAAGGCCGACCCCACGAACACGGTCGTGTACATCTGCGGCAACCCGGAGATGATCCTGAACGTGGAGCAGCGGGTGAAGGAGCACGGCCTTCCCGAGCCGCACGTGAAGCGCGAGCTCTACTGGCCGAAGGGCAGGACTCCGCCCGAGCGGCCGGCCCCGCACCTGAAGGAGACCCAAGCGGGGACTCCGGCGGGGTCCTGACCGGCCTTCCAGCACCCCCTTCTGGCGAGGCGACCGCTGGCCGCGGGTACGACGAGGGCCGGGGTTCTCGCCCTCTCCCCAGCGGCGGTTCTGCCACGCATTCACGGAAGGGCTGCGCGGCCAGTTCTGGCGCCCGCCAGGCCGGTCGCAGGTTGCCTGAGCGCGTCGATCGCCGCGACTCCGTGCTCAAGCGCCCCGGCCCCGGCGGCGATCGAGGCCCCGGTCAGGCGCCCGCTGCCGTCCTGCAGCCCGTCCATAGCTGAGCGGCAGAAACCACAGCCCGGCCATGACGCCGACCGGCCGAGCGATCCAGCGGCGCACCGTCCACCCACGGTCCGGCAACGCCGCCTCGAGCACCGCGGCGTGCCTCGCCACCGTGCGCCGGGTCCGGCCGCTGTCTGCCACAACCAGCAGGCGCGACACGCCGGCGGGCTGCCAGCCGAACCGCTGCCGGCCGATGTCCCGGGCCAGCCTGACCTTGACGTCGTGTCGACGCAGCGACTCCTCGATCGACATCAGTGTGGGTTTGGCCTCAACGACGAGGACATGCCGGCTTGCAGCGTGGCCGGCCAGAACATCGATCGACCCCCGCTCCCCAAAGACCGAGTACGTCGCCTCTGGAACCACCGTCCAGCCGCGGTCGCGGAGATGGTGGGCAACCATGCCGACAAGCTCGGCGTGCCGTTCATCGAGCGTGCGGTCGAGCGAGCCGCCGCGCCACAGGATCTCGGGCGCCACGCGAGCGTCGACGGATCCGAAGGCCGCTCGCAGCGTCCGCAGCGGCAGGGTGTCGAGGTGGCCGCGCTCAATTCGGGAGACGGTGGACTGCCCGACGCCCGCAACCCGTGCGATGTCGGCCTGGCGCAGACCGCGGCGGAGACGCAGGGCCCGGAGCGCTGCGCCGACCCGTTGATCGTCCACGGACGAATGATGTCGCGGTGCGCTGCGCGTGCGCTCCACTCGCGCTTCGCTGGCGATCTACCCGGGCTCGCCGCTCGATCTACCCGGGGCCGCCGCGCGATCTGCCGGTGGTCGCCGGAGTCCGGCCGCCGCGGATCCTACGCCCGGGCCGCGTCAATTCGATCGAGGATGAACCGCTTCACGCCCTCGACGGGGACGCGCTCCTGCGCCATCGTGTCGCGATCGCGCACGGTGACCGCGCCGTCCTCGAGCGACTCGACGTCCACCGTCACGCACCACGGCGTCCCGATCTCGTCCTGGCGGCGGTAGAGCTTCCCGATCGACGCCGTGTCGTCGTAGACGGCCATGATGTCGCGCCGCAGGTCGCCCACGATGCGCTGGCACAGCTCCACGATCTCCGGGCGCTTCTTCAGGAGCGGCAGGACCGCCACCTTGTAGGGGGCGAGGTCCGGGTGGAACGCGAGCACGACGCGCTTCTCGCCGCGGACCTCCTCTTCGCGATAAGCGTCGATGAGGAAGGTGAAGGCGGCACGGTCGCCGCCCGCGGACGTCTCGACGATATGGGGCACGAAGTGCTCGTCGGACGCTGTGTCGTAGTACTCGAGGTTTTCGCCGGACGCCTCCTGGTGACGGCCGAGATCGTAGTCGGCACGGTTGTGGACCCCCTCGAGCTCCTTCCAGCCGAACGGGAAGCGGTACTCCAGGTCCACCGCCTTCTTCGCGTAGTGCGCCAGCTCGTCGGGCGCATGCTCGCGCGTGCGCAGGCGCGCCGGTGCGACGCCATACTGCAGGTACCACGCACGTCGCCGCCCGAGCCATTCCTCGAAAAGGCCGGCCGCCGTCGTCCGGGCGAACGAAGTACTGCATCTCCATCTGCTCGAACTCGCGCATCCGGAAGACGAAGTTGCCCGGGCTGATCTCGTTGCGGAAGGCCTTGCCGATCTGTGCAATGCCAAACGGGATCTTCTTGCGGCTGCTGGCCTGGACGTTCTTGAAGTTGACGTAGATCCCCTGCGCCGTCTCGGGGCGCAGATACACGAGCGCGGCGTCCTCCTCGACCGGGCCCATGTACGTCTTGAACATCAGGTTGAAGCGCCGGGGAGCCGAGAGCGGCCCCGCGTCCACCGGGCACTTCAGGCCGAGCCGCCCGACAATGGTGGGGTCCTGGAGCTCCGTCTGCGAGAGGCTCTCGGCACCGGGGAGCTCATCAAGCCGGTACCTCCGGTGGCACGTCTCGCACTCGACGAGCGGGTCGCTGAACGACGCCACATGCCCCGAGGTGACCCAGACCTGGGGCGCCATGAGGATGCCCGCATCCAGCCCCACGATGTCGTCCCGCTCCTGGACCATGGCCCGCCACCAGGCCCGCTTCACGTTGTTCTTCAGCTCGACGCCGAGCGGACCGTAATCCCACACCGCGTTGATGCCGCCATAGATCTCCGAGCTCGGGAAGATGAACCCGCGGCGCTTCGACAGCGAGACGATCGTGTCGAGACTGGCGACGGACGGCCCGGGGTCGGGAGCGGCGGTGGGGGTCGTAGTCTCGGACACGGCGGTGGGGGTGCCGGCGAGGGCGGCGGGCTCGGTCACGGCTCTATCGGCTCTCCTGCGGCTGACGGGGATGGGCCCAGGGTCGGGCGCTCATTCTCGCACGGAACAAACGGGCGAACGCGCGACGGCGGCCCGACCGGCGCCAGCCGGCGGAGCGTCGCCGCTGTGCCGTTGGCAGCACCCCCGCGGGTTGACTACCTGTCCCTCCGCGGCCGCACGGCCTCCTTCGCGGGGCGCGGCTCATGACCGGGGCGAGGGGGACGCGGAGCGGTCCCCGGGGGCATGTCCGGTGGCCGCGGCTGAGGCCCCCTGGCGCGGGCCTCGGCGACTGAACGTGCGAACGCCTGCGCGGTCGTCGGATCGATGCGGCTCAGCATGGACGCCTCGATCGCGCGGATCCGCTCGTTCTGCGCGGTGCGCTGCGCGCGTTCTCTGGAGCGCTTGGTCATCCGGTCCTCATTTCCTGCGGCCACCCGGGATCGGGCTGCGTGAGGCAGCGTACGCCTCCCGGCGGGAAGGTGGAGAAACCAGGCGGCCATCCCCGGTCGCAAGGTGGATCCGGGGCGACCGCACCTTGCGCGGCCGAGTCCATCTCGACGGGCGGCAGCGCGGGGCCGCCCTCAGCCCCCACCCAGATCGAGGCGCACCAGGATCCGCGGCCGGCCATCGCTCCGCGCCGCATCTCGCGTCCGAGCTCCACCCCGCCTCTCATCCCCGGGCGCGCACCTCGTCGAGGAATGCGAGCGAGCGGGCCTCGCGCTCCAGGACCTGGCGGACGAAGAGGCGCAGGGCCGACTCCGCCTCGGCCTCGACCGCGGCCGGCACGGCGAGCGAGGCGACCTCGTCTGCGTCGCGCCGCCGATACGCCTTGAGCAGGCGGAGGGCGTCCTCCGTCAGCCCTGCGACTTCGGCGGGTGGACCCGGGTGCTGCGAGCAGAGGAGGCCGCCCAGCGTGGGAACCCAGCGGTACCGCTCGCCGGGCTCGAGGCGCCGGTCGCACTCGACGCAACGGTCCACCTCGGGCGCCAGCCCCAGCTCGTCGAGCAGGCGGAACTCGAACCAGCGGGCCACCCGGGCGGGCGCGAGACCGCGGTCCAGCAGCTCGAAGCCGCGGACGAGCAGGTCGTAGAGACGGGGAGCAGGGGCCCGCTCCTCGGTGGAGCGCTCCACCAGCTCGGACAGGTACCACGCGGTGGCCGTCGGACTCGAGCCGATCGCGGAGCGCCAGCCAGGCGTGGCGCACGCTCGCCTGCGTCACCACGTCGAACGTCCGGCCGTGCGCAAGCACCAGCTCGAGCTCGGCGAAGGGCTCCAGGCTGCCGCCCAGGCGGCTCTTGGGCCGTCGCACGCCCTTGGCGATCGCCTTGATCCTGCCCTCGTACGGTGTGAGCAGGGACAGGACACGGTCGGCCTCGCCCAGCTCGAACCGGGAGAGCACCAGGGCGGCCGTCTTGTAGATGCGCGGCGGAGGCACTCAGCGCAGCCTACACCGCCTGTTACCATGGCCGCCGTGCTGCCCACCGCCAGCCTCCAGCAGCTCATCGCCGACACCGAGGAGGAGATCCTCGGCCTGCTCGACCGGCACGAGGACCCGGCCACGGCGCGCCTCTACGAGATGGCGCGGTACCACCTCGGGCTCGATGCGGGCGCCACCAGCAGCGGGAAGCGGCTTCGCCCTCTCCTGGGCCTCCTGGCCTACGCCTCGCTGACCGGCGACCACCGGGGGGCGCTCCCGGGGGCCGCCGCCGTGGAGCTGGGCCACAACTTCAGCCTCGTCCACGACGATATCGAGGACCGGGACGTCGAGCGTCGCCACCGGGCCACGCTCTGGACGGTCTTCGGCGTGGCCCAGGCCGTCAACGCCGGCGACGCCCTCTTCGCGCTGTCACGGCTGGCCCTGCACCGGCTCACCGAGCTGGGCCACAGCGATGCCAAGGTGCTCCGCCTCATGCGCCTGTACGACGAGACGTGCCTGTGCCTCTGCGAAGGCCAGTACATCGACATCTGGGCCGGCGAGCACGACGAGACGATGTCGGTCGAGCTGTACTTCGACATGATCGGGCGCAAGACGGCGGCCCTCATCGCGGCCTCGATCGAGGCGGGCGCGCTGCTGGCGACCGATGACGAGTCCGTCGTGACCGCCTACCGTGCCTTCGGATGGGCGCTCGGGCTGGCATTCCAGCTGAACGACGACGTGCTCGGCATCTGGGGCCAGACGGCGGTGACCGGCAAGGAGCCGTCCGACCTTGCGAAGCACAAGAAGACGCTGCCGGTCATCTACGCCGTCGAGCATGCGACCGATGCCGAGCGACGGCGGCTCGCCGAGATCTACGAACGATCTGACCCCTCCCCCGCCGAGCAGGACGAGGCCCGGGCCATCCTCGAGCGAACGGGCGCGCGCGACTACACGCGGGGCGAGGCCAGGCGGCTCCGTGACGAGGCACTCGCCGCGCTCGATGGGGTGCCCGCGCTCAACCGGGAGGCACGCGACCGCCTGCGCGACATCATGGTTTCGGCGATCAGCGCGTAGGAGACGCTGCTCCGCGCCGGAGGCGCTACTCCGCGTCTCCCCCTTCGTGATCTTCCGGCTCTTCCCGGATGGCGAGCACCTTGCCGACCCGGCGTCCGTCGGTGGACTCCACCGTCAGGAGGACGTCCTTCACCCGGACGCGGTCGCCGACGTGCGGGATCCCGCCCACGTGGTGGTACACGAAGCCGCCGACCGTGTCGTACTCGTCCCGGCCCTCGTCGGAGAGGTCGAGGTCGAAGATCTCCGCGAGGTCGTCGATGTTGGCGCGGCCGTCGAACCGCGCCTCACCGTCCGAGAGCCGCTCGACCATCGGCTCCTCGGTGTCGTACTCGTCCTGGATCTCCCCGACGATCTCCTCGAGGAGGTCCTCGATGGTGGCCAGGCCGGCCGTGCCGCCATACTCGTCGAGGACGATGGCGATATGGATCTTCCGGCGCTGGAGCTCGTGGAGGAGGTTGTCCACGCTCATCGATTCCGGCACGAAGAGCGGCGCCCGGAGGATCGACCGCAGGATCGGTCGCCGCGTCCCGTCCTTCAGGTACGGCAGAAGGTCCTTCGCGTAGAGGATGCCGACGACGTTGTCGATGGAGTCCTCGTAGACGGGGATGCGCGAGTGGCCCTCCCGGACCACCACGTCGATGGCGTCCTCGAACGTCGCTCCAACAGGGAGGGCGGTGATGGCCGTGCGGGGCACCATGACCTCGTGGATGCGGCCCTCGCCGAGCTCCATGACGGCCGAGATCATCTGCTCCTCCTCGGCCTCCAGCACGCCCTGCTCCCCGCCGCGCTCGACGAGGATCTTCAGCTCCTCGACCGAGAGGGCGGAGCGATCCGTCTCCGTGCCGCCGAAGGGGCGCGCGATGACGTGGGTGATCCAGGTGAGAAGCCCGACCAGGGGGCCGAAAAGCCTGGCCAGGAGTTCGATCGGGCCGGCGAAGGCGAGGGCGAATGCTTCGGCATGGGCGAGGGCGATGAGCTTGGGCACGAGCTCGCCGAACACGATGGTGACGAGCGCGATGAGGGCGGTGACGACGACGAGGGAGATCGCTGCGGCGTACGGCGCGAGGAACGCGATCGACTCGAGCGCTCCCTGGAGATGGAGGGTCAGGCTGACGGCCGCGAACGCCGCGGCGAGGAAGCCGATGAAGGTGATCCCCAGCTGGACGACGGCGAGGAAACGACTCGGCCGGGCCAGCAACCGTTCGACGCGGCGAGCCGGGCGGCTCCCCTGCTCGACGAGCTGTTCGATCCGGCTTCGGCGTACGGAGATCAGGGCGATCTCCGCGGCGACGAAGACCGCGTTGAGGGCAATGAGGAGGGCGATGACGAGAAGCTCGCCGATCGTGTTCACGGGTCGGGGTCCGCGCCCTCCGGCTGGCCATCCCGACGCGCAGGCTCGCTCGCCGCTGATGGCGGTTCGTCCGGCGTCGATGCCGGCGTCGCGTCCGACGCCGCGCCGGGGCCGTTCTCGCGGACCCGTGGCGTCCGGAGCCGGGCCGGCACGCCCACCGCGAGCATCCCGGGCGGCACGTCGTGCGTCACGACCGCGCCGGCCCCGGTCCGGGCGTCCTCGCCAACGCGCAGGGGGGCCACGAGCATCGTGTCGGACCCGATGAACGACCGGTCGCCGATGACCGTGCGGTGCTTGGCGTACCCATCGTAGTTGCAGGTGATCGTGCCCGCGCCGATGTTGACGTGCTCGCCCACCTCGGCGTCGCCGATGTAGCTGAAGTGATGCTGCTTGCTGCCGGCGCCGATCCGGCTGGCCTTCACCTCGGCGAAGTTGCCGAGCTCCGCGCCGGGACCGATGGAGGCGCCCTTGCGCAGGTGCGAGAACGGGCCGATCGTGACATCGTCCTCCACGACGCTGGACTCGAGGACGCTCGCCCAGATCCGGCAGCGCTCGCCGACGACCGTGTCCACGAGCCGGCTGCCCGAGCCGATGACCGTGTCCGCGCCGACGCGGGTCCGCCCCTGGAGGATGACGTTGGGCTCGAGGAGAACGTCCGGTGCCAGCTCGACCGAGTCGTCGATGTAGACCGCCGCCGGGTCGACCATGCCCACGCCGTCGAGCAGATGCCGCTGGACGATCCTGCGCCGGAGTGTGGCCTCCACGCGCGAGAGCTGCAGGCGATCGTTCACGCCCGTGAGCTCGTGCTCCTCTGCGATCGCCGCCGCGATTGCCGGCCGGCCGTCCTTCCCCGCGAGCGTGACCAGCTCCGTCAGGTACAGCTCGCCGGTGACGGTCGACGGCTTGATCCGGCCGATCCGGGTGCGCAGCCATGCCGCGTCGAACGCGTAGAGGCCGGCGTTCACCTCGGGGATCGAGCGGTCCGCGGGGGTCGCGTCCTTCTCCTCGACGATCCTGTCGACCACCCCGCCGGCGCCGCGCACGATGCGGCCGTACCCGCGCCGGTCGCCGGGGATCATGATCGCGAGCGCCATCGCCGCGGCGCGCGACCGGCGTTTCCCGAGCACCTCTGCGACCGTCTCACCGCGGAGCAGCGGCGTGTCGCCCGAGAGGACTGCAATCTCCTTCACGTCGCGGTCGGCGGCCTCGATTGCGACGCGCACGGCGTCGGCCGTCCCCCGGGGTTCCGCCTGCACGGCGTAGTCGACCTCGTCGCCGATGGCGTCGCGGATCGACTCGGTCGCCGGCGAGATCACGACGAGCGGTCGCCGCTCGCTGACGGCGCTTGCCGCGGCCAGCACATACGACAGCATGGGCCGGCCGCAGACGGCGTGGAGGACCTTCGGGTGTTGCGACTTCATCCTGGTTCCCAGGCCCGCAGCCAGGACAACGACGAGCGGCTGGGTCTCGGACGTAGTCACGGCCTGACGCCCCTCACGGGACGCGGCGGGTCGTTGGGCAACCGGGTACGTGGCATGAGTTCGCAAGCAATTCTGGGGTGGCCCCGCCGGGGTGTCAACGCACGCTCTACTCGGGCCGGTGCGCGATCAACTCGATCTCGACGCGCCCGCCGCGCGGGAGCGCGGCCACGGCGACGGTCGAGCGGGCCGGGAACGGCTCCGGGAAGTACCGGGCGTAGACGGTGTTCACGGTCGCGAAATCGGCCATGTCCACGATGAAGATGGAGGTCTTCACGACGTCGGCGAACCCGAGGTCCGCGGCCGCGAGGACGGCGCCAAGGTTCTGGAGCGCGCGGTCGGCCTGCGCCTCCACGCCCTCGACGAGTTCGCCGGTCGCGGGATCGAGCCCGAGCTGGCCGGCGCAGAACACGAAACACCCGGCGCCGATGGCCTGGCTGTACGGACCGATGGCGGCAGGTGCGCTCTCGGTGGCGATTCGCGTCTTCATTGCGAGCCTCCCCTCGTATGCGTGGCGATGACCATGGCGTTCACCCGCTCCGGGCGGGTGGATCCGCCCCTCACGGGCCGCGGACCGGACCCGGCGGGCGGCACGTGCGGCCCCACCGCGTGAAGGATAGAGCACGAACAGCGCGGGGCCCGAGCCGCTGAGGTGGACGGGGCGTCCCAGGAGGGCGGCGAGCTCCTCGCGGAACGCCGCCAGCCCGGGGACCAGGGTGGCGGCCACCGGCCAGAGGTCGTTGCGCGGCGCGATGCCGGCGAGGGCGGTCGCATCCGCGCCGCGACGAAGCGCTCGGGCGAGGCGTGCGCGCCGGAGGGGCATGCGCGCCGGACGGGAGCCCGGCCGTCCCGCCGGGCTGCGGCCGGCCCGTCGTGCCGGCACCAGGCGATCCTAGGTATCGAACGCGAGGCGGGTTGACAGCCGGACCGTCGGGACGACGAGCAGCACCCCGGGCGGGCCGCCAGGCGGAGGAAGCGGCGACAGCCGCTCGCCGCGGCCGCCGACGAGGACCCACCCGCCGGTCGTGAAGAACGGCACGTCCGACCCGAGCGACGCTGCGAGCCGCCGTTGCCGACCCTGGGTCAGCCTGATCCCCCAGGCAGCAGCTGCCAGCTGGAGCGCGGCGGCGGCGTCGCTGCTGCCGCCGCCGAGTCCCGCCGCGACCGGGATCCGCTTGCGAAGCACGAAGGCGAGCGGCGGGAGGTCGGTCGAGCCGGCATCGGCCCGCAGGAGCGCCGCCGCGCGGAGCACGAGGTTGTCCGCAGGCGGGCCCGCGTCGAGCCCCCGGACGGCGAGCCGGTCGCGCCCGCGGACGGCCACGCGCACGGACAGCCGGTCGCCGAATGCGAGCGGGGCCATGACCGAGCGAAGCGCATGGTAGCCATCGGACCGCCGGCCGATCACCTCGAGGACGAGATTCACCTTCGCGTGGGCCGTGGCAACGATCGTCGCGCGCGGCCCCGGCCCGGCGCTCATGCCCCGTGACCTCGCCCGTTGAGCGGACCGATCGCGCGCGACAGCGCCATCCATTGGTCCACCGAGAGATCCTGTGGGCGGCGGTCCGCCGCGATCCCGGCCGCGGCGAGCGACTCCTCGACCCGTGTGCGGTCCACCGCGGTCAGCTGCCGGGACAGCACATTGTGGAGCATCTTGCGCCGCTCACGGAACCCTGCCTGCACGAGCCGCCAGAGCGCTTCTTCGCCTTCGCCGTCCAGGCGGCGCGGCCGGGTCGCTCCCACCAGCACGGCCGAGTCAACCTGCGGCCGAGGCTCGAACGCGGACGCCGGCACGATCCGCAGCACCTCGACCGCGGCGTGGTACTGGACGAAGACGGACACGTAGCTCATGCCCCCCGGGGGTGCGGCGATCCGCTCGGCGACCTCGCGCTGGAGCATGACGACGAATCCGTTCCGGGCGGACGGTTCCGCCGAGCAGCCGGTGGAGGACAGGGCTCGTCACGTGGTAGGGCAGGTTCGCCACGACGTCGTAGGGCGTCGTGACCAGGTCCGCCAGGTCAAGGTCCAGCACGTCGCCCTCGACCAGGCGCAGGCCGCCGGCGCATCCCGGCTCGCTCTCCTCGCCCGCGATGGCACCGGCGAACCGGTCGCGCAGGTGCGCGACGAGCCGGCGGTCGATCTCGACGGCGGTCAGGCTGGCGCCGGCGCGCAGGAGCGCCCCGGTCAGGATGCCGATGCCGGGCCCGATCTCCAGCACCCGGCGCCCGGGCGTGACCCCGGCGGCCGCCACGATGGCCTCGAGCACCTCGCCGTCGGCGAGGTGGTTCTGGCTGAGCGAGCGGCGCGCGCCGAGGGCGTGCCGCTGCAGGTAGCGCCGGACGCTCTCCGGCCCGAGGTGCCGCTCGTCGAGCGGATCCGCGGCCTCGCTCACCGGGTCACTCGCTCACCGTCACTCGACGAGCCGCAGCGAGGGCAGGGCGTCGAGCGCCAGGCCGGCGCGTTCCCCGGCACGAGCGCGGAAGAACCCCGCCGCGCCGATCATCGCGGCGTTGTCCGTGCAGAGCGCCGGCCGCGGCACGACGAGCGGGATGCCCAGGGCCGCGGCGCGCCGTTCCACCCGCTCCCGGAGCACCGAGTTCGCCGCCACGCCGCCGCCGAGGATGAGCGTCCGGGCGCCGCATCGCTCGGCCGCCAGGCCCGCCTTCGTGGCGAGCACGTCCACCACGGATTCCTGGAAGCCGTGGGCGAGCGCGGCCACCGTGTCTTCGTCCAGCTGGCCGCCCGCAGCCTGGCGCTCTGCCTCGATCGCCCGGCGAGCCGCGGTCTTCAGGCCGCTGAAGCTGAAGTCGTACGAGTCCCCCATCCACGCCCGCGGGAAGACGACGTCGGCCCGCGTTGCTCGAGCGGCCGCCCGCATGATCGCCGGGCCGCCCGGGTACGGGAGTCCGAGCAGCCGCCCCACCTTGTCGAACGCCTCGCCGGCGGCGTCGTCCACGGTCTGGCCCAGCAGCCGGTACCGCAGGTGGTCCTGCATCTCGACCAGGAACGTGTGTCCGCCGCTCACCACCAGGGCAACGAGCGGGAACACGGGAGCGGGACGGTCCGGCTCATCGGGATCGAGGAGCCACGCGGCGTAGATGTGCCCCTCCAGGTGGTTGACCGCGACGAGCGGCCTCCCGTGGATGTAGGCGAGTGTCTTTGCGAAGTTGAGGCCCACGAGGAGCGACCCGGCGAGCCCCGGCCCCTGGGTGACCGCGATCGCCTCGATGGCACCCCAGTCGGCCAGGCCGGCCGCCTCGCGGGCTTCGTCGAAGACCGGAACGATCCACCGCAGATGGGCCCGGGCGGCCACCTCCGGCACGATCCCGCCGGTCGCGGCGTGCATCGCCACCTGGCTGGCGACGACGTTCGAGCGGATGCGTCGCCCACTCTCGACGACGGCGACCGCCGTCTCGTCACAGGACGTTTCCACCGCGAGGATGAGACCGGTGCGCTCGGCCGTCCGGGCCGCGCCGGCGCCAGGGCTCGCGCCCAGGGCACTGGCGAGGTTCCCGCTCACGACGCGGCCCTCCCAGCGTCTGGTTCCACCCGCATCCGCGCCTCAAGCGACCGCTCGAGGGCCGCCAGGCGGCCCCGCATCTCCCGTGACCCCAGTTCCGGGGTGGTCATGATGAGCGCGTCTTCGCGGTTGTCCGAGTAGTAGTTGCGGCGCACGCCGACGGGCATGAAGCCGTACTTCTCGTACAGCCGGCGGGCGGGCATGTTCGAGACGCGCACCTCGAGCGTCGCCACCGACGCGCCGATGCGCCGGGCGAGCGCCATCAATTCCGCCAGGAGCACCTCGCCGATCCCGCGGCGCCGATGTCGGGGGGCGACCGCGAACGTGGTCACGTGGGCTTCGTCAACCATGAGCCAGAGCCCCGCGTAGCCGACCACGTCCTCACCATCCTCGACCACGAGGTACCGGGCCAGCCGGTTCGACGTCAACTCCTGCCGGTACGCATCGGCGGGCCACGGCGATCGGAAGCTATCGTGCTCGATGCGATGGACGGCGGCAACGTCGGCAAGGGTCATCGGGCGGACGCGGTATCTCAACGGCGGTCGCTCGACCATGCGATCTCCCCGGACTCCTGGGCGATACCGCGCGGCAGCGTGACATAGGCGGGAACGAGACCGGCGACGTCATCGGTGTCGCCGCGCTCGATCCGCCGGCACCCGAGCCGCAGGAGCGCGGCGCCGAGGCCGTCCTGGGCGCCCCGGCCGACCTCGACTGACCGCGCGCCAATGGACCCGCCGACAGCCAGGTCCACGGCCACGACCAGCTGGCCAGCCTCCGCGACGATCGCCGGGACATCCGTCTCCGCGATGAGCCGCGGCCGCCCCACGCCCTCGGGCTCCCCACCCCCGGGCTCGTCACCCCCGGGCTCGCCGCCCGCCTGCCGCCAGCGGTAGCGGGCGACATACCGGTCGTGCGGCCCCGCCGGCATGACGACCGTCATCTGCCTCCCTGGGACCGTTGCCCAGCCAGCGTCGAGGCGCCAGGCGGCATCCGCGAGCGCGAGCGTCGACTGGATGCCGGCGATCGGGCGGCCCAGCCCGTGGGCGAGCGCCTTCGCAGTGGCGATCCCGACGCGCAGGCCGGTGAACGCACCAGGCCCCGTCCCCACGATCACCGCCACCACCCGGCCGAGGTCGATACCGGATCCGGTGAGCATGCGGTCGAGCGTTGCCAGGACCTCCTGCCCGTGGCGGAAACGGCATTCCCACGACCGCTCGGCGATCACCTCGCCGTCGCGCGTCCCCGCAGCGACGGCCGCGTGACGGGTGGCCGTATCGATCGCGAGGACGATGTCCGGTCGTTCGACGGTCACGCTGCCGGGCCCTCGCCGGGCAGGACCCCGTCGTCCCGGGCCGCCTCGACGAACCGGGAACCCGACGCGTCCGGCGCCTCAACCTGGATCCTGCGGGTCTCGTCGGATGCGGCGTCGATCCGCACCGTCGCATCCAGCACGGCAAGGGGGCCGTCCAGCCGGTCTGCCCACTCGATGAGGCTCACGCCCTCGTCCTGCCGCTCGTCGAGCAGCCCACCCGCGAGTGCATCTTCGCTTCCGGCCAGCCTGTAGACGTCGATATGGAAGAGCGGCAGGCGGCCCGCGTACTCCTGCATCAGGGTGAAGCTCGGGCTGCTCACCACGGCGCGCACGCCGAGCCCACGAGCGAACCCCCGGGCGAACTCGGTCTTCCCGGCGCCGAGGTCACCGATGAGCCCGATGCGGTCGCCAGGGTGCGCAACCCCCGCCAGGCGTGCACCAAGCTCGCGCGTCTCAGCCGCCGAGCGGGTCGTGCCCTGCCAGGCAAGCGCGAAGCGGGCGATGACCGGTGCCTCAGGCATCCCGCTCGAGGTCGGCGAGCGCAACCTCGACGACCTGAGGCTGGGCGCCGGCGGGGACGCCGTCGAGGGCCACGTACGCGCAGTCCATGAACAGTCCGCCGGGCCGACGCCGGAGCCCGAGGTGCTCGACCATGCTGCCGGAACGGCCAAGCCACTCGCCGCCCGTCACGCGGACGCGACCGGGACGCCGGGAGGGGATCGTCTGACCCGCGTCCAGGAGGACCATCGGCGGATCCACGCTGAGGCCGACATCGCTCCCGGCGGCCGCCACAAGGCATTCCCAGTGCGCCTCCGGGATCGGACGCTTCCCATACCCGTCGAGAACGACGAGGGCGAACGGCGGGCTGGCGTGGAGGGCGGCCTCCTGGCGGGCCAGCGACGCCGCCATGTCGCGAAGGTCCTTGCCGATCATCCCTCCGACGATCATGCCGCGGACACCGATCGCCCGGGCCCGCGTGATCGTCTCGACATCGACGCGCGCCCCGGCCACCAGGACGGCGCCCGCGCCCCGAACGTCCACCCGGTTCGGCGGCATCTCCGCATCCGGCCCGTCGACGACGATGGCGAGGGACCCGTGCGCGGGATCACCGACCGCGAACGCAGCCCGCAGGCCGATGCCGTCGCAGCGGATCCCGACGCCCCCACGGTCGACGGACTCGACCGTGCCTGCCACGGGTGAGAGGATCACTTCGCGATGGCGTGCGACGGCCGCGCGCAGCCGGTTTCCGGGCGTCCGGTAGAGGACGCGGCCGGGGCCGTCGAAATGGAGCGCCCCGCGCCCGCGGCCCGAGAGCGTCTCCCCGGCCTCGAAGCGCGCCCCGGGCTCGGGGGCCGACGCACCGCGAACACCAGCCTCGGCGACCGACGGGTGGCGCAGGCGGTTGAGGACCGGAGAATCCGGATCAACCCGGTCGCCAACCTCCACGAGCGGCGCGTCCCCCGCACCGAGCCTGAACCAGGCGCGCGGCTCCAGTCCCGCCAGGGGGCGCGCAAGGACGCGACCAGCCAGGTCGACCGGCATCACGCGTCCACCGCCGTCCACAGCGGCCGCTGCCACGCGTCGAGCGCCTCCCTGCGACGCTCGGGGTGCTGCGGCAGGCGAAGCGGGATCCCGCGCGTGTCAACGAGGAGACCGCCAAGCCCACCAGCCATCTCGAACCGGACGCGCTTCGCCCGCACGCCCACCCACAGGTCGTCCGGCGCGGCAATCTCGACCGACGCGAGGAGACCCGGCGGGAGGTCCACCACCTGGACCGTGCCCGGCATGAGCACTGTCTCGCTGGCCGCGCCCTCCGACTCGACGCGCAGGTGCGCCCTGCGGCCCGGTCGCAGCCCGCCGGCGAGTACCGCGCCCCCCAGCGGCAGGAGGAGGTCATCCGCCAGGTCGGCAAGGAGCCGGCGCCGGTCGGCCTCGTCCTCCAGCGAGCCCAGGGGCGCGAGCGCGCGCGCGTGGTCGAGCACGAGCGCCACGGCTCCGGGGCGGCGAACCGCGTCGATGAGCGCGAGGGCGACCGCCGGAGGCGGCGCTACCGCAAACACGCCGCCGCTTGCCACGAGCATGTCGGGCGCAGCACTCGCTCCCGGGACCGAGCCCGCGGGCCGTTCGGCCTCGAGCGGTCCGGCTGCGCCCGCCCCGCGGCTGCCTGCCCCCCGGATGCCCGCCTCGGGCGACCCCGCCGACCAGGCCGAGTCGAGCCGGGCGAGGGCCGCGCGTGCGGCCGCGAGGCGCAGCCGGGCACCGTCGCCGGCCGCGTCGCGCCAGGGCGAAAGCCGCAGGTTGCGCACTCGGTCACGAAGGGTCTGTCCATCGTCCCGAACGGGCGACCAGGAGACGACCTCGTCGATCAGCTGCTCCTCGTCGCGGCCGTCCGGGCCGGGAGCCGGCACGAGGGCCGCCTCGGCGCGGACCATGAAGCGCTCGATTCCCGCGGGCCCGGCGAGCGCACGGGCGCCCGCGGACGCGCCGATGTCGATGCCGTCGAGGCGAAGATCGAGCACCGCCGCGAGGGACGCAAGGGCTCGCCGGTACTCGGCGCGGCCCCGTGCGGCACCCTCCGGCTGCTCTCCCGGCCGCGACCACGGTTCGCCGGCCAGCCGCTCGGCCATCTCGAGGAGCGTGCCATCTTCCCCCGCCGCCGGCTCGCCGGGGCCGGGAAGCTGGGTCACGAGCCCGGGCGGGAACCACGTCGCCGCAACGGCCGCCTCGCCGCACAGGAACACGCGCACGTCTGTCCGCCGGGCGACCGCGGCCGCCACCAGGGCCGCGAGATCGGACAGCGCGCCACGGTCAGCGGCTCCCGCACCCAGGGCAACCGCCCGCAGGTCGGGGGCCAGCAGCGCCTCCGTCACCGCGATTGCATCGAGGCGATCGGGCGTCGCGTGAGCGGAGACTCGCCATCCGGCGTCGGCGAAGGCCGGTTCGAGCGCCGCGAGCGAGCGCTCGGACGCGGCCGCGATGACGATCGGCGGGGGTGGAGCCGTGCTGCTATCAAGGCGAGTCCAGTCCTCCCAGCCGGTGTCCTCCGGCAGCACGGACGCGTCCGCCGACCGGGCACGTGCGGCAAGGTCGGCGAGGAGCACATCCTCACCGATCCCGGCGGGGACGGCCCCTGCGGCGAGCAGCCGCCAGCGCCCGCCCAGGCGGCCGAAGAGTGCCGCCGCGGTCGTCGCGGTGCCGTGGTCAACGGTGAAGAACGCAGCCCCGAGCTGGATCATGGAGACATGCTACCCGGCCCGCGGCCGGGAGGCAGGGCCGTCCACGGGAGGCAGGACCGTCCACGGGAGGCACGGCCGCTCCCGGGGTCAGCGAGGTTCAGGCGTCCCAGCCGGACGAGACGTCGAGCTCCTCGAGCCGCACGATGAGGCGCTCCATCCCACGCGGGTCGGCGAGCACGCGGTCCACGCCGTCGATCCCGCCGGCGAAGACACGGTGCAGCTCGGGATCGAAGAAGCACATCGCCTCGCTCCCGAGCATCTCCCCGGGCCGGCCCGCTTCCAGGAACAGGAGCGCGCAGCCGGTCAAGCCACGAAGCTGGATCTCACGGGCAACCGTGTCGATGAGCTCCTCGGGGGCCGGGCGTGCGGGCAGGTGGGGACCGGTCATTGCGAGGGCGAATTGTATCAGGCCCGTCGGTGTGGTTCAGCTCCCCGTTCGGCACGGTCCATGGCGAAACCCACGCGCCCGCCGCGGTGATCGCGGAGCCGGCCCAGGCGATGCCTGGCGCGAGCGACCTCGTCGGGCAGGTCCGACGCGAGGAGGCCTGCGTCGCCGAACCGGTCGCGAACCGCCTCGCCCGCGAGTCCGTGCAGGTACACCCCGGCACGGGCTGCGTCGTACGGCGCGAGTCCCTGGGCCAGCAGCGACCCGATCGTGCCGGAGAGCACGTCGCCGGTGCCCCCGCTCGCGAGGGCCGGATTCTCGAAGGGCGCCTCCGCAGCGCCCCCGTCCGGCGCGGCCACCACCGTGCGAGCGCCCTTCAGGACCACCACGTGACCCCAGTTCGCGGCCGCCTCGCGGGCCACGGCTGCGCGGGCTGCATCGTCTCGGACGAGGTCCGTCGTCCCGGCCTGCGGCCAGGCCCGGCGGAACTCGCCGACGTGTGGGGTCAGGACACACGGCCGCAGCCGTCCCTGCCACCAGCGGTCGATACCCGACAGCGAGTTCACCGCCTCGGCGTCCACGAGCGCCGGCGGCAGACCCGCACCGTCCCCCTTTCCGCCGGCGAGCAGCCCGATCACCAGCTGGAGCGTCGCCGGACCCGGACGGAGCCCGGGCCCCAGGACGAGAGCGTCGTGTTCGACCGAGAGGAGGTGCGGGATCGCACGGTCGGGATCGACCTCCCCGGGCGTACTCGTCTCCGGGATGGCGAGGGTCGTCGCCTCGAGCATCCGCCCGGCGAAGAGCGGCTGGAGCGACGCCGGCACGGCCAGGCGCAGCAGGCCGGCACCGGCCCGGCCGGCGGCGAGCGCGACGAGCAAGGCGGCGCCCGCGTAGTCAAGGGAGCCCGCCACGATGAGGAGCCGGCCGTGGGTGCCCTTGTGGGCTCGCGGGTCTCGTGCCGGAAGCAACCCCGCGACGAGCCGGTCCGAGAGGCGCTCGATCTCCGGCCCCGGGGGCGCGGCCGCGTCCCCCTCCCGCGACTCGTTCATCGCTGAACCTCCTCCTGCCGGGCGTTCCCGTCCGCGGTGCTCGCAGTCCGCAGCTCGTCGGCCAGTCCGCGAACGCGGTCAAGTCGCGCCAGCAGTGTCCGCTCACGCTCGTCCAGCCGCGTCTCGATGTCGGGCGGGAACACGTAGGCGCCACCTGCCGTGCGGGTCGCCGTCGCCACTGCAACGGCGAGGTCGCGGTCGTGGCTGATGGACACCGCGATCGAGCCCATGCCCAGTTGCTCTGCCCGTGCGCGAGCCCGGCCGTGGAGCCGCACCGCAGGCTGGCCGGTGGGCAGCCGGACGATCTCGATCTCCCGCCACCCGATGCCCCGTACGCCGAGCCCCAGGACCTTGCTCACGGCCTCCTTCGCCGCCCAGCGTCCCCCGAGGCGCTCGGGGCTCGTGCGCACGTACGCCGCCTCGTCGGTCGTGAGCACCCGGCGCACGAAACGGGTCCCGAACCGGGCCGTCGCCGCCCGGATCCGCGCCAGCTGGACAATGTCGATGCCGAGCTCGGTCGTCGGGGGCTGGTCCACGCCGTTCGCCGGCTACTCGACCGTCACCGACTTCGCCAGGTTCCGCGGCTGGTCCACGTCGGTCCCTCTCGCCACCGCCATGTGGTAGGCGAACAGCTGGAGCGGAATGACCGCGAGGATCGGGCTGAGGGCCTCCAGCGTCGCCGGGACCCGGAGGATGTCGTCGGCGTACGCGTCGATCTCCTCGTCGTCCTCGTTCGCCACCGCGATGACCCGGGCGTCCCGGGCCCGTCCCTCCATGACGTTGCTGACGAGCTTCTCGTACACGATCGATCGCGTGGCCACCGCAACGAGCGGGCACTCGGCGTCGAGAAGCGAGATGGGGCCGTGCTTCATCTCGCCGGCCGCGTACCCCTCGGCGTGCGTGTAGCTCACCTCCTTGAGCTTGAGGGCCCCCTCGAGGGCAGCGGGGTACGTGATCCCCCGGCCGACGTACATGAAGCCCCGGCTGTTGACGTACCGGAGCGCCATGTCCCGCGCGGTCGACGCGAGTTCGAGTGTGCGCCGCGCCTGCCCGGGGAGGGCCCGCAGACCCGCGACGAGATCTCGCTCGAACGCCGGTTCGAGGCGGCCGCGGGCACGCGCCAGCTCGGCGGCGAGGAGGACGAGCACCGTGACCTGGGCCACGAACGTCTTGGTGGCCGCCACCGCGATCTCGGGCCCGGCCTGGAGGAAGAGCACGGCGTCCGCCTCGCGGGTGATCGCCGAGCCCACCGTGTTCGTGACAGCCACGATCGGGCAGCCCCGTTCGCGCGCCAGCCGGGTCGGGGCGATGGTGTCGGCCGTCTCCCCCGACTGGCTGACCGCCACCACGAGCGTCCGCCCGTCGAGCGGCGGCGCCGCGTACCGGAACTCCGACCCCACCGTCGCGCGGGCGGGCAGCCCCGCCCACTGCTCGACGAGCTGCGCGCCCACCATGCTGGCATAGGCGGCCGTCCCACAGGCGACGAACTCGACCCGTTCGATCTGCGCGAGGCGATCCCTGATCAGATCCAGCTCGTGGACTCGCACCCGGTCGCCGGAGGTCCGTCCGAGCACGGCGGCCCGGATCGTCTCCGGCTGCTCGTGGATCTCCTTCAGCATGAAGTGCTGGAAGCCGCCCTTCTGCGCGGCCTCGACCGACCAGTCGATCGTGTGCACGGCCCGTTCGCACGGCGATCCGTCGATCGTGGTGATGGCCCAGCTGTCGGGGCGCAGGTCCGCCACGTCGCCTTCGTCGAGGAACACGACACGGCGGGTGTGGGTCAGGATCGCCGGGACGTCCGAGGCCAGGAAGTTCTCGCCATCGCCGAGGCCGACGATGAGGGGCACGTTCAGCCGCGCACCGACGAGACGGCCGGGCTCGTTCCGGTGGAGGGCCGCGATCGCGTATGCGCCGTGGACCTGCCGGAGCGCCGCCCGCACGGCCTCGCCGAGGTCGCCCGCGTAGGTCTCCTCGATGAGGTGGGCAAGCGTCTCGGTGTCGGTCTCGGACGAGAGCCGGTGGCCGCGCTGCGCGAGCCCGTCGCGGAGCTCCCGGAAGTTCTCGATGATGCCGTTGTGGATGACGACGACGTTGCCCGTGCAGTCGACGTGGGGATGGGCGTTGAGGTCGTTCGGGCGCCCGTGGGTGGCCCAGCGCGTGTGCGCCAGGCCGACTCCGGAGGCCGGCGTCGCCTCGCCGATCGCGCTGCGCAGGTTGGCGAGCTTCCCGGCCTTCTTCTCGATGTAGATCGATCCATCCTGCCGGACGAGCGCGATGCCCGCCGAGTCGTACCCGCGGTACTCGAGGCGCGCGAGCCCCTCAAGGAGGATCGGCCCCGCCTCGCGCGGCCCGGTGTACCCGACGATCCCGCACATGCGGCGCGCTACCTCCCTGCTGCGAGTGCCGGCGCGGGCCCCGCGCCGCACCTGGCTGACGGCCGGGCCCGCGGCGGAGGCGTCAATTCAATCGCTCCGAGGCGAGGGCGGCCAGGGCGTCCGCGAGGGTGGTGACCCGTGCGGCGTCCTCGCCCTCCACCATGATCCTGAGCATCGCCTCGGTGCCCGAGGGGCGGACGACGACGCGGCCGGTGCCCTCGAGCTTCGCCTTCGCGTCGGCGATGGCGCCCGCGAGCACGGGGTCGGCGTTCCACTGGTCCTTGTGGCGGACGTGTACGGCCCGCTGCTGCTGGGGGAAGAGCGGGATCTCGTCCGCGAGCTCGGAGAGCCGCCGCCCGCGGCGGGCCATGATGCCGAGGAGCTCGATGGCCGTGACGATCCCATCGCCGCTCGTGGTGTGCTCCATGACGATCACGTGGCCGCTCTTCTCGCCGCCGAGTCCCGCGCCCGAGACCAGCATCGCGTCGAGGATGTACTTGTCGCCGACTGGCGTGCGGACCACCCGCCCCCCTGCTGCCTCGACCACGGCGGCCAGGCCCCCGTTCGAGAGAATGCTCACCACCAGCGTCCTCTCGGCAAGGGCGTCGCGCCCGAGGCGATCGAGTGCGATGGCCCCGATCAGCCGGTCGCCATCCACGACGTGGCCCCGCTCGTCTACGGCCACGCAGCGGTCGCCGTCACCGTCGAGGGCAATGCCGAGATCGGCGCCCAGCTCGGTCACCCGGTCCGCCAGCGCTTCCGGCGCGGTGGCGCCACACCCGGCATTGATGTTCACGCCGTCCGGCGCGTCGAAGACGGTGGTGACCCGGGCGCCGGTGGCGGCAAGGATCCGCGGCGCGACCGCGAAACCGGAGCCGTTCGCGCAGTCCAGGACCACGCGGAGGTCGCTCCGGGTCCGCGCCGCGAGCGCGCTCCGGTGCTCCACGTACCGGTCCACGAGCCCCCGGGCGTCCACCTCGCGACCGATGCCGTCGTTCGTCGGACCGGCCAGCTCGTCGGCCCGCCAGATCAGGGAATCCAGCTCGTCTTCCAGCGCGTCATCCAGCTTGAGACCACGCGCATCGAGGACCTTGAGGCCGTTGTCGTAGGCCGGGTTGTGCGAGGCGGAGACCACGATGCCGGCCGCGAACTGGCCGGTGCTCGCGAGGTAGGCGAGGCCCGGCGTCGGCAGCACACCCGCACGGTACACGTCGACGCCCATCGAAGTCGCCCCGGCGACGAGTGCCGCCGCCAGCATGTCGCACGACCGCCGCGTGTCCTGGCCGAGCACGATCGGGCCGTCGCCGGCCGCAAGGAGGTGGGCGGTGGCCCGCCCGAGCGCGAAGGCAAGGGTGGGCTTGAGGTCGACGTTGGCGACCCCGCGAATGCCGTCTGTGCCGAAGAGGCGGGCCATCACGGCGACGGGCTCGGCTCGGGCGTCGGCTCCGGCGTGGGTTCCTGGGTTGGCACCGCGGTTGGCACCGGCGTCGGGGGCACGATCACCGTGACGGTGACCCGGTTCGGGCTGATCGAGATGAGTTCCGTCCCGGATGGCGGCGGGAAGCGGACGGGGCGAGTGGCGGACCCGGCTTCGAGGCCGGAGACATCCACGGTCGCCGCGAGCGCCGACGGGTTCACCGCGTCGAGGGCCGCCTTCGTGCCGCCGAGGGTCACGAGCACATCGGGGATCGACAGCCGGTACTGGCGGTCTGGTCGCGCGTTCAGCAGCCTGATCCCGGTGCCGAAGCTACGCGGACCCTGTCTCGGCCTCGATCCGGATCTGCACCTGTGCCTTCGCACTGCCGAGGACGGAAACGCCCCGCGGCGGCGCCAGGGCGACCTCCGCCTTCACGTCCGTGCTCTCGCCGGTCACGTCCACGGCGGCCGTCGAGATGCTCGACATGTTCCCGATGACCGATGCCTCGCCCGACACGGTCACCGCCGTCGGCGTCACCAGGATCTCCCGTATCGCATAGCCGGGAGCCACGTCCCCCTTCACGGAGACCGCCACCGGCACGGTCCGGCTCGCCAGTTGCTTCCCGACCACGATCGTGACGTGGGCGGTCGCGGGCTCGATGTTGACCGGGGCGACCCGTTCGCCGCGGTCGTCGACGGCGATCAGGTCGGCGTCGGCGTCCACGTTGATCCCGCTTGCATCGATCATGACCCGCGCGAGTGCCGCAGCCACACGGGAAACGACCGACGACGGCCCGCGGATCGTGGCGGTGGCCGGCTCGACGACGGCGTCACTCGCGGTGAGCCCCGCCGGGATGGCACCCCGATCGACCCGCACCGGGACCGTGCGTGTCGTCACCGGGTCGAGACGGACGGCGACGGTTCGCGGCTCCCACCCGAGGACCTGGATCCGCCGGTCCGGCGCGAACACGGTCACCGGGACGCTCACCGGGGTGCCCGCGGTATCGGCGGTGATCCGCGACAGGTCCGCCGTGGCCACGAAGGACTTGCTGGTCACCTGGCCCGAGACGTCCACCGGGGCAATGTAGCGGACGGACACGACCTCGCCGGGCCCGGAGAGAAGGAACGTCCCCTGGGGCTGGTTGACCGGGTCGATGGGGATCTGCCCGGCCCACACCCGGGCATTCTGCGAGAGCACGAGCCCAACGTAGAGGACCACGGCCAGCGCGATGGCCGCGAGGCGGAGGGGCCAGTCGCGGACGAGGAAGCCGAAGACCCCGCCCGTCACCTGGCCACCTCGCCGGCCCCGGGCTGGGCGGGCGCGGCCGTCGGCGGCGCGCGGCCTTGGCGGCAGCGCCGCCGCCGGCGAGTGATCCGGATGGCCCCGCCGGCTCCGTCGCGGTGGCAGCTTCGCGCCCCTTCACGGCTGGCGTCGCCTGGGTACGCCGCAGGGACGGTCGCGTGCGGCGGGGCCGGCTGCGTCCGCCAAGACCCAGCGCGTCGGCGCGCCTCGCCAGGCCAAGCCGGAGGAGCGTGACGAGGGCGACTCGGAGCTTCTCTTCGTCGAGGTTCCGCACGATGCGGCCGCGCTCGACCAGGCTGATCGACCCGGTCTCCTCGCTGACGACCACGACGAGCGCGTCGGTTCCCTCGCTGATGCCGAGCGCAGCGCGGTGACGCGTGCCCATGCGCGCATGCGGGGTCACCGCTTCGGACAGCGGCAGGACCGCGCCGGCGGCCACGACGCGATCCGCCCGGATGATGACGGCTCCATCGTGAAGCGACGAGCGCGGCATGAAGAGCGTCTGGAGCAGTTCGGCGGAGAGATCGGCGTGGAGCATGATCCCCGTCTCCGCCGTGTCCTCCAGCCCCGTCTCGCGCTCGAGGACGATGAGCGCCCCGTGTCGGTCGGCGGCGAGGCCCGCGGCCGCGAGGGCGACCTCCGCCGCAACGCGCTCCGCGACGCCCTGCTGGCCGGGCGACAGGAGCCAGCCCAGCGAGCCCACGCGGCCGAGGCGCTCGAGGGCGCGCCGGAGCTCGGGCTGGAAGACCACCACGAGGGCAAACAGGCCGACCACGGCGCCCGCCTGGAGGATCTGGGACAGCAGCTGCAGGCCGAAGAACTGCGCGGCAACGTACACGCCGTACACGAGGGTGACGCCGATGACGAGCCGCACGGCGCGGGTGTCGCGGATCAGGCTGAAGAACCCGTAGATCAGGAGGCCCGTGAGCGCGACGTCGATAATCGTGGTCGGCGTGATCTCCACGCTCGACAGGAGGTCCGACAGCTGCCCCATCGTCGATCGATTGTAGCAGCGGCCCCCTGGCGCCCCGACCGGGACCCTCGCCGCGGAATCAGGCGAGCATATCGAACCGAGCGTCACCCGGGAAGGTTTCGCGGATGACCGCCGCGACCCGTGCGCGGTCCGCCGCGGTTCCACCCAGGTCGAGCAGCCGGCCGAGGAGAAGCAGCTTCTCAGCCGCGAGGTCCCGGCTGCCGGTCGCGAGATAGAGACGGACGAGCGCGAGATGCACCTCCGGCGAGCCCGGCGCGAGCTCCAGCGCCCGCTGGCAGGCGTCGGTCGCGGCGTCCGTTGCATCGGCCCCCACGAACGCGTCAGTGGCCCGCACGAGCGCGTCGACGGCGGCCTCCGTCTCCCCGGCGGCGGCACGTCGCTCCGCCTCGGCCAGGAGCGCCTCGGCCCCAGCCGCGGTGATCGGGCATGTCGAACCGAGCGTCACCCGGGAAGGTTTCGCGGATGACCGCCGCGACCCGTGCGCGGTCCGCCGCGGTTCCACCCAGGTCGAGCAGCCGGCCGAGGAGAAGCAGCTTCTCAGCCGCGAGGTCCCGGCTGCCGGTCGCGAGATAGAGACGGACGAGCGCGAGATGCACCTCCGGCGAGCCCGGCGCGAGCTCCAGCGCCCGCTGGCAGGCGTCGGTCGCGGCGTCCGTTGCATCGGCCCCCACGAACGCGTCAGTGGCCCGCACGAGCGCGTCGACGGCGGCCTCCGTCTCCCCGGCGGCGGCACGTCGCTCCGCCTCGGCCAGGAGCGCCTCGGCCCCAGCCGCGGTGATCGGCGCGGCCTCCTCTGCCACCCCTGCCCCGCCGGCCGGCTCGGCGACGCCGGCCTCCTCTTCGCCGGCCTCCGACTCGCCCGCCCCGGCCGCGGACGCACCCGGGATCATGAGGCGGAGCACGTCCGTCGCACGGCCGTCGTCGCGGGGTCCGGGCGCGGCGGCCTCCTCCCCTTCGGCCGGCCACGACGGCGCCTGGTCCGCTGCCGCCGGAGCGGTCCCGACCGGCTCACCGCCCGCCTCGTCACCGCGCCCTGCTCCCGGGGGCGCCCCGCGCTCCTCCACGAGCCGTTCGACCCGTTCGGCGTGCCGCCGCCGGCCGTCCGTGTCGTGGAGAGCCAGCGCGCGGCGGAGCGCATCGCGCGCCTCCTCGGGCCGGCCCGCGACGAGCCGGATCTCCGCCAGTCGCTCGAGAGCGTCCGCAGCCTCGGCGTTTCGCCCGGCGACCACGAGCGCCTCGGCACGACCGGCGACGGCGACCTCGTAGTCCGGCGCTCGCTCCAGGGCACGGTCGTAGCACGCCAGCGCCTCCTCGGAGCGCCCCAGGCGCAGAAGGACACCACCCATGCTCGCGTGTGGCAGCGGCCGCTCCTCGGCGATCGACGAGGCCGTTCGGTAGTGGTCGAGGGCGTCCTCCAGCCTTCCCCGCAGCACGGCCACGTGGCCGGCCTTCAGCGCCTCCTTGTAGCGCTCGAAGAGCGGGTCGGACATCGGGGCCGCCCTATGCGACCGTCAGCGCTTCGTGTACTGCGGGGCCTTGCGGGCGCGCTTCAGGCCGTACTTCTTGCGCTCCTTCATGCGCGGGTCGCGCGAAAGGAGACCGGCCTGGCGCAGCGGCAGGCGCAGGTTCTCTGGATCGGACTGCAGGAGCGCCCTGGCGATACCGTGGCGGATCGCGCCGGCCTGCCCGTGGTACCCGCCACCCTCGACCTTCACCATCGCGTTGTAGCGGTTCTCGGTGCCGGTGACCCGGAATGGCAGGGAGATCTCGGATGGGACGATGGCGTTCCCGAAGTGCTCGTCGAGGGTGCGCCCGTTGACGACGATCTCGCCCTCGCCGGGCATCAACCGGACACGCGCGACGCTCGTCTTGCGTCGCCCGGTTCCGTAGTAGTAGCCGGTCGTGGTCATGTGCGCTGGATCCCTTTCAGGCGAGGCGGTCTTCAAAGAGCGGTTCGGGCGTCTGGGCGCGGTGCGGGTGGTCGGGCCCGGCGTAGATCTTGAGCTTCCGGAGCTGCTGTGCGCCAAGGCGATTACGCGGGAGCATACCCTTCACGGCCCGGCGGATGGCCTCTTCGGGCGCCCGGGCCATGAGCTGGCCCAGGGTCTCCTGGCGAAGGCCGTGCGGATAGCCGCTGTGGCGGGTGTACACCTTGGACGAGAGCTTGTCCCGGGTGACCGTGATCTTCGCCGCGTTGACCACGACGACGTGGTCACCGCTGTCGAGGTGAGTGGCGTAGGTCGGCTTGTGCTTGCCCTCGAGGACGCGCGCAACGCGCGACGCCAGGCGGCCCAGCGTCTGCCCGTTCGCGTCAACCACGAACCAGCGACGCTCGATCGCATCCTCGCTCGGCGTATACGTCTTCGTCGTTGTCATCCTTCTCCGTCCATCGAGGTCCATGGCACCGGCGCCTCGTACCCGACGCGCCTGAGGCACAGCCCGTGGGCCGGTGCGACTGCTCCGTCCAAGGCCCGCTGCCTCGACTCGAGCACCGTCACCACGTCCGCTGCGCCGATCTCCCCGCGTCCCACGCGGAGGAGCGTCGCCACGATGCTGCGCACCATCTGGCGCAGGAAGGCGTCTCCGGCGACGTCGATCGTCACCAGGTGACCCTTCCTGCGGATCCGAACCCGGTGAAGGGTCCGGATCGGTTGTCCGTTCTCTGCTCCGAAGGCCGAGAAGTCGTGCCGGCCCACGAGGACCGACGCGGCCTCGGTCATCGCCGCGACGTCGAGCGGGGCCCGCACCCCGAGCGCGAACCGCTCGCGGAGCGGGCTTCGCGGCCCGTTCCACACGGTGTAGCGGTACTCCCGGTACCGCGCCGCAAAGCGGGGGTGGAAGCCGGGTTCGGCGCGGCGAAGACCCCGCAGCCCGACATCCACCGGCAGGATCGCCGAGAGCGCCCGTTCAAGCTCTCGCGGCGTGAGCCGTCCGGCGTAGGTGAACGAGATCACCTGTCCCGAGGCATGAACCCCGGCGTCCGTCCGGCCCGCAGCCACGACGCGGATCCGACGACCCTCGGAAAGCCGCGCCAGGGCCACCTCCAGCTCACCCTGGACGGTCCTGCCGCCAGGTTGGACCTGGAACCCGCAGAACCCTGTGCCGTCGTATTCGACCCGTGCGCGGTACCGCACGGGGCCGCCCTCTCGGGCGAGCTTCTTCCTGTGGCCGGTGTCCCGGCCGTCCGTCTGCGGGCCGGTCGCCCGACCCTTGATCTCGTGCGGCTCCCCTCGGGCCTCAGACAAGCTCGATCTGAACGATCGGGGCCGCGTCGCCGGTCCGCTGCCCGAGGCGCACGATGCGGGTGAACCCCGATGTCCGGCCGGCGTACTTCGGGGCGATCTCGCGGAAGAGCTTGTCGACGACGAGGGGCTCGTTCGGCAGCTCGGCCACCACCCGGCGGCGCGCGTCCACCGACCCGTCACGCGCGAGCGTGATCATGCGCTCGATCTGGCCGCGGACCTCCTTGGCCTTTGCCTCGGTGGTCTTCACCTGCTCGTAGCGCAGAACCGAAACCACCAGGTTCCGATAGAGCGCCATGCGGGGTCCGTGCTTTCGGCCCAGCTTCCGGCCGTCGATCCGATGGGCCATCGCCTAGGCCTCCCTGTCGTCGAACGGGGCTTCTCCCTCGTCGACCTCGCTCGCCTCGCCTTCGGCGTCCTCGGCGTCTTCGGCGTCCTCGGACAGATCGTCGGCGGCCTCCATGGCGCCCTCGTCGAGCGGGGGCAGGAAGCCACGCATCCGGAGCCGCTCCTTCATCTCGTCGAGCGACTTCCTCCCGAAATTGCGCATCCGCAGGAGGTCGTCGTCACTGAGCTGCAGGAGCTGCCCGACCTTGACGATGTTGTTCCGTTTGAGCGAGTTGTAGGCCCGCATCGGGAGATCCAGCTCCTCGATCGGCATCTCCAGCATGTTCGCCGGGAGCGATGGAGCCGATGAGCCCGCGCGGTCGCCCGCCGGTGCCGCCCGTCCCGTCCGAGTGAACAGGCTGAACTGGCCGATGAGGATGTCGGCGGCCTTCGAGAGGGCCTCCCCGGGCGTGATGGTGCCGTCCGTCTCGATCTCGAGCGTCAGCTTGTCGTAGTTCGTCATCTGGCCGACGCGCGTGTTCTCGACACTGTAGTTGACCTTGCGAACGGGGCTGAAGATCGCGTCCACCGGGATGACGCCGATGGGCAGCGGTTCCGAACGATCCGCACCGAGGTACCCGATTCCGCTTTCGACGGTGAGGTCCATCTCGAGCGTCACGTCGTCGGAATCGAGCGTGCAGATGTGGAGGTCGGGGTTGATGATCTCCACCTCCGCGGAGGGGGCGATGTCGGCGGCGGCAACCTCCCCGGCGCCGACCTTCACCAGCCGCAGCTGCACCGGGTGGTCCGGCGCGTAGCTCTTGAGGCGAAGCATCTTCAGGTTGAGGACGAGCTGGGTGACGTCCTCCTTCACCCCGGTGATCGTGCTGAACTCGTGGTAAACGTCGCGGATCTGGACGGCGGTGATGGCGGCGCCCTCGAGCGACGATACGAGGACCCGACGCAGGGCGTTCCCGAGCGTGACGCCATAGCCCGCGGGCAGCGGGCTGGCTTCGTATTTCGCGAAGAAGGTGCCCTCGGACTCGACCGATTCGATCTGGGGGCTTTCGAGCTCAATCATCCTCGCCTACCTCGAGTAGTACTCGATGACGAGCTGCTCGTTGAGCTCAGCCGGCATCTGGTCGCGGCGGGGGGCAGAAAGAACCGAGCCGGTCAGCTTGTCCGCGTCCACGCTGACCCACTCCGGCCGCACGGCGGCGCCGATGTTCACCTTGGCCATCTTGAACGGCTCGAGCGAGCGGTGGCTCTCACGCACGTCGATGCGGTCACCGGCCTTCACCTGGAACGAGGGGATGTTCGTGGCGCGCCCGTTCACTGCGAAATGAGCATGGCCCACCAGCTGCCGGGCCTGCGCGCGGCTGGTTGCGAAGCCCATTCGGAACACGACGTTGTCGAGCCGCATCTCGAGCAGCCGGAGGAGGTTCTCACCGGTCACGCCGGGGCGGCTGCGGGCGACCTCGAAGTAGCCCTTGAACTGCCGTTCGAGCACGGCGTACGTGCGGCGGAACTTCTGCTTCTCGCGGAGGTGAACGCCATACTCCGACACCTTGCGGCGGCGAATGCCGTGTTGCCCCGGAGGGCTCGGGCGGCGCTCAACGGCGCAGCGCTTCGAGTAGCAGCGGGAGCCCTTGAGGAAGAGCTTCGTTCCCTCGCGCCGGCAGAGCCGGCAGACGGACTCGGTGTAGCGGGCCATGCGTCCTCTCCCCTAGACCCGCCGCCGCTTTGGCGGGCGACAGCCGTTGTGCGGGATCGGCGTCATGTCGGTGATGGCGGTGATCTCCAGGCCCGCGGCCTGGAGCGACCGGACGGCCTGCTCGCGGCCGGCGCCCGGTCCCTTGACGAACACCTCGATCTGCCGCATCCCGTGCTCCATGGCCCGGCGGGCGGCCCCATCGGCGGCGAGGGCGGCAGCGTATGGCGTGCTCTTGCGCGATCCCTTGAAGCCCGCGGTTCCCGCGCTCCCCCAGGAGATCGCGTTGCCTGTCGGGTCGGTGATCGTGATGATCGTGTTGTTGAACGACGCCTGGATGTGCGCGTGCCCCGTGGGCACGTTCTTCCGCTCGCGACGCCGCGTCTTGGTGGCGCGCTTCCGTTCAGCCATTCGTGGGCTACCCGCTCCTCGCTACTTCTTGCGCCGGACGCCCACGGTCCGCTTGGGGCCGCGGCGCTGCCGTGCGTTGGTCTTCGTGCGCTGCCCGCGAACGGGCAGGTTCCGACGATGCCGGAGGCCCCGGTAGGAGCCGATCTCCTGCAGCCGCTTGATGTTGAGCGCCACCTCACGCCGGAGGTCGCCCTCGACCTTGTGACGGCGGTCGATGATCTCGCGCAATCGGCCGACCTGATCATCCGTCAGGTCGCGCACTCGCGTGTCAGGGTTGACATTCGCCTGGGCAAGGAGGGCCTGGCTCGATGGCAGCCCGATCCCGAAGATGTACGTGAGGGCGATCTCCACCCGTTTCTCACGGGGGAGGTCAACGCCTGCGATTCGTGCCACTCCTGCTCCTTAGCCCTGGCGCTGCTTGTGCTTCGGGTTGCTGCAGAGGACCATCACCGTGCCGCGGCGCCTGATGATCTTGCAGCGCTCGCAGCGCGCCTTGACCGACGCTCGGACCTTCACTCTTCCCTGCCTACTTCAAGCGATACGTGATTCGCCCGCGCGAGAGGTCGTAGGGCGACAACTCGACGCGGACCCGGTCGCCGGGGAGGATCCGGATGAAGTTCATCCGCAGCTTGCCACTGATGTGGGCGAGAACCCGGTGTCCGCTGTCCAGTTCGACTGCGAACATCGTATTGGGGAGCGATTCGATGACCGTTCCCTCTACTTCGATGGCGTCCTTCTTGCCCACGGGCTGGTGCGGGAACCTCCCTGCGGCGATTCATGGGCATGCCGTGCCCAAGCGGGCATGGCACGCGAAAAGTGAGTGTATCAGAGCAACCTCCCGGCCGACAACCACCGCCTTCATGTCGCCACCCGCCACGCTGCCGGATCGTTCGTGGTGAGGACTTCGGGGCCCTCCGGCAGGACCACCAGGGTCTCCTCCCAGTGGGACGCCAGGCTGCCGTCCGCCGTGCGCACCGTCCAGCCGTCCTCCTTCACCTGGCAGGCGTACCCACCCAGGGTAAACATCGGCTCGATCGCCAGGCAGAGCCCCGGCTCGAGTTTGCGGCCGCGGCCCGACGTCCGGTAGTTCGGCACGGGCGGCTCCTCGTGCATCTCCGAGCCGATGCCATGTCCGACGTACTCGCGGACCACGCCGAAACGGCCGGCCAGGGCGACGTCCTCGACGGCCGCCGAGATGTCCCACAGGTGGTTGCCGATCGTTGCCGCACGGACACCGGCGATCGTCGCCTGCCTGGTCGCCTCGACGAGCTCACGGGTGCGGGGCGGGCCGTCGCCGACCACCCACGACCGGGCGGCGTCACCGTGCCAGCCATGCACGATCGCACCGACGTCGATCGAGACGATCTGCCCGGCCTCGATTCGCCGGCCGGTCGGGATGCCGTGCACGACCTCGTCATCGACAGAGACGCACGTCGCGTGGCGGTACGGGCCCCCGGCGCCCGGAACCCCGATGAACGACGGCGTGGCACCGGCTCGACGGATGAACTCGTCCGCCAGGCGGTCGAGGTCCGACGCGGTGACCCCGGGTCGCACCTGCTCGTCGAGCAGGTCCAGCACGTCGGCAACGATCCGGCCGGCGTGGCGCATCTGCTCGATCTGCGAGCGCGACTTCAGGGTGACCCGCCGTCCGGCGATCATCGCCGCCCGGCGCCTCCGGGCAGGTGGAGTTGGTCGCCAAGCGCGCGAAGGAGTGAGTCCTTCACCTGGTCGAACTCCTGCTCGCCGTCCACCGTGAGCAGGACTCCCGCGTCCCGGTAGTAGTCCACCACGTCGAACATGGGAGGAAGCTGCTGTTCGAGCCGGGCGCGCACGGTTTCCGGCCGGTCGTCTTCGCGCTGGTAGAGCTCGCTGCCGTCGTAGTCGCAAACGCCGGGCACCTTCGGCGGCCCGTCGGTAGCGTGAAAGAGATGCCCGTTGGCCCGGCAGACCCAGCGCCCGGAGAGACGGCGTACCAGTTCCGCCTCCCGCACGCCGATGTAGACCGCCGCGGTCAGGCGCTGGCCTCGCCGGGCGAGCGAGGCGTCGAACGCCTCGGCCTGGGCGCGGGTCCGCGGGAAACCGTCGAGGACCACACCCGCGTCCGCATCCGGTCGTGAGAGGCGGTCGTCGATCATCCCGGTCACGACCGAGTCGGGGACGAGCGCGCCGCGACCCATGTACTTCTTCGCCTCTCGCCCCATGGGGCTTCCCTGCGCCACCGCCTCGCGGAACAGGTCGCCGGAGGCCACGTGGAGAAGGCCGAGCAGCTCGGCCAGCAGCTTCGCCCGGGTGCTCTTGCCGGCGCCCGGGGCGCCGAGCATGACCAGGACCTTCACTTGATGAACCCCTCGTACTGCCGCATCATCAGCTGGGCTTCCATCTGCTTCATCGTCTCCACCACCACGGACACCACGATGAGGAGCGCGGTACCGCCGAGCCCGAGCCCGCCGAGGCTGCTGAACATGCCAGACACGATGACCGGCATGACCGCGACGATGCCGAGGAACAGGGCGCCTGCCAGCGTGATGCGGAAGACCACCTTCTGCAAGTAGTCGCGGGTGGGCGTCCCGGGCCGGATGCCCGGGATGAACCCGCCGTTCTTTCTCAGGTTGTCGGCGGTTTCGTCCGGCTTGAACGTGAACGCCGTGTAGAAGTACGTGAAGCCCACGGTCAGCAGGAAGTAGAGACTGGCGTAGATCACCGGATTCTCGAAGAAGGCGCGGACGAAGGTCGCGATCCCGGCCACGATGTCCACCTGCGATGTCTCGAAGTACGAGGCGATCTGCGCCGGGAAGAGGATGATGCTGACCGCGAAGATGATCGGGATGACGCCGGCCTGGTTCACGCGCAGTGGCAGGAACGTCGCGCCGCCCTGGTACATCCGGCGGCCGCGAACCCGGGAGGCGTACTGGATCGGGATCCGGCGCTGGCCTTCCTGGATGTACACGATGGCCGCGATGACCGCGGCGCCGACGACGACGAACAGCACCCCGGCCGTCCAGTCGGGCGACTCCAGGAAGCGGGCGATGGAGATCGGCACCCGGCCGACGATGCCGGCAAAGATGATGAAGCTGATGCCGTTGCCGATGCCCCGCTCGGTGATGAGCTCGCCGATCCACATGAGAAGCACAGTTCCCGCGGTCAGCGAGATGATCTGGGTCAGTGTCTCGATGCTCGTGATGTCGAAGACCTGGATGATCCCCTGGCTGTAGAGGATGGCAAGGAAGCCGTACGCCTGGAGCACGGCAAGCGGAACCGTCAGGTAGCGGGTGATCTGGTTGATCCTCTGGCGCCCGTACTCGCCCTCGCGTGAGAGCTGCTGCAGGCTGGGGATGACCCCCTGCATGAGCTGCATGATGATCGAGGCGTTGATGTACGGGTTCACGCCCATGCCCACGACCGAGAACGTGGACAAGCCGCCCCCGGAGAAGAGGTCGAGAAGGCCCAGGAGGGCGTTGTTGGCGAAGAAGTTGGACAGCGCGTCGCGATCAACTCCGGGAACCGGGATGTGCGCGAGGAGCCGGAAGATGATGAGGGCGCCCAGGACAAAGAGGATGCGCCGCCGGATGTCGGGGGCGCGGAAGGCGTTGACGAGGGCGTCGAACACGGTGCGCTACTCCGCTTCCGGCGCGCTCTCGGTGGGACCGGCGGCCCGCGTCCGGCGAGCCGGCTTCCGAGCCGGCGTGGCAGGCGGGGCCGGCGTCGCAGGCGGGGCCGACGCCTGCTCGTCCTCGACGCCGGTTTCCTCGGCCACGATGGCCGCGATGGCCTCCGCGGGGACTTCGGCGACCTGCGCGGTACCGCCCGCCGCCTCGATCTTGGCGGCGGCCGACTTGGTGAATGCGTCGGCGACGACGTGCAGGCGCACGGTGCAATCGCCGTGACCGAGGAGCTTCACCGGGCGCGGCACCCCGTGCTCGGTGCGGATCAGGCCTGCGGCGGCGAGGGTCTCGGGCGTCACGACGACCGGCGCGTCGCCGGCCAGCTGGCCCAGCCTGCCCGTCTCGACCGCCAGGGAGAGGCGCCCGACGTTCACCACCTCGTAGTCGATTCGCCAGCGGCGCTTGAAGCCACGCAGCTTCGGCACGCGCTGGGACAGCGGGGTCTGGCCGCCCTCGAAGAACGGCGGGATGGAGGCACCGGCGCGGGACTTCTGACCCTTCGTGCCCCGGCCGGCGGTCTTGCCCTTGCCGGCCGCGATGCCACGGCCGACGCGGGTACGGCGGCGACGGGAACCGGGCGCCGGTCTCAGATCGTTCAGCTTCATGCCCGCTCCTCCTCCGCGCCGGACGCGGGGCTCGGGGGCGCCGGCTCGTCGCCGTCGCTCCTGGGGGCGCGCTCCGCCGCGCCGGCGTGAGCCGCCTTCGACACGTGCCCTCGCGTGCGCTCGGGCGGGGCGATCTCCTCGACCTCCACCAGGAAGCGCACGGCGCGGACCATGCCCCGCGTTGCCGGGTTGTCGGGAACGTCGACGGTGTCGTTGATGCGCCGCAGGCCGAGCGCGCGAAGCGTCCCGCGGGTCTCCTTCGTGTAGCTGATCGGGCTCTTGCGGAGCCTCACCTTAAGCCTGGCCGGCATCGGAGATCCCCTGGCTGGCAACCTGCCCGGCGATGGAGCCGCGAACCACGCGGCCGCGCATGGCGCTCACCTGCTCGGCGCTCCTCAGCGTCTTCAGGGCGGCGAGGGTGGCTCGCGTGACGTTCACCGGGTTCGTGGAGCCAAGCGTCTTGGAGAGGATGTCGCGGATCCCCGCGGCCTCGACCACCGCCCGCACGGATCCGCCGGCAATCACGCCCGTGCCCTTGGAGGCGGGCTTGAGCAGCACGAGGCTGGCGCCATAGCGCTGCCGAATCTCGTGCGGGATCGTGGTGCCCACGAGCGGCACCAGGACGAGGTTCTTCTTCGCGTCCTCGACGCCCTTGCGGATGGACTCAGGGACCTCGCCGGCCTTGCCGAGGCCGACACCCACGTGGCCCGCGCCGTCACCGACGACCACCACGGCGCTGAAACTGAAGCGGCGGCCGCCCTTGACGACCTTGGCGACACGGTTGATCTGGACGACGCGCTCTTCCAGCGTCAGCCTGGCAGGGTCGATCCTCGCCAACGGGGGCTCCTTTCGGTCCTAGAAGTCGAGGCCGGCCTTGCGGGCCGCCTCGGCGAGCGACTTCACCCGCCCGTGGTACTGGAAGCCGGCGCGGTCGAAGACGACGCGCCCCACGCCCGCGGCTTTCGCTCGCTCGGCGATGAGCGTGCCAACGGCGCGGGCGCGCTCGGTCTTGGTCCCCTCCGTCGACCGGAGATCCTTCTCCATGGTGGAGGCGGCCGCGATGGTACGGCCGGCGGTGTCGTCGATGACCTGGACGTAGATCTGGTTGAGGCTCCGGAAGACGGCCAGGCGCGGTCGGTCCGCCGTCCCCTTCAGCGTGAGACGGATCCGCTCGTGGCGCTTCTGTCGCGCGCCTGTCCTGGTGAGGGCCCTAGCCATGGCGTCCTGCGTTCTCCTGCGGTGTGGCGCGGGTCAGCCGGCCCGCGAGTGCTACTTCTTGCCGCCGATCTTGCCGGCCTTGCCGGCCTTGCGGCGGATGACCTCGCCCGCGTAGCGGACTCCCTTGCCCTTGTACGGCTCGGGCTTGCGCTTGGAGCGGACGTTTGCGGCGACCTGGCCGACGAGCTCCTTGTCGATGCCGACGACGGCCAGGCGCGTCGGGCTCTCCACCTCGAAGCTGACGCCGGCGGGCGGCGTCATCTCGACCGGGTGGCTGTAACCCAGGCTCAGCTGGAGGTTCTCGCCGACCTTCTGGGCGCGGTACCCCACACCGGTGATCTCGAGCTGGCGACGATACCCTTCGGTCACGCCGGTCACCATGTTGGCGACGAGGGTGCGGGTGAGCCCGTGCAGCTGGCGAGAACGCTTGTCGTCACGGGGGCGTTCGACCCGCAGGACATCGCCGTCGCGGACCACGTGGAGATCGGGCGCCAGTTCGCGATGGAGTTCGCCCCGCGGGCCGACCACGGTGATGGATGTCCCCTCGAGGGTCACGTCGACGCCGGCGGGGACGGGGATTGGAAGACGGCCGATTCGCGACATCGGGTTACCAGACGTAGGCGAGGATTTCCCCGCCGAGCTGGGCCTTGCGGGCCTGACTGCCAGTCATGATCCCATGGCTCGTGCTCACGATGACGAGACCGAGGCCGCCGAGCACGCGCGGGATGTCGGTCTTCCGGGCGTAGACCCGCAAGCCCGGCTTCGAAATGCGCTTCAGGCCCGAAACCACCGGGACCTTCCCGTCGACGTACTTCAGCGAGATGCGCATCATGGCGCGCGGACCATCGCGGAACTCGTCCCACTCGGTGATGAAGCCTTCGTCCTGGAGAATGCGGGCAATCTCGCGCTTGACCCGGGACGCCGGTACGAGCACCTCCCGGTGCCGCGCGCGGCTGGCGTTCCGGATCCGCGTGAGCATGTCCGCGATTGGATCGGAGATGTTCATTGGATCACCAGCTCGACTTCGTGACGCCAGGCAGCTGCCCGAGCAGGGCCCGCTCGCGGAAGCAGATGCGGCACAGCGCGAACCGGCGCATGTAGCCCCGCGGGCGCCCGCAGAGGGTGCAGCGGTGGTAGGCGCGAACCTTGTGGTGCGGCACCCGCTTTGCCTTGGCGATCATCGATTTCTTGGCCATCGTCGTCCTCTCCGCGCCGTCAGTTCGAGAACGGCATGCCGAGGAGTTCGAGCAGGCGCTTCGACTCCTCGTCGGTCTTCGCCGTCGTGACGATGCTGACCTCGAGCCCGCGCAGACGGTCGATCTTGTCGTAGTCGATCTCCGGGAAGGCGAGTTGTTCCCGCAGGCCGAGGGAGTAGTTGCCCCGCCCATCAAAGGACCGGGTGGGCACGCCCCGGAAGTCCCGCAGGCGCGGCAGCGCGAGCGCGGTGAGGCGCTGCAGGAAATCCCACATGCGCTCACCGCGCAGCGTGACCTTCGCGCCGATCGCGTTCCCGGTCCGCAGGCGGAACTGGGCGATCGAGCGCCGGGCCCGCGTCACGATCGGTTTCTGCCCGGTGATCATGGTCAGGTCGCCGACGGCCGCGTCGAGCGCCTTGGCGTTCTGGAGCGCCTCGCCCAGGCCGATGTTGACGACGATCTTCTCGATGCGCGGCACCTGCATCGAGTTGCCGTAGTTGAACTCCTTCACGAGGGCCGGCGCGACGTCCTCGACGTAGCGGCGGTGCAGTTCGTTCATGCCCGCACCTCCCTCGTCAGCGGCTCGCGGCAGTGCCCGCAGACGCGGACGCTCTTGCCGGTGGCAAGCTCGGCGTGCTTGACCCGGGTCGGCCGGCTGCAGGCCGGGCAGACCACCATGACGTTGCCCATGTGCAGGGGCAGCGGCTTGTCCAGGATGCCGCCCTGCTGGATCCGCGGCGCGGACTCCGTGCGGCCCTGGATGCGTCGGGGCTTCGTGTGCCGCTTGGCGACATTGAGGCCTTCGACGACGACCCGGTCGGGCCGCACGATGCGGTCAACCGTGCCACGCTTGCCCGCGTCTTTGCCATGCAGGACGACGACGACATCACCCTTGCGCACATCCGCCACGCGGGTGGCCCGGGGGGTCTCGGTGCCGGCGCGAGGCATCAGAGCACCTCCGGCGCGAGCGACACGATCTTCATGTAGTTGCGGTCCCGCAGCTCCCGCGCGACAGGCCCGAAGATGCGGGTCCCGCGCGGGTTGCCCTGGGGGGTGATGAGCACCGCGGCGTTCTCGTCGAAGCGGATGTAGCTCCCGTCGGGCCGGCCGTACTCCTTGGCGGTGCGCACGACCACGGCGCGCACGACATCGCCCTTCTTGACCCCGGCATTCGGGATCGCCTGCTTGACGCTGGCGATGATCACGTCGCCCACCCCGGCGGTCGTCCTCGTGGAGCGCCCCATGATGCGGATGCACTGGATGACCCGCGCACCGGTGTTGTCCGCGACCCGGAGGCGCGAGTATTGCTGGATCATTCGGAGGCGCCCTCCGCGCCGGTCTCGTCGTGACGGCCGGGGTGGGCGGCCATGTGGATGGCCTCGCTTGTCGAGGCCTCCTCGGCCACGAGTTCCATGGTCGCTCCCTCGCCGGCGCGCTGGACGATCTCGACCATGCGCCACCGCTTGGTCCGGCTCAGCGGCCGGCTCTCCTCGATGCGCACCATGTCTCCGATGTGCGCCTCGTTCTCCTCGTCGTGGGCCTTGAACTTGGTGGTGAGCCGGACCACCCGCTTGTACAGCGGATGGCGCGACAGCCGCTCGACGGAGACCACGATGGTCTTGTCCATCTTGTCGGAGACGACGCGCCCGACCTTCTCCCGGTGCTGCCGGCGCTCGTTCGCGGCGGGGCTCATCGTCCGGCCTCCATCCCGGTCTGGACGAGCTGACGCTCGGCCTGGACCGTCATGATCCGCGCGAGGTGCTTGCGCGTCTTGCGGATCTGCGTGTAGTCGTTCAGCTGCCGCGTGGCGAGCTGGAAGCGCAGGTCGTAGAGGTTGCGCTTGGCGGTCACCAGCTCGACCTCGAGCTCGGCGTCAGAGAGCGCGCGGACCTCATCGATGTCCATCGCCGACGCCCTCCTTCATAACGAACCGGACATGGACCGGGAGCTTGTGGCCGGCGAGGCGCATGGCCTCCTGGGCCTCGGCTGGCGGCACGCCCGCCATCTCGAAGAGGATCCGTCCGGGCTTCACCACCGCGACCCAGTGGTCGGGGGCGCCCTTGCCGGAACCCATGCGGACCTCGGCGGGCTTCTTGGTGACCGGCTTGTCCGGGAAGATGCGGATCCAGATCTTGCCGCCGCGCTTGACGGACCGGGTCATGGCGCGCCGGGCCGCCTCGATCTGGCGGCTCGTGATCCACGCCGGTTCCTGGGTCATGAGGCCGTACTCGCCGAAGGCGATGGTGCTGCCACCCTTGGCCGGGCCGCTCATGCGACCGCGCATGACCTTGCGATGCTTGACGCGCTTGGGAAGCAACATGCCGCTACGCTCCTGCCGCGGCGGCTGCTTCGCGCGGCGCCTGGCGCTCGGACTGCACGTCGCCCCGGTAGACCCAGACCTTCACGCCGATGCGGCCGTAGGTCGTGTGAGCGTGCACCTGCCCGTAGCTGATGTCGGCACGCAGGGTCCCGAGCGGGAGGCGACCCTCGCGCTCCCACTCCTTGCGCGCCATCTCGCTGCCCCCGAGCCGGCCGGACACCGAGATCTTCACCCCTCGCGCGCCGGCTTTCATCGTCCGCTGGACGGCCTGCTTCATGGCCTTCCTGAAGGCGATGCGGCGGCTGAGCTGCTGGGCGATGTTGGCGGCGACGAGCTGCGCGTCGAGCTCGGGCTGGCGGATCTCCTTGATCTCCAGCTTCACTTTCCGGCTGCTGATGCGCCCGATCTGCTGGCGCAGCTGCTCCACGTTGGCGCCGCCCTTGCCGATCACGATGCCGGGCTTCGCGGTGTGGATCGTCACGGTCACGTGGTTGATCCCACGCTCGATCTCGACCAGGCCCACGCTCGCGTTGGCAAGGCGGCGGTCGATGAGCTCGCGGATGGTGAGGTCTTCACGGAGCAGGTCGGTGTAACCCTTGTCGGCGTACCAGTTGGCCGTCCAGCCGCGGGTGACGCCGAGGCGGAAGCCGTACGGGTGGACCTTGTGACCCATCGCCTCAGGCCTCCTTCGACTCGACGACGACGGTGATGTGCGTCATCGGCTTGTGGATCGGGAAGGCGCGCCCCTGGGCGCGCGGTCTCCAGCGCTTGATGGTGGGACCCTCGTCTGCACGGGCCTCGGCGACGACCAGTTCGTCGGCCGAGAGGTTGAGGTTGTTCTCGGCGTTCGCCGTCGCGCTGCGGAGCACCCGGGCGACGTCTCGCGCAGGGCCCTGGGGCATGAACCGCAGGAGGGCCGCGGCCTCGCCGACCGGCCGGCCGACGATGAGCTGCGTCACGAGTCGGGTCTTCCGCGTCGAGCGGCGAACGTACTTGGCGGTGGCGGATACTCGCACGGCCGGCCTCTACTTCAGCGCCGTCGACCGCTCGGTGTGCTTGCCGTGCCCGCGGTAGGTGCGGGTTGCGGCAAACTCGCCGAGACGGTGTCCGACCATGTTCTCGGTCACGTAGACCGGGACGTGCTTGCGGCCGTTGTAGACGGCGACCGTGTGGCCGACGAAGTCGGGGAAGATGACGCTCGCCCGCGACCACGTCTTCAGCACGCGCTTCTCGTTACGCCGGTTCATCTCCTGGACGCGGCCCAGGAGGCGCGCCTCGCAGAACGGTCCCTTCTTGACTGAACGCGACATCTGGCGACCTCCGGCCTAGCTCTTGCGATGCCGCGAGCGCACGATGTAGCGCCCGGTTGTCTTGCTGCGCCGCGTGCGGTAGCCCATGGCGGGCTTGCCCCACGGGGTCTTGGGCGGCATGCCGGTGGGGGCCTTCCCCTCGCCACCGCCGTGGGGGTGGTCGCGCGGGGTCATGGCCACGCCGCGGACCTCGGGCCGCTGGCCCATGTGCCGCGCCCGTCCGGCCTTGCCGATGCTCTGGTTTTCGTGCTCGAGATTGCCCACCTGTCCGACCGTCGCGATGCACCGCACGCTGACGCGCCGGACCTCACCGGACGGAAGTCGAACCTGGGCCCAGTCGCCTTCCTTGGCCAGGAGCTGGGCAGAGGTCCCGGCGGAGCGGACGATCTGCCCGCCCTTGCCGGGTACGATCTCGATGTTGTGGAGCGTCGTGCCGAGCGGGACGTCGGAGAGCGGCAGGGCGTTCCCAACCCGCGCCTCCGCCCCCGGCCCGCTCACGACGATGTCGCCGACCTTGAGCCCGTTCGGGACCAGGATGTAGCGCTTCTCGCCGTCGCGGTAGTGGAGAAGGCCGATCCGCGCCGAGCGGTTCGGGTCGTACTCGATGGTGGCCAGGCGCGCCGGAACGCCGAACTTGTCGCGCTTGAAGTCGATCCGGCGGTAGTGCTGCTTCTCGCCGCCACCGCGGTGGCGCACCGTCTGGCGCCCCTGGTTGTTGCGGCCGCTGGCCCGCTTCTGGGGTTCGAGGAGCGGCTTGTGCGGCTGGTCGGTGGTGATCTCCTCGAACGTTGATCGGGTCATGAAGCGCCGGCCCGGGGAGGTCGGCTTGTAGCTGCGAAGCGGCATGCCTAGACCCCCTCGAAGAACTCGATCTTGTCGCCCGCGGCGACCGTCACGACAGCTTTGCGCCAGGCGCTCGTGTAGCCGATGATGCGGCCCCTGCGGGTCCCGCGGCGCTTCTCCTTCGGCTTGGTCGTGGAGACATTCACGTCAAGAACCTTGACCTTGAACAGCTCCTCGACGGCGCGCTTGATCTGGAGCTTGTTGGCGTCCCGGTGCACGGCGAAGGTGTACTTGCCCATCCGCGTCAGGTCCATCGACTTCTCGCTGATGACCGGTCGCAGGATGATGTCGGCCGACTGCAGCGTCATGCATACACCTCCGACATCGCATTCAGCGCGGGCTGCGTGATGAGGAGGGTGTCCGCGTTGAGCACGTCCACCACGTTCAGCGAGTCGGCCAGGATGACCACGACGCCCGGCAGGTTCCGGGCCGACAGCTCGAGCTTCTGGTCGCGCGCCGGCTCGACCACCAGGACGCGCCCGGCGGCTCCCAGGGCATCGAAGTAGCCCACGAGCTCGCGGGTCCTGGTCTCCACCATGGCGAGGTCCTCGACGATCTTCACGGCACCGTCGTCGTACTTCGCGGTGAGCGCGCCGCGCAGGGCCAGCCGCTTCATCTTCCGTGGCAGCCGCTGGGCGTAGCTCCGGGGATGCGGGCCGAACACGACCCCGCCACCCGCGTAGTGGGGCGCGCTCCGCGAACCCTGGCGGGCCCGGCCGGTCCCCTTCTGGCGGTACGGCTTCTTCCCGCCGCCGGCGACTTCGCCGCGCGTCTTCGTGTCATGGGTCCCGAGGCGCCGGCCGGCGAGCTGGGCGACCACGGCCTGGTGGAGCACGGCGACGTTCACCGGCGCGGCAAAGAGCTCGTCCGGGAGGTCGACGGTCCCGGCTTCCTCGCCGGTCTTGCGGTAGAGGGTGGTCTGCGGCATCGCGCTAGGCCTTCCTGACCATGACGAGCGAGTTGGCGGTGCCCGGCACGGATCCCTTGATGAGCAGGAGGTTCCGCTCCGGGTCCGCCCGTACCACGGTCAGCTTCTTCACCGTCACCCGCTCGTCGCCCATGTGGCCGGCCATGCGGGTCCCCCGGTACACGCGGCCGGGCGTCGTACCCGCGCCGATGGAACCGGGCTGTCGGTGCGAGTCAGAGCCGTGCGTCTCGGGTCCACGGCGGAAGTGATGACGCTTCACCGTTCCGGCGAAGCCCTTTCCCTTGCTCGTCCCGATGACGTCGACCTTCTCGCCCTCGGAGAAGAGGCTCACGTCCAGCGACTGGCCCACGTGATACTCGTCAATGTCGTCCACGCGGAACTCGCGGACGTCCGCCACCCGCGGGAGGTTCTTCAACTGGCCGAGCCGGGGTTTCGTGAGCCGGCGCGCAGTGCCCGCACCGAGCTGCACGGCGGCGTAACCGTCGCGCGCGACGGTGCGCAGGGCGGTCACCGTGTTGGGCTCGACAACAAGCACGGACACCGGGACGAGCGTGCCGTCCTCGGCGAAGATCTGGGTCATGCCGGCCTTGCGGCCGAGAAGTCCGATGTTCATCTACATCTTGATTTCGATGTCCACACCCGAGGCGAGCGAGAGCCGCATGAGGGCGTCGACGGTCTTGGACGATGGGTCGAGGATGTCCACCAGGCGCTTGTGCGTCCGGATCTCGAACTGCTCCCGGCTGTCCTTGTCGATGAAGGGCGACCGGAGGACGGTGAACTTCTCGATCCGCGTGGGAAGCGGCACGGGGCCCACGACGTCGGCGCCCGTGCGCTGGGCCGTCTCGACGATCTGCAGCGCAGACTGATCGAGCAGCCGGTGATCGTAGGCCTTGAGGCGGATACGGATACGCTGCTTCGCCACGCGCTACTCCACGATGCTCACGATGGCCCCGGCGCCGACGGTGCGGCCACCCTCGCGGATGGCGAAGCGCTGGCCGACTTCCAGGGCGATGGGGGTGATGAGATCGACCGACATGTCCACGTTGTCGCCGGGCATGATCATCTCCATCCCCTCGGGGAGGCCGATGGCCCCGGTGACGTCGGTGGTGCGCAGGTAGAACTGCGGACGGTAGCCGTTGTAGAAGGGGGTGTGCCGGCCGCCCTCGTCGCGGGTGAGGACGTAGACCCGGGAGGTGAACTTGGTGTGGGGCTTGATGGAGCCGGGCTTGGCGAGGACCTGGCCGCGCTCGATGTCGTCGCGCTCGATGCCCCTCAGGAGGCAGCCCACGTTGTCGCCGGCGCGGCCCTCGTCGAGCAGCTTCTTGAACATCTCGACGCCGGTGACCACCACCTTGCGGGTGGGGCGGATGCCGACGATCTCGACCTCCTCGCCCACTTTCACGATGCCGCGGTCGATGCGCCCGGTGCCCACGGTGCCCCGGCCCTTGATGCCGAAGACGTCCTCGATGGGCATGAGGAAGGGCTTGTCCACCGCCCGCTCGGGGGTGGGGATGTAGGAGTCCACCGCATCCATGAGCTCCTGGATGCAGGCGTAGGCGGGATCGTCGACCCCACCTTGCGTCTCCAGGGCCTGGAGGGCCGAGCCTCTGATGACGGGCAGCTCGTCGCCGGGGAACTGGTACTTGCTGAGCAGCTCGCGGACCTCCAGCTCGACCAGCTCGAGGAGCTCGGGGTCGTCGACCGCGTCGCACTTGTTGAGGAAGACGACGATGTAGGGGACCTCCACCTGGCGGGCCAGGAGGATGTGCTCCCGTGTCTGGGGCATGGGCCCGTCGGTGGCGGCCACCACCAGGATGGCGCCGTCCATCTGGGCTGCCCCGGTGATCATGTTCTTGATGTAGTCGGCGTGGCCCGGGCAGTCGACGTGGGCGTAGTGGCGGTTGGCCGTCTCGTACTCCACGTGGGCGATGGCGATGGTGATGCCACGCTCCCGCTCCTCGGGCGCGTTGTCGATCGAGTCGAAGGAGCGGAACTCCGACGAGCCCTTCAGGGCGAGGTACTTGGTGATGGCCGCCGTCAGGGTCGTCTTGCCGTGGTCGATGTGGCCGATGGTGCCGACGTTGACATGGGGCTTGGTGCGCTCGAACTTCTTCTTGGCCATCGCGTCCTGTCTCCTCGCTTCGCGCCTTCCGCTGCGTTCGATTTCGTGCCTGCTCTGGTCGGGTGCCCCCGTCGAGGGGCGATTGAGGGTCTAGCGGGCCCTCGTCTTCGAGGCGATCTCGCTCGCGATCTGCGCGGGAACCTCCGCGTAGTGCGCAAACTCCATGGAATAGGTCGCCCGGCCCTGCGTCATGCTCCGAAGGTCCGTCGCGTAGCCGAACATCGTGGCGAGAGGGACAAAGGCGCGGACGACCTGCGTCGTGCCTCGCGGCTCCATCCCGTCCACGTGCCCCCGCCGGGCGTTGAGGTCACCGATGACGTCCCCCAGGAACGCCTCCGGCATGACCGCTTCGACGCGCATGACCGGCTCGAGGAGGACCGGGTCGGCCCGCTCGAACGCGTCTTTCACGGCCATCGAGGCGGCGATCTTGAAGGCCATCTCGCTCGAGTCGACGTCGTGGTACGACCCGTCATGGAGGGTGGTCCGCACGTCGACGACCGGGAAGCCGGCGTAGATGCCCGTCGCGAGTGCCTCACGGACACCGGCGTCCACGGCGCGTACGTACTCCTTGGGGATGGTGCCCCCGACGATACGGTCCACGAACTCGCATCCCGCGCCGCGCTCGCGCGGCTCCAGGCGGAGCACTGCGTGGCCGTACTGTCCGTGACCCCCGGTCTGGCGGATGAACCGCCCCGTGCCGTCGGCAGCGTGCCGGATCGTCTCCCGGTACGACACCTGCGGCCGGCCGACCTTGGCGGCCACCTTGAACTCGCGGGTCATCCGATCGACAAGGACGTCGAGGTGGAGCTCGCCCATCCCGGAGATGAGCGTCTGCCCGGTCTCCTCGTTCACCGTCACCCGGAAGGTGGGGTCCTCCTCGGCAAGCCGCCCGAGGGCACTTGCGAGCTTGTCCTGGTCGGCCTTCGTCTTGGGCTCGAGGGACACCTCGATGACGGGCTCAGGGAAGACGATCGACTCCAGCACCACCGGATGCTCCAGGTCGCACAGCGTGTGGCCGGTGAAGGAGTCCTTGAGACCGACGATCGCGGCGATGTCGCCCGCGTACACGGCCTCGATCTCCTCTCGGTGGTTCGCGTGCATCTCGAGGAGGCGACCGACTCGCTCGCGGCGGCCGGTCGTGGTGTTGAGAACGGCCGATCCGGACGCCAGCGTGCCGGAGTAGACCCGCACGTACGCCAGCTTGCCGACGAAGGGATCGGCAGCGATCTTGAAGACGAGCCCGGCGAAGGGCTCATCGTCGTTCGCGGTGCGAAGCACTTCCGCGTGCGTGTCGGGGTGCTCGCCGATGGTCGGCGGCACGTCGAGCGGCGAGGGGAGATAGGCGATGACCGCGTCGAGGATGGGCTGGATCCCCTTGTTGCGGAGAGCACTCCCACCGAGCACCGGGACGATGCGGTTCTGGAGGGTGCCGAGGCGAAGACCGCGCCGGATCTCGCCCGGGGTGAGCGTGTGGCCCTCGAGGTATCGGTGCGTCAGCTCGTCGTCCATCTCGGCCACGGCCTCGAGAAGCGCCTCGCGGTGGTGCGCGGCCTCCGGCAGGAGCTCGGCCGGGACGGGTCCTGTGACGGTGTCGTTGCCGAGCTGGTCGCTCCAGGAGACGGCGCGCATCTCGACCAGGTCGATGACGCCGCTGAACCGCTCCTCCTCCCCCATGGGGATCTGGATGGGCACCGCATTCGCGCCCAGGCGATCACGGATCGACTCCACGGCCTGCCAGAAGTCGGCACCGACGCGGTCGAGCTTGTTGATGAAGCAGATCCGGGGAACGCCGTACCGGTCGGCCTGACGCCACACCGTCTCCGACTGCGGCTCCACGCCGGCCACCCCATCGAAGACCACGACCGCGCCGTCGAGCACGCGTAGGCTGCGCTCGACCTCCACGGTGAAGTCCACGTGCCCGGGCGTATCGATCAGGTTGAAGCGGTGATCCGCCCAGAACGCGGTCGTCGCCGCCGCGGTGATGGTGATGCCCCGCTCCTGTTCCTGGGGCATCCAGTCCATCGTCGCGGCGCCCTCGTGAACCTCGCCGAGCTTGTAGATCTTCTTCGTGTAGAAGAGGATCCGCTCGGAGACCGTGGTCTTCCCGGCGTCGATATGCGCGATGACTCCGATGTTCCGCGTCCGCTGGAGCGGAACCAGGCGCGTCACGGGCTTCCTTCGTTCCTTGCTGCGGTCGGTCTGCGCCCGGGCCTCTTGCGGCGCGGGCGCGGTGCGAACCGCCTCGCTGACTACCACCTTGGTGTTGGCTACCACTTGAAGTGGCTGAAGGCCTTGTTGGCCTCGGCCATCTTGTGCGTGTCCTCGCGCCGCTTCACGGCCGCCCCAAGGCCATTCATCGCGTCCACGAGCTCCGCCGCGAGTTTCTCGCTCATCGACTTCCCGGTGCGCTTGCGGGCGGACTGGACGAGCCAGCGGACGCCGAGGGACACACGGCGGTCGCCGCGGATCTCGACGGGCACCTGGTACGTCGCGCCGCCGACCCGCCGGGGCTTCACTTCGATGAGGGGCGTTGCGTTGCGGAGCGCGGACTCGAGGACCTCCAGGCCCGGGCGCTTCGAAGAGGCCTCGGCGCGGGCAAGGGCCTGGCGGAGAATGCGATCGGCGAGGTTCTTCTTGCCGTCGCGCATGAGCTTGACGACGAAGCGGTCGGTCGTCCGCGTGAGGGGTGCGGAGTACTTCGCCTTGCGGGGGGTTCGTACGCGGCGCGGCATGCTAGAGGTGCGACTTTCCCGGCGTCTTCGCGCCGTACTTCGAGCGACCCTGCTTGCGGTCGCGGACGCCGGCCGCATCGAGGGTGCCTCGGATGATGTGGTACTTCACCGACGGCAGGTCCTTCACGCGCCCGCCGCGAACGAGCACCTGAGAGTGCTCCTGGAGGTTGTGCCCGATCCCGGGGATGTAGGCCGTGACCTCCATCTGGTTCGTCAGGCGCACGCGCGCGATCTTGCGCAGCGCCGAGTTCGGCTTCTTGGGCGTCATGGTGCGGACCTGCAGGCAGACCCCGCGCTTCTGCGGGGCGCCCGGGATCGGCACCTGGCGCTGGCGCAGGCTGTTCCAGTTCTTGCGCATGGCGGGCGCCTTGATCTTCGAGATCTTGGGCGCTCGCCCCTTGCGGACCAGCTGGCTGATGGTCGGCACGGAGACGCGGACTCCTTCCTGGACGCTGTCTGGTGGCCGGCGATCCGTTCCGTCATCGGGCCCCGGGGAGGGTGCCCACGGCGGAGGTGCCGACCTGATGGCGCGGTCCGCGCCGAAGGCCGATGCCTCCGGGGGCGAGCGCGCTCGTGTCCGCGGGCGGGGAGTGCCGCCACCGCTCCGGCCTTCGCCGGTCCCGGATCTCGACGGTGGCCAGACCATCCATCCCGGGCCCGCGGAAGTGTTCCTCCTGCGCCCCTCACCCGGTGGCTGGCCGGGACTCGGCAGAACGCAAGACGCCTGCGGTCTCCACCCCCGCCATTCGCCGGCACGGCAAGGCGAGCGGCTTCAGACCGCGAACGCGGAGTCTACCAGCGGCCCATGGGAGTGTCAACGAACGGAAGGCTTTGGCGTGTCGAGGGACGGCGACTCCGTCGCGCTCGTGCGCATGGCTGCGAGCGAGACGATCACGAGCCCGGAAGCTGACCAGCCGCTCGCCACCGGCGGCAGCCCCGGGAATCCGCCGGTCATGCCCGTGCACGAGCGGAGACGGGAGACACCGGCTCGGCGCGCCGATCCGGTGCGGCGTGCCGCCCGCGCCGTGCAGTCGGATCGCCGTCCTCGGACGGGACGAGACTGCCCTCGGATCGAAGCAGACGTCCGGCCGCCGCGGGCTACTCGGCCGTCGAGGCCTTGGCCGCCTCACCGGCCACGAGCGGCTCCGCGTCGGCGTCGCCGATCCCCTCCCCCCCTTCGGGGGCGAGGAACGGGTTCGCCTCGTCCTCCACGGGCTCCCCGGCGAGCTGGCTGAGCTCGGCGAGGAGCGGGTTGAAGCCCTCGGCCTCCTCGTCGCGGCCGAGAGACTCGTCGAGGAAGATGTTGTACTCCTCCCTGCCGAAGTCCTCGGGGAGCTCCCCGCCGGCAAGGGCCTCCGCCGCGGCCCGCCGCTCGGCCTCGCGCCGCGCGGCGATGTTCTGCGGAGCGCCCGTCCCAGCCGGGATGAGCTTGCCGATGATCACGTTCTCCTTGAGGCCGAGGAGCCGGTCCTTCGCGCCGTTGATGGCGGCCTCGGTCAGGACCCGGGTGGTCTCCTGGAAGGACGCCGCGGCCAGGAATGAACTCGTGTTGAGCGAGGCCTTGGTGACTCCGAGCAGGACGGTCTCCGCCGTCGACGGCTCGCCGCCCTCGGCCATGACCTGGTTGTTCAGCTCCTCGAAGTCGAACCGGTCGATAAGTTCGAACGGCAGCTGCTCGCTGTCGCCCGGCTGGTCGATGCGGACCTTGCGGAGCATCTGGCGGACGATGATCTCGATGTGCTTGTCGTTGATGGTCACGCCCTGGCTTCGGTAGACCTTCTGGACCTCCTTCACCAGGTAGCGTTGCACGGACTCGCGGCCGCGGGTCTCCAGGTACTCCTGCGGGTTGATCGGCCCGTCGGTGATGGGATCGCCGGCCCGGATTTCCTGGCCGTTCTGCACGAGGAGCTTGGCGGCGTGCGGGATCTGGTACTCCCGCTCCACGACGTCCTCCGCACGGACGGCGAACGTGCCGTCGCGGTGGACCACCATCCCCTTCGCAGGGCTGACAAGATCCAGGGGCGCCTCACCCTCGCGCTCGACGCGGGCAAGCGGCTGGCTGGCCTCGACGAGGTCTCCGTCCGCGACAAGCAGTTCCTGGCCGGGTTGGAGCTTGAGCGGCGTGTCGTACACGTCCCGGTTCGTCACCCGGACGCGGCGAGCGCCGTTCTCACCCTCGATCACCTCGACGATCCCGTCGATGTGGCTGATCTCGGCCTTGCCCTTGGGCACGCGGGCCTCGAACAGCTCTTCGACGCGGGGAAGGCCGGCGGTGATGTCGAGCCCGGCCACGCCGCCGGTGTGGAAGGTCCGCATCGTCAGCTGCGTGCCCGGCTCGCCGATGGACTGGGCGGCGATGATGCCCACCGCCTCGCCGATCTGGACGAGATGCCCCGTGGCCAGGTTGCGGCCGTAGCAGGCACGGCACACGCCGTACCGCGACAGGCAGGTGAGCGGTGACCGAACCAGCACGCCGTCGATGCTCCTGGCGTTCTGGATCACCTCTGCCATGTCCTCGGTGATCTCCTCGCCGCGGTCGACGAGCACCGCGGGCTCCGGGCCGCTCTCGTCCACGATCGGGGCTGCGGCCAGCCGGCCGACGAGGCGCTTCTTCAGCGCGTCCTTCTCGTCTCCGGTTATCTCCTTGGTCTCGGCCCGGGTGATCCAGGTGCCTTCGGTCGTGCCACAGTCGTCGTCGCGGGTGATGACATCCTGGGCGACATCCACGAGGCGCCGGGTCAGGTAGCCGGAGTCGGCGGTCCGAAGAGCCGTGTCGGCAAGGCCCTTGCGGGCGCCGTGGGTGGAGATGAAGTACTCGAGGACGGTCATGCCTTCGCGGAAGTTGCTCCGCACCGGGACTTCAATGATCCGGCCGGAAGGGTCGGCCATGAGGCCGCGCATCCCGCCGAGCTGGCTGATCTGGCCCTTGTTGCCGCGGGCACCGGACATCGACATCATCTTCACGGCGCCCAGCGGGTCGAGCGAGTCCATCATGGCGTTGGACACCGCCTGCGTCGTCCGCTGCCAGACGTCGACCACCTTGTCGTACCGCTCGTCCTCCGTGATGAGGCCGTGCTGGTACTCGTCCTCGATCTCCGCGACTTCGCCGTCGGCACCGCCCAACAGCTCGGCTTTCGAGTCGGGGACCACGATGTCGCCGAGGGCGATGGTCATCCCACCCCGGGTCGCGTACTCGAACCCGATGCTCTTGATCCCATCGACGACGTGGGCCGTCTCGTCGGGACCCAACTCGCGGTAGCAGAGGCTGACGAGCTCGCGGAGAGCGGAGCGGGTCATGGTGTCGTTCCGGAACCGAAGTCGATCGGGCAGGACCTGGTTGAAGATCACGCGTCCGATCGTCGTGCGGACCCGCTCGCGGCTGACCTCCCCGGCCTCGTTGGTGGGTCCTCCGAGCCAGGTACGCACCGTGAGCTCCACGTTGTCGTGGAGGCCCGGCGAGCGGTCGAGCTGCGGGAGCGGAACGAGGCGGCCGTCCTGTGCGGCATAGCCTCGGACCGGGCGGAAATCCGGGTGTACCAACCCGTACTCGAACGCGCGGATTGCCTCATCCTCATCGAGGAAGTACCAGTCGGGCGGGTTCTCGGTATCGCCGGCCGTGCCGAGGTCGCGCTCATTGATGGTCAGGTGGTAGCAGCCAAGGACCATGTCCTGGGTGGGTGCGACGAGCGGGCTCCCGTCGGACGGCGACAGCAGGTTCGCCGTGGAGAGCATGAGCCGCCGTGCCTCGTCCTGGGCCGCACGACTCAGCGGCACGTGCACGGCCATCTGGTCGCCGTCGAAGTCGGCGTTGAAGGCGGTGCAGACGAGCGGGTGGATCTGGATCGCGGACCCCTCGACGAGCACCGGTATGAAGGCCTGGATGCCCAGCCTGTGGAGCGTGGGGGCGCGGTTGAGGAGCACCGGGTGGTCGCGAATAACCTCCTCGAGAACCTCCCAGACCTCCGGCCGGACGCGCTCGACGATCCGCTTCGCGCTCTTGATGTTGTGGGCGTAACCCCTCTCTACGAGCTGCCGCATCACGAACGGCTTGAACAGCTCGAGCGCCATCTTCTTGGGAAGGCCGCACTGGTGGAGCTTGAGCTCCGGGCCGACCACGATCACGGAGCGGCCGGAGTAGTCGACACGCTTGCCAAGGAGGTTCTGGCGGAACCGGCCCTGCTTGCCCTTCAGCATGTCGGACAGGCTCTTCAGCCGGTGGTTGCCGGTGCCGGCGATGGCGCGGCCGCGGCGCCCGTTGTCGATGAGGGCGTCGCATGCCTCCTGCAGCATTCGCTTCTCGTTGCGGATGATGATCTCAGGGGCCCCGAGCTCCAGGAGCCGCTTCAACCGGTTGTTGCGGTTGATCACGCGGCGATAGAGGTCGTTCAGGTCGGACGTCGCGAAGCGCCCTCCGTCGAGCTGCACCATGGGACGCAGGTCGGGCGGAATGACCGGGAGAACCGAGACGATCATCCATTCGGGCCGCGTGCCCGACCGGCGGAAGGCCTCGATGAGGCGGAGGCGCTTGATCGCCTTCTTGCGCCGGAGACCGGACGTGGTGCGGACCTCGCTGTGCAGCTTCCGGGCGAGAGCCGGGAGGTCCATCCGCTGGATGAGCTCGCGGATCGCCTCCGCGCCCATGCCGGCGCCGAAGATGCGCGGCGTGCCCCGGACACCCGATCCATACCGGGCGTCGAGTTCCCGCAGGTTCCAGGCGTCCGCGGAGGTCTCCGGCAGGAGCATCATCGGCTGGAGCTTCTCGATCTCGTCCCGGCGCCGGCGGATCTCCTCGCGCAGGCCATCGGCCTCGCTGCGGAGCTTGTCGCGCTCCGCCTCGAGGCTGGCGTCCACCAGGAGCTGCTCGTTCTCGACACGGCCCTTGGTCGCCTCTTCCTCGGCGGCCTCACGCTGCTGGAGGTCTCCGTTCACCTGCTCGATCTCGTCGGCGGCCAGCTTCCGCAGCCTCGCCAGCGCCTCCTTGCCGCCCGCTTCCCCAGCCGGCACGACGACCTCGCCGGTCGGCTCGAAGACGATGGCGTCGGCGGCATGCTTGGACCCGAGCTTCTTGATGGCGGCCTCGCTGGCCTGGGCCTTCTCGGCGATCTCCTCGGTCCGTCGTGTCCGCTCCGCCTCGAGCTCGACCTTCGTGCGGGCAAGCACCTCGGTCAGCTCATCCTTCTTCCGATTGAAATCGGCACGGAGCTGGTCCTCGAGATCCTGGTACGCCTTGCCGGGCTTGCCGCCCCGGCCCTCGGCCTCCTCGTCGAGCTGGCGCAGCGCCCGCGCGCGGGCGTCCTCGTCCACCCAGGTGACGACGTAGAGGGCGAAGTAGAGGATCCGCTCCAGGTTGCGTGGGCTGATGTCAAGCAGGATACCGAGCCGACTCGGTGTCCCCTTGAAGTACCAGATGTGGCTGACCGGGCTCGCCAGCTGGATGTGTCCCATCCGCTCACGGCGGACCTTGGCGCGCGTGACCTCGACGCCGCACTTGTCGCAGATGATCCCCTTGTACCGGATGCGCTTGTACTTCCCGCAGTAGCACTCCCAGTCCTTGGTGGGGCCAAAGATGCGCTCGTCGAAGAGACCGTCCTTCTCCGGCTTGAGCGTCCGGTAGTTGATCGTCTCGGGCTTCGTCACCTCGCCCTTGGACCAGTCGCGGATCTGCTCAGGGGACGCGAGCGAGATGCGGATGGCGTTGAAGTTGTTGACCTCGAGCATCGTTCTCCTCCGCATCGCGACCCGCCGGCCGCGGTGCGCTCAGGGACCGTGGTCTGGCGGCGCCGTCCCGGCCGCGGACAGGCGCCGCTTGTTCTGTGGGGCTAGTCCTCGAAACCCGCCAGGTTGATGCCACCGAGGTCCGGAAGCGGGTAGCCGGAGACATCCTCGGCAAAGTGGATCTCTTCGTCGTTCTCGTTGAGGATCTCGACGTTCAAGGCGAGCGCCTGGAGTTCCTTGACGAGCACCTTGAACGACTCCGGGACGCCCGGCGGCTGGATGTCCTCACCCTTTACGATGGCCTCGTACGTCTGCACGCGTCCCATGACGTCGTCCGACTTGACGGTCAGCAGTTCCTGCAGGATGTTCGCGGCGCCATACGCCTCGAGCGCCCAGACCTCCATCTCGCCGAAACGCTGTCCGCCGAACTGGGCCTTGCCGCCCAGCGGCTGCTGGGTGATGAGCGAGTACGGCCCGGTTGACCGGGCATGGATCTTGTCCTCCACCAGGTGGTGGAGCTTCAGCATGTAGATGTAGCCCACGGTGATCTCGCGGTCGAAGGGCTCGCCGGTGCGACCGTCGTGGAGGACGGTCTTCCCGCTCCACGGGAGGTCGGCGGCCTGGAGCTCGGCGCGGATCTGGCCCTCGGCCGCCCCGTCGAAGACGGCGGTGGCCGCCTTCTCGCCGGTGGCATGGAGAGCCCAGCCAAGGTGGGTCTCCAGGATCTGGCCGATGTTCATCCGGCTCGGCACGCCGAGCGGGTTGAGGATGATGTCGACCGGCGTGCCGTCCGGCAGGAAGGGCATGTCCTCCTGGGGGAGGATCTTGGCGACCACGCCCTTGTTGCCGTGACGACCGGCCATCTTGTCGCCCACGCTGATCTTCCGCTTCTGGGCAATCGCAACGCGGATGAGCCGGTTCACGCCCGGCAGGAGCTCGTCGCCGCGCTCGCGGCTGAACTCGCGGACGTCGACCACCTTCCCACGCTCGCCGTGCGGCAGGCGGAGGCTGGAGTCCTTCACCTCGCGGGCCTTCTCGCCGAAGATCGCCCGCAGGAGACGCTCCTCCGCGGTGAGTTCGGTCTCGCCCTTCGGGGTGATCTTCCCGACGAGGATGTCGCCCGGCTGCACCTCCGCCCCGATGTAGACGATTCCGTACTCGTCCAGGTCCTTGAGGGAGTCCTCGCCGACGTTCGGAATGTCGCGGGTGATCTCCTCCGGGCCGAGCTTCGTGTCGCGGGCCTCCACCTCGTGCTTCTCGATGTGGATGCTGGTGAAGAGGTCCTCGCGGACCATGCGGTCGCTGATGACGATGGCGTCCTCGTAGTTGCCGCCTTCCCACGACATGAACGCGACGAGGACGTTCCGCCCGAGGGCCAGCTCACCTCGGTCGGTCGAGCTGCTGTCGGCCAGGACCTCGCCCGCCTCGACGCGCTGCCCCACGTCCACGATCGGGCGCTGGTTGATGCAGGTCCCCTGGTTCGAGCGGACGAACTTGCGAAGGCGGTACTCGTCCAGTTCGCCACTGTCGCGCTCCACCTGGATGCGGTCGGCAGTGACGCTGGTGACCAGACCCGGCTCGGCCGAAACCACGACCTGGCGGGAATCCCGGGCGGCTCGCTCCTCCATGCCGGTGCCCACGATGGGCGCCTCGGGCTCAAGGAGGGGCACGGCCTGCCGCTGCATGTTCGAGCCCATGAGGGCGCGGTTCGCGTCGTCGTGCTCGAGGAACGGGATCAGCGCCGTGGCGACCGACACGACCTGCTTGGGGCTGACATCCATGTACTCGATCTGGGTGGGACGGGCCTCGGGGAACTGGTCGCGGTAGCGGCATGGGACACGCTCGTCGAGGAAGTGGCCCTCCTCGTCGAGGTGCGCGTTCGCCTGGGCGACGTAGTGATCCTCTTCCTCGTCCGCCGCGAGGTAGACGATCTCCTCGGTGACCACCGGGCGGATCGGGAAGGCCTGCGCCTTCCGGCGCTTCAGCTCGGCGATGGCTTCACGGGTGAAGCCCGCGCCCGCCTTCAGAACGACGTCGCCGCTCTTCGTCGCGACGTCGGACGCGGCGGTGTAGCGCTCGAGGTCCGTGTCGTCCCAGGCCGCGTGGCGCTTCACCTTGCGGTAGGGCGTCTCGATGAAGCCGTACTGGTTGATGCGGCCGTAGGTGGCGAGGGAGCCGATCAGCCCGATGTTCGGGCCCTCCGGCGTCTCGATGGGGCAGATGCGGCCGTAGTGGCTGTGGTGAACGTCGCGGACGTCGAACCCGGCACGCTCCCGCGACAGGCCGCCGGGGCCCAGGGCGGACAGCCGACGCTTGCTCGTCAGCTCGGCCAGCGGGTTCGTCTGGTCCATGAACTGGGAGAGCTGGCTGCCGCCGAAGAACTCCTTCATGGCCGCAACGACCGGCCGGATGTTGATGAGCGCATTCGGCGTCGCCTTCTCGATCTCCTGGATGGTCATGCGCTCCTTGACGACGCGCTCCATGCGCAGGAGGCCGATGCGGAAGGCGTTCTGGATCAGCTCGCCGTTGGCCCGCACACGCCGGTTGCCGAGGTGATCGATGTCGTCCGGCGTCCCCAGCCCGTTGTTCAGCTCGATGAGGTGCCCGACGATCGCGGCGATGTCCTCCTTCGTGATCGTCCGCTGCTCCACGCCCGGCAGCTCGGTACCCATGCGCTCGGTGACCGGCTTGAGTTTCTTGTTGAACTTGTAGCGGCCCACGCGGCCCAGGTCGTAGCGCCTGAAGTTGAAGAAGAGGCCCTCGACGAGCTTCTCGGCGTTGTCGCCGGTCGGCGGGTCACCCGGCCGCAGCTTGCGGTAAACCTCGATGAGCGCTTCCTGGCGGGTCGAGGTGGTGTCCTTCTCGAGCGTCGCCGCGATGTACTGGGCCTCGGGGTTCGTGTCGACCCTCGCGAACAGGGCCGCGATCTCGTCGTTCGTCTGGTAGCCGACAGCTCGGAGGAGCTTGGTGGCCTCCAGCTTGCGCTTGCGGTCCACCTTGACGTACAGGTGGTGGCGCGAGTCGGTCTCGAACTCGAGCCAGGCGCCGCGGTTGGGGATCACCTTCGCCGCGTAGAGGTCGCGGCCGGTGCTCGGGTCCTCGGTGAACGTGTAGTAGACACCCGGCGACCGGACGAGCTGGCTGACGACGACGCGCTCCGCCCCGTTGATGATGAACGTCCCGTCGTCGGTCATGTACGGGAAGTCGCCGAAGTAGACCTCCTGGCGGAGGATCTGCTCCGTCTCCTTGATGACGAGCTCGACGTCGACGTAGAGGGGTCGGCTGTAGGTACGGTCCTGCTGGCGACACTCCTCCTCGGTGTACTTCGGCTCCTTGAACCGGTGTTCCAGAAGGTGGAGCTCCATGACCTTCGCGTTGAAGTCCTGGATCGGGCTGATCTCGTCCAGCAGATCCCGCAGCCCGCGCTCCACGAACCAGTTGAAGGACTCCTTCTGCAGCTCGATGAGGTTGGGGACGGGGAGAACCTCAGGGATGCGGGAGTAGCGTCTCCGCTCGGGGGCGTGGGAGGCTTGCCGGTACGGGTCAGCGACAGACAGCATGAATCGCTCCTTGCCGGAGGAGGGAAAGGGAGTGGGGGGCCGCGCTCACGGATCGGTCATTGTATCAACAGCAGAGTGCCGTGTCAATTGACTGTCCGCCCCAGCCGGGCGGGACCAAGGGGCGAGGCCAGGTGGCTTCGCCCCTTGCTGACCCGGTGGCCGTTGCCCCGGAGCGAGGCGACGCCCGGCCTACTTGATCTCGACGGTCGCGCCCTGCTCGGAGAGGGCGGCCTTGATCTTCTCGGCCTCTTCCTTGGTCACGCCTTCCTTGACCGGCCTCGGGGTACCATCCACCAGGTCCTTGGCCTCCTTGAGGCCGAGGCCGGTGAGCTCGCGCACGACCTTGATCACGGGGATCTTGTTCGGGCCGATGACGGCGAGGATCGCGGTGAACTCCGTCTGCTCCTCTTCGGGCACGGCGGCGGCGGCGGCCGCGGCCGGGGCGGCCGCAACGGCTACCGGTGCCGCGGCGGTCACGCCATAGCGCTCCTCGAACTTCTTGATGAACTCGGAGAGCTCGAGCACGGTCATCCCGTCGATCGCCTCGAGAATCTGCTCCTGGGTGAGTGCTGCCATGGTTGGTGTTCTCCGTTCGTAGTCGTGGATCAGGCGTCGCCGGCGGCCGCTTTGCGCTCGGCGACCTGCTGGAGCGCGTAGCCGAGGTTGCGCAGCGGCGCTGCGACCAGTCCGGCCATCGTGGTCAGCGGCGAGGCCATCGCGCCGGCCAGCTGGCCGAGCAGGACCTCGCGCGATGGGAGCGTCGCGAGCCGGGCGACAGCTTCGGCCTCGACCGCGCGGCGACCAAGGACGGCGCCGCGGATCTTGACGGTTCGGTACGGGCGCAGCACGTCGAGCACAGCCCGCGCCGCCGCCGCCTCGTCACCGCCCGTCAGCGCGATCGCACTGGGACCCTGGAGGAGCGATGACAGCGCGTCGGTGCCGGACTGGTCGGCCGCGATCTTCGCGAGGCGGTTCTTCACTACCCGGTAGGTGATCCCCTGTGACCGAAGTGCGCGCCGGATGGCTGCGAAGTCGGCCACGGTGAGCCCGCGGTAGTCGGTCACGATCGACGCGGTGCTCTTCGAGAAGTCCGCGGCCAGCGACTCCACCATTGCCCGCTTGGCTTCGGTGGGCATTGACCCTCCTTTCCTGCTTCCGGACGCCCCAACAAAGAAGAGGCGCCCCTGCGTTCGTTCCGCTGGGGCGCACGCGTCCGGGCAGGAGCCCGGCGTCGTCGTCGCCTCGGCGTGCCCGCCGACCGTCCCGGGTCACCCCGGCGTCCGGCGATTTCGGGCCCCCAAGGGGAGCACGCACGCTGTCTCTGGCGGAACAGTGTTCAGTTGACCGCGGCGCCCGGCGAACCGTCGCCGCTCGTAACGTGATTGCCGTCAGGGTACACCAGACGGCGCTCGCCCGACCGTTGCCCGGCCGGGTGCCCGCCCGGCCTCAGGCGGCCGCAGCCGCGGTGAGGAGGGCCGGGACGTCGACCTTGATCCCGGGGCCCATCGTGGAGGCGATGGTCAGCCCGCGGAAGTACTGACCCTTGGCCGCCGCCGGCTTCGCCCGGTTGATGGCATCCACGATCGCGACCAGGTTGGCCGACAGCTGCCCCTCGTCAAACGACAGCTTGCCGAAGCCGGCATGGATGATCGCGCCCTTGTCGACCCTGAATTCGACCCGGCCGGCCTTCACTTCGCGGACCGCCCGGTCCAGGTCGAAGGTGATCGTGCCCGACTTCGGGTTCGGCATGAGGCCTCGGCGCCCCAGGATCTTCCCGAGCCGACCCACCATGCCCATCATGTCGGGCGTCGCGAGCGCAACGTCGAACTCCACCCATCCGGCCTCGATCTTCTTCACGAGATCCTCGCCGCCCACGATGTCCGCGCCAGCTTCGCCGGCCTCGCGGGCCTTCTCACCCTGCGCGAACACGAGGACGCGGACGATCCGGCCGGTGCCGTGCGGGAGAACGACCGTGCCGCGGACCATCTGGTCGGCGTGGCGCGGATCGACACCCAGGCGAATGTGGACCTCGGCGGTCGCATCGAACCCGACCGCCGACGCCTGCTTCATCAAGGCGATGGCATCGTCCGGCTGGTAGACGCGACTCCGCTCGACGAGCTTCGCAGCATCCTGGTACTTCTTGCCCCGGTGAGGCATGGTGCCCTCCGTTCTCGCGGCCGCCGCTCGGGCGGCCTCCCCTCTTCGACGCGGGGTTGACGTTCGCGGCGCCTCGGCCGCCCTACTCGACGACCTCGATGCCCATCGAGCGCGCCGTGCCTTCGATCATGCGGCTGGCGGCCTCGATATCGCCGGCGTTCAGGTCGGCCATCTTCGTCTTCGCGATCTCGCGGATCTGGGCGCCGGTGACCTGTCCGACCACGCCTCGACCGGCCGTGGCGGACCCCAGCTCGACACCGGCGGCCTTGCGCAGGAGATCGGCGGCCGGGGGGGTCTTCAGGATGAAGGTGAAGGAGCGATCCTCGAAGACCGTGATCTGGGCCGGGATGACCTGTCCGACCTGGCCGGCGGTCTTCTCGTTGTAGGACTTGCAGAACTCGACCACGTTGATGTGGGGCCCCAGCGCGGTCCCGACCGGCGGCGCGGGCGTCGCCTTGCCGGCGGGGAGCTGGAGCGTCATGACGACTCGGATCTTCTTGGCCACGGGATCGCTGCCTCTTTCCTCGCTTAGAGCTTCTCGACCTGGAGGAAGTCGAGCTCGACCGGCGTCTCGCGGCCGAAGATGCTGACGAGCACCTTGACCTTGTTCCGCTCGGGGTTGACCTCGTCCACCGTGCCGATGAACTCGGCGAAGGGCCCGTCCGTGACCCGGACGCTCTGCCCCTTGGTGAAGGCGACGCGGTACTTGGGAGCTTCCACGCCCATCTGGCGCAGGATCTGCTTGACTTCGTGGTCGGCGAGCGGCACGGGCTCACTGCGTGTGCCCGGGATATTGCCGCCGCCGACGAAGCTGGTCACGCCGGGGGTGTTCCGGACGACGAACCACGACTCGGGGTCGAGGATCATCTCGACGAGCACGTAGCCGGGATAGACCTTCTTCTGGACGGTGTGGCGCTGGCCCTGCCGGATCTCGATCTCATCTTCCATGGGGACGAGGACCTGGAAGATCTTGTCCTCCATGCCCATCGACTCGATGCGGTGTTCGAGATTGGCCTTGACCTTGTTCTCGTAACCCGAGTACGTGTGGATCACGTACCAGTGTTTCTCGGGCCGGACGCCCTGGGTGACCTCGGACGCGACCATGTCAGACGGTCATGAGTCTGATGATTTCGGTGAACAGGAGGTCGAACAGGGAGATGTAGACGCCGACGGCGGCGCTGACCACGACCACGAGGATCGTGAGGTTGCGCGTCTGGACCGGCGTCGGCCAGGTCACCTTCTTCAGTTCAGACCACGCTTCTTCAATGAAGCGGCGGAAGCGATCCACGGAGAGTGACGTTCTCCTTCCTCAGTTCCGGGTGGGGAGACGGAAGGCGGCGCTGCGCGAGGCCCGCGTCCCTGGCTGGCCGGGGGTCTGCCGGGACGCGAAGCGGAACGTGGCAGGCGCGGCCGGACTCGAACCGACAACCACTGGTTTTGGAGACCAGAGCTCTGCCAATTGAGCTACGCGCCTGTGTGCGTCTGCCGATTCTCTCCTACTTCACCTCTCGGTGCACCGTGTGCTTGCGGCACCGCGGGCAGAACTTGCGCAGCTCCAGGCGTCCCGGGTCGTTCTTCTTGTTCTTCTCTGTGGTGTACGTCCGCTCCTTGCACTCCGAGCAGGCAAGCTGGATGGTAGGACGGTTCTCGACCTTCGCCACGCGCTACTCCACGATGCTCACGATGGCCCCGGCGCCGACGGTGCGGCCACCCTCGCGGATGGCGAAGCGCTGGCCGACTTCCAGGGCGATGGGGGTGATGAGATCGACCGACATGTCCACGTTGTCGCCGGGCATGATCATCTCCATCCCCTCGGGGAGGCCGATGGCCCCGGTGACGTCGGTGGTGCGCAGGTAGAACTGCGGACGGTAGCCGTTGTAGAAGGGGGTGTGCCGGCCGCCCTCGTCGCGGGTGAGGACGTAGACCCGGGAGGTGAACTTGGTGTGGGGCTTGATGGAGCCGGGCTTGGCGAGGACCTGGCCGCGCTCGATGTCGTCGCGCTCGATGCCCCTCAGGAGGCAGCCCACGTTGTCGCCGGCGCGGCCCTCGTCGAGCAGCTTCTTGAACATCTCGACGCCGGTGACCACCACCTTGCGGGTGGGGCGGATGCCGACGATCTCGACCTCCTCGCCCACTTTCACGATGCCGCGGTCGATGCGCCCGGTGCCCACGGTGCCCCGGCCCTTGATGCCGAAGACGTCCTCGATGGGCATGAGGAAGGGCTTGTCCACCGCCCGCTCGGGGGTGGGGATGTAGGAGTCCACCGCATCCATGAGCTCCTGGATGCAGGCGTAGGCGGGATCGTCGACCCCACCTTGCGTCTCCAGGGCCTGGAGGGCCGAGCCTCTGATGACGGGCAGCTCGTCGCCGGGGAACTGGTACTTGCTGAGCAGCTCGCGGACCTCCAGCTCGACCAGCTCGAGGAGCTCGGGGTCGTCGACCGCGTCGCACTTGTTGAGGAAGACGACGATGTAGGGGACCTCCACCTGGCGGGCCAGGAGGATGTGCTCCCGTGTCTGGGGCATGGGCCCGTCGGTGGCGGCCACCACCAGGATGGCGCCGTCCATCTGGGCTGCCCCGGTGATCATGTTCTTGATGTAGTCGGCGTGGCCCGGGCAGTCGACGTGGGCGTAGTGGCGGTTGGCCGTCTCGTACTCCACGTGGGCGATGGCGATGGTGATGCCACGCTCCCGCTCCTCGGGCGCGTTGTCGATCGAGTCGAAGGAGCGGAACTCCGACGAGCCCTTCAGGGCGAGGTACTTGGTGATGGCCGCCGTCAGGGTCGTCTTGCCGTGGTCGATGTGGCCGATGGTGCCGACGTTGACATGGGGCTTGGTGCGCTCGAACTTCTTCTTGGCCATCGCGTGCGCTGGCGACTCCTCAGGCTGCGGCTACGCCGCGGGTGGGGGTGGAGCCCACAATCGGACTTGAACCGATGACCTCTTCCTTACCAAGGAAGTGCTCTGCCGGCTGAGCTATGTGGGCCCGACTCAGGGACCGAAGGGACTGGTGGGCAGGAGAGGAATCGAACCTCTACAGTCGAAGACGGCTGATTTACAGTCAGCTGAGCTCACCACCTGCTCAACCTACCCACGGGAGCCGCGCCATGCCCGACCCTGGCGGGCACGGGTGGTGACGCAGCCGCCTCTTCAGTTGGAGCCGACGACGGGACTCGAACCCGGAACCGGCGGTTTACAAAACCGCTGCTCTACCAATTGAGCTACGTCGGCGCGACGCACAAGGATACCCGACGGGCAGCCCGCACGCAGTGCGCAATGCTACCGGCGCGCTCGCTCGACCGCAAGCGGTCCGACGCTTATGCGGCAAGCGGCGATCTCGAGGGCCGCGCGGGGCCGCTCGAGGCGCCCGGGAGGCGGCCGCTCGGAGCCTACTCGGGGAGGAGCTCGTCCGGGGGCTCGTCCCCGGATGCCTCCGGCCCGGGAGCGCCGGCCGGGCAGCCGTATCAACAGGGCCAGCGGCGTCAGCCGTGCCGGCAGGCCCGGCAGCGTCGGCCGGGCCGGCTCCCTCGGGCGGGTTGGCTTCCTCGGCCGGCAGGCCGCCCGAAGAGGCGGCGAGCTCCGCCCCGGGCGGGCCGGTTTCGACGGCCCGGGCCCGGTCCTGCCTCGACGTGGCCGCCTGGTCGGGTACGTCCGAGTCCCGCTGGGTGAGGGCCTCGAACAGGAGCACCGATCCGGCCACCGCCGCGTTGAGCGAGCCGATTCGGCCACGCATGGGGATCCGCACCTCGAGGTCGAGGCGACGGTGCACCGCGGCGCCGATCCCACGTCCTTCGCTGCCCACGACCAAGGCGAGAGGCCCGCGCAGATCGGCGTCACGATAGGAGAGCGGCGCAGCCTCATCTGCCCCGACGATGCGCAGCCCGTGCGTCCGCAGGTCCGCCAGCGCGGCCGGCAGGTCGTCCACCGGAACGAGGAGGAGGTGCTCCACGGCCCCGGCCGACGTCTTGACCGCAGACGGCGTGAGCGGAGCGGCGTGGCGCGTCGGGAAGATGACGCCATGGATCCCGCAGGCTTCCGCGCTGCGGAGCAGCGCGCCGAGGTTCTGCGGGTCCTCGAGCGAGTCGAGAACGAGGACGAACGCCGGCTCGCCACGAGCGGCGGCGCGGGCGAGCACGTCGTCGAGCGAGGCCCAGCGCCGGGCGTCCACGATGAGGGCGACGCCCTGGTGCCCGTCGAAGCCGGCGAGCGAGGTGAGCGTCCCGCCCTCCACCTCCACGACGGCGACATGCGCATGCGTGGCACGCAGCACGAGCGCCTCCAGCGACGCACGCCGATGCGGCACGACGAGCAGCCGGTGAGCCGCCCGGCGCGCCGTGAGCGCCTCCTCTACGGGCCGGCGCCCGGCGACAATCTCCTCTCCGGGCCGGACAAGGTCCGCCGCCAGCGGCGATCCGGGCGGTTCCGCGGGCGCGGGCGCCGGCCTGAACACCGGTGTGGGCCCGTAGCCGCGGGTAAGAGGAGCGGTCGCGCCGTCGCGCGGCGGCCCGGCGGGCGTGCCGGGTAGCCGGTATCGCGAGGGCGGTCGGGCGGGCGTATCACGCGCTGGCCCGCGCCGGGCCGCGGGCCACCCCAGGCCGGCGGCCTGGGAGGACCCGACCAATCGCCCGGGGGCCGTTCGGGTCCCGGACGTCCGGCAGGGCGCCCGCGTGAGCGGCCGTCGGCGGAGGCCGGACGACCCGTGTTCGAGGGCCGGCGGCCGGGCCGGACGCGACGACGGGACCGGTCCCGTCGGACGGCCCGGGTCGAGACCGGGTGCCGCGCCCGCCGCGGGCGAGCGCCGCGCCCCCGCGGCGGATACCGCTCGCCCCCCGTCGGGTACCACTCCCCTCCGCGGCCCGGCGGGCGCCCCCAGCGCCGCCCTTCCGGCGTGCCGCACGATCGGGGCGCCCGGGCGGGGCAGGCTCCCCCGGTCCCGGCCCGGCCTTGCCCGGCCTGCCGGAAGCCCCGCCCTGCTTCCCGCTCGAGCCGCCCTGGTCGCGCCCCGCTGTCCCCCCCGCCCGCGGTCAGGTTCGGGTCGATCAGGCTTCCTGGCCATCAGCTTCCTCCGAGACGCGGCGCCAACGCTGGCCGTCACGCGTGTCCTCTACGGCGATGCCGCGCCTCGCGAGCTCGTCGCGCAGCCGGTCAGACGCAGCCCAGTCGCGGGCAGCCCGCGCCGCCGCACGCTGTTCGATCAGCGCCTCCGCCTCGTTGCCCAGGCCGGCGTCGCGGTCGTCCTCCATCACCGCGAACACGGTGTCGAGGTCACGGAGGAACGCCGCCGCGAGCGTCGCATCGGCCGTCGACATTGTCCTGTCGTCGACGCGCCGGTTCAGGTCCCGCACCAGCTCGAAGATCGCCCCCAGGGCAGCCGAAACGTTCAGGTCGTCATCGAGCGACGCGGAGAACCGCGATTTCGTCGCGGCAAGAAACCCGGAAAGCGATGGATCGTGGGCAGAGTCCGAGCGATACGCGTCCAGGGCGGCAAGGGCCCGCGACAGTCGCTCCGTGGCTGCGGCCGCAGCCTGGAGCGACTCCTCGCCGAACTCCAGGGGCGCGCGGTACTGGACAGCGCTGAGCGTATACCGGAGCACCCGCGGAGAGAAGCCGCGCGCGTACACCTCTTCGGGCCGTTCGATGTTGCCCTCGCGCTTCGCCATCTTCTGGCCGCCCATCTGGAGATGGGCGTTATGGAGCCAGTAGCGGACGAACGGCTTCCCGGTGGCGGCCTCCGACTGGGCGATCTCGTCCTCGTGGTGCGGGAAGACAAGATCGACGCCGCCGGTGTGGATGTCGAACGTGGACCCGAGGTAGGCCATGCTCATCGCCGAGCACTCGATGTGCCAGCCGGGGCGGCCGCGGCCGATCGCGGTGTCCCACGCAGGCTCGCCCTCCTTGGGGGCCTTCCAGAGCGCGAAGTCGCGGACGTCGTCCTTCCCGTATTCATCCGCCTCCACCCGCTCGCCCACGCGCTGCTGCGCCGGGTCGAGGCGCGCCAGGCGGCCGTACGAGGGCCAGCTGGCGATGCGGAAGAAGATCGACCCGTCCTCGGAGCGGTAGGCGTGGCCCGAGGCCAGCAGGCGCTCGATCAGCTCGACCATCGCGGGGATGTGCTCGGTCGCCCGCGGCATCACGTCGGGGATCGTGATCCGCAGCCTCCGCATGTCGTGGAGGAACGCCGCGGTGTACCGGGCCGCCAGCTCGTCGATGGCGACCCCCTCCCGAGCGGCACCGCGAATGATCTTGTCGTCAACGTCGGTGACGTTCATCACCCAGGTCACCCGGTACCCGGACCACCGGAGATACCGGAGCAACAGGTCGGCGAAAACGAACGCGCGGAAGTTCCCGACGTGGGCGGGACCGTAGACGGTCGGGCCGCAGGAGTACATCCGCACGTGCCCGGGCTCGAGCGGCTCGAACGGTTCCGGCCGCCACGTCAGCGTGTTCGTCAATCGCAGACCCATCACTCCACCCAGACTCCCGGTCCTCACCGTCCGGTGCCCTCGCCGGCCGAGGACCTCAGGCCCATCGTCGCACGAGCGTCACCACCGCGCTCGCGGCGACCCCTCGCCCGGCGCCTTCGTACCCGGCGAGGTTCCCGCTCGACGCCTTGATCGACACCTGTCCGGCCGCGAGCCCGAGGAGACCCGCGACCGCCGCGCACATCGCCTCGAGATGCCCGCCGAGCCGTGGCCTCGCCGCCGTGATCGTCACGTCGACGTGCAGGGGAGCGTAGCCCGCTCCGGCGACGCGCGCCGCGACCGCCCTCAGGAGCTCGCCGCTGGCAATCCCCCGCGTCGTCGGGTCGCCCGCGGGGAAGAACCTGCCGAGATCGCCGAGCGCGGCTGCGCCAAGGAGCCCATCTGCCACGGCGTGGAGGACCGCATCGCCGTCGGAGTGGCCGTGGAGGCGGGGGGCGCCCTCGATGACGATGCCCCCGAGGGCAAGCCCGGTCCCCTCCCCGAACGGGTGGTTGTCCAGGCCGATCCCGACCCGCGGCGGCCCCAGCCTGGCCGCCAGCAATGCCTCCACGCGGGCAAGATCCTCCGGGTAGGTCACCTTCAGGTTGGTCGCCTCGCCCGGGACCGCGACAACCGGCACACCGCTCGCCTCGAGCAGGGAGGCCTCGTCGGTGAACGTCTCCGGCCCGGCCGGGTCGTGCTCGGCGAACGCCCGCAGGAGGAGGTCGCGGCGGGCGCCCTGCGGCGTCTGCGCCGTGGCAAGATCGCTGCGGTCCACGGTCTCGCGAACGCGCGTGACGACTCCCTGGGCGATAGCGCCGTCCACCCGCTTCAGGGTCTCGTGCACGGCCAGGCACGGGACCGCCGCACCGAAGCGCGCCGTCGCCTCGATGACGGCGTCCACGAGAGCCGGAGACACGAGCGGGCGCACACCGTCATGCACCAGCACCAGGTCGGCATCGGCCTCGCGCACTCCCGCCGCGACGGACTCCTGGCGACGCGGGCCCCCCGGGACCACGGTGGCGTCCAGGGCGCGCACCCCGGAGCGACGAAAGGGCGGGAACCCGGTCCGGCGCCTCGACCACAATGATCCGGCGCACAGCAGGCGAGGCTGCCAGGGCATCCAGTGCCCACGCAAGGACGGGCCGGCCGAGGAGCAGGAGCGCGCCCTTGTCGAGGCCGCCCATCCGCCGCCCGGCGCCGGCCGCCACCACGACGGCGTCAGCGGCGCCCGCCCGGCTCATTCCGGTCCCGGCTGAGCGAAGACCATCCGGCCGGCGACAGTCTGGAGGACACGAGTGACCGTGACGTCGAGGTCGCGGCCCAGGTACCGGATGCCGCCCTCGACCACGATCATCGTCCCGTCGTCGAGGAAGGCCACGCCCTGGCCCGGCTCCTTCCCCTCCTGGATGACGGATACCCGAAGCGTGTCCCCGGGGAGGAACGCCGGCTTCACCGCATTCGCGAGCGAGTTCACGTTGAGGACACGAATCCCCTGCAGCTCGGCCACCTTGTTCAGGTTGTAGTCGTTCGTCAGGATCGCGGCGTTTCGCGCACGGGCCAGCGCGACCAGCTTGGCGTCCACCTCGGTCGCCTCGGGCACGTCCTCGTCAGGGATCTCGACGCCGACCTGCTCGCTCTTCTGGAGCTGGGCGAGGATGTCGAGCCCCCGCCGGCCTCGCGTGCGCTTGCGGACGTCCGACTGGTCGGCGATCTGCTGGAGCTCGGCAAGGACGAACTGCGGCACCAGCAGGGTCCCGTAGACGAAGCCGCTTTCCACGATGTCGGCGATGCGCCCGTCGATGAGGACGCTGGTGTCGACGACGATGAACGGGCCGCGCGCCGGCGCCGCGACGGATGCCGCCTGGCGCTGGGGCGCCAGCCCCATTACCTGGACGGCGCGCAGCAGGTCGTGGCGCTTCGCGACGGTGAGGCCCAGCATCCCGAGGCCGAGCACGAGAGAGATCCCGATCGGCAGGATCCGGCCGTATGGGTCCGGGAACCGCGCCAGGGGGAGCCCCAGGAGAAGCCCCATGAAGAGGCCCACCACGAGGCCGATGATGGCGGTCACGAACTCGCTGGTGGAGAGGGTGCTGACGCCGCGCATGAGCCAGCGCGCCGGGACGATCGTGAGGTAGGGGAGGACCAGGAGCCCGGTCACGAGCCAGGCGACGACCCAGAGGGCCAGGAGGAAGCCGGCGATCGGGGAGTCGGCGAAGAGCGTCTGGCCACCCACCTCGACCGACGCGAGGGCAAGCCCGACGAGAACCCCGAGGACGGCGCCGAGGGCCCGAACGAAGCGCTCCATCTGGCGGCCGAGCGTACCACACGGCCCGTTCGCCGCACGGAAGCAGCGGCGGACCGCAGGTGACCCCCTGCGGTCAACCGGCAGCGATCCCCGCCTCGAGCGCCTCCCGGAGCGTCCTGCACGCGGCGACCTCGAGCCCGCCGATCCGCGCCGGCACGTGCTCGCCCGACCGGCCTGCCCGCGGGACGATTGCCAGCCCGAATCCGAGGCGCTCGGCCTCGCGGAGCCGCCGCTCCAGCCCCGTCACGGCCCGCAGCTCGCCAAGGAGCCCCACCTCGCCGGTGGCGACCATGCCCGCACGCAGGGGCCGGTTGCGCAGGGAGGAGGCGAGCGCGAGGGCAAGCGGCAGATCGAGCGCCGGCTCCTCGATGGTGATCCCGCCGGCGACGCTCGCGTAGATCTCGTGGCTCCCCAGGGATACGCCGGCACGGCGGCCGAGGACGGCCACCAGGAGGGCCAGCCGGCTCGGATCGACCCCGCTGACGGTCCGCCTCGGGTTCGCGTAGCCCGCCGGGGCCACCAGAGCCTGCACCTCCACCAGAAGCGGCCGCGTGCCCTCGAGCGTCGCCGCCACGGCCGACCCCGGTGCGGCCACGGGGTCATCGGCCAGGAACGCCCGCGCCGGGTCGGTGACCTCGCGGAGCCCCGAGGCGCCCATGGCCAGGACGCCGACCTCCTCCGTCGAGCCGTAACGGTTCTTGGACGCGCGCAGCAGGCGGAGCGCCCCACCGCGGTCGCCGTCGAGCGTGAGCACCGCGTCGACGAGGTGCTCGAGCGTGCGCGGACCGGCCAGCGTGCCGTCCTTCGTGACGTGACCCACGAGGAGCACCGGGATGCCGTCGCCCTTCGCGAGCCCCTGGAGCCGCGAGGCGGCTTCCCGCACCTGCCCGACCGAGCCCGGCGGGCCCGAGAGCTCCTCCTGTGTCACGGTCTGGATGGAATCGACGATGACGAGCGCGGGTCGCATCGCGCGGGCCTCTTCGATGATGCGCTCCACGTCGGTTTCGGCGAGGACGTGCACGGCCTCCCCGGCCGGGCCGTCCGCCAGGCCGAGCCGCCGTGCCCGCAGCCTGAGCTGGCCGACCAATTCCTCGCCGCTCGCGTACAGCACCGACGCGTACCGGCCTTCCCCCCCGGCGCCCGCCTGCGCCGCGATCCCGGCAGCCACCGCCAGCACGAGCGTGGATTTCCCCACACCGGGCTCTCCACCGAGGAGGACCAGGCTCCCCGGGACGAGCCCGCCGCCGAGGACGCGGTCGACCTCCCCGATCCCGACACTGATGCGTGCAGGGTCGATCCCGTCTCCCGCGGCCAGCGGCACCGGCCGCGTGGCCTCACCTCCCGCGGCTGTTCCCGGTCCGCCGGCAGGGCCTCGTCCGGCCGGGCGCCGTGACCGCGACTCTTCGCGGACGAGCGTCTCGACGAGCGTGTTCCAGGCGCCGCAACCGCGGCACTGGCCATCCCAGCGCAGGAACGAATCGCCGCATGCCTGGCAGACGAAACGACTCGACGCCCTCGTCACGCCCGCTCGTCCCCGGCGCTCGCCCGGGCGAGCCTCAGAGTGCCTCGACGGGCGTCTTCTCGTCCGTCCGCTCGCCGAGCGCCTCGATGGAGAGGCCCGCCTCCTCGCCGCGATCGACGACGATCGTCTGGCCCGGCCCAAACCGGCCGAGGAGGAGCGCCTCGGCAAGCGGATCCTCGATGAGGTTCTGGATGACTCTGCGGAGCGGGCGCGCGCCGAAGTCCGCGTCGTACCCGAGCTTGATCAGGTGGTCCTTCGCCTCCTGGCTGACCTCGAGGCCGATCTCCTGGCCGTGAAGCCGCTCGCGGACGCGCGCCAGCATGAGGTCCACGATCGCCCGGATCTCCTCGACGGAAAGCGAGCGGAACACGACTACCGAGTCGACGCGGTTGAGGAACTCGGGGCGGAAGGTGGTCTTGAGCTGGTCCAGCACCTTCGTCTTCATCCGCTCGTACTGCTGGTCGGACTTCTGCTCGGCGGTGACCGTCACCGGCCGGAAGCCAAGGCTCGTGTCCCGCAACAGCGAGGCGGCGCCGACGTTGCTGGTCATGATGATGACGCTGTTTCGGAAGTCGACCCGCCGACCCTTGGCGTCCGTCAGGTGCCCGTCCTCCAGGATCTGGAGCAGGATGTTGAATACCTCCGGGTGGGCCTTCTCGATCTCGTCGAGGAGGACCACCGCGTAGCTCTTGCGCCGGACCGCCTCGGTGAGCTGACCACCTTCTTCGAACCCGACGTAGCCGGGCGGGGCACCGACCAGCCGGCTCACGTTGTGGCGCTCCATGAACTCGCTCATGTCGATCTTGATGAGCGCGTCCTCGGAGCCGAAGAGGAACTCGGCGAGGCCCTTCGCCAGCTCCGTCTTCCCTACGCCGGTGGGGCCCAGGAAGATGAACGAGCCGATCGGCCGGCGCGGGTCCTTGAGCCCGGCGCGGGCGCGGCGGACCGCCTTGCTGACGTTCGTGATCGCCTCTTCCTGGCCGACGACGCGGCGGTGGAGCGATTCCTCCATGTTGAGCAGGCGTTCGGATTCCTCCTGGGCGATGCGGGTGACCGGTATACCCGTCCACATCGCGACCACCTGGGCGATGTCTTCCTCGGTGACGTCCGGGACGTTCGCGTCCAGCTGCGCCCGCCACTCCGCCCGGACCCGGTCGAGGTCCTCGCGCGCGGCGGCCTCACGGTCCCGGAGATCGGCGGCCACCTCGTAGTCCTGGCGGTTGATCGCGTCGTCCTTCTTTCTGGTGACCTCGTCGAGGTCCTTCGACGCCTCCTTGATCTCGGGCGGCGTCGAGCTGTTACGAAGTCGCACGCGGCTGGCCGCTTCGTCGATCAGGTCCACCGCCTTGTCGGGCAGGTGCCGGTCGGTGATGTACCGGATCGAGAGGTCGGCTGCCGAGCGGACGGCGGCATCGGTGATGCGCACCTTGTGGTGCTCCTCGTACCGCTCGCGGATGCCCAGGAGGATGTCGATGGTCTGCTCGAGCGTCGGCTCGTCGACCATGACGGGCTGGAAGCGACGCTCGAGAGAGGAGTCCTTCTCGATGTACTTGCGGTACTCGTCGAGCGTGGTGGCCCCGATGCACTGCAGCTCGCCCCGGGAGAGCGGCGGCTTCAGGATGTTCGCGGCATCGATGGCGCCCTCGGCCGCCCCCGCCCCGACGATCGTGTGGAGCTCGTCGATGAAGAGCACGACGTCGTTCGTGCTCCGCAGCTCCTCGATGATCTTCTTCAGGCGCTCCTCGAACTCGCCGCGGTACTTCGTGCCCGCGATGAGGGAACCGATGTCGAGCGTGAGGACCCGCTTGTTGAGGAGCGTGTCCGGTACGTCCCCGGTGGTGATGCGCTGCGCCAGGCCCTCGACGATCGCCGTCTTGCCGACGCCCGGCTCCCCGATCAGCGCCGGGTTGTTCTTGGTGCGCCGCGACAGGATCTGGATGACCCGCTCGATCTCCTTCTCGCGCCCGATGACGGGATCGAGCCTGCCCGCGCGCGCAGCGTCGGTCAGGTTGACGCCGAGCTGGTCGACCGTCGGGGTCTTGCTGGTCCGCTTGGTTTCCTGCGCCGGGCTCGCCGACGTCGACTGCGAGAGGACGCGGATGACCTCGTGGCGGACCTTGTCGAGGTTGACACCGAGCAATTCGAGCACGCCCGCGGCGATCCCCTCCCCCTCCCGCACAAGCCCCAGCAGCAGATGCTCGGTGCCGATGTAGTTGTGGCCGAGCCGGCGAGCCTCGTCGATGGCCAGCTCGATCACCCGCTTCGCCCGCGGCGTCAGGCCCACCTCTCCGACGACCGGACGATCGCCGCGCCCGATGATGAACTCGACGGCCGTACGGACCTTCGGCAGCTCGACGTTCATGTTCTCGAGGACGCGCGCGGCCACGCCCTCCCCCTCGCGCACGAGGCCCAGGAGGAGGTGCTCGGTGCCGATGTAGTTGTGGTTGAACCGCTGCGCCTCGTCCTGCGCCAGCGTCAGGACTTTGCGGGCACGGTCGGTGAACTTGTCGAATCGATCCATCAGTGAAGCCTGTGAAGAGGGGCGGAAGCCCGAAGGTATGCTAGCACGCACCTTCCGGAAGCCCGGGAGGACGGCCTGACAGGCAGTTCGTCGCGGCCGGCCCGGTGGATGCCCCGCGACGCGGACGGCGGCTGCGGAGGGACCTCCCCTCCGGTCGGGCGACGTGAAGGCCCGCCGGTTTCCCGGCGGGCCTCCTGGTGACCTCTCGGCTGGCGGGCGTCCCGCGAGGGGCGCCACCGGGAATCAGGCCTTCGTGTTCTCCTCCATCGTCTCCGTGGCGATCTCGGCGATGGCCTCGGCTCCCGCGGCCTCGAGGACGGCTTCGTCCTCGGCGACCTGCTCGACGATCTCGGCGACCACGGCCTCAGCCGCGGCCTCTTCCTCGGCCTCGTCGGCCGCGACCGCGTCAACGACCGCGCCGATCTCCCGGGCGGCTTCGTCGGTGGTCAGCTCGCCGGCTTCCTCGGCTTCGGCGATCGCCTCGATCACCTCGGCCGCCACCGCTTCCTCGGCAGCCTCGTCGGCGGCCACCTCGGCCACGATCTCGGACACGACCTCGGCAGCGACCGCTTCCTCGGCAGCCTCGGCCTCCGCGACCGTCTCCTTGATTTCTCCGGCCTCGGAGGCGGCCACCCGCTGGCGCACCTGCGCGAAGGCTGAAGCGAGGGTGTTGTCGATCCCGCCCTCGGGCTCCTGGACCGCGTCGGCCATGGAGTACCCGCGTTCGTGGCGCGGTCGCCGCTCGCGCGGCTCGGGAGCCGGTCGCGGCGGCGGTTCCTCGGCCTGTTTGAGGCTGAGACCGAGCCGGTGGCGCTCCGAGTCGAGCGAGATGATCTTCAGCTTGAGCGACTGCCCCTCGTGGACGACATCACTCGGATGCGCCACGCGCTGGTGCGAGAGCTCGCTGATGTGGATCAGACCCTCGAGACCGTCGCGGACCCGGACGAAGGCGCCGAAGTTGACGATCTTGGTCACCGTGCCATCGATGACGTCGCCGACCTTGAAGTCCGCCACCGTGGAGTGCCACGGGTCGGGCTGGAGCCGGCGCATCGACAGGCTGATCCGGCCGCGCTCGTGGTTGATGTCGATGACCTCGGCCTCGACCTGGTCGCCGACCTTGTACCCAGCCTCCGGGTTGTTGACCTTGTTCCACGAGAGCTCGCTCTTGTGGACCAGACCGTCGATTCCGCCGAGGTCGACGAAGACGCCGAACGGCGCGATCGATCGCACCATGCCGGTCACCTTCTGGCCGACCTGGAGGCTGCTGAACAGCTCGTCCCGCTTCTCCCGGCGCTCCTCGTAGAGGGCGACCTTCTCCGACAGGATGAGCCGGTTGGCCTTTCGATTGACCTCGAGGATCTTGAGCCGGAGGCGGCGGCCCACGTAGGGCTGGAGCTTCTCGGCGATCTCCTGCGCCGCGTCGCGCGGCTGCTCGGTCTGGGGCCGGCGCGGGAAGTCGACGATCTGGCTGATCGGAACGAACCCGCGGATCCCGCAGTCGACGATGAGGCCGCCCTTGTTGTGGTCGATGACCGGCGCCTCGATGATCGCGCCCGCCTCGAGCTGCTCCTGCATGGCGCGCCATTTGCGCTCGAGGCCGGCACGCCGCAGCGAGAGCACGACGTGCCCTTCGTTCGATTCCGGCTGCAGCACGTAGACGAGCACCATGTCGCCAACGCGGGGCTGCGGCTGGCTCTCGGCGTTTCGGCCGAACAGTTCGCGATTGCTTACGACGCCTTCGCTCTTCGCCCCGATGTCCACGAGGATCTCGTCCTTGTCCACGCGGACCACGGTCCCCTCGACGACGTCGCCGTGCTTGAACGACCGGATGTCCCCTGCCTGCTGGCTGAGGAGTTCCTCCATGGTGGTCGGCTCGGGAAGTGCCTCGGCGCTCTCCGGCGGCTCGGCCGCAGGGGCACTCGCCAGCTCGGCCTCCGCCACGGCGGCAGGCACGACCACGACCTCCTCGAGGACCGATGCGCCGGGCGTGCCGGCCTCGACGGCCGTCTCGGCCACGAGGATGTCCCCCGACGGCGTCTCGGCGACCACGATCTCCTCGACCAGGGTCTCGCCGGCGGCCGTCTCGGCGACCACGATCTCCTCGACCAGGGTCTCGCCGGCTGCCGTCTCGGCGACCACGATCTCCTCGACCAGGGTCTCGCCGGCTGCCGTCTCGGCGACCACGATCTCCTCGACCACGGTCTCGCCGGCTGCCGTCTCGGCGACCACGATCTCCTCGACCACGGTGCCGTCACCGACCCCCGGCCCTGCATCCGCCGCGACTGCGACGACCTCCCCCACTTCCTCCTTGGCCTTTTTCCCGCTCTTCACCGTCTGGATGGCGGGCTCGTCCACGACGCTCGTCGCGACGCCCTGTCCGACCGGCTCGGTCGCGGACACGTCTGCCTCGACCTCCGGCGCGGTCCCGCCCGTTACGTCCTCGCTCAACGATCTGTCTCCTGTACAACAGCTTGCGCCCCGCTAGACGCAGAAGCCCGAATCGAACTCGGGTGTCCCGGGCGCAGAGCGCGCGGATGCTACCACAATGGCCCCGCCCCGAACGACGCTCAGGGGATCTTGAGAACCAGCCCGGCGTGGATGAGCGAGGGGTCCTTGATCTTGTTCAGCTTGATGATCGCCGCGACGGTGGTGTCGAACCGTTGAGCGATGGCGAAGAGCGTGTCGCCCTTCTTCACCTTGTACGTTCGCGAGGCGACCGCCGTTGGGCCGGCGGTGGGCGCCGCAGTGGGTGTTCCGTTCGGCGGCGCGGTGTCCGCCGGCGACGTGGGAGAAGGTGTCTCAGGCGCCGGGGTCAGCTCCGGCGACGGCAGCGATCCGCTCGGGGTCCGGTCTCGGCCACGGCCGGGGTTTCCACCGGCCCAGGGCCCACGACCGCGGTCGTCGCAGAGGGGGTCGCGGCCGGGACCCCCGAGCCGCCGCCGATCAGGCGGGCGCCGACAAACGCGGCGATCGCGGCCAAGGCAAGCAGCCCGATCGTCGCCTGCACCACGCGCGACGCGATCAACGAGCCCCCGGCGCTCCCCGGCGACCGGCCCTCGAGGACAAGCGGCGCAGTCCGAACGAGCGGCCGGCTGCGGCGCGCCGCGATCGCCGCGTCGGACAGGCCCGCTTCCGTGAGCACGGCCGCCCGGCGGTCCCGGGCATCCTGAAAGAGCGGGCATGCAACGTGATCGCCCACGAGGCACAGCCGCTGCTGCTTCTCCGGGGTGAGGGAGATCGACGGCTCCATCGCCGTGCACCGGTGTTCCCGCCTCGGGTCCACGGCCCGCCATGAAGAACCCGGGACGCGCAGGTACGTACAGATGCCGCTCCCGGGACGTTCGCCGGCCGTGGCGAGAGCGGGCGCTGCCGCGCTCGGTAGCCCCGCCGCCGGAGAAGGCGCCGCCGGCCTCGTGGTTCCGGTTGTGCCGGAGGCGGGTTCGCCGCCATCACCGGCCGGCGCATCAGGCGCCGCGGAGCCCGGTCCGGCACCGGGCCCTTCCAGGGCGGGGGAGCCTCCGACGAGATCGTCCATTGCTCCAATCATAGCGATGCCCGCCACAGGCCAGCGACCGGGCAACAGTCCTGCCCCAGCAGGGTCACCCGGCGTGAGCGGTGGCAGGCTCCAGAAACGCAGAAACCCTGGCGACGACCTATTCTCCCGAGGAGCTGCCCCCTCAGTACCTTCGGCGCTGGAGAGCTTAACTTCCGTGTTCGGGATGGGAACGGGTGTGGCCTCTCCGCCAGAGTCACCAGGATTCCTGACGCGTGATGACGTGATCGACCCGCGCTCCGCCGCGCATTACCGCACGCGGAGACATCGGAAGACTCCAATCGCGCCGCAGACAACCGATCATCTCGGTGTAGCGACGAGTCCGCCGCCCGGCGGACGCAGCTGCCCGTGGGTCAGCTGTCGAAAAAGGTCAAGCCCTCGACCATTAGTACGGCTCAGCTTCGTCGGTCACCCGACTTCCACATGCCGCCTATCGAACAGGTGGTCTACCTGCGGTCTTACCCGGTTGACCCGGTGGGGAACCTCATCTTGAGGCGAGCTTCGCACTTAGATGCTTTCAGCGCTTATCCCGACCGAACGTAGCTACCCAGCGGTGCCCCTGGCGGGACAACTGGCACACCAGCGGTTCGTCCACTCCGGTCCTCTCGTACTAGGAGCAGCTCCTCTCAAGTTCCCTGCGCCCACGATGGATAGAGACCGAACTGTCTCACGACGTTCTGAACCCAGCTCACGTACCGCTTTAATTGGCGAACAGCCAAACCCTTGGGACGTACTTCCGCCCCAGGATGCGACGAGCCGACATCGAGGTGCCAAACGGTGCCGTCGATGTGAACTCTTGGGCACCATCAGCCTGTTATCCCCGGGGTAGCTTTTATCCGTTGAGTGATACCCCTTCCACTCGGAGGTACCAGATCACTAAGCCCGACTTTCGTCCCTGCTCGACTTGTGGGTCTCGCAGTCAAGCTCCCTTGTGCCTTTACACTCTGCGGCTGGTTTCCATTCAGCCTGAGGGAACCTTTGGGCGCCTCCGTTACACTTTAGGAGGCGACCGCCCCAGTCAAACTGCCTGCCTGACACGGTCCCGCGCCCGGATTACGGGTCGCGGTTAGAACCGAAACACTACCAGGGTGGTATTTCAACGTCGGCTCCGCCGAGGCTTGCGCCCCAGCTTCTCAGCCTCCCACCTATCCTACACAAGCAGAATCCCAATCCAGTAACAGGGTGCAGTAAAGCTCCACGGGGTCTTTTTGTCCTATCGCGGGTAACGAGCATCTTCACTCGTACTTCAATTTCGCCGGATCCCTCGTTGAGACAGCGCCCAGATCGTTACGCCATTCGTGCGGGTCGGAACTTACCCGACAAGGAATTTCGCTACCTTAGGACCGTTATAGTTACGGCCGCCGTTTACCGGGGCTTCGATTCAGAGCTTGCACCCCTCCTCTTAACCTTCCGGCACTGGGCAGGCGTCAGCCCCTATACGTCAGCTTGCGCTTTCGCAGAGACCTGTGTTTTTGCTAGACAGTCGCCTGGGCCTTTTCACTGCGGCTTCGATCAACCGCGAGCAAGCTCGCAGTTGCGAAGCGCCCCTTCTCCCGAAGTTACGGGGCCATTTTGCCGAGTTCCTTAACGAGGGTTCTTCCGTTCGCCTTGGTATTCTCTACCCGCCTACCTGTGTCGGATTGCGGTACGGACACCTTTGATCTCGCTAGACGCTTTTCTTGCCACCATGGCTCACCCGAATTGCAGCTAATGCCGCTCTCCATCACTTCTCGGGGTTGATGAGGAGATGGATTTACCTGTCTCCTCCCCCTACCGGCTTGGACGCGTATAGCCAAAACGCGCTCGGACTACCACGATGGGTCACGCCCTTGCTCTCACCTGGTCTCAGCTCACCGCTTCGACCGGCTTGCGCCGATCAACCACGGATCGCGTCCTCCAGGCGACACCTTGCGGTGCAAACGATCTCTGGTGGTTCCGGAATATCAACCGGATGTCCATCGCCTACGACTTTCGTCCTCGGCTTAGGCCCGACTAACCCTGAGTGGACAAGCCTTCCTCAGGAAACCTTAGGCTTCCGGCGTGTGGGATTCTCGCCCACATCTCGCTACTCATGCCGACATTCTCACTCCCGTCCGCTCCAACCGTCCTCGCGGTCGATCTTCACAGCAAACAGGACGCTCCCCTACCATCCGCCGGGTGGCGAACCACCCAACAGATCCGTAGCTTCGGTACCAGGCTTGAGCCCCGCTGAATTGTCGGCGCAGAACCACTTGACCAGTGAGCTGTTACGCACTCTTTCAATGATGGCTGCTTCTGAGCCAACATCCTGGTTGTCTGTGCGGCTCCACATCCTTTTCCACTTAGCCTGGATTTAGGGACCTTAGCTGACGGTCCGGACTGTTTTCCTTTTGACCACGAAGCTTAGCCCTCGCAGTCTCACTCCCGGGCTCTAGAATTGTGGGATTCGGAGTTTGATTGGGGTTGGTAAGCGGGAAGCCCCCTAGCCCATTCAGTGCTCTACCCCCACGATTGAACGCCCGAGGCTGCCCCTAAAGGCATTTCGGGGAGAACCAGCTATCTCCGGGTTCGATTGGCATTTCACCGCTATCCACAGCTCATCCCCTAGCTTTTCAACGCTAGTGGGTTCGGTCCTCCACGGGACATTACTCCCGCTTCAACCTGGCCATGGATAGGTCACCCGGTTTCGGGTCTACCGTGCGCGACTGGACGCCCTATTCAGACTCGCTTTCGCTCCGGCTCCGTCCTTCGCGGACTTAACCTCGCCACGCACGCGTAACTCGTCGGCTCATTCTTCAAAAGGCACGCCATCAGGCTACCGGCTGTGACGCCGGCAACACCCTCTGACTGCTTGTAGGCACGGGGTTTCAGGTACTATTTCACTCCCCTTCCGGGGTGCTTTTCACCTTTCCCTCACGGTACTGGTTCACTATCGGTCGCCAGGAGTATTTAGCCTTGGACAGTGGTCTGCCCGGATTCCCACATGAGAGACCTTCCACGTGGTACTCAGGTGGTCGATCGGGAGGTCGATTGCTTCGCCTACGGGGCTATCACCCTCTACGGCCTGCCATTCCTGGACAGGTTCGACTCACAAACGACTTTGTAACTCCCTCGGGCTCCGGCAGGATCCCGACATCGACTCCTACAACCCCCGCTCCGAAACGGCTGCCGCCTATCACGCGGAGCGAGTTTGGGCTGTTCCCGTTTCGCTCGCCACTACTCAGGGAATGATTTCCTTTCCTCCAGCTACTGAGATGTTTCAGTTCGCTGGCTTACCTCTCCCAGGCCTATTTGATTCAGCCTGGAGTGACCGGGCATTACCCCGGCCGGGTTTCCCCATTCGGATACCCCTGGATCAGCGCCTGCAGCGGCTCCCCAGAGCATTTCGTCGCTTGCCACGTCCTTCATCGGCTCCTGGCGCCAAGGCATCCACCACGTGCCCTTTGTAGCTTGACCTCTCTCGGCAGCTCACCCAGAGGCAAGTGCGTCGATACGGCCGGCTACTCGTCACCATGTTTCTGACTCGGCGAATTGAAGTTTTCCAATTTAGGCCGATCACGTCTTCACTTGGAAAGGTGCTGCCCCTGCGGGCTGCCCGCCGCCTTGCGGCAGGGCGTGTCCAGCGGTCTGCTGGCCGGTGGCCTCGAACCGGCGTTCGAGAGCACGGGCCAGGAGACCCCGGGTTGGTCGGGTGGTCCGGGGGCGCGCGGGAGGGGTGGTGGAGACGAGGAGACTCGAACTCCTGACCCTCTCCTTGCAAAGGAGATGCTCTTCCAGCTGAGCTACGTCCCCTCGCCCAACAGCGCGCGAACGAGAGAAGCGCGGTGGTGGGCGTTTCTGGACTCGAACCAGAGACCTCTGCCTTATCAGGGCAGTGCTCTAACCAGCTGAGCTAAACGCCCCCCGGCGCCGCCTGCGAACCTGGGCCCGTGGAACGGGCCAGGAACGCAGAAGCTGCACCCTAACACTTGAAGAGTGGCAGGAAAACCCGCGAAAGCGGTTTCGGTGCTTGCGCTGGGTCGCCGCGACCCCGACCGGGACAATCCCGGGCGCCGCGCCACACCCAGCGGGGGGCGCGTCTCGATCGCGACGATCAACCTGGGAGGGTGTCTAGCGCCGGCTCCTCACCGATGGCTCCGGCTCCCTCTCCCTAGAAAGGAGGTGATCCAGCCGCACCTTCCGGTACGGCTACCTTGTTACGACTTCGTCCCAATCACCAACCCCACCTTCGACGGCTGCCTCCTTGCGGTTAGCCCACCGGCTTCGGGTGTTGTCGGCTTTCATGACGTGACGGGCGGTGTGTACAAGACCCGGGAACATATTCACCACCGTATGCTGACCGGCGGTTACTAGCAACTCCGGCTTCATGCAGGCGAGTTGCAGCCTACAATCCGAACTGAGACCGGCTTTAAGGGATTCGCTCCACCTCGCGGTTTCGCAGCCCGTTGTACCGGCCATTGTAGCGTGGGTGTAGCCCAGGACGTAAGGGCCATGCTGACTTGACGTCATCCCCACCTTCCTCCGAGTTTCTCTCGGCAGTCCCGTGTGAGTGATACAACACACAGTAGGGGTTGCGCTCGTTGCGGGACTTAACCCAACATCTCACGACACGAGCTGACGACAGCCATGCAACACCTGTGGCCAGGCCCCTTGCGGGGAAGCGACGTTTCCGCCGCGATCCTGGTCATGTCAAGCCCTGGTAAGGTTCTTCGCGTTGCGTCGAATTAAACCCCACGCTCCGCTGCTTGTGCGGGTCCCCGTCAATTCCTTTGAGTTTTAGCCTTGCGGCCGTACTCCCCAGGCGGGATGCTTAGTGCGTTAGCTGCGGCACTGGCGGGGTTGATACCACCAACACCTAGCATCCATCGTTTACAGCCAGGACTACCGGGGTATCTAATCCCGTTTGCTCCCCTGGCTTTCGCGCCTCAGCGTCAAGAGCGGGCCAGAACGCCGCCTTCGCCACTGGTGTTCCTCCCGATATCTACGCATTTCACCACTACACCGGGAATTCCGCGTCCCTCTCCCGTCTTCAAGTCGAACAGTATCGAGTGACCCTCCCCAGTTGAGCCGGGGGCTTTCACACTCGACTAATCCGACCGCCTGCGCGCTCTTTACGCCCAGTAAATCCGGACAACGCTCGCCACCTACGTATTACCGCGGCTGCTGGCACGTAGTTAGCCGTGGCTTATTCCTCAGGTACCGTCATTATCGTCCCTGAGAAAAGAAGTTTACAACCCGAAGGCCTTCATCCCTCACGCGGCGTTGCTGCTTCAGGCTTGCGCCCATTGAGCAAAATTCCCGACTGCTGCCTCCCGTAGGAGTCTGGGCCGTGTCTCAGTCCCAGTCTGGGTGATCGTCCTCTCAGACCACCTACCGATCGTCGCCTTGGTGAGCCATTACCCCACCAACGAGCTAATCGGACGCAGGCCCCTCCCGAAGCGCCTTGCGGCTTTGATCGTGCAATTGAACGCACGACCACATGCGGTATTAGCCACCCTTTCGGGCAGTTATTCCCCACTTCGGGGCAGGTCACCTACGCGTTACTCAGCCGTCCGCCACTAGCCTCCCGAGCAAGCCCGGGAGACCCGTTCGACTTGCATGTCTCATGCACGCCGCCAGCGTTTATCCTGAGCCAGGATCAAACTCTCCGACATAAGGACCGACCTTGCGGCCGGTCTTTGGGTCGAGGTTTGTCCCGCTTCCGTTTACCGGGTCTTCCTACCACTCTTCACTTGTTAAGGTGCAGCCTCCAGCGGCCCGGGTGGTGCCGGGCGCGACCTCATAGTTTGGAGGATCGGCGCCTGGATGTCAACCGCAGACCGCGGGGTCCGGCCCCCCGACGGGCGGCTGCGAGAGCCTCCCTGGGACCGGGCGCGATGGCGGACTCTAGCGGGTTGGGATGCCGGTGTCAAACGGGTCCGTGGAGCCCTTCAGCTGGAGCCGCAGTTGGGGCCCCTCAGCCGAGAGGGTTCGACTCGACCAACAGGACGAAGGCCGCCCCGCTGAGCCAGCACAACAGGAAGAGCGGGACGCTGGCCGGCTCACCGGCGATCCCGGTCGCGACGCCGAAGACGACGAGCCCGAGAACGAGCGCGATGGCCGCCTTGGCCAGCCGCAGAAGCGCCTCTTCGACCAGGTAGCTCACCGCTCAGGCTCCTCGACTTCCCGTCGACCCTGCATGGCCCGGACCAGGGTCACCTCGTCCGCGTACTCCAGGTCGCCGCCCACGGGGATGCCGCGAGCGATCCTCGTCACCGACCCGACGTTCCCCGCCAACCGCTCCGCAAGGTACATCGCCGTGGCCTCACCCTCCAGGGTGGGATTCGTGGCGAGTATGACCTCGGCGAAGCGCTCGCCACGGGCGTCTGCCTCTGCGACGCGGCCCAGGAGCTCGCGGATCCGCAGCCGGTCGGGGCCGATCCCATCCATCGGTGAGATGGCGCCATGGAGCACGTGGTAGTCCCCGCGGAAGGCACCCGACCGCTCGAGGGCCAGGACGTCCAGGGCCTCCTCCACGACGCAGAGGCGCTGATGATCGCGCGTGCCGTCCAGGCAGATCGGGCACAGGGGTCCTGTGCTGATGTTGAAGCACCGATCGCAGAAGACCACGCTCTCCTTGACCGCCACGAGGGCGGCGGCCAGGATGCGGACCTCCGACTCGGGGCTGCGGAGCAGGTGGTACGTCAGGCGCTGCGCCGTCTTCGGCCCGATCCCGGGGAGCCGCGACAGGGCCTCGATGAGCCGCGCGACCGGCTCGACGACGAGGGACACGCCCCGGCCTCAGCCAAGCCCCGGGATGCGCAGGCCGCCGGTTACCGCGGCCATCTTCTGCTCCGCGACCTTCCTGGCGTTTCCCAGCGCATCGTTCACCGCCGCCAGGACGAGATCCTGGAGCATCTCCACATCCTGCGGATCCACCGCGTCCGGGTCGATCGTAAGGCTGACCAGTTCCTGGTTCCCCGTGGCGACGGCCCTCACGACGCCGCCCCCGGCGCTGCCCTCGACCTGGAGGGTGGCCAGCTCTTCCTGTGCCCGAGCCATGTCGGCCTGCATCTTCTGGGCCATCTTGGCGAGGTTCCCGAAGCTCATCGTCGTCTCCTGTTCGACCCCGTTTCCTAGCTCGACCTCATCTCCTACTCGACCTCGTCTCCTATTCGACCTCGCCGATGTCAACGAGGTCGTCGCCGAAGACCCGCTTCGCCTGTTCGAGATTGTCGCGCCCGATCGCCTGCGCCGCAGGGGCCGCGAGCGCCTCGATGTTCGCGGCGACGCACCGCACCCGGTAACCCTCGCCCAGCACGGCCGCGATCCCGGCCTCCAGTGCCGCCAGGCGCTGCTCGGCCTTCTCGCGGAGGAACCGCTTGTCCTCCGGGAAGCCGAGGACGACGACATCGCCGTCCAGGCGCAGCGGACGGCACGCGGCCACGAGGGGGCGCACTGCCGGGTTGCGCGAGACGGTGGAAACCACGTCCGGCCAGCGCTCGACCAGGCGAGCAAGGGTGTCGTCGGAGTCCGCAGGGGCGGCGGCGTCCGGGGACGCGCCCGAGGCGGGCTGCGCGGCCGCTCCGGGAGGCGGCGTGGACCGCGCACGGGCGGGCGGCGCTGACGCGGGCGGCGCCGTTGCCGCCACGACGGGTGCGGCCTCACGGGCGGGCGGCGCAGTGGCGGCGACGACGGGCGCGGGACGCGGGGCGGTCTCCCCGGCGGAACCCGTTGCGCGGGATGCGCCGGGGGCGGGCGCCGCGGGCCGGCTGCCACGGGGTGCGGCCGAGGTCGTGGCTCGGGTCTCCGCCGCGGGACGGGTTTCTGCTGCGGCCCCTGCCGGCACGCCGGCGCGCGGCTGCGGTTCCGCGTTCGTGCCCGGGCCTGTGCCCTCGCGGACTCCCGCGAGAAGCGCAAGCTCGAGCTGGAAACGCTGGCCCCCGACGAGCGTCCGCTCGGCGTCCAGCCCAGCGATCCTCCGCGCCGCGAGAGCGAGCTCGGGAAGCGTCGACTCGGCCGCCAGCTGGTCCCCGGCCGTCTCGCCGGTCATTCGCCCGACCATGGCCCTGCGCAGGCGCTCGACGACCTGGTCGGTGAAGAAGCGAAGGTCCCTCCCCTCCGCCTCGAGCTGGTCGAGCGACCGCACCCCGGCCAGGGCATCTCCCGACAGCAGGGCCGCCGCGAACGCTTCGACGAGCGACGCAGGGGCCATCCCGAGCTGGGCGCGGACCTCGTCCTCGGTCAGCGTCCCGCCGGTCGCGCTGAGGAGCTGCTCCAGCATCGACTCGGCATCGCGCATGCCTCCCGCCGCGAGGCCGGCCACGAGAACAAGAGCCCCCGGATCGGCGGCCCGACCCTCGTCGGCCAGGATCCGCTCGAGCTTGCCGCCGATCTGGACCGGCGTCAGCGGCCGGAAGCTGAACCGCTGGACCCGCGAGAGGATGGTCGGCGGGATGTCGGCGGGGTTCGTCGAAGCGAAGACGAACAGCACGTCACCGGATGGCTCCTCGAGCGTCTTCAGCAGGGCCGGCCAGCCGTCACGCGTGATCTGATGCGCCTCGTCCACGATGAACACCCGCCGGCGCAGGTCCGACGGTGCGAGCCGGGTGAGATCCCGCAGAGCCCGGACCTGGTCGATGCCCCGGTTCGACGCGGCGTCAATCTCGACCACGTCGAGGGCGGCACCCTCGCGAATCGCCACGCAGGCCAGGCAGCGGTCACAGGGCTCGGCGTCCACCAGGTCGGTGCAGTTCACCGCCTTCGCGAGGATTCGAGCCATCGACGTCTTCCCGGTGCCGCGCGGCCCGGAGAACAGGTAGGCGTGGCCGACCCTCCCGAGGCGAACCGAGTTGCGCAGGGTCTCGACCACCGCCTCCTGTCCGACGATCTCGCCGAACGTCTGCGCGCGCCAGCGTCGGTAGAGAGCCCGGTGGGGCGGCGGCGGAGAGGGAGCCGCGGTGGGTTCCGGTCCGCCGACCGGGATCGGGGCGGCGAGCGTGGAGTCGGGTTCGAGGGACAGCGACATCGACCTCAGGCAGGTGCCCGCAACCGACCCGGCAGGCCGCGTGCGAACGAATGCGCGGCGCGACCGACGGCCGCGCGCCGTCATCATACGGAAGCGAGGTATCCAAGGCAGAGCGCGGCAGACGGGCACGGGCCGGAGGCCGTCACGGGGTCCAGGCCAAGTGCCAGCACGCGGTGCAACAGCGCGTGTACGAGTCCGAATGCCGTGCACCCTCCGTCGACCGAGCGCTCCCGCGCTTCCCGAAACGGTCGGCTCGGACCAGGCCGGTCCGCGGCACCCGGCGAGCAGCGTTTATCGCTGCTTCCTTCCGGACCTGACGAGGTTCACGCGTCGCCGCTGCGCGGGACCCGGTCCTCAACGTCGGCCGCTCCGACAGCCTTCGCGAACGTCGGCCTCGGGAGGGAATTCGGCCCTGCTTGAGCGGATTGCAGGTTCAGGGCACCGCTAGCTCCCCGCCTAGCACGGCCCGCAGATGATACCTCGGGCGGCGGGCGACCCTCCGGGCACGCTGCCGGGGCGGAAGCGTCACACGTTCAGGGGGTGGCGGAGAGGGCGGGATTCGAACCCGCGATGAGTTGCCCCATACCGCATTTCCAGTGCGGCGCCCTAGGCCACTAGGCGACCTCTCCGCGGATGGGCGCGCCAACGCGATCCGGTGTGGATCCGGCGTGGCGGAGAGGGTGGGATTCGAACCCACGGTGCTTGCGCACACCGCTTTTCGAGAGCGGCACCATCAACCACTCGGACACCTCTCCGGGCGAGAGGATAGCAAAGGCCCCGGTCGGACTGCGGTGGAACCCAGACCGGAGGGCTTCGGGCATGCCCCCGGTCCACCGTACCCACCCCGCGGCCGCCCCTGCGCGCCGGGGCCGCCCCTGCGCGCCGTGGCCGCTCCCCCGCGCCGTGTGCAAAGGATGGGCATTGGGTGGGTGTTTGACAGGCCGATCTCCTCGATGAGGCCGTCGGGTCCACCTCGGCGGCCCGGAGGGCCGCTCCGGCGCGCTCGTCGGCTGCCGGGCCCGCCTCCCTGCTCCCGTCGGGGGCACGGGCAGCACCCGCGACCGCCGTCTGGCGGCTGCCGACCGCCATGCCTGCCGGCAACGCGCGTACCTTGCACGCGCCGGGAGGATGGGGCCGCACCCCGGTCTGGCCGGCTGAGGGCCTGGTCCGGACGCGTCGCCCAATCGCGTCCCGGCCGGCTGAGCACCGGGGGAGCGTCAGTCAGGTCGGGGGGCCGGGCCGCGCCCGAGGACTGCGCTGCCGACCCCGAGCTAACGGTCGCGAGCGGCGGCCGACCCGTTGCCGGTCGGACGTGCGGGCACGCCCACCACCTCAGCGGCGTCGTCCTGGAGGATCCCCGAGACGACCTTGAGCCTCCGTGGAAGGGCGTCGTTCCGGGCCAGCTGGATGGCCGACCCGGCGGCTCCCATCCGGGCATCCGGCACCGCGTACACGAGCGTGTCCACGTCGCACTCGAGCAGGGCGCCGATACACATCGGGCAGGGCTCGAGCGCGGCAAAGACGGTCAGGCCACCGAGCCCGTCACGGCCCAGGCGCCTGGCCGCTTCTCGGAGCGCCACCACCACCGCGTGCGTGGTCGGATCGCCGCTGGTGACCACCTGGTCGTGGGCGCGGGCGACCATCGCGTCATCGAGAACCGCCACGGCCCCCTGCGCCCGTTCGCCCCGGGAAGCACCGAGCCGCGCTTCCGCGATTGCCTCGCTCATGTAGAGCGCGTAGTTCACGGCGCCTCCGTTCTCCGCTTGACGCCTACTCCGGCCCGGTCGCCCAACGCAGGTTCGTGCTCACTACGACAGGCGGGCTGCCATGTCGTAGAAGGCGCGATCTACGCGGTGGTTCTTCCCCGCCACCTCCGCGAGTGGGATGTCTATGATCTCACCGCCGCGAAGGGCGACCATGCGGCCGTACGAGCCGTTCTCGATGAGCTCCACCGCGGCGACCCCGTAGCGCGTGCTCAGCACGCGGTCGACCAGGGACGGCGGGCCCCCGCGAAGGATGTGCCCCGGAACGACCCACCGCGTCTCGACGCCGGTCTGCTTCTCGATCTCGGCTGCGAGGGCCTCGGCGACGCCCTTCTTCGCGAGCTGGGGGTGCCCGAAGGCATCCACCTTGCCGGTCTCCGTCGCTGCACCCGGGGGCGTCACGCCCTCGGCCACGACGACGACGCTGGCCTCACCCCGGGCCTGGCGCTCGGCGACCCGCCGGCAGATCGCATCAATGTCGAATTCGAACTCCGGGATGATGATCGCTGCGGCGCCCCCGCCGATGCCGGCGTACATGGCGACCCATCCGGCGTCACGCCCCATGACCTCGATGACCATGGCGCGGTGGTGGCTGGCCGCCGTCGTCTGGAGCCGGTCGACGGCGTCCATCGCGGTGGTGGCGGCGGTGTCGAACCCAAGGCAGAAGTCGGTGCCCCAGACGTCGTTGTCCATCGTCTTGGGGATCCCCACCACGCGGTCGCCGCGCGCCGCGAGCGCCGCCGCGACGGACAGCGTGTCGTCCCCGCCGATGGCCACGAGCGCGTCGAGGCCAAGCTGCTTCATGTTCGCCTCGACAGCCTCGAGCCCGCCCTCCTTCTTCATCGGGTTCGTGCGCGAGGAACCGAGGATGGTCCCGCCGACGGTGTTGGCGGCATCCACCCGCGCGCGGTCGAGCGGCATGGTGAGCGGCTTGCCCGCCGTGGCCAGCCCTGCCCAGCCGTCGCGGATGCCGAGGACGGTGTGGCCCGAGGATGTCGCCCGGTGGAAGACGGCTCGTATGGCGTTGTTGAGGCCCGGGCAATCGCCTCCGCCAGTGAGCACTCCGATATTCATGCAGGCATGGTACCGGACGGCAGAGCCGGCCTGCACCGCGGGTGTCGGGCACCTTGTGCCCGATGCGTGTCCCAGCGGGACCGACTCGGCGAGCGGCTACCCGGGCAGGCGAAACGGCAGCACGTGGCACCAGGACACGTGCTCGGGCGTCACTTCCACGGGCGGCGGATCGAGGGAGAAGCAGCGCTCCTCGGCCAGCGGACAGCGCGTGTTGAACCGGCAACCCGCCGGGATGGCGTAGGGCGAGGGGATCTCTCCGCGGAGCGCCGGAACGGGGCGGCGGCTCCGTCCGATCAGGGGGTGGGCGTCGAGCAGCGCCGCCGTGTAGGGGTGCGCCGGTCGAGCGAACACCGCGGACGTGGGGCCCGTTTCGACGATCCGGCCGAGGTACATGATGGCGACGCGCTGCGAGAGGTGGGCGATGACGGACAGTTGGTGCGCGATGAAGATGGTGCCAAGGCCCAGGTCGCGAATGAGCTGCTCGAACAGGTTCAGGACCTGCGCCTGGATCGAGACGTCCAGGGCGCTGACCGCTTCGTCGGCGATGATGACTTTCGGCTGAAGGGCGAGGGCCCGGGCGATCGCTACGCGCTGCCGCTGCCCCCCGGAGAGCTGCCGCGGGCTTCGCTTCGCGGTCGCGGGAGGGAGGCCGACACGGTCCAGCAGGTCGGCGACCAGTGCGGCCTCCCCTCCCCGGCGGACGAGGCCGTGGACGCGGGCGGGCTCGGCGATCGCGTCGCCCACCGACATCCGCGGGTTGAGCGAGGAATACGGGTCCTGGTAGATGAGCTGGACGTTGCGGCGGACGGCGCGCAGCTCGGCCGGGCCTGCCGCAAGGACGTCGATCCCGTCGAAACGGATCGAGCCGGCGTCCGGCCGCACCAGTCGGACGATGCAGCGGGCCAGCGTCGTCTTGCCGCTTCCGGACTCACCGACGATGCCGAGCGTCTCGTTGCGGTCGAGGACGATCGACGCCGCGTCGAGCGCGACCAGCCGGGGTCCGGGACGCCGGGCGAGACGGTCCGCCGCCGGGCGGCGGCCCGCATAGTACTTCGAGACGCCCTCCACCTCGAGGAGGTGACCGGCGGCGGGCGCTTCGGCGCTCACGTCGACGCTCCGTCCACGAACGGACATGCCGAGCCGTGCCCCGGTGCCGGCACATCCAGTTCCATCTCCACCTCCGCGCAGGCCTCGCGGACGAATGGGCATCGCGGCTGGAAGGGGCAGCCCGCCGGAAGCTCGGCGAGGTTCGGCGGCTGGCCCGGGATCGGGATGAGCGGCGGCCGCTCCTCCGAGGCCTCGATGCCCGGGATCGCCCCGAGCAGACCGAGGGTGTACGGATGGCGAGGATGGCCCAGCACGTCGGCGGAGGCTCCCCGCTCCACGATCCGCCCGGCATACATGACCGCCACGTCGTCCGAGTTCTGGGCCACGACGCCGACGTCGTGGGACACGAGGATCATCGACATCCCCGTCTCCTCCCGGATCCCCGCGAGCAGCGCCAGGATCTGGTCCTGGATCGTCACGTCGAGCGCGGTCGTCGGCTCGTCGCCGAGGAGGAGCCGCGGTCGGGAGGCGATGGCGATCGCGATCATTACCCGCTGACGCATGCCGCCGCTCATCTGGTGCGGGTAGTCGCGGACCCGTGCGGCGGCGGACGGGATGCCCACGTGGTCGAGCAGCTCGATCGACCGCTCACGCGCCTCCCGCCCGCCCAGGCCGAGCTTGATGCGGAGCGTCTCTTCGATCTGGTCGCCCACCGTGAAGACCGGGTTCAGACTCGACATGGGATCCTGGAAGATCATCGAGATCTCGGTGCCCCGGATGCGGGTCAACTCGGAGTGCGATACCGCCCGCAGATCGCGCCCGTCCCAGAGAATCTCGCCGGAGATGATCTCGCCCGGGTACGGTACGAGACCGAGCAACGAGCGGAGGGTGACGCTCTTCCCGCAGCCCGATTCGCCGACGAGGCCAAGGGTGCGCCCCGCCGACAGCCGGAAGCTCACGCGATCGGCGGCCAGGACGACCCCCTCACGCGCCGGGAAGCCGACGGTGAGGTCGCGGACGTCGAGCAGGAGGTCACTCGTCGGCAGGTCGCTCATATCGTGATCCGGAACTCACCGCCCAACCGGTCGGCAAGGCCGTCCCCGATGAGGCTGAAGGCAACCCCGGCGGCCACCACGGTGAGCCCGGGGAACGTCGACACCCACCACGCCGTGAGCAGGTAGCCCTGGCCGTCGGCGATCATCGCCCCCCACTCGGGGGTCGGTGGCTGCACGCCCATGCCCAGGTAGGAGAGCGCGGCGAGCGTGAGGATGTTCAGCACCATGTCCGCCATGGAGAACACGAGGTTGGGCCGCAGGAGGTTGGGGATGGCGTGGCGGAAGACCACCCGGGGCGTGGAGTAGCCCATCGTCTGGGCAGCGAGAACGAATTGCTTCTCGCGCAGGACGAGCATCTCCCCCCGGGTCAGGCGCGCGTACAGCGCCCAGCCGACGACCAGCACACCCGCGTAGGCCCCCACGAGCCCCGCCCCGAAGACGGCGGCGATGGCCAGGATGAGCACGATGAAGGGGAAGGCGATGACGACGTCCACCGCCCGCATCACCACCGTGTCCACCCATCCGCCCAGGTAGCCCGCGAGCGCGCCCAGGAGCATCCCGACGGCCAGCGTTGCGTACGTGGTGATGAACCCGAAGGAGAAGTCGATGCGGGTCCCGTAGATGACCCGGCTCAGGATGTCGCGTCCGAGCTGGTCGGTCCCGAACGGGTGCGCCAGCGACGGCGGCTGCAGCGCGGCCACGAGGTCCTGCTGGTCGGGGGCCGGGAGCCCGTCCACGGCGCCACGAGGGTGAGAACAATGAAGCCGACCACCACGGCCACGCCGGCCCAGAGGTGACGTTCGACCAGCGCTGCTCGGACAACGCCCGACGCCGCAGGCGACGAGCCGCAACCTCCAGGGCCTGGCCGCGGGAAAGCGGGACCGTCGTCACAGCCGAACCCGCGGGTCGAGGGCCGCATAGGTGAGATCGGTCAGAAGGTTCACCAGGATGACGGCGATCCCAAAGACAAGGGTGAGCGCGGTGATGACGGGGAAGTCACGGGCGAGGATGGACGACACGAGCAGCGACCCAAGCCCGGGCAAGGCAAACACGGTCTCGACGACGACCGTGCCCGAGATGAGGAACCCGATGTTGACGCCCAGGACGGTGATCATCGCGATGAGCGAGTTGCGCATGACGTGCTTCATCACGACGCGCCGCTCGGAGAGCCCGCGCGCCCGGGCCGCCTCGATGAACTCCGCGTTCAGCGTCTCGATGAGGCTCGAGCGCAGGGTGCGCAGGAGTATCGGCGCGAGGTAGAGCCCGATGGTGATGGCGGGCAGCGTGAGGCTCCAGATGACGCCCACCGGTCCCTGGCCAAGGCCGGAGGTGGGGAACCAGCCAAGCTCGAGACCGAAGATCAGGATCAGGATCAGGCCGAGCCAGAACGCCGGCATGGCGAAGGTCACCGTGGAGAAGAGCCGGATCGCGTGATCCGGAAGGCGATTGCGGCGCATCGCCGAGATCACGGCAAGCGGAACGGCGATCAGGAGCGAGATCAGTACTGAATAGGCGAGCAGCCAGACCGTCACCATGATCCGCCCGCCCAGGATGGGCGTGATGGCGGACTTCAGGGCGATCGAGTCCCCGAAGTCGAGCGAGATGGCGCCGGTGAGGAAGCTGAGGTACTGGGTGGGCAGCGGTTGATCCAGGTGGAGGGATGCTCGCAGCTGCGCGACCCGCTCCGGCGTTGCGTGCAGCCCGAGCATGACCTGGACCGGGTCGCCGGGGATCAGGCGAATCAGGAGAAACGCCACGAGCGTGATCCCGACCAACACGGGAATGGCATGGGCTAGGCGCCGGGCCACGTAGGCGATCACCGGGGAATCCCCCCGATGGCCCGGCGCACGTCGCGCTCAGACAGCTGACGACCTCCAGGTGTCCCCCGGCGGCAGCGACACGATCCGCTGTCGCCGGGGGCGAACCGGGGCTCTCGCAGGACCGATGGCTACTGGTCGAGCCAGACGTCCTCGAGCTTCCACCAGCCGGACTTCTGGGTCTTGAAACCCTTGACCTTGTCGGAGATGCCGGTTCGTGCCTTCGTGAAATACATCGGCACGGACGGCACATCGGCCATGGTCATCTGCTGGATCTTGAGGAAGGTTTCCTTGCGCTTGGCCTCGTCCATCGTGCCGCTCAGCTCGTTGATGAGCTTGATGACTTCCGGGTTGTTGTAGTTCGTGAAGAACGAACTCGCGCCGGAATCGGGCACGAAGAAGACGTACGCCAGGTTGTCCTCCGACAGCGTGTCGCTCGAGAGGAAGCTGCCGGGGAAGGTGAAGATGTTCGCCTCTTTCATGCCGCCGTAGCGTTCCCAGATCGTCGCCACGTCGACCGGCTCGATGCTGATCTTCACGCCGATCTTCGCCCACTCCTGCTGGAGGATCTCCGCGATCTGCTTCTCGACCGCATCGCCGGCGACGATGACGAACGCGGCTTCAAACCCGTCCGGGACCGACGACGCGGCCATGGCGGCCTTCGCCTTCTCGATGTCGTAGGGGTAGGCAGCCACGCTCGGGTCGGTGTACTTGACCCGGGCAATCGGGCTGTTGGCGATGTCGGCGGCGTTGTAGAGGATGGACTTGAGGATGGCCTCCTTCGGCGTCGCGTAGTTGAGGGCGAGACGCACGTTCTGGTCGTCGAACGGCTTCAGCGCGTTGTTGAACCAGATGGACTTCCAGCCGGCGATGTCCTCGAGCAGGACGGAGAGGCCTTCGGTCTTGTCGATCGCGTCGATCTGGCCGTAGGGAACGTCGGCCGCAACCTGCGCGTCGCCGCTCTTGAGCTTCAGCAAGCGCGTGTTGTCGTCGGGCAGGTAGAGGAAGGTGACGCCATCGAGGCAGGGCTGGCCTTCCCGCCAGTAGTACGGGTTCTTGACCAGCTCGAGCGATTCGCCCCGCTTCCAGGACTTGAGCATGAACGGACCGGAGCCCACGGGCGCCTCGGCGAATTTCGTCTGCCGCTCTTCCTCGGTCGCGCCGAGCGACTCGAAGTACGCCTTCGGCATGATCGAGGGAACGAACATCGCGAGTGCGTCGAGGAACGCGCCGTCGACGCGCTTCATCTCGATCTTGACGGTCGTGTCGTCCACCACCGAGGCGTTCTTGAACGAGCCCGCGACGCCCGCGTAGAACTGGTTGATCTCGGGATCGATGAACCGGTTGATCGAGTAGACGACATCCTCGGCGGTGACCGGCTCACCGTTCGAGAACTTCGCGTCGCGAAGCTTGAACGTCGCGGACAGGCCGTCGGGAGCAACCTCCCAGGACTCGGCCAGCCCCGGCTGCGGCGTATCGGCGTCCTTCACCTGGACCAGCTGATCGAAGATCGAGGGCAGGACCCAGATCGATGCATTGTCGGCCGCTCCCTTCACGCCCGCGGGAAGAAGCGATGCAGGCTCGGCCTGGCGGGCAAAGACCAGGGTGCCGCCGGTCTTCGGACAGGCCCCGGCAGTGGTCGGGGCCGCGGTGGGCGCAGTGGTCGGCGCCTCGGTGGCCGCGGCGCTCGGCGCCGACGTCGGGGCCGCTGTCGGGGCAGCCGTCGCCGGGGCCTCGCTTGCGGAGGGTGACGGAGTGGCGGCCGCCTGGCAGGCGCCAAGCAGCAGCACGGCCGCCATGGCCACCATCACCGTGGTGGTGCGACGCCGGGGCCGTGTCTTTCGTTGCGGTGCCATTCGATAACCTCCTCGTTCGCTATGGGTGCCGCGTCGCGTCACGGATAGACCGCGACCGGCTGCATGAAGTCGAGGGCGTGGCCGGAGCCCGATTCGATGTAGACCTTGTAGTCGGCCAGGGTGTCGAGCAGGTACCACTGGTGCTCGCCGACGTAGGCCGAGGCGTAGATGCCGATGCCGTCCTTGGCGAACTCACCCTTGATGCGCTCGGACTCCTCCTTGCTGCGGGCCATCACGGCGATGGAGCTGATGCCCTCGCCTTTGGTGGCCAGGTGCTCCTCCCAGGGATTGTCGCCGCCCTGGGGCTCGATGAGCTCGAAGTTGGTCTCGTCGCCCACCATGGTCTCGGCCCAGCGGACCCGGAACTCGGTAGCCTTGCCGCGGTACTCGCAGTGGTGCATCACCTGGCGGTTGTCGCCCTCGAAGACCTTCCAGGGGCCCCAGCCGAAGGCCTTGTTGAAGGCCTTCATCTTCTCCTCGAGGTTGCGCACCGTCACGGAGATCTGGGTGATCACCGGGTACATGATCCCGCTGGCGGGGGACGGGCTGTGTTTGGCACCCTCCGAGGGGTGGACCTTGGCCGGCTTCACAAAGTCGATGGCGTGCCCCGAGCCCGACTCGATGAGCAGGCCGAACGTCTTCTCGGTATCGAGGTAGTAGTACTCGATGTGGTCGCCGATATCGGCCTTCATGTTGACCGGGATGCCGAACTCGTCGGTGAAGGCCTTCTTGACCGCGTCACCGTCGCGGCGCTCCAGGAACATGGTGGCGATCGACGCCACGCCCTCGCCGCGGCGGGCGATGAACTCGCTCCAGAGGTTGGGGCCCTCGAGCGGCTGGAGCAGCTCGAAGTTCATCTTGCCCACGTAGACCTCGGCCCCCCGGAGCGAGTACTGGACGTTCTCGCCGCGGAGCTGGGTGTTGTGGTGGACCGGGGGCACGTGGTCGAAGACCTGCCAGGGGGCCCAGCCGAAGGCCCGGTGGTAGCGCTCCATGGTCCTGTCCAGGTCCGTCACTGCCAGCGAGACCTGGGTGATGGGGTACTGCAGGCCGGCCATTCCGGCCGGCAGGTTCTGGGGCTGCTCCATGATCCCTCCTGCGATCCCTGAACTGCTTCCTGCCGTGAGTTGGTGACGTTCCGCCGGCGCTCTCAGACGGCCGACTGGCCCCCGTCCACGACGAGGGCGGTCCCGACGCAGTAGGACGCCTCGTCCGACGCCAGCCAGAGGATCGCCGAGGCGATCTCGTCGGCCGTCCCGGCGCGACCGATGGGGACCTGGTTGCTCCAGTACTTGAGCTGCTCGGGATCCTTCATCACGAAGTCGTTCATGGGCGTGTCGATGAACCCGGGGATCACCATGTTCACCCGGATGTTGAGGCGCGAGAAGTCGTAGGCCATGACCCGCATCATGGCGAAGATGCCGCCCTTGCTGGCGCTGTAGGCGGGCTCGTTCATGGCCATGCCCAGGTAGCCGCAGTTCGAGCCCACGTTCACGACCGCGCCGCCGCCCGCGGCCAGCAGGTGGGGCACGCCGTGTTTGCAGGTGAGGAACTGGCCGTTGAGATTCGTGGTGATGAGCCTGTTCCAGGCCTCGAGGGAGATCCTGTCGATCCGGTTGTCCTCGTCGGGGAGCTCCACCGCGGCGTTGGCCACGACGATGTCGAGGCCGCCCCAGGCGGCCGCTGCCTCGTCGATCGCCGTCCGGATCTCCTCCTCGACGGCGCAGTCGGCGGGCAGGACGAGGGCCTCGCCACCGGCAGCCCGGATCGCCGCTGCCACCTCCTCGAGACCGGGGCGCCCCCGGGCGATGAGCCCGACCCGGGCGCCCTCGGCGGCAAGGCGCAGGGCGGTGGCCTTGCCGATCCCCTTGCTCGCGCCGGTAACGATGGCCCGCCTGCCGGCGAACCGGCCCGCGATGACCTGCATCGTTCAGCCCTCCCCTGCCGCGCGGGCGCGCTTCACGCTGACCGCGTCCTCGACCGGGAACTTCGGGTTCGGGATGTCGATCGAGACGTGGCGGAAGGGGCCCTCACCGAGCGGCTTCCAGACGATCCGCGTGCCCCGGGGGATGAGGTAGACGCCGGGCGCCTCGACCACGATGGTCTCGGTGCGGTCGTAGGCGGGCGGGAGCGTGTAGGTGATCTCGCAGCTCCCCTCCGTGACCAGGTCCAGCTGGTCGATGTAGGTTGTCCAGCTGTATTCGTAGCCGGGGAAGAAGTCCTCCAGGACCAGCTGGCAGGGCGGCTCGTCGATCCCGACGCCCACGCAGCGCGAAGGCCCCCCGCCGAGCATCGGCGCCGGCTCCGCGGGCACGCTCTCGATGTCGTTCGGATCGATGTGGTAGTAGCGGAACCTCGAGTACTCCAGCGGATGCATACGCGCCGTCCTCCTGCTCGTTCAACGTTCGCGAACCGTGAACGCATGGTCACACACTCGCGGTCGGAGGTCAAGTCCGGGGGCTGCTCCTGTCCGGGGGGCTGCTCCTGTCCGGGGGCTGCTCCGAGGGCGGCATGCCCCGCCACCGGGTCCGGCCGATCCAGGGCGCCCGAGGCGGTGCGGTCAGTACGATGGAACCCGCTTATGCTCCACGACCTGCCCGTGGATCCGCATGAGCGCGGCGGGATCCAGGCATGCATTCGCCACCAGCTGCACGGACGTGTCCTCCGCCCGCGCGATGAAGGCCGTCCGGAGGTCGCTATCCCCGATCTGGGCCACGACTCGCGCCGACAGGGAGCGGCTCCGGACGAAGCGCGGCATGCGGGCCTCGGCCTCCTCGACGTCCCAGATCACGGCGTCCGCTTCTCGCTCGGCCATGAGCCGCGGGAACTCCATGTACGAGGCGGGGACGAAGCGCGCACCGGTCCCATCGAACTCCAGCTCGGTCAGCCGCTGGAAGTCAAGTAAATCGCGATCGATGACGACGCGGGGCGGGCCATCCATGCCATCGGCCTGGTCCGCGTAGTAGACGCGATGCTCACGAACGAAGCTGGGCGCAGGGAGTTCGAGGAGGACCCGTTCCCCGGAGCCGCAGAGTTCGCGTGCCGCGAGCGCGGAGAGCACCACCAGGTGGCAGCGCCCCTGTCGCAGCTCCACCAGGCGATGCCGGGACCCGCGGGAGAACACGAGGTAGACCTCGACACCGGCGTCGGTGAGGAGCGACTTGATGGCTGTGGCAAGGCCCTCGGTCCGCGGCGTGTTGGGCAAGCGGCAGGGACACGATGAGCGGGACGCCCTCGGCGGCCGCCCAGAGGGCTCCGATGGATCGTGATCGGAGAACCGCTCCCAGCCTGCCGCGACGATCGATGGCGACCGCGCCCTCGGCCTCGAGTCGGGCGAGCGTCTCCTGCGTCGCACCGATGCTGGCTCGATGCTGGGAGGCGAGCTGGCGGATCGTGGGCAGCCGCTGGTCCGGCTCGATGCCGAGGAGCATCCCTGCCACGCGGCGCCGTAGCTCGTCGCTCCGCATGCGCTCCCTGAGTTCGCCGCCGGTGAACATCACGGCCTACGCTAGCGGCGCGCGGGCCCCGGCGTCAACCGGCGGTCCTATCGCGGCTCGGCGCCATACTGTCCCCGCACCCATCGGTCACAGTGCACCGTCACCGAACAGCCGAGGCCCGCCATGATCCCCGACTCGATCCGATCCCTTGTCGCCACCGGTCCCCTCGCCCACGTCGTCACCCTGGCCGAGGATGGCGCACCGCACGTCTCGCTGGCGTGGGTCGGCATCGAGGGCGACGAGATCGTCATCGCCACGCTCTTCGATCAGCGGAAGCTCCGCAACCTCCGTCGCGATCCCCGGATCGCCCTCTCGTTCATCACGGGCGGGAGGAACCCGATCGGGCTCGACAACTACCTGGTGGTGAACGGCACGGCACGCATCACGGAGGGCGGCGCGGCTGAGATCCTGGCGAGGCTCGCGAGGACATACATCGGGCCGGATGCGGTCTTCCCGCCGATGCCGAACCCGCCGCCCGGCTTCGTCACCCGGATCACGGTGGACCGCGTGTCCGGCATCGGACCGTGGAGCGCCACGTCCGGCTGACCAGCCTCATCGTGGCCGGGCGCCACGACCGTGTGCAAGGTACGCGCATTGCGGGCGCCAGGGTCGTGGCCCGGGTCGTGGCCCGGGTCGTGGCCGACCTGATCGCGGCCGCCCCGCCCTCTCCACGCCTGCCCCGCCTTCTCCGTGCCCGCAGGTCCCCGGCGGGCCGTGCTCGAGGGACGTGGTCGCAGGATCCTCCTGGCCGCGGTGCCCGCGCCCGCGGCCGGCCGACACGACATCGACGGCCAGCAATGCGCGTCCTTTGCACAGCCGCGGTGGCGCGGGCGGGAGGCCCGTCGCGGCATCGCCGGGGGACCCCGCGCAGCCCGGAGAGGAGCCAGCCGCGGCTCAGGCTCGGGGCCGTGCCGCGGGCGGGGCGGTCAGGTGTCCTGGCGGCCCTGCGCCTGGAGCTTGGCCCAGGTGTCCCTGAGGGCGAGGGTGCGGTTGAAGACCGGGTGGCCGGGCGTCGAATCGGGGTCGGGACAGAAGTAGCCCAGCCGCTCGAACTGCACGGTCTCGCCCACCGGCACATCGGCGAGGGTCGGCTCCAGGAGGCAGCCCTGGAGCACCTCCTCGGACTCGCGGTTCAGGTCCGCGAAGAGGTCACCGTCCGCCCCGGGGTCCGGGCGGCTGAAGAGGTGGCCGTGCAGCCGCACCTCCGCGGGCATCGCATGATCGGCCGAGATCCAGTGGAGGGTCGCCTTCGGCCGGCGGCCGTCGGGCGCGTCTCCGCCGCGGGTGGCCGGGTCGTGGGTGCAGCGCAGCTCGACGATCTCTCCGGCCGCATCCTTCACGACCTCGCGACAGGTCACCAGGTACGCGTAGCGCAGCCGCACCTCCCGGCCCGGGGCCAGGCGGAAGAACTTGCTGGGAGGATCCTCCATGAAGTCCTCGCGCTCGATCCACAGCTCGCGGGTGAAGGGCACCTTGCGGCTCCCGGCCGACGGGTCCTCCGGGTTGTTGACCGCGTCCATCTCCTCGACCTGCCCCTCGGGGTAGTCCTCGATGACCACCTTGAGGGGGCGCAGCACGGCGAAGCGGCGGGGAGCCTCCCGGTTGAGGACGTTGCGCACGGCGTGCTCGAGCATGGCCACGTCGACGACGCTGTCGCTCTTCCCCACCCCGATCATCGCCGCGAAGTCGCGAATGCCCTCGGCGGGGAAGCCGCGCCGGCGCAGGCCCGAGATGGTGGGCATCCGCGGATCGTCCCAGCCGCGCACGTACCCCTCGTCGACCAGGCGCTTGAGGAATCGCTTGGAGAGGACGGTGTAGGTCAGGTTGAGCCGCGCGAACTCGATCTGCCGCGGGCGCGAGCGCACCGGCAGGTTCTCGATGAACCAGTCGTAGAGGGGCCGGTGGTCCTCGAACTCGAGCGTGCAGATGGAGTGCGTGATGCCCTCGATCGCGTCGGATTGCCCGTGCGCGAAGTCGTAGGTCGGGTAGATGCACCACGCATCGCCCGTGCGCGGGTGCGCGGCGTGCAGGATCCGGTACAGGACCGGGTCGCGCAGGTTGATGTTGCCCGACGCCATGTCGATCCTGGCGCGCAGCACGCGCGCCCCGTTGGGGAATTCGCCCTTCCGCATCCTCTCGAAGAGGTCGAGGCTCTCCTCCATCGGGCGGTCCCGCCAGGGGCTGTCCCGGCCGGGCTCGGTGAGCGTGCCGCGGTACTCGCGAATCTCGTCGGCCGAGAGGTCGTCCACGTAGGCCTTGCCGGCGCGGACCAGGTGGACGGCCCAGTCGTGAAGCTGCTCGAAATAGCCGGAGGTGAAGTACAGGTGCTCGCCCCAGTCGAACCCCAGCCAGCGCACGTCCGCCTGGATGGCGTCGATGTACTCCTGCTCCTCCTTGGTGGGGTTCGTGTCGTCGAAGCGCAGGTGGCAGCGACCGCCGAACTCCCGGGCGATGCCGAAGTTGAGGCAGATCGACTTGGCGTGGCCGACGTGCAGGTAGCCGTTCGGCTCCGGGGGGAAGCGGGTGACCACCTTCTCGTGCCTGCCATCCCGCAGGTCGGCCGCCACGATCTCACGGATGAAGTCGCCGCGTTCCGTGACCATGGGCCGAGGCTAGCACAGCCGGGAGCACGGTCCGCGAACGGTCCGTGACCCCATCCCCGACGCGGCCCGCGGCCCGCGACCCGCGACCCGCGACCGCGTGCAAGGTACGCGCATTGCGTGCGTCCGGGACCGGCCGCGGCGAGCGGCGACAGTCACGGCTGGGCCATGGGGGGCAACAGCCGGCCATCTGCGGGCGCCCGGGCACGCTCGAAGCGGGCCAAGGAAAGGGCCCGCCGGCTGCCACCGCCGTTCTGGCCGCTCACGGCGCGCCAAAGCGCAGCCAATGCGCGTCCTTTGCACGCCCCTACGGGAGGCGGCCGCGGCACACGAGGGCCGGCGCGACGCCTCAGTTCGTGCCATGCGCCTAGGGCGTGCTCGGCGCCAGCAGCTGGGTCCACGTCCTCGTCGCCGGGTCGAAGGCGACGACGCCGCCCCGATCCGCGACGCCGCCCTGGCCCAAGCCGACGAGCCGCCGGTTCACCGGGTCGTACACCAGCGGAAGGGGCAACGACCCACCGGGATCGGCCTCGGCCAGGATCTCCCAGCGGTCCGCGGTCGCGTCGTAGGCGGCCAATCGCATGCCGAAGGCCACCGTCCGCTCCGCCGCCTCGTCGTAGAGCATCTCCGCGGGGCCGACACCCATCCCCAGGGGATGTTGATCTTCGGCGTCTCGGCGCCGGACCTCGACCAGGTGCCCGTGCGGATGTCGAGGAGCCACGTCGTATCGTTGCCAGACGCGCCTGAGTACGCGACCATCCGGTCGACGGAGGCGTCGTAGGCGAGCGCCTGGATGTCGGGCCGGCCCGTTCGCCTGGCGGATTGGGGTCCACGTGTCGGTCTCGACGTCGTAGTTCCACAGCTCGGTGGGATCGTCAGCGGCTCGCGGCGACGACGAGGCCGGAGACCGGGTCGTAGGCCCCGAGCGTCACTTCGGCCGGAACGACCGCCTTCTCGGTCCAGGTGTTGGCCTGAAGGTCGTAGGCCCACAGATGCCCGGTGCTCCCGTCAACGGCGATCGTCGCGTCGGAGTCGACGTCGTAGACAAGCCGCCCGAAACTCGGCGGCTCCCGGTTGGGATCCATCCGGGTCCAGGTATTCGTGCACACGTCAAAGGCCCACGTCTCGACGAGGCCGTAGGAGCCCGTGACGACCACCAGCCTGCCTGCCCGGCGGTCGAATGCCATCGCCGTAGCAAAGTACGGTGACGGCCGAGCCTGGTTTACCGGCCCCGGCTCGTCCGGGTTCGTCCCGGCCGGACAGGCGGGCTCGCGGGCAACGGGCCTTGTCTCGGTCGGCTCCGGCACCACCGTGAGGTTGTCGTTGCGGATGATGCGGCCGCCGACGAGGGCGCCGACGAGGCCAGCGATCAGGAGGGCTGCGGCGAGCACGACCCAGACGAGGGCGGGGACGGTGCGAAGTACGCCGACACCGGTCGCAGGATGCCTGTGCCCGGCCATCGCCGCGATCCCGCGCGCGAACGCGTGCGGGTCCACGTCAACCGGAGCGCCCGTCGCGTACTGCCGCAACGCGGCGCCGAGACGAGCGTCGAATGCGTCGCGGTCAGACATCACGGAGCTCCTTCCGGAGGCGATCCACCAGGCGGGAGAGGTGCGTTCGTGCGCCGGACGGCGACCTTCCGGTGAGCGCGCCGAGCTCGTTCGAATCGAGCCCCAGCACGTAGTGGTAGGCGAGGACGGCCCGGTCATCCGCCGACAGGTGGGCGAGGACGCGCCTGAGATCGACCCGATCGATCGTGTCCGCGGGGTCCGCGCCATGAGCCACCGCGTTCGAGAGATCGATCTCGACGACCCGGCCGTGTCGCCGGCGGACGATCTGGCGCGCCTCGTTGACGGTCACCGAGAGGAGCCACGGCCGCACGCGGTCGGGGTCGCGGAGGGAGCGAAGCTTCTGCCAGGCGATCAGCCAGGCCGACTGCACGGCATCCTGGGCGAGGGAGGCCTCCCCGCACACGAGGAAGGCGACGCGAGCCATGTCCCCGTAGTGCGTCGCCACCAGCCGGGCGAACGCCGCCTCGTCGCCGGCAGCCGCAAGCTCGACCGTCGATACGGCCGCGGCGGCGTCCCCCGCGTGGGCGTTCATACCCTATTAGATGCTCGTGGCGGCCGTTTTGCTACAGGATTCTCGAGAAGACGAGTCTTCGGCCTGGGTCACCGCGGCCCGCGAGCTTCCGGCCTGCACCCTGGACCTCCGGGCGAGCGTCATCCGCGCCCAGCGAGCTTCGTTATGGGATGTCCTGCGGAGATTGCCGCCCCCGAGCGCGCCCGCGGAGCATGCGTCGGGGGCGGCGATCAACGACATCGCAAGGCCGGCGAGGCGCGGTCTGAGCTGCCAGCGGACCTCGTCGGCGACGGCGGCCGGATCATGGGGCGCGGCGAGGCCGGCGGCCTTCGCCGCGTAGGCTGCCGCGCCAAGTGACGAGGTCGTGGTGTCATAGGCCAATCGCCTCTACCGCCCCGATCGAGATCGGAGCAATCTCAGGTGGGGAGTCAGCCCGCCGCGCATGGGAGGTGAGCGTGGGTCCGCCGAGCACGTCGATTGACCGGCTGACCGCGGAAGACCAGTTGATGCTGGCGGCAAGCGCGAGGTGGCCGCAGGACGTTTGTGCGGTCGCCCGCTTCGACGGCAGGGACCTCTTCGACGAGACGGGCCGGTTCCGCATCGAAGCGGTCCGGGACGCGATCCAGTGCCGCCTGCACCTCGTCCCGCGGTTCCGCCAGCTCATCCACGTGCCGGGACGAGGGCTCGGTGCTCCGCTCTGGGTGGATGCCCCGGCCTTCGACATCAGCCAGCACGTGGGCGTCCTGTCGCTGGCCGAGTTCGGGGGCGAGGCCGGGCTCCTGGGTGCGACCGAGCACCTGCGACGGCGACGCCTGGACCCGTCACGCCCCCTGTGGGGAATCTGGTTCGTGACGGGGCTGCCCGACCGAGAGGTCGGCATGTTCGTGAAGATCCACCACGCCATCGCGGACGGCCTGGCGGCGATGACGATGCTCGGGGCGCTCCTCGACCCCGTCCCCGACGCGCCGGCTGAGGCACCACACCCCTGGAAACCCGCGAGATGGCCCTCGTCGCGCCGGCTCTTCAGGAACAACGTGCGGCGGCATGCCGAGGCGATCGCCGGGGCATACTCGATGCTGCTCCGGCCTGGGGCGACATGGCGGCAGCTGCGGGAGGGGTGGCCCGCGACACGCGAGCTGCTCGCCGAGGAGCCGGCCCCGAAGACGAGCCTCGACCGGTTGATAGGGTCCGACTGCAACCTCGCGACGGTCCGGAGCAGCCACGGCCAGGCCAGGAGGATCGGGCGCGACCACGACGCAACGGTGAACGATGTCCTATTGGCGGTCACGGCCGGTGGCCTGCGCAAGCTCCTCCTGAGCCGTGGAGAGCCTGTCGAGGGCGTCACGGTGCGCATCTACGTCCCGGTCACCCTGCGCCGCAGGCTGCGCGGCGCGGAACAGGGGACCCGCATCGCACAGATGGTCGTCCCGCTCCCCGTCGGCGAGCCCGATCCGGCCCGAAGGCTCCGGCAGATCGCCGTGGAGACGACCCGGCGGAAGGCCAGGGTTCGCACGTCCCTGGGCACCCTGTTCCGCGGCCGGATCGTGAGGGGGCTGATGCTGAAGGCCGTGATCCGTCAGCGCGTGAACATCACCAGCGCAAGCATCCCCGGGCCCAGGCGGCCGCTCTACCTTGCGGGGGCCCGGATGCTCGAGGTGTTCCCGGTGCTGGGACTCATCGGCAACGTGCCCCTCGGGGTCGGCGCCCTGTCCTACGCCGGAGCGCTCAGCATCGGCATCACCGCCGACCGGGCCGCATTCCCCGATATCGGCATCCTCGCGGAGGGTGTGCGCGACGAACTCCGGGCACTCGGCGTGGAGGCGCAGGTGATGGAAGTCGTCCAGGGGCGGTGACCGACCAGGACTGAGGAAGAAGGCCATGGCCACGCGGCCCGCGCAACTCGCAGACATGAGCGTCAAAGACCTTTGCCTCAATGCCGCGGACGCGCTGGAGGAGAGGGTGGGCATCATCACGCCGATCGCCAAGGTAGCCGCAGGCATCGTCAGGTTGGAGGGCTGAGAAGTGACACCGAGAACGACGCGCCGGCCGGATCAAACGCAAGGGCAACCTGCGCCAGAATCGATGATCTCGCGATGAAGGCGAGGGTCAGCGAGATCCTCAACCGCCACCCCGCCGTCGGCCTTGCGGTGGGCGTGGTCCGCGATGGACGCCTCGAGTTCTTCCACGGCCACGGGGTTGCCGACATCGGGTCGAAGGCACCCATCACCGAGGACACGGTCTTCCGGATCGCCTCCATCACCAAGACCTTCACCGCGGTCGCAGCGATGCAGCTGTGGGAGAAGGGGCTGCTCGACCTCGACGCCCCAGCGAACGACTATCTGCACGCCTACAAACTCATCCCGGCGAAGGACGGCCACCGGCCCGCGACCGCGCGCCACCTCATGACTCACACGGCCGGCCTGCCCGAGGTGGTGCGCGCGCGGGATGCGCTGCGGCCGGACTTCGGCGAGAGCGTGCCGGCCGGAGAGCCGCTCCCGACACTGGCGGAGTTCTACGGGGGCGCCCTCCGGCTCGTCGCGGAGCCAGGCACCCGCTTCCGGTACGGGAACCACGCGCCCGCTACGCTCGGCCAGCTCGTCGAGGACGTCAGCGGCACGCCCCTGGATCGCTACTTCCGCGAGCACATCTTCGAGCCGCTCGGGATGGCCGACAGCGACCTCCTCCTGTCCGCGCGGGTCAGGTCGAGGCTCGCGACCGGCTACGAGTTCCGCTCAGGCGGTCCGAGGGCGGTCCCGCTGCGCGAGATGGTCACCGCAGGCGCCGCCTCGATCTGCTCGACCCCGCGGGACATGGCCCGCTACGTCGCCGCCCTCCTCGGCGGCGGCGCCAACGAGCACGGCTCCGTGCTGCAGCCGGCGACGGTCGGGGCCATGTTCGAGCCGCAGTACCAGCCCGACCCGCGGATCCCCGGCCTGGGCCTCGCCTTCTTCCGGGTCGACCTCGGCGGCCACGTCGCCGTCGAGCACCAGGGAACGCTCCCCGGCTTCCACTCGCAGATCTTCCTGGCGCCCCGCGACGGCGTCGGCGTGATGGCCTTCACGAACGGCTCGGTGGATCCCGATCTGTGGCTGCCCGCCGAATGCTCGGGCCTCCTCCGGGCGCTCCTCGGCCTGCCGGACGACGCGATCCGCACGGACATCCCGCTCCATCCCGAGACGTGGGGCGACTACTGCGGCTGGTACTGGCTCCCCGGTTCGCTCGCCGACGTCCGAATCCGGGCCTTCATGGGCGCAGGGGCAGAGGTCTTTGTCCGGAGCAACCAGCTCATGCTCCGGTTCCTGACCCCGGTCCCGGCGCTCTTCCGGGGGTTTCCGCTGCGGCCCGACGACGAGGGCGACCCGGACATCTTCCGGGTCGACGTGTCCGGGCTCGGGCCGTTCTCGATGCGGGTGGTCTTCGGCCGCGAGCCCGGAGCGGGCGTGACGTCGGCCCACCTTGACCTGATGCCGGTGACGCTCCACCGGCAGCCAGAGGCGAAGAACCCGCGGCGATGGGCGACCGGCGTGCTCGGAGCGGTGGGGGTGACGGCTGCCGCCGCGGTCGTGGTTCGTCGGCGCAGAGCGGCACGGTGACGCAGAGGTCGAGTGACAAGGGGAAGGTGGCGCGCCCGGCGAGACTCGAACTCACGGCCTTCAGGTCCGCAACCTGACGCTCTATCCACTGAGCTACGGGCGCACGCTATGCGGCTGGGTGGCGGAGAGGGAGGGATTCGAACCCTCGAAGCAGGTTACCCCACTTGGCGGTTTAGCAAACCGCTGCACTAGACCGCTATGCGACCTCTCCGGTGCCAGCGCGGCGGCCATGATAGCAAAGCGTTGACAGCCGGCCGACCGGTCGGGTACGGTTGGCCGACCGTGAACGCGTTCTTCTTTTACGTGCGCCCGACATGACGGCCCGCGGGACGTAGACCCGCCGGGCGGGTCGTGTCGGGCGGCAGAGGTCCTGGACCTCTGCTTTTTTGTTTGGCCGGAGGGCGGCCCGAGCGGAAGCGAGGGTCGCAAGAGAAGCGAGGGCCGGAGAGATGTTCGTCGTGATGGCGGTGAGCGCGACGCCGCAGGAGGTCGACGCGGTGGAGTCGTTCATCGTCGCCGAAGGGCTCCAGTCGTACCCGCACCGAGGCGCCGAGCGGGTCGTCATCGCCGTGGTCGGCGAAGTGGGCGGCCACCGCGAACGGCTCATCGGCCGGCTCTCCATGATGCCCGGGGTAGACACGGTCACCCCGATCAGCCGCCCGTTCAAGCTCACGAGCCGGGAGTTCCACCCCGAGGACACGGTCATCCGGGTGGGCGGGGCGACGGTCGGTGACGGGTCGCTCACGGTCATGGCCGGACCGTGCTCGGTCGAGGGCCGCGACCAGCTCCTGGAGGTCGCCCGTTTCGTGGCCGCGAACGGCGCGACCATCCTGCGGGGCGGCGCCTTCAAGCCCCGGACCAGCCCGTACACCTTCCAGGGCCTGGGCGTCGAGGCCCTGCGTTACCTGCAGGAGGCCGGGCGCGAGACCGGGCTCCCCGTGATCACCGAGGTCATGGAGCCCGGGCAGGTGGACATCGTGGCCCTCTACGCCGACATCCTGCAGATCGGCACGCGCAACATGCAGAACTACTCGCTTCTCCAGGCGGTCGGCCGCGCGGAGAAGCCGGTCATGCTGAAGCGCGGCTACGGCGCCACGATCGAGGAGTGGCTCATGGCTGCCGAGTACATCGTCAGCGCGGGCAACCCGAACGTCATCATGTGCGAGCGCGGCATCCGGACCTTCGAGACGTACACGCGCAACACGCTCGATATCTCGGCGGTGCCCCTCCTCCACCACCTCACCCACCTGCCCGTGGTGGTGGACCCGTCGCACGCGACCGGGAAGCGGTGGCTCGTGAAGCCGCTCGCGCTGGCGGGCGTGGCCGCCGGGGCCGACGGGATCATGGTCGAGGTGCACCCGCACCCCGACGACGCGCTCTCGGACGGCGAGCAGTCCCTCGCGCCGGATGGGTTCCGCGACCTGATGGACGCCCTGACCGCCGTGCACGAGCACGTCGGCGGCCTCCACCGCGATTCGGCGCTTCCCGCCTCCGCGCTGCGGATCGGCGGGGATGCCCGGAAGCACTGACACGGCTGTGCAACCGCCGCCCTCCGGGGATGTCGTGCGCGTCCGCCAGGCGTCGCGCCTGCGCGGCCGGCTGCGCCTGCCGGGGGACAAGTCGATCACCCACCGGGCGCTCATCCTCGCCGCCCTGGCCGGCGGCGAGTGCCGGATTCTCGATGGATCGGACGGCCTGGACTGCAACAGCACGGCGGCGATCCTCGAGGCGCTCGGGGCCGAGGTCGCGCGGATGGAGCCGGCCGACGGTGGGCGCGTGGACCGCCTCGTCCGGTCGCCGGGCCGGGCGGGTCTGCGCCAGCCGTCCGGCCTCCTGGACGCGGGCAACTCGGGGACCACGCTCCGGCTCATGGCCGGCGTGCTTGCCGGCCTGCCGATGGAGGCGATCCTCGACGGCGACGCTTCATTGCGACGCCGTCCGGTGGCCCGTATCATCGATCCGCTGCGCCGCATGGGCGCAACGCTCAGTGCTCGCGCCTCCGACACGCTCCCGCCGCTCACCATCGTCGGGCGCTCTCCGCTCCGGGCCATTGACCACCGGACACCCGTTCCCAGCGCCCAGGTCAAGTCGGCCGTTCTTCTCGCCGGGCTGGCCGCGGAGGGGACCGTCACCGTGCGGGAGGCGGTCGCGACGCGCGACCACACGGAGCGGATGCTCGCCGCGAGGGGCGTCGAAGTGTCGTCCACGGGCGGCGTTCGTCCGCGGGGGGCGTGTCGTCCAATGGGAGCGTTTCGTCCACCGGGGGCGCGGAGGAGTGGGTCATCACCATGGAGGGCGGGCAGCCAGTGCTTCCCCGAGATGAGCGGATCCCCGGTGACGTGTCGGCGGCTGCCTTCTGGCTCATTGCCGGCGCATGCCACCCCGACGCCGACCTCGAGATCGCCGGTGCCGGGGTCAACCCGACGCGTCGCGCGGTCATCGACCTCCTGCGGGCGATGGGCGCGGACATCCTGGAGCAGCCCGCCGCGGCCGGGGGAAGCGAGCCGATGGCGGATCTCCGTGTCCGGTCCAGCCGTCTCGAGGCGATCGAGATCGGTCCGGCCGACGTGGCGCGGGCGATCGACGAGATTCCCGCCCTTTGCCTGGCGGCCGCCTGCGCGAGCGGGACGACCCGCATCCGCGGCGCCGGCGAGCTGCGCGCCAAGGAGAGCGACCGGATCGCGGGGATCGCCGAGGGGCTCGCGGCACTCGGCGCCCGGGTCGAGGTGGACGGCGACGATCTCGCCATCCACGGCGGCGCGGGTCTGCCCACTTTCGGTCTCCGCGGAACCACGACCCGCAGTCACGACGACCACCGCCTCGCCATGGTCTTCGCTATCGCCGGCCTCCTGGCGGCCGGCGAGACCCTCATCGACGGCGCCGCCTCGGCCGCCGTGTCCTACCCGGGCTTCTTCACCGACCTCGAAAGGGTGCGCGCATGACCAAGCGAGTCCTTCTCATCGGCCATCCCGTCGCCCATTCGTACTCCGCCTTCATGCAGCAGGCGGCCTTCGACGCCCTCGGCATCGATGCGCGCTACGAGCTGGTGGAGACGACGGTTGCCGCACTCCCGGAGCGGATCGAGGAGCTTCGGAACGACGAGTTCCTGGGGGCCAACGTCACGATCCCCCACAAGGAGCGGGTCGCCACGCTGGTGGACCGCCTGACCGAAGACGCCCATGCCACGGGGGCGGTGAACACCATCTCGAAGGACGGGCACAAGCTCGTCGGCCACAACACGGACGTGCCTGCCTTCCGCGATGCGCTCGATGTCCTGATCGGCAAGCAGAAGATGCCCCGGGCGGCGGTCGTCCTCGGCGCCGGCGGCGGCGCGCGTGCGGTGGTGCACGCCCTCATCACCCTGGGCTTCCAGCGCGTCACCGTCTTCAACCGGCACCTCCACCGCGGCGAGGCCCTCGTCCGGCATTTCGGGCGGAGCGCGGCGCACATGGAGCTGAAGGCAATGCCGTGGCACGAATCGGTCATCGAATCGGAGCTGTCGAAGACCAAGGTGCTCATCAACGCGACCTCGGTAGGCTTGGCCTCCGACGAATCGCCCATCCCGGGCGAGGTGATTCCGCCGGAACTCCTCGTGATGGACCTGGTCTACAACCCGCCGGAGACGCGCCTCCTCCGCGACGCCGCCGCCGCCGGTGCGTCCGCCCTCCAGAACGGCGAGTTCATGCTCCTCCGGCAGGGCGCCTTCGCCTTCGAGCTGTGGACGGGCCAGCCGGCGCCCGTCGAGCTGATGCGCGAGCAGCTCGAGGTGGCGCGGTCGGCGAGCGCCGGGTGGGACAAGGAGGACGCCGACGAGTCCGGGGGCGGGGCGGGTGAAGCCGGCGGGACCGCCGCGGGTGGCGTGGGGGCGGGCCGGGCCGCCGCGCGCGGGGGACAGCGCGTAGGCGCAGGCGAACCGCCGATGTCCGCCCTGCGGTTCCTCACGGCCGGCGAGTCGCACGGCCCTGCCCTTGGCGTCATCCTCGAAGGGCTGCCGGCCGGGATCCCGGTATCGGCCGAGGCGATCGCGCGCGATCTCGCGCGGCGACAGCTCGGGTACGGCCGGGGCGCGCGGATGGCCATCGAACAGGACCGCGCGGAGATCCTGGGCGGCGTTCGCCACGGGCGCACCCTGGGCTCGCCGGTCCACCTCGTCGTCCGCAACCGCGACTGGGAGAACTGGACCCGCGTCATGCAGGTCGAAGAGCTGTCGCCCGAGGAGGCCGCGGAGCTGGCGGCGCTCGCCGAGGGAGGGAACCGGCGCGCGATGCCGGTCACGCGGGTCCGCCCCGGGCACGCCGACCTCGCCGGTGCACTGAAGTACGGGTTCGACGACGTCCGCAACGTGCTGGAGCGCGCGAGCGCCCGAGAGACGGCGATGCGGGTCGCCGCCGGTGCCGTCTGCCGGGCCTTCCTTCACGAGCTCGGGGTGGAGGCGTGGAGCTTCACGGCCGAGGTCGGCGGCGCGGCGATGGACCCGGCCCGGTCGACACGGACGCGCGAGGAGACCGAGGGGAGCCCGCTTCGCTGCCCCGATCCGGCCGGCGAGGCGGCGATGATCGCGCGGATCGACGAGGCCCGGTCGCGCGGCGACACGGTCGGTGGCGTGTTCGAGGTGGTCGTCACCGGGGTCCCCGTCGGACTCGGGAGCCACGTCCACTGGGACCGCCGGCTGGACGGCCGGCTGGCGGGGGCGATCTGCTCGATCCACGCCGTCAAGGGGGTCGAGTTCGGGCTCGGGTTCGAGCAGACGCGACGGCTCGGGTCGGAGGTGCACGACATCATCGAGGGCATCGGCGAGTCGCGCTGGACGCACCGGACGAACCGCGCCGGGGGGCTGACCGGCGGCATCTCGAACGGCGAACCGATCGTGGTGCGGGGCGCGGTCAAGCCGATCTCCACGCTTGCCCGCCCGCTTCCCTCCGCCGATCTCCTCACCGGCGAGCCGGTCGAAACCGCGCACTACGAGCGCAGCGACATCAGCGTCGTGCCCGCCGCGGGCGTCATCGGCGAGGCCATGGTCCTGCTGGTGCTGGCGGACGCCGTCCTCGAGAAGTTCGGCGGCGACTCGCTCGACGAGATCCGAGACAGCGTGGCGCGATCGCGTGCGACGATGACCAGCGGGAGCGGTCGCCGCGGGGGTGCGCGCCGCGGGGGCGCCCGGACCGGTGCCGCGAGCGCGCCAACCCCGGGAGCGGGTCCGTCCGAAGGCGACCCCGAGCCGTCCGAGCCCTCCGGGAACGGCGGGGACGGCTAGGGCCTGGCTGCGGGATCAATCGATGGACCTGGTTCTGATCGGGCCCCCGGGAAGCGGCAAGAGCGCCGTGGGGCGCAGGCTGGCCGCCCACCACGGCGTTCCCTTCATCGACCTGGATGACGCCATCGAGGAGGCTGCCGGGCGGCCGATCCCGGCCATCTTCGAAGCCGAGGGCGAGGCCGGGTTCCGGGTGCGCGAGCGGGCGGCGATCGCCGCCCTCGGCCCACCCGACCCGGGCCGGGGCACGCTCCGGCGGATCGTCGCGGCGGGCGGCGGTGCCATCGTCGACCCGCGGAGCCGCTGGCACCTGTTCCGCGGCCGGCGGGTGGTCGCGCTCGAGGCGCCGCCGGACGTGCTCATCCGCCGCCTGCGGGGCGGGCCCGTGCGGCCCCTGCTGGCCGGCCGTGATCCTGTAGAGCGGCTCCGGGATCTTCTCGCGGCCCGCGAGCGCTTCTACGCGGCCGGCACGCGGATCGATGGGACCGGCAGCGTCATCCGGGTCGTCGGGCGCCTCGAGGCGTTCCTCCGCGAGGAGCACCCGCCCGGGACGCGCCTGCTGCTCGCCTCAACCCGGATCGGGACCCACGTCCTCGGAGAGAGCAACGCCGTGCCCGCGCTCCTCGACAGCCTCGCGGACCTGGGAGCGCGTCGCGTCGCGGTCGTCTCGGAACCTCGCGCCTGGGAGCTCCATGGCGGGCGGATTGCAGCCGGCCTGGGGGGCGCCGGGCTCGACGTGGAGACGGTTCTCATCCCGAGAGGAGAGGCCGCCAAGACGCTCGCCGTGCATGCCCGTCTCGTGCGAGAGCTGGCGCGCCGCCGTCTCGAGCGGAACGACCCCCTCGTCGCCATCGGGGGCGGAGCGCTCGGCGACGCCGCCGGGTTCGCGGCCGCCACGTACCTGCGCGGGGTGCCCATGATCCATGTGCCCACCACGCTGGTGGCCCAGATCGACTCCGCCATCGGCGGCAAGACCGCGGTGGACATCCCCGAGGGCAAGAACCTTGTCGGCGCCTTCCACCAGCCGGCGGCGGTGATCATCGACATCGCCATGCTCGCCACGCTCCCCGTCCGACAGCGCCGGGCCGCGCTGGGCGAGGCGATCAAGTACGCCGCTCTTGGCGACGAGCGCCTGTTCGACCTCCTCGACGAGGAGGCGAGCGGAATCGCCCGGGGTGACGATCGCGAGGTCTCCTCCGGCGCCGTGGCCGAGCTGGTCGAACGGTGCGCCTGGGCGAAGGTCGAGATCGTCACCGGCGACGAGCGCGACCAAGCCGGACGGATGGTCCTCAACCTGGGCCATTCGATCGGCCACGCCATCGAGGGCGCCGCAGGCTACGGGCGGATCCTCCACGGCGAGGCGGTCGCCCATGGGCTCCGGGGCGCGCTGGCCGTCGGTCTCGCCATGGGCATCACTACGCCGCGCCGGGCCGGCCGGATCGAGCGGCTGCTCACCGCCGTCGGGCTGGCGCAGCAGCCGCCGGGCGTGGCGGCGGATGCGGTCCGCGACCTGCTGCAGCGTGACAAGAAGCATGCGGGTGGCCGGCTGCGCTGGGTTCTGCCGGTCGAATCGGGTGTGGTCGTCCGCTCAGACGTCCCCGCCAAGGCGGTTGAGGCGGGCCTTGCCGCCGCGCTCGGCGCCATCCGCCAGGGAGATCTCGCATGACCAGCGACGACCGCATCCTCCGGGTCCTCGTCCTCCAGGGACCGAACCTCAACCTGCTCGGGACCCGGGAGCCCGGGATCTACGGGCGCCAGACGATGGTCGAGATCCACGAGGAGCTGTTGGCCCGCGCCACGGAACTCGGCGTGGACATCGCGTTCTTCCAGTCGAACCACGAGGGCCAGCTCATCGACTGGATCCAGGAGCACGAGTACGACGCCGCGATGGTGAACGCCGCGGGCCTCACGCACACGAGCGTGGCGCTGCGCGACGCGCTCCTCGCCGTCGGGCTGCCGTTCATCGAGGTCCACCTCTCCGATCCCTCGAGGCGCGAGCCGTTCCGGCACGTCAACTTCCTCGCCGACATCGCCCTCGAGTCGATCGTGGGGCTCGGCGCCCGGGGGTACATGCTCGCGCTCGAATCGCTCGTGAGGCGCTGGAACGAGGGAACGTTGCCGTCGCCGGAGGGCGTGAAACATGGCTAGGCATTCCCGGGAAACGGCCGAGCCTGCCGGTGGGACGACGAAGCCGGCCGGTTTCGTCGGCGGTTCGACCGATCCGGATTCCCCGGGGCCCTCCCCCTCCCCTTCCCCCGAGCTGCGGCGGATTCGTCGGCGCATCGACGCCATCGACCGGCGCATCGTCACCCTGCTGAGCGAACGAGCCGCTCTCGGCCTGGCCGCGGGCGAGGCGAAGCTCGCCGCCGGCCGGCGCGCTATTCGCGATCCGGAGCGCGAGCGTGCTGTCCTCGCGCAGATCGCCGCCGCGAACCCGGGCCCCCTCCCGGACGACGAGCTGCTCGCGATCTACCGCCGCATCACATCCGCCACGCGCCGTCTCGAGTCGGCGGCTCGGCGCTCGAGGCACTCAGGACGGCAGTAGTCGCACCGATCTTTCGATCAGCGCGCCTGGGCACCGGTCGTTTCCGCCAAACCGCCACGCGGCGAGCAGTACGTGGCGGCTTCACCGGCTGCGCCGTGCTCGAGACGTGACGACGTCCCGTCCCCATCACGGACGGGGATGATTCGTCGGTCGCGTGGCTCCTTGTGGACCACCGGACTGCCTCGCTCATCAGGCAACGCTCAGGGTTTGGCGTGATGGTGGAGCCGGGCCTGGCCGAGCCCGCGGTATGCTGGCCGGCGGATGAAGAAGCTCATCAACGCGCCCGAGGCCCTCGTCGACGAGTCGCTTGCCGGGTTCGTCGCCGCCCACGCCGATCTCGTGAGGCTGGAGCCGCCGAACGTGGTCGTCCGCCGCGACGCGCCGCGGGCAGGGAAGGTCGGCGTGATCTCGGGCGGCGGCTCCGGGCACGAGCCGATGCACGGCGGGTACGTCGGGATGGGCATGCTCGACGCGGCCTGCCCGGGCGCCGTCTTCACCTCGCCGGTACCCGACCAGGTGCTCGCCGCCACAAAGGCCGTGGACGGCGGCGCCGGCGTCCTCCATATCGTGAAGAACTACACCGGCGACGTCATGAACTTCGAAATGGCCGCTGAGCTGTCCGGGGCCGAGGGGATCGAGGTCGCTTCGGTCGTCATGGCCGACGATGTCGCCGTCCGCGACTCCCTCTACACGGCAGGCCGACGGGGCGTCGGCGGGACGGTGCTCGCGGAGAAGATCGCCGGCGCGGCGGCCGAGGCGGGCGCGGACCTCGAGGCCTGCCGAGCGGTCTGCCAGAAGGTCCAGGACAACGTCCGCTCGATGGGCATGGCCCTCACCAGCTGCACGGTCCCCGCCGCGGGGCGCCCCACGTTCGAGATCGCCGACGACGAGATGGAGATCGGGATCGGGATCCATGGCGAGCCGGGGCGCACGCGCATGAAGCTGGCGACGGCGGACGAGATCGTCGAGCATGCTTGCCGGTGCCGGTGCTCGACGACCTGCCGTTCCGCCGCGGCGACCTCGTGCTCGCCTTCGTGAACGGCATGGGCGGCACGCCGCTCATGGAGCTCTACGTGCTCTACCGGCACCTGGCCAGGCTGCTGTCCGGGCGGGGCATCTCCATCGCGCGGAGCCTCGTCGGCAACTACATCACCTCGCTGGAGATGGCGGGCTGCTCGATCACGCTGCTGCGCCTGGACGACGAGCTCACGAGGCTGTGGGACGCCCCGGTCCACACGCCGGCGCTGCGATGGGGAGCCTGACCGTGGCGGACACCGGCAGCCGCGCCAACGCCGCGGTCACAACGGACGACCTGGCCAGGTTCGTGGAGCTGCTGGCGGCTCGCCTCGCCTCGGAGAAGGCCTACCTCACCAACCTTGACGCTGCCATCGGCGACGCGGACCACGGGATCAACATGGACCGCGGGTTCGCGGCCGTGGTGGCGAAGCTGCCCGAGCTGCGCGCCGCCGGGCCCGGTGCCCTGCTGAAGGGGGTGGGGATGACACTGATCTCCACGGTCGGGGGCGCTGCGGGGCCGCTGTACGGCACGTTCTTTCTGCGGGTCGCGGCCGTCATCGGCAACGAGGCCGAGGTGGAGCCCGAGCACCTGTCGGGCGCGATCCGCGCCGGGGTGAACGGCGTCGCGGAACGCGGGAAGACCCTGCCGGACGACAAGACGATGCTCGACGCCATGCTCCCGGCCGTGCACGCGATCGAGCGGGGTGTTGCGAACGGCGCCTGGCGCGATGGGCTGATCCACGCCGCCCACGCGGCGGCGGCCGGGCGCGACCGGGTCACCCCTCTCGTCGCCCGCAAGGGGCGCGCGTCGTACCTCGGCGAGCGCTCGGCCGGCCACCAGGACCCCGGCGCAACATCGGCGACGTACCTCTTCGAGGCGCTGCGGGACGCTCTCGCCGGCTGACGGCCCAGGCAGGGATGGTGCCCGACGCGGAATGGCTTCGGCGTTCGCGCGATCGGCAGGCGTCGGGTTCGCGCAGAGGTCCGGTCACTGACAAACGCAAATGCCCGTGGCGTTAGCCATTCGCCGGACCGTTGCCGGGGTGGAAGACGATGGAGAGCTCCCGACGATGCCCGCACTGGCGGCTCGCGGCGCAGCCGCAGCCGGCTCCCCTTCGGCCGCGACGATCTCCTCGGGCGCGCCGAGCCGCTCGAGGATGTTGCGTACGGTCAGTTCATCGCTTCGGCCGGCCTCCGCCATGGCCGTGGCGATGTGCTCGCGAACTTCTCCCACCAGTTCGCCACGCCGGTCGACCGGGAGTCGCCAGGCGGCGGTCTCCAGCCGGTCAAGATAGTCGCGCACGAGCGCGTCAGCGTCCACCTGCATCCCCTCCGTGGCTCGCCTCCCCGAGCAACGCGTCCACCGCGTTGCGAAAGCGGGTCCAGTCGCCGCTGAACGCGTCAAGCGCCCGCCGGCCAGCGTCGGTGATCCGATAGTAGCGGCGCGGCGGTCCCGCATCCGACTCGCGCCAGCTGGTGGTCACCAGGAGATCCCTTCGCAAGCGCGCGAGCAGCGGGTAGATCGTCCCCTCGCTCGTCACCAGCTCTCCGGCGCCTGACAGCACCCGGACGATGTCGAAGGCGTAGGACTCCCCTTCGCGGAGTACCGCGAGGACACAATGCTCGAGGACGCCGCGACGAAGCTCAGTCAGCGGGTCACGTGTCTCGCCATGTACCATGTCACGCATGGTACTGCCCCGATGACCGCGCGTCAAGCGTCTACGGCGCCCGGGTCTCCTCGCGCCGTAGAAAGGCGTCGCGGACCGGGCGGGGATCTCTTCCGGCCTGTCTTCCTGTCTGATGCGAATCCCCGTAGCGTTCGCCGCAGCGGCGACGGCCACGGGAGGCCTCCGGGTCCCATGGCCACGCTTGGTCGATCCCGACCCACGCTCCAATCGGGTTATCCGGCGGTGGTCGTCAGTGCCCCGACGGTCGCCACGCGCAACCGCTCCCGGCCTGCGCTACGGGCGTTTGCGTACTTCCTGTTCGGTCGCTCAGCGCGAGCGATCCGGGACCGCGGGCCCGTAGACTCGGCCCCGTGGATACTGCCGTTCCCCGGCCGCACGTGGGTCTCGTGGTCGTCTCGCACTCGTCGCGCATCGCCGATGGCACCGTGGAGCTGGCCGCGGTGATGGCCGGGCCGGACGTGCGTCTGCGCGCCGCGGGAGGCGCGGCCGACGGGTCGCTGGGGACGAACGCGGAGCGCATTGCCGGGGCGATCGCCGAGGCCGACGCGGGAGCGGGCGTGGTCGTGCTCGTGGACATCGGCAGTGCTGTGCTCGCCGCAGAGACCGCGCTCGAGCTGCTGCCGCAGGAGATCGCGCGGCGGACGCGGATCAGCCGCGGACCGGTCGTGGAGGGCGCCGTGATTGCCGCCGTCCAGGCCAGCATCGGCGAGACGGTGGAGGAGGTCCTCCAGGCCGCCGAGGATGCGGCCCGGCTCGAAAAGCGGTAGGCCGCCTCGATCGCTCAGCCTGCCGGGCCGACGGGTGAACCCGTGACGTCGGCCAGTGTCACCGCCTCGAGCGAGTCGATGATGGCCTGCTGGGCCCCGGCGAACGCGTCATGGACGTCGCAGGTGCCGTCGAGCCGGCACGGACCGCCGCGCAGCACGCACGTCTGGCGCCGGGTATCCCCCTCGATCGCCTCGACGATCGTGAGCAGGCTGATGTCAGCCGCGGGACGGGAGAGCCGGTAGCCGCCGGTGCGACCGGGCATTCCCTCGACGAGTCGCGCGCGCACCAGGTCCCCCATCACCTGGGGGAGGAACCGCGGCGGGATGGACATGTCGGCAGCGATGCGCCGCACGCTCAGCAGGCGCCCGCCGTCGCCGCGCGCGAGCGCGAGCATCGCCCGCACCGCGTAGTCGCCCCGCTTCGTCAGCTCCAGTCGCATGGAGCGCGAGTATGCCATCACAGGCCCGTGGGCACTCCCGGCGGGGCCGGGGATTCCCCAGCGACCGGGCACCCCGCCGCGACCGGGCCTTCCACGGGAACGCGGCCCACCGCAGCCACCCGGCGCCCGAGCACGATCAGCTCGTCGCCTCGGCGGTTTCTTCGCGCGCCTTCTCCCTCATCGGGAGCACGAGGACGGCAATCGTGAAGACGAGCGCACCGAACGAGAGCACCCCGATGGTGACGAGCCACTCCACGATGCTCGGGATGTAGAAGAGGCTGAGCGAGAAGGAATTCATCCCCGGCGGCTGGGGCGTGCCGATCGAGACCCCGGGTGGATAGGGCACGGTCACGTAGCTGAGGCCGTTCAGGACGATGTTCAGCCGGTGGACGAAGATGCCGACGACGGCAAGGACCGAGGCCAGGGCCACCAACCGGACGTCCATCCGGAACCTCCGGACGGCGAGCAGCACGAATGGGATCGCCAGCCCCACGATCACCTCGAACCAGAAGAACGGACTGTAGGGGCCGACGACGAGACGGGCGACCGGGTCCGCCTCGAAGGTCGCGCCCGGATAGGCTGCCGTCAGCATCTCGCAGAGGACCAGGAACGCCTCCACGGCGATGAAGACGCCGAGCATCCCGCCCATGTACGAGGCAAGTTCGTCACGGAACGAGAGCCGGCCGGCTCGTCGCAGCACGAGCGCGAGCAGGATCATGAGCCCGGTGCCCGAGACCAGGGCCGAGGACACGAAGAGCGGCGCCATGATCGCCGAGTACCAGAAGCCCCGCGCAATCTGGAGGCCGAAGATCCAGGCGGTGATGGAGTGGAGGAGGATGGCGGCCGGCAGGCCGATCCAGGCCAGGGCCGTCTTCAGGCGCTCGTCCCGGCGGTGCCAAGCCTCCGAGGTCCCGGTTCCGAGCGCGAGCGGGCTGCCCGCGCGGGCGAGGTCGGCACGTGTGTAGAGCCAGACGTAGACCGCCGAGATCAGGAAGTAGACCGTGACGATGGCGATGTCCCAGATCATCGGCGACGTGAGGTTCGGGTAGCGGAAGAGGTGCCAGATGCGCTCCGGGCGACCGATGTCGGGGAGCAGGAACAGCGCGGCCAGCATCACGGCAACCCCCGCCTCGAGAACGGCGAGCCGGACGATCGGCTTGAACCGGGCGGCGCCGAAGAGCCTGCCGGCGGAGGCCACGATGAGACCGCCGGCAGAGAGACCCACGAAGTACATGAAGAAGGTGATGTACTGGCCCCACATCACGGTGTTGCGCATGTTGGTGACGGCCAGGCCCTGGGACTGCTGGTAGAACCACGCGCCGATGCCGACGGCGAGGCCGGCGGCGAGCAGCGCGAACCAGGCGACGAGGATCGGGTGCGGGTGCCGGGAGGGCCGGGCTGCGGCCCCGGCAGCAGGCCCGGCGGGGGTGGCGATCGCGCTCATGATCACAGCCCCCTTCTCCGCCGCGGCGGCAGGTAGTAGACCTTCGGGTCGGTCCCGCGCTCCTCGAGCAGCTGGTAGCCCTCGCGGTCGCGGATGAGGTTGCTCGGCCGGCTCTCCGGGTCGTTCAGGTCGCCGAAGATGCGGGCCTGGGCCGGGCAGGACCAGACGCAGGACGGCACCTGGCCGTCGGTGATGCGGTGCACGCAGAAGGTGCACTTCTCCATGGTGCCGACGGGCCGCGCGGCCACCATGCCGGTGTCGAACTCCGTGGGCCGTTCGGGCGCGCCCCAGTTGAAGACGCGCACCCCGTACGGGCAGGCCACCATGCAGTACCGGCACCCGATGCAGCGCTCGTTGTCCATCATCACGATGCCGTCGTCGCGCTTGTACGTGGCCGCCACCGGGCAGACCTTCGTGCACGGCGGGTTCTCGCAGTGCTGGCAGGCGAGCGGCATCCAGTGCATCTCGAGGTCGCCGTGCTCGAGGAACGGCGTGTCGACGGCCTCGCCGACCGTGTCGATGCGGTTCCACCACATCCCCAGCGGGACGTCGTTCTCCGACTTGCAGATGACCGCGCATGACCAGCAGCCGATGCAGCGCTCCTGGTCAACGACCATGCCCCAGCGGGGCTTGTCCGAGACGGGGCCGATCTCGCCGTACTCGCGGGACGCGGGCGGGAGGGCCTCGATGGGAGAGACCTTGTCAGCCATGGGTCACCTCCCCCGGCACGCCGGCCGCCTGGCCGCCCTGGGTCACCGCGGCCGCACCATCGACCTTCTTCACCTCGCACCGGCAGTCCTTCCAGCCGGTGGAAGGCGCCCACATGTTCGGGACATAGTGGATCTCGTGGATCGGGTTCACGGCCGACGACGTCAGCTCGTTCACGCTCTTGCCGGCGCCGAGCTGGCGGCTCCACCAGCCTTCGAATAGGGTCGCGGTGCCGGGGCGAGCGGCATCGGTCACGTGCGCCCACGCGCGGACCATCCCGCGGGTGTTCGAGATCTCGACGAGGTCGCCATCGGCGATCCCCCGCTCTGCCGCGGTCTCCGGGCCCATGAGGACGGGAGCGCGGCCGCCGGTGATCTCGTTCAGCCACGCCACGTTGGCGTAGCTCGAGTGGATCCGCCACTTCGAGTGCGGCGAGAGCAGCGTCAGCGGGTACTGCGCGGGGTCGTGGACGCCGTCGTCGAACGGCGCCCTCCAGGTGGGGACCGTCTCGTTCAGCTCGCGGAAGCGATCCTCCTCCTTGTAGAACTCGATCCGCCGGGTCGGGATGAACGCGGCGGTCGCTTCGAGGGCCGCCGGGAGCGACCGCGGCGGGAACGGGATCAGTTCCTCGATCTGCCGGATGAAGGCGATGTCGGGATCCGGGACCTTGAGCCGCACCGGCCCCGCCTTGAGCTGGTCGAGCGTGATGCCTTCCGCGGGGCCTCCTTTCGCGAGCATCGCGCCGATGGCCTCCTCCTCGGTGACGTTGAAGTGCTGCTCGAAGAGGGCAGGGTCGATGCGCTTGACGATCTCCTGCCACATCCAGAGCTCCGAGCGCGACTCGCCGACGGGCGGGATGGCCGCCTGCTGGATCTGGAGGAAGGGATGAAGCGGCGTCGCCGTCAGGTCGGTCTTCTCGTACCAGGTCGTGGCCGGGAGCACGATGTCCGCCCAGTTCGCCGTGTCGGTCATCTGGTGGTCCACGACCACCACCAGCTCGCACCCCTCGAGCGTCTGGTGGAGACGGTTCACGTCCATGGCCTGGAGGAACATGTTCGCGAAGGTGCAGAAGAGTGCCTTGAAGCCGTTCTTCGGGTACGGAACCTTCTCGTTCATCGTCTCGGTGGGGCCGCGGACGAAGTAGATGCTGGCGACGACCTTCGCCTTCTTGTCCCCGGCGTTCCACCACGGCGAGGTGTCCACGCGGACCTTGTACTGGCCGACGTAGACGGAGAACCCGCCGCCCGACCGGCCGATGTTCCCCGTGAGGGCGGCCAGCAGCGCATAGGCGCGCCCATTGAGGTCGCCGTGGTACCAGTGGTTGCCGCCGCCGCCCATGATGATCGCGGCGGGACGCTCGGCGGCGTAGGCCCGGGCTACCTCGACGATCCTGTCGGCGGGGACCCCGGTGACCTCTGCGGCACGCTCGGGAGTCCAGCCGTCGAGCTCCGCTCGCACGAGGGCAAAGCCGGGGGTGGCGTCCACGGACGAGCCGTCGGCGAGCCGGACGGCGAACGTGCCCTCGAGCGCCGCGTCTACCCCGTCGGGGATCCCCAGGCGATCGGTCCCGATGACCACGGGGGCGTTTCGCGTCGTGTCCCAGGCGACAAACCGGTCGGGTGGTGTCGGAGGCTGGTCGGGGGCCGGTTTCGCGGCGTCCGGGATCTCCGGGGCCGTCCCGACCGGCGGCGCCTGGCGCCCGTACCCGCCCAGGCCCGCGCCCGCCGCCGGGCCCGGGTCGTACGCCTCACCCGGCGCCAGCTCATCGGCCCGCAGGCGCTTGCCGTTGTCGGCGCGCACGAGGAGCGCGGCGTCCGTGTACGTCCGCATGAAGTCGAGGTCCGCGTTCCCGTCGGCCAGGACCTGGCGCGCAAGAGCGAGACCGAGGGCAGCGTCGGTCCCCGGCCTGACCTGGAGCCATGCGTCCGCCTTCGAGGCAGTCGAGGAGAACGTGGGGTCGACGACCACCAGCCGCGCCCCGCGCTCGACCGCGTCGTGGATGAAGTGGACGTCGGGGATCCGGGTCTCCAGCGGGTTCGCGCCGATGAGCAGGAGGAACCGGCTGTTGGCCCAGTCCTTCGCCTCGTGCTCGGCGTTCTGGACGCCAAAGGTGATCGGCATCCCCATCGGCAGGTCGCCGTTGAAATCGAAGCTCGTGCCGTGGGTCATCCCGAGGGCCGCGCAGGCGCGGTAGTTCGCGCCCTTCTGGATGTAGCCGGAACCGGGGACCTGGCCGAAGACGTGGATGGTGTCCCAGCCCCACGTCTCGCCGATGCGCTTGAACTCGGAGGCGATGCGGTCGAGGACCTCGTCCCAGGTCGCCTCGCGGAACGTTCCCGAGCCGCGCTCGCCGTCGCGAATGAGCGGCGTCTTGATGCGATCAGGCCCATGGATGAGGAGGTGATACGAGAGGCCCTTCATGCAGCCGCGGGGGTTGTAGGCCGTGTCGGGGTAGTCGGCCGCCTGCTGGACTTTCACCACGTTTCCGTCGCGGACGAAGGCAAGCTGGCCGCAGGATCCGGTGCAGTTCGGGGAACAGGTGGTCCGGACGACCCGGTCGACGGGGAGAGAGCGCGGCGGATCGTCGCGCCCGGCGAGGACGGAGGTGCCGGCAATGCCGAGAGCCGTTCCGGCGGCCGCGGTGGCGGTACCGGCGGCCGCGCCCTTGAGGAGCTGGCGTCGAGTGAGCTTCATGCCCCGGTCCCCAGTCCCGTGGATCCACGCCGGGACGGCCGTGTTGCTGCGACCGGGGTCGCAGCGGGGCACCGTGGGTCGAGCATCGCGTGGTCCCCTCCCCCGCATCGGGCACATGCGCCCGTGCTCGTCCCGCGCCGGGCGGGCCTGAATGCCGGCGCAGCCGAAGCGACCGTTGCGCCGATGGTCGCTGCGGCCGAGGTGGCGGCCGCGGCGAGCGGCGCCAGCACTGCCGCGAGGATGAACCGCCGTCGAGTCAGTGCCATCCCGTCCTCCAGCTCCCGCGCTCCGCCGGTTCTCCCGGTGCCGCCGCCGGCCGCCAACCGAGCTACGCTCGTGGCCACCAGGTCGATGCCGCAGCCGCTACCATAACAAACACTAAGCTACTTGGCGATAGTTTATCGCAATGTGCAAGTGGGAGAACCGCGATGACCGAGAACGCGAGCCCTGCCTACGCTCACATTCCCGACCTTCTCGGGGAAGTGACCATCCCGAAGGACGGGATCCTCAGCCGAGCCGTCTACGCCGATGACCGCCTCAAGGCCGTGATGTTCGGATTCGACGCCGGCCAGGAGCTCTCCGAGCACACGGCCTCCATGCCGGCGGTCATCCACATCCTGCAGGGCGATGCGGAGATCGCTCTCGGCGGGGACGTTCTGCAGGCCACCCCGGGGACCTGGATCCACATGGAGGCGAACCTCACTCACCGGGTCACCGCGCGCACCCCGACCGTCATGCTCCTCCTGCTCCTGAAGGAAGCAGGCGCGGCCGGGTAGGCGCCTCGGCTTTCATGACGCTTTCACGATCCAGTGGCGGATACTGCGCGAGATGCACATCCTTGTCATCGAGGACGACCCGCGCCTTGGGGAGCTCCTCCAGCAGCTGCTGATCGGCGACCGCCACGTGGTCGACGTGGCCGCGAACGGCCGCGACGGCCTCGACCTCGCGGCCGACGGCGTGGACGCGATCGTGCTCGACATCGGCCTTCCCGACATCTCCGGTCTCGATGTCGCCCGGCGGATCCGGCGACGGGGGAGCACCGTTCCGATCCTGATGCTGACCGCGCGCGACGCCGTCGCGGACAGGGTCGGTGGGCTCGACGCCGGTGCCGACGACTACCTGGTCAAGCCATTCGCGTTCGAGGAACTGGCCGCGCGTCTTCGCTCGATCACCCGCCGGCCCGCCACGGCGCCCGTGGCGCTGCTGACCTGCGGACCGATCGCCCTCGACGACGTCCACCGGACCGTATCCGTCGACGGCCGTCCGGTCGAGCTGACCGCGCGCGAGTTCTCGCTCCTCGAAGCGCTCATGCGCCACGCCGACCAGGTCCTCACCCGTGACCAGCTGCTCGACCACGCCTGGCCCTTCGGGGTGGCGGTCACGCCGAACTCGGTCGACGCGTACATCGCCCTCCTGCGCCGCAAACTGGGATCCGCGGCCGCCCGCCAGGTCGAGACCGTTCGCGGGGTCGGCTTTCGCCTCCGTCGGGAGATCGCCGATGCCTGACGCGCTCGTGCCGGCGAACGCGGCCGAGGCCGTCGTGCCGCCCGCCCGCAGCGACGAATCCGATGGACGCCTGGTCCGGCGCGTCCGCTGGCAGCTCATCGTGTGGAGCGCCGGGTCAACCTTGGTGGTCCTGCTCGTGCTCGGCGCGACGCTCTACGCGGCAGTCGCCGCCACGCTCGCGTCCGCGTCGGAGAACCTGCTCCGGGATCGCGCGAACCTCCTCGTCGGCTCCATGGCGGCGGCGCCCGTCGACGGCGCGCTGATCGGCGGCACCTCCGGGACGATCGTCGGGGTCGACCCGGCCCAGCCCGGCTTCGCGATCGAGGGCCCGTACTCCGGGACGCTCGCGGTGGTCGTGCCGGTCGAAGGCGCGATCGAACTCGTGGGCCCGCCGGTGGGCGGCGTAACGGGACCCGTCGTCACGGCCACCGGTCCTATCGAGACCGGCGCAGCGGCTATCTCGGGGTCAGCAGTCCCCGAGGGCGCGATCGTTCCCATCAGCCCGCCCGATCCCGTGGGCTATGCTGCGGCCGAGGCGGGCCAGACCTCGATCCGGGAGACGACCTACCAGGGCAGCCCCGTGCGCGTCCTCTCCGTGCCGGTGCCGGCGGTTGCTCCCGGCGCGCCGGCAGGCGTCGTGCAGGTGATCGGCGACCGCACCGCCGAGCTGCGTACCCTGGGTGTCCTCCTGGTCGTGCTGCTCGTTGGCGGGCTCGTTGCGCTGGCCGTCGCGGCCCTGGCCGGGTCGCTCTACGCGACGCGCGCGCTGGTCCCGATCCGGGCCTCGCTGCGCCGCCAGCGCGAGTTCGCGGCCGACACGAGCCACGAGTTGCGGACGCCCCTCGCGGTGATACGCGCGGGCGTGGCGCGCGTTCGCCAGCAGCCCGATGCCCGGGTCGCCGACGTCGCGCCCGCACTCGAGGCGGTCGACGCCGAGGCGGTTCGGCTGGGCACGATCGTGGACGACCTGCTCGCGCTTGCGCGAACCGATGCCGGATCGGCGGACCTCGACCTTCGACCGGTCGACCTCGCGGAGGTGGCTACCTCCGCGCTCGCGGCCCTGGAGCCGCTGGCGTCGAAGCGGGGTGTCCGGCTGACCCTGGACGTCGAGCCGGCGGTGGTGATCGGCGACGCCGACCGCCTGCGGCGATTGGTGACCGTTCTTGCCGACAACGCGATCCGGCACGGCCGGGAAGGCGGGAACGTGGCGGTGATCGTGCGGGAGGGGAGCCTGGTCGTCGAGGATGACGGACCTGGCATACCGGCCGCGGATCGAGACCGGGTCTTCGAGCGGTTCTTCCGCGGCGAGGGCGCCGCACCCGGGGGCAGCGGCCTGGGCCTGGCGATCGCCGACTGGATCGTGGAGCGCCACGGCGGGCGGATTCGCGTCGGTTCCGCCGCGTCGGGCGGGGCGCGGATCGATGTCTCGTTGCCGATTTCGGCGCCGCCGACCGGTTTCACGATTCCTTCATAGCGCGAACCGATAACGGTACCTGCACCGCCACGGGGCGGGACCCCCGCAGTGACGCGGGATCGAACGGACAGGAGGTCCACGTGGAGTCCCACGACATCGACAGGATCGGGACACCCGTCCCGGCCCGCACGCCCGGTCGCCGATGGGGCGCGCTCTTCGGGGCCCTGGGCGTCGCCTCGCTCATCGCCCTGGCTCTCAGCGCCTCGGTGGCCGCCGGCGGCTCACCGTCTCCCGGCGGCGCGGGCGCAGGAGGCATCGTGGTCGTCGGCGGGCCGGTCGCGGCCGGCGCGTCCGCCGACGTCGAGAAGATCGAGGCCGCCTTCACAAAGTACACCGCCTGCATGCGCGAGCATGGCGTCGACATGCCCGACCCGGTGAAACTGGAGGTCTCCAGCACGCTCGACGCAACGGCCGCCGAGGCGCCGGCCGCGGGCATCACCGTCGTGGCCGGGACGTCCGAGGCACTGTCGCTCGATCCTGCGAGCGAGGATTTCGCCGCGGCCGACGTAGCGTGCTCCTCCATCCTCGAGGATGCGGGCATCCTCTCCGGCACTGGCGTGATCGCCGGCCCGATCGAGGGATCCGCCGGCCTGTCGACGTCGACCGGCACGGCCGCCGGCGTGGTCGTCGCCGGGGGCGGGGACCTGGCGGAGCTTTCGACGTCGATGCAGTCGTACGCGGCGTGCATGCGGACGCACGGCGTCGATTTCCCCGACCCGGTCGTGGACGAGAAGGCCGGGACCGTGCAGCTCCAGTTCGCGGCCGACCCGACCAGCGCCGCATTCCGCGAGGCCGACGCGGCCTGCGCCTCGGGATCGGGCCCGGGCTTCGGGATCGCAGCGCCGGCACCCGCCAGCCACTGACCGACCCGCGCAGCGGGGAGGAGGCCGTCGGCCTCCTCCCCGCTTTTCGCGTCCTGGGTCCGATGAGGAGTATGCCCAGGTCCACTGCAGGCCCGGTCGTGGTACTTCCGGTTCGTGGCGCGATTCCGCCGCCGCCCGTATGCTCGCCGCCCCCACATGGTCACCACGATGCTCACCCCCCTGCGCTCGCGGCGTGTCCGCGGTCTCGCCCTGCGGGCCGGCGGGCTGCTCGTTGCGGTGGCGGGTGTCGCCTTTCTCGCGCAGTCGTTCGACCTCGGCGCCGTGGCCGCGGCCCTGGGCCGAGCCGAACCCGCCTGGCTCATCCCGGTCATGGCGATCCTCGTCGGCCAGCTGGGCTTGCGGGCGCTCCGGCTGCGGACGCTCCTCCCCAACCCGGCCGACGAGCCCGACATCGGACTGGGATCCCTGGCGGGCGCGATGCTCGTGTCGAACCTGGCCAACAGCATGACGCCGGCCCGCGTGGGGGATGGGGTGAAGTGCTATCTCGTCTCCCAGAACCACCGCATCAGCTTCTCGACGGTCCTGGGAACGCTCGTGCTGGAGCACGGAATCGACTGCGCGATCCTGGCCATCATTGCCGCGTTGGTGGCGATCGTGCTCGCGGCGTCCGGCCCCCTCTACGTCTTCAGCGTGGTTGCCGGGATCGTCGGCGTGGGCGTCCTGGTCGGGCTGTTCGTGGTCCGCCCGGCCGGCCTTGATGCGCACGTGCGTCCCGGCGGTGCCGGGCGGCTCGCGCGCCTGGTTCCGCTTCGCGTCCGCTCGGCGCTCCGGGTGAGCCTGGGCCACTTCGGCCACGGGTTCCGTGCGATCCGGCACAGGAGGATCCTGGTGGCCGCGCTCATGATGGCCATCGTCCTCTGGCTGAGCGACGGGCTCCTCTTCTGGCTTGCCGCACGTTCGCTCGGGCTGGCGGTCGATCCTGCGGCCGCCATGTTCATCGCCGCGGGCGTCGCCCTCACCGCCGCCTTCCCGGGGGCGCCGGGCAACGTCGGTACGCATGAGTACACGGTCGTGGCCGCGGCCGCCGCCGTCGGCCTTGCAGGCTCGGGGGTGCTGGCGCTCGCGTTCCTGGTGCACGCTCTCCAGCTCGTGCCCGCGACCCTGGCGGGGATCGCGGTGGTGGCGGTCGGCGGACACCGGCTCAGGGTCCCTGCCGACGCCACATCCTTCGGTCTCCCGGCTCCGCTCAACCCGCAGCCAGACCGGTAGGCCTCCCGCGAAAGGGGTCAGAACGCCCGGATGCGGGTCGGCGTGATCCGGATCGCCACCGAGAACTCGTCCGCGGTAGTCACCGGGTCCATCTTCCAGTGGGGATAGACGTCGCCGTACTTCGCCATGTAGGCCGCGTGATCGTCGCTCCGCGGCGCATCCTCTTCGATCTGCGCGATCCCCTCGAGGGTGAACCCGTGGTCGCCGTGCGGGTCGCTCTGCAGGTTGAAGGCAACGCGCGGGTTGGCCCGGATGTTGCGCATCCTCGGCACGTCGGGCTTGCTCCAGAACAGGATCGAGCCGCGGTCCCAGAGGTAGCAGATGACCGAGCTCTGGGGCCTGCCGTCGGGTGTGACGGTGGTCAGCCAGGCGACGATGTCGCTCGCGAGGTGCTCGGCGGCCCAGCGCCCGGCCGGGCTGTCAGGATCGGGGAGCCTGGGCTCGTCGGCCATCGGTACACCTCGGCTACGTCGACGACTCCGATCGCCTGCGCCGCAGCGTAGCAGCGGCCTCCCGGCCGCGAATGGCGACATCGCGTCCGCGGCCCGCCACGTCCCGCCCGCGGCTCGCGATAGCGCGCCCACCCTGCGCGGCGATGCGGCCGCCGGTCACGGCCGCCCGGCCACCAGCCCGCGCAACCACGCCGGTCACCGCCAGGCCACGCCGTGCGAGCCACACGGTCGCGACCCCGAGTGTTGCGAGGTCCGCCTTCAGGTCGTCATCGGAGAGCCCGACCGCGCCAAGGTGCCGTGCCCGGGTCACGGGGTCGAGCCCTGCCAGCGCGGCCCGCAGCGTCACGAGCGCCACCGCGATGTCGTCGAGCTGCCCCAGGATCGGGACCACGCCCGGGATGAAATCGATCGGCGAGGCGATGTACGCGGCACCGGCCACGATCGCCGCTCGACGCCATTTCGGCAGCCGCGCGTCGCCGGCGAGCCCGATCGAGAGCCGCAGGTAGGCGGGCAGCCGCCGGACGAGGACGGCCACGCGCTCGCGGGGGAACGGGTCTCCCGGGGGCACCGGGTCCGAAGCTGCGCCGGGATGCGTCAGGGTGGTCTCGGGATCGTCAGTCATCTGCTCACAGCGGATTATCAGGTAAAGTCGGCAAACTCAGGCGCGGCGCCTGCCCTGCCGGGCGCGGGGTCTCAGACTCGCACCGTCAGGGTCGATGGCCGCGCCGAGTTGAATTGAGGTGCTCGTGAACCGCCTTCGGCTTCGTCTGGCAACGCTGGCAGTCATCACGCTCGCGATTGTTGCGGGCTGCGGGTCGACGGCCGTCACCGCTCCCCCGGCGACGCCGGGTCCCTCAGCCAGCGTACCCGCCGCGTCCGCCGGTCCGTCCCAGCCCCCGATCTCGACGCTGGCGCCATCGCTGAGCCCGGCGCTGGAGACCGAGCCCCCCGTCACGTCCGAACCATCCGGCGCACCCGGATCTCCGGGCGCGTCCGAGCCTCCTGCAGAGTCTCCTGCCCCGACCCCGGAGGGGACACACGCCGCCCCGGACCTCGAGGCGATGTTGCCGGGCAAGCTCAACGAGACGGCCCTGACGACCGAGAGCGATACCGGCGACGCGGTCCTCGACGCCTGGACCCGGGTCATGGTCACGTTCCTGGACAAGGTCGGCAAGGCGCCCGCCGACCTGGAACTCGCGCAGGCATATGACGCCACGTCCGGCCTCGATGTCTCGGTGATGGCCTTCCGGCTGAAGGGGATCCCCGCCGCGGATCTGCAGCAGGCGGTCAGCGACGGACTCATCGCCGGGTCCCCGGCCCTCGTGAAGTCGGTGGTCACCCTCTCGGGCAAGGAAGTCACCAAGCTCGCATCGGCAGAGGACGGCTGGAACACCTACCTCTACCCGAAGGGCGATGTCGTGTACATCGTCGGCACCTCCGACGAGACACTGGCCACGACGGCACTGTCGACGATCCCCTGACGCGCGCCCGGCCACCTCTCCAGCGGGCCCGAGAATGACGCCTCGGACCTTGCCGACGTCCCCGTCTATCGCGACTTGACACGGCGCGGCCCAGCCCTATGCTATGCGGCTTTCTCTCGCGGGCAGGGACGACCGGCGGCACTGAAGCCTGACCGGCGCGAACGATCCGCGAGGGCGGGAGACCGCATGGATCCCACCGCGCACGAGGACGTGATCCCGCAGCTCGCGGAGCATCTGCGCCCGATCCTCGAGTCGAGCCCTGATGGCGTGTACCTCTGGCTCGACGAGACCCACTGGACCTGCAACCCCAGGTTCGCTGAGATGCTCGGCTACGTGGTGAGCGAGCTCGAGAACACGCCGCACTTCCTGCAGAAGTTCGTTCACCAGGACGACCAGGAGGTCTTCTCCTGGAACTACTGGAACCGGGTCAACACGCAAGCGTTCCCGGCAACCTTCCGTTTCCGCGGGCTCCATCGCAACGGGTCGGTGCTGCAGCTGGAAACGGACATGATCCCGCTGACCTTCGGCGGGCACACCATCGCCTACCACTTCGTCCGGCTCGTCGGGGCCTGATGCCCGCCGGCGACGCGCGGGACACCCACCGGCCCAGCCGTCGACACACCCTCAAGGAGATGACCATGTACGGAACGATCGCCCGCCTCCAGGTCAAGCCCGGCGCGGAGAAGCAGCTGCAAGATGCCATGGCGGCAATCGGGTCCCGCGAGGTGCCCGGATTCGTGGCTACCTACCTCTACCGGCTGGACGAGAAACCGAACGTGCTCATGCTGGCGGTCCTCTTCGCAGACCGTGACAGCTACACGCGCAATGCGGACGATCCGGCCCAGGGTCGCGAATACGCGGTGATGCGCGGGTTCCTCGAGGGCGACCCCGAATGGCACGACGGCGAGGTCATCTGGAGCTCGAACGCGTCGTAGGACGACTGCGACCCCGCGGAAGGCGGTGGTCGGCGGCGACCCGAACAGTTGGCCCGCCGGGCCGGCCTTCGGGCAGAGAGAAGCGGCAAGGCTTCGGCTTGGGGGGTTCGGTTGGGCGTGTCTCGAACCGCGGTCCCCACATCGCCTTGCCGCTCCCAGGTCACCCTGAGTGCCTGGAGGTGACGCCCATGACCCCGGTGGGGCCATCCAGGGTCATGCTACGCCACGCCGCCGGTCCGCGGCAAGAGAGCTTCGGAGCCAGGTTCCCTGGCCGCCAGACGTAGCCCGCGGGGTCGCTCTCATCGCGTGCTACCGGCTGACTGCCGCC
>CAVOJY010000005.1:0-607160 GCA_963696405.1 uncultured Chloroflexia bacterium
TGGATCGGGAGCTGCTCGCCGCCCATTTCCGCATGATCGCTGCCCGCGGCTTCGCCGTCGATGACGAGGAGAACGAGCAGGGCATTCGCTGCGTCGGCGCCGCAGTCTTCGATCGCGTGAACCGTGTTCGCGGCGCGGTGAGTCTGTCGGCGCCGTCGTTCGACCTGTCGCTCGACGCGGCAAATGCGGCCGGCCCGCTCGTCGTCGAGGCAGCGCGCAGCGTATCGCTCAGTCTGGGCGCATCTCCGGCCAAGCTTCCACCCGCCTACGCGACGGCGCCGAGCTGACGCGTGTGCGGGTTGGGCTCGACCAGCGCGGCGCGGACGTGGTCACGAGGCGGCGCCTCAGGGAGCGTGCGTCTCGCGGCCTGGTGGGTCCGAGGCCGGCCGTGGTGAGTGTCATGACCGCCCTCGCGGACGTTGGGGTGATTCCGATCGTTGAACTCCTCCGTACGCAGGACGCAGTCCCTCTTGCCCGGGCGCTCGTCGCCGGAGGCCTCGGTTGCGCCGAGATCACCTATCGCACGAGTGCCGCGTCGGCCTCGATCGCGGCAATCCGAGCGGCCCTTCCCGACATGCTCGTGGGCGCCGGGACTGTGCTCACGACGGGGCAGGTGGACGAGGCGATTTCGGCGGGAGCCGCGTTCCTCGTGGCACCCGGCTTCAACTCCGACGTCGTCGCTGCTGCTGGGGCGCGTGGCGTCCCGATCATTCCCGGTGTTTGCACGCCAACCGAGATCGAGGCTGCGCTTTCCCAGGGCATCGACATCCTGAAGTTCTTCCCCGCCGAGGCCGCTGGCGGCGTGGCGTTCCTCAAGGCCGTTGCCGGCCCCTACCGCTCGGTCCGGTTCATCCCGACAGGCGGCATCGACGTCGGGAACCTTGGGGCATACCTGGCTCTGCCGTCGGTGCTCGCCTGCGGTGGGACGTGGGTGGCGAGGAAGGAAGTGATCGCGGCCGGGGACTTCGTCGCCGTCGAGCGCCTCGCTGCGGAGGCCAAGGATCTGGTCACCCGTCTGAGGGGCGCGACGGCCGCCGCGGAGTTGGGGGCGTCCCGGGCAATCTCAGGAGGTCTTTCGTGACGCCGCTCGATCTTCGGCGACCCGACTCCTGCCGCTGGGATCTCGTCTCGCTCGGGGAGGTGATGCTCCGTCTCGACCCGGGCGAGGGACGGGTCGCCACGACGAGGGCGTTCACCTGCTGGGAAGGCGGGGGCGAGTACAACGTAGCGCGTGGGCTCGCCCGTTGCTTCGAAATGCGCACGACGATCGTCACTGCCCTCGCCGACAACCCGGTCGGTCGGCTCATCGAGGACCTCATCCGTCAGGGTGGTGTCGACGGCTCGCACATTGGCTGGGTGCCGTACGACGGAGTGGGCCGGAGCGTCCGCAACGGCCTCAACTTCACCGAGCGGGGGTATGGCATCCGGGCTGCGCTCGGCACGTACGACCGTGGCCACACTGCGGCGGCGCAGATGCGCGCGGGCGAGGTCGACTGGGGGGCGCTCCTAGAGACCGAAGGAGCGCGCTGGTTTCACACCGGCGGGATCTATGCGGCGCTCTCCGAGACGACGCCCGGCATCGTGCACGAGGCCATGGAGGCGGCTCGCAGCGCGGGGACCGTCGTCAGCTACGACCTCAACTACCGCCCGTCGCTCTGGAAGGCCATCGGTGACAAGGCGCAGGCTCAGGCGGTGAACCGGGACCTCGTCGGGAAGGTGGACGTCCTCATTGGCAACGAGGAGGATTTCGGGGCTGCACTCGGTTTCACTGTCGAAGAAATCGATCCCGATCTCTCGGTGCTGGACCCCGCCAACTTCGGGCGAATGATCGAGCGTGTGGTTGCCACCTACCCCAACCTGCGTGTCGTGGCGACGACGCTCCGGAAGGCTCGGACCGCAACGCGCAACGACTGGGGCGCCGTGTGCTGGGCTGACGGTGTGCTGTACACCGCGACTCAGCGTCCCGAGCTGGAGGTCCTCGACCGCGTAGGTGGCGGCGACTCGTTCGCCTCGGGCCTCGCCTACGGGTTTCTGAGCGGGCAGGGTCCGCAGCGCGCAGTCGAGTACGGTGCCGCGCACGGCGCTCTTGCCATGACCACGCCTGGAGACACCTCGATGGCCACGCTCGCCGAGGTCGAGCAGGTGATGCGAGGCGGGGGAGCCAGGGTGGCGCGATGATAGGCCACGCCGCAGGCCCGTTTCGGTCATGCTGCCATCGGCCACAATCGGACGAAGCAAGGAGATGTCGAGTGTGAAGCAGACCATCAACCCGCCGACCCTCCCGACCCCCGGCGGTTCCTACAGCCAGGTCGTGCGTCGAGCGAACCTCGTGTTCGTAGCCGGCATGGTGGGTCGCGACATGGACAGGCGGCTGGCCGGCGACGATGTCCGATCGCAGACACGTCAAGCGCTGGAGAACGTGCGCGTCGGGCTCGAGGCGGCGGGCGCGGCGCTTGCCGACGTATGCTCGGTCACTGCCTTCCTCGAGCACGCCGACCAGGACTTCGCCGGGTACGACGAAGTCTACCGGGAGTTCTTCCAGTCCGACCCCCCGGCCCGGGCGACCGTTCAGGCGCACCTGCTCGGTGGCGTGCTGGTCGAGATCCAGGCGATCGCCGTCCTCGAATAGGGTGGAGGAGAACCTCAGATGTCGATACACGACGACCTCGGCGTCCGGCGGCTTGTCAATGCCGATGCCATGAAGACGACACTCGGGGGGACGTTGATGCCTCCCCCGGTGATCGATGCAATGTGCCAGGCCGCCGGGGCGTTCGTCGACATGTTCGAGCTCCAACGGGCTGTTTCGAAGAGGCTGGCGGCGTTGACTCACAACGAAGCGGCATTCGTGTGCACAGGGGCGTCCGCGGGCCTTGTCCTGAGCAGCCTCGCCTGCATGACGGGGGCCGATCTCGGCCTCATAGGCCGCCTCATGGAACGGGGACCGGACGTCCTCCCCAGGCGGGAGTTCGTTGTCCAATGCGGTCAGCGCAATCCGTATGACCCGGTGCTCTCGCTCACGGGCGCTCGCCTTGTGCAGGTCGGGAACATCCTCCAGACATTCCCGTGGGAGCTCGAGGCGGCGATCACCGACCAGACGGCCGCGGTCCTGCACTTCGCCGGCAAGCATCTGGGCTTTGGATCGATGGACCTGGACGAAGTGGTCGCCATCGCCCACCGCGCCAACGTGCCGGTCATCGTGGATGCCGCGGCCCAGCTCCGCCCCGCGAGAACCTGTGGCGCCTGACGGAGCGTGGCGCCGACCTGGTCCTGTTCAGCGGGGGCAAGGAGTTGCGGGGCCCCCAGGCGTCCGGGCTGATCGTCGGGCGACGCGATCTGATCGAGGCTTGCGAGATGAACGCCGCTCCGCACCAGCGCCTGGGGCGCGCGATGAAGGTCGGCAAGGAGGAGATGCTGGGCCTGCTCGCTGCCGTGACGTGGTATCTCGAACGCGACGAGGCGGCGGAATCCGAACGCTGCGAGCGCACCGTCGCGTTCTGGGTGAGCTCCCTCTCGTCGATCCCTGGTGTAGCCGCCGAGCGCACCTTTCCGGGAACGGACGGCCGCCCGCTGCCGCGCGCAATCGTCTCGTTCGATGAGCGCCTCCACCTCAGTGGCATTGGCGCGCGCGATGCGATGCTGGCGGGGGAGCCGGCGATCGCGGTCGCGATCGCCGGCCCGAGCGCGATCTATCTCAATCCGGAACTGCTTCGCCCCGGTGAGGAGGGGGCGGTGCTGGACCGGGTCATCGCGGTGATCCACGAGTTCGCGCGCGGCTGACGCAAGCCCCTGAGCCTAAGCGTTCTCGACGACGACGGCCGCCGCAGCACTGTCGGAACCCGGCCCAGCTCCATTCTCACCCGCGTCCCGCATGGGGCCTCCAGGCGCGCTCCGGCTCAGAGGCTGGTCCGTGCCGCTACCCGGGAATGATGGCCTTCATCTCCAGACGAGGGCCGTCACCCCTCCACGAGATTCGCTGGCCCGAAGGGCTACCGTGCTATCCGGAGGCTCCCCTTTCCCGCGACAAGCGTCTCCACTTCTTCCCTGGTGTAGAAGGCGTAGTCGCCGGCATTGGAGTGCTTCAGCGCGGCGCAGGCATTGCCGTACTTCAGAGCCGCCTCAACATCCTCGTTCGTGTTCATGAAGCCGTACAGGAACCCTCCGGCGAAGTTGTCGCCCGCCCCCACCCGGTCCACCACCTCAATTTCGTACTTGCGGTCTTCATAGACTGTTCCGCCCTTCAAGGCGATGGCCGTCCAGTTATTGCGCCAGACGGTGACATCCTCCCGAAGGGTGATGCAGACGATCTTGATACCGAATTGGTCCGCAAGCTTGCGGGCTACATCATCCCAGTTGGTGCCCTTGATCTGAAAGACGCGAAAGACATCTTCCTCAGTGGTGATCAGGATGTCAACGTACTCCATCAGGGGACTCAGCCCCGAGTTCGCCTGCTCGGAAGACCACAGTTTGGCGCGGTAGTTCAAGTCGAAGCTGACTTGCACACCCTTCTCTTTGGCCGTCCTCATCGCCTCGGATGTCACAGCGAGACAACTGGGGCTGAGAGCGGGCGTGATGCCGGTGCAGTGGAACGCCTTGGTCTCAGAGAGGACCTTGTCCCAGTCCACCATCCCCGATTGGATCTTCGACGCAGCTGAATTGGCTCGGTCGTAGAACGTAGCGCTGGCACGCGGCATCGCACCGAACTCAAGGAAGTTGACACCCTGCCGATCGGCGTCCGACCACAAGACGTAGGAAGCATCAACACCTTGCTCGCGGATCTTGTTGACTGCCATCCGGCCGAGGGGGTTCGCGGCGACGCGGGTGATGTACGCGCACTTCATTCCCAGCCTCTGCGCCGTGACGACGCAGTTGAACTCCGCCCCCCCCACGCGGACATCAAGAGCCGTAGCCTGCTCAAGCCGATTGAAATTCCGCGTTGACAGGGTTATGAGGACTTCGCCGAAACCCACGAGATCGAACACCTGGTCCTCCTGCTGTCAGACCCTGACGAACTTCTGGATTGTGCGAGCACCCTTGTCCACGCCCGCATAGGTGTGGGACACCTCCCCGACGTACAGGTCGCCGCGGGAATCCACCGCTACGGCGTGAGGTGCGACGAAGAGCGCCTCTTCCTTCCCGATGCCGCTGTTGCCCCAGCGTGTGACCAGCTTGCCGTCCGCAGTCCACACGCTCACCCGCATGCTCAACTCGGAGACATAGACCATCCCGTCCTCATCGAAACAAACGTCAGTGGGTCGGACGAGGTCCGTCCACTGGTCAAGGAACTTGCCTTCTGGGTCGAAGATCTGGAGGCGATGGTTCTCGCGGTCGGCTACCCAGACACGGTCTCTTCTGTCGACCTTGCAGCTATGTGGCAGACGGAACTCGCCCGGTCTACCACCTGCTCCGCCCCACGTCAGAATGAACGTGCCATCCGGGCCGAACTTGTGCATTGCGGCATTGCCGTAGCCGTCAGCCACGAAGATCTCCCCGCTCGAGTTGACGGCGACGCCGGTGGGGCGGTTGAACGGCGGGGCTGCGCGGCCCACTCTCCCCAGGCTTTCCCAGAAGTCCCAGGTGCGGGCGTAGCCGCTATCGGATGCCTGACCCTTTGTTCCCAACACGGCCAGCAATCTGCCGTCCGTATCGAACTTGGCTACGACGTGGTTCCTGTCGTCTGTGCACCAGACCTGGCCGTGGGCTGTGATGCCGCAGCCGTGCGCGCGGTTGAAGAACCCGTCACCCCACCTCTTGAGCAGGTTGCCCTCACGGTCGAAGACCATGACCGGCGACTGGCTGCGGTTCAGTACGTACACATAGTCACTGGCATCGATGGCAATCCCACCGACGTCGAGGAAGGACAACCCCACGGGCAGTCTTGCCCAGTCCACGAGTTCGTACGTGTATTTCCCCGAACCGTACCGCATGGCCGAATACTCCTCCTGGAGTTGCATTCGCTCCACCGTCGACGTTGCGCGCGCCTATGTCACCCTCGCGCAGACAGCTCGCCCTTTCCGCCTACGTTCCCGTCGGCTCATTGAACCGCTCCTGCCAGGGAAGCTCGTTTCCGTTCACGGCGCAGGTATTGCCCTGATCCATCCAGACGCTCCTCGAGTTGCATTGTGACTGCGGTCCAGGGCGTCGTGTGGGCCCTGGGGCGCCTGCCTCCCACTCCCCGCCCCTCCCCATTCTCTGAGCAATGGACAGTGGCCACGGACCCGGGCGCTCACCGACCATAGTAGATGCGATCACCCTGGTGGGACCGGGTAGGACGCCGCGGACCCGTTTCCCTTGCGCTCAGGTACGCTGCAGGAGGCGTCTGCCTGCCGCGTCACGATGCTGCCGCGGAGCGCCGTGATGGAGGAAACCGCCCGTGCCGAGACGTGTGCTCTTCGCGTTGTCGTTGCTCGCGATCGCCATCGTCGCCTGCTCGGGCGGAGGAATCGCGGGGCCGTCGGGCACGTCCGGGCCGTCCGGGACCCCGGTTCCTGCCACGCCTGAGGCGTCCCGGGCCGCGACCGGCGTGCCGTCCGCCGTGCCCAGTCCCGGCACCGGCGGGGATCCGGCCGCGCTCGGGCGGCAGGTCGTGGAGGGCATGGCGCGGGGCGACTTCGCCGGCGTGGAGGCGCTGTTCGACGAGACGATGCGCGCGGCGCTGCCCGAGGCGAAGCTGAGGGAGTTGTGGGACGCCCTTCTCGGTCAGCTCGGCGCGTACCAGGGCACCGGCGACATCACGACCGCCATCCAGGATCCCTACACGATCGTCCTGGTCCGCACCGACTTCGCGAACGGGCCGGTCAACATCCAGGTCACGGTCGACTCGGCGGGCAGGGTCGCCGGCCTCTTCGTGCGGCCCGTGGAGGCAGAATCCCCGGCGCCGGGCGCATCGCCGACGCCCGCGCCGTCCCCGGCAGCGTACGTCCGTTCGGACGCCTTCTACGAGTCCGACGTGACCGTCGGGACGGCGCCCTGGGCCCTGCCCGGGACGTTGAGCATGCCCATCGGGGCCGGCCCGTTCCCGGCCGTGGTCCTCGTCCACGGCTCGGGCCCGAACGACCGTGACGAGACGCTCGGTCCCAACAAGCCGTTCCGGGACCTGGCGCAGGGGCTCGCGTCGCAGGGGATCGCGGTCCTGCGCTACGACAAGCGCACCAAGGTCCACGGCGAGGAGATGGCCGCAGACGTCGCGTCCGTCACGGTGAAGGAAGAGACGACCGACGATGCGGTTGCCGCGGTCGATCTCTTGAGGCGTACCCCCGGGATCGACCCGGAGGCGGTCTTCGTCCTGGGCCACAGTCTGGGCGGCTACCTCGGCCCGCGCATCCTGGCGGACACCCCGGACGCGCGGGGGCTCATCATCCTGGCCGGCTCATCGAGGCCGCTGCCCGAGGTGATCGTCGACCAGTACGAGTACCTGGCCTCGCTCCAGGGCTCGCCGAGTCCGGACACCCAGGCACAGCTCGATACGATCCGGGAGCAGGCAGCGCAGGCGATGTCACCCGACCTCTCGCCGGCTACCCCCGCCGACCAGCTCCCGCTGGGCGTCCCGGCGCCCTATTGGATCGACCTGGGGAGGTACGACCCACTGGTGACCGTGGCCACGCTCGACCGGCCGGTCCTCGCCCTCCAGGGCGGGCGCGACTACCAGGTCACCGCGGCGGCGGACTTCGCCGGCTGGCAGAGGGCCCTCGCGGACGGCGACGCCGAGTTCCACCTCTACCCCGCGCTCAACCACCTCTTCATCGCCGGGCAGGGGCAGATCACGCCCGCCGAGTACGAGGTTCCCGGACACGTCGCACCGGAGGTCATCGTCGACATCGCCAGCTGGGTTCACGGGATCGCAGGCGGCGACGCGCCGTAAGTCGTGAGGCCGGCCCTCAGCCGGGCGCGCCCGGCGGTTCGGTGCCGGGTGGGCGGCCGGGTGATCGGGCGGCACGACGCCGACGGACCTCCCACCATGCCAGCACGACCAGCTTCAATGGCAGGGCGATCCAGAGAAGGCAGCCGCGTCCTCCGCTCCACAGGTCGAGAGCCACGGCCTGATCTGCCCACCGGTCGACTCGTAGGAACGGGGAACCGGCGGCTTCATGCCCGTCTGCCTGGTCATCGTCCGCGGGCCGGCGCCGGCCGCGCTTCTGCCGCATCGCGCACCTCCAGGGAAGGCAACCGCGACAAGTCAGCGCGCGTCGCGGAGGGCCGCCAGCTCGACCCCGACCCGGCGCAGGCCCTCCCGCATGTATTCCTCGCGGCCGCCGACCCAGAGCCGCAGGTACCCCTCCACGCCGAAGTGGGCGCCGGGGACGATGAGCGTGTCCTGGCGGTCCCGGATGCGCTCGACCAGCTCCACGCTGGGCACGGGCGACGCGTAACGGACGAGGCCGATGGCCGCCGCCTGCGGCTCCCGCCAGGTGAGGAAGCCGCCGAAGCTCGCCACCCACTCCCGGGCGATCGGCAGGTTGTGCTGGAGGATCGCCCGCGTCCGCGCGTAGAGCTTCTCCCGGTTCGCCGGCTCGACCGCGATGCGCGCCAGCCGGTCGGAGAGCTTGTTGGGGCCGATGGTGATGTAGTCATGCTGCGACCAGCATTGCTCGATCACCTCGGGCGGGGCCACGATCCAGCCGATCCGGACGCCGGGGATGCCGTAGGCCTTCGAGAGTCCGCTGGTGACGATGACCCGCTCGCCCATGCCCCAGAAGCTCGGGGTGCGGGGACGATCGATCTCGGCTCCCTGGTACACCTCGTCGGCGATCAGCCAGGCGCCGACCTCGTCGCAGCGGGCCGCGATCCGCCGCATGGCCTCCTCGGATAGGACGGACCCGGTGGGGTTGTTCGGGTTCGTCAGGTAGACGAGGCGCGTGCGCGGGTTGACCGCCGCTTCGAACTCCTCCCAGTCGGGCTCCCAGTCGCGCTCCTGCCGGAGGTGGAAGGGGTTCACCTGGCGGCAGAGGCCCCGGGACACACCCCAGAGCTGCATGTAGTTCGGCAACTCGAAGGCGGCCTCGTCGTCGGGCCGGAGGAGCGCGAGCGCCAGTAGGTAGTTCGCCTCGGAGGTCCCGTTCGTCACTTCGATGTGGTCGACGGATGCACCGGGGTACTGCTGCGCGAGGGTCTCGCGCAGCTCGAGCGTGCCGTTCGACTGGCTGTAGCCGAGCGGCATGTCGAGCACGCCATCCAGGTCGAAGCCCAGGTCCACCAGCTCGCGGAGGGTCACGGGGCGGACGCCGCTCTCGCTCATGTCGTAGGCGACGAGGTTCTCCCACGTCGACTGCATCCGCTCCATCTCGAAGGTCTCAATGCGCATGGGGCTGCTCCTCGGGCTCGGGGTGGCGGTCAGGCGTCGGCCTGGTGATCACGGCCGGCTTGGTGGACGTTCCAGAAGACGTGCTCGGCGATGAAGAGGTCCTCGACTCCCAGGCCGGTGAAGTCGCACACGACGAGGTCGCCGGAGGGGAGCCGGCCGGGGTCGTCGACGTACGCGCCGATCTCGATCGCCCGGTCCTGCTGGTCGAGCGCGTGCTGGAGCTCCCCGAGCCGGGCGCACTGGGCCAGCGAGTCGACGAGGACGAGGGAGGCGCCGCGGAGGATGTCCGCGCCCAGTTCCCGCTTTCCCGGACCGTCGGCACCGACCGCGTTCACGAGCGTGCCCGGCTGGAGGTGGGCCAGCTCGAGCAGCGGGGCGCGCGACATCGTGCAGGTGACGATGACCCGGGCGCGGGAGGCGACCTCCCCCGGCGACGCCGCGACGGTCGTCCTCACCGGCCGGCCCGCGTCGGCCGCCTCGGCCTCGATGTCCCGGGCGCAGGCGGCAGCGCGGACGGGGTCGCGGCCCCAGACGACGACCTCCTGGAGCGGGAGCACGGCGCGGTGGAAGCGAGCCTGCAGCCGAGCCTGGATCCCGGTGCCGATGATGCCGAGGACGGCGTCCCGCCGGCCGAGCTCGCGGGTGGTCATGGCGGTCACTGCCGCCGTGCGGACGTCGGTGAGGTGCCCGTTGTCGAGGAGGACGGCAGCCGGCCGGCCGGTCTCGGCCGAGCAGAGGAGCATGATCCCGCTGCCGGTGGAGAGGCCGCGCGCCGTGTTGTGCGGGAACGTCGAGGCGACCTTCAGGACGAAGAACGGCCCGCCTTCGCGGTAGCTCGACTTGACGTGCACCTCGGCCGATTCGGGCGCGACCTCGAGGTGCATGGGCATGGGGGTCTCGCACTGCCCCCGCGACTGCGCGACGAGGGCGTCGCGCATGAGGTCGATGACGGCGGCGTCGTCGATCGCCGTCACGATCGCGGCGTGGTCGATGACCGCGAGGCCCACCGGTTCGCGCTTCTCCACGTGCCGCTCTACGTGATCGGCAGGCGCGGCGCCGAGGCCGCCTGGTGAAGCGGCGTCAGCAGGAACGTGACGCAGGCGGTCACGCGCGATTCCGGGATCGACCCGAAGATGCGCGAATCGGGAACCCCGTGGCGCCGGTCGGCGAGGACGTAGACGTGCCCGTCCGGCACCGCCGTCCGCTCGCGCCCGGGCACGGGCTCGGTCCGTGTCTCGGTCGCAGTACCCGCCTGGAGGTACGGCTCTTCGAGCGGGAGCCCGTTCACCAGGACCTGCCCCTCGACGTACTCGACGGTGTCACCGGGGAGGCCCACGATGCGCCGGATGAGCGGAGGCGCGCCGAGCGAGTCCTGGTCGGGGGCCGGGAAGACGACGACATCGCCGCGGCGGAACGGCGTGATCCTGTCGAGCAGGACGTACTGCCCGACCCGGAGGGCCGGCTCCATGCCCTCCTGCTCGATGCGGTAGAGCATCGTCGGCTGCGCGGGGGTGCGCACGCCGAGCGACAGGAGCCCCGGGCTGGCCGGCTGGGAGGACCCCATGGGCGCCGCACGGCCGACTTCCGGCGGGTTCCGCTCGATCTTTCGGAGGAGGAGAAACGCGCCCACCATCAGCGCGGTGATCCCGACGATGACGAGGGGGGAGAAGTCCGCGCCCTCAGGCACGGTTGGTCCCGTGCGGATGCCTCTTGACTGCTGCGGTCACGGCCTCAGGGTACCAGCCGCGCTCCCCGCGGCGGGATCACGCTGCGTTCGACCCCTCCCCCCGGGTCATGACTCGCACGAGGAACACCGCCGCCCCCGCCCCGATGAGGAGGTCGCCGATCGACACGACGGTCCGCAACGGGACCGGCAGCGGCAGGGGGATGGTGTCGCCGAACCATGGCAGCACGGTGCTCGACGTCGCGAGCACGGTGTTCCCGAAGCTGCCGGCGGGCTCCAGCCGCCCGATGGCAGCGAGCGCATCGGGCGAGACCGGCATGAACCCGCCGTTGGCGAGGATGACCACGGCGTTGAGGGCGGCGCCGAGCGCGATGAGGGCGAGGCCGGGCTGCCGCAGATTGCGCAGCAGAGCCGCGAGCACGAGGGCGGTCGAGCCCACGTAGACGACCGGGCCGGCAGCCCCGAGGTCGCCGATCCACTCGACGACGGGCGGGCTGAACAGGACGAGCTGGATGGCGAGGCCCGCGATCGCAAGGGGCGCCCAGGTGATGTGCACCTGCCCCAGGCGCTCGAGCCGCCCGCCGGCGAGCAGGCCAATGACCAGGCCAAGGACGATCGAGAGGATCAGGACCATTCGTCGGACCTGTGCCGGACACACGAACGGCGCCCGATAGTGGGCGCCGTTGCTCGTGCGCCGTTCCTGCGAACGGTTGCGTTGGCCTCGGGGCGATGCCCCAGGGTCCGAGTCAGACCCGGACCTTCAACAGCGAGCTGACTACCAGAACCAGCGCTGCGGAGCCCCGAGTGCCAGGACAAAAGCCGCCAGAGCGGCGAGCGTGATGAGTGCGTGTCTGACGCGCAGCGCCATCTCTCTCTGACCTCCGACCTACCGGCGGGTTGGCGCGAATCCCGGTGGGCGCCGATTCCACGCCGCTGACGGATCGTATCGGCGGGCACGGTCACCCTCAATGGGAAACTTGCCGGTCGGCGGAGTAGGACCATCGTACTAGTCGGGCCTCGCCGGACCGCCAGGTAGGAGGGCGGCCGGGTTCGTGTACGCCCATGCCTCGCCGAAGCGCCGAACCTCCAGCCGGTACGACCCGGGCCGGTCGGCCGGGGCGGCGAGCGTTCGTCCCCGCCCCCGCGCCACCTCCACGCCATCCCGAAGGATCCGGAGCGTCGCGGGGCGCGGGCTCCACGCGCACGCCGCGGTCCCCTCGGAGAACGCGAGCGCCTCGCCCGGGCCGGCCGCGCTCCCGTCCGACGCCTTCAGCTCGAACTCGAGTCCGAGCGCATCGCCCAGGCGCCGGTTCGCGAAGTAGAGCCGGCCGTCGCGCATCGCGCCCAGGATCGCCCCCTGCGCCGCCTCGAACTCCGACGGAAGCGGGCCCGGCAGGAGGAGGTAGTTGGTGAACGCCCGGAAGACCTCCCCGTACGGGAAGATCGTCACGTTTCGACCGAGGAACCGCACCCTGTGTGCATGGGCGTCGGTGCCGCTGACCCCCACCGTGAGGCGCGGGCCGCCCGCGAAACGACGGGGAGTCGTCGCGCCGTCGCCGGGCGGCGCGGCGGGGCCGGGCCATCGCTCCCGCCCAGCGGCACGTTGAGCCGGTCCCACCATGCGAGCAGCCGATCCGTGGGCCCGCAGAGCCGCCAGTTCGGAGCAGGGCGTGGATGACCATGTTCCGCCGCGTGAGCCGCTCCGTCCATTCGCTCATGTAGTTCCACAGCTCGAGTCCGGCGAACCCGCGGACCGACCAGTCGTGCCACGGCAACGGCCGGAGATCCGGCCTGATCGGTCGTCGCCGCTCGTCGGGGTGGGCCAGGTGGGTCAGTGCGCCGCGCCCGGACGAGCGGGCGATCGCCTCTGCGGGCGGCAGGCGGGGGTCGACGGAGACCTCCCCGAGCGCGGCCTCCTCGCCGTAGACGAGCATGTGATCGCCGCCGTCCTGCGTCCCGTCGGGGTCGACCGGCGTCCACTCGTACCCCACCAGGACCGCCACGCCGTGGCGCATCCCTTCGAACCCGGTAGGAAGGATCCAGCGTGTTGTGGTCGGTCATGCCGATCCACTCGAGCCCGGCGCTCGCGGCCGCGCGCGCGATCTCGTCGACCTCCCCGGTGCCGTCGCTGTAGCGCGAGTGGATGTGGAGCGCGCCCGGGCTGTGGTACGGCACGAACCCTATACTACGGGCCCATGCGCGACGAGCACCTCCGCGAGACGACCCTCGAGCGCCGTGTGCTCCACGCCGGCCGCTACCTCACCTTCCGTGTGGACACCATCCGCGACCCGTCCGGCGTGACCCGGACCCGCGAGATGGTGGACCATCCCGGCGCCGTTGCGATCATCCCGCTCGACGGAAACGACGTCCTCTTCGTCCGCCAGTACCGGCATGCCGCCAGCCACACCCTGCTGGAGATCCCCGCCGGAACCCGCGACCAGCTGGCCGACGGGTCGGTCGAGGCGCCCGAGCGGTGTGCCGAGCGTGAGCTCATCGAGGAGACCGGCCACCGGGCGGACGCCTGGCGCAAGCTCGGGACGTTCTGGACGGCGCCCGGCTTCACGAGCGAGCTCATGCACCTGTACCTCGCGCAGGACCTCGCCCCGGTCCACGACTGGAGCGGCCCGCAGCCCGACGAGCACCTCGATCTCGTGCGGATCCCCTGGCGTGAGGCCGTGGAGATGTGCGAGGGAGGCGAGATCGAGGACGCAAAGTCGCTCGTCGGCCTTTTCTGGCTGGCCCGGCTCGCCGACCGCGGCGAGCTCTGAGGCCCCGGACCCGCCGTGGCGGGCGTGTCCCGGACGAGCGGTGAGCTGACCGCGGCCGGCGGTGCGGGCGACGACGCAACCGCGCCCAGCTCCGCGACAGGGTCTGCCTCGACCGGCGGCGCCGCGATCGTTTCCAGGCGCACGGCCGCGGCGTTCCTCGTCCTCGTGGTGATCCTCTGGGGCGCGAACTGGCCGATCATGAAGGTCGGTCTGCAGTCGATCTCCCCGTTGTCGTTCACGGCCCTGAGAATCGTCCTTGCGCTGGCCTTCATGACGGTCCTGGCGGCCGCGCTGGGCCAGCTGCGGCTTCCCGACCGGCGGGACGTCCCGATCATCCTCTCGACAGGCCTCCTGGCCATGGCGGGACTGATGGGCCTCGTCAACGTGGCGCTGCAGTTCGTCGACGCCGGGCGCGCCGCGGTGCTCATCTACACGGCTCCCCTCTGGGTCACGCCGCTGGCGGCGATCGTCCTCCACGAGCGCCTCACGCGGGTCCGGGCGGCCGGGCTGGTGGTGGGCATCGCGGGGGTCGCGGTGCTGTTCAATCCGCTGGGCTTCAACTGGGACGACCCGGACGTCGTGCTGGGCAACGCACTGCTCCTCATCGCGGCGATCGGCTGGGCGGTCCAGATCGTCCACGTGCGGGCGCACACGTGGCGCGGGACGCCCTTCCAGCTCTTCCCCTGGCAGCTCGGGCTCGCGGCCGTGGTGGTTCTGCCGGTCGCCTTCATCCTCGAGTTCGGCCAGCCGATCGACTGGACCTGGCCGCTGCCCGCCATCGTCCTCTACACCGGCCTGGTTGCCACGGCGTTCTGCTACTGGGCGGTCATCACCGTGAACCGTGCACTTCCGGCGATGACAACCGCGCTGCTGATGCTGGCCGTCCCGGTCGCCGGGGTCCTCTTCTCATCCCTCGCGTTCGACGAGCCGCTCGACGCAACGACCGTCGCCGGCCTCGTGCTCATCGTCACGGGGCTCGCCGCGGTTGCGCTCGGCGAACGCCAGCCTGTCGCCAACCCCTGAGCACTGTCCGTGGCCGGGCCCGACCTCAGCCCAGGCGGTCGAGCGCGTTGCGGTAGAGACGTGACGTCGGCTCGAGGGCAACGGCGAGCCGGAAGTACGTGAGAGCCTCTTCCCGGTCTCCGGTGCGCTCGAGGCACCGGCCCAGGCCGTAGTGGGCGTACGGATTCGACGGGTCGATCTCGAGCAGCCGTTCGAACGCGGCTGCCGCGCGATCGGGCTGGCCGCTGTTGAAGAGCGCGCGGGCCAGCGCCTCGGTGATGGAGCCGCGGCCGGGCTCGAGGGCACTCGCGCGCTCGAGCACGACGGCGGCCTGCGCAAAGTGCCGTCGGGACATGAGGGCCTTGCCGCGCTGGAGAAGGCCATACGCGGTCTCGCGCTCGGCGAGTTCATCGAGCGCCGCCTGCTCCGGGTCGGATGCGCCCGAGGTGTCCGGATCGGAGCCGTCCCGGTCCTGCGATGTTGGGTGAGTCACCGGCTCATGGTGCCATGCGAGCTTGCGGCGCGCTGCCGAGGCCGCACCGCGCGGCCGGGGGCAGGCCCGCCGGGTGGCAGGCCCCGGGCCACCCCAAACCTCAGTGGCCCCGCCACGCCTCCAGCTCGACGGGCCGCAGGCGCGGGCTCGGGGTGAGCCCGGGGATGCGCCCGCGCTTGGCGATCGGCTGGCCGTCGATCTCCTTCAGGTCGCCCGTGAAATCGATCGGCGCCGCGCCCGCGATGTGGCTGCCGACCGCGAACGAGTCGACCGGCGCCCCACGCTCCTTGAAGTAGAGGATGCGCTCCGGGGTGAGCCCGCCGCTGACGGTGATCTTCACGTGGTGATACCCGGCCTGGTCGAGCCGCGCCCGGACCTCGGTCACGAGGTCGGCGGTGACCCGTCCGCGCTCGGACGGGGTGTCGAGGCGGACCCCGTAGAGGCGGTCACCCAGGGCATTCGCGACGCGCAGGGCCTCCTCCGCCTCGTCCTTGAAGGTGTCGATGAGGACGATCCGGGGAACGTCTTCCGACAAATGCCGGTCGAAGGCCTCGGCGGCGCGGACGGTGTCCCCGAAGATCAGGACCAGGGCGTGCGGCATCGTGCCGGTCGGCCGGAGCCCGGCCATCCGGGCGCCGGCGGGGGTGGATGCACCGATGCAGCCGCCGACGATGGCCGCGTAGTCGAGTGTGTCGGAGATGTCCGGGTGCACGTGCCGAGCGCCGAAGCTGATGACCGGGTGCGGCGCCGCGGCCTCGACGCATGCCCGCGCCGCCGTCGCCCAGCCGGTGGCCTGGGCCATCATCCCCAGCATGGCCGTCTCATAGAGGCCGAACTGGAGGTAGCGCGCCCGGATGCGCATGACGATCTCGCGCTCCGAGAACGTGTCGCCGTCGGCGAGCGCCTCCACCACGGCCTCCTCGGCCGGCGCGTCTTTCAGCGCGGTGGCGAGCAGCGTCTTCGCCTCGTCGATCCCGCAAAGGATGCCGGCTTCCCGCGAGAAGACCTCCATCACGACGACGGGGTTGAGGCCCTCCTTGCCGAGGATCTCCTCGGCCCGCGAGAAGTAGACGTCCGCCGAATCGCCGGTCAGGATCTCGCGCGACGGCCGGCGCGGCCGGAAGCGCGGCTGCTCCATCGTTCCCTCCCCTCGCCTGTGCCGTGGGTTCAGCCGGCAGCCGTGCCGGCGTGTGCGCCGCCTTGAACGGGCGTCGCTCCGGCTGCCTGCCCGGGCCCTGCCAGCTCGGCGCTCGCGGCTACCCGGGCCCCCAGGATGGCGCCGACGTGGTGCAGCGCGAACGCGTGCTGCTGCGGGTCGAACGAGGCGACGCAGTCCGACACCACCGTTGTCGGGTAGTCGCGGTTGCGCAGATCGGCCGTGGTGTGGAGGACGCAGATGTCGGTCATGACGCCGACCACCACGACCTCGGTGACGTCTCGGTCGCGCAGGATGATCTCCAGCGGGGTGTCGAAGAAGCCGCTGTAGCGTCGCTTCGGAACGACGATCGCCGTGGCGGCCAGGTCCGCCAGTTCCGGGACGATCTCGACCTCGGCCGTGCCCCGGACGCAGTGTGCGGGGAACATCTGGAACTCCTTGTCGTCCGGGTCGTGGGTGTCGGCAAGGAACACCAGCAGCGAGCCGGCGTCGCGCTCGCGCTCGAGGTAGGCGCGCATCGCGGGCACGATCGCGCGGCAGGCCTCGCCACCGTAGAGGGCGAACCCCGGCTCCAGGAAGCCGCGCAGCATGTCAACGACGATGACGGCCTTCACGATCGAGAGTCACCTCTACTGCTGCCCGGACCTGCGGCCATCCGGACCTGCGCCTGCCCGGCGTAGCGCGAAGTGTACCCGCCGTCAGGAGGAGGCGGCGACCGGCTCCCCGCCCGGCGGGGTGGGCGGCCGGGGGGTGCGCGCCGGGCGGCCGGGCTCGGCGGCCTCCCGTCGGGGCTCGGCGGCCTCGCGCCGGGGATCGGCGGCCTCCCGCCGGGGCGAGATGGTGGCGCCGCTCTTCACGACCCGGGTTCGGTAGTCCACGGCCCGCGCCCGGGGACAGACCATCACGTTGCGGCCCAGGCGCACCCCTCGGGGCACCACGGCCCGTTTGCCGATCACGGTGATCCCGGTGTTGAGGCGCGTGGGCTCCTGGCGATTCGGCGTCATGTCCGTCCCTTCGCCGATCACCGCATTCGGGCCGATCGAACAGTCCTTGTCGATGATCGCGCGGTCCACGATCGCGCCGGCCCGGATGACCGTGTCGCCCATGATGATGCTGTCGCGCACGACGGCCCCGGGGTCCACCCGCACGCCCGGCGAAAGGACGGAGTGTTCGACCGTCCCGTAGATGACGCAGCCGTGGCTGACCAGGCTGCGGTGGACGCTGGCGGTCGGCCCGAGCTTGGCCGGTGCCCGTTCCTCCGACCGGGTGAGGACGAGCCAGTCGCGGTCGTACAGGTCGAACTGGGGCTGGTCGTCGAGCAGGTCCATATTCGCCTGCCAGTAGCTCTCGACGGTACCCACGTCCCGCCAGTAGCCGTCGAACCGGTAGCCGAAGACCCGCGCGCCGCCGGCAAGCATGGCCGGGATGACGTGGGCGCCGAAGTCCGGCCGGGACTCGTCGAGCCAGTTGGCCAGGGCGCGCTTGGAGAAGACGTAGATCCCCATGCTGGCGAGGTCGCTGCGCGGGACCTTCGGCTTCTCCTGCCAGTCCACGACCCGGTCGTTCTCGTCGAGGGCCAGGACGCCGAAGCGGTGCGTCTCCTCGAGCGGGACGTTGCGGACCGCGATCGTCACGTCGGCGCGGTGACGGCGGTGCGCCTGCACGAAGGGCCCGTAGTCCATCTTGTAGATGTGGTCGCCCGCGAGGATGAGGACAAGATCCGCCTGGGACTGCTGGATCACCTCGATGTTGCGCAGGACCGCGTCGGCAGTGCCCTTGTACCACTGGTTCGGCCGGCCGCGCGAGACGTACGGCTGCAGGATCCGGATGCCCCCGACGTTGCGGTCGAGGTCCCACGGCCGGCCGACGCGGATATGGTCGTTGAGCGACCGGGGGTTGTACTGGGTCAGCGCGATGACGTCGTGGATGTCCGAGTTGACGCAGTTGCTCAGGGCGAAGTCGATGAGGCGGAACTTGCCGCCGAATGGGACGGCGGGCTTGGCGCGCATGATCGACAGGATGGAGAGCCGCTCGCCCTCGCCGCCGGCGAGGATCACCCCGAGAACGCGCTTCACGGCGCCATCGTACAACAGCGGAGCGTGTTCCCAGGGGTTTCCACGCGGTCGGGTCAGACGAAAAGGCGTGGGTTCGAGAAGACCCCGTTCAGCTCGACCATCCAGTGGAGGTGTGGCCCCGTCGTACGGCCGGTCATCCCCACGTACGCGACAACCTGGCCCTGGTTGACCCACTGGCCCTTGTGGACCGCCGGCGGACGGCTCCCGTTGTCGACATGCGCGTACCAGGTCACCAGGCTCTTGGAGTGGGCAATGACCACGATCCAGGCCCGCGCCCCGGGCGGGTCGTAGGGGTTCGCCCCGGCGAACACGACGACGCCGTCGCCGGCCGCCCGGATCGGCGAATACATGGGAGCCGCGATGTCGATGCCGTTGTGATAGTGCCCGCAGCCCCCGCGGCTCGGCTCGAGTGCGAACCCGCTGCAGCCGTAGCTCTGGGTCACCGTCCCCGACAGCGGCCAGAGGAGGGACCCGCTGTAGGCCGAGGGGATGTTGCCCATGTCGCGGGCGATGAGCTTCGAGATCTGGGCCTGGAGGCCGTCGAGCGCGGCCTTCTCCTTCGCGAGCAACGCCGCTGTCTGGGACTTGTTCTTGCGGATGGCGTTGTAGGCCGTGAGCTGCTTGGCTTTCGCTTCGCGGGTCTGGGTCTCGAGCTCCTCCAGCCGCTCCTGCGCGCTCTTCAGCTCGTCGCGCTGGCGGACCATCTCGTTGTACTGGGCCTTCACCTGCATCCGCGTGCGCTGTGTCTCGGTGCGCGTGGCGGCGATCGAGCGACGAAGCCGGTCGAGCTCCGCCTGGTCGCGCTCGATCTGCGACGCGAGACGGGCGTCCTGGTCGCCGGAGGCGAGGTAGTAGCCCACGTCCTCCAGCACGTCCGAGAGAGAGCTGGCGGTGAGGAGCTGCTCGAGAAGCGAGGTCTGCTGGGTCTTGTAGGCGTCGGCGATGTGGCGCGCGAGGATGCGCTTGCTCGTGGCGAGCTGCTCCTCGCCCTGTGCCATGTCGTCCTCGAGCACCTCGAGCTGCCAGGTGAGCTCGTCCACGCGGCGGACGAGGACCTTGTAGCTGGCGCGGACCTCCGCCAGCGCCGTGCTCGCTTCCTTGATCCGGGCACGAACGGTGGCCTGGTCGGCGTTGATCTCGTTGAGGGCGCCCTGGGTGGCGGCGAGCCGCGCGGAGAGCTTGGCCTCGCTCGCCTTCAGGGCCTTCAGCTCGCGCTGCTGCGTGGCGATCTTCGCGCGCAGGGCCTTCTGCTGCCGCAGCGCATCGGTGAGCGGATCGCCGGCGCGGGCAGGCGCGATCGGACCGATCGCGGAGGCGAGGAGCACGACCGCCATCGCGGCAGTGAGAGCAGCCCGGATCATCCCGGCGCGGGGGCGCAGGCTTCGCATCAGGCTCGCATCATCCTGCAGGCAGACTCCGTTCGGCGCCGTGCGGCGCGCGCTCGTTCACACCCGCCGGTGGCGCGCCGTCCGTGCGACAGGGCACAACCGCAGGAACGACTCCGGCTGGCCGCATCATAACCGCGACGGCAAGACCGGGCAACGGCCCGATGGGACCACCGCCGCCCCCGACGTTCCGTTCGACCGCGGTGCGGTAGGGCCGCGGCCCTGCTGCGGCCCCACTCGGCGCGTCACCAGGTGGACTCAAGGAGTGCGCCGGCAAACCCGGCGAGGACGAGCATCGGGCCGAACGGGATCGCGCTCCGCAGGCCGATGCGCCGGGTGGCGAGGAGGACCACCGCCACGGCCGCGAACGCGAGAGCGCCCACCAGGAAACCACCGACGAAGCGGTAGAGGCCCAGCACCAGGCCCAGGCTCACAGCCAGCTTCACGTCGCCCATGCCGAGCCCGCCTCGGAACAGCCGGCTCGTGACGGCGAGAAAGGCGGGGACGGCCACGCCCGCGGCGATGCCGCTGGCGACCCCGAGGTCCTTGCCCGCGAGCAGCGGGTTCCAGCCCGCCACGAGCACCAGGAGCGACACGGGGATGAGCGGCAGGGTGATGACGTCAGGCAGCAGGCGCTGGTCGAGGTCGGTCGCCATCAGGAGGATGAGCGCGGCGAACCAGGCGGTGAGAAGCGCCAAATCGAGCGGCGTGTCGAACCGGGTCGGAAGCGCCCCCAGGGCCAGGGCGCCCGTCGCGACCACCGCGGCCGTCCGCAGCCCGGGCGGACGGATCGTGCCGTCGTCGTGCCGCGGCCAGCGGGAGGCGATCCGGTCGGCAACGAGCCCCCAGGCCGCTCCGGCGACCGCGAACGGCAGTGCGACGGCCAGGGTCGCGTTCAGGTCAGACACGTCCACAGCGCCGGATGGTGGTGGCCCGGGGAGCGGCTGTCCATCCCGCCTTCGTCATGGGACGAGGCGGACGCACGTCACGCTCCAGTGCCAGCCGGCGATCCCTCGAGGGCAAGCTCGACGATCGTGGCGTGCGCCGAGCCGGTCGCACCCCGCGCCGCCCACGGCGTTGCCTTCCGCAGGTACGCCGTCCCGGCGATGTCCAGGTGCACCCACGGGCGCGTCACGAACTCGCGCAGGAAAAGGCCGCTCTTGACCAGGGACCCCTCGGACCCGCCGGTGTTCAGGAAGTCCGCGTACCAGCTCTCGAGGTCGGGAACGTAATCGTCCACCAGGGGTATCTGCCAATGCCGCTCACCCTGGCGAGCGCCGGCGGCGGCGACCGCCTCCCACCACCACTGCGGGGTGCCGAAGCCTCCCGTGACGAGCTTCCCGAATGCTCGCTCGACCGCGCCGGTGAGCGTCGCCAGGTCGACGAGGTGGGTAGCTCCCAGCCGCTCTGCGTAGGTCAGTGCGTCGCCAAGGATGAGCCGCCCCTCGGCGTCCGTGTTCTGGATCTCGACCGCCTTGCCGTTGAGCGCCCGGACCACGTCGCCGGGCCGCGCCGAATGGGGACCGGGCATATTCTCGACGCACGGCGCCACGGCGAGAAACGGGAGTTCGGGGGCCAGCCGCCGCAGCGTGACGGCCGCGGCGATCACCGTCGCCGCGCCCGTCTTGTCCATCTTCATCTCCTCCATCCGGTCGGCGGGCTTGAGGCTGAGGCCACCGGAATCGAAGGTGACGCCCTTGCCGACCAGGGCGAGCAGACGGTCCTTTGCGTCGCGCGAGTCGGGCGAGCCGCTCCGCAGGACGACCATGCGCGGCGGGTTGTCGCTGCCGCGGCCAACGGCGAGGAACAGGCCCATCCCGAGTTCCGCCGCTCGGTCCGGGCCGATGACGTCGATCTCGAGACCGTGCTCCCGGGCGAGATCGCCGGCCTCGTCGGCCAGGACTTCGGGGCTGACCTCGTTCGACGCGCGGTTCGCCAGGTCGCGGGCAATCCGCGCCCCCTCCCCGACGACCCGCCCGCGCTCCGCGGCGGCGAGGAGCATCCCGCTGTCGCTGCCGGTGGCGATGATGATGAGCTCATCGAGGACGGGCGGCGCCGCCTCGAAGCCGTCGTTGTAGAGCGCGCGCGGCTCGTACCCTCCCTCCACGACGCCGCGGGCGACGAGGAGCGCGAGGCTCTGGGGGTCGGGATCCTGCAGACGGGTCAGGGCGTCCGGAAGCCAGATCGCCAGGCGCCGGACGGGCCGGCCCGCCAGCCGCCGGATGACCGTCGCTCCCAGGCGCACGGCCGCAAGCCGGTCGAATTCGGCGGCCGAGCCGGCGCCCACCCCGAGCAACCAGCCGGCGCCCATGCCGGACGCCCGGAGCATCCCGGCCTTATGGGCCTTCGCCTCCAGTTCACCGAATTCGCGGTAGGCAGCCAGACCGCCGCCCAGGCGACGGTCGAGCTCCGCGAGGATCTCGGCGTCGAGCGCGGCGGGCTCATCCAGGGTAAGGGGGACGGCCAGCACGTCGGCCTCGACGGACCATGGCTGGTCGCTCGCGATACGGATCTGCATGGGGTTCGAAGCACCTCGTAGGCGCCACCTTCGTCGCGCGCCGGGCGCGGGCCGGCGTCCTGATGGCGACGATGTTGCGCGGTCGCCTAGTCTAGCGCTGCGATCGCTGCGGCGAGCGCGCCGCGCGCTTCCTCGATGGCGATGGCGGCCTGGTTCAGGCCTCCCTGGGCCAGCTCGCCCATGATCACGGTGACGGCCTTCGTGTCCGCGGGGAGCCGCGTCTGCGCCCGCTCGACCTCGGCGAGCGCTGCCCTGGCCGCATCGGTCATCTCGCCCCCGGAGGTCAGCAGTTGACGGTACAGGGCCGCGAGGGCGTCGTCGTAGGCATCGGCCACCTCGAGCCAGGCCACCAGGGTCGAAACATCGGCGGTCGGCGGGAGCCTTCCGCGCAGCGACCGGATCTCGCCGAGCAGGCCCCCGGCGCTGTCGAGCCCGTCGAGCGCGGGCAGGAACCGGCCGGCAACACCCTCCTGGGTCGCGCTGAAGGTGGCTCGGTCGTGTTGGTCGATGAGGCGGGCCACGTCCAGCGGCGGCAGCGTGCTGTCGGCCAGCCCCCGCCAGCTTGACGGCAGGGGCTCGACGGCGGCTGCCGCGTCGATCGCAGCCTCGAGCTTCACCAGGGCGGCGGCACCCAGGGCCCCGGGCCCCCCGCCGACCGGGAGGCCGTCGATCAACCCGCGCACCTCTGCCGCGCGCCGCTCGATCGACGCCACGAGGTCGTCCCCGCGCTGGAGGTCCGCGGCGACGAGATCGTCGCGCCGGGCGACCGTGTCGACGAGCGCGTCGCGCGCCACCCCGGCGAGGGCGTCGACGTCCGCGGCGAGCGCGGCCAGCGGTGCATCGAGATCGCCGAGCGCGGCGGTGAAGGCAGCGTCGGCGCGCCAGGTGAGCTCGGGGCGCATGGCGTCGCCGGGGGGATGGTCGGCACCGGCCACGATTCCCGCCGCACCCGCGGCGATCAGCAGCGCGATGAGGGCCCACGCGAGCGCTCGCGCGAGGGTCGCCAGCGGCGAGCGCGGCACCTGGGAAGGCGTCCCGGTCATGCCGCCACGATCCCTCCGGGCTCCTGGTCGCGCCTGCGGCGCCGAAGGTAGCCCAGGTTCCCTGCCATGTCGCGCGGCGCAAACCCGAAAGACCGCTCCACCCCATCGACGGGCCCGACGTTGTCGAGCCGGAGCTGCCGAAGCTGGTCGCTCGCCACCGGGAACGGGAGGTGCGCGGCTTCACAGACGCCGGCCACGAGGGCGATGAGAGGCACCGGCACGGGCACGATCGCCCGGCGACGTCCCATGCCCCGCAGCACCTCTGCCGTGATCTCGCGGTAGGTCCAGGTTCGTGGTCCGCCGAGCTCGCAGGAGCGGCCGACCGTTTCCGGGTGATCGAGGCAGAGGGCGACGATGCGCGCCAGGTCACCGATCCAGAGTGGCTGGAACCGCGCCGTCCCCCGCCCGGGCACGGGCACGAGGCCGGGTGAGATGCGGACGAGGTCGGCAACGATGTTGAAGAACCCGTCGCGCTCGCCCCACAGGAGCGACGGCTTGAGGATGGTGAAGTCGAGGCCGGACTCGGCGACGGCGGCCTCGGCGCGGGCCTTTGAGGTCCCGTAGTGGAGGGCGGGATCGTCGGCGACACCGAGGGCGCCGAGGTGCACGAGCCGGCGAACACCGGCCTCGCCCATTGCCCCGATCACCGCCCGCGTTCCATCGAGGTTGACCCGGAGCAGGTCGCGGCCGCCGGCGAGATCGCGCGGGATCGCCACCAGGTGCACCACGGCATCCGCGCCGGTCATCGCCGCGGCCAGCTGCTTCGGCGCCTCGGTGCCGGTGACGTCGCCGCGGGAGAAAGACACCGCGTCCCGCCGGTCGGCGGCCAGGCGGGCCAGCACGAGTGCTTCGGCCGCGTCGCCGCGCACGAGGGCCCGGACCTGGTGCCCGGCATCGAGGAGCGCCGGCAGCACGTGGCTCCCGACGAAGCCCGACGCTCCGGTCAGCAGGACGCTGGACATCGATCCCCTCGCTCTGGACGGGCGCTCAACACCGAGTACCTGCGGCAGCCTACCATCAGGTGGTGCCCGATCGGTCGGCGACGTCAGCGAAGCGACTCGAGCGTCTCCAGCGCGGCCCGGAGGCCCCTCGCGTCCGCCACCACGGCCGACGGCCGCCGGTCCGCGGGCACGCCGTCGAGGTCGGCGCGGCTCGTGACGCCCGTGAGCATCAGGATGGAGCGCGCCCCGAAAGCGGCGGCTGCGGCGATGTCCGTCCCGATGCCGTCACCCACGACCACGGCATCCTCGGGCCTGGCTCCAAACGCCTCGGCGGCCGCCTGGAAGAGCCCCGGCTGCGGCTTGCCGACCTCGAGGTCCGGCGGACGTCGCGCGGCCACTTCAAGCGCAGCCACAATGGAGCCGGCTCCCGGGTCGAAGTCCTCCGCGGTCGGGTAGATGGGGTCGCGGTTCGTGGCGACGAACCGGGCGCCGTTGCGGACCGCGCGGGACGCCACCGCCAGGCGCCGGTACGAGAGACGCGGGTCGATGCCGACGACCACCGCCTCGGGCCCGGCGGCCAGGCCGTGGTCCGTGGGCGGCACGGTGCGGATCCCGGCCTCGCGCAGCTCACGGACGAGACCCGGCCCCCCGAGCACCATCACGAGGCGAACGGGCCTGGGCCCCCGGGCGAGCACGCGGGCAGTCACACTCGCCGAGGTGAAGATCATGTCGAGCGAAACCGGCGCGCCGAGTTCGGCGAGGTGGGCGAGGTAGTCGGAGCGGTGCCGGTACGAATTGTTCGTGCAGTAGGCGACGCGATCGCCGCGGGCCACGCGCTCGCGGAGCACGTCGGCCACGCCCGGGACGGGCTCGCGCCCGCGGTAGACCACGCCATCGAGGTCGACGAGGAGAAGCACGCCCGAATGGTAGGGCGTGCGGGGCACCGTCCGCAGGCCCCGCGGTCGATGAGGCGCATCCGGTCCACCTGGCCGATTTCGGCAGGGCGTGCTCCGGTGAGCCGGCCGCGGCTGCCGTGGCAGGGCGTGAACGAACTCCTGGTTGACGGCAACAACCTCCTCCACGCGCTTGCAGGCAGCGCCGACCCGGGGGCGTTGCGGCTCCTTCTCGCGCGCCTCCAGGCGAGCGTGCCGCCGACCGTCACGACGTCGATCATCCTCGACGGACACCCCGACCCTGGCTCGCCTGGTCGGGTCGAGGCGCGGCGCGGGATCGTGGTGCGACATGCCGGCCGGATCACCGCGGACCGCGCGCTCACCGACGAACTCGCCGGCCGGCCGGTCGCGGCCCGGGCGGGCGTGGTAGTCGTCACCAACGACAACGAGCTCCGCGGGCAGGTCCGACGCCTCGGCGCCCACGCGGAACCCGTGGCATGGCTCGTCCAGCGGCTGGGATCGCGGCCGCTCGAACCGCGGCCCCGTGGCACGCAGGGGCCTGCCCCGCCGCCTGCCGCTCGGCCGCCGGCAACGGCCCCGGCCGTGCGCAGACGTCCGCCCGGATCGCCCCCGGCAGGCGCGGTGCCGGCCGCCCACCTTCCGGCCGGCCCGGCGCCGGCCGCCCGCCCCCCCGCCGCCCCGCCCGGCGATGAGGAGGACCAGCGGACTCCGTGGAGCCCCGGGCGGGGAGCCACCCGCAAGCGCGGGAATCCGAGAAGGCCGCCGGGGCGGCGCCGGCGGGCACACCCGGCCGGCTGAGGGCGCGAGGCCCCCCGGCGATCCCGTCATCTTGACATCTGATATCTATTGGCTATCATCCCGATAGCGCGAGCGATCAGCAACCTGCTCGTCGTCCTCTGCAGCGAGCACGAGACGCAGCCGGTGGTGAACGCCGGAACCCTCAACCGGGGATAGACCGGCCTGCGCCCGGGGATCCGATCCTCCTCCCGGGTCCCCGGGCGCCGGGCACATCCGAAGGCTCGGTGCAATGGCGGAACGACGGCCGTACCTCCTGCGACTGGACCCGGAGGTCCTGGCGTCCCTCAAGCAGTGGGCGGCCGACGACCTCCGGAGCGTGAACGGCCAGATCGAGTTCCTGCTCCGGCGTGCGCTCCGCGAGGCCGGCCGCCTCAGGGATGCCGCGCGCGCGCGCCCCGATCTGACCCCAGGCGTCCGCCCTCCCCCGGGGGACGCCGTCAGGCGGTCGTCGTGATGAAGGGGCGCATGACCTCGTAACCGCAATTCGTGGCGGCCGGCAGGCCCGTGGGGGGCCGGCAGGCCCGTGGCGGCCGGGATTCCGTTCGCTGCACACCGTGCACAACCCGCACAGAGCTGCGCTCGCACCAGCGCCGGGAACCCCCATGCATGACCACCAGATCTAGTGGTGCTGGCAGGAGCACCACCACCACATCTTGTGTTTGTGTCTTGACACAGGGAACCCGCCGGGCTACAGTCCAAGGGTTCGGACCACCGGGCCGGCACCCGGCGGTCCTCGTGGGAGCCCACCCAGGAGGAAGCGATGGCCCTGTCAGGAATCGTCGGCACCACCGTTGTCGCCGCCGAACCAGGCGCTCCCACGTTCGGAACAGGGCCCGGGATCACGCTCGAGCGCCGCTGGACGCGGGCGGGCGTCCACCCCTACGACGAGATCGAGTGGGAAACCCGAACAGCGAGCATCGCGAGCGAAAGCGGGAAGACGGTCTTCGAGCAGACGGACGTTGAGGTGCCGGCCTCCTGGAGCCAGCTGGCGACGAACGTGGTCGTCAGCAAGTACTTCCGCGGACATATCGGGTCGCCGGACCGCGAGCACAGCGTCCGGCAGCTCATCGACCGTGTCGTCGACACCATCGCCGGCTGGGGGGAGAAGGGCCGCTACTTCGCCACGGCGGGTGACCTGGAAACCTTCCGCGCAGAGCTGACGCACCTCCTTGTCCACCAGAAGATGGCGTTCAACTCGCCGGTCTGGTTCAACGTCGGCATCGAGGAGCGGCCGCAGTGCTCGGCCTGCTTCATCAACTCGGTCGAAGACTCCATGACCTCGATCATGGACCTCGCAAAGACCGAGGCCATGCTCTTCAAGTACGGCTCGGGCGCCGGCACGAACCTCTCCCCCATCCGTTCCAGCCGGGAGCGCATGTCGGGTGGCGGCATGGCCTCCGGCCCGGTCAGCTTCATGAAGGGCTACGACGCGTTCGCCGGGGTGATCAAGTCCGGCGGCAAGACCCGGCGCGCGGCGAAGATGGTCATCCTCGACGTCGACCACCCGGACGTCGTCGACTTCATCGATTGCAAGCTGAGCGAGGAGAAGAAGGCCTGGGCCCTCATCGAGGCGGGCTACGACCCGTCGTTCACCGGCGAGGCCTACGCCTCGGTCTTCTTCCAGAACGCCAACCACTCGGTCCGGGTGACGGACGAGTTCATGCGCGCCGTTGAGCGGGACGGCGACTGGACGACCCACCTGGTCACCACCGGTGAGCCGGCCGACACGTTCCGCGCCCGCGCCCTCTTCCGCCGCATCGCGGAGGCGGCCTGGGCCTGCGGCGACCCCGGGATCCAGTACGACACCACCATCAACGACTGGCATACGGTTCCGAACACGGACCGCATCTTCGCGTCCAACCCATGCAGCGAGTACATGCATTTAAATGACACTTCCTGCAACCTGGCAAGCATCAACCTGATGAGATTTGTCAGGGAAGATGGGGAGTTCGACGTAGAGGCGTTCCGCTATGCGTGCCGCGTCACGATCACCGCGCAGGAGATCCTGGTCGACAACGCCGGGTACCCGACACGGAAGATCACGGAGAATAGCCACCTCTTCCGGCCGCTGGGCCTGGGCTTCGCCAACATCGGGGCGCTCCTCATGAGCCGCGGCCTCGCCTACGACTCGGACGAGGGGCGCGACTTCGCGGCCGCGATCACGGCGGTGATGACCGGCGAGGCGTACCGCCAGTCGGCGATCATCGCCCGCGACCATGGCGGCCCCTTCGCGGAGTATGGGAAGAACCGCGAGCCCTTCCTGCGCGTCATGCGGAAGCACCGCGACGCCGCGTACCGGATCGCCGTCGATGGCGCGCCCGCCGACCTCGTGGAGTCGGCGAGGCATACCTGGGACGAGGCGGTCGACCTCGGAGAGCGGCACGGCTACCGGAACGCGCAGGGGACCGTCCTCGCGCCCACCGGCACCATATCCTTCATGCTCGACTGCGATACCACCGGCATCGAGCCGGACATCGCGCTCATCAAGTACAAGAAGCTCGTCGGCGAGGGCTTCATCAAGATGGTCAACACCACCGTGCCGGCCGCGCTCAGGCGGATGGGGTACTCGGCGGATGACGTGGAGGTCATCGTCGGCCACGTGGACCAGCACGAGACGATCGAGGGGGCGCCCGGTCTGAAACCGGAGCACCTCCCCGTCTTCGACTGCGCCTTCAAACCGGTGAACGGTGTCCGGTCGATTGCCCCCATGGGGCACGTCCGCATGATGGCCGCGGTCCAGCCGTTCGTCTCCGGCGCCATCAGCAAGACCGTGAACATGCCGGAGGCCGCGACGGTCGACGATATCGAGCAGATCTACCTCGAGGGCTGGCGCCTGGCCCTCAAGGCGATCGCCATCTATCGCGATGGGTCGAAGCGGTCGCAACCGCTCTCCACCGGGAAGAAGAAGTCCTCGGACCTGCCCGGTGACGGCGCAGCGGCCCTGGACGATGCCCAGCGGACGATCGCCGAACTCCGGGCGGGCCTCACGGCGGCACGGCTGGAGGCCGGCAAGCCACACCGCCAGCGGCTCCCCCTGGAGCGGCGCGCAGTCACCCACAAGTTCGAGATCGCCGGCCACGAAGGCTACATCACGGTCGGCCTCTACCCGAACGGCCAGCCCGGCGAGATCTTCCTCAAGATGGCCAAGGAGGGCTCCACGATCTCCGGCCTCATGGACGCCCTGGCGACGGCGATCAGCCTGGCGCTCCAGTACGGCGTGCCGCTCCGCGACCTCGTGACCAAGTTCGCCCACCTTCGCTTCGAGCCATCGGGCTTCACGGGCAACCCGGAGATCCCCATCGCCAAGTCGATCGTCGACTACATCTTCCGGTGGCTCGGCTCGCGCTTCCTGCCGAAGGAGGACCGCGACGCGCTGGGGATCATCGAGCGGCCTGCCGTCTCGCCCGACCAGGTCGTGCCCTCGGCCATGTGGCCCGACGCGGCACTGACGGTGACGCCCTTCGAGCCGACGACGGCGCCGACGGTCCCGGCCTCCGGGACGTCGGTGCGAGCCAGCGACAAGGATCAGCCCGCGTCCCCGACGCTGTTCGACGGGGCCGACGCCGGCGCTCCGGCACCGGCCGCGCGGACCTTCGTCAACCAGGACGATGCGCCATCCTGCCCGGACTGCGGCGCGATCATGATCCGTTCCGGCAGCTGCTACAAGTGCCTCAACTGCGGGAGCACCAGCGGCTGCAGTTGACGTCCGGCCGGCCCCGCTGAAGGCCGACAGGCCGAGGCGCGGGAGTCCGGCACACCCTCAGGTCGCGTCGTCGAAGGTCACCTCGACGAGGGGGCTCCAGCGGACCATGGCCTCGAGGTCCTGGCTCGGCCAGGCCGTGAGCACCTTCGTCAACACGGCGCGGCGCTCGGACTCGTCGGTGATGATGCGGGCCGTGGCGGGGAGGTCCGCCTTCACGTCGCGTTTCAGATGGAGGATGAGGTGCGGGTCCGCCTCGAGGTTGGCGAGCCAGCTTCGGCGGCGATCCGCGCGGGGCATCCCGCTGATGTAGACGTGGCCGTCGAAGCCGTGGAAGACGATCTCGATGCGGCGCGGCAAGCCGGACTTGCGGCCTGTCGTGGTGATGTCGATGACCTGGCCCTTCGAGAGGGCCGTGCGGGTTGCGTCGTCCATGGTATTCGAGTCGAGCTCCCTGTAGTTGCCTGTGCAACTAGTAGTCTACCGTGCCGAGGCCCGCCGCCCGAACACGGGCTGCCGGGCGAACTGCGGTAGGCTGCCGGCATGGCAGCAGTGACACCCCGATCCCGCGTCGTTTCTTGGCGTTCCCACCTCCCCCGCGGCCAGGTCGCGGTGGTCCGTCTCTACGGGCCCATCGGCGGCGCACGGCGCACCGTCGACCTCGTCGAGCTCATCAGGCGCCTGCGCGAGTCGCGGCGCGTCCCCGCGGTCGTGCTCGACATCGACTCGCCGGGCGGCTCGGCGACCGCGTCGGACGACCTGTTCCTCGCCCTTGAGCGCCTGGCGGCGAAGAAGCCCCTCGTCGCAGCGATCCGCGGGACCGGCGCGTCGGGCGCCTACCTGGCCGCGATGGCCGCCCGCCGCGTGCTCGCCAACCCGAACGCCATCGTCGGCTCGATCGGCGTCATCTCGGCCGGGCCCAGGGTGCCGCGTCTCCTCGACCGGCTCGGCGTCAGCGTGACCGCCACGAAGGCGGGGCGGCTCAAGGACCTCGGTGCGCCGTGGCGAGACGAAACCGACGAGGAGCGCGCGAAGGAGCAGCAACTCGTCGACGGCATCTACGACGCGTTCGTGGGCCGCGTCGCGACGGGGCGCGGCCTTGCCGTGGATCGCGTTCGTGAGCTGGCGACGGGCGAGGTGTGGCTGGGCACGGAGGCGCTGGTCCTCGGCCTCGTGGACGAGATCGGCGATCTCGAGCGTGCCATCGAGGTGGCGGCCGAGATGGCGGGCGTTGCGCCGAAGGGCGCTGCTGTCCGGCTGCGCCGGGGGCTCCTGGACCGCCTCGCGGATCGCTTCGGCGCGCGGGCCGCCGGACTGCTCGCCGATGAGGTCGAGAATCGCCTCTGGGATCGCCTGCGGATGTAGCGAAGCAGGAGAACGCTCCCCTGTCCCTCCGCCCTGACGCTACCTCCAATCCTCACCAACGAGAACGCTTGTCACCGCGACGCATGGGCGGCGCCTCGAACCGCAGCGCCGGCACGGCGATCGCGTCCGCGTGGATCCCGGTGGCCCTGGTCACCGCGGCCGCTGTCGTGCCGGTTCTCCGCCTGCCCGTCCTGCTGGTCGTCGCCGCGGTGGCCGGCACCGCCCTGCTGAGACGACCCCCGACCCGGCCGGCCGGCGCGTGGATCGCCTGGATCTCCGTCCTTCCCGTCGCCGTGGCGCTCGCAGTCGGCCTCGTGCCGGATCCCGCGGTGGCCGACCCCGGAGGCTGCGACGACCTCCTCGCCGCCCCGGTGGTGCGGCGGGTGGTCCAGGCCGCCCTCGTCCTGGGCACGATCGCCCTCCTCGCCCTCCGCATGGGCGGCCGGCGCTCGCTGGGGATCGTCCTCCCGCCCGACCGCCGCGTCACGCTCCTCGCGGCGGCAAGCCCGGTGCTGGTGCCGATCATCTTCGTCGCGGGCCCGTTCCTCGCGGGACCGTTCTTCGGCGAGGTGCAGCTGGGCTTTCCGTCGCCAGCGGCGCTCCTCCCGGCGACCGTCTTCGCCGTCGCGAATGCGGCGCTGGAGGAGACCGCCTATCGCGGGGCCGTCCAGCGCTGGGGAGCCGGCGCCCTCGGCCGCAGCGGGGCGATCGTCGCGCAGGCGCTGTTGTTCGGTTCCGCCCACCAAGGGGCCGACGTCCTCGCCGGCGGACCGCTCCTCTGGCTCGGGGTCGTGGCAGGCGGCCTCGTCGCCGGCGTCGTCGCCGACCGGACGCGGTCGCTCCTCCTCCCGTTCGCGGTCCACGCGGCTCTCGACATCCCGGTCGCGTTGGCGCTCACCTGCCGGCTCGCCTGAGCACCCGGCCGGGCCGAGCCGCCGTGCCGGGGATTTGCTCTGACCACGAACCTTGCCGCTGACGTGGTTCCGGGTGCCGCGGCGGCGGGGGTGATGCGAGGGCTAGACAGGTATATCATGGGGCCTGCGCGCAGCCGTGCCGCCGAGTGACTGGAGGGACGGCAACGGCGTGTGGGGATTGCCCCGACATGCGGGAGGCTACCGCGTAGCGATGACAGCCGCGTCCAACCTGCCGATCGACCTCGACGCGCCGATCGACATCGGCCGGCTCGGGCCCGAGCTGGCCCTCGATCTCTACCGCGGTATGAAGCTCATCCGCGAGTTCGAGGAGCGGGTCAACCGCCTGTTCCTCCAGGGCAAGATCCCCGGGACGATCCACCTCTCGATGGGCCAGGAGGCCTGCGCGGTGGGCGGCACGGCACCCCTGCGCGCGACCGATCGCATCACGGTCACCCATCGCGGTCACGGCCAGGCGCTCGCCAAGGGTGTCACCGCCCGCAAGCTGATGGCGGAGCTCTTCGCCCGCGAAACCGGCTGCTGCCGCGGCTTCGGCGGGTCGCTTCACGTCGGTGACTGGTCGGTCGGGGCGCTCCCGGGCATCGGCATCGTGGGCGCCGCCATCCCGATCGCCGCCGGCATGGCCTACGCAGCGAAACAGCTCGGGGAGGACCGCGTGGCCCTCTGCTTCACGGGCGACGGGGCGATGGCCGAGGGCGACACGCACGAGGGATTCAACCTGGCGACGCTCTGGCATCTGCCGGTCGTCTACGTCGTGGAGAACAACCTCTACTCGATCAGCACCAGGATCGACCGCCAGACGCTCGTGACGTCGATCGCGGCGAAGGTGGAGGCGGCGTACGCGCTGCCGGCCGTCACGGTCGACGGCAACGACGCGGGCGCCGTGTACCTCGCGGTCCGGGATGCGGTCGAGCGCGCCCGAGCAGGCGGCGGCCCCGCGCTCGTGGAGTGCCTGACCTACCGCCAGGGCGGGCACAAGCGCGACGACCCGGCCACCTACCGGCCCCGTGACGAGGTCGAGCTGTGGCTCTCGCGCGACCCCATCAGGCGCTTCCGCCGGGCGCTCGATGCCGCGGGCCTGGAGGCGGAGGCCGACGCGGCCGAGGCGGCCGGTGTCGCGGAGATCGACGACGCGGTCGAGTTTGCCGAGGCCAGCCCGCCCGCGAACGGCATCCTCGCGCCCCTGGGGGGAGCGGCATGACCACGATCATCGAGGCTCTCCGGCAGGGCCTGGCCGGCGAGATGGACCGGGACCCACGCGTCTTCGTCATGGGCGAGGACATCGGGATCGGCGGCTCGTTCCACCTGACCCTCGGACTGCTCGACCGCTTCGGGCAGGATCGCATCCGCGACACGCCCGTCTCCGAGGCCGGCTTCGTCGGCCTCGCGGTCGGCGCCGCGGTCGCCGGCCTGCGACCAGTCTGCGACTTCCAGTACGGCGACTTCCTCCTCTGTGCCGCCGACCAGGTGATCCAGCAGGCAACGAAGCTGCGGCTCATGTCCGGCGGGCAGGTGACAGTGCCGCTCGTCCTGCATGCGCCGACGGGCGCTTCCGGGCGCGGCGCCCAGCACGCGAACTCGATCGAGAACATCTTCTACGGCGTGCCGGGCCTGATCCTGGGGGTCCCGTCCACGCCGTACGACGCGAAGGGCATGATGGTGGCCGCGATCCGCCACGACGGCCCGGTGCTCATCTGCAGCCAGAAGCACCTGTACGGCACGAAGGGGCGTGCGGTCGAGGCCAGCGCCACCGGCGACGTGCCGGAGGAGCAGTACGAGATCCCGATCGGCAAGGCGGTCGTGCGCCGCCCGGGCGCCGACGTCACGATCGCCAGTTGCCTTCTCATGGCCCACCGGGCGATGAGCGCCGCGGAAACGCTCGCGGCCGAGGGGATCGAGGCCGAGGTCGTCGACATGCGGTGGCTCGCCCCGCTCGACGTCGACACGGTGATCGACTTCGGTCCGCAAGACCGGGCGGCTCGTGGTCGTCGAGGAGGGTCCCGGGCGCAACGGATGGGGCGGTGCGGTCGTAGCGGCCGTCGCGGACCGTGCCATCGATGCGCTCGACGCCCCTGTCAAGCGGCTGTGCGGCCCGGACACGCCGATCCCGTTCGCGCCGCACCTCGAGGCCGAGCTGATCCCCTCGGCCGGCCGTATCGTGCAGACGGTCCGGCAGATCGTCGGCGCAGGCTGATCGTGGGGGCTGGCTGATGGCGACCGAGGTCATCGTTCCCGAGGTGGGAGAGGTCGGCATGGACGTCACGTTCGTCCGCTGGCTGAAGGGCGAAGGCGAGGAGATCCGGGCCGGCGAGGCGCTCTTCGAAGTGGACACGGCGAAGGCCGTCATGGAGGTCGAGGCGTACGTCGACGGCCGCCTCGCCGACCTGCGGGTCGGCGAGGGCGACCTTGTTACGCCCCACCAGGTCGTGGCCCTCATCCTGGCCCCGGGCGAGGAGCTTGCGGCAGCCCGGGCCGGTGCTGCGCCGATCGGATCGGCGCCGGCTGAGCCGGAGCCGCCGACGGCCGAGGGCACGCTGTCCGTCGAGAGCACGTCCTCGGGTCCTGCCGGGCGGCCTGGGGCGAGCCCTCGAGCCAGGCGGCTCGCCCGCGACAGGGGCGTGGACCTGGCGACCGTCAGGGGTACCGGGTGCGGACGGGCTCATCACCGAGGCCGACGTCGAGCGCGCGGCAGCGGCACGTGCCCCTGCCGGAGCCGAAGTCACCGGATCGTCCGAACCTGCTGCGTACCCGGGCCGCAAGCCCCGCGTCCGGGAACTCCGGATCGAGAGCGCCCGCAGGATCGAGGCGCGTGACGTCACCGACCTCCTCCTCGCCCAGGCACTGCCCGACGGGTTCGCCTGGTGCGCCACGCAGCACACGACGGCGGCCCTCCTCGTCTGCGAGGGCGACCCCGACATGCTCCTCGACATCGAGCGTACGGCGGAGGGCCTCTTCGCGCCGTTCGAGCCGTTCGAGCATCGGCGGAACAACAATCCGAACGCCGCAGCGCACCTCGTCTCCAGCACGTTCGGCACGCAGCTCGTCTTCCCGGTCGTGGACGGACGGATCCAGCTGGGCCCGTGGCAGCGCGTCGTCTTCCTCGAGCTCGATGGGCCCCGCGAGCGGAGGATCCTGGTGGCCAGCATGGCAGCGGGGGCGGAGCCCTGACGCCAGGCGACGACGAGCAGACAGCAGAAAGGATCGGCGGCATGCGAATCGGACTGGGCGCTGACCACAAAGGCTTCCCGCTGAAGGAGTCCGTGAAGGCGCACCTCATCGAACTCGGCTACGAGGTAGTCGACTACGGGGTGGTGAACGAGGAGCCGGTCGACTACCCGGACGTTGCCGAACTGGTGGCGAAGGAAGTCGCCGCCGGCAAGGTCGACCGGGCCGTGCTCTGCTGCGGGACGGGCCTCGGCATGGCGATCACCGCGAACAAGGTCCCCGGGGTCCGCGCAGCGACCGTCACCGACCCGCACTCGGCCGAGCGGTCCGTCAAGTCGAACAACGCCCAGGTCATCTGCATGGGGGCCGAGGTCGTGGGCCCGAGAGTCGCCGACATGCTCATCGACCACTGGGTCGCGTCGGAGTTCCAGGGCGGCGACTCGTCGCGCAAGGTCGACAAGATCAACGCCCTCGACGAGAGGTACAAGGCCCAGCGATCCTGACCGGCCAGGGGGCTCGCAAGGTACACTCGCGCACGCCCCACCCCGACGCCGCCGAGGTCACGTGAAGGGATACACCGCCAACGAGATCTTCCGCGCGATCGGGCTCGTCGCCGACGGCCCGGTCGTCTGGGGCAGCCCGGTGAGGTCCGGAAAGCCGGGGGTCTACGTGGTCGAGCTTCTCGCTCCCCTCCCCCGCGCCCCGGTCGATGCCTCCCTGGTAGGCCGGTGGATCGAGCGCGTCCCGACGCTCACCCTCGACGGGAACCGCCCCACCGGCAAGGAGCTCATGGCGCGCCTCGCCGCCTTCTGGCTGCCCGACCAGACGGTGCTCTACGCCGGAATGACCGCAGGGTCGATCGGGGGGCGCGTGGCCGCTCTCTACGCCACGCCGCTCGGCGATCCGCGTCCGCATGCGGGCGGGCACTGGCTCCGAGCCCTCCGCAGCCTGGAGGACACCCGCATCTGGTGGGCCGAGACGAACGCGCCGGAGGAGTACCTCGACGCCTTCCTCGGGGCCTTCGCCGAGGGTGTCAGTGGCGAGACGTCGGCCTCCCTCCACGACCCCACGGTGGTCGTCCCGTTCGCCAACCTCCAGGCGCCCACCGGGCTACGTCGAGACCACGGCATCGATGGTTTCCTCCTTCCGGACGTCCGGAAGGAGGGCGCTGGCCAGCCAACGGGAGCGGGGCAGCCGGCGGGAGCGGGCAAGGGCGGCTCACGATCGGCCGCAGGGGGCTCGCGACCCGGGTCACAGCGCCCGCGATCAACCGCCGGGCGCTCGCCGCGGGCGCCACGCACCTCGACCGGGGCGGCGGCTCCCGGGCGGCCCGCACGCGAACCCAGCTACCTCTCGAGCGACGGCATCGCCGCGCACGAGGCGGAGCTTCGCGAGCTGACCGAGACCCAACGGCCCGAAGTCATCGCCCGCATCCGGGCCGCGCGCGAGCTGGGCGATCTCAGCGAGAATGCGGACTACGAGGCGGCCCGCAAAGAGCAGTCCCTCCTGGAGGGACGAATCCAGACCATCGAACAGACGCTCCGCAACGTGGTCGTGGTTGAGGCGACCACGGGGGGCGAGCACGTCGTCATCGGCTCGACGGTGACGGTCGAGACCGACGGTCGAACCTACACGTACACCATCGTGGGTCCCGCGGAGGCCCAACCGAGGGAAGGCCGCCTCTCGTTCACGTCCCCGATCGGGAAGGCCCTTCTCGGCAGCGGCGTCGGCGACGACATCGTGGTGCAGGCGCCCCGCGGCGATGTCCACTACCAGATCAAGGAGATCCACTGACCACCTCGATTCGTCACGCCCGCCCGCTCGCCGTGGTCGCCGCGGCGGCGGCCCTCGTCCTCCTGCTGGCCGGGTGCGGTGCCGGCGCCGGGAGCCCCTCTCCGGCCACCCCGGCAACCCCCCAGCCGACCGCAGACGTCGGGGCGTCGCCGGGCAGCGGCTCGCCGGAGACGGCCCGACCGGCGGGAGCAGGGATCGCCGTCGACGGCAAGGTCATGGGACGGGCCGACGCGCCCGTGACGATCGAGATCTGGTCCGACTTCCAGTGCCCCTTCTGCGCCCTGTTCACGCATACCCAGGAGCCCGAACTGGTCCGCGGGCCGGTCGCCGCGGGCGAGGTTCGCCTTGTCTATCGGGACTACGCGTTCCTGGGCCAGGAGTCCCTCGACGCCGCCGTGGCGGCGTCCTGCGCTGCCGACCAGGACGCCTTCTGGCTGTTCGCCGATTTCCTGTACGGCACGCAGCAAGGTGAGAACCAGGGCCGCTTCAGCGCGGAGTTCCTGGCCAGCCTGGCCGAGTTCATCGGCCTCGACCTGGCGAGGTACGGGTCCTGCGTTGCGGACCCGGCGAAGCAGACCGAGATCGTCGCCTCGACGCAGGAGGGCGTGAAGATCGGTGTCGGGTCGACACCGACGCTCCGCATCATCGGCCCGGTCTCGACCGAGCTGGTGACGGGCTTCAAGCCCTGGCCCGAGCTGCTGAAGTCCCTCGACCGGGTGACCGGCCGGGCCCCGGCGACCCCGCGTCCGACCGCCGCGCCCGCGGTCACGCCCGCGCCGGCTCCATCTGCCGCGCCGACGGCGGCTCCGTCGCCGGCCGTGTCCACTCCCTCCCCATCCGCGGCCTCCCCATCGGCGTCCATGGCCTCCCCGTCGCCCACTCCGTAGAATCCGGGACGCACGCAGGCGGCCCGCGGCCGTGCTCGAATTCGGAGGGTCGCCTCACGCGCCTACGATGACGCGGTGGCCTGGGTCAAGACTCAGGGGACGTTGGTGATGCCGCCGCCGAAGAGGCCGGCGGCGAACAGAGGGTGACCGGCAGCGACCGACCCTCCGCCAGGGAGTGACGCGACGAACATGTCCAGCGACGACCGCACGAACCCCCCGCTGGCCGACCCGAGAGGGCCGAGGCGGGTACAACCCATCATCCTCCTCCTCGAGCGTCGCGCGCGCCGATCGGCCGGCCTCGCCCGAATCGTGTTCTCCGCGCTGTTCGGCGCCTGCGTGCTGTTGGCCGGCATCCAGCGTGGCGAGCGTCGGTCTGCTGGCCGCGGAGGTCCGCGCCGCGCGAACGGCACAGTGCAGCTCTTGCGAGCTTGGCACGTGACATCGGCAGAGGGCTTCACATGGAGCTGCTGATCGCGCTCGTCGCGCTCGGCATCGGCAGCGCGCTGTTCCCGGCACAGATCACCATAACGGTCATGCTCCTGCGGTCCGCACCGGGCCGCATCGCCGCGGTCGGCTGGGTAGGCGGTCTGACCGCGCTGCGGCTGCTGCAGGGCGTCATCTTCGGCCTCATCATCGGCTCGGCCCGGACGACTGAACCAGGCCGCCAAGAGGCGAGCCTCCTCGTCCCGACGTTCCAGCTTGTCCTGGCGGTCGCGTTCTACGTGCTCGCAGCACGGAAGGCGCTCGATGGGCCGGACGAGGACGCGCCGCCTCCGCGGTGGCTCGCGCGGCTCGAGGCGATCACGCCGGTCAGGGCGTTCCTGCTCGGAGCGGGCGTGCTCGCGATCAGCGTCAAGGCGTGGGTGTTCACCCTCGGCGCGATCGAGGCGATCGGCGACGCGCGGTTAGGCCAACCCGGGTCGACGGTCGCATTCCTGCTGTTCGTGGTCCTGGCTCAGAGCATCCACCTGGCTGCGGTCGGTATGGCCTACGCGATGCCGGACCGCGCGTCGTCGGTCCTCGGACGGTTCTCCGACGTGCTGACGCGATACGGCCGCCAGATCGTCATTGCGCTGGGACTCGTCTTCGGCACCTGGTTCCTGCTCCAGGCCCTGTCCGGGTTCGGCATGCTCACCGCGTCCTGACGCTGCGACGAGCAGGCGCAAGGACCAGCGGCCTCGTGTCGCCGGGGTTCGTCTACACCCCGACGCCAGACCTGAGCCCTTGGGGGCGCGGCCGCGTCCGGGACGGATCCGCCAGCGGCAACATAGGCGGCGACGTCATCCATCTGTCGCTGCGTCACATGGTGCGAGAGTGCGCCCCGCGGGGACCCGACACCCGCCGGGTCTGGAGAGCCTGTAGCCAGGGACGCTACTTCGCCCGCTGGTAGGTGCCGGTGAGCGCGGCCTTTCCGAGTGCCCGCGCGGCCAGCGCCCGGCGGACATCATCGGCGCTCGGCGTCCCGCCGAGCCTGAGCGGCGCCGAGAGCGCGTACAGCTCGAAGACGTAGCGGTGGTTCCCCGACGGCGGGCACGGCCCGCCCCAGCCGGTCCGACCGAAATCCGTCCGGCCCTCCAGGCCCGCGGCGGCTGTGCCCGTGGCTCCCTCGGCCAGGCCGGTCGCCGAGCCAGGGATGTCCACGGCCACCCAGTGCACGAACCCGCGGGCGTCCGGGTCGGTCACGAGGAGCGCGTACGCGGCCGTGCCGGCCGGCGCCCCGGCCCAGGCGAGCGGGGGCGAGACGTCCGCCGCGTCGCACGTGTACTTCCGCGGGATGGCGCCGCCATCGGCGAAGGCCGTGCTCGTCAACGTGAATATCGCCGGAGTAGCCATCATCGACTCCTCGTTGCCCGGGCGGAAGCGCACCGATCGTGCGCGCGCCCAACCCATTGTGGCGCCTCGATGGGCTCGCGCAAGAGGCGCCCGTCACATAGACTGCCGGCAAGCAGCCGGAGGACTGGAGCAGTGAGTACGCCGGGCGAGGGGTCCGTTCCCGGGCCCGCCGGACCAGGGGATCCCGCGGCCGACGGGGCGCGGCTGTTCGACATCATCGAGCGATCGGACCCGCATTGGGCGCGCCACGACTTCTACATGCGCCTGGCCCAGGTCATCGAGTCGGGAGCGAAGTGCCTGGGCAGCCGGGTCGGCGCGGTCGCTGTCCGCGACAACCGCGTGCTCGGCATGGGGTACAACGGGACGCCGAGCGGTTATCCGAACTGCACCGAGACGGAGCGCGGCTGCTTTCGCTGCGCCCTTCGCCGCGAGGATCCGACCGCATCGCTGGCGGGCAAGCTGTACGACATCTGCCTCTGCGTGCACGCCGAGCAGAACGTCATCGCGACGGCCGCCCGGTTCGGGGTCCCGCTGTCGGACGCCTGGCTCTACACCACGCTGCAGCCCTGCTTCCTGTGCCTGAAGGAGATGATGCAGGCGGGGATCACAGGCATCGTCTTCCGCCGGCCGTGGACGGCTCATCACCCCGACTACGGCTGGGTGGAGACGGAGTACATCCGCCTCGTGGACCACTTCCGGGCACGGGGGCGAGTGCTCGCCCAGATCCGACAGGACGAGGAGCTCGATCCGGTACGGGCCGCGATCGGCGGGCCCGACTGAGCTGCCGTCCGAGCGGTCGTGCGGGAAGGCGTCCAAGGAATCGGCGGTGAGTGAAACGGACGACGGTCAGCCGCTCGTGGTCTTCGGCGACCGGTCGCTCGCGTACGACTTCGGGCCGGACCACCCGCTGACGCCGCTGCGGTTCGGACCCGGGATCGACCTGCTGCGTGAGCTCGGGGCGACACAGTTCATCGAGCCAGAGCCGGCGGCCGACGCGGCGCTCACTCGGCTGCATGATCCCGCCTACGTCGCGGCCGTGCGGACGGTCTCGCGCGACCCGGGCCCGGCGCCCGAGTACGGCATCAGTCCCTGGGGAGACAACCCCGCCTTCGCGGGCATGCACGAAGCGGCCGCGGCCGTGGCCGGCGGCTCGCTGGCGGCGATGGCGCGGATCCTCGACGGCACCGCATCGCGAGCGTTTCACCCTGGCGGGGGGCTGCACCACGCGATGCGCGCGCGAGCATCGGGCTTCTGCATCTACAACGACGTCGCGCTCGCAATCGCCCTGGCGCGCGACGCGGGCCACCGTGTCCTCTACGTCGACATCGACGTACACCACGGAGACGGCGTCGAGGCGCTCTTCTGGGACGACCCAGATGTGCTCACGGTGTCGATCCACGAGACCGGAGACGCGCTTTTCCCCGGCACCGGCTTTTCCAACGAAACCGGCGGACCCGGGGCGCCCGGGCGGGCAGTCAACGTCCCGCTCGAGCCCGGTACCGGCGACGCGTCGTGGCTGGCCGCGGTGCGAGCGGTCGTGCCGGCGCTTGCCGAGGCGTTCCGGCCGGCCGTTCTGGTGAGCCAGCAGGGCTGCGACACGCACGCCTGGGACCCGCTTGCCCACCTGCGCGTGACGACGGCGGCCCACGCCGAAGCTGCCCGCCTCATCGCCGACGTCTCGGCGACATACACGAGCGGCCGCTGGCTCGCGACAGGCGGCGGCGGCTACGACGCGTTCCGGGTGGTGCCCCGGACGTGGGCGATCACCTGGCTGGCGCTTGCAGGCCGGCCGATCCCGGCCGACGTGCCCGAGGCGTGGCGCGGGCGGTGGGAAGAGGCAGCGCAGAGAAACGGCATGGCCCCGCTTCCGGAGCGGTTCCTCGACGACCCGTCGATCGCCACCCTGGAACGGCCGGAGACAGCTGAACGGAACGCGCGCACCGCGGAGCGGGCGCTGCGCACGGCGCTCGATCGGCTGGCCAACGGCGGCCGGCCGGGCCGGGGCGGACGGCCCGCTCGCTAGCTTGACCCCTGCTGCCCCAATTCGTCGCGGGCGTCGCCGGCCGCGCGCCGACCGGACCAGCCACGCCGCGCCCCGAGCTCGTCACGCCAGCGCATGACCCAGCCGGGCGCGACTCGTTCGAGTCGTGCCTTGCCGAGGTTCTCGCGCATGATCCTGCGGACGTGGATGTCCTCCGACCTGCACCATCGCTCCATGATGGGCAGGCCGGTCTCGGGCGCGGCCGCGGCGGCCACGCTCCAGCAGTACCCCAGCCCCCGGCAGAGAACGCCGTACCCGTAGGTGTCCGAGTCGGCCGCGCCCTCGACCGTGACCGTGATCTCGTCGAGGATGGCGAGCACGGCCTGCGCGTGCGCGGCCTCCCTCAGGAGGACCGGCTCGCAAAGCGCTGCTGCCGCGGCGCGCTGCGCGTAGCGATCGGCATGTGCCCACGGCGCAACCGATGTGAGCAGCGCATCCATGTCCGCCCGCCCCAGGCGCTGAAGGGCCATGGCCACACCCTCGCGCACCCGCCAGCGGGGGTCCGCGGCCAGGTCCCGGAGCTCGTCGATCACGTCTCCCCGGCCTTCCGCCAGCAGCCGGCCGAGCCCCACGGTCCCGCAGAACGCCAGGAACTCCTCGCGGGTGCCGGTCGGGGCTCGGTCCGGGCCGAAGGCAAGGTAGCGGCGAAACGCCGTCTCGTCACCCTCGTCGGCCACGGCCTGGGCCAGTTCCAGGTTCCCGCGCGGCCCGGGCAGGCCGGACTCCTCGAGGAGGAACTCATCCCAGTCGGGAAGTTCCCTCAGCCGGTGGCGGTAGTCCTCGGAGCGACCCACGCGACGGAGCGTACGCGCCGCTTGCGGATCCCGCTGTCGCCCCGTCCGGGTCGACACGTCCGGGTCGCCGCGATGCGAGCCGTGCCCCAGCGGCGGTCCCGGAAAACCGGGCCACCTGGCAGGTTGCCGGGGGCTGGGAGGGCATGCGAACCTGCCAGCGACCCCCCGGTGCGTGCACGCGTCGCGGCTGCTTGGCCGCCCGTCCCCCACGGCGGTGCCTGCTCGCGCCTCGGCCATCAGCGGCCGACGACGAACCACCGTCCTGCCAGCGGAGGAACGGATGAGGCGAGCGGCGACAACCATGCCGGAAGCGGCCCCGACCACCCAGAGCAGTGCCTTCTCATCGGGAGCGGCCGGCCGGCCCGTCCTCCGGTTCGCCCGCCGCCGTACCGCACTTCCAGCGCTCGCGCTGGCCTTCGCCGCCCTCCTCACGCTGACCGGCCAGGTCGCGGCGTGGGACGCCGGCACCTATGTGCCCGCTTCCGAGCGGGAGGTCGTATCCCGGGTCAACGCGGCTCGGGCGGCCGCGCATCTTCCGGCCCTTCGCGTCGAGGGCAAGCTCACGCGGGTCGCCCGCTGGCGCAGCCAGGACATGGGCGTCCGCGGCTACTTCTCGCACCAGATCCCACCGTCGTCGGTCCGCGTCATGGACGTGCTCCAGGACCGCGGGTACTGCACGCGGTACGTCGGCGAGGCGATCGGCTGGAACAACGAATCCCCGGCAGTCGCCACCGCACGGATCGTCCGGATGTGGATGGACTCACCCCCGCACCGGGCCATCCTGCTCGGCAGGCAGTACGTCAGGATCGGCGTCGGCGTCTACCACACGTCCGACGCCCGAACGATCTGGACCCTCGTCGTCGTGCGCCCCTGCACCTGAGCCAAGGCTGTACCCCGGCCTGGGGCCTTACCCCTGGCCCGGCCGTATCCCGGGCCCGAGGCGCGACGGCCTGCGCTCAGCCCGCCTGGGCGCTCCTGACGATCCGCATCGCCGCGAGCTGGTCGCGGAACTCGGCCCTGACGCCGTTCAGCTGATCGCGCGTCAGGCCCAGCTCGACCGCGATCTCGTTGATGACCGAGTTCTCCGTCGAGGTCACGGAGTCGTCGCTGGCCGTCACCGCGAAACAGCAGCGGAGCAGGGCCAGGCGCTCCTCCTCGGTCGAGATCTCGCGGTACTCGCGGGTCACCAGGAAGTCCTCCGTCCCCCCGAGCATGCGCGACTGGGACTTCGCGGTTTCGACCACGATGACGGCCTGCGCCTCGGTGAGTCCCCCGAGCTCAACCACGATCCGCTCTATCGCGCCGGTCTCCGCGTCGTCGATCTTCAGGTCCGACTGCGCCGCGCGGGCAAGGACGTAGGCGAAGGCGGCGAGACGCCTGGCGTCGGCAGGCGGCAGCAATTCGAGCTCGCCGACGATCCGGCGTACCGTCTCCGTCTCCTGCTCGGACGATGTGCGCGCTGCATCGCCCTGGGACGCGGGTCGCGGGGAGCGTTGATTGACCATAGACGAGAGCATAACGCGGCGGCGCCCGATCGTCCGCAACGGACCCTCTGTCCTCCTCCAGATACGTCCGTTGCACCGGGTTTGGGGCGGGTGGGCCCGCCGCCGGGCCGACCGGCAGCGCTGGGTGGCCGGGCGCTGCCGGGAGTTGTCGGAGGTCGCCATCGGCGGCGCGTCGGCGTCGGCGGCGCGGTAACGGCCTTTCCTGGCGTAGGCAAGTCCCCGTAGCGTTGGCCGCTCCTGGGCGGTGGTCAGCGCAAGCCGGGGGGCCCCGGGGTCCGGCCTCGATGTCCCGACTCGCGCTCGGGCCGGGACATCGGGCCACGGTCCTCCGCATCCCCGCGGTGGTCCTGCCGGATCGATCCCGGCCAAGGCTACGGGGGCTCTCGAATGACCTGGTCGGTCCCCCGTCGCTGGGCAGTACATGGCCGCAGTTCGGTCCCGAGCGACTTCATCCTCGCCCGGTCCCTGGCCCCGCCGGGGATCGAAGTGTAGCGGCCGGATCGCCCGCAACTGACCCTCTTCTCATCCAGACCGGGTCGTGCCACACTCTGGTCCCCGCATCGTGGCGGGCGGGAACCGGAGCGGGCCCAACGGGGAGCGCGGGCCCGAAAGGAGGGAGCCCTCGCACGCCGCACACGGCGAACCGAGGGACCAGATGCTGACCTCCGACCTGGGGCCGGGCGGGGCGACGGTTCTGCGGGGACCGGCGCTGCCGGCCTGGATCCGTGGGGTGACCGGCGAGACGCTGGTCGAGCTGCTCGAGCTGGCGGTGGCACGCTCGAGCGAGCAGGTCGCCCTCGTGATGCGGGACGGCGATGCCGTCGAGCGCTGGACGTACCGCGAGCTTCGGGAGAAGACGGGCCGGGTCGCCGACACGCTCGAGCGTCTCGGTGTCGGCCCAGGTGTCCGGGTGGTCACGTGGGCGCCGAACGACCCCTGGCTCGTCGCGGCCTATTTCGCCATCTGGCAGCTCGGCGCGGTCGTGGTGCCCCTGGACCTGCGCATGACCCCCGACGTCGCGGCCCGGATCGGGCGCGCCGCCGGGGCGTCGCTGCTCCTCGCGGGCACGTCCGTGTCGCTCGAGGAGGCCGAGTCGCTGGAAGTGCCCGTCGTGCGCGTGACGCGGGAGGCCCTCGATTCGGTCGGGGATGGCGAGGCGGAACCCTCCCGCGACCCCGGTGGACCGCCGGACCGTGGGGCAGGCGTCAAGGTCACGCCCGACATGCTCGCCGAGATCCTCTTCACGAGCGGTACCACGAGCGACCCGAAGGGCGTGATGATCACCCACGGCCAGATGATCCACAACGCACGGATCATCACCCTCACCGCGGGCGGCCTGCGGCGCGAGCGCGCGCTTGCGCTCATCCCGCTCTCCCACGCCTACGGTCAGATGGTGCCGCTCTTCTACGGCCTCATCAGCGGCTCCCGGGCCACCTACCTCGCGGCGATGACGCCTGCCCGCCTCATCGACGCCCTCCAGCGCGACGAGATCACGGCGATCACGGTGGTCCCGCAGTTCCTCGAGTTGATCATGGCGCGCATCGAGGGCGAGGCAAGGCGGCAGGGTTCCCTCGGCCGTCTCCGCCGCGGCCGCTCGCTGGCCCTGCGGCTGCACCTGCCCCTCGCCGTTCGCCGCCGTATGTTCCGCGAAGTGTTGCGCGGCATCGGCGCGCGGCACTTGGAGACCCTCAGCTGCGGCGGGGCCCGGCTGCCGGAGGAGCTCCAGCTCGCCTGGGAATCGATGGGCGTCCGGGTGGTCCAGGGATACGGGGCGACCGAGTGCGCGGCCATCGCCGGACACACCCGGCAGAACCGACGGCCGGGCACCGTGGGCCCGCCCTTCGCGGACGTCGAGATCACGATTGCCCCCGACGGTGAGCTGCTCGCGCGGGGTCCGAACATGACCGGTGGGTACTGGAACCGGCCGCGCGAGACGGCCGAGATGCTCGCCGGTGGCTGGGTCCACACGGGCGACGCGGCAACGGTCGACCGGCACGGCGAGGTCGTGATCCTGGGCCGCACCCGCGACCGGATTGCGCTCCCGAACGGGCTCAAGGTGTACCCCGAGGACGTCGAGGATGCCCTCCTCGAGGGAGAGGCGATCCGAGCCGCCGTTGTCCTCGAGGGAGCGCCCGGCCAGCTGGCGGCGGTGATCGTGCCGGCCGACCATCGAACGACCGATGAGTCGATCGACGCCGCGGTCCAGGGCGCCAACGGGGCCCTCGCCCCGCACCAGCGGGTCCGCCGGTGGCGGCGCTGGCCGGACGCGGACTTCCCGCGAACGCACACGTTCAAGGTCCGCCGTGCACAGGTCGCCGGCTGGTACCTGGGCGAGGTCCGCCGGATTGGCGAGGACCGCGCCGCGTCGGCGGACGGGGAGACCGGCTGACTGAAGCAAGGGGGGAACCGCGATGGAGGCCACAGCAGAAGCACCGGCACCGCGAATCGTGGCCGGGCGCCCGACGCGGCGGATGACCTGGCGCGAGCTGTTCCAGATCAGCGTCTACTGGCTCGCGATCAACGCGATGTGGGGGGCCATCGACCTCCTCATCCTCCCGGACCGCATGACGACGTTCGTCTGCGGCGGCCTGTCGGGGGCAGAGTGCCAGGGCTACGAGCAGGCGATCTTCGACGGGATCGTCGTCTCCAAGGAGATCGCGACGGCGATCCTCGCCTTCGCGGGCGCCCTCGTCGCCCTCCTGGTGCAGCCGATCGCGGCGGCGGTGAGCGACTACACGAAGACTCGCTGGGGACGTCGCAAGCCGTACATCTTCATCGGCACGATCCTCGACGTCGTATTCCTCGCCGGCCTCGCCTCCTCGAACACCTTCCTGGCAGTCTTCGCCTTCGTCGTCCTCCTCCAGTTCAGCTCCAATCTCGCGCAGGGTCCCTTCCAGGGCTACGTGCCGGACCTGGTTCCGGCAAGCCAGGTCGGGATCGCGTCGGGTCTCATGGGCGTCATGGTCATCACCGGCAACTTCGTGGGCATCGGTGCCGCCGCCATCGCGATCGCCCTCGGCGACTTCCGCCTGGGCATCGCTGCGGTGGCCATCCTGGAGCTCACGACCATGCTCGTGACGGTCCTGACCGTTCGCGAGCCGCCAGGTGTCGCCCCGCCGCGGCAAAGCAAGACCTGGGGGGGAGCCATCCGAAACACCGCGAGGGACGTCCTATCCCATCGCAGCTTCCTCTGGTTGCTGGGGTCGCGGGCGTTCTTCCTGGTGGCGGTCAGCCTCCTGACCCGCATGGCTCTCTTCTACATGCGGGATACGGTCGGGCTCACGGCCGAGCAGGGCGCGCTCGCGGTGGGTGTCGCCGGCGGGCTCGTGCTCATCACGAACGGCCTCGCCGCCTACCCGTCGGGCGTCCTCTCCGACCGGCTCGGCCGAAAGACGATGATCTACGTCGCCTGCGCCCTCGGTTTCGTCGGCATGCTGCCGCTCGTGATCGGCCAGCGGGACCCGGCGATCACGTTCGGTCCGCTGACGGTCTTCGGAGCCTCGCTGGACATCGTGTATCCCATGGCCGGCCTCTCGATCATCCTCGTCGGCACAGGCTTCGGCACGTTCTACGCGGTGGACTGGGCGCTCATCACGGACATCATCCCCAAGGAGACGACCGGCCGGTACATGGGCATCAGCAACGTCGTCACGGCAATGGCAGGCCCTCTTGCCCTCGTCGTCGGCGGGATCACCGCGGCCCTCTTCAACGAGGTGACCTTCGGCCTCGGGCCGCGCATGGCCATGCTTGTGGCCGCGATCTTCTACGTGCTGGCTGCGCTCTTCCTGCGGCCGGTCGACCCGAGGCGGTGGGAAGTGGTCCACGGCGGCGGACTGGCCGTCGCGCCGCCCGACGCCGGGTCCGTGGCCGTGGGCGAGGCCAGCGCAGCCCCAACAGGCCCGCCCGGCGATGGCCCGGCACGCCCGGCGTAGGGCCGCGCCCGGCGAAGGCGACCGCCCCCTCGGGCTCCTCGGCAGCCCGTCGCCGCACGCTTCCCTCCTCTATCGCGCCTTGCTCGCCGGTTGCCGTCTCGTCTCCCGCCTCATCGCCGCGAAACTCGAACTGGAAGGGGCGGAGCACCTGCCGCGGACCCCGGACGGGCGCCCAGCGGGCGGCTGGATCGGCGCCGGTTTGCCGCACCGGACGTGGGTCGATCCCTTCGTCCTGGCCCTGCTCCTGCCGCGTGAACCGCGCCTCTTCTTCATGGGCGACGGGCGCACCATCTACCGCAACCGGCTCCGGCGGTTCGTGTTCTCGCGGATCGGCGGGGTCGTTCCGATCTGGCCCGGCAGCGGTCCCGCCGGGTTCGAGGCCCAGGTGGGAGCCGTGCGGCAGGTGATCGACGCTGGCGGGGTGTTCGTCATCTTCCCCGAGGTCGGCCCGCCGGTGCCGGTCGAGCAGGCGCGGCCGCTTGCCGCCGGGATCGGGTATTTCGCGCTCCGGACGGGCGCCCCGATCGTGCCGCTCGTGCTCGGCGGCGCGCATGAGATCTTCCGCGGGCGCCGGATCATCCTCCGGGTCCTGCAGCCGATGACCGCGCTCCAGCTGGCGGGCCTGCCGGCGGATACGGCGGATACGGCAGGCACGGCGGCTCCGGTGGAGGCGACCGGCACGGAGCGCGAAGCCGCCCACCGCATCGCCGCCGAGCTGCATGCCCGCTGCCGGCAAGACGTGGCCGATGCGCACCGGGCCTCCGAGCCCCCGCCCGGCACCCGCAAGCACTGGGTCTGGCTCACCGGCCTCTTCCACTGAGCAGTCCGGCCCGAGGCTGACACGGCCCCGCGCACGCCGCTCGGCGATGCCGTGTAACGTTCGTGAGATGCACAACCTGTGGCATGCAACGTTAGTGACATCGTCGGGACGAATGGCCCTGCCCCGACCCGCTTCGATGCGGTTTGCTCTCGGCAACCATGACAGCGCGCCGACGACCCCCTGATTCGCTCCGCGACTGGCTGCTCCTGATCTACCGCGTTCCCCAGGATCCGCCCGGCCGCCGGTCGTACGTGTGGCGGCAGCTCAAGCAGCTGGGCGCGGTCTACCTCCAGCAGGCCGCCGCGGTCCTCCCGGACACCGGGGAGACGCACGACGCCCTCGGGGCGCTCGCCGACCGCATCCGCGTCATGGAGGGCGAGGTATCGCTGCTTCGAACCAGGTCGCCGAACCAGGAATGGGAGGACGACCTGATCGCGCGGTTCAACCAGGCGCGCGACGCCGAGTACCAGGAGATCGTCGAGAGCGTCGAGCGGTTCGAGGACGAGATCCGCCGCGAAAGCCGCAAGGGCCGCTTCACGTTCGCCGAGCTCGAGGAGAGCGAGACCGACTGGGAGAAACTCCACCGCTGGCAGGAGCGGGTCGAGGCCCGGGACTTCTTCGGCGCGCCGGACCGGGCCGCGGCCGAGGAAGCCATGGCGCGCGGACGCCGCGCCCTGGACGTGTTCACCCGCGAGGTGTACGTTCGCGAAAACCTCGAGGTCGATGACCCGGGCGGCGGTCGGGACCTCTCCGCCGGACGGCCGGAGGGCTCGAGTGCCTGACCCGCGTCCCCGGCGGCAGGTCCGGGCGGGGGCCGGGCCCGATCAGCCGCACGCTCATCTCCCCAACCCACCCCGCGGTGAGACAGGCCTGACCGGCGATGAGGCGGCCCGGCTCCTCGCGAGCCACGGCAGGAACACGCTCGTCCCGGAGAAGCGCCGGGGCAGGCTGGTCGCGTGGCTGCTTCGACCGTTCCGCGACCCCATGGCGGTCCTCCTGCTCATCGCCGCGCCGACGTACCTGCTCATCGGGGACACGGTCGACGCGATCGTCATCCTCGTGATGCTCGTGCCGATCCTGGCCGTTGGCTGGGTGCTGGAGGCGCGGGCCGAGAGCGCGCTCGAGAAACTGCGCGAGCTGACGGCGCCAACGGTGTCGGTGTGGCGAGACAGCAGGTACCTGACGGTGACCGCCGAGGAGCTCGTTCCCGGGGATCTCTTCGCGATCCAGGAAGGCGATGTCGTCGCCGCCGACGGCTACCTCGTCCGGACGACCCAGATGATGGTCGACGAGTCGGCCCTCACCGGCGAGTCGCTGCCGGTTTCGAAGACGACGGAGGGCGCGGACCGAGACGTGTACGCCGGGACGACCGTCCTCTCGGGCAGAGGGGTGACGAGGGTCACGGCCACGGGGGCCGCCACCCGGTACGGGGCCATCGGGACGCTCGTCGCCGGGATCAAGCAGCCGCCCACTCCCCTTCAGCGCCTCGTGGGAAACCTCGTGAAGTGGATGGGCGTCGTCGCCGCGATCTTCTGCGTCGCGGTCATGACCGTCGAACTGCTGCGCGGCGCCGGGTGGGGCACGGCGATCATCTCGGGCGTCAGCCTGGCGATCGCTGCCGTGCCCGAAGAGTTCCCCATGGTGTACACGCTCTACCTCGCACTCGGCGCCTGGCGGCTCGCGAAGGAGCGGGCCCTCGTCCGGCGGCTCGCGGGGGTCGAGACGCTCGGGTCGACGACGGTCATCTGCTCAGACAAGACGGGCACGCTCACCATGGGTCACCTCGAGGTGGCGGGGGTCGCAACGCGGAACGGTTCGTTCCTCACCGGTGCCGGCCTCGACGACGAGGCGCGGTCGATCCTCCGTGAGGCCATCCTCGCGTCGGAACCCAAGCCGTTCGACCCGCTCGAGCACGCCATCCTGCGCTTCGCGGGCGTCCACGGTCTGGAACCGGATGAGATCCACGGCGGCGACCTGGTCGAGGACAACGCGTTCGACCCGCGGCACAAGTACCTGTCCCACGTCTGGCGGCGCGACGGCCGCTACACGATCTCCGCGAAGGGCTCGCTCGAGGGCATCCTGACGAGGAGCCACGCCGATGACGCTCAGAGACGTGCGGCCCACCGGGCGAACGAGATGCTCGCGGGTGAGGGCATGCGTGTCCTCGCCGTCGCCTCCGGAGATCTCGAAGCGCCGAGCGGCGACCGCGAAACAGACGAGGGCGCCCTGCGCTTCCGCGGTCTCATCGCCTTCACGGACCCGGTCAGACCGGGCGTGCAGGAGGCGCTCGACGAGTGCCGGACGGCCGGCATCCGCGTGATCATGATCACCGGCGACCACCCGGCCACGGCGCACGCGGTCGCCGAGGGGCTCGGCCTCCCGCACGCCGACGACGAGGGCGTCGAGACGATCGCGACCGGAGACGACCTGGACCAGGCCGACGACGAGTCGCTGGCCGCACTCGTGTCCCACGCCAACGTGTTCGCCCGAACGCGCCCCGAGCAGAAGCACCGGCTCGTGGAGGCGCTCCGCCGCCAGCACCACGTCGTGGCCATGACGGGGGATGGCATCAACGACGCCCCGGCACTTCGCGAATCGGACATCGGCGTGGCGATGGGGAAGCGCGGCACCGAGGTCGCCCGCGAGGCGGCGACGCTCGTGCTCCTCGACGACAACTTCGCCACCATCGTGGGCGCGGTGCGCAACGGCCGCCGCATCTTCGAAAACCTGCGGCGCGCCTTTGCCTATCTCGTCGCCTTCCATCCGCCGCTGCTCATCGCGGCGTTCGTCATCCCGGTCCTGGGCCAGCCGCTCCTCCTTCTGCCGATCCAGCTCATCCTCCTCGAGCTGGTCGTCCACCCCACCGTGTCGCTCGTCTTCGAGGCCGATGCCGCCGCGCCGGACATCATGACCCGCCCGCCCCGACGGGCAGGCTTCCTGGGCCGCGATCTCATCCCGCCATTCGCCCTGGGCCTCACCCTTTCGGTGGCGGTCGTCGGCAGCTACCTGGCGGCACTCGGCTGGGGGATCGAGGTGGATGCCGCGCGCGCGTTCGCCTTCGCGGTGCTCCTCGCCGGGCAGATCATCCTGGTGCTTGTCGTCCGCTCGCCGGAGGCGCCGATCTGGCGCACGAGCATCCGCATCAACCGCACCCTGCCATCGATCCTGCTCGGGAGCGTGGCGGTCCTCCTGGCGTCGGTCTACCTCCCGCCACTGGCGGGGCTGCTGAAGCTGGCCCCGTTCCCGCCGGCCTGGTGGATCGCGGTCGTCGCGCTCGCCGGGATCGCGACGCTCTGGACAGAGCCGCTCAAGCTCCTCCGGAACCGGATGGCCTGATCAGGGCGCCCGGGCGGGCGGCGTGGGCGATCGCGTCCAGGACGCGCATGTTCGCCCGGCTCTCCTCCCACGGGTACGCGAGCGGGGCGCGCCCGGCGGCTGCATCGGCGAAATGCTCGACCATGAGCTTGTACTCGTCGACCGCCGGCACGACCTCGCGCGTACCCCGCTCATCGTCGGGGCCGCGCACGGTCAGCTCGGCGTCCTTCTCCCAGGGAATGAACGCGTCGTGCGGCAGCTCGACGCTCCCGCGATCGCCGGTGACCGAGTACGTCTGGCGGAGGCCCGCAATGAAGCTCGCCTCGACCGTCGCGAGGGCGTCGTCGCCGAAGCGGAGAGTTGCGATGGTCGCGAGGTCGGCGCCCCCGGGGTGGTAGGTGGCCATGGCCTGCACCTCGGTCGGCTCGGCGCCGAGCAGCCAGCGGGCCACGCTGACCCCGTAGCAGCCCAGGTCGAGGAGGGCGCCCCCGCCCATCTCCGGGCGCAGCCGCGGCGCTGTTCCGTCGGCCAGGACTTGCGGGTCCATCGCGAAGCAGAACGCGGTGTGGACGAGGCGCGGCCGGCCGATGGCGCCGGACGTGACGAGGTCGCGGACCCGGCGGCTGCGGGGATGGAAGCGGTACATGAACGCCTCCATGAGGAGCCGACCGTGGCGATCCGCGGCCGCGCCCATCTCCGCCGCCTCCGCGGCGCTGCAGGCCAGCGGTTTCTCGCAGAGGACGTGCTTCCCGGCCGCGAGCGCCTCCAGCGTCCACGGTCGGTGCAGGTGGTTCGGGAGCGGGATGTAGACGGCGTCCACATCAGGGTCCGCAAGAACGGCCTCGTAGGCGTCGTGGAGCCGCGGGATGGCGTGCGCCTCGGCGGTGACCCGGGCCGCTTCCGGCGATCGGCTCCCCAGGGCGAGGACCTCGCCGTTCGACGACGACTGGATGGCCGGGATGACGCACCGCCGAGCGATCGTCGCGTTTCCCAGCACGCCCCACCGTAGGCGACTACCCACGCCTGGACCGATCAGCCATCGATCGCCTCCGCCGCCCCTCCCCTGGCGGCGGAGCGGGCGGCCGCCTCGAGGATGGCGACCACCTTCATCGAGTCCTCGAGCGGCGCCACGAGCGGCTCGCCGGTGAGCAGGTGGTCGGCGAGGTTCCGGTGGAAGCCGTGTGGCTCGCGGGTCGGCACGGCCAGCTCCTGGGCCAGCAGCTGCCCCGACGCGTGCCGGCGGTACAGCCGCAGGTCGGGAGGTACCTCCGTGGCCGGGTAGTCGTGGCGGTGGTAGTAGGCGAGCGGGTCCGGCTCGTAGGAGATCTCGTCGCGCCAGTTCCCGACAATCGCTCCGGCGGTGCCAAGCACGTACCACTTCGGCTTGCGAACCGCGGCGATGTCCGAGTGGAGGAACTCGGCCTCCTGCCCGCCGGCGAACCGGATCCCGATCCGCTCCTGGTCGGCGTTCGTGACGTCGTGCCAGACGCGCTTGTGGGCGGTCCCGGTGACGCCGACGATCCGCTCGGGGATAAGGCCGACGATCCAGTCGAGGTAGTGGGCCCCCCAGTCATAGGCTGTGCCCCCGGAAACCGGGGCGTGGGAATGCCACTGCCCGCAGGGGTGCGAGAACCCGCCGACGAACGTCTCGAGGTAGAAGAGGTCGCCGAGGAGGCCCTCATCACGGGCCGTCCGGATGGCCCGGTAGTCCACGTCCCAGCGGCGGTTCTGGTGACACCCAAGGTGCAGGCCGCGCGCGGTCGCCTCGGTCGCCATGGCGTCCGTCTCGGCGGTCGTCAGGGCGAGGGGCTTCTCGCAGATCACGTGCTTGCCGGCGGCGAGCATCCGGAGCGCCAGCCGAGCATGGCTGTCCGGTGGGGTCGTCACGATGACGAGGTCGATCTCCGGGTGACTGGCGATCCCTTCACCCGAGGCGAGGACCTGGATCCCCGGGTAGTCGCGTTCGGCCTGAGCCTGACGTTCGCGGTCGAGGTCGGCGACGACGCGCAGCTCGAGCCCCGGCGTGGCGCTGACGCCGTCCCCGTGGACCCGGCCGACCGACGGCGGGTATCCGAGCAGGCCCACCCGAAGAGGCGCCGGTTCGAGAGCCTGGCCGGCCAGCGCCCGCAGCACCCGGTAGAGGAGCTGCTGGACGTCGAGGCTCTCGAGGCCACTGAGGGTGGTGCAGGCCGCCTGCCCGTCCCCGACCGCCCGCCGCACGAGCACCGGCAGGCGGCGGTACTGCCAGTCGGCGCGGGCCACGACCTCGACGTCACCGGCGACGGTCTCGTCGAACGCCCGGAACGGCCCCGGGATGTAGATCTCGTCCGGCAGGCGGACAACCAGCAAATCGGCCGGGCTCGCGAGCCGCACCCGCACCTCGGTGGCGGGCAGCAGGGGAGCCGGCTGCACGCCCAGGAGCGACGGGAGCCGGTCCTCGCGCTCATCGACGAACGCGAGCCACCCGCCACCGGCGCGGACGAACCGCTCGACCGCCGAGAGCGCCGGCTCGTCGAGGTCGCCACCGCCGGTCACGACGACATCCGCACCGCCGAGATCCTCGGGCAGCTCGGCCCGCCAGTCGACGTGGACGTGGGGCATCGACGACCAGTACGCGGCCGGCGCCCCCAGCCCGCCGGGATCGTCCGGTGACCGCCCCCCGCCCTGCGGGCCGAAGCCCGGCCGCGCGGGGACGACGAGGACCTTGATCGGCAGATGGGCCTTCATGCCGAGTGCAGCATGCCTCGCCTCACGGCGTTGCGCCAGCGGCGAGCGGCTTTCGGTACACCGTGGAGGTCTTCTCGACCACGAACCCCACGCGCTCGTAGATGCCGAGGGCGCCGGAGAGGTTCTCCGAATCGACGCCGAGTGCAGCGCTGGTCATGCCCCGCCCCCGCAGCAGGCGCAGACTCTCGACGAGCAGCGCACGGCCGAGCCCCCGGCGCCGCCACGGGCGCCGGACCGCGAGGCTGTCGACCCAGAAGCGCTGCCGGCCGAACGCCTCGTTGTCGGCAGCGTAGATCGTGTTGATCGCGACACCTGCGGGGTCGTCGCCGTCCCAGGCCACGACCCAGAGCCCGATATCCGTGTCAGGGGCCGCCATCAGCGCGGCGCGATCCTGCTCCGTGGCCTCACGGTGTCCCCAGTGGTCGCGGAACGCCTCGTTATCCGCGTCCAGGATCCGATCGACGTCCTCGCCGCGAACCGGCCTGATCTCGAGACCGTCGGGCAGCGGTGCCTCGGGAAGGCTGTCGAGAGCCGGCCGCAGCATGTCGAAGAAGTAGCGCGCCGGTGTGTAGCCCTCCGAGCGGAGGAGCGCGTGCGCCCCCAGCTCTTCCTGCATCGCCCAGGAGTCGAAGATGAGCGGTCGATCCGCCGGCTGGCCCGGGGCGAGAGCCCGCAGGTGCTCCTCGTTCCAGCGGAGCATGGCGCGTCCAAGCCCGCGACGGCGATGCGCCGGGGTCACGTGGCCCCGGTGCCCGTACGTTCGCTCTCCGGCGGAACGCTCCACGCTCCCGGTCCGGCTGTACGCGATCATCCGCCCGTCTGCGTCGGCGACGAGGACGTCGCGGAGAGGATCGCAGTCGACGGGGTGGTCGTACTCGGCCGCGTGCTGCTCGAGGGTCACGACTTCGTCCACGCCGTCCTCGTGGTAGGCGGCGTTGATCACCTCTACCATACCGGCGTAGTCGGCACTCCCGGCAAAGAGCCGGAAACGCAGTCCCGGGATGGGGGGCGCGTCCGCGACGTGCACGGCGGGTGCGCTGGACGCAATGCTGCTGGTCAGCGGCGCAGATGCATGATCGCGCATGTTCATCGGTGTCATTGTCATTCCTCGTCGTGATCGACGCTGCGTACGTCACGCCGGTTCAGGAGTGCCTGCGCGTTGCCCTTCCCGGCGGCCTGGATCTCCTTCGTTCTCTGGCGGTACGAGCGGCCGACGCGGCGCTCCTCGGCCCGGGAACCTGGCGAGCGCCGCTGCTCGAGCGCCGCCAGCTCCCGCAGGAGCTTCCGGTAGCTGCCGAGGCGGGCGGACGTCAGCGTGCCGTCCCGCAGGGCGGAAGCGACCGCGCAACCGGGCTCGTCCTCGTGACGGCAGTCGCCGAACCGGCAGGATCGGGCCAGCTCGGCGACTTCGGCGAAGACGTCATCCACGCCGCCCTCGGCCTCCCAGAGCCCGACCTCGCGGAGCCCCGGGGTGTCGATGACGAGGGCGCCGCCCGGAAGCTCGATCAGCTCGCGGCGCATGGTGGTGTGGCGGCCCCGGCCGTCGCCGGACCGCACCTCGCGGACGGCCTGCCGCTCGTACCCCAGGAGCGCGTTGATGAGGGTGGACTTGCCCACCCCTGACGAGCCGAGCAGGGCCACGGTCCGGCCGGGCGGCAGGTACGGCCCGAGGGCACCCAGGCCGGTCCGGGCGAGCGCGCTCACCGCGTGCACCGCCACGCCTGGATCGAGCGCGCCGGCGACCGCGCACCTCCCAGGCACGTCGTCGCAGAGGTCCGCCTTGGTGAGGACGATGACGGGATCCGCGCCGCTTGCCCGGGCGAGCGCGAGGTACCGCTCCAGGCGGCGCGGACTGAAGTCGCGATCGAGGCCGTTGACGAGAAACACGGTGTCCACGTTCGCGGCCACGACCTGGTCGTCAGGAACCTTCCCCGGCGCCTTCCGGGCGAACCGGCTCGTTCGCGGCAGCACGGCGTGGATGGTCGCCCCGTCGGGCCGGACCTCCAGGGCGACCCAGTCCCCCACCGCGGGGAAGGCGTCGGGGGCGCTGGCCTCGTGGCGGAAGCGGCCCGAGAGGGCCGCTTGCAGGTCGGCCGCATCCAAGTCGGCCGCATTCAGACCGGCCGAATTCGGGTCGCTGACATCCAGGCAGCCGGCAACCGGGACTCCGGCAACCGGGTCGGCACCGGCGAGCCGGACCGCCCAGGAACCGCGGTTGACGATGGTCACGCGGCCCGGCTGCAGCCCGGCGTCCCGGTACGGCCTGAACGTCGTCTCGAGCGACGGGGTCCAGCCGTACCGTTCGAAACTCGCATTGGGATCCACGGGGGTCTCCATCGATGCAGGGAGGGTAGCTCGGCCCTGCATCAGGACCGAGCCGGTTCGGGTGACGGGTCCGCCGCCAGCCGCGAGCCGATCCGCACCAGCGACCGGCCGACGACGCGGCGGACGATCCAGGGAGACCGCTGCCGCGCCGCGTGGGCACGATGCGCGGCGTGGCGCATGTCGCGCTCGCGGTCGGACAGGGCAGCCCACGCCAGGTGGTTCCTGCTCGGCACGAACATGACTTCCTCACCTCCTTTCTCTCGCCGGCGGCCCGCTTCCGATCAGGCCCTCCGGCAGGCACCGGACCGCAGACGAAACAGCCCACGGACAGGTGGACGTCGGGCACGTCACGGGCCCGTGGGCTCTCGATCGCGATGCGTGCGCGTGTCGGTGGCGCGTCGGCGCATCAAAAGAGCCGGGGCCCATCTGGCCCACGGCTCCGAGCGGCTCGTCAGGCGGCGTTACCGCCCCGCGCTACCCTGCGGTGGGCACAGATCTCCCGAGGAATCCGCTGCCGGCAGTCGCCAGCAGGCAGATGCACCCTGGAACGAGGGTCCTCGAAAGCATCTGGTACCAGTACCTCCATGTCTCCGGCGCACTCCCAGGCGCGCAACGATGGCGGAGTCTAGGGCCGGCGGCCGGGCCCGTCAACCATGAGCGGGGCAGTCAGCGTTTCGTGGAGGCCCAGATCCCCGGTGCCTGGGTCTGCCGGGCGACGGCCCGCCGAACCAGGAGGTCCGGCAGACCATGTGCCAACCGGTGACCGCGAGGTGGTCCCTCGACGCACAAGGGTGGCTGCCACGGGCCGTGCCGGCGGCGTAGGTCGACGCTGCCGGGCGCCGGCGACCCCGGCACGGCCCAGGGGGAGGTCCGGTCGAGCGCGGTCGGGTTCGGCCGCAGCGTGTCAGGGGGCCCGATGGGGCCCAGGGGGCCGCCGCCCGGAAACGGCACGCCCCGGCGCTGCGGCCTGGGCCACTCTGGTGTGCGGGCGACTCCCACCAAGTGGGCGGGGCCGCAGCCACGGATGCGGGAGGCCCTGCCCGGCCGGACGGCCGGCGAGCCCGCGCCGGGTCGGCGGAGGGAATGCGGTTGTCAGCCCTTCACGCGCTCCCGGTCAATGGCCGCGATCTTCTCGACGCGAACCGCATGCCGGCCGCCGTCGAACCCGGCCGCGAGGAACTCCTCGACGCAGGCCCTTGCCACGGCGAGCCCGACGATGCGGGCTCCCATGGAGAGCGCGTTGCAGTCATTGTGCTCGCGACCCAGTCGGGCGGTCACCGGGTCGGCCGCTTCCACGCAGCGGACCCCGGGGACCTTGTTCGCGACAATCGCCTCGCCGGTGCCGCTGCCGCCAAGGACGATGGCGTAGTCGCAGTCGCCAGAGGCCACGGCACGAGCGGCCGGGGCCACGAAGTCCGGGTAGTCACAGCGCTCCTCGCTGTCCGTCCCGAAGTCCACGACCTCGTGGCCGAGCGCGGTGACCCACTCGATGATCGGGCCCTTCAGGGGGAACCCGGCGTGGTCGGTGGCAATCGCGATGCGCATGGCCCGAGGCTAGCATGAGCGGCCCCCCGGAGGCGCCCCCGGACGGAGTGCCGTACCCTACCGGAACGATGGCGAACGAGCCCGTCCGCGGACAACCCGCGATCCCCCCCGCCCCCTCGGCCGCACCAGGGTCGTCGGCCGCACCAGGGTCGTCGGCCGCACCCGAGGGCGCGGCCACGCCGGCCGGCACGGGCGCGGCCACGCCGGCGGCTCGCCCATCTCCCCACAGCCGGGCGCTCGGTCTCCGCGCGGCCCTCCTCTTTCCCGACCGCGACATCGTCGAACGCTACTACCTGCCGGTCGTCTACACGGCGTGCCGAACGTGTTACAGCGAACTCGAGCCGGACGAGATCTTCCGACGAGCGGTCAGCGGCCGGGTTGCCGTGGAGAAGCAGCAGGAGCTGGCGCGGCGGGTGATCGAGTCCGGGCACGGCTCGACCATCGAGCACATCGTGTTCACGTTCGGGATCTCGGGCGCGACGCGGACGCTCACCCACCAGTTGGTGCGGCATCGCGTCGGCATCGCCTTCGATCAGCAATCGCAGCGCTACGTCAACTTCCGGAGCCCGGCGTACGCCGTCCCGGCGACGGTCCAGGAGGCGCCCGGGGACCTGCGCGAACGGTACGTCGCCAGCATGGACGGGGCGCTCGGGCTCTATGGCGACCTTCTCGGCGCGGGTGTGCCGGGCGAGGATGCCCGCTTTGTCATGCCGAACGCGACACGTACGAACATCGTGATGACGGTGAACTTCCGCGAGCTCATCCACATGTCGGGCCTGCGCCTCTGCACGATGGCCCAGTGGGAGATCCGCCGGCTGTTCCAGCTGATCCGGCACGAGGTCTTCGGCGTCAGCCCGTTCCTTGGGTCGTTCCTCGCGCCGAAGTGCGTCCCCATGGGCTACTGCGACGAATCCGGCAACCGCGATGGGCACTGCCGAATCCGGCCGCATCGCGACGAGGTCCTGGCGGCGTGGGCCGAGAAGCGCGACGCGTCACGTCGCCCGGCGGCGGGCTGACGCCGGGACCGGCCGTCGGCCCCGGGTTCTACCCTTCTGCGGCGAGGAGCACCGCGAACCGCCGGATGAGCACCTCCATGAGCGGCCCCGCCGCGGCCCCGGCCTCGAGCACCTCTTCGTGCGTAAGTGGCTCGCCGGTGACGCCGGCGGCCTGGTTCGTGACGAGCGAGAGCCCGGCCAGCTCCAGCCCGGCCCAGCGGGCCGCGATCGCCTCGACGACCGTGCTCATCCCGACAGCCGACGCGCCGAGCAGGCCAAGCATGTGGACCTCTGCGGGCGTCTCGTAGTTCGGGCCGAGCAGCTGCGCGTAGACGCCCTCGGCAAGGTCCGTCCCCACGTCGGCCGCGGCGCGGCGGAGCAGCGCCTGCAGGCGGGGGCTCCATGCCCGCGTCAGGTCGGGGAACCGCGGGCCGAGCCGCTCGTCGTTCGGCCCCAACAGGGGGTTCACGCCGGTCAGGTTCAGGTGGTCGCGGATGATCATGAGCGTGCCGGGCCGAAACGCGGGGTCGATTCCACCGGCAGCGTTCGTGACGAGAACGGCTTGGGCCCCCAGGCGTCCCATGAGAAGCGCCGGCTGAACGACAAGGCCGGCCGGATGGCCCTCGTAGAGGTGGAAACGGCCCTGCAGCGCCACCACCGGGACGCCGTCGACGCTCCCGAGGACGAGGCGGCCGGCATGGCCCGGAGCGGTCGCCGCCGGCCACCCCGGGAGGTCCGCGAACGGGATGGCGACCGCGGCCTCCAGGCGATCGGCGAAACCGCCCAGGCCGGAGCCGAGCACGATGCCCAGCCGGGGAACGAGGGGGGTGCGACCACGGACCGCCGCCTCGAGTGCGTCGAGCCGCTCCTGCCAGACCGCGGGCGGGATGGGCGACGGGGAAGACAACGACGTGCCGCTCGTCATCTCGACCTCACAGACAGCAAATTGCCCGGCGGAGGTACCGACACCGGGATGCCGGTCGCGCCCCGCCGGGCCCGCCGCCCACCGAGGTGGGCAACGTTACGCCCGAAGGAACCTGCCTCACAACCCTCAAACGCCTTGATGCGATCTCCGCGCCGACGCTTTGATGCAATCTCTGCGCCACACCTTGATGTGATCTCGGTGCCGGTGGCTCCCGGCTGGCCCCTTCGGGCAAGACGAACAATAGGGCTCGGCGCGGGGACGGGTCAACGGGGTTATCCACGAGATTCGGCCCCGCGGCCCGCAGTTCATCCACGAGTTTGGACGGGCTGTGGACAACTCGTGGACAAGGGTGTCGGGAGTTGTCCCTCGCCCGCCTCAGGCAGGAAGGACGGGCTTGACGACGACCGTTCGAGCGCTGCGATCGTGGAACCCCTGGCGCCGTGGATCGGTGGCCGTCGTGTAGGCCAGGTAGACGTACCAGCCGAAGACGAGGAGGCCCACGACCCCGCCGATGACCACGTGGCCCGTGATGAGGCTGCTCAGCGCTCCCGGTCCGGCGAGGAAGAGCCACCGCGTCAACGCCTGGTTCGTCGTGAGCGGCGAGCCGTCGGCCTGGTTGAGCACGAGGAGGCCGAACAGGCGCTGGCCGGGCGATGCGCGGTAGCGGGTCCAGGTGTACGTGAAGTAGGCGGCCGAGATGGCGACCTGGAGGATGGCCACGAGAAACAGCCCCGCATAGTCAACGTCCACCCGCCCGCTCTCGAAGAACACCACCGCGGTCCGCGTGACGAAGATGCCGTTGAGGATCATCCCGGGGATCACCAGGATGATCGAATCGACGATGTAGGCGACCAGGCGGATCCAGAAGTCCGCGTACATCAACCCCGGTGCGGGTCCGGGCGGCGGCGGCGGTGACCAGCTACCGGGAGGCGTCCCGGCGCCCGCCGGACCGGCCCACGGTGGGGGAACGGGCCCTCCGGGCGCGGCGCCCGTGGACGGCGGCGGGCTGGCCGGGGGAGCGGCCGCTCCGGGCGGCGGGGTCGCCGACGCGGTCGGGTCGGGCAGAGGCTCCGCCGGCGGCTGCTGGCCGGCGGAGCCCGCGGCGGACGTCATGGTTCTCCCTCCTTCGCGCGATGCCCATACGCGGTGGAACCGGATGGATGGTGCGTGCCGCTGAGGATACCGCTGAACGCCGCTCCGACAGCTCGCCTCAGGCGGCGGCTCCCCGCCGGCGTCGCACGACGATGGATCCGGCCGCACGGTCGTGGACCCCGCGCCTCTGCGGGTGACGAAGGACCGTCGAAGCCACGAACGCAAGCCAAGCCACCATCAGGATCCCGAAGACGAGACCCACAGGGGGCAACGTGAGCACGAACCAGCGGACGGTCGACTGGCCTGCGGTGAGCGGAACCCTGGTGGCCTCCTGGAGCACGACCACCCCGAGCAACTGCTGGCCGGGCGTCGCCCCCAGGCGCGTCCACGCATACACGAGGTAGAAACCCGAGACCGCGTACAGGACGCCACCGGAGATGAGCGCGATGGCCACGCCCTGGGGCGTCACCGCGAGCACAAGTGGATCGGCGCCCTCCAGCTGGCGGGTGTCGAGGCGTCCCGCGACGGCAAGCAAGATCACGAGCGCGGAGAGGGCGACCCACCAGGCCGCCAGGACGACGACCAGGTCGACGCCCGCTGCGGCCATCCGCGGCGCAAGCCCGGCGTACGTGGCGTCGCGCCCAGCGGGGCCCTTCTCCATTCAGCCGCCGATCCGCGACATCTCGACCTTCGGGCGCGCCGGCGTCACGGGAGCGGGGTCGGGGGCGGCGCGCTCCTCCGAGTAGCGGTCGGTTCGGGCCGACCAGATCGAGCGCACCGCCGCTGCGAGGTCGTCATCGCTCGCGCCGCCGCGCAGGAGGGTGCGCAGGTCGTGGCCGTCGGACGCGAAGAGACACGTGTAGAGACGACCGTCCGCCGACAGGCGGGCCCGGGTGCAGTCCCGGCAGAAGGGCTGCGTGACCGAGGCGATGATGCCTACTTCCCCGGCCCCATCCCGGTAGCGCCAGCGATCGGCGACCTCACCCGGGTACTGGGCGGGAAGCGCCTCGAGCGGCAACTCCGAGTCGACCCGGGCAAGGATCTCGGCCGCGGACACCACGTCGGCGTACCGCCAGCCGTTCGTCGAGCCCACGTCCATGTACTCGATGAACCGGAGGATGTGCCCGCGCTCCCGGCACCAGCGGGCCATCGGGACGATGCTCGCCTCGTTCACGCCACGCTGGACAACCATGTTGACCTTGACCGGCGCGAAGCCCGCCGCAACGGCCGCATCGATGCCCTCGAGGATCCGCGCCACGGGCACACCGACGTCGTTCATGCGCCGGAACACGTGGTCGTCCAGCGAGTCGAGGCTGACGCTCACGCGCTGCAGACCGGCGTCACGGAGCGCCCGGGCCTTCTGCGGGAGCAGCAGGCCGTTGGTCGTCATCGCGAGGTCGGGCTCACCGGGGAGCGCGGCCAGCAACCCCACCAGGACGTGAAGGTCGCGCCGCACGAGCGGCTCACCGCCGGTCAAGCGGAACTTGGCGACGCCGAGGCCCTGCAGGACAGAGGCGAGGCGGGCGAGCTCCTCGTACGACAGGGTCTCGGAGCGGTCAAGGAAGTGAAAGCCCGGCCCGAACACCTCCCGGGGCATGCAGTACCGGCACCGGAAGTTGCACCGGTCGGTGACCGATATGCGGATGTCGCGGAGCGGTCGCAGGAGCGCATCGCGCGGCGATGCGTCGGCCCGCGCCGCCGAGTGCGCGACGCCGGTCTGTACGAGCGGAAGTGCGGGTAACACGGTTGCCACTCCGAAGGTGTCCGGGGACGCGGCGCGCCGGGAGGCAGCGCGGCGATGGTACACGAGACCGTCGCGCAGCCGCGCCGGACGGGACTTGCCTTGCCGGATGGCACGTACCTTCGGCGGGGGGCCATCGAACAACTGTCGTGTTGCCACAAAGCCCCGCCCCCCCCATCATGCTGGCGACAGGACGCACCACGACCATATGCACCTGGGGGCCTCACCATGTCCTTCGAAGAGAACCGCTCCGAACTGCTCGATCCCTGGGCCTGGCACGCTGGCACGGCCGGGGAGTCGGCCGGCATGGTCGACCGGGTAGACGAAACAACGGCAGACGAGGAACCCGAGGCCGCCGAGGAGCCCGTGGCTCTCGTCAACGAGGAACGTGCGGCCGGTGTCATCGAGAAGCCGGAAATCGAGCCGGCGGAGCCGGACCTCGCCACCGTCGCGGCCGCGACGGAGATCGCGGCGACGACGCCCCAGCTGGACACTGCGAGACTCCCGTCCCGGTTCCAGGCCGATCTCATGCGTGCCATCTTCGACGCGACGCGCGACGAGTGCGTCTCGGTCGTGGATCAGACCCGCAGCGACGGGGCGATCGCCATCGAGTCCATCCGCCAGCGGGGCACGGACGAGGCCACCGTGGTCGGGCAGCGAGCGGAAGAGGACTACGAGGCCGCCGGGGAGTGGCTGCGCCTGGAGACGACACGTCTGAACGAAGAGCACGAGCGGCGGGTCGCCCAGCGCCGGGATGCGCTGGCGATGGAGCTCGAGGCCCAGGAGGCGCAGGTCGTGCGCCAGGTCGAGGCCACCCAGGGACGTCTGGCCGACTTCGAGGAGCGGATGAAGGCGTTCGTCTCCGAGCTGGCGCAGGCACCGGATCCCGCCGCGCTCGTGGCGCTCGCGCAGCAGATGCCGGTCCCGCCAACACCTGACGATCTCAACGCCCGGGTCGAGCCGCTGACACCGGTGGCCGGCGCGGTCGTGATCCCCGGCGAGCCGGACATGGAGACCGCTGCCCCCGAGCACACGTGGACGGTTCTCGATGCGTACGTCGGGCCGCAGATGCTGCCGGGGGACGACGAGGCGCTCTTCCTCGCCATGGGCGAGCTGGGCACGCACGGCGAGCGCGTGGAGAGGACCGGTCCCGGTGAGTTGCCGTACGAGCGACATGCGGTCGGGGAGGTGGAGCCGCACCCCCTGTCAGGACAATCGCTGGGCGAGTGGTCGGGGATCATCAGCGCGCTCCTGGGGCCGCAGGCGAAACCGGACGACGCCGAGACGATGTTCGGACCTATTGCCGCACCGGCCGCTGAAGCGTCCGATGAGGCGTCCGAGGACGTAGTGTGGCCGGTGCCCGACGGCCGTGGTGGCGAAGCTGAGTCGTGGCCGAGGGCCGACGTAGGAGTGGACCTGACCGGCGAAGCGATCGACGAGACCGCGGGCGAGGCCGCGCCGCAGACGGACGGCGCCGGCGTCGAGCTACCCGGGGAAGCTGAGCCTCCCGGGGCGGTGGAGGTGCCGGTTTCGGCCGACCCGTGGGCCGGCGCAACCTGGTCCGAGAGCCCGGACCTTCCCGCAGTGGAGTTCGAAACGGAGCCGGATCACACGGCGTCGCACGTGCTCGAGCCGGACGACGCGACGTCGCCTGCCGGCTCGTCGGCGCAGGTTGCACCGCGGTCCGGAGCCTCTGCTCTCTCCGACATCGAACCGGCCGTCCTGACCCGCGTGTCGGTATCGGGCCTGGCGAGCGTGGCTGGTGTCACCTCATTCCGCCGGCAGCTCTCGCGCCTGGAGGGCGTCCAGGGCGTCGCCGTCAACGCCAGGTCCGACGGCAGCTTCGAGTTCGACGTCACCCACCATCCGAACATGCGGCTCGACGACGGAGTGACCGCCCTGCCCGGGTTCGACGCACGAGTGATGGCCTCCGAGGGCGACGCGCTGACCGTTCTCGCCAACGACCCGCTTCACTACCCGTAGGTTCGGACCCAGGCTAGGGCCGGAGGCCCGTCGCCTCCCATCGCACCGCCCGGACACGCGCCCGGTTCACGTGTGCATCGACCGGCTCGCCCACGATGGGCACCTCGCCGGCGAGGACGGTCGCACACGTGACGAGCAGGAACGGCTCGGCCGGCTCCGCGAGCAGCCGCTCGGGACCCGCCCCGGCCGGGAGCGCGACCGTCCCGGTGACGCGCATCTCGCCGAGATCAAGCACGACGTGCCATCCGCCAGGGGTTGACACGGGAGGTGCCCCGCGGGCCTCCTGATCGGAGCCCGGCTCGGCCGATTCACCTTCCGCGGCCACCGCGTCCTCCGGCGAGAAGACCACGAAGAAATCGTCCGGATCGACCTGCCGGAGGCCTGGCGCCTCGATCATCGGCGAGGACCCATCCGTCGCGCCCCAGCGGACGTCGGCGATACGCACCGGCTCGCCGCGCAGAAGGATGTCGCGGAGATTCCCCGGAGCCTGCATGCGGCCGGTGAGTCGCCACTCGTCGGTAAGGCCGTCGAAGGAAGGCCCTGCGCCGGAGCCGGCCATGTCGGCGGACACGGCCGCGGCCGCCTCGGACGCCGCCTGGGCCTCGGCCATCGCAAACGGATCTGCGGCCCCCGGCGGGGAGGCCTCCCCGACCGATCCGGGCGCCTTGGTCGCCAGCGCCGCCTCCGGACGCTCGACTGCAGGGAGCGGGACCGCGGCTTCCACCCGCGGGGTCGACTCTGGTCCGCGTGGGACCGGCGCCGGTCCCCGCGGGGTCGGCGCTGCCGCAACGACCCGCGGCTCGGCACCTCGACGCCTGAACAACCTGAACCGCACGCTCGCACCCCGCTTTCGGTCGTCGTACCCCGTACCGGGGTCCCCCAATCGTAGCGGCCCTTTGGTGCACCGCAAGCGCCGAGCCCGCACGTCCCCGGCCGCCGAGGGTACTACCGGGAGCCCCCTACCGGCTCCACCTCCTGGACTATTCTTCTTCCGGTCCCTCGGTCGCCGATCGCGGATCCTTACGCGACGGGCTGCGCGCTCGACCGGCCCCTCCCCTCGCGGCCGCGGGAGGGCTCGTCGGGCCTGGTGCTACGTACTGCTGCTGGGCGGCCGCAAGCAGGATCCCGTTCTGCTCGAAGGCGGCGAGGATCCGCTTGCGCAGCTCGCCAGAAAGTGCCCACCGATCGGCTGCCCGGACGGTCCCCAGCACCTTCAGCGTCACGCCCGTCTCTGCGAGCGCTTCGACGCGGGCGACGTGCGGCGCCTCGAGGATCCCGCCGGACCATGCCGGGTCGCCGGCCATCTGCCGGCCGACCTCGTCGACCACGCCCGTCACCCGGTCGATGTCCGTGCCGTAGCCCAGGGTGAGATCGAGGTTCACCCGGTTCCAGACCCTCGTCATGTTGCTCGCGACGCGGATTTCCCCGTTCGACACCGCGTGCACGGTCCCGTTGAGGTCGCGCAGGACCGTCCGGCGCAGGCCGAAGTCCTCGACCGTGCCCTGCACGCCCGCGATATCGACGACGTCGCCTATGGCGTACTGGTTCTCCACGAGGATGAAGACGCCGGCCAGGTAGTCACGGACGACGTTCTGCAGGGCGATCGCGAGGCCTGCGCCGACGAAGCCGAGCGCCGCGATGATCGGCCCGAAATCGATCCCGGGGAAGACGACGGCGATGGCAGCCACGGAGGCGACGATGAAGATGACGGCCCGGGCGAGAACCCAGGCGAGTGCCTCGACCGTCGCCCGCCGTTTGTTCAGCTCGGTTGCCGCCAGCTCGTCGGCCGGGCTGACGTCGAGACCGACGCGCATCGCCGGCTCGACCAGCCGCCCGATGAGGCGCCGAGCGAGCCAGAGCGCGATGAGTGTCGCCACCGCGATGATGACCAGCCCGATGACGATGTCAGCGACATCCCAGAGCCAGCGGGTCAGCGCCTCGGAGTCGATCTGCGTGGCGTCCTCCTTCTCATGTGCCGGGCTGGGTTCCCGTGCCAGGCTGGGTTCCCGGCTGCGAGGCGAGTACACGCTCCATGCAGGCCACGAGCCCTTCGATGAGTCGCGCGGCTTCGCCCCTGACGATCCCGGCCGCGAAGCCGGCGAACAGGCCCGTCGCCTCCACCGCCGCCGACCACGACACGATCGTACCCTCCCCGTCGGCGTCGCGGAGGACAAGCCGGGTGGGCAACCGCACGGTCGTTCCGGCCACCGAGCTCCGGACCACGACCGTCAGGCTCTCGAACGGCTCGAGGTTCATCCACTCGATCGTGGCTTCGGCGGCGAACCCTCCGGCGCCGCCGAAGCGGGTCCGGACCCGAGCGTGTCGCTCGTCGAGCACCTCCACGGTGCCTGCTTCGTCCGCGCAGGATGCCAGCGTGCGCGGGTCGGCCGCCAGCCGCCACACGGAATCCCGCGGCCCGGCCAGCTGCGCGGTGCCCTCCAGGTCGGTCGTGGCCCTCTCCTCCTCTACGCTTGCACGTCCCGCGGACCGTCGGCACCCCGGCGAGCCGTCGGTCCCCGGCGAACCGTCAGCCCCCGGCGAGTCCCCCGCCGTCCACGACAAGCGACGCGCCCGTGATGTACGACGCCTGGTCGGACGCGAGGTACAGGATCGCATCGGCGATCTCCGCGGGCGTGCCCACCCTGTGCAGCGGGCGCCCGGCGGCAGATCCCTCGAGGCCGGCGCCGGGTTCCTCGCCGAGCTGGCGGAACTCGTCCCGAAGGAGCGCGGTGTCGGTGTCTCCCGGGCAGACGCAGTTCACGCGGATCCCGTCGGGCCCATGGTCGATGGCAAGCGCGCGGGTGAGGTTCACGACGGCGGCCTTGGTCGCCGCGTAGCTCACCGAGCGCGGCCCGGCCACGAGGCTCCAGCCGGAGCCCACGGTCACGATGACGCCGCCGCCCCGGGCCCGCATGACGGGAATCGCAGCACGGCAGCAGCGGAAGACCGCGGTCAGGTTCACCCCGACGACAAGGTCCCACTCCTCGTCGGTGGTCTCCTCGGCGGTGTGCCGCCTGATGAGCCCGGCGCACGTAACCATGATGTCCAGCCCACCGAAGGCCCCGCGTGATCGCCGCCACCGAGCGATCCGACGCCCCGGGTTTGCTGAGGTCCTCCACGACCGTGATCGCGTGCCCGCCCGCCTCGGCGATCTGGCCGGCAACCCGGTCGAGACCCTCGGCGTCGCGGTCCACGAGGCCGACCTTGATGCCCTCCGCGGCGAACCGGATGGCCGTGGCCTCGCCGATCCCAGAGGCCGCCCCGGTCACCATGGCGACCCGCCCGCTCATCGAGCCCGTCATCTTTCAGCCTCCTCGCGTGCCGTCCCGCGGGCCGTTCCCCGTGCCGTCCCCCGTGCCGACGGCCGGCTTCTCGGTCCCGCCCGGCATGGCCGTCGCCCGACGCCCGCGCCACCAGCGCACCAGCATCTCGTCCACCTCGAGGCGCCCCAGGAGGCCCTCCCGCCGCCGGTACATGACCGCCAGGATCACCAGGCCGAGCGTCACCTCCTGCAGCCCGAAGATGTGATCGATCGTGATCGGCCCGAGGCTGAACCCGGCGAGCAGGCCCTCGACCCGGCGGGCGGTCTCCATGAGCAGCGTCACCACGAACGCGCCGCCCACGGCACCCGTCACGGTCGTCGGCCCGCCGACCACCAGCATGGCGACCAGCGCGAACTGCAGGGTGAAGTAGAACTGCTTGGGTGAGAATGCAGTCAGGTTGTGGCCGAGGAGGAAGCCGGCCAGTCCGACAACCAGTGCGCTGAGCATCCAGGCGAGCAGGCGCAGGTTGGCAACGTCCACGCCCATGGAGCGCGACGCAAGCTCGTCCTCCCGGCTCGCGCGCAGCCGCAGGCCGGGCACCGATTCGCGGAACACGCGGGCGGTGAGTATGGCGACGATCGCGAAGATCACCACCACGGTCAGGTCCGTGAGCGGCGGGACGCCGAAGAACGTCTGGCTGCCGCGCGTGATGTCGGCCGCGCCGACCAGCACGACGTAGACGATCATGAGCATGGCGAGCGTCGCGATCGGCGTGGCCGCGGCCGACAACCGCGACAGCGGGAACCCGAAGATGAAGGCCACGATCCCGACCACGACCAGGGCGCCGATGATGGCCGGCAGCAGGGGCAGCTGGATGTCCTGCACGACCGCGATGAGGTTCGGAACCGACTGCGCCTTGACCGCCGGCGCCATGGTCAGGAGCGCGCCCGCGTAGGCGCCGATCCCCATGAAGGCGACGTGGCCGAAGGTCATGATCCCGGAGTTGCCGCTGTAGATGCCGAAGCCCACGACGGCGATGACCCAGATGTAGAAGTTGAGGGCCACCTGCTGCTCCGCCGGCCCGAAGACGAGAGCAACCACAACCGCCAGGGCCAGGAGCAGCGCGCCGAGCAGGCCCGTGCCGGCGAGCGACCGCTGGATCGGGCTGTCGAGGGTGAGTCGCTCGCGCATCACACGCGGTCCGTGGCCTTGCCCAGGAGGCCCTGCGGGCGCCAGAGAAGAATGGCGATGACGATGACCAGGGACACGGCGTCCTTGAACGGCAGGGCAGCGTCCGGCAGCCAGGCCTGGAGCATGACCTCGATGAAGCCAAGCACGAACCCGCCGACCACCGCGCCGGGAAGGCTGCCGAGCCCGCCCATGACCGAGGCGATGAACGCCTTGATGATCGGGGTCAGGCCCATCGCCGGGTCCACCGAGCCGCGCTGGGCGACCCACAGGAAGGCGGCCACCCCGGCGAGCAGGCCGGAGATCGCGAACGCCACCGCGATGACCGTGTCGGCACGAATGCCCATGAGCCGGGCCACCGAGAAGTCCTGGGCCGCCGCCCGCATGCTGATCCCCAGCGTCGTCCGCCGCAGGAAGAGCATCAGGAGGCCGAGCGAGACGAGGACCATGACGATGGCCATGAGCTTGATGATCTCGACGTCCACGCCGAAGACGCTGATCGTCTGGCTGATCTCGGGCGGGAAGACGATGCCCCTCGGGCGCGGCGAGATGACGTTCTGGAACGTCACCTGCAGGATGCCCGACACGGCGAAGCTGGTGATCAGCATGGTCACCACGCTCGATCCGCGGACGGGGCGGAACGCGATGCGCTCCATGAGGACCGCCGCCAGCAGGCCGAGGAGGATCGCCGCGAGGAACATGAACGGAAGCGTCAGCCCGATCACCATCCCGACGAACCACATCCCGTAGCCGGCGAGGGTCATGATCTCGCCGTGGGCGAAGTTGACGAGGCCCATGACGCTGAAGACGATCGCCAGCCCGAGGGCGAGGAGCGCGTAGACGCCGCCCAGGCTGATCGCGTTGACGAGCTGCTGGACGAAGAGGTCGAGGTCCATCAGTCCGCGCCGATCCCCAGGTACGCGCGCTCGATCCCGCTGGACGCCCGCAGGTCCGCGGCCGTCCCGGTCATCTGCAGCTGCCCGGTCGCAAGCACGTACCCCCGATCGGCGATCGAGAGCGTCTGGTCGACGTTCTGCTCGACGAGGAGGATCGTGACGCCCTCGCGCCGGAGGTCGACGATGAGGTCGAAGATGAGGTCGACGTAGCGGGGTGCGAGCCCGAGCGAGGGCTCGTCGAGAAGGAGCAGCCGCGGGCTGCACATGAGTGACCGCGCGATGGCGAGCTGCTGCTGCTCGCCACCGGACAGCGTCCCCGCGGCCTGCCCCCGACGCTGGCCGAGAACCGGGAAGCGATCGAACGCCTGCTGGCGGAGCCCCGGCGCCTTCGATCGATCGCGGAGCGGGATGGCGCCCAGGGTGAGGTTCTCGTCCACGGTGAGGTTCGGAAAGACATGCCGCCCTTCCGGGGTGAGGGTCATCCCGAGCCGGACGACGCGCTCGGGACGCATCCCACGGGTCTCCTGCCCGTCGAACGTCACGCTGCCCTCCGACCCGGGCACCATGCCCATGATCGCGTTCAGCGTGGTCGACTTGCCTGCGCCGTTCGCGCCGAGGATGGCGACGATCTCGCCCTCCTCGACGCTGAAGCTGACATCCCTGACGGCGCGGATGGCGCCGTACGAGACGGTCAGGTGCTCGACGGACAGGAGCGCCATGGTTTCGCGATCAGCCCGCCGTCACGGGGTGGCGATGTGAGCCGGATCGGGCTTGATCTTCTTGACGAACGCGAACTTCCCGTCCTTCACCGTGACCAGGTACACCTCCTTGAGGGGGATGCGGTTCTGGTCCTTGTAGGTGATCGAACCGGTGGCCCCCTGGACGTTCTCCAGCGCGTCGATCGCGTCGCGGACCTTCTTCGGGTCGGTGGAGCCGGCCTTGATGACGGCCGCCTCGATGATCTTCACGAGGTCGTAGCCGGTCGCCGCGAAGACGCTCTCCGGGTCGGAGCCGTTCTTCGTCTTGTAGTCGGTCCAGAACTTCTCCATGGAGCTCCCCGGCACGGGGAAGCCGTGGGTGGTGAAGGTCAGACCCTCGACCGCCGGGCCTCCGGCACTGATGGTGTCGACCGAGTCGACGCCGTCGATGGACAGGACCGGCGTTTCGACGCCAGCCGCGCGGAGCTGCTTGATGAAGGTGGGCGCGTCCGGCGGGTAGGCCGGCGTCATGATGACGTCCGGCGCCGGCGAGAGGTTCTTGATCTTGGTCACCTCGGCCGCGAAGTCCGCGGCGCCGAGGGTGAACGAGCCCTGCCCGGCGACCGCGCCACCGAGCTTCTCGAACGCGTACTTGAAGTAGTCGCACGACTTCGACGTGTAGGAGGAGTCGGGCGAGCAGAGCAGGTAGGCGTTCTTGTAGCCCTGCTCCGCGGCGTACTCGGCGAGGGCGGCCGTCTGCACGTTGTCACCGAAGACGCTCATGAACATGAAGTCGCCCACGCTTCCCGGCAGGACCGGCGAGGTCGCCGCCGTCGACATCGTCGGGACTCCCTTGCCCTGGGCGACCTGGCCGGCCGCGGTGCACGGGTCGGCGTCGGAGGTGCAGATGAGAAACTGCACGCCCTTCGAGAGCAGATCCTGGGCCACGACTGCCGACTGCGCGGCCTCGCTGCGGTTGTCCTGCAGCGTGAGCTCGATCTTGTACTTGCCGTCGATGCCGCCCTTCGCGTTGATCTCGTCGATGGCGAGCTGGACGCCCTTCGACGCGGGGACGTCCGAGTAGGCCAGGGTGCCCGTCTGGGACGAGTCGTAGCCGATCTTGTAGGCCTGGCCGCTGCTGGTTCCGCCGCTGCACGCGGCGGCGAGGACCGTCGCTGCGATCGCGACGGAGAGGCCTCTACGCACGTTCATCGTTCCTCCTCTTGGGCGCCGGTACCTGCCGGCGCCTCGCTTCCAGGCCGGCGTTCGGCCGGCACGGCGCCCTCCTCCGTCATGGCACGACGGCCGAGGTACGCCTCCTTCACGGCGGGGTCGTTGCGGACGTCGTCAGCGGACCCCTCGCTGATGCGACGGCCCTCGTTGAGCACGACGATGCGGTCCGCGAGCCGCATGATGAGCCGCAGGTCGTGCTCCACGACGAGCATGCCGAGGTTGTGCTTCCGGCGGAGCTCCGCGATCAGCTCGCGAAGCTCGTCCGATTCGGCCTCGTTCGTTCCGGCCGCCGGCTCGTCGAGCAGCAGGAACGTGGGCTGGGTTGCGAGGGCACGGGCGATCTCCACCCGGCGCTGCACGCCGTAGGGCAGCTTGGACGCCGTCCGATCGGCGACGTCGACCAGCCCGGTCTCGGCGAGCATCGCCCGGGCGGCGCGGCGGAGCGAAGCTCCCACCGGTCCCTCGGGATGAAGCGCCGCGCCGACCTCGACGTTCTCGAGCACGGTCATCTGCCCGAAGAGCCGGATGTTCTGGAAGGTCCGGGCCACGCCCTTCGACGCGACCCGGTGTGCGCGCCACCCCGTGATGTCGAGGTCCCCGAGGTGAACGCGCCCGGCGGTCGGCGCGAGCACTCCGGAGAGCACGTTGAGGAGCGTCGTCTTCCCCGAGCCGTTCGGGCCGATGAGGCCGACGATGTTCCCGCGCTCCACGGTCAGGTCCACGTCCTGCAGCGCCTGGAGCCCGGCGAACGAGCGCCCGACACCGTCCGCACGGAGCGACGGCACGGGAGGCGAGGCTGCGATCCCAGCCACGGTCATGGCGGAAAGCTTCCGCGGGCGTGCGGCGGCGCACCCCACCCGGGGCGAGGTGGCCGCGCGATCTGGCCGGTCAGTGGTGTCCGCATTCGCCTCACGCCTGCAGAGCGACGCCCGGGACTCGGCGACGTCGGGGTGAATGATTATGCCCCAGCCCTGCCCGACCGTGCGTCCGGGCGCGAGGCGCTACCATGATCCGGCCGTCGTGGGTGATCCCGGCACAGCCAGGCCGACCCGATGTCCCCATTGTTCCGCCCCGCGCGCGGGCGCCAGCGACCTGCGAGGAACCGCCATGGAATTCCCGTCCTTCCACCTGCCGCGCACCGCGGTCACCTTCGGCTGGAGCAGGGACCACCGGCCGCTGCTCACCGTACCGTCCGGCGCCGAGATCGTCGTGGAGGCGGACGAGTGCTCGCATGGGCAGATCACACCCGGCGCGACCGCCTCGGTGGTCCGAAACCTGGACTTCGAACGGGTCGACCTCGCCAGCGGACCGGTCTACGTCGAGGGCGCGCAGCCGGGAGACACGCTCCAGGTGGACATCCTGGACATGAAGGTGGGTTCCTACGGCTGGTCGGCGAACCACCCGGGGTATGGCCTCCTGACCGAGGACTTCCCGGACGAATGGCTGTACATCTGGGACCTGACGGGGCCTCGAGCGCCCTACGTGCGGGGCATCACCGTTCCGATCGAGCCGATGGCGGGCATCATCGGGGTCGTGCCCTCCGAGCCCGGCGTCCACGACCCGATCCCGCCGCGCGCCACCGGCGGCAACATGGACTGCCGGTACATGGGCCCGGGTACGACCGTCTTCCTTCCGGTGGAGGTCGAGGGAGCCCTCTTCGGGATCGGCGATCCCCACGCCGCCCAGGGCGACGGGGAAGTGGCCGGTGCGGGGATCGAGGCGCCCATGACCATCACGGTCCGCCTGACGGTGCGGCGGGACCTGATCCTGGAGTCGCCCGAGTACGTCGTACGCCGGCCGCTCGAACGCCCGTCCGCCGCCGCTGCCGGCTACTACGTGACCACCGGGATCGGCCCCGACCTCCTCGAATCGTCGAAGAACGCAGTGCGCCGGATGATTCGCCGCCTCGAGCGCGACCGCGGCCTCGACCCGATGGAGGCCTACATGCTCTGCTCGGTGGCGCTCGACCTGAAGATCACAGAGATCGTGGACGACCCGAACTTCATGGTGTCGGCGTTCCTGCCCAACGACCTGTTCCCGGGGCACTGAGGAACGGGCGAGCCCCCGATGACCCGTAGAGGCCCGAGGAACGGCGGGGGCCCTGGCACCGGCGCCACTCGCGATCAGCCGCACGAAGGACTCCTCATCGCGCCGCAACTTACGGAGTCTTTTTGAGCCTTGTCAAGGGGAAAGGTCGGGCGACGGGCGCGTTCGTTCTTGACAAGCTCCGCGGGCGCATCCGACACTCATGCGGTCATGACTGGTTTCGAAACCGAAGGCATCCATGGACTGCCGACGGCGGTCCGGCGGGAGCGCGTTCGCGAGGCCGTCCGTGAACGGGAGTTCGTGTCGGTCGCCGACCTCAGCGCCGAGTTCGGCGTCTCCGAGGTCACCATCCGCAGTGATCTGGACACCCTTGCAGAGGGGGGACACATCCACCGGGTGCGCGGTGGAGCCGTGCACCGGACTGCGCCCCGGCTGGAAGCACCATTCGAGCAGGCCGCGGACAGGCACGCTGCCGAGAACGCGCTGATCGGGCGCGCCGCGGCCGCGCTCGTCGAGAGTGGTCAGACGGTGCTCATGGATGCCGGCAGCACCGTCGCCGCCGTCGCTCGCGCCCTGGTCGCGCGGTCGGACCTGCGGGACCTCCACGTCTTCACCAGCGGAGTGAGGGTCGCCCTGGAGCTGGAGCCGGCGATCCCGGATGCCACCGTCATCGTCACCGGGGGCATGCTTCGGCCCCAGCAGCACTCGCTGGTGAACCCGTTCGGGACGGTGATCCTCGAGCAGATCCATGCCCACGTCGGGTTCTTCGGCTGCGGCGGCATCGATGCGGAGGCCGGCGTCACCCACATCAGCGTCGCCGAGGCCGAGATTGCGCGGCTGGCCATGCGTGCCTCGCGGCGCCGGATCGTCGTTGCCGACGGCTCGAAGGTCGGCGAGGTCAGCCTCGTTCACCTCTACCCCGTCGCGGACATCGATCTACTCATCACCGACCGGTCCGCGGACCCGGACGCCCTGGCCGCCCTCCGGGAGCGCGGCCTTGACGTGCAGATCGCCGACTGAACGCACGCCCCAAGCCAGGCATCACCGGAGGTCACCCGCATGGAACTCCCCGTCCGCACAGGGCTCGCGGGTCAGCGCGTCGTCATCACGGGCGCCGCGAGCGGGATCGGCCTGGCCACCGCCCGGCGGTTCACTGGAGACGGCGCCCGGGTCGTCATCATCGACTGGAACCGGGAGGCAGTCGCGCGCACGCTGGCAGAGAACCCCGAGCTCGCCGGCGGCGTTCTCTGCGACGTGAGTCAGCCGCAGGAGGTCGGACGGGCCTTCGCGGAGGTCGACCGGGTCCTGGGCGGGATCGACGTGCTCATCGCCAACGCCGGGATCAGCGTGCGCACGCCGTTCCTGGACCTCGACTACGAGCAGTGGTCGCGCGTCATCGGCATCAACCTCACCGGCGCGTTCCTCTGCGCGCGGGAGGCCATTCGCCGGATGCAGGCCCAGCGGTCGGGCGTCGTCCTCTTCACCTCGTCCACGAACAGCCTCGACGGCCACGAGTTCTACGCCGACTACAACGCCTCGAAAGCCGGCATCAACCTCCTCATGAAGACGATCGCCGTCGAGTGCGCGCCGTGGCTGCGCACCAACGCTGTCTGCCCGGGGTACGTGCTCACCCCCATGCAGGAAGCGGAGTACACGCCGGAAATGCTTGCGGCGGTGAACGAGGCGATCCCCATGAAGCGCCACGCCCAGCCCGAAGAGGTGGCGGCCCTGTTCGCCTTCCTGGCTTCCCCGGAGGCCGCCTACATCACCGGCCAGTGCATCTGCATCGATGGGGGCGAGACGGCATGAGGCGAATGCAGGCTTCCCGCCACTCCTTCTCCGGGCCGACTGGATACCCGAAGTCGGGACTTCTCCGTACTGTCTGCAGCAATCCCTTGGAGTGACACAAAATGGCAGCAAAGGACAGGGGTGTCCACCCCTATATTCCAAGCTCGGTTCCCGAGGTCCGGGAGGCGATGCTCCGGCAGATCGGTGTCGCCGACGCGGAGGAGCTCTACGCGGACATCCCGCCCGAGCTGCGCCTTCATCGACCTCTCGACCTCCCACCAGCGTTCCGGTCGGAACAGGAACTGCGCCGGCACGTCGAGGGGCTGCTGGCCCGGAACACGTCCGCGGCCGACTTCCTGAGCTTCCTGGGTGCAGGCTGCTACCAGCACTACGTCCCGGCCGTCTGCGACGAGATCAACGGCCGGAGCGAGTTCCTCACCGCGTACGGCGGCGAGCCGTACGAGGATCACGGCCGCTTCCAGGCGCTCTTCGAGTACTGCAGTCAGATGGGCGAGCTGCTTGCCATGGACGTGGTAAGCGTGCCGACCTACGACGGGGCGCAGGCCACGGGCACGGCCCTGCGCATGGCCGGTCGGCTCACCGGGCGCCGGGAGGCTCTTGTGCCGCGAACCATGAGCGCACAGCGCCGCTCCGCGGTGGCGACCTACGTTGACCCTGCGCTGGATCTCGTCGACGTCGGGTACGACCCGGCGAGCGGTCTCCTTGATCTTGCGGATCTGCGGTCCAAACTGTCCCCCGACACGGCCGCGGTGCTCCTGGAGAACCCCACGTACCTGGGGGTCATCGAGGAGCGGGCGCCGGAGATCGTTGCCCTCGCGCACGAGCGCGGGGCGCTCGCCGTCGCCGCGGTCGACCCGTCGTCGCTCGGCGTGCTCGAGGCGCCGGGGAACTACGGCGTGGACATCGCCTGCGGGGATCTCCAGACGCTCGGGATTCACATGTACTACGGCGGCGGCCACGGCGGGTTCATCGGCAGCCGGGACGAGGCGACCATCGTCGGCGAATACCCGTCCCGCCTGTTCGGCATCACGACGACCGCCGTGGAGGGCGAGTACGGCTTCGGCGACGTCTACTGGGACCGTACGTCGTTCCACGGCCGCGAGCATGGCAAGGAGTTCGTCGGCACGGCGGCGGCACTCTGGGGGATCACGGCCGGCGTCTACCTCTCGCTCATGGGCCCACAGGGGATGGAAGAGCTCGGCAGGACGTGGGTCCAGCTGGGCCGGTACGCAGCCCGCAGGCTATCGGCGGTCCCGGGCGTCCGGGCGCCCGCGCTCACCGGCACGCCGCTCAAGGAATTCGTCGTGGACTTCGGCGGGACCGGGCGGACGGTCGCCGAGGTCAACGCTGCACTCCTGGCGCGGGGCATCTTCGGGGGCGCCGATCTCTCGCGCGAGTTCCCCGAGCTGGGCCAGGCGGCGCTCTACTGCGTCACCGAGATCCACACCCGCGAGGACATCGACCGGCTGGCCTCGGCCGTGGCCGAGATCGTGGCCTGACCGCGCAGCGCCGAACGAAGGGACAGCACGATGCAGCACCCCAGCACCACACCAGCCACCCCGCACGATCCCGACGCCGGAGCTGGTTCCCCGGCCACGGACCCGCGCGCTGCAGACCCTCGCGGCCCGATTGACCGCATCCGCGACCCGCAGGCCCTCCGCCGCTTCCACGAAGCGCGCTGGGACGAGCCGGTCATCTTCGAGCTCTCCGTTCCGGGCTCGCGGGGAGTTCTGCCACCCCTCGCAGACGAGGTGGTCGCGGCCGAGGCAGGCGATGGCCTCTCGGCGATCCCGCCGTCCATTCTCCGGAAGGCTCCACCCGCCCTTCCCGAGCTGCCGCAGCAGACCGTGCTCCGCCACTACCTGCGCCTCTCGCAGGAGACCCTGGGCGCCGACCTCAACATCGACGTCGGGCAGGGAACCTGCACGATGAAGTACAGCCCGAAGATCAACGAGGTCCTCGCCCGCTCACCGAAGGTCGCGGAGCTTCACCCCCTCCAGGACGAGAGCACCGTCCAGGGCATCCTCGAGGTGATGTACCGGCTCGACCTGGCCCTGCGCGACATCTCCGGGATGGACGCCTTCACGCTGCAGCCCGCGAGCGGTTCGCAGGCGATCTACGCCATGGCCGCGATCTTCCGTGCGTGGCACCGGGACCGCGGCGAGTGGCCGCGGCGGAACGAGCTCATCACCACGATGTTCTCGCACCCGTCGGACGCCGCGGCGGCGAACGTCGCCGGGTTCAAGGTCATCACCCTCATGCCCGACGACGACGGCTACCCGGACTTCGAGGCACTCCGGGCCGCCGTGTCCGACCGGACGGCCGGGCTCTTCATCACGAATCCCGAGGACACGGGGATCTTCAACCCGCGGATCGCCGAGTTCACGCGCCTCGTCCACGAGGCCGGCGGCCTCTGCGGGTACGACCAGGCGAATGCGAACGGCATCCTCGGGATCACGCGCGCCCGGGAGGCCGGCTTCGACCTCTGCTTCTTCAACCTCCACAAGACGTTCTCCACTCCGCACGCGTGCGGCGGCCCAGCCTGCGGCGCGCTCGGCGTGACCGCCGAGCTCGACCCGTTCCTGCCGGTGCCGGTTGTGTCGCAGGACGGCTCGCGCTACTTCCTCGGCTACGACCGCCCGAAGAGCGTCGGCAAGATCCGCACCTGGTACGGCGTGCCCGAGGTGCACCTGCGCGCCTACGCCTGGATCGCCAGCCTTGGCCCCGATGGGCTCCGGCAGGTGGCCGAGGGGGCCGTCATCTGCAACAACTACCTCTACGAGGGCGTGAAGAGGATCCGCGGCGTCAAGATCTACTGGCCTGAGCGGGGGCGCCTGGAGCAAGTCCGCTACAGCTGGGAGCCGCTGGCCGAGGAGACCGGGGTGACCACCGACGACGTGGGTCGGCGCATGGCCGACTTCGGCGTCCACTACTGGACGAGCCACCACCCCTGGGTGGTGCCCGAACCGTTCACGCTTGAGCCGACCGAGTCGTACACGAGAGATGAGCTCGACGAGTACATCGCGATCATGCAACGTGTGTCGGACGAGGCCTACTCGAACCCGGAGCTCGTGAAGACGGCCCCCCACGCGAGCGTCGTCCACCAGCACGACCACGCGCCCCTCGACGACCCCGAGCGCTGGGCAATCACCTGGCGGGCCTACCTGCGTAAGACCGGGCGCGCGCGATAGCCCGGGCCGTGCAGACGGCCGACCTCGGCCGACCTCGCAGACCTCGGCCGACCTCGCAGACCTCGGGCGCCCGCCCATCGACACCGCCCCGCCCGCGGCAACCGCCGCGGGCAAAGGACGCGCATTGCGTGCCCGCGAAACGGCGGTTCCCCCAAAGGGCCGCCGACCGGCCAGCGCTTGCGCAGCTCGTGGAGTGCCGCGGGAGCGTGAACCGCCCCGGAGACGGTGGTTTCGACGCGCCTGGGCCCGCGGGAGGCAGCCGTCCTTATCCCCGCTCGGGGCGCGAACGACCCGAACCTGCAGCCATTGCGCGTACCTTGCACACGGACGTCCCCCGCGCGGCGTCTCCGGGCTCGGCAACCGGCAGCTCGGCCACACCCGGGATGACCCTGTTCTGGTGGCAAGCCAGCGATAAGCGGCGCTCGCCAGGATTCGTGCATGCCCGGAACCCGGCCGCGGCCCCAGCCCGCCTCGATCACCGCACAGAGCGCCTCCGTCAAGCGGAAGATCCGCTTCGTTCCGGGCGAGTGGGAGGTCGTCCACCGTACGTCGCCCCAGGAGCAGCGCCGCCCTGCTCTTGGTGACCGGAACGCCACGCAACCGGGCCGTTCTTCGGCAGCACCACCTGACCTTCGCCGCGTCGTTCCCGGACAACTTCGACGATCTCGACCAGTGGATTCGCAACCCGACTGCCCCCGTCTCCTCGGTCGTGGTCGTCGTCGCCGGCGCGCTGCCCCGCAGCGTGCCCGAGGGCGCGCGCCTACGGGCGCCAGCGCGCAGACCCCCTGCCGGACGGCCGGGGGTCTGGCGGCCGTGGCAGGACCCCAGCGTCAGCCGCGGAGCCGTAGGCCGACCCTGGTCCCAGCCAGGGCACAGCCAGCCGGTCAGAGGCTGCTCGAACCCCGCTGCGGACCAGTCTGTCGCCGGGTCTGCCGTGGGCGTGAGGCCGACTCGGCCGCCGTCTCGGCCGCCCTTTCGGCCGCCGGCTCGGCCGTGGCCGCGCCTGCGGAGGGCGACAGCAGGGCGCGGAGCACCCGCCCGTACAGATCGGGCGGAACGAGGTCGGGTGCCAGCAGGGTCATCATCATGAGGCCCGTGGACAGCCCCTCGATGACAGCGTGCACCTCCAGCGGCTGGATCGCGATTCTCCTCCCCTCCTCCGCCGCCTTCGCCGAAACGAGGTCTGCCAAGAGCCGCCGCATGGTGCGGTAGCGCTCGGCCAGGGCCTCGCGGGCATGTGGCTCGCGCATGGAGTACAGCCAGAACTCGGTCGACAGCAGGGCGAGATCGCGGAGCTGATCCGCTGACTCCCCGAACTCGCGCCCGACGGTGGTTACGACCGCATCGAGGGAAGGCGCCTCCCTGATCATGGCGCCGACACGAGCGAACTCGGCGTCGACGCGTCGGTCGAGCAGCGCGAGCATCAGGTCGTCCTTGCTCGCGAAGTTGGCGTAGACCGCACCCTTGGTGAACCCCGCCGTTGCTGCGATCTCGTCCACGGACGCGCCCTGGAACCCCCGGCGCGCGAACACCTGCATCGCCGCGTCGAGCAGCAGCTCACGCGTCCGTTCCCGGCTCTCGCGCCGGGTCAACCTGCGCCGCCGTTCCTCCGGCGCGGCTTGCCTGGCCTGTGTTGCGCGTCGTGCGGTCGTCGCCTCGTCTGTCATGCTCGTATGGTACCAGACGGTATCAAGATGGCACTCAGTATTGACATACTAGTGGATATCTGCATACTACACAGTATTCATACGGGGATCGGGGCTCGGCCGCAGGGATCCCGCCGGGTCGACCGGCTTCCGAAAGGAGCGACCACTATGCTGCTCGAGATCGACCACGTCACCAAGGACTACGGGCGGGGCGTCCGGGCCAACGACGGGATCACGCTGTCGGTCGGTGCCGGCGAGGTGTTCGGTCTGCTCGGACACAACGGCGCCGGCAAGACCACCCTCGTCAACCAGATCGTGGGCCTGACCCGGCCGACGAGCGGGCGAATCATCATCGATGGGCGCGACGCCGTCGCCGACCCGGGGTTCGCGCGGCGCGCGTGTTCGCTCCAGCCGCAGGCGCAGGTCCCGATCGTGGGGCTCACGGCGCGGGCAGCCATCGAGCTCACGGGTCGCCTGCGGGGCGGCGACGCGCGCACGGTACGGGCACGGACGATCGAGCTCTGCGAGGCGCTGGAGATCACCGACTGGCTCGACGAGGCCGCGGAGCGCCTGTCGGGCGGCGTGAGGCGGCTGGTCGCATTCTGCATGGCTGCCGTGGTGCCCGGCCGGATCGCCATCCTCGATGAGCCCACAAACGACGTCGACCCCCTCCGCCGCCGCCTCCTCTGGTGCCAGGTCCGGGACCTGGGAGCGCGTGGGTCGGCGGTGCTGTTGGTGACGCACAACGTGCTGGAGGCCGAGCGCGCCGTCGACCGGCTGGTCATCCTCGACCGAGGCCGGGTGCTGGCGGGCGGGACCCCTGCGTCGCTCAGGAACTCGGTCGCCTCGGAGCTGCGCGCCGAGATCGTCCTCGAACCGGGGGCCGACGCGGACGCCCCCTGGTTCGCCGCGGCAGTCTCCCGGACGGGCAACCGAGTCGCCCTGTCGGTCCCCGCCGGACGGGCGGCAGACGCGATCGGCTGGGCCTGCGAGCTCAGAAAACGCGGACTTGTCGAGGAGTTCTCGATTGGGCCGGCCACCCTCGAGGACGTCTACGTGAGGCTCGCCGGCGGAGCCGGCGGATCGGAGCTGGAGGAGCGGATCGATGACCTCGCTGCGTAGCTATGCGCTGCTCATTCGGTGGCAGGCGACAAGCCTCAAGTTCTTCCTGCCGCTCGTTGTCGTCGTCCAGGTGGTCCTGGCGGTCGGCATCGTCGTCGGGCTCGCATTCCTCTACCCGACGATCGACCAGGCGACAGCGCTGTACCTGTCGACCGGTGCGCCGGCGCTCACGCTGATCGCGGTCGGTCTCATCATGGTGCCCCAGACAGTCTCCCAGGCGAAAGAGCGGGGGGCCCTCGAGTACATGCAAACGCTCCCCGTACCGCGCCTCGCGTACCTGGCTGCCGACGCGACGGTCTGGCTGGTCGCGGCGCTGCCGGGGGTCGCCGCCGCGCTCGTCGTCGCCGGCCTGCGGTTCGGGGTTCACCTGTCGCCGAGCCCGCTGGTGGTCCCGGCGATGCTGCTCGTGGCGCTCACCGCAACGGCGATCGGCTACGCCATCGCCTGGCTTCTGCCGCCGATGACCGCCGTGCTCGTGACGAACGTCCTCGTCTTCTTCGTCCTGCTCTTCTCCCCGGTGAACTTCCCCTCGGATCGGCTCCCCGACTGGCTCGCCGGGCTGCATGAGTACCTTCCGCTCGAGCCGATGGCCGACGTCGTACGTGCGACCCTTGCCGGCGACACCTTCACCGTCGAGCCGCGCGCCTGGCTCATGCTCAGCGCGTGGTGCATCGGCGGGTTCGCGGCCACCTTTGCGGTGATGACACGGCGACGGTGACCCGGGCCAGCCGGGACGAGGGCTCGTCTGTGTCAGTCGGGCTGCGAGGGCGACAGCCCCGGCCCTTTCGGCTGCACCCAGTTCGGGCAGCTCGTGGCGCAGCGTGGCCAGTGGGAGCGCCGCGTGGCCCAGGGCCTCGTCGTGGAACCGCTGCAGATCGAAGCGCGAACCGTCGCGCGCCTCCAGCTGTCGGCGAAGCGCAACGATCTCGCGCTGGCCGGTCATGTAGGCCAGCGCCTGCCCGGGCCAGGCGATGTAGCGGTCCGTCTCGGTCTCGGCCTCCAGGCGCGTCAGCCCGATCGCGACGAGGAAGTCGATCGAGCGCTGCCGCTCCCAGCGGAACGCGTGGATCCCCGTGTCGACGACGAGGCGGGCGGCCCGCCAGGCCTGCGCATCGAGCATGCCGAACCGCTCCTGGGGCGTCAGGAAGAGGCCCATCTCATCGGCGAGCCGCTCCGAGTAGAGCCCCCATCCCTCGACGTAGGCCACACCCGCGAGGCGGGAGCCCTGGGTCCGGAAGGGATGGAGCCCCGGAAGCTCGATCTCGATCGCCAGCTGGAAATGGTGCCCGGGAATCGCCTCGTGGAAGGTCGTCGTCGCGAGCCGGTGAAGGGGCCGGTTCTCGGGCTGGTAGGTGTTGATCCTGTAGATTCCCGGCCGCGACGCCGTCGACGGCCGGCGGGGCGTAGAAGGCGGTCGGCGAGTCGCGCTCCCGGAACGGCTCCACCGCTTCGACGACGCAGGCGGCCCTCGGAAGCCGGCCGAACCAGGCGGGCGCCGCCGCGGCCGCCCGCTCCACCTGGGCCCGGGCAAGCTCCACGAGCCGGCCGGGGTCCGTTGCCCGGTTCGCGGGGTCGGCGTCCAGGGCGGCTCGCAGCTCTGCGATGCCTGCGTGTCCGAGCTCTCGAGCGATCGCCAGGCGCTCACGGTCGAATCCCTCGAGCTGCCCGAGGCCGAAGTCATGGAGTTCCTGGGGGGTCTCGTCGAGCGTCGTGGACGCGAGAATGGCCGTGCGATAGGCGGCATCGCCTCCCGGGGTGCTCCAGATGCCGTCCCCGGCGCGGACGTGGGGTGCCGCCGCCCGGAGCGCCTCGAGGAACCGCGACTGCGCCGGGAGCACGTGGCGCTCAAGCGCATCACGGACTCGCCTGCGGTCATCTTCGGCGAGCTCCGGGTGGCGGACGAGCAGCGGCGCCTCGTCGACTGGGGTCGCCACGAGGTCCGCGACCTGGTCGATCGTCCGTGTCATGACCGCCGGCGCGGGCATCCGGCCGGAGGCGACAGCGTCGCGAAGGACGCCCTCCCACGCGCTCATGTACGCCGGGTACGCCGCGAGTCTCGCGAGGAGCCGCTCGAGGCGATCGGCCGAATCGACCCGCTGGAAGACGGCGAGCTCGCCGGGGAGCTGCTGCGGCCCGGCCATCTGGTCCACCGCGGCCAGCTGGTGGAGCTCCTGGTCGAGCTGGGCCAGTCCGACGCGCGCCACTGTCTCGAGCATGTCGAGGGTGATGCGGTCCTCCACACCCAGCGCCGCGCGGTCGATCGGGGCGGCCCCGGCCAGCACGGCGTCGTACGCCGCCCGCTCGCGTACCCGACCTTCGGGGCCGGGATCCCCCAGCCGGTCGTCATAGCGCTCGTCGCCGAGGGTCGTGGCGTCGATCGGCTCGCGCTGGAGGAAGTCCTCCCAGAAGCCGTCAGCGAGCGCGTCAACAGGGCTGCGCGGCGGGGGTACGGTCACGGGATGTTCTCCGGTGCGAGGTGGTGACGACGATGGGCGGTGGGAACGGACGAGCGCAGGCTACGTCTCCGGCTCGAGTTCGTCGGCCTCCGCGTCGAGCGTCTCCTCCGTCGCTCCCCCGGGCCCGCCGGGATCCGGAACGCCGCCCCCGAAGAGCGGCATCTGCTGGCCCTGCTGCTCCACTTCGGGATCGAGCCCGAGGAACGGCGCCAGGCGCTCGAGATCCGCCCCCTCGCGATCGACGATCGCCCGCAGGTGCTTCCACTTGAGGAAGTGCCAGTTGCCCGACGCGAGGGCCGCGCGGAGCAGCGGCGAGCGCTCGAGCTTGAAGCGCACCAGCTCGACACGCTCGTGCGGGATAACGAGGAAACGGACGGTGCCGTCCGCCTGCTCGACCTGGGGGCCGCGGCGCAGGACGGGCTCGGCCAGCATCGCAGTCCACTCCACCTCCCAGAGGAAGGCCGCTCTGCTCCGTACGTACCAGATGCAGTCGATTGCGTCGAGGGCCTCGGCGGCGCCACGCACGACGATCGGCATGTACGTCCGGAGCTCGACATCGGAGAGAAGTCCCTCCAGCGGCCGGCCGCGGTAGAGCCGACTCCGTTCGTGCGGATTGACCCAGCACCGAAGGCCCATGCGGTGGCCGTACTCGACCAGCTGACCGATGAGCTCGGTGTGCTCACGGTACCTGGATTGAAGCTCGTCGTTGGTGCGCACGAACTCGGCCGTCGACGACCGGGCCCGATAGCTGTTGATGCAGGCGCGGACGAGCGTGGGATCGGGTCGATCGTAGCCGCGGAACATGCCGGCGATCCGTTCGTAGAGCGCTGCCTCGCTCATGCCGCCGGTGGCCGACAGGAGGCTGAAGACAGCCCACTCCACTCGGTCGGAGAGCGGCACACCGGCCCGCTGATCGTCCCGCGCGTCGCGCAGCCACCAGCGGCCCGGTTCGAGTTGCCAGAGGCGGCGATGGTCAGGGCGGTCGAGTTCCCCGCGAATCGCCTCGAGCAGAGCCTCGGTCGCGCCTGAGGGCACGACCCGGGGGCCCCCGGGGGCTCCGACCCCGGCGGACGTGGCTTCGCCAGCAGCCGTCGCGTAGCGGGCGAGAAGGCCTGCCTCGTCGAGCCCAACAAGGAGGTCGCCGAGAAGGCACGAGAAGTCGGCAGGCTCCCCGCGCGCCTGGAGCATCTGGACCGCGATGTCGCCGACCTCCAAGGCGATCTCCTCCCCTGTCGGCGCGGGAAGCGTGGGCCCGGGCGACGCGGAGGAAGCCTCCGCGACCCATCTGGCCTCCGGCATCGCGGTGGCCGTCCGGCACCCCGGTGGCCTCAACAGCCGTGGCGTCCGGGCCGGCCGCGGCGTTCTCCGGGGAGGCCGGCGTCGCAGGCGCGATCCCACCGGTCGCAGGCGCCTCAACCGCGGCGGGCGGCTCGCCTCCTCCGGCGGTGCCCTCGGCGGCCGCGCGCGGCACCTCGTCCAGGTCCGCCCCTCCAGCCGTCGTGGTCGCGCGCTCATCGCCCGCTTGCCGGCCGGCGGAACCCTCGTGCCATGCTCCAGGGATGAACTCGAGGGTGCCGCCCGTGACCTGGTCGCCGGCCTCGAGAAATGCACCCGCAAGGCGGTACCCGGCGGCCGCCCCGGCCAGCGCTCCGGCCACGAGCCCCTCCGCCCCGATCGGGTCGAGAAGCACGACCGCCCGCCCGTCGGCGGCCAGCATCGGACCCACGGCTGCGAGGCCACGCGCAAGAGTGTTCGCCTGCCATCCCCAATCAACCCGGGCCGCCGGAGTCGCGAGTTCCTCGAGCGGCAGGCTCGCCGACGCAAGACGCCCGAGGACCGTGCTCGTGGCGTGGTAGGCGAAGGCCAGCGTGTCGCCGGTCCAGCGCAGCGGGGACTGCGTCAGCGCCAGCCTGACGCGGCGGTCGCGCACCCTGTCGAGTCGCAGCCCGCCCTCCTCGCCGGCGCCCGGGAAGCCCCGGCGGATGACCGCGTTCGCGGTCCCGTCCACGAGGTCGAGGGGATCCTCGCCGAGCCGGGCCAGCACGGGCCCGCCCGGCGTCGCCTCGAGCTGCTGCACGAAGCCTCGAACGAGGCGGCACCCCTCCTCGAACAGGAGCCAGGGGTTCCGCTCACGCCACTGGCGATGAGCCGGCGGTCGGAGATGCCCGCCGGCGACCCGGAGCGAGCTGACGCGGCCGGGAAAGCCGTTGAGGCGGCTGGCGGGGAGCAGGACGTGGAGGAGCGCGAGGCGCAACGCTGCCTCGATCGGCGCCGCCCGCAGGTCCGAATCGAGGCGGTGAATAATCGCCTGGATCGCCGTCAGCGTGCGCGGCGTGTACAGCCCCAGGATCTCGTCCGGGAGTGCATCGATGCCGGCGACGACCGCGAATCGCGCCCGCAACGCAAGCCTCGCCGGCTCGCCGCGGGCGACCTGGACCGCACGCTCCGCATCCGAGGCATCCGTGGCGGCCATGCGGGTTTCGCCACCGCCGAGCTGGTCCCGGCAGGTCAGGCAGCGGTAGAACTTGCGGAACGGGACGATCCCGTCCGACTCCCAGATGAACTCATCCACGACCGTCGCGCGCCCGCACGTGGCGCAACGCGACGCGAAGAGGTCGCTCAGCGACTGCCGGAGGCTGGCCTCCCCCAGGGGCGAATAGGCGAGCGACGCGAGAGCCGCGTCGAAATGGCGGACATCCGGCGGCCGCAGCACGATCTCGGCGAGGAGCCTCGTGAGCGCCGACGACTCGAACGTGAACGCGCGTCGCTGACGGCCCATCGCCGCCCGCGCGACCCAGGCTCCACGGCCGAACAGATCGACGACGATGTCCCCGGGACGCGTCCGGGCCTCGACCTCCGCGGCGACCCGGTTGAGCGGCGGCGGCGGGGCGAGGCGGTCGAGGTCGGGCAGGACCGGACCCTGTTCCGGTCGGATGAGCGAGGAGAGCGTCTCGGCCATCGGCTCGCAGTCTAGCGAGCGCGGCGCGCGGACCCCGGCGCCAGCTGCGCCGTCATCCCGTGCCGAGCGCGCCGGGCCCCTACGTTTCCTCCGGCTCCTCTTCGAGCGCGCCGGGCTCGGCCTCGAATGCGTCGTCCTCGGTGACCTGGGCCGGGACGACCCGGTCGATGTCCTCGAGCGTCTCGTCCTCCTCGTCGAGCTCGAGGTCCTCTTCCAACTCGAGCTCTTCGCGCACGAGGGTGCCCTTCGTGTAGGGGCGCAGGTCCGAGGCCCTGGCGGCGGTCGGGAACGACACCTTGCCGTAGTTCCGAGGATCCTGGTACGTCTCGCGGATGATGATGCGCACGTCGGCGTCGCCGAGGCTGGTGACGCCGGCGGTGTACCCATTGCCGGTGGCGACCAGTTTGAGCAGGCGAGCGGCGACCTTGGGCTCGACCACGCCGATGCGGATCCCGTCCGACACGGCGATGAGCCGGTCGCCCTCGGGCAGGAGGTCAACCCGGTCACCGGGGTTCACCTGCGTGAGCTGGCGGGGCGGGGCCAGCTCGACCAGCATGGCAAAGCCGGTCTTGCCGGTTTCCTCGATGAAGATGTTGACGGGCGCCTTGCTGTACGGGTCGGCGGCCACCGTGCGCTCGCCGGCCTCGAGCAGCAGGTACCGGAGACGCTCGATGTTGCGCTCGGCGATGCGGTTCGTCGGGTCGAGCGCGAGGGCGGTCTGGTAGTGCTCGCGGGCTTCACCAAGCTCGCCCAGCTCCCAGAGAGCCTTGGCCAGGCGGTTCTCGGCCTGGACGTCCGGGCCCATCTCGAGGATGCGCCGGTTGAGATCGGCGGCGCCCTGCCAGTCGGCGCTCGTCGCCGCGTTGACAGCCTGCTCGGCCAGCTGGCGCTTCAGGCGGACCACGTTCGTGGTGGTGGGGGTGGACTCGGCAAGTTCGGGGAAGCTCATGGGCTCCTTCGATCGGGATCGGTGACCCCCGGCGCGCGTCGCCGGACATAACAAAGCGCCCTGCAGGGGGCCGAAATCTTGTACCACGCCCGGGCTGCCGCGTCAAACGGCTGTACTGGGCTCGGCACCTCCGTTAGCGCATCGATCCCTGGCGGGACGAGGAACCGGACGAGGAACCGATCCGGGAACCGGACGACGGTGAAGCCGCCCGGGACCGACCCGGGGCCCGCGCTGCCCAGCGGCGGGGGATCGACCCGGTCATACGCAAGCCCCCGTGGCCCTGGCCGGGAGCGACCCGGCTGGACCACCGACAAGGCATCCCCGACCCTGGCCCGATGTCCCGGCCCGAGCGTGAGTCGGGATACCGGGGCGGGCCCTGGGCGCCCCAGGCTTGTGCTGACCACCGCCGGGGGCGGCCAACGCTACGGGGATTTGCCTGCGACATGAAAGGCCGGCATCGCGACGCCGATGCGCCGCGCCGCCGATGGCAACCCCGGGCCACACCCGGCCACCCCCCGGCCACGCCGGTGGGCTGGCACCAGGGGCCCACGCTCCCAGGCCCGGCGTGACGGATGTACCTGGACAGGACAGAGGGTCGGCTGCGGGCGATCGGAAGGGCCGGTCACCGATTGGACCCGCTTGGACCGGGGCAGAGCCCGCCTGGACCGGGGCACGGGGGCGGCTGGGCGCTTGTCGGCGACCGCGCAAGCATATGAGCCCGGGGCCTCCATGTCAAATGGCCCGGTCTGGATGTGCCGAATGGCCCGGTTCCGGACTCGCGGAGCGTATCGCTGTCAGACTGGGCACTTGCCGGGATCCGGCCGAGGCGAGGTGAGTGCCGTGTGCAGGAACATCAGGACGCTGTACAACTTCGAGCCGCCGGCGACCGACGATGAGATCCGGTCGGCGGCCCTCCAGTTCGTGAGGAAGATCAGCGGGTTCGCTGCACCGTCCGCGGCGAACAGGGCGGCGTTCGACCGAGCCGTGGATGAAGTCGCACGGGTGTCCTCCACCCTGCTCGGCTCGCTCGTGACGACCGCACCGTCCAGGAACCGTGAGGTTGAAGCCGCCAGGGCTCACGCTCGGGCGGAGCTCCGCTACGGCTCTGGAGGCAGGCAGTCGCGTTGAGGACCGAATCTCAGAGGCTGACGAGGAGCGCGCCGAGCGAGGCGACGAGCAGCCACGCGAACCCGGTGACGTAGACGACGCGCTCAACGGCCCCGAAGATCGGGCGAGTGCGGGCAAGCGAATTCGACGCGAAGGTTGCGACGACCGAAGCGGTGACGGCGAACGCGAGCGGAACCATGATCGGCGCAAGGCCGCGCCAGGCGGACGCGCCGGCCAGCGACAGGCTGATCGCAGGCGCCGCGATCGCGATGCTGATGAACGCCACGGCGGCGAGGAGCACGTGGAACCACCCGGTTCGGGTCACCCGGCCCTCGAGATCGGTCGGGAACCAGGCGATGGCGATGCGGACCACGCCGAAGATCGCGAGAAACGCAAGACCGAACGGAACCGTTGCTCCACTGAGCGCCAGTGCGCCAGCAAGGAGCAAACCGCCGATCCCGGACGCGATGACCTGGAACCGGTAGGACGGCGCATATGCGCCTGCGCCGTAGGCGCTCACCCCCTCCCGGAGGTTGTCCACGGCGGCGGGCTGGCGGTGCAGCCAGACAACAGCAATGGCAGCCAGTACGAACATGACCGCGGCCGACCCGCCGAGGAGCGCTGCGGACGGGTCTGACATCCCGCCCGGTCCTTACCCTTCCGGGCGGTAGCGACGCTCCCCGGTAGACGGGTCCATGAAGACGCGCATGCGCCGCCCGGACGTCGGGTCAACGAAGATCTCGTCGGTGGCCTCGAACGTGCGGCCCATCGGCTGGTCGGGCCGCTCGCCGCCGGGGGACCGTGCCTGGCCGGGGGGCGGCTCGGCGCGCGCGGAGCGGTACCGTGTGCGCTCGAGGACGAGCGCCGCGAACCCGCCCACGGCCGTGAGGATGAGCATCACCGCCACGACCCACGCCTCGGGGGCGTTCACGAGTATGGCGACCGCGCCGACGACGAACAGCACGCAGAAGGCACCGATCAGCAGGCGCGCCAGCCCGAGCATCGCAAGGCCCCCTACTCCACGACCGGTGCGCCGGCCGTCGCGTCGGGCACGACCACGACCGCGGTTCCGTAGGCCACGATCTCGGACATCGAGCCGCTGAGCTGGGAGCTGTCGAACCGCATCGAGACGACCGCGTTCGCGCCCAGCAGCGTCGCGTTCTGCACCATCCGGTCGATGGCCTGGCGACGGGTGTCCTCGAGCAACTCGGTGTACTCGTGGATCTCGCCGCCGGCGAGCGAGCGGAACCCGGCGGCCAGGTTGCCCGCGAGCCCGCGGCTGCGGACGACGAGGCCGTAGACGTGGCCCTTTGCCTCGACCACCCGGTGCCCCGGGAGATACGGCGTGGTGGCGATGATCATGGTGCTCCCTTCCGCTCGCGCTGTTACCCGGCACCCAGCGGGCGCATCGGCCAACGGCGCCACCGTGTCGCCCCGGCGTAGGCCCACAGCCAGGGGATGAGCGCCCAGGCGTAGACAAGGTGGTCGACCCGAAGGGTCAGGATACCCTTCGCCGTGCGCGGCACGCCGTAGAGACCGACGACCTCGAGCTGGCCGAGCGTGGATTGCCACGTCAGGATCGACAGGAACACGCCGACGGCGAGGAACGCCACGCCCCAGCGACGCGCAGCGGGCGCCAGGATCGGCAGGAACAGAGCGGGGATCCACTTCATCGACGTTGCCAGCGCCCAGATGACCCCCGCGGTCCGCGGCCCCGTGGACTGCGCTGCCCAGAGGCCCATGGCCAGGAACAGCGAGGCGTTCCCCGAGTCGAGGACGACGCCGATGGGAGCCGCCAGCAGGGCGAACATGATCGCCGTCGGAAGTGGGCGGCGCCGATAGGCCCAGACGAACGACCAGCAGAAGAGGACGACCATCGCCGTCCGCCAGATCGCCCATGCGAGCGGCCAGGGCAGGAGCGCCCACGGCAGGAAAATCGGCAGCATCCAGATCGGATACGCGTACGGCCAGACGGCCGCCACCGGGTGGTAGGGGTCGCCGCCGGCGAGCCACGTCCGCACGGCCGTCCAGTAGGCAAAGGCATCCGCGCCCGCGCCGCTGTCGTGGGCCACCAGGCACGTCACCATGAGACCGCCGACGATCCCCGTGATCAGAACGGCAGCGCGGCGCTGGCGGTCGCTCCGGAGCCGGTCAAGCGTCTCGCGAAAGCCCATCCGCACGAGATCAGGATAGCCCGGCGCCGGGCTCCTCGGCGAAGTCAAACGCGCTGAACACCGTGAGGCGCGCGGCCGGGTCGCGCCAGGCGTCGGGCGGAAGGCCGGCCTTCCAGCACACCGTCTCGAGCGTCTTGCGCGCGTCCCAGCCGTACTCCTGGGCGACCTTCGGCAGGAGCAGCGCCCGCCGCCCTCGCAGCTCGACGATGATGCCGTGCACCTGGGGATCGAAGCCTGCGGGATCGGGCAGCGGAACGGGCGGCTCGAGGACGGAGATCTCGATGCGGACCGACGGGAGTTCGGCCGCGGCGAGCGGCTCGAAGCGCGGATCCTCCAGGGCGGACGAGACGGCCGAGCGGAGGACGTTCCTCCAGAGCGGGACCTCGAAGTCGAGCCGGCCGATGCAGCCGCGCAGCTCGCCCTCCTCCTTCAGCGTGACGAAGGCGCCGTGGGGAGCGCGAAGGTCGTCGGTGAGATCGGCGTCACCGATCAGCACGTTCGGGCGCACGCCCAGCGCGGCGCCGATCGCGGCCCGCGCCCACGCGAGGAGCTTCGCCCGGCCGGCTTCGCCGACGGGGACCGGCATGGCCGCGGGCTGCTGCCCCGTCACGGGCTCCGGCCCCGTCACGGGCTCCTGCCCCGTCCCGGCTGCTGCTCCGCGTTCATGGGTGGCACGTCTCCTCCCTGATCGTCACCGGCCGATTCCTCCTCCGAATCGTAGATCAGGCCGCTTCGGAATCGTACGGCGGCCCACCAGCCCCCGGTGCACCGTGGTACGTTCGCCACCGATGGAGATCGTCATCGTCCCGCACACGCACTGGGACCGGGAGTGGTACCACCCGTTGAGCGTCTTCCAGGAACGTCTCGTCCGCTTCCTCGACGCCCTCATCGACCTCCTCGACCGGGAGCCCGCGCTCCGGCACTTCCACCTCGACGGCCAGACCGCGCTCCTCGATGACTACGTCGCGCTGCGACCGGAGCACGAGGACGACCTGCGGCGCCTCGTCACCGAAGGGCGGCTCGGTGTCGGGCCGTGGTTCACCCAGATGGACGAGTTCCTCACCTCGGGCGAATCGCAGATCCGGAACCTCGAATGGGGCCGCGCCAGGGCCGCGGCGTGGGGTGCACCGGCCCCGGTGGACGGTCCGGCCTGTGGCTACCTGCCCGACCAGTTCGGCCACATCGGGCAGATGCCGCAGCTCCTGCGGATGGCGGGAATCGAGCGGGCCATCGTGTGGCGCGGCGTGCCGCTTGCCGTCGACCGGGCCACGTTCCGGTGGCGCGGCCCCGACGGGAGCGAGGTACGGGCCGAGTACTTCCTCGAGGGGTATGACAGCGGACGGCACCTCGACCACGCGACCACGTCCCGCGACCTGGCCGAGCAGCTGGAACGATTGGCCGAGCGCGCGCGCCCGTCGCTCTGCCAGGATGTCATGCTCGTCCCCGTGGGCGGCGACCATCACATGGCCCCGCCGTCGTTTGCCCCACTCGTGGAGAGCGCATCACGTCCCGGGCTCACCGTCCGAATCGCCTCCATCGCCAGCTTCCTCGAGACGGCGACGACGCGCGACGAGGGTGCGGCGCGCGACACGGACGTCGCGCTCGCGCGCGTGCCGGAGTGGACGGGAGAACTCCGATCCGCCGCGCGATCGAACCTCCTGCCCAACGTGTACTCCGCCCGGGCGCCGCAGAAGCAGGCCCGGGCGCGCGTCGAGAACCTCCTGGAGCGGTACGCGGAGCCGCTCGCAGCGCTCGTCCCCGGGTATGCGTGGCCCCGGGCGGCCTTCGATGAGGCGTGGCGGCGCCTCCTCTGGAGCGGCGCCCACGACTCGGTGTGCGGGTGCTCGCACGACCAGGTGGCCCACGACGTCGATGTGCGTAATGCGGAGGCCTGGGGAATCGCAGCACTGGTGGTCGGCGATGCCGGGCGCGCGCTTGCGGTGCAGGCGCTCGCCCTGGCGCCTGCGGCGAAGGCGCCAGCCGTCCTCCTCGTCAACCCGTCGCCGTTCGAGCGAAACGGCGTTCCGGGCCTGGGCTGGGCCGCTCGCATCGCCGGGCGCTCCCCCCTTGCCACCGCGAGCGCCGGCGGAGATCCGGGGTCCGGTGGTCCGGGCTGGCGCTGGCACCGGCCGGACCTGCACCCGGTGCGCGTCCACGCCGAGGGCGACCAGCTCGTCGTCGATCCGGGGGCGCGGCACGGCCGGGGACGAGGAAGGAGCGACGCAGCCGGTGACGAAGGGTCGGCGCTGCCTCGGGCCTTCACGCTCCGGCTCCTGGACGAGCAGGACGTTGGTGATCTCTACACGTTCTGCCCCAGCCCGGGCGGATCGCGCCAGCCGCCGCACGTCCTTTCGACCAGCGGCAACCGGGCGGTGGCCCGCTGGCATGCCCTGTCCGTGACGTTGAGGTTCTTCCACGCTCCCGGGGAGCCGTTCGTCCGGATCGCCGGCACCATCGACAGCCTCCGGCCGAACCATCGGCTCTGGCTGCGCGCGGCGATCGAGCCGGGGACCGAGCGCTCGCTCGCCGCATCCCCGTTCGAGCTGGTGGAGCGGGGACCAGCCTCGGAGGGGAGCCACTGGGAGCCACCCTCCACGACATGGCCGGCCCGGGGCGCCGTTCTCGCTGGCGGCGTCGCGATGCTGGCCGAGGGCGTCGTGGAGTACGAGGTGGCCGAAGACGAGCTCGGCGTCGTGCTTCAACGCGCAGTCGGCACGATCAGCCGCAAAGCGCTTGCCACGCGCCCGGTGAAGGCCGGGCCGGACATCCCGACGCCCGCAGCACAGCTGCTGGGTCGCATGACGTTCGCACTCGCGGTCCGACCCGGTGCCGACCGGGCGTCGCTCCTCGACGACTGGGAGCGGTATGCGCTGCCGCTCCTGGAGATCGACTCGCCTGGGCCGCCGTCGCTCACCGGCAACAACGGCAGCGAGAGCTCCTCCGGCAGCGGTGGTCTCTCCGGCACCGGCCTCTCCGGCTGTCTCCTGGAGGTCACGGGAGCCCGTCTCTCGGCCGTGCGCCGGGCCGGGGACGGTGGAACCGAAGTGCGCATCTGGAGCGACACGGGCGAGCAGCGCACGGCCCGCGTCGACGGCCGCGACGTAGATCTCGGGCCTTGCCGGATCGAGACCGTGCGCCTGCCCGGCTGAGGGCGGCCGCTCACCGTCCGGCTCGACCGCCCGACCGGGCGTCCGCTACCGCAGGAGCACGTTCCAGGCCACCGCGAGCGCCGCGACCGCGGCGAGGACCGCGTATTCCAGGAGCCACTGCGCTGAGTGGCGCTCGGCGCCGGGGGCCGCCCGGTACGCGCTCCAGATGTAGAGCGCAACCGTCAGCACGGCCGGCCCGAGGAGCCGCGGCACGGCCAGCGCCCGCACGGCCGCGGACGCGATGGCGATGAGGAACGCGTACGTCCCCGCCGCCCAGACGACATCCCGCATCCGCGTGACCCGCAGAGCCGTGAGCCGGTAGCCGAGAAGGAACGCGACGATGGCGTCACCGGCCGCGAGGAGCGCGAGATCCCAGGCCGGCAGCGGCGGCGCCTGGGCGCCAGCGCCCAGCGGGGGTTCGACGAAGGCGCCCGGGATGGCCCCGGCGGTGCCGGTGAAGGCGACGAAGGCGAGGACGAGGGCGAGAAGAAGCACGAGGGACGGGTTTCGCGAGTCGGCGGACCGCGGAGGATCCAGCAGCCGGGCCTCGAGCGCGAGGCTGGCCGCAAGGAGCGCGGCACCTGCCGCGAGAGCAGGGATCGCGATCGGATGGATCCCTGCAAGGTGGGCGACGCCGATCGTGCCGATCGCGGCCACCGCGGGCATCGCCAGCGAATTCGATCGGCACGCCCCGCGGGTCGTGGCCGGCCAGGACCATGAGCGCCCCGAACGCAGTGGCGGCACCGAGGGCGGCGCCGCCCACCCACAGCGGGACCCCGTACACCATGATGCCGATGCCGGCGACGGCGACGACGAGCACGGCCAGCTCCGCAGCGCGAACCCGTTCGCTCCCGGGGGCTGCACTCGATACGGACTCGGTCGTCACGGCCCGGCGATGGTACCTGCTCGGACGCGCCCCGGCTTCCCGGCGACCCACTCGAGCAGGGCCTCCCGCGACATCGTGTTCGCCACGTCGCGTGCCTCGAGCCACGCCCGCCTGGCCGTACCGACGCCCCAGCGGATCGAGTCGAGCTCCTCGACCCGGTGCGCATCCGAGTCGATCACGAGCCGGCAGCCCACCTCCATCGCCCGGCGCGCCCGGACATCGTCCAGGTCGAGCCGGTGGTCCGACGCGTCGATCTCGAGGAGCGTCCCGGTGCGGGCGGCTGCCTCGTAGATGGCCTCCCAGTCGAGGTCGAGGTCCGGGCGTTCGCCGATCATTCTCCCCGCTGGGTGGGCGATGATGTCGACATGGGGGCTGCGCAGCGCGGCGAGCACGCGACCAGTCAGCCGCTCGCGGTCCTGCCGCCGTCCCTGGTGAAGGGCGGCGATGACGACGTCGAACCCACCGAGCGTCTCGTCGTCGAAGTCGAGCGACCCGTCGGCGCGGATCTCCGCCTCGCAACCATGGAGGACGCGGAAGCCGCCCGGGTGAGCGCCGGCCGGAACCCTCCCCTCCGCCTCCTCGCGCGCGAACCGCTCGTTCAGCCGGGTCACCACCTCGCGCTGCTCGGCCACGCGCTCGCGGGTGAGCCCCCGGGCGATGCCCAGCCCGAACGAGTGATCGGAGAGAACGATGTACGCGTACCCGAGGGCGCGCGCCGCCTCGGCCATCTGCTCAGGGGTGTGCACGCCGTCCGACCAGTCCGAGTGAACGTGACAGTCGCCCCGCAGGTCGCGAGCCTCCACGAGGCGCGGCAGCCTGCCCTCGACCGCAGCCTCGATCTCACCCCGATCCTCTCGCAGTTCCGGCGGGATGAAGGGGAGCCCCAGGAACGCGTAGGCCTCCTCCTCGGTCGCGAACGTGCGAAGCTCGGCCGCGGTCCCGCCCAGCGGCTCGCCGTCCGAGCCGAGGCGGAGGAAGCCCTTCTCCGACAGGCTCCAGCCCTGGTCCCGGGCCATGCCCCGCAGGCGGACGTTGTGCTCCTTCGAGCCCGTGAAGTGGACGAGGTAGGTACCCGCCTCCCCGGGCGGGAACGTCATGAGGTCCACCTGCGGGCCGCCGGCCAGCTCGATCGACGCCTTCTCCGTACCGCTCGTCAGGACGCGCTCCACCTGCGGGAGGCAGGTGAAACGCCCAACGAGCAGTGCCGGCTCGTTCGTGCCCGCGAGGATGTCGAGGTCGCCGATGGTATCGCGACGGCGGCGGAACGACCCCGCGGCGACGGCGCAGGCAAGGCCGGGGGTCCCGGCAAGGCCGGCGAGGACCCGCTCCACGTGGGCCGCCGCCTCGCCCAGGAGGAGCCTCCGGCCCTGCCGGCCCAAGGCCGCGATCCCCTCCAGGATCCGCTCCTCGGTACGCTCGGTCATCCCGCGCCGGCCGCGCAGCGCCCCGCTGCGCGCCGCCACCTCCAGCTCGGCCAGGGACGCGATACCCAGGTCCACCCACAGCTCGCGGGCCGTTCGCGGCCCCACCCCGGGGATCGCCAGCACCTCGAGGAGCGTCGGCGGCACCTCCGCGCGGAGCCGCTCCAGGGACTGCAGGCCGCCTGTCTCGGCCAGCTCTCGGAGCTTGCGGTCGATCGCCTCGCCGACGCCCGGCAGCTTTGGCGGGTGCCCCTCCCGGTAGGCACGCGCGACCTCGACGGGGCTGTGCGCGATCGCGTCGGCGGCGCGACGATAGGCCACCGCCTTGTAGACGACGTCGCCCTTCAGTTCGACGAGGTCGCCCATCTCGCGGAAGACCGCGGCAAGCTCGCCGTTCGATAGGAGCAGAGGGTTCTCCACGCGCCCAGCGTAGCGCGGCGGGCGGTCAGCGCGCGGGGCGGGAAGCGGAGCCGGAAGCGGAAGCGAGTGCGGCGCCGTCCGGCTCGTGCCCGCGGGCCAGGTTCGGCTCCCTGCGCCGGTCCCCACCGGCTTCGTCCTCCGCGGTCCCGCCCCCCTGCTGCGAGCCCGCGTGGCCGACCGACCGCTTCGCCTGGTAGAGCACCGCGTCGGCCGCGGCGATGAGCTCGTTCGCGGTCCGCCCGTCCTCCGGGAACGCCGCGATCCCGATGGTGGCCCCGATCGGGATCTCACCGCGTTCGGACGCGTGGAACGCGTGGCGGGCGAAGGCCGTGACAATCCGGTCCGCGGCAGACGCTGCGCCGATGCCGCCCTCCTCGGGGAGGATGATCGCGAACTCGTCCCCACCGTAGCGGGCCGCGACGTCCGACTCGCGCAGCGTCGAGCGGATGAGGTCCGCCGACCACCGGAGCACCTGGTCGCCCATCTGGTGGCCGAGCGTGTCGTTCACCAGCTTGAAGTCATCGAGGTCGAGCATCAGGACGGCAAGCGGCCGGCGGGCGCGCCGGGCCCGCAGGATCTCCTCGCCGAGGCGCTCGTGCAGATAGCGGTGGTTGTAGAAGTTGGTGAGCGGGTCGCGGTCGGCGAGGGAGCGAGCTTCCTCGTAGAGCCGGGCGTTCTCGAGCGCCATCGCCGCCTCGTTCGCCATCGTCGTGGCGAGATGAACGGCCTCCATGTCGAAGGTTCGACGGTCGCGGGTCGCGACCTCCACGATTCCGATCGCCTGTCCCTTCGCCAGCAGGGGGACGATGAGGCTCGTCTCCAGCCCGAGCTGCCGAAGCCGGGCGGACTCCGGGGCATCCGACTCGGGCTCCTCGGCGCTCAGGATGACCGGGTGCTGGTCAAAGAGCGCGAAGCGCAGGTCCGGGTAGGAAGCGATATCCTCGTGCGGTTCGAACGGAGGGGTTTCCTCGTCGCCCCGCACCACGAGCGTCTCCACGGTGCCGGCGCCCTCGTTCCAGGTGGCGATCCGGACGACGTCGGCGTCGAGCGCGGCCTGCACATGTGAGGCGACGACCTCGGCGATCCGCACGGGATCCAGGGTCAGCGCGACCGCCGACGACATCTCGAGGAGGCTGCGCATCTCCCGCTCGCGCCGGCGCACCTCCTCCGACGCGCGGGCGCTCTCGATGGCGGTCGCGGCGGCGTCCGACAGGACGGTGATGAGTCGCAGGTCTCGCTCGTCGAACTGGTTGAGACCGAGCTTCGCCAGTGCGATCACGCCGATGACGTCGTTCTCGAACCGCATCGGTGCGACGATCATCGACTCGTCCACGTCCTCCGTGCCGGGGATCGTGGCCGTTCGTGGATCGGCGTTGGCGTCGTTCACCAGCGTTGGCTCGTTGTGCTCCGCCACCCAGCCGGTGATCCCCTCACCGAGACGGGTCCTGAGCATCTCGACAGTGATCTCATCGTAGGTCCCGACCTCGCCGCCGAAGGCGATGGGCTCGAGCAGGCCACCGGGCTGCAGCAGATAGACCCGGCAGTTGTGGTAGTCCACGAACTGCTGCGTCTCGTCGACGATGGCCTGGCCGATCGAGGCAACCGTGTTGAGCCGGTTGAGCCGGGCCATCGACGCCTGGACCACGGCCAGCTGGGACGCCCAGCGTTCCGACTCGTCGGTCACGCGGATGTGGTGAACGGCCACCGCGGCTACCTGGGCCAGCGCATCGAGGAAGACCGATTCCTCGGTTCCCCACGGCGATTGTCCGTCCTTCGTGACCACGAGCAGCCCGATGGATCGCCCGTGGTGGACGATCGGCGAGAACCGGCAGATGTCCGCGCGGACGATGGCGCACATGGCATCCCGTCCGCCTGCCTCCCCGGCGTCGGGACAGACCACGCTCCGCTGCTCCTTCAGCACGTCCGTGAGGCCGATGAGGTCCGGTGAGAGCGCGCACAGGCGCCTGGCCAGTTCCCGGTCGGTTCCCGCGCACGCGACAGGCTCCAGGTGGCGGAGGTCGCGGGAGACGAGCAGTACTGCCGCGGTTTCGGCGCCGACACAGGCAACGGCCTGCTCCGCGATCGAGTTCAGGAGCCCACCCAGCTCGAAGCTTCCCGCCAGCTCATGAACGAGGCGCATGAACGCCTTCGAGTGGACCGCCGAGGACTGCGAGGCTGGCGGGTGTTCGGCCTCGGCGAGCGCGGCCCGACGTGCGAGGCTGCCGCCGGGCGCGGCCACTCGGGGCGCCTCGGCGCGCGGCGCGGCGGAACGGGATCGCGGGGCGTCCATGCGGTTGATGGTACCGGCGCCCCCGCCGGGGAACGCGCCCCAGTAGTACCAGTCGACCATGAACGAAGGTACCGGTCGGCTCGGGCTGCCTGATCAGGTCCGGTGCGCGCGTGCACCAGCGACGTGTCTCGTGGTGCTGCGGCGCAGCGGGTTCGCTTGGCGCCCGCGCGACAACGACTCCCGGCGCGCCGATCGCTTCCCGCGGGGTCGGCGCCCGTCGGGCACCTTTCGCCCACCAGTTTGACACCCGCCCGCAGGCGGGGCTATCGTCGCCGCGGGTCGCGTGTATGCGCGCCCCGCGGAACCCGCATCGGAGATTCCTCCTTCCGTGGAACCAGGACCTAGACGCCGCGGCGCCACGAGCGCCGTGTGCACGCAGCGGGTCCGTTCCACCCAGGGGAACGAGATCGCCTAGGCGCGTCCACCCCTGGGGCCGGAGCGACCCGCGTCCGACAGGGGTGGCACATGCTGTACCTGAGCCAGGTGATCGGCCGTCCGGTGCGCGACCGGAACGGCGAATTGATCGGGAAGGTCGCCGACCTCATCGTGGCCATCGGTGACCGGTATCCGCCGGTCACGGGTCTCGTCGTGGCGACGAACCGCCGCAAGATCTTCCTGCCGTGGGCCGACGTCGCGGCCTTCGACGTGTCCGGCGCACGCCTCAACACGGGCGTCATCGACATCGGCAAGTTCCATCAGCGGCCGAACGAGCTCCTGCTTCACCAGGACCTCCAGGACCGGCAGATCGTCGATATCGACGGGCGGCGGGTCGTCCGAGTCAACGACCTGCGGCTCGACGAGATCGAGGGCAGGCTTCATCTCGTGGCCGTGGACGTGGGGGCCACCGGGCTCCTGCGTCGGTTCGGCATGGAGGGCGCCTTCAAGACGGTCGCCCGGAACCTCCGCGCGCCTTTGTCCGAGCACTACATCGACTGGGAGGACGTCGATCCCGTCGAGACGTCGATCGCCGGCGTCCGCCTGCGGGTGCCTCACCAGGGCCTTCGCGAGCTCCATCCCGCCGACCTCGCGACGATCATCGATCAGTTGACCCCTCGCGACCGCGCGGGCGTCCTGGCCTCCCTCGACGACGAGGCCGTGGCCGACGCGATCGAGGAGATGGAGCCCGAGACCCAGGTCGAGGTGCTCGAGGACCTCGAGCCGGAGCGTGCCGCCGACATCCTCGAGGAGATGGCGCCCGACGATGCGGCCGACCTCATCGCCGATCTCTCAGAGGAATCAAAGGCAGAAATCCTGCCCCTGATGGAGCGCGACGAGGCCGAGGAGGTCCAGGAGCTCCTTGGCTACCCCGAGGATAGCGCCGGCGGGATCATGACGACCGAGTACATCACCATCCGGGACCACCTGACCGCTGCGCAGACGATCGACAGGCTGCGCGAACTGGAGCCCGACGCGGAAACCATCTACTACGTCTACGTCGTGGACGAGGCCGAGCACCTCGTGGGCGTCCTGTCGCTGCGGGACCTCATCGTGGCGAGGCCCGACGGCGTGGTGCGGGACTTCATGCATGCAGAGCCCGTGGCGGTGGACGCGCTCGCCGACCAGCAGGAAGTGGCACAGGTCGTCGCCCGTTACAACCTCCTCGCGGTCCCGGTCGTGGACCCGGAGGGACGGCTCCAGGGCATCGTGACCGTGGATGATGCGATCGACACGGTCATCCCGACGGCCTGGAAGCGGCGCCTGCCGCGGATCTACAGCCGGAGCGGCTCCTAAGTGTCGGGCCCGCCGCGCGTGCCCGCTCCCGTGGGTTCCACGCCCGCGCCAGATGCTCCCGCGCGCGTCCCTTCCGGGCGCTACCTGCGCCCGTCCCGGGTCCGCATGGCGGCCCTGTTTGCCGTCCTCGGACCCGGGCTCGTCAGCAGCTTCGCGGACAACGATGCGGGCGGTATCACCACGTACTCGCTCGCCGGCGCCCACTACGGGTACCAGCTGCTCTGGGTCCTCGTCGTCACCCTGGTCGCCCTCTTCGTCACCCAGGAAGTCGGCGCCCGCATCGGCCTCGCGACCGGGCAAGGGCTCACCGGGCTCACGCGGGAGCGGTTCGGCGTGCGGTGGGCGGCGTTCCTCGCGATCGCCCTGCTCGTGGCCAACCTGGGCACCACGGTGGCCGAGTTCGCGGGCATCGGCGCGGCGCTCGGCCTCTTTGGCGTGCCGCTCCCCGTGAGCGCGATCCTCGCCGCGGTGGCCATGGTGCTCCTCATCTCGAGGGGCAGCTACAGCCGGATCCAGGTCGCCTTCGTGGCGGTCGGCGTCGGGGTGGCCGTGGCCTACGCGCTCTCCGCGTTCATGGCCGAGCCGGACTGGGGGCAAGCGGCCGCAGCCCTCGTCCCCCACGTCTCCGACTCCCCGGCCTACTGGCTCACGGTGGTCGCCATGATGGGGACCACGGTGACCCCATGGGGACAGGCCTTCATCCAGGCGTACGTCGTGGACAAGAACCTGGGTCCCGAGGACCTTGCGAACGAGCGCATCGACGTGGGTCTTGGGTCCCTCATCGCGAACGTGGTCGCCGCCTTCATCCTCATCGCCTGCGCGGCCACGCTCTGGACGGCCGGCGTGACGAATGTCACCGATGCGGCCCAGGTGGCGCAGGCCCTGGGCCCCCTGGTCGGCGAGGCCGCCACGGTCGTCTTCGCCCTTGGGCTCCTCGCCGCATCACTCCTCGGGCTAGGCGTCGTACCCCTGTCCTCCGCGTACACCGCGTGCGAGGCATTCGGCTGGGAGGCCGGAGTGGACAACCGCTGGCGCCAGGCTCCGGCCTTCTACACGCTCCTCGCCTTCTTCGTCGGGTTCGCCGCGGTCTTCGTCCTGATCCCCGGCCTGCCGCTCATCCAGGTGATGTTCCTGACGCAGGTCGTCAACGGCGTCCTGCTGCCGATCGTCCTCGTCTTTGTCCTGTCCATCTCGGCAGACCGGCGGATGATGGGAGACCTCGTGAGCGGGCGCCTGCTGCTCACGGTGGGGTGGGTGGTCACCGCCGTCCTCGCGCTGCTGTCGGTACTCCTGGTCGCGACGGCCCTGCTGGCGTAGTCCAGGACGCAGGGCCGGGGCTGGGCCGCACTATGCGGGGATGTCCCCCAGCCAGGCCACGGAGTCGCCCGAGGCGGCGGCCGCGTCGCGCAGCGCGCGGTTCGCGGTCACCAGCGTCGCCCCCGACCGGCGCGCGGAGACCAGGCAGGCCGCGTCACCGATTTCCACACCGAGCTCCCGCGCCGCGGCGAGAGAATCGGCGGCGTAGCCCCACGGGTCGCCGACCTCGAAGCGGAGAGACTCCACCGCCCGCAGGAGCGGAAGCACGGCCATCTGCGAGATGCGACCGTGCTCAGCCGCGCTCCGCAGGGCGTCCGCGATCTCGAGCGGCAGGTGCGGTGGAACAACGGCCTGCACCGCGCCAGCGATGATCCTCTCGCGAAGTGCCAGCGCCCGGGCGGCGTCATCGTCCCCGCGGAGAAGCCACCGCAGGATGACCGACGCATCAAGGACGACCTTCCCCGCGATCTGCAGCACATCCGCGCCCTCCGCCGCGCCCGCCACCGGCCCTGCCACGGGGGAAGAGCCGGAGGTTGAGCCCGTGGATGCGCTCGATGATGAGCCGGCCGAAGCCGGGAGGCTCGCCGCGTCGATCAGTCGGGCGCCCGATCCCGCCCGCAGCGCGTCCAGCAGCGCGTCGGCCGTGTCCTGCTTCCCGGCCGGCGGCCGGCCGCGAGGCACCAGCCGGTCCATCCCCTCCGCGGCCCGCCGGCGGGCCTCTGCGAGATCCGGCGAGAGATCCGCGCCGCCGGGCTGTCCCGCGCTTTCGGGCTCCCGCCTGTTCGGGGACGGTCGCTGCAGCATGTGCCGCCACACGACCGGCACCGCCACTGCGCCGGGCACGGCCGCGGCGCTTGCGGCCGCCCCGGCCGCCGGTTCCAGCACCCCGGCGTAGGCGGACCTGGGAACCCGCACGGACCGCCCGATCCGCACGGCCGGGAGCTGACCGTCGGCAATCCACCGCCGCACGGTCCGAAGGCTTACCCCAAGGTCGGCCGCGACCTCGGCGGCCGTCCGATACTCACGCTCGTCCATGGCGCGCACCATGGCACAACAGGCTTGCAGATGTCAAGCATGGCATCTCATGGCCAGAGGGCGTCGTTCTCTGTCACGTAGGAACATCGGCCCCACGTTCTGCGGGGAGCGAGCTGAGCTGGCCTCCGGTCGTGCCTGGCCTCCGGGCGCCCCGCAAGGTCCCAGCCGCCCCTCGTGCCCGCGCCCGCCCGGGCCCCGACCGACCCGCACGGCCCGACCCGCACAGCCCGAGCGGAGCCCGCCCCCGAACCCTACGGTTCGCTCAGCGGCGGCAGCGGCGCGAGCGGGATCGTGATCGCCTGGCCCGGGCCGGGAGCGTTGTCCAGGCCCACGATGAGCCACCCGAGGTTGGGCTGGGCGCGGTAGTCGAGCAGGCTGATCGCCACCGACAACCCCGCGTAGTCTCCCGGCTCGAGCTCGATGTAGTCGCCCTGTGACAGTGCCGGCAGCGCCGGATCGAAGCCGGCCCGTCCAACGACCTCGTCGAGCAGGGAATCCTGGAGCGAGACCGAGGATGCCGCGTACTGGAACCGCGAGGTGGGGCCGTCGAGCAGCCCGAGATCGCTCGCGAGCACCCCGACGTAGAGCGTGGAGCTGTCCATGGGGGCCTCCGCGAAGAAGGCGTCGATGAGTTCCCCGTCCGAGAGCCGGAAGACGAAGCCGGCTGCCTGTCCATCGAACGACCCCTCCGCCACGAGCCCGTAGTCGAGGATGGCCAGGACGTAGTCGTACATCCCCGGTTCACTCGTGTCGATCGCGATGTCGAACTCGTTCACGGCCGCGTTCGACCACCCGTTCCACGTGTTCACGGCGAACACCAGCAGGTAGTCGCCGGGTGGCACGACGTCGTCGTCGCCGGTCGAGGCGAACGCCTGCACGCCGATCGCCCGCACGTCGGCCGAGGATGTCCCCTCCCGTGGGTCCGACAGGCCCCAGGCGTACACGTCGGCTGTACCCGCATGGACGCCCGGGTTTGCCAGCTGCACCTCCGCACCGAGGATCGAACCATCCTGGCTGTACGCGGACCGCGGTCCTGCGGTGACCCCGGACAGCGGGCGGGGCACGAAGAGGAACGGCACCCGGAGCGGGTACACGCCCGTCGCTCCCTTCGTGGGCGTGGCCGTAACGGCCCCGGCAATGTAGGTGAGGTCGGCGGCCCCGTCCGCCGCCTGGTCCGCCGGCGCGTCGATGGCCGGCAGCGCGCGGACGGCCGCCGCGCTGAGCGAGAGGCTGACCCGCACCACCCGCGTGGCGCCGCCCGGCACGGTCACGGTGGACGGTGATACCGCCACGCGCGCCCCCCGCGAGGCGCCCGAGAAGGAGCCCTTCAGGCGGTACGTGATCGGGCTGCGCGTCGTGTTCCGGATGCGGATCGCCTTCGTCTCGCTGTACGCACCGCCGAGCTGGCGGTAGCCGAAGGAGAGGCTCGCCTGGCCCGGGCCCGGTCGTCGCGTACGCGAGCGTGCCGGCCGCCCTCGCCACCTGGAGGACGCCTGCGCCGGCCTCGCGCGGGTCCGCCCCGGTGAGCCGCGCGCTCGAAGCGTCGGCCGTGTTCATCAGCGCCGCCTTCACCTGCTCGGGCGACCAGGCCGGGTGGACCTGCCGCACGAGCGCGGCCGCGCCCGTCACGAACGGCGCCGCCATCGACGTCCCACTGAGGCGGATGCCGCCGGTCCCGAGTCCCACGCCGGCCGACCTCACATCGTCGCCGGGCGCAACGATATCCGGCTTGAGGGCTCCGTCTCCCGATCGCGGACCGGCAGACGAGTAGTCGGAGAGATGCCGGTAGAGCGGGTTCGCGATCGGCCGGCCAGCCTGGATCGTCACCGTCGTGCCGTCGGCTCCCGCCAGCGTGTCTCCCACACCGGTCTGCACCCCGATGAACGGGATCGACACGTCCGGGATCACGTCCTCGAACGGCGGGAACGAATCATCCTCGGCACTGTTGACCATCACGACCGCCGCGGCGCCCGCTTCCTGGCCGTACCAGGCCCGGTCCGGCCTCATGCAGCCGCCGCGCTGCGTCACCACGACGTCGCCCGGCTTCACGCCCTCGTACTCAGAGGGGTCGCAGCCGAGCGCGATGTTGCCCTCCTCGTCGCGCAGGACGCGCAGCGGCCCGGTGACCGGGAGCGCCGCACTAGCGTTCGCGTTGATGGCGGCGATCGGCCCGGGGGTCTCGCCCGACCCCGCGGCGAACGTAATCGTCGCCCCCGGGAAGCCGGCGTTTGCGTTCATCGACCCGACGGAGATGACGCGGGTCGCGGTCCCGGGGGTACTCGTCACGTACGCGCGCGGCCCCACGTTGCCCGACGTGGCCACGACGACGATCCCGGCCTTCGCCGCGTTGTCGGCAGCGATGGCGTCGGGCGCGTCGACCCTGCCGAACGGCGAGCCGAACGACATGTTGATGACGTCCATGTCGTGCTTCACCGCCCAGTCGATCGCGTCGATCGCCAGGTCGCTTGCGCCGGAGCACCCGAAGATGCGCAGGGCGTAGATCTCGGCCTCAGGGGCGATGCCCGGGCCGACGAGGAACGACTGGCGTTTCAGGGTGTCCGCCGTGTACGGCCCGCGATACGTGCTGCCGTCGGCGAGGACGCCGAAGCCCGCCGCGATGCCCGCCACGTGGGTACCGTGGCCGTCGCAATCGAGGGGATCGGGATCGGGCTGGGGGAGCGCGTAGTCGTCCGACGAGCCCGCGTCGAAGCTGTCCCCGGCGAAGTCCCATCCGCCGGCGACTTTCGCGTTCGGGAACCACGGCGTCTGCGCGGTGAGACCGTCGTCGGCGATGTAGTCGGCCGGATCGCCCGAGCCCCCGAAATCGGCATGGTAGTAGTCGATGCCGGTGTCGATGAAGGCGATCTTCACGCCCCGGCCGGTCAGGCCGTTCCCGCCGGCGAGGCTCCAGGCGGCGGGTGCGGCCGTGTAGGCGGCGCCCGTCACGTCCGAGATCCGGTACTGGGGGATCGTCACGACCCGTGCGACACCGGGGAGCGCCGCCACGGCGCTCACGCTCCGGAGCGGGAGTTGCACCTTCAGGCCGTTGTAGGCATCCTGGTACTGGCCAAGGATCTTCCCGCCGGTGCGCCGGATGCGCGCCCGCAGGTCGTCCTGGTCGCCCCGGATCTCCGAGCGGAGCGACGCGCGCTCTCCATCTGATAGGTCCGAACCCGCCGCCAGGGCGCCCGCCTGGTAGGCGGCCACCGGCGGCCCGGCCAGCTCGATCATGACCGTGACCGTGCGTGTCGGGTCGAGCCGGTACGGCAGGAACTCCGGGTCGATCCCGCGGACGTCGATGCGCTCGAACCGGTGATGCCCCGCCGCCACGTAGCCATCGAGGCTGGCTGCCGCGCCATCATCCGGTGCTCGGCCCGCGACCGGCATCGTCCCACCGGCAACGACCAGGACGGCGGAGGCAAGAGCGGCCAGGAGCCTGCGCGGGGGCCGGCGGGTCATGGGGTACTCCCCTCGTCTGCGTCGCTGGTGGTGCTGCGTCCAGTGTACCGGCGCCCGCCTTCTCTCGAACCCCCGGTTCGCGGCAGGTCCCGCGCGGGAACGCGGATGGAATCCGAGGGGCGGAGCCGAAGCCCCGCCCCTCGGATCAGGATCCCGATTGAGCCGATCGACCGATTGACCTGCCAGCACGCAGACAGGTCATCGACCGCCTGGAGTGCTACGGGATGGTCACCCTCTCGAGGTTCGTCCATGCCGTGGCGTACATGCGGTCCGCGTTCAAGCGGATCCTGATGTACCACCTTCCGGACCTGCTCCACGTCCAGCTGAACGTGGCCTGGCCGGACGCGTTGGCGCTGATCGTGGCCGACGTCTGGAACACCCAGGCGCTGCCATTCCACTTGTAGATCATGAACGACATGCGCTGGCCCGCAACGATCGGGCGCATCGTGCCCGTGTACGTCTTCCTCGTCCCGCGCGCCAGCGTGGAGGATCCCGAGGACGTCCTCGGCCCGAGGTTGCCGGTGTAGCGCACGCCCACCGTGATCGGCGCGCTCACCGCCGCCAGGAGATCTGCCGTACCCAGGAAGGAAGCCCGGTATTGCGTCGACGACGAGGGAGTGACCGAGACGGTCGCCCTGCCGAGCGAGTCGGTGGTGAGGACCCCGACTGACACCCAGTCGGAATCGAGCGCGGTCTTCCTCTGGAGCACGACGCTCCGAGACGCTCCGTAGGCAGCGAACTGGATGGTCAGCACCGTCGATTGGGTCCGGTTGACCGCGGTCGGGCTGGCCGAGATGGTGATGCCCGCTGTCGGCGCCGAGACCGTGAACGCGGTACTCGTCGCCGCCGTGTAGCCGCTGGCCGTGGCGGTCAGTGTGTAGCCCACGCCGGCGTTGTTGATGGCGCAGCCGCTGAACGTGGCCACGCCGTTCACCGTGGTCCGGGTTAGCCCGCTCGTGCACGTCAGTGTCCCGGCGGCCGGGTTTGTCCCGATCGCAAGCGTCACGGTCGTGGCGGGTGCCGTCGTTATCGTGTTCCCGCCTGCATCCTGGATGGCGACGACGGGCTGAGTCGCGAACGCGAGGTTGCTTGTGGAGGCGCCAGGCTGGCCCGTGAAGCCGAGCTTGACGGCCGTCCCGGCCGTGATGTTGAAGGCGCTGCTCGTGGCGCTGGCCAGGCCGGTCGATGACGCCGTCAGCGTGTAGGCGGTACCCGTCTTGTCGATCTTGCAGCCTGCAAACGCGGCCACACCATTCGCGACAGTAAGCGGGTTGGTCGTGCATGCAAGCGCGCCGCTCGACGGGTTCGTCCCGATCGCCAGCGTCACGGGCGTGCTGACGTCCTGGATTGCGATCTGGCTATTGACGTCCTGCACCTGCACGACTGGGGGCTGGGCCCAGATCGTCCCGCCGGTGCCACCCCCGGGCTGGGTCGAGAACACGAGCTTGGTGGGCGTCCCGCTGAAGATGTTGAACGCCGCGCTGTCTGCGGCAGCCAACCCCGTGGACGCGGCGTGCAGCTTGTAGCCGAGACCCGAGTTCGTGTTCACCCTGCAGGTCGTGAACTTGGCGACGCCGCTGCTGGTTGACGCCGTGCAGGTGGCCAGGCTACCTGGGCCACCCAGCGTCGGCACCAGCAGGCTGATCGTGATCGCATCCGAGGCCGCCGTGACGGTGTTACCGCCCGCGTCCTGGACAGCGACCCAGGGCTGGGTGGAGAGAACGATCCCGTATTGAACGTTCCCGACGGGCTGTTGCGTGAACCCGAGCTGCGCCGCCGGTCCCGTCGTGATGTCGAACGCGGTGCTGGTCTTCGTGATCGGCCCGGCGATCGAGGCCACAAGCGTATAGCCGGTGCCGCTCTTGTCGATCTTGCAGCCGGTGAACTTGGCCACGCCGGCCGTCACCTGCAGTGGCCTGGTCGCGCAGCTGAGGACGCCTGTGCCCGGGGGATTGTTGCCGATATTGAGGGCGACGCTGGTCGAGTTGTCCTGAGTGCGGACGTTGTCGAACTGGTCTCGAACCTCGACCCAGGGCTGCTTTCCCGCGACCCACGCGACGCCGCCAGTGCCGGCTGTACCAGCGCCCGGCTCCTGGCTGAAGACGAGCTTCGCGGCCGCACCGGCCACCTCGGTGAGCGTGCCACCGTTGCCGGACACGCCGAGGCCGCTGACAGCGATGTTCTGGCTACCGATGAATGTTCCCGCGGTCGGCCGCACGCCGATGCCGCTGACGGAAAGCGTGCAGGCCCCGGTGGACGGCCCCACACCGGTCGTGACCGTGATCTGAGACGCCGAGTTGATCACGACCTGAGCGATCGTCAGCGTTCCGCAGCCACCACCACTCAGGCCCGCGGACACCGAAGCAGCCTGATCGAACGAGAAGTGCTGCGGGGCCGGGATCTGGATGATGACGGGTCCCACGCCAATGGGATCGCTCGTCGTCCCGACGATGTACGGCCCAGACAGTGTTGTATACGTTCCGCCGACGACCCCGGTGTCCGCCGAGATCGCCTCGCCGCCCGTGGCGGGCAACAGCGACGGCGGCGCCGCGGCAACCCCGCTCGCGAAGGGCAACATGGATAGCAGTATCAGCGTGGCGGTCGCAGCGGCGAGCCACTTCGCCGGCGGCCGGTGCCTGCGTACGGTCAATTCCATCGATGACTCCCCTATCTGCGAATGCGACTCTGTCTGCCAGGCCGGCAACCAGTATGGACGTGTTCGGCAATTCTCGACCTCCATGGCTCGCGGCTACCCGATCCGCGAGGCACACCTATGCTAGTACGCGATCCATCTCCCGGACTTACGTTCTCCTGCCTATCGGCGGATCTCGCAACCAAGACTCGGCGCCGGGCAGCTCTCAGCGCAGCACGCCGTACGCGTACCTCACCGTGATGGACGCGATATCCACCCTGCCGGTTCCCGCGAGGCGGACCTGCACGGCCAGGGTGAGCGGCGTCGAGCGCGCCACCGCCTTCGCGAGGGTCTCTGCAGGGATCGAGAGCGTCGCCGTGCCGGTAGTCTTGTCGAGCCGCAGCGGGTAGACGTACGTGTCGGAAAGCGAGAGATGAAGCGTGGGAGCGACCGGCCCCTCGCGCTCGTAGCGGACCGACACCGACAGGGCGGTCGCGACCGTCGCGGCGGGGAGCGCGAAGCCGTAGTCGGCCGCAGCCCACGCGGCCGACGCGCCCGATGCTCCCGCACCAGTGACGACCAGGCGGACGCCGTCGGCGAAGACGGGGGACGGCACGATGTCCGCATCGGCGGGGTCGGAGACGGCCGTCGAGTCAGCGTAGACCAGGCCGGGGCGCGTGGTGGCGGCGGTGGCCGGGAAGATCCGCTTCGCCGAGACGGTCACTACACCCGGGGCCGACAGGCGGATGATCCCAGCCGGGTCGCGGGTCTGCACCCGGAACGTGTAGCGGCCGGCGGCGAGTGCCCGGCCGGCGGCGTCGCGGCCGTTCCACGTGACGGCGCGGCTCCCGGCGGCCAGGGTGCCCGCGGGCAGCGTTCGGAAGGGGGATGTCGCGCCCGGTCGGTAGAGCAGCACGGCCGCGGTCGCCCGGCCGGGGAGGCGGAAGCGAAGAGCGGTGGTGTCGCGGTAGCCATCACGGACCGGGTACACGGTCCCGGCGCCGAGGCCGGTCGCCACCACGCCGCGGAGATCCAGGGTGACCTGGCGGCGCAGTTCGAACGTACCGGAGTCGGTGGTCGCGGCAACGGCGATCGTGTACCGGCCGGCGGCACCGAGCCCCGATCCGATCCGGCCGTCCCACACGACGCTGTCAGGGCCGGCCGGCCTCGAGGCGTCCACGAGCGTCTGCACGTTCCGGCCGGACCCGTCGAGCACCGTGACGGTCACCTCCGCCGGCGCCTGCAACGTCCACGACACGCTCGCCGTCTCGTACCGGCCGTCACCGTCGGGCGAGAATGTCGCGGGCTTCACCCCCATCGAGGCCATGGCGCCGCTCACGCCCACCGGCGCGGTCAGGGTGACCGTGCGCCCTGCCGGCCCCTCGAGATCGGCGCGGAAGCGGTACCAGCCGTCCGGGGCCGCGGCGCCGACGCCGTCCGGGCCGTCCCCAGCCTCGGTTTCGAACCCGTCCCACGAGAACGATGACGAACCGGCGTCGATGGGACCGGCGAACAGCTCGCGGACCGGCGTGCCATCCTCGCGCTCGACACGCACGGCCGCCGTCACCGGCACGGCCGCGGTGAGGCTGAACGCCGTGGCCGCCGGAAGCCCAGCCGGATCCCTCAGAGCCACGGCCGGCGCGACCGTCACCATCCCGGACGCCAGCTCGGCCGAGGCCCGCACGGCGGCCCCGGCATCCACGATCCCGTACCCGTAGTCCTCGTCCCTGCCCGGCGGACCCAGGTCCCGGGCCGTCCGGGCGAGCAGGTCCGCCACCTGGGCGGGCGTGAGGGCAGGCGCGAACGTGCGGACGAGGGCAACGGTCGCGCTCACCGCCGGGGTGGCCATCGACGTCCCGGACAACGAGCCGAACCCGGAAGGGTCGGCCGTCACCGGCACCGTGGACGTGATCCGCACGCCCGGCGCGACGAGCCGAAGCTGTGGCCCATGGTTCGAGCTGGCTGCCCGGACCAGTTGCTCGTCCACGCTGCCGACCGCGATCACGTGAGGCAGCGAGGCGGGGCAGCCGACCGCGTCGTCCCGGTTGCCCGAGGCGGCCACGAGCACCACTCCGCGCGCCCAGGCGTACTCGACCGCATCGGAGAGCGTGCGACTGCACGTCGACTCCTCGCCGTACAGGCTCATGTTGATGACCCGCGCGCCGTGATCGGTGGCCCAGGCGATCCCCTCCGCCACGGCCGCATCATCGCCGATGCCATCCGCGTCGAGCACCTTGACCGGCATCACCCGCGTTCCCCAGCCCACGCTGGCGACGCCGAGGCCGTTGTTCGTCGCCGCGGCCAGGATCCCGGTCACGTGCGTGCCGTGGCCACGTCCGTGGTCGTCGGCCGGAGGGCGGTCCGGCTCGACGAGGTTGATGCCCGGCACGAGGACCCCGACGAGATCCGGGTGGTCGAGGGCGACACCCGAGTCGAGCACGGCGGCGACGATCGGTTCCCGAAGGCCAACGTACTCCCAGGCCGGCGCCACGTCCACCGCATCGAGCCACCACTCGGCCGGCACGAGCGGGTCGTTCGGAGTGGCCGCAGCCGACGTCACGGTCTCGGCCGCGGCCCGGACGACCCGGTCGGGCTCCGCGTAGACCACCCGGGGATCGGCCGCCAGCCGCGCACGAGCCGCCGCACGCGCGGCCGCCGACGGAGCAAGCACGACCTGCACGCCCAGCCTGGACCGCCCGCCCCGCCGCGCGACCCCGGCTTCCTGCCACAGCTCGGCTGCGTCGGCCGCGCCCGTCCCTGGGGCAAGCCGCACGAGGATCGCCCGCCCGGCATCCGCGGCCGCGGAGGGCGGGATGGGACCGGCCGCCGCTGTGGGCCGGGGAACCGCGAGCCCGGAAGCCAGGACCAGGACCAGTCCGAACGCGACGGCGACGCGGGCGACGCCGACCCGTCCGACAGGTGCGCGGACGGCGGCGCCGATGCCGGCGACGTTTGCGGTGCCGGAGCCGCTCAGGGCACCACCCACCGGTAGACGGGCGAGAGCCCTCCGGCGAGCTCCGCGGTTGAGCGCGTCGCAACCCGGACCTGCCAGCGCCCGGAGCGGAGCTTCCAGTCGAGCGCGGCCCGTCCGGCAGCGTCCGTGCGCCGGGAGTAGGTGGCCAACAGCACGTAGGCACGCTTCTTCGCGTCGAACCGGTAGATCCGGAAGTCCACGAGTGCGCCGGCGAGCGCTGGTGTCATCTGCGCCCGCAGGCGGACCACGCGGCCCGCCACGCCGACGTTCGTCGAGCCGGCGGCATACCCGAGGAGCGCCACCTTCGCGTACACGACAACGCGGGTGATCGAGCTATAGCCCTCCGCGATGAGCGATCCGCCCGGGTGGTGCAGCCGGTAGTCGGCGCTCTGCCGGGCGATATCGGTCGTGATGATCTCGCCAGCCGGCCCGGGAAAGCCAGTGGCGATCACGGTCCAGCCGTCCGGCGTGGCCGCCCCCACGTACCGTCTCTCGAGCGTCACTGCCGCCGGCGACGGCAGGCGGGCCGTGCCCACGACCGTGATGGTATCGCCGTAGACCGGCTTCGCGGGCGCCGCCTGCACGGTGAGCGTCCCTTCGGCGAGAGGCGTGAGCGTCCACGACGTCACCCCCGTTACCGCGTTGCCCGCAAGGTCCTTTACCGGCCCAAGCGACACCTGGTACATCGCGCCGGGAACGAGGTCGGCGGACGGAGTGAAGAGGCCGCGCCATCCCGCCGCGTCGAACGCGTAGGAGCCCGGGATCGGCGTCGAAGACGACCCGAGGCGGACGCGCAGGCCCATGTCGAGCCAGGTCACCGGGTCCACCGCCGAGTCGAACTTCACGATGAAGGTCGGCCGGAGCCCCGAGTACGAGGTGTTCGCCGGCGGGTTCACCTCGACGACCCGGGGTGGCACACGGTCGAGGAGGATGGACGTGACGGCCGGGGCCGAGACGTTGCCGGCCCGGTCACGTACGCGCACCCAGACCTGCTTCGGCCCGTCGTCTCCGGCGAGGGTCCAGGCCACGTCCGACTCGTACGGCTGCCAGGCGTCCCACTGGACGCCATCGGGGCCGAGCGACATGAAGTCGACCCCGGAGAGGTCGTCCGTGGCCCGGATGGAGAGGGCCACGGCGGGCGTGTTCACCGCGACGGCCCCTCCCGCGATCGCCACCGCTGCTGCGGGGGCTGTCGTGTCGGGAAGGATCGAGACGCTCAGGCGAAAGTCGCCCTCCTGATCGCCGAAGCCGTGGAGGTCGAGGTAGTAGGTGGTGGTGAGGATGCTGGGGTGCGTGACCGACTCGGTGCTCGTCGGTCCCGTCGAGCTGTCGACCAGGCCGCTCGTGCTCCACACGGTCGTCGCGGTCGAGTCGAAGAGGTAGAGGTCGAAGTCCGTCTCGGGGTCGCCGGTGAGCGATGCGACCAGGACGTTCTGGGCCGGCACCTGCACGCTGTAGACGCGGTCGTAGATGGAGCCGCCCAGGCGGCCGGTGACGACCGGGCCGGGGAGCGGGACGCCCGGGATGTCGGAGTCGGCGGCGGCGCGGACGGGTGTCGGGGCAAGCCCGGGAGCGAGCCCCGCGAGGAGACTCGCCCCGACGACGGAGGCTGCAAGGACGAGGGCGCGCGCCCTCGGTGCGCTACTTCGCAACGGCACGGACCGCGTTCGAGACCAGGGTCAGGCTCGGTGTCAGGTCCACCGTCACCTTGAAGTACACGTACCGGCCATACCCGGTTGCGCCTGCCGGGACCTTGACCACCTTCGACCACACCACGACGCCGGCGGCGTCCGTGCGGCCGGTGGAGAGGAACGTCCAGGCACCGGTCTTCCCGATGCGCTGGTAGAACTTCACCGCGACGTTGGGAGTCGCGACCCCGTAGGTCACCTTGAGCGTGACGTACTTCCCGTTGGGGACGGAAACCGCGGTGCCGTAGGGGGTGGTCAGGCTGGTCTTGTAGCCGGCCGCGATCTGCAGGGTGAGGGTCGGCACAGCCGTGACCGTCACCGTCACCGGCGCGCTCGTCGCCGCCTGCAACCCGGCGGAACCGGCGAACACCGCCTGGTACGTGGTCGTCACCGGCACCGTGATGGCCAGATCGGCGTACCCGCTCGAGTTCGTGTTGACCGTGCCGATCGTGGTGAAGACCGTCGCCCCGGTCGGCTTCGCCTGGAAGACGATGGGAAGCCCGGCGACCGCGACCGAGAACTGCGCCCGCAGGGTCACGACGCCGTTCGGCGCCACGGTCGTGCCGGGGATCGCGGTCAGCGACAGCGTGGTGGTGCTCGACGCAGCCACGGTGGCCACCGTGACGGTCGTGCCGAGGACGCTCAGCTGCAGACTGCCGGTGCTCGCGTCGGCCCGGACGGTCATCCGGATGCCGGAGATCGTCAGCTGCCCGCCGGTCAGGCCGGACGCTGCCGCCCCAACCTTCACCTGGAAGCCCGCGGCTGTGACGTTCTGGATGGTCGCGGTGATGCCGCTCGCTACCGTGTTGGCCGCGACCGTCGGGGTGCCGACAAACGTCGCGCCCGGCACGCCGAGCGACGGGTCGTTCGCGACGGCCACCTGGATCACCTGGCCGGCGGTCAGCGGATGGCCGGCGGTCTCGGTGATGATGACGTTCCCGACCGCCTGGTCGGCGATGCCCTTGAACACGGTGGTCGGGCTGCTCGCCGTCACCGAGACGCCGGTGGCGATGCCGGGGACGGACCCGATCGAGGGCAGCCAGCCAAGCGTCGCGGTCTGCGTCTGCGTGACGCGCTCACCAAGCAGGTGGGCGAACGACGTCGCGGTCGTGAGCGTGACCGTCGTGAAGGTGGCCGACGCGACCGGCTTGTTCTCGGGGCTGACGCCACCGGTGCCGATGAAGAGGTTCCCGGCATTGGCCCCGGTCGCGATGAAGTTGGGGCTCCCCGGGTCCATCGTCACGCTGAGGGACATGACGCCGGAGGCCGCTGGCGGCGCTCAGCACTCCGGACGCCGTGAACTTCGAGTCGAAGATCCCTGCAGGCAACCCCGTCGTGCTGTAGGTGGTGATGATCGGCCCGAGCGCGGCCGCGCCGGTGGCCTTCACCCGCAGGCTGCCGACCGCCATCGATTCGACCTGCCCGGTCGAGCTGGCCGTCCCGGTGATCGTGAACGAGCTGGCGCCTGCCCACGCGACGGTCGCCTGGACCGAGTCGGGCTTGCTCAGCGTTGGCGCGCCAGTCTGGTCGAAGGTCACCGTGGCGCCATATGCGGCGTCCAGGATGGCAACCGTGATGCTGAAGGAACCATTCGGGAACTCGTTGGGGAGGGTTTCCGAGAAGACGATGGTCGCTGCCGTCGCCGACGTTCCGCCGCGCGGCACGGTGACCGGACCCACCACCGAGGCGCTCCCGGCCGCGACGGGCGCGGCGATCGCGAAACAGAGCGTTGCCACGAGGACCGCCGCCATCCCCAGCCCCGCGGTCCTCCTCCGAAGCGTTGACCTGGTCATTGCGTCCTGGCCTCCGTTCTCCTGCGACGCGTGCCTCGACTGTGTCTGCTCGTGGCGCAGCCTACTCCGTCCGACCCGGTTAGGCCCGGCGAGGTGCCCGGACCGGCCGGGGCCGACCCCGTCCGAATGGTGGCACGCTCCCGCCGAGCCCGCAACAGCGAGCCTTACGTAGTGTGACGGTCAACACCGCGTTCCGGTTCCCGGCTCGTGGCTCCCCGATCTCGGCGTCGACAGCGCAGCCGGCGGTGCCGCGCGCTCCGGGCCTCTGCGCAGAACGCATGACCGCGCCGAGCATCAAGGCGGCGCCGGTGGATCTGTGCGTGCGGCGCAGAAGGGCGACTCGAACCGCCCTGAGCTTTGTTGGAGACTCCACCTGCACAAGGAGGATCTGACATGCGACCAGGAACGGAGGCCAAGACCGGCGCCCAGGGAGTACACGCCCGCGTTCGGGAGCGTGCGCAGCGTCTCGTCAGCGAGACGATCAGGCCAGGGGCGGTCGCAGGGCGTCATCACCCGGATCGCCCGCCAGCTTGACGTCAACCCGAGCGACCCTGCACAGCTGGTTCCGCCGGGCCGGGCAGGACCTGCGTCGCCGCCCGGGCATGGCGCAGGACCTCGAGCTCCGGGTGAGCCAGCTCGAGCGCGAGAACCGGGAGCTGCGTCGGGCCAACGAGGTCCTGAAAGCGGCCTCGGATTTCTTCGCGGCGGAGCTCGACCGCCCCGAGACGAGAGTCGACCGCGCTTCATCGACGAGCACCGCGCGGTGTTCGGAGTCGAGCCGATCTGCCGGACCCTCGGGATCGCTCCGTCGTCGTACTACGCGTCCAAGGCCCGCACGCCGTCGGTCCGGGAGGTCCGCGACGCGGAGCTCGCGGCCGCCATCCGGCGCGTCCACGCCGCCAACTTCGGTGTGACGGGGTGCGCAAGATGTGGGCCGTGCTCACCCGGGAGGGCATTGCCGTCGGCCGCGATCGGGTCGCCCGGCTCATGCGCGCCGCGGGCCTCGCCGGTGTCCGCCGGGAGCGCCGCACGACGACCACGCGACCCGGTCCAGCCCGGCCGTCGGCGGACGACCTGGTCGCTCGGGACTTCGCCGCCCCGGCACCCGACCGGCTGTGGGTCGCCGACATCACGTATGTCCCGCTCGCGCGGGGTGGCTTCTGCTACACGGCCATGGTCACGGACGTGTTCGCCCGGCGGATCGTCGGCTGGCGGGTGGCCGGGTCGCTCGGCGCGGACCTCGCCCTCGACGCGCTCGACATGGCGCTCGCCGCCCGGGGCCGCCGGCTGCCGGGCCTCGTCCACCACTCCGACCGCGGCACCCAGTACGTCGCGGTCCGCTACACCGAACGCCTCGCTGTCGCGGGGGCCGCCCCCTCGGTCGGCGCGCGGGGCGACAGCTACGACAATGCCCTCGCCGAGTCGGTGAACACCCTCTACAAGGCCGGCTCATCTCGGCGCACGTGGAGCCGTCCGCGAGGCCGAGCGCAGCACGCCGCCTGGGTGGGCTGGTGAGAGACACCACCCGCCTCCACGGAGCCTGCGGCAACATCCCGCCGGCCGGTCGAGGCGGCCGTTCCCCGCGGCGTGGCCTCATGCGCAGGATGCCTGACCTGCGACCGCTATCGCGCACGACGGACGGGCGGCCCGCTGCACCTGCGTCACGCGCAAGGATCCGCCGTGCCGGATCCCTCCCCGGTCGCTACCTTGCCCCAGGCGCAGATCCGTGACGGCCCCGGGGTGGAGCGTCGTCACGGTCATGCATCTCACGCAAGGCCGGACGGTCAGGCGGAAATCCCGGTCCTGCCCATGCCTGGGCGCACGACCCATGGGCGCGGGTGCTGCCCCCGACCCCGCGCCGGGAGGCAGACGCAGAGGCAGGGCGCCGGGTGGCGCCCTGCCTCGTCTCGTCGTATGCGCCGTTGCCGGTCCCCGGACCGCCCGGGGCGGATCGGCGCGCTCAGTGGCCGCTAGTTCACATCAATCCGAGGTTCGGACCAACCGCTACTGGACCAGGACCCGGTTCATGGTCTGGCTGAACGCAGCCGCCACGGTATCCGTGCCGGCGAAATAGGCGCGGTAGTACACGTACCGGGCGAAGCCTGTCCCGCCAAGCTTCGGCGGGATGGTGCTCCAGAACGCGTAGCCCTTGCCGTCAACGCGGCCGGTGGTCCGCTTGACCCACGTGCCGGTCTTGCCGTTGCGCTGCCAGAACTCGATCCTCGTGCCCTGGAACTGCGCTCCGACGTAGACGCGGTTGGTGATGTACGTGCCCTTGGCCACGACGAGGGTGCCGAAGGTCTTGTAGGGCGACGTCTCGCGGAACTTGTAGCCCGCCGCGACGGACATCGACGGGAAGAGCCCTTCCTGGACGACCTTGGCGTTCTGGACGACCTGGTCGAAGTCAGCCCATGAGCCCTCGTGGCTCGGGGTCTGCTGGGCTTCAACCCCAATCCCGCCCATGTCGTGGCCGTAGAGGCCCTTGTAGAAGCACAGGCCCAGGCCGATGCCGCCGAAGAACGCCTCTGTCTCGATGCTGATCATGCCCGTGCTGGCCACGAGGGCCGGCGTGCAGACCTCGAGGGAGACCGCGCCGAAGGCCGCGTCGTTCGTGGTCGTGTACTTCATGGAGCCAACGGTGATGACGCCCGGAACCCAGGCACCGACGACCGGCACGAAGGCCCGCTGGTCAACACGGATGGCGAACTGGACGGGGTTGAGATAGCCCTGGAAGTGCGCGATGAGGCCCGTGCTGGCCGCGTTCGTGCTCACCACCGGGGTAGTCCGGTTGGTGTCGAAGCGGACGCTCGGGATGATGTCGCGCAGGTTGTTCGGGACGACCGAGAAGAGGACCTGCTCGGTCGCATCGAACTGGTGACTCGCCGTCTCGGTGATGGTCACGTCACCCGCCGGCTGGCTCGGCACGCCGCGGAAGATCTCGGGCTTCGAGACCGCCGTGACGACCGGCGTGGCAAGGAAGACGCGGATCGCGTTCACCACGTAGGCGAACTCGGTTCCGGTGTTCGCCCAAGACGTGGAGCCAACCGCGTACAGGTTGAGGATGCTTGGGCCGGGCCGCAGGAAGTGCGGCACGTTGATCTGCGGGCCGTGGGCCGCGCCGGCTCCGAACATGGCTCCAGCGCTGTCCGACCCCCGGATCTCGAGGGTCGAGGCAACAGTGCTCTTGGTGTAGACGATCCATTGGGCGCAGGCAAACCCCATGCCGTTGAAGCCGAGCTGGCCCAGGACACCGGTCCCGGGTGCAGCCGGGCTGCCCGGCAGTGTCGGGTCGCTCGGCGTGCGGAGCTTGAGGTCGCCGCCCGTGACGACAAGCCACGGACTGCGGGTGAAGGTCTCATGTGATGCGTAGCACACGCGCAGGACGTTGGTCGGCGCGCCGCTGCCGAGGAGGCCGGCACCCGCCTCACGGATGAGGACGGTGCCGGACTGCTGGTCGTTCTCACCGATGATAACCGTCGGCGCATCGGCGGTGGCATCGGCGGTGTTGTTGATGCGGGCGATTGTCAGGGTCGATGGGATCACGACGAGGGAGCCGACCGTGACCGCCACGTCGACCTTGGCCCCGGCCGTGGCGGTCGTGGGCACGTCGACGAGGATGTTGGTGATCTCCACCCAGCCGAAGCCGTTGCCCGCCTCAGGCAGGCCGCCGCAGGTCAGGGTGAGGCGGTCAGCCGAGACCTCGCACACCATGCTGGGGTACGTCTCGTAGGTCCCGAAGTCCTGGACGACGGGGGCCTTGAACTCGTGGGCGAAAGCCGTGACCGCCGACAGGGTGAGCGTCTGCTGGGCCGTGTTGGCACCGGCGACTCCGGTGATCGTGACGTCCTCGTTGGCTCCGCCGCTGATGGACGCCACCGGCGGGCTGACCGCGAAGTTCTCGGCCCATACCGGTGCTGGAGGGGACGGAGGGTAGACACCCATGTCAACGATGATGGGGTTTGTGCCGAGCGGAACGCCGAGCGGCGTCGCCGCGTACAGCTTGCCAAACGCAACATCCTCGCGGTACTGGGTGAGGATGGCCGGCCCGGAGAACTTGACGCCGAGCGCGGCGTCGAGCTTCAGCGTGACGACCGCGCCCTTGGCCAGGTACGGGTCGCCGAGCCAGCGCTCGTCGAAGTAGACGTTCGCGGCGTGCTGCGAATTGGCTAGCCCGCGCTGGACGCCGGGAACGGGGGTCGAGGTGTAGGCGTCCAGGGAGTCGACCACCGAGCCGAGGCTCGGCAGCGTGCAGGCGTCCGGCATCGCGAAGGCGCCGACGCAGGTGGTTCGCTCCCGGCTCTGGGTGATGACGCTGTCGATCGCGTGGTCGAACGCAGTCGCGACGATCGTCAGTGGGTTGCCGGCGGCGGTGATGTCCTTGGACTCGGGGTTGGCACCGACGAATGCGAGTGGTCCGGAGACGATGCCCGCTGCGGTCCCGGTAACGGCGAAGGGCGGGCTTCCCCCATCCAAGGTGTAGTCAATGGTCGTGTCGGGGGAGCTTGAGGGCGCAGACAGCTTGCCCGATGCCGGGATCGCGGCGCGGCCGCCGAGGTCCCCGGACGCACTGTTGAGCGCCGTGCTCAGCATGTAGTACGTCTTGATGGCGCCGAGCGCTGCGTCATCCTCGGCCTGGATCTTCAGGCCACCGATGGTGAGGGCCTCGAGCTGCCCGCTGTTGCTGGTGCCGACCGTGACCCGCAGTGTGCGGGCGTCAAGGAAGACCGCGCTCGGGTCGAGCGAGTCGGGGCTGAGCACGAGGCTCGAGGCAGTGGTGTCGAACGTGACCGTCGGCGCGTTGTTGGCGTCGAGGATCCCGATCGTAATGTTGAACGCGGTAGTGGGGAACTCGCCGACCGCCGCCTCTTCGATCTTGAGCGAGGCGGTGCCGACATAGCCGCCGTCGCGTGGGACCGCGGCTGTGGTCGTGGCTGAGACGCTCGCGCCCAAGGCGGTCCCTGGGATGAATACCGCGAGCATCGAGCCAAGCAGCGCGGCGGTTACGCCGATGCTGATGGCCTTGCAAATCAAGGTGGTGTACCTCCCGTGCCTGTGAAGTGATCCAACCTGTCGGGACGCCCTGGGGGCCGCGCTCTGCGGGACCGTTGCGGTCCGCGGCGCTGCCGGGCGGAGCCTGACCGGCCCGGGCCGATGAACGACCGATGACAGCCGGGCAGGTGACGTCGCCTGCAGGCTATCGATCTGGGGAGCCTCCCGCCATGGGAAGGAGGTACTCCGACCGCCGTCTCGGTCGACCCGGCGCGGCGGGACGCGCCTTGCGCGTCAGTGGCCAGGCGCTAGTGCGCCGGCACTACCGCGATGGGCCGGCCTCGCGGTACGCGGGCACAGGCACGCGAAGCGGAGCCGCAGCAGCCACGGCCGGGAAGCTCGAGGCAACCCGGTCGGGGGCGCGGCAGACCGCAGGCCGCGTTTCGTCAGCGACGAAGAGGATGAGCACGTGGGACGCCCGCGTGAAGGTCATCACGACAACTATATGACACAAATGGTCGAAAAGGTTGCAGAAGATTCCGCACGGGCCGCGGCCCGCCGCGCCGGCTTGCGCCTGGTGCACCACCGTGACCAGCCGGGCGAGCCGCCTGGAGCCGGGTGTCGAGACGGTGCGTCAGGCGCAACAAGCCGGCCGAATCGAGCCGCTGATCGCGTGCCGCGGGCCGATCTCGTGCGCCAGAGGCACGGGCTTGATACTGCGGGTGGACCGCTGGTCGCGGTCATGCTCGTGACGCAAGCGCCGTCGAACCCCGAGGCGCCACCGGGGCGCCGGGCACGCGACCCAGGTCTCCTTACTTCGCGACCCCGCGGACCGCGTTCGACCAGACCGCGATGCCGTCCGGCGTGCCGGGCGCCGTTACCTTGAAGTACACGTAGCGGTCGTAGCCCGTAGCCTCGGCCGGCGCGCGCAGCACCCGGGACCAGGTCACCGCTCCTGATGCGTCGGTGCGCCCGGTGGAAAGGAACGTCCAGTCGCCGTCCTTGCCGACCCGCTGATGGAACTCGACGGGCACGTCCGGCGTGGCCGGTTGGAGTGTGACCTTGAATGTCACGTACGTGCCGGTCGGGACGCTCACGGCGGTGCCGAAGTCGGTGGCCGGGCTCGCCCGGTATCCGCCGGCGATCTTGAGGTCAACCGTGAGCGGCGGGGGCGATGGCTCCCCCGGGGTCGGGGGGATCTGCGCCTCGGGGTCGAGGAGCTGCACCGTTACGGCGATGCGACCTGTGCTGAGAGGCGCCAAGAGCGAAAAGGCGGCGGCGTAGAGATCCACGCAGCGGGGGCCGGCGGCGCAGGTGTCGATGGCGGTCACCGTCACGCAGCGCTCCTGGCGGCAGACGCTCAAGACCGAGCCACGCGGCAGGCCGTAACCGCGTGAGATCGCGGCGTACATGCCCTCGGCGGAGTGGCCGTTCGTGCAGGGCGAAACGCCGGGCAGGCAATACCAGGTGGCCACACCGTCCTCCCAGACCGTGCCCGGAGACACGATCAGGAACGGCGCCGCCAGGTCCGAGGCGACGGCCCGGACCACGTCCGACGAGGCCGCACCGTAGTCGGCCGTGCCGGTCACGATCACCTTGAAGTAGACGTTGCGATCATCTTGCGTGGCCTCGGCCGGTACCCGCACCACCTTGGACCAGGTAATCACGCCGGATGCGTCGGTCCGCCCGGTGGAGAGAAACGTCCAGCCGCCTGTCTCGCCGGTCTGCTGCCAGAACTCGACCGGAGCGCTCGCCACAGCCGGCTGAAGGGTGACCCGGAAGGTCACGTAGGTGCCGTTGGGTACGCTCACCGCGGTGCCGAAGTCGGTGACCAGGTTCGTCCTGGTATCCGCCGGCGATCTGGAGGGCTATCGCGGCCGGCGCAGGTGAAGGAGCGGGAGTTTCGTCAGCGGACCGGCCTGCAGCGGCGGCGCGGGACGCACCCGGGAGCAGGGAAACACCGAGGGGCGCGACCGCCAGGAGGGCAGCGATCGCGAGGGCAACGGGCCCGAATCGATTACGCGGGGCGCCGCTCGCCTGCGAGCGCGGCTCGCGATGGCGGCGTGGCTTGATACGCAATGACGTCCTCCGGGACCGCGCCTGTCAACAAGGCCCGATTTGTCGCCTCATGGTAACCCGGGTTGCCAACCCCGACCTTCGCTCACGTCAGCGCTCGGCGACGCGCCTGACGGAGCGGCGGCGGGTTGGGGCCGGAGGGTACTCGGCCGGCGTGGCGGGGCGGGCGGTCCTGGCGCGGTCCTTGGGGGCGCTGCGGGCCCCGGTCGCCTCGGCCACCTGCCTCCGAGCAGCCGCTGCGATCTGGGCCACCCGCTGGTGGGACAGGCCGAGAAGCTGCCCCGCCTCGCGCATCGAGAGACTCAGCCCGAGCAGTGCAGTCACGGCGGCGGTGTTCGCTTCGGCCGCCTCGCGTTGCGCTCCGTCCGCGCGTTCGCGCGCCCTGCGCGCACGATCCACCGTGGCGTCGAGCTCCGGCCCGAGCTCCGGCTTGACGACGACCCGGAAGGAGTCCTCGGGCACCTCGAGCATGAGCGACAGCAGATCGCGGACCATATGCTCGACGTCATCCAGCCGTCGCGCCTGCGTGTACGCGCCTTCTGCGACCTCCGGGATCTCAATGGCCCACCATCGCCCCGAGCGATGGCACGTCGCCGTGTATGAGTTCACCTGCGCCACCAGTCTTCCCCCAGCTGCCGTTCCAGCTTCCTGAGGATCGCACGGCCTGTGTCCTCGTTCACCTCACGGTGCCGGGGAACCTGGACGGTCAAGGCCCCACATCTCCACAGGTCGTGATCACGCCCATGTCGGACGAGACGCCATTCGATGCCCCGCTCGCGGGCGGTGCGGCCGATCAGCCGCAGCAGGTCGCGCCGTTTCATCGCCAGTCTACTCTAATAGACACGGCAGGTCTACACGAATAGACCGGGGAGGGCAGTCTGGCAGAACCTGGCATGCGGGGAGCGTAGTCAGCCCGGCTGCACGGCGGCTTACGCGGGGATTGCCGGGGGGAAGGCTGCGGCCGTCACAGGCGGCCCCGCGCGTCGCGCCCCGCTGGAATCAGGAGGCGGGGCGCCGAGATGGCGCCCCGCCCCTGCGGGTTACCCCGTCTGTGCGCCGGGGCCGGTCCGGGACCTCCGGGTCGGTCGGCGCGAGATGGCTACGTCGTTACTTCACCAGCACGCGGTTGATGGTCTGCGACCAGGCGGCCGCGACCTCGGAGGTGCCGGCGAAGAAGGCGCGGTAGTACACGTACCGGGCGAAGCCTGTCCCGCTCAGCTTCGGCGGGATGGTGCTCCAGAACGCGTAGCCCTTGCCGTCAACGCGGCCGGTGGTCCGCTTGACCCACGTGCCGGTCTTGCCGTTGCGCTGCCAGAACTCGATGGCCTTGCCCTGGAACTGCGGTCCGACGTAGACGCGGTTGGTGACGTACGTGCCCTTGGCCACGACGAGGGTGCCGAAGGTCTTGTAGGGCGACGTCTCGCGGAACTTGTAGCCCGCCGCGACGGACATCGACGGGAAGAGCCCCGTGCTCACGACGTGGGCGTTGGTGACCACCTGGTCGAAGTCAGCCCACGCGTACGGGTGCGGCGGGGTCTGCGTCGGCGCGATAACGCCGCCGTCTCCGCCCAGCATGAGGTCGTGGCCGTAGAGGCCGCGATAGAAGCAGAGCCCAAGGCCGATCTGGCCGAAGAGGGCATCGAAGCCCTCCATGATCAGACCAGTCGAGAGCGCGAGGGCCGGGGTGCAGACCTCGAGCTGGACGTTGCCGTAGGCAGCGTCGTTCGTGGTCGAGTACTTCATGGACGACACCGTGATGACGCCCGGAACCCAGGCACCGACGACCGGCACGAAGGCCCGCTGGTCAACACGGAGGGCGAACTGAACGCTGTTCAGGTAGCCCTGGAAGTGCGCGATGAGGCCCGTGCTGGCCGCGTTCGTCGAGACAACCGGGGTAGTCCGGTTGGTGTCGAAGCGGACGCTCGCGAGGATGTCGCGCAGGTTGTTCGGGACGACCGAGAAGAGGACCTGCTCGGACGCCTCGAACTGGTGGCTCGCCGTCTCGGTGATGGTCACATCACCGGCAGCCTGGCTCGGGTAACCGCGCATGATCTCGGGGTTCGAGATCGCCGCGACGACCGGGGTGGCGCCGAAGGCGCGGATCGCATTCACGACCCGGCTGAACTCGGAGCCGGTGGCGCCCCACGAGCTCAAACCGAGCATCAGCTGGCTGGCGCCGGGGCGCAGCCAGTGCGGGACGTTGATCTGCGGGCCGTGGGCCGGGCCGGCACCGAGCATGGCGCCGGTGGCGTCAGAACCGCGGATCTCGAGGGTGGAGGCTACGGTGCTCTTGGACCAGATGATCCAGACAGCGCAGCTCCAGTTGTCCGGGACGTTCGGGCCGAACCACGGGACGATCTGGCCCTTCACACCCGTTCCGGGCGCCGCCGCGACGGCCGCCACGGTCGGGTCGGACGGGTTGCGGAGCTTGAGGTCGCCCGCGGTCACGACGAGCCACGGGGCCCGCGTGAACGACTCGTGCGACGCGTAGCAGGCACCGAGGACGTTGTGCGAGGCGGTGCTGCCGAGGATCCCGGCCGCGCCTTCGCGTGATCGTGACGGTGCCGGACTGCTGGTCGTTCTCCCCGATGATGACGGTCGGCGCATCCGCCGTGGCATCAGCGGTGTTGTTCAGGCGCGCGATCCGGACGCTGTCCGGAACGACGACGTAGGTGCTGCCGGTGACGGTGATCTTCACCATCACGTCGGCCGCGGCCGGCGAAGCGGTCGAGGCGTCGATGTAGGTGTAGAGACCGATCCGCGCCTCGTTGGGGCTCCCGGTCTGCCAGCCGATCGGCCAGCTGTCGGGGATCGAGGCCGGCGCGACGCCGAGGTTCGGGGTGATCGAGCAGATGAGGTTGAACCGGCTGGCGTCGGGCTCGCATGGCGGGCCGGGGGCCTTGAAGACCGGGCCGGACCACTTGACGCCCATCGCCGGGTCGAGTGCCAACGTCACGGTCGCGGGACCGGTGACGTAGTCCTCGAGGCGCTCGCCGAGCCAGATGCCCGCAGCCATCTGCGAGTTCGTCAGGCCACGCTGGACGAACGGGACCGAGTGGATCTCGGACGTGTCGTAGAGGCCCGGCGTGATGCCGAACCACGACCAGCCAAGCGCCCAGAGCGAGTCGGTGACGGTGATAAGGCTCGGGGCCCGGCAGAAGTCGAGGATGCCGACTGCATCGTCCGACGGGACGGGGTGGAAGAGGATCCCATCCGCGCCGTCGTAGTCGGAGATGAGGCAGCTATCCAAGGAGCGGCCTTGCGTCACCGCGCTGCCCAACGCATGGTCAAAGGCGATGCCCGGGGCAAGGAGGGTGAGCAGGTTGACCGGCGCGCCGGCCACCGCGACGACGTCCTTCTTCTCCGCGTTCGGAGCGGCGAAGGACGCCTGGTCGTAGTTGATGAACCCGCCGGTGCCGGTAATGCCGAAGTCGACCGGCGGTACCTCGACCGGGCTGGTGTTGTTGATCTCGATGGCGGTCGGTCGGCGACTCCTCGTCGTTGACGAGCGTGCCGGTCGCGCTCCGGATGGTCTTGTCGACGACCCAGTTGGCGGCGTTGTCACTCAGGCCGTAGAGGACCTGGATGTTGCCGAGCGCCGCGTTGTCGCTGTCCGGGTTCGGGAACCACGGGTTGCCAGGCGGCGCGGTGTCACCGTCAGCGTAGATCGTGAGACCGGTGAGGGTCAGCGTCTCGAGCTGGCTGCAGTTGGCCGTACCTATACGCACCCAGAGGTGGGAGTCGTCGTTCGGGTCGTGGGTGAGTGTCGGGGCCAGCGAGTCCGGCCCGACGGCACCGCCGGCGCCGAAGAAGACGGTGTTCCCGCCGTCCTTGTCGCGAATCCAGATGTCGATGCGGTTGCCGCCGCTGAACTCGCAGACGCTGTTCTCGGTGATGGCGAGCGACGCGGCGCCGGCCTCGGTGCCGCGGGCGACCGTCGGGATCGGTGTCGGGCTCGTGGTCCAGCTGACGCCGAACGCAACGCCCGGGACGAGCGCGACCATGAGGGAGCCGAGCAGTGCGGCGGTTACGCCGATGCTGATGGCTTTCTTAAACAAGGTCGATAGACCTCCCTATAGATGGTTGGTGTTTCCTCTTCGGCCCCGCGGGGCCGGTTCCCGGGCTACGTCCACCCTCCTTCGTGGACCCGGGTCTGCTTGCTTCGACTGCCTTCCGGAAGGCCCGGAACGACGGACGCGCAGCGCGCGCCCGCGTTACGGCGTGGTTGAGGGCGCCGGTGTGGGCGCCGGTGTTGGCATTGGCGTGGGCGGCGGGGTCGGGGTCCGCCGCGGCTTCGGGGTTGGGGTCGCGACCGGGGTCGGCACGGGCGTGGGGCTCGGCTCGGCCGACGGGGTCGGCACGGGCGTGGGCTCCTCGGTGGCCGGCGGTCGCGTGGGGACCGGGGTCGGCGCCGGGGTCGGCGCCGGTGTTGGCGCCGCGGTCGGGGTTGGAGGCGGCGTGGGGGCCGGTGTCGGCGACGGTGTCGGCACGGGCGTGGGCCGCGGGGTCTCGGGAGGCGCGGAAGGGGTCACGACCGGTGTCGTGCCCGGGGTTGGGGGCTCCGTCATCGTGGGGGTTGGCTGCGGCGTGGTCGGCACGAGGGTCGGCGTCGCCTCGGGCGGGATGGTATCACCCCCGCCGATATGGACGACGAGCGGGATGCCGCCGAAGAGGCTCGTGGCTCCCACGACGAGCGCGCCGCCGAGCACGACGATGGTGAGGATGGTGATCACCAGGGTGCCGGTGGTCCGGACCGCGCCGTGGACCGCCTGGCGCCAGAGGACGGCCAGCGGGATACGGCCGGCGTGGCGCTTCTCGCGGTCGGCGAGGGCGGCCGCGATGACCCGCGCGTCGAAGTCCGCGGTGGGCTCGACGTCCGGGAGCGCGCCCAGCGCCTCCATGAGATGGGTCGCGCCGCCCAGCTCGGCCGAGCAGGCGGCGCATCCGCGGAGGTGTTCAGAGAGGGCGCGACGATCCCCGGGCAGAAGCTCATCGACGAGGAAGGCGTCGATCAGGGCGCGGGCACGTGCGCAAGTGATCACGTCATCTATAAGGCGGCGCGCGGCCGGAAGGTTGCACCTGCGGGGCCGGGGCGCGGGGCGCTCGGCCAGGGGGCGGCGGCGGCGTCAATCGGAGGGCATTCGCGCCAGGACTCGGCGCGTTCTCACCAGAGCGCCACGCCGCGAGCGTTGAGCGAAGGGCGTGGGAGCCGGTACAGAGCGACGGGCGGGTCGGTCACCGGGATTCGTTCCGGCCCGAGCACGACCCGGGATGAAGTCGACAACCCACCGAGCCTCACGGCGGCGGGAATGGTCTCGGCGGTCGCGTACTGCTCATCACGTGGCGTCTGGGCAGAAACCGGGCGGGCGGAAGGTCGCAGGTGCGGGGCGTGCCTCGCGGCCGCGCAGGGGCGCTCGGTCTACTCGCGCACGAGGTCGGCTACCGTCGTCCCGTACGCGGCCGCCAGGCGCTCCAGCGTCCGTAGCCTGGGAGGGGTCCCTCCCCGCTCGACCCGGCTGAGGTTCGGGGCGGCGATCCCGGTCAAGGCGGCAACGTCCTTCTGCGTGAGACCGCGCTCGAGGCGGGCCCGGCGGCAACTGGCGCCGACCCGCTTCGACATCGCCGGGTCGTCCAGCCGGCCCCGCTCGGCCAAGAGCCGCAACTCGTCGGCCAGGACCTCCCAGTCGCCAGTCGGCGCATGCAGCGCGACCATGTCGCCTTCATATTGGATCTCGACGCCAGCGGCGACGCCCCCGGTGGCGAACGGGAGACGGCGGAGCGCGAAGGAGTCGATCCTGCCATCCGCGAAGCGCACACCGAGCACGCGCGGGCTCTCCAGCCATGCCTCAGCCACCGTCAACCCGTGCGAGAGACTCGGCATCTCCGACAGCGGCTGGCGTCCCGCCAGGTGGAGTCGCGGCTGGCGCCCTCGCGGGCGCCCGCGCCCGACCGCTCACGGTCCCGGCTCGTCGGGCGGTCCCGGCGGATCGGGCATGTAGCCCAGTCGGCCGAGGCAGCGACGCAGACGCGGGCTCATCGACAACCCGTGCTCGGCCTGCTGTCGTCCGATGCTCCATGTGCCCAGCCTCCGCCCTCCAGAGTCGCCGTAGACGTGAATGTGCGGTTTCGCGTCGCCGTGGCCCATGCACTCGACGAACCGAAACCCGCCGCAGCGCCGCACTCGGCGCGTCACCCGAAACCTCCTCCACCATAACCGGCATCCGGATGTATCGCAAGTGATAAGTCATCCGCGATCTGAAGGATGATGGCAGAGGCCACTCACCGGCGGATCAACCGACGCTTCATTGCCGATCGCTCCGTTGCCCATGAGTCGACGAGTCGCCCCGCCGCAGGCGCTCCCGCCGCAGCCGCCTCACACCCCCTACGGGAGCGTCAGGCATACCCCGTTAGGCGTCGGCATCGTTCGGGTCTCGCAGCGCGTTCGTTCGGGAAGGATCTCGCTCCGCGGCAGGCCGCGACATTGGGATGACCTGGAGGGGCAAAGCGAACCGTGGGCGCGGGGGAGTCCGAGGTCGGGCTGGGATGGGAGTGGGGGCCATCGATGCGGCGCCGTGCAGCCATGTCCAGCGGAAACCGTCAGGCAGGGCAGACCCTGACCAACGCAAACCACCGTAGCGTTGGCCGCCACGGTGGAGTCAGCGCGCGTGCCGAGGATCGCGCCGGCGAGGGGCCGGCGGGCAACCGGCCTTCAGTCACGCTCGATCAAGCTCGGCCGGGTCGGCCGCCACCGGGACTGCTCGGTGCACGTGAGCTGCCGGGCGGTCGGGCGGGGCCGGGGTCCCGGCCAGTGCTACGCCCGTTTGCGCTTGTCAGGATAGGGCTGGTGGCAGTAGTGGGGCTGGGACCGCGGCGGGATGGCGCCCGTGCCTGTGGTCGACGCTCGCGGCTCTCCCTGGCGCCGCAGGTCGGGCGGGCCCGCTACGGCAACGCGCCCAGCGCCTCCGCGGCCATCTTCTCGTCCGTGGTCTGGATGACGTAGAGGACGTCCCCGCGCGGAACCATGTAGTTCGTGCCGGCCTGCGGCACGGCCTTGTCCACGTACGTGGTGATGGTCTGGCCACCGACGCTGGCCGTGCCCTTCTCCACGCCGCTCGTCGCGTACTTCTCGGCCACGGCGAGCAATGCCGTCATCAGATCCTCGGCGCTCGTCCCCTGGACACGGTAGGCGATCAGGAAGACAGGCAGCCAGTTCGCCGCCTGCGCGGCGTCGTTCAGGCGCGGATCGGCCGCGGTCGCCCACGCCAGATCGGCGGGCTGCCTCCCCAGTCGCTCCAGCAGGTCCAGCGTCGGCTTCGTCTTTTCCGTCTCCTCCGTCGGCATGGAGGATCCGCTGACGCTCGACTTCGTGAGCTGCACGGCGCGGATCGCGTCCGGGAGCTTCGCCTCGAGTGCGGGATCGGCGTGGGACACCGGGGGGGGCGTGCCGGTGGTGACGTTCCAGCCGCCACCGGACGGCTGGGGGACGACCTGGGTCGGGCTCGCCGCGGGGGCGGTCGGTCCGGTGGGGGCGGCCGACGGCGGCGGGGCTCGACGCGGGCGGCTGGGTCGTGACCGGGACGGGGGTCGCCGAGCTGCCGCAGGCGCCGACGAGCAGGGCGATCGCGAGCGCGGCGCCGACGAATTCGGGTCATCTGCATCATCTTCACAGCGGCTCCGCTACGGCATTGCCTTGAGGGCGTCGGCCGCGAGGGCCTTGTCGTCCGTGTAGACGACATAGATGATGTCGCCCTTCGCGTACATGTACATGACGGTCTTCGAGCCGGAGTCGCGCTGGTCGATGTCCACGACTGTGGTCACCTTCTTGCCGCCCAGCGTGGCGCTGCCCTTCTCGATGCCTCGCTGGCTGTACTTCTCGAGCACGGCGAGGTAGTTCGTGAAGAGCGGCTCGGTTGGCACCTTCGCGACGCGGATCGCATTCAGGAACAGCGCGAGCTTGCCGGTCGGGTCGGCCGCCGTGGCCACGCTCAGGTTCGCGGCCTTGGCGTTGAGGTTCTTCAGGAGTTCGCGCGTGGGGATGGTGCGCGGGTCGCTCGCGGGGGGCATGTTCTTGCCGGAGTAGCTGTCCTTCACGAGCTTCACGCCTCGAACCGCGTTCGGGAGCTTCTTCTCGAGCGCAGCGTTCGGGGTCAGGGTCGGTGTGGCTTTCGGCTTCGCGGTCGGATGCGGCGGAGGGGTCTCCTCTTCGTAGTCCGGCGGGGGCGTGTCGGACGGGGTCTCGCCCGGCCCGACGATGATGCCGGGGGTGGGGGTGATCTCGGGTGGGGCGGACGACTCGCCGGGCCCGGTCGATTCGCCGGGCTCGGCCGTCTCGAGCGGGGCGCTGCTGTCCCCCGGGGCGGCGGTCTCCCCGGGCGCGAGGCTCTGGCCGGGGCCGGGAGTCTCGCCGGGGGTCGGGGTCGGGGTGCTGCTGCCGCAGGCACCCAGGATGAGCGCAAGGGCAAGGATGCCGGCGACCGACGCCGAGGCGAGGCGGGCGACGGAGCGGGTCCGGGACGACTCGTGCCCCGTGGGGTCCGGCCCGGTGGGGGTCCGGGGCGGAAGGCTCACGGGTTCTCGATCGGGGATCATCAGTCCTCCTGATGAGGTCTCAGCGCTCCGGCTGCGACCGCGGTGTCGGGTCGGCGGCCGGGTAGCGAACGCCGGGGCCGGATCCGGAGCGTGCCGTCGGCACGTTGAACGGACCGGGACCGGGAAGCCTCCGGTACATCCTACCCGACAATGGACGGCCGGGCGGCCGGAGCGGTTCCGGGCACGCGGGGGTTCGGGACGTCGGGGTCAGGGTGTCCGGACGGCTCGCGCGTGCCCCGGCACGAGGGGCCGGCCTGACGAGAAGGATCGGCGCGACAGGCTCGGGCGGGGGCGCTCAGCCGGGATCGATCTCGCGGCCGGTCGGGGCGACAACAGCCGCGCCCGCGGCGGGCGTGTCGGCGGCGGGCGTGTCGGCGGCGGGCGTGTCGGCGGCGGGCGTTCCTCCGGGCCCCTCCCCGACCGAGAGCCGCGCGCCGAGGGTTTCGCGGAGCTGGCGAGTCCCGCGCAGCAGGTGGCTCTTGTACGTGTTCAGCGGCACGTCCATGGTCTGGGCCGCCTCCGCGTAGTCCAGTCCCATGACGAACCGCAGCACGACGGCCGTGCGGTGTTTGAACGGCAGGGTCGAGAGCGCCGCCCCCACTTCCCGACGCACCTCGGCGGCCTCGGCCGCGGCGTGGGGGTCCAGTGTCGCGTCGGTGGAGGCGAGGAGGCCAGCCATGGCGCCCGAGTCGGCGGCCCCGGATCCACCGCCTCCTCCGCCACCCGGGCCGAGGCCGGTCGCCGAGCCGGTGGCGGTCGGGTTGAGGAGCCGGTCGAGCGAGGTTGCAGGGGCGGCCGCGCGTTTCGAGGCGGCCCTGCCGGCAAGGCGGACGGTGATCGTGTTCAACCAGGGCGTGAGCGAGGGCTTGGGCTCGAACCGTTCCATGGATCGGAACGCGGCGATGAAGGCCTCCTGCACAACATCCTCGGCCGTCTCGCGGTTGCCGGTCAGGCGGAAGGCGAGGTTGACGAGGCGCTGCCGATGCCGGCGAACCAGCTCGGCATACGCTGCCTCCGATCCTTCCTTGCAGCGCCGGACGAGCTCGTTCTCGTCCCAGGTCGCGAAGCCCACGCGTCCTCCGGCTACGACGTCCGGGCGAGTCTGCCTCGGCCGGCGGTGGCGACCCCGCCGGGCGGATCCCGGCGAAGCATGCTCCGGTCAGAGGTGGCCCGGCCGGAGAGCTCTCGCTCGAGCCCGGCTCGTCCAGACCCGGCCCAGCCGAGTACGACCGACCGCGGTCCGGCAGCCGCTCCGGGCGACGAACACGAAGCGTGACCGGGTCGCGGCCGAGCCCCGGACGGTACTCTCGGTTCAGTCAGCCGACGCGGCTCCCCTTGCTCCGGCACCCCACCCGCGACGAGCCGCGGCACAGGCCGGGACCTTGCGGCCACGACGCGTCCGAGGCCCGCCAAGGGTCCAGCGGGCACCCTCTATGGACGCGTCACTGGCGCGTCACGAGGTGAGTCTGCCATACGACCGGCCATGGCGGGTAACGGGCGGTGTCGGGGGTCGGGCGGGATGGCGCGGGGGGCAGGGGGGCCGGACGGGGAGCGGTTCGCGCGGCGGCGGGCGGCAAGGCCAACGAGTGGGCGGGGACGAGGGGCGTGGAGGGACCGGCTCCGAGGCCGGAGACGCGAGCCGCGGCGGCCTTCGCCACCAAGCCACGCCGCGAGCAGTGTGCAGCCGACCGGCGTGCTGCGGAGGGTTGCGCCGGCCTCGGCACGGGCCCGGACCACGGGTCCCGGCCCGCCGCGAGCGTGGGCCGGGACAAACGCTCCGGAGCGGGGCGCGTCCCCAGCTCCATTCGCGATTTGCGGGTCGGCTACTGCTCGCGCGGTGGCACCGTTGCGGTCAATCGGGCTCGGAGCCAGCGGGTCCTGGTTGGCCAGGGCCGCCGTGTCCGCGGTCCGCGGGTCCGGAGATCCCGTGGGCAGTGCCTTCGCCCAGCCCTCGCGGGCACGTCCCGTGCCAGTACCTCCGGTTGCACTGCCTCTGTGCGTCCGCTCTCGTGACCGCCGCGCGCCGGCGTGTTCCAGGCGAGCCGCTGGCAAGTCGGTGCAAAGCCGACGTGATGCCGGCGCGAAGCCGGCGCGAAGCCGTCAGGAGCATGCTCCTGACATGGATGACCGACGGCTGGGCGCGGCCCTGAGGGCCCTTCGGGTTCAGCATGGGTGGCGGCAGTTGGAGGTGGCCGGGAAGGCGCGCGTCTCGCACGCCACCGTGTCGAGGCTTGAGCGCGGCGGCGCGGGGGCGATCGACGTCGATCGCATCCGTGCGGTCGCAGAGGCCCTTGGAATAGGAATTGATCTCGTGCCGCGCTGGGACGGTGGGGATCTCTGGCAGCTCCTGGACGCGTCGCACGCCGCCCTCCAGGAGGAGGTGGCACGAATTCTCCGCTCGACGCCGGGGTGGATCTTCGCGCCGGAGGTCTCCTTCTCCGTCTTCGGGGAACGCGGGGCGATTGACATCCTCGCCTGGCATGAGCTGAGCGGCGCGCTGCTGGTGATCGAGCTCAAGTCACGACTGGTCGACCTTCAGGATCTGCTGGGGAGCGTGGACCGGAAGGTTCGCCTGGCCGACCGCGTGGCACGCGACCGGGGCTGGCGCGTCCGCAGCAGGAGCGCCTGGGTGATCCTGGTGGAGAGCACGACGAACCGGCGGCGGGTCGACGGCCACGCGACGGTGCTGCGAGCGGCGTTTCCGGACGACGGGGTGGCCATGCGACGCTGGCTTCGCCAACCCGGTGCGGCCGTGCGAGCGCTGTCCTTTCTGCCGCTGCGCCACGGCGCGAGCAGTACGCGACCGGGTGGCAAGACGCGACGGGTGCGGCAACCGCGCGGCGTCCCGTCTTGAGCGTGGAGCGGGGCAAGTTGGAGCGCGGGATCCCTGGCGGGCGCGTTTGGGCCGGCCAGGCTCGTCTACTGCTCACGGGGCGGCGTCTTGGCGGAGGAGGAAGCCGGTGGGGCCGGGCGGGAACGGGGCCCGGCGGGAGCTCGGCCGCGAGCACGTAGGCGCACAGGGTGGAGGTCCGGAGCGGGTAGGTAGGAGCCAGGCCCTGCACCCGCGGGCCGCTACATCATGACGAGGCCGCCGTCCACGGCGAGGACCTGGCCGGTGATGAAGCCCGCCTCGTCGGAGGCGAGGAAGGCGACCGTCGTGGCGATCTCCTCGGGCGTGCCGAAGCGGCCGAGCGGCGTGCGCTCGCGGATCTGCGCCTGGAGCGCCTCGGGGAGGGTCGCGGTCAGCTCGGTGACCACGAACCCGGGGGCGACCGCGTTGGCGGTGATGCCCCGGCTCGCGACCTCGCGCGCGGTCGCCTTGGTGAGGCCGATCAGGCCGGCCTTCGAGGACGAGTAGTTGGCCTGGCCCGTCTGGCCGGCCTGGCCGGAGACGCTCGTGATGTTGATGATGCGGCCGCGGCGCGCCTTGAGCATCGGCCGCAGGACGGCCTTTGTCATGTAGAACGCGCCGAAGAGGTTCACCTCCAGGACTACCCGCCAGTCGTCCGGGCTCATGCGCATGATGAGGTCGTCACGGGTGATCCCGGCGTTGTTCACCAGGATGTCCACCTGGCCGAGGGCGCCGATGGTCGCCTGTACGGCGGCCGTGCAGGACTCCGGGTCGGTCACGTCCCCGGGAACGAAGAGTCCGCGGCGGCCGAGCGCCTCGATGGCGGCCTTCGTGTCGGCGGCCACGGCCGGGTCACCGCGGTCCATGAACGCCACGTCGGCGCCCTGCTCGGCGAGCCGAAGGGCGATGGCGCGGCCGATGCCGCGGGCGCCGCCGGTGACGAGCGCGACCTTGCCGGAGAGATCGATCACGGGTGCACCTCCCTCGGGGATGGGCAGGAACGAGCGGCGGGCCGGGTCGGGGACGGGCGAGCGTGGGTCGAGGACGAGCGAGCCGGTGATGGCCGGGCCCGGGTCGGGAGCGCGCGGACCGGGGATCCCCTCACGACCGGGTCTCGTCCGGCGGCCGGGCGCCGGCGAAGAGCGGGCGCAGTTCTGGCGGGGTGGGATCCACCTCCGGCCAGTCGGGAGGGGCGGAGAGCAGAGCCACCGGCTCGACCGATGACGCGCGGACACCCGCGGCCGGGTCGGCCGTCCACTCGAGCACCACCGCCCCGCTGGTGTAGCCGGAACCGAACGCCACGAACGCCAGGCGGTCCCCCGCGCGAACCCGGCCCGTGTCGACCGCCTCGGCGAGCGCCAGGGGGACCGAGGCCGCGGACGTGTTCCCGTAGCGGTCCAGGTTGAGGAACACTCGCTCCATGGGGATCGAGAGCTGCTTCGTCACTGCCTCGATGATCCGCAGGTTCGCCTGGTGCGGAACGACGAGCGTGACGTCGTCGGGCGAGAGGCCCGCCTTGCCGACAGCTGCCAGCGCCGACGAGGCCAGCGTGCGTGTTGCATAACGATACGTTTCGCGGCCATCCATGTAGAGGAGGCGGCTGCCGACCTGGCTCGGGTCGCGCGAGCCGCCCGACGGGATCCAGATCTTGTAGGCACCGGTCGCGTCCGCGGTCAGCTCAACGCCAAGCAGGCCGCCGCCGGGCTCGTCGGACGCGGACAGCACGACCGCCCCGGCACCGTCACCGAAGAGCACGCACGTGTTGCGGTCCTTGAAGTCCAGGATGCGTGACATCACCTCGGCGCCGATGACGACCACGTGCCGGGCGAGCCCCGTCATGACGTAGGCGTGTGCGGTGGCATACGCGTACACGAACCCGGAACAGACCGCGCCGATGTCCATGGCAGCGGCCCGGCGCGTTCCGAGCGCCTCGGTCACGACCGCGGCGGTGGCCGGGAGCTGGTAGTCGGGTGTGCAGGTCGCGACCATGACCATGTCGATCTCGTCGGGGTCGAGCCCGGCGACCGCGATGGCCCGCCGGCCGGCGACGGCCGCGAGGCTCGCCGTGGATTCCCACGGCGCGGCGATCCGCCGCTCGCCGATCCCGGTGCGCGAGCGGATCCAGTCGTCGGAGGTTTCGACGAGGTCCTCGAGGAACGCGTTGGTGAGGACGGTCTGGGGCGCGTACATCCCCCAGCCGGTGACGCGCGCGCTGCGCGGGGTTGCGGCGCCGCGGGACGGGGCGTGGCGGCGCGGGGAACGGGACGCGGGCTCGGTCACGTCGCAGGCTCGATCATGTCGCGGGCTCGATCTCGACGAGCGCCTGCTTCGCCTTCACGAGCGCCCCGTGCTCAACGAGGACGCGCACGACCCGGCCGGAGGCGTCCGACTTGATCTCGTTGAAGAGCTTCATCGCCTCGATGAGCCCGATCACCTGTCCGCTCGTGACCTCGTCGCCGGGCTTGACGTACGAGGCGGCGCCGGGGGATGGCGTCACGTACCAGGTCCCCGTGAGTGGGGCAAGGACGGCATGAAGGGCGCGCCCGGGCTCCGGGGCGGCCGCGGATGCAGGACCCGCGCCGGGAGCGCCGGGGTGAGTTCCGCCGGCCACGGCGCCGGTCGAGACGACGGGCCCCGCGGCGGCCGGGTTGGCCGCTCCCGGCATGTGCTCGAGCGGCTGGGGCTTGCGCAGAGTGATGCCCAGGCCTCCCGCCTCGACCTCCAGCTCGGACACGCCGGCATCGCGGAGCAGGGCCTCGAGATGGTCGATGAGACCGAGGATCACGTCGGTCGTGAGAGCAGGGGTCGCGGAAGCGGGAGTCGGGGCGACCGCGGGAGCCGGGGCGGAAGCAGGAGACACGTGCTCGTCGGCCATCACGCGCCAGCCCACCGGCGGAAGATCAGCGCGGAGTTCTGTCCTCCGAACCCGAACGCGTTGACGAGCGCGACGTTCATCGGCCGGTGGCGCGCCGTCAGCGGCGTCAGGTCGAGCCCCTCCCCCGCCGGATCGGGATCCGTGAGGTTGAGGATCGGCGGGGCGCACCCGTCGCGCAGCGCACAGATCGCCATCGCCGCGGCGATGGCCCCGGCGGCCCCGAGCGTGTGGCCGATGGCCCCCTTGATGGCCGTGATCGAGACCTCGGGCGCGTGGTCGCCAAGGAGAGCGCGGAGCGCATCCAGCTCGGTCGAGTCACCGTCGGGCGTGCTCGTCGCGTGGGCACTCACGTGGTCCACCTCGGCCGGGGTGACGCCCGCCTTCGCGAAGGCGCGCCGGGAGGCACGGACGGCGCCCGTCCCGCCGGGCGGGGGAAGCGTCAGGCGGTAGGCGTCGGCGCTCGCGCCGTAGCCGAGCAGCTCGGCCAGGATCCGCGCGCCGCGCCGCTCCGCGTGGCCCAGCTCCTCCAGGACGAGGGTTGCCGAGCCCTCGGCGATGACGAACCCGTCGCGGCCCCCATCGAAGGGCCGGCTCGCCGCCTCGGGCTCGTCGTTCCGGGTGCTGAGGGCGCGCATCGCTGAGAACCCGGCCATGTACACGGGATGCACGGCCGCCTCGGTGCCGCCGGCCAGCATGACCTCGGCGTCGCCGCGCCGGATCATCTCGGCCGCCTCGCCGATCGCATGCCCCCCGCTCGCGCAGGCGGACACCGTCGCCAGGTTCGGCCCAAGTGGACCGAAGGTGATGCCGACCTGGCCGGCCGGGATGTTGACGATCGCGGTGGCGATGAAGAAGGGGCTCACCCGGTCGGGGCCGCGCTCAACGAAGGTCCCGATCTGCTCGGCAATGGTGAGGGCGCCGCCGAACCCGGTGCCGATGACCGCACCGGTCTCCTCGGCGAGCTGCCCCTCCAGGCGCTCCGGGAGGCCCGCGTCGGCGAGCGCCTCCTGGGTGGCGAGAAGGGCGAATTGGGTGCAGCGGTCGGTTCGCTTGATCTCCTTGCGGTCGAGCACGCGGGCCGGGTCGGCATCGAGCGACTCGCCGGCGATGCGGGTCGGCAGGGCGGAGGCGTCGAACGAACGGATCGCGCGGACACCGGAACGACCCTCGGCGAGCGCGCGCCAGCTGGCGGGGAGGTCCGGGGCGAGCGGCGTGACCGCGCCCATGCCGGTGACCACGACCCGGCGCGCCGCGGCGGGCACGGCGATCTCAGGCATCGGGAGGCGCCGGGGCGGGCCGGGCCCTGCTCATCGAACGAGTCGCCCGTTGCGGATCGTGGCCGCGCGGTAGATGTCTCCCAGGAGACCGCGGGCGGACAGCTCGTCGCTCACCGGCTGCGTGTCGTAGGGCGTGCGCCGCAGCTCGGTCGACACGTCGTCGCCATCCACGGTCAGGATCGCCCAGGCTGCGCCGGCGTCCCCATCGAACGCGTACCCGCAGGACCCCGGGTTCACGACCAGCTTCCAGCCGAGGTCTCGCACGTCCGCCACGTGCGTGTGGCCGCAGGCGATCACCCGGGCCGACGTCCGCATGACGCGCTCGACCACGGTCGCGGCGTCCACCTCCGGACCGAGACCAGCCGTCTGGCTCCCGGGCGACGCGTGGCAGAGGAGGATCATCGTCTCGTCGATCGCGAGGCGCCGCTCTGCCGGGAGCCGCCGCAGGTAGTTGCGCTGCTCCTCGCTGAGTTCGTCGTGCGTCCACTGCGAGGCGTCGACGTTGGCCGTGGGGACCTCGTCGAACCAGGGGAATGCGGCCGTCATGTCGAGGTCCGCGACCGCGATGTCGGTATTGCCCTGGATGACGACCGCGCCCGCGGCCTCCAGTTCCCGCACCCGATCGACGACCTCGCCCGGCCGCGGACCGTTCAGGGCGAGATCGCCGAGCACGGCGATGACGTCCGGCGATTCGCGGCGGACGTCGGCGAGCGCCGCGTCGAGCGCGGCGGCGTTGCCGTGGATGTCGGACAGGAGGGCGATGCGGGTAACCATCAGCGGCGGATCCTCGTCTGCGGGACCCGCATTATCGCAGCGTCCCGGGCGGCGGGATGATGAAGGCGATGGTGGCCTCGCAGGCGACCTCACCGTCGACCGATGCCACTCCTCGTCCGCGTCCCATGCGCCGGCCGAGCTTCTCCATGGTGACCTCGAGGCGGAGCCGGTCGCCCGGCTGGACCACGCGCTTGAAACGGCAGTCCGAGATCTCGGCGAACAGGCCGATCGTGTCCCCGAAGCCCGGCTGCTTCGGCCACGTAGACCGCCATCGTCTGGGCCAGCGCCTCCACCTGGAGCACGCCGGGCATGACCGGGAGCCCGGGGAAGTGGCCCTGCATGTACCACTCGGTGGCGGTCACCGCCTTCTCACCCACGATCCGCTGCTCGTCCGGTGCGTACTCCACGATGCGGTCCACCAAGAGGAACGGCCAGCGGTGCGGGATGACCGCCTCGATCTCGCGGGTGGACATGGCGCCGTCGCTCATCTGATCCTCCCGGTTCGTGCCGGCCCGGGCTCAGCCTCGCGCCGCCGCCACGAAGGCGGACGGCCCGACGCGGTCGAGCAGGTTAGTGGTGAAGCGCCCCTCGAGGAAGAGAGGGTGCGACAGGATCGCGCGGTGGAAGTCGATGTTCGTGGTGATGCCGTCGATCTGGAGCTCCGCCAGCGCCGCGCGGGCGCGGGCGATGGCCGACGGGCGGTCCGGCCCCCAGACGATGAGCTTGCCGAGGAGCGAGTCGTAGTACGGGGGCACGAGGTACCCGGTGTACAGGTGGCTGTCCCAGCGGACGCCGGGGCCACCGGGCGTCACGTAGCCGGTGATGGTCCCGGCCTGGGGCCGGAAGTCGTGGGCCGGGTCCTCGGCGGTGACCCTGAACTCGATCGCGTGGCCCTCCAGGCGGATGTCCGACTGGGTGTAGCCGAGCGGCTCGCCGGCGGCGATGCGGATCTGCTCCGCCACGATGTCGAGCCCGGAGCACATCTCCGTGACGGGGTGCTCGACCTGGACCCGGCAGTTGATCTCGATGAAGTAGTGGTTGCCGTCTCCGTCGACCAGGAACTCGAGGGTGCCGATGTTCTCGTACCCGGCCGCGACGACCGAGGCGAGGGCCTGCTCGGCGATGTGCGCGCGGCTGTCCGGGTCGAGGGCGGGGGTCGGAGCCTCCTCCACGACCTTCTGGTGGCGCCGCTGGACGGAGCAGTCGCGCTCGCCGACGTGGACGCCGTTGCCGTAGCGGTCCACGATGACCTGGACCTCGACGTGGCGGTTGTCCTCGATCCACTTCTCGAGGTAGAGCGAGTCGTCCCCGAACGCGGCAAGCGCCTCCGACCGGGAAACGGCGAGGTGCTGGCCGAGCTCGCGGGCGGAGCGAGCTGCCCGCATGCCCTTTCCGCCTCCCCCGGCGGAGGGCTTGATGACGACGGGGTAGCCGATGCGGTCGGCCTCCTCGAGCGCCATCGCGTCGTCCTTCAGGAGGCCGCGGGAGCCGGGCACGGTCGGGAGACCGTGCTCTGCGAGGAGCCTCCGGGTGCGGTCCTTCGACGCGAACCGCTCGAGGACCTCGGCGGGCGGGCCGATGAAGGTGAGCCCGTGGGCACGGACCATGTCGGCGAAGGACTCGTCCTCGGAGAGGAAGCCGTAGCCGGGGTGGATGGCATCGCAGCCGCTGACGATGGCTGCGGATATCAGCGACGAGGCCGAGAGGTAGCTTCGCCGGGCTTCGGGAGGGCCGATGCAGACCGCCCCGTCGGCGAGGTGGACGGCGAGCGAATCGCGATCGGCCTCGCTGTAGGCAACGATGGCCTCGACACCGAGGGTTCGGCAGGCGCGGACGATCCGGAGGGCGATCTCACCGCGGTTGGCGACAAGGACGCGGGCGAACACTCAGCGGCCCTCCGGTGCAGGGGACGCGGGTCGATGCGACCCGGGCTGGGACGGGGCGGGCTGGGGCGAGCCAGGCTGGGGCGGGGCGGGGTCGATGTCGAAGAGCGGCTGCCCGTACTCCACGGCCTCTCCCTGCTCCGCGAGGTTCCGCGCGATCAAGCCGTCCTCGGGAGCCGTCACGTCGCGCGGTACACCCAGGCAGTCAACGTGCCCGATGACCTCGCCCGCACGCACGGCGCGGCCGGGGCCGTAGCCGTCGCGAACGACCAGGAAGCCGACCGCGGGCGAGATGGCAACGTGGACGGTGGCCGTTTCGACGAGCCCCGCATGCGCGGGCGCTGCGGTCCCTGGCCCCGTTCCGCCCGCCAGGGCGCGTGTCGGGACCGGCAGATGCGGGGCCGCGACGGTCGCCCCTCCGCGGGATCCGGCCGCTGCCGTACCTGCTACTGAACTGCCGGCGAGGGCGCCCACGGCGCTGGCGAGATGGGCGCCGGACGTGGCCAACTCGTGGGCGATGGGGACGCCGTGGTCGTGACCGGCCGCTGCGAGACCCCCGGCGGCACCGGGCGTGCCGGCAACCGAAACGGCCGCGGCTGCTCGGTCAGTGCCGCCTGCCGCCTTGCGGAGGCGCACGCGCCACTCGGCCGTATGGACCTCGACTTCGCCCAGCGTGCTTGAATCGAGGCGCGCGATCAGAGCCGGCAGGAGGTCGTCCGCCAGCCCCTCGAACGTGGCCGCGGCATCCGGACCAGCTGGCGGGGACCCGCCGCCGATGGATGTCGCGCCGCCCGGGGCCCCAATCGCGTCGCCGCGGTTCTCTGTCGCGTCGCCTCCGGCCCGCTCGTTCACCATGCCTCCCTCGCTCATCGTCCTCGCCGTCCCTCTCCTCCCCGCGCGCTACGGCTCCGGCCGCAGCGGCGCTTCTACATCTTCGGGCGCGGGCGCCCTGGCACCCTGCGCCTGCCCCTCCGGGCCGCCGAGCGCGGCGCGGCCGGCCTCGATGCCGGCCTCAACGAGCTCCCGCAGCCGGCCGGCGAGGTCCGGCTTTCGCGCCGGTGGGGCCGCCTCCGGCTCGACTTCGCGGAACGCCCCCATGGCCCGGTACCGAGCGTAGCGCCGATCGGCCAGTTCGTCCGTTGTGAGCGCCGCAAGCGCGTCCAGGTGCCACGCGATGCGGCGCGCGAGCGCAGCCGCGAGGCCGACAGGGTCCTCCTGCGCGCCGCCGGCGGGCTCGGGGACCACCTCGTCCACCACGCCGAGCGCGGACTGCTCGGCCGCGGTCATCCGCATGGCCACCGCGGCGCGCGGCGCCACCGATGCGTCGCGCCAGAGGATGCTCGCGCACCCCTCCGGGCTGATCACCGAGTAGACCGCGTTCTCCAGCGCGAGCACGACGTCCCCGACGGCGATCCCCAGCGCGCCGCCGGAACCGCCCTCGCCGGTGATGACGGTCACGACCGGCGTCCGAAGGCCGCTCATCTCCATGATTGCCCGGGCGATCGCCTCGGCGATCCCGCGCTCCTCGGACTCGGCGTCCGGATGCGCCCCCGGCGTGTCCACGATGGTCACGATCGGGAGCCCGAAGCGCTCGGCCAGCGCGAAGAGCCGCATCGCCTTGCGGTAGCCCTCTGGGTGGGACATACCGAAGTTGCGGCGGACGTTCTCCTCGGTCTCGCTCCCCTTCTGGTGTCCAACGAAGACAAACCGCCTCCCGCGGAGGCGGGCGAGGCCGCCCACGACCGCGGGGTCATCGCCGAAGAGGCGATCGCCGTGGAGCTCGACCACGTCGGTGGCCATCGCGCGAATGAGCTCGAGCGTGTGCGGCCGCTTCACGTTCCGCGCCGCGCGCACGCGGGCCCAGACGGCCTCCTGCGCCGCGGCGGCATCGGAGGCGTCGGGGGGCGCGAGGACGCGCGAGGTCGGAGATGCGCCGGGCGGGCCGCTGGAGACAGCCGTCGGACCTGGCGCCGGCGCGAGCACCGACGGGGAGGCCGGCGCGGAAGCGGGAGCGGGCGAAGAGCCGGCCGGGGGCGCTGAGGCCGCCGGCACAGGTGCGGCCGGCGACGAGGCCGGCGGTGCGGCCGGCGGCGCGGCCGGCGCGGGACTGCTGCTCGACCGTCCATCTCCGTCCCGCCCGGCCCACGCGGCCAGGAACCCGAACGGCCATGGCAGCTCGCGGCCGCTTTCGACGCCCGCTCGCGATTCGACGGCCGCCACCGCGGTCGAATCAGGGTGCAGGTACGCCAGGACCGTCGCCACCGTCGCCCGCAGCGCGTCGCGCGGGACGATCTGGTCGGCAAAGCCGTGTTCGAGGACAAACTCGGCGCGCTGGAAGCCCGGCGGGAACTCCGCTCCGATCGTGCCACCGGCGACTCTCGCCCCGGCGAACCCGATGAGCGCGTTCGGCTCGGCCAGGTTCACGTCACCGAGCGAGGCCCACGACGCCCAGCAACCGCCGGTGGTGGGGTCGGTGAGGATGCTGATGTACGGGACGCGCGCTTCCGACAGGCGCTTGAGCGCGGCGCATGTCTTCGCCAGCTGCATGAGGGCCACGGTGCCCTCCTGCATCCTGGCACCCCCCGACGCGGAGACGATGACGAGCGGCACGCGCTCCTCGACTGCGGCCTCCGCGGCACGGGCGACCTTCTCCCCCACGACCGAGCCGAACGACCCGCCCATGAACGCGAAGTCCATGACGCAGGCCACGACCGGCAGCCCCTCGATGCGCCCGAGCCCCCAGACGGCCGCGTCGCCGAGCCCGGTGGCCACGCGGGCGGTCGCCAGCCGGTCCGGGTAGCTCTTCTGGTCGGTGAACCCGAGCGGATCGAGCGATTCGAGCCCTGCGTCCCGCTCGACAAAGGAGTCCGGGTCGAGCAGCATCCGGATCCGGGCCGCGGCGCGCAGCCGGAAGTGATGCCCGCACTTCGGGCAGACACGCAGGTTCCGGTCGAGCTGCTTGTTGTAGAGCATCTCCTCGCACGACGGGCACTTCGTCCAGAGGTCGGGCGGATAGTCCCGGCGGCGCGGCAGGAAGGGCAGCTGGATCGGCATCAGGGGAGCCTCGGAAGGAGCGGCCGGCGGCTCAGACGCCAGGCGACGATCGCGGCACCGGCAAGGGAGACGCCGGAGGCGATCGCACCGCCAACAAGGACCGGGATCGGTACCCGTTCGACGCGCTCGACGGCCCGGCCGACCTCGCGGCCGACTTCGCGGCCGAGGTCCGGCAGCGCGTGGGCGAGGTCCGGGATGGCGAACGGCCCGATAGCGGTGGCGGCGTGCGCGATCTGGTCGGCATCGATTCGAACGGCGGTGTCACCGGTGCCCGCGGCCTCGGCCGCGACGATGCCGGCCGTGCGGGTCCCCAGGAACACAGGCGGCTCGCCGGGCACCCATGACGTGCCGGCTGCGATGCGTCCCCGGGCCGCTTCGCGCAGGCGGACGGCAAGCCGCTCCTCGAACCGGAACGACGGGTGGAAGCGAACGAGTCCGTCCGCGAGCGCCTGGACCGCGCGGGCCGTGTGGGGATCGACGGGCACCGTCGTGTCCGCCTCCAGCGATGCGGCACCCGACCCGGAGGCGAGCAGGGCTTCAATGTAGGCGTCTTCGATGAGCGTGGCCTCCTCGTCGGAGAACACCGCGCCCGCGGGCGGCGTGGCCGGGCGGTCTGGATCGAACCTGGTCACGGACGCCCCCGGGAGCTTCGGCCGTGCCCCGCAACTCGTCGGCGACAGTCCGCAGGGCCCGATGGATCAGCACACGGACCGATCCCTCGGATCGACCGAGCACACCCGCGATCTCCGCCGGGCTCATCTCCTCGACGAACCGCAGGACCACCGCGCGGCGGCGCGCGTCCGGCAGGCGGTCCACCGCGCGCCAGGCGCGCTCGGCCGCGTCCCGGTCGGCGACGGTTCCGGCCGGGTCGTCCGGGGCGGGGATCGGGACCGCCGCAGCGAGCGACGCGGTGGGGTGCCGGCGCCGGGTCCGCCGCTCGTTGCTGATCACGTTGCGGGCGATCTGGAAGAGCCAGACGCGGAAGGTGCTCGGGCCGCCGGGGTCGGGCGCGCGCTCCTGGAAACGCGGCAGCGCGGCAAGAGCCCGGAGGAAGACCTGTTCGGTCGCGTCCTCCGCGGCGTGGTGATCCCGAAGCTCATAGACGGCGAAGCTGTACACCTGCCCAACGTACTTGCGGTAGAGCGGCTCGAAGTGGCGCAGATCCCGCCGCGCGGCCTCCACGGCCGAGCGGTCCGCGTCGAACACCACCAACCGCTCCGCGTCCCGGTCTGCCCGGAGCGGCTCCACCTTCCAGAACACCGGCGCAGTCTACTTGTTACACCTCACGGGGGTCGGTGAGGTGTCCGCGAGCCGGGGCGGACGCGCCTGCGCTCGCTCAGCGAAGGCGGCAGCTTGTCACTTCGCCCAAATCGATCGCGACGAGCCGCGGCCGGCCGGAGCCCGCAGCGAAACGCCCGGCGGCGGTTGCGGCCGCGCCTGCCGCCGCGTCTGCCGTCGTCTCCACGAGGAGCGCCCCGGTCTCCGGGTCCACGCCGGCCGCTTCGCCCACGACGATCGTGCCGCCCACGGCGACGGTCACCTGGCGGTTCGTCAGGAGCTGGCGGGTCCACCACGCGCCCTGGTCGAACCAGCCGGAGCGCAGCGCCTCGTAGCGGGGCTCCAGGTGATCGAGGAAGGCGTCGAGCAGCGCGTCGCGGTCCACGGGTCGGCCCCCGGCCAGCTCGAGCAGGCTCGTCATGGACGGCGCGAGGTCCGCCGGGAACGACGCCCGCGGCCACGCCACGTTCACGCCGGTCCCGATCACGGCCGAGGCGACCCGCGGGACATCGGCCGGTGGCGGGCCTCCCCGGGGCACACCACCGGCAGCCGCAGTCCCGGTCGGCGAGATCGCCTCCAGCGTCACCTCCCCGAGGACGCCCCCAAGCTTGCGCAGCGTGCCGTCCGGGCCCTCCGTGGCGAGGTCGTTCGGCCACTTCAGCCCCAGCGTCCCGGTCCCCAGGCCGGCCGTCTCCTCGGCCGCGTCGAGCATGGCCAGTGCCACGATGGCAGCGAGCCGCCAGGCGTGCGTTGCGGCCATCCAGGAGGGCCGGAAGCCGCACGAGACGAGCAGCGACGAGCCCGGCGGCGCCTCCCATCCGCGGCCCAGCCGTCCGCGGCCGTGGGCCTGCGAGTCGGCCACCGCGACGGCCACCTCGGGAACGCCGACCGCCAGCCAGCCGGCGACCACGGCCTGGGTCGAGTCGACCGCGGTAAATCGCTCGAGGCGCGCAACGAACGGGGTCACAGGTACAGGCTCACAGTCGTTCGCCAGCGGGTCCACCGCCGCCCGCAGGCCTCACGCGGCGCGCGTGCCGGTGCCCGCGGGCTCAGGCGCCCTCGGGCCGCTCCAGCGCGAAAGCCTTGTGGATCGCACGGGCGGCCTTCTCCACCTGCAATTCGTCGATGATGCAGGTGATCCGGATCTCCGAGGTGGAGATCATCTCGATGTTGATGCCCTGCTCGGCGAGCGTGCCGAACATGCGCGAGGCGTACCCGGGCCCGCTGTGGATCCCGACGCCGACGATCGAAACCTTGGCCACCTTCGAATCGATCGCCAGCTCCCGCGCTCCGATCTCCCTTGCCACCGGATCGAGGATCTTCTTCACGCGGACGAGATCGACCTCCGGAACGGTGAACGAGATGTCCGTGAAGCCCTCGTGGCCGACGTTCTGGACGATGAGATCGACGTTGATGCCGGCGTCTGCGAGCGGCGCGAAGACCGTGTGGGAGACGCCGGGGCGGTCGGGCACCGCCACGATCGTGACTTTCGCGACGTTCCGGTCGGTCGCCATGCCGCGCACCTGGTTCCGTTGCTCCACGTCGGGGATCTCCTTGATGAGCGTGCCGGGGTGGTCCGAGAAGGTCGACCGGACCGCGATGACGACGTTGTTGACCCAGCCCAGCTCGACGGCGCGCGTCTGCATGACCTGCGCGCCCTGGTGGGCCAGCTCCAGCATCTCCTCGTACCCGATCGTGGGAAGGAGGCGCGCGTCGGGGACGATGCGGGGGTCGGTGGTGAAGATCCCGTCAACGTCGGTGAAGATCTCGCAGCGATCGGCGCCGAGTTGGGCGGCCAGGGCCACGGCGGTGGTGTCCGAGCCGCCCCGGCCGAGGGTCGTGATGTCGCTGTCGACGCCGTCCCCGGTGGCCCCCTGGAACCCGGCGACGATGACGACGTTCCCGGCCTCCAGCTCACGGCGCACGCGGGCCGGCTCCACGGCCGAGATGCGAGCGCGGCGGTGGGCGGTGTCGGTGCGAATACCGGCCTGCGGGCCGCTCAGCGAGATCGCCTTCACGCCACGCTCATGGAGGGCCATCGCGACGAGGGCCACGCTCTGCTGCTCGCCGGTGGCAAGAAGGAGATCCATCTCGCGGGGGTCGGGGTCCTCTGTGATCTCGGACGCCAGCTCGATCAGGTGATCGGTGATGTCGCCCATGGCACTGACCACGACCACCAGCGACGAGCCGAGCGCCCGTTCCTTGGCGATCCGGCCGGCGACGTGCTTGATCCGGTCGGCGGTCGCGAGCGAGGAACCGCCGTATTTCTGGACGACGAGGGGTGACGCTGGCATGGCGCGGATTGTACGGGCGGGGCGCCTCCGTGGGCGGGCTGGGGTCTCTTGCGCGTGAGCCGCCAGCAGAGCCCGATCAGGTGGACGACGGGGCGGGGGAGGCCGCTGACTTCGGCCGGAATACCTTCGGCAGGAACTGCCCACGGTCCAGGCCGCGCTGGAACGCGGCCATGACCTTCTCACCCTGCGCCTTCGTGATCCGCCCGGCCGTCACGGCCGCGTCAACCTGCAACTGCGCGGCGTCGCGGAGCGCCTTCGCCAGGGTCTCGTACGGGACGCTGTGGTTCTTCGCGAGCGTCCGCATGTCATCGGCCCGCTTCAGGTCGCGGATTTCCTTCGTGAGCGCGTCGGGTGTCGTGCCGAGCGTCTTCGCTGCCACGGCAAGGAGCGCCTTTCCATCGAGAACGGCCTTGCGAGCCTGCCCCGGCGCCGCGGCCGGCATCGGGAGCTTCGGCAGCGCCTTGCAGGCGGGCCGTTCCGCCTTGTCGATCTTCGCCTTCAGGTCCGCCGCGCGCTTGGCCGTGATCAGCCCGTCGACGACCGCCTTGTCGACGACCGCCTTCGCGGCATCGCGCATCGCCGTGTCGAGCCTGTCGGTGGTGACGCCGAGACGGGCCGCCAGCGTGGACTGGTACGTCTCGCACAGACGCTTCAGCTCATCGCCCAGCTTGCCGCGGTCGAACTCGAACGCATCGAGGGGATCGTCGGTCGTGGCCGGCGCGGCGACGTTGGCCGGCGCCACCACGTTGGCCAGCGCCGGCTCCCCGGCCGGGCTCACGCCGCCGGCGAACGCCGCAACCACACCGACCGTGCCGGCGAGGATGAGAAACGCCCCGGCGATGGCCAGGAGCGGACGGCGGAAGGCGGCAATCCGCGCGTTCCAGGATGTCATGTTGCTCTCCTTCCCACGCTGGGAGCGGCGCGGCCGGGTGCGATGCACACGCCCGCGAGGTCTGTCGTCCGAATCTCCCGGCAGTATGGCGCGGACCCGATGAAGATGAGGTGAAGATCGCAGATCACGCTTACGCGCAGCTCACCCCGCGATTGCCCGCCGGTCCCGCCACGCGCACTGCGTTCTTCACGCGCTCTTCACGGGCCATCGCTACGATGCGTCCATGTCGCAGCGTAGACCGCGTGCCCGCATCCTCGTCGTCGAGGACGAGGCTCGCCTCCGCCAGCTGCTCCGGCTCTACCTCGAGCGCGCTGGGTACGAGGTGGCCGAGGCGGCCGACGGTCGGGGGGCGCTCGAGGCCGTCGATGAGGTCCCGCCCGACCTCCTCGTCGTGGACCTCATGCTCCCGGGCCTCCAGGGCGAGGCGCTGATCCGGGCCATCCGGGAGACCTCCGATGTCCCGATCTTGATCGCCTCGGCGAAGCGGAGCGACGTGGAGCGGATCGCCGGGCTGCGGCTCGGGGCGGACGATTACCTGCCCAAGCCGTACAACGTCCACGAGCTGGTCGAGCGAGTCCACGCCATCCTCCGTCGAGGCGGCACGGTGCGGGCCGAGCCCCCGCCGAGCCCCTCTCGTTCGCCGGTGGACGGCTCGTGATCGACCCGCTCACGCGGGTGTACACGCGCACGGACCCGGGCGGGGACGCTGCGGGCGCTCTCGACGGCGGCTACGGCAGGCCACGCGAGTTTGCGCCCGGGGGGCCCCGCCAGGGCCGTCTGACACCCGCGGAGCTGCGGCTGCTCGTCGCGCTCGTGGGTGCGAGCGGCGTGCCACTGGACCGGGAAGCGCTGCTTCGCGCCGCCGGTGGAGCACATGCCGAGACCGCCCGGACAGTGGACGTCCACGTCGGCAACCTGCGGCGGAAACTGGGGGATGATGCGGCTCATCCGTGGGCCATCGAGACAATCCCCGAGACCGGGTACCGGTGGATCGCGCAGGCCGACGACTCAACCTCGCGGAACGGCGGCCCAACGGGGGCGAGCGGCTGACCATGGACCGCCTGGGCGTCCGGCTGGCCCTCGCCATCGGTGGCTCCGTCGCTCTCGTCATCCTGATCGTCGGGCTCGTCGTCAACGGGACGATCGCTTCGCGGTTCGATCGCTTCGTTAAGGAGGAGCAGGATCTTCGGCGGCAGCAGCTGGCCGAGATCGTCCTCGAGGCGTACCAGGAGCGAGGGTCGCTCGTCTTCGGGGCGGCCGAGATCCGGCGGCTCGCCGTGGCGGCCGGGGGAAATGTCCGGATCTACGACCAGGACGGCAAGCTTGTCGCCCGTTCGAAGGTGGCTGCCCTGCAGGCCCAGGCGGGGGCCGCGCCGGAGACGATCGTCGTCCCCCTGGAGGACAACGGGCGCAGCATCGGGCGCGTCGAGTTCGATCCCGCGCCGGTGCCGCAGGCGCTGCGCGCCACGGCGTCTGACGCGTTCCGAAGGGCGCTGGCGACCACGCTCATCGTCGCGGGGGCGATCGCATTCGTCGTCACCATGCTCATCGCCCTGGCCATGGGCCTGCGCCTGACCCGGCCGCTCGGGGCGATGGCGGCGGCCGCGACGCGCCTCGGGCGGGGGGACCTGACTGCGCGCGTTCCGGTCCCCGGCGACCGCGAGGGCCGCGAGCTGGCGAACGCGTTCAACAGCATGGCGACCGAGCTGGAGCGATCGGAGATGCTCCGGCGGCAGGCGGCCAGCGACCTTGCCCACGAAATCGCGACGCCGGTGACGGTGCTGTCGGCGCAGCTCGACGCGCTCGCGGACGGCGTCGTGCCGGCGAGCCCCGAGGCGCTCGGCGCGGTCCGCGACACTGCGACCGAGGTGTCCCGGCTCGTGGGTGACCTCTACGACCTCGCTTCTGCCGAGGGCGCCGCGCTCCACCGGTCGCCCGAGCTGGTCGACGTCGCGGCCCTCGTCGAGCAAGCCGCCGCGACCAGCGCCGCCCTGTTCGAGCAGCGTGGCATCACGCTCGACGCGGCAGGGGGACCGGCGGGCGTGTGCCGGGTGGTCGCGGACCCGCGCCAGCTCGGGCGGATCCTCGGGAACCTGCTGACGAACGCGGCCGCCTACACCCCGCCGGGTGGCGCGACCCGCGCCTGGGTCGCCCCGGAGGCCGGGTGGGTGCGCGTCCGCGTCGCGGACACCGGCCCGGGGATTCCTCCGGAGCACCAGGCGCACATCTTCGAGCGCTTCTACCGGGCGGACCCGGCTCGCGCTCGCCGGCCGGGGGTGCCGGGCGGGACCGGCATCGGGCTCACGGTTGCCCGCGAGCTCGCGCGCGCCAACGGCGGCGAGCTGCGCCTGGAGACGACCAGCCCGGCCGGGACGACGTTCGTGCTCGACCTGCCCGCGGCCCGGTAGCCCAGCGCCCCGCGGCCGCCCCTATCGCGCGTCGACGACGATCGCCCCGGCGTTGCGCGGGGCGACCACCTGGGCCGATCCGGACAGACCGAGCCGGTCGGCGGTCGCCACGAACGCCTCCGCAACCGAGTCGATGGTCTGCGGCGTGTCGGCGAAGGCGATCACCGTAGAGCCGGAACCGGACAGGCAGGCGCCCAGCGCGCCGGCCTCGCGCGCCGCGAGGAGCATCTCCGGGAACTCCGGGTACGGCACCGCGCGGTACGGCTGGTGCAGCCGGTCCTCCGTGGCCGCCCGCAGGTACTCGTAGTGACCGCTCGCGATGGCTGCCACCGCGAGCGCCGCGCGCCCCACGTTGAACACGGCGTCGGCGCGGGGCACCTCCGGCGGGAGCGCCGCGCGCATGGCGGTCGTGTGCAGCACCCGGTCCGGCACGTAGAGGACGGCCCGCAGGGGGCGGGGCACATCGAACCGGATGGCCTCCGGCCACTTGTCGATCACGGCGACCGCCACGAACCCGCCGAGGAGCGAGGCCGCCGCATTGTCGGGATGGCCCTCCAGCTCGGTCGCGAGGGCGAGCTGGTGTCTCAGGCCGAGCCGCCCGCCGGTGAGGGCGTCGGCGACGACGAGCCCGGCGACGGCGGCGGCGGCCGACGAGCCGAGCCCGCGTCCGAACGGGATCTCGTTGCGCATCGCGATCCGCCAGCCGAGCCCGGGAGGCACCTCGCCGAGCGCCCACCGGAGCCCGAGCTCGAGCGCGAGGACAAAGCGGTTGTGACGGTCGGCGACGAGCTCCCCCGCTCCCTCGCCCTCGACCGCCAGCTCGACGGTCGGCTCGTCGAGGACCTCGACCGTGATGCGGTTGCTGATGTCGAGCGCCATGGCCAGCGTGTCGAAGCCGGCCCCCAGGTTCGCGCTCGTTGCCGGGACGTCCACGGTCACGGTTCGGCAGACGAAGGGGCCGGGCGCGGACTCCCGCGTGGCGGGCTTCGCCTTCGTGGCGGATCCTGCCGGCGCAGCGGGCTTCGCCGGTGTGGCGGACGGCGGGGGCACGGCGGGCTTCACCGCAGCGGGCTTCACCGCGGCGGGCTTCACCGCGGCGGGCTTCACCGCGGCCGCGGCGACGTCGTTCCCCTGCTCCGGGACGGCCGGGTCGAGCGGTTCCGCCGCCTTCTTCCTTGACGACCGGCGCCCGCGTTCAGTCACGTCCGCTCCCTCCTGTGCATCCGTGGCAGCGAGCGCCTCTGCAGCCCCGGGCGCTTCCCGGGCTGCGAGCCGCCGATGCCGCTCGTGGAGTCATCACCAGCCGAGGGCGCGGACCACGCCCTCGATATCAGCCGGCGCCTCGATCGGCGGCCGGGCGTTCTTGATGGCGGTATCCGGGTCCTTCAGGCCATGCCCGGTGATGACGCAGACGATGGTCGCCTCCAGGTCGAGGGTCCCCTCCGCGGCGAGCTTGCGGATCCCGGCCACCGAGGCCGCGCTCGCCGGCTCGCAGAAGACACCCTCGTAACGGGCGAGGTCACGGTAGGCGTCCAGGATCTCCTCGTCTGTGACCATGTCGATCACGCCGCCGGATTCGTCGCGCGCCGAGGTCGCCTTGTGCCAGCTCGCCGGGTTGCCGATCCGGATGGCTGTGGCCACGGTCTCCGGCTTCTCGACCGGGTGGCCGAGGACGATGGGAGCCGCCCCCGCGGCCTGGAAGCCGAGCATGACCGGCCGCGTGTCCACGAGGCCGGCGTCGCGGTAGTCGGTGAAGCCATACCAGTAGGCGCTGATGTTGCCGGCGTTCCCCACGGGAATGGCAAGGTAGTCGGGCGCGCCGCCCAGGTCGTCGCAGACCTCGAAGGCGGCCGTCTTCTGCCCCTCGAGACGATAGGGGTTGACGGAGTTCACCAGCGTCACCGGGTGCCCGATCGAGTCGCCCGTCTCGGCCAGCTCGCGGACGATCCGCAGGGCGTCGTCGAAGTTGCCGTCAACGGCTACCACCCGTGCCCCGGCGGCCTGGGCCTGGAGGAGCTTCCCGGCAGCGATCCGGCCGGCGGGCAGCACGACGATCACCTCGAGCCCGGCGCTCGCGCCGTAGGCCGCGGCCGAGGCCGAGGTGTTACCAGTCGATGCGCAGATGAGCGCCCCTGCGCCCTCCTCGAGTGCCTTCGCCACGGCCACCACCATGCCGCGGTCTTTGAACGACCCGGTCGGGTTCATCCCTTCGTACTTGAGGTAGAGCTCGGGGCAGCCGATGGCGCGGCCGAGGGTGCGAGCGTGGACGAGCGGCGTGAGGCCCTCGCCCAGCGAGAGCGGTGGGGTATCGTCGGTGACCGGGAGGAACGCCGCGTACCGCTGGAGGAGGCGGGGCCGCGCCCCGGTGGTGGCCTGCTGCTGACGCAGCGTCCGGAGGACGTCGCTCATGCGCACGGTTCAGTCCTCCACGACCGGGTAGATGACGGTCGCCTCGGGCGCACCTGCAGCCCGGAGGGCCCCGCGCAGGCGGGCCAGCGACGCGGTCGTGGTCAGGACGGCCAGGCCGAACGACCCGGCCACGGCGGTCTCGGTGATCTCCGCTTCCACGAGCCGCTCGCGGAGCGGTCGACCCAGGCTCCCCGGCACGCTGATGAACCAGCGCCACTCGCCGTCGAGGACGTCGCCCGCGAGGGCCGCCCGGCCCGCCGATGGGAGGCCCCCCCAGGTGGAGCCCTCGCCCCGCGCAATCGCCAGGAGATCGCCGAGGACGGCGCTGCTCGTGGCCGCGCCGCCGGCGCCAGGGCCCATGAAGGCCACCCGCCCGACCGGTTCGGCGACGACCTCGACGATGTTCGTGACGCCGTTGGTGGTGCCGAGGGTCGATGCAGAGGCGACAGCCGCCGGCACCACGCCGGCCAGGATGCCGCCGTCCGCGCCGCCGTCCGCGCCGCCGTCCGCGCCGCCGACCGATCCCGCCGCGCGCTCCGCAAACCCCACCAGCTTCATGACCAGGCCGAGGCGAGCAGCTCCCGCGATCTCCGATGCGGTCACCCCGGTGATCCCCGGGCGCCCGTCGCCCGAGATGGCAGCCGGCGAACGGCGCACGGCGCTCACGTCCACCCAGCCGCCATAGGCGAGCCGGGCGAGAAGCACGACCTTGTCGGCCGCGTCGCGGCCCTCGATGTCGGCGCTCGGGTCCGCCTCCAGGTACCCGAGTTCCCGGGCCTCGGCCACGACGTCCTCGTACTCGCCGCCGCCCGTGGTCATGGCCGTCAGGACGTAGTTGGTCGACCCGTTCACGATGCCCCGCACGCGCCGCACGCGGTTCGCCGCGAGGTCGGCGGCGAGCGGCGCCAGCACGGGAATGCCGCCGCCAACGGCCGCCTCGAAGCGGAGCGCGACCTCGCGCTCCCTGGCGGCCGCCTCCAGCTCAGGCCCGCGCCGCGCGAGGAGTGCCTTGTTCGCGGTCACCACGGCACGCCCGGCCCCCAGCGCCGCCTCGACAAGACGTCCGGCCGCGTCGAGCCCACCGATGAGTTCGACCACGACGTCGATGTCGTCCCGTCCGGGCAGGACCGCCGCGTCGGCGATCCGCTCGACGCCGGCGAGATCGAGGTTGCGCGGCCGGTTCGGATCGGGCTCGGCGACGACGGCAAGCTCGACCTGCCGCCCGCCCGCACCTCGCGCGAGGTGATCGGGGTTCGAGATCAGCGCCCGGGCGACCTCGCCGCCGACGGTGCCAAGACCCGCGAGTGCGACTCGCAGGGGGCGATCGCCCAGGATCGTTCGGTGGGAAACGGTCGGGGTTGTCACGGGCGGCATTGTAGGGGTCGCGCTGCCGGTCCGGCGCGACAGGCCGCTCCGGAGCACATGCCGCCCTCTCGGGACGGGATCCCGCGCGGGCTCCGGCTCCGCTCGGCTACACTCGCGGCCGATGAGCAGAACCGCAGCCACCTCCGGGTCCCGGATCCCCTCCACCGCCACGGCCGCGCCCCCCCGGCCCGACGAACTGCCGCGCAGCCGCGTCTTCAGCGGCGTCCAGCCGTCCGGGCTGCCCCACGTCGGCAACTTCCTCGGCGCCTTCCGCAACTACATCGCCATGCAGGATCGCCACGACGCCATCTACTGCATCGTGGACTACCACGCCCTCACGAGTACCCACGACGGCGAACTCATCCGGCGCAACACGTACGAGATGGCGCTCGGGCTCCTCGCCCTGGGGCTCGATCCGGAGAATGCGATCCTCTTCCGCCAGTCGGATCGCCCCGAGCACGTGGAGCTGGCCTGGCTGCTCGCCACCGTCACGCCGGTGACGTGGGTGGAGCGGACGCCGTCGTTCAAGGAGAAGCGGCGCAACCAGCCGGAGGACGTCAACCACGCCCTGCTGACCTACCCGATCCTCCAGGCTGCCGATATCGCCATCTACCACGCGAAGTACGTCCCGGTCGGGAAGGACCAGGCGGCCCACCTCGAGCTGGCGCGGGAGATCGTCCGGGCCTGGAATGCGCGCTACGGCGACTACTTCGTGGAGCCGCAGGCGGTCTTCAGCGAGGCGCCGATCGTGAAGGGAACCGACGGCGTCAACAAGATGTCGAAGTCGCTCGGCAACGTCATCGAGATCTTCGCCGAACCCGATGCGGTGCGGAAGCAGGTCATGAGCATGGTGACCGACACGAAGCGCATCCTGCGGACGGATCCCGGGCGGCCCGAGGTCTGCAACGTCTGCCAGATGCACCGCTTCTTCGGCGACGACTACGAGTCGATCTGGGAGGGCGAGCGCACGGCGCGCACCGGGTGCGTGGATACGAAGCGCCTGCTGGCCGAGCGGATGATCGACTTCTTCGCCGCGGCTCGCGAGCGGCGCCGGGAGCTCTCGGCGAAGCCGGGGTACGTCGAGGAAGTCCTTCGCGCCGGGGCCGAGCGGTTGAAGCCCCTCGCCGAGGAGACGATCCGGGTCTGCCACGAGCGGATGGGCCTGGGCCCGGTCTGACCTTTCCGCGCTGGGGTCTTGGGGGAGCGGCCGGACCGACTCTCCCTGCGCGTGGGGCATGACCGCGCCGAGCCGCTTTCCGGTGCCCGTCCAGGTCGTGCCCGTCGCGCACGGTTTCGCAGGACGAGGCGCCATGCGCGGCGCATCTATGCGCGTGGGGCACGGGTCCGACCGCCGGCCGCCGCCTGGCGGCCTCGGCCGACCGCCGCACGTCGCAGTCATGCGCAGGCCGCAAGCCGGGTGAGGCGTTGGCGACGACCGCCCCGCGCGACCGTCGCCGCATCCACGCTCGACCGGCGCGGTAGATTCAGCGCATGGCAGCCGAACCCGGCGATCGCGCTCACCTGCTCACCGATCGCGAGCGGCGCTGGGTCGATGCGCTCCTCGTCCTCGGCACGATCGCGGTCGCCCTCGTCGCCATCGGCCTGACGGCCAACCTCGTCCTCTTCTTCGGCGACGTCCTCATCATCTTCTTCCTGGCGTGGCTGCTCGCATTCGTCCTCTCCCCGATCGCGGGGCTCATCGTGCGGTTGCTTCCCTTCCTGCCGCGGGTCGTGGCGGTGATGATCGCCTACGCCCTCCTCATCGTCGTCGTCCTCGGTCTCATCATGCTCGCCGCCCAGATGCTGGCGGAGTCCATCGCGAACTTCGTCGCCAGCATCCCGCAGATCCAGGGGAACCTGCCCCAGACGCTCGCGCCCCTCAGCGACTGGCTCAACCGGCTCGGCTTCCAGGTGGACCTCGTCGAGTCGCTGAAGACCGCCATCGCCGACCTCGGGAACAACCTGGAGAACATCGCGCAGCCGCTGTCGCAGGTGGCGCTGGCGAGCTTCGGCACGATCGGGAACCTCATGATCGTGCTGTTCCTCTCGATCTTCATGGCCCTCGACAAGGACCGGATGCTCGCCTTCGCGGTGCGCCTCGTGCCGCCGCAGTACGCCGAGGAGACCAGGCTGCTCGAGCGCAGCGTCTCACGCTCGTTCGGTGGGTTCCTCCGCGGCCAGGGGATCATGGGCCTTCTCTACGCGGCCGTTGCCGCGGTAACCAGCCTGTCTTCGGGCTTCCCTACGTGGCGGCAACGACGGCGTTCACGGGGGTCCTCCATGCGATCCCGTTCTTCGGGCCGTTCGTGTCGTGGGTGCCGGTGGTCGCAGTCGCGCTCTTCGCGATGCCGAGCGTCTTCATCCCGGTGACCATCATCATGGTGGTGGGCTGGCTGGTGACGATGAACGTCGTGCAGCCGCGCCTCATGGCCGACTCGGTGGGCATCCACCCGATCGTCGTCCTCGGGTCGATCATCATCGGGGGCAAGGTCGCAGGGATCCCCGGCGCCATCTTCGGCATTCCCGTGGCGGCCGTCCTCTCGAGCTTCTTCTTCTACTACCTGAACCGGGCCTCGGCCGACTCGCGGACGGTCGCGCAGCGCGCCGCGCGCAGGGTGTCCGAGCGGGAGGGCCGACCGGTCGTCCCGCCGGCGCCGCCATCGCTGACGGAGGTGCACCAGCAGGCGGACGGGACCGACGTGTTCTACCGGGGGCCGTACCCGGGCGCATATCCGCCTCCGGCCGGGCAGGCCCCTCCTCCCGCGTCGGAGGGGCCACCGACGCAGCCGTCGGGGCCGTCCGCGGGGTCGCCGCCGGAGGGATACCGGCCGTAGGGCGTGCGGCGGGTGCGCCCTTCGCGCTGCTACGGAGGCCGCCGTGGTGTCCTAAGGCTCAGCCAGCTCGATCCGGTGGAGCGCCGCGGCGAGGGCGACGAAGGTCGCCTGGTCCATGCCCGTCCCCGTGAGCGCCCACGACGGAGCCTGCCCGGGGTCGACGTAGATGGCGAAGCCCATGTCCGGGCCGAGGGTCACCAGGCCGCCCGTTCGATCGCCGAATGGGGCCTCGCCGAGCGACTTGTCCTTTGGTGAGCAGGCGCTGACGCCCTCCGTGCAGAAGCTGCCCTCCTGAAGAGTGAGTCGGGCGCCGTCAGGGCCTCTGTAGCCAACCTGCATGCGACCGCCGTCGCGCAGGCTGAAGTCGCCGACGTCCACGTTCCAGCGAGCGGGCAGGACGGCGCAGTAGACGTCCCAGTCGACCTGGCCCGCGATCGTCTCGAAGAACGTCCGGTTGCTCACGTTCCCGGTACAGGCCGCCACGCCATCCGCGGGAGTCGGCTGGGGTGTCTCCTCGGGCGGCAGGCTCTCCTCGGGCGGCAGGCTCTCCTCGGGCGGGCACGGCATCTCCTCGGGAGGGAACGATTCCTCGGGAGGCACCGTTTCTTCCGGCGGAACGCCGTCACCGGGCTCGGGGGTCTCGTCGGCCGGCGACGGCTCGGCGGTGGCCGGGGCGGCCGTCTCCGCCGGCGCGGGCAACCCGGTGGGCGCGCTCGGGAGGCCGCTCGACCCCGCGCACGCGGCGACGATGAGAACGACCACGGCCAGCGCGATCGCGGTGAGTCCCCGGGCGCCCTTCATGCCTGGCATCGCCCCGCAGCCTAGGCCGCGAGCGGATCCCGGTCAAGGCCGGGACCGTCCGGCACCCTCCGGCACCTCGCGGATCCTGGCCAGGATTTCTTGAACGCAGGCCTCGGACAGCTCCTCGGAGCCGTTGAACGCCCAGGACGATCGCGGGCGGCCCATTTCCAGCCTCCTTCGCTGCTCGCCGCCGAGCGTATCTGGCAGGGCAGAGGGGGCAATACGCACGAGACCGCAGACCCGGCCGCGACCGGAGGCCGGCCTACGGAAGGGGTGCGGCGGACCGCCGGATGAGCGCGGCATCCACGCCGAACACGTCCCGCACCAGGGTGTCGGTCAGGACCTCCCGGGGGTCGCCGTCGGCGACGACCCGTCCCCGGTCCAGGACGACGAGGCGCGGGAAGAAGTGCGAAGCGAGGGCGAGATCGTGCAGGACCGCGATCACCGTCGCACGGTCCCGTTCGTTCAGCCGCACGAGCAGCTCCATCGTCTCCACCTGGTGCCGCAGGTCGAGGTGCACCGTCGGTTCGTCGAGCACCAGGAGTGGCGCCGTCTGCGCCAGGGCCATGGCGAGCAGGACGAGCTGCCGCTCGCCGAGCGAGAGCTCGCGCGCGTCGCGCCCCACAAGCGACTCGATGCCGACCCGCTCGATCGCCGACCGCACGGCGGCCAGGTCTCCCTCCCGCGGCCCGAGAAACGGGTGCTCGTGCGGGATTCGGCCGAGGGCCACGATCTCCTCGACCCGGGCAGCGAACGGGATCACCGCCTGTTGCGGCACGACCGCGATCCGCCGGGCCATCGCCTCTCGCGACAACTCCTCGACCGGGACGCCGTCGAGGAGAATCGCCCCGCGCCGGCCCGCGACCACGCCGGTGATGCAGCGCAGGAGCGTCGACTTGCCCGCACCATTCGGGCCCACGAGGGCCACGCGCTCGCCCGGCTGGATCGCCAGCGACACCTCACTGATCACCTCGCGGTCGCGGTAGGCGAGCGAGACATCCCTTAGCTCGACGGCCGGCGCGTTTGCGCTCACAGCTCGTAACCGCTGCGGGTGCGGCGCAGGAGGTAGAGGAAGAACGGCGCCCCGATGAGGGCCGTGACCACGCCCACCGGCAACTCGCCGGGGATGCGCGCCAGCAGGTCCGCAATCGCCAGGAAGCTCGCTCCGAAGAGCGCCGAGAGCGGCAGGACCAGTCGCGCGTTCGGACCCACCACCAGGCGCACGATGTGGGGAACGACGAGTCCCACGAAGCCGATGAGGCCGGCGATGGCGACGGCCGCGGCCGTCACGAGCGACGCCGCGCCGAGGAGGATGGCGCGCTCGCGACGGACGTTGATCCCGAGGTTCGCGGCGGTCTCCTCGCCGAGGAGGAGGCCGTTCAGCGTCCGCGCCCGGCTCAGGAGGATCACGGCCCCGATCGCCATGAGCGGGAGCGCGCCGGCCAGCTGGAGCCAGCTCGAACCGGCGAACCCGCCGAGCAGGAAGAAGAAGATCTGCCGGAGGTTGGCCCCGGAGAGGTACATGGTCACGGCGAGCCCGGCGGCCAGGAGCGAGCTCACGGCATAGCCGGTGAGGAGGAGGCCGGTGAGCGACGCCAGCTGGCCGGCGCGCGAAAGCCGCCAGACGACGAGCACGGCGGCGAGCGCGCCGACGAACGCGAGCCCGTGCAGAAGGCCGAACCCGAAGATCAGACCGCGGACGGGGATCAGGATGCCGATCGCGGCTCCGAGGGCGGCCCCGCTCGCGGTGCCCAGGACGTACGGGTCGGCGAGCGGGTTGCGCAGCAGCCCCTGGAAGGCAGCCCCCGCGAGGGCGAGGGACGCACCGACGGCCATCGCCGTGAGGACCCGCGGGACGCGGAGATCGAACACGATCGTCTCGGCCGTCTGGGGCCAGGTGACGGTTGCCGGCCAGCCGATGATGCGGTGGGCGATGATGGCGAGCGTGTCGGCGGGCGCGACCGCCACCTCTCCCAGCGCGATCCCGGCCACGAGGGCGACGAGGAGAGCGCCGATGCCGACGCTGGCCGCGATGAGGCCACGGCGTCGAACGAGGCCGAGCGAGCCGATGGCGACCGGCCGCGCAGCCGCCACCGGTTCCGTTCGCGTCGTCACGGCAGGCCCCTTCGCGTCATCCCGAGCCGCTCATCTCGCGTCTCAATGCTCGATCTGCCCCTTCATTGCTCGATCGCCCCTCAGGGCAGCTCGACGTCGGGGTGGATCGCCTTCACGAGGGCTTCGAGCCCGGCGACGATGCGCGGTCCCGGGCGGGTCACGACCGTGTCGTCGATCGGGAGGATGGCGCCTGCCTTCACGGCGGTCATGCCGGCCCAGCCGGGTCGCGACTTCACGGCCTCGGGCGTCATGCCGTAGTTCGCGTCGCCGAGGATGATCACCTCCGGGTCCGCGTCAATCAGGCGCTCGAGCGAGACCGCCCAGACGGCCGGGTCGCCACTCGTGATCGCGTCGCCGCCGGCGAGCCCGATCATCTCGGTCAGGAACGAGTCCGGCGCTGGACCGTAGATCTCCTTGGTCGCGTCGAGCTCGTAGAAGACGCGCGGCGTCGACCCGGCGGCCTTCGCCGCAGCGGACAACTCGTCGATCCGCGATCTCATGGCACCGACGAGCTGGGAGGCCGCCGCGTCCTGCCCCGCGACCGTCCCGATCAACGAGATGTCGCGCAGCACGGCGTCGACCGAGCCGGCGTAGACGACGACCACGGAAAGGCCCAGGGAACGGAGCTTCTCGATGTCGGCGGGCGGGGTGAGGTCGTTGCCGCCGGCGATGACGACGTCCGGCCGGGCCGCCACGACGGCCTCGATGTTGACGCCGGTGAACGAGGCCACGTCCGGCAGCGCCTTCGCCTCCGCCGGGAAGTCGTCGGCCTCCGTTCCGCCGACGACCCTCTCCCCCGCCCCGAGCGCGAACAGCGTCTCTGTGATCGCCGGCGACAGACTGACGATCCGCGCCGGCGGGACGCGGAACGTGTAGGCCGTGCCTTCGTCGTCGGTCACTGTGACGGGCGCGGGCGGCACGGCCGGGGTGGCCGGTGGCGTGGAAGCCGGCGTGGGGGCTGGGGTAGAGGTCGCCGGCGCAGCGATCGCGGAGCAGCCTGCGGCAAGAATCCCGGCGACCAGGGCGAGGCTGGCCAGGACCTTCGCGCTTCGCCGGCGGGGCGATCCCGGGCGTGAGATTGCGGTGAACGGGGGTGCGGCCGGAACGGAGCGCATGGTGCTGTCCCTTTCTCGCGAAGGTCCTGGCACGACCGCGGGTCCGGCGACCGGACTTCCAGCCGAGTGGTCGCGCACCCGGCTGATCACCGTAGCGGGACTGTGCCGGACTTCCACCGGCTTCGCGGGTCCCGCGGTCCTGTGCAATGGGTTGTGCCGTCAGTCTAGCGCCGCCGACCGCGCCGCGCCGGGCCCGCGAGGTGTTGCCTGCCGGCCCGTGAAGTCCGCGATAAGCCAGGCATGCCAGACTGCGGGTGCCCGCCTCCTCCCGCCCGAACCCGCCGGAGGAGGTCCTTGTCCATGTGCAACAGAGCACTACCGTGGCCCAGGGTCGTGCCGCTCGTGCTGGCCCTCGTCGCCGTGCTCGTCGTGGGAGGGGCGCCGGCGAGCGCCGCGTACCAGGCGAGCGTCTATGCCAACAAGACGGCGTTCACCTCGTGTGACGGAACGTGGAGCACGATCCCGGCGAAGCTTCGCGCCCTCGCCGCCGACGGGTTCAAGTACCTCGGGTACGCCGTCTCCACCTACGAAGGAAGCACGTTCACCAGGAGCCGTGTCCTCACGCGGGTCGGGCTCGACCAGGCCTTCTACGTCCACAGCCACGGCGATCACTACTCGGTCGGCTGGGGTTTCCGGGAGGACAACGGCACGTGCACCCAGGGGGTGGTCAACGCGGGCGAGATCAAGGCGCGCCGAACCAAGGCGGCGAACCTTGTGATCGCCTCCACCTGTCATCTCGGCGAAGCGGCCTCCAACTTTCCCGACGCGTTCGGCATCGAGCGACTGAAGAGCGGGGTGAACGGCGGCGGCAGCCGTGGTCCCGAGTTCTACATGGGCTACGTCGGGTCGGCGTGGACGGTCGACATGCTCGCCTTCGAGACCAACTTCTGGGCAAGGGTGAAGAGCGGCCGGAACCTGGGCGACGCGTTCGTCGAGGCCCGGACGATGACCGCGTGGCGGTATGCCACCAAGGTCAACTGGTACGGGACCTACTGGTACTCGGGCAGCCCGTTCCCGGTCGAACCCTGCCCCAGCTGCCTGTGAGGAGGCCGACATGAAACGCACAGCTCACCTGTGGGCCGGCGTGGCGATCGCCGGCGTGCTGGCCGCCTCCTGCCAGGGTGCAGGCGCGGAGGAACCGCCGGGCTGGCGGACCAACGGGCCGCCCGGCTGGCAGGTCGGCAACCCCATCCGCGAGTCGCTCTCCCCGCCGCCCGCTGCAGTGACCTCCGCACAGGCGCGCGCGGACAGGCTGGCGGCAGCGCTCGGCCTCGCCGGCCGGGCCCGCCCGGCCGTCCGCGAGCGCGACGTCCGGAGCGAACGGATCCTTGACGAGGTCACGCTCGCTGACGCGGCCGGCGAGACGACCGCGCGGTTGACATTCGACGCCGCGACCGGCAGGCCCGTCATGATCGTCCGGCTCGACCGGCCCGATGGCGCGGGCGCGGCCCGCGTGGATGCGCGGTCGGCACCCGGCGCCGCCACTTCGTACCTCGGCGCCGCCGGCGTGGCGGCGCCGGCCGGATCGCCTCGCGTTCAGTGGGATCCCGGCCTCGAGTCCTGGACGGTCGGCTGGGAGCGGACGATCGGCGGCGTCCTCGCCCCCGGCGATGGGACGTTCGTGGACGTCCTTCCGGGCGGGGAGTTCGCCGCCCTCTCGATCGTCGAGACACCGGCCGCCTCCGCACCCGCCAAACCGATCACCGCAGCACGCGCCCGAGAGGCGGCCATGACGTGGGCCGCTGCCCGCGGGCTCACCTCGTTCCAGGGTTTCTCGGTCGCCCCACCCGCGCTCGAATGGCGGCAGGCCAACGACTTCGTCGAGCCGGCCAAGCCCGACTCGCCGGAGCCGCTCCTCCGCCTGGTCTACGCGGTCGTGTTCAGCTACGTTCCGCGGGGCGAGGAATCGCCTCGCCTGCTCGTCCTGTACGTGGACGCCTCCAACGGCACCCTCATCGGCGGGGCCGAAACGGCCTGATGACCCGGGGTGAGGCGCCACAGCGTCTCGCTCGTGCCCTCGTGGTTTCGCGGCCGGCGCGTCTCAGCGCCGGCCGTCCCGCCACGTTCCCGCCGCGCGCCCTGCCTATAGCAGCTGGCTGGTGGGGCGGACGAGGACCTCGAAGACGTTCACATGCGGCGGTCGCTCGAGCACGAACCGGATGCACTGGGCGATCTCCGCCGGGTCGAGCGCCACCACGCCCGGCAGCATGTCATTGGCCTCGGGGTAGAGATGGATGAGCGGCGTCTCGACGAGGCCCGGCTCGATCACGGCCACCCGGATGCCGAGCGGGGCGACCTCCTGCCGCAGGCACTCCGCGAAGGCGACCGTGGCGTGCTTGCTGGCCACGTAGGCCGGCTCGCCGACGTACGTCACCCGGCCCGACCCCGACGACACGATGACGATGTGGCCCGAACCCTGTGCCTTCATCCGGGGCAGCGCGGCGCGCACGCCGTAGAGGACGCCGAGGACATTCGTCGTGATGACGTCTGCCCAGAGCGCGGGGTCGGCGGTGTCGATGGGGCCGAAGTCCGCGATCGCCGCGTTGGCGACGAAGATGTCGAGCCGCCCGTACCGCTCCACGGTGCGCGAGACGATCGCCTCGACCTGGTCGAACTCGCGAACGTCGGCGGCCATCGCCCAGGCCTCGCCGCCTGCACCAGTGATGGCGGCAACCTGCTCCTCGAGAAGCCCGGCGCGCCGGCCGGTGAGCACGACGCGGGCCCCGGCGGCCGCGAGGTCGCGGGCCGTTGCGGCCCCGATCCCCGTGCCCGCGCCGGTGATGATCGCCACCTTCCCACGAAGCTCCGTATTCATCGGCGATCCTCTCTCCGCAGTGCGGTCTTGATCCAGTCCAGGCCCGTGAGCCGCATGAGCCCGTACACGTAGAACTCGAGCCACTCAACGCCCCAGCCGCGGGCCAGCGCGACCTTCGGAGGCAGATCCGCCGGCCCCACGCAGTTCGGCGGGATGGCCGTCACGACGATCGAGAGCGGCACGTCCGCCGGCAGGATCCGCCGGTATGCCTCGACGTCGGCGCGGAAGCGATCGACGCTCCGCGAGTAACCCAAGATCGAGTAACCGTGGCAGACGCGGGCCACCGCCGCCGGGTCGACACCGAACCGCCATGATCGATCCGCCACGAGCGGGCCCTCCTGGTCGGCGCCGTCGCCGGCGCCGTACGAGTCGACGAAGACGAGACGGGCCGGACCGGCGGCCTCGACCGCCTGGGTGACCTCCGCGACGAGCGAAGTGACGACCTGCTCGCGCGCCCCGAGGTACCCTGCCATCTCCCCCTCGACCAGCCCCCCCATCGCCGCCCGTTCGAGAGGCACGTCGTCGAGCGCGCTTGGCTCGCCCGCGATCGCCAGCACCAGGTCGCGGCGGACGGCATCGCGGACCCGTCGCACGTCAACGCCGGCCGTGGCGGCGGCCCCTTCGCAGTGATCGCAGAAACAGAGCGCGAGGAGGAAGCGGACGGTCTCGCTCAGCGGGTACGCGCACCGCTCGTGGTGGAAGCCGTGGTCAAACGGCAGGTAGCAGATGGCCTCGGCCGCGATCGCCTCCACGCCGTAGCGCGAGAGATCGGCGCTCACGGCCCGGGCGTACGCGCGAGACGCCGGGTTCGCCGGGCAGAGATCGGTGAGGAGGGGGTTGCCGAAGGCGTTCCGGGCGACACAGTCGGGATGGGCCTCGCCGAGGGTGAAGTTGTGGAGCGTGTTCGTCCACGCTCGAACGGTCATGCCCCTGCGCTCGCCCTCGCGGAGCACCTCGGCGAGCGGATCGAACTCGTCGAGCATGCGCGCCCGGACCGGCTGGAGGCGCACGCCCTCCCAGCGGCGGGGGTCGGGCCGGAAGAAGATCGCGCCGCCATCCGGGAAGTGGACGGGGTTCAGGGGGTTGTGCGGATAGACGTCCCTGGCGTGGTGGTACGCAGCGGCGAGCTCGACGCCGTCGAGACCTCCCCGGTCGCGCAGGTTGCCAAGGACCGTGTCGACCCCCTCGTCCCGCAGGTCGCTGGCGAACACCATCCCGGCGGTCTTCATGGAACCCTCCCCTCCCGGCACGCGGCTCGATCCTGCGGTCGTCAGTTGCTGTCGCGGTCCACGGCCGTCAGTCCGCCTCACGGTCGATGAGCTTGATCCACGGCGGCGCCGGTGGCATGGCCTTCATCGGCAGCTCCCGACCGCCCATCCAGGTCCCGGCGCAACGCAGCATCCGGGTCGCCCGCCGGCGGTTCCCGTGGATATCGTAGAGGTCGAACGCACCCTCCTCGATCTCCAGGAGCGCCACGTCGGCGGCCGCGCCCGGCGCGAGGGATCCGATCTCGTCCGCCCAGCCGAGCGCCTCGGCGGGACGCCTGGTCGTGGCCCGGATGACCTCGGCGAAGGGCATCCCGAGGTGGAGGAACTTGCTCATCGCGGTCAGTAGGGTGAATTGCGGGGTGCCATCCCCCTTCACGCGGGCCACCAACTCCTGCGACAGCGGGTCGAGGAGGTTCGGGCCGGGGAGGCTCATCTGGTGGAGGTCGGTGGAGATGACGTCCGGCCAGAACCCCTCGGCGGCGAGCGCCTCGCCCGTCTCGAAGGAGAACGACCCGGCGCCATGGCCGACGTCGAAGATCACCCCCCGATCCCGGGCACGGCGCGCCTCGTCGCGCAACCTGCCGCTCTCGTCGACGATCCTCTCGGACAGGCCGGTGAAGGCGTGGGTGACGATATCGCCGGGTCGCAGCAGCGGCAGCACCTGGTCCACCGGCGGTGGCGTCTCGCTGATGTGGCACATCACCGGCAGATCGCATCGTTCACCGGCTTCGAGCGCCCGGACGAGCGGCTCCATCCGGCCGCCGCAGACGCCCTCCGTACCCATCCGGACCTTGACCCCGACGACGGTGTCCCGGCCCTGGTCCACGACCCGCTTCAGCAGGTCGACGTCGCAGGCCAGCAGGTTGCAGTACTCGTCGTAGTTCAGCCCCGCCAGGCCCAGGTACGACACGTTGATGAAGGCGAGGATCCGGACGGCCGAGGGGCGCACGATGAACTCCCGGAACGCAGGCATGGCGAAGGCACCGGCGCTGCCTGCGTCGATCCAGGTGGTGACACCACTCCTGCAGGCGACGCTGTCGGCGTCCACGCCGAAGTAGTCGGCGCCCCAGAAGACATGCGTGTGGAGATCGATGAGGCCCGGCACGACGTAGCGGCCCGCCGGCGTCGACCACCCGAGCCGCAGAACCGGCCGGGATGGACGGCTCGATCGCGGCTATCCTCCCGCGGCTGATCGCGACGTCCTGCCGGCCGACGATGCCCGCGCCGGGATCGAGCACCTCGCCCCCGGCGATCAACAGGTCATATCGCATGACCACGCCTCCGTGTGCTCACCGCACTACAGCTGTCCTGGATGTTGCCGAGGGCGACGCCAAGGCCTATGATGCGTTCATACAGTATGAACGATCCGTTCAAGAGGAGGTGACGCCGGAGACCGATTCGGAGGCCTGGTCCCTGCCTGCCGATGGGCGGGTTCCCGTACGAGGAGGACTCGATGATCCGTACTGCCGGTCGGGCCAGACGGCCCGGACGCTTGCTCATTCTGCTTTCGTTGCTCGTCGCCGTGGTCACGGCCGTCTCCGGATGCGCCGCAACGGCCTCTCCCGCGCCGACCCAGGCGCCGACCGCGGCTCCCGAGACGCCGGCGGCCACAGGCGCCGCCGGGACACTCGACCTGTGGCTCGGCGGGATCCTCACGACCGCGACCGCGGGAACACCGTACGAGGAATGGGTGAACAACGTCATCACCCGCTTCAAGGCCGCGAACCCGGGCTGGGACGTGAAGATCACCCTGCTGCCGCCGAACAACGACCAGCTGGCGGCACAGGTCCAGGCGGCATTCGCCTCGAAGAACGTCCCTGACGTCATGATGCTGTACGCCGGCTCGTACACGACCGCGTACGACGAGGGCCTGCTCGCCCTGAACGACTACGTCAACAAGACGCCGGGCTTCTGGGACCAGATGACGATGTGGAACAGCGCCTGCAGCAACCTGGACTGCAAGGGCGGCGAGGGCCGCATCATCGGGGTCCCCATGGACCAGTACATGTTCCTCTTCTGGTACCGGAAGGACCTCTTCGAGAAGGCCGGCGTGACGCCCCCGCCGAGCGACCCGAAGGGCGCGCCGTGGTCGTGGGACGACTTCCTCGCCGCCTGCGAGAAGTTCAAGGCCGCCGGGATCATCCCGATGGTCTACGGCGACCGCGACGGCTACACAACGTCGAACATGATGACCACGAACATCGTGTCCTACTTCGAGCCGGGCGACGAGGCGAAGTTCGTCAGCGGCGACCTCAAGTTCACCGACCCGAAGTTCGTGGATCCTCTCAAGGCCATCATCTCGCTCCGGGAGAAGGGCTGCGTCGGCGCCGACTCGAGCACCCGCGAGCAGATCGACGCCTCGAACGACTTTGTCACCGGCAAGGGGGCGACGTACGAGGCATACAACGGCATGCTGCCGTACTTCGAGGCGATCAAGGACAACCTCGGCGTCGCGCTCATCCCGATGTCGGGCAGCGGTCCTGGAAGGACAAGACGGCAGCCATGGCCGGCCAGAACTGGGTGATCCCGAAGGACGCGAAGCACCCCGACCAGGGGTGGGAGTTCATCAGGCTCGCCTCGGACGAGGCGGCTGGCGCGGATCTCATCCCGCTCCTCGGCTCGGTGCCGGCCAACAAGGCGGCCGCCGCGAAGATCACCGACCCCTTCGTGAAGTTCGGGCTTGACGCGTCGGAGAACGCGGCGATGGACATCCTCGACACGGTCATGTCGCAGTCCACTGCGCTCACGTGGTACCGCGAACTCCAGCAGGCGTTCGCCGGGACGAAGACACCGGAGGCAGCCCTGCAGGCCATCGAGGACTTCCGCGAGCAGGAAGGCCCGTAGGCATCGCCCGGCGCGCTGCCGCGGGTTCGCCGGCCGGGCAACAGTCCCATCACGTGACAGGGGCCGCAGAGCGGCCCCTGTGAGTAACCGGCCTGTGTCGACGTATTCGGAACGGCGCGGGCGAACGGCCGCGGGCGCGACGGCCGCGGGCGGTGGCCACGCGGGGGACGGCGCGGGCCGATCAGGGGGTCGGGGCCTGAACCGCCGAGAAGATCGACTCCTGCGCCGTTTCGGGAAGCATGTTCCCGAGGACCTTCTGGAGCGTCAGGACGTGGACGCAGCTTTTCCAGCTCTCGAAGAAGTGACAGGTGCAGCGCCACTGATCAGCGTCGAGTCCGACGACGTGCGTGTCGTTGTCCCCGCGGAACGTCACCGAGAGCTGCTCGAACGTCAGCCGGTCCGTCTCGCGGGCGTAGCGGTTCGCCTTCTCGACCTTGCCGATCAGACTGGAGTGCATCGGGAGTAACCTCCATCACCTGCCGGCCGTCGTCCCGGTCCGCCGGCCGCTCCATGCCGCCGGCCGAACGCCCCACGCGCTGCCCGGCCCGGCAAGCTCTTCAGTCGCTAGCCTACAACGAGGTGGCGCCGGGCGGTAGCGGTCACCCTGTCACCCCGTCGCTCGTCGCCGCAAGGCGCTCCTTCACCCATGCGATCGCCGCCGCGGACGTCGGGTCGGCCCCGTAGAGGAGCGCAAGGTACGCCGACGCGAAGTCGCCGAGAACGATGGTGGCAAAGGCCTGGGCCAGCCGCCCTTCGCCGGTCGCGGTGACGGTCTCGTGGAGGATGCGCCGCTCGTCGAGCAGCTCGCCCGAGAGCGCCGCGCGCTGGGCGATCCTGGGGTGGTCGTCCGGGCTCACCAGGAAGACCACGAACAGCCGCTCACGGATCAATTCCGGCTGCGCATAGCCGACCACAGCGTTGTGCGTCGCCTCGGGCAGCTCCTCGAAGACGGCGGTTGACTTGCCGTTCTCGTTGAGCTGCGTCTTCCAGCGGCGTGCCACCGGGGCCAGGAATCCACCCGCCTCGATCACCGGGACCCGGTCCACGCAGGACCAGGCGACCCGCTTCGCGGGGTTGTCTGCCGCCGGCACGCCCGGCTCGCAACGCTGCACCATGGCCGCCGCGGCGGCTGTCGCCGCCTCGACGTCGTGCTGGTCGATGTCGAGGAGCCCCGCCCGCTCCAGGAGACCCGCCAGCAGGACCGTGCTCCAGCCGACCGACACGCGCGGCGGCCCCGCCGGAGGGCACTCGAGAAGCGGCAGCCCGGCCTGGCGGGCAACGGAGAGGAGCGGCCCGCCCGACGTGATCACGGCGAGCCGGCACCCGGCGGCCGCGGCCTGCTCCAGCGTCGCGAGCGTCTCCTCCGTGCGGCCGCTGTGTGACGATGCGACCGCGAGCGTCGATGGCCCCGCGAAGGCCGGGAGCACGTAGTCGCGGAGCGCGATGACGGGCACCCGCAGCCGGTCGGCGAAGACCGAGCGGACAAGATCGGCCCCGATGGCGGACCCGCCCACCCCGAGCACCAGCACCGCCGTGGCCCCTCGATAGGAGTCCGGTACCGCGAGACCGCGGCTCGCCTCCCAGGCCGCCGGTAGCTGGCCGGGCAGCGAGGCGATCGCACCGAGCATGTCCCCCGGATCGAGCCGACGGACGACCCCCGGATCGTCGAGCGGGTCGGCCGCCGGCCCGGTCACGGGGCCCCGCGGACGAGGCGCTCCCCGGCCACCAGGAGGGCGTCCCTCCGCTCGGCGCTCGAGGCCTCGACGTAGACGCGGACGAGCGGTTCGGTGCCGGAGAGGCGGATGAGCAGCCAGTCGCCGCCGGCGGTCCAGAACTTGAAGCCGTCGCTCGTTGTGAGGGTGTCGGTCTGCGTCACCGGGTCGCCGGCGAGGGACGCGGGGGGCTGCTCCGCGAGCTCCCGCATCAGGCGCTCCTGCAACGCCGGGTAGATCGCCCGTTCGACGTGCACGTCGGTGCGCATGTAGAAAGAGGGGCCGGCGATCTCGTGGAGGTGCGCCACGGCCCGGGACACCGGCCAGCGGCCGGCCTCGCGCTCGCGCAGGAAGAGGTCCAGGAGCAGCAGGTCCGCGTAGATGCCATCGCGTTCCGGCAGGTGCATGCCGAACCCGTACCCGCCGGACTCCTCGCCGCCCATCATCGCGCCGGTCTCGATCATCCTGGGGCCGACGTACTTGAAGCCGACGGACGTCTCGAACACCGGCACGCCGTATCGCTCGCCGAGGCGGCGCACCATCGAGGTCTCGTTCACCGTGTACACGACGGGCTCGCGCATGCCCCGGTGCTCCAGCAGGTAGTACATGAGGAGGCCCATCACCTGGAGCTGGTGGATGAACGTGCCCCGCTCGTCGGCCGCCCCGGCGCGGTCGGCGTCTCCGTCGAGAAGAAGGCCCAGGTCGTAGCCGCCTCCGGCGAGGATGCCGAGCGCCTCGTCCACGTTCGGCCGGATGGGCTCAGGGTTGAGCCCGCCGAAGTAGGGGTTACGTTCCGAGTGCACTTCGCGGACCTCGATCCGGCCGCCGGCAAGGAGCCGGGAGATCCAGCCGGCGCCCGAGCCGAACAGGGGCTCGACGAGTACTCGGACCGGTGCCGACTTCAGGCGCTCCAGGTCAAGGGTCCGCGCCACGAACGCGCGGTACCCGTCGAACGGGTCGATCTCATCGACCATGCCGGCCGCCTCGCCGTCCTCGTACGGCCGCCGCGGCGGGGTCTCGCCAGCCCGCTCGCGGATCGTGGCCTCGACGGCGGCCAGGATATCCGGCCCGGCGGCGGACCCCTCTGGAGCCTTGATCTTGAACCCGTTGTCCGTCCAGGGGTTGTGCGAAGCAGTGATGACCACGGCCCCCGCGGCGCCTCGCGACACGACCTCGTACGACGCCATCTGCGTGGGGAGCGGCTCCCGCCGAAGAAGACCGGGATCTCGTGGGCGAGCAGGACCTCCGCAGCCGCGCGGGCGAAGTACTCGCTGGCGAATCGGCGGTCGTACGCGACGACGACGCCGCTTGTCGCGCTCCCGCGGTCCACGACCCAGCGGGCCACGCCCTCGGCGCAGCGCCGCACGGCATCGTACGTGTACTCGTCGGCGATGCGGGCGCGCCAGCCATCGGTGCCGAAGACGATGGGCGGCGGGGACGGGATGGTGGTCACTCGGTCTGGGCTCCGGTCTTCTGCGTTCCGGCCGGCGCTCGGCGTTCGGCCCCGGTCACGGACTGGCGCTCGCGCGGGTCACGCGGTCGAGAAGCTCAAGAACGATGTCCGTCCCGGGTCGGGCACCGGCGAGCAGCGCGCCCGCTCCGGGCAGCATCATCGTACCCCGGGGCCCGGTCTGGATGAACAACCGGCCGTCGTCGGCGAGGACGAGGAGGTCCTCGGTGCCCAGCTCGACGGCGTCGCCCGCCTCCACCACCCGGCCCCGCACCTCCGGTCCAAAACCGAGGACACGGAGGAGCGACGTCCAGCTGCCGAGGTCATTCCAGCCCACGCGCATGCCGGCGGTGAGGACGCGCCCTGCCCGCGCGGCGGTCTCCATGACCGCGTAGTCGATGGAGATGGCTTCGATGCGCTCGTAGGCGCGGGCCAGCGCTCCATCTCTGCCCGCCGTGACCGCGCTGGCGACGGCGTTCCAGATTGTCGCGGCGCGCCCGTCGAGCGTGAACGCCTCGCGGATCGCGGCACGGGTCCAGGCGAACATGCCGGCGTTCCAGTAGGCGCCGCCCTCAGCGATCAGCTCCTCCGCCCGCTCGCGCGACGGCTTCTCCTCGAACGACTCGACCGGATGGGCCGTCAGTCGAAATCGGATCCGGACGCCCGGGCTGCTCGACCACCACCTCCTGGCGCACGGGGTACCCCTGTTCGTCGCGCCGGGGTCGAATGTACCCGTACACCGTCTCCGGACCGGTCGGCTCGACGCCCAGCGTGACCAGCGGTCTGCCCATTCCGAGGGCGCCCGGGGCGAGACCGGCCGCGACCGCCCTGAGGACGTCCTGGAAGACGGGCACGTCTTCGATCAGGTGGTCGGCCGGCAGCACGACCATGACCTCGTCGCCCGGTCGCTCGATCGCGGCCGCGGCCAGCGCGATGGCGGGCGCCGTGTTCCGGCCGACCGGCTCGGCCAGGACGCGGATCCCCCTCCCCCCGAACCCGGCCACTGCGGCAGCCTGATCGCGGACGATCACCTCGTGCCGGCGGTCGGCCACGACGAACACGTCGCTGTCGCGGTCCACCTCACCGGGCAGCCGCGCGAGCGTCAGCTGGAAGAGCGACGTCTCGCCCAGGAGAGGCAGAAACGGTTTCGGCCGCTCCGGCCGGCTGATCGGACGGAGGCGCGTCCCGCCTCCCCCGGCCAGGATGACAACGTACATCGGGCCCCCCTGCTGGCCGTGGCCCTTCGACGGTTCTCAGGCCCCCGTGGGCGCGTCTCCGTCTCCGGGCGAGTCCGGCATCGCCAGACCTGCGTCGTCGGCGAGGAGCGGCGCCACGTCGAGCCGCTCCCACGGGAGGTCGAGCTCGGGGCGGCCGAAGTGACCGTACGCCGCGGTCTGCTGGTAGATCGGCCGGCGGAGATCGAGGCGCTCGATGATGTGGCCCGGGCGCAGGTCGAAGTGGCGGTCGATGAGCGCGAGGATCTGCTCGTCCGGGAGGCGTCCGCTGCCGTACGTCTCGACCGCGATCGACAGGGGCCGGGCCACGCCGATCGCGTAGCTCAGGGCGAGCTCGAAGCGATCGGCCAAGCCGGCGGCGACCACGTTCTTGGCGACCCACCGGGCGGCGTACGCGGCGGAGCGATCCACCTTGGACGGGTCCTTCCCGCTGAAGCAGCCGCCGCCGTGCCGGGCCATTCCGCCGTACGTGTCGACGATGATCTTGCGGCCGGTGAGCCCGGAATCGCCCTTCGGCCCGCCGACGACGAAACGGCCGGTGGGGTTCACGTGGATGATCGGGTCGGCGACGCGCAGGTCGCGTGGGATCACCTCGTTGACGACCAGCTCGATGAGGTCGTCCCGCAGCCGCTCGTTCGCCACCTCGTCGTCGTGCTGGGCGGCGACGACCACGGTGCGCACCGCCCTCGGCACGCCGTACTCGTACTCCACCGTCACCTGCGTCTTGCCGTCCGGCCGCAGGTACGGCAGCACGTCCTGCTTGCGGACCTGGGCGAGGCGCCGGGCCAGCCGGTGCGCGAGGGCGATCGGCAGCGGCATGAGCTCCGGGGTCTCGCGGCAGGCGAAGCCGAACATCATCCCCTGGTCGCCCGCGCCGATCTCGTGGCCATCGTGGGCGGCGCGCGTCTCGGCCGCCTCGTCCACCCCGCGCTTGATGTCCGGGGACTGCTCGTGGACAGAGACGATCGTGCCGCACGTCTCGAAGTCGAAGCCGTACCGCGCGTCGGTGTACCCGATCTCCTTGATCGTCTCGCGGACGATGTCCTGGAACTCCACGTACGTGGTCGTGGTGATCTCGCCGAGCACGAACACCATGCCCGTCGTGGTGGCCGTCTCGCAGGCCACCCGAGCCCCGGGGTCGTTGCGGAGGATGGCGTCCAGGATCGCGTCGCTCACCTGGTCGCAGAGCTTGTCGGGATGACCCTCGGTGACCGATTCGGAGGTGAAGAGATACTGCGCGTCGCGCATGAAGCTGTTCACGGCCATCACGTCCCGCTCTTCCACGATCGCATGTACTCGACCTGCTCCGGCGTCAGGGTGTCGATCCCGATGCCGAGGGCGTCGAGCTTGAGCCGCGCCACCTCGGCGTCGATCTCGGCGGGCACGTCATAGACCCGGTGCTCGAGCTCCGCGTGGTGGCGGACGGCGTACTCCGCGCACAGGGCCTGGTCGGCGAAGCTCATGTCCATCACCGCGGCGGGGTGTCCCTCCGCGGCGCCGAGGTTCACGAGACGGCCCTCGACCACGAGGCGAATGCGCCGGTCGCCCAGGTCGTACTCGGTGACGTTGTGCCGCACCTCGCGCACGGTCCCGCCCGCGAGCGCGTGCAGGGCCGGGATGTCGATCTCCACGTCGAAGTGGCCGGAGTTCGCCAGGATTGCGCCGTCGCGCATGACCCGGAAGTGCTCCTCGCGAAGGACGTGGATGTCGCCGGTGGCGGTGATGAAGATGTCGCCCCAGGGCGCCGCCTCGGCCATGGGCATCACGGCGTAGCCGTCCATGATCGCCTCGATGGCCTTCGTCGCGTCCACCTCGGTCACCGCCACGTGGGCGCCCATGCCGCGGAACCGCGAGGCGACACCCCGGCCGACCCAGCCGAAGCCGGCGACTACGACGTGGCGCCCCGCGAGGAGGACGTTCGTGGCGCGCAGGATGCCGTCCACGGTGGACTGGCCCGTGCCGTAGCGGTTGTCGAAGAGATGCTTGGTGAGCGCCTCGTTCACCGCGATCACGGGGTAGCGGAGGGCGCCGTCGGCGGCCATGGCGCGGAGGCGGATGACCCCGGTCGTCGTCTCCTCGGTCCCCGCGAGCACCTCGCCGAGCTGCGACTCGCGCTCGGCATGGAGGAGCGAAACGAGGTCACACCCGTCGTCCATCGTGATGTGCGGGTGCGTGTCGGCGATGGCATTCAGGTGCGCGTAGTACGTGTCGCGATCCTCGCCGTGCCGGGCAAACACCTCGGCGCCGAAATCGGCGACGAGGGACGCCGCGGCGTCGTCCTGCGTCGAGAGGGGGTTCGACGCGGCGAGCGCCACCGCCGCGCCGCCGGCCTGCAGTGTCCGGACGAGGTTCGCCGTCTCGGTGGTGACGTGGAGGCACGCGGCGACGCGCATGCCCGCCAGCGGCCGCTCGCGCTCGAAACGTGCACGGATGAGCCGGAGCACGGGCATCTCGCGCTCGGCCCAGTCGATGCGGCGGCGGCCTTCGGCTGCCAGGGCGAGATCGGCGACGTCGTGGTTCTGCGAAGCGGACATGCGAGGTTCAGGGCTCCTTGTGGCTGGTGAAGAGTCGGCGCAGCGGGGCCATCATGCCATCCCACGCCGAGCCGCGCCGGTGGACGAGACGCTCCTCGTAGCGAGCGTACTCCTCGTAGCCGAGGGCGCGGTAAGCGGCGATGGCGGAGACGTTGTCGGCGCGGACGTTGAGGACGACCTGGTCGCAGGTGCGGAGCAGCTCCTGGGTGACGGCGCTCGTGGTGGTCTTGGCGAGGCCGCGCCCTCGATAGTCCCGGTGGGTGAGCACGTTGCCGACGACCGCCAGTCGAGCCTCCCGGCTCACGACGTGCGTTCCGGCCGCCGCCACGAGGAGACCCCGGATGCGCACGCCGTGGTAGACACCATCGGCGATCGCGGACGGCGGGAGCCAGGACGCGAACCCCATGTCATAGAGGCGGTTGAGGTCGCCCGACTCCGCGGGTAGCAGCCGCGACGTGAGGCCGGGGTGCGGGCGGAACGACGCGCGGTCCACCCACATCCGGAGCATCTCGCCACCGGGATCAAGGCGATACAGACGCTCTACGGCGACGATCGCCTCCGTGCGCAGCGCCATGAAGGCAAGCCGCGGCCGGATGACGTCTCGGAGGACGGCCTCGATCCCCGCCGGCTCGCCCATGACGAAGACCGGCTGCGGCAGCGTCCCGGCGTGCTCGAGCACGGCGGCAACCGGGCGCTCGCCGTCGAGCGCCACGCCCCAGCGGGTGTGCCGGAACTCCTGCTCGTCCAGGTCGCAGAGGGCATAGGCGGCGAAAAGGCGGTCTTCCTCGAGGAACGCCCGGAGGAGTCCGCGGTCGCTCGTCGGACTCGCGAGGAGGCGGCTGTCGCGGGAGCCGGTGCGGGCGAGGGCGGTGTTCACGGTGAGCTGGCGTCCCCGACCTGCCGTCCGGCCCGGCTCAGTACGAGATGACGGAGTGGATCTGGTAGCCGCGCAACCGGTCGCGGCCGTTGAGGAACGTCAGCTCGACGAGGAACGCGAGGCCCGCGATCTCGCCGCCCAGGCGGCGGACGAGGTCGATCGTGCCGTTCACGGTGCCGCCGGTGGCGAGGAGGTCGTCCACCACCAGGACCTGCTGCCCGGGGGCGATTGCGTCGCGGTGGATCTCCAGGGTGTTCGTCCCGTACTCGAGGGCGTACTCGACGCTCAGGGTCTCTGCCGGGAGCTTCCCGAGCTTGCGCACCGGCACGAACCCCGCGTTGAGGCCAAGGGCCATGGGAGCCGAGAAGATGAAGCCCCGCGACTCCATGCCCACGACGACGTCGATCCGCCGGCCCAGGAAGGGTGCCGAGAGCAGGTCGATCGACTCGCGGAAGGCGCCGGGGTCCTTGAGCAGGGTGGTGATGTCGTAGAACAGGATGCCCGGCTTGGGGAAATCGGGCACCTCGCGGATCTTCGCTCGGAGATCGTCGACGGACACCGGCTCTGCGCTCCCTCGTTCCACCGTCCGCGGTCTGGACGCGGGCAAGTCTACCGCACGGGGATCGCCGCTCCGGTACCCTCCGGTTGATGCAGACGGTCGAGCTCACCCTTCGCAACGAGAGCGGCCTCCACGCCCGGCCTGCGGCGCTCTTCGTCCAGGCGGCGGCCAGGTTCGCCTCGAAGATCACGATCGAGAATCTCGACCGGGCGATGCGGCCGGTGGATGCGAAGTCGATCCTCATGGTGCTCACGACCGGCGTGGGGCGCGGCCAGCGGGTTCGGCTGACGGCCGATGGCCCCGACGAGGCGGAGGCGATTGCCGCGCTGGAGTCGGCGATCCGGGCAGGGCTGGGCGAGCCCGTCGCGGAGGACGAGGCGGGGTAGCGGGCGTCGGATCGCCCGCCGGTCCTGGCTCCTGCGGTGCCGGGTCCCGCCAGGCGGGAACACGGGGGATCGGCCGCCCGTCAGCGCCATAGTCCCGCCACGCGGGAGGGCGGTCGGGTCAGCCGCCGGTTTCTGCCAGATTCCCGCCAGGCGGGAGCGCGGCTTGCCGTGGACGTTCAGCCGGCACGCCTGGCCCGATCGGCCGAGGGAATCCGTGCTCAGCCGGGATCACCGGCGCCGCCCAAACCCGTGCGTCGGCTGCCGAACGCCCGCGTGGCGGGAATGTGGCAGGGCGCGACAGTCGGCCCCCTCCACGGGAACACGGCAGGTCGGGCAGGGCCGGGCCGCAGGTTGAGCCGGGGTCGGGCAGGGGCGGGGCCGCAGGTTGAGCCGGCGGTCGGGCGAAATCCGTGCTGGTCGCTCCCGGGAGCCTCGGCGCTCACGGCGCGGTTGTCGCAGCCAGCAAGCGCGTGAAGCGGTCCCGTGCCTCGGCGGCGGAGGCGTCTGCCTGCGCGCGCTCCGCCTCCTCTCGCACGGCCTGCGCCATGACGGCACGGATGGCGCGCCGGACGGCGGCCAGGCTCCCCGCCGCCATGCTCAGCTGCCGGATCCCGAGCCCGACGAGCGCGAGGGCGGCCACCGGATCGCCAGCCATCTCGCCGCAGACGGACAGCTCGATGCGGGCCGCCGCGGCGCGTTCGACCGCCTCGCGCACGAGCCGAAGGAGCGCAGGGTGCATGGGATCGTGATAGCGCCGGAGGGCCGCGTTGCCCCGGTCGGACGCGAGGGTGTACTGGAGCAGGTCGTTCGTCCCGAGGCTGGCGAACGACAGGCGCGGGAAGAACGAATCGCCGACCAGGATCGCGGATGGGATCTCGAGCATGACCCCGAGGGCGACCGGTGCAAACACGTCGCCGCGCGCAACGAGGTCCGCGCGCGCCCGGTCGGCCAGCTCGAGGAGCGTGGCTGCGTCGCCCGCGTCGGCGACCATCGGCGCCATCACCTTGACCGGGCCCGCGACGGCCGCCCGCATGGCCGCCCGCAGTTGCGCCAGGAAAAGACCCGGCTCCTGCGCGGCCAGCCGCAGGGCCCGCACCCCGAGGAATGGGTTCGCCTCGGGTGCGATCCGAACGTAGGGGATCGGCTTGTCGCCACCCACGTCGAGGAGGCGAATCGTCACCGGGTGCGGCGCGAAGGCCTCGACGGCAGCGCGGTAGGCCCGGAGCTGCTCCTCCTCGGTCGGGGCCGCCGGCCGTTCAAGGAAGAGGAACTCCGTGCGGAAGAGACCCGCGCCGCTCGCCCCAAGCTCGACCGCGCGGGCGGCCTCCTGCGGCTTCCCGATGTTCGCCAGCAGCGCGATCTCCACCCCGTCACGCGTGGCGGCGGGCAGCACCGCCTCCGCCAGCGCCACCTCCTCGGCATGACGCGCGACGTGCGCGCGATGGTCGAAGTCCGCGGCAGCGACAGCGTCCGGCGCGATGACGACTTCGCCGCTCCCGCCGTCCACCAGCAGCTCGGCGGCGGCGAATTCCGGCCGCACCAGGGCCGTCAGCAGGCCGGCAACCCCGACGACCGCCGGGATGCCGTAGGCGCGGGCCAGGATCGCTGTGTGCGCCGTCGGCGACCCCGTTTCGAGGGCGAACCCCAGGAGGCGGTCGCGGGGGAGCGTCGCGGCGACGGACGGCGCGAGGTCCGCCGCCACGACCAGGCTGGGAAGCGGGAGCCCCGGCTCCCCGGGATCCGACAGCCCGGCGGCCCGCCGGGCGATTCGGCCGACGACGTCGTGGACATCGGCGGCACGCGCCGCGAGCAGCTCGTCGCCGAGCCCGCCAAGCTGGTCGGCCAGGGTTGCACCCGCGTCGAGTATCGCCCCTACCGCGTCCATGCCCCGGCCGCGAACCGCCTCTTGCGCGAGAGCGGCGAGCGCCGAGTCGCGGGCCATCGCCGCCTGCGCGGCAAAGATCGCACCCTCGTCGGGATGCCCGGCCCCCGTGAGGCGCTCGGCAAGGACGTCGAGCTCGCCGGCGGCGCGGGCGCTCGCGGCGGCCAGCCGGGCCAGCTCCGCCTCCGCCTCGCCGGCCTCGATCATCCGGCCGGCGGGTGACCGGGACGGCTCGACCCGGACCCAGGGACCGCGGGCCACGCCCTCCGAGGCAGGCACGCCGCGCAGGATCTTCATGCGGGGATTGTGCCCCGTGTGGCACCTCGCCGACAGGGGTACCCTGACCCGGGGTGACGACGTGACCACGAGCCGGAACCGGCGGTCGTCGGGAACCGCCTCCAGGGGCGCTCCTGCTCGGGCTGGGGCCGGACCAGGAGCTACGGTGACCGCGCGCGGCCGCGAGATCCTCCCGCACACGGCCGACACCGGTCTCCGCGCCTGGGCGCCCGACCTGCCCGGGCTCTTCGAGGAGGCAGCGGCCGCGGTTGCCGAGATCGCCGCGGAGGTCCCGGCAACGGTCCGGGCGGATGTGGCCAGCGGAGTGCCCGGCGGTGGCATCGCCAGTGGGGTCCCCGGCGGTGGTAAGGCCGCTGGAGTGCCCGGCGGTGGCACCGTCGTGGGCGCCGACGAGGGCCGGATCCTCCTCGACGCGCCCGACCTCGTCGGCCTCGCCTTTGCCTGGCTCAACGAGCTCGTCGGCCTCGCCGACGTCCGCCACGCCGCGCTCGCGGGCACGTGCGTTCAGCGGGTTGGCGTGGCCGCCGGCGGGTGCCAGATCGAGGCTCGCGCCTGGTTCGTGGACAGGGCGGCGCCCGGCGTCCGGCTGCGCCACGACGTGAAATCCGCGACGTACCACGGCCTCGCCGTTGAGCGGGAAGGCGAGACGTGGTCGCTCACCGCGTACCTGGACATCTGATGTCGCGCAGCGCGTCCGGATCGGCCCGCGCTTCGCCGACCCGGACCCCGGCGACCCCCTCACGCCTCGAGCGGGTCGACGCCTGGACGTGGCGGCTCCCGCGCGACGAGCGGGCGGGCATGCGCGTGGACGGCGTCGTTTTCGCGGACGACCGGCTCATGGCGACGCTCCGCGACGACCCGGCGCTTGTCCAGGTGGCCAACGTTGCCACGCTCCCGGGGATCGTGGGCGCGTCACTCGCCATGCCCGACGTTCACTGGGGATACGGCTTCCCGGTCGGTGGCGTCGCGGCGACCCGAATCGACGACGGCGTCATCAGCCCCGGCGGCATCGGGTTCGACATCAACTGCGGCGTGCGCCTCCTTCGTTCGAACCTCGAGGCCGGTGACGTCCGCCGTGTGCTCGAGCGCCTGGCCGACGCGCTCTTCCGGGCGGTCCCGAGCGGCGTCGGCGCCAAAGCCCGGCGCAGGCTGACGGAGTCCGAGCTGGACGCCGTCCTTCGCCGGGGCGCGCGGTGGGCGGTCCAGGGCGGCTTTGGCTGGCGGGAGGACATCGAGCGGACCGAGGAGGGCGGATCGATGGAGGGCGCCGACCCGAACGCCCTCTCAGTCCGGGCCCGCGCCCGAGGCATCGACCAGCTCGGCACGCTCGGCTCGGGCAACCACTTCCTTGAGGTGGGCGTGGTCGAGCGGATCTTCGACCCTGCGGCCGCGGCAGCCTTCGGGCTGCGACCCGGCCAGGTCACGGTGGCGATCCACTGCGGGTCGCGCGGCCTGGGCCACCAGGTCTGCACGGACAGCCTCGCGACGATGGACCGGGCGGCGGCCCGGTACGGCATCTCGCTCCCGGACCGCCAGCTCGCCTGCGCGCCGGCTCGATCGCCGGAGGCGCAGGCCTACATCGCGACGATGACGGCGGCGGCCAACTTCGCATGGGCCAACCGACAGGTCATCGCCCACCACGTTCGAGGGGCCTTCGAGCGCGTGTTCGGCGCAAGTGCCGAGTCGCTGGGCCTCCACCTCGTCTACGACCTCAGCCACAACATCGCGAAACGCGAACGCCACCGCGTGCCGTTCGTCGGTGGCGGCGAGGCCGCTCGCGGGGGCGGGGACGGGAACGGGGCAACGGCGGAGGTCTGGGTCCACCGCAAGGGGGCGACGCGGGCGTTCCCCGCCGGCCATCCGGACATTCCCGAGGAGTACCGGGCGGTCGGGCAGCCCGTCCTGGTGCCGGGCGACATGGGCCGGGCGTCGTACGTGGCCGTGGGGGCGCCGGGCTCCATGGAGCGGAGCTTCGGCTCGGCCTGCCACGGGGCCGGGCGGAACCTCTCGCGCCACGCGGCGGTGCGCGCCCTGCGAGGCGTGGACGTGGTCCGCAGCCTGGCCGCCGAAGGCATCATCGTCCGCGCCGAGCGCCGAGACCTCCTCGCGGAAGAGGCCTCGATCGCCTACAAGGATGTGGACACGGTGGTCGAGGTCTCGGAGGGCGCCGGGCTCATCCGCCGCGTGGCGCGCCTCCGGCCGCTCGCCGTGGTCAAGGGGTAGAACAGAACGCGGGCGCAGTGCCTGAAGGGACAGGCCACCGGCGCCCGCGCTCCGCTGGCGGGAAGCTCCCTGGATCGGGTACAGGGAAGCGCCTCGAATTCAGGCGCCCGGCGCGGGCGTGGGGGTCGGCGACGAGCCGGGCACCGGCCCGTTCTCATCATTGTCGCCCCAACCGCCGCCCATGTGACCGCCGCCCCGGCCGCCGCGGCCGCCGAGCGGTCCGGCGCCCCACGGCAGGCCGCCGTCGGCCAGGCGCGCGTCGACCCGCTGCAGGGCCGCGGTCTCCTGGTCCGCTGTGATCGTACCCTTCGTCACGGCAGCGTCGAGCTGGCTCTTGACCTCGGCCCGGATGGCCGCCGAGAGCGTGTCGTACGCGACGCTGTGCTTCTGGGCGATCGTCTTCAGGTCCTCGCCGCCCTTGAGCGCGCCGAGTTCCGTCAACAGGGTCTGGCGGTCGATCTTCAGCGCCGTGGCTGCGGTGTCGAGAATGGCGGTCGTGTCGACCGGGACCCCAGCGCCCGCCCCGTGCATCTCGCCCCGGTCACCGTCGAACCCGTCCATACCGGGGGCGAACGGCATCATCATGCCGCCGAACCAGCCCTTGCCCATGTGGCCCGGGCCTGCGGCGCAGGACCCATCGGCCGCGGACAGCTGGCCCTTCAGGTAGGCACCCTGGTCGGCCGTCAGCCGGCCGTCCTTCACCATCTGGTCGATCGTGTCGCCGGCAGCGCCGACGAGCGCCTGCTCGAGTGTCGAGACGGACACGTTGAGCCGTGTGGCGAGGTTCTCGAGGTAGGTCTGGCACGCCTCCGTGCGGGCGTCGGGGGAGGCCGACGCGCCCGGCACCGGGCTCGCGGCCGCGACGACCGCGGGTGACGAGCTGGGGGCGGCCTGGCCGCCCGCGGTGGCCTGATCGTTTGTGCCCGGTCCGCTCATGGCGGCGGCGCTGGCCACGAGGGCCCCGAGGAGCAGCAGCACGAGGCCGCCGGCCGCCAGCAGGCGCCGGCTACCTCCGCCGCCCGCCCGAACGGGGGCGACGGGCTGCACGTACTCGGGAGCCGTGGCAGGGGGTACCCACGGCCCGACGGGCACCGATTCGCCGGTACCACCATCGGAGACGCGTGTGGGTTCTTCGGTCATGTTCACTTCCTCGTGCGTGATGCCAATACGTTACGGCGAGATTGTCGATATCGTGGAACTGCGACCTTGGAATGATGTCCAGTGAAGCTTGGAATGGGCTGAGAGAATCGGTGCCGGTTTCATCCGGACGCGGCGCGAGCGTCAGGAGAGGAGACGCTCGACGTCCGGCGTGAACTGGACGCTCCCCTCATCCGTGATGCCGTAGACGCCGTACCCGGGATGGCGGGCGACCCACGCGACGCCATCCACACCCATCGCGAACGCGGCCGTGGCGTAGGCGTCGGCGTAGGTGAGGCTCGGGCCGACCACGGTCACGCTGCGCAGCCCGCGCGGCGGCCGGCCCGTGTGCGGGTCCCTGATGTGCTCGCCGCGCTCATAGGTGCCGGACGTCGCAACCGCAAGATCCCGAACCTCGAGCACGGCGGCGAGGCGATCGCCGAGGTCGGGGTGGCGGATTCCCACCCGCCACGGCCGGCCCGGGGCAGGCTCGCCGCGGGCGATCACGTCCCCGCCGGCGTTGATCGAGAAGTCGCGCGCGCCGGCCAGGCCCAGGATGTCACCGGCTGCCTCGATCGACCAGCCCTTGACGAGGCCCGACGGGTCGAGCCCGCCGTCACGCCCGGCGCGGCGGATGTCGAAGTAGCCGTCGCTCGTCTCCCGCAGGTTCTCGCAGAGGGCGAGCACGTAGCGCAGATCCGCGCTGCAGCCGGTTTCCGAGAGCTCGCCGCGGGCGAGGCGGCTGACCTCGCTGTCGTCGCGGTACGTGCTGAACCGGGCCTCCACGTCGCGCAGGTGGGCGAGGGCCCCATCCAGGGCGGCCGGATCCACGCGGCCGTCGCGCACGTCGATGCTCACGACCGTGCCCATGAGCCGTTCCACGCGGTAGAGCCCCGGGACCCGTGCCAGGGCAGCACCGGCCTCCGGGGCCGCTGCCAGCATCTACATGCCCGCCTGGTCGAGTGCCGCCTGGAGCGACCGCGCATACGCGTCGCTCGTGTACGTCGCGCCCGACACCAGGTCGACCTGGGCGCTCTGAGCCTGCAGTGCCGAACTGCGGAGGATCGGCTCCACGTACTCGCTGATCTGCGCCGAGCGAGGATCGTTGGCCGGCAGCTGGAGGGCAGTGACGTCGACGATCTTGCCGTTCGAGATGGTCACCTGGACCTGAACGGGACCGTACCGCGTGTTCACGACGTCGCCGCTGTACTGCCCGTCGCCTGTCGTGGCGAGCGGGGCTGCCGTCGCGACCGGGCTCGGCGTGGAGGGCGCGGCGCTCGCCTCGCCGGCCGCATCCGGCACGGTGGCGGTGGCCGTGGGTGCGCTGGTGGCCCGGCGGTCGCTCGTGGCCGTCGGAGCCGCGGAGGGCTGCCCGACGGCGACCACCCCCCCGCCGGCGCTGGCGGCGGTCACGGGTTGCGATGGCGTCTTGAAGCTGAAGAGCAGGACGAGACCGAGGGCGGTGACAACGAGGGCGGCGACGGCGCGTTTCGGGATCACGGCTGTTCTCCGTCGTGAGTGGACACGTCAGTAGTCGAAGCGTTCCCAGTGGATCTGCCGCGCGGGCACACCCAGGGAGCGAAGTCGCGGGCGGACGACATCCATCATCTCGACGGGGCCGCACAGGTAGATGTCGCGATCACAAACGTCCGGCACGAGGGCACCGAGCGCACTGGCATCGAGCGGGTCGGCCGGGAGATCCACCCCGCGCCGCCCCACGATGTAGTGGACGGCAGCACCGCGCAGGCGAGCCAGCGTGTCGATCTCGCCGCGGAAGACCAGGTCCTCCTGTCGCCGAGCCCGGTAGATGAGTGCGAGGTCGCCCGGCCCGGCCGGAAGATCCTCGAGCAGCGCACGCAACGGCGCGATCCCGATGCCGCAAGCGACCAGGAGGACCCGCTGGCGGGTGCGCCGGGCCGCGGTGAGGGCGCCGTACGGGCCCTCGACCAGGACGCGCGGACCGACGCGGAGATGCTGGAGGCCCTTTGTGTCGTCCCCGAGGTCCTTGATCGTCAGGCGCAGGTACTGGCCGTTCGGGGCAGCGGACAGCGAGAAGGGGTGATGGCGCCACCAGCCGTACCGGCCGAGGAACCGCCACTGGAAGAACTGGCCCGCGCGGACGGCGAGCCGGTCGAGGTCGCGGCCCGTGACGTAGACGGAAACTACCCCGGGCGCTTCCTGGATGACGCTCACGACGCGCAGCCGGTGGCGGATCGAGAGGTACAGCGGCTGGCCCACGCGGAAGAGGAGGACGCACGCTGCCGTGAGCGCGTACAGCGCGATCCAGTAGGCGCGGGCGACCGGATCGGAGGAGAAGTCCGAGCCGACCACGAGCTGGTGGGCGAAGCCGAGCGCGACGGCGAGATAGGCGTAGAGGTGGAGGCCGAACCACGTCTCGTACCCGACACGCCGCCTGGCCGCCCGGATGGAGCTGATGGCGAGCATGACGAACAGCGCGAGGGCTACCGCGGCCAGGAGGACATACGGGTACGTCGTGATGAGCGTCACGGCCTCGTCGAGGAGGGACGAGCCGATCCCCATCGCGTAACCAGCGGTCGTGAACGCGAAATGGGCAACGATGAGCCAGACCGTGGCGAACCCGATCCAGCGGTGCGCCCACGCCAGCCGGTCCGTGCCGAAGACCTGGTCGAGCCACGGGCTCCGGGACATGAGGATGATGCCCAGCAGCGCAAGGTACGTCCCGAGGAGAGCCGTCAGCTGGCCGGTCGCCGTGAGGATGCCGGCCAGGCTGCCCAGTTGCTCGAGCCCGCCGTGGCGCACCCACATGCCGACGATGAGCAGCCCGTTGGCGGTCGCGAGGGCGACCACGTCGGTGGCTCGAATCGACCACGTCCGCGGGAACGGAACGCCGTAGTGGTTGCGGGCACGTGCGGTCATCTCGGTCCTGCCGCCAGCGCGCGGAACAGAGGTCAACTCTCCTTGCATGGTCAGTCATTCTGACGGCCCGTGCTGGGAGGTTGCTGTGAGGCCGGCTGTGAATTGGCGGTGGCCTGATCAAGAAACCTTCATGACGGCCGCGCAGCGTCGATCAGGGGCCGACCACGGTGATGTCGCTGGCCGTCTGGGACCCGAGGATGCCATTCGGGTTCGGGGTTGCGTTGGGGTCGGGGGTGGCGCCGGGAGCGCCAGGGGCACCGTTGCCGTCGGCGTTCGGGCCGCCGCGAAGGGAGCCAACCTGCACCCTGACCGTGCTGCCGACCGTGACGTCGGAGGAGGACGCAGTCGCCGCCCGGTGATAGGTCGTGGAGGAATCGGTCTTGACCTGCATGGTGGTGCCGGAGCTGAGCTTGACCGTGACTTCACCATCGGCGACGTTCGCCACGGTGCCCTCGATCGTGAGCGAGCCGGCCCCCAGACCGCCGATACCACCCGGAGCGAAGCTCCCCTGCGGGCGGAAGCTGCCCCCCGGGAACGCGCCGTTGCCGGGGACGTTGCGGTTGCCGGCGCCGCTCGAGGTCGGGGCGGTCATGCGCCCCACGGCAAAGGTCACCCCGGCGACGGCGACGAGCGCCGCAACGACGAGGAGGACCGACCCTGCGGAGGCTCCTTTCGCTGCGGGGAAATCGGGGCGCGGGCGGTGTCTGCGGAGGCAGCGGTGTCTGTTCCATGCCGGGTACTCCTTACTGGTAGTGAAGGGCGACGATTGGATCGAGCCTGGCCGCCTGGCGCGCCGGCCAGACCCCGAACACGACGCCGACGGCCAGGCTGAAGCCGAGTGCCACGACGACCATGACCGGGTTGAACTGGAATCCCCAGCCGGCGATCACCCCGATGATCGCGGTGCCGGCGATCCCGACGAGGATGCCGATGAGGCCGCCGATCAGCGAGATGGTGAGGGCCTCGATGAGGAACTGCAGAAGAATGTCGGATCCGCGGGCGCCGATCGCCTTGCGGATGCCGATCTCGCGGGTCCGCTCCCGGACCGAGACGAGCATGATGTTCATGATCCCGATCCCGCCCACGAGGAGCGAGATCGAGGCGATGCCCGCGAGGAGGATGCCGAGGAGGTCGCCCACCGAGCTTGCGGTTTCGAGCAACTGCGCCTGGTCCTGGATCGTGAAGTCGTCGGCCTCGGTCCCGGTGATCCCGTGCCGCTGTTGCAGCGTTGCCGTGATGAGAGCCTTTGCCGCCTCGATCCCGTCGGCTTGCGCCACGCTGACGCTGATGGTGCGGACGGCCTCACCCTTCACGAAGTGGGCCCGGAGGGTCGACAGTGGAATGATGACCTGGTCGTCGGCACTCGACGGGCCGGTGCTGCCCTTCGACTGCAGGATGCCGATGACCTGGAAGGGTACCCCCGCGATCCGGATTTCCTTGCCGATTGCGCTGGAGTCAAGCCCCAGGTCGTCCGCGGTTGTCGCGCCGAGGACGGCCACGCGCAGTCCGTAGTCGACGGACGGGTCGGTCAGGAACGTGCCCTGCCAGATGCTGTAGTTGCGTACCGTCGCGTAGGCCGGCGTCGTCCCAAGCAGGTTCGTGGTGGTGTTCTGGGATCCCGCCACGATGAGCCCCTGGCTCGACGCCTCCGGCGCCACTGCCGCGATGCCGTCTAGGGCCGCGATGGCGTTTGCGTCGCTGACGGTCAGGGTGGTCGCCGAGCCGCCCGCGCTACGCGTGAAGTTGCGAACAGTGGAACCGGCGTTCACGGTGAGCAGGTTCGTGCCGAGGCCCTCGAGGCGGCTGGTGATGCCGGCGGTGGCGCCCTGGCCGACCGACACGAGGGACACCACCGAGGCCACGCCGATGATGATGCCGAGCATGGTGAGGAGGGTGCGCAAGCGGCTCGAGCGGAGCCGCGAGAGGGACAGCCGGACGAGCTCGAGGACCTTCACGCAACGAGCCTTCCGTCGCGGATGTGGATCTGCCGTTCGGCGTGGGCCGCAACCTCGGCGTCGTGGGTGATGAGGATGATGGTGCGGCCGGTCTGATGGACCTCGTGGAGGAGATCGATGACCTCCACCCCGGTGGCCGTGTCGAGGTTGCCGGTGGGCTCGTCGGCGAGCACCAGGGCGGGGTCGGTGACGAGGGCCCGGGCGATGGCCACCCGCTGCTGCTGACCGCCCGACAGCTCGGTCGGATCGTGGGCCAGGCGGTCGGCCAGGCCGAGGCGCTCGAGGGCCGCCCGGGCCCGCTCGAGGCGCTCGTGACGGGAGACCCCCTGGTACAGGAGCGGGGCGGCCACGTTCTCCAGGGCGCTTGTGCGCGGCAGCAAGTTGTAGTCCTGGAAGACGAAACCCACCATCCGGCTTCGCACCCGGGCCAGCCCGTCGTCGTCGAGGTCGGCCACCGGAATGCCGCGCAGCCGGAAGATGCCCGAGGTGGGACGGTCCAGACAGCCGAGGATGTGCATCAGGGTGGACTTGCCCGAGCCCGAGGGCCCCAGGATGGCCACGAACTCGCCCTCGCCGATGGTCAGGTCGACCTCCCGTAGAGCGACAACGTCGACCCGCCCCGTGTGGTAGACGCGGCTGACCTGCTCGAGGAGGATGACCGGCGCGGCGGAGGGCGGGGCCGCAGGCGCGGCCGGGGGCTCGGCGGGGGAATGACTGGTCGACTCGTTCATGCCGGGATCTCGTCGACCACCCTAGGGACCAACGGGGAAGCCGCCGCCGCCCCCTGGAACCTGGGAAACCGCCGCCCCCTTGGAAACTGCCCCCACCGCCCTGGGTCTGTGTGCCCGAGCGGGTGCTCGAGGTCCCGATCACCACTTCCTGGCCCTCCGCAACGCCGCTCTTGATCTCGACCGTCGACGTCGTCGCCAGGCCGACCTCTACCGAGACGCTCTGGGCACTGCCGCTGCTGTCGACGACGCGGACGGTGTAGTTGCCGCTCGAGCCCTGGAGAGCGGTGGAGGGAACGGCGATCACGTTCGTGGCGCTCGCGGTGGTGACCGAGACGTCGGCGCTCATGCCCGAGGTGACGGCGGCCGGGGCCTCCACGAGCGAGACGACCACCGTGTACGTCACCACGCTCGACGAACCCGAAGTGGAGGCGGTGGGCGAGATCTCGGTGACCGTCCCTTTCACCGTCTGGTCGAGCGCGGTGATGGTGACGTCGGCGGTCTGGCCGGTCTTCAGCGACGGGAAGTCAGTCTCGGTGACGCTCGCGGTCACCTGGGGTGAGCTGCTCCCGACTTCCAGCGCGTACCCGGAGGGCGCCACGACGCCCGGGACGACGTTCACCGCTACGACCACCCCGTCGATGGGAGAGGTGAGGGTGGCCAGCGCAAGCGCCTGCTGGGCGCTCGTCAGGGCCACCTTCGAGCTCTCGACCGATGCCTGGTCGGCGGCGATCTGCTCGGCGCTCGCCGGAGCGACCTTGACATCGTAGTTGTGCTCTGCTGACGTGACCGACTGGTTCGCCTGCGCCACCTGGCTTGCGTACTGGTGGGACGAGGTCGACGCCTGGACCTGCGCCGCGTTGAGGCTGTTGATGGCGCTGGTCAGCGCCGCCTTGTCCGCGGCGATGGTGGCCGCCGAGGGAGTCACCTTGAGCGTGTAGTTGTTCTGGGCGGCGGTCAGCGCCAGTTGTGCCTGCTCCACCTGCGTCTGCGCCTGCTGGAGGCTCGCGGCGTCCTTCACCTGCACCGACGCAAGGTTGTTCTGGGCGTTCTGCAGGGCCTGCTGATCGGCCGCGATGACGTCCGCCGACGGCGTGACCTTCAGCGTTGTAGTTGTTCTGCGCGGCGGTCAGGGCCTGCTGGGCCTGCGCCACCTGCGTCTGCGCCTGCTGCAGGCTCGCGGCGTTCTTTGCCTGCAGTGAGGTCAGGTTGTTCTCGGCATTCTGGAGAGCTATCTGGTCCGCATCGCACTTGCCGGGGTCGGGCGACGGGTTGGGCGTCTGGAGCGGCAGCGGGCTGGGCGTTGGGGCTCCCGGACACCCATCGATCCATTGCTGCGTCAGCGCGTTGGTGACGGCGTCCGCGGCAACACTTTCCGCCTGGGCGTTCTGGGCCTGGACGCTGGCCAGGTTCTGCTGAGCGGTAGCGAGGGCGAGCTGCGCGGAGTTCACCTGGTCCTGGTAGGACGCGATCTCGGCCGCGCTGGGGCCGGCCTGGTCGGCGGCCAGCTGGTTCTGCGCGTTCGTGACCGCGTCCATCGCCGCCTTCTCAGCCTGCGCGTTCTGCGTCTGCACCTGGGCCAGGTTCTGCTGGGCAGTGGTGAGGGCGAGTTGTGCGGAGTTCACCTGGTCCTGGTAGCTGGCGATCTCGTCCGCGCTCGGACCCGCCTGGTCTGCCGCCAGCTGGGCACGAGCCCTCTCGACCGCCGCCCGCGCCGCGTTCACGGAAACAGCACTCTGGGCCGCGGCGTCCTTCTGCGACTGGAGCGTGGACGTGTACGACAGCTCGGCCTGGCTCACCGAGTCCTGGGCCACGGCCGCGTTCTCGGGGGTGGCGCCGGCCTGGTCGATCTCCAGCTTGGACTCCACGGACGCGAGGTTGGCCTCGGCGATGGCCACCTGGGCCTCGAGGTCGGAGGTATCCGCGGTCGCGAGCACCTGGCCGGCCGTCACCGTCTGCCCGACCGTGACCTGCACGGTCTCGACCGACCAGGAGGTCGAGCCGCCCGAGCCACTCGTCGAGGCGGCCGTCGAGCCGGTGCTCGAGACGATCTCGGCGGGCTGACCGAACGTGAGTCCGTAGGTGGCCTTGTCGATCACGGTGCCGGTGGCAGTGACCTGCTTGACCACGTCGGTGGTGGTGGCAGTGGCGGTGATGAACTCCTGCGACGTGCCTGAACTGAAGATGCCCGGTCCGACGATGACGAAGACGACGGCTCCGACGCCGACAACGATCAGGGCGACGGCGGCAATGACCTTCCTGTCAAATCGCATGGATGACCTCAGATGACCACGTCGAGCGTGACTGGTTGCTGGTCCCGAAGGAGCGTCACCGTGACCTGCTCGCCGGCGCGGTAGCGACGTAACCGGGCGAGCAGTTCGTCCATCGTGTCGATGGGCGCCCCACCGAGCTTGACGATGACGTCGCCCGCCCGGATGCCTGCGCCCGCGGCCGGCAGACCGGTCTTCACCGCGTCCACCTGGACCCCGGTGGGCTGCTGCCCGCCGTCGTCGAGCCGCGTGTACGCGGTCGTTCCGGAGATCCCCAGGGCGGGCTGACTGGCCGACCCATCGGCGATGAGCTCGGCGGTCACGCGCGCGACGATCTCAACCGGTGTCGCGAAGCCCACGCCCTCGATGCCGACGTTGCTGACGCCGACCGCGGTCGTGATCCCCACGAGGCGCCCGTCGGCGTCCACGAGAGCGCCGCCGCTTGACCCTTCCGTGATCGCGGCGTCGGTCTGGAGCATGCCGTAGAGGGAGGTAGAACGGCCGGTCTGGACCTGGCGGCCAAAGGCGGAGACGACGCCGACCGTGAGGGACGGCCCGCCCTCGAGCCCGAGCGGGCTGCCGATCGCGACGACCGGATCGCCCACGCTGAGCGCGTCGGACGATCCGAAGGCGATCGGCGTGAGACCGGCGGCGCCGATGTGAAGGACCGCCAGGTCGGTCGTCTGGTCCAGGCCGACGAGCGTCGCGTCGTAGGTACGGCCGTCGGGGAGCACCACCCGGTAAGAACGGCCGGAGGTGACGACGTGGCCGTTCGTCACGACGCTGCCGTCGCTGTCGATGACGATGCCCGACCCAGAGGCGACCACGCCGGCCTCTCCCCTCCGATTCGTGTCGGAAACCTCGATGTAGACCACCGACGGGATGACCACATCGGCGATCTTCGGTGCATCGAGCGCGGCCACACGAAGGAGTGCATCGGTCACACCGGTCGTGGTGGATGGTGCGGCGGCCGCGGCGGCCGACGGCGCCGAAGCGACAGCAGCGTAGGGCACGTCTGTCGAGCCGGGTCGGGACACCGCTACCCAGGCCGCGCCGGCTACCCCAACTATGAGCAGGACCGACCCGAGCCACGCGAGCGGGCGTTGCACGCCCGACCTCGGCGGTCGACCCGGATCGGACGCGGGCGGGGAACCAGCGTCGGACAGCGGCGCGTGCCGGCTCACCGGCTCCATCTGCACCTCTCTGATCGAGTGCGGCAGTTGCGCCAACGACTGTGGCTGCCGAACCTTTGAGGAAGCTGGGAGCTGGTTGGGAATAGGGCAAGACGTGCTGGACGATGTCCAGGGAAGGCCGTACCGACGGCCGCTCCCGGGCCTACGTCGCGATCGGAAGCGTGACGATGAAGGTTGCGCCGCCTCCGTCGGTCGGGGCGTGGCGGACGGCCCCACCGTGCGCCTCGACGACCGACGCGGCGATGGCCAGGCCCAGCCCACTCCCGCCGTGGTCGCGCGACCGCGCGGGTCGGCCCGGTAGAAGCGGTCGAAGATCCGCTCGGCGTGTTCCGGATCGATCCCCGGGCCGTGGTCGATGACGCTCAGGCTGCACGTGCCGTCGCCGGCTGACAGGATGACCTCCACCGGCATCGCGGCCGGCGTGTGGACGCGGACGTTGGCCATCAGGTTGGCGATGACCTGGCGGAGGCGATGCTCGTCGCCCTCGACGACCACGCCCTCGGAGACATCCGCCTCCATGGGCCGTCCCGGCTCGATGGCGCGGGCGTCGCTCACCGCGTCGTCGACGAGGCCGCTGAAGTCGACACGATCCCGGCGCAGGGGGCGCCCCTGGTCGAGCCGGGCGAGGAGCAGCATGTCCTCCACGAGAACGGACATCCGCTCGCTTTCGGTCCCGATGCGTGTCATCGCGCGGTCGAGCTCATCCTCGTCGGTCAGGCCGCCGGCACGCCGCAGATCGGCGTAGCCCCTCAGGGCGGTCAGGGGCGTGCGCAGCTCATGCGACGCGTCGGCAACGAACTGCCGCAGCCGGCGCTCACTTCGCTCCTTTGCCTGGAGCGCCGATCGCTGCTCCTCGAACGAGGCCTGGATCCGGTCGAGCATCGTGTTGAACGCGATCCCCAGCCGTCCGACTTCCGTCCGGTCGCCCGGGTGGTCCACCCGCTGGGAGAGGTCGCCGCCGGCAATCTGCGTCGCCGTCGATGCCATGTCCTCCAGCGGGCGCAGGTCGCGACGGATGATCACCCAGCCGAGCACGAGCAGCACTGCCAGCGCGAAGGCGCCGACGACGGCGAGGTTCCGCACGAGGACCGCCATGGCGTCCTCCACCCCCCGCATCGGGGCGGCAAGCACGCGCGTCGTTCCCATCGGGCCCTGGTCGATCAGGACGCGGTAGGAGAGCGAGCCGTCGGCCGACGAGGCGGTGAAGATCCGCCCGGTGAGCGCCGACGCCTCGTCACCGGGGATGGGAGGCAGTTGCGGGAGGGGATCGGGTGAGCTGGCGTAACCGGACTGCGCCACGGCGATGACGCTGCCCTCCGCGTCGTAGAGGATGAACGCGGTCCGGCGACCGGTCGGGTCGTCTGCTTCGTCGCGCATCCCCGGCCCACGGCCCGCCATGAGCGGCGGTTGCGCCCGAAGCTGGTCGTCGATCTGCTCGACGAGACTGGCGCGCGTGAGGCCGACGACGAGCGCGCCCGTCCCGACCAGCGCGACGAGGAGCAGGCCGCCAACGGTGAGGAGAAGACGGGCGCGGAGGCTCACGGCGACTCGGCGCTCACTCGGTCTCGGCTCACCCGGCCTCGGCGCGGAGCGTGTAGCCAAAGCCGCGCACCGTCTGGATCAGCCTCGGCTCAACCTGGTCGATCTTCCGCCGAAGGTAGCTGACGTACGTCTCGACGACGTTCTCCTCCCCGTTGAAGTCGTACTGCCACACGTGATCGAGGATCTGCTGCTTTGAAAGGACGCGCTCCGGGTTGAGCAGGAGGTACCGCAGGAGACGGAACTCGGTCGGCGAAAGGCGGACGGGCGCCCCGGCACGCCAGACCTGGTGGCGGTCCTCGTCCATCTCAAGGTCCCGGTAGCGGAGCCGCGCTTCCTCGGCGTCGCCGGCGCGGGTCCGGCGCAGCAGGGCGCGGACGCGCAGGGTCAGTTCCTCGAGCGAGAAGGGCTTCGTCACGTAGTCGTCGCCGCCGCGGACGAAGCCGGTGACCCGGTCGTCCTCGGCGTCCCGCGCCGAAAGGAAGATGACCGGCACGAAGTCCCGGTACTCGCGCAGCCGCCGGCAAACCTCGAACCCGTCGAGGTCGGGCAGCATGACATCGAGGATGATGAGATCGGGGGAGGCCGACGCTGCCGTCTGCAACGCCTCGATGCCAGTGGCGGCCGTGGTGACCTCGAACCCCATGTAGCGCAGGGCCGTCCCGAGAAGGTCCGTGATCGCGGGCTCGTCGTCGACCACGAGAATGCGGGCCCGGGCCGTCGCCTCTTCGCTCTTCCGTGTTCGTCCGTTCGTCAAGGTCCCGCTCCGTGGGACGCGCACGGCCCGCGGCAGAGTGCCGCGGTGCCACGCCGTACCCGAGACAGTCGACTCCAGCCAGCTTGGAGAACGCTGTGAGCGAAGCTTACAGAACCCTGTGAAACGAGCCGCTCCGCACGGCTCAGCCGTCGTCCCGCGATGTTGCCTCGGTGACGGCCGCGGCCAGCCGTTCCACGACCGCCCGTGCGGCCCCCCAGGGGTCCGATCCCGGCGCGAGGCGGATCCGGACCTGGGTCGCGGCAATCCGGACTCCGCCGGGACGGAGCCCGGCCGCGCCCCAGCCCTCGCCCTGGAGCGCACGCACGACGGCCGCGCGCGCCCAGTCGGGCGGGAAGCGCAGCACGAGCTCGCGCTCCTCGCGCGCCACCGACGCGATCCCGGCACGCTCGGCGAGCAGGCGCACCCGCGCGACCTCGACGAGTCGCGCCACCGGCGCCGGCGGGTCACCGTACCGATCCGCCAGGTCGTCAGCTGCGGCCGTCACCTCGTCCTCGCTGCGGGCGCGCGCGAGCCGCCGGTAGAACTCGAGCTTCTGCGGCTCGCTCGGGACGTAGTCGTCCGGCAGGTACGCGTCCACCGGCAGGTCGACGATCGCCGCCGGCTGGGGCGTGCGGGGCTGCCGCTCCTCGAGCGCCGCCTTCTCCTCCTCGACCGCGTCTGTCAGAAGGCGCGTGTACAGATCGAACCCGACCGCGGCGATGTGCCCGGACTGTTCCGCCCCCAGGATGTTGCCGGCGCCGCGGATCTCCAGGTCGGCGAGGGCGATCTGGAAGCCGGCTCCCAGCTCCGACGCGTTGAAGATGGCCTGGAGCCGGCGACGAGCAACGTCGCTGAGGCGCTCCCGCCGCCGGTAGAGGAGGTACGCGTAGGCGCGACGGCTGCTCCTCCCGACCCGGCCGCGGAGCTGGTAGAGCTGTGCGAGCCCGAGCGCATCGGCGCGGTCGATGATGATCGTGTTCGCATTCGGGATGTCGAGGCCCGACTCGATGATCGTGGTGCAGACCAGAACATCGTGCGCCCCCTCGGCGAAGGCGAGCATGACCCTGACGAGCCGGTCCTCCGGCATCTGGCCGTGGGCCACGGCGATCCGCGCGTGCGGGAGAAGACGGCGGAGCTGCTCGGCCTGGGCCTCGATCGTCTCCACCCGGTTGTGGACATAGAAGACCTGCCCGCCCCGATCGAGCTCCCGGAGGATCGCATCGCGGACGAGGCCGGCGGACGCCTCGGCCACCCGCGTCTGGATCGGCAGGCGGTCCTCGGGCGGGGTCTCGATGACGCTCATGTCACGGACCCCGGTGAGAGCCATGTTCAGCGTCCGCGGGATCGGGGTGGCCGAGAGGGTCAGGACGTCCACGCTGCGCTTCAGGTGCTTGAGACGCTCCTTGTGGGCGACCCCGAAGCGCTGCTCCTCGTCGACGATGACGAGGCCGAGTTCGCGGAAGGCGATGTCGCGGCTCAGCAGCCGGTGGGTTCCGATAACGAGGTCAACCGAACCGTCGCCCAGGCCTGCGACCGTCGCCTGCTGCTGGGCGGGAGGGACGAAGCGGCTCAGCAGGCGAACGGCGATGGGGAACGCGGCAAGGCGCTGGGTGAACGTCAGGTAGTGCTGCTGGGCGAGGACGGTGGTGGGGACGAGGACGGCCACCTGGGTCGCGTCCTGCACCGCCTTGAATGCCGCCCGGAGCGCGACCTCGGTCTTCCCGTAGCCCACGTCGCCCACGACGAGGCGGTCCATCGGCTGGCCGCGCTCCATGTCGGCCTTGGTCTCGGCCGACGCCCGGAGCTGATCGGGGGTCTCCTCGTAGGGAAAGGCCGCCTCCATCTCCTGCTGCCATGGCGAATCCTGGGCGAACGCTCGTCCGCGGGCCCTCGTGCGCGCCGCGTACAGCTCCAGGAGGTCCTTCGCGAGGTCGCTGACGGCACGCCGCACGCGGGCCTTCGTGCGCTGCCATTCCCCTCCGCCGAGGCGCGACAGGCTGGGCGCCTCGCCGCCGCTGTACCGCGAGACGCTCTCGATCTGCTCGACCGGCACATACATCCGGTCCGTGCCGGCAAAATGGAGCTCCAGGTAGTCGCGCTGCTCGCCGCGCATGCCCCCCGCGGGCCGGCGGATCATCCCTGCGTAGCTGGCGACGCCGTGATCGATGTGGACCACGAGGTCGCCGAGCGACAGGCGCTCGAGGATGTCCCGCGGGACGACCCGGCGGAGCGCCCGCGGGCGGCGCACGCGCACGGAGCCAAAGAGCTCGCGGTCGGTGATCACGGCGAGGCCGTCCGGGCCGCCCTCGAACCCGCTGTTCAGGCTCCGGGCCACGAGGACGAGGCCGCCCGCGGGCGGCGGCTCGCCGACGCGCGTGACCGGTGCGGCGATCACGTCCTCCTCTGCCAGGATCTCGGAGAGCCGCGCCGCCTGGTCCGAGGTGACGACCACGCGCGCCCCCTCGCGCCGCCGGCCGGTGACCGCCGTCGCAAGCCCGGCGACGCGGGCTGGCGGCAGCACCGGCTCCCGCCAGCCGAAGGGATTGCCGCCCGGGGGCGCACCCCGAGCCTCGCTTTCCCAGGTCAGCTCGAGCGTTCGGGCCCCGTGGAGGGCCGCCTTCCAGGACCGCCGGTCGAGGTACGCGCCGGGCCAGCCGGACGGCAGCTCGCCGGCCGTCTCCAGCTCGCGCCGCCGCTCCTCGGCCTGGCTCCACAGGAAGTCCGCCGCCTGGTCGATGTCGCCCGGTTCGTCGAGCAGCCAGATGGCCTGGCCCACGTGGTCCACGCCGGTGGCGGGCGCCAGGAGCGGAGCCCACACCTCGGCCGCGTCGCCGGCGTCGTGCGTCTCGGAAATCCGCTCGAGGTCGGCCGCAAGCGTCGGACCGAGCTTGCGGGCAAGCTTCCCCAGCCGATCGTGCAGCCAGCCCGGCCCGGCCGTGGAGGGGATCGCGAACTCCCCGGCGGGAGGAAGCTCGACCGTGTCGACCGGGCCCACCGTCCGCTGGTCGGCGGGGTCGAAGGCCCGCAGCGACTCGACCACGTCGCCGAAGAACTCCACCCGGACCGGCAGCGGCTGCCCGGGTGGAAAGCAGTCGACGATGCCGCCGCGGCGGGCGAACTCCCCCCGCCCACCCACTTCGACCACGCCGTCGTATCCCGTGTCGAGGAGATGCCGGAGCAGGCGCTCGACGGAGATCCGGGATCCCGCGCCGGAGCGTGAGCGGCTCCGCGGGAAGCGCGTCGGGGGGCGCGGTGTGCTGGAGGAGCGCCTGCACGCCGGCGACGAGGACGCGGGCCCGCCCACGCCGCCAGGCAGTGAGCGCCGCCACGCGCGCCGCGGTCTCGTCGCGGACGAGCTCCGAGCGTTCGTAGGCGAGTGCGGTGCGGGGCTCGAGCACCACGACGGCCGCCGCATCCCCCAACCAGGCCTGGAGTTCCTCGGCGACGCGGTCGGCGATCTCCGCGTCGCGGGCAACCCAGACGAGCCGCTCGCCCGTGGCAAGCGCGAGGGCGGCCGCGAGGTACGTCTTCGCGCCGTGCGGGATGGACGCGAACGTGACGTGGCGAAGGTCCGCGCCAGTCCGGCCGACGGGCCGGAAGCGCTCCGCCAGGCCGAGAAGCTCACCGGTCTCCGCGAGGAGGCGGGGCAGACCGGCGAGGTCCGGGATGCGCGGGCGGGATTCACCCTGGGGCTGCCCGCGAGGATGAGCGGCGGCCTCGGCAGCCCGCCGCTCCCGGGTGCGGCGGCCGCGCACCTGCGACTCGGCCACGTCAGCCGCGGCCGAGGACGCGGCGCCAGCCGGTACGCGTACGCCGAATCCCGTCGGGCCCGGGCGGTCCGCCCACCTCCCCCGGCCCGGCCGCCGGCACGTGGTCGGGCGCGGCACCGCCCGCCCGTGGTTCATGGGCCGCGGGCTGGTCGGCCGCGGGGTCCCCCGCCGGCCCGTCGGGAAGGCCCTCTTCTGCCGGGACCGACGCCCGCTCGCTCGCGGCCCCCTCCAGCGACCAGGCGTTCCATCGGTTCGCCGCCGACGGCGCCCCCTCGCGCGCCCAGTCGGCGATGGCGTCCGCCGCGGCATCCAGCAGGGCCGGCAGCCGCTTCCGCTCGTCGGCCGTGAACTTGCTCAGCACGTGGTCGATGGCGTTCCGCTGGGGCTCCCCGATGCCGACACGGAGGCGCGCGAACCCCTGGTTGCCCAGCTCGGCGATGATCGACGCCAGGCCGTTGTGCCCGCCGGCCGTTCCCGACGGCCGCACCCGCAGCTTCCCGAACGGCAGAGCGAAGTCGTCGACGACGACGAGGACGTCCTCCAGTGAGACGCGGTGGCGCGCCAGGAGCTTGCGCACCGCGATCCCCAATTCGTTCATGTACGTGAGGGGCTTGGCGAGCACGACCTCGAGCCCGGCCACCTGCCCGCGGACCGACGACGCGGCGTCGCGCTCCCGGCCCCGCCCGGCCAGGCCGGCCCGGTCGGCGAGGCGATCGAGCGCCATCCAGCCGACGTTGTGGCGCGTGTCCGCGTACGTCCTCCCGGGGTTGCCCAGGCCGATGATCAGCTTCACGCCGGGCACGGCGTGCTTCCACCTGTGCCGAGCAGCTCCCGCTCGAGCGCCCGCATCGCCGCGCCCTCCTCGGGCGACGCGTGATCCCAGCCGCAGACGTGCAGAGCCCCGTGCACCACGAGCAGCCGCAGCTCATCGGCCGGCTCCCAGCGCGATCGGTTCTTCTGCCCGCCACGGCCGGACCGGGCCTGGGCAACCGCGCGCTCCACGGAGACGACGATGTCGCCGAGGTGAAGACGGGCCCCCGGCGGGAGCACGAACGGGGCTGCCGGAGGAAAGGCGCCGCGGGCGCCCGTGGCCGGGGAACGCTCGGCTATCGCCGCTCCCGCGTGCGGAGGGAACGCGCCGGGTGGCAGGAGTGGAAAGGAGAGGACATCTGTTGCACCTCGCTTCCCCATCACCTCCCAGTTGAGGCGCGCCAGTTCCCGGTCGTCGGCGACAAGAAGGCCGATCGAGGCCGGCGAAGGGGCACCGGCCTCGGCGAGCGCCCGGGCAAGCAGCCGGGCCAGCGCCGCCGCGGGCACCAGCCTCGGAACGTCCGTCTTGACGGTGAGGTCAATCCGCCACGGCCGGGCATAGATCACCGACCGCCGCTCGATGGCGGCGCGGCCCTCGGGGCCCGCTCGCGCCGCGCCCCGTCTCCCGGCGCGCACCGCGCTCAGCTCCGCCCCCCGCCGGCCGCGCGGCGCGATTCGATCTCGACCACTTTGTTCTGCGGGTATTCCACCCGCTGGTGGTACATCCCGAGCAACTGGGCCACGAAGGCGCTCCGGATCCTCTCGAGGTCGCGCAGCGTCAGGTCGCACTCGTCGAACTGGCCGTCGTCGAGCCGCTCGCGGACGATCTGGTCCACCATCGCCCGGATGGCTGCCTCATCGTGGCCGGTGAGGGAGCGCACCGACGCCTCCACCCCGTCGGCGAGCATGAGGGTCGCCGCCTCGCGCGTCTGCGGACGCGGACCAACGTGCCGGAAGCGCGCCGGGTCGACCCGCGCCGCCGCAGCCTCGGCCTCGGGAGTCCCGGGTCGAGCTCCCGTGTCGGCGATCGCCTGCTCCCTGGCCCGGGCGTAGAAGTAGCTCATGAGGGTGGTCCCGTGGTGCTGTGGGATGAGCGCGATGATCGCCTTCGGCAGCTTGTACTCGTAGCCCAGGTCGATCCCGTTCGAAACGTGCTCCCGGATGAGGATGGCCGACTCCTCCGGCGTGAGGTAGTCGTGGACGTTCACGTCGCCCGCCTGGTTCTCGATGAAGGCGAGGGGGTTGGCGAGCTTGCCGATGTCGTGGTAGTAGGAAGCCACGCGGACGAGGAGCGCGTCGGCCCCGATCGCTTCGGCGGCCCGCTCGGCAAGGTTGCCCACCATGAGCGAGTGGTGGTACGTGCCGGGCGTCTCGAGAAGCAGGCGGCGCAGGAGCGGTTGCGACGGGTTCGCCAGCTCGAGCAGGTGGAAGCTCGTGGTGATCCCGAAGAGGTTGCCCAGGACGGCGAAGGACCCGACCGCGACGACGCCCGCGATCGCCGCACACCCCACCGAGGCGCCCACGAGCTGGAGCGAGACCGGTGAGGTCGCGCTCGCCGAGGAACGTGAAGATCGTGACCGTCGCCACGTTCACCAGGGCGATGGCCGCGCCGGCCTGGACGAAGTTGCCCAGGCGATCGCCCCGCCCGACGGTGATGGCGCCGGCCAGCGAGCCGAGGAACACGTAGCCGGCCAGCTCGGGCGACGTGCCGCTGGCCGCGCCCGCGATCATCGCGATCATCGCCGATACCACGACGGCAACCCCGCCGTCGAGCAGGATGGCCAGGAGCAGCCCCACGGACGCCACGGGGATGAGGAAAGGCAGCAGCGGCCGCCCGACCGTCAGCTTGATGGCGAGCGTGGCGATGACGAGCATGAGCCCGACCAGGAAGAGCGCGTTGTCCCGGTGCCAGTAGGCCGGCCGGAAACGCCAGACCCAGGCGAGCAGCAGGCCCACGACCAGCAGCGACAGGAGGAACCAACCTCCGAGCTTGGCGACGTCGGGGCGCGGATCGAGGAGGCCGAGTGCTGCCATGACCTCGAGGTCGAGGTCGGTGATCCGGTGGCCGGCGTCGACGATGACCTCGCCCTGCTTGACTGAAAGGCGGACCGGCTCGACCGCGGACGTGGCCTCGTTCCGGGCCGTCTCGGTCGCGCTCGCGTCGTACGTGGAGTTCGCCACGAGAAGGGGAGCGAGCACCTCGCCGATGAGGGCCCGCTCGTCGGCGGGCAAGGCCTGGTCGGCAAGCTGGGAGACCGTTCCGCGGGCGGTCTCGAGAGCCGTGTCACGGACCTCGCGCCGCTGCGCCGCGTCGAGGACGCGCCGCAACTCGGTCTGCAGCGACAGCCAGCCGGCGCGGTCAAGGTCCTGGAGCGTGTCGAGTGACGTCTTCGCGAGCTTCGGGAGCGCGGCTGCCAGGGCCTGTCGTCGAGCCTCGTCCGAGAGCACTGCATTGAACGCGGCGTCGACGGGCTCCAGGAGCCGGTCGAGCGCAGCGACCTGGCGCGCGGCGGCCAAGTCGCCGGCCTCCGTCGTGTAGGTGTACTTGGGAGGCACGGCCTTCACGGCCTCGTCGCGAGCCAGCTGGGTGCGGATCGCGCTCTCGAACTCCGCCGACCGCGGGGCCAGGACGGCCGCCCGCGCGACGTCGCCCTCCTGCGCGGCGAGCCCGCTCGGGAGGATGTCGATTGACAGGATCGCGGTCAGGACCACAACGAGCACCGAGGCCGCGATCGTGAGGCGTACTGCATCGCGCCGCGTGAACCGCGCGGCCGTTGAGAGGGCTCGCTGGGCGAGCATCAGCTCTCCTGCGCCGGGCCGGTCGAGGACGCCACCGCGTCGAGCGCGGCCAGGGCCTTCGCCACCCGCTCGTTGACGAGCCGGCCGTCGGCTCGGCCGCGCACGCGCGGCGCGAGGAGCTTCATCACTCCCCCGAGGTCACGCGGCGAGGTGGCGCCCGCTTCGCGGATCGCCTGCCGCACCAGAGCATCGATCTCATCGTCAGAGAGCGCCGCCGGCAGGAACTCCGAGAGGACGGCGATATCCGCCTCCTCCTTCGCGACGAGATCGCCACGCCCGCCCTTCGCGAACGCCTCGACGGACTCCCGGTGGGTCTTCACCTCGCGGACCAGCACGGCCAGCGCCTCGTCCTCGCTCAGGGGGCGGCGGGCCGTCTTCTCGGCGTTGTAGAGCGCCGAAAGCGCCATGCGCAGCGTGTCACGGCGCGCGTCGTCGTGCGCGCGCATGGCCAGTTTCAGCGCGTCCTGGAGTTGCTCTGCGAGTGTCACCGGATGGGGCTCCTGGGGTGCGCCTCGGTCGTGCCGCCGGGTGGCGGTGGTGCCGGGCGGCGCCTCCCGGGATGGCCGGTCGACCGGGGGACCGAATGGCGGCCCCGTCGGGTCGGCCTAGCCCTGGCGGGCGGCCTTCTTGCGCTTCGCTTCCTTGCGCTTGCGCTTCACGCTGGGCTTCTCGTAGTGCTCGCGGCGTCGTGCTTCGGCAAGGATGCCGCTCTGCTGGATCTTCTTGTTGAAGCGTCGAAGCGCGCTCTCGAAGGTCTCGTTCTCGCCGACGCGGACTTCAGCCAATCCGGTATCACCTCCTCGCGATGGAGTCCTCTCGCCTGGTGGGCGGGGGCCGCCGTCCATGCCGCGGTTGCCTGGTGCAGATCGCGACACATACGTTCAGCCCACGCCGCAGCCTCCCACGGCCGCGCGAGGGCATGCGGAGTCTAGACGAGGGGTCGGACCCGGTCAACCGCAGCTCGGCGGGGACACAGGAAATGGCACCGGACGTCCCCGGGGCAGCGGACATCACCAGAGGCGGCCCCGGGGGCTGATCCCGGAAGTCCGCCTCCGGTATCGGCCCGAAACCCTGCGGGGTACATCAGCCGATACCTCGGACGTCGAGCGCTCGCCCCCAGTGCAGCACCCGGACGGCGACGAGGACGCCGAACGCGGCGAGCACGAGGATGGCGGCCGCGGCGATCGAGGCATCCAGCCCGCCGCCCTGGAACTCCGCGTAGACGGCCAGCGGCAGCGTCTGGGTCCGCCCCTCGATGTTGCCGGCGAACATGATCGTGGCGCCGAACTCGCCAAGCGCACGCGCCCAGCTCATCGCGAGGCCGGCCGCAAGGGCGGCTCCAGCGAGGGGGACGGTGATGGCCCGGAACAGCTGGCGCTCCGAGGCGCCGTCCGCCCGGGCAGCATCCTCGATGTCGCGATCGACCCCGGCAAACCCGGCCCGCGCCGCGAGTATGAAGAAGGGGGCCGACACGAACGTCTGGGCCAGGACAACGGCGACGGTCGTGAACGGGACCGAGATCCCAAGCGCGGCGAGCGGGCCGGCGAGCAGGCCGTGGCGCCCGAAGACCAGCAGGAGGGCCAGTCCGGCGACCGCCGGCGGCAGGACGATCGGCAGGTAGACCACCGCCTCGAGCAACCCCTTGCCTCGGAACCGCCGGCGGGCCAGCACGAACGCGAGCGGCACGCCGAACAGCACTGTGATCACCAGACTGATGGCCGTGGTCAGAAGGCTCAGCGACACCGCGTCGAGGACGACGGGCGAGGCCAGCGCGACGGCGAGCGTCCCGTTGAAGATCGCCCGGACCACGAGGGTGAGGACAGGCAGTCCGAGGAACAGCCCGAAGACGGCGGCGACCGCGAGAAGCGAGCGCTCACCCCAGCCTCCTCGCCGTGTTGCGGCCTGCGCTGGTCGGCCGCCGGCAGCGGCGCTGCTGCCGGCGGGCCCCACGGCATCTTCGATCACGATGGAGGAAGGAACCCGAAGCTGCTCAGCATCGCCTGCCCGTCCGGTCCGGCGAACCAGTCGAGGAACGCCTTGGCAGCGGCGGGGTTCGCGGCGTCCTTCACCACGACGCCGGAGTAGGTGGCCAGGACATTGGCCGAGTCGGGCACATCGACGGTCATGATCTTCGTCGATGCCTTGGCATCGGTGACATAGACGATGGCGGCATCGCCCTCACCAAGCTCGATCTTGCCCACGACGGCCTTCACGTTGTCCTCCTTGGACACGATGTTCTGCGTGTACCCGGCCACGAAGTCGGCCGGGTAACGGGGCTCCTTGGCGAGGTTCGCGACCAGCTGCGTGGCGTACTTCGTGATGGGCACGTTGTCACCGGCGGCGATCACCTTGATCCCGGCCTTGGAGAGGTCGGCGGGCGACGTGACCCCCCCGGGGTTGGTCGCCGACACGATGACCGTCAGCTTGCTGCGGGCGAACGTGACCGGATCGCCGTCGGCCAGACCCTTGTCCACGAGCTTCTTCGGGTTGCTCGTGTCGGCCGAGAGGAAGACATCGGCCGGGGCGCCCTGCTCGATCTTCGTTTCGAGGGCGGCCGAGGAGTCGGTGGAGATCGTCAGCGTCGTGCCCGGCACGGCCGCCTCGTAGGCGGCCTTGGCCTTGTCGAGCACGCCCTTGAGCGACGCCGCTCCGTAGATGGTGAGATCGACCTGCGCCGCTGCCGTCGCCGATGCAGGCACGGTCGAAGGCGGGCTGCTCGGCGATGGCGACGCGCCACCGGAACAGGCGGCTAACACAAGAGCGACGACCATCGCCACGAACGCGCGCTTGGATCCCACGGACATCTCCTCCACCCTGACGCATCATCCAGCGACGCTTCCGCCGATGCTAGTCTATCTTCGACTAGCTAGGGTCACCTGCCACGCGACGCTGGAGCGCAATGCGGCCGCACCGGACGGAACTCACCCTCACCGAATGGATCGCCCTCGCCCTGATCGCCGAGGGCCCCACCCACGGCTGGGCGATCGTTCGCGCTCTCCGCCCGGGAGGCTCGCTGGGTACCGTCTGGTCATGCCGTGCCCCGCTTGTGTATCGGGCGCTCGGTCTCCTCGGGGACGCGGGACTCATCAGAGCCACGGGACCTGCCGCCGGCAAGGGGCCGAGCCGGACGATCCTGGAGATCACCCCGGCCGGCAACGAGGCGGTTGGCGAGTGGCTGCTCGAGCCCGTCGGCCATGTCCGTGATCTTCGGGCGGAGCTGCTCGTCAAGCTTCTCCTCCACGAGCGCCGCGGGTCGGATCCGTCCCTCCTGATCGATCGTCAGCGCGAGCGGCTGGTGTCCATCGGAGCCGCCCTGAACCAGCGCGCAGCGAGCACCTCGGACGCCCAGGGCCTGGTCATCAGGTGGCGGGCAACCATGGTGCAGGCGGCCTTGGAGTTCCTCCGTGCGATCGAGGCGGACCTCGGCGCGGTCCGTACTTGACCTGAAGGCGCCCACCCCGGAGCAGCGCGTCGCAAACACGACCGCGTAGAGCACGACGGCGAGCGAGGCCCTGATCGCCGCACTTGTCGTCGGCCGCCTTCCCCATCGCCGCACCTTGTGCCACGCCTGGCGCCCGTGGCGCATGGCGAGCGTCCGGGGGCACCAGTCGCGCCAGGCGCGGCCCGCGATTTGGAGGGGGCTCCCCTGCGGGAGCCCCCTTCGGCTTGTCCGGTGACGCGTGATCGCCTACATCGGCCGCAGGGTCCCGAAGAACACCTGCCAGGCGAGGAGCGACTTGGCGACGAGGCTGAGGATGATGTACACCCGCTCGCCGAAGAGGTAGTCGCGCCAGCGGCCGACCTTCTTGTACTGCAGGATCATGTTGATGGCGAACGAGTTGAAGAAGATGAAGATGGAGCCGAAGATCACGTAGACGAACGTGGGTGGACGGGCGTCGCCCGAGCCTGCACCGAAGAGGTAGATCGCGATCGCGATCCAGGGCACGATGCCGGCGATGACCCCGAAGATGTACGAGGTCCAGTCGGTCTTCTTGGTCGTCTGGTTGTGCAGCTCCATCATCCAGCCGAACAGGTTCATGGTCGCGTTCAGCGCAAACAGGACGAGCAGGGCGGCGATGTCATAGATGCCGGCGAGCATCGCGATGATGACGATCATCACCGACGAGCTGAGCGCGTACTCCGCCCAGCGAGCGTAGTTGACGCCGCGCTTGATGTTGCGCGCGTACCAGGGGTAGATCGGCGGCGATGCGATGAGGAAGTGCGCCACCGCCGAGATGAGCAGGAAGAGGGCCACGAGCGGGCCGATCGGCAGCTCGAAGGCGACGGTGGGGTTGGGGACCAGCTTGCCGGTGGCAGGGTCGAGCTGCAGGAAGTAGGTCATGACCGGCAGGGCGAACGCCGTGCTCAGCACGAGCATGAGCGCGGCCTGGGCGAGGTGGATCCCGCCCATGACGCCGTTGAACCGGCGGAGCCCGCTCAGTCTCTTGTCCAGCGACGCGTCCGCGTCAGGGGTGGGGGTCGTGAGTTCTGCGGTCTCGGCCGCCATCGGTGTGCCTCCAATTCGTCCACGGTGTCTCGGGTCCCGTGGCTGACCACCATTCGAGGGATGGCGCGCCGCGGATTGCCTGCGGGCTGCGCGCTCGGCCGGCTATCCGGGCGGCCAGCCCATGGTACGGCCGCCCAGCAGGTGGAAATGGAGGTGACCGACCGACTGCCCGGCCCAGGGACCGCAGTTGGCCACGATACGAAAGCCCCGCTCCGCGATGCCCTCGGAGCGCGCGATGTCGGCCGCGGTCGCGAAGATGCGGCCGAGCAGCTCGCCGTCGGCCGCGACCAAATCGAGGAGAGACGGCACGTGGCGGTGCGGGACGACAAGGATGTGGGTGGGAGCGCGCGGAGCGATGTCCCGGAAGGCGACCACGCTGTCGTCCCGGTGCACGATGGTCGCGGGGAGCTCACCCGCGGCAATTCGGCAGAACAGGCAGTTCCCATCGGGCACTGGAGCACCTCCGGCAGGCGAGTCCGTGCGGATGCTCAATCGACCCGCTCGGCCTCGAGCAGGACCCAGTCGCCGTCTGTGCTGCGCCCGACGAGGTGGAAGCCAGCGGCGTTGAACGCCCTGCGGACCTCGGGCTCGCGGTCGGCGAAGATGCCGCTGGCCAGGAGCCGGCCGCCGGTCCCGGTCGTGCCGGTCCCCGGCCGGACCTCCGCGTAGAGGGCCGACGCCAGCGGGACGAGCACCTGGGCGACCAGGTTGGCCGCCACGAGATCGAAGGGCGGCTCGCCCGTGGGCACGGAACCCTGGCGCGCCCGGACCACGCGGGCGACGCGGTTGCGGCGAGCGTTCACCAGGGTCGCCTCCACCGCGAGCGGGTCGAGGTCCAGGCCGAGCACCACCCCGGCGCCCAGCCGGGCGGCGGCGAGTCCGAGGATGCCCGAGCCGCACCCGAGGTCCAGGAGGCGCGATCCGGCCACCCGCCCCGAGGCGTCCCAGTCCTCGATCCCCTGGAGGCAGAGACGCGTCGTGGGATGGAGCCCGGTCCCGAAGGCAACACCCGGATCGAGCGCCAGCACGACATCCCCCGGGGCCGCTCGGTGGCGACGCCAGCTCGGCCGGATGACGATCCGCCGGCCCGCCCGGATCACCGGGAAATGGCGCCGCCACGGGGTGAGCCAGTCCGTCTCCGTGACCCGGCGCGTCTCGAGCGCCCCGATCGGCCGCAGCCCGAACGCCTGGAGGTGGCCGAGCGACCGACGGACGTCGCGCAGGGCGGTCCTGGCGGCTCGCCCGTCCGCCACCGGCATGTACGCCCGTACCACGACCGGCCGCGATGGATCCACGCGCGCGCCGAGACCTTCATCTACCAGCTCGAACGCCGGCTCGACGAGGATCCCCGAGGGCGAAACGCGGGCGAGGATCCCGCTCACCGCCTCCACGGCCTCGTTGTCGGTGGTGACGGACAGCTCGAGCCACCCGCCGGTGGGCCCGCTTGCCGCCGTCGCCTCCCGCGCGCTCAGCTGATCGCGTCCTTCACCTTGCCCAGGATGCCGCCCGTCCGCGGCGGGGCCGGCTCGCCGAACTCGGAGGCGACCGCCTCGAGCAGCTCGCGCTGGCGCTTCGAGAGCTTCGAGGGCACGCGGACGTCCACGAGCACGTGGAGATCGCCCCGCACGCCTGCTCGGCGGAGATGCGGGACGCCGCGACCGCGCAGGCGGATCTCGGTGCCGGGCTGCGTCCCGGGCTTCACCTCGATCTCCTCGACGCCCTCGGCAGTCGGCACCTGGAGTCGGGCCCCCAGGGCCGCCTGGGTGATCGACACCGGGAGCTCGAAGTAGAGCTCGGTGTTCTCGCGCCGGAGCTCGGGGTGCGCCTCCACGTGGACGGCGACGTAGAGGTTGCCAGCGGGCCCGCCGCGGGGACCCGGCTCGCCCTCGCCGGTGAGCCGGATCTGGTGGCCTTCGTCGATCCCCGCCGGCACGGCGACGCGCAGGCGGCGCTTCCGCTCGGTTCGTCCGTCGCCGCGGCACGTCGCGCAGGGCTTCTCGATGACCTTCCCTTCCCCCCGGCATCTCGGGCAGGCCGTGACGTTGACCATCTGCCCCAGCATGGTGGAGTGGACCTGTCTCACCTCGCCGGCGCCGCCGCACTGCGGGCAGGTGATGCCCTCCGACCCCGACTCGGCGCCGGTCCCGTTGCAGGTCCGGCATCGGTCGCGAGCGGTGAACTCGATCTCCTTCTCGGTGCCCCGGATCGCCTCCTCGAACGTGACGTGGAGGTCGTACCGCAGGTCGGAGCCCGAGGATGGGCGCGCCCGGCGCGCCGTCCCGGCCGACGCGCCGCCGAAGAACGCATCGAAGATGTCGCCGAAGCCGGCAAAGCCGCCGAACGGGCCGAAACCCTCCGCGCCACCGGTGCCCACGCCCGCCCGGCCGAACATGTCGTATGCCCGCCGGCGCTGGGGATCGGACAGGACCTGGTAGGCCTCGTTGATCTCCCGGAAGCGCTCGTCCGACGCCGCGTCCTTGCTGACGTCGGGATGCCACTGCTGGGCGAGCTTGCGGAACGCCTTCTTCACCTCGGCGTCCGATGCGTCCCGCCCGACGCCGAGCACCTCGTAGTAGTCGCGCCCCGTTGCCATGCAGAGCGGAAGTATAGGCGTGCGTCGGAGTCGCCCCTGCAACCTGCGGTCGCGCGGCGACGTGCGGTGGCGCGGCGACGGGCCGGCGGGCGGCTCGTACCATCGGGCGGTGGCTCCCACTCGGATCATCAGCGCCGATGTCGCCCGCCGCTTCCTCGTCCTTCGCCACCTCCTCGCCCCGCCCCGCGGGCTGCCGCCGGACGCCTCGAGCGTCCTCGCGGTCGTCGACCGCCTGGGTTCTCTCCAGTTCGACCCCCTGGGGGTAGCGGGACGGAACCACGATCTCATCCTTCATGCCCGCATCAGCAGGTACGACCCCGCCTGGACGGAGGAACTCCTGTACGGCCGTCGCCTGCTCTTCGAGGCGCTCAACAAGGGGCTCTCCATCCTTCCTACCCGGGAGCTGCCTTGGTTCCGGATCGCCTGGGACCGCGCCGGGGTGGAGCACGAGCGCGGCATCTTCGCCGAGCACGGCGCTCACGTGGACGAGCTTCTCGAGCGGATCCGCCGAGAGGGGCCGCTCTCGACCGCCGGCTTCGCCCGCGAGCAGGCCATCGACTGGTACTGGGGACCGACCTCGAAGACGCGTGCGGCGCTGGAGGCGCTCGCGGAAGCCGGCCGCCTCGGACTCGCGCGGAGAGAAGGCAACCGCCGCTTCTACGACCTGGTCGAGCGGCTCTTCCCCGCCGATCTGCTCGGCGTCCGGGTCCCGCCGCGCGAGCAGTTCCGGCATCGGCTGCTGTCGCGGCACCGCGGCACCGGGCTCCTCGGCCGAGGTGGCAACAGCGAGCTGTGGCTGGGCACCGGGAAGGTGAACCCGGACCCGGGCGAACCGGGCCGCCCCACCCGGACCGAGCTTCGGGCCGACCTCGTCGCGGCCGGGGAGCTGGCCCCGGTCGAAGTCGAGGGGCTCCCGGGCGAACGGTTCGTCGTCACCGATGAGCTGCCGATCCTCGCGCAGGCGGGGCGGGAGGTCGCGGAGGGGATGCCGCCGGGCGACGAGCCGCCGGGTGTCACGTTCCTCGCACCCCTGGATCCCCTTGCCTGGGACCGCGACCTGCTACGGCGCCTTTTCGGCTTTGACTACGTCTGGGAGGTCTACGTTCCGGCCACGAAGCGGCGCTGGGGCTACTACGTCCTTCCGATCCTCTTCGGCGACCGGCTGGTCGGACGGATCGAGCCGCGGATCGACCGGGCCGACCAGTCCGGGCGCATGGTGCGGATCCTGGGGCTCTGGTGGGAGCCTGGGTTCGATCCGCTCGCCGAGCCCGGTTTCATCCCCGCGCTGCGAACGGCGCTTGACGCGTATCGGGGCTTCGTCGGAGCGACCCGGCTGTCCTGGCCGCGGACACGCGACGCACGCGCCCTTGCGCGGGCCATTCGCGGAACGGATGGCGCGCCGCGAGAACCGGCAGAGGTTCGCCGGGCCGGCGGGTGAGGAGGAGTTGCATGCCGAGACCGACGACGAAGGCCCAGTTGCTGTCGGAGATGGCGAAGGAGCACGAGGCGCTGGAGCGGTTCCTCGAGATCCTGGGGCCGGGTGACGTCGTCCGACCGGGTGCGGTCGGACAGTGGTCCGTCAAGGACGTCCTCGCGCACCTGACCGCATGGGAGCAGCTGGTTCTCGGCTGGTACCAGGCCGGGCTTCGCGGTGAGACCCCCCGGACCCCGGCCGAGGATCTCACCTGGGCGCAGCTGCCTGCGCTCAACCAACGGATCCATGCCCAGCACCGGGACCGCCCGCTGGCCGAGGTTCGCGATGCGTTCGATCGGTCGTTCCGGGAGATCTCCGCCGCGGTCAAGGGCATGTCCGAGGACGAGTTGTTTGGGCGCGGTGTCTACGCCTGGACGAGGACGTCGACCCTGGGTTCGTACCTCACGTCATGCACGAGCAGCCATTACCGGTGGGCACGCACCCAGATGCGCGTCAGGCGATGACGGCCAGGGGGATGTGCCCGCCTGCCTCCACCACGCGGAGCGTCTCCCGCGCGATCATCCGCTCCTCGTTCGTCGGGATGAGGAGGATGCGCGTGCTGCTCGACGGCGTCGCGATGTCCCCCTGCCCGTGGAACGTGCAGTTCTTCTCCTGGTCCAGCTCGATGCCGAGGAACTCGAGGTCGCGGCAGACGCGCTCACGGACGACCGGGACGTTCTCGCCGATCCCGGCGGTGAAGACGACCGCGTCGACACCGCCCATCGCCGCGGCGTAGGCGCCGATGTACTTGCGGATGCGGTAGCAGAACACCTCGAGGGCCAGCAGTGCGCGGGTGTGGCCCTGCATCACGGCTTCCGTTATGTCCCGCATGTCGCTCGTGATGCCGGAGATGCCGAGCAGGCCACTCTCCTTGTTGATGATCGTATCGATCTCGGCCGCCGTGGCGCCCAGCACCCGGGCCAGGTAGGTCAGGACGGCCGGGTCGACGTCGCCGCAGCGGGTCCCCATCACGAGGCCCTCGGCCGGCGTCAGGCCCATGCTCGTGTCCACGACCCGGCCGCCGACGATCGCGGTCATGCTGCAGCCGTTGCCGAGGTGGCAGGTGATGATGCGAGCGCGCGCGGGGTCCACTCCGCGCTCCGCCAGCATCTCGGCCGCCTGTCCGGCCACGTACTGGTGCGAGGTGCCGTGGAACCCGTACCGGCGGACGCCGTAGTCGGTGTAGTACTTGTACGGCAGCGCGTACGTGTACGCGTAGTCCGGGATCGTGGAATGGAACGACGTGTCGAAGACGGCCACCTGGGGCACGCCCGGCAGGAGCCGGATCGCCGCCCGGATGCCGGCCAGGTTCGGCGGGTTGTGGAGCGGCGCGAGCGTGCTCATCTTCTCGATCTCGGCGATCACCTCGTCGTCGATGAGCGTCGGACGGGCGAAGCGCTCGCCGCCGTGGACAACGCGGTGGCCGACGGCGCCGATCTCGCTCGTGCTCTTCACGACGCCCTGCTCGGGGTCCGTCAGGAGCCCGAACACGCGGTCCATGGCCTGGTCGTGGTCGAGCATCTCGGCGTCAAAGGCCAGCTTCCCGGCCACCTGCGTCTCCTGGATGATCCGGCCGCAGCGACAGGCGATGCCGACGCATTCGGCGAGGCCCTTGGCGACCACCTCCTCGGTGTGCGCGTCGATGAGCTGGTACTTGAGGGACGAGCTGCCGCTGTTGAGAACGAGGATCTTCATCGCTTCCGCTCTACCGCCTGTCTGTGTTCCGCGACCGGTCGCTGGTGCGGCCGGATGTTGGTCTGGTGAAAGGGCCAGGTGCCGAACCTCGGCGCCCGACGACGCGAAGCCTACCCCGCCGCCTGGACGGCCGTGATCGCGGCCACGTTCACGATGTCGTTCGCGTCGCAGCCCCGGGACAGGTCGTTCACCGGGCGCCGCAGTCCCTGGAGGACCGGGCCGTAGGCCTCCGCCTTCGCAAGCCGCTCGGTGAGCTTGTAGGCGATGTTCCCGGCGTTCAGGTCGGGGAAGATGAGGACGTTGGCCCGGCCGGCTACCGGGCTGCCGGGCGCCTTCTTCTTGCCGATCCACTCGACCAGGGCGGCATCGCCCTGCAGCTCGCCGTCGAGGAGGATGTCCGGGCGAAGCTCCTGCGCGATGCGGGTCGCCTCGGCGACCTTGTCGACGAGCGGGTCCTTCGCGCTGCCCTTCGTCGAGAGGCTCAGCATGGCCACCCGCGGCTCGTAGCCCAGGAGTCCGCGCATGGTGTCGGCGCTCTGGATGGCGATCTCGGCCAGCTGGTCGGCATCCGGGTTGATGACCAGGCCGCAGTCCGAGTAGATGAAGACGCCGTTCTCGCCGTACTCGCAGTCGGGCACGATCATGACGAAGAAGCTCGAGACGAGCCGGTTGCCGGGCGCGGTGCCCAGGACCTGGAGGGCCGGGCGCACAGTGTCGGCGGTAGAGTGCGTCGCCCCGGAGACCTGGCCGTCGGCATCGCCGGCCTGGACCATGAGGCAGCCGAAGTAGAGCGGGTCGACCACCAGGGCAGCCGCCTGTTCCTCGGTCATGCCCCGGTGCTTCCGGAGATCGAACAGGGTCTTCGCGAACGCTTCCCGCTCAGGGGCGGCCCCCGGGTCGACAACGCGGCAGCCGGAAACGTCCGCCCCGGACTCCTTCACCGCTGCGGCGATCCTGTCGGCCGGGCCGACCAGAACGATCTCCGCGAGTCCCTCGCGCACGATCCGCTCGGCGGCGGTCACGGTCCGGACGTCGTCGGCCTCCGGCAGGACGATCCGCTTCTTTGCCTCGCGCGCGCGGGCGAAGACCGTCTCCATCACGTTGGGCATCATCTGGGACCGTCCTCCTCGTTCGCGCCGGTGTCGGGCGCCGTGCGATCACCGGGCGCCGCCTGAGCGCTGTCTCCCGCAGGGTTGTTGCGGGAACTGAACCATCGTGCCGGTCACTCGGCAAGGGCCGAACGACACGAACCGAGGCCGGGTTCAGCGTTGCGCAGCTGCGCGTCTCCACGCCGCCACCTCGCGCCAGCCAACGGGCGCGCCGGCCTCTGCCGTTTCGCCACGCCGTGAACGCAAACCAGGCGCTCGAGCCGCAGACCCGGCTCGTAGACCTCCAGGCCGTCCCGGAGCATCCCGCTCCACGCTCAGCCCGGGCGATTTCCGCCGGTGCCCGCCGTCGCAGCACCTGCCGAACCGCGCGTACTGCTCACCGCGTGGCGCTACGGCAGATGCGTGAGCCCCGGCCGGCTGTCCACTGGCTGCCGCTCTGCCCGCCCCAGGCCAGGACACCCGCGCCATCCTCGCACCGAACCGCGGTGCGACGGCGGTAGTATCGGAGTTCCATTACCATGTCCGGTAATAGACCGGCCCTATTACCGCAAGGGCAGCTGATGGACTATCGAATTGATCGAAGCGGCATCGGACCTGCGCTCCAGAACCTCGAGCAGCGCCGGCTGATCTTCAGGCACCTCCCGATCGACCCGCTGCACGCCGAGTGGTTCAGGCGCCGAGCGTGGATCCGCACCATCCACGGCACGACGCGCATCGAAGGCAACAGTCTCAACGACCTGGAGGTCGAGGAGCTGCTGACGGATCCCTCCAATCGGTTCCCGCGCAAGGAGGCGCTGGAGGTCCTCGGCAGCCGTGAGGCACTCACCTTTGTCGACGAGCTCGCCCCGACGGATGTCCCCATCGACGAGGCCGTCATCCGCGAAATCCACCGCCGCGTGCTCGACGACATCGACCCGCTGCTCACGCCCGGTACGTATCGGAGGGGCCCGAACGCGGTGGGCGATGCAGACGGCAACATCATCTTCACGACCCCACCATCCGGGGACGTGCCCGAGCTCATGCGGGAGCTCGGGCACTGGCTTCGCGCCGGGATGGACCAGCAACCGCCGCCCGTCGGCGCCGCCCTGGCCCACCTCGAGTTCGTCGCGATCCATCCCTTCTATGACGGCAATGGCCGGACGTCGCGAGCCCTTGCCCGTCTGATTCTGTTGCGAGGCGCCGTCGCCTTCGACGGGCTCGTGTCCCTCGATGCGTACCTCGACAACGACCGTACCGCGTACTTCGCCGCGATCCGCGCGTCGACGCGCGGCCACTACGAGCCTGGATACGACGCAACGCCGTTCGTGACGTACTTCCTGGATGCGATCACCGGAGCGGCTGACCGAGTCCTCAACGGGCTGCGCGGGCTCGGCGAGGTCATGATCGAAATCCGCCGGGATATCACGACGGGCGCCATGCCGCCCTCACTGCTCGATGGCCTCGCTTACGCGTGGGTCAATCGAAGCCTTCGGGCTGCGGACTACATCCGTATCACCGGCCGGTCACCGCAGAGCACGACCCGCGACCTGGCAGCGGCCGTTGCGGCCGGCTTCCTGGTGCGAACGGGGGAAGGGCGTTGGCGACGATACCTGCTCGGGCCTCGGCTTTCGATGATGGCCGCTTCAGCCGGGGAGAGCCGATGAGGCAGAGGTGCCCGGGACGGGCACCGTGCATATGTTTCGGGCCCAGGTACCCGTAGCGATTCGCCTACACCACTTCGCGGCGGATGGTGAGACCGGCGAGGACCATGAAGAGGATGGCGAAGCCGCCGAGCACGAGGAGATCGAGCTGGACCGATGAGGCGGCGAGGCTGTAGCCCCGGATCATCACGTCGCGCAGGCCGTCAACGGCGTACGTGAGCGGGAGGAGCCGCGCGATCGGCTGGAGCACGTCGGGGAGCGTGTCGACCGGCCAGATGATCCCCGACAGGAGCGCCTGCGGGACGATCACGATCGGGATGAACTGGATGACCTGCAACTCGGTGCGGGCGAACGTGGACACGAATATGGCGAGGCTCACGGCGCCCAGCGCGAGCACGAGGGTGATCAGGAAGGCGAGCAGCGGGTTGCCGGCGCACGGCACGTCCAGCCCGATCGGGACGTCGATCACCGGGATGGTCACCTTCATGAGGGCGAAGGTCATGACCACGATGACCTGCAGCGTCGCGAAGAGACCGAACCCCACGGTGTATCCCGTGACGATCTCGCCCCGCTGGATCGGCGTCGCCAGGAGCCGCTCCAGGGTCCCGCCGATCCGCTCACGGAGGAAGGCGACGCCGGTGAGGAGGAAGACGAAGAAGTAGGCGAAGAAGCCGACGAAGACCGGCGCAAACGTGTCGAGCGCGTCGGCGTCGGGTGAGCCGAACACGGTGACTCGCTCGACGGTCGGCAGTGTCACCGCGCCCTGGCCGAGCGACGATGCCGCGACCGTCAGCACCCGCTGGGCGTCCATCACGAAGCCCGCCTCTCCGGGCGGGTTGACCCCGAGCGTCAGCACCCGGAGGCTGGGCGACTGGCCCGCCCGCTCTGCGGCGAGGAAGCCCGCCGGGACGATGATCGCCACCGTTGCCCGACCGTCCCGGATCGCCTCCCGCGCGGCCTGTTCGTCGGCCACCTCGACGATCGCGATGCCCTCCTTCGAGGCGACGGGCCGCAGCGCGGGCAGGAGGATCGGCCCCGCGAGCGGGTCCTCGACCGCGACCGCGAGCTGGGTCGTCGCGGCCTTCTGGTCCCGGATGACCCAGCCGAAGAGCGCCAGGACCACGATCGGGACAACGAAGATGAGGCCAAGCGTGCGCCGGTCACGGCGGAACTGCGAGACGATCCTGCGGGTGAGCGCACCGACGCGGCGGCCGTTCATGATCGGCGGCCCCGGTGACGCGGGGCCATCGGCGGATCGTCCCCGCGTGCGCCGGCGGCCTCCGCCAACGCCAGGAACGCTTCCTCGAGGTTCTCCGTACCGGCCTGGGATCTGAGGTCGGACCCTGAGCCGCGGGCGATGACCCGACCGGTGCGGATGAAGAGGAGCTCGTCGCAACGGTCGGCCTCGTCCATGACGTGGCTCGTGACCAGGACCGTCGTCCCGGCGGCGGCCAGGGAACGAAAGTGAGCCCAGAATTGCGCCCGCAGAGCAGGGTCGATCCCAACCGTCGGTTCGTCGAGGATGACGACCGGGGGGTCGTGTGCCAGCGCACAGGCGAGCGAGAGGCGACGGCGCATGCCGCCGGACAGTTCGAAGGCGGGCGTGTCGCGTCGCTCGGCCAGCTCGACCAGGTCGAGCGTCTCGGTGAGCTTCGCCCGGTCCCGCGTGCCGTAGAGGGCGGCGAAGAACCGGAGGTTCTCCCAGACGGAGAGCTCGGGGTAGACGCCGTCTGCCTGGGTCATGTAGCCGGTCCGCTCGAGCATCGCCCGGGACGGCATCCGGACCCCGAGAAGCCAGGCCTCACCGGCCGTGGGCCGGGCGAGCCCGATGAGCAGCCGAATCAGCGTCGTCTTCCCCGAGCCGTTCGGCCCGAGGAGGCCGTAGATCCGCCCGGGCGGCAGCGCAAGGTCGATGCCGTCCACGGCGCGGATCGGCCCGAACGTCTTGACGAGCCCGCGTGCCTCGACAGCGGGGACCGCGGGCATCGCGGCCGGTCCACCCAGCACTCCCGATCCCGCGACAGGGTCGGGACCCTGATCTCCCTGCACCGTCATCGGCGCCGCAACCTCCTGCATGACCGGGACGGGACCCAGCGATCGACGGCTACGTTACACGACCGGGAAGCCCGTTTGGCAAGGTTCCCCGGCAATAGAATGTGCCGAGGGCGGGCGGGCGTCGCGCCGGCAACGCCGGCAGTGACGCGGCAACGCACTGGAGGTGCTGATGACGGCAACACCCGCGACCGTCGGCGGTGACCGGCCGTCGGGAGGACGGTTCTGGGAACAGATGCGATCGGCGGTCTCCCTGGCCGTCGTCGGGGACGAGGACGCCCTGCGGCTGCTGGCGGTCGCACTACTGGCCGACGGACACGCGCTCATCGAGGACGTGCCGGGGGTCGGCAAGACGCTGCTCGCGCGCGCCTTCGCGCGCGCCCTCGGCCTCGACTTCGCCCGGGTCCAGGGCACGCCCGATCTCCTGCCGAGCGACGTGACCGGGACGAGCATCCTGCAGGGCGGGGATCTCCGCTTCATCCCGGGGCCCATCTTCACGAACGTCCTCCTGGTCGATGAGATCAACCGGGCCACCCCGCGCACCCAATCGGCCCTGCTGGAAGCGATGCAGGAGCGGCAGGTATCGATCGAGGGCGCGACCCGGCCGCTCCCCTCCCCGTTCCTGCTCCTGGCGACCGAGAACCCGATCGAACTCGAGGGTACGTTCTCGCTCCCCGAGGCCCAGCTCGACCGGTTTCTCGTGCGAGTGCGCCTCGGCTACCCTGACGAGGCCGACGAGCGTGCCATCGCCCGCCGGTACCGCGACGAGGCCGAGCCCCTCGACCGCGTCCCGCGGGTCGCCGATGACAGCGAGATCGAGGGGCTGCGCGGAGCGGCCCGCGGCGTCCTCGTGAGCGAGGACGTGGAGCGATACCTGGTGGCCCTCACCCGCGCCACGCGCGAGCACCCCGACGTCGCGCTCGGCGCGAGCCCGCGGGCCAGCGTCTCCCTCTACCGGGCCGCCCAGGCCTGGGCGCTGCTCGCCGGCCGAGCGTTCGTCCTTCCCGACGATGTCAAGACGGTGGCCCCCGCCGTGCTCGGCCACCGGCTGCTCCTGGACGTGGATCAGCAGCTTCGCGGGGCGACCGTCGACCGGATCGTCGGGCAGGTCCTCGCGGCCGTGCCGCTTCCTCTCGGGCCATCGGCCTGACCCGCGTGGCTCGATGGTCGGCGGCGTGGGCCCGACCGCCAGGCTGAGGTAGGTATGGAAGGCTGGGGGTACCTCGGGGGTGCGCTCCTGGCACTTGGAGCCGTGACGGGAACTCCCGGCCTGCTCCTGGTGGGCATCCTCGTCATCCTCGCCGCGGCCGTTCGCGGCCTGTGGGCTCGGCGCGGCCTCAAGCATGTGCTGTACGAGCGGCGGCTCGGCACGGAGCGGGCGGTCTGGGGCGACCAGATCCCGCTCGACCTCGTCGTGTGGAACCGCAAGATCCTGCCGCTGGCCTGGCTCCAGATCGAGGATTACGTGAGCGAGGAGGCCATCGTTCGCGAGGGGGCACCGACGCGAGGTGCGGGGACCGTAGCGAACGGAGCGGGACTGGTGGTGAAGAGCGAGCGGCCGGGCCGCGGCACGCTCGTCGGGACGTGGACCCTCGCCTGGTACGAGCGCGTCGTGCGCCATTTCCACATCGTGGCCGACCACCGCGGGATCTACTCGTTCGAGGCCATCCGGCTGCGCGTCGCGGACCTCTTCGGCCGCGACTCGGCCTCGGAAGAGCGGCCGTACCGGCAGAGCTGGGTGGTTCGCCCGCGCACGGTCCCGGTGCACAGCGCCGGCCCCGACCGCGCGCCGATCGGGTCGCGGCGCGCCCGGCACAGCCTGTTCCACGACCCGGCGCTCTATGCGGGAGTGCGACCGTACCAGGCGGGTGACCCGCTCCGGCACGTGCACTGGAAGGCCACCGCGCACGTGGGCCGGCCGGTGACCAAGCGGTTCGACCCCTCGCGTGAGCGCGAGATCCTCCTCGCCCTCGACATGCAGACGGTGGAGGGGCCGCACTGGCAACTCACCGCGGACGAGGAGCTCGCCGAGCAACTCTGCGTCACGGCCGCGTCGATCGCCCGGCGCGCGCTTGCGGACGGCTCGGCATGTGGGCTCGCCACCGCTGCGTACACCGCCACCAGGAACCCGGTGGCGTATCTTCCCCCGTCCGCGGGACCGTCCCAGCTCGCCCGCATCGCCGACACGCTGGCACGTGTCTCGCCGATCGCGTCGGCGCCGTTCGAGCACCTCCTGGCATCGCTCGCCCGGCGCATCCCGCCCGGTGCGACGCTGGTCACCATGAGCGTCCGGGACCCGGCCCCGTTCCTCCCGGCGCTGCGCCTTCTCGGGCGCAGCGGGTACCGCGTGCGGCACCTCGCGCTGGGGCCAGGCGCGGCACTGTGGGTCCGGCGCGCCCGCGCCGCCGGGATCGACTCGGCGGAGGCCGACCTGCGCCCCGACTGGCGGACGGCCGATGCCCTGGTGGTGGCCGGCTGACATGGACGAGCCCGCACGGACCGGCTCGCGAGCATCGTCGCTCCTGCGCCTGCTGCCGCCAGCTCTCGACGCGATCGTCGAGGGCACGTGGCTGGCGGTCGTCTACCTCGTCGTCCAGGTCCTGTGGGTCCACGGCGACGTGGCGATGGGTCCGCTGGAGCTGGCTATCTTCGCGGGGATCGGACTCGCCGTCTCCCGGCATCGGTGGGGCGGCGTCGATCCCGCCGTCACCGTGATCGCGGTCGCGGCCGCCGCGGGGATCTGCGGCTGGCTCCTCTCCCCCGTCGCCCGGGCTGAGCTCGCCGGGGGCGACCTGGGTGCAGCTCTGGCGGCCAACCCCGGCGGGATGGCTTGCCGCGGCAGCGGTGCTGCGGGGAGCGGCGCACGTGAACCCGGCAGACGACGACGCCGTGGTCGCGCGCGTCCTTGCGCTGGGCCTCCCGCTGCTGGCAATCCCGTGGATCCTCGCCGGCTTTGCGACGCCCGCGGCACGGGCCGCCTTCGTCGGGCCCGCGTTCGTGGCGACGGTCGCGTTCGTTTCGACTGCCCTCCTTGCCATCGCCGTCGCCCGCCTCGAGACGCTCCGCGTCGCCACGGGCGTCGACTGGCGCGCAAACCGGCCATGGCTGGCGGTCCTCGCCGGGGTCGTCCTCCTCATGGTGGCCATCGCCGCACCGCTGGCGTTCGTGGTCGGGGTGCCGATCGAGGCCGCGATCCTCGGCGCGCTCGGGCCGCTGGGGATCCTTGCCACGGCGGGCGTGTTCGTCGTGGCGATCTACACGCAACTGGTCACCGCCGTGCTCAGCGCGATCCTGGGCATCTTCGGCCTCACGCCCCGACCACCCGTTGCACCGACACCCCCGCCTGCCCCGCCCGTGAACATCCCCCAGGGCGACGCGAGCGCGTCGCAGCCTGTGTTCGTGGCGTTCCTGACGGCAGCGGTGATCATCGTCGCCGTCGTGGCCGTCGTCGCCATCGCCCTGGTCGTCTGGCAGTGGCTGCGACCTCGCACGACCGCCTTCCGCCGCCCGGCCTCCGAGCAGCGGTCGATCGTCGTCCCGCGTGACGCCCTCCGCATCAGCCTGCCGAAGCTTCAGCGGCGAAGGACCGTACGCCATCCCGAGCCGCGCGACGCCGTCGCCGCCTACCTCGCGCTGCTCCGCGGCCTCAGCGACGTTCCGGAGGCGGCCCGGCTGGAGTCGGAGACGCCCGCCGCACATGCGCTGCGTCTTCGCCCGACCGCCGCAGGCGGGCTTCCGCTCGACCTGCTGGCGGCCGACTACGAGCTCGCACGGTACGGCGAACGCGCGCTGACCGCGGCCGAGCACCAGCGCGCCCTGGCACGCTCGCGTCGGCTCCTCGGCCGGCTGCGCGTGTAGGGTCGCGGCCCGGCCCGACCGCGCGCCGTTAACACGCCGTTAACACGCCGACAAAGAGGAGTTCACGTTCCGCCGCGATAGTGGCAGCGCAGCACTCAACGAGCGGGCTGGGGCGCTGCTTCCTGCTCATGCTCTTCCTCCTCGTGGTGAGTATCCCCGTCCGTGCCTCGATGCCGCCGGACCTACAGGGAGCGCCCGCATGGCAATCGACACACAGACGAACAGCGGCTCGAATTCGAGCGAGGCGCCGTTCGCCGGGACCTTTCCACCGACTCGCTCTCGCCCGTGAACGGGGTGATTCCGCCGGCCTCGGCGGTGTCGCACGCCACCGGTCGTCTCTCGCTCGAGCACATGAGCGCCTACTACGGAGAATTCTGTGCGGTCCGGGACCTGAGCCTCGAGATCGTGCCCCAGGCGGTGACCGCCATCATCGGCCCGTCAGGGTGCGGCAAGAGCACCTTCATCCGGACCCTCAACCGGATGCACGAGCTGGTCCCGCAGGCCCACGTCGAGGGCGCGATAAAGCTCGACGGCGAGGACGTCTATGGCCCCGACGTGGACCCGGTCGCCTTGCGCCGCGTCGTGGGCATGGTGTTCCAGCGACCCAACCCGTTCCCCACGATGTCCGTTCGTGACAACGTGGTGGCCGGCGTGCGCCTTGGCGCGCTGCGATCCCGGGTCGACGTGGACGAGGTTGTCGAGCGCAGCCTGCGGCGGGCGGCCCTGTGGGACGAGGTCAAGGACAAGCTCAAGCAGACCTCCACCGCTCTCTCGGGCGGCCAGCAGCAGCGACTCTGCATCGCGCGGGCGCTGGCCGTGGAACCCGAGGTGCTGCTGATGGACGAGCCGGCTCGGCGCTCGACCCGATCGCGACGCTCCGCATCGAGGAGCTGCTCAGCGAGCTGCGCGAGGACTACACGATCGTCATCGTGACCCACAACATGCAGCAGGCCGGTCGGATCAGCGACTGGACTGCATTCTTCACCATGGACGAAGGTCGCGCCGGGTATCTTGTGGAGGTCGGGGCGACGAGCCAGATCTTCACGAGCCCGACGCAGCAACTGACCGAGGACTACATCTCGGGCCGCTTCGGATAGCCGGCAGGAGGCAAACGATCATGACGCAGCAGCGCGAGCTGCCGGACACGCCGCCGGCAGGCAGGCCCGCCGAGGAGGGCCCGCCGGAGGCGCCGTCGGGGCCAGGCGCGGACCGCGAGACCGACCGGACACCGGCCGAGCCGGCACGCCCCGTCCCGATCGCGCATGAGCTTCCGCGCCACCCGACGCGCGAGGTGTATGACCGCGAGCTCCGGGAGATCAAGGACATCGTGCTCCGAATGGGCAGCCTGGTGGAGGATGCGATCCGCAACGCGATCCGCGCCCTCGAGACGCACGACGCGGACGCGGCCACCGCGGTGATCCTCCAGGACGCACGAAATCAACGAGATGCAGCGCGAACTGATCGCCAAGATCGCAACGACGATCGCCACGCAGCAGCCGGTGGCGGGCGATCTCCGCTTCCTGCTCGCGCTCGACCACGTGGCCTACGAGCTGGAGCGGATGGGCGACCATGCCGGGTCCGTGGCCAAGCAGGCCCGCAAGCTGGCCCCGCAACCGCCACTGGCACAGTACGTTCACCTGCCCAAGATGGGGCATCGCGCTGCCGAGCAGGTCCACGGGATTCTCGCGTGCCGTGGTCGACATCGACGTTGCGGAGGCCCGGGCGGTGGCCGTCCGGCGACGACGAGATCGATGCGCTCTACCACCGAACGTTCGACCGGGTGCTCGAGCTGATGCGCGAGGATCCCGCCAATGTCGACCGGGGTACCCGGCTCCTCTTCGCCGCGCACTACGTCGAACGGATCGGCGACCGGGTCACGAACATCGCGGAGGACATCGTCTTCCTGGCGACCGGCGAGGTCGAGGAGCTCAACCCGTGAAGACCATTCGACAGGCACCGGTGTCCCCGGCCTGCGGTCGGTCGAGGGACGCTCGCTCCATGACGTCGGCTTCGACGATACCGCCGAAGCCGCGCCCCGGATCCTGACGACCTCGCCGGGCTGACCCGGGATGGCCCGCACCCGACACCGCGAGCCACCTCTGCCCGAGCCCCCGGACGAGGGTCGCCGACCACGCACGGTCGAGCTGCACCTGGTCCGCAGCGCTCACGCCGGGGACTCGCGCATGTGGAACGGGCCCGACGAAGAGCGCCCGCTCTCCCGGCGCGGGCGGAAACAGGCGGACCGACTTGCCCGCCACCTCGAGCAGCTCCACTTCCGGCCCGATGTGATGGTGTGCAGCCCGAGGATCCGGGCGATGCAGACGGCGGAACCCCTCGTCGCACGGCTGAAGCTGCACGCCCTCGAGGACTATCGCCTGGCGGAGGAGCTCGACCTGGGGCATCTCGAAGCGATACTCGACATGTCGGGCGATCCGCGACGGGCGGTCCTGGTGGGTCACGACCCGGCATTCAGCCGGCTGACCGCGCTGCTCGTGGGCAGTCCCTGGTTCCATCTGCCGAACGGGGCCCTGGTCCGAATCGACATCTCCCGACCGCTGACCCCGGGAGGCGGCATGCTCCGCTGGCTCCTGCCGCCCGACCTGCTGAAGGCCGACCGTTGAACTGGGCACAGCCAGACTCCACGGTGGGCGGCAAGGCCCCGGCCACCCCCCTGCCCGTCGACTGCGGCAGGTCGCCGGGGACCGGATAATGACGGCATGGGAACACACGAGGCGGAGTCGGAGCTGGAGGGCGCCCGCATCGTCGACTTCCCGCTGCGGGGCGAGTGGATGGCTGTCCACACGCCCGGCAGCCGGGTCCCGAGCCACGGCACGGACATGCTGGGCCAGCGCTACGCGTTCGATTTCGTCCGCTTCGATCCGCGGAAGGGCGCGCGGTACCATCCCGCGGGCGGCCTGCGGACGCTGCTCCTTGGGGTGCCCACGCGCGAGTGCTACGGCTGGGGCGAGCCGGTTCACGTCCCCCTCGACGGAGTGGTGGTGGTGGCCGTGGACGGCATCCCGGAGCGAGGCCGGATCCACCCCGTCCGGGAGATCGCGCTCGTCCTGAAGGCCGGCCTGACCTTCCGCCCGACCGAGCAGCATCTGCGTCGCGTCCTCGGCAACCACGTCATCCTCCACTGCGGTGACGTATGTGCCGGGTTCGCCCACCTGGCGACGGGCTCTGTGGCGGTCGAGGCTGGCCAGACGGTCCGGGTCGGCGACGTGCTCGGACGAGTCGGCCACACCGGCAACTCGACGGCGCCTCACCTCCACTTCCAGCTCATGGATCGCCCCGACCCGCTGATCGCGCACGGCGTCCCATGCGCCTTCCGCGAGTACGAGGTCTGGCGTGACGGTGCATGGCGGCTCGTAGAGGCCGCCATCCCGAAGAGCACCGACCGGATCCGATCGGTACTCCCGTGACCCGCCGCGTCGACACCCTGGTGTTCGACCAAGTCGGGGTGCACGACCTCGGCGGTCCGTTCGAGGTCTTCTCGGTGGCCACCCGGGTGGCGCGGCGGCGGCGACCCACCTCGCGGGCATCGGCTCCAGAGCGGCGTGCTGATACCAGGGACGCTGTGACCTTCGCCCCCTCTCCGCGGGGCGACCCGGACAGCTAGGAGGCCAGGAGCCGGGAAAGGATCACCCACGCGAGCGCAGCGACGAGAGCGCTCACCGGGATGGTGAGGATCCACGCCCACACCATGTTCCCGGCGACCACCCAGCGGACGGCAGAGAGCCGCTTGCTTGCCCCCACGCCCATGATCGCCGACGAGATCACCTGCGTCGTCGAGACGGGCATTCCGAGGAGGCTTGCGCCCAGGGTGGTCGTCGCTGCGGCCGTCTCGGCGGCGAAGCCGTGGACCGGGTCCAGCTTGACCACCCTCGTGCCCAGGGTCCTGATGATCCGCCAGCCGCCCGCGGCGGTTCCGACAGCCATCGCCGTCGCTGCGAGGAGGATGACCCAAACCGGGACCTCGAAGGTTTCCAACAGGCCGGCGGTCACCAGCGCCAGGGTCATCACGCCCATCGTCTTCTGGGCGTCGTTCGAGCCGTGGGCAAACGCCATGTACGTGGCCGATACCACCTGCAGGCGCCGAAATCGGTCGTTGATGTTGCGCGGATCCGCCCGTCGGAAGACCCTGAAGATGAGGACCATCAGGGCGAAGGCTCCGGCAAAGCCGATGATGGGCGAACCGACGAGCGGCACGATGACCCTGTCGACGATCGCACTCGTGTTGATGGCCCCGGTCCCCACGCCGATGAGCGTTGCGCCGAGCAGGCCGCCGATGAGCGCGTGGCTGCTCGAACTCGGTATCCCGCGTCGCCACGTGATGAGGTCCCAGGTGATGGCTCCGATGAGCCCGGCGGCGACCACGATCTGACCCGCGTTGCCCTCGGGCAGCGTGACGATGCCCTCGCCGATGGTCGCGGCCACGGCCGTTCCCGTCAGAGCTCCGACGAAGTTGGCGATCGCCGCCAACGCGATCCCCCGCCCTGGCGCCAGGGCCTGCGTCGACACGGACGTGGCGATGGCGTTCGCCGTGTCATGGAAGCCGTTGACGTAGTCGAAGGCGACCGCCAGCGCGAAGACGGCGATCAGGGCGATCGTTACCCCTTCAGCCACAGTTCGTCGCCAGTCGCCCGCTCAGCCCAGCCGGTAGCCCGCGACTCGACCGGCCGTGGGGTCCTCGAAGAAGACGCCACGAACCCGAGGGGGCCAAGGGGGATTTGTCATCGCAGTGATTATCGCCGTTGTCCGAACCCGGCGAGGCGGGACTTCGCGCAGGCTGTTCCTCTCCCTTCACCGGCTGGCAGGCCGAAGCCGAGGTCGCTGGGCGGCGTCTTCGGGCCGTACTCGAAGCTGGGTGCGCAGTCTTTCAGATCGAGGCGCGGCCGGCGAAGTCCCTCGGCGAAGGCGCGCAGGGCAGCCGCCGTTTGGGCGCCGGTCAAGGGCGTGCCGTGGCCGCCCGCCAGGACGAGCGGCTCGAGGCGGGCGAGCGTGGCCACCGACGCCTTGGCAGTGCGCCAGCTCCAGCTCGTGTACCACGGCGGCCCGGAGATGCCCTGTCGCCCCAGCACGAGCCCCGAAACGGAGTTGATCCTCATCGTCACCACGGCGTCGCCGTGATGAGGACCCGGTCACTGGTCGGAAGAAGGACACGTGTCCGGGCGTGTGACCGGGGGTTGGAATGCACTCCCAGCCGCGAAGCCCCGGCACGGCGGCGATCGGATCGAGTGCCCGGGCCACGCCCTCGAAGGCTGGATCGCGCGAGTCATCGCCTCGCGCCGCCGCCGGCCCACGAGGCGCATCAGCGGAAGGACGAGCCATGTGTCGAGGGGGCCGGCACCTGCAGTGATGGCGGCAAAGTCGCCGTTGGCCTGCGGCAGCTCGTCGGGGTGGACGTAGACCGGGCAGTCCCAGATCCGCGCCAGCTCGAGGGCCGAGCCGTCGTGATCGGGGTGGACGTGGGTCAGCAGGATCGCCGCCGGCCGGGTGTCCACGCCGAACACGTCCTGCGCGGCCTGCTTGATCGCCGGACCGTCCTTCGCCCAGCCGGCGTCGATCAGGGCCCACGACGATCCGGAACCCACGAAATAGACGTTCGTCTGCGTGCGCCCTTTCGGCCCCAGGCAGTAGACGTCAGGGGCGATCTCCCGGACAACGGCGTGGATGCTCGCCGGGGGCGGCGGCGTCATTCCGAACCTCCTCGCACGCCGACGCGGCCCAGAGCTGGCCGGCCACCACGGGTGCCGGCTCGGCGATGCCGCGACTCCCTGGCGCATTCCATGAAGGTGAGGGTACTGGTCCACGCCGCCACCGCGCATCCGCACACGCTCCGCGGCGACACAGTCCCCACAACGTCCCCGGAAGACGGGACCCTGCGGCGCGAGCTCGGCGGATGCGAAACCTGCGCGGATCATGACGTCGAGCGGCTCGGTGGGCTGTTCATCATCTGATAACAGGTTGTTAACGATCATCGAGTATCGTGCGTGTCGGCGTCTCCAGTGAGGCGCGAAGCAGCAGGGACCCGAGATCTCGTCGATGGACCCCTTTCTGCCGGGTCAGCGCCCGCGTCGGGCTGACCGACCGTTCCCGGGCGCTCGGTCGACCGGCGAGGCTCGACGACGTCCCCGACGCGGATGTGGACCAGATCGCGCATCGGGACCTCGAGTGGACCCTGATCCGCCCTGGAAGCTCAGCATCCGGCCGACCCGTCGGCCGCAAACCAGTTCTCACCGTGACGCCGGCGATGCCGGACCTGGAGGGGCCCCGACGATGATCAGATCCACGTCCGGCACCGCGGAGCAGCAGCGCCTGGCGGAGACTCGCGATGGCGGCGTGCCCTGGCGGGCCTGGGGCCCGTATCTCTCCGAGCGCCAGTGGGGCACGGTGCGCGAGGACTACAGCGAGGACGGCGACGCCTGGGGCTACTTCTCCCACGATCAGGCCCGCTCTCGGGCATATCGCTGGGGAGAGGACGGCCTGGCGGGCATCTCCGACGAGGAGCAGCGCCTGTGTTTCGCGTTGACGACTGTGGAACGGCCGTGACCCGATCCTCAAGGAGCGCCTGTTCGGCCTGACGAACCGCGAAGGGAACCACGGCGAGGATGTCAAGGAGTACTACTTCTACCTCGACTCCACGCCCACCCACTCGTACATGCGCTACCTGTACAAGTACCCGCAGGCGGCGTACCCGTACGACGACCTCGTCGCGACCAACCGGTGGCGCTCGCGGGCCGAGCTCGAGTACGAGCTGCTCGACACCGGCGCCTTCGACGACGACCGCTACTTTGACGTGTTCGTGGAGTACGCCAAGTCCTCTCCGACGGACCTGCTCATTCGCATCACTGCCTGCAACCGAGGGCCGGAAGCAGCGCACGCTCCACCTCCTGCCCACGCTGTGGTACCGCGACACCTGGTCGTGGGGCGATGAGTGGCCCGCGGCCGGTGCTGCGACTTGGCGACGGCGGAGCCGCCGTGATCGAGGCCTCACATCCGGAGCTTGGATCCTGCGGCGCTCGCCTGTGATGGCCCGGACGAGGTGCTGTTCACGGAGAACGAGACCAACCTCACCCGGCTGCTGGGGATCCCCAACCGCAGCCCGTACGTCAAGGACGCGTTCCACGAGTACCTCGTCCACGGGCGCCTCGATGCCGTCAGCCCGATGCGAACCGGGACGAAGGCGGCCGCGCACTACCGGTCGTGGTCGATGGCCGGAGGATCGAAGACGATCCGGCTGCGGCTCCGGGCCACCGAGCCGGCTCCGGACGCCCGTCCTGGGCAAGCGACGGCACCCGCGACCGGCGACGGCTTCGACGCGCTCCTAGATCTGCGGCGCAGCGGAGGCGGACGACTTCTATGCCGCGGATCACCCCGTCGCCGTGACCGCCGACGCGGCGTCCGTCATGCGGCAGGCGCTGGCGGGGATGCTGTGGTCCAAGCAGTTCTATCACTACGACATCGAGCGATGGCTCGCGGAGCACGGCGCCGACCCCTTCCAGCCGCAGCGCGGGAGTGCGCCGCGGAACGAGCACTGGCATCACATGTACAACGCCGACGTCATCTCGATGCCCGACAAGTGGGAGTATCCCTGGTACGCAGCGTGGGACCTCGCGTTCCACGTCCTGGCGCTGACCCTGGTCGACGAGGACTTCGGCAAAGGGCAGCTCGATCTCATGCTGCGCTCGCCGTATCTCCATCCGAACGGCCAGCTCCCCGCCTACGAGTGGAACTTCGGCGACGTCAACCCGCCGGTTCACGCGTGGTCCACGATCTTCACCCACCGCCTCGCTGACCGCTCGCGGCCATGAGGACACTCGACTGGCTGGAGCGCTCCTTCCAGAAGCTGCTGCTGAACTTCACCTGGTGGGTGAACCGCAAGGACCGCACCGGGCAGCAACCTGTTCGAGGGCGGGTTCCTGGGCCTGGACAACATCGGGGTCTTCGATCGCAGCGCGCCGCTCCCCACTGGCGGCTACCTGGAGCAGGCGGACGGGACGGCCTGGATGGCGCTGTACTGCCAGAACATGCTCGAGATCGCGGTGGAGCTGGCCCGCACGACGCCCGGCCTACGCGGAGATGGCCGAGAAGTTCGTGCGAGCATTTCCTCTGGATCGCTACGTCGATGATGCGGGCGGGCGGCGACACGGGAATGTGGGACGAGAATGATGGCTTCTTCTACGACGTCCTGCGCATGCCCGACGGCGGTGCGGAGCGGCTGAAGGTCCGCTCCATCGTGGGCCTGCTCCCACTGTGCGCGGTGACCGTGTTCGAGGGCGACTTCGTGGACCGGCACCCCGAGCTTGGCGCGCGGATGCGCCGGTTCCTGGAGGCGCGCCCTGAACTACGGGAGCTTCATCCACGATCCGCTGGCGCGCGGGCAGGCAGGGCGGCGGCTGGCCTCGATCCTTGACGAGACGAAGCTCCGCCGCGTGCTGCGCACGATGCTCGATGAGAACGGAGTTCCTGGGGCCGTACGGGATCCGCTCGCTGTCGCGATACCATCAGGAGCATCCGTACGTGATCGAAGCCGGAGGACAGGAGTACCGGGTGGCCTACGTGCCGGCAGAGTCCGATTCCGGGCATGTTCGGCGGCAACTCCAACTGGCGGGGCCCCGTGTGGATGCCGATCAACGCCCTCATCGTCCGGGCCCTGCTCCAGTACCACAGCTACTACGGAGACACGTTCACCATCGAGTGCAGCGCCGCCGCGGACCGGCAACGAGCCTGCCGAGCCTCTGAGACATCTCCCTGCTCCTGGTGCGTGGCTACGGGCTGGTCCGCACAGGCCGCAGCGTTTCGGGGTAGTGCCATGCGAACCGCAGAGGCCATAAGACATCCCTTGTCAAGGCCTTCTGGCCCTGTTCCGCCCTCGGTCACAGCGTCGGCCACACGCTGAACCTGTTGGTTCGGGCGTCTTGTCGACAATGCTGCTCGTGGTTCGTCCTGAGCCTGTTGTCGAGGACGGACGGTCGCCCGCTCAGCGAGCTGGGCGAAGCCGACTCGTCCACGAGGTCGCCAAAGCCGACTACTGGATGATCACTGCGCCACCGGAGACGGAGTGCGTCGGGGGCCGCGAGCAAGCTCGATGAAGGGTCGCAGTCGAAGGCTCAGCTCGATCTGGGTCCTGCGAAACGCGGCGAGCTTCTGCTCGTCCGTCCCCTCGACCTCGGCTGGGTCGTCCAGTCCCCAGTGCAACCGGTTGTAATCGCCGGGGAAGACGGGACAGCTCTGGCGTGCCCGGTCGCACACGGTGATCACGTAGTCGAACGGCTGGTCGACGAACTCGTCGACCGACTTGGAACGCGCGCCCGTCCAGTCGATCCCGATCTCTCCGAGCACCTGCACCGTCCAGGGGTTCACGCCCCGTGGCTCGGTGCCGGCTGAGTGGGTCTCGAAGTTGGAGCCGCCGAGTTGCTTCAGCATCGCTTCGGCGATCTGGCTGCGGGCAGCGTTGCCCGTGCAGACGAACAGGACACGGACAGGACTGTCAGACACGGGTGATTCCTCCCAAGCGGTTCGGGCACGACCGGCGGCAACCAGGGTTTGCCCTTCGGGATCGTGTCCGCCGCCGGGCCGGCCGACGCCGGCTGACGTCGTCATCGTGGCTGGGACGCGTTAACGGAGTGTTGCCGGGCGGTGAATGATCCGTTGACGGAGGACGAGGTGGCTTCCTATGTCGAGTTCGGCGTCCCGGCCAGTCCCTCCGAGCCGTGCGACGCCAACGAGCCGGAAGGACCCGCTACGGGGATGGCAAACCGGAAGGTGGCCCCCTGGTCGGGCTCGCTCTCGACCCAGATGCGCCCACCGTGACTCTCGACGATCTGCCGCGCGATGGTGAGCCCCAGCCCCGTTCCGCCGACGTTTCGCGCGCGGGCCCGGTCGACCTTGTAGAAGCGGTCGAAGACCCGCTCCTGTTCGTCGCGCGCAATGCCGATCCCGTGATCCTCGACCGACACCTCGACACTCCCTCCGCCTTCGACAACCCGCACCTCCACGGAGCCGCCGGCCGGCGAGAACTTGACGGCGTTGTGCAGGAGGTTCACCAGGAGCTGGGTCAACCGCTCCTCGTCGCCCCGTACCAGCGGGAGCGACTCGGACAGCGACGTCTCGATCCGCACCCGGCGGTGTGCGGCGAACACGGCGAGTCTCTCGTTTGCCCGTCCGACCACTCCGGCCATGTCGACCTCGTCGATGGCGAGGCGCGTGGAGCCCTCCTCCATGCGAGCGAGGTCGAGGACCTCGGCGATCATCTGGGCGAGGTGGCCGGTCTCCACATCGATTCGTTCGACATCCTCGCGGACCGTCGGAGGAACGTCGATCTCGCCAAGATCGCGAGCGATCGTCTCGGCAAGGAGCCGTATGTTCGTGACCGGCGTCCGCAACTCGTGGGACAGGTTATCGAGAAACTCCTCGCGGATGCGCCGAAGCCGGCGAAGCTCGGACAAGTCGTCCAGGACCACCCACGCGCCCCCATCGGGAGAGCGGACGGCGTGCAGGGCCACGGTTGGGAGTCCCGGCTCGCGCAGCGTCAGCTCGGCCTCCGCCGATCCGCCTGACATCGCGGCGAGGATGATCGCCTCGAGGTTGTGGTCGGCAAACGCCTCCATGACCGTCCTGCCGACGAGCGATCCATTCCGCCGGCCGAGCAGCGTGTGGGCGCCGACATTGGCGAAGGTGATGACACGTCGACCGTCGATCTGCAGCATTGCCGACGAGACCAGGTTGGCCAGGCGGCGGAGGGCATCCGCGGTGGACCGGGCAAGCCCATCAGCCGAGCGCCCGTTTTCGAGGACCTCGCTCACGACGAGCTCGAGATCCCCCGAGGGAGGAACGTTCAGCCGGCGGGCCAGCGCCGCGAGTCGAGCGCCACGACGCCACGCGACGACCACCGCGATGATCGCCGCCAGCGCGGCCGCAACGGCCAGTAGGAGCAGGATGATGTCGAGAGACACGTTGCCTCCGGCCCGGGCGAGGAGTCGTTGCCCTCGCTGCAGCGATGCTATCCGCCCTGCCGCCACGGCGCACCCTTCCGCTGCACGGTCAGGGCGTTCTCCCCAGGTCGACGGGGCCCACCCCGGTAGAATTGGCATCGCATGGCCCGAACCATCCTGATTGTCGACGACGAGCCGACCGTCCTCGAGACGGTCGGGCGTGATCTCCAGCGGGAGGGCTTCCGCGTGCTGCGCGCTGCCGACGGGATCGAGGCGCTCGCACAGTTCCGTGCCGGACACCCCGACCTGGTCCTCCTTGATCTCATGCTCCCGGAGCTATCGGGGACCGAGGTGTGCCGGATCATCCGGCGCGAGTCCGCGGTTCCTATTCTCGTGCTGTCGGCAAAGGACGCGGAACTGGACAAGGTGGTTCTCCTGGAGCTGGGGGCCGACGACTACGTCACGAAACCGTTCAGCCTCCGGGAACTGCGCGCGCGGGTGACCGCCCTGCTGCGCCGCTCCGAGCGGCCGGCCAGTGAGCAGCCCGCGCCCGGACCGGTCAGCGTCGGCCGCGTCCAGGTCGATCTTTCGGGCCATCGCCTCATGCGTGATGGGCAGCCTGTCGCGGTGAAACCGAAGGCGTTCGAGCTCCTGGCGTTTCTCCTCGAGCATCCCGGCCAGGTGTTCAGGCGGGAGCAGCTCCTGGAGCGCGTGTGGGGCACCGACTACCCGGGCGAAACCCGCACGGTCGACGTCCACGTGCACTGGCTGCGCCGCGAGATCGAGCCCGATCCCGCACGGCCTGCGACCCTGCAGACGGTGCGCGGCGTGGGCTACGTGCTGAGACGCCCGCCTGCCTGACCCAGCTCGATCGGCGCTCGCACCGTCGAGCCCCACTCCGTCCAGGAGCCGTCGTAGTTGCGGACGCGCGGGTAGCCGAGCAGTTCGTGAAGCACGAACCACGAGTGGCTGGAGCGCTCGCCGATCCGGCAGTACGTGATGACGTCCCGGTCCGGCGTGATGCCCTCGCCCTCGTACAGGGCGGTCAGCTCGGCCGGGCTCCGGAACGTCCCGTCCGGGCGGACGGCGGCGTCCCAGGGGATCGAGACGGCACCGGGGATGTGGCCGGGGCGCTGCGCCGTCTCGGCCATACCTGGCGGCGCGATGACCTCCCCGGCATATTCGGCCGGCGACCGGGCATCGACGAGCACGGCGCCGTTGGCGGCATGTCCGGCGAGGGCCTGGACCTCGGCGTGGAACGCGCGGATGGAGTCGCTCGACGTGAGCCGGTGCACCACCGCGGGGTCCACGACCGGCGTTTCCCTGGTCACGGGGAGGCCGCTCCCGATCCAGTGCCTGCGACCTCCGTCAAGGAGGCTCAGGCGAAGCCAGCCGTAGAGCCTGAGCAGCCAGTACGCGTACGCGGCAAACCAGTTGTCCGGATCCCCGTACAGGACGACGTGCGTGAGCGGCCCGATGCCGCTCCGGGCCAGGAGCGCCGAGAGCGCCTCCGGACCGGGGACGTCACGCCGGACGGGGTCCTGGAGATCGACCTCCCAGCGCCAGTTGACCGCGCCCGGGAGGTGGCTATGTTTGTACTGTCCGCGACTCGCCCGCTCATCCACCTCGACGAACCGGACGGCCGGGTCGTGCAGGTGGGCGAGCGCCCAGTCGCTGTCCACCAGGACCGGCGTCGCCTCCGGCGCATCGTCGGCACGTCTGGACTCCTCCATGGCCCGTCTCCGTTTCATCGCTCGGCGTGGCGTGCACGCGAATGGCCCCATGCGGCGCCCCTGCCCGGAGGAGCGCGTGACCATACGAGCTTCAGCCCGGCCTGTCAACGCAGGCGCGGGCGATCGCGACGGCGCGCTCCATTCCCGTGGCGGGAAAGCACGAGCCCGCGGGGGAGGAGGATCCCACGGGCTCGTGACAGGCGATTGCGACGTGAACCGGGCCGGTATCAGACCTCCTTGTACTCGCCCTCGACAGCCTCGTCGGCGCCCTCAGGGCCGCCCTCGGCACCCCTGCCCTCGGCACCTTCGCCGGGCTCGCCGGGGCCACCTTCGCCGGGGCCACCTTCGCCGGGGCCGCCGTCGCCGCCGCCCGCGTCCGCGGGACCGGCCTGCTGGTATGCAGCGGCGCCGACCTTCTGGAGGCGCTCGGCAAGATCGCTCGCACGCACCCGGATGGCCTCCAGGTCGTTGCCCTTGAGGGCCTCCCGGACTGCCTCGACCCCGCTCTCGACGGCCACCCGGTCGTCGGGCGACACCTTGTCGCCGAGATCGCGCAGGACCCGCTCGGCCTGGTAGGCGAGCGTGTCGGCCTGGTTGCGGGTCTCGACTTCCTCGCGGTGGAGGCGGTCCTCCTCGGCATGCTCGGTGGCCTCGCGGACCATGCGGTCCACGTCGTCCTTCGAGAGCATCGAGGAGGCGGTGATCCGCACCTGCTGCTCGCGGCCCGTGGCGCGGTCGCGCGCCTTCACGTCGAGGATGCCGTTGGCGTCGATGTCGAAGGTCACCTCGATCTGCGGCACGCCGCGCGGCGCCGGCGGGATCCCGTCCAGGATGAAGCGGCCGAGCGTCTTGTTGAACGAGGCCATCTCGCGCTCGCCCTGGAGGACGTGGATCTCAACCTGCGGCTGGCTGTCGCTGGCGGTCGAGAAGACCTGGCTCTTCGACGTGGGGATGGTGGTGTTCCGGTCGATGAGCCGGGTCATGACACCGCCGAGCGTTTCGATGCCGAGCGACAGCGGGGTGACGTCGAGGAGGAGGACATCCTTCACGTCGCCGGCGAGAACACCGGCCTGGATCGCGGCGCCCACGGCCACGACCTCGTCCGGGTTGACGCCCTTGTGCGGCTCTTTGCCGCCGAACGTCTGCTTGACCGCCTCGACGACCGCGGGCATGCGCGTCTGGCCCCCGACAAGGATGACCTCGTCGATCTCCTCGGGCCGGAGGCCGGAGTCCTTGAGCGCCTGGCGCACGGGGCCCTTGGTCTTTTCGACGAGGTCGGCGACAAGGTCCTCGAGCTTCGCCCGGGTCAGGCTCGTCACGAGGTGCTTGGGACCGGTGGCGTCGGCCGTGACGTAGGGCAGGTTGATTTCCGTCTGGAGCGTGGACGACAGCTCGACCTTCGCCTTCTCGGCGGCCTCCTTGAGGCGCTGCATGGCCTGCGGGTCGTTCCGCAGGTCGATCCCCTGGTCCTTCTTGAACTCGGCCAGGAGCCAGTCCATCACGCGCTGGTCGAAGTCGTCGCCACCGAGGTGGGTGTCGCCGTTCGTCGACTTCACCTCGAAGACGCCGTCGCCCAGCTCGAGGATCGAGATGTCGAACGTGCCGCCACCCAGGTCGTAGACGGCGATCTTCTCGTCCTTCTTCTTGTCAAGGCCGTATGCGAGTGAGGAGGCGGTGGGTTCGTTGATGATCCGCTTCACGTCGAGGCCGGCGATACGGCCGGCGTCCTTGGTGGCCTGGCGCTGCGTGTCGTCGAAGTAGGCCGGGACGGTGATCACGGCTTCGGTGACCTTCTCACCGAGGTACGCCTCGGCGTCCGCCTTCATCTTCTGCAGAACCATCGCGCTGATCTCGGGCGGCGTGTAGGACTTGCCGTCGGCAAGCAGGACACGGATCCCGTCAGACGCAGGGTCGCGCTCAACCTTGAAAGGTGCGAGGCCGATCGAGCGCTGCACCTCGGGGTCGTCCCATCGGCGGCCCATGAAGCGCTTGATCGAGTAGACCGTGTTCGCCGGGTTCGTGATGGCCTGGCGCTTCGCCAGCTGGCCGACCAGCCGCTCGCCGGTCTTGGTGAAGGCCACCACCGACGGCACGGTTCGACCGCCCTCGGCGCTCGGGATGACGGTCGGCTCACCGCCCTCCATGACCGCGACGACGGAATTCGTGGTACCGAGGTCGATACCGATGATCTTGCCCATGGGTCAGTGGTTTCCTCCGGGGCCGGCCGGGTGGCCGGCGTTGTTCGCAACGTTCACGAGAGATGGCCGCAGCACGCGGTCGCGGATCCGGTAGCCCTTCTGCAGTTCCCCGATGACGGTCCCGTCGGGGGCGCTGGTCGTTTCTTCGTGGATGACCGCTTCGTGCTCGCGCGGATCGAAGGGCTTGCCCAGCGCCTCGATGGGCCTCACGCCCTCGGAGTCGAGAAGGGCGCGGAGCTTGGCCTCGATGAGCCCGAGCCCGTCGATCCATCCGAAGTGGGAAAGCTCTTTCGGCACCGTGGCAAGCGCGCGGTCGTAGTCATCCACGACGTCGAGGAGCTTCACGAGGAGTACCGCGTTGGCCAGCCCGAGCATCTCCTCGCGCTCACGCTCGGTCCGGCGCTTGTAGTTTGCGAAATCCGCGGCGCTGCGCTGCCAGGCGGCGCGCATGTCGGCGGCGTCCTGGCGGGCGGCCTCGAGCTCGCCGCGAAGACGCTCAAGGTCGGCCTCGACGCCGGTCGTGGCCCCGCGTCGGCACCCGGCTGCCGCGGTCCTCGCCGCGTCGGCGCCCGGGCAGCGGCGGCGACGGCCGCGTCGGTGTCGAGGGACGCGATACGTTCCTCCGCGCGCGTTCTCCTGCGGCGCCCCTGGCCGCTGTCGTGGTGGTCGTCGTGGCGTTCGGTCATGAGTACAGGTGATCCACCATTTCGTTGATGAGGCCGCTCACGTAGCGGACCGAGCTGATGGCGTGCGGATAGGCCATGCGGGTGGGTCCGAGCACGCCGACGACGCCGACCGCGCGGCCGGGCCTGCCGTACGGTGCAAGGACGAGCGAGACGTCCTGCATCTCGAGCGCCTCGTTCTCCGAGCCGATGAAGACCTGGACGTCGCCCGACACCGTCACGCGATGAACGAGCCGGCCGAGGTAGTCCCGGTCCTGGAGAAGAACGAAGACCCGCCGGAGCTTCTCGCTCTGCGAGAACTCCGGTGCGGCCATCACGTTGAGCAGGCCCTCGCTGAAGACGTCCTCGACCGCGGCCGAGTCGAACTCCCGCATGACGGCGAGCGCACGCTCGGCGGCCGAGCGGACCAGGCGGTCCTCCGGGCTGGTGCCGGTCAGGTGCTCCAGCGCCGTCTCGATCGTCTCCGCTGTGCCACCGGCTACCAGGGCGCTCAGCCGGGTGGCGACCCGCTCCATCTCCTCCGCGGTGAACGGCTGCTCGAGCCCCAGCAGGCAGTGCTTGACGGTGCTCTCCGACAGCACCAGGACGAGCCCGGCGGTACGCTCGCCGGCCGGCACGAGATCGAGATGCCGGAGACGCGTGGCCGTGGCCTTCGCAGGCGTGGCAAGCCCGGCCTCCTGGGTGACCGAGGCGAGGGTCGCGGCCGCCAGGCGGAACCACTGCTCGGTCGCGTACTCGACCTGGCCGAACTGGTGCCGGATCATGAGCTGCTCCACCGGGGCGAGGCTGACGCTGCCGGTGATCGACTCGACGAGAAGCCGATAGCCGGCGTCGGTGGGGACCCGCCCGGCGCTCGTGTGGGGGTGCGAGAGGAAGCCGGCGCGCTCAAGATCCGCCATGATGTTGCGCACCGTGGCCGAGGACACGCCGAGCTGGTAGCGCTCGACGAGCACCTGGCTGCCCACCGGCTGGGCGGTGGTCACGTATTCCTCGATGATCGTCCGCAGGATGGCCTGCGCCCGTTGGTCGAGCGGGCCCGCGGGGCGATCGCGCCGACGTGCCACGTCGATGTTCTCCGTTTCTCATTCGGAACCGGGGCCGATGGTGTCAAGCCCGGCGGTTCGTCGTGGTTAGCACTCTCCCTAGACGAGTGCTAACGGCGGGATGGTAGCAGTCCGGGACCTCGAGTGTCAATGACCAAGACCCGTCGTGGCCGCGTTCGGTCGTGCGGCGTCACGGACGGGGAGATCCTTTGAATCGGCCCCGTGCGCTGGTACGCTGACCGTGCGCCGGGCTCCTGCGCGGCGGACGAGGGAGGCGAGGGATGCAGCCGACAGGTTCGCCCACAGGTTTCCAGGTGCCACCCGGCTGGAGCCCGCCCGGGGTGCCCCGGCCCGAGGGGTCGTGGCGGTCGCCGGGCTACCGGGCAGCGGGTACGCGCGCGCAGTTCACGATCTTCCTCCTGGTGGTCTCGGCGATCGTCGCGGCGGCCACCGCGGTCGTCGCGGGGATTCTCGTGGTCCAGCTGAACGACTTCCGGGGCGGCTCGGTGAGTGGCCGGGAGGTCTCACAGGCAGGCGACGTTCTCGATGCCGCGTACGGGCTGGGGGCTCTGCTCGTCCTGCCAACCGCCTTTGCGTTCCTGGCCTGGCTCAGCCGGGCGGTCGACAATGCCCCGCCGCTCGGCGCGGGCACGCCGGAGACGTCGCCGGCGGCGTCCATCGGGTGGTGGTTCGTACCGTTCGCCAACCTCGTCATGCCGTACCGGATCGTTCGCGACCTGCTCGATCGACTCGCGGTCCCGTGGCTCCAGCCGGGTCGCGTCGCCGTCCTCTCGTGGTGGCTCGCCTTCCTGGTCGGATACCTTCTGCTAGGGATGGGGATGGCCGCCCTGCGCCTCCGGGCCGCCACGCTTGAGGCGGCCGTCAACCAGTGGCTGGCAGCCGGCGTGCTCGCGGCGCTCGGCAGCATCCTCCTCGTGTCCTCCGCGGTCGAGGGCATACGCATCGTGCGCGAGATCCAGAAGCGCGCCGAGTTCCGCGAGGCGTACCTCGGCCGTGGCGCCCCCGGTCCCTGGGCACAGGCGGGCATGCCCGGCGCGTATGGGGCTCCTGCCTCGGCGCCCTACCCGGCCCCGGCCGGCCCCCGCCGTTCACACCCCCGTTCGCGGTTGCACCGCCGGCGGCCTCATCGGTGGCCGGGTTCTGCCCGCGTTGTGGCATCCGGAGGGCAACCCCCGACCGATACTGTGCTGCCTGCGGCTACGATTTCGCCCTCGTCGGCGGGCTCACCGCACCGCCGCCCGGCCCTGCCGCACCGTCCGTACCCGTGGTTGCACCGGTGCCGGTGCCCGAGCCCGCGCCCGTCCCCGCCCCCGCGGAGTCATCCGCGCCCGAGCCCCCGGTCGCCACGCCCGTGGCTGCCGCGCCCCCGGCTCCCCAGCCGCCCGCCGACCTGTCGCCCGCCGAGCTGGTCGCGTGGAGCGGCCGGCGCATCTTCGAGCTGGATGCTCTCCTCGACCGGCTCTATGAGCAGGGCAAGAGCCCGCTGGACGCGGACAACGAACTCACCGCGATCGGCAAGCGCCTGCATGCGGCCGGCGGCGAGAACCTCATGCGAGAGGCGCTGGTGCAGGCGCAGTCATACGGGATGCGCGGGCGGTACGTGGAGCGCCACTGGACCGGCATCGGCTCCTGGATGGGTTGAGCGTCCCGCGGCTCGCTCAGCTGCCGAGCCGGTCGAGGACGTTGGCGGTGATCCGCTGCGCCCGCGGGTCGACCGGCGTGGGCTCGCCTCGCCAGCCCGGGTTGTTCCAGCCGTCGAGTCCCCAGCTCCACTGCATCGTGCCGGCCGAGAACACGGTCGCGCCCGATGGCGCCGTGTAGATGGTGGCGTTGGCGACCGCCGGCCATGGCTCGCTGGCCGACGGCACCGACTCGAAATGCGGCTGGACGGGCGAGACTGCGAGGATCTCGGTTCCCGCAGGGTGCAGGTGTGACTCAGGGAAGTACCGGTCGTACTCCTGCCCGACGAGCTTCGGGATCGCGTCACCGGCCCGCATGCCGGTGCCCACGTAGATCCAATGGCTCGGCGCCGAGCAGACGAAGTCCGCGGATGCCTCGACCACGTGCCCGTACATCTGGCCCATCAGCAGGCTCTCGGGCCGCGCGTTCGGCTCCTCTCGCCACTGGTTCGTGACCCGCGAGCTGTCAACCCCCACCATGGGGTCGATGCGCGGGTCCCGGTAGCAGACGACCGTCCGCGCCGGGCCGGTCGGGCCGTCCTCGAGCCGGACGCGCCAGTAGATCTCGTTGCCGCTGAAGAAGGCGAGGTTCGTCCCGGCCGCGAGAGCCTCCTCGAGGGTCGCCCGCATGCCGGGCGAGACGTACTCCGGGTGGCCGGCGAAGACGATGAGCCGCCGCCCGCGCGTGATGGAGGGGTCCCGCTGCAGGTCTGAATTGGCCGCGTACGCGATGTTGTACCGCTGGGCCTCCACCCAGCGAACGAAGTTGTTCTCCCAGCGAAGCTCGAGGCCGGCGCCCCGAAAGTCCCGGTAGGGGCGATCGAAGCTCACCATGACCGCGCGCGGGTCGCCGGCGCAGGTGGGCGCCCCGCTGCTCCGGATCGTGTAGAGGCTCTTGCCACCCCAGTGGTTGTAGGCCTGGTGGTTCGTCGCGGCCGACAGGACCAGGATCGGGGCGGCCGGCGCCGGCTCCCGGACCACGAACGTCGCGTACCGGGGTTCGCCGTCCTCGGGCCGCAGGACGGCCAGGTAGAGGCCGCTCACCCAGTCGTCGGGGATGGGGATGGTGAGCACCGGGGACCAGGGGGCGCGGGTGAGTCCGGTGGTCGGGTCCATCACCGGATCCGGCTGCGGCGCGAGAGCGACGTCCTTCCATCGCTGCACCATCCGGCCGCCCGCGCCGCCGTACCAGCCCAGCCGGTAGAGGGCGACGTCCATCCTCTGACAGGGGCGGTCGCCGATGGCGCGGGCGTGCAGCTGGAGCTGGTCGCCGGCTGTGGCCGATGCCTGGCTGAAGTAGCCCTCCACGTCCCCGCGGTTGTTGAACGGCAGCAGCCAGGCCCCGTCGCCGGGCAGCTGGTTCTCGAGCGCGACCCTGTTCGGGCCGGACGCGAGCGGGGGCAGGCTCGGGCGGGGCGTGGGAGCCGGGGTAGGGGTCACCGGCGGCGTTCCAGGTGGGCCGGACGCTGGCGACGGGGGCGACGCCACGGGCGTCGGCGCGGAAGGCACGGGGGTGGCGATCGCGCCGCAGGACGCGCCGATGAGCGCGGCGGCCGCGCCGGCCCCGACGACCAGAAAGCGGCGCCGGGAAAGGCCGAGCGCGCCCGAGTCGAAGGCCGGCGGGGAATCCGGCCGGGCCGTCGTCTCCCGCGCGGCTCGACCAGATCTCGCCATGGGCTCCATTCTAGGGAGGTCACAGGGCCGGGGCGGTCGTCCCGTGGATCGGCGAGGTCAGGCCGACGGAGCCCCGGCGATCGGCAGGCGCATGAAGATCTCGCCCGCCAGCAGACGTCCGCGAAGCGTGAGGCTGACGCGCCCCGCAGGCCCAAGTTCGACGAGCCCGTACTCGAGGGCCCAATCCACGGCCTGGGCCACACCGGGGACCGACGCGAGGTCGGCGTCAATGCCGTCGCGCAGCCGGAGGCCGAGCATGGCCGCCTCCGCCAGGTAGGCGGTCGCGTCGAGGACCTCCTCCCCGCCCGGCGGCAGACGGGGGCGGCGATGGTCGCCCGGCGCGAGCGCTCCGATGTACGCGTCGAGGCGCGCCGCGTTCCAGCGCCGGCGCGCGCCGCCATCGTGCGCATGGGCGCCCGGCCCGACCGCCTCGTACGGCTCGTGGCGCCAGTACGCGAGGTTGTGCCGGCTCTCGCGTCCAGGGAGAGCCCAGTTCGAGAGCTCGTACCAGCCAAGGCCGGCGGTCGAGAGTTGCCCGTCGGCCATCCCGTAGCAGGCCGCCGCGCGATCCTCGTCCTGGCGCGGGCGCGCGCGTTCGCGCCACTCGCGGGCGCCGGGCCGCGTCGGGAGGTGGTCGCCGAGCGGCCCGGTCAACCCCTCCGCATCGGGGTCGTCGAGCGTCAGCGCGTACGCCGACACGTGCTGGACCCCGAACGCGAGGACCCCATCGAGCGTGCGCTCCCAGGCGGCAAGCGACTGGCCGGGCACGTCGTAGAGGAGATCCACGCTCACGTTCTGAAACCCGGCCTGCCGTGCCTCGGCGACCGCCTCCACCGCGTCGCCGGGCGCGTGGCGCCGGCCGAGGGTCCGCAGACCGCCGGCATCCAGGACCTGGACCCCGAGGCTGAGGCGGTTGACGCCGGCTGCGCGGAAACCAGCGAGATCGCCCCGGTCTGCGGGTCCGGGATTCGCCTCGAGCGTCACCTCCGCGTCGGGGGCCAGGCCGTACCGGGAGCGCGCGTGCTCGACCAGCCGGGCAACGTCCTCGGCCGGCAGGAGAGATGGTGTGCCGCCGCCCAGGTAGAGGCTCCCGAGCGGAGGCCGATCCGCGCCGAACCGTCGGTCAAGCGCATCTGCCCGCAGGTCGAGCTCGGCGTGCAGCGCCTCGAGGAAGGGGACCACGCGCGAGGCCGGGCCACGGGCGGCTCGCCCGGCGAGCACCACGAAGTCGCAGTACGGGCAGAGGCTCAGGCAGAACGGCACGTGGACGTAGAGGGCGACCGGGGGGGCGGGCGGCGGGATGACGGCCGAGGCCCGGCGGCTCACGTCACGCCTCCCCACGCCGGTTGGCTGGTCCATCCTGCCCCATCTCGCCCCCCGGCCGTTCGGCCCCGTCAGTCGGCCGGCCGGGGCACGAGCGCAACGAGCCCCCGTTCGACCACGAGCGCGGTGAACCGCAGCACCGCGTGCACGATGAGCGGAGCCACGATCCCGCCGGTCACCAGCACGAGCCAGCCGTTCACGGCCCCGAGCGCGAGCGCGCCGCCCAGCAGCGGCAGCGTCTCCGCCAGCATCCCGAGGCGCGTGGCAAGCCCGTACGTGAGCAGCTGGATGAGGAAGGCGGCCCAGACGGGAACGCCCATGGCCAGGAGCAGGCCGAAGAGGATCCCCCGGAAGACGATCTCGTCAACGAGCGCCGCGCCCATGGCGTTCAGCGCCGCCCGGGGCCAGTACCGCAGCGGGATGAGGCCCGGCGGCCAGCGGTGCCCGTCCAGCCAGGCGAGCCAGAACAGGACCCCGATCCCGAGCCCCGAAACCGCGAGCGCCAGCCCGAGCGTCGGGCCGGCGTCGGATGCCTCCACGTCGAGCCCCAGGACCGTCATCCCGCCGGGCAGGATGACGGCGAGCACGACCGAGAGGCCGATCGCCAGGATCGGCCAGGCGGCCCGGACGACGAGGGCGCCCGTCGTGTCCAGGTCGGGACCCGGGTCGTACTCGGCCGCGCCGAAACGGGCCGCGTCAAAGCGGATGAGGAGGAGCAGCCCCACCACCCCGACCGCGGCGGCGATGCGCAGCTCGTCGAACGACACCTATGCCTCCACCCGGCGCCCGCTCAGGCGCCCTTGTCGGTACGAAGGATCGCCAGGAACGCCTCCTGCGGGATCTCCACGCTGCCGACCCGCTTCATGCGCTGCTTCCCCTCCTTCTGCTTCTCGAGGAGCTTGCGCTTGCGCGTGATGTCGCCACCGTAGCACTTTGCGAGGACGTTCTTCCGAAGCGCGGCGATGCTCTCGCGGGCGATGATCGTGCTTCCGACCGCCGCCTGGACGGGCACCTCGAACATCTGGCGCGGGATGAGCTTGCGGAGGCGATGGACCACCTCGCGTCCGTGGGCCTGGGCCTCGTCGCGGTGGACGATGAGGGTGAGGGCGTCCACCGGCTCGCCGTTCACCAGGATGTCCACCTTGACCAGGCGACCCTCCCGGTACCCGATCTCCTCGTAGTCCATGCTCGCGTAGCCCTGCGTGCGCGTCTTCAGCTGATCGTAGAAGTCCACGATGACCTCGGCGAGCGGAAGCTCGAACTGCATGAGGATGCGCGTGGGATCGAGGTACTCCATCGAGGTGAAGGTCCCGCGGCGGCCCTTCACCAGCTCCATGAGCGGGCCGATGTACGTGTTCGGCGTGACGATCTTCACGAGCACCCACGGCTCGGCGAGCGACTCGATCTCGGCCGCCGGTGGCAGCTCGGCCGGGTTGTCGACGCGCACCTCGCCCCGCTCGTGGGTCAGGGTGGCCACGTACTCGACCGACGGCGCCGATGCGATGAGCTCGAGCCCGAACTCCCGCTCCAGCCGCTCCTGCACGATCTCCATGTGGAGGAGGCCCAGGAAGCCGAGACGGAAGCCGAAGCCCAGCGCCACCGACGTCTCAGGGGTGAAGGAGATCGAGGCGTCGTTCAGGTGGAGCTTGTCGAGCGCGTCGCGCAGGAGCGGATAGTCGGTGCCGGCCACCGGGTAGATGCCCGCGAAGACGAGCGGTTTGGCGGGCTGGTAGCCCGGCAGGGCCTCGGCCGCGGGGTGTTCAGCGGTCGTGAGCGTGTCGCCCACCTGGCAGTCGCGCACGCTCTTGAGGCCCGTGGCGATGTACCCCACCTCGCCGGCGGCGAGCGACGGCACCGGGACGAGCTGTGGCCGGAACACCCCGATTTCGAGCAGCTCGCTCTCCGCACCGGACCCCATGAGCCGGACGACGTCACGATCGTGGACCGTGCCCTGCGCGACGCGGACGTACGCGACCACGCCCTTGTAGGCATCGTAATGGGAGTCGAAGATGAGACCCTGGGCGGGGGCGTCCGGGTCGCCCTGCGGGGGCGGCACGCGCTCCACGATGGCCTGGAGGATCGCATCGATCCCGGTGCCCTCCTTGGCCGATGCGAGGAGCACCTCTTCGCGGGGGATGGCGAGGACGTTCTCCAGTTCCTCGATGACGACGTCAGGCTGGGCGGACGGCAGATCGATCTTGTTGATGACCGGGACGATCACCAGGTTGTGCCCGAGGGCGAGGTAGACGTTGGCAAGCGTCTGAGCCTCGATGCCCTGCGTGGCGTCGACCACGAGGATGGCCCCCTCGCAGGCCTGGAGGGCGCGGCTGACCTCGTAGGTGAAGTCGACGTGGCCGGGGGTGTCGATGAGGTTGAGCGCATACACGTCGCCATCGGCCGCCGCGTACTCGAGCCGTACTGCGCGGGCCTTGATCGTGATGCCGTGCTCCCGCTCGAGGTCCATCGAGTCGAGGACCTGGCTCGTCATCTGGCGCGCGTCGATCGTGTGGGTCAGCTCCAGGAAGCGGTCCGCCAGGGTCGACTTCCCGTGGTCGATGTGCGCGATGATGCAGAAGTTGCGCAGATGACTCTGTCTGATACGACCATGCTCCCCGGAACTCATGACGCGAGCATAGCGACGAAGGCGATGGGGTGCGGTCCTTCTGACGCCCTGGTTTCATCCCATCCGCATGATGCAGCCGGCGTCCAGCGGCTGTCTCATGGAGCACGCAACCCTCCCCGAGACGTGGTCGTGATGGCCAATCCGGTCCGTCAATCGTGCTGGGTGGCCGACCCAATGGGAGTCATCATGGGCCAGAGAACTGGCGTTCGCGACGCGGGGAACGGTCCCGCCGCATGCCGAGGAGGAATGTGGGATGACATCAGCACTCGAGCAGCCACGCCCTGGCGCGGGCGACGGTGCCAGGTCACGGCCACTCCGGCCTCCTCCGTGTGGCACGCTCTCGACCCCGACGCAGCGCTCGCGGCCCAGGGTGTCACCGTCGACGCCGGCCTGACCTCCGCTGAGGCCGACGCGCGACGCGCGTCGTATGGGAAGAACACGTTCGCCGAGGCGAAGAAGGCGTCGCCCCTGCAGAGGTTCACCCGCCAGTACGCCGACCCGATGCAGCTCGTGCTCCTCGTCGCGGGCATCATCTGCCTGTTCCTGCCCGGACAGTTCTACACGGGCGTCTTCCTGCTGCTCCTCACGCTGTTCAATGCCTGGATGGCCATGAACCAGGAGGGCAAGGCGGAAGCGAGCGCCTCGGCCCTCCAGAGCAGGATGGTCGTCAAGGCCAAGGTCCGCCGGAACGGTGAGCTCGCCGAGATCCCGATGGACCAGCTCGTCCCTGGGGACATCGTCAACATCGAGGCCGGCGACCTCGTTCCCGCCGACGCCCGCATCCTCACCGCCGCGACCCTCGAGATCGACGAGTCGGCGCTCACGGGCGAGAGCGTCCCTACGCCCAAGCAGGTGGACGCGGTCGCGGCCGACGCCGCCCTCGGGGACCGCGTGGACATGGCGTTCATGAACTGCCAGGTGACCCGAGGTGCGGGCACTGTCCTCGTCACCACGACGGGGATGGCGACCGAGGTCGGCCACATCAGCGGCATGCTCCAGGCCACCGCGGTCGAGAAGACCCCGCTGACGAAGCAGCTCGACGCGCTCACCAACCAGATTCTCGTCATCGCCGGCATCGCCCTGGTGGTCTCGATTGTTCTCGGCCTCTACCGCAACGTCCAGCTCCAGGATCTGTTCCTCAGCGCGGTCGCGTTCGCGGTGGCGGCCATCCCCACGGCGCTGCCGGCCGTCGTCACGGCCATCCTGTCGAAGGGCTCGCAGATGCTCGCCGACGCCGGCGCCATCATGAAGCGCCTCCGCTCGGTGGAGACGCTCGGCTCCACGTCGGCGCTCAACTCCGACAAGACCGGCACCCTCACGCTCAACCAGATGACGGCCGTCCAGATGGCGGTCCCCGGCCGCCGCTACACGATCTCCGGCGACGGCTACTCGACGACCGGGCAGATCGCCCATGCCGGCGGCCAGCCGGACATCCCGCTCGAACAGTACCTGCTGCCGATGGCCCTGTGCGCCGACGCCGAGGTCCGCGACGGCGCGCTCGTCGGCGACCCGACCGAGGGTGCGCTCGTCGTCCTCGCGGCGAAGGGCGGCGTGGACCCGACGCTCACGCGCGAGCGCTATCCGCGCGTCGCCACCCTGCCCTTCGACGCGGCGTACAAGATGATGGCCACCTTCCACCGGATGAAGGACGCGAGCGGCAAGGACGTCGTTCGCGGCTACATCAAGGGGGCCCCCGATCAGCTCCTCGCGCGCGCGGTGGGCGCGCACGGCCCCGACGGCACGGAGGTCCCGGTCGCGCAGCTCCGGGACGCGTATCTCGAGGAGAACGATCGCCTCGGCACGATGGGTCTCCGGGTCATGGCCACCGGCCAGAAGGACTTCGACCCGGCGGCGTTCGACCCGGACGCCGATCTGCTGCCCGCCATCGATGGGCTGACGCTGCTCGCGATGGTCGGGATCGTCGATCCGCCGCGGCCGGCGGCGAAGGCTGCCATCGCGCAGGCGAAGGGGGCCGGGATCCAGGTGCGCATGATCACGGGCGACCACGCGGTCACGGCCGAGGCGATCGCCCACCAGCTCGGGATCGAGGGCCGCGCGATCACCGGCGCCGACTTCCGCGCGATGAGCGACGAGGAGGCGATGCGCCAGATCGACGGGATCGGGGTCATCGCCCGCGTCTCCCCGGAGGACAAGGTCCACCTCGTGGACATCCTGCGGAAGAAGGGCCACGTCGTCGGCATGACCGGCGACGGCGTGAACGACGCACCCGCCCTCAAGAAGGCCGACATCGGCATCGCGATGGGGATCACCGGCACCGAGGTCTCGAAGCAGGCCGCCGTCATGATCCTCACGGATGACAACTACGCGACGATCGTGAAGGCGGTCGGCCTCGGGCGCGCCGTGTACGACAACCTGATGCGCTTCATCCGCTTCCAGATGGCGGGCCTCTTCGGGTTCATCGCCACCTTCCTCGGCTCGTCGCTCCTCAACATCCTCGGGGGGATCCCGTTCCTCCCGCTCCAGACCCTCTGGCTCAACTTCACCGTCAACGTCTTCCAGGCGCTCGGCCTCGGCTACGGCAAGCCGCGAGAGGGCCTCATGGAGGTCCCGCCGCGGCCCAAGGAGCAGAAGATCATGCCCCGCCGGCTGATGACCTGGCTGGTCTTCGTCGGGCTCGTCATGGCCGCCGGCACCCTCGGGGTGCTGGCGTGGGGCAACGCCAGCTACGGCGACGTGGTCGCACGCACGATGGGCATCACCACCTTCTCGCTCTTCCGCCTCTTCTCCTCCCTGGAGACCGCGGACGAGGACGAGTCGCTCTTCGGCGGGTCCATCCTCGCGAACCGCCCGCTCCTTATAGCGACGGGTCTGTCGGTGCTGACGATCATCCTCGCGACCGAGCTCGGCTTCCTCCAGCGGCTTCTGGGCACGGTGAGCCTGTCGGTCGACCAGTGGGTGGTCTGCATCGGCGTGTCGCTGTCGCTCATCGTGGTCGAGGAGGTGCGCAAGCTCCTCAAGGTCCGGACCGGCGACGAGCCGGCCGCGACACTGGCGGCTCCGGTCGCTACCGCGGCATAGTCCGCGCCGTTAGAAAGGATCAGATCCGTGGCGAAGAAGAAGGACAAGAAGGCCGACAAGGTCGAGAAGGCCGAGGCCCGCCGTGACGAAGGGAACGTCGCCACCCCGGCGACGCCGCCCGAGGCCCCGGCGAAGATGAAAGTCAAGGAGTACGAGGGCGAGATGCGCCGTCTCCACGGCGAGCTCGTGGCGATGCAGGAGTGGGTCAAGGCGACCGGCGCCAAGATCTGCATCGTGTTCGAGGGTCGGGACACCGCCGGCAAGGGGGGCACGATCAAGCGGATCACCGAGCGAGTCAGCCCCCGCGTGTTCAAGGTTGTGGCCCTGTCCGCCCCGACGGAGCGCGAGCGATCGCAGATGTACGTCCAGCGGTACCTGCCGCACTTCCCGGCCGGCGGCGAGGTCGTGATCTTCGACCGCAGCTGGTACAACCGCGCCGGCGTGGAGCGGGTGATGGGCTTCTGCACGCCCGAGCAGACCGAGAAGTTCCTCGAGCAGGCCCCCGCCGTCGAGAAGGCCATGGTCGACGCCGGGATCATCCTGGTGAAGTACTGGCTGGAGGTCAGCCCCGACGAGCAGACCCGGCGCCTCGAGGGCCGGATCAACGACCCGCGGAAGGTCTGGAAGCTGACCGACATGGACCTGAAGTCGTACGGCCGCTGGGATGACTACTCGCGGGCCCGGGACGCGATGTTCGCAGCGACCGACACGCCGTGGGCACCCTGGTACATCGCGCACACCGACGACAAGAAGCGGGGGCGGCTCAACATCATCAGCCACCTGCTGAGCAAGGTGCCCTACAAGCCGCTCGAGCCTCGGGGCGTCGAGCTGCCCAAGCGCACGGTGTCCACCAATGACAGCGAACCCAACCTGCCGCTGAAGTACATCCCGACGCCGTTCTGACGGGAGCGATTGGCCACTGCGTCGAGACCCCCAGGCCCCGCTCCCACGCGGACGGCGAACCCCGTGGGGATCCTGCGGGACGCCGCCGAGCCCGGCGGCGTCCCGTTCGCCGCCCGTTCTGCTACCATCCGTCTTCGCGTCGGCTCGACGCCGTTGTCGGCATGCCCACAACCACCACGCATCGAGGTTCCTTCGGCTTGGCTCACTCAACGAGAACCTGGCGGGGCGCACGGACGCCCCAGGCGATGAAGCGCGACCGGCAGGCGGCCCGCAAGCGTGACGTCAACCAGCCCCATCAGACGAAGGCCAAGACCCTCGTCGCGAAGGCGCTGCGGCAGGCCGTGACCGGCGATGCCACCGAGGCGCTGCAGAGCGTCGATGCGGCCGCGTCCGCTCTCGACAAGGCTGCCAAGGTCGGCGCCATCCACCCGAACGCAGCCGCGCGCCGCAAGAGCCGCCTGGTGCGCAAGGTGAACGCCGCCATCGCCGGGGCCGCCATCGTGAGCACGGGGCGCGTCACCAAGACCACCGGCAAGGCCGCGGCCGCGAAGGCCGCCCGTGAGCGCGTCGCCGCCTCCCGGGCCACCAAGGCAAAGGGCGAGCAGACGGCCGCCGGCAAGGCCCGCGCCGCGATCCATCGCGCAACCCGCGGAGAAGCCGAGGCCGCGAAGAAGGCCGCGGTCGAGGTCGCCGCGCCGGCCGCAGCGAAGCCGCGGGCTCGGACCGCCACGACCAGGGCCGCCGCTCCCAAGAGCGCGGCGAAGGTCGCCACGGCGACCGCCGATGCCGCCAAGGCCGCCCCGAAACCGGCGAAGACGGCCGCGAGGAAGCCGGCGACCAAGCCGGCGACCAAGCCGGCCGCGAAGACGGCCGCTGCGGCCGCGAAGGCTCCGGCAAAGACGGCCGCAAAGGCAACCGCGACCAAGCCGGCCGCGAAAGCCACTGCTGCCCCCAAGGCGACCGCGAAAGCTCCGGCAAAGACGGCCGCAAAGGCAACCGCTGCCAAGCCGGCCGCACCGAAGACGGCGAGCGCGAAGAACGAGCCCCCCGCCGGCTGAGGCCGGCCCGGCCCCCAACCCCATAGGTCGTCACGGCGATGCCGCCCGGCACGACCTCCCCGCAACCGCAGTGAACGGCTCGATGGGCGCCGTGGCCACGCGTCTCCCCCGTCCGCGCGCGCGTTCGGTCCAGGACCCGCCCGAGGCGTGGGAACACGAGCTTCCCCACCGGGCGGTATCCCTGCTCGGCCGGGGACCCACCGGCCGGCATCCGTATCGGCCACTCCGCGAGGCGGACGTCCCGGCCAGCGCGCTCACGGCCCTGGGAACCGACTGCGGCGCGGGCGACCTCAGGCAACTCCTGGTCATCCCGGCATCGGTGCGGCCGATCTCCGCCGGGCGTCGCTGGCGCTGGGTTTCGACACCGACGCAGGTCCTCGGGCTCGGGAGGCGGGCCGTCGGCCTGTGGGTGGCGCGATCAGACGAGACCGGCCCCTTCGCCGTTCTGCGTGGGGGCGCCGGCGCGCCACCGTCCATGGGCGACCTGGCCGGCGAGATCCGCGAAACCATCGCGCTCGGGGACCTCGCCCTGGTCGAAGACGCACGGATCCTGTTGTCCGGACGGCTGGCCTTCGTCGCGCAGGGTCGCGCGCTCCGGGTTCGCTACAGCACCGTTGCCCGGTACGACCTGCGACCGGCACTCGACGACGTGCGAGCCGCGCTCGCCGGCGAGCCCCTCACCGTGGGTGAGCCGGCCGTGCCGCCCCTCCCGGTGAAATGGCAGATCCTCGCCCAGACGCCAGCCATCCGGCTCAACGACTGTGGAGCGACCGTCCTCTACGACGAGCCGCGAACCGGCCGGCGCCGCACCCGCCCGACCCTCGTTGCGCTCACGCCATACGAACTCGTCGTCGCCCGCGAGCCGACGCAGGGGCTATCCGTGGACCGGTACGGCGTCGACTCGGTCCACGTTGCCCGCCGCCGCGTCGAGCGCATCTCGCCCGCAGGCGGTTCGCTCGTCATCCGCGCCCACGGCGTAGACCTCGACCTCGACATCGGCGAGCGACTCGTGGCCGAGACCAGGGAGGCCTTCGCCGGCCTCCTCCCCTGGGCGTAGCCGGGACCGTACGCCCGCGACCGCTACCCCGCAGGTGCGCCCAATGCTTCTCAGCTGGCCGAATGAGCGAGCGCGCCGCGGCCGGGGAAGCGTGACCAGCCGCCCAGTTCTTCCTCGATGCGCAGGAGCCGGTTGTACTTCGCCACGCGCTCCGTCCGGGACGGGGCGCCGGACTTGATCTGGCCGACGCCGGTGGCGACGGCCAAGTCCGCCATGGTCGTGTCCTCCGTCTCGCCGCTGCGGTGGCTGACGACCGCGCCCCAGCCGTTGTCCTGCGCCATCTCGATGGCCCGGAGCGTCTCGGACAGGGTGCCGATCTGGTTGAGCTTGATGAGGATCGAGTTGGCCGACTGCTCGCGGATGCCCCGGGCGAGCAGGTCGGGGTTCGTCACGAAGATGTCGTCGCCCACGAGCTGGATCTTCGTGCCGAGCTTCGCGGTCAGCTTCGCCCAACCGGCCCAGTCGTCCTCGGCCAGGCCATCCTCGAGCGAGACGATCGGAAAACGCGCCGCCCAGTCGGCCCAGAACTCGACCATCTCGGACGTCTTCAGCGAGCGACCTTCCTTGGCGAGCCGGTAGGTCAGCTCGCCGTCGGCACCCACCGGGACCTCCCGGTCCACGACCTCGGTGGCGGCCGGGTCGAGCGCGATGGCGATTTCCTCGCCGGGACGGTAGCCGGCCTTCTCGATGGCGCGGAGGATTACCTCCACGGCCGCCTCGTTCGACTTGAGCGACGGCGCGAAGCCGCCCTCGTCGCCCTGGCCGACCGAGAACCCCTGGTCGTGGAGCACGCCCTTGAGCGCCTGGAACACCTCGGACCCGGCGCGCAGCGCGTCCGCGAACGACTCGACGCCGACGGGCATCACCATGAACTCCTGGAAATCGGTGGAGTCCATGGCGTGCTTGCCGCCGTTCAGGATGTTGAACATGGGCACGGGCAGGGTGCGCGCCCGCATCCCGCCGATGTAGCGGTAGAGCGGGAGGTCGTACGTCTGCGCTGCCGCGTGGGCGCAGGCGAGCGAGACGCCGAGGATCGCGTTCGCCCCGAGCTTCCCCTTGTTCGGCGTGCCATCCAGCTCGAGGAGCGCGGCGTCGATCTCGGCCTGGTCGGCGGCGTCCATGCCGAGCAGGGCCGGCGCGATCGTCTCGACGACGTTCGCCACCGCCTTCTTCACGCCCTTGCCACCGAAGCGCCCCTTGTCGCCGTCACGGAGCTCGACTGCCTCGTTCGAGCCGGTGGAAGCCCCCGACGGGACGGCAGCTCGCCCGACGATGCCGCTCTCGACGACGACATCGACCTCGACGGTGGGGTTGCCGCGCGAATCGAGGATTTCGCGGGCGATGATCTCTTCGATTCCGGTCACGATGGTTCCTTTCCCGGTCAGCCGGCCGCCGGCCGGTCCTGGAGGATGGCAATACCGGGCAGCTCGCGGCCCTCGAGGAACTCGAGCGACGCGCCGCCGCCGGTGGAAACGTGGGTCATCTTCTCGGCCAGGCCGACCTGCTCGATCGCCGCGACCGAATCGCCGCCACCGACCACGACCGTCACGCCGGCCTCGGCGCGCGCGGCGAGGTAGCGGGCCATGGCACGGGTGCCGTCGCCGAAGGTCGGGATCTCGAAGACGCCGAGCGGGCCGTTCCAGAGCACCGTCTTCGCCCCGTCGAGCCCGGCCTGGAAGGCCTTCGTGCTCTCGGGGCCGACGTCCACGATCGACCAGGAGTTCGGGATCTTCGCGACCGAGACGATCTTCTTCTCGGCGCCCTGGGTAACCTCCTTCGCCACGACGACGTCGGTTGGCAGGAGGAACGTGGCGCCCCGCTCCTCCGCCGCGGAGAGGATGGCCTTCGCCTCGTCCACCATCTCCGCCTCGAGGAGGCTCTTGCCCACGGTGTGGCCCATCGCCACGAGGAAGGTGTTGGCCATGCCGCCGCCCACGACGAACACGTCCACCTTCTTCACGAGGTTCGTGAGGACCTGGAGCTTGCCGGAGACCTTGGCGCCGCCGATGACCGCCGCGTACGGGCGATCGGGGGACTCGATGAGCCCCGACAGCGCGTGAATCTCGCGCTCCATGAGGAGGCCCGCGTAGGCAGGGAGGATCCGCGCGATTCCCTCGGTCGAGGCGTGGGCGCGGTGGGCGGTTCCGAACGCGTCGTTCACGTAGACGTCGGCGTACCCCGCGAGCGTCTTTGCGAACTCGGGGTCGTTCGCCTCTTCCTGATCGTGGAACCGCAGGTTCTCCAGGAGGATCGCCTGGCCGGGCTTGAGGCGGGCGAGAGCGTCGACCGTCCCGACGCCGACGCAGTCGCCGGTCACCGGGACCGAACGCCCGAGCAGCTGGCTCAGGCGCTCCGCAACCGGGCGCAGGCGCATGCCGTCGACGACCTTGCCCTTCGGACGGCCGAGGTGGCTGGCGAGGATCACGACCGCGCCGTGCTCGAGGAGGTACCTGATGGTCGGGATCGCCGCCCTGATGCGCGTGTCGTCGCTGACCTTGCCGTTCTCGAGCGGTACGTTGAAGTCAACCCGGACGAATACCCGCTTGCCGTGCGGATCGAAGTCCCGGATGGTGAGCTTGTCCATGGCGTACTCGGTCTTTCTCGCCTCGGTTGCTGGTCCCGTGGGCGGCTAGAGGCGCTCGGCGATGTAGCGAGCCAGGTCGGCGGTCCGGCAGCTGTAGCCCCACTCGTTGTCGTACCAGGCGAGGACCTTGGCGAACGTACCGTCCAGCACCTGGGTGTACGCGGCTTCGATGATCGAGGACCGGTCGTCCCCGCGGAAGTCGCTCGACACGAGCGGCTCGTCGCTGACGCCCAGGATCCCCTGCATGGGACCCGCCTCGGCGGCACGGTAGGCGGCGATGATCTCCGCAGGGGTGGCCGCCTTGCCGAGCACGACCGTGAGGTCGACGACGCTGACGGTCGGGGTTGGAACGCGCAGGCTGAAGCCGTCGAGCTTGCCCTTGAGTTCGGGAATGACGAGGCCCAGGGCCTTCGCGGCGCCGGTCGTGGTCGGGATGATGTTCAGGCCGGCCGAGCGGGCGCGGCGGGGATCCTTGTGCGCCACGTCGAGGATCTTCTGGTCGTTGGTGTAGCTGTGAATCGTGTTCATCAGGCCGCGCTCGATGCCGAAGCTGTCGAGCAGGACCTTGGCGGCCGGCGCGAGGCAGTTCGTGGTACAGCTCGCGTTGCTGATGATGTGGTGCGCCGCCGGGTCGTACCTGCCCTCGTTCACGCCGAGGACGATCGTGATGTCTTCCTTCTTGCCGGGGGCCGAGATGATGACCTTCTTCGCGCCGGCGTCGAGGTGGGCCCGCGCCTTGTCGGCTTCGGTGAACTTGCCGGTCGACTCGATGACGATGTCGACGCCCAGGTCCTTCCACGGCAGCTCCGCCGGGTTCATGACCTGGAGCGACCTGATCGTCCGTCCATCGACGACGATCGAGTCCTCGGTGTGCGAGACGGTGCCGCTGAACGCTCCGTAGGTCGAGTCGTGCTTGAAGAGGAGCGCGTTCGTGGCCGTATCGACGATGTCGTTGACCGCCACCACCTCGAGCTCGGGCGTGCGCTCGATGATGGCCTTCAGGGTCTGACGGCCGATGCGGCCGAAGCCATTGATGCCGACGCGAACGGTCATGGTCTTTCAAAACCTCCAGTGGGCCCGCCGGTGCGGACTCGTTGCCGGGTTGACTGAGGGACACAACAGGGACGGCGGCCACGCCCGGCGGGAACGCCGCCGGCCACCGCGCGGGCGGCGCGGATCCACGTCTGCCCGGGGTCCCGTGCGAGGACCGGAACGGCGGTCGGGAACTCCGCGGCGCCCGGCGCAGCCCCAGACGGCAGGTCGGAACGCCACGCGTGCATCGCCGAGGGGATTGTACCAACCGGCGCGCCGCTCCCCTCACGTCCGTATGGCCCGTATTCGCGTGCCGGAACGCGGCCGAGAGGCATGGTCCGAGCAACACCCCGGCCCCGACCCTCGAGCCGTACCGATCATCCGGCCGTCAGGCCATACCGACCATCCGGCCCACGGGACATGCGAGGGCCCCGGCCCGAAGGCCGGGGCCCGATGCGTTCTGAGATCCCGGGCCGCGCGTCGAGCCCGGGAGCCGCCCGGCGTGGCCGGGCGCGCTCACAAGCCGTTGCGGGTCAGCCGCCGATCCTGAAGACGGCCGTCCCGCAGACCGGGCAGACGCCCTTGAGTGCGGGCTTGCCGTTCTTCATCGTGATCTGCTTCGGGCTCTTGACCTCGCGCTTCGCCTTGCACTTGACGCAGTAGGCTTCGGCCATTGCTTCGGTCCTCCTGCCGGCACACGCCGGTCACTGGTGACGGCACGGGGCGAACCCCGAACCCGCCGGTTGCCTCACCTCCTTCGTGTGTCGTGGAGACCTCGCGAGGCGCTTGCGCGCCCGATGTCATCCCCACGGCAGCGGCGGAGCTGCGCCGAGGATAGAAGCGTGCTCACGCACGCGTCAAGCGTTCGATCTGCGGCGGACCCGATCGAGGCACGTTCCGGCGACTCGAGCGGCCTCGAGAAGAAGCCGTTCGGACGGCTGCCCGTCGATCGGACGCCCGGTTTCCCGGGTTCGTCCACGCCCGCGGCGGACGGCGAGGCGAGCGCCGCCGGCGATGGCGGCGACGAGGAGCAGGATCCCGAGACCGGATGGGAAGCGGGTCGGCGGGTCGTCCACGCCAGGGGACATGGCAGCCTGGGCCTCGAGCGCGACCTCGACCGCGGGGGCCCGGCTCTGCGCGCCCGTATCCGACGCGGAACCGGCGCCCGCCGGAGCGTCAGCCGTCGGTTCCTGTCCAGGACCGGAACGCGTCTCTGACGGTCCGGCGACGCGTACCAGCGCCTGGTCCGGGCCGACCGCGATCTCCGGCGCGCCAGCGGTCCCGGCCTGCACGCGCCCCGTCACGTTCACGGCGTCGCCCTCACGGATGTCGGCGAGCCCATCAGCCTGCTCGGCTGCCACCTGCACGCCGGCGCTCGCCGTGCCGTCGTCGAGGACCAGCCGCGTCCCCGAGACGGACGCGACGAGCCCGCCGGCACGGACGACCTCGCCGGTGTGGTTCGCCAGGTCCACGAGGTCGATGTCGGGGGCCGGAGCCGAGCCGTCGGAGCCGGCCGCGATGGTTGAACCGGAGATCTCGGCCGCGGCCTCGATGATCGCGGCCGAGACCAGCCCTGACGGTCCCGGAGAGCCGGACGAGCCGCCTGCTGGCTGTCCTCCTGCACCTCCGGCCGTCCCGGTCCCGGTCCCCGCGGGTCCATCGACTTTGAGGTCCGCCGGGTCGCGGGGCAGGATGACCGGCCGCGTGGCGCCGCCGGATCCCTGCTCGTGGCGGACGACCCCGGTCACGGCCACGGTCGCGCCCTTCGCGAGACGACCCGCATCGATGCCGCTCCGGGCCAGCCCCTGGACCTCGACGATCGCACGGTTCGCGAGGCGCACCTGCGCCCGCCAGGACTGCCCGTAGCGCCGGATGGACACGACGCTCGCGGTGACGCGCACGAGCCTGCAGTCGTCCGCACGGGCGGGCGCCCGGGTGAGCAGCCGCGGACTCCTGGACACGCCACGTGCGACGATCACCGGCGCACCCGACACCGCGATCTGCGGGGTACGCTCGAACGTCCCGACCTTCCCGCGCAGCCGAACCCGGTCGCCGAGCCGCACGGCGGGGCTCCCGGCCGGCAGCCGGACGAGGATGCCGCCGGTGGCGTCCTCGACGATCACCCGCCGGCCGTCGGCGTCGAGGAGGCCCGGGGCTGTCGTGACCGTGCCCTCGATCGTCACCGTCCTGCCCACGGCCTGCCTCGCCCGGAGGACGGTCACCGGGCTCGACTCAGCTGGGGGCGTGGCGCCCCCGCCGGTTGGGCCGCCGGACGGGCTTGGCGTCGGGTCGCCCGGTCCCGGGCTGCCCGCGGGCGGGGTCGGGGCCTCGGTGACGACGACGTCCTCCGCGTCCCTCGGCCAGATGGCATAGCCGGTGAGGCTGCCGGCGCGAGGCGCGCGCTGGCCCGCCACGCCGGCCACGTCGACACGCTGGCCGCGACGGAGCTCTGCGAACTCCGACCGGATGGCAGCAGCCAGGGAGACCCGGATCTTCCCATGGCCATCATCGAGGACGAAGGACGTGGTCGAGCCGCCACTCCGCGAGATCTCCGCGACCGTACCGTCCGCCCGCACGAGCAGGCCTTCCGTCGTCTCGCCAAGTTCGGGCGCCGTGATCGCGCGCGGAGCCGGGACCGGCGCCGTCCCCTGCACTTCAAGCCCGGTCCCCGCGAGCAGGCGGATCTCGAGGTTGCCGAACCGCTCCGCGATCCGGCCCGTCACGCGCACGGCCAGGCCCCGGTCGAGCAGGAGTCCCGACTGGTCCGCCGTGAGCCGCACGGCGATCCCCGCGCCACCGTCCTGGATGACGGCGGTCCGGGCGTCGACGACGCTCCCGCGCTCTGCCGTCACGGTTCCGGTCACCCGCACGGTGCTCCCGATGGCGAGCCGCCGAGCCTCGGCGATCGCCAGGCCCGGCGCATCTGGCTCGGGCGAGGAGGTGGCCGTCGGCGATGGTTGGCTTGAGGGCTCAGGCGAAGGGTCCGACGACGGGGTTGGATTGGGCTCGGGGGACAGCGAGGGCGACGGACCCAGCGTCGGCGAGGGTGCGGCCGTGGGCGTGGGTTCCCCGCCCGGATCCGGCGTGGGATCCGGGAGCCGCGAGACGTCGGCCGCGTCTCGCGGGTACAGCCGGTACCCGGCAGTACCCGACCCGGTGGAATCGCGTTGCCCGAGAACGCCGGTGACCGCCATGGTGGCGCCGCGCGGCATGTCGGGGGCCTGGATGCCCGAGGCCGCGACTGCCACGACCTTGATCGGGCCGCTCCCGTCGTCGATCTCGACCGCGAACCCGTCGCTCAGCGATGAGGCGCTGCCGGTGACGCTTCCGGTGACCGAGACGAGCGAGCCCTCCCACGGCTCGCGTGCCTCGCCGGTGGTCAGCCGGGCAGGGATCGGAGGCTCAGCGGTTATGGGGACCAGGTCCGAGGGGCGGGCGACGCGCAGGACGCGTTGTCCGTATCGCGTGTCGATGACTCCGCTGGCGAGCACACCCTGGCCGCGAGCCAGCGGCGGCCAGTCGGTGCCCTCGAGGTGAAGGGCGATCCCGGCCGTCCCGTCCTGGACGAAGGCCTCGTGCCCGGACTCGACGAACCCGGGCGCGGTGGTCAGTGAGCCGGCCACCGTCGCGAGCGAGCTGTCGGCCAGGGCGCGCGCTGCGGCGATCGGCATTGCCTCGGGCTGCGGGGTCGGGGTAGGCGACGGGGAAGGGCTCGCAGGGCTGGGTTCGGCGACCGGTGTGGGCGTGGGATCTGGAGACGGAGTTGCTGGTGGCGGCTCGGATGGCTCCGGCGACGGTGTGGCCGACGGCGGCGGCTCGGTGGCAGGCGGGAGGGTCACCGGAGGCTCCGTCACCGGGGGCTCGCTCGTCGGCGGCTCGGTCGGTGGCGGCTCGGTCGGTGGCGGCTCCAGTGTCGATGGCTCCGGGGTGGACGAGGCCGCGGGCGTGTCTGTCGGAGAGGGCGTCGGGTCAGCCGTCGGAGAAGGGTGCGGCAGAACCACCGGCGGAGCCCCCAGGCCCTGGGGCGACGGCGTTGCCCGGACGGCGAAGTCATCCCGGTTGACGTTCGTGTCGGTCCCGTTGCCGCCGGGTCCGCCGGGAAGCCGCTCGATGCTCGACGCTGCCGGCGGCGCGGCCGCGGCCGCGCCTTCCACGAACCCGTTCGTCGCGTCGCCCCAGCCGACCGAGTCGAGCGGAGCCCCGCCGGTCGGCCGGAGCACAACCGCGCCGCCGGTGGAGGCCAGGCCGCCGCTGAACGTCAGGTCGGCCGCCGCGGCGTAAGCACCCGCCGCGTTCGCCAGGAGGACGTGCGCACCCGGGGCCACCACCAGCGGCGCGCTCCACGCCGCCTTGCGGGTGGCCGATGTCCCGGCCGAGGACGCGTAGGCAAGCTCGAGCCCGCCCAGGTCAGCGGGCGTCGGGCCGGCGTTGTACAGCTCCACGAATTCGTCGGATGCCGACGCGCCGCCCGTCTGGACCTCGCTGATGAGAAGCCCCGTCGACGGTGGCCACGCGACCGCGGCCGCAGCATCGATGCGGTCGCCGGCCTGGCCGGACACGATGCCGCTCGCCGCGAAGACGAGGAGGGCGGCGACGATGATCCCGAACCGGGCGTGGCTGGTCCGGGAAACCGGACGCAACGCTCCCACGGCCGGGCGCGGGGGAGAACGACGAGACATGCGCAGGCACCTCCCGGCGGGATCGCTGGGCGGGCAGGCATCTTGTAGCACCCTGTGCTTACCAGCCACATACCGGCCGATCGACGGCTGCTCCGCCGGCCCTCGCCCGGCGTCGCCAGGACCCACCGGGGTCGACAGTCAGGGCCCTCGCCTGCCACCCGGGACTGGCTCGTCGAGCGGCTCGCAACCCGGGGGGGGCGCGCCGGTGCGGTACCATTCATGTCTGTTCACCGAACACCAGGCCAGAGAGGAGCCACTGTTGGCCCGCGCCAAGAAGACCGACCGCGCCGAGGCGCGCCGCCGTCATCGAGCCCAAGTGGCCGAGGAAACAGGGGCGAGTGCCTCAGGGCAAACCGGGGCAGCCTCACCCTCCGGATCCGGTACGGGCGCACCTCCCCCGGGCGGTCTGTTCGGCGGGATCCTGTCGTCCATCAAGCGACCGGACGTGCTGGCGGACCTGCGGGCCGCCCCCTCGGTCCTCCTGGGCCGCCCGTGGATCCTGGCCCCGTTCGGTCTCGTGATCGTGGGGGCGGTCCTCGCGGCGGTCGGCAACATGGCGTCCGGCAGCATCGAGGCCACGGCAGTCGCGCTCCTCCTCGCCCAGCCGACGCTCCTCTACTTCGTCGTTGGTTACCTGGCGCCGCGCGGCTCGTACATCTTCGGCGGAGTGCTCGGCCTCTTCGCGGCGGTCCTCTACGTCATCATCGTCCTCAACAAGCTCGGCCCGGACGTGTCGGGCGGCGACGTCACCTCGGGTGCTCTCAGCTACGTCATGATCCAGGTGATCTCGGGCGCCCTCTTCGCGGGGTTCGCGAGCTGGTACCGCAGCTTCCTCCGGAGCGCGGGAGAGCGAAACCGCCAGCGGGCCGACGAGCGCAGGAAGGCCGAGCAGCGGGAGCAGCGACGGGCAGCGACGGCGAAGCCGGCAGCGACAGCAAAGCCGGCATCGCCGCCCAAGGCGCAGCCGCAGCCGCAGTCCGCGCAGCCGGGCCCCGCGACGCAGTCAACCGTGCAGTCCCTCCTCAGCCGCTTCCGACCGGGCCGCTAACCGGGGGCAATCCGGGGGCCGTCGATGAGCCGAAGAGAGGGTGTGCGCCCCGATGAGCGCGACCGGCCTGCTTCGGCCGGGTGTGGAGCTCGGACTCGCCCGTTCGTGGCGGGGCCTGACCGCTCCCGGGGCGCATTCCCTGCTCCCGAACCGCACTGTCCCCGCGAGAGCGCAACCCCGTGATGCGGTCGCTGCCCCGGATGCCGCTTCCTCCTTGACCTGCGCCCGCCTACTGCGCCTCCGTCGCCGCCTCGAGCGAGCGCCGGAGGCGATCGGCGGCTTCTTCGGCCGTGATGTCCCTCTGGGGCTCCGAGAGAAGCTCGTATCCGACCATGAACTTGCGGATCGTGGCCTGGAGCAGCGGCGGATAGAAGTGGGCGTGGAGTTGCCAGTAGGGGTGCTCCAACCCGTCGAAGGGCGCCTGGTGCCAGCCCATCGAATAGGGGAACGGGATGCCGAACAGCCCGTCGTAGGAGGACAGGAGCGCGATGAGCCGCCGGGCCAGGGCATTTCGCTGCCGTGCCGTGAGGTCGGGCAGTCGTGCCACCGGCCGCCGGGGCAGGACCATGGTCTCGAAGGGCCATGCGGCCCAGAACGGGACCAGGACCAGCCACTCGTCATCGATGTCCACCTGCCGCAGGCTGCCGACCTCCTGGCCCGCGTAGTCGAGCAGCAGCTGCCGTCCCTCAGCCTCGAAGTAGCGCCGCTGCGTGGACGTTTCTCTGCTTGCCTCGGTTGGACACGTGGACCCCGCCCAGATCTGCCCATGCGGGTGGGGATTCGAGGCGCCCATGGCGGCCCCTCGGTTCTCGAAGACCTGGACCCACTGGAACCGCTCACCCAGTGACGCCGACTCCTCGGCCCAGACGTCGACGACACGCCTCACGTCTCGAGGCGACATCCGCGTCAGCGTCAGATCATGGCGAGGCGAGAAGCACAGGACCCGGCACGTGCCCCGCTCGGTCTCGGCCCTCACCAGTCCCTGCTCGAGCCGACCGGGGTTGGTCTCTGGCTCGAGCGCCGCGAAGTCGTTGGTGAACACGAAGGTCGAACGGTAGGGTGGGTTGACCTCGCCGCTCGCCCGGCTGTTCCCCGGGCACAGATAGCAGGCTGGATCGTAGGCGGGGAGGTGCTCCGGCGGCGGCGTTTCCTCGCGCCCCAGCCACGGCCGGCGGCTCCGCCCGGTCGACACCAGGAGCCATTCGTCGCGCAGGGGGTTGTACCGGCGATGTGGCTGGTCCTGGAGCCACTCCGCTGAACAATCGCCGAGGCGGTCGATCACGGCAGGCGGCGCACCGTAGCTCGCAACCGATGAAACGTCATGTCAACGGTTCCACACGAGTCACGACGTACCGTCTGTCCTCAAATCCTGACATCGCCCTGATGCGGGCGCCGCCAATGTAGTCGGTCCTGTTGGTTCCTGTCAGAGCGCTTACGCTGGGGCCGACGTAGGGTTGACAGCGGAGACCGCTGAGTTCGCAGGTCCCTTGGTCCGACGGGGAGAGCCCTGATGACAATCATGCTGGATACCCGCTCGCTGACCTTCCACCTCCGCAACGAGCACGTCAGCTACCTGCTCCGCGCGCTCGACAACGGCACGCTGGGGCATCTCTACTTCGGCGGACCCCTCGCGGAGGGAAGGTCCTACGGGCATCTCGTCTCCCGCGAGTTCCTCGGTTTCTCGAACCGGCTGGGCGAGCCGGTCGCGCTCGAGTACCCGACGGCTGGGATCGGCGACTATCGAATTCCGGCGCTCGTGGTCGAGCAGCCGGACGGCTCGACCACGCTCGACCTGCGCTATGCCGGCCACCGCATCTTCACCGGCAAGCCCGCGATCGCGGGCTTGCCCTCGACCTATGCCGAAGGTGACGAGGAGGCTGAGACGCTCGAGATTCTCCTCGTCGACACCCCGGCCGACCTCGAGGTGCGGCTCCTCTACACGATCTTCCGGGATCGCCCCGTGGTCGCGCGGAGCGCGCGGGTCAGGAATGCGGGCAAGGCCCGGGTGACGGTCGGCTGCGCGATGAGCGCGTCGCTCGACCTGCCGGACGCGCAGTGGGAGCTGGTCCAGCTGAGCGGGGCATGGGCCCGCGAGCGCCACGTGAGGACGCGGCCGCTCACGGCCGGGTCACAGTCGGTCGGGAGCCGTCGGGGTGCGTCCGGACACGAGCACAATCCGTTCCTGATGCTGCAACGGCCCACGACGACCGAGGAGACCGGCGAGGCATACGCCTTCAGCCTCGTGTACTCGGGCAACTTCCTTGCCGAGGCGGAGGTGGACGCGTTCGACACGACGCGACTCCGCCTGGGCATCAACCCGGAGGGGTTCGCCTGGGTCCTCGATCCCGGCGCCGAGTTCGCCACGCCGGAGGCGCTCCTCGCCTACTCGGACTCGGGCCTCGAGACGATCTCCGGCGCATGTCACGGGCTGCTGCGCGACCGACTTGCCCGTGGCTCGTGGCGCGACGCTCCGCGGCCGATCCTGCTCAACACCTGGGAGGCCACCTACTTCCGGTTCGACGAGGACCGGCTGCTTGCGATCGCCCGGGCCGCCCACTCGCTGGGGATCGAGCTGTTCGTGCTCGACGACGGCTGGTTTGGCCAGCGCGACGACGACACCAGCTCGCTTGGCGACTGGTGGGCCGATCGGACCAAGCTGCCCGGCGGGATCGAGCGGCTGGCCCGCGCGGTCGAGGCGATCGGACTCCGGTTCGGCCTCTGGATCGAGCCGGAGATGGTCAGCATGCGGAGCCGGCTGTTCAGCGAACACCCCGACTGGGCGATCGGCGTCCCGGCGCGTCCACGGACGGAGGGCAGGAACCAGTACGTCCTCGACATGGCCCGTCGCGAGGTCGTCGACCACCTCTATGCGGTGGTGTCCGATCTGCTCGGTAGGGCCCCGATCTCGTACGTGAAGTGGGACATGAACCGCCCCATCACCGAACCATTCAGTCCTGCTCTGCCTCCGGAGCGCCAGGGGGAGTTCTTCCACCGCTTCATCCTGGGCGTCTACGAGCTGTACGAGCGGCTGACCGGGGCTTTCCCCGAGATCCTGTTCGAGTCGTGCGCCGGCGGGGGCGGGCGTTTCGATCCGGGGATGCTCGCGTTCGCGCCGCAGGGGTGGGCCAGCGACGATACCGACGCCGTCGAGCGCCTCAGGATCCAGTGGGGCACCTCGCTGTGCTATCCGCTCAGCTCGATCGGCGCCCACGTCTCGGTGGTGCCGAATCACCAGGTCGGTCGTGTCACGCCCCTGAGCACCCGGGCGGCCGTGGCCTTCTTCGGCGTCCTCGGCTACGAACTCGATCCGCTGGCCCTGGGGGACCACGAGCGCCGCGAGATCACGGAGCAGATCGCCTACTACAAGGAGCGGCGGGCGCTCTTCCAGCGCGGCCGCTTCGTGCGGTTGCGGAGCCCCTTCTCGGGCGACGGCAACGAGACGGCCTGGATGACCCTGTCGGCAGATGCGCGACAGGCCGTCGTGGGGCACTACCGCGTGCTCAATCGACCGGACCCCGGTCCGGCGCGCCTGCGGCTTCGCGGGCTTGATCCCGCCCTCTCGTACCGGGTCTCGACGTGGCCCGTTCGCGACGATGCGATCGCGCGGGCGAATGGCGGCATCCGTGGCGGCGACGAGCTCATGCGCATCGGGCTGGTGGTCGGCTCTGACGACCCGTCCGACTCGCGAGGCCGCGGCGACTTCCAGGCCCGGCTGTTCGACCTTGAGGCAGGTGTAGCCTCGTCCCTGTCGAGAACAGGCAGGAGGCGGGTTGAGGAGGGTGGCGGTACGGGCGCGGCTCGAGGGTAACCCAGGGAGAAAGGCAGAAACGAGTACCGGAGGCGACGCGATGGCGAAACGGTATGAGCGCCTCGTGGCGTCCCTGGAGGCGCGTGACGAGGCCCGGGGCGGCCCGGCGTCTGACGCGCCGATCGAGATGGTCCGCGCCCCCGGGCGGGTCAACCTCATCGGCGAGCATACCGACTACAACGACGGCCTCGTCCTCCCGGTTGCGATCGACCTCGAGGTGTGGGTGGCGTTCAGGCCGCACGAGGAGCCGGCGGTCGAGCTCACGAGCCTCGATCTCGACGCCACGGCGTCCTTCAGGTTCGACAGCCTTGCACCCCGGGACGGCCGGCCGCTCAGCTGGATCGACTACGTCGGTGGCATGGCCTGGGCGCTGCGTGAGGATGGCCTCCCGGTCCGCGGCTTCGTCGGCGTGCTCGACAGCACGGTGCCCATCGGGGCCGGCCTCTCCTCGTCGGCTGCGCTCGAGATGGCTGCCGCGCAGGCGCTCCTCGGGCAGGCGGCGGCCACGCTCCCGCCGGGCCGCCTCGCGGCGCTCGGCCGCCGGGCGGAGAACCGGTATATCGGCGTGAGCACCGGGATCATGGACCAGTTCGCGTCGGTGGCGGGCAGGGCCGGCCACGCAATCCTCCTCGACTGCCGCTCGCTCGAGGTACAGCCACGTGCCGCTCCCCTCGGGCCTCGCGGTGATCGCCTGCGACACGAGCTCCCCGCACCACCTCGAGACGTCGCAGTACAACGCGCGCCGCGCCGACTGCGACGAGGCGGTGCGGATCCTCTCCGCGCGCGAGCCGTCGGTCCGCTCGCTCCGCGACGTCGACGAGGCGCTCCTCGCGCGCCACCGCGACCTCCTCCCGGAGCGGGTCGGCCGGCGCTGCGAGCACGTCGTTCGCGAGAACGCCCGCGTGGGTGCGACGGTCGAGGCGCTCGCCATGGGCGATCTCGACGCGGTTGGGCGGCTCTTCGCCGCGAGCCACGCCTCGCTCCGTGACCTGTACGAGGTCAGTTCGCCCGAGCTGGACGCGCTTGTCGCGATCGCGATGGAAACCCCCGGGGTGGTCGCCGCGCGCATGACCGGCGGCGGGTTCGGCGGCTGCACGGTCAACCTCGTCCGCGAGGGTGCCGTCGATGCGTTCCGCGACGCCGTACTGCGCGAGTACCCGCGCCGGACGGGCCTGCAGCCGAGGGTCTACGTGACCCGCGCAGTGGACGGCGCGGGTCCGATGGTGAAACCGGCGTCCTGACGCGGCCGCGCCGGCGCCGGGTCGGCGTCAGCGGCGGGCCGGCGTCAGCGGCGGGCCGGCGTCAGCGGCGGCGCATCCCCGCATACCCCAGCTGGCGGACGCCTTCGGGCCGCTCCGGTCCTCCGGCCGCGCGCGCGATCTCGGGAAGGGGCCTGATCCGCCGCGCGACCAGGTTCACCACCGCGCCTTCGCGCTGCAGCTCGCCCTCGACCCAGAGAAGCGCGTGCCGCCGGACAACGCCGCGGAGCCGCTCCCACGTGTCGGGCCAGAGCGTCACGTTCGCCATGCCCGTTTCATCCTCCAGCGCCAGGAACACGGTCCCCCTCGCGGTCATGGGGTGCTGGCGGGTGACGATGAGCCCACCGATGGCCACCCGCCCGCGCGGGTGGTCGGCCAGCCGTGCGATGGGGAACGCCCCGAGCCGCTCGAGCGCCGGACGGAAGAGCTCGACCACCTGGTGCCGGGCGTCGAGCGAGAGGATCGCGTAGCTGTCGGCGAGCCGCTCGAGTTCGGTGGGCTCCGGGAGATCCGGCGCCTCGGTCGGTGGCAGCCCCAGCGTGAGCGGCACGGCCCGCGCCCGGCCGTCCGCGCCCTTGTTCTCTTCCGCGAGCGGTGGTGAGCACGCAGCGGAGCGTGAAGGGGGGGTTGCCGGGGATCTCTCTTCCGCGAGCGGTCGTGTGCTCGCCGCGGGGAGTGGAAGGGGGGTGGCCCGCATCTCCTCCGCGAGCGGCGACGTGTGCGCGGGTGGGACTTCGGAGGGGGGTGACGGGGGGTCGTCCGGGAAGCGCGAGGCGACCCGGGCCTTTGGGCTCGCCGGAGCCGAGCGCGGACCGGCGACCTCCCGGCAGGACCCCCCGGTACTCCCCCCCTCGGCGTGCACGCGGACCGCGGAGCGGGCCAGTGCGCGCCCCGTCGCTTTCGTCGCTCCAGCCGCCCCGGCTACCTCGCGAAGCTGCCAGAGGAGTTCCCGCCGCGGCCGCCCAAGCGAGTCGAGCGCCCCGGCCCGGATGAGCCGCTCGACCACTTCCTCGGGGAGCCCGGTCCGTTCCACCACGTCGGCCAGCGAGCAGTACGGGCCGCGCTCCAGCTCGGCGTCCAGCTGCTGGCCGTGCTCCTCGCCGATCCCCTTCACGAGGTGCAGCCCGAGGCGAATGCCGTAACCCGCCGCCGACTCGGCGGCGTAGTGCCGCCGCGTCGCGGGATGGGGCACGACGCACGCGGGCGAGCGCACGATCTTCGGCCGCCGCGAGATCCCGGCCCCCTCGGGCAGCGGCTCCCCGAGTGTCCCCGGCTCCCTGGGTATCCCGGGCCCTTCAGGTGTCCCGGGCCCTCTGGGTGTCCGGGGCCCTCCGGGCATCCCGGTCCACTCGGTCGTCGTCCGGTAGTGGCTCCGGTTCAGGTCCACCGGCAGGACTGGCACTCCGTGGCGTTTCACGTCATTTACCAGCACCTCGACCGGGTAGAAGCCCATGGGCTGGTTGTTGATGAGCCCGGTCGTGAACTGGGCCGGGTAGTAGAGCTTGAGGAAGGCCGACTCGTAGGCGGTCCGCGCGAAGGCCGCGGCGTGGCTCTTGTTGAACCCGAAGCTGGCGAAGGCGGCGACCCGTCGGAAGAGCTCCTCGGCCTGTTCGTCGGTGAGCCCGCTCACGGTGCGGCACCCGTCCACGAACCCGCGATGGAGCTTCTCCATCTCGCGGGAAGAGCGCCACGTCCCCATGGCCCGGCGGAAACCATCCGACTCGGCCGCGCTGAAGCCGGCGACCTGGATGGCGATCTCCATGACCTGTTCCTGGTAGAGGATGACGCCGAGGGTCTCGCGCAGGATGGGCTCCAGGCTGGGGTGGAGGTAGGTCACCGGCTCGATCCCCTGGCGGCGACGCAGGTACGGATGGACGGCGTTCCCCTGGATGGGGCCTGGGCGGATGATCGCCACCTCCACGACGAGATCGTCGAGGGTGCGCGGCCGCGACTTCGGCAGGGTCTGCATCTGGGCCCGCGACTCGACCTGGAAGACGCCCGCCGTGTCGGCCGCCTGGAGCATGCGAAAGACCTCCGGCAGGTCCTCGGGGAGGCGATCCAGATCGATGACCACGCCGCAGTCGGCGGCTATGTCGCGGAGGGCGTCGTCGATGGCGGAGAGCATGCGCAGGCCGAGCAGGTCGAGCTTGATGAGCTTCATCGTCTCGACGTCGCGCTTGTCGAACTGGACGACGACCCGGCCGGGCATGGTGGCCCGCTCGAGGGGCGCGATGTCGACCAGGGGAGCGCCGGTGACGAGCATGCCGCCGACGTGGATGCTGAGGTGCCGAGGGCGGCCGTCGATGCGCGCGCACAGCTCGAGCCAGCGCTCCCACGGGGAGAGGGCCGCGGTGGAGCCGGTGCCGGGGTGAGAGGGCCGGCCGATCGTCTCGGCGCCTGGCCCGGGCTCTGGCGCGGCGGCCGGGGGCGCGGTCGTAGGACGTACGGCGGGGGGGGCGGGGTCCGGCCGGGAGGGGTCGGGTGTTCCGGAGGGGTGCAAGCCGTCGGCGCGCGCCTCAGCGGCGCCCCACGTCTCGAGTTTCTGCCTCTCAGCCGCCCCCGGGCTCCGGTGCGGGATCCGGCGGTCTGGGGTCGCGTCCCCGGGGAGCCCCCGGGGGCCCTTCACGTTCGCGGTGGGCGCCGACCGGGGCCCCGAGAACGGCCCAGGGTGGTCCGAGCGCCGGTTCTTGCTGTCCACCAGCCCCCCGGTGAATGAGCGGCGGCATTGGGGCGGGACCGCGTCTGTTCCCGTCTTCGCCCGAATCTCCACCACCTGCGACGGGGCCGGCAGCGCACTCGGCGTCCCCTCACGCAGCCACGCGACACTGACCGGGGTGCCGCCGGTGCTGGCCGGGCCGCACTCGACGCCCGGGCGACCCTCCTCGTCCGGGCCGCCTGCGCCGCTCCCGCCTGCCTTACCGTCCGGGCCGCACTCGACGCCCGGGCGACCCTCCTCGTCCGGGCCGCCTGCGCCGCTCCCGCCTGCCTTACTGGTGGGATCGCTATATCGGGGGCTTCGCGAGAGATCAGCCGTCCCAAGGGGCAGGATGGGGGCACGAGCGGGGCCAGGAGGGCCACCCACGCAGAGGACGAGCGTCCCGGCACGCTCGGCCAGCGCCCCCCCGGCAGGCAAACGGATCGGCTTGCTACTCTCGACTGCGGCTTCAGCCCCGGCCAGGCCCCGGGATACTGATGCCGGCAGTACCGTCGCCTGCTGCGCCGCAGACAATGCGGGGGCGGGTCGTCCCAGGGTGGACTGTGCCGTCGCTGGTCGTCCGGCTCCCGGATGAGTCGTGCGCAGCCACGCGACACTGACCGGGGTGTCGCCGGGGCCGCCCTCGTCGTCCGAGGGGCCACGGCGGAGGATGGTCCGGGGGGCAAACCGCTCGTCGTCCGAGGGGCCACGGCGCGCGGTCCCGCCCTCGCCGCGTCCCGCGTCCTCTCGCCGGGGGAGTCGGCCGTTCCCCTGCTCGCCGGCACCGCCTGTCGCCAGTCGGCCGCCCCGCGGGTGGTTCAACTGGCCCATGCCATCGACAAATCCCGAGGAAGCCGCGAGCGCGTCTGCGACCTCCGGTCGGGACTGACCGGCGCGCTGGTGGCGGGACTCCCCGGCCGCCCCGGCGCTCTCCGCCGGCTCGAAGAACTCCGTGAACCCTCCGTCCGCCTCCAGGTCGCGCCGCACCATGACCGAGTCGTACGTCTCGAGCGACTTCGCCACCCGGTCCACCAGCGGGCGCGGGAAGCCCAGGGCGTAACCCACCTCTCGGACCGCCGACCGCGCCCGGTACGTCACGATGTTGCAGACCATCCCCGCGTGGTCGGCGCCGTAGCGGTCGTAGACGTAGCGGATGACCTCCTCGCGGCGCGACGAGGCGAAGTCGATGTCCACGTCGGGGTAGGACGTGCGGCCCTCGTTGATGAAGCGCTCGAAGAGAAGCCGGTGGCGGATGGGATCCACGCGGGTGATACCGAGGACGTAGGCCACGATCGAGTCGCCCGCGCTCCCCCGCCCCTGGGCCGGGATGCCCCGCTCGCGCGCGAACCGCATGAGGTCCCAGCAGATGAGGAAGAACTCGGCGAGGCCCGTCCGCTCGATGACGTCGAGCTCGTGGGCGAGCTGCGTGAGCACCTGCGGCGTCACCGGGTGGTACCGGCGGCGCGCGCCCTCGTGACAGAGCGCGGCGAGGTACGAGAAGGCCGTTTCCGGCTTCGGAACATCGAACCCGGGGAAACGGTAACGCTCGAAGCCCAGGTCCACCCGGCAGCGTTCGGCCAGGGCGACCGCGTTGCCTACCCCCTCGCGCCAGGCCCGTCGCACGAGCGGGTCGGCACCCGGGTCCCCCGGGGGCATGGCGAGGAGCTCCGCAGCACCCTTCAGGTGGTACTCGCCGTTCGGGCGCCGGAGGTGGGCGCTCTCGTCGAGCGTCAGGCCGTGGCGGATCGCCACGAGCACGTCCTGCAGCTCGCGATCCCCGGGGAGCGCATAGTGGACGTCGTTCGTGACAATGACCGGGAGGCCGATCTCGGCGGCGAGGAGGGCGGTTTCCGCGACGAGCCAGTCGTCGTCGGGCAGAAGGTGGTGCTGAAGCTCGAGGAAGAAGCCGCCGAGGCCGGGGATGCCAACGGGCGCCGAGATTGCTCGACCCGCCGGGCCCGACCGACCTGCCCGACCCGCCAGACCCGTCCGGCCTGGGGTTCTGCGCTCCGGCCCCGACCCGAAGAGCCGCGCGTACCGCCGCGCCGCCTGTGCAGCTCCTTCCCGGTCCCCGGCCAGCAGGCGCCGGGCGATCTCCCCGTGCCGGCAGCCCGACAGCGCAACGAGCCCCTCGACGTTCCGTTCGAGAAGCTGGTGGGAGAACCTTGGTACCCCCTTCGTCCCGGCCAGGTTCGCCGCACTGACGAGCCGGCAGAGGCTGCGGTACCCCGCCATGTCCCGGGCGAGGAGCACGAGGTGCGGCCCACGGGCCTCCTCACCCACCCGCCGGTAGTCCTCGCGCACCGGGGCCCGGTGGCCGGGAAGCCGTGTCCGTTCGGCGTGCGGTCGCACCGGGATGCCACCCCGCACGCCACCTGCGGCCGCGCGCGGGCTCTCGTCCGGGCCCATCTCCACTCCCTCGGCGAGGGGCCGGTGCCGCGTCGCACCTCGCCACCTCGCACCCCGCCGCGCCGGCACCACCACGCCGTCCGGGTCGGGGACCACAGGGTCGAGCAGCTCGATCTCGACCCCGACGATCCCCCGCAGCCCGGCGGACTCGGCCGCAGTCGCGAAGCGGACGGCTCCGTAGAGCCCCTGGTGGTCGGTGACCGCGAGCGCCGTCAGCCCGAGCTGTACCGCCCGATCGACCAGCTCGTCCGCGGCGGACGCGCCGTCCAGGAAGGAAAACTCGGTATGACAGTGGAGTTCGGCGTAAGTAGCCATGATCGGCCGTGGTTCATCATTCCGACCCGAATTCCGACCCGGCGATTATAGAACAGACGTTCTATCTAGTCGCCATGACCGACGGGACTGCGCCTCGCAGAACAGGTGCCTCGCACCACGCGGCGGACGCTCCGGCCTCAGAAGACCCGCCGGCGCAGGATGAGGGTGCGTCCATCCGCAGACCGGACCTCGAGGTCCGCCCAGCCGTCGCGGCCAAGACGGAGCAGGCCCTCGTCGCCCATGGAGTCTGACAGCGCAAGCGAACCGTGGCCGCGCACGATCCAGCCAAAGGGCCGGGGCGCCAGCTCGGTCGTGAGAACCCCGATCGCCTCCGCGCGGAAGGGGTCGGGTGATCCACCTCCGTCGGGCGAGCCGGTCCCCTCATTGGACCCATCCAAGCCGAGCCATGCGTCCGCGACGAACGCGATCCGCGACGGCGCCGGCATGCCCAGGCCGTGGATGCCGGCCGTCGTGCCACGGATCTCCTCGTCCACCGTCACCGTCCCGATACCGCGGACCCGGACCTCCCCGGACAGCCGAATCGGGCTGGACGCTCCGCGGCCGGGCCCTCCGCGACCGGCCAGCCGGGCGGCTATGGGCGCGGCTGTCTCCGGATCGATTTCCTCTGCAAGGGCCCCCGCGTGATCGAACGTCGGCTGGCGATACCCGCGGCCCCAGCTCGTCATCGCGGCGGCGGCGTACAACCCGAAGATGGCGAGCGCCTCGGCCGGACGAGGCGCTCCCGGGTCAAGCAGGCCGCGCATCGGAAGAAGCAGCCGGGTCTTCGCCAGCCGACGCGCAACGTGACGCGCCAGACCGATCCCGTGCGTCTCGTACGCCGCGCGTGCGTCACCCGCCGGCACGTACCCGGGGTCTCCGAGCGCGCGCAGGATGTCCGCAAGGGTGGGCCGCAGGATGCCCGTCGGCGACATTGCCACGGGTGAGGCCGCCTCGGCGGAAGCCGCCTCGGGGGAAGCCGCCGCAATCGGGGTCGTGTTTGTCGTCTTCATGCCGATCATGTCAACGGTTCGGATGCGGGAGCTCGGCAGTTTGCGCGGGGGTATGCTTGAGCCATGGGGCCATCACCACGCGAACTGCTGGGCGTCGCGGTCCTCGTCCTCACGCTGATCGTCCTGGTCGTGCTGTTCGTCGCCGCCGCGCTGCCAGCGGCGGCCACCTGAGGCACGGCCTGTCCCGCATGAAGGGAAGGGCCACCGGCCGGCACCTGCCATTCGCCGCGTCCCTCCTCGCCGCGGCAGCCGTCGTCTTCGCGGCGTGCATCGCCCCCGGCGCGACGACCTCGCCCGCACCCGGAACCGGGTCGCCCACGCCCACCCCATCGTCCACGCCCATCCCGACGACGATGACCGACTGGGGCCCGATCCTCGACGCCGCCCCGGCGGACCTCCCCCGCTACCCCGGGACCCAGCAGGCGACCCCCGAGGGCCCGGCGAGCGCGACCCTGACGAGCAGCTCGGACGTGGCCGCCGTGGTCGCCTGGTATGACGCCGCGATGCCGGCCGCCCGTTTCGACCGCACCTCGTCGAGCGGGCCCGACGAGAGCGGGTCGGTCGTCACCGAGTACGACGGTGCCCAACGCGCACCCGGCTGCCGGGCCCAAGTGACGGTGAGGCCGCAGGGCGGGCAGGCGCTCATCGTCGTCCTCGTCGGGGCAGCCTGCCAGGCCGCGGGCGGCTGACGGAGCACGCCTCCGGATTTCGCGCGACGAGATTTCGCGCGACGAGCGGAAAGCTCGAATTCGTCGGGAAGGGCGTCACACTTCCGGCCGCCTCCTCGTCATCAGTGCACACCATCTCCCCGCTGGTGCGGCCGGTCGGTTCGTGCCTTCTCCTCCTCGGGCCCGGACCTCGGCAATGCGGTTGACTCGACCCCGGTGCTCGGCCGGGGTCGAGTCGTTTTTCGTTCCGGGTCGTTCTCGAGGCCGAGTCGTTATCCGCTCCGGCCCTGTTCGTCCCGTGCGACCTCCGGGTCGACCGGCGATGCGTCAGTCGTACAACCGCTCCAGGTGCCAGGTCCCATCCACGCCGTCGCGGTAGATGAGCGCGAGCAGGTGGGGCCCGGCGACCTTGTAGTAGTCGCGCACGATCGGCCGGCGCCACCAGGCCTCCTCGATCCGCCAGCGGTTGCAGACATCGATCCGCTCGCGTCGACCCCGCCAGGCGAAGGCGACCGGCCTGCCGCCGGCATCAAGCTCGACCTCGATCGGGGGGTGCTCCTCGAGCAGGCGGGTCATGACGCGCGACCTTTCGGGGACCGGCTCGAACTCGACCCTGAGCTCCTTCCCGCGCCCGAAAACTCGATCCCGCGCCCGAGATCGGTGCGCCCGAGATCGGTGCGCCCGGGCTCGGTGCACCCGCGGACAGCCAGTCGATCCGCTCCTCGACCAGGCGCGCATCCGGGTCGCGGAGGCCGGCCCGCAGGATGCGCCCCTCGCCGAACCGGGCGAGGAGGTCCGCGACCTGCCATTCCAGGCGCGCCGCCCGGGCCGACTGCGGCACGAAGAGCCCGAGCTGATGCGCGACGGCCGGTCCGATCCGCTCCAGCTCGAGCGTCATGCCCGCGACCGGCCGGGGCGGGGGCTCCAGCTCGAGCCGGGAGAGAAGCAGCCGCTCGATCGGCTCGGGTTGCGAGGTGGGCGCCGGGAGCGGCTGCCGGACCGCGAGCTTCTCTCCTCCCTCGAGCGCAAGCTCCAGTGAGGCGACCGCGGCGCCCGCCCCACGCGCGGCGAGCTGCTCGCAGAGCGCTCCCGCCAGGCGGTGCAGCACGAAGCGAAGCGGCTCGAGCAGCGCGACCGGCGGCTCCAGCTCGACCCCCGCGCGGACACGCTCCGGCGGGTGGCGCGGGACGAGGGGGCGGCCGTCCCGCCCGTTTGCCAGGTCGTGGAGGAAGCCGCCCTCGGCCCCGAAACGGGCCACGACCGCCGACCGGGCGAGCCCGGCGAGCTCGCCGATCCGCCGGAGCCCGAAGACGCGAAGCCGTTCCTGCGTCTCGGGGCCCGCCGGAAGCAGCGTGATGGGCAACGGCGCCAGGAACGCCGCCTCGACCTCGGGACCGCCCGGCGGAACGGCGAACCACGCGCCGACTCCGGCCCCGCGGGTGGCGAGCTGCTCGCGAGCCATCACCGCCGCGACCTGCGCGGCAAACCTTGACCCCCCGATCCCGGCCCGCGGCGGCCCCGGGAGGATCGGCGCCAGGGCCCGGACGATCCGGTCGAGGAGCGCCAGTTCATCCCCCCAGAGCCGCTCGAGCCCCTCGATGCCGAGAAACACCTGGCCGAACGCCGCGGATACGGGGTCGGTCTCGCCCTCGACGAACGGCGTGAAGGCAGCGAGCGCGTCGAGCGCGGCCTCGGCGGCGGCGCGGTAGGCGGGCAGGTCCGGGACGAGGAAGGCGGCCTCGGGAAGGAGTTTGTGCGCCGCCCCCAGCGACATCCCCCGACGGACGCCGCGGGCACGGGCGGCCGGAGTGCAGTCCAGGACCGTCCCGGCGTCCCACGGCCGGCCACCCAGCACGACCAGCTCGCCCGAGGCCAGGTGTTCCGACCCCGGCCTCCGTTCGATGCGGAGCGGGAGATGGGGCCAGGCGAGGAAGAGAAGGCGCATGTGACGGCACCGGCCGACAATCCCGGGGGCCGCTCAGCGAACGGCGCGAGACGGCGCGAGCGGCGGCGTATGCCGGGACGAGCCCCTCCCCTCTGCCGGGCGGATGGCGGCCAGGGGAAGAGCGGCACCGGTAGAACCCGCGTCTTCCAGGAGCCGGGCGATTCCCCGTTCCCGGGCGCCCTCGTCCACGTACCGGATCTCCAGCTCGACCCGGCGGCCCGGCGGGCCGAAACGGTTCTTCTCCACCGTCACGAGCGCGCGCTGCCCGACGACGTCCCGGCCGACCCGGATCCACGACCGGCGCTCCAGCTCCAGCCCGACACCGGCCGTCTCGGCGAGCGCGCCCCGGAGCGACGACGCAAGCCCGGACGGCTCGAGCACCACCAGGCGAGCGCCCACTCGTCTTGCGCGGGCGGCCAGGCTCCTCAGGAGCGCCTCTCCGTTCGCCGGCAGCCGGGCCGGGAGATCCACCACGAGCACCTCGACCGTCCGGCCCCCGAGAAGCGCGCCGGCGAGTTGGAGACCCTCGATCGCATCGGCCGATCGAAGGACGAGCAACCAGGCGAGATCCACGCCCCGGGCCACCGCCTCGAGCGGATCGAACGCGCGCCCCAGGTCGAGGTAGGCGGCGATGGCGCCCCGCTGCTGGGCCTCCGCCATGAGCCGGAGAGCGAGCGTGGTCTTCCCGCTCGAATCGCCCCCGCGGAGGGTAACCCCCGCCTCCCGGACAAGCCCGCCCGGCCCGAGGATGGCGTCCAGTTCCGGAAAGCCGGTCGACATGACCCGGTCGTCGAGCGGCGGGAGGCCCGATTCGAGCGCCGGGGCGAATACCGGGGCGAGCGCGCCCTCGTCGGGCACGGCCCCCGGTGCGACCGCCCCGAGAGTCACCGCCCGGCCGCTGCCGAGGCGAACGGCGTCACTCCCCCAGCGTTGCTGGAGCCGGCTGAGCGCCGTGGCGAGGGGTTCGGGCGAGGTCCTCATCGCCCGACCGATGGTAGAACAGATGTTCTATTCAGTCAAGACCCTGCAAGACACTCAGGCCCTTTTCGGCGGCCGTCAGGCTCGTTCGAACCCCAGGTCCTGCAACAGGTGGTGGCCGGCCGCGCACTCGGCCGCCGCGCTGGACTCGAGCCAGCGGGTCTCCCTGGCCACGAACTGGTCGATCCCCGGGTGAGCCTCCTGCAGCGCCGACGATCGGACGTACCGCCGTCGCAGGTCCGCGATCAGCGCCGCGTAGAGCGCGAGCGGCGGCAGGCCCGCGATCGCGGCTTCGGTCCCCGGCGTGAAGTTGATCGCCGGCCGCAGCCTGGCGAAGAAACCGGCAACCTCGGCGGCGAAGGGGTCAACGTCCTGGCTGTGCCCGCTCCAGCGCAGGATCGGCGCAGGCGAGGCGAGCTGGACGATCGTGGTCGCCGGATCGACCGCCTGCGCAGCCACCAGGCCCCCGAAGGTCAGGAACGTGTTCGACACTTCGAGGCGATCCTTCACGTCGATGGATCCCCAGGCGAACGGCCCCTCGAACGGGAGCGGCGTGTCCCGGTCGACTTCGGTGTGACGGCCCCGACCGGCCGTCGAGACCCAGTACTCGACCCGCTCGGGATCGAAGTGTTGCAGCGTGGGAGGCTGGCGAAGAGCCGCCAGGAGGTGCGCCCCGCCCGGCAGACCTGGGCGATCTCCCCGGACGAGCTCGAAGCCCAGGCGAGCAAGCAGGCTCGCCGCGCGGTCGAGCGGGAGGAACTGGATGGTTGGTTCGGGCATGGAGACAGCGCCCACGATACGACGATCGACGGCCGGGTGTTACACTCCCCTGCGCTTCGCCGGACCGCCGCACAGGTCCACGCGCGACCGGTGGGGATGTAGCTCAGCTGGGAGAGCACCGCGTTCGCATCGCGGGGGTCAGGGGTTCGAGTCCCCTCATCTCCACCACCCTCTCGAACCGCAGGGAGGTGCCCTGGATGCTTCGTATGCTCGCCCGCTTCGCCCTCGTCACGGCGGCCGCCATCGCGAGTGTCGCCGGCCTTCTCGTGGCGTCCAGCCGCCGGTTCGGCCGTCTCGTCGATGCAGATCGTCGCCGCCTGCTCGACCGGCCCCGGCCGCCTCATCCTCCCCTCGTGACCCTCGCGATGCTGGCCGGCCTCCCCGAGCCGGCCAGGCGGTACCTGCGGTATGCCGGGGTGGTCGGGCGACCGATGGTCGACACCGTCCGCGTGCGCCAGGCGTGCCGGATGCGACCCGCACCGGACGGGATTTCGCTCCCCCTCGTCGCCGAGCAGTGGTACGCCGTGGAGCCGCCGGGAATCATCTGGGACGCCACCGTCGCCGTCGCGGGCCTCCCGGTCGTCCGGGGCCGGGACGGCTACCTCGACGGCAAGGGCATGATGACCATCAGGGTGGGCTCGCTGATCCCCGTCGTCGACGCCTCGGGACCAGAGATGGACCAGGCGTCGCTCCTGCGGTACCTGAGCGAGATGCCGTGGTTCCCTAGCGCGTTCCTGCGCGAGCGGGTGACCTGGGAGGCGATCGACGAGGCCACCGTGCGCGTCTCCATCGTCGACGGCGACCTGCGAGCGACCGGGACCCTGACGATCGACCCGGAGGGCCGGCTCGTCGAGTTCCGCTCGGAGCGTTACGCCATGGTCGGCGGCGGTTTCGAACTGCGCCCCTGGTCTGCGCCGACCTACGCATACGGCGAGTTCGAAGGTCTCCGGTTGCCTGTCCGCGGCGCCGCGGTCTGGACCCTCCCCGACGGGAGCACGCTTCCGTACATCGAAGTGGATCTCACCGAGGTGACGTTCGACCCGCCACGTCCCGTGTGAGCCGAGAGCTACCGGGTTCAGGCTTTCGTTGGCACCGCGACGGGCGTGCTCATCCGGATGGGCTTGGTCGCCTTGATGATCGCCCCGTGCATCCCGTCCGCGACCAGGTGCGTGGTGGTGATCGAGATGTCGGCCAGGCCAGCGTCGCGCAGCCCCGCTTCCCATTCGGCGAAGGAGATCGTGCCGGCGATGCAGCCGACGTAGGAGCCACGCTCGGCTCGCTGCGCCGGGGTGAGATCGTTGTCGGCCACGACGTCGCTGACCCCGATCCGGCCACCGGGCCGCAGGACGCGGGCGATTTCCCGGAACACGGCTGGCTTGTCGGCGGCCAGGTTCACGACGCAGTTGCTGATGACCACATCGATCGAGCCGGCTGGCAGCGGGATCGCCTCCATGGTCCCCTTCACCCACTCGACGTTGGTGGCGCCGGCCTCGGCGGCGTTGCGCCGCGCCAGGTCGAGCATCTCGTCGGTCATGTCGAGACCGTAGGCGCGGCCGGTTGGCCCGACGCGCTTCGCCGAGAGCAGGACGTCGATCCCGCCGCCGGAGCCCAGGTCGAGGACCCGCTCGCCTTCGTGGAGATCGGCCACCGCGGTGGGGTTCCCGCATCCGAGGGAGGCGAGAACCGCCTTGTCGGGGAGCTCGTCGCGCTCAAGCGCCGAGTAGAGCTCCTTGCCGAACTGGGTCGACTCGCCACAGCAGGCGCCGCCCTGGAGAACCTCAATCGCAGCTCTCGCGTAGTGGGCCCGGACGGTCTCGTGGATCTGGTCGGTCATTGCTGGGTCCTTCCTGGTCGGGTGCTGGCGGGCGGGCGCACCCCTGGAGATAGGAACGGTCATCGTCGGTGTCGTGCCCTTCCAAACGGCAGCCTATGCATGATATCGATACTTGTCAATACTGACGCTTATCGATATAGTGCCGGTGTGAAGCGCGCAACCGATCCTGATGCTCGGCTCCTGCAGGCGGCGGCCGACCCCACGCGCCTGAAGATCCTGCGCCAGCTCAGCGTCGATGGCGAGGTCTGCGCCTGCGACTTCACGTCCTGCTGCGGCGTCGCGCAGCCCACGGTCTCCCACCACCTCAAGGTGCTGCGCGAAGCGGGCTGGGTCACGACCGAGCGGCGCGGGACGTGGATCTACTACGCGCTTGCGCCGGCCGCGGCGGAGCGGTTCCGGTCGATCGCCGGCGAGATGAGCCCGGGTCGCGGGCGACCTGCCGGGGCCTTCGCGCCGGGCGATGTTCGCCGGCTGCCGGTGCTGCAGACGCGCGCCTGACCGAGGACGCGGAGCCGCGCGCGGCGCCAGGTTGCGGCGCCCGGCTACAGCCCGAGCGTGCCCAACTCCTGCGCGAAGAGCTCCCGGTCGTCATCCTCGGCAATGGCATCGCCGGCGACACGGGCGCGCTCAGCGTACCTGGCGGCCGCCTCGCGGTCCCCCGCCACGGCGCTCGCCCGGGCAAGCGCCTCGTAGGCGAAGGCGAGGTCGAAGTCGCCGATCCCGTGCGCGCTCGCAGAGTCGAGGCAGCGTCGCGCGTGCCAGAGCGCAGGTTCGGCCCGGCCCAACACGGCGTAGACGCGCGAGCACTGCCACTCGCCCCGGACGCGGTTGACGGGCTCGCCCACCTCGCCCCAGTGGTAGCGCGACGCGTGGGCGGCGTGGAGCATCTCGTCGTCCTGGTCGGTCGAGCGATCGGCCGTGTCCAGCAGCTCCCAGGTCCGGTTGAACAGCCGGACCGCGAGGGCGCGTTCGGTCGCGGCGTCGAGTTCGGCCGCCTCGCGAGGCTCGGGCGTGTCCGCCATGGCTGGCTCCCGTCAGTGCGCCGCCTCGGATGGGCGGCGAAGCGCGCCAGTGTACTCGGAACCGGTTTCCGACAGAGGCCCGGTCCCGTCGGCTGCAGGAGGCGCCGCGCCGGCCGCCTCGGCGGGACGCGCCGGTTCGGCGACCAGGCGTCCCCCGCGCACTGTCGCCCCGATCACCACGGCGGCGCTGATGAGCACCACGTTCTTGAGGATGTACTGGCCCTCGAGCGTCGGCGCGTACGGGAAGACGGTGAAGACCTCGGCAGGGAAGAACAGGAGCGGCAGCATCGTGCCGGCCATCTGCAGGAAGAGCAGGAGGAGCGTGGCGCGCAGGGCGATCCCGGTGAGGAGTCCGAGGCCGATGACCGCCTCCCACACCCCGAGGAGGGGAACGCTGACGGCGGGGCCGACCACCCCGAACGTCAGCTGCTCAATGGTACGGGCGGCGAGGTCGGCGGCCGGACTGAGTCCGGGGAACAGCTTCAGCACCCCGAACCACAGAAAGACGATTCCCCACCGAAAGGCGCAGGAAGGTCAGACCGTGGCGGGCCATGAAGCCGGTGATCCGCGTGTCCACGCGGTCGAACTGCTGCTGGAGCTGGGACATCGTGTTCTCCTCGGGCGCCACGCAATGCGAAGCGCGGTGGCGGCACCGCTACTCTTTCGGCTGGCGAGGACGCGCGGATGGATGACGAGACGATTGGGCTGTCCTCACCGGCCCGGTGACGGCCGGGTGCTGCCCTCGCGAGTATCAGATCCGGACAGGTGGGCGGACGCTCGAGAGGCCGCCATCGATCGAGATCACCTGCCCGGTGATCCAGCTCGCGTCCGGAGACACGAGGTAGGCGGCCGCGGCGGCGATCTCGTCAGCCTCACCGGCCCGTCCAAGAGCGTGCATGGCGAGCGAAGCGCGAAGCGCGGGCTCGGAGCCGGTGATCCTTCGAGTCAGGTTGGTACGCACCAGCCCGGGGGCGATGGCGTTGACCCGAATGCCCCGCGGGCGCGTAGGTGGCCGCGGCCGACACGACGAGCCCGTCGATGCCCCTTGGCGGCGGCGATCGCTTCGTGGTTGGCCAGGCCCACGCGGTCGCGGCGGTCGAGAAGAACACGCTGGCGCCGTCCCCACGCGCGGCGGAGCGCTAGAAGGCGGACAGCAGATTGACGGCGAGGACGTCGTCCAGCTCGGCGTCAGTCGTGATGTGGGCCGGCTTCAGGAGCGTGGAGCCCACGGCGTGAACGAGCGCGTCAGGGGGACCGAGCTGCTCGGCGACTGCGGCAAAGGAAGCCTCGACCTCGTCGGGACGCGTCATGTCGGCGACGACGGTCATGGCCTGCGGGCGACCAGTTCGAGCTTCATCCCCCACGGTTCCCGACGAGGCAGGGGTGCTCTGAGCAACAACCGCAGCCAGAAGCGACTCGAGGAGATCGCCATTCCTTCCAACGAGCGCAAGCCGCCAGCCTGCTCCTCGTAGACGGCGGACCGTCGCGGATCCGATCCCGCCCGTCGCGCCGGTGATGATCGCGGTTCCTGGCACGGCGCCGCCTCCAGTCAGTCCTCACAGTTGTGCGCCGCGCACACCATGATGCAATGGTTCGGCGGGAACGGCCGTGCGGATGGCCGCCCATGACAAGTCCGCTATCCTCGGCGCGCCGACGGGCGGTCGCGAAGAGGATCGGAGGGCAAGGGGATGACGGAGAGCCAGCACAGGGGTCGGGAGCTCGCGGCGGCCTTCGGAAGGGTTGGGGCGTGGAGCTTCGCGCTCCAGCAGCACGGCGCGGCGGAGGAGCAGCGGGCGGTGACCGAGCTGGAGGCGATGGGCTACCCGGCCATCTGGATCCCGGAGGGCCTGGGCGGCAAGGAGGCCTTCAGCCACGCGGCGCTCCTGCTGGCCGGCAGCCGGTCGATCGCGGTCGCCACGGGCATCGCAAACGTCTACGCTCGCGACCCGATGGCCATGGCAAACGGCGCTCGCGCGCTCTGCGAGGCCTACCCCGGCCGGTTCCTCCTCGGGCTCGGGGTGAGCCACGCGTCCACCGTCGCGCAACGCGGCCACGAATACGGCCGACCCGTCGAGCGCATGCGCGCCTACCTCGACGACATGGATGCCGCGCGGTACACCGGCCCGGAGCCCGTCGTTCCGCCCGGCCGGGTGCTGGCCGCGCTCGGGCCCCGCATGCTCGCCCTCGCCGCCGACAGGACGGACGGCGCGCACCCCTATTTCGTGCCGGTCGAGCACACCGCGATGGCGCGAGCCGCCCTTGGCCCCGTGCCATTCCTCGCGGTCGAGCAGACGGCCGTGCTGTCGAACGAACCGACGGAGGCCCGGCGGGTCGCTCGGGAGTTCGCCGCGCGGTACCTGGACCTCCCGAACTACGCGAACAACCTGCGGCGGATGGGCTACTCGGACGAGGACGTGGCGGGTGGCGGGAGCGACCGGCTGATCGACGCGGTGATCGCCTGGGGCAGCGTCGAGGAGATCGCCAGCCGCGTCCTGAGCCACCTGGACGCCGGAGCGGACCACGTCTGCGTCCAGTTCCGCGCCGCAGACGCCGCGGACCTGTGCCTGCCGCAGTTCGCCGAGCTTGCCGCCGTCCTGATCGGACGGTGACAGCGCCCGCCCCGCGTGGCCCTCTCCGGGTCATCTCCGTATAGTGGGGACGATGCAGGTACACGGCACGGGGGACCGCACGCCGGTCGCCTCGGTGACCCCGGCCGAAGCCGACGGGCCACGGGCGACCGCCTCGCACCAGAAGGCAGGTCGCTCGACTCGCCGCGAGGCCGCCCCCTGGCAGCGGCTCGCAGGGGTCGCGATGGCTCCCGTCTATCGGCTCTACGCGAGGCGGCTGCGCCGCGAGGTCACGGCACACCCGCTGCCGGGTCACGTCGCGGTGATCATGGACGGGAACCGGCGCTGGGCCGTCCGCGAGGGGCTCGCCGACCCGGCTGCAGGGCACCGACGGGGCGCGGACAAGATCCTCGAACTGATCGACTGGTGCCGCTCGCTCGCCATCGGCGAGGTGACCCTGTGGGCGCTTTCGGTGCAAAACCTGGAGCGGTCGCCGGAGGAGCTGGAGGCGCTGCTCGGCGTCATCACCGAACGGCTGGCCGGCCTGGCGTCGCAAGGGTCCGGCCGGGCCGCGCCGATGCGGGTTCGCGTGATCGGCCGGCGGGAGACACTCCCGGACCGGTTGAGGGCGGCGATCGAGTCGGCCGAAGCCGCGACTTCCCGCAGCCGCGGGCCGGTCGTGACGTTCGCCCTTGCCTACAGCGGCCATGACGAGCTGGTGGACGCCTGCCGGGCGACCGTGACCGGACTGCTCGAGGAGGGCGTGCCGGCAGAGCGCCTCGCCGAACGGATCACCGATGAGGCGATCGCCGGTCATCTCTACACCGGCGGACAGCCCGACCCGGACCTCATCATCCGAACGAGCGGCGAGGTCCGCCTCAGCGGCTTCCTGCCCTGGCAGAGCGCACACAGCGAGTTCTACTTCTGCGACGCGTACTGGCCGGCCTTCCGGGAGATCGACTTCCTCCGCGCCCTGCGCACGTACCAGCAGCGCGCACGACGTTTCGGACGGTAAGCTCACCGGACGAGCCGCCAGGAGGAGACCACGAGATGACCGACACGCCGCCCCCGATCCGGTCTCTGCCGACGGAGCTCTTCATCTACGACTACGCGGGCGCGCATGATCCGCTGACCTACGAGCTCGAGAACCGCATCGCGGATCCCGACGGCCAGATCGAGGCGTTCATGGACCGCGTCGCTTCCATGGACGGCGGAATCGTGGCCGACATCGGTGCCGGCGGTGGGTTTCACGCGATCCGCTACGCGGCGCGCGCGGCGTATGTCTATGCAATCGAACCGGCTCCGCAGATGCTCATCCAGCTCCACCGCCGTGTCGCCGGCGAGCCCGAAGACATCATCTCCAGGATGAGCGTCCTCGCGGCCGGCGCCGAGGCGCTGCCGTTGCCCGACGAATCGGTCGACGTCATCCACTCGCGCTTCTCGTACTTCTTCGGCCCCGAGAGCGGTCGGGCAAGGAGCTGCGAGCCTGGAATCCGCGAGGCACTGCGCGTCCTCCGTCCGGGTGGCCACGTCTTCGTCATCGACAACGACCTGCGCGAGGGCGACTGGGCCGGCTTCCTGCGCGATTTCGGCTACGCCACCGAGTCGGGCTACACCGAACGGCTCGATGCGTTCTGGGCCGCCCAGGGCTTCGCCGCGACCACCGTCATGAGCGAATGGCGCGCGCCCTCGCGAAAGGCGCTCGAACGGGTCATCCGGATGGAATTCGACCAGCATGCCGACGCGGTCATGAACCGCATCGACGGCGCGACCCTGCGCTACGGCTACCGCATCTACCACCGGGGGAAGTAGCGCCGGGCGCTCCCGCGTGGCGGTACGCGGCGACGTGGGCCCGACGGGCGGCATCGGGCGTGCCGGCCCGACGCGCGGCGATGGCCCGGCGCGTGGCGATGGCCCAACACGTGGCCAATCCCTCCCGCTATCGCTGGCATCGCTATTCCGCCGGCTATCAGCCCGCCAACGTACCCTGGGGACCTCGTCTCGACCCCAGATGGCCTCGGCGACTGTCCCTGGAGTTGGCTCCCCGCACGACAAGTCGCCCTGGCCGGGAGCGGCCGACCCCGACAGACGCCGCCGCGAGCCGGATCCTGTGGCAGAGCCCAGCGATGCGCGCCAGATAGCGATGCTGGCAGTACGGGAGCCCCGAGGGCTGATACCTCGGGATCATGGCCGGGGTCACGCCCGGTCACGCCCGGTCACGCCCGGGACGACGGACCCGACTCTGACACCCCGGTTCGACCCAGCGCTCAGGCGCCGGAGCCCGGGCGTCGGCGCTAGCGGACAAGCGTCAGGGGCTCTCGGTGAGCATCCAGCGGAGCTCGCGGGCGTGTTCCCGGAGCCATCGACGGGCCTTCTCGGCCTCGGGCAGGACGTCGAGGACCAGGCGCCAGAAGCGAGGCGTGTGGCCGAGTACGTGGAGATGTGCCAGCTCGTGCACGACCACGTAGTCCAGCACGGCCGGCGGCGCCAGGATGAGCCGCCAGTTGAAGGACAGCCGCCCGTGGCGTGACGCGCTGCCCCAGCGGCTCCGCTGGTCGCGGACGGCAACGGCGACCGGACGAACGCCGAGCTGGGGCGCGCGGGCCGCGATCCGCCGCTCGATGGCCGCGCGCGCTTCCCTGCGGAGCCACCCCTCGAGGATGGCCGCCAGGAATCGCCGGTCCCCGGGCGCCAGCCAGGCCCGGATGAACGGGTCGGCGCCCTCCGCCGCCTCGTCGTGCTCGACGCGGCTTCGTTTGCGCCCGGCCGGCAAGGCCCGCACCTCCAGCCGGTGAGGGACGCCGGCGTATTCGAGCCACCCGCCGTCACCGATCCCTCCCCTCGCGTCATGACGCTCCCGCTCCGCGGCAAGGCGCGCGCGGTGCCGGCCGATCCAGGCTGCACGCGACGCGACGAACTCGTCGGCCAGGCGCAGCGGCGCCCGTAAGGGAAGGCTGACCAGGATGGCGCCGTCATCCCGGATCGTGAGACGCAGCCGGCGGGCCCGGGGCGAGCGGCGGGCAAGGTAGGCGAGGCCCTCGACCGTTCTGATCTCGTGCGGAGCCACCGCAAGGCCCCTCGCGGACCCCCTCACGAGGCGAGGACGCGCACGATCGCGAGCCCGTCGACAACCTCGCGGACGAGCGGGACGATGGTCCCCGACAGCCCGGGGTCCGCGGCGACCAGCTCGTTGAAGCGGGCGACGCCCCGCGCCTCGGGCCCGCGCGGTTCCAGGGCCGCGCGACCCCGGATCACGTTGTCGGCCAGGATGAGGCCCCCGGGGCGGACGAGTCCCCGGACCGCCTCCAGGTACTGCGGATAGGCCTCCTTGTCGGCGTCGATGAAGGCGGCATCGAAGGCCGGCTCCTTCGCCGCCACCATCGCCGCCAGGAGGTCGAGCGCCTTGCCCACACGCACCTCGACCCGGTCCGCCAGCCCGGCGCGCGCGATGGAGCGCCGGGCCACGGCGGCATGAACAGGATCGAGCTCGAGGGTCACCAGCAGGCCATCGACGGGGAGCGCCCGTGCCATCCAGATGGCGCTGTAGCCTCCCAGCGTGCCGATCTCGAGCACGCGCCGCGCCCCGACGAGCGCGACGAGCACCTGCAGAAGCTTGCCTTCGTTCGGGGAGACCTCGATATCGGGCAGACCCGCCTCGCGAGCGTCGGCGAGCGCCGCCGCGAGTGCGGGTTCCGGGGGCGCGAAGAGCCTCTCGATGTAGGCGTCGATGTCCCGGAGCAATCCGTGGTCGGCAGGCAGGCGCTCTGGCATGGTGGCCCGGAGTATCGCATCGCCGTCGAAACGCGGTACCATGCGCGACGCGGTGGGGCTATAGCTCAGTTGGGAGAGCACCTGCATGGCATGCAGGGGGTCCGGGGTTCGAGTCCCCGTAGCTCCACCATCCTGATTCCCCGGCCAGACTGACGGCGGGCTCACCGAGCCGCCGGCCTACTGCCGCGGCGCCGCCTCCCCCCGGTACGCCAGGTCGAGCAGCTCGATGGTGTGGTACACGGGGAGCGGAGCGCCGGCCCGGCGAAGGTACGTCCGCATCTGCACGATGCAGCCGATGTTGCCGGCAACCACGGCCTGGGCGCCTGTGCGCATGATGTTCGCGGCCTTGAGCTGCCCGAGCCGGTCAGCGATCTGGGGCTGCTCGATGTTGTAGGAGCCGGCCGACCCGCAGCAGATCTCCCCGTCGGGGATCTCGACGAGCTTGAGGTTCGGGACGGCCCCCAGCAGGGCGCGCGGCGGCGCCGTGATCCCCTGGGCATGCGCAAGGTGGCAGGCGTCGTGGTAGGCGACGGTCAGCGGATCCGGGCAGCCCGGCGAGCAGGCTCGATCGCCAAGCTCGGCCAGGAACTCGGTCACGTCCTTCACGCGCGCGGTGAACTCGGCCGCCTCGCGCTCTTCCGGACGTCCCGCGAACAGGTCGCGGTACTCCTTCATCGCCGAGCCGCACCCGGCGGCGTTGGTGATCACCGCGTCGACGTCCTTCGGAAACACCGCCATGTTGTGGCGCGCCTGGGCGAGTCCGCGCTCCTCCTCGCCCATGTGCAGCATGAGCGCCCCGCAGCAGCCCTGGTCCTTCGGGATCACCACCTCGACGCCGTTCCGGGCGAGCACGCGCAGGGTGGCCCAGTTCATCTCGGGCGCCAGCACCTGCTGGACGCACCCCTCGAGGAAGGCCACCCGGGCGCGGCGCGGGCCCTCGGCGGGATAGACCGCCGGCAGAGGCCGCGACCGGGGCAGAGAATCCGGCAGGAGCGCCAGCATCGGCCGCAGCTCGCGTGGCAGGATCGCCGAGAAGGGGCGCGCCAGCCTTCCCAGGCGGGCCGCGGCGAGGAACCGGCGCGGGTACGGCAGGGTCTCCCGCAGGAGCGCCCGCGTCAGTCGTTTGCCACCGGAGCGCGACCGACGCTCTTCGGCTCCCGCCCGGTACGGCGACAGAAGCTGCCCGTACTCGACACCCGACGGGCACGCGGTGACGCAGGCGAGGCAGCCCAGGCACCTGTCCACGTACGTCAGCGTCTCGCCGACCTGCAGGCTCCCCTCGAGCGCCTCCTTCATGAGGACGATCCGGCCGCGAGGCGAGTCCATCTCCTCGCCGAGGACGCGGTAGGTGGGGCAGGTGGGGAGGCAGTAGCCGCAGTGGATGCATGCCTCCACCGCCCGGGCCATCGACTGGCCATGCAGGCCGAGCGGCCCTGCCGCGATCTGGTGCCTCATCCGCGCCCCGATCCTCCCAGCACCCTACACGTCCACGAACCGGCCGCCCGGGTCGAGCGCACCCTTGACCCGGCGCTCGAACGTGGACCCGACCCGCACGCCGAAACGGCGACGGCCTGCCGGCCCCAGGATGGCGAGGCCCGAGAGGCCCAGCTCGGTGAGCGTTCCCTCCAGCTCATCCGCCGGACCCGGCGACGCGACCCACGCCACCTGCCCGCGGGAACCGTACCGGCGGATGCGACTCGGACCGTCGCCCATTCGCCGGTCGAGCGTCGCGAATCGCGCCTCGAGCGCGGCGATCCGCCCGGGGGTCACGGGGACCTTTGCCAGCGACCACCCGTCGGGCACCCAGGTGAACTCGCGAGCGTCTCGCCAGAGCGTCGATTCGTCCGTGCCCCGGAGCACCTCGCCGCCGCCCAGCTCTCCCCGCAGCCGGTCGATCCGCCCCGGGAGCGCCCGCTCGGCGCCCCCAAGGCGCAGGAGCACCCGCACCCCGCCGGGGCGCGTGTCGATCTCCAGCGCGTCGACGTCGACCGGCAGCCCGGCGAGCCGCGCCAGCCCGTCGAGCGCACGGTCCAGGTCCGCGCAGGCGAGCAGGAGCGTGGCGTACGCCTCCGGCCGGGGAAGCACCTTGACGCTCAGCTCGACGAGGACCCCGAGCTGGCCCAGGCTCCCCACCATGAGCTTGGGCAGGTCGAACCCGGCCGCGTTCTTGACGACCTGTCCCCGGCCACGGACGACCTCGCCGGCGGCCGAGACGAAGCGCACCCCCACCAGGAAGTCGCGCACCCCGCCGTACCGGCACCGCCCGGGGCCGCTCAGGCCGGCCGCCACCGTCCCCCCGAGCGTGGCGCCGCGGTCCACGAACGGCGGATCGAAGGGCAGGTACTGGCCGTGCTCGCCGAGCACCCGGTCGACCTCCGCGATCGGCGTGCCCGCCAGGGCCGTGAGCACGAGCTCGTCCGGGTTGTACTCGACGACCCCCGCAAGGCCGGACATGCTGACCGGGACGAAACCGTCCGGGGGCGTCGAAAGGGCCGGCTTGCTCCCGCCGCCGACCGGAAGCACGTGCGGCGTTCTCACGGATCGCGGCCTGGACGGCCTCGATGGTGACCGGTCGCAGCGCGTCGTCCAGAGTCACGAGAGGAAGACCTTGCCGCGGTTCGACAGCCCTGCCGGGTCGATCGCGTCGCGCAGGCTGCGCAGCACGTCCATGTCGGCCGGGCCGTACATGCGTGGGAGATACGCGCGCTTCTCCATCCCCACGCCGTGCTCGCCGGTGATCGAGCCGCCGAGCCGGATGCACATGTCCACGATCTCGCCGGCCAGCTCCTCCGCCCGGGCGAGCGCTCCCTCCTCGCTGCCGTCGTACAGGACGAGCGGGTGCAGGTTTCCATCGCCGGCGTGGAAGACGTTGGCCACGCGCAGGCCGTGTGCCGCTCCCAGGCGCTCGATCTCGGCGAGCGCTTCCGAGAGCCGGCTGCGCGGCACCACGCCGTCGTTGACGACGAAGTCGGGGCTCAGGCGTCCAACGGCGGAGAACGCGCTCTTGCGCCCCTTCCAGATGCGGGCGCGCTCGGCGTCGTCGGCGGCCACCCGGATCTCGGACGCGCCCGACGACCGGATGACCTCCTGGAGGCGCTCGAACTCCTCCTCCACCGCCAGCGCCTCGCCGTCGAGCTCGACGATCAGCAGCGCCGCCGCATCGCGCGGGTAGCCGACGTGCACGGCGGCCTCGGCCGCCTCGATGGCGAGCGCATCCATGATCTCGATGGCCGCCGGCAGCAGGCCTGCCGCCACCACGCTCGCCACGGCATCGCCTGCCGCCCCCAGGCTGGGGTAGGCGGCCAGGATGGTCCGGTAGCGCTCCGGCTTGCGCAGCAGGCGGACGGTGATCTCGAGCGCGATCCCGAACAATCCCTCGGACCCGGTGAACAGCCCGACGAGATCGGGGCCCACGCTCTCGAGGCTCTCGCCCCCCAGCTGGACCACTTCGCCGTCGGGCAGCACAGCCTTGATGGCGAGCACGTGGTTGCTCGTCATGCCGTACTTGAGGCAGTGCGCGCCCCCGGCGCTGAAGGCGATGTTCCCCCCGATGGTGCAGATCTGCTGGCTCGACGGGTCGGGGGCGTAGTAGAGGCCGAAGGGCGCCGCCACCTTGCTCAGGTCGAGGTTGAGGACGCCCGGCTCGACCACGGCCAGCCCCTCCTCGGGATCCAGCCGGACGACGCGGTCGAGGCGGTTGAGCGCGATGACGATCCCGTCCTCGACCGGGAGCGACCCGCCCGAGAGGCTCGTCCCGCTCCCGCGGGCCACGAACGGCACGCCATGCCGGGCGCAGGCCCGGACGATCTCGACGACCTCGTCCTGGGTACGCGGAACCGTCACCGCCGCCGGCCTCACCTGGTAGGCGGTGAGCGCGTCGGACGCGTAGACGGCCCGTTGCGCGGGGTCGGCGAGGAACCGACCGGGCGGCAGGAGCCGGGCCAGCTCCTCCAGGCACTCGCGCGATGCGGCCACGCCCTCGACCCGCTCGGTCACGTCGGTCCCGCTCAGGCGCCGTGCAGGATCCGCCGCAGCGCCGCGAGCAGGAGGAGCACATTCTCCTCGCGCGACGAGTGGCCCATGAGACCGATCCGCCAGATCCTTCCCTTGAGGTCGCCGAGGCCCCCCGCGATCTCGATCGAGTACTCGCTGAGCAGACGCCCCCGGACCGCCGCCTCGTCGACCCCCTCCGGCACCCGGACGGTGGTGAGCGAGGGCGCGCGGTGGGCGGGGTCGGTCACGTGGAGGGTCAGGCCCAGGTCCTCGAGGCCGGCCCAGAGCAGCCCGGCGTTGCGGTAGTGCCGCCCCCAGCGCGCCTCCAGGCCCTCTTCGGCGACCAGGCGCAGGGCCTCGTAGAGGGCGAAGTTCATGGAGATCGGCGCGGTGTGGTGGTAGGTGCGCTCGGGCCCCCAGTAACGCTCCACCATGGAGAGGTCGAGGTACCAGCTGCGCACCGGGGTGGCCCGGCCCTTGAGCTTCGCCACGGCGCGCTCGCCGAAGGTGATGGGCCCGAGGCCCGGCGGGGCCGACAGGCACTTCTGGGTGCCGCTGTAGCAGACGTCGATGTCGCGGGCGTCCACCGCCACGGGCGCGCCGGCAAGCGAGGTGACGGCGTCAACGATGAGCAGGCCGCCCTTGCCGTGGACGATCCCGGCGAGGTCGTCGAGCGGCTGGAGGGCGCCGGTGGAGGTCTCGGCGTGGACGATGGCCACCACCTTCGCGGGGCGGCGAGCCAGGACGTCTGCGATCTCGCCGGGGTCGAAGACCTCGCCCCAGGGCCGGCTGATGGTCTCCACCTCGCCGCCGTAGCGGCGGGCCATCTCGGCGATGCGGCCCCCGAAGACGCCGTTGATGCAGACGAGGACCGGGTCGCCCGGCTCCACGGTGTTGGCGATGGCCGCCTCCATGGCCGCGCTCCCGGTCCCCGAGATCGGCATGGCCAGGCGGTTCCCCGTCTCGAATGCGTACCGCAGCAGCTCCTGCATGCGGTCCATGAGGCCCAGGAACTCGGGGTCGAGATGGCCGATGAGCGGCGCCGACATGGCGGCGAGGACCCGCGGGTGGGCCATGGACGGCCCGGGGCCGAGCAGGATGCGGGGGGACATCGAGTGGGCCGGAACGACCGGGGCGGGACCGATGGTCACGTGAGCTACCTCCCGTCGCGATCCCGGTCACGCGAATTCGATGCCGGGCCTGTCTCGGCCGCAGTCTACCAACCGGAACGGCCGGCCCGGGGCCGGGTGTCGAGGGGCCGGACAGCAGGCCTGCACGGCGGGGCGCCGGCCGCCCGGATGCCCTCGGGTACACTTCTTCTTCGATCCGCCCCACGAGGTCCAACGTGACCGAGACCAGGCCCACCGCCCGCGAACGCGCCCACCCCCGCGCCCGCATCGACCGCTACGACCCGGCGGCCATCGAGCCGCGCTGGCAGGCGCGCTGGGCGGAGCTCGGTCTCCACCGCACGGACCTCGCCGACACGAGCCGGCCGCACTACTACCTGCTCACGATGTACCCCTACCCGTCGGGCGACCTCCACATCGGCCACTGGTACACCAAGACTCCGACCGACGCGATCGCCCGCTTCCGGCGGATGCACGGGCTCAACGTCTTCCTCCCGATCGGCTTCGACGCCTTCGGCCTCCCCGCCGAGAACGCCGCGATCAAGCGCGGCATCCACCCGCGCGAGTGGACCATGGCGAACATCGAGAACATGCGCCGGCAGCTGCGCACGATGGGGGCCACCTTCGACTGGGACGCCGAGGTCGTGACCTGCGACCCCGGCTACTACCGCTGGAACCAGTGGATCTTCCTGCGGTTCCTGGAGGCGGGCCTCGCCTACCGCGCGGAAGCCCCGGTGGACTGGTGCCCCACGGACCAGGTGACGCTGGCCCGTGAGCAGGTCGAGGGGGCCGACCGCGTGTGCTGGCGCTGCGGAACCCCCGTCGTGAAGCGCGACCTGGAGCAGTGGTTCTTCCGGCTCACGAAGTACGCCGACGAACTGCTGGACTTCTCGGGCATCGAGTGGCCCGAGCCGGTGCGGGTCATGCAGACGAACTGGATCGGCCGATCCGAGGGTGCCGAGGTCGTCTTCTCCACCGCCCCGGACGACCACCAGCCCGGCGGTGATGAGCTCCGGGTCTTCACCACGCGCCCGGACACGCTCTTCGGGGCCACGTTCATGGTGCTCGCCCCGGAGCACCCGCTCGTCCAGAAGCTCACCGCGCCGTCCCGGAAGGCCACCGTGGACGCGTACGTCTACGAGGCTCGCCGCGAAACGGAGATCGAGCGGCTCTCCACCGAGCGTGCGAAGAGCGGCGTGCCCCTGGGTGCGGACGCCGTCAACCCGGTGAACGGCGAGCGGATCCCGATCTGGATCGCCGACTACGTCCTTTCCGGCTACGGGACCGGCGCGATCATGGCCGTCCCCGCGCACGACGAGCGCGACTTCGAGTTCGCCACGAAGTTCGGCCTGCCCATCCGCGAGGTGATCGCCTCCGCCGAGCGAATGGCGTCGGGCCGCGTGGGTGAGCCGCTCGCCGAGGCGTACGTCTCGAAGGGCGACGCCGACTTCATGGTCGAGTCCGGCCGCTACTCGCAAATGCCCGTGCCGGAGGGCACGAGGGCGATCGTCGCCGACCTGGAGGCCCGCGGCCTGGGCCGGTCCGCCGTGAGCTACCGCGTCCGGGACTGGCTCATCAGCCGGCAGCGCTACTGGGGCACCCCGATCCCGGTCGTCTACTGCGACCGCGACGGGATCGTGCCGGTGCCGGAGGCCGAGCTCCCGGTCCTCCTCCCGGAGCAGGTGGACCTGACGCCCACCGGCGAGAGCCCGCTCGCCTCGAACCCCGACTTCCTCAATACGACGTGCCCGCGGTGCGGCGGCCCTGCCCGGCGCGAAACCGACACGATGGACACGTTCGTGGACAGCTCGTGGTACTGGTGGCGCTACCTGTCGCCCCACGCGGATGACCGGGCGATTGACCGCTCGATTGCGGATCGCTGGTGCCCGGTGGACCAGTACACCGGCGGTGCCGAGCACGCCGTCATGCACCTCCTCTACTCCCGGTTCTTCTGCAAGGCGCTTGCCGACCTGGGGCTGATCGGAGAGCGCGAGCCGTTCCGACGCCTCTTCAACCAGGGGCAGATCCTGGGCGCCGACGGCGAGCGCATGAGCAAGAGTCGCGGCAACGTGCAGGATCCCGACGAGCTGGTTACCCGCTACGGCGCCGACACGGTCCGGCTCTTCCTCATGTTCATGGGCCCCTGGGACCAGGGCGGACCCTGGAGCCCGACCGGCATCGGCGGCGTCCACCGCTTCCTCAACCGCGCGTGGACGGTGGTGCTCGACCCGCACGGGGTGGAGCCGGGCGACGCGGCCGCGGGGCAGCTGCCGGCGGGCGAGACGGCCGAGTCGGCCGCCCGGGCGCTCCGCTCCGCGGCCCACAAGACGCTGAAGGCGGTGACGGCCGAATACGAGGGATACCGCCTCAACACGATGGTCGCCCACCTCATGGAGCTGACCAACGCGCTGATGAGATACCGGGGCACCGAGATCGCCGGGACGCCGGCGTGGGACGAGGCCGTGCGACTGCTCCTGCTCATGCTCGCCCCGGCGGCGCCGCACATCGGCGAAGAGCTGTGGAGCCGCCGGCTGGAGGCGGCCGGCGAGCCGTGGCGGTCGATCCATGCCGAGCGCTGGCCCGACTGGGATGAGGCGCTCACCGCCGACGACATGGTCGAGCTGCCCGTCCAGGTGAACGGCAAGCTGCGCGATCGGGTGCTCGTGGCCCGGGACCTGTCGGCCGCCGAGATCGAGCGCCTTGTGCTCGAGCGCGAGAAGATCCGGGCCGTGCTGGGTGGAAGGGAGCCCGCACGGATCATTCACGTGCCGGGCCGCCTCGTGAACGTCGTGGTGCACTGAGAGGCGCAGTGATGGGAGCGCTCCAGATCGCACCGGGTATCCACTGGGTCGGAGCCGTCGACTGGGAACGGCACGTGTTCGACGCGCTCCTCCCGAGCCCGGAGGGCACGACGTACAACAGCTACCTCGTACGGGGGAGCGAGAAGACGGCGCTCATCGACACCGTCGACCCGGCCTTCACGTCGGTCCTGTTCGACCACCTCGACGAGCTCGAGGCTTCCGTCGACTACGTTATCGCCAACCACGCCGAGCAGGACCATTCCGGTTCGCTCCCCGCGGTCCTCGCCCGCTACCCGGCGGCGCGCGTCCTGGCAACGCCGAAATGCCGAGGATTGCTTGATGAGCTGCTCGGCGTCCCGGCCGACCTTGTCACCGAGGTCGCCGATGGCGACACGCTCTCGCTGGGCGACCGGACCCTGCGGTTCATCCACTTCCCGTGGGTCCACTGGCCCGAGACGATGGTGTCGTTCCTCGCCGAGGACCGGCTGCTCTTCCCCGGTGACCTGTTCGGCGCACACCTCGCCGTGAGCGACGTCCGCGCGGCGTACCCGGACCGCGTCGCGGACGCGGCAAAGCGCTACTACGGCCTCATCATGATGCCGTTCCGCGGGGTCATCGCCCGGAACCTGGGCCGGATCGAGGAGCTCGACCCGCAGCTCATCGCACCGACGCACGGCCCGCTCGTGACCGACCCGCGCGCAATGCTCGCCACGTATCGCGCATGGGTCGATGACCGGCCGGAGAACCTCGCCGTCGTGCCGTACGTGTCGATGCACGACAGCACCCGCCGCATGGTCATGCACCTCGCCGAGGCACTGGTGGCGCGCGGCGTTCGTGTCGATCTCGTACCGCTCGAGACGCTCGACATCGGCCGGCTGTCGTCGGCGATCGTCGACGCGGCCACGATCGTGCTTGCGTCACCCACGGTCCTTGCCGGGGCCCATCCGCAGGTCGCATACGCGGCCTTCCTGGCGAATGCACTCCGGCCGAAGGCCCGCTTCGCGTCGGTCGTCGGCTCCTACGGGTGGGGCGGCAAGATGCTCGAACAGCTGACCGGGCTCCTGCCGAACCTCTCGGCGGAATTCCTCGAGCCGGTCATCGTCAGGGGCGCCCCCGGTGCGGACGCGCTTGCCGCCATCGATCGGCTCGCCGATACGATCGCCGAGAAGCACGCGACGCTGCTGGGCAGCCTGTAGCGGGCGTCCGCAAGCGCCTTCCCGGCCGCACTGCCTCCGCCCCGCGCTTCCTACGCGGAGGCCCCGCCCACCCGGTGCCCCGCCAAGTCCTCGAGCACCGTGATGAGTCCGGAGTGGTCGTACTCCTCGTGGCCGGCGAGGGCCCGGGCCGCCAGCATCAGCTGCTCGACCTCGACCGTGAGCGGGGAAGCGGTACGCCGATCTCGCGGGCCAGTTCGAGCGCGTTCTTCAGGTCCTTCAGGTGAAGGCGGATGCGGAACCCGGGACTCGAACGTGCCGGAGAGCATGTGCCTTCGCATCTCGGACCTTGTCGAGGCAAGGCCGCCTTGCAGCAGCTCAATCCGCTGGCCGGGTCGACGCCGCCTTGGAGTCCCAGGACGCGAGTGGAGCTCTCGTAGACGGCACCGGTCGCAGCACCACGGCGACGACGACCTGGTTCAGCACTTGACGACCTGCCCGGAGCCCGCGGGACCCCGTGGACGATCGTCTTGCCCATCCCCTGGAGGATGGGCAGCGCGCGCTCGAACGTCGCGGCCTCACCGCCCACCATGATCGAGAGCGTGCCCGCGATGGCGCCCTTGTCGCCGCCGCTCGCGGGCGCATCGAGCATCTCGGCGCCGGCGGCCATTGCCTGCCCGCCAGGTCGCGCGCGACCCGCGAGAGATCGAGCTCATGTCGATCGCCAGCCAGCCGGGGCGCAGCGCCTCGAACGCGCCGTCGGGCCCCGGTAGACAGCCTCGACCTCGGGCGAGTCCGGCAGCATGGTGATAGGACGTCGCGCGCGGCACGCGACATCGCGATGCGGGGACGTCGCCCGTTCGTGGCCGCTCCTCCACGGCGGATCCGGACTTCGGCTTCCGGCGGATACTCGACCTTCCGCTGTTGCGGCCCAGGGGCGTCCCATGATCCCGAGCCCGATGAGGCCCAGCGTGGGCCGCTCCCCAGCCATCATGTACGTCACCCCTTCTTCGCGGCCATCGCCTCCCGCGCGGCGGCGGCGATGGCCACGGCCGTCAGGCCCAGGTACTCGAGCAGATCGGCGTACGGGCCGGTCGTGGCGAAGGTGTCGCGGATGCCGATCCGCCGGAGCGGGACCGGGCAGCCCTCCGAGAGGACCTCGGCGACGGCCGTGCCGAGCCCGCCCACGATGCTGTGTTCCTCGGCCGTGACGAGGGCGCCGGTCTCCTGTGCCGCGGCGAGGATCGCCTCGCGGTCGAGCGGCTTGATCGTGTGCACCTCGATGACGCGGGCGTCGATGCCCTCCGCCGCGAGGGCTTCGGCGGCTTCGAAGCAGCGGCTCAGCATGAGCCCCGTCCCGACCAGGGAGACGTCGCCACCGGGTCGGTGGACCATGGCCTTGCCGATGACCGGGGCGTACGAGTCGTCGAAGAGGACGGGCACCTCGTTGCGGTTGAGGCGCATGTAGACCGGACCCTGCCACTCGGCCACGAGCGGCAGGAGCTTCTTCACCGCTACGGTGTCAGAAGGTGACACCACTGTCATTCCGGGGAGCGCGCGCATGATGGCCATGTCGGTGATGGCGTGGTGGGTGGGCCCGTCGAAGGAGTCCGAGACGCCGCAGTAGGCGCCCATCAGCTTCACGTTCGCCCCGCCGTAGCAGAGGTGCGTGCGCACCATCTCGAGGGCCCGGGTGGCGAAGAGGAAGGCGAAGGTGTTGGCGAAGGGGACGTAGCCGGTGTAGGCCAGGCCGGCCGCCACATCGACCAGGCTCTGCTCGGCGATGCCCACGTTGATGAAGCGGCCCGGGAACGCCTCCTCGAACATCCAGCTGAAGTCCGAGTTGGAGACGTCGGCGCTGAGCACCACGATGTCCGAGCGGGCCCGCCCGAGCTCGACGAGCGCCTCGCCGTAGGCCGGGCGCATGGGGGCCAGGGTGGTCATGCGGAGAGTCCCTCCTCCAGCTCGGCGAGCGCCTGCTCGTACTGCTCGCGGGTGGGGATCCCGCCGTGCCAGCGGTGGTCGTACTCCATGAAGGAGACGCCCTTGCCCTTGGTGGTGCGGGCGATGATGACCGACGGGCGAGCGTGCACCTCGTCGGCCCGGTCGAGGGCGTCGAGGACCTCGCGGACGTTGTGCCCGTGGACCTCCTGGGTGTGCCACCCGAAGGCCCGCCACTTATCGGCGATCGGCTCGGTGGGCATGACGTCGGCGGTGGCGCCGGTCTGCTGGATGCCGTTGTAGTCCACGATGGCGGTGAGATTGCCGAGGCGGTACTTCGCGGCCGTCATGACCCCTTCCCAGACGACGCCGGCGTCAAGCTCGCCGTCACCGAGGAGGACGTAGACGCGCGCCGTCGCGGCGCGCGCCGAGGGCGCCGACCCTGCCGAGGGCTTGGCCTGCCCACGCGAGAGCGCCCAGGCCATCCCGGAGCCCACCGCCACGCCGTGGCCGAGGGGCCCGGCAACGACTTCGACGCCGGGGAGCTTGCGGTCGGGGTGGCCTTCGAGCCGGGTCCCCAGCTGCCGGAAGGTCGCCAGCTCCGCCATGGGGAAGAAGCCGCGGTGGGCCAGCGTGGCGTAGAGGATGGGAGCGGCGTGGCCCTTGGAGAGGATGAACCGATCCCGCTCCGGCCAGTCGGGTCGGGCCGGATCGAGGCGCATCTGGTGGAAGAACAGGGACGCCACGATCTCGGCGGCCGAGAACGGTCCCCCGAGGTGACCGGTCTGCGCCCCGAAGACCATCTTCAGGACCTCGATGCGCAGCTCCTGTGCCTTGATCGCGATGTCCCCGGCCAGCACGTCCGAGTGTTGGTGCATCGTTTCCCTCTCTGCCCTCGCGCGCGGGTTGGGACCTTTCAGCCGTCCGGCGAGCGTGCTTCCGAGCCCGACCCCCGTTCGGCTGGTGGACCGGTGAGCCAGTCTAGCAAACGAAAGCGGCCGTTGGAGAGCCCCGGTACTGGTCCGGCACGTCCGTACGCATCGATCCCGGGCGGGCCAGGCAGTCGGCGAGGGTGAAGCCACCCGGGCCTGACCCGAGCCTGACCCGGGCCAGCATTGTTCAGCGAGGGGGATCGACCAGGACAAACGAGAGCCCCCGTAGCCTTGGCCGGGAACGGTCGGGCAGGGCCGCCCCTGGTAGGCCGAGGACCGTGGCCCGAGATCCCGGCGCGAGCGTGAGTGGGGACACGGGGCGGCACCCTGGGGCCCCCAGGCCTGTGCTGACCACCGCCGGGGCGGCCAACGCCACGGGGATTCGCATTCGACCGGAAGGCACACGCGCCCCGCGACCGACGCGACGCGCCGCGCCGCGCCGCGCCGCCGATGGCAACTCCGGCAACCGCCGATTCCTGCGCCCGGACGGCAGGAGCGGCGCGCGGGTTCAGGCGACGGCGCGCGGGATGAGCGTGCGCAGGTACGTGATGGCCTGCTCGGCGGCCTCGTCCGGGGACGGGTACGGCAGGATCTCGACGCCGACGTACCGATCGTAGCCGATCGTCTTCAGCGCGCCCAGGATGGCCGGGAAGTCGGTGTGCCCCTGCCCGGGCGCCCAGCGGTTGCTGTCGGCCAGGTGGACGTACCCAACGAGATCGCCGGCCGCCTGCAGGCTGCCCGCGATCGAGGCATCCTCGATGTTCATGTGGAAGACGTCGGGCATGAGCTTGACGTTCGGGTGCGCGACGTGCGAGATGACGTCGATCCCGTCCGGCTTGACGCTGTTGATGAAGTTGATCTCGTAGCGATTCACCGGCTCGATCACGATCGTGACCCCGTGCCTCGCGCCGTGGTCGGCACAGTCACGGATGCGGTCGACGAACCGCGCTTCTGCCGTCGCCCGGGTCTCGCCGTCGTGGACGAAACCACGCGCCCGACCGACGTTGACGAGGCCCGCCCCCAGCGACGCGGCCAGCTCCACCAGCCCCTTGAGGATGGCAACGGCGCGATCGCTGATCGCCGGATCGGGGTTCGTGAGCCAGACCTTCTCTTCGGCGAAGACGCGGCCGGTGGAAACCGCCGCGATATCCATGCCGTTGTCATCGAGGAGACGGCGGATGCGGGCCGGATCCGCCTCGGAGGCATTCGCCAGGGCCAGCTCGATCGCGTCGTATCCGAGCCGGCTCGCCTTCTCGATGGACACCTCGAGCCGGTCGCGGAAGACGACGAACGCAGACGGCTGGGCGTCGGGTGGGGAAATCGCCAGGCTGATCTTCACGGTGACACCTCGTCGAGGGTTGGCTGTGCGTGGGCAGGTTCCGAGCTGAGCAGGATCCGTCGGACCTCCGCCAGGGCCAGGAACGGGCTGGAGAGCACCGGCACGGGTGCCGGCCGGTCGGCCATGGCCTTCAGCACGCGCGCCATGGTCGCCTGTGCCAGGACCACGACGTCGGAGCCCGCGGCCTCCTCCCGCACCGCCTGTTCCACCAGTCGATCATGGGTCGCGCCGTCCCCGGTCAGCAGTGCCGGCAGCGCCCGGTCAACCATGCGCAGGGCGATGTCAACGGTGGTCCCGGCGCGCCCGGCCTCCTCCAGGAGGAGGATCCGTGACGGCTCCAGGGTCGTGTCGGCCGTGGCCACCACCGTAATCCGCCGTCCCGAGCGCACGGCCTTCGCTGCCATGGCCTCGTCGATCTTCAGGACCGGCACGCTGAAGCGCCCACGGATCGCGTCCACGCACAGGGAAACGGTGGAACAGGTCACGAGCACGGCCCCGGCACCCACGGCCTCCGCAAGCGCGACATGCTCGGCCAGGCGCTCGTCGTCCTCCGGCGCGCGGTCCCCGCGGTGCTTGATCCGGTCGAGCATGGGCTCATCGAGGATGTGCAGCAGGCGAACGCCGGGCAGGAGTTCGCGACACCACTCGGCGAAGGCGTCCACGAGCGGCGGGACCGTGTGGATGAGAACGAGCGTCTCGCCTCCGACTGTCCCCGGCCCGATGCCGGCCTGTCCGGTTGACGCCATGTGTTCTCCAGACGTGGCGACCGGCGCGCACGCAACGCGGGCGCCGGGGTGCTGTTGGCGATCGGCACACCCCCCGGTGGTGGTTGACCGATCCGGTTGCTGACCGATCGGGTTGCTGACCGATCGAGTGGTCGACCAATCGAGTGGTCGACCAGAGGGTATCATGCGGCCAGCGTGCCATGGCGGCGCGAACGCGGAATGGCTCTGCCAAGCGCGCACCGGACACGCACCAGACACGCACCGAACTGGCACGGAGACATGCAGAGGATCAAGCTGACCGCAGGCCAGGTATCAGCCGTGGCCCTCCTGAACGACTCGAAGACCGCGCAGGCCATCTGGGAGGCGCTTCCCCTCCGAAGCATGGGCAACCGGTGGGGTGACGAAATCTACTTCTCCATCCCGGTGGAGCTCGACGAAGAGAACGCCCGGGCCGTGGTCGAATTGGGCGACCTCGGCTACTGGGCCCCGGGGACTGCGTTCTGCATCTTCTTTGGCCCCACGCCCGTCTCGCGAGGGGGCGAGATCCGGCCGGCCAGCCCGGTCAATGTCTTTGGACGGCTCGAGGGCGACCCGAAGGTCTTCACGGCGGTGCCCGACGGCTCGGCGATCCTGATCGAGCGGGCGGCCGAATTGCCCACGGGCGAGTGACCGGCTGACCCACGGGCGACTACTGGCTGACCGCTCTGCCATCCCGGCGAGCACGAGAGAAGGAGTGACGACATGGGTGATATCGAGCGCGTGAGCGAGGTCCTGGTCCAGGCGGAGAGGGCCGCCACCGCCGTGGGCCCGGTGTCCGACCTGGTGTCCGGCGGCCTGACCCTCGACATGGCGCACACCGTGTGCGAAGAGAACATCCAGAAGCGCCTCGACGCCGGTGAGCGCATCGCCGGGTACAAGGTCGGGTTCACGAACATCCCGGTCCGCGAGAAGATGGGTCTGCCCGACTCGACCTACGGCTACCTCATGGACAACATGATCCTGCCGGCGGGCGGCGAGCTGCGCATGGACGAGCTGGTGGCGCCGAAGATCGAGAGCGAGATCTGCTTCCGCCTGTCCAAGGACCTGAGCGGCCCCGACCTGACCATCGAGCAGGTGCTCGACGCTACGGAAGCGGTTTCTGCCTCCTTCGAGGTGTGCGACGCGCGTATCAGGGACTGGAAGTGCCCGTACCCGGACTTCTTTGCCGATAACGGCTTCTCGGCGCGGATCGTGGTCCCCGGCCGCTGGGTGCCGGTTCGCGACGTTGACCTGCTCGGAGAGACGGTGGTCCTGTCGCAGGACGGCAACAAGATCGCCGAGGGCAAGGGCGAGATGGCCCTCGGCCACCCGGCCAACGCCGTGGCATGGCTGGCGCGCAAGCTCCACGAGCGCGGCAAGGGGCTGAAGGCGGGCATGGTCGTCATGACGGGGACGCTCACGCCGATCACCCCGATCGAGAAGGGCTCTTCGTACGTGGCATCGTTCTCGACGCTCGGCTCGGTCGAGAAGAAGTTCGTCTGACCGAGGTCCTGCGGATCCTGGATCAGCGCGGGAACACGCCGGGAACGCCTCCGTCCACGGTCAGAACGCAAGCCGTCGTGCGCAGAGCGTCGTCTGACAGGATGAAAGCCACGCTCTTGGCCACGTCCAAACCGGTGATGGGGACCTTGAGCAGAATTCCGCTGTGTGTAGTACGCCTCGAGATCCTCGGGCTTGATGCCGTAGACGCCGGCGCGCTGCGCCCGAAGCTCAGGAGACCACAGGGCGGATCCTTCAAAGACGTTGTCCGGGTTAACGATGTTCGATCGGACGCCGAAGGGTCCCGCCTCGAGGGCCACGACCCGGGCCAGCTGGGCAAGCGCCCCCTTCGACGCGCTGTACGCGCCGAAGCCCGCCCCGGGTGCGAACATGTTCTTCGAGCCGATGTAGACAAGCGAGCCGCCCAGCCCCTGTCGTTCCAGTATCGGAAGCAGCCGCCTGGTGAGCAGGAAGTGGGAGGTCGCGTTGACCTCGAGGCTGCGCCGCCAGTCCGCCAGCGACAGGTCCTTGATCTTCCCCGGGATCGCGATGCCCACGTTGAGCACTGCGCCGTCGATCCCGCCGAACCGCCGGACGGTCGCCGCGACCAGCCGGTCGACGACGGCCTCGTCGGTGAGGTCCCCGGCGACGGTCTCGGGCCGCGAACCCAGCCTGGCGAGTTCGTCGGCCACGCGCTCCAGCGCAGAGGCGTTGAGGTCGCCGAGCCCGAGGTTGGCGCCAAGCTGGCACAGATGGCGCGCGATGTCGCGACCGATGCCGGATGCCGCGCCCGTGACGATGAAGACCCGCCCGACGAAGCTGTCAGCGTCCGGCCGCGCGGCCGGCTCTGCCGTCCAGGCGGATGCGCCGGCGGGGTGCTCCCCGGCGCCCGAGCCCGCGCCTGCGACCGCGTCCGGCCCGGCGGACACAGCCGTTGGCCCGTACCGATCGATCAGTGCGGCGGCCACTCGAAGGGCGTGCCCGGCGGCAGCCCCCAGGGCGAACGACTCCGCCTCGCTGGTGCCTGCGCTCACGAGCCCGACCCCCGGGACGAGGACGACGCATACGCCGGCCGCGAGCTCCGCTCGGACCGCTGCCTCGTTCCCGACCACGGCCGTGTCGGTCCGCCACGGAAGGGAACGCTCCAGCCAGGCGGCCGACTCCGCGACCTGGACGACGTCGGCCCGGTCCGCGATCGCTCGTCCTGCCTCGCTGACGGAGAGCACGACGCGCCGCGGCTGCGAGAGCGCGCCACGGATCTCCACGAGCAGGCTCTCCCGATTGGCCGGAAGCTGGCCAGGCGACGCCCTGTCGCGTGCCGATACGGGACTCTTCTCAAGGAACGCGCGCGCGACCGTGTCCAGACGCTCGGCCCGCGCGAGGATCTCCTCCCGGGAATCGCCCCAGATCAGCAGGCCCCCGTGCACAATCAGGGCAGCGCGACCCGGTGCCTGCTTCGTCGCGATCCTGGCCAGCTCCGGGCCGGGAGCCGCGAACGGCAGCCAGGCGACCTCGGAGCCGAGAACTCGTGGGGCCAGCGACTCCGCATCCGGGGCGTCGGCAATCGTGCAGAGTGCGTCGCTGTGGAGGGTCAGGAAATGTGAGCCGGGGAGCAGACTGCAAACGAGCGCCCACGGCAGCGACTGCCTCGTCGATTCGTCGGGCCAATCGGCCGCAAGTCGCCAAGCCGGGGCGTCCGCGTGCCGCTCCGCGAACAGCTCGAGATCATCGGCCGAGAGGCGATCCGCGGCACCCTCAATGTGACCGTCCCCGTCCGCCCGAGTCTCGACGTCCACCACACGCCAGGGCCGGCCAAGTCGGTCCGACACGGTCAGCTTGCTCGACATGGTTGCGAAGCTTCCGACCACCTGCCACCCTCCTCCGCTGAAAGCCCCGCCTTCGAGGCGCGGGATCACGATCAGAGCGGGATCCTCCCGATCGAGGCCTCGAGCTCCCGACTGATCGGCTCATCCAGGTGACCGTAGTTGCCGTAGGTGCGCGTCGCCATCACCATTGCCTGGTAGTTCTCTGGCCGCACGGACGAGTGGATCGAATTGCTCGAAGCGATCATCCAGCCGCCCCCCGGGGCGAGCTCCCGGATCCGGCGTCGGACCTCCGACACCAGGTCGGCGACCGGCCAATGGCTCAGCGGCTCGTCAACGTCAATGCCTCCGCACACGAGGAAGCGGTCGCCGTAGCGGCGCTTGACCTCGACGATGTCCATCCCTGAGCTGGGATCGGACGGGTGGAAGGCGTCGATCCCCGCGTCGGCGAACATGTCAAGCAGCTTGTAGACGTTGCCGTCGGTGTGCTTCAGGACGTAGGCACCCATCTCATGTGCCTTGTCAACCACCGCCGCAAAACCCGGCAGGAAGAACTCCTCGTAGTGGGCCGGGGACATCATTGGGCCGGATTTGCCCCCGACATCGTCGCCGAGCATGACGAAGTCGGCTCCGGCCCTGACGGCCAGCTCCACCATCCGAACGCAGTGGGCGCTGCACGCGGCCACCACTTCCTTGACCCAATCCGGCTCGACCACCAGGTTCATGAACAGTTCGCTCATCCCGAAGAGGTACGCCGGGTAGTTGAACGAGTCGTGCAGATGACAGCCCACGGCGCGCGTGCCCTTGAACCGCTGCACCAGCGCGGTCAGATCGTCGAACCTGCCCGGCCTGTCGGGATCGGGCACGCGGTACGTCTCCCAGTCAGCGTGTGTCTTGAGCGGGTATTCGACGGGGATCGTGATCATCTCGGCGGTGGCAGCCCGGAGCTCACCCCATTCGCTGCGGTAGATGCGCATGCCGTCGTCTTCACGGACGAGCTCGAGGTTGTACATCTTCGAGGGCGTCGGCGTCACGGCGCAGTCGATGTCGAGAGCCTCCACCAGGTCGGCGTACGAGCCCCCGGGCAGGATGCCATCAACCACCCCCGGGTCGATCATCGCCTCGAAGATCGGCACCCGGTCGGGAATCTCACGGCGGAAGGCCGCCATTACCCGTTCATGCGACGTCATGCTCATAGCCCCTACCCTCTTTCCATCCCTGCGCTGTTCACTGTCGTATTGGGGCCTGCCTGTCCGCTTGGCCGTCCGGCCAGCTGCTACAGCGCGCTGATCCAGATGCCGGGTTCGCCGTCTGCGGTCGACGGCCAGTACGGATCGCGCGTGACGACCTCGTGGTTTCCGTCCGGTCGCACGATGAAGGTGTCCTCGGCCTTGACGCCAGTGATCGACGGGTTCCAGGCGAAGGCCATGTTCTCGGTGACCAGGGCCTCGTTCGTCGGCGTCGCGACTGCCTCACGGCCCTGGTAGCCGATTGGGCCCCCCTGGTGGTGCAGACGCCACTCATCGGGGAACCCTGCTGCCGCATAGGCAGCGATCCCGTCGGCCAGCACGGCGGCCAGGCTCCGCCCGGGACGCGTCGCGGCACGGAACGCAGCATGGATGCGGTTGGTGGCATCGAAGCGACGCATCGTCTCCTCGTCCGGGCGCCCGCGGAGCCATGCGAACCGGGTCATCGCGACCATCAAGCCACCCTGCTCGGCGCACGTGATCAGCATCACCGACCTCTCAATGGCCTTCGGCTTCGCGATCGGATGGCGATACCGCAGGATCCGCTCGTCGCTGGCGATCAGGAGGACCGGGGCGAGTATCCCGTCAGCTGCAAGGGCGAGGGCCAATCGCTCCGCCACGACGCTCTCGGTATCGCCGGCACGGGCCCCGGCCAAGACCGATGTCATCGCGCGCGCCGCACGCGCGCCCAGAAGGCGGAACCGGTCCTGTTCTCCCGACGTGAGCGTCGCCCGCAGCGGCCAAAGGTCGGCTTCAAGCGAGGCGTCGTCGGCGACCCGGCCGTCGACGCGAGCCCGAACCTCCTCGTCCACCGCCTCTGGTCGCTCCCACGGCAATGCCACGACCTCGACGGAGAGGCCCCCCAGCTCCTCGTCACGGATCCGGGCCGCCTCGTTCACCCCGGTGAGGACCACTGCGTTGGAGGGGGTGATCAGCAGTGTCGCAACGCCGTTCTCTCCTGCCTGCAGCACGTGGTTGTCACCACCGGCGGTGAGCCACGCGAAGTTGCGCCGTGCGCGGAGGACGGCGGCCGCCTCCCCTCGAGACCGGAGCAGCCCGCGAAGCTGCTCGACCTTGCCGTTGAACTCGAGCTGCCGGGGTTCAGGCAGGGCCACCATCGTTGCCTCCCTTCCTTCGTTGACCGCGACTCACGATTGCTCCGCCAGGAATCGCGTGACTGTAGCGGCGTCGGGGATGCCTTCCTGTCCGCCGGGCGTCGTAGCCGCGAGGGCCGCGACGGCCGAGGCGAAGCGCACCCGGCCGGGCAGATCGACGCCCCCCGCAAGGGCCGAGGCGTACGCACCGTGGAACACATCTCCGCAGCCGTTCGTGTCGACCACGTTCACAGGGAATGCCGGCTGGTGCCTCGCCTCGCGCAGCCCATCATCCGGTGCATACCAGGCGCCATCAGGTCCGCAGGTGATGACGACCGTCCGGCCAGGCGCATTCAGCCGTTTGGCGGCCTCGGCCGGAGTCGCCTCGCCGGTGATCGCCGTCGCGAAATCGCTTGACAGGATCAGGTGATCCACCAGCCCGACGAGCTCGTCGAACCGGGCAGACGACGCATCTTCCAGGTCGGCCACGATGGCAGCTCCTGCGGAGCGCGCCAACCGCGCGGCCCTGATGGTCAGGTCGATCCTGTAGTTGTCCACGAGGAGGACCGTGGCGCTGGTGAGGACCTCCGTGGGCAGCCAATCCGCCTCGGGGCCGACCATTCCCACGCAGTCGTAGAGGATCGTGCGTGTCTGCCCGGCGTCGTCAAGGATGATGACCGACAGGACCGGCATCGCGCCAGGGTAGAAGTGCACGTGCTGAGTGTTTACGCCCTTGGCCTCGAGTGAGTCGATCACGAACCGCGACGACTCGTCCGATCCCAGCACTCCCGCGTATGCGGCGCGAGAGCCGAGGCGGGCCGCTGCCACCAGCGAGGTCGCCCCAAGGCCGCCGCACGCGCGGGCTCGCCTCCGTACCCGGACCTTCGAATTCGGCGGTCGGGAAGCTGGCCACCCAGAGAAGCTCGTCGACGGCTGACGCGCCCAGCCCGACGACGTCGAAGGTCTCCCTTGCGACAGCGGAGCGCTTCACGTCGAGCCAGACTCGAGTCTCCACCCGGGTGAACCCGGGTGGCTGCGCCAGGCCCCGGCAATGTCGCTACGGCCCCCGGTCCGGCCGTGGTTCCGGCCGACTCGCACGGCGATATCGGTCAGTACCACGAACTACCACTCCGTCGCTTGACCCATTGCCACATGCTGTCATACTATCCCAAATACCGGCGGCGGAACGGACACGAATACCACAAGGATACACGCGAGGAGTCGTGCCGGTGTGGGATGCGGCCGGGTGTGATCTCGTCCCAGACTGGCTCTCCTCGAGCAACGTAGACACGTCGGGCCTGGCAGGCCGGCGGACCCGGGCCGACCGCCCGGATCGAACCAGGTTCGGACTGCCCGTCGCCGGAGTTCATCGTCAAGGAGGCGGCCATTCACGGAAGCGCTGCCACGGCCCTCAGCACCATGGGCCCGTGGTGAGCCAGATGAACTCCGTTGAGCGGATCCAGGCGGCCGTGGAGTTGCGGGTACCGGACCGAGTGCCGGTGGACCTTCACAACTTCCTGCCCGCTGCGCGCGCCACGGGTATGCCGTTCTCCGAGGTGTTCCGGGATGGTGAAGCCCTGGCCGAGGCGATGCTGCTTGCATGGCGCGAGTTCGGCCACGACATGATCCTTCTGGAAAACGGAACGGGCTGCAACGCCGAGGCCTGCGGCGCGCACGTGACCTACCGGGATGACGGTGCCCCAGTGGCTGACGAGCCGATCCTGGAGCGGCTGGAGGACGTGTCGGACCTCCGGGTGCCCGACCCCGAGACGGCATTCCCGATGCGAGAGATCCTCAAGGCGACCCGTATCCTTGCCGACGAGATCGGTGACCGCGCGTGGATCGTGGCGAGGGCGGACCAGGGCCCGTTCGATCTCGCTTCACAGCTGGTGGGAATCGAGAACCTCATGATCGCGATCGCGATGGGCGAGTCCGACCTCGTGAACGGCCTGCTGGAGTTCTGCCGGCGGGTGACGACGCGGTACGCACTCGCGCTCGTCGAGGCCGGAGGACGATCCACCTCGATCGGCGAACCCCTGTCCGGCCCCGGCCTCATCTCGCCCGCTGACTACCGCCGATACGCCTGGGTCCACCAGAAGCGCCTCGCCGACGACCTCGGGGAGCAGGGTGTGATCCTGGCGAACCACATCTGTGGCGACACGATCCCGATCATCGAGGACTTCGTCGCGACGGGCGCCCAGATCCTCGAGATCGATCATCGCACGGACATGGTCCGGGCCAAGGACGCTGCCCGGCACCGGGCATGCCTGCTGGGACCCATCGACACGACCCTGCTCGCCACCGGCACACCGACGGAGGTCGAAGAAGCGTGCAGGGAGGCAATCGAGATCATGGCTCCGGACAGCGGCTTCATCCTCGGTCCCGGCTGCGCGATGGGGCCGGAGACCGCCCCGGACAACATCCACGCCCTTGTTGAAGCGGCGGCCAGGTACGGCCGGTACCCGATTTCAGCTCGTTGAAACAAACTCGGCTCGAAGAGACGGAGGTCAGCTGTGAACGAACGTCCGGTCCTCGGAGTGATCGTCGGGAACCGCAACTTCTTCCCGGATGCCCTGGTCAGCGAGGGGCGCGCCATCATCCTCGGACTGCTCCAGGAACTCGAGATCGATGTGGTGATCGTCGACGAGCAGCAGACGAACCTTGGCGCGGTGGAAACCTGGCAGGACGCCCAGGTCTGCGGCGAGCTGTTTCGCCGGAACGCCGACCGCATCGACGGCATCCTCGTGACACTGCCCAACTTCGGCGACGAGGGTGGCGTCTCCGACGCGGTCCGGCTATCGAGCCTGCGCGTGCCGATTCTTGTCCACGCGTTCCCCGATGACGTCGGCCAGTTCACCCTGCAGCGACGCCGCGATTCCTTCTGCGGGAAGATCTCCGCCTGCAACAACCTGACGCAGTATGGGTACCCGCTCAGCCTGACTGCGCGCCACACCGTCGACCCGCAATCCGAGTCCTTCCGAAACGACCTTGGTCGGTTCATCGCGACCTGCCGAGTCGTCAAGGGCCTGCGGACGGCGCGGCTGGGCATGGTCGGTACCCGCCCGAGTGCCTTCAGGACGGTTCGCTTCAGCGAGAAGCTGCTGGAGGCATCGGGGATCAGCGTCAGCGTCATCGACCTCTCGGACGTCCTCGGGAGGGTCAACAAGCTCGGCGCAGACGACCCTCGGGTCGTGCGCAAGATCGATGCCATCAAGTCGTACGTCGACGCCGCGCGCGTCCCCGACGAGCCCCTCGGTCGGATGGCGAAGTTCGCGGTGGTGCTGGACGAGTGGACGGCCGGCCTCGGGCTGCAGGCGACGGCGATCCAATGCTGGGATTCGATGCAGAACAACTTCGGTTTCAATGCCTGCACGGTCATGAGCATGATGAGCAACAACCTCATGCCGAGTGCCTGCGAAACCGACGTGACCGGCCTCACCACGATGTACGCCCTGCAGCTCGCGTCCGGGCGACCAAGCGCCCTGGCCGACTGGAACAACAACTACGGCGACGACCCCGACAAGTGCGTGTTCTGGCACTGCGGCACCTGGGCCAAGACGCTCGTCCCGGAGGCGCAGGTCGACACGTCCCCGATCCATACCTCGCTCGGCATCGAGAAGACGTGGGGCGCCCTCCACGGCCGCGCGCCAGCCGGCCCCGTGACCTTCGCTCGGGTCACAACGGACGACACGCACGGGGAAATCCGCGCCTTCATCGGCGAGGGGTACATGACGGACGATCCGCTCGATACCTACGGAACGAGGGCCGTCGTCGAGGTCCCCGGGCTCCAGAACCTCCTGCAGTTGATGTGCAGGTACGGGTTCGAGCACCACGTTGCGATGAACGCCTCACGGGTCGCCGGTGCAATGGCCGAGGCCCTCGACGTCTACATGGGTTGGACGGTGTACCGCCAGGCGACATGGCAGTCGGAGCTCCAGCCTCTGCCCAGCCGGCGTTGAGAGCGCATCTCATCAGCCCTCGGGCCGCCCGGCACGCTCGGCGCAGGCGAGCCCAGAACCGCGCGAGACACCAGGAGCTGGGAGGACGACCGTGCTTCGTCTGCTGAACGACGGGAACCGGGAGCGTTTCGAGCGCGCCTACCGGAAGATCGAACAGGTCTATCGTCACGCCGAACTGGACGAGCCCCCGATCGTGATCCAGGACGCCAACTACTCGATCACGGGCGAGGAGCCTGAGACGATCCCGGACGACTACTTTGCCGAGGGCGCCTTTGCCACGATGCTCGAGTACCAGGCTCGCAAGATCGCGATTCACCTCGAGCGCTACGAGGACGACTACATCCCGTTTCTGTTCCCCTGGTACGGGACCGGGGTCGTGCCCTCCGCCCTCGGCTGCAACATCCTCTTCCAGCCGAAGGAGGAGCCGGCGGTGGAAGGGGCAATCATCACGCGACCCGAGGAGGTCCGGAGGCTTGTCCCGCCCGACCCGTACCGCGACGGGCTGATGCCGCGGGTCCTGCGCTGCATCGACTACATGCGGGCGAACAGCGATCTACCCGTGTCGTTCACCGACTGCCAGGGCCCCTTTAACATCGCCCTCAACCTCATCGGCGTCGAAAACATCAGCGTCTGGATGTACGAGTACCCGGACACTGTCCACGAGCTCATGGACTTCTGCAGCACCGTGCTCATCGACTGGATCAAGGTCCAGAAGCGCCATGCGGGCCAGCCCCTCGAGTCGGGCGCCTTCCCGCACTTCGTTGCCCTGCCCGAGGGCTTCGGAGGCGTCTGGGTTTCCGATGACGACTGCACGATCATATCGCCGCACCTCTATCGCGAATTCGTGGTCCCCTACAACTCGCGGGTCTTTCAGGCCTTCGGGGGCGGCACCCTGCACTACTGCGGGAGCGCCCCCCACCAGCTCGAGAACTTCCTCGCAACGGATGGCCTCGAACGGGATCAACAACTGGTGCATGGGCGACTTTGACCAGCTCTTCCGAGCCCAGAGGCTCTTCGAGAATCGGATCGTGCTCACGGTAGATGACTACGCCCCACTCGACATCGAGGGCTACTACGCTGAGCTCCTGTCCGGCCTCCGGCCGAAGGGGACAATCCTGGCGACGTTCCCGGCGGCGTCACTCGCGACCGTGGGCCGCCGCACGGAGACGCACCACAGGGATTCCGCCCAGGTGGGCCAGGAGACGCTACGGGTCATCCACAAGCACCTGCGCGCACGCCGCGGGGCAACCAGCGAGGAGTGAAACAGAATGGCCGAGCGACCCGTCCTGGGCGTGATGGTGGGCAACCGAGCCGGTTTTCCCGACGCCCTTGTGGGTGAAGGGCGGGAAGTCCTTCTCCGCCGGTTGGAAGAGATGGGCATCGATGCTGTCGTTCCGGACACGCGTTGACGCGCCTGGGCGCGGTCGAGACGTGGGGGGATGCGCAGACGTGCGCCCAGCTCTTCCGCTCCCGCGCCGATGAGATCGACGGCATCGTCGTCACCCTGCCCAACTTCGGGGATGAGACCGGGATCGCCGACGCAGTCCGGCTCTCCGGCCTCGACGTGCCGATTCTCGTCCAGGCGTTCCCCGACGACATCGAGAAGTTCAGCTTCGAGCGCAGGCGGGACTCCTTCTGCGGGAAGATCTCGGTCTGCAACAACCTGACGCAATACGGGTTCGCGTTCAGCCTGACGACGCTTCACACCGTCGATCCGACGACGGTGGAGTTCGAGGCGGACCTGCGCCGTTTCGTCGCGACGTGCCGGGTCGTGAGGGGCCTCCGCGGCGTCAGGCTTGGCATGGTCGGGACGCGGCCGAACGCCTTCAAGACCGTGCGCTTCAGCGAGAAGCTGCTGGAGGCATCCGGGATCAGCGTAAGCGTCATCGATCTGTCGGACGTCCAGGCGAAGGTTGCTCGCCTGCGCGACGATGACCCAAGGGTCGTACAGAAGCTCGAGGAACTCCGAGCCTACGCCACGGTGCAAGGGGCTCCCGACGAGCCGATGGTCCGCATGTCGAAGCTCTCCGTGGTCATCGATGATTGGACAAAGGAGAACGGGCTCCGGGGCGCGGCCATCCAGTGCTGGGACTCGATGCAGAACAACTTCGGTTTCAGCGCATGCGCGGTCATGAGCATGATGACCAACAACCTTCTCCCGGCCGCGTGCGAGGCCGATATCACCGGGCTCATCGCGATGTACGCGCTGCAGCTCGCGTCGGGAGCGCCGAGCACGCTTGCCGACTGGAACAACAACTACGGCAACGATCCCAACAAGTGCGTCTTCTGGCACTGCGGCTACTGGACCAAGTCCTTCGTCCCCGACGTGGTGCTGAGCACCCACCCCTCGCCCGGACCTCCCCAACAGCTGGGGCACGCTGCACGGACGAGCGCCGTCCGGGCCGGTCACCTTCGCTCGCCTCACGACCGATGACACCCACGGGCAGATCCGCGCGTATGTCGGGGAAGCGACGATGACCGACGATCCTCTCGACACGTTCGGCACGAGGGCAGTGGTCGAGATACCGGGGCTCCAGAAGCTCCTGCGGCACATCTGCCGCGGTGGTTTCGAGCATCACGTCGCGATGAATGCATCTCGTGTCGCCGACGCGATCGAGGAGGCTTTCGGGACCTACCTGGGCTGGCAGGTGTATCGCCACGAGTCGTAGGCCAGGGCAACCTCGTCTCCCCCCACCCCTCACCCCCACCCCCAGGAGGACCCCCATGACCGACCTCGCCGCCCTCACCGCTGCCGTGGAGGCCGGTGACCGCAAGACCGCGGTGACGGTCACCCAGGCGGCCATCGACGACGGTATCCCGCCCCAGGCCATCCTCGATGCCATGACGAAAGCCATGGAGGTGGTGGGCGGCAAGTTCAGCCGAAACGAGCTCTACGTCCCCGAGATGCTCATCAGCGCGCGGGCCATGAAGGAGGCCACCGCGCTCCTCGAACCCCTGTTGGTGAAGGCCGGCATCAAGCCCCTCCATACCGCGGTCATCGGCACCACCAAGGGCGACCTCCACGACATCGGCAAGAACCTGGTGGGCATGATGTGGAAGGGCGCCGGCATCGCCATCGTGGACCTCGGCACCAACGTCAGCGCCGAGCAGTTCGTCTCCGCGGCGAAGGAGCACTCCGCTTCCCTCATCGGGGTCTCCGCCCTCCTCACCACCACCATGGTGGGCATGAAGGCGGTGGTATCAGCGGTCCGCGAGGCCGGTCTCCAGACCAAGGTCCTCGTCGGTGGGGCACCGCTCACCCCCGAGTTCGCCGCCTCCATCGGGGCCGACGGCTACGCTCCCGATGCGGCCAGCGCGGTGGACGTGGCCAAGGGGTTGCTGGGGGCGTAGGGGGAGGAAGCAGGCCGGTAGCAGGTGTCACCCATGACCAAGCGCGAAATCGTCCGTCTGGTGCTCGAGGGCAAGAGGCCTCCTTACGTTCCGTGGCATTTCGTCTTCACGGTCGACGCCACCACGAAGCTCCATGCGGCCCTCGAGACATCCGACCTCGAGGACGCCCTGGACAACCACATCCTCATGCTCCGCCGGTCGACTGGCTCGTTCATCGACGTTGGGGGCGGGTGCGTACAGGACATCTTCGGCGTCGTGTGGGACCGCAGCATGGACAAGGACATCGGTGTCGTCAGCGGGATGGTTCTGCCCGAGCCGACCCTTCGTGGATACGAGTTCCCGGACCCCCTCGATCCGCGGTTCTACAGGAACTGGGACGCCCTCGTAGCCTCCGGCAGCGACCGCTTCCGGGTGTTCTCGGCGAGCTACTCGCTCTTCGAGCGGGCGTGGTCGCTGCGCGGCTACGAGACGATGATGATGGACTTCTACGACAACCCCGAGTTCGTGCACGAACTCCTGGACGTCATCGCCGACTTCAACATCGCGCAGGTCGAGCACGCCCTCCGGTACGACATCGACGCCGTCTACTTCGGCGACGACTGGGGCCAGCAGCACGGGCTGCTCCTCGGGCGCGGGCTGTGGAACGAGTTCATCCGTCCGCGCGTTGCGCGGATGTACCAGGCCGTTCACGACGCCGGGAAGTTCGTCATGAACCACTCCTGCGGCGACGTCGACGAGCTGTTCGACGACCTCATCAGCCTGGGCCTGAACTGCACGAACCCGTTCCAGCCGGAGGTCATGGACGTAGACGACCTGCTGCCCCGCTATCGCGGCAGGCTGGCGTTCCTCGGTGGCCTGTCGACGCAGAAGACCCTCCCCTACGGCTCGGTCGAGGACGTCCGCCGGGAGATGCGAGCACCTGCTCTCACTGGGTCGCGAAGGCAGCTACGTGTTCGCTCCCGCGCACGCGGTCCAGGGAGATGTGCCGCTGGAGAACATGCTCGCGTTCATCGACGCGGCGAGGCAGCAGGAGGGGTTCCGGGGCGGGTGATCTCCCCGCCCGGCTGGAGATCGGACCCTTCCCTAGCCGGCCGGTCTGGCAACAGCGACCCGCCTAGGGGCGCAACAGGTACTTGACGGCGGCCTCCGGGCGGCGCATCTGGCGGAAAGCCTCTGCGTATCGCTCGAGCGGCTCCACGCCGGAGATGAGCGGCCCCACGTCTATGCTGCCGCGGGCCAGCATGTCGATGGCGAGTGGGAATTCACCGACGTAGAGGGAGCTGCCGCGAACGGTGATTTCCTTCCCCACCAGGTCCATGGGCAAGACTCCCGGGCCGGCGGGACCGATCCCGACTGCCGTGATCGATCCGCCGGGTGCCACCAGGTGCAGGGCGTCGGACAGAGCCCGCGGCGAACCTGAGCATTCGAAGACCACCTGCGGAGGCCCGGAAGTGGCGCTCTCTGCCAGCTCCGCCGACTCATAGGTCTCGTCGGCACCAAGCTGGTCAGCGACGGCGCGACGGAACTGCACCGGCTCCAGGACCCCAACGAACGCCGCTCCCGCGTTGCGCAGCAGCTGGAGGGTCAGGAGTCCCATGGGGCCGCCGCCGATCACGAGCGCGGGGAGTCCGAGCACGGATCCCGCCGCCGTCACAGCGCGGATATTCGCCGCCAGCGGCTCGACCCATGCGGCGACCTCATCGCTGAGAGCCTGCGGGAGGCGGTACAACGCCTGCACGGGGACGGCCACGAGGTCAGCGAGTCCGCCGTCGCGATGGATGCCGATGCTGGCTCGCCGAGCCGGGTCGCAGAGGTTGGCCTTTCCGCAACGGCAGGCGTCGCACGCGCCGCAGAGGATGCCGTTGGGGTTCACGACGACGCGGTCGCCGGTCCCCCACCCCTTCACGTCCGGTCCGAGCCCAACGATAGTTGCGGAGAACTCGTGGCCCATGATTACGTCGGGGTCAAACGCGAAGGAAGCGGGGTGCAGGTCCGTTCCGCAGATGCCGACCGCGAGGGGGCGCAGCAGCGCCTCGCCCGGCCCGGGCACGGGTTCCCGACGCTCCTGTCCAACTACATCCCCACTCGCTGTGTAAACAACCGCGCGCACTCCGTGCCTCCATTTCTACTCCGGGCTCGCACCACTCCGGGCTTCCGCCCGGCGCGGCCTGCAGTGTCCGAGTCGACCGACGCAACCCCAACGCGCTCTCGAAGGTCGCTGTGAATGACGGACGCGGCCGATGCCCCGCGATGTTGACGTCGCCGTGGACGTTGCGCGCCCGACCCTGGCCTAGGCCAAGGCCGCCGTCTCCGGCGGATCCTGGACGCCGCGGTCGGGCTGCTCCGATCGTACGGGAACGACCTCGACTTCGACACCCAGATCCCGGATCGCCTGCACCTCCGCCGGGTCGGCCCCCTGGGAGGTGATGATGCGATCGACATCCTCGAGCGGCGCGACGCGCACGAGGGTCTCGCGGCCGATCTTGGAGTGATCGGCCAGGAGGATCACCTCGGAGGCGGCCGCTATCATGGCCCGCTTGATGCCGACCTCGTCGAGGCGGGGGTTGCTGAGGCCGGCCCGCGCCGACACGCTGTGGATGGCCAGGAAGGTGCGCTGGACGTGCAGCTCGCGGAGCATGCCGATGGCGAGGTCGCCCACCGCCCCGAACGTGCTCTGCCGGAGGAGGCCGCCGATGACCACCACGGTGATGCGGGGGTTGGAGGCCAGCTCCACGGCGTGGGTCACCGCGTTGGTGGCCACGAAGAGGTCGCGGCGGGGGGCCAGGGCCCGCACCAGGCACAGGGTGGTGGTCCCCGCGTCGAGGATGAGGGCATCGCCGTCCTCGACCAGCTCGGCGGCCCGGGCCGCGATCGCCACCTTCGCCTCGCTGTGCTCGAGGAGGCGTCCCGAGTAGGTCGTCTCGGCGTCCGGCCGCGGGGCCACCGCCCCGCCGTAGGATCGCTCGACGACGCCCATCTCCTCCATGCGCGCGAGATCCCGCCGGATCGTCTCGTCGGTCACCCCGAACCGCTCTGCCAGCTCGCCCACCCGTACGCTCCCCCGTTCGCGCACGAGGTGGCCGATGACGCGGAAGCGCTCCGTGGCGAGCGGCCGCGAGTGAGGCTGCTGCATGGTCCTTCGCCTCCCGACGAGTCACCGGGTTGACCCCTTGCCGGGATCGCTCCCAGTTCGACAGCGTGCCACAAACCACCGACCGGCACGCTTGACTATGTGCCACATTATGCGATAATCCCCCACACAACGCCAACTCTGCTTGGGCTCGACCCAACTCGACCCAATGAGTATCACATCGGATCGGCCGAGGCGGGATGCCTCAGGCGATGCGGACGACTCGACCACGGGAGCGTCGCAGCGGGCAGCGTGTCGCGACGATCCTGATTGCATCGGAGGCAAGGTGGTCGGGGCTGGCGAAGGAGTTCGATCACCTTCCGGCTCGGTCCGGGAAAGCGTGAGGAGGATACGTTTGACATTGGTCGCCGCTCAGTCCGAGCACCGGATAGCTACCAGGTCGCACAGAGGGGAAAACTAATGCGCAAATCGAGGAACTGGGCTGTTCTGGCCATCGTCGCGCTGTTGATCGCAGGCTGCTCCAGCGCCGCCACGACGGCTCCCACGACCGCCCCGACAGAGGGTCCGACACGGCCGCGGCCAAGAAGAAGGTCACGTTCGTCGCCCCCCTGATCGCTGACGCGAACTGGGCGGGCGTGAACAATTGCGTCCAGTCGCAGAGCGACAAGCTCGGGTTCGACGTCCAGATCGTGGCGCCGATCAACGAGACGGCGAGCACCGCCGAGATGGTCTCCCTCACCGAGCAGGCCATCGCGGCCGGCGCGGAAGGGCTCATCGTCGTGCCGCTCGTGGCGGAGTCGTGGAACGATGTCCTCGCCAAGGCGAAGGAGAAGGGCATCCCCGTCATCGCCATGGGCGTCGACACCGCCAAACCTGACCAGCGGAACGCGTTCGTGGGCACCGACTTCGACGCGTTCGGCGTCCAGTCCGCCGATGTCGTGGCCGAGGCCACGGGCGGCAAGGGCGTGATCGGCATCCTCTACTCGGGGCCGGAGACGACCAACCAGGTCCAGTCGATCAAGGTCTTCCGGCAGAAGGTTGCCGAGAAGTACCCGGACATGAAGATCGTCGGCGACGACACCATCATCTCGCCAGGCGGCAACCGGGACCTCGTGAAGACGACCGAGGTCGCGCGCAGCTTCCTCACCGCCAACCCCGAGGTCAACACGATCTGGTCGCCTGACGGCCAGGGCGGGATCGCCGCGGCGAACGCCGCTCGCGAGATGGGCAAGAAGCCGGGCGAGATCACCATCATCGGCGCCGACTACCTGCCGAAGGTCGCCGCCGACATCGCCGAGGGCTGGCAGTACGGAAGCATCGCTTTCGTCGCCTGCCCCTGGGGCGAGCAGTCCGTCGACGCGCTCGACGCCCACTTCAAGGGCACCCTCGAGGAGGGGGCCACCATCTACACCCCGAACATCGTCTACACCAAGGACAACAACCCCAAGGCGTCCACCCTTCCTTCCACCGAGCCGACAGCGGCCGCGGCCAAGAAGAAGGTCACGTTCGTCGCCCCCCTGATCGCTGACGCGAACTGGGCGGGCGTGAACAATTGCGTCCAGTCGCAGAGCGACAAGCTCGGGTTCGACGTCCAGATCGTGGCGCCGATCAACGAGACGGCGAGCACCGCCGAGATGGTCTCCCTCACCGAGCAGGCCATCGCGGCCGGCGCGGAAGGGCTCATCGTCGTGCCGCTCGTGGCGGAGTCGTGGAACGATGTCCTCGCCAAGGCGAAGGAGAAGGGCATCCCCGTCATCGCCATGGGCGTCGACACCGCCAAACCTGACCAGCGGAACGCGTTCGTGGGCACCGACTTCGACGCGTTCGGCGTCCAGTCCGCCGATGTCGTGGCCGAGGCCACGGGCGGCAAGGGCGTGATCGGCATCCTCTACTCGGGGCCGGAGACGACCAACCAGGTCCAGTCGATCAAGGTCTTCCGGCAGAAGGTTGCCGAGAAGTACCCGGACATGAAGATCGTCGGCGACGACACCATCATCTCGCCAGGCGGCAACCGGGACCTCGTGAAGACGACCGAGGTCGCGCGCAGCTTCCTCACCGCCAACCCCGAGGTCAACACGATCTGGTCGCCTGACGGCCAGGGCGGGATCGCCGCGGCGAACGCCGCTCGCGAGATGGGCAAGAAGCCGGGCGAGATCACCATCATCGGCGCCGACTACCTGCCGAAGGTCGCCGCCGACATCGCCGAGGGCTGGCAGTACGGGAAGCATCGCTTTCGTCGCCTGCCCCTGGGGCGAGCAGTCCGTCGACGCGCTCGACGCCCACTTCAAGGGCACCCTCGAGGAGGGGGCCACCATCTACACCCCGAACATCGTCTACACCAAGGACAACAACCCCAAGGCGTCCACCCTTCCTTCCACCGCCCCCTAGGGTCGTGGTGGTCACCGGCTCATGACCATCGCCGCTGAAGCCGGCGACCGAGTTACCGGAGCGGAGTCCGGGGAGATGCTCCTCGGGCTCCGCTCGGTTTCGAAGTCGTACGGTCACATTCGCGCTCTCATCGATGTCGATTTCGACCTCGCGGCCGGGGAGATCGTCGCGCTCGTCGGAGACAACGGCGCGGGCAAGTCGACGATCGTGAAGATCCTCTCCGGCGTCATCACCCCCGACCAGGGCACCATCCTCGTCCGGGGAAAGGAGACCGTCTTCCACGATCCGCAGGACGCGTACAAGTACGGGTCCGCCACCGTGTTCCAGGACCTCGCCCTCGTCGAGGCGCTCGACGTGGGGCGCAACGTCTTCCTTGGCCGGGAGCCGACCCGGTTCGGCCTGGTCTCGCGCCGCAAGATCGACAAGGGTGCACTCGGCGTCTTCACGACATTCGGGATCAAGGTTCCGGCCATGAACAGGACCGTCGCCCTGCTGTCCGGCGGTCAGCGCCAGGGCGTCGCCATCGCACGCGCGATCCTCCGCGGAGCAGCCGCCGTCATCATGGACGAGCCGACCGCGGCGCTGGGCGTGCGCGAGACCGCCCACGTCCTCGACATCATGCGCCAGCTTCGGGACCAGGGTCGCGGCGTTCTCGTCGTCAGCCACAACCTCGATCTCGTGTTCGACGTCGCGGACCGCATCCACGTGCTCAGGCTGGGACGCACGGCCGGCATCCGCGAAACCTCGAAGACGACCCACGCCGAGATCGTCCACCTCATCATGGGCGTGGAAGAGCCAAACGGAGCTCTCGCATGACACCGACCGACGGCCCCCCGACCGGCGACGTGCTCGCACCCGAGGAGATCGAGCGGGAAGCGGAGGGCCGACGGGGGATCGGCGCGCGCGCGAGGTCGCTCGCAACGAGGGCGCTCATCTCGCCCGAGATCTCCCTCGTCATCGCGATCGTCGTTCTCAGCGCGGTCATCCAGTCCCGGAACCCCGTCTTCCTGACGTTCGACAACCTCATCCTCGTGATCAAGGCGGCCTCGCCCACCTTCGTCATGGCCGCCGCGATGACGTTCGTGCTCATCGCCGGCGGTATCGACCTGTCGGTCGGCTCGATGTCGGCCCTCGGCGGAGTGGTCGCCGCCTGGGCCCTGACGGCTGGCGGCATGCCGATCCCGGTGGCGATCGCCCTCTCGCTCGTCGCGTGCACCGCGATCGGGCTCGTGTTCGGGATGCTCGTCAGCTGGGTTCGCATCCCGGCGCTCATCGTGACGCTGGGGGGCCTGTACATCGTCCGGGGCATCGTCCTCGTCTCGACCGGGGGCGTGATGATCTTCCCGTTGCCGGAGGCCTACAACCATCTCGGCCAGGGGGGCCTGTTCGGGATCCCCTTCCTCGTCATCTACGCGGTCGTCATCGGGATTGCCGCGCACGTGCTCCTCGAACACTCGAAGTACGGCTTCCACGTCCGGGCTGTCGGCGGGAACATCACCGCGGCGCGGGCAGCCGGGATCAACGTGCGGCGCGTGACGATGTCCGTCTTCGCGCTGAGCGCCGCCGGCGCCGCCGTGGGCGGGATGATGATCTCGGCCAAGACCGCGGTTGGCGACTCTTCATCCGGCCAGGGCACGGAGCTCGCGGTCATCACATCCGTCATCGTGGGTGGCGCGAGCCTCTTCGGAGCCGTCGGGTCGATCCCGGGCACCGCGCTCGGGGTGTTCCTCATCGCCATCATCACCAACGGGCTCTTGCTGATGAGGATCTCTTCGTACTGGCAGTTCGCGGTCCTCGGCATCGTGGTCATCGGCGCTGTCGCCATCGACTCCCTGCGGCGGCGGTTCGCCTGGAGCACCAGGTCCGGATAGGCCGGGGGGAGCCTGCGCGATGCACGGCACGTCTCTTGGAGTTGGGATCATCGGCTACGGTTTCATGGGTCGGGCGCACAGCAATGCGTACGAGTTGATCCGTCGCGCGTTCGGCCCCCTGTCTCCCGACGTCGAGCTCGTCAGCATTGCCGGAAGGAGCGAGGCGGCCGTTGCCGCGGCCGCTTCAAGGTTCGGTTTCAAGAGACATGAGACCGACTGGCGCCGCCTCGTGGCCGACCCAGAGGTGGACCTGGTCAACGTCTGCGCGTGGCATGACGTGCACGCGGAAGCGTCCGTATCGGCGGCCCGCCTCGGGAAGCACGTCGTATGCGAGAAGCCGATGGCGCTGACGGTGGCCGAAGCGCGTGCGATGCGTGACGAGGCCGTGCGGGCGGGCATCGTTCATCGCGTCGCCTTCAACTACCGGTTCGCGCCGGCCGTCGTCATGGCGCGTCGCCTGATCGCCGACGGCTCGATCGGTCGGGTCAACCGCGTCCACATTGCCTACCTGATCGGAGGCCTCGCGAGCCCGACCGTTCCCTGGCCGTGGGAGGATCGGACCTCAGGCGTGCTGTTGAACCTTGGCTCGCACGCCATCGACATGGCCCGATACCTGGTCGGCGAGCCCAGGACCGTGTGCGGATTCGTACGCAATGCGGTACCGGAGCGACCGCGGCGCGGTGCGCCGGACCGCACAGAGGTGATCGACGCCGACGACGTGGCGATCGCGTCGGTCGAGTTCGGGAATGGCGCCCTTGGGTCGCTGGAAGCGTCGTGGGTCTGCGCCGGCAGGAACAACCACTTCTCGTTCGAGATCAGCGGCTCCGTTGGCGCGGTCTCGTGGGACCTCGAGCGCCAGAACTGGCTCCGGATCTATCGGCCCGGCCAACGAGGGTTCGAGGACGTGCTCGCCACCGAGCCAGGTGACCCATTCATGAGCGGGTGGTGGCCGCCCAACCACCTCCTCGGGTGGGAGCACCTGCACGCAAACCTCATGTACGAGTTCGTCAGCGCGGTGTCAGGGCGGCCGTTGCCGGATGTGAGTGGTGCGTCGTTCGAGGACGGCTACCGGGCAGCAGTGGTCACGGCAGCGATCGAGGAAGCCAGCCGGTCTGGCCGATCCGTCCCCGTGGTCTACGAGCGGACCTGACGCGCAGGGGATGACCGTCGGCACGCGCCCAACACACGCCGTAACCGCCACTGCCAGCAACGGGAGGTTCGCGTCGACGCATGTTCAACATCTCGCGCCAAATAGTTGTGAGAGTGTGAGTTGTGGTGGATTGAGGTGGTGGGATTAAGGTGAGGTGGGGGGTGTGGGAGTTGAGGTGTGAGGATGGGTGGGTTGGGGTGGTGGTGGAAGTGGGGTAGGTCATAGGAGAGAGCACATCGCAGGCTGGGAAGACTACGGCTCGCGGAGTGGTGAGAGGGCGCTTGGGATAGAGGAGACGGTTGGCAACGACTGAGACGTCGCAGCACTAGGAGAGGCGATTAGGGAGGGCAGAGGAAGACGGAAGGTGCTCTAAGTGACTGTGGGCAAGGGTGTCGGAGGGGGGTAAGTCGTCAACGGAGTTGTATAGGGGCAGAAGGAGGAGGGAGCGGAGATAGGGCAAATGAGAGGGGGCTAGATTGAGTGCATAGGGGGCAGGTGGTGGATTGATGGAGAGAGGTCGGGTATAGTCCGCATGGACAGAAGTCGTATAGGTGTCGAGTTGGTGGAGATAGGATGGGTGACAAGGTAGTGGAGATAGCGGCGCTGCACGTGGATAGAGACAAGAGGGCACGGAAGATGACGTACGGGACTTGTGAGACGTTGAGACTGGGACGTCGCTAAGCTCACTGCGGGATGGTGTCGGATGACGATGGTGAAGGGAATGAGAGGCGCGCTTTGCTCTGCTTGATTCGTCGGGTCTGGGGATGGGCAATTGCGCAGGTTGTCACGTGCTCTCGCTAGAGGTCGTGGTGGTCGGAGGTGGTGTATATAGGATCGGCGAGGTCTGTTTCCTCGCGCTGCTCCGAGAGCTTGTTCACGGCTACGTATTCGCGCTGCTCCAAGGTGCCTACGACATCTTGCGTCGGCGCTGGGTGAGACGATCGTCGTGCACGGCGCTTGGCGCTCGCAGCTGGTACGACGAGGACGCTAGGCAGATCGGCGGTTTTGCGCGAACTCGGATAGAGGCCCTCATTCACACGCGGGCGCTGCGTGCGACAGGGGGACAGCGCTCGTAGAGATGGCTGATGCTGAGCGCAGCGAATACGTCGCTAGGCGGGGTGACGATCTGCAGACCGATCGGCAGACCTCTGACGACGATCCGCATGGAACAGTAAGGACGAGGGTACGGCGTAGTTGAACTGGCGCACGAGGCGCGTCGAAGCTAGTACACATCCTCGCACAGGCCGCCTATCTGCACGCTGTCCTCCGCAAGGCGGGGTGAGGCGTGGGTGTTGCTGGGAGCAACAGGGCAGGCACTGCCGAACAGACGATCGAGCGTTCGCTGAAAGACCCAGATAGCGTTGTGCGTTGATGTAGTCGGCCGCTGCGACAAAGAGACCTCTTCTATTAGGCGCCGCACATCCTCTCCCAGGAGCTGGTAGTGTACGGAGGATGTGGCCGTAGAGGGCGGCAGCGTCCGCCAGGATCAGGAGGTGAGAGAGCTCTACGGCCTCAACTGCATCAGGGATCTGGGTCTCTACGATACGTAGGCGAGCCGTCGAGAGGACACACACCGCGGCATCGACGCAGATAGGACGTCAGGATCTAGTCGAGACACGAAGGTCCCTCCGACCACACCTATCCTCCAACCGCACGTCGTGCGCCCGAGTCGTCCGGACCACGACGGGGAAGGCAAACGGGAAGTGGAGCGATCGAGTAGAGTCTCTGCTCTGGATCGCCCCGGTAGCCAGCGCCACGTCATCCACGCCGCGGGCAAGCACACCAACGTGGTCGAGCTGGGGCGAGAGCGGGATCACGCTCTGCCTGCTGACCGCCCGTAGGTGGGTTTGAGTCCTGACACGCCGCAGAAGCTCGCCGGGATCCGGATGGAATCTCGCCCTGTGTCCGTGCCGAGTGCCGCGAAGCACAGGCCTGCCGCGACCGCCACGGCAGATCCCCCGCTCGATCCTCCCGACATCCGGTCAAGATCCCAGGGATTTCCGACTTGGGCCAAAGTGGGGGTTGATGACCGTTGACCCGAGCGCCAGCTCATGCAAGTGCGTTGTTCCGACGAGCACTGCCCCCGCCTGTTCGAGCCTCGCGACCGCCGTCGCGTCGGTGTTCGCACGCCTCCCACCGAAGATGAGCGACCGCCGTGGTCACCGTCCCTCGCACCTGGAACAGGTCTTTCGCTGCGACCGGGACGCCGTGGAGAAGACCGCGGGCTCGGCCTCGCATGATCTCCTGCTCGGCTGCCCGCGCCTCGACTAGAGCGCGCTCGGATGTGACCTGTGCGAACGCGTTCAGAGAGGGGTTCAGCCTCTCGATTGCCGCAGCACTGCGGTTGTCACCTCTACGGGCGAGAGCCGGTGCGCTGCGTAGGCGTCGGCCAGCTCGCGGATGCTCAAGAAGAAAGGCGCGGTCAGCGCTCACTACGTCGCTCGGGGATCGGCGGGATGCTCGCGACAAGCGCCTCAGGCCTCCCCAGAGGCCGGATCTGGTCCCGCAGCCAGACCGCCGCCTTCTCGAGGCGACGGATGCCCTCGGCGATGGCCTCCAGGCGCTCGTCGCTCAGGCAGACGCCGGTGGCGTCAGCTTGGGCACGCCACCGAGATTGCTCGCCCTTGTCAGGGTCGCCCCGTGGTCGCACGGAGAGCGTCCTCCTGGGCCACCCTGGGGTGCGCGCGACAAACGCTACTGGGCCAGCTCGCTAGCTGGCCCAGTACTTCGCGACGTTCGCCTTCATGAACGCGAGACCGTCGCGGGCGAGCTGCTCTTCACTTTCGAACATGCGCCGCCAGATCTTCGTTGCGGCAGCGATCTCGGGCAGGGCGAGACCGAAAGCCTCGATGGTGATCCAGCCGTCGTAGCCGATCTTGTGGAAGGACTCGAAGGTAGTGTCCCATTGGACGGTGCCGGTTCCGGGTGTCCTCGGTCGTTCTCAGCTATGTGCCAGTACCCGATCTCCTTCGCATTGTCGAGAATGGAGCGCGCGATGTTCCTTTCCTCGATGTGCGCATGGAACGTGTCGTAATGGATCTTGCAGTTCGGCCGGTCCACGTCCCGAATGTAACGAGCGTCATCTGCGGCGGTATTCAGAAGGTAGCACTCAAACCGATTGAGGAACTGGACGCCGATCATGATGCCCTTGGGCGCCGCGTAGTCGGCAACTTGCCGCATGTACTGGACGCTGCGATCCCACTCCTCCTGTGTTGGGCCCTCGCCGGTGAAGACGCCTAGAGCGGAATGGAACGGGCCCGTCAGGACAGTAGCGCCCACCGCCTCGGAGCAATCGAGCGCCCTCTTCATGTTCGCGAGCGCGCGCGCCTGGACCTCCGGATTCGGGCTGAGCGGGTCGGCCTCAGGACCGTGCGCGGTACCGGCCGTGCACTCAAGACCCATGTCGCGCAGCCTTCTCCCCCACGAGGCCCAGTGGTCAGCCTCGAGGTCAAGGATGGGGACCTCTACCCCATCGAACCCGATCTTCTTCAGGTTCTCGAGCCTCGGCAGCATGCTGTCGTCCATGCCTGCCGCCCAGAGCAGCAGAGCGATCCCGTACTTCATCCGTGTCCTCCTTCGGTGCCTTGCGTCAGACTATGTCGGCGGGATGGGGCGGATCCCCCGCGGGTTGAGAGCGTAACGTGTCGCCCACTGCGACCCAGCCAGCCCCCGATGCGGACCGCATCAGCGCATCCAGGACCTCCTCGACCTGCAGGCCATCCGAGAAGCTGGGCCTCGGCGCCGTCCTGGTCGCCACCGCCTCGACGAAATCGCGGAGTTCGTTCGCAAAGGTGTGCTCCCAGCCAATGATGTGCCCGGGCGGCCACCAGCCGATGAGCCAGGGATGCATGGGCTCCGTCACCAGGATGCGTCGGAACCCCTGCTCCGGCCGGGGATCCTGACCGTCGTAGAACTGGAGCTCGTCGAGGCGTTCCAGGTCGAATGCGATCGAGCCCTTCGAGCCGTTCACCTCAACCCGGAGCGAGTTCCTTCGCCCAGTGGCCATCCGGGTGGCTTCGAACGTACCCACGGCACCGCCAGCGAAGCGCGCCAGGAAGGCAGCCGAATCCGGTACCGTGACGGCCCCGCTCGCCAGGTCATCGGCGAGGCCGCTCGCCGCCCACGCCGACCGGTCGGGAAGCGGTCGTTCCTTGACGAATGTCTCGGTGATCCCGCAGACGCTCTCGATGCGATCGCCAAGAAGGTACTGCGACAGGTCCACGATGTGGGAGCCGATGTCCCCTACGGCGCCCGAGCCGCTCGCGGCGGCCGTCATGCGCCAGTTCAGCGGCAGCATCGGGTCCACGAGCCAATCCTGGAGGTAGGCAGCCCGGACGTGACGAATCGTCCCGAGCCGATCATCGAGGATGAGCCCCCTTGCCAGCGCCAGCGCCGGGACGCGCCGGTAGTTGTAGGCGACCATTGAGCAGATGCCGGCGGCCGATGCTTTCTCGGCGGCGGCGACCATGACCCGCGCCTCGGCGACCGAATTCGCCATCGGCTTCTCGCATACGACGTGCTTCCCCGCCTCGAGCGCCTCCGTGGCGATCGCAGCATGGAGCGCGCCGGGGGCGCATATGTCGACGACGTCAATATCGGGGCGGCGCACAAGCGCGTGCCAGTCAGTCTCGGCCGCATCCCAGCCCAGGCGCTCGGCGGCAGCCTCAACGTCTGCGCGATCAGGCCCGCATATCGCCCTCATGCGCGGCCTCAGCGGCAGGTCGAAGGCCCTGCCGATGGTCGACCACGCCTGGCTGTGGGCGCGGCCCATGAACATGTGGCCCACCATTCCGATGTTGAGATCGGGCTTCATCGCGGCAGCTCCCGTTCTTCGGTTTGTCAGCGGTCAGACGCCGCGCGCCCAGGCAACGTCGTTGCGAGGCTCGATCCTCAGCAGGGTACGTGGAGTCTCGTAGACGAGTTCCCGAGCCAGCCCGAGCGCCTCATCCGGGGTGCACCGGCCCTGAGAGATCAGCTCCGTGAGGACCCGCGCCATCTGGCGGCGCACCATGGCGGCCTTGGCGTATGTCCACTCCACGCAGTACGCATCGGAGAAGAACCCCACCTGCTTGTTGCTCGGCAGCATGTCGAGCCGCTCGGCCAGCACGTCATGGATCGTCTCAGCCATGAAGTTGTGCCACCAGAACCCGGCCACACTGAGGTTCGGGAGCTCCCTGGCAAGCGTGCAGATCGACTGATTTGCGTGCCTGCTCGACAGGAAGCATTGGAAGTGAACGCCGGGGTGCCGGGCGATGATCTCTGCGAGTTGGCCGATCGTGCGCTGAGACAGCCGGCTCGCCGTCTCGAACGGGAGCGGCTCCGCCCCAAGGCTGAACTGATACACCGTGCCCGGACGCTCTCGTTCCAGTGTCGCGAGGAACGCTTCGTTGATGTACGAGGCGTACATGTCGCGCTCGGCCGAGCCAGCCGCATCACGCCTGGCGATCGCCTGAGCCATCTCCGACTCGGTGGCGACCCGAAAGTCAATATCGGTCGAGACGTGGTTCGTCGTCGCGACGACCATCTCCGGGATGTTGGCTACGTAGTGGGCCATCGCCTCGTGCACGTCAGCCACGTCTCGGATAACTCGCTCGACTTGCGGACGGACGCCTCCGATTGGTGAGGGCGGCTCCGGCTCTCGGCCCCAGCAGCGCTCGAGCTCGTAGAGGGCGGTGTCGAACTCACCCCATTGGCATCGCGTGAAGAAGCCCCACTCGAGCGCGTACTCCAGCCGGTGGTCGTCCGAGCCATCCTCCCGCCGAGCGAACTCCGTGACGGTTCGCACGATGTTCGCGCGCTGCAGCACGGAATCCTGCCAGGCTCGGTCGTCCGCCCGCTCGCGGATCAGGTCATCAAGCCTCCGCCAGTTGTGCTCCTCGATGGCTTCTCTCCAGCCGTAGAGGTCGGCGAGCAGCACCCGAACCATCCAGAACGTGCTCGTATGGCTCACGTGCCGAAGGTAGGGCAGCGCCTCCCGGATCCGCCCGTGGGCTTCGTCCCGGGAGGGCCAGCCGGGGTACTCCGTCAGGCGCTTGCCGGACGGGCAACCGGCCGCGAAAAGGTCGCTGACGATCATGTGATAGAGCAGGATGTCGTGGAGTCCGCGGGCCCCCAGGTGGCCGCCGACGAGGTGGGTATGCGCGTCCAGCATGGGGACCTGCGTCAACGCCTCTTCCAGCTCAAGGACGGTGGGCACTGCGTTCACGCGTGATCCTCCAGGGAACGGCCGACGGTCGATGTGTTTGAGTACCTTGTCAGGAAGTCGGCGACACTGAGGCTAGCGGCGTGGGATCGAGCGACAGATGTAAGGGTGGAGTGGGGATGCGGTATGGTGTGGGCGTAGGGTGATTGATAGGGCAAAGAGATCGTTGAGAACCAGTGGTGGAGCAGCAGGTGCAGGCTCTCAACATCCCATGTGTAACTCGACGTTGAGGCCATCCTGCTGGATCTGCTTCAATGTCCACGTCGAACCGTGACGAACGTAGCAAGGCCGTTCCGGTTCGCCCAGTCGACGCCTTCAGGACGTTGGGACTGTTGCCCGATCGCTTATCGCGACAACCACGTCACCCGACTGCGTAGCTCATCAGCTGCTGGACGAAGACCTCGTCGTAGAGATGTCATTCGCGATAGCGTGATCCAGCCGACGTTGTCCGTCAGGCTGAGTACCGGAAGCGTCTCGTGCTCTGTCGCGGAGGGCGGACGGGCGCAGTGTGCCTTTCGACGAGATCCTCGCACATGTGCGAGGCTGGTACGGCCGATCCGCCGTTGCCAACAAGGAACACGAAGCGACCTGTTCCCAAGCGCGGTAGAGGAGCGCTGACCAGCGATCCAGCGCGGCGATATCCATGCGCCGAAGCTGCGCAATGAGCAGCTCCAGATACGGGCCGCCGGGACCAGGGATACGGGGACGTCAGCGCGGGCATGGGATCAGTTCCTCTTCCCACGGTTCAGCAACGGTGACGCTGCGACGTGAGAAACACGATAGATGCCGTAGATGATCCTCACGGCGGCGGCGAACCAGGTTCAGGATTGCCAGAAGGGCGCCAAGGATGGTGAGGATCAAGGTCCCCGCAAATGTGCCGAGGTAGTTTCCCGAACCGCCCAGCAGCGAGACTCCTCCCACAAGCACGGCGGTGATCGAGATAAAGAGGTACGGTTCGCCATGTCGAAGTAGGACTGGCCAAAGATACCCCGCCAACATCCATCCTCCGAGCGCGGCAGTCATGGCGCTGATCACGTACAGCGTTATCAACGTCGTGGCCACATTGACTCCCGAGACTCGGGCTGCGAGAGGGTTGTTGCCGACTGCATAGACACGACGCCCAAACGATGTACGGCTCAGTGCGACAGTGAACGAGGACCGTCAGGAGGAACCAGAAGACACCTGCGGTGGGGATCGGGCCGATGCTTCCGACAGCCAGTTCGCGAATCAGGCTTGAACTTGTCCCCTCGCCGGTGATCACACCTGGTGCGGTGACTACAAGCGCGCCGGCGAGCACGCCGTTCATGCCCAGCGTCATGATGATCGCAGGTGCTCTGAACACGCCCACGCCAATCCCATTGACGAGGCCGACCACGAACGCGAGCCCGAACACAACCGCGATCGGGAACAAGAGGTTCCCGTCCTCCGGGGTGGTTCGGGCAAGCAGAACGCCGGCCGCACTCATCATCCCGGCGACGGAGAGATCGATCCCACCCGTCATGATCACAAGGGTCTGGCCGATTGACACGACTCCCAGGATGGCGGCTTGCTGGATGATGTTCTTGATGTTCGCGGCGCTGGCAAAACCGGGCGAGTAGATGCTCACCAAGACGAACATGATGACGACGAGGGCGTACGCGAGCAGGATGGGCACCTGCCGACGCTGCCATGCGCGATTCGAACGAGGTTGGCGAACGACCTCTGGACGGGTTCCGTCATGTCTCAGGCCTCGTCTCTTCGGAGCTTCGCCGCTCCACGACGATCTCGACGATCGAGTACACGACGATTGCGGCAACCAGCAGGAGTCCCTGGAAGAGGAGCGTGAACCCACTCTCCGCGCCGGAGAAGAACACGATCTGCGTGATGAAGCTGAGGCTCAGCGCTCCCAGGACCGTCCCGACGAAGCCGCCGCGACCCCCTGCGAGGCTGGTGCCCCCGATGACCACCGCAGCCACGGATCGGAGAATGAACGGATCGCCTGCCACGGAGGATCCCGAGTCGGTCAGGGCGGCGAAGTAGAGACCGGCCAAAGCGGCAGTCAGGCCCGAAACGCCGTAGATGAGCATCTTGGTACGTCCCACGCGTAGGCCGTTGAGGCCCGCCGCGGCCTCATTGCTGCCGATTGCGTACACGGCCGTCCCAAAACGCGTGCGGCGGATGATCGCCCACAGGAGGATGACGGCCAACGTGATCCAGACCGCCGAGGGCGCGCCGAAGTACGAGTCGAAGGCGAAGTGGATGAGGCTTGGCGCCACCGCGCCTCCCTGGGTCGGCAGCACCAGAAGCGCGATGCCGGACAGGACCGAGCAGGATGCAAGCGTGACGATGAACGGCTGGATCCGTGTTCGCACGATGACGAACCCATCGAGGAAGCCAATCCCGAACCCGAGCGCCAGGATCAACGGCACCCAGACGATCATGTCCACGTCCTGGGTCATCTGCGTCGCGAACAGCGCAGTTGACAGGCTCATGATGCGCCACGGCGAGGTCGATCCCGCCGGCGAGGATCACGAGCGTCTGACCAAGGCCAACGATCACGAGCGGCAGCGTCGTTTGGAGAAGGGACGAAAGCAGGGGACGAAATTGCGCCGCTGTGAGCCACATGAAGCGAGGAGGGCGATGAACAGGGTCGCGGGCAAGACCAGTGGTTGACGATGGATCAGATGGACGAGCCCCAGTTGCCGACGGTGGGCGATGGGCGCTTCGCCGGGATGCCCGCGCTGGTCATATCACGCCGGTGCCGTTGCCTCGAGCCCGACGGCGGCACGCAGGAGGTTGTTCTCGGTCAGACCTGCGCCCTCCAGCACTGCGGCAATCGTCCAGTCGAACATCACCGCGACCCGGTGACACAGGGCAACGAGCTGCTCGAGTCGCTGGAGTAGAGGACGATCGCCACACCGCTCGCCGCCAGGTCGCGGACGAGCGCGTACATGTCGGCCCGGGTCCCTACGTCAATGCCACGCGTGACGTCGGCCAGCAGCAGGACTCTGACGCCGGACGAGAGCAGTTTGCCGACGAGCACCTTCTGCTGGTTGCCGCCGCTGAGCGCCTGTACTTCGTGCTCCAGGCTGGGCGCACGGATGCTGAACCGCTCGGCGATCTCGCGCGCTGCGGTCTGCTCGCGGCTGAGCGATATGATGCCCAGCCGCGTGAGCCGGCCGATGATCGGCAGCGTCAGGTTCTCCCGGATGGGCAGGGCCATCATCAGGCCTTCTGTGCGCCGGTCCTCCGGTATCAGGGCAACACCGTGGCGGAGGGCATCCTTTGGCGAACGGAGCCGGACAGGCTCACCGCCCAGCCTCACCTCGCCGCGCGGGTGGTTCCATCCGTAGAGGGCTTGCAGCAGGTCGTACTGCCCCTGCCCATGGAGACCGCCGAGACCGAAGATCTCGCCGCGACGCACAGAGAAGCTCACGTCGTGAAAGCGACGTCCGTAGCCCAGGTCCCTCACCTCGAGTGCCACCTCCTCGGTGAGCGCCGGGCGCGCCTCCATGTAACTCTCGATCAAGCGCCGACCGAGCATTGCCTCCACGAGCGACGCCTCCGTGTACGCAGACACCGGACCGCTGCTGACGGTTCGGCTGTTGCGGAACACGGTGATCCTGTCGGCGATTTCGAAGGCCTCGCGAATACGATGCGAGATGAAGACAACCGCCGCCCCTTCATCTGTCAGGCGGCGGATCAGAGCAAACAGCCACAACGAAGCCTGGCGCGACAGCGAAGCCGTGGGCTCGTCAAGCACGATGATCCTTGGCTTGCGAGCGACGACCTTGACGATCTCCACCATCTGCTGCTGGGCAACCGGAAGAGCGCCGACTTTCGCAGAAGGCGCAATCCCTTCGACTTCGAGCTCGCCGAAGAGATCGCGCGTCTGACGGATCGCCGCGCCCTGGTCGACAAGACCCAGTCGAGACCGTGGCTCTCTCTGAAAGAACACGTTCTCAGCGACGCTGAGATCGGGCAGCAGGCTCAGCTCCTGGAATACTGTGTCGATTCCGCGGGCGATCCCGGCGCGCACAGAATCCGAGCACAAGCGGCTGGCCGTCGACGAGCAGGGCGCCCGAGTCGGGCCGGATCGCGCCAGTCAGGATTCGCACAAACGTGCTCTTCCCTGCGCCGTTCTCGCCCAGAAGGGCATGAACCTCGCCGTATCGGGCGGTGAAGTCTGCACCATCGAGGGCGACGGCTCCGCCGAACATCTTCTTCAGATCGGTGGCCTGGATATCCCACCGAGCGCCGCTATCAGTAACCATGGCTTCCGTTCGCTGCCTACCAGGTCCTGCGCCGGCTCGAGAGCGAGTCGTCCCCGCAATCCGAAGGCGGGTGGCGGCTCGCTCTCGAGCTTCGCTGTTCGACTGGTGCTATTGACCGAAGACCTGCTCCTTGGTCACCGGTGACTGTGGGATCGAGTAGGGGAGCTGGGTGTCAGGCGCAAGGCCCTCGTCCAGGAAGTGCATGAGGTCATCAACCGGCAGCACCTTGGCAGGGATCTTGTCCGTGATGCCGTTCGTGTTGTAGACCTGGAGTGGGAGGAAGACTTCCCTGGCGTCGTTCCCGGCCGTCAGACCCCACTCGGCATTGACGGATCTTGGCCGTGGAGCACGCGCCAAGCCACTTCGAGAGCATAGCCGCCAAACGTCGGCGGATTATCCGCGAACTGGATCTGGAAGGTGCCCTCGCCCTTGTGCTCCTTCCAGAGCTCGAGAGTTCGTACGGCGATGTCGCCCGTGTTGTTCATCGGCACGAGGGGCACGCCAGCCTGGAGGAAGGCCGCGATGACCCCGTCGGACCCGGCGAGGCTGTTGACGGCCTGGATGTTCTTGTCGTTTGCGAGGATGCTGGCCACGGCCTTCGCCGATGGACCGGGTGCGTAGTTGCCCTCGAATGTTGCAGCCACCCTGATATCCGGGTATTGCTTCCAGACCGTCGAGGTGGTGTCGTTCGAGATCTCGGACAACGGCTGCCCGGGCAGGCCGAGGTCTCGAATGATGTTGCCCTTGTAGTCGATCGACGCTGCGAGCCACTCTGCATTGGAGACGTACAGTTCCTCACTCCGCTCGCGCACCGGGTAGGTGCACGGCTCGGTGACCGTCTGGTCGAACGAAATGACAATGATCCCGTCTGCACAGGCCTGCTGAAGAACAGGGTTGAGGGCGGTCGATGAAGATGCGTCAAGCAGAATCGCGTCCGGCTTGGTCGCAATGATCGACTGCAGAGACTGGATCTGCGCCGTCGGATCACCCTCGGCAACGATGACCTTCAGGTCCACAGCACCCTTGTAGGGAGCGTTGTTCGCAACCATCGCCTTGACGATGTTCTGCATCTCTCAGGCGCCACTGGTTGCCGACATAGTTGTTGCTGAGGACGATCTTGAAGACCTTGTCCGCAGCGGGGGTTTCAGCAGGGCCCTGGGTGGCCGGTGCTGCGGTCGGGGCCTGGGTGGCCGGCGCTGCAGTCGGGGCCTGGGTCGCCGCGCTGCTGCAGGCGCCCGCAATCAGGGCAAGCATCGGGAGCAGGACAACGAGCCTCGCTCGACTCCTACGGAATGTGGCGGAATGCATGTTTCCTCCTCGTACAAGGATCCAGTTTGGCTACGGGTTGCGATCCATTCGGTCAGTGCGGATTTCCAATACCCGATGGTCGCTGTTCCCGAGACGCGACACTACGCAACGGTCCAGCGATCGCACCACCGGTGCGCTGGCAGTCCGGCCAGAGCCATCGGTGGTGTTCGAGCGACCACCTCCCTAACGTGCACGACCAAGCTGAAGCACGTCTCTCGCGTGGGCCATTGCCCGCTCGACGTCTCGGCGCTCTTGCTCCACCAGGAAATCCTCGAACTCTGGGCTCCCCTCGTTCACGCCCGGAGGCGCAGCCGGCACGGCCGTGTACGGCGAGCCACTGCGGGCCACCTTGAGGAACCGGCCGAATACCCATGCCGGAACGTCGCGATACCCTCGCCAGAAGGAGTCCTCAAGGTAGGGGAAGATGCGCGGCGAGCGGTTGTTGATGATCTCGAGCGAAAACGTCCTTCCCGGGCACAGCTCTGCGAAGCGTTGGACGAGACCTTCGAACGCCGACGTTGCCATCCCCGAGAGCGCACCACTGGACGGCCGCACCACTGGGGATTTCCCAGACCGCGCTGTCACGGATCCCGGACGTCAGCACGTAGGGCGCCAGGGTCTCCAGAGCGATGTACGGTTCCTCGAGCGTCCAGGTCGCGTTCCCGGCATCGAAGAGCGCCCCGACGTATTCGGGCCCGGCCTCCTCGATCAGGCAGCGCAACTGGAGCGATGTCAGGCCCCCTGCATGGTTTTCGATCGCGATCTTCACGCCCAGGTCGAGGGCGACACTGCGGACAGCCTTGCACACGCGGACTGTGTCGGCGATGTGGACGTCCATCGGAACCTGGGACTGGGGCTCGAGGGGCGAACCTCCTGCTGGCCCCTCGCGATCCTCCGAACTACCCTGGTAGCAGCGAACGAACGGAGAGCCCAGCCTGCGTGCGATGTCGAGCATGCGCAGCAGCTGTTCCTCGGCCGTGCCGTCATGATCGTTGAACCAGGTCGAGCTCGGACAGATGGAGCCCATTCCGACCTCGATCTCGAGGCCGGACCGGTCGGCGGCGAGTCTCACCTGCTCAAGGTGCGCGTCGTTGAGAGGACCCAGGAACCGCGGCTCGGAGAAGTTGACGACCTGGGCGCCTTCGTGAGCGGCAAACTCGAGCAGGCGGAAGGCATCCCAGCCCTGCGAGCGCAGGCTGTAGAGATCGAGGCCGAGCTTCGGAAGAGCGGGGTTCGCGATCATGCGTCTCCCTTCAGCCGGATCCCTGGAGAGCGACACGGCCATCGCTGTGTGACGTCAACGCGCCTGGCTCGCGGTCGCCGGCTGCCCCCGAGGCCAAGGGCGGGCGGCCTCGGCCCTCCTCATCGTCCCGATTGCGAGCTCGACGCACTGTCTCGTACCGGTTCCAGGTACCTGGACCGGCCCACGGTGCCCCTCCTGCTCATCTACCAGCCGACGCTAGTGCCCCTGACTCGAGCGCCGCCATTGCGGGACCCAAGTCACGCGTTGCAGCCGCCATCCGGAGCGCCCGCACCATCCGTGCGGGATCCGGCTGCTGCCAGATGTTGCGACCCATCGTGATCCCCGCCACACCGACCTCGGCGGCGAAGATGACGTCCGCCAGGACCTCCCGCTGGGTGGGCCGCTTCGGGCCCCCAAGCATGAATACGGGAACTGGACAGGAAGCTACCAACTGCCTGAAGGTCTCGGGCTCGCCACTGTACTCGATCTTGAGAAGGTCGGCCCCCAGCTCGATGGCCAGGCGCGCGCCGTCTGCGGCCATCTCCGCCCGACCGCCGGGATCGGCCGGGACGTTCACGCCCCAGAGGTAGGGCTCGATCATCATGGGCACTTCCCAATGCCTGCAGCGCTCACCCGCCTCGGCAAGGTAGCTCATGTTTCGGAGCTGATCCGCCCGGCTGTCGTTCCCCATGATCAGCATGGTCTTGACCGCATCGGCTCCGAGGCGCACTGCCTCCTCTACGGAGCATCCGGGACCGTGGGCAACTGATGGCCCGCCGCCACCGGGATCGCGGTGGACGACGATGTCCATCGCCACGACGAGCCCCGGAGCACCACGATGTGCCAGGAGGGCGGCCGATCGCCGGGCGAGCCCAGCGGTCAGCAGAATGCCATCCGGCTGGGCGGCGACGATGCTTTCGACCGTGCGTACGGGAACGACAAAGTCGTCCTGGACGCCCCCGATCCCTTGGTCCATCGCGACGACGACCGAGAAACCGTTGTCATCGCCCAACAGCCGGCCCACGTGACGGATGGCGCCGGCCGAAGCAGAGGAGGTCCCCAATGTGCGCGCTCCTGTTCTTTGAAAGCCGCCGATAGGCCGGGCTGTGCTAAACAGCGCCTCCCCAACGTCAGAGGGCCTTGGCGTGATCCGAAAAGCCGTCCAAGTGGCCGCCAACTTCCCGTGGCGACTTGTGGTGGTTTCGCTGACAGGGTAGACTCATGTGGAATGCTATGACATAAAGTGGGACTAGGTCAAGTTCTCGGTTGGCAGTTCGTTTGATTGGAGCCTCGGACCGTGGAAGCGTCTGTCGATCAATCGCGAGGCGCTCAGGGGCAAGCAGACGTGCCGCAGCAGCCTCACTCGCGGCCGCTCGCCACGGAGCGCTTCCGCGTCATCGGCCACCTCGTGCGCGAACGGGGGAGCGTACGGGTGGGCGAGCTGGCAGAGCGGTTCGGGGTGACCGACGAGACGATCCGGCGGGATCTCGCGCGCATGGAGGAGATGGGCGTCGTCGAGCGATCCTACGGCGGGGCGGTGGCCCCGCGGCCGGACGCCGAGACGACCTACTCGGGACGCCTCCTCGAGCACAGCGAGGCGAAGGTGGCGATCGCGGCCCGGGCCGCCGAGCTGGTCGAGGACGGCGATGCCCTCATCCTCGACGCGGGGACCACCACCCTGTGCCTGGTGCGGGCCCTGGCCCCCCGCCGCGACCTCTTCGTGGCCACCAACGCGGTGACCCACGCCGTGGAGCTGGCCTCCAACCCCCGCATCACCGTGGTGGTCATCGGCGGCCTCCTGCGGCAGAGCACGTTCGGGGCGGTGGGCGACCTCGCCATCGGCATGCTCCGCGAGCTGCACGTCCAGCGCACCTTCCTGGCCATCCACAGCGTGTCGGCGCGGGCCGGCCTCAGCAACCCCCGCCTCGACGAGGTCGGCATCAAGCGGGCCATGATAGCGGCCGCCTCCGAGGTGATCCTCCTGGCCGATCACTCCAAGATCGGCCGCGAGACCCTCGTGCGCGTCGCGCCGCTCGAGGATGTCGATCGCATCATCACCTCCCAGGGGGCCGACCCGGCGGAGGTGCAGGCGATCCGGGATCTGGGTGTCGAAGTCGAGGTCGTTCCCGTACGATCGGAGCAGCCCGACCGCGGCGTCCAGGACCCGCCGGAGACGGCGGCCTTGGGGACGCAGGGAATGGACTGACACGGTGGTCGACGGCATCGAATCCGTCGCTCGGCGAGCCCGGACCACCGCCCAGGCAACGAGGGAGCCGCACCAATGCTGAAGAAGCTCATCAACGATCCGTTCAATGCCGTGGACGAGATGCTCGAAGGGTTCGTGGCCACGCATGCCGACCTGGTCGTGCTGGCATCCCCGCGCGTGGTTGCCAGGCGCAACCGTGGCACCCCGAAGGTCGGCCTCGTGATCGGCGGCGGCTCGGGCCATGAACCGGCCATGGTCGGCTACGTCGGGCTCGGGATGGCAGATTCGGGCGTCGCCGGCAATATCTTTGCGGCGCCATCGCCGGACCTCTGCCTGGAGGGGATCCGCGCAGCCTCGACCGGCATGGGCGTCCTCCTCGCTTACGGCAACTACTCAGGCGACATTCTCAACTTCGGGCTGGCGGCACAGCTCGCGGCGGGCGAGGGGATCGAGGTACGGGAGGTGCGCGTCTCCGACGACGTCGCGTCAGCGCCGCCCGCCGAGATCGACAAGCGCCGCGGGATCGCCGGTGACATCTTCGTCTTCAAGTGCGCCGGGGCCATGGCCGAACGCGGTGAATCGCTGGACGAGGTGGAACGCGTGGCCCGCAAGGCGAACGCGGCGACCCGCAGCATGGGCGTGGCGCTCTACGCATGCGAGGTACCGGGCTCGGGACGGCTCACGTTCGAACTCGGCGATGACGAGATGGAGATCGGCATGGGAGCGCACGGCGAACCGGGGATGCGCCGAGGCCCGCTCGAGCCTGCCGACGACGTGTCCCGGCTTCTTGTCGAGTCCATCCTGGCGGATCTCGGCCACCCGACTGGCGCCGAGATGGCGCTCCTGGTGAACGGCATGGGCGCCACCTCGCACCTCGACCTCTACATCCTCTACCGTGGTGCGCGGCGGGTGCTCGAAGGGTCCGGATGCCGGGTCAGCCGAAGCTACGTCGGCGAGTTCATCACGACACTCGAGATGAGCGGGGCATCGGTCACCGTCATGGTGCTCGATGACGAGCTGCGAGAACTGCTCGACGCGCCGGCCAGGACCGTGGGCTTCGTCCAGTGAGCACAACGCTCCGCGTCGCTGTCCTCGCGGCGGCGGACGCGGTGGAGGCAGCTCAGCACGAGCTGGGCGTCCTGGACTCCGTCGCCGGCGACGGAGACCACGGCGTGACGATGGCGATACTCGCCCGGAGCGTCCGGAACAAGCTCGAGGAGGCTCCGGACGCGGCGGGTGCCGACCTGGTCGGCCGCGTCGCGCTGGGGGCCGCCTCCGTCGGCGGAGCGACCGGACCCCTCTTCGGCACGGGCCTCATGAAGATCGCGGCCGAGATGCGGGCCATCGGCCCGACCGACGAGATCACCGTTGCCGACCTGCGGCGCTGCCTGGAAGCCGCGGAGGCCGGCATCGTCACCCTCGGCAAGGCGGCACCCGGCGACAAGACAATCGTCGACGCCATCCACCCGACAGTCGAGGCCTTGCGGCACGCGGAAGCCGATGGGTCCGATGTTGGCGACGCCGTGCGCGCCGCCGCCGCTGCCGCGCGGGAGGGAGCCGATTCCACGGCCGGCATGATCGCCAGGGTCGGCCGGGCGAGCCGGTTGGGCGAACGCAGCCGCGGGAGCGCGGACCCGGGCGCTACGTCGTTCGCGATCATCACCGAGGCACTGGCGGCGGCCTACCTTTCCGGGGTCCGCGGCGACCGCTAGACTGGCCGGGCCATGATGCCGCTCGTCCGCAAACTCGTTCGCGTCGTCCTCATCGTCCTCATCGGTCTCGTGGCCGCGCGCATGCTCGTGTCGTGGGTCGACCCGAACGGGCAGGGCGCGGTCGCCGGCGCCGTCATCACTGCCACGGACTGGTTCCTCGACCCTGTCCGCGCGGTCATACCGCCGATCGGGTCGGTCGATCCCGTTCCCCTCATCGTCCTGGCCGTGCTCCTCATCCTCCTGCGGCTCGCCTGGACCTGGGGCCGGCCGGTTCATCGGCTCCACGGCCGGATACGGGTCGTGGGTGTCGGGGGAGGCGGAAGCAACGCGGTCGACCACATGATGCAGGCCGGCCTCCACGGCGTCGATTTCGTTGCGATCAACACCGACGCGCAGGCGCTCCTCCAGTCGTCCGCCCCGACCCGCGTGCGGATCGGCAGCCGCGTGACGAAGGGCATCGGGACAGGCGGCGACGTGGCCCTCGGCCAGCAGGCGGCTGAGAGCGACGCCGAGGTCATCCGGGAGGCCCTTCGCGACTCCGACATGGTGTTCATCACGGCGGGGCTCGGTGGGGGCACCGGCACCGGGGCGGCCCCCGTCATCGCCGCTGTCGCCAAGGGGCTGGGTGCGCTCACCATCGGGATCGTGACGCTCCCCTTCACGTTTGAGGGGACAGCACGCCGCCAGGCCGCGGAGCGCGGGCTCGAGGAACTGAAGGGCCGCGTGGATACGCTCATCGCCATCCCCAACGACCGGGTGCGTGACATCGTGGGGCGCGACGTCTCCATGGTCGAGGCCTTCAAGCTGGTGGACGATGTCCTCCGCCAGGCCGTCTCGGGCATCACCGACGTCATCACCGTGCCAGGGCTGATCAACCTCGACCTCGCCGACGTCCGAACGGTTGTCCAGGATGCGGGCACGGCGATCATGGGGATCGGCCGTGCCAGCGGCGAGAACCGCGCCGTGGAGGCGGCCCGCCAGGCGATCGGCGGCGAGCTGGTCGGCCTGACGATCGCGGGCGCGCGGGGCATCCTCTTCAACGTCACCGGCTCGTCGAAGCTCGGGCTCCACGAGATGGCGGAGGCGGCCGACGAGGTCCGCAACGCGGCCGACCCCGAGGCGAACATCATCTTTGGGGCGTGCGTGAACGAGAAGATGGGCGAGGAGGTCCAGGTCACCGTCCTCGCCACGGGGTTCGATCCCGGGCGTGCCGAGTCGTTGCCGGTCCGGCCGCTCTTCGCAGGGGCGGCGACGGCGAGCTCAGCGACGGCGCCAGAGGGGACCTCAGGGGCAGAGGCTGCAGCCGAGGCGGTCGCGCCCGAGGTCCTGATCGCGCCCGAGGCTGCGGTCGGCGCAGGCCAAGAAACCACGCCCGAGCCTCCCGCGACTGAGCTTTCGGCCGAGGCTGGTCAGGTGGCAGTGCCCGAGGTAGCAGCGCCCGAGGTGGCAGCGAAGGGTTCGATTCGCAGGGTGCGCGGCCTGTCGCCCCGCAGCGGAAGAGGTGACCAGACCCTCGACGAGCAGTCGATCATGCCGCTCGCCGAGGATCCCGGCGGCGACTCCTAGTACCGCGTGTAGCTGCTGCTGATCCGGCCGCGGTTGCCGTAGGCGCCGCCCGTCCACGACGCGATGTCAACCAGCAGGCCCAGGCCCAGCCAGACCCAGTCGAACCCCTCGATCCCGCCCTGGAACACGAGCACGTACATGAGGGTCGTCCAGGGCACGAAGATGAACCCGAGCAGAGGCCAGATGAAGGTCTCGAACGCAAGGTTCCACCTGGCCGGTTCCAGCAGCCACCAGATCAGGATCCCGGCTCTCGGCCCGAGCAGCACGAGCACAGAGAACAGACAGCACATGGTCGCCTCCTCTTCGATCCTGCCTGACCTCGCCTTGGGCGATCGGCCTTGTCGGTCGCGTTAGGATACCCGCCGATGAGCACCCGCGACGCCCCAACTCGCCCGGGAGGAGGACCGGAGGCCAGCTCTCGGCGGCAGATCCGAGCCGTCACCGTGGACGCCTTTGGCACGCTCGTCGAGGGTGACGGTCACATCGACTCCCTCGTTGACCTCGTCGCCTCGTGGGGCCTGCGGCGCACGCGGGATGAGATCGTCCGGGCCTTCAAGGCCGAAGTGGCCTACTACCGCCCGCGCTCGTTCACCGGCCGGGACCAGGCCTCGCTGGGGCGGCTCCGCCTCGACGCCACGGCCGTGTTCCTCCGGGCGCTCAGGGCCGATCTCGACGCCGATCCCCGCGCCGACGTCCGCGCCGGACTCCGCCCGGAGGAGGTCATGCCGGCGTTCGTCGGGGCACTCCGGTTCCGGGCCATTGGCGGAGTGCTGCCCGCGCTCGACAGGCTCGCGGCGGCCGGCCTGCCCCTGGCCGTCGTCGCCAACTGGGACGTCGGCCTCCACGAGCACCTCGCCCGCCTGGGCCTGACGGAACGCTTCGTCGCCATCCTCACCTCAGCCGAGGCGGGGGCGGAGAAGCCCGACCCGCGCATCTTCGGGCTCGCGCTGGACCGGCTGGGCGTCCTTCCCGAGGAGGCCGTTCACGTGGGAAACGAGGACGTTGACCGGCTCGGGGCGCTTGCCGCCGGCCTTGCCTTCGAGCCGGTCCCGCTCGCCACCCTGCCCGACCGCCTGGGGCTGTAGCGGAGCGGCCGAGACCTATCCCGATCGCTGTTGCTGCCGAAGCAAGCGGCAGCCCCACGACGGCGCACATGCGATATCCTCGGCAGCCCTACCGCCAACCGCCGGAGGTGACGCCATGACCGAGGTGAGCCACGCCCCGTCCGACGTGAGGTTCGGGGCGCTCTGCTGGAACCAATACACCGACTGGCCGGCCCTGCTCGAGGCTGGACAGCGGGCAGACCGCCTGGGGTACCACTCGCTCTGGACCTGGGATCACCTGTACCCGATCATCGGCGACTCTCACGGCCCGATCTTCGAGGGCTGGCTCACGATCACCGCCTGGGCCGCCACCACCCAGCGCGTCCGGATCGGGCTCATGGTCGGCGCGAACCCGTTCCGGGAGCCCGCGCTCGTGGCGAAGATGGCGACCACCCTCGACCACATCAGCGGCGGACGCGCCATCCTGGGCATCGGCGCCGCGTGGTTCGAGGAGGAGCACGAGGCGTTCGGCTTCCCCTTCGGTGACGGCTTCCCCGAGCGACTCCGCTGGCTCACCGAAGCGCTGCCGATCATGCGCGGCATGCTCGACGGGACCGAGCCCACAGCCGCCGGACCGCGCTACCGCGCGAAGGCCGTGCGGAACGACCCACCTCCCGTTCAGGCGCACCTGCCCATCCTCATCGGGGGCGGCGGCGAGAAGGTGACCCTGCGGCTGGTGGCGAAGTACGGCGACGCCTGCAACCTCGGCGGCAGCCTCGAGACCGTGCGGCGAAAGGAGGCGATCCTGCGCCGCCACTGCGAGGAGGTCGGCCGCGACGAACGCGAGATCGAGCGCACGACCGGGATCGGCGTGGTGGTCATCCGCGACTCGCGCGAGGAGGCACGCCGGCTCTTCGAGGAGCAGTTTGCGCGCAACCGCATCGGCCGGCTCTGGGAAGATCAGCCGGTGGGGACGCCGGAGGACGTGGTCGAGCGGCTCGCACCCTACCTCGAGATCGGCTACCGCCACCTCATCGCGGGGTTCCCGGCCACCTACGACGAAGAGTCGATGACCCGGCTCATCACCGAGGTCAAGCCCGCGCTGCAGAAGCTGTAGGGTACACGCCTTCGAAACCGCGTCAGGTCACGGCGCCGCGGTTCATCGCTTCACGATCCGGCTGTTGAGGCGGTCGGCAACACGTGCCATCCGTCGTGAGCGCGAGCGGCCCGACGAGCTGGTCGTTGCCGGTGCCCTCGGTGCCGTACTCCGCCACGTACGTGAGGTCCGACACCCGGCGCTTCACGATGCGGTTGTTGTTGGCGTAGGCGACAGCCGGCCGACGCAGCCGGGTCGCGGCCCGCTCCGCTATTCTCGACAACGGGAGATGCGCACCACCTCGAACCCCCGGAGGGAGGGATCCGATGGATCAGGCCATCCACGACGTGTCGGTTGAGCGCGACGTCGAGGCCCGCATGCGCGACGGGACGATCCTGCGGGCGGACATCTGGCGCCCGCACGGTGACGGGCCCTTTCCGGTGGTGCTCCAGCGCATGCCATACGAGAAGGAGTACGCGCTCGCGGACACGTACGCCCACCCCAGGTGGTACGCGTCGCATGGCTATGTCGTGATCATGCAGGACTGCCGCGGCCGCTACCGCTCGGATGGCGAGTGGGACCCGTTCGTCCACGAGGTCGAGGACGGGGCCGACACGCTGGCCTGGGTGCGGTCGCTCCCCGGCACCACCGGGCGCGTCGGCATGTACGGAGCGTCCTACCCGGGTGCCACGCAGCTGCAGGCGGCCATCGGGTCCGGCGAGGACTTCGGGTGCATCTGCCCGGCGATCACCAGCGACGGCTTCTACGACGGCTGGACGTACGAAGGGGGTGCCCTCAGCCTGTCCTTCGCAAGCTACTGGGCCATGACCCTCGTGCCGGACACGGCCCGCCGCAAGAACCGGCTCGACGTCCAGAAGGCGGTCGCCGATGCCATGGCAAATCCCGGTCCCCACTTCACCACCTGGCCGCTGCGGGACTTCGCCCCCCTCCGGGCCAGCGGACTCGCGCCGTACTACTTCGACTGGCTCCGGCACGAGACATACGACGACTACTGGCGGAACCGGGCCATCTTCCCGCACTACGGGCGGATTCGCGTGCCGGGCCTGCACATCGGGGGCTGGTACGACATCTTCCTCGGCGGCACCCTTCGCAACTTCGCCGGCGTGAGCGCCACCGGCGGCGAGGGAGCGCGCGGTCGCCAGCGGCTGTTGATCGGCCCCTGGTATCACTTCCCCTGGTCGCGCTACACCGGTGGGTGCGACTTCGGGGACGCCGCCAAGCGATCCGTGGTGGACGCCGAGCAACTCCGGTTCTACGACTGGGTCCTCAAGGGGATCGACGACGGCATCTCCTCCGAGCCTCCCGTGAAGATCTTCGTCATGGGCGAGAACCGCTGGCGCTCCGAGGAGGAGTGGCCGCTCCGCCGGGCGGTGGAGACGCGCTGGTACCTGCACTCGGAGGGCCGGGCCAACACGCTCTCGGGCGATGGCTGGCTGTCCGAGGCTCCGGCGACCGACGAGCCCTGCGACACCTACGTCCACATGCCGCGCGGACCGATCCCCAGCCGGGGCGGACACTCCTGCTGTTGGGAGGAGTTCACGCCGATGGGTCCGTCCGACCAGCGCCCCGCCGAACGGCTGGCCGGCGTGCTCTGCTATACGTCCGAGCCACTGGCGGAGCCGCTCGAGGTTACCGGCCCGGTGAGCGTCACCCTCTTCGCCGCCACCGACCAGGTCGACACGGACTGGGTCGCTCGGCTGGTTGACGTCCACCCCGACGGCACGGCGATCAACCTCACGGAGGGGATCCTGAGGGCATCGTTCCGCGAGGGCCTGGACCGGCGCGTGCTCCTCGAGCGCGACCGGGTCTACGAGTACCGCATCGACCTGCGGGCGACATCAAACGTCTTCCTGCCCGGCCATCGCCTGCGGGTCGACGTGGCGTCATCGTCGTTCCCGCACTGGGACCCCAACCCCGGCACCGGGCAGCCGCTCGGAGAGGCGACCTGGGCGGACCTGCGCACGGCCACCCAGACCGTCTTCCACGATGCGGCCCGCCCGTCGCGGGTCACGCTACCGGTCGTGCCCCGCGCGTGAAGAGGGCCAGGCGGAGCCCGCACCACGGCCGGGCGAGGCCCCGCCGCGCCTACAGCTCGGCGTTGACGATGAACCCGGCGTCCACCAGCAGGGATGCACCGGTGACGTAGCTGGCGTCGTCGGAGAGCATGAACGCGATCGCCCCGGCCAGCTCCTCCGGCTGCCCGATCCGGTGGAGAGCGATGCGGTCGAGGTAGTACTTGAGGGTGGGAGGATCCTCGGTGAGCGGGGCGGACATCTTCGTGTCGATGGCGCCGGGCTCTACGGCGTTCACCCGGATGCCGTGCTCACCGAGCACGCACCCGAGCGCCTTCGCGAGCATGGTGATGGCGCCCTTCGTTCCGCAGTAGGCAGTCTGCCCGGGGGCGCCCACGTAGGCCGAGATCGAGCTCACCATGCAGATGGCGCCCCCATGGCCCTCCTTGATCATCTGCTTGGCGCCCTCGGTGCAGACGACCCAGGTGCCACGTACGTTCGTCTCGAAGAGCTTGTTGAAGTCCTCGAGCGAGGTTTCGTTCCAGGCCATGAAGGGGTTGATGGCGGCGTTCGACACGACGTAGTCGAGCCGGCCACCGCGACGCGCCACTTCCTGCACCATCTCGACGACCTGCGCGGGATCACGCATGTCGGCGACAACCGGGAAGCCCTCCCCGCCCGCCTCCTTGATGCGCCGCAGGGTCTCCGTGGGGTCGCCGGCGGGGCGCTGGTTCACCCCCACGAGCGCGCCCTCTGCAGCGAGACGCACCGCGGTGGCCTGGCCGATCCCGTTCGTAGCGCCGGTGACCAGCGCGACCTTGCCGACGAATCGCTTCTCCACCTGTCCGCCCCCCTACAGCTCGGCGTTGACGATGAAGCCAGCATCCACCAGGAGCGTGGCGCTGGTCACGTAGCTCGCGTCGTCTGAAAGCATGAAGGTGATCGCCCCGGCCAGTTCCTCAGGTTCGCCACCGCGGTGAAGGGCAATCCGCTCCTCGTAGTACTTGAGGACCTCCGGGTAGTCCATCATCGGCGCGCTCATGTTCGTCTTCACCCAGCCGGGCTCGACGGCGTTGACCCGGATGCCGTGCTCTCCCAGGACCGCCCCAAGGGCCTTGGCGAGCATGCTGATGGCGCCCTTCGTGCCGCAGTAGGCGACCTGGTTGGGAGAGCCCACGTGGGCGGAGATCGAGCTCACCATGCAGATCGCGCCGCCGTGGCCCTCCTTGATCATCTGCTTGGCGCCCTCGGTGCAGACCACCCAGGTGCCGCGCACGTTCGTCTCGAAGAGCTTGTTGAAATCCTCGAGGGTGGCCTCGGTCCAGGGCATGAAGGGGTTGATGGCGGCGTTCGACACGACGTAGTCGAGCCGGCCACCGCGACGCGCCACTTCCTGCACCATCTCGATCACCTGATCAGGGTCCCGCATATCGGCGACGACCGGGAAGCCCTCCCCGCCCGCCTCCTTGATGCGCCGCAGGGTCTCCGTGGGGTCGCCGGCGGGGCGCTGGTTCACTCCGACGAGGGCACCCTCGGCGGCGAGCCGGACTGCGGTGGCCTGACCGATCCCGTTCGTGGCGCCGGTGACCAGCGCGACCTTGCCGACGAAACGCTTCTCCATCATTTCACCTCCTTCGTTCCCAGGGCGCGGCCGTACGGCAACGGCGGGCGGCGCCGGGCCGGGGCCGTGGACGTTCTCAGAAGATCGCGATCGGATTCCAGGGCGAGCCCGTCGCTCCGGGGAGCCGCAGCGGGCAGCCGACGACCATGAATTCCCAGCGCTTCTCTTCCTCGCAGACTCTCGCCAGGTCCTCGAACTGGAGGCTGTCGGAGATCAGCATGCCCATCGCAGTGAGCTGCAGCGGGTGGATGGGATAGAGCATCCCCTCGACGCCTGACGGCACCGTCTCGCCGTCGCCGTCGGGCAGGAAGCCCGCGATCTTGCGCTCGTGCATCCAGGGAACGGTGTCGACGTCCAGACCGGCCTTGCCCTCGCCGGCCGGCGGATAGTCGTTGCTCCAGGAGCCCAGCTCGAGCCGGCGGGCGTGGTGCCCGGTGCGGAAAACGAAGAAGTCCCCTTCGCCGACCCGGACGCCCTCAGCCTTCTCGATCGCCTCGAGCTCGGCCCTGTTCACCGCTTCGCCGGGCTCGAGCCACTTCACGCCGCGGTAGCGGGCCGCGTCGAGGAGCACTCCGCGCCCCACGATCCCGTTCGCATAGGCCGCGATGTCGCCCCAGCTGGACCCCATCGACGTGAGCGTCTGGACGGCGTTCTTGCCGTTGTAGAGCAGGCCCTTGTAGGCAACGTGGTTGAGGGCGTCGACGTGGGTGTGGCAGTCACCGTGGCTGGCCATGCCCAGGAAACACATCCCGAACGTGAGGCCGCTCGACCCGATATCGATGTCATGCCCCATGGAAATGAAGTGATAGGCGGGGTTCGGGTTGTCCGGCTCGGCCTTCTTGTTGATGGGGATCGAGAGCGACACCGAGCGCCCCGAACGCACGAGCTTCGCGGCCTCGGCGATGTGCTCGGGCCTGACATAGTTGAGCGTCCCGAGCTGGTCTTCCGGTCCCCACTTGCCCCAGTTCTTCACCGACTCGAAGACCCGATCGAACTCCTCGAGGGTCATGCGTGCTGGCTTCGTCAGCTCCCGTGCCATCGTGTTGCGCCTCCCGCGCTGATGATGAGGGGGAGGCCGGCGGTGCCGACCTCCCCCTCTCCTGTGGGTCCGATATGGACGATGCGGGCAACCCGGTGCTACAGAACCCTGGGATCGCCCGGTGCTACTCGGCCCAGTTGCCCTCCGACTGCCTCGAACACCGACGTCGACGTTGTCCTTGGTGACGACGACGAGGCCCGGTGTCCGTGAAGTCGGGCAGCGGGTTCTGGAGCAGGTCGGCATGTAGAGGTTGCGGATGATGTCGTTTGCGTAGGTGTAGAGCATGACGACCCCGAAGAAGTTCATCGGCTCGTACTTCTCGAGGGTGATCATGTGCATGTTGCCGTTCTTGAGGTTGAGGAGGAAGTCGCGCCCGTAGTCGTTCGAGATGCCGATGACCTTGCCGGGCTTGCCGGCCTCGGTGAGGGCGGTGATGATGGCGCCGCCGCCTTCGCTCTCCATGCCGTCCAGACCGGTCAGGTCGGGGTTGGCCTGCAGGACGGCCGCCACGCGGGCGGTCACCTGCTCGGCGCTGTCGGCACCCTGCTCATGGGCGACGACCTTGACGCCAGGGCACTCCTCCGCGAGGGTCGTCTCGTAGACCGCGGCGGGTCTGCTTGTACGAAGTTGCGGCCTCGAGGATGGTGATGGTCGCGACCTTGCCCTCGGTCAGGCCGCGATCGGCGTGCGTCTTGCACATGTAGCGGGCGTGCAGGACGCCGAACGCGTACCAGTCGGTTCCCGAGGTAGGTGAGGCGCTTCGACATCGGCAGGTCGCCGTCGGTGACGGCGGTCGGGACGCCCATGTCGACGCACTTGTCAACTCGACGGAGCCAGAGCGTATCCCAGCCACCGACGACGATCACGCCCGGCCGGCTTCTTGGTGCACTCGGTCTCCACGGCCGCGATGAACGCCTGCAGGTCGATCGCGGCCGGTCCGGCGACGCGCGTCTTGCACGTTGAGCGCCATGGGCGACGGCATCGAGGCCCGGATAGACGCGGGCGACGAACATCGGCAGCGACGAGGCTGGCTGATCCAGACGTACTCCTGGTCCGCCCGGCTCGGGTCGGCCAACGGGTCGTTCGCGCCCGTCGGCTGCGCCTTGTCCGATTCGGGATCGGTGGCGGCAATGATCACTTCGAAGTTGTCCTTGGTGACCACGATGAGGCCCGGAGTCTCCCGGATCGGGGAGCGGGTTCAGGTGCCACGGGTCGCCACCGACGATCCGCAGCATGTCGTTCTGGAAGGTGTAGAGGTAGACCACGGCGAAGAAGTCCATGGTCTCGTACTTTTCCATGTTGATCATGAGCGCCTTGCCGTCCTTGATGGCGTTCATGAACTCGCGTCCGGCCTCGTTCGAGGTGACGATGAGCTGTCCCGCTTTGCCGGCCTCGTCGACCGCCCGGACGATGCCGGGGCCGGCCTCGGAGTCCATGCCCACCATGCCGGTCAGGTCGGGGTGCGCCTGCAGGATGGCCGCGGTGTTCGCCGCCACCTGCTCGACGTTCGTGCCGGACTCCTCGTCCGCCACGACCTGGACCTCGGGGCACTCCTCGGCCAGCTGGTCACGGAGGCCCTGGCGGGCCGAGATGAAGTTGCCGGCCGCGAGGAAGGAGATCGTGCCGATCTTGCCCGAGGTGAGGCCCTTCTCCTTGTGGTACTTGCACTGGTACGTGGCCGTGGAGCCGTCCGAACTTGTACCAGTCCGTGCCCACGTAGGACAGGCGCTTCGACTTCGGCAGGTCGCCGTCGGTCACGACCGTCGGGACCTTCTTGTCGATGCACTTGTCGACTTCGCGCGCCGAGGGCGTCGTCCCAGCCACCGACCACGATCACGCCGGCCGGTCCCGCCGTGCACTCGGCGTCAACGGTAGCGATGAACGCGGCCAGGTCGACCGAGGACGGCCCGGCGACGCGGACCTTGACGTTGAGCGCCTTCTTGGCCGACTCGAGGCCCGGGTAGACGCGCTCGACGAAGAGCGGCAGGTTCGAGGCGTTGCTGATCCAGACGTACTCCTGGTCCGCACGACTGGGGTCGGCATACGGCTTGTCCAGCCCGGTCGCACCGGTCGGGAACTTGGCGGGCGCCGCGGTAGCCGGCGCCGCGGTTGCCGGCGCCGCGGTGGCGGGCGCCGCGGTGGCGGGCGCCGCGGTGGCGGGCGCCGCGGTTGCGGGCGCCTCGGTTCCCGGCGCCGGGGTGGCGGTGCTCGTGCACGCCGCGGCGACGAACAGCGCGGCGAGCACGATGGCGAGCGTTCGTCTTACTATCACGGTCTCCTCCTCTATGGATGTAGGGGTACTGGCGGTGGGGTGGCAACTGTCCATCGAGCCTGACCGACACCTCCTTGCTCTGTGCCATCCGTCGGCTCCGGTGACCGGATGACCGCTCTGATTGTGGACCGTTTGCCCGTTTCCGCCACCCGGCGGAACCCGTCGCGGCCGGCCGCCTCCTGGTTCAGACCCGCCGCCGTGCCTGCGCGTACTGGTCGAGGCCGACAGCGATGAGCAGAACGAGGCCCACGACGATCTGTTGATAGAAGGGGTTGAGGCCAAGGATGATCATCGCGTTCTGGATGAGCGCCATGAAGAGGACGCCGAGGAAGGCGCCGGAGATGCGGCCCACACCGCCGGCCAGGCTGGCACCACCGAGGACGACCGCCGTGATCGTCTTCAGCTCGACGCCCGAACCTGCGAGGACCACCGCCGTGTTCAGGCGCGATGCGAGGAGCGCTCCGGCCAAGCCGGCCAGGAAGCCCATGAGGATGAATGCGAACCACACCATGCGGTCCACGTTGATTCCGGAGAGCTTGGCTGCCCGGGGATTGCCACCGATGTAGTAGTACTGCCGGAAGAAGCGGGTTCGGCCGACGAGGAAGGCGAACAGGACCACGATCACGGCCATGAACCAGAACGGCGAGTAGGGCTCGAAGACGTCGGGGATTCCGATCTGGGTCTGGCCGAAGATGGTGTACCCATGCCCGATGTTGATGACGCCTGCGCCGGAGACCAGCTGCAGGCAGCCGCGGAAGATCGAGACCGTCGCCAGGGTCGCGATGAGGGCGTTGATGCGGACCTTCGTCACGAGGAACCCGTTCAGGATCCCGAGCAGCGTGCCCCAGCCGCAGCCGAAGAGGAACGCGACGAGCGGCGGCATGCCCCAGTCCTTCGCGGCCATGCCGGCGATGATCCCCGAGAAGGCGAGGATGCCGCCGATCGAGAGGTCGAACATCCCGGCGATCAGGAGGATCATCATGCCGACCGCCAGGATCCCGGTCTGGGCCGTGTCGAGAAGGACCACCTGGAGGTTGGGTAGCGTCGGGAACGTGGTGGGCTTGGCGATCGCCACCAGGATCACCACGACCGCAATGAGGACGATGAGCAGCAGCGGGCGATCAAGGGCGATGCGCAGGAGCAGCCCCTGCCCCCTCGAGGTGCGCGATTCCGGACGCGCCTCCTCGGCAACCGTCTTGGAAGGCTCGAGTCCGCTCACGCTGCACCTCGCTCTTCGACGCGCTCGCCCTTCGGGGCGGCCAGGGTCAGGATCTTGAGTTCATCGGCATCCCGGGCGTCCATCTCGCCGACCACCCGGCCCTCCGACATGACCACGATCTTGTGGGAGATCGCGAGCACCTCGGGCAGGTCGGATGAGACGACCAGGAGGGCTATCCCGCTCTCTGCCAGCTCGCGCAGCAGACGGTAGATGTCGGCCTTTGCGCCGACATCGACGCCCCGGGTGGGCTCGTCGACGATGAGGATCTTGGGCTTGCGGTCCAGCCATTTCGCCAGCAGGACCTTCTGCTGGTTGCCGCCCGAGAGGTTGCGCACCTCCCGCTTGACGGTCGGTGTCGCGATGCGGAGCTGCGTCACGTATTCCTGGGCCGTCCGGTCCGCGGATCGGTCATCCAGGACGCCGCCCCGCGTGTAGTTCGGCAGATTGGCGGCCACGACGTTCCGGGATACGGTGAAGTCGAGGAACAGGCCGTTGTCCTTGCGGTCCTCGACCAGCATCCCGATGCCGGCCGCCATGGCCGCCTGCGGGCTCGTGACCTTCAACTCGCTGCCATCCACGATGATCTTGCCGCCCTGGATCGGGCGGGCGCCAAAGATCGCCTGGCAGACCTCCGTACGCCCCGCGCCGACAAGACCGGCCAGCGTCACGATCTCGCCGTAGCGGACCGTGAAAGACGCCTGTTCGACCGGCTCGGCGACGAGGTCCTGGACCTCGAGGGCGACCTTCGCGTCGGCGGGCGCCCGGCGGGGGTCGGGATCGAGCGAGAGCTCCCGGCCGACCATGAGCGCCATGAGATCGTTCGGGGTGACCGTCTTCGTGTCACGGACGCCGGTCACTCTGCCGTCCTTGAGCACGGTGACACGGCTGGCAATCTCGAAGACCTCGGCCAGGCGGTGGGACACGTAGACGATGGAGACGCCGCGTTCGGCCAGGCGGTGGAGGATCCGGAAGAGGTGCCGGCCCTCCTGGATCGTCAGGGAGGACGTCGGCTCGTCGAGGATGAGGAGTTTCAGCTCGTGCGACAGGCCCTTGGCGATCTCCACCATCTGCTGCTGTCCGGGGGAGAGGTCACCGGTGAGAGCGCCCGGCTTGATGTCAACCTCGAGGTCCTTGAGGATCTCCCGGGTGCGATCGAACATCTCGCGGCGCTTGATGATCCCGGCTGCGTTGGTGGGCTGGCGGCCGGCGAAGACGTTCTCGGCAACGTTCAGCGCGGGCGAGAGGCTCCTCTCCTGGTACACCATGGAGACCCCGGCGAGCGCCGTGGCGTGCTCGTTGAGCCCGACGAGCGACTTCCCATCCAGCTCGATCTCGCCCTCGTCGGGCTTGTAGACGCCGGCCACGAGGTGCATCAGCGTGGACTTGCCGGCGCCGTTCTCGCCGACCATGGCATGGATCTCGCCGGGCAGCACCTCGAACGAGACCTGGTCGACGGCCTTCACGCCGGGGAACGTCCTCGTGGCGTTCCGGATGACAAGTCGCGGGACGGTGCCGCCGGCCGCAACGGGTGCGGCAGTGACGGTTTCCGCGGTCACGATGCATCACCTCCCGCGCCTGGTAACTGGCTCGGAGTTGGAGGGGCGGGGAACCTGGTCCCGCCCGGCGACAGTCTCACCATCTCACCCTTCACTGGATCAGCGGCCATGGGAACCCGCGGGCTGGCGCGGGAGACAGAAACCTCAGCCTGATGTCCTCCTCGCGGTCGTGGCAATGCCGGATCTCGGTTTTCCGGCTGCCGTGTCGGAAGATTGTGCCAGAGTCGCCCGGTCCGTGAGAGGTGCCGACCGGCAGCGCGCGGTCCCTCTCTCCTCCGGCGCCCGCGACACCCGAAAGCGGTGCTTTGGGCGACCGGTCATCCGCTATGACTACCATCCCGACGCGGCACAGTCAAGCGCGCTTTGGCCTGTCCGCCGGTCGAGGTCCACCCGGGTGCCGCCCACGGACCCGAACGAGGCCCTTCCCCCAAATCAGTCGTTCCAGGTATCCACCTCGAATGACGTGAAGCCGTGGTCGACGTAGGTGTCCCCGCAACCGAAGTTGAACCCGACGCCGGGGCTGCCCTCTGCGTAGACGTCGTCCGTGGCGGACAGCACTTCCACGCCGTTGATGTACGACTTGATCTCCGTGCCGATGATGGTCGCCTCGACCACGTCGCCATCCTTGACCCCGTACTCCGGGCCCACCCCCTGGCCAGCGACGTGAAGTTCCCGATGCTTCCCGTTCCAGCGCACGATCTCGGCATACGCCTGCTCGTTCTTCAGGCAGCGCCAGAAGACCTCGTACCCGGTGCAGCGGTGCGGTGCAATCGCGCTGCGAAGGCGGAGTTCGACCTCCTGGTAGTACTTCTCCGTCTGGTTCCGGCTGAAGACCGTGGCCTTCGCGTGCTGGTTCCTGCCCCAGGGGCCCACGAGCACGGCCGTCGGATCATCGTAGTCCCCGACCGGGGCGTCGACAGCGTCGCCCTGCTCGGCACGACGCTCGGCGACCGCCATGCGGACCTTCCCACCGTGGCAGGCGCCGTTCTCGGTGACAACGTCGGCGTAGTCAATTGCGTCTCTTCGGCCGTTGAGCCAGATCCCGCCTTCCGAGATTGGGTCCTCGTCGAGCAGGAACCGTGTGCCGTACGACCTGGCCGGGGTGCCCTTGGCTGCCATTGGTCCACTGACCTCCTTACTTCCCAAATCACGCCACTGAGGTTTGAGGACGGGCTGCCGGTCGCTCCCGTCCGATCTGGATTGCCTACTCCTGAACCGCGCGCGACAGCGCTTCCTCCGACAGGTCATCGCCCGCAGAGCGATCGAGGACGCGCAGGATCGCCCCGTCCCTGATGACCAGCACGCGATCGGCCACGCCGCTGAGCTCCTCGAACTCCGATGAGACCAGCAGGATGCCGTTGCCCTTCGCGGCCAGCTCCCGCACCTCCATCAGGATCTCGCGCTTGGATCCGACATCGACTCCGACTGTCGGATCGTCGAGGAGAAGCACCGCCGGCTTGACCGACAGGTTCTTCGCGACGACTACCTTCTGCTGGTTGCCGCCGGAGAGGCCCTTCACCTCCTGGTCGAGCCCGGTCGTCCGGATGTTGAGCTGCTCGACGAAACCCTCCGCCATGCGCCTGGCCGCTCTGTCATTGATGAAGCCGGCCCGAGCGTAGCGTCGCCAGGCCGCCATCAGGATGTTGTTGCCCACGGAGTGCTCGCGCACCAGGCCGGCTCTCCCGCGGTCCTCCGGAACGAGTGCGATGCCGGCGCTGAGGGCATCGCCCGAAGAACCGATGTGGACCTTGCGCCCGTCGATCTCCATCGTCCCGGAATCAAGCCGGTCGATGCCGAAGATGGCCCGCATGAGTTCGCTTCTGCCGCTGCCCAGGAGGCCCGCCACGCCGACGATCTCGCCCCGGTGGAGGTCGAACGAGATGTCCCGAAGACGGGGGTTCCGCAGGCCGCTCACCCGCAGGAGGGGTCGCCCGGTCCGGTCGACGTCGTGCGGCTGGTACGCCAGGGCACTCTCGAGCGACCGGCCCATCATGTTCTCGATGATTGCGGACAGGGTCACGTCGGCGGTCTCGGCGACGAGCGTGACGTTGCCGTCCCGGAGCACCGTCACCCGGTCGCAGATGGCGACCACCTCGTCCAGGTGGTGCGAGATGTAGATGACCGAGATGCCCTCGGCGGTGAGCAGGCGGATGGCCTCGGTGAGGGTCTGGATCTCGGCCGCGGCGAGGGACGCCGTTGGCTCGTCGAGGATGAGGATGCTTGCGTCCTGCGAGATGGCCTTGGCGATCTCCACCAGCTGGCGCGATCCCACCGGGAGGTCCTCGACCAGGCGATTGGGGTCGATGTCGGCCCCCACGCGCGCCAGCGCGGTCCTCGCCCGACGACGGATCTCGTTGTCGTCGATGAGCCCGGTTCGTCCCTTCGGCTCGCGGGACAGCAGGATGTTCTGGCCCACGGGCATCGCCGGGATGAGGCTGAACTCCTGGAAGACCATCGCAATTCCACGCTCGCGCAATTCGCCGGGGCCCAGGTGGGTCAGCGGGACCCCGTTGACCTCGATCTCGCCGGAATCTCCCGAGTACGCGCCGTCGATGATCTTCACCAGCGTCGATTTGCCCGCACCGTTCTGCCCCACCAGCCCGTGCACCTCACCCCGTCGCAGGGTGAAGTCGACGCCGTGGAGGACCTCGACGCCGCTGAACGACTTGCGGATCCCCCGAGCCGTCAGGACGGCGGGCACGGGGTCGAGGGCGGCCGGAGCGGGTGCCTCGGCAACCATGCTCCCTAGCCCTCGGCCGATTCGCGGAGGCTCAGGGCAACGGCCACGATGATGATCACGCCGCGGGCGATCATCTGCTCCGTCACCGAGAGGCCCATGAGGATGAGGCCGTTGTTCAGCACGCCCATGACGAGCGAGCCGACGAGGGCGCCGATGATCGATCCTCGCCCTCCGGCCATGCTGGTCCCGCCGATCACGGCGGCCGCGATCACAGTGAGGAGGTCGGTCTCGCCGAGCGTGTACCGGGCGCTGTGGATCCTGCCCACGTACAGAAGGCCGGCCAGGGCGGCGGTAACGAGCAGATGACCAGCGATGCCACCCGGATCCGGGCCGTGTTGATCCCCGAGTACCGCGCGGCGGTCCGGTTTCCACCGGTCGCCAGCAGCTGGCGGCCGAAGGTCGTCTTGCGATACACGAGGTGGGCGACGAGAAGGGCTGCGATGGTCCAGATGAAGAGCGTGGGAACCGGTCCGACATCGCCAGACCCGAAGATGAACGTGTAGTCGTCGTCGCGCACCGGCACGGGCTGGAGACTGGTGATCCAACGGGACAGACCGCCGACGATCCCGGCCATGCCCAGGGTGATGAGGAACGACGGCACCCGCAGCCTGGTCGTGAGCAGACCATTGGCGAGCCCCACGAGGATGCCGACCGCCAGGCCGCCAACCACCGCGACGACGGCGTTCGCATCCCTCAGGAGGACCGCCGCGACCATGGCGGTCAACGCGACAACCTGCCCGATGGAGAGGTCGATCTCCCCGGCGGAGAGGGCGTAGGTCATCCCGAACGCCATCACGGAAACGAACGCAGTCTGGCGCAGGATGTTCAGCTGGTTCTCGATCGTGAGGAACCCGCTGTCGCGGAGGGTGATCGAGAACAGCAGGAAGACCAGGATGAAGCCGAGGTAGACGATGGCGCCCTGGGGGATCCGCCTGGGGAGGCGCAGCCGCCCCGCACCCGGGACGGCGCCTGTCCCGCCGCCGCTCATGTGTCGCCGCTCATAATGCCGCCGCTCCTACGGGAACCTGGGCGCGCGCGGACGCGAGGTGCGTCCGCGCGCGCTGCGCTCGATCTCGCTGGGTTGACGGTTGTCGCTACTCGCCCAGTGCCTTCGTGACTTCCGGGGGCGGGTCCTGGCGGAACGCGTCCTGCCAGGCCTGTGCGAGGTTGTCCCGGTTCACGGCCAGCGCGGGCACCACGACGAAGGGCGGGACTTCCACGCCGCAGATCTTGAGCACGGCGGCCTTCACGGTGTTCGCACCCTCGTCGTAGGTCTTCTCGATGGCGGTCCCGAAGTAGTTGCTGTCCTTGGTGGCCATGATGACGTCGTTCGCGGCGTCGAGGTCGTGGGTGACGACCTTGACGCGCGTGTTGCCGGCATTCTGGAGCGCGGCCAGTACGGCCGTGCCCGGACCGCCACTGTAGGAGACGTAGATCCCGTCAAGGTCCGGGTGCTGGGTGAGCATCGCCTCGGTGGCGGCGCCAACAGTCGAGTCACTGGTGAAGCCGGTCCACGCCACGTTCTTCATGTTGGGATACTTCTGCGCCATCTCGGCGAGGAATCCCTTCTCGCGGTTGTTGCTGTTGTAGAAGGGGACGTCGAGCTGGATGAAGCCGTACGTGCCCTGCTCACCGAGCGCCGTGGCCAGGAGGTCGGCGGCGTTCTTCCCCATGCGGTAGTGGTCGCCGGTGACGATGGCGACGTACTCCTTGCCGCCGGTCCAGCCGTCGACCGGGTTGTCGTAGAAGACGATGGTTGTTCCGGCATCGAGCGCGGGCTTGTAGTTCTGCGCCCCGGCGGTCGGGTCAACCGGAATAGTGACAAGGATGTCGGGCTTGCTCGCCATGAGGGTCTCGACGGCCGAGGCTTCCTTGGCGGGGTCGAAGTCCGAGCTCGCGGTCGCCACCACGTCGATCCCGTATTCCGCCGCCTGCTCGGTCACGCCCTTCTCGATGGCGGACATCCAGGTCATCCCCGCGAACCCGTTCAGGAACGCGAGCTTCTTGCCCTTCACCTGCGCCAGGCACTCGGCGGTCGGATCGGGGAGAGTCGCAGCCTCAACCGACTGCTCGCCGTTGGGCCCCGGGGTGTACCCCGTCAGGTCCACGGCCATCGGGTCGAAGCCCTTGAAGATGTCGCTCTGCGTCCAGGCCTCCGGCTCCGCTGTCGGCGCCGCTGTCGGCGCCTCGGTGGGAGCTGCGGTGGGGGCCGCTGTCGGCGCCTCGGTGGGAGCCGCGGTGGGGGCCGCCGTCGGCGCCTCGGTGGGAGCCGCGGTGGGGGCCGTGGTCGCTGCGCTAGAACACCCCGCGACCAGGACGAAAGCGATGATCGTTGTGAACAACTTGCCCGTGCGTTTCACTGTTCGATTCCTCCTCTGGTTCGAGCAACCCGCAGCGTGGCTTCGCCCGGTGCTCTTCGTCGGCCAGTCGAAATGGCTATCGGCCCTTCGTAGCGTCTCTCGGTTCACATCCTCCCATCTCGGCCGGCACGCTGCCGGGACGGCCCGCCTGCACCGTGCGCCACGGTCTACCGGCGGCGACAGAAGTCAAACAGCCCGATTGGGCGTTGATCATTCGGGCGTCGGCGGATCCTCGTACGAGCGCGCCGACACGAACTTGCCGTCCCGGACCTGCACGATGTTGACGCCGCGTACCCGGTACCGCCTGCCGGCCGGGTCGATCAGCACCGCGTCGAACTCGATGGCCGCCCGATCGCCGAGCGGAAACTCCTGGATGATCTCGACTTCCAGGCCCGGGTACAGGCGGGCCGACTCCTCGTAGGCCGCCCGGATCTCGGCGTGCCCCCGCCGCAGCCCGTCCGGGCCCTCGTACGTTCCATCGGCGTGGTAGTGCGCCATGATCCCGTCGATGTCGCGACGGCACTCCGCGGCCCAGTACGACTCGGAGACCTCGCGCGGGGTACGCATCAGCTTCCTGCTCCCTCTCGCCGCCTTCACTGAACCGGGCGACCGATCACGCCCCAAGCCGAGATATCAGACCATTGCTCCACTGACGCTGTCAAGCCCGAGATTCATCAAGCGACATCCAGGCGCGTGGCGAACTCATCGGTCTCCACCAGGTGGTCCCGCATGCGCTCCGCTGCTGCTTCCGGGGTCACCGGCCTCGACAGCGTCGAGGATGCTCCGATGCATGGCGCAGTCAAGCGTCGCGAACTCCGGGTGTGCCCCATACACGCGCCTCGCACGCTCGCGCATGAGCCGTGAGAAGGACCGCGTGATCGCGCCGAGCACCTCGCTGTGTGCCGCGTCGGCCAGGCACTCATCGAAATCCATCCCGGTACCCGCTGGTCCACGCCCCGCCGCGATCGCCCTCTCGCGCACCTCGAGAACCGAATGCAGACTCGCAAGGTCCTCGGCCGTCCGCCGTACGGCGGCCAGGCGGGCGATCTCAGCGAGGACGACGGTGCGTGCCTCGAAGACGTCTCGGCGAAAGCCCTTGGCCAGGGCTGCCGAGAGCTCGTCCTGCTGGGACGGGGACGCCCCATCGGCGACGAAGACGCCCTCGCCGTGCCGCACGTCAACGACCCCCAGCACGGCGAGCCCCCGCAGCGCTTCGCGCACGGTCGTCCTGGACACGCCGAGTGCCTGCGTGAGCTCACGCTCCGGCGGGACGCGGGTTCCCGGTTCCAGCTCCCTGATCGCCTCGAGCAGCTGCTGCGCCACGTCCTCGGACAGCTTGGATCGGTGCGTTGGTCGGAGTTTCAGCGAGGTGGGAACTGAATTCGACACCACGGCAACGATCACACTCCCAGGACCTGGAGCACGCATTGGCTCGGCCGAGCCGCACGGTGAATTGTACAGTGGTCTTATGGCCCTGCCACGTATATGATCGGCGAAAAGAGGGCATCAAGGAGACTGCAATGCGCGCAGCACGACTCCACGGCAAGCACGATCTGCGGATCGATGAGATCCCCGAACCGGGGCCGATCGGTCCCGGCGAGATCCGGGTAGCACCGCTCTGGTGCGGGGTCTGCGGATCGGACCTGCATGAGCTCGAGACCGGCGGGTACTTCATCCCGAAGGAGAGGATCCCGCAGATCCTCGGCCACGAGTTCTCGGCCAGGGTGCTCGAGATCGGCTCGGACGTGCGGAATGTCCGGGTCGGGCAGCGGGCCTCGGTGGTGCCTCATGTCTATTGCGGGACCTGCTGGTTCTGCACGAGCGGCCGGAAGGCGCTCTGCAAGAACATCACCTTCACCGGCATGAGCTGGCCGTGGGGCGGGCTCGCGGAGCAGGCGGTCGTCCCGGCCTACCAGGCGATTCCGCTGCCGGACGACGTGACCGACGAGCAGGGGGCCATCCTGGAACCGCTGGCGACCTCGGAGTACGCGGTACGACGCGCCGGTGTGGGGCTGGGATCGCGGGTCCTGGTGGTCGGCACGGGTCCAATCGGTCAGCTGGCCATCCTCGCGGCGGCCGCCTGGGGCGCCGGCGCGATCTACGCTGCAGAGCCGAATCCCACGCGGCGAGCGCAGGCCAAAGAGATTGGGGCCACTCGGGTGTTTGATCCTGCTGCCGAAGATGTGGCCGGCGAGCTGCTCGAGGCGTGCGATGGCGTCGGCGTCGAGTCATCCATCGACTGCTCCGGGAACGAGCGAGGGTTCGCGCTCTGTGTCAACGCCACGCGGGCCGGCGGCACGGTCGCCGTGCCGGCTATCCATGTCGGTCCGCGCACGGTCCAACCCGATCTCTGGTGCCTGAAGGACCTCAACATCCACGGCTCCTGGTCGTGGGATGCGCGCGAGCTGCCACGTCTTCTGCGGCTCATCGGCTCCGGCAGAGCTTCCCGTCGAGAAGATCGTGACGTCGAAGATCGACATCGCTGACATCAGCGCCGGCATCGCGTCCCTGGGCGACCCGAGCGGCGACCAGGTCAAGGTCCTGGCCCGCGCCTACGGGTGAGCGCCGCCTCAGGTCAGGTGCCGGCGCGCGCGGCCAGCTCGACGATCGAGGCGAAACGGCGGGGGTCGAGCGCGCTCCGCCCCACGAACAGTCCGTCGACCGAGGGATCGGCAAGGAGCGCCGGCGCGGCGACGGGGTCCACGCTGCCCCCATAGATGACCCGGGTCCGGGCGCCGTCCGGCAGGTCCGCCGAGCCGCTCGACGTCCGTCGTGCCGCGAGCCGGGCGTGGATCACCCGGTGGACGGCGCTCACATGGGACGGCGCCGCCGGCGTGGAGCCCGCGCCGATCGCCCAGCCGGGCTCGTAGGCCACGACCACGCGCTCCAGGTCGGCCGGGGTGACTCCTGCGAGATCCCGCTCCAGCTGGCCGGTGGCGAACGCGGCGGCCGCGTCCGCGGGTCCTCGGGACGGCTCCCCCACGCAGAGCACGGGGCGCATCCCGTGCCGCAGGATCGCGTCGACCTTGCGGGCGATGAGGTCGTCGGTCTCGCCGTGGTCGCGTCGTCGCTCGGAGTGCCCGCACTCCACGTACGTGCAGCCGAGGTCGGCGAGCATCGTGGCCGAGACGTCGCCGGTGTGTGCGCCAGCGTCGTCCGGGTGCACGTCCTGCGCCCCCCACGCGACCCGCGTCCCCCGCAGGCGCTCGCGCGCCACCCAGATCGACGTGAACGGCGGCAGCACGAAGACGTCGCACCGCTCGATGCCGTCGGTGGTCTCCAGCAACGGCGCCAGCGTGTCGAGGTAGGCCGCCGTCTCGGTCGACGTGAGGTTCATCTTCGTGCTCGTGCCGACGAGCACGCGGCGTGCCTCCGAAGCAACGGGCCGTGCAGAACGGTCCGCCACGGCGCCCTACCCGACCTCGGTCGGCGGGAGGACCTCGTCCTGGATGCGGCGGAGGTGGTACAGGAGGGTGTCTGTCCGCACCTCGACCATGTCATAGGTGATGACCTGGTCCCGCTTCACGTCGCGCGTCAGCTTCGCGTCTCCCAGGAGTCCGAACGGCACGCAGCCCTCGGCCCGCGTCACGGTGGCCAGGTCGTTGAGGGCGTAGACGGTGAACCCGCCGCCCCCGTCGATCGTCTCGCCGGCTCGCAGGTCGCGCTTCGCCGCGGCGATCACCTCGGCCACCAGTCCGCCCCGGGCCACGCACGTCGGCTCGCCGTCCTCGACCGCCCAGACGATGGACAGGGGCAGCTCGTTGGTGGCCAGGTGGTAGGGCATGTAGAAGGTGAAGTACTCGCCCTCGTGGACCACGTTCCAGTAGCCCAGGTCGGCCTGCAGCTGCGGGTGGGTGGTGCGGGCCACCACGAAGACCCCCGGGGTCACGCTGTTGACGAAGTCCACCGACCCGTCGGGGAGGAGCAGCGGCCGGGCGTAGTCGATGACCCCCCGCCGGTCGAGGATCCCGCCCTCGCTCTTGAGGCGGAAGAAGCGGGCCATGTCCGCGATCCCCGCCGTCGGCCCGTGCATGCCGCGCACGTCGGGGACCAGGCCGGTGGAGTTGGCGATGGCGGACATCTCGATGGCCGTCTTGGTGGCGTCGCGGAAGGTGACCAGGAAGTGCGGGTTGACGTCGAGCGCCCGGGCATCCTCGGCGACCGTGTCGGGCGTGGCGTAGATGTCCATCTTCCCCAGGCTGGTGGGGGTCTTGCCCACGGCCACGATCTCGAAGCCCAGGCCGCCCCAGCGGTCCACCAGCTCGGTGATGAGGCCCGGCTCATCGCCCGAGGAGACCGAGTAGATGACCCCCGCCCGCTCGGCCATCTGGTGGAGGATGGGCCCCACCACCACGTCGGTCTCGACGTTGAGCAGGATGATGTTGCGGCCGCCCTCGATGCAGCGGAAGGCCACGTCGGCCCCCACCTCGGGGACACCGGTGCCCTCCACCACGCAGTCGAGTTCGAGCTCGGGCATGAGGTGGGCGTCCTGGGTCACCACCGGCGTCCCGGCGCGGATGGCGTCGTTGGCAACGCCGGCGTCGTTCGGTGACGAGGATGTCCTCGCGGCGGTGGCCGTTGATCTCGTACGCACGGAGCGCCGCATCGAGCCGCAGGTCGCAGACCACCGCGTTGCGCATGCCCTTCATCTGGGCCGCCTGGCAGATCGCCCCGGTGATCATCCTGCCGGCACCCACCCAGCCGACCCGGATGGGGTTGCCCTGCGCCTCGCGTCTGGCCAGCTTCTGCGTGATCATGGTTCCGGTTCCCCTCCCTGTGCACCGCAGCCCGTTTCGAAACGGCGGATGCGTATCGCTTTCCGAGGACCAGTTCGGCCACGCGTGAGAATAGCAAACGCCCCGCGCGCTGCCGCCCGGCCGAGCCCGGGAGCGCGCTCCAGCCGGCGGAGGCCCTATCCTGTGCGCCCATGAGTCTCATCGGCATCGACCTTGGATCAAGCGCGATCAAGGTGGTCGCCTTTTCGCTCGATGGAGCGGTCCTGGCCGAGGCGCGTCGCGAGGTGGGGGCCCATCGCCCGCAGCCGGGGTGGTGGGAGGTGGACCCGCACGAATCGCTCGCCGCCTTCGACCACGCGCTGGCGAGCGTCGTCTCGGACGAGGCTGTCAGGGCGGACCCGCCGTCCGGCGTCTCGTTCAGCTCGTCCGGCCGCGAGGTGTTCCCCGTCGACGAGGACGGGTCCCCACTCGGCCCCTGTCTCATGACAGCGGACGTCCGGGGGGACGACGTGGCCACGATCGCCGCCGCCCGACGAACCGCCCGCGAGTGGTTCGCGCTGTGCGGCCACGTTCCCCGGCGCATGGACCCGGTCAACCGGATCCTCTGGTGGACGAAGAACGACCCGGCGATCGCCGCCCGGGCCCGCTGGTTCATGAACTGGCACGAGTTCTTTGCGCTCCGCCTGACAGGGCAGCCGGTCGTGGACGCGAGCTCCGCGGGCACGTGGCTGGTCTACGATCGCGCCTCGGGCGGCTGGTCGCGCGACCGCATCGCCGAGACCGGGATCGACCCGCGGCTCCTCCCGGTGATCCAGGAGTCGGGCACCGTGATCGGCCCGGTGCTTCCGGAGGTCGCGGCCGAAACCGGGCTTCCGGCGGGGGTCCCCGTGGTGACCGGCGCGTACGACACGTTCGCGTCGTCGATCGGCTCCGGCGCCGTGGAACCCGGGATCGTCGGCCTCGCCTGCGGGAGCTGGCACTCCTTCGTCCTCCCCGTGATGAAGGGCGTGCCGGACTCCATCGCCGACGAAGGGATGAACCTCTACCCGTTCGCCGGCCCGACCGGGCTCGCGGTCAACGTGAACAACCCGAACGGCATGACGGTGCAGAACTGGGCGCGTTCGCTGACCCACCTGTCGATCACCAAGCTCGAGGAAGGGCTGGCCGCCGCGGGTCCCGGTCCTGGGCATGTCTGGGCGAACGCCCACCTGACACCCCTCCCGCATCGTGATGCGAGGCCCGGCTTCGGTGGGAGCCTCCACGGCCTCACGCTGGCCACCTCGGCCGTGGACATCGTCCGGGCGCTCCTCGAGTCGATCGCGTGTGACCTTGCGGTCACGCTCGATTCGCTCCGCTCGCGCGGAGTGCCGGTGACCCTCATCCGCGCGTCCGGGGGCGGGGCGCGGTCGGCGTGGTGGATGCAGCAGACGGCCGACGTATGCGGGATCCCCGTGGAAGTTGTGACCCAGGACGAGCCCGGGTCCTTCGGCGCTGCGCTTCTCGCCGGGATCGGGGCGGGGGTCTACCCGTCCGTCGCCTCGGCGGTCCGAGACAACGTCATGGTGGCTCACCGGTACGAACCTGACGCGGCACGTGGCGCGCTCTACGCGCCGCTTCGCGAGCGGCTGGCTTCCGAGCGGGCAGCCGCCTGGACAACCGGCGCATGACCGCCGAGCCGGCGCTGCCGCCGATCTCCACACCTGCGCTCATCGTCGACCTCGACGCCTTCGAGGCAAACGTCCGGGCGATGAACGACCTCCTGGAGGGAACCGGCAGGACCGTGCGTCCGCACGTGAAGACGCACCGCACACCGGAGCTGGCTCGCCGCCAGCTGGGCGGGTTCGTTCGCGGGGTGACCTGCGCGACGGTGGGCGAGGCGGAGGCCATGGCCGCCGCCGGGATCGACGACATCCTGGTGGCGAACGAGGTGGTGGACCCGGGCAAGCTCGACCGGCTGGTCGCGCTCGCGCGCGGCGCCCGGGTGGCGGTCGCGGTGGATGCCGTCGAGCCGCTGGAGTGGCTGTCGGCGGCGGCCTCGCGGGCAGGCGTCGAGGTGGACGTCCTCATCGACGTGGACATCCTCCTGGGGCGCTGCGGCATCGCCACGCCGGGGGAGGCCCTCCCGCTGGCCGATGCGGCGGCCCGCCTCCCCGGCGTCCGGCTCCGCGGGATCATGGGCTACGAGGGCCGCGTGCGACTGACGGTCGAGGACCGGGAGGCCAAGCTCCGCCGCGCCTATGGGATGCTGGCGGACGTGAAGGAGGCGCTTGAGCGCTCCGGGTTCCCCGTGGAGGTCGTCTCCGCCGCCGGCACCTCGACCCTCCGCGAGGCACTCGCCGACCCGGTCATCACCGAGATCCAGGCCGGCGTCTACGCCCTCATGGAACCGCAACTCCTCGTCATGGATCTCCCCTTCCGGTGCGCCCTGACCGTTCGGGGGACGGTTGTCTCGCGCCACCCCGGCCGCGTCGTGCTCGACGTGGGCCGCCGTTCGATCGGCCAGGAGTACGGTGCGCCCGAGGCGCTCGGCGTCCCCGACGCGACCGTCGTGGTCAACGATGAGCACGCCATCGTGCGCGCGCCCGGCGAACTGCCGCCCCTCGGCGCGCAGGTGGACCTCCGGCCCAGCCAGATCCGCACGACCTGCAACCTCCACGACTGGATCTGGGCCGAGCGGGACGGAATCCTCGTCGCCCGCTGGCCGGTCGCCGCGCGGGGCAGGTCGAACTAGGCGGACGGCCCCTTCGGCGGTTCGCTGCGGCCGCCGACCTCTACGGCACCAGCTTCTTCACCCGTGCCGCGAAGGCGTCGATCTCGGCGGTGCCGGAGAGCGCGCCGATCTCCAGGTCGTATTCGCGGCTCTCGCCCGGGTCCAGCTCGATGAGTTCGCCGCGCTCGCGGGCGTCCCAGCGGCCGGCGTCGCGGTTCGTGCTGGGCTCCATGGCCAGGCCGTAGTCGCCCTCGCCGAGCATCCGCCAGACGGTGTGGTGCGGCAGCTGGTCGATGCGGAACACCTGGTAGACGCCCAGCCCGATCCGCCGGTTCACCACCGCGGCGGGGACCCTCCCGTCCGGCTCGGCCGCCAGGTCGTGCTCGAAGCAGTACTCCTGGATCCCGGCGACCGGCGCGGTGAGGTTCCGGTAACCCTCGATGACCGCGCCTTCGTAGTCGGACCAGACTCGCGTGGCCGGGACGAGCACCTCGGTACCCTCGTCCACCACCGGGAACCCAGCGTTGCAGTGGTAGAGGTGCATGTGGGAGGTGCGGTCGTGGCCCACGTTCTCCACCACGTCGTGGATGCGGAACCGCGACTCGCCGACCCGCGCCTCGATTCGCCGGCGCAGCAGCATGCGCTCGCCGTAGACCTCCGACTGGAGGACCTCGCCCTCCGCCCAGAGGACGCACTCGTCGCCCTCCCAGCGGTGGCCGTACCCGGCCAGCCGCGCGGGGAGGCCGCCCACGCGCCCGTGGAGGCCGTACGTCACGCGTCTTGCGGATGTGGAGCTGGTGGTACTGCGCGGCGGTGTCCTCGCCGGGGCCGAGCGTGTGGTCCAGGCCGCAGGTCGTGACCATGCCGCCGGCCCAGCTGCGGAACCAGCCCCACTCGACCGGGTCGGTGTACCACGGCCCGGTGATGCCGTTCGACGAGTTCCACGACAGCGACTTCCCATCCAGGTCGCAGCGAACCACGTCGAACGAGCGATCGACCACGACGTCGAACGCGAACCCGGTGCCGGTGCGGAACTCCAGCACGCGGACGCCGCGCTCCATCCCGTCGCCCAGCGTGACGAGCCGGACGCCCGCCACCTGCTCGATGCGCCCGACCCGGCGCCAGGAGCTCCTTCTTCGTGTAACGCGTGCCCCAGAGTTCGGGCATCTTCACCCTCCTGATGCTGTTTCGCCGCCCTCCCGCCGTCGGCTGGGACCAGTCAGCTGCCTGCCTTGAAGGCACAGAGTAGCCCGCTGCGCTGCGGCCCGCGCGGATGGATGCGCGGCCCGGCGACGCCACGCCAGCCCGCAACGCTCTGGCGTAGTCTGTCTTCGATGGGCGCGATCCTGGCGTGCGCTTGACCGGAGGATCGGAGGCAGCCATGAACCCTGAACCGACATACCCGGGCATCGGCGTCCGCAGCGGCCAGGTGATGACGGTCCTCGGTCCCATCCCGGTCGAGGACCTGGGGATCGCCCTCACCCACGAGCACATCCTGTCCGACGTCGGGTGTGTCAGCCCGGAACCCGAAGAGGCCTCGCGCAAGCACCTCTTCAACCGCCCCATCACGATGGACATCCTGGGAGAGCTGCGCGTCCACCCGCATTACAACCGGGACGACCAGCGCCTGACCGACCTCGACCTGATGACCGCCGAGGTGGCCCGTTCGCCCACGAGGGCGGGCGGTCCATCGTCGAGGTGACACTCGAGGGCTTCGGCCGTGACGTGGCGGGCCTCCAGCAGATCAGCCGCCGGACCGGCGTCCACATCATCGCCAGCGCGGGCTACTACATCGAGGCCTCGCACCCGGCCCGCCTGCGCTCGATGTCCATCGACGACATCGCCGACGAGATCGTGCGGGACCTCGTGGAGGGCGTGCCCGGGACCGGCATCCGCGCGGGGTCCATCGGCGAGATCGGCATCGACGTGGACTTCACGCCGCAGGAGGAGAAGAACCTGCGGGGAGCCTGCCGCGCATCCGCCCGGACGCAGGTGCCGCTCACCATCCACACCCCCGGCGGATCCGCCAAGTCGCACGAGTACCGCCGGCGCATCCTCGACATCGTGGAGGAGGAGGGCGCCGACATCCGGCACACCATCATGGAGCACGTCTACATCCGCCCCAGCGACTTCGACTCCCAGCTGGAGATCGCTGCCCGGGGCGCCTTCCTGGGCTACGACGGGGTGAGCTGCAACTTCGAATGGGGGTTTCGCGGCAGCGGGCCCTGCGACCATGAGCTGGCCGCCGACGTCAAGCGCCTGATCGACGCCGGGTTCCTCCACCAGGTCCTGCTCTCCCACGACGTCCACCAGAAGATCATGCTGACGGCGTACGGCGGCACGGGCTACGGCCACATCCTGCGCCACTTCGTCCCGCGGCTGCGCGAGTACGGCGTCACCGACGAGCAGATCCACACGCTCCTTGTGGACAACCCTCGGCGATACTTCTCGTCCCGCTACCGCGGTTCCTGAACGTTCGGGGGCCTGATCACGCCGGAAGAGGGGGGGCTTCGAGTAGCGCCGGCGGGGCGCGAGCGCCCTGAGCGGCTCGAACCGCTCGATGTCCTGCTCAGGCCGTGATGGGGTATCGCCCGTACCTGCGGGCGGCGTCCGCCATGGCCAGGATGTTCTCCGGGGGCACGTCGGGCTGGATGTTGTGGACCGAGGCAATGACATAGCCGCCGCCCGGCGCAAGGTCCCGGATGCGCCGCCGCACCTCCTCCTCGACGTCGGCGACCGACCCGTGGGGCAGAACGTGCTGGGTGTCGATGCCGCCCCAGAAGGCGATCCGGTCCCCGAAGCGGGCCTTGAGGGTGGCGGTGTCGCCGAGCGCGGCGACCTGGACCGGGTTGAGAACGTCGACGCCGACATCGACCAGGTCATCGATGAGATCGGCCACGTCGCCGCAGCTGTGGAAGAAGATCCTCGCGTCGGTCCTGCTCCGGCAGAAGCGCACGTACTCCCTGAAGTACGGCTTGACGAGCTGCCGATACATGTCCAGGGACATGACCAGCCCTCGCTGCGTGCCGAGATCGTCGGACATGCGGAGCACGTCGATGTGGCGTCCCACGAGATCGAGGAAACGCCCCGTTGCCGTCTTGTTGATCTCGAGCAGCTGGGCCATGAGCGCGTGCACGAACTCGGGGTCGTCGGCCAGGTCGATGAGCGCCTGCTCGAAGCCGCGGAGCATCCAGACGAGCTCCCACAGGTTCTGGAAGCCGAAGTCGGCCACCACCGCGTAGTCGGTGTCCTCGTGGAGGTCCCGCGCCTCCTCGGCCAGGCCGGCCGTGATCCCGGGATCGAGAGGATCAGGCCACGGGTACCGCTCGATGTCCTCGATCGTCGCCTCGGCCAGCGGGCTGCGCACGATGTCCCAGTACGTGCCGTTGCCGTAGTCGGCTTCCTTCCAGGTGATGCCCCACTCGTCGATGAGCGTCCCGGGCTCGGAGGGAGGCGGCGTCCAGTTGGCCCGCCCCTTCGTGACCAGCGGGCGACAATCGCTGCCCAGCCGCTGCAGGACGCCTTCATCCAGACGCGATATGCGGAACAGCGAGCTGAGCATGCGCGTCTCGCCGCCGATACCAAGGTGTCGCTTCAGGCGCTCGTAGCCTTCGACGATGATGCTGGTGCTGTAGCAGCTGCCGATGTCGACCGGGACGCGGTCCGGCTCCTGGTGGTTCAGCGCTGCGAGCACGCGCTCGCGCGGGGTCATCTCCGCCACGTGGTGCTCCCTTCCTCCGCTCTCGTTCCGGTTCCTGCCCCGGGCGCAAGTCGACGGGGCCGCTCCGGAGGATCAGCTCCGCGCCAGCCCATGGTGCATGGGTCCGCGCGGGATCACCGGCCAGATGTCGACGATCCTCCCGCCCTCCATGACGTGGTAGGCATCGTAGTAGTTGATGGTGTACGGGGTGTAGCCGGGCATCAGCTCGACCCGGTCGCCGATCCGCAGCGGGTACGAGTTGTCGACCTCGTACAGCCCGTGCTCCTCGTCGAACCGGTTGAGCTTGAGGTCGTGCCCCAGGACCACGCTGATGTCGGGGTCGCCGATCGACTTGCTGCCACAATCGGTGATAAGGCGTCCCGGCGGCCGGCTGATGACCGTGGCGAGGACGGTGAGCGCCGGCGCGAAGCCGCCGACCATCTGGTCGTGATAGCGGTCCATCAGCAGGTATGAACCCGCCTGGATCTCCGTGATCCGGGGGTGTGCCGCGGTGAGGTCCCACGTGGCAGTGCCGCCGGCCGACATGATGCGGCAGGCGATCCCGTTCGCCTCGAGCAGGTCGGCCACGCCCACGATCATGGCCATGGCGTCGCGCTGCAGCTCCGCTCGCCGGACGCCGTCCGGCTCCATCGTGCAGTGACCCTCGTAGCCGGTGAGGCCGTCGAACCGCAGGCCCGGGAGCGGGCACGATCGCGCGCGCGAGGTCCAGGGCCGCCTCCGCGGTGTCCACTCCGCACCGCTGCTGCCCGTTGTTGACGTCGATGAGTACCCCCAGCTCGACGCCGGCGGCCGAGGCCGCGCGCGACAGCTCCGCCGCGTTCCCCGCGTCGTCGACGGCCACGAGAATGCGCGTCTTCGCCGCCAGTCCCACGAGGGTCCGGATGCGGACCGGGTCCACCACCTCGTTCACCACGAAGATCTCCGGGATGCCGGCCTCGGCCATCACCGCGGCCTCCCAGACCGTCGCGGTGCAGATCCCGATCGCGCCGCCCTCCATCTGCATGCGCGCGAGATGCGGGCTCTTGTGCGTCTTGACGTGCGGCCGCAGCTTCGCCGGCAGAGTGGCCAGCCGTCGTGGATTCTCTTCGTGTTCGACCGCACCAGGTCGAGGTCGAGGATGAGCGCCGGGGTCACCGGTGCTTCCCGCCCGCCCCCGATGGTCGAGCCGTAGAGATCGCGAACCCGGGCGTGTGCTTCCTCGATCATCGAGTCCTGGGACGATCGCGCCGGCGACGTCGTTGTCGAGCACCGACTGCACGGGGTGATAGGACAGCTCGCCCGTCAGCCCGCCGATCGCGTTGATCCAACTCGCGCCCGAGATCGCGGAGAGGAGCAGTCCCATGCTCTTCTCGTAGGCGATCTGGAAGTCGATCTGCTTCGAGTCGCTGGGACCGTTGCCTCCATTCATCGTCGGGATCCCGAAGAGCGTGCGCCAGATCTGGTTCCAGGCCACCTGCGCCAGCGAGATCCCGATCGACCCAAACCGGGGCCGTCCGGTCTTCATGTTGGTGGGGACGGGGAAGATGTGGGCGAAGACGCGATTGCCGGGGCGCACCAGCTGGACGAGCGTGATGCCGCCGAGACACTCCGCCATCCCGGTGACCAGCGACCCGGCGATGGTCGCAGGGTGGGAGCTGCCCAGGATCCCGCAGTGGGCGGGCTCGACGGTCATGCCCGCTTCCGCGCAGGCGATCGCGCAGTCGGAGGCGAATTGGTCGAAGAACATCGGCGGCGCGGGCTCCATGGCGCCCAGATGTCCACCCCGATGGCCTGCGCCATCTGCAGCTCGAAGATGTGGCTGCCCTCCGCCGCGCCGATGCGCGAGATCTTCGAGAAGTACTTGAGCCGGCTCCAGGTGCTGATCGGCAGGATCATCGCCGGGGGCTCGCCTCGAAGTCGGAATAGGGCGTGTACGAGGTGGACCAGTGCACGAACTCCAGGCCGTCGGCGACCTTGCAGGCTTCGTTGTTGTCCTCGACAGTGGGCACCTGGGCACGCAGGTGTCGAGGTCGACAGTGCGCATTCCGGCGAAGAGCGAGAAGTAGGTGTTGTTGTTGGTGATCGTGACGTTGTGATCGGGGTTGCTGGCGCGCAAGGTGAAGGTGCGGGGGCAGAGGTCGAGGGACTGCCACACCAGCTCGCCAGGAAGCGGGCCCGGTTGGTCTCATAGTCGACCCGGCAGCCGCCCTTGTCCAGGATCTCCAGCGCCCGCCTGCCGTAGTCCCATCGAGGGACTCCGTTGGGCAGTGCCACTCCAGCGGCGCCGGCGGATCAGGCCGCCGGGTGGCCCGCCGAAGACGCCGCGTCACTGGCCCCTTTCTAGCATGTCGAGCAGCCAGCGGGACTCGGGGCCGCGCGGCATGACCGGCCAGATGTCGACCACGCGGTCGTTCTCCACGACATGGTAGGCGTCGAAGTAGCCGACCGCGAACGGCGTATAGGCGCAGAGGAGTTCGACGCGGTCGCCCACGGCGATCGGGAAGGCCGCGTCATCACGGACGAAGATGCCGTGCTCCTCCTCGAACCGCCCCGCGGGCAGAGGACTGCCCTTGACCAGGGCGCCGGACGCGCCGACCGTCTTGCCGCCTGCATCGATGATGAAGCGGTTCGACCGGCGGCTGACGCAGGTGGCGAGCACGGTGGTGGCGTGCTCGAAGCGCGTCTCCAGCGTCCGGTGGAAGCCGTCCATGGTTGCGTAGGAGCCCGGCTGGATCTCGGTGAGCCGGGGATCGGCGGCGTCGAACTCCCAGTTGGCCGTGCCGGCGGCCGTGATGATCTCGCACGGAAGGCCGTTGCCCGCCAGCAGGTCCGCGGTGGCCGCGAAGTAGTCCCTCGCCCCCCGGGCCAGCTCCGCTCGCCGGTCGGGATCGGGCTCGTCCGTGACGAGCGCGCCCTCGTAGCCGGTGATGCCCTGGAATTGCGAGGCCGGGCAGGTCGGCCACGCGGCGGGCCACGGCCAGCGTCTCCTCCACCGACTCCGTGCCGCAGCGGTGCATGCCCGTGTCGACCTCGACCAGCACACCGATCGTGCTCCCGGCCTCCACCGCGGCCGCCGACAGCTCCTCGGCCTGGCCGGCTTCGTCAACCGCCACTCGGAGGGGGGTCTCCCGGGCCAGGAGCGCCGCCGTCCGGGTCTTCTCCCGACCCACGAGCTGGTTGATCACGAAGACATCCGGGATGCCGGCGCGGGCCTGGACCACAGCCTCCCAGATCGTTGCGCACCCGACGCCGATGGCCCCGTACTCGACCTGCATCCGGGCGATGTGGGGGCTCTTGTGGACCTTCACGTGGGCGCGCAGGTTCGTCGGCATCGTCGCCATGCGGTCGCGCATGAAGGCCAGGTTGCGGCGCATCACGTCCAGGTCGAGGATGAGCGCGGGGGTGACGAGCTCGTCGCGCGCGCGCCCGATCTGCGCGCGATAGGTCTCCCGTACTCGCTCGTGCGCCTGGTCGATGATCGAAGCCGCCATTCGATGATGCCTCCGCTTGCCCGCACGTGTGGATCTCTGCGTTGCCCGTTCGCCTGCCGCGGTGTGCCCGCGGCCGAGCAGGACAGCCGGGCCGGCAGAGGCCGCGCTCGCCCGCGCGAACCCCGCCGGCCCGTCGGTTGACCCCGGGCCGCCCGTCAGGCGCCCGCGTCGACCCGCCCCTTCGCCGCGGCTCTGGCCTTCGCCGCCTCGGCGAGCATGAACCGCGCGTTCTCCTCGGGCGTCTTGCCGTCGAAGATCGCGCTGCCGGTGACGATGAGGTCGGGCCCCAGGGCCGCGACCGCTGCGATGTTCGCTTTCGTCACGGCACCGTCCACGCCGAGGAGGATGTCCCGGCCGGAGGCAAGGATCCGCTCGTGTACCTCGCGCACCCGGGCCTCCATGGCGGGGGTGAAGGCCTGGCCACCCCAGCCCGGGTTGATGGCGACAAGGAGGATGTAGTCCACCTCGTCGATGACCGGGTCGATGGCCTCCAGGGGCGTGCCGGGGTTGAGGGCGATGCCGCGGATGATCCCGCGCTCGGGGTCGTTGGCGTTCGTCGCCTTCCCCAGCACCTGGAGGGCCCGGTGGGCGTAGCGGTTGCCCTCGGGGTGCACCGTGATGATGTCCGCGCCCGCAGCGACGAAGTCATCGACCTTGCGCTCCGGGTCGGTGATCATCAGGTGGCAGTCCTTGAGGAGGGCGGTCTTCTGCGCCTTGATGAAGGGCGGCCCGACGGTCATCGCCGGGCAGAAGACGCCGTCCATGACGTCGGTGTGGACGATCCGCGCCCCGACTCGCTCCAGCAGCCCGATCTCCTCACCCATACGGAGGAGGTCCGACGTGAGGATGCCGATGCTGAGGTGCGGGCCGGTGCTCTTGAGGTCGGCGATCAGGTCGGCCTTCGCCATCGCAATCGCTGCCTTCGCCTACTTCGCCTTCGCCAGCTCGTTCGCGAGGTCCCTGTAGTACTCGAACGCCTGCTCGGGCTTGAGGGCCTCGTGGACGGTCTTGCGGACGGCCTGGATCATGGCCACCGGGCGAGTCGGACTGGAAGATGTTGCGGCCCATGTCCACGCCCGCGGCGCCCTGCTGGACGGCGTTGTAGGCCATCTTGAGCGCGTCGAGCTCGGGAAGCTTCTTGCCGCCGGCCATGACGATGGGCACCGGGCAGCCCGGCGGTGACCTGCTCGAAGTCGGGCTCGCAGTAGTAGGTCTTCACGACCTGCGCCCCGAGCTCGGCGAGGATGCGGGTGGCGAGGCCCAGGTAGCGCGCGTCGCGAGCGAGCTCGCGGCCTACGGCGGTGACGCCGAGCACGGGCACGCCGTATCGGTAGCCAGCGTCGATGAGCTTCGTCATGTTGTTGATGGTCTTCGTCTCGAACGGCCCGCCCACGAAAACCTGCACGCCGACCCCGCAGGCGTCGAGGCGCAGGGCGTCCTCGATGTCGACCGCGATCTCCTCGTCGGAGAGCTCCTTGAGGATCGAGGGGCCGCCGGAGGCGCGCAGCCAGACCGGCGTCTTGCTCCAGCCCGCGAAAAGCGACCGCAGGATGCCGCGGGTGCAGAACACGGCGTCCACGTAGGGGACGAGCGGCATGATGTTGACGTCAATCCGCTCGAGGCCCGCGGTGGGGCCCATGAAGTAGCCGTGGTCGATGGCGAGCATGACCGTCTTGCCACTCTCGAGGCCCCAGCCCCGGGCGAGCCGGTGGGTCATGCCCCAGTCGTAGGATCCGGAGCCCTTGAGGGTGACCGCCGGGTTCCTCTGGGGGACGTCGACGTAGTAGTCCTTGGTTTCCTGGGTATCCGCCTCGGGCATGCCGTTCACCTCTCCTGGGAGTTGCTGCGGGCGGCGCCCGACGGGGCGCGACCCTGGGTTGTCCGCGTGTTCAGGTGCCGGCCGCCCGCCAGAGCGGCGGGAGGAGGCCGGCGTCGACGATGGCGAGCTGGCGCGCGTAGATCTCGCGCCAGCGTTCGTACAACTCGAGGTAGCGCTGGTGGACGGCGGGATCGGGCTCGATCGTCCGCTCGAACCGGACCAGCCGGTTCGCCACCTCGCCGAGGTCACCGTAGAGTCCCGCGCCCTTCCCGGCGCAGAACGCCGCGCCGAGCGCGGTGGATTCCTTCACGACCGGGATGCGCAGGGTGACGCCGAGGGTGTCGGCGATGATCTTCGGCCAGAGCTGGCCCTTGGAGCTGCCGCCGGTGAAGACCGCATCGGTGCACGTCTCGCCGCGTCAGCTCGTCGATGATCCGCATGTGGCCGAGCGCGACGTACGCCGCCGCCTCCTCGACCGCCCGCACACAGGCGGCGCGGCTCGATCCCACGGGATCGTCCACGTTGAAGCCGAGGAACGACGGCGAGGCGTGGATCCAGCGCTTGGCGTCCATGAGCTCGCTGAAGATTCCCCAGACGCCGTTCGCGCCGGGCGGGATCTTCGCGGCGGCCTCCTCCATGACCGCGTAGGCGTCGACGCCGCGCTTCCCCGCCTCGGCCTTCTCCAAGTCGCAGAAGGCATCCCGGAACCAGCGCATGGTGATCCCGCAGTAGAACCCGATCCCCTCGGTCATCCACATGCCCGGGGAGGACATGGCACAGGGTCCGCAGGCGCCGCTGCGGGTCGATGAGGCAGCGGTCGGTCACGACAGTCGTCTGCCAGAAGCTCCCGGCGACGACCGTGCGCCGGCCCGGCCGGGTGACCCCGATGCCCAGGAGCCCGAGCTGCGTGTCGGCGCCGCCCATGACCACCGGCGTGCCCTCGGCGAGGCCGGTCTCAGCGGCGGCCTTCGCCGTGACCAGGCCGATGACCGTGCCGGGGTCCACCACGGGCGGGAAGATCGAGGGATCGAAGCCGACGATCCCGATGAGCTCTTTCGACCAGCCGAAGGCGCGAAGGTCGAAGAGGTCCGAGCTGGAACCGCACGACGGGTCGGTGGCGTACTCGCCGGAGAGCTTCGTGAGGGCCCAGTCGGAGAGCATGGTGACGTGGGCGGCCTTGTCGGCGACGTCCGGCTGGTGCCGCCGGATCCACCGGAAGCGGGCCGGGCTGGTGATGGCAACCCAGTCGCCGCCGATGTCGTACAGGCGCTCCGCGTCGCCGCTGCGGACCAGTTCGCCGGCCTCCTCGACGGCCCGCGAGTCCACGTTCGGGCACGCCCAGATCTCGTTACCCTCGGCGTCCCAGAGGACCATGCCCTCGCGCATGCTCGTGCTCGACACCGCGCGGATCCCCGTCGCCGGAAGGCCGGACTTCGACAGCGCCTCCCGAGTGCACTCGCCGATGAGCTGCCAGTTGCGCGCCGTGTCGAATACCTGGGAGCCGGGGAACCCCGGCAGCGCCGCATGGGACCACTCCCGCTGCCCCACGGCAACCTGGTCCCCGGTTTCGTCGAAGACGATCGCCCGGCAGCTCCCCGTGCCGAGGTCGATCGCCATGATGTGTTCCACCGCCGCGTCTCCTCCGCTACGACGCATCCAGCCGACGCATTCAGCGCGCCTCGAGGGCGGCCCGGTTGGCCACGTTCACCAGGGGCTCGCCGGCGGCGAACCGCTGGATCTCCGCGGCCGCCATGCGGCCGCCGTTGGCGATCGTCTCATACGTCGCGCCGCCGATGTGCGTGGCGATGACCACGTTCGGCGCCTCGAGGAGCCGGTGCCGCGTGCCGTAGGCGTGCGGCTTCGAGAGGTCGGGCGTCTTCACGATGTCGAGCGCGGCGCCGGCCAGGTGTCCCGACCTGAGGGCCTCGTACAGGGCGTCTTCGTCCACCAGCCCGTCACGGGCGGTGTTGATGAGGAACGTGCCCTTCTTCATCCTGGCGATCTGCTCGCGCCCGATCATGCCCCGATTCTCCGCGGTCATCCGGGCGTGGAGCGACACGAAGTCCGACCGCCCGAGCAACGTGTCCAGGTCCACGGGCTCGACCCCCGGGGCCGCGATCTTCGCGGCGTCCACGAACGGGTCGTGGACGGCAACGCTCATGCCCATGGCCGTGGCGATGAGGGCGACCTTGTGGCCGATCTGACCGTACCCCACGAGGCCGAGGGTATGGCCCTCGAGGTCGTGGCCGAACCACTTCGAGCCTTCGTAGTTGTCGCGCGAGACCTCGCCGCCGCCCTCCGCGTGACGCATGATCTCGGGCATCCGGCGCGCAAGCATGACCATGAATCCGATCGTCAGCTCAGCCACCGCCTGGGCGTTCTTCCCGGGCGTGGTGACGACCGGGATGCCGCGTTCACTCGCGGCCGCGATGTCCACGTTGACGGGTCCCCCACGGGCAACGCAGATGAGCTTGAGGCTGGGGGTTGCCTCGAGGATCCCCTCGGTGATCGGCGCCCCCTGCACGACGATGGCATCGCAGGGGCGCCCGCCGATGTGGGCGAGGACCTGCGCGGGGCTACCGAGCAGCTCCCGGACCCTCTGCTCGGAGGGCGTGGTCGGCTTCCAGGACGGCTCGTCGAGGACGTCGCAGAACGTCACCTCGTGTCTGTCGGCGAGCGGCTCGAAAGCGACGCGCATCGCTTCGGACGGGCAGTAGGAGTCACCAACGACGAGGATCTGCATGTCGGCTCCGCGTGGGGACTGGGTCGCGAGGAGGGGCTACGCTGGCGGGTACTGTCGAACTGGCTTCAGCTCGATGGCGTGCCCGCTTCCCGATTCGAGGACGAACCTCAGCTGGGGCATGGTCTCGATGTAGTAGAACTCGATGGTCTCGCCGATCCGGCCGCCCATGCTGATCTCGCAGCCCAGGTCGGAGAAGCGCTCCTTCAGCGCGTCGGACTCCTCCTGGGTGTGCATCATCATGGCGATGTGCTGCACGCCCTCGCCGTACTTCTCGAGGTGCTCCTTGTAGATCGACGGCCCCTCGACCGGCTGGATGAGCTCGAAGACCAGCCCGGGCTGGATCTCGCACTCCGCCCCGATCATCGTGAAGGGCTGCTCCCTGCCGTGGAGATGGGTGTGGTGGAGGCTCGGGGGCTTGTGCTCATAGACGTTCCACGGACCCCAGCCCAGCAGCTCGTGGTACGTCTTCATCGCCTCGTCGATGTCCCTCACGACGACGGCGACCTGGGAGATGCGGTAGGGATGCTCCGGGGGCATCGTGCTGTTTCCTCCGCTCTGTGACACGCAAGGCGACCGGTTTCGGTCGCCGGACGGCAGTGCAGGATCGCGCCACGGCGCGGCCAGCCCTGCGGCGGCCATCGGAAAGATTATGTCCGACCGGTCAAGGTCTTGTCACGCGGGTTTGCCGCGCGGCGGGCGGCGGACAGCAGCCCGCGTCTCCGGCCAGGCCCGCCGGGATGTCGCCGACAGGCCGCACGATCGCGGGCGGATTCCCGCCAGCCGGGACTTGGGCAGGCGCGGTGTGTCCGCGGAGCCGTCGACGACGCCACCCGGGGGTCAGTCCACGCTCAGGGCGAGGTCCGGCTGCCGCCGCGGATTGCCCACGGACTGCCTTGCTCCCGCCTCACGGGAAAGCGTCCGGGGCGGCGAGGCGAGCGACGTCGAGGGCGGCGTCGCTGGCGGCTCGTCGCGGGCGGCTCGTCGCTGGCGGCTCGTCGCTGGCCGCGCTCGGCGAGGCTGGCGATGCCGGCGGCGGGGCAATGTCGGCGAGAACGGCGGCCCTCGGCCGGCCGCCAGGTTCCCGCCAGATATGACTCACAGGCATGGTAGGTGCGGGCCGGCCCGTCCCATGCCCGGGTCCCCGGCCGCGAAGCCGCTGCGCTCGCCGCAGGCGTGCTCAGCCGCGCTCGCCCTGGGCCGAACCGACCCGGATCTCGCCGCCCCGGCCAGCGCCTCCACTGTCCCGGCCGCGGATACCATCACTGTCAGGAATCGGGGGCAGCAATCACGTCCGGGCGACGGGCTCGCGCGTGCCCGGCCGTGCATACCATGACCGTCAGGCATAGGCGGCAGCAACCGCATCCCGGCGACGCGCCCGGACGAGCCTGCGGCGGAGGCCTCCACGCGGTACAGTCTCCGTGGGTGCGAGATCATGATTGACAAGCAAGGTCCTGCAGTCCGCGAGGTCACGGACCAGCGCGGCGTCGACCAGCTGATCGACGTCGCCACGCAGTTCTACCTGCACGGGCGGACGCAGATCGAGATCGCCCGCGACCTTGGGCTCGATCCGTCAACGGTCTCGCGCTACCTGAAACGTGCCCGCGAGGAGGGGATCGTCCACGTCGAGATCCGGCCGCCAAGGCGCCGCCACCTCGAGCTGGGCCGAGGGATCGCCGAGCGGTTCGACGTCTCGCGAGCGGTCGTCGTCCCCGACGAGAAGGATGAGGGCGTCAGCCTCGCGTCGGTCGCTGCCGAGTACGTCGGGAGTTTCCTGCGCAACGGCATGCACATCGGCGTCTCCTGGGGCCGCACGGTCTGCAGCGTCGTGCGCCACATGCAGCCGGGGCTTGTGTCGCGTCTCACGATCAGCCAGATCGCGGGCGGGCTCGACGAGTCGTACCCGGGTATCCAGGGCCACGAGCTCGTGAGGCACCTTGCCGAGCTGTACCCGGAGAGCCGGGTGCAGTACCTGCACGCGCCGATGATCGTGGACTCGCTCGAGATCAGGAACGCGCTCCTCAGCGACCGCTCGATCCAGGCCTCGCTGGCCGAGGCGGCCCGCGCGGAGATGGCAATTGTGGGCGTCGGCGCGCTCGAGGCCGAGGCGACGGTCGTCCGCGGCCAGCTCCGGCGCGAGGATCGCTCGCGGCTGCTCGCCGCCGGGGCGGTGGGAAGCCTGAACGCGCGCTTCTTCGACGCCCACGGTCAGCCCGCGGGCGACCTCGACGAACGGACCATCGCGATGTCCTGGGAGGACCTGCGGGCGATCCCCACCGTCATCGCCGTCGCCGCGGGGCCAAAGAAGGCCGCCGCCATTGCCGGCGCCCTGCAGACCAAGGCCGTGGATGTCCTCGTCACCGACGAGGCGACGGCCTTCCTCATGCTGGACCGCGCCTTCACCCGACGCCTCTGAGGGCAGGCCGGGGCAGCTGGGCCGCGGCCGGGGCCGCCGCCGAGTTAACGAGTCGTTAACGGCCGGGAAATGGCCGGTTAACTGCCCGGCCGGACGATCAATCGCGGCGACCCCCCTGCCAACCGCCCGTGACCAGGTCGCCAACGCACGTCGCGGGTAGAGGAGGTACTGAATGATCGGCCCCAAGACTCGGCTCGGCGCGCTGGCGCTGGCGGCGATCTTCGTCGCCGCGGCATGCGGCAGCAGCGCGACCTCCGCGCCCACCGGCGCCCCGGGCTCGTCCGCACCGACTGCGGGCGCCAGCGGCGCCCCCAGCGCAGGAGCCGCCGTCAGCGGCGCCATCACCGTCTCGGGCTCGTCCACCGTGCAACCCATCTCCGAGGGCGTCGCCGAGCTGTTCAAGGAGGCGAACCCGGGTTTCAACTACACGGTCGAAGGCCCCGGCACCGGGGACGGCTTCAAGCGCTTCTGCCAGGGCGAGATCGACATAAGCGATGCCTCGCGTGCCATCAAGGATGCCGAGAAGGAAGGCTGCCAGGCGGCCGGCGTCGACTATGTCGAGCTGAAGATCGCCTACGACGGCATCACCGTCATGTCCTCCGCCGAGAACACAGCGGTCACCTGTCTGTCGTTCGCCGACCTGTACGCGCTCGTTGGCCCCGAGTCCCAGAGTGTCGTCAAGAAGTGGTCCGACGCGTCCGCCATCGCCAAGGAACTCGGCTCGAACACCTCCTTCCCGGACGCCGATCTTCAGATCACCGGCCCCGGCGAGGAATTGGGCACCTACGACTACTTCGTCGAGGCGGCGATCGCCCCGATCGCCAAGGAGCGTGGCAAGGACGCCCAGACGCGCCCCGACTACCAGGCCAGCCCCACCGACAACGTCATCATCGAAGGCGTGGCGGGCTTCCCCACTTCGCTCGGCTGGGTGGGATTTGCCTTCGCCGAGGAGAACAAGGACACGGTCAGCGAGATCGCGTTGAGCAAGGAGCCCAACGGGACCTGTGTGGCACCCACGCAGGCCACGATCAGCGACGGCAGCTACCCGCTCTCACGTCCCCTGTTCATCTACGTGAACACCAGGAAGGCGGCCGAGAATCCTGCGGTCAAGGCCTACGTCGACTTCTACCTGGCCCCCGGCACCCTCGACAAGGTCTTCGAGACGGTGCCCTATGTGGCGCTCCCCGCCTCCGAGATTGACCAGACTCGGAGTGCCTGGCAGGGCGTCCAGTAGTCAATTCGCCATCCGGGATCGGTGGGGCCGGCCCCACGGCCCCACCGATCTCCGCATTCCTCGGCTACGGGACCGCCACCCCCGGCCGGGCCACCCACGGGTGATCCGGTCCTCGGGGGCGCCGCTAGACTTGGTGAACAGCGCGACGTCTCATGAGGAACAGACGTGACCACGGCCTCGCTCCAGCCCGCCAGTGCCCCCCGACTCGTCGGATCTCCCAGCCGCCGCCGGACCGAGGCAGCCGTGCGAGGGGTTCTCCTGGTGGCCGTGCTCGTGACGGTCGCCGTGAGCGCTGGCATCGTCCTCGCCCTCATTTTTGAGGCCGTCCAGTTCCTCGCGCTGATCAACCCGGCCCAGTTGCTCGACGAGGGCTGGTTCCCCCGACGGGGCATGTTCGGCCTGCCGACGCTCATCGCCGGCACCTTGATCGTGGCCGGGGTCGCCATGGCCATCGCGGGGCCCATCGGGTTCCTGTCCGCGATCTACCTAGCCGAGTACGCAAGCCCGCGCGTGCGTCGCGTCGTGAAGCCGATCCTGGAGATCCTGGCGGGGATCCCCAGCGTCGTGCTCGGCTTCTTCGCGCTCGCCTGGATCAACCCGAACGTTGTCCAGACCATCTTTCCCACGGCACGGACGTTCAACATGCTGGCCGCCGGGATCGGCGTCGGGATCCTCACCATCCCGCTCGTCGCCTCCGTCTCCGAAGATGCCATGCGCGCCGTCCCGGTCAGCCTGCGCGAAGCGTCGTACGGGCTCGGCGCGCACCGCCGGACGACGGTGCTGCGCATCGTGGTTCCGGCGGCCATCTCGGGGATCGTCGCCGCGTTCATCCTCGCCGTCTCGCGGACCGTGGGCGAGACCATGGTGGTCGCCGTGGCCGCAGGCGCGACGGGCGGCTCGCTCTTCACGGTCAACCCCCTTGAGCCCGGTCAGACCGTGACGGCGGCCATGGCGACCCTCGCGGTCGGCTCGGACCAGGTGGTGGGTGGCGAGGCGGCCTACCTCAGCCTGTTTTTCCTCGGCCTCCTGCTCTTCGCGGTGACGGCCGGCCTCAACCTCATCGGCGACGTCTATGTACGTCGGGTCCGGATCCGCTACTAGGAGCCGGACATGACCGTCCAGGAAGCAACCGTCATCGCGGTCAGCGGTTCACTCCGGTCGCGGCACCGGGATTGGGGCGGGATCGTCCTGCAGATTCTCCTCCTCCTGTCGCTCCTGTTCTCGCTCGCCATCCTGCTCATCCTGATCTACGACCAGCTCCGCCTGGGGCTTTCCGTGTTCCTCGAGCGCGGCATCGGGTTCCTCACCGCGCCGCTGTCGAGCAACCCCGCGAAGGCGGGCGTCTCCCAGGGCATCCTGGGCTCTGCGATGCTCGCCGTCCTCGTGCCGCTCATGGCGTTCCCGGTCGGGATCCTTTCCGCCGTGTACCTCGAGGAGTACGCGCCGGACAACCGGTTCACCCGCTTCATCACCATCAACATCCGCAACCTCGCCGGGGTTCCCTCGGTCGTCTACGGGCTGCTCGGGCTGTCCATCTTCGTGGCCGCGTTCGCGGCCCTCGGCCTCGGCAGCGGCCGGGACATCATCACCGGGGCGCTCACGCTGGCGGTCCTCGTCCTGCCAATCGTGGTCATCACCGCATCCGAGGCGATCCGTGCCGTGCCCTCATCCCTGCGCGAGGCAGGGTTCGGCGCGGGAGCCTCCCACTGGCAGGTCGTCCGCAAGCTCATCCTCCCGGCGGCCATGCCGGGGATCCTGACGGGGACGGTCCTGGCGCTCTCGCGCGCGATCGGCGAGACGGCGCCGCTCATCGTGGCCGGCGCGGTCCTCGGCTCGTTCTCGACCGGCGGTTCGCCGGCTGAGGTGCTCCTCGGTCCGTACACGGCCATGCCGGTGATCGTCTACGACTGGGCGCGCAAGCCGCAGGCGGAGTTCCGTGAGCTCACGGCCGCCGCCATCCTCGTCCTGCTGGTCGTGACGCTCATCGCCAACGCTCTCGCCATCCTGCTTCGAAACCGGTACGAACGAACATGGTGACCGGCAGGCAGCCCGCCGAAACGGAAGCGTCCACCCCCGAGTACGCCGTCGAGTTCCGGGACGTCCACATCTACTACGGCGCCTTCCGGGCGGTGAAGGACATCACGGTCGGCATTCGAGCGCGCCAGATCACCGCAATCATCGGGCCATCGGGATGCGGCAAATCGACCCTCCTCCGCTCCGCCAACCGGATGAACGATCTCATTCCGTCTGCCCGCCTGCAGGGCTCGGTGCTCTTCCTGAGACAGGACCTGTATGCACGGGACGTCGACCCGGTGGAGGTTCGGCGGCGCATCGGCATGGTCTTCCAGAAGCCCAACCCGTTCCCGAAGTCGATCTACGACAACGTCGCGTTCGGCCCGCGGGTCACCGGGTACAAGGGCAACATGGATGATCTCGTCGAGTCGAGCCTCCGCCGCGCCGCGCTGTGGAACGAGGTGAAGGACAAGCTCGACCAGAACGGGTTGTCACTCTCCGGCGGCCAGCAGCAGCGCCTGTGCATCGCCCGCGCGATCGCCACCGAGCCGCAGGTCATCCTCATGGACGAACCGTGCTCGGCGCTCGATCCCCGGGCGACCCTCCAGATCGAGGAGCTGATGGCCGAGCTGAAGGAGAACTACACGATCATCATCGTGACGCATAACATGCAGCAGGCAGCCCGAGCCTCGGACTACACCGTGTTTCTCAACATGGCGGAGGATCGCGCTGGGTACATGGTCGAGGAAGGCCCGACCGCCCAGATCTTCACGAACCCGAAGAACACGCTGACCGAGGACTACGTATCGGGCCGCTTCGGATGAGCCCGAGGTCCGGGCATGAGCGGGATACCAGCACATGATCGACCACGAGCATGGGGTGCGAGAGCCCGCTCCCCGTGCGATCGCCGAAATCACCGCAGAGATCGGGGCGCCCGCGCCGGGCTCGGTCCCGCGGGAGAAGCTCGATGCCGAACAGCGACGGGTCAAGGACCTGGTCCTGCACATGGGCGGGCTGGTGGAGGGCCAGATCCGGGAGGCCGCTCGTGCGCTCGTGCAGCACGACGCGGATCGGGCCTATGCCGTGATGGGTCGGGACCGGGAAGTGAACGAAATGGCGCGCGAGGTGACCGACCTCGTCGCCATGACCATCGCCACCCAGCAGCCGGTGGCCCGGGACCTGCGCTCGCTGCTGGCCCTCGACCACGTAGCGCTGGAGATCGAGCGGATCGGCGACCACGCGGCGAACGTGGCGAAGTACGCTGGGCGCCTGGCGCCCCTTCCGGAGCTGGACGGCTTTCTCGACGTGCCGGCCATGGCGGAGCTGGCGGCTTCCGGGTTATGTGCCGTCCTCGGCGCGCTCGTCGATACTGACACGGTACAGGCGCGAGAGGTCGCTGCAGGGGATGACGAGATCGACCGCCTCTACCACCGGACCTTTGCCAGGACACTGGGGCTCATGCAGGCGGATCCCGCGAACGTCGACAGCGGAGCGGCGCTCCTGGTGGCCGCCCACGAAGTCGAGCGCGTGGGCGACCGTGTGACGAACATCGCCGAGGACATCGTCTTCCTGGCGACGGGTGAGGTCGAAGACCTCAACCCTTAGCCTCGGCCGACCCGGCCGGGACGCCGCAGAGCCTCGGCCGCGAAGACCCGGTGACGACGCCCGGGTAAGCCGGCGGTAAGCGACGGCCGATAAGGTCGGGTCGAACGTCCGCCGGTTCCCACGTGCCCAGGGGCCCGGCGGACGCTCCCGCCCAGCGGCCGTGCTCGCCAGGCTGGCGTGCCGGTCGAGGGCGGATCGTCTCCCGCCGGCCGCCCCGCCGCGCCTGGAGACCGCATGGACCCCTTCGCAGGCGATCGCCTTCCTGCAGGATGGCGTGCCGTTGAACCGACCGCCGCCGACCCTCCGTCGAGGCCGGAAGACCGGGCCGCAGCGAGGAGGCTGGATCTCACCGCAGCCGTGGCCGTCCTGGTCGCCGTGCTGGCCGGCGCCGTGCTTCTCTTCGGACCGGGCGTCGTCCCCGCCGTTGTTCCCGGCGGCGCCGAGGCTGCGAGCGCGGGCGCTGCTGACGGCCCGGGTGGCACGGAGCAGGCCGGCGGCGCGTCGATCCGCCCATCCCCGGCACCGACCGACCTGGTAGTGGACGTCAGCGGCGCCGTTCGTCGGCCCGGGCTCTACCGGCTGCCTGCGGGGAGCCGCGTCGGGGACGCGATCGCTGCGGCCGGCGGATTCGGGCCGCGCGTCGACGCTGCCGCGGTAACGGCGTCGATCAACCTGGCCGCCCGGCTCGAGGACGGGTCGAAGGTGCTGGTCCCCGAGCGGGGCTCGGCGGTGGCAGCGAGCGCGGCTCCCGGGACGGGAAGCGGCAGCGGCGGCGGGGCCGGCAACGGGGAAACCGCCGGAGCGGTGGCGTCCTCGACGTCAGGGGAGGCGGCCCGGGTCGACCTCAACCGGGCGACGCAGGCCGAGCTCGAGGCGCTTCCCGGCATCGGGCCCGTGACGGCGAGGAAGATCCTGGACTCCCGCACGTCCGCCCCGTTCAAGCAGCCGGACGACCTGGTGTCGCGTGGGCTGGTGCGAACCGGCGTGTATGACGAGATTCGGGACCTCGTCATCGTGGCGCCGTGATCGTCGTGGCACCGTGACATGCCGCGCTCGGGGTGGCTGGCGGCCGGGTGCTTCCTTGCGGCGGTCTTGTCAACCGAGGCGGGGCCGGCCGTTGCCGTAGCCGTGGCGGCCGCGGCGGCCGTCGCGGGGATCGCCGCGACCGCCTCCAGGCCCCGGGGGGACTGCGCAAGTGGCGGTCGCCGGCCTGTCGCGAGGGGCGCGGCACCTGCAGCCCTGGGCGCGGCGCTCGTCGCGGCGAGGCTGCTCGCGGCGGCCGCCATCGCCCCTGCCGCGACGGACACGCTGCCGGCCGGCACCGGACCGTGGACGGCGGAGGTCGTATCCCCTGGGGGCACGCGGGACGGTGTTCAGCGCGCCGTGATCGGCATCGACGGGGCCGATGGCGCGGGGCCGCGCCTGTACGCGCGTCTGCCGCTCTTTCCCGCGGTCGTGCCGGGCGACCGCATCGCCGTGTCGGGCCGCGTGCGGCCGCCTCCGGAGGACGGCTTCGGAGAGTACCTGCGTCGCGCCGGGATCGCAGGGACGCTGACGGCAACGGAACTGGACCGCCTGCCCGCCGACTCGGCTTCCCTGGCCTGGCTCGAGGAACGGCGGCGCACGGCGGGCGACCTCATCGGTCGCGTGTTGCCCGAGCCGGAGGCCGGCCTGGCATCCGGGATGGTGCTGGGCCTGAGGGAACTCGTCGACCGCACGCTCGCCGCGGACTTCACGACGTCCGGGCTGAGCCACGTCGTGGCGATCAGCGGCTGGAACATCGCGATCGTGGCCGCGGCGGTCGGCACGCTCCTGCGGCGGCTGCCGCGGAGGTCGCGATCGGCGGCCGTGGTGGGGGTGATCGTCGTATACGCAGTCGCGGCCGGCGGCGGGCCGAGCGTGGTCCGTGCCGCCGTCATGGCGAGCGCGGTCGTGGCGGCTCGCGAGAGCGGACGGGGAGCCCGCGCGGGGGCGGCTCTCGGGCTCGCGGCCGCGGTCATGCTGATCGCAGACCCCGCGGTCAGCCGCGACCCGGGATTCCAGCTGTCGGCCGCGGCGACTGCGGGCATCCTGGCCTGGGCGCGCCCGCTCACGGCCGCGCTCCGCACCCGTCTGCCCACGCGGATTCCGGACGCCTTTGTGGAGACCCTTGGCCTGTCGCTCGCCGCCCAGGCCGTGACGCTGCCAATCGTCCTCGCCGACTTCGGCCGCCTCTCGCTCGTGGCGCCGGCCGCCAATCTCGTGGCCGCGCCGCTCATCGTCCCGGCGATGGTCGCGTCGGCGGCTGCCCTCGTGGTCGGCTGGCTGGTCTCGCTGCCGGGCCCGGCGGTGCTCGACGGCGTGACGGTCGCGGCGGCCGGCGCCGCGGGCACGGTCTGCTGGGGGGCGCTCCGTGCGCTCGCCGGCGTCGTGCAGTTCTCGGCCGCGGTTCCCTTCGCCAGCATCGAGCTCCCCGAGCCGCTGAACCTGGCCGCGGCCGCCGGTGCCTGCGTCGCTGCCCGGGCGGCGTGGCTGCGGCTCCGGCCGCACTCGGCCCGGGTGCGCACCGGCAGTGCCCCACGGTCTCCTGCGCGACGGCCGGAGCGGCCGCACGGTGCATCAACGCGCGCACGCCGGCTCGCCGTCCTGGGCGGAGCCGCTGCGGTCGCGGTCGTCCTGGTGGCATCCGGCCAGCCCGACGGCCGTCTGCGGGTCACGTTCCTCGACGTTGGCCAGGGAGATGCAATCCTCCTCGAGGGGCCGCGGGGCGGGCGCATGCTCGTCGACGGAGGGCCTGATCCCTCGAGACTCATCGCCCAGCTCGATGCCCGGATACCGCCATGGGGTCGGAGCATCGATGTCGCCGTGGTCACTCATCCGCACGACGATCACCTCGCCGGTTTCCCGATGCTGCTTCGACGGTACGCCGTGCGCGACTTCCGGGGACCGTCAATTCAGGACGGGGACCCGGCCTCGCTGGCACTGGAGACCGAGCTTCCCCGTGCAGGTCTCGTCAGCGGAACCCTGGGCGCCGGAGACACGATCTCCCTCGGCGGCGCCTCGGCGCTCGTCATGTGGCCGGAACCGGCGGCCGCGGGGGCCTCGTCCGCGGGGGCCTCGTCCGCCGGGTCCTCGTCCGTGGAGGCCGCGAGCACGGGCTCGGGCGGTGGGCGCGACAGCACCAACGACGAGGTGAACGACTCGTCCCTGGTGATGGAGGTTCGGTACGGCGGGCGTCGCATCCTCCTCACCGGCGACGTGACCGAGGAGGTCGATGCCGGGCTTCTCGATGGAGAGGCCGAGGCCACCGGGACGGAGGAGGCCTCGAGTCCGCGGGACACCGGACCGGCTGCGTCCGCGCTCTCCCCCATCGACGTCCTGAAAGTGGCGCACCACGGCAGCAGGACGAGCACGAGTTCTGCCTTCCTCGCCTCCGCGAGGCCGCTCATTGCCGTGATCAGCGTCGGCGCCGGCAACCGGTACGGACACCCGAACGAGCAGACACTGGCCCGTCTCATCGACGCAGGCGCCCAGGTGCTGCGCACGGACCTCGCCGGCTGGATCAGCATCTCGACCGACGGCCGGGACCTCCGCATTGAGACCGAGAAGGGCGGCAGATGGGACCTCGCGCCAAACGGCGTGCCCCAGGTCGCGTTAGCCCATAGAATCGCACTGTGGCAATACCCACCCGGACCACAGCCGCAGCGCTCCTCCTCTCGCTCGACCCGCCGGACTGGCTCATCGCGCATGTCAGCGCCGTCGCGGAGGTTGCGGCGTTCCTCGCGGAGCGGACGCACGCCCGGGGTGTGCCGGTGGACCGCGGCCTGGTCGAGGCCGCCGCCCTGCTGCACGACATCGACAAGCTCATCCCCGGCGACGATCCCGTTCACGAGCTCGGGCACGGCGAGGGCGCGGCGAGGTGGCTGACCCAGCTCGGCTACGGCGAGCTGGCCCGTGCGGTCGCTGCCCACCCCGTGACGCGGCTGCTCGACGCGGATCGGTACGGCAGGTGGAACGGTGTCGCGACCCGCGAGGAGCGGATCGTGGCCTACGCGGACAAGCGCGCGGGAAAGCAGCTCGTGACGATGAAGTCCCGGTTCGCGGCGTGGGAGGCGGAGTATCCCCAGCAGCGGGAGAACCTCCTGCGCGCACGCGCCCGCGCGGAGCGGCTTGAGCGGCAGGTATGCGAGATGGCCGGCGTCAGCCCGCTCGCCGTGAAGCGCCTGCGCTGGGTCGCGCCCGCGATCGAGGCGGCACGCAGGCAGCAGCCGGAGCTCGCGGCCGCGCGGCCGTGAGCGGCGGGCCGGCGGGTTCCTGCCCGGTCGGCTTCTTCTGGGGTGACGACGCGCTCGGTATCCGGCGAGCGGTCGAGAGCTTCGCATGGCAACTGGCCGGGGGGACCGGCCCTCCCGCCGACGGCCCGTCGCTCGAGGTCTGGGCCGTTGAGGCGAGTGACCTTGGGGCAGGCGGCGCGACCGGGACCGATGCCGGCGGCGAGACGACCGCCGGAACCGCGGAGTCAGGTTCGGAGGCCGCCGCGAGGTCCGGCCCGCTCGGCGAAATCACGCTGAGACTGGGAACGGCACCGCTCTTCGATCCCGGGACCCTCGTCGTGATCCGCGAGCCGGCAGGGTTGGCCCGTTCCGTGGCGGGGCGTGATCGCCTTCTCGCCCTCGCGGCCGGCGTCGCCCCGGGAAACGGGCTCGCGTTCACGGCAGTGCTGGAGACGCGGGCGAAGGAACCCGCCGGGTTGGCCGCGCTCGGGGCGGCGGTCGGCCATCTCGGGGGAGTGGTGCGGCGGATCGAGAGCCCGGGGCCGGGCCGGCTGGGGCCGTGGATCGACGAGCGGGCCGCGGAGCTCGGTATCCGCATGGAGGCCGGCGCGGCACGCGAGCTCGCGGACAGGATTGCCGGCCCTGGTTCGGAGGGCGACGTCGACCGGCGCCGCCAGACCGAGTCTGCCGATGCCGAACTCCACAAGCTCTCGCTCTTCCGGCCCGGCGGGCCGATCACCCGTGACGACGTCGCGGCGCTCGTCCCAGGCGCGACGCCTGCGTCCTCATGGGCGTTCCTCGACGCGGTCGGTCGCCGCGACCTTCGCGCGGCCGGAGCCGCCGCAGGGCTCCTCCTCAACGAGGGCACCGCCCTGCCGGTCGTCGTCACCCAACTGCACCGCCGCCTCCGTCAGCTGCTCATCGTTCGCGCGCTGCGGGACGCCGGCGAGAAGCCTCCGGCGATCGCGCGGGCGGCCGGAATCACCGGGCCGCCGAAGACCGCCGAGTACCGGCTGCAGGTGCTGTCCCGGCAGGCGATGGCATGGGAGCCGGAGGAGCTCACGGGCGCACTCGCGGGGCTGGTGGAGGTCGACCTCGTGTCGAAAGGGCTCCCGGTCGGAGGCAAGCCTCTGCGACGCGGAGCGGCGGAGGGTCCGACGGCACTGCTGCTCTGGCTTTCCGAGCGGGTGGCACGGCGCGGGTAGGCGCCGGAGATCCTCAGTCGGCGGGGACCCTCATTCGGCGGGGACCCTCATTCGGCGGTGGACCTCGCCTGCTGCTGGAGCACCCGGTCCGACTCGATGGCAAAGACGCAGCGCCCGGAGCCAAGGTCGAAGAGAGCGATGAGTTCTGGATCGACGTAGAGCTGCTGGCACGGCTCGCAGAGGCTGGCCGGGATCCCGAAACACAGGCGCTCCGTCGCGTCCGGCAGGCGGAACGTTGCGTCGAAACGCGACACGTCCATCGACGTCTCGCACTCCGGACATCGGTTCGAGTCGGATGGCATCTGACGGCGGACCTCGCTTGTGCCAGTGGGCACCGGCAACCTCCGCGATCCTATGGGTCGCCGGCCGCCTGCCACATCACACGGAGGTACGGGGTGCCCGGTACTCCCGCAGAGCGGCGTACCCCCCTCGGGACGCGGCCCTACTGGATTCGCAGGAGCGCGGGCGCCTCCGCCCAGAGCCGCTCGAGCTGGTAGAACTCGCGCTCCGGCGGCGCGAAGACGTGGACGATGACCGCGCCGTAGTCGAGCAGCACCCAGTGCGTGGCGGCGGTTCCCTCTCGCCCGATCGGGCGCTGCCCATCCCCCCGCAGCGCTTCGGTGATCCCGTCGGCAATGGCGTCAAGTTGCCGCTCCGACCCACCCGAGCAGATGACGAAGTAGTCGGCGAGTGTGGTCAGTGCGCTGATCTGGAGCAGGACGACGTCCGAGGCTTTCTTGTCGGCCGCGACGTCCACGATGCGACGGGCGAGCGCAAGGGCCGCCTGGTCGTCGATCGCAACCGGCGCGTCGCGTGCGGGCAGGCCGGGAAGCCGCTGCTGCCCGCGGGGCCGCTGCTGCTCGGGAAGCCGCTGCTGCCCGGGCTCGGGGTCACCGCTCACGTTCTTCTGCTCCTCCGTGTTCATGCCGTGGGACCGGGTTTCGAGGGCTCGATTGCCGCCTCGTCGATCGCCGGGCCTTCGGCGGGCCAGGATCCTGTGTACAGGCCGTGGGCTCGGATATACCGCTCGATCGGCGGCGGAACCAGGTAGCGGACCGACCGCCCGGCACGGACGCTCTCGCGGATCGCAGAGGCGGAGTGCCCCAGGTCCGGTCCATCGAGAATGATGAACCGCGCCTCGCGGCCAGGGAAGTGGCGGCCGAACCAGTCGCGCGCCGGCGGTCCGTAGCCGCGTCGCGGGACCACGGCCACCCGGCACAGGTCAAGCAGGCGAAGCGGCTCGTGCCAGTCGGGCAACAGGGCGAGCGCCTCGACCGACACGATGACGACCAGCTCGAGATCGCCCGCCGCGCCGCCTGCCGCGCCGCCTGCTGCGCCGCCCATTCCGAAGTCGCCCGGCGGATCGGCCAGCAGCGCCGCGACGGTGTCCACGGTGTAGCTCGGTCCCGGCCGGTCAAGCTCGACGCGGCTGACCCGGAACGTGCTGTTGTCCGCGACGGCCAGCTCGACCATGGCGAGCCGGTGCCGGGCCGCGCTGATGGGCCGCCCTGGCTTGTGCGGGGGTACCGCGGCGGGGACGAACAGGACCCCGCGCAGCCCGAGGTGCTCGCGGGTCTGCTCGGCGACCGCGAGGTGAGCGTAGTGGACCGGGTCGAACGTGCCGCCGAGGATCCCCCAGGCGTTCCGTCCAACCGTGGGCTCGCCGCTCATCCCGCTTCGTCCCCTCCCCACTCGAGCTCATGATCGCCGATCCGCACCGCGTCGCCGGGCCGAACGCCCTGGCGCCGCAGCTCCGAGTCGATGCCGAGCCGAGCCAGGTCGCGCTGGAAGCGCTCGGCCGACTCGTCAACCTCGAAGTCGGTCTGGGCCACGACTCGCTCGATGCGACGGCCGCGGACGCGGAAGGCGGCGCCCTCGCGCTCGACCGCGAAACCATCCCGCATGGAATCGAAGCGATGGACAACCACCCCCGCCGGTTCCGACGGCCGCCCGAGCTCGGCGGCCCCGGGCAGCAGCGCCGCGACCGCGCGGACGAGATCGGCGACCCCGTCGCGTTCGCGCGCGGAGACCGCGACGGTCTCGAGGTTGTCCACGGCGCGCGCCCTCCTGAAGGCAGCCAGCCGCGGGCCGGCCTCGGCCAGGTCGAGCTTGTTCGCCACCACGATGCAGGGCTTCTCGAGCAGCCGCGGGTCGTGGAGCCCGAGCTCCTCCCGGACGATCCCGAAATCCGCCTCCGGGTCCCGCCCTGCGAGGTCGACGACGTGGAGGAGCACCCGCGTCCGCTCGACATGGCGCAGGAAGGCGTGGCCGAGCCCGGCCCCCGAGCTCGCGCCCTCGATGAGTCCCGGGACGTCGGCCACCGTGACCCGGCGAACGTCGGCGGGATCCACCTCTCCCAGGTCGAGCACCCCGAGGTTCGGCTCGAGCGTCGTGAACGGGTACTCGGCGATCTTCGGCGTGGCCGCCGTCAGGGCGGCGAGCAGGGTGGACTTCCCGGCGTTCGGCAGACCGACGAGGCCGACATCCGCGATGAGGCGCAGGTCCAGCCGGACACGGCGCTCCTCGCCCGGCTCCCCCCTCTGGGCATGGCGGGGTGTGCGATGGGTTGCGGTGGCGAAGTGGACGTTGCCAAGGCCGTTCTTGCCGCCCCGCGCCACGAGCACGCGCTGGCCGGGCCGGACGAGGTCCGCCAGCAGGTCACCGGTTGCGTGGTCGTAGGCGGCGGTGCCCGGCGGGACCGCCAGGACCAGGTCCGTGCCCGCCTTCCCGTGGCGGCGCGAACCAGAACCACGGCCGCCGGCGTCGGCCCGGAAATGGTGGTGGAACCGGTACTGGCCGAGCGTGGTCTCGCCGGCATCGACGACGAGGTAGATGGAGCCACCCCGGCCACCATCGCCACCGTCAGGACCGCCCCTGGGGACGTGGGCCTCGCGCCGGAACGTGGCCGCACCGTCGCCGCCGTCGCCGGCGCGCAGCCAGATCGTGGCCCGGTCAAGAAACACGGGCTACTCCACCCGCGAAGAAGCGAGGGCCGGGCGTGGCGGGCTCAGTGGCTGACGTACGAGAGCGGGTTGACGCGGTACCCACCCGCCCACACCGGGCCAATCCACACCTCGAAGTGGAGGTGCGAGCCGTAGGCGCGGCCTGTGGCCCCGACGCGGCCGACCTGCTGACCGCGCCCCACCCGCTGGCCGGCGCCGACCGAGATGGCGGACATGTGGTTGTACGTCGTGTAGACGTTGTTCCCGTGGCTGATCCAGACCTGGTACCCGCCGCCGTTGTTGCGCCAGCCTGCGAAGACGACCGCCCCGCCGGCCGCAGCACGGACAGCCGTCCCGGTGGGGGCGGCGATGTCAATGGCCGGGTGGCCGTACCGCGAGTACTGGCTGATGCGACCGCCGGCCACGGGCCAGCCCATCGACCCGCCGAACGAGCAGTTCGTGCACGGCTTCGCAACGCCGCCACCACTCCCGCCGCCGCCCGGCCGGGCCGTCGCCCCGGGCCTGGGCGTGGGGGTCGGCTTCGGCGTCGGGATCGGCTTGCCACGCCCGCCCGGCACCATGATCTGCTGGCCGATGACGAGGGTGTCGCCGCGGATGTCGTTGAAGGCGAGGATGTCCTCGGGGTCGGCGTGGTAGCGCTGAGACACGGTCATGACCGTGTCGCCCTCGCGCACCTTGTAGAGGACGCCGTCCACGGGCGGGATCATCAGCTTCTGGCCGACCCGCAGGCCGTCCTTGGTCTTCAGGCTGTTGGCCCACCAGACCGTCATCATGCTGAGCCCGAACCGGCTGGCGATCGTGGTGAGCGTGTCCCCCTTCCGGACGGTGTACACCCGAATCTGGTCCTGGATGTCCGGCACGTTCATGTCGATCGCGACCGGCGCAACCAGGCTGCCGTCGATGGCCCACGGCACGCTCGACGCGTCCGCGCCGGCACCCGCGTCGGCGCCCGATGCGCCGCTGGCGTCGGGCGGCGTCTCCTCACCGGCCCCCGATACGTCGATGAACCCGGCATCCACACCGTCCTGGCCGGCGACAACCGGGATGAACTCGTCGCCCGGGATCTGCCCGTCGGCCGCGTCGAGCGCGGGCCGATCGGCGATCACCTCGAGATCGAGCCCCGCGACCCGCGGGTTGGCCGCCTGTCCGAGCCCCTCGGTCCCGCCGCGGGCTCCCGCGCCGCTCGCCGCCGGCGGGGGGACCTGGGCGAGCAGCGACGCAACGACCACCAGGGCCAGGACGGCGATGGGAGCGGCACGCCGGTCCGTCGACAGGGAGCCCATGCGGTGGAGAAGCGACGGCGGCCGTGGGGCGGCGGCTACCGCCATCAGCGGGCAATCCGCGGGACCGCGGTGGCCCGTGAGGGCGGCAAGGAAGTGGTGCAGGCGGAAGGCGACCTGGAGGCGCACCTCCTGGAGCCGGAGGGCAAGGCCGCGCACGCTCACGCGAAGCCCCCGCCGAACGTCGGGTAGCCGGCCGCGGAACGATGCGATACGGGCCAGTGCCCGCGACTGGTCACGGACGAAACGCCTGAGCGCGTCCCGCGCGTCGACCGACGCCTTCTGCAATACGGCCTCCTCCTACGGACGTCCGCCAAGTATGGCAGGGGGCTCGGAGGCGAGTCAAACCTCGGCCGGCGTCATGCGTCGGGCGCCCCTGCCGCCTTACTGCTCGAGGCTCTTCGTAAGCGTCGCGAGGAACTGGGCGTTCGACTCGGTCTTGGCCAGCCGGTTGAGCAGCAGCTCGATGCCCTCGTTCGTGCCGACCGCCGAAAGCATCCTCCGCATCGTCCAGACCATGCGGAGCGTGCCTTCCTCGAGAAGAAGCTCCTCGCGGCGGGTGCCGGAGCGCTGGACGTCGATGGCCGGGAAGATCCGCTTCTCGGCGATCTTGCGGTCGAGGATGAGCTCGGAGTTGCCGGTGCCCTTGAACTCCTCGTAGATGACGTCGTCCATGCGCGAGCCGGTGTCGATGAGGCAGGTCCCGATGATGGTGAGCGAGCCGCCTTCCTCGAGCTTGCGCGCGGCACCGAAGAAACGTTTCGGCGGGTAGAGGGCGATCGGGTCGATGCCGCCCGACAGGGTGCGGCCGGACGGGGGCAAAGCAAGGTTGTAGGCGCGCGCGAGGCGGGTGATCGAGTCGAGGAGGATCACCACGTCGCGCCCGGTCTCCACCTGGCGCTTCGCGATCTCGAGGGCCATCTCCGCGGCACGGGTGTGGTTCTCCGTGGGCTCGTCGAAGGTCGAGGCAATCACCTCGCCCATGACCGAGCGGCGCATGTCGGTGACCTCCTCGGGCCGCTCGCCGATGAGCGCCACCATGAGGAGGATCTCCGGGTAGTTCGCGCTGATGCCGTTGGCGATGTGCTTCAGGAGGAAGGTCTTGCCGGCCTTCGGTGGGCTGACGATGAGGGCGCGCTGACCTTTGCCCAGCGGGTTGACCAGGTTAATGAGCCGCTGGCTCAGGTTCTTCGGGTCAGCTTCGAGGTTGATCAACTCGATGGGGTGGATCGGGGTGAGCGCGTCGAAGTGCGGCCGGCGGCGCGCGGTGTCGGGATCGACGCCGTTGACCGACTCGACCCGCACGAGACCCCAGTACTTCTCGCCTTCCTTGGGGGCACGGATGACACCGCCCACCCGGTCGCCGATGCGCAGGCCGAACCGCCGGACCTGCGTCGAGCTGACGTAGACATCGTCAGAGCTGGGGATGATGCCGTGGCGGCGGAGGAAGCCAAAGCCCTCGTCCACCACGTCGAGGATCCCGGTGGCGAACGCCTGTCCTCCCCGCTCCACCTGTCGCTGGAGGATCCGCTCTACGAGCTCCTCCCGGCGCAGGCCCTCGGCGTCGGCAACATCGAGATCGCCGCCGATCTCAACCAGCTCGGTGAGGTCCTTTGACTTGAGTTCGTTGATGTTCATGGGCCCGATCCAGCTCCAGGGGAAGGTCAAATGGTGCCGCAGCCCGGGCACACGTCAGGGGTGGGGATTCGCGATGGCGATCCGTCTTCGCCACCTGGCCCGACCGGCTCCCTGGACCCCATCGTGCGGAGTGCGCGAACGCGTGCACAGGGGGAGAGGACGGGGGGATGTGGGGCGAGCGGCAGGATCATAGCACGGGGCGGACCGCGGTCAACTCGCGCGAAGGTACTCATCCCGACGGGGAACGGGTACGTGCCTCGAGCTGCTGCCCGGCCTCCCCGGGGCGGCGGTCCTGCCGAGCCCGATGGCCCCGGGGCCGGGTTCGGAGCCCATCAGGCTGCGAAGCGCAGTGTTCTGCCGCCCATTCACCCCGGGACTGGTGGACGCCATCTGCGGTCGGGTCCGACGTCGCGGGCGTCGCGGACGCTGCGTTACCGTACAGATGCGGCCCCACCGCGCCGGTCATGGGAGCCCCGGCCTGATTCCGGTTGCCGCGCAGCCCCGCGATGAATGCCCGGCGGAACCGCCATCGGGCCGCAGGCCTGCGACCGTGACGCCGCCCCTCGGCAACCGGCGGCGACCGCCGCGAGCCGCGCTCTACTCGCCCCCCGTCTACTCGCCCCCCGTCCCGAACGCCAGTTCTTCAGCGAGGTCCGGCCGGCGTCGGGACCCGACGCTCACGCCGATGCTGGCGACGATCACCATCCCGATCCCGGCCACCTCGGCGGCGTCGAGGACCTGCCCCAGGATCAGAAGGCCGGCCACGGCCGAGAGTGCCGGGTCCAGGCTCAGGAGGACACCGAAGACGCCGGGTGACATCCGCCGCAGGGCGGCCAGCTGGAGCGTGTACGGGATCACGCTGGCGAGAACGGCCACCACCAGGCCGGCCGCGATCGCCTCCGGCTGGATCAGCTTCGCGCCGCCCAGGGCGATCGCCGGGGCCGCGGCGAGCACGGCCGCCACCACCATGGCGGCGCCCAGACCACGGCCGTCCGGCCAGACACGTCCGAGGCGCGCGCCCGCCAGGATGTAGACGGCCCAGAACCCGCCCGCGGTGAGCGCGAAGGCCACGCCGAGCGGGTCATCCGCCCCGAACGGCCCACCGGTCAGGACAACGATCCCGGCTCCGGCGAGCGCGACCCAGGCCAAGTCCAGCAGGCGGCGCGAGCCGAGGACCCCCACGGCGAGCGGGCCCCAGAACTCGAGCGCGACCGCCACGCCCAGGGGGATGCGGTCGATGGCCAGGTAGAAGGAGGTGTTCATGACGGCCAATGACGCCCCGAACAGGATGGCCGCGCGCCAGGCACGGCCGTCGGGCCGGGACCGCCAGAACGGCCGAACCACGGCCAGGATCAGGCTCCCCAGGGCAATCCTCAGCCAGACGGCCGGCACCGCGCCGACGCGGTCGATGAGGGGGACCGCGTAGGCGGATCCCGCGGCCATCGAAACGTTCGAGAAGAAGACCAGGAGTGGTGCCGGGACGAGCCGGGCGAGGCGAGAGCCGGGCGGAGGGGTGGTGGTGGCCAAGACGGACCGGGCAGCGGGGGTGGTCGAGCCGCGCCGGGCGGCGAGGGGCCTCGAGTTCGCGATGTCGGCCGCGACGCGTGGTGCGGCCGGACTGGACCCCTCTCCTGTATCCGCGGCACCGCCAGGGATCACCTGCCCCGACAAATCCTCGCCCGACACGAGCGCCCTGTCGGGGACCGTGGTCCGGTCTGACGGGGTGGACGGGCCGTCAGCGTGCAACCGGGTGGGTCTGGTGCGGGCCATGCGGCGCGCCCGGGTGGAACAGGTCGGCCACCAACCGGGTGAGTGCTAGGCGGGGCCGCCGTGCGCCTCCACGCCACGCGTCGGTCGGCGGCGGGCCGCACCATCCCGCCACGAGCGTGGCCGGGGATGAACCCGCTCCCATCTCCATGGTCGGGCCAGCCAGAGAAGCCGCCCAACCCCTCGTCAGTCGTCTACCACTCACATGGCTGGTGCGAGCGAACATCGAAGAGGGGGCCCGGCCTCGAGGCACCACGTGCCGTTGGTGTGCCTGGCAAGTGCGTCGTCAGCGCGCAACGTATCCGTCAGTTGGCCTTGCGGGCGGTGACCGCGGCGCGCGCCTTCTCCCAGTCGGCCTTGAAGCGGGCGATGCCGATGTCCGTCAGCGGGTGATGGATCATCTGCTCGAGCACCTTGAACGGGCAGGTCGCGATGTGCGCCCCGGCCAGGGCCGACTCGGTGACATGGCGCGGATGGCGGATGGAGGCCGAGATGATCTCGGCGTCCAGGTCGTACATCTCGATGATCGCCGCCAGCTCGCGGACGACGATCATGCCGTCCTCGTTGATGTCGTCGTACCGGCCGACGAACGGCGAGAGGAAGCTCGCGCCCGCCTTCGCCGCAAGCAGGCCCTGGTTGGCGGTGAAGATGAGCGTGCAATTCGTCTGGATGTCCTCGGCGGCGAAACGCGAGATCGCCTTCAGGCCCTCCTCGGTCATGGGGACCTTGACGACGATGTTGTCGGCGATCTTGGCGAAGTGCCGGCCTTCCTTGACCATGCCGTCGGCGTCGTCGGCGATGACCTCGGCGCTCACCGGTCCGTCGGTGATCCCGCAGATCTCCTTGAGGACGTCGTCGTAGGAGCGACCGGCCACCTTCGAATAGAGGCTGGGGTTCGTGGTCACGCCGTCGAGGACACCCCAGCTGGCGACCCGCCGGATCTCGTCAATGTCGGCCGTGTCGATGAAGAGCTTCATGATCCGGGCGCTCCTTTCGTCAGCGCTATGCCTTGCACGTGATGTACCCGGGATCAACCGGGTCCGATCGGGGACTCTGTGGCGCGAACCGCGTCAGCTCGACGGCGCCGGATCGACCGCGAGCGGGTCGACCGCGGGCGGATCGATCGCCAGCACCTCGGCCGGCGACGGGACTCGCTCGCCGCCTCGTCCACCCATGACTCCGATCTGCTCTGCCGCCGCCCCCTGCTCACCGCCCGGAGCAGCCTCGGCCGCCACGCACGCCGCCACGAACGCGCGGAAGAGCGGGTGCGGCCGGTCGGGCCGGCTCTTGAACTCGGGGTGGAACTGGGTGGCCACGAACCACGGGTGGTCCTGCAGCTCGATGATCTCGACCAGGCGTCCGTCCGGCGACTGCCCCGACATGAGCATGCCCGCTTCAACCAGCCGGTCACGATACGCGTTGTTCACCTCGAACCGGTGGCGGTGGCGCTCGAAGATGATCTCCTCCCCGTACGCGGCGGCCGCCTTCGACCCCGATGACAGCCGGGCAGGATACTGGCCGAGCCGCATCGTGCCGCCTTTCTCCTCCATGTCCCGTTGGTCGGGCATGAAGTCGATGACCGGGTGCTGGGTGAACAGGTCGAACTCGGTGGAGTTCGCGTCGGTGGCGCCGAGGACGTGGCGGGCGAACTCGATCACGGCACACTGGAGGCCCAGGCAGAGCCCCAGGAAGGGCCGGCGGCTTTCCCGGGCATGCTGGACGGCGAGCACCTTGCCCTCGATCCCACGATGCCCGAAACCGCCGGGGACGAGGATTCCGGATGCACCTGCGAGCGCACTGCCCACGGTTTCCGGCGTGAGGTCCTCCGAATCCACCCAGCGGATGCGCACCGTTCGTCCGTTCGCCCAGCCGGCGTGCCGGAGCGCCTCGGAGACCGAGAGGTACGCGTCGGGCAGCTCCACGTACTTGCCGACCAGCGCGATCTCGATGACCGGCTTCGTCCTCTTGATGAGCTGGACCAGCCCGCGCCAGGCGTCCAGCTCCGCCGGCTGCGCCTTCCACCCGAACTCGAGCCGGTCGATCAGCAGGCCGTCAAGCCCCTGCTTCTCAAAGAACAGCGGCACCTCGTAGATCGTCTCTGCGGTGGTCGCGGTGATGACCGCCTCCACTCGGACGTCGCAGAAGAGCGCGACCTTGTCGCGGATGTCATCGGCCACCGGGAAGTCGGACCGCAGGACGATCACATCGGGCTGGATGCCGATGCTCCGCAGCTCCTTGACCGAGTGCTGGGTGGGCTTCGTCTTCAGCTCGCCGGTGGAGGCCAGCGCCGGCAGCAGCGTGACATGGACGTAGACGACGTTCGTGCGGCCGACGTCGTTGCGCATCTGGCGGATGGCCTCGAGGAAGGGGAGCGACTCGATGTCGCCCACGGTCCCGCCCACCTCGACAACCACGACATCCGCCCGCCCGTCACGGCCGACGCGCTGGATGCGCTCCTTGATCTCGTTGGTGATGTGGGGGATGACCTGGACCGTGCCTCCCAGGTAGTCGCCCCGGCGCTCCTTGGCGATGACGGCCTGGTAGACACGGCCGGTGGTGACGTTGCTGAGCTGGGTCAGGCTCTCGTCGATGTACCGCTCGTAGTGGCCCAGGTCGAGGTCCGTCTCCGCCCCGTCGTCGGTCACGTAGACCTCGCCGTGCTGGTACGGCGACATGGTCCCCGGGTCCACGTTGATGTACGGGTCGAGCTTGAGGATGGAGACCGAGAGCCCGTGGCTCTTGAGGAGACGACCGATGCTGGCGGCGGTGATGCCTTTGCCGAGAGAGGAGGTGACGCCTCCGGTCACAAAGACATACTTCGCCATGGGTCCTTGTCCTCCGGGGTTTTTCCAATGGTACGGGAGGGGCCCTCGACGGCGCAACCTGAGCGTGTCGGGCAGTGGCGGGCAGTGGCGGGCAGCAGCGGGCGAAACGCCGAAGAAGGAGGCTCCCGGGCGACCGGCGGGCGCGTACGTTCCCGTTCCCTTGGCAAGTCGGCAGCTCGCGGTGTCGGCGACCAGCTTCGTTGCACCGGGCTTGCGGACGTGCCTCCTCGATCCAGCCGGGATCCCGCCAGGACGAAGCGGGAGCCGGCGCGCCCCGGTGCGGCTGCTCGTCGTCCGCGCCCGTGTCGGCGGCCGGGTCCGCGGCCGTGCCCGCGGCCGTGCCCACCTGATGGGAGTCGCCCGCACACCAAGGTGGCACACGCCGGACGATGGGCGCGTGACGCCGCCGTGCCGCCTCGGCCGGGGCCCCGCATGCCCCGGTGCGGCGCTGCGTCCGGCCCGACCGCGCCCGACCGGACCTCTCCACTCGGCCGAGCCATGGCTCAGGGCCCCCCGGCAGCCCCGACCCACGCCGCCCTCCCACCGCTTGACTGCCATGCTTGTGCGTGAGACGACCATGTCGCGGTCATGGGTCGCGACATGGTCCGTGGGTCGTGACGTGGTCCGTGGGTCACGACATGGTCCGCCCACTCCGCCGGGTAGGGCGGACCCGCCCCTGAGCGCGAACGATCAGCGAGTTGAGGTACGGTCTCTTCCCGGCCCCGCGCCGGCTGGCTCCCCGGGTTACGGCCGGACCGGCCCGGAGCCTGAACCGGTCGAGAGGATCGCGTGCGCGATCTCGTCGATGTCGGCGGCTGCCAGGGAGACGTTTCCCGCGCCGAGCCAGCCGTCCACCTGTTCCGGGCTCCGCGCACCGACGATCGCCGCCGTCACCCCGGGCCAGGAAAGCGCCCAGGCGATCGCCACCGAGGCCACCGTCGTGCCGTGCCGGTCGGCGATCGGGCGGAGCGCGTCGCGCAACGCGAGGTTGCGGGTCAAGCCGGGCTCGTTGAAGTCCGGGTTCTGCCGCCGCCAGTCGCCCGCGTCCATGGCCGCGACCCGCTCCCGCGAGAACCCGTCGGTAAGGAGACCCGCCTTCATGGGGCTGTAGACGATGACGCCGGTACCGTGCGCCAGCGCCCAGGGAATCGGCCCGCCGCCCGCGTCGCGGGTGATCAAGGAGAACGGCGGCTGAAGCAAATCCACGTGGCGGATGCGCTCGCAGCGCTCGAGCAGCTCGGCGCGGAAATTGCAGACGCCGACGAAACGCACCTTGCCGTCCTGGACGAGGCGGGCCATCTCGCCCCAGGAGTCCTCGACCAGGACGCCCGTCTCGTCGGGCCAGTGGAACTGCAGGAGGTCGATGACGCTCACGCCGAGGCGCCGGAGCGACAGCTCGACCTCGTCGCGGATCGATTCCGGCCTGAGCGTGCGGATCGCCGGGCGCATCCGATCCTCTTCGGACCAGCGGAGGCCGCACTTGGTGAAGACGAGGGGCCGATCAGAGGCCGGGATGCCCTCGAGCGCCCGCCGGACGACCTCCTCGGAATGGCCGAGGCCGTAGACCGGGGCTGTGTCGATCCAGTTCACGCCGGCCGCGAGCGCCCGCCGGATCGCGGCGATCGACGCCGTGTCATCCTGGTCGCCCCACGAGAACGCCCAACCCGAGCCTCCCATGGCCCACGTCCCGGCGCCGACGGTCGTGATCTCGAGGCCCGTGCGGCCGAACGGCCGAGTCGTGAGCGCCATCGATGTCCCTCCCTGGTGGGTTGTGTACGGCGGCGCCGTCAACGCGGCGCCGTCACCGCACGGTATCGCTGGGCCCCGCAGCACGCGGGCTGACCGCAGGCGGATCGTACCGCCCCTCGCCCCAGACCTCCGGCCCGCAGACAAACGGGCGGCCCCCGGGGAACCGGGCTTCACGCCAGGGGCCCACCGCCGCGGCCGACTCCGGCAACAGGCCGGCGCCGAGCGAACGCTCCGTCCAAGCCGTCACGTCCGCAAATGTGTCCCAGTCGACCCAGGGCCACCCCTCGGCCTCGCAGACGCCCGCCAGGCGGTGCTTCGCGAAGATGACATCGGCACTGGCCGCGGCGTAGTAGTCGCTGGCCCCGTCGCCGACGAAGAGGACGGCCCGGCCCGCGGCCTGGTGGGCTCGGACGCGCTCCCGTTTGCAGGTCCCGCACACGTAGCAGCGCGGGTGGCCGTACGGGAATGAGGCCGTCCAGGGCTCCCGGTCGGGGTCGAAGTCATTCGTCGCGACAGGCAGGTCATCGAGCCCCATGCGAGCAAGACAATCGTAGACATAGAAGCCCAGCCCGTCGCTCACGACCTCCAGGACGATCCCTCGCGCGTGCGCCCATCGTGCGAACCCGGGGAATGTCCCGTCGTGCGGTTGCGCATCGGCCGTCCTCCGCAGGAGGCCGGCATCGTGGCCAAGCACGCGGAGGTTGTACGGGATGAGCCCGCGGGACCCCGAACGCCCCGCCAGGTAGTCGTCGTCCCGCGACTTCCAGGCCGGGTCGGTCGCGTGGAGGGTCAGCAGCACGTCCTGGACGTCCGTGCGCGCGATCGTGCCGTCGAAGTCGACGAGGAAGCTCAGCGGCAGGCCTCCCGCGGTCCGTCCGCCACCAACCGCGCTCGCGTCACGGCGAGATCCCCCGCGCTCTCGTCACGGCCGCACCTCCTGCGCTCGCGTCACGGCCGGACCGCCGACGCTGGCACCACGAGCAGAACCGCCGCCTCGGCGAGGCGACGGTCCCGTGCCGATGGTCGGACGGAGCCCCGGGAGTCGGAAACGGGGAGGTCAGGCGCGCGGCGACACGCGAGCGCGACACACACGATGGCAGGTGTCGCCTGACCCGTTGCGCCGAACGACGCGGCCTGCGTCCCCGCCGGTCCCCCGGCGTTGGATCTCAGGCGATCTCCTGCTCGAGCTCGAGGGCCTCGTCGTCCGCTTCTTCGGTGAGCTTCAGCCAGATGAACAGGCCGGCCAGCACGAGCAGCGGGACGATGACGAGGGCCGCGAGCATGATGGCGAGAACCACCCCGACGATCTTCAGAGCCTTCATACGACCTCCTTGCGAGGCTGGCGGCGAGCGACAGCCGAACCGAGTGTACCGACACCCGAGCGTGCGGGCAAGGCGGTGTTGACCGCGTGGTCGCTACCATGGGCGGCGATGGAGCATTCGCCCGCATCCGTTGCTCCCCCGGCCGCCGGCGTCGAGGCCGCATTATCCGGGGTGGCCCGACCGTGGCCGCGTTCGACGTGGTGGGCGTCGGCGTGGCCGCGGTGGACGACATCGCCTGGGTGGAGGCGTACCCCCCGGCCGACGCGAAGGTGCGCGTGACGCGGCGCGAGCGCCATCCGGGCGGGCTCACGGCAACGGCGCTCGTGGCCGCTGCCCGCCTCGGGGCCCGGTGCGCGTACGCCGGGATCCTCGGCGAGGACGAGGACTCGCTCTGGGTGCTCGAACACCTCGCGGCCGAGGGGATCGAGACCAGGTACGCGACAAGGCTGCCGGGTGCCGGCCCGGTCCGGTCGATCATCATCGTGGGGACCGACCGCCATACCCGCAACGTCTTTTCGGACGCGAGCCGGGTACTGGACCTCCCGGGCGAGCCCGACGAAGCCGCGTTGGGGGACAGAGCGCGAGCAGCGGTCGCGGGGACAGCCACAAGCGGCGGTCGAGGGGGCGGCCCCGGTCGGTGCCCGACCACGCCGTGGGGACCGCGCGCGTCCTCCTCGTCGACCATGTCTACCCGGCGCTCGCCATCCGTGCGGCCCGGGCGGTACGCGATCGAGGCGGTGCCGTGGTCGCCGATCTCGAGAAGGACGTCTCGCCGCGGCTCCCGGAGCTGGTGGAGCTGGTCGATCACCTCGTCCTCTCGCGGCCCTTCGCAACCCGCCTGAGCGGCGAGGCCGAGCCGGGCCGGGCGGCCGCCGCACTCTACCGGCCCGGCCGGACGGCGGTGGTCACCTGCGGCGCCGAGGGCGCCTGGTACGCTGCGGACGAGACCGGGGGTCTCCCCGAGCACCAACCTGCCTTCGCGGTCGAGACGGTGGACACGACCGGCTGCGGCGACGTCTTCCACGGGGCCTACGCGGCGTCCCTGGCTCGTCGCCTCCCCCTCGGCGAGCGGCTGCGGTTCGCCTCCGCGGCGGCGGCCCTGAAAGCGACCCGCCCCGGCGGACAGGCCGGCATCCCGGATCTCCAGGCAGTGGCGCGCTTCCTCGAAGAGCGAGGCGGCTGGGGTAGCTGGGCGGCTCGCGCGGGATGGGACCGCGGGCACGTCCGCCCGAGCAGGTCTGCCCCGGCAGGTCCGCCCCGGGCAGGTCGGCCCTGCGCCTCAGAGCGGGAGCGTCGGCGCTCCGTCCGGCGCCGCGCCCGGCGGGTACGACGCCGGCGCTCGGCAAGGACCAGCGACACGAGCATCAGCTCGTTCACCCTGCCGCTCGAACTCGGGGACGGTCGCCTCCGGGATGGTGACGCACACCTCCCGAAGAGCCGTCTCCAGCTGGTACCAGAGATCTCCCTTACGCACCTCGTAGAGCGGGTACCGGGAGTTGATGACCACGCGCCGGACGCCGTCCTCGACGACCATCGCGCTCCGCATCCGAGGGTCGAGCGCGCGGATCACGACCTCGCCAACAGCCCGCCCGAGCGCCCGGGCCGCGGAGAGCGCCGGGGAGCCGGCGGGGGCGCCTGGGGCGGGACCGGCTCGGCCTGGGTCGCCCCCATCCGGCCTCGACGGCTCGGACGCACCCTGGCTGTCCGAGGGCCCGCGGAGCTTCGTCCAGGCTCAGCTGGCCGTCCCCTCGCGACCCGGCGCGTGCCGTCCTCGCTCTCGAACAGCTTCCCCGACTCGAGCAGCCTCAGGGCGCGGGCAAGGATGCGCCGAACCTGGTCGGCCGTCCGCATCGCATGGGGCGTCGCCGCCGCGCCCGTCTCGCGCGAGAGCCGTCGCACGATCGGGCGCCAGGAGACGGTGCAAGCGAGCCTCGACCGCGGCCCACTCGGCCGATCCCCCGGTCCACGTCGCTCTTGTTCATCGTGACCGGCGACGTGCGGCAGCTCGACCTCGCCGACCAGGCGTTCAGAGCCGGGTGCATCGCCGGCCCCGGATGGCCGAACCACTCGGGAGCACCCACGAGTCGACCGAGGTGGTAGAGGCGGATACCCGGCTCGCTGCCCGGCGGTGGAGGGTCCGGCAGCAGGCCGAACCAGCCACGGACGAGCGCGACCGCCCGCCCGCACACCGAACTCGTGGCGCTCGACCACCTCCCAGTGCCGGGGTAGCAACCGGGGCGCGGTCGACACCCATCGGACGAGCTCGCCCGCTCCAAGCAGAGGACGGTACGTCTCGGCCAGCCGGGCGCGGAGCTCCGGGCGTCGAGCTTCCGGTCGACGCGCGCCGATCTCGATGCGCACGTAACCCAGCGCCGCGGAGACCGGCTTGGGGCGCTCGAGAGCTCGTAGGTGCGCAAGCGGCTTCGATCCCGGTACGCGTCGTCGGAGAACGCGTAGGCGTGCCATCCCCGGCCGGCGCCGGCGACGATGACAAACCGTCGCCCAGGTGGCCGATGGCGGCCTTCCCACCCTGGCCGTATCGCCCGATGCGGTCGCCCACACGCTTCCGCGACCCGCCCCAGCGCAGGTACTCCCGCTCCAGGTCCCGCGGTCCCATCCCCTCTCCACCGACAGCGGTGAGCACGAGCGTGCCCGGGCCGGACGGCGAGGTCGACCTCGAGCGGGTGCCCCGCGACGCGGGAGTCGACGGCGTTGTCCACGAGCTCGAGCACCGCGTCAATCGGCGTTCGGTAGTTGGCGAAGAGCGCCGCTGTCAGCCGCGGGTCGATCCGCTCGCGGACAACACGGCCTCGCCGGGCAGATCGACCATCCTTGGCAAACACGCGGCCTGGGGCGGCGCCGGCCCGACCCGCTTCGAGGTCGGGATCATGCATCGCGAGGCGCCTGCAGCTTATCTAGCCGGTTCACTAATGCCATCGCGGCACGAAGCGTAGCGCACGGGATCGCCCTTATCGACATCCGATGTCACCGACGCCTGATGTCACCTACGTCTGATGTCGACTAGCTGGCCAGCTACATCAGCGACGGCGGCTTCCGACCCCGCCCGGTGCAGGTCGCCGAACCCGCGGGCGTGAGGTCAGGCCGCAGCGGGGCGGGGCTATAGTAGGGCCGTCCACCACGCCGGCCCATGCGGCCACACGTCAGCCCGAGGATCCTCGCCCGATGCCCACGGTCACGCCCGGAGCTCGACCGGCTCGCGGTAGCCACAATCCGCACCCTCTCGATCGACGCGGTGCAGGCCGCGAACAGCGGCCACCCCGGCGCACCGATGGGTGCGGCGCCGATGGCGTATGTCCTTTGGTCCCGGTTCCTCAGGCATGCTCCGGCCGTCCCCGGCTGGCCGGATCGCGACCGGTTCGTCCTGTCGGCCGGGCACGCCTCCGCGCTCCTCTACTCGCTCCTCCACCTGGGCGGCTACGACCTCCCGCTCGACGAGCTGAAGCGCTTCCGCCAGCTCGGGTCGCGGACGCCGGGACACCCGGAGTACGGCGCCGCCCCGGGAATCGAGGCGACCACCGGACCCCTTGGCCAGGGAATCTCGAGTGCCGTCGGGATGGCCATCGCCGAGCGGCGCCTCGCGGCCGAGTTCAACCGCCCCGGCCACGAGATCATCGACCACCGGACGTTCGTCCTCTGCTCGGACGGCGACCTCCAGGAGGGCATCTCGGCCGAGGCGGCGAGCCTGGCCGGGCACCTGCGCCTGGGCAAGCTCGTCTGCCTCTGGGACGACAACCGCATCCAGCTCGACGGACCCACGTCGATGGCCTGGGACGAGGACGTCCTGGCCCGGTTCGCCGCGTACGGCTGGAGCACGCAGCCGCGTCGAGGACGGGAACGACCTCGAAGCGATCGAGGCGGCCATCGAGGCGGCGTGCGCGGACGACCGCCCGAGCCTCATCGCCGTCCGGACGACGATCGCCTACGGCTCGCCGAACAAGCAGGGAAGCTCGAAGGCGCACGGTGCGCCGCTCGGGGCGGACGAGGTGCGCCTGACAAAGATCGCGTACGGCTGGGACCCCGACCGCGAGTTCTACGTCCCCGACGAGGTGCGCGCGCACTTCGGGTCGATCGCGGTGCGGGGCGCGGAGCTGGCCGCGGCATGGGAGGCGCGGATGGCCGCCTACCGGGCCACGTTCCCGGCCGAGGCTGCCGAGGTGGAGCGACGCCTCGCCGGCCGCCTGCCGGAGGGCTGGGCGACGGGCCTGCCCGCGTACGCGTTCGGAGAAGGCGTCGCGACGCGCCAGGCGTCGCAGGCGGCCATCCAGGCGGCGGCCGCGGCCCTCCCCGAGCTCATCGGCGGTGCCGCCGACCTCTCCGAGAGCAACCTCACGGACATCAAGGAGGCGGCCCTCTTCACGGCCGAGGCACCCGGCCGGAACATCCGGTACGGCGTCCGCGAGCACGCCATGGGGGCGATCGCGAACGGTCTTGCCTACCACGGCGGCTTCATCCCGTTCGCGGGCACGTTCCTGGTCTTCAGCGACTACATGCGCGGAGCGGTGCGGCTGGCGGCGCTCTCCCGGCTGGGGGTGGTGTACGTGTGGACGCACGACTCGGTCGGCGTGGGCGAGGACGGGCCCACCCACGAGCCCGTTGAACACGTGGCTGCACTCCGCGCGGTGCCGAACCTCCACGTCATCCGGCCGGGCGACCCGAACGAGGCGGTGGCCGCCTGGCGTGTGGCGATCGAGCGGCGGGACGGCCCCACAGCGCTCATCCTGAGCCGCCAGAAGCTGCCGGTGGTCCAGGAGAGCCCGGAGGCGGCGCTCGAGGGCGTGCGCCGGGGCGGATACGTCCTGGCCGATGCCGTGGGCCCGGACGGCTCCCCCGCCGGCCCGGAGGTCATCCTCATCGCCACCGGCTCGGAACTCCAGCTCGCCGTCGCTGCGCGCGCCGCCCTCCAGGCCGGAGGAACCCGGACGCGCGTCGTGTCCCTCCCCTGCTGGGAACGGTTCGCCGCGCTGCCGGCCCAGGAGCGCGACGCCGTCCTGCCGCCGGCGGTCACAAACCGAGTGAGCATCGAGGCCGGCGTCTCCCTCGGCTGGGAGCGCTGGGTCGGCCCCGGTGGCGCGATCATGGCCGTCGACACGTTCGGCCTGTCGGCACCCGGACCGGAGGTCATGGAGGCGTTCGGCTTCACCGGCGGCCGGGTGGTCGAGGTGGCAAGCGGCGTCCTTGAGGGCACCATTCTTGGCGTCGTGGCGAACGACCCGCACCTGGAGGAACAGCGATGACCGCAGGGCTCCCCGCGGGGTACCGGCTCCCCGACGATCTCGCCGCAAGCGTGGGGTCGGCGCTCGAGCGGGCCGCGGCCGAACGTTGGGTCGAACGGTGCTGGCAGAAGGATGCCTCCCTCTGGTCGAGCGACCCGGAGGTGCAGGCTCGCATCAGCGCCCGCCTGGGCTGGCTCCGCGTGCCCGAGGAGTTCCTCGATCACCCGGAAGAGCTGGCGGCGTTCGCCGCCGGCCTGCGCGCCGAGGGCTTCGAGGCCGCCGTGCTCCTCGGCATGGGCGGGAGCTCGCTGGCTCCGCAGGTGCTGCTCGATGCGTTCGGCACCGCAGAGAGCGGCATGGAGTTCTTCGTCCTCGACTCGACCGACCCGGTCGCGGTCGCCCGCGTCCGCGACGCCTGCGACCCGGCGAGGACGCTCTACATCGTCTCCACCAAGTCGGGCTCGACCACCGAGACACTCAGCTTCCTCGCCTTCTTCTGGGACGTCGTCCACCACCGGGGCGGCGGCCCCGTCGAGGAGCACTTTGCGGCCATCACCGACGCGGGCAAGGGCCTGGAGGCCATCCCACACTCCGACGACTTCCGGAGTCTCTTCCTCAACCCGCCCGACGTGGGCGGGCGGTTCAGCGCGCTCACCTACGTGGGGCTGGTGCCGGCGGCCCTGCTCGAGCTCGATCTTGCCGAGATCCTCGCCCGCGGCGTCAGCACCGCCCAGCGCTGCCGCGAGGACGGCCTTGAGAACCCGGGGCTGGTCCTCGGGCTCACACTCGGGGCACTCGCTCGCGCGGGGCGCGACAAGCTGACCATCTGGGCGGACCCGTCGATCGAGACGCTCGGGGCATGGATCGAGCAGCTCATCGCCGAGAGCACGGGCAAGGAAGGCACCGGCATCGTGCCGGTCGATCGAGAGCCGTTCGGCGCGGCCGACCGGTACGGCAACGACCGCGTCTTCGTCCGGTTCCTGGTTGGGGGCGAGGGCGGCCGGGGGCGACGGAGCCGCACCCGACGACGAGATCGCAGCCGACTCCTCGGCGTGGCGAGCGGAGAGCGACCGTCTCGCCGACGAGTTGGAGGGCCTCGGCCACCCGATCATCGACCTGGACGTCCCCGTCCCGGAGGCAATCGGCGCCGAGTTCTTCCGCTGGGAGTTCGCCACGGCGATCGCGGGCGTGGTTCTCGGGATCAACCCCTTCGACGAGCCGAACGTGGCCGAGTCGAAGCGCAACACGGAGGAGGCGCTCGACGAGCACCGCCGGCGGCATGCGCTGCCCACCCGCCGGGTCCTTGCGGCCGCAGGGCCACTTGCCGTTGTCGGAGATCGCCAGACGGCAGGCGCGAGCGCCTACACATCTGGCCCGGACGCCGACCGCACGGTTGCCGGTGAGCTTCGCCGCCACCTCGACCGGATCCCGCCGACCGGGTACACCGCGCTCCAGGCATACGTCGCGTCCACACCCGAGCGCGACGATGCACTCGCCGACATCCGCGCGCTCTTGCGGGATCGAACCGGGAGGCCCGCGACGGCGGGCTACGGCCCGCGCTTCCTCCACTCGACCGGGCAGCTGCACAAGGGCGGCAGGCCGTCAGGCTGGTTCCTCCAGCTCGTCGCAGGTCACCCGCAGGACCTCGAGATCCACGGGGCGGGCTACGCCTTCGGGACGCTCATCGAGGCCCAGGCGGAGGGGGACCTCGCCTCGCTCGAGGCGCACGGACTGCCCGTGCTGCGGGTCCACCTCTCGGACGATCCGGACGCGGGGCTGGCCGCGCTGCGGGTCGCCCTCCAGGCCGCGCTCGACATGGCGAGCGGAGGCACCCGCGGAAACGCCGCCGTCGACGGTTCCGCCCTCGGCGGTGCAGGCTGACGCCGGGAAACCCCTCGTGACCGCGTCCCGTCTCCCGGAGCCCGCCACTATCGTCATCTTCGGGGCGACCGGCGACCTGGCGCACCGCAAGGTACTGCCCGCGCTGTACAACCTGCGCCGGGCCGGGCTCCTCCCGGCCGAGACCGCCATCGTCGGCTTCGCCCGCCGGCCGTACACGGACGCGACCTTCCGCGGGGAGGCGCGACGCGCGATCGCCGAGCATTCGCGCGTACCCATCGACGCGGCGATCTGGGACGACATGGCGCGCGGCATCTTCTACCAGCGGGGCGACTTCGACGACCCGGCTGCCTTCGGGGCGCTCGGGAGGCGGCTCGACTCCATCGGCCAGCGGCGCGGCACGCACGGCAACCGGCTCATGTACCTGGCCACCCCGCCGGCGGCCTTCACCCCCATCGTCGAGAACCTTGGCAAGGCCGGCCTCGACGTCGAGGGCCGCGGGCGCGGCTGGTCGCGGGTCATCCTGGAGAAGCCGTTCGGCCGTGACCTCGCCTCGGCGCGGCGCCTCAACCGCGAGGTCGGCCGCGTCTTCCGCGAGTCGCAGTGCTATCGCATCGACCACTACCTGGGCAAGGAGACGGTCCGCAACGTCCTCGTCTTCCGCTTCGGGAACGGGATCTTCGAGCCGGTGTGGAACCGCCGCTACGTGGACCACGTGCAGATCACGGTGGCCGAATCGATCGGCGTGGGCACGCGTGGCGCCTTCTACGAGGAGGCGGGGGCCTTGCGGGACATCGTGCAGAACCATGCGATGCAGCTCCTGGGCCTGATAGCCATGGAACCGCCGATCGCCTTCGACGCCGAGGACCTGCGGAACGAGAAGCTCCGGATCCTGAAGGCGGTGGAGGACGACTGGACCGAGGAGCGGCTCGCCCGCGATGTCGTGCGCGGCCAGTACGGGCCCGGGCGCGTGGACGGCGTCGACGTTCCAGGCTATCGGGACGAGGACGGCGTGGCGCCCGATTCCACCACCGAGACGTTCGTCGCCCTCAAACTCGCCGTCCAGAACTGGCGCTGGGCGGACGTGCCCTTCTACATCCGGACCGGCAAGCGGCTTCCCGAGCGGGTCACCGAGATCGCCGTGCAGTTCAAGTGCCCGCCGCTCTCGCTCTTCCGGAGCATGCACTCGAACCCCGAGGCGAACCTCCTCGTCATGCGCATCCAACCGGGCGAGGGGATCATGCTTCGATTCGAGGCGAAGGTGCCGGGGCTCGGCTTCGACGTCCAGTCGGTGGACATGGACTTCGCCTACGGGTCGTCTTTCGAGGCCGACGCCCCGGAGGCCTACGAGACGCTCCTCCTCGATGCGCTCCTGGGCGATGCCTCGCTCTTCACGCGGGCGGACGAGGTGGAGACGGCGTGGGGGATCGTGGGCCCGATCGACGACGCGTGGGCGGTCGGCGACGCGGCCGGCGGGCCCGGATGTCCAACCTACCGCGCCGGATCCTGGGGCCCCGCGGAGGCCGACCGGCTCATGACCCGCGATGACCGGAAATGGAGGCGACTGTGACCAACTGGCTGCTCGTCAGCTCTGCCGCCAACTTCGAGAAGAGCCGCGCGCTCGGCTTCACCGCGGCCGCCATGAAGAGCCGGCACCGCCGCAAGTGGGAGCGCGTCGAACCGGGCGATCGCGTCCTCTTCTACGTCACCGGCGTCAAGGCCTTCGGCGGCGTCTGCCGCGTGACCGGCGCACCCTTCGAGTCGCACGACCTCGTCTGGACGTCCGAGGGCAAGCCCGCCGAGGACTACCCCTGGCGCTTCCCGACCGAGCCGGTGGTCGCTCTGACCCCCGAGCGGTACGTCCCGGCCGAGCCGCTGGCGCGGGAGATGACGTACACGCAGCGCTGGCCCGCGGAGAACTGGACGCTCGCCTTCCAGGGCAACGTCCACGAACTGTCCGACGCGGACGCCGACCTGGTCGAGTCGGCGATCCGCCAGGCGGCCGAGGCCGGTTGAGTCGAGCGAGCCGCCGGCGGTCGTGTGGCGGCAGCCTCGGGGAGCGTGCCGCGTGCGTCTGGCCGCATGTCGGCGCGCACCAGCCCCATGAGTGGTAGGCGAGTCGCAGGCGGACGTGCGGCCTCGGCGACCGGTCAGCGCATGGAACGCGGGGTCGAACCGTGCGGGCTCACGCTCGCCGCGGGTCAGTCCTGCGCCGCATGGGCCAGACACCAACCACGTACCGCCGCGCAAGCCCGCGTAGCACTCATCCTGTTGGTGGTCACCGACCAGCTAACCGGTATGCCCGGCGCGGCTCGCTCGCTACTCACCCTGTTGGTGGCCGCCCAGAGGAACCCCCGGGCGCTCCGCGCAGCCCACGAGCAGCGGGCTGATCGGGCCTGATGTGCGGGCGGTTCACCCAGGAGCGACCCAACGCCGAGCTGGCGGCGCTGTTTGCCGCCGAGCTGCGGGCCGATGATCCGGGCGGGCGGTTCAACGTCGCGCCGACGCAGCGGGCATCGGTCGTGCTCATCGACCCCGACGAGGGCGGCCGGGTCCTGACCGCCTTCCGCTGGGGGCTCGATTCCTTCCTGGGCAAAGGACGCGCGCATCGGCTCGCGGCTCATCAACGCGCGGGCCGAGACCGTGGCAGCAACCCCCGCCTTCCGGGCGAGCTTCCGGCGCCGCCGCTGCCTGGTCCCGGCCGATGGGTTCTACGAATGGCAGCGCCTTCCGGGTAGACGGCAGCCCTACGCCATCCGCCCGGCCGACGGGACGCCGCTGGCGTTCGCCGGGCTGTGGTCTCCGTGGCGCGACCCGGCGCTTCCGGACCGGCCGGAGCCGCTTCGCACCTTCACCATCGTGACCACGACCCCGAACGACCTGATGGCGGCGCTGCACAACCGCATGCCGGTGGTGCTGCCCCCGGGGGCCTGGGATCGCTGGCTGGACCCGGCGCTGGAGGACCCGGCCGAACTGCAGGGGCTTCTCGTCCCCTGCCCGTCGGAGTGGCTCTTCGCGTACCCCATCGCGCCCCTCGTCAACAGCGTCCGCAACCAGGGACCCGCGCTCATCGTCCCGCTGGAGGGCTGAGGAGCGCGAGAAGCCTGGTTGTCGCCCGCAAGCGTCGACACGCCCGCAAGCTTCCCTTGACGCGATCTGCAGCTGTGGTATACGGGGCACCTGATGCTCCGCTCGTCGCGAGCCCGCTCCGTCTTCCTCCTGGTGGCCTCGCTCAGCCTCGCGGTCTCGACGGCCTGCGGAGGTGCGGTCTCGCCAGTCCCGACGGTCACCGTCGCGCCCAGCCCGGCCCCCACGAGCGTACCGAGCCTCCCGCCGACGCCCACGCCAGCGCCGACACCGCCACCGACCACGGCTCCCACAACCGCGCCGACCAGCACGCCCGTGGCCCCGACAGCAGCACCGACGGCCTCGCCGGGTGCCGCGGGCATCGAGTTCGTCGTCGCCGACGTGCCCCGCACCAGTGGGCACCCCGGAAGACGAGGAGGCAGCGGCTGCCGCGGTCAACGCCTTCGGGCTCGACCTCTACGGACAGATGACGCGGCAGGCGGCGGCACGCGGCAAGAACCTCGTGATCTCGCCGGCAAGCATCGCAGTCGCGCTGGCCATGGCCCGCGCCGGAGCGCGGGGCGAGACGGCCGCCCAGATGGACGAGGTTCTCAAGGCGGTGGGGTCGGATGAACACGCCGCCTGGATCAGCTCGCTCGACCAGGCGCTCGCCAGGGTCAGCGGAACCTTCCCAGACTCGACCGGCCAGCGCCACAGCGTGACGCTCAGGACGACGAACGCGGCGTTCGCCCAGCGCGGGATCGAGCTCGTCCCCGCGTTCCTCGAGGCGCTCGCGTCCCGTTTCGGAGCGGGGCTCCGCCTGGTGGACTACAAGATCGATCCGGAAGCCGCACGTCTGCTCATCGACGGCTGGGTGGAGAAGCAGACCGAGGGGCGCATTCCGGAGCTCCTGAAGCCCCAGGACGTGGACACCCTGACCCGCCTGGTGCTCGTCAACACGATCTACCTGAAGGCACCCTGGAGGCTCCCGTTCGACCCGGAGGACACGAAGCCCGGCACGTTCACACGGGCGGACGGCAGCCGGGTCAAGGTCCCCATGATGTACCTCAAGTCCGAGACCGGCGGCATTCCGTACCTCCCCTATGCGAAGGGGAGCGGCTGGCGCGCCGTCGAGCTGCCCTACCTGGGCGATTCCCTCGCGATGACGGTCATCGTTCCCGACGACCTCGCGGCGTTCGAGGCGAAGCTCACGCCGAAGCTGTTCGGCCAGGTGGTCGCGGCGCTCGAGGGGACCGACGTGGAGCTCACCTTCCCGCGGTTCGGCATCGAGACGGAAGCCGACCTCGGAACGCTGCTTCCGGCGATGGGCATGCCGCTCGCCTTCGACCGGGACCGGGCCGACTTCTTCGGGCATCCGGATGCCATCGGAGGAGTTTCCCCTCTACATCGCGAAGGTCATCCACCAGGCGAACATCGACGTCGACGAGAAGGGCACGGAGGCGGCCGCCGCCACGGCCGTCGTGATGGCAACCGGCGGCGGTGCCCCGGAATGGACCGTGTTCAAGGTAGACCGGCCGTTCCTCTTCGCCCTCCGCGACATCGCGACCGGCACGGTCCTCTTCCTCGGCCGGGTGATGGATCCCTCGGCGGAGAGCTGAGGGCGCCGCCATGCCGGGCGCAGCCTCTTGACCTGCCCGGCAATCGAGCGTATACCGGCCGCCTACGGGAGGCACCGACGCGCGGCCCACGCCCTGGCCGCCGGGACCGCGCCGAGCCACTGGCGAACCCGACCCGCCTCGGTAGAGGGCAGGCAGATGGGCCGCTGGCCATCGGGGATCGGGTTCCCGTTCATCGTCGTGGCGCTGGGTGTCGCCCTCGTGGTTGCCTCGTGCGGGCCGGCGGGCTCCACGACCGGGCCGGCCGAGACAGACCACGGGTCAGCGGCGTTGCAGGCCGCTTCGCCTGGAACGGTCGCGCCCGCATCGTCGGCCGGCGCTTCCGCCTACCCGCCCAGTCCCTCTCCCTCTCTCAGCGTCTCGCCATCACCTGCCCCAAGCTGGGCACCGGTGCGGGTCGAGCCGCTCGTCCAGGTCGCCGACCTCGTCGCCGCGAGCGCCGATCGGGCGGGCATCGCTACCGACACGGCATTCACCCTGAGAAGCTTGACCGCCGAGCGCGCCGACGCCATGGCGGCGCGGCTCACCGTGGAGCCGGCGGTCGAGCTGCGGGTCGACCCGGGCATCGCGACCGCCGTGGTCCATCCCGCGTCCTCGCTCACGAAGGGCCGGCTCTACCGCTTCACGCTCCGAGCGCAGGACGGCGCCCTCGAGGGCTCGTGGGCCTTCCAGGTGAGGCAGCCGCTCCACGTAGTCGGAACGCTCCCGTCAGACAGGGCCACCGGCGTCCCGCTCGACACCGGGATCGAGATCACCTTCGACCAGGACGGCACCAGCAAGGCCGCCTCCTACTTCACGATCAGCCCTCAAGGTCCGCGGGCGCTTCGAGCAGCACGGCCGCGTGCTCGTCTTCCTGCCGAAGAAGCTGGCCGAGAAGACCGTCTACACGGTCACCATCCGCAAGGGGCTCCCGCTCGACGGCTCGGACCAGGTCCTCGAGAAGAGCGTCATTCTCGCCTTCGAGACCCGCGCCCGCAGCGCGTCAGAAGGGGAGCGCGAAACCCCCGCTCCAGTTCACGGCGCGCCTGTTCGAGTCGGCGACCGGGGAACGTGCCGTCATGACGGTCGGTCCGCCGTGGAGCGGCTGCAGCTGGGTCGAATGGAACGCGCCGCGCACGGTGCCGGCTGTCGTGTACCGCTTCGCAAGCCTCGATGCCTCGCTTGCCGCCCTTCGGAGGATCGAAACGACCCTCGAGAACGCCCCGGACTGGACCAGGTGGTCGAGACCCCGGGCGCTTGTCCCGACCTCCTCACTCCAGCGCGTCGCCGGGTTCTCCGCCCGGCTGTCGCAGATGGGCCAGGGGAAGGATCAATGGGAAAGGGATGGCCGGCGCTGGTTCCGTCTCCCGACAAACCTTCCAGCCGGCTGGTACCTCGTCGAGCTGACCTACAAGAGCGAGAAGGCGCAGGCCTTCCTGCAGGTGACCGACGTCGCCACCTACGTCGAGGTGACGTCGACCCGCAGCGTCTTCTGGGTGCACGACCTCGCCTCGCGCAAGCCGCTGGCGGCTGCAGCAGTCGAGCTGAAGGGCGCGGGCATCCTGGGGCGTACCAACGCGCAGGGTCTGCTCGTGGTCGACACACCGGCCGCCCTGGAGAAGGGGGAGCCGGTCCTTGTCGTGCGAGCCTCCGACGGCCGGGCAGCCTTCATCACCAAATCGATGGGGAACAGCCAGGACGCTGTCCGGCGACTACTACTACACGGCCGCTACTCCGAAGGCAGGGATGAAAGGGAGCGCTTCTGGTCGCTCTTCTACACCGACCGGACCGTCTACCGGCAGACCGACACGATCAACGCCTGGGGGCTCGTGCGCGAGCGCGACACGGGTCGGGTCCCGGCGGACCTGTCCGTCCGGCTGGTCGCGAGCGACTTCCCGTCCGCGCCCCCGGTTTCCGAACTCCGGCCTGCTGCGGGTCCCGACGGCACGTTCACCATCCAGGTCCCCGCTGGCGAGCTTGCCGCTCGGTTGGTACGAGCTCCAGCTCTGGAGCGGCTCCGTGCAACTCAGCGCCTCGTGGATCGGCGTCGACATCATCCGCAAGCCGGCCTTCCGGCTCTCGATCGAAACCGACCGTCATGTCTACGTCGCGAGGAACACGGTCAAGGTGACCGCGGCGGCGACCTTCTACGACGGGACGCCCGTGCCCGCCCTCGAGGTCGGCCTCGCCGACCAGCCGTGCTCGTACGCAGGAACGAAGACCACGCTCACGTCCGATGCGACCGGCCGTGCCACCGCCACGTATGTGGCCAGCGGGGGCCTGGAAGGCCGGCAGACGTGCGAGCAGACGTTCAGAACGTACCCCGCACGCGGCGAGGAAGACGGGATTTGGGCGGCGACAGGCGTGGTCGTCCTCGCGAGCAGCGTGCTCCTCGACGGCGAGGCCGTCCTGACGGGTCGTCGCCTGAGCGTGGGCGGCAAGGCCTATAACGTCGACCTGGACAAGGCCGAGCGGACCTTCAAGGCGGACCCCTGGGGCGGAGGATCAGCCGACGCACGTGGCACAGCTGCGGGTGGCCTGCCGGTGACCGTGAAGGTCGTCAGGCTCGTCTGGGTGCGCAAGTCCGCGGGTCAGACCTACGACTTCATTGCCAAGAAGGTGGTCCAGCTCTACGACTACAGCAGGAAGGACATCGTCATCGCCACCCGGAAGCTGGCGACGGGCGCAGATGGTGCGTACTCGCTCGGTCTGACCGTTCCCGACCCCCAGGGCGACTACACCGTCACGATCTCGGCTTCCGACAGCATGGGACGGACGACGACGATCGAGCCGTGGGTCGAAGGGCCGCCACCGGCGCCCGACAGGCCCGAACACGGCAAGCCCTATGTCGAGATCGACCCGACCGGGGCAACCACGCCTTCCCCAGACGAGGGTGAGTGCTGGCTCTGCCGCCGGTACGGTGTCGGCGAGACCGTCCGGGTCGTCATGCGCGACGGGGTCGGGACGCTGCCCTCCGGCGGCTCGAATGCGTATCTCTTCCTGACGGAGCAGCGAGGGCTACGATCGGCCAGCGTCCAGGCGTCCTCTCACTTTGCGATCGCCTTCGACAGGGACGCGCCGCCGAACCTGGTCATTACTGCCGTGCGCTTCACGGGTACGACCTACCAGGCCGTGCCCCAGGGGTTCACCGCTTCCTTCAAGACGGACCAGCGTCGGCTCACGGTGACCCTCACCCCGAACGCGCAGCGCTACCGGCCCGGCGATGCGGTCAGCCTCGACGTGGCCACCTCCCGCACCGACGATGGGGCGCCCGTCGTCGCGACCGTCACCCTGGCTGCCGTGGACCAGAAGCTGTTCGACATCGAAGCGGCTTCCGAGCATGATCCCCTGGCCGACCTCTACACGCGAGATCGGCTCGGGCGCCTTGTGGACCTACGCTTCGCACCAGTTGCCGGTCTACACCCCGGCCGGATGCTGGACCGCCGGAGGCGACGGGGGGCCACCCGGCGGCAGCCTGCGTGACGATTTCCGCGACGTCGTGCTGTTCCGGCAGGTGACCACCGACGCCACCGGGCACGCCCTGGTGAGGTTCGACCTCTCGGACGATCTCACGTCCTGGCACGTGAGCGCGGACGCGCTGACAGATGCCCTGGAGGCCGGCTCGACCTGGACCGCGATCCCGGTGGGGCTCCCCTTCTTCGTCGATGTGAGGACGGCGCCGGAGTACCTCGTGACGGACCGGCCGCTCATCCGGCTTCGCGCCTATGGGAGCGGGCTCGACAGCGGTAGCGCGGTGACGTTCACGGTCAGCTCCGACACCCTGGGCATGGCGGCGCGCACAGTGACGGGGACCGCTTTCAGCGAGGTCCAGATCGCGCTGCCGGCTCTCCGCGAAGGAACGCACAAGATCCTCGTCGAGGCGCGGGCCGGGTCGCTCAGCGACCGCATGGCGCGCACGTTCGAGGTCGTACCGTCCCGCCTGCTCCGGAACGAAAGCTCCACCGAGACGCTCGGTGCTGGGTTCGCCCCTCGGGGTGGCCCGGGGTTCACGACGTACGTCTTTGCGGATGCCGGCCGCGGCCGCTTCCTCGGCACCCTCCAGGACCTCGCCTGGGGCGACGGGCCTCGTCTCGACCAGGCGCTCGCCGCCGCCGGGGCGCGGGGGCTGCTGGCGAAGTACTTCCCGGACGTCGCGATGGAGGCGCCGCCTGCGAGCTTCGATGTGCAGCGCTATCTCAAGAGCCGTGCGACATCCGACGACGAAAACGAAACCGAGGTGCCGGACGGGCTCGCGCTGCTGCCCTACGCGAGCGGCGACCTCGACCTGTCCGTCCGCGCCGCCCTCGCCGCCCCGGACGCCCTTCTCGAAGCGTCTGACCTGGTTTCCTTCTTTGCGGGCGTCTTCGACAGCAAGGAATCGACCCCGGAACGCCGGGCGCTGGCCCTCACGGGTCTGGCCGCCCTCGGCGAACCCGTGCTCCGGCAGCTCCAGGTCGCCGCCGCGGCGACCGGTGCCTCTCCGACCACCCGCCTCTACATCGCGCTGGGCCTCCAGGCCCTGGGCGACGACGCGACCGCTCTCTCGATCGAGCGAGACCTGCTGGGGCGGTACGGCGAGCGCTACGGCAGCCAGGTCCGCCTGCGCGTGTCACAGCGTCCCTCGGACATCTCCGAGGCGACGGCGCTTCTCGCCATGCTCGGGGCGGGGCTCGGCGACCCGATCGCCGACGCGGCCGAGCGGTACGTCGAAGCGAACCCGAGCGGCGAGACGCTGCTCAGCCTCCAGCAGCTCTCCTACGTCGACCGGGCGATCGCCCGGGCTCCCGCAGCGCGGGCGAGCCTGGCGTACGTCGTGGGCGCGGATCGCCGGGTCGTGAACCTTGGCGCCGGCGAGACGTTCTCGCTCACCCTGACGCCCGCGCAGCGTGAGATCCTCTCTGCCGAAACGCTGACCGGTCAGGTCTCCGTGACGACCTCCTGGCAGGCGCCGTTCAACCCGGCGACGGCGCCCATCGACCCCGAGCTGGGGGTGGTCCGCACTGTCCCACAGAGCGGGGCGCTCGAGGCCGGCGCGGTCGTGCGCGTGACGTTCGGGTTGACCTTCCCGCGTGCCACCCCTGCCGGCTGCTACCGGCTCACGGAGACCGTCCCGTCCGGCCTCGTCCCGCTTCCCGCCTCCGACTGGCGCTACTGGATCGCGGAGACCGAAGAGGACGGATACGGCGAAGTCGTGCGAGTCGCCTGGCCGTACCAGGTCCAGGGGCAGCGGGTCGAGTGGTGCGTATCGCCGGGCGACGCGTACCCGCCCGGCTACCTGGCCCGCGTGGTCAGCCGCGGCACCTTCACGTGGGAGCCGGCGATCCTCCAACCTGCCTTCGCCGCCGAACGGATGGCCCTGACCCCGCCGTCAGGAGTCACGGTGCGATGACGTTACAGACGACGCAGCGATCCCCGAGGCGCCACACATCGGCCCGACGCCTGCTCGCGTCGCTGGCAAGCCTGGTGTTGCTGCTCGCGACGGTCGGTGGATCGCCTCCGGCCGTATGGTCGGTCGAGGCGCGCAGCGCCGGAACGTGGCAATCGGTCGCGGACATGGGTGTGGCTCGGGCGGAGCACACGGCGACCCTGCTCCGCGACGGGACGGTCCTTGTCGCAGGCGGCATGGCCGACGCGGCCACCGTCCCGGCGGTCGCGGAAGTGTTCGACCCGACGAGAGCCACGTGGGCGCCAACCCGCCCGATGGTCGCTGTGCGCCGCAGGCATACGGCGACCCTGCTTCCCGACGGTCGCGTTCTCGTGGCCGGCGGGCTGAGCAGGACGGACCGAGGAGACGACGCCATCACCTCAACCGAGCTGTGCGACCCGGTCACGCGCACTTGGACCGCAACCGGCAGCATGCGTACCCCCCGCTACGACCACGTTGCCGTGCTCCTCCGCGATGGGCGGGTTCTCGTGGCCGGCGGGCGTAACGTGGCCTCGGGCGCCGCAAGCGCCGAGATCTTCGATCCCCAGAGCGGGAGGTGGACGGCCACCGGGAGCATGGTTGACAAACGGGCCGGCCACCGCGCGGTCGCTGCTCGCCGACGGCAGGGTCCTCGTGACCGGCGGATGGCTCAGTTCCCACGGCCCCGCGTCGGCGGAGCTCTACGATCCAGCGCACCGGCACGATGGAGCGCGGCAGCCAGCATGGGGGTGCCGCGCAGCTACCACGCGGCGACTTTGCTGCCGTCGGGCAAGGTGCTGGTCACCGGGGGCGTGGGACAAGGTGGACCCGTCGCGTCGGCCGAGATCTACGATCCCGTTATCAATGCTTGGAACCCGACCGGTGAGATGGCCACGCCCCGGTCCTCCCACACCGCCACGCTGCTCGCCTCGGGAGAGGTCCTGGTGGCCGGCGGCTGCGGCGGGTGCTGCGACATCCATTGCACACCGGGCGCGTCCCTGGCGTCTGCCGAGCTGTACGACCCGGCAACCGCCGCGTGGACAGACGCACCGCCGATGCGGATGGGACGCAGCAGGCACACGGCCACGCTCATGGACGACGGGACCGTGCTCGTCGCCGGCGGATGGCAGACCGGGATCACGGGCGCATCGGCCACGGCCGAGCGTTTCCGGCCGGCTGTCCCTCCGACTATCCCGGACGGGCTGCCGGTCACGAGCGCGGCGGTGGCGCCCGCCCCGAACGCCTCCGGCTGGCGGAACAAGGTGACAACCGTTGTCCTGACCGCTGCCCCAAGCGACGGCGCCGGCATTGCCCGGCTCACGTTCTGGACGACCGGGGCACAGCCAGTCCAGGCCACCTCCGTCATAGGCTCGACCGCGACTGTAACGATCGCGAACGACGGCGCGACGATGCTCCGTTTCTTCGCCGTGGACAGGATCGGACGGGCGGAGCCGGTGCGGACGCTGGCGATCTGGATCGACCGCGCGCCCCCTGCCACCGCGCCGCCCCAGGTGAGGCTCGAGTCCTGGGGTACAGAGCGCCCGACGGCGGCACGGGTCTCGGTGTTTCTTCCGCCGGGCGACGACGTCTCCTCCGGGATCGTGCAGTTCGAGATCGAGAAGAGCCTCGGCGGCGGACCCTTCCGGCCGTTGGCGGTCCTGTCGCCTGCCCCGGGGTCCTTCCGGACGTACCTGGAAACAGGGCATTCCCGCCTCCGCGCCAGAGCCGTCGACTTGGCCGGGAACGTCGGCCGCTGGGTCGAGAGCGCTCAGGAAGTGAAGATCCCGCTGGCGTCGAGCCGCTCCGTCCGGTACGTGGGAACCTGGGGCACGGCCATCAAACGGGACTCCCTGGGTGGCAAGACACGCTTCACGACGCAGCCTGGGGCGACCGCGACGCTCACTTTCTTCGGGAACGGTGTGGCGTGGGTGGCATGGTCGGATCGGAAGTCCGGCAGGGCGACCGTCTGCGTCGATGGCCAGTGCGGCCAGCCGGTCGATCTGCGCTGGTGGGCGGGCCCGCGCCGCGCAGTGACGGCCTTCAACTGGGCGGGGTCCGGAAGGCATACGATTGAGATCAGGGCTGAAGGCACCCGGGGCCGGCCCCGGATCGACATCGATGCCTTCGTCCTCCTCGTCGGATCCCCGTCGGACGTGGGGGTCGCACCGTACCTCCTGCCTACCTCGCGGCTGGTGGCGACGGGCCGCTGACGATGTACCCGGTCTCGGGATGGTTCGCCGCGTTCGTCCTGACCGTGGCGATCGAGGCCCCGATCGTCGTGTTCCTCGTCCGACGGCGGGAGCCGGACCTCCTGCGGCTCGGCATCCTCATCGTCTTCGCCAACCTGGCGACCCACCCTGCCGTCTGGTTCGTCATCCCCCAGCTCCTCCTCGTGGGGACGCTTGATTACACGCTCGCTTCCGAAACGTGGGCGACGGCCGCCGAGGCCCTCTTCTACTGGGCCGCCATCAAGGGCCTCTCGGCCCGCCGGGCCATCGCCGTGGCGCTTGCCGCGAACGTGACTTCGTTCCTCGTCGGCCGGGCCATCGACGAGCTCTGGCCGGAACTGTTCAGATGATCGCGCGCAGCGCCCTGCGCATCGTGGCCGATTGATCGGTCACGGGGTATCGGGAAGGGGGCACTCCCATGTGGACGTGCTATTGGGATAGATCCGATCGGATCGGGTAGGCTGAGGCCGGCGCGCCGGTTCCTCGCCGCTCTCGCGGTCCTCGCTCTTGTGGCCGGTTGCGGGGGGTCGGCCGCGGCCGTGCCGGCCGGCGACCAGACACTCGGCGAAGACGCGCCGGCGGACCCCGAGGCGATCACGCTTGCCGCATCGACGGCGGGTCGCTGGGTGAATGCCGGCGACCTCCTCGCCGGCGACTTCGCCCCGCCGGGCGCCTCGCTCCGAAGGCTGTCCTCCTGGGCGACGGTCGCGTCCTCATCGTCGGCGACGACCGATACGATCCGGAGTCAAACGGACCCTTCGGCTACGGAGGCCGAGGTCTGGGACGCATCGACGAACCGCTGGCAGAAGACGGCGAGTCTCGCCAGCCCGCGCGCCCGGTTCGTCGTCCTGCCGCTGCGGGACGGCCGCGCGCTCGTGACGGGGGGCATGGATCAGGGAGAGGAGGGTTCGCACTACGTACGACCATACGTCTCGTACTCCGAGCGCCTGGGCGTACAGCGCGCGGACGGGGTCCTGGTCGCGGGCGGGCATCATGGGTCAGGCACGCACCGATCCCGCGGGTGCGGTTCTGCGGGATGGCCGCGTCCTCGTGGCGGGCGGGTACTACGCGTCGGGGAAAGCGCCGGGACGGACGCTCTCCCAGGGGTGGCAGCCGACGAGCGCATCCCGCGGCGCCACAGCCGGCCTGGCGCCGACGATCGAGCTGGCGGTGAGCCGCTCCGGGGTCCTGGCCGACGTGGCTCCGGAGCTGCCTGTGGCGCCGGTCTTCGCGACCGCCGAGCTGTACAACCCGGCCACGAACACCTGGTCGGCCACCGGCTCGATGGCCGTCCCGCGTTGGGGCGCTCGGCAGTCACCCTCTCCGATGGCCGGGTTCTTGTCGTCGGCCAGCGGGATGGCAGGGAGCCTACTTCTACGACATCAGCATCGACGAGCGGGCGTTCACCGTGGCCGAGATCTACGACCCGAAGACCGGTCGCTTCCGTCTCGCCGGCACCCTGCCGACGCCGATGATCAACAACGCCCTGGTCGCGCTCGACGACGGCGGCGCCCTCCTGATCGGCGGTCATACGGACTAGCCCCAGATGTCAGCCCTTCAGGACGACGCTCCGCTTCGACGCGCGGGCCGTGACCTGGACCGCGACGGGGCGGCTGGCGACAGCCCGGACGAGCGCGGTCGCCGTCCGCCTCCGAGACGGGCGAGTCCTGGTGGCCGGCGGCTACGACGCTTACGGCCCGACGAAGACCGCGGAACTGTACGACCCGGCCACCGGGAAGTGGACCGCCGCCCCGCCCATGCCCGCGCCCCGCGGCGGTGGTGCAGCGGTGGTCCTGCGCGACGGATCGGTGCTCATCGTCGGCGGGCTCGGTGCCCATAGCCACGACACGCAGGATTCGGATCCGTGGGGCTGGAGCGGTCTCGCGAGGGCGGTCCGCTTCATCCCGACGCCATGAGCGGCGCCGCCGCCAGCGCTTCTGCCTGGCCTGCGGCAAGTCGCTGGCAGGCGCGGTGCGCCGGGCCTGCCGCCTCGCGTCCGCACCCCTGGGACCTCCGACGCACCTCGTGCCGGGTGGAAACGCGCACGTCACCGCCCGCCGGCACGGCGACGCCGGTACCTCGTGGCCCGGCGAGGTTCGACCTGCTCTTCGCCGGACGGCAGGAGACCGGTGCGATGATGAACACCTTGACATCGCAGGGCAGCCGCCGCGTTCGGCTGGAAGACCGCTCGTCTCGGAGGGCGGCACGGTGCCGCTGAGGCGAGGAGCGAGTGCGCGCCTGGGAGCCTTCCTCATTGGCCTTCTCGTCCTCGGCGCGATCATCGGTGGGTCGCCGGCGGCCGTGCGGTCCGGCAACGACGGCGGGACGGGAAGCTGGCTGGCGGTTCCGGACATACCCGTACCTCGCGTGCTCCACACGGCCACGCTGCTCGTCGATGGGACCGTCCTCGTCGCGGGAGGCAGCTCCGACTGCGGCAGACCTGCCGAGGGGAACACGACCTTCGCGGCGGTCTTCGACCCGTTCACCAGGAGATGGACGACCACCGGGCCGATGACGAGCCCGCACCAGGATCCGTCGGCTACCCTTCTTGCCGACGGTCGCGTGCTCGTCGCGGGGGGTGGGTACGGGGGCGCGTGCGCCTACGTCACGGGTGTCGTGGAGCTGTACGACCCGGCGAGCCGGACCTGGAGCGCGACGGGCAGCTTGCCGATGCCTCGCCGTGGCCACGTCGCGGTCCGTCTCCGCGACGGCCGTGTCCTCGTGGCCGGCGGCGTGGTCGGCGATGCGCCCAGCACGCGGCTGAGCGCGACTGCCGAGATCTACGATCCCGCCACCGGGAGGTGGACGCCCACGGGGAGCATGCGTGACGCCCGCGGTGACCACCGTGCCGTGCTCCTCCCCGACGGCAGAGTCCTGGTGACGGGGATCGGGGAGCGGAGCCCGTCCACGGCCGAGATCTACGATCCCGCGACCGGCACCTGGAGCGCGACGGCCAACATGGGCGTGCCGCGCAGCGGCCACACCGCGACCCTGCTGCCGACCGGCAAGGTTCTCGTGGTCGGGGGAACGGGGTCGGACGGCCCTCTCGCATCCGCCGAGCTCTACGACCCCGCGGCCGGCACGTGGAGCCCGACCGGCCAGATGAGCACGGCGCGCAGCGGCCACACGGCGACCCTGCTCGCCTCGGGTCTCGTCCTGGTGGCCGGCGGCTGTGACCGCGCGTGCTCGGACGATACCCACACGTCGGTCGAGCTCTACGACCCGGCCACGGGCACATGGGTCAAGGCGCCGGCCATGATCACCGGTCACCGGAATCACACGGCCACACTCGTGCGGGACGGGACGGTGCTGGTTGCCGGCGGCTGGGCGGGCGCGAGGGTCCAGGGTCCGTCCGCGGCTGCCGAGCTGTACCGCCCTGCCGCCCCACCTGCCATCCCGGATATGCGACCGATGACGACCGCCGCGGTGACCCCCGCCCCCAACGCGTCGGGCTGGCGGAACGGCCCGACCACGGTCGTGCTGACGGCGACAGCATTCGGAGGGGCTACCGTCGCGCGGCTGACGTACTGGGCCGCGGGCGCCCAGTCGATCCCCGAGACCACCGTCGCGGCCTCGACGGCGACCGTCGTGATCGCCAACAACGGTGCGACCATGCTGCACTACTCGGCGGTCGACACCGCGGGGCGGGAGGAGCCGGAACGGACGCTGGCGATCTGGATCCAACCGACCGAGTGGCGGCTTGCCCCTGCCCAGGCCGTGTTCCGCGGGGCGGCGATCAACGATGTCGTGTTCGCAGCGGGGCGCTACATCGCGGTCGGCCGCAGCGCCGGAAGAGCGGCTGCGTGGACCTCACCCGACGGACTGACCTGGTCGCGATTGCGAATCGTCTCCGCGAAAGGGGAGATGGCAGCCCTGGCCGCGGGGCACGGTCGAGTGGTGGCGGTCGGCGCCGTCGGCGGACGCGCGGCGGCCTGGGTCTCGTGCGACGGCCGATCCTGGAGCCGCGTGGGTGCGCTGCCGCTGCCCGCGGGTGCGACGACCGAGCTGCGGGATGTCGTGGCGACCTCGACCGGGTTCGTCGCCGTCGGTAACGCCTGGAGGGGCAGCACCCCGAGTGCGATGGCCCTCGTGTCGCGCGACGGCATCCGTTGGACGCGCGCGCGGCGGATCCCGGGGTACTCGCCCTCCGACGTGGGCCACAACGCCATGACCGGCGTCATCCGCGGCGGCCCGGGGCTCATCGCGTACGGGTTCGCCAGTTCCGTCGGGCCTCCGGAACTCGGCCTCATCTGGACCTCGCGCGACGGTCTCACCTGGACGAAGTCGCCAACCGTCTTTCGCTCTGGGATGAGCGGCAACATCTCCCTCGTGTTCGGGGCGAAGCCGCGGTGGTTCGCTCTCGTGGTCGGCGACGACCCGCAGCGCGCGTTCAGCTCGGCCACGGGCTACCGATGGACGCCGATCGAGATGAGCGGCCTCACGGACCGGCCCAGGGCGGCCGTACGCGCCGCCGGAGCCTGGTTCCTCGTCGGAACTTCGCAGAGCGGCATGCCCAGGTGGGGGGTGGCATCCTGGCGCTCGGCGGACGGAACGACCTGGACGTCGATCCCCATGGAACAGCCGGCCGAAGTCGGGTTCGATGCCTACGCCACCGCGCTGGCGAGTGGGCCGCGCGGCCTCGTGGCCGTCGGCTATCGTGTGAAATACGACGATGGGGCGTCCCGGTTCGACTACTACGGGCTTGTCTGGGTGCGGCCATCGAGCGGACCGTAGCCGGCGTCAACCGAGCCGCTCATCGCGGCCACTGACGTCGCGGGCGAGGCTTGCAGCCCGGTGCATGAGGGAAGGACCTTGACGGGCACGGCGTCACGACCACCGGCGGCTGCGGCCCTGCTGGCGCTGATCGCCCTGGCCGCGTGTGTCGGCGCGTCGGCGACGGGCCTGCCGAGTCCAAGCCCAGACCCCGTGCAGGCGCCGGCCCCACCGCCGACGCCCGAGTCTTCCGCTTCTACGTCCTCGGGACCGCAGGCTGCCACGCCCGCACCCGTGCCCTCGCGTCCGGCCGTCGGCGACCTCGTCGCCCGCGTGTTCATCCTTCCCGACGTCTACGCCGGCCCGCGGCCGGAGCCCACGCTGAGCGTCTATGCCGACGGCCGGGTGATCGACGGCGGCCTGCGCTGGCTCACCCCGGACGGGCGTGAACCTGGTGGCCGAGGAGTTCCGCCGGAGCGGCTTCTTCGGGCAGAGCCGGGTGATCCCGACCGGGCCGATCGCGAGCGGGTTCACCGCGTACGCGGCGACCCTGCACACGGAAGCGGGACCGGTCACGGTGGAGACGACCAACGTCAACCCCACGCCCGAGGGCCGGCGTTTCATCGATCTCCTCGAGCGACTCGCCCATCCCGAGGCCTGGCTGCCTGGGAACGCCTGGCTGCCCGGCTGGTCGCAGGCCCAGCCATTCGAGCCTGATCGATGGCTGCTCGTGGTATGGCTCCAGGGTCCGCAGTCGGGTGGCCCGCCGTCGGCCGTCTCGCCGGACATCTCGGCCATCGACTGGCCGTTCGAGGAGCCGATCGAGCGGTTCGGCGCGGAGGTTCTCGGCGGGCCCGCGGGCGCCGGAGTGACCAGGCGCTGTGGGATTGTCCCTGCCGCGCAGGCGGAGCAGCTCTTCGCCTCGCTGCGAAGCCACGGACAGGCCGCTCCGCCCGACCCGTACCAGGGCCCCGTGTCGCTCGGCTGGGCCGCGACCGGCGGTGTCATCTCCCTCGATTTCGGACCCGGGCTCCCCGACGACGGGACGGCTTGCACGGCCGCTGGGACCCCGGTGTCCCTCGCAGGAGGCGATCCCGAGAGCGGCAAGTAGGCGTTCAGGCGATCGGCCTCACGCAGCAGGCGCTTGACTTCGGGGGCGCGCGAGGTATACCGGCGCAGCACGGGGGGCGATGACGCGCGGCCCACACCCTGGCCGCCGGGACCGCGCCGAGCCACTGGCGAACCCGACCCGCGATCGAACGTGAGGAGGCGTCCAATGCGCTTCATCCAGGAGTTCGGCTTCAACGTGCGCGTCGGCCGCGGCGAAGCCTTCCGGCAATGGCTCGCGGCAAACGAGGAGAGGATCGCCCGCAGCTACCCCGAGGGCACGGAGTACCTGGGCACCTACGTGGCCGTCTTCACCTCGGAGAAGACGGCCGGAGAGTATCGCGTCCTCGAGCGCCTCAGCAGCTACGCCGACATCGACAGGCTGGCCGCGCTTGGGAAGGATGACACCACCGAGTACGCGAAGGTGTGGCGGGAGTTCACCCAGTTCTTCGATCCCGATCCCCACGCCGACTGGTGCAAGGTGCTCCTCAAGGGCGCTGTCGAAGCCACAGGCTGGGATATCCAGCCCGAGGGGTAACGCCCAGGACGCAGATGGCGGCGCCCCCGGAAGGCAGCCGCGGCACAGCCGCTTGCTTGCGTGCGTACACTCAGGCCGCACGGCGAGACGGCGCACCCATGAGCATGCAAGGGGTCCAGACGATGAGTCGCAGCTGCCGGTTGGCCTTCCTGGTAGTCGGGATCGTGTTCATCCTCGCTGCCTGTGGCAGTTCCTCACCCACGGCGTCCCCCGCGGCCACAGGCACTCCTGCGGCGCTGGAGACGCCCGAGGAGACACCTGTCCCACCGACGGAATCTCCTGCCGCGACGGTCGAGCCGGCTCCGACCACCGGGCTCGCCGGCACGAGTTGGAAGCTCCTGACATCGGACGGGACGAACGTCCCCAAGGGCGTCGAGATCACGGCCGAGTTCGGCGCCGACGGCGCGCTGACGGGCTCCGGGGGCTGCAACACCTACACGGCCGCATACACCCTCACCGGCGAGTCGATCACGATCGAGAACATCGCGTCCACGATGATGGCCTGCGATGACCCGAAGGCGAGCGCAGAGACCGCCTACCTCGGCGCCCTGGAGAAGGTCGGCACCTGGACGATCGACGGGACCAGCCTGACCCTGACCGGGCCGGATGGCCAGCCCACGCTCGTGTTTGCCAAGGCCTTCAAGTTCGGCGGTACCAGCTGGCAGCTCGCGACCATCGATGGGGAAGAGGTGGCCGCCGACGTTACGGCCACGCTCCAGTTCGGCGAGGATGGACAGGTCTCTGGCTCGGGTGGCTGCAACACGTACGGCGGTCCCTTCACGGTGAAGGGCCACCAGATCGACATCGGCCCGCTCATCAGCACGAGGATGGCCTGTCCCGCCGCCCAGACCGCGGTCGAGACCGCCTTCCTGGGCGGGTTGGAGGAGGTCGTCTCCTGGAAGGTCGGTGGCGGGCGCCTCACGCTCCTCGGACCGAAGGGAAAGCCAACCCTCGTCTTCGACCGGCCACAGTAGCGCCGGCGCCGCGGGTGGCAGAGCGCCCGAGAAGATAGGCCGTTCTGCCTCACGTACCCGGTGGCTGCTGCCCAGAAACGGGCAGTGGCCGGGCCTTCGCTAGCACATACCCGGGTCACGAAGTCGGAGGTAAGGGCAATGTCCACGACAAGCCTGTCCACTGCGGCGCTGTCCCGACCGGCGCGATGGCTCGCCGTGGGAGCCGCTGCTGCCCTCCTCGTGTCGCTGCTTCCGGCCGCCGTTCTCGGGGCCCCACCGGTCGGGACGCAGCTTGCCTTCTCGGCGCAGCCGGCCGGGGGTGTCGTCTACGGCAGTCTCCTGCCCACCCAGCCGAAGGTCGAGATCCGGGATGCGGGCGGGAACCTCGTGACGAGCGGGCCGGACGCCACCGCCGCGGTAACGCTGGCGATCTCCCCCGGCACCCCCGCAATCGGCGGACCCGGCGCGCTCGCCTGCACGGCGACGACGGTGAACGCCGTGGCCGGCGTCGCGACCTTCGGCGGGTGCCGCATCAACACGAACTCGGGCGCCGGCTACAAGTTGCGCGCAGGTGCCGCGTTGAGCGGCGGAGGCGTCACCAGGGACTCGAACCCCTTCTCCATCTCCAGCCTAACGCCGGCGAAGCTGGTCTTCTCGACCCAGCCCGGCGGAGGGACGGGCGGCGTCGAGTGGCTCAACCAGCCCGTGCTCCAGGTGCAGGATGTGTTCAACCAGGTCGCCGTCCAGGTCAATGGCACAGCCACCGTCACCGTTGCCATCGCCGCGAGCCCCGGACCGGGAACGCTGACCTGCGGCGGGGGCCTGTCGAGGACCGTCATTCTCGGCGTGGCGACGTTCACCGGCTGCAAGATCGACAGGGCCGGAATCGGGTACCGGCTGAGGGCGACCTCGAGCCTGGGATTCACCTTCGCCGTGACCAGTTCCCCGTTCAGCATCCTCGCCGGGCCCGCGGTGAAGCTCGCCTTCCTGAGACAACCCGCCGGTGACGTTCCGTACGGGACCTTCCTGCCGGTCCAGCCGATCGTCGCGATCCAGGACCTGGGCGGCAACACCGTCACGACCGGGGCGGACTCCGGGAGGGCCGTGTATCTGTCGATCGCGCCGGGGACCCCAAGCGTCGGTGGCCCGGGGGCGGTCGCCTGCTTCGCGAGTCCAGTATTCGCGGTAGGCGGCGTGGCCGCCTTCTCCGGGTGTCGGATCAACACGAACTCCGGCCTCGGGTACAGGCTGCGGGCGAGTGCGGTGCTGGGCGGCATCGCCGTCATCGCGGACAGCACCCCCTTCGACATCTATAGCATGGCCCCGGTGAAGCTCGCCTTCACCGGGCAGCCCGGCGGCGGAACCGGGGGAACGCCGTGGGACGCAGCAACCCACCGTCGCGGTCGTCGACGCCCTCAACCAGATCGCCGTCCAGGACAACACGACCTTCATCACCCTCGCGATCGGCGCGAACCCCGCCCCGGGCACGCTCACCTGTACGTCCGGGACCTCCAGGACCGTGTCCCGGGGTGTGGCGACGTTCGCCGGGTGCGCGATCGACAGGGCCGCTGCCGGCTACACCCTGACCGCAACCTCGTCGCGGGCCTACGCGTGGGCGACGAGCCGGGCGTTCACGATTCTCGTCGGTCCGCCGGTGAAGATCGGCTTCACCGCTGAGCCGGGCGGGTCCGTCGTCAACGAACCGTTCGCCGTCCAGCCGGCCGTGGCGATCCAGGACGCCGGCGGGAACACCGTGGTCCAAGCGCCGCCGACAGGACTCCTGCTCGTCTTCGGGTCGAACCCGACGGGGGCTGCGCTGATCTGCACGACACCGAAGACGCAGATCACCGTCAACGGCGTGGCGTCCTACAGCGGCTGCAGGATCGACTATCCCGGCACCGGGTACCGGCTTGCCGCGACGGGCGGTGGGTACGCGCCGGCGTACTCCTCGCGTTTCGACGTGTCGGCCCAGTCCACCACCATCAGCCTCACCATCGACGAGCCGGTCATCAGCCTGGGTGCGTCGGTGGACCTCACCATCCAGTTCGCCGCGCGTGGGGCGGGGCGCGTTGTCGCGCTCCAGAAGAAGACCGCGCTCGATGCGGGCTGGGTGTCGTTCGCGAGCGCCACCATGAACGCGTCCGGACGCGCGGTGGTCGAGGTGACACCCGAGTACACCGCGCTCTACCGTGCGGTGTTCGCCGGTGCGGCCGACCTGGGCCCGGCCATGAGCGCCGTCGCCGAGGTCGCGGTGCGCCACCGAGCCTCCCTGGAGCCCCGCTCAAGGACCGGCCTCCGCGTGTTCACGAAGCCGGTGCGAATCACCTACCGCGGGCACCTCGAGCCGGTCACGGGCGGCCAGACGATGACGTTCCAGATCTACCAGAAGGTTCGCGGGGCCTGGGTCTACCGCACCGCGAAGAGCGTGATCGCCGACGATGCAGGCAGGGCGACGTTCTCGTGGACGTGGACACGGGGCCAGTGGTACATCCGCGTTCGGGCCAACGCGACTCTCCTCAACACCTGGGGCTACTCCAACATCGAGAAGGTGACGGTGCGGTAGCCTGCACCATGACCGCACGGTCGAAAGGAGCCATGGCTATCGAATGACGGCGCCACCGCGACCTCCGCCCCGGTGGCGCTCGGGAACCCGCGCCTCGCAGCTTGCGGCCCAGGCCGGCGTCGTCATCGCCGGCCTGGTGGTCAGCGGCCTGCTGTTCGCTGTGCCGTCGGCAGGATCCGAGCCGGCATCGGCGGTCGCCACGCCGGCAGCGTCGCCTGCGGGGACCGCGCCGCCTGCGTCCGGGCAGTTCACCTTCCGCACCGGGGACGAGCTCGTTCGCCAGGTCGCCGTGGGGAAGACGCCCGTACGAGGCGTCCGCGCCGCCGAGCCTGGCGATCGGCGCCGAGATGGATGCCTCTGGCGTCATGCACAAGCGGATCAACGAGGTGCTCTACGACCACCCGACCCGGCAGGCGATGGCCGCGCTCTCGATGCTCGACGGCTACCGCCTCACCGGTGACCCGGCGTACCTCGAGCGGGCCCGCAACAACGCGAACCATCTCCTGATCAACGCGGTCCATTTCGGAGAGGCGCTCTACTTCCCCTTCCCGTTCGACTTCTCGATCCACGCGGACCGGGAGGCGACGCTCCGGGCCCCCTGGTTCTCGGCACTGTCGCAGGGCATGGCGCTCTCGGCGTTCGTTCGTCTCTTCGAGGCGACGAAGGAGCCGAAGTGGCGGGCCGCGGCGGAGCAGACGTTCGCCAGCTTCCGCACGCCCGGCCCCGTGACCGGACGGCCCTGGGTCGTCTACGTCGACCCGGAGGGGTATCTCTGGCTCGAGGAATACCCGGGCGGGTCCGTCCCGGACCGGACGTTCAACGGGCACATCGTCGCGATCTTCGGGCTCCACGACTACTGGCAGCTGACAGGCGATGCGGAGGCGCTCCGGCTCATCAAGGGCGCGCTGACGACGCTCCGCGGGTACGAGCAGACGTGGCGGGTACCCGGCGGGATCAGCCGGTATTGCATGGCTCACCCCGTGCGGTCCGCGAAGTACCACGCGGTGCACATCGACCAGCTGCTGGATCTGTACACCGTGACCGGCGACCCCACCTGGGCGCAGCTCGCGGACCTGTTCATCGCCGACTACCCTGACCCGACGATCGGGGGCGTTGTCTCGCTCACTGCCGGCGCCCACGTGGGTTATCGCCTCGATGCCGCAGGCCGGCTCGTCGCCCGGCGGACGACGACCCTCAAGCGCGCGTCCCGCGCCCATGCGTCGGCACGGAAGACCATTCCCGGCGCCAGCGGCGTCTGGCTGGCCATCAGGGACGGTTCCCTGGCCGGCTGCCTCGTGCAGGAGACCAGGGAACAGACCTACCTCCGTGGCATCGTGGATCGGATCACCTGGGAACCGCCGCGCACCCTGGCCCTGCCGGTGGGCCCCTGGACGGCCTACAGGATCTCTCCGGATGGGCAGCCGGTCGAGAGCCTGGAACGCGGCTTGACCACGGACTCGGAGGTGCTCGTCTCCCAGCGAGCCATCATCCAGGGGCATCTCCACTACCTGGTCGCCGACGGCCCATGGGTCGGCTACTGGATCCCCGCGGCCGCCAACCAGTCCCTGTACTGAGGTCGCGTAGCTCTGCCACGCTGCCGCGGCCGCGCCCGGGGTAGGCTATCGGCATGCCCCCGGACACACCGCCACGCGGCCGCCTGAACACGGGCGTCCGCCGCGGGGCGGTGGCCCTCCGGCACCGCAACTTCCGGCTCTTCTGGGCGGGACAACTGGTGTCTCTCGCCGGGACGTGGATGCAGGTGGTGGCCCAGGGGTGGCTCGTCCTGCAGCTGACGAACGATGCCTTCCTGCTCGGCGTCGTGACGGCAGCGCAGTTCCTGCCGGTGCTGGTGTTCGGCCTCTTCGGCGGCCTCATCGCCGACGCCCTCCCGAAGCGCAGGACGCTCATCGCCACCCAGGCGGCCTCGCTGCTCCTCGCGCTCGTCCTGGGCCTCCTCACCGCCACCGGGCTCGTCCAGGTCTGGCAGATCGTCGTCCTCGCTCTTCTGCTCGGCACCGTCAACGCAGTGGACATGCCGACCCGGCAGGCGTTCGTCATCGAGATGGTGGGGCGGGCGGACGTGGTGAACGCCGTCGGCCTCAACTCGGCCGCCTTCAACGCCGCGCGCATCGTGGGACCGGCGATCGGCGGACTCGTCATCGGGGCCGTTGGCCTCGCGACCTGCTTCTTCATCAACGCCGCGAGCTTCGTCGCCGTCATCGCGAGTCTCCTGCTCATGCGCGAGGGGGAACTGCGGCCGTTTGTCGCCCAGCGCGTCGAGCGGACCGTCGGGGCGGTGGTGGAGAACCTGGCCGAGGGGCTCCGCTACGTCCGCCGCACCCGGGTCGTCCTGCTCGCCGTGGTCGTGGTCGGCCTCGTGTCGATGTTCGGGATGAACTTCACGGTGATCATGCCGGTCCTCGCCCGGGACGTCCTGGGGACCGGGGCTTCCGGCCTCGGCTTCCTCATGGCCGCGACCGGCGTCGGCTCGGTGGCCTCCGCCCTGTCCATTGCCTATCTCGGCCGCCCCTCACCGCGCTTCATCCTGGCGGGCGCAGCGATCGCGGGGATCCTGGAGATCGCCGTCGCCTTCGTCCGCTCCTTCCCCCTTGCACTCGTGTGCGCGGCAGGCATCGGCGCCGGCGCCATCGGCATGGCGGCCACCGCCAACACGACCATCCAGCTGGCGGTACCCGATGAGCTTCGCGGCCGCGCCATGAGCGTCTTCACGACCGTCTTCACCGGGACCGCGCCGTTCGGCGGGTTGTTGATCGGCGCGGTGATCTCCCAGTACGGGGCGCCGGCTGCGTTCGTCTTCGGCGGGAGCGCGTCGCTGGTGGTGGCCGCGGTCGCGTACCTCGTCTCGCGCCCCTGGCTCCGGACCGCCCTCGCGCCGCGGATCAGCTCGACGCGGGCCTGATGGATCGGTAGGCGAACAGGGCGCGTTCTCGCGCCGCGGCATGATCCACGATGGGAGGCGGGTAGTCCTGCCCGATGATGCACCCGGCCCGGCGCTGCGCTTCCGGCGGCATCGTCCAGGGGGCATGCACAGACCGGGCCGGAACCCGCGCCAGCTCCGGCACCCAGCGCCGCACGTAGTCGCCGTCGGGGTCGAAACGCTCGCCCTGGGCCACGGGGTTGAAGATGCGGAAGTAGGGCTGGGCGTCCGTCCCGGTCGAAGCTGCCCACTGCCAGCCGCCGTTGTTGCTGGCGAGGTCGCCGTCCACGAGGTGAGCCATGAAGTGCGCCTCGCCCAAGCGCCAGTCGATGAGCAGGTCCTTTGCCAGGAACGATGCCACGATCATCCGCGCGCGGTTCGGCATCCAGCCCGTTGCCCGAAGCTGGCGCATCGCGGCATCGACTACCGGGTACCCGGTGCGGCCGTCGGTCCACGCGGCAAAGGCCTCCGAGTCCTCGCGCCAGGGCACCGCGTCGTACACGGGGCGGAACGAGCCGCGGGCGGCATGCGGCCAGTGCCACAGCACGTGGGCGTAGAAGTCGCGCCAGCACAACTCGCTCGCATAGACGCGCGGGCCGTCCCCCGGCGCATCACGCCGCTCGAGTACCTGATCGCATCGCTCCAGGACCTCGGTCGGCGACAGGAGCCCGAGATGCAGGTCCTGCCCAAGCCGGGACGTGCCTCCCACGGCCAGGAGATCGCGGCGCTCGGCGTAGCGGGAGAGGCCGGTGGAGGCCCAGCGGTCGAGGCGGGACCGGGCCGCCGCCTCGCCCGGCTCGGGAAGGAGGTCGGAGGAAGCGGTCGGGGCGGCGAACCCGAGATCGGCGAGTGATGGCACCGATCCGGGATCCGGAGCGGCCACCGGCACGCGAACCCGCTCCGGCGCCTGGAGCACCGCTCGGCGCGGCATCGCGTCCCACGCTCGACGGAACGGCGTGAACACCGAGTACGGCCGCCCTGCGGCGCTCAGGATGCTGCCGGGCTCCGCGACGAGGGTGCCGGGCAGGACCTGGAACCGGATCCCTCGCGCCGCGAGCGCGGTCGCGACCTCCTCGTCCCGTTGACGTGCGTACGGTCCGGCGTCGCCGCTGGCGTAGACGGCCTCCGCACCAACCTCGCTCGCGACGGCGGACACGGCCTCGGCGGGCCGGCCTCGCCGCAGCCAGAGGTCCCCATCTCGAGCCCGGAGGTCGCCGCGCAGGCCCGCCAGCGACCCGAGGAGAAACCACGCCCGGTTCGCCGACGCGAAACGGCCGCGCAGCAGAACGTCGTCGAAGACGAAGAGCGGCAGGACCTCGTCCGCGGCCGCGAGGGCGGCGGTGAGGGCGGGATGGTCGTGGAGGCGAAGGTCGCGTCGGAACCAGGCGATCGCACGGCTGCCCGGGGCGCTCATGGCAAGGCGATGAGGACGATGCCGACGAACGCGAGAACGATCCCCGCGACGTGGATCCGCGCCAGCCGTTCCCCGAGGACGAGCCGGGCGAGCACGACCGTCACGGCAGGGTACTGCGACGCGATGACGGCCGCGATTCCGACCGATCCCTGGGCGTTCGCCATGAGGAAGAAGGCGTTCCCGCCGATGTCAGCGATGCCGGCTCCGGCCATGAGCCGCGAGGCCTCGCGCCGGACCGCACCCAGCCGGCGCAGCACGAGAGCGGCCGCAACGGCCAGGAACGTGGCCATCGAGCGGCTTGCGACAATCGGCCACCAGGTCTCCACGCCCGCGGAGGCGGCCTGGTCCATGCACAGGAAGTAGCCCCCGAACCCGACGCCGGAGATCACCGCGAGCCCCAGCCCGCCACGCCCCAGGCCCTGGTCCTCGGCGGGGCGGGAGACGAGCACGACCGCGAGCAGCGCCACCCCGACGCCGGCCATGTCGGTGACCGTGGGCTGATCGCCGGTGAGGAGCCCGACCACCAGCGGCATGCTCGCGCCGATGAGGGCGGCGAGCGGGGCGACCAGGCCCATGGCTCCCACCGCCAGGGCCCGGTAGAAGGCGACGACCCCGATGACCCCCGACACCCCGGCGGCACCAGCCCAGGCCAGCCCGAGCGGCGCCGGGACCGTCTCTCGCATGACGAGCGCCATGAGGAGAACGAAGACGAGCCCGGCGGCCTCGGCGACGATCGTGGTGGTGAGGGCGGACGCGCGCCGGCTCGCGAGGCCGGCCGCGAAGTCGCCGACGCCCCAGCTGGTGGCGGAGATGAGGCCGAAGAAGACCCCGACGAGGGTCAGTCGACCGCCCGGGGACCTGGCGTGTCCCCGCCCCCGTCCCCGTCGTTGGAACCGGTCGGGCCCTCTGCAGGGTCAAGGGTCGCGGACTCGGCAGCAGGGGGAGCCGACTCGTCGACGATCGCAGTCTCGGCTTCCGCGGGGAAGACATCACGCGCCACGACCGAGGCCTCCGGCACTGCGCCCTCGTCGGCGGTCGCCCCGGCGATCCCGTCGACCGCTGGTGCACCCCCGGTTGCCGCGTCGCCTGCGCCCGAGTCGCCTGCGTCCGAGCCGCCTGCGTCCGCCGCCGGCACTGCGGCGACGCTCGCCTCCCCCTCTGGGGCTCGCGAGGACCCGCTGCGCCCCGGTCCCGGCAGGACCACCACCGCGTCCGCCGCCGCGTCGTACCGGCTCGACGCCGTGAGGTAGATCACCTGGTGCTCCGCGCTCAGCTCCCGCAGCACGCGAAGGGCGCGGACCGCCCGCTCGTCATCGAACGTGACGAAGGGGTCATCGAGCACGAGCGGTGGCCGCCGCTCCTGCGTGAGCAAGCGGACAAGCGCGAGCCGGGCTGCCATGTACACCTGGTCGAGCGTTCCCTCGGACAGCGTCCGTGCATCGACCCAGCCCTCGCGCTCGCCCGACCACACGCTGATCGCGAGGGTCTCCTCGTCCGCCCGGACCTGCGCATACCGGCCGCCGGTCACGCGGGCGAGGTCCCGGCCCATGCGCTCCTCGAGGAAGCGGGCCGCCCGGCGGGTCGTCACCCGCTCGGCCTCGCGAAGCGCGCTGAGCGCGCCGGCAAGCACCCGGTGCCGGCGCTCGACCCCTTCCTGCCGGTCGCGCGCCGCCGCAAGCGTCTCGACGCTCACCGCCACGGCCTCGGCGTCGGCCGGGTTGCTCGCCACCCGGACCTCGGCGGCGATGACCGCGTCCCGCACCCGGGCCCGTGCGGCTTCGTCGTCCCGGACGGCTGCCGTCGCGGCGTCCAGGCGCTGGCGAGGATCGACGCCCAGTTCGCCGGTCGCCGTGAACGCCCGGCGGGCCTCCTCGGCCTCCGCCGCCGCGCGTGTCTCCTGGGCGACCAGCGGTTCGGCCGCCGGCGTGGCACCGACGATGGACGCAAGCTCGGCGCGTGCCTCCTCGAGGTCTTTGGCCAGCTGTTCCTCCGTCGCGAGGATCGCCTCCGCACTCGCCGAGTCGGGCGCCCCGAGGCCCTCGAGCTGGGCATCGCGGAACTCCTGGGCCTCTCGAAGCCGATACTCCAGCGTGGAGCGACCGCGGAGACGCCGCTCGATCTGTTCCTCGCGGAGCTGGTCCAGCCGCTGCGTGTCGGGGACCCGTCGCCGCATCCAGATCGAACCGGCAGCGCACGCGAGGCCGACGATGGCGACGACGATGAAGAGCGGGCTCGAGGTGAGCGCGACAAGGCCCACGCCGAGCACGGCCAGGACAATCGCCACCAGGGCCAGGACCTGCCAGCGCGACTCCGGACGCGACACGTCGACATCGGACAGGTCGACCTCGTCGGAGAGGCCTGCACTGCACTCCGCGATCGTCCCGTCCAGCTCGCGAAGGCGGCCGACGCCGGTGCGGAACACGTCCAGCGGCACCGTCGTCGCGTGGGAGCGGTCCTTCTCTTCGATGGTGCGCTCCAGCTCGACCGCGCGACGCAGGCGGGCCAGGCGATCGGCGGCCATCCGTGCACTCGCCCTCGAGCCGCACGGCCTCCTCGGCCGCGGCCAGCTCGTCGCGATCGATGTCGAGCTGCGCCTCGACCTCCGCCAGGGTCGTTCGGGCAGCCGAGAGCGCCTCCTGGTCCGCCGCCAGCCCGGCGAGCGCGGCCTCCCCGCGCGCCACTTCGCTCTCCAGCCTGGAAACGTCCGCGGCCGCGCTCCGCAGCGGCGCCGGAGAGGTCTCATCGGTCCCCGTGAGCGCGAGCACAGCGCCCTCCAGGTCGCGCATCCCGCGCGCCGCCTGGCGGTCGGCGGCACTCATGGCCGCGACGAGCCGGTCACGGAGCGCTGTTTCGTCGCGCGACAGGTCGGTCAGTTCACCCTGCCTGATCGCCGCCGTCGAGCGGTAGAAGGCGAGGCTGGGCATGCCCGTCAGCTCGCCGAGGAGCGTGTCCACCGACGGAGGGATCGGTGATCGTGTCGTCGCCGAGGCGAAGGTTCGCGACCGATCCCTCGGGCCGGAGCTGGCGAACAAGCTGGCCCATGACCCGATCCGCCTCGAAGTCCAGCTCGACGGTGGGCACCGAATCGGACGGCCCGCCCCACCGCCGCAGGCTCTCGAGGTCGCCCCCGTCCGCCTCGCCGTAGAGGGCAAGCTCGAGCGCCCGCTCGATCGTCGACTTGCCGGCCTCGTTCGGCCCCCGCACCAGCGTCAGGCCGGGCGCGGGCCGCAGCTCGAGCTCGGCGTGCCGGCGGAAGTCGAGCAGTCGCAGCCGGGTGATCCGCATCGTCCTAGCCCGGCGGCGCGGCGACCTGGCCGCCGGCCATGATCATGCGTCCGACACGGAGCATCTCGCGCAGCTCGACGGCCTCGGCGTACTTCCCTTCGGATTCGGCCGCCGCGATCCGCTCGTGCATGTCGTGGAGGAAGGCTCCCGCGACGGTGTCGCGAGGCGGCAGGGGATCCGGCGCCAGGGGCGGTACGGACAGGTCGCGGAACCGGAACTGGAGGAACGAGCCACCCATGCGCCGGGTCAGCTCGCCTTCGTCCACGCGGAGGTTGTCCGGGCGCGGCCCCGTGAGCCGCACCTCGCAGACGAGATCCGGGTCGGCATGCGCGGCGATCCTTCCGACAAGGTCGAGGAGCCCGGTCACCTCCGCGGCCTCGATGTCGAGCCGGAGGTAGCGCGTGCGACCCGTGACGCGGGTCGCGAGGCGAACCCGGTCGGGACCCTCGGCCTCTTCGAGACCGACGAGGAGCGCACGCCCGACACCGTCCCGCATCACCTCGACCGGCTCCGGCGCGCCGGGGTACGCCCAGGTGGTCGACCCGGCACGCCCCTGCCGGAATCCGTGGGCATGGCCGAGCGCCAGGTAGTCGAAGCCGGAGCCCGCGATGGCGGCCTCGTCGATCCCGGCTGCGCCGTCCCCGATCCATCCGTCGGGCGTGCGGAGCGAGCCGTGGGCCATCCCGATCCGCCAGCGGACGCTCGCGGCCAGCGAACCCGGCACCGCCCCGGAGGCGTCCCGGCTGATGGCGACGTGGCCCTGCACGGACGCGCCGAGCGAGGGGAACGTCACGGACGGGCGGTCGGGGGTGAGGATGACGAGGGCGTCGGACCCGCGCTGGAGCCCGGCGAGTGATGGAAGGTCGTAGGTGCGGTAGACCGATCCCGCGTCGTAGACATCGTTGAGCCCCGGAAGGATGACCACTCGACAGCCGCCGTCGATCGCGCGCCGCAGGTCGGTGGCCACGCGGCTGACGGTCCGGTGGGGCTGCACGTTCGAGTCGAAGAGGTCGCCAGCGATCAGGACGAGGTCAACGGACTCCGCGCTGGCCAGTCGCAGGGCGGCCGCGAACGCCGCATGCTGGCGCTCGCGCTGGATCGCCGCCGCCGACCCAAGGTCGGGATGCCGCGCCCCGAGGTGGATGTCCGCCAGGTGGAGGACGCGGAGCATGGTTCACGACCTCCCTCTTTCGCCGCGCACAGCCGACCAGAAAGGACGGCTCGTCGCCGCAACCCCTGAGGGCATTCTGCCATCCAGTCGCGTCGGCTGTCGCCTCCGTTCGCTGGGGCCTCGCGGGGCCCACGCTTGTCGCGTTCGCGCGAGCGGTGATACGCTCTGCCCAGCAACCGGAGCGCCCCGGTCTGGGACCTCGGCAGAGCACCCGGGACGCGCGGCGCCCGGATCCCGACGGATCCCCTCCCGACGCTACGCGCTGGCGTGCGAGGCCGCCCGGCGGGGACGACCCGGTTGCCGGTTCAAGCCAGGCTGCTCCACGGGAGGCCAACGGGTGCCGTACGTCGACCGAACTCTCGTCTGCGCGGATTGCGGGGTCGAGTTCATCCATTCCGCCGCGGACCAGGAGTTCTACGCCCAGAAGGGTTTCACATCCGAACCGCGCCGCTGCCCGAGCTGTCGGGCCAGCAGGCGAGCGGCTCGCGAGTCCGACGGCTACGACGTCCGCGACATCGGCGGCCCGCGCGGCTACGAGCGGGGCGAGCGCCCGGCGCGGGAGTACTTCGCGGTGATCTGTTCGCGCTGCGGCAACGCCGCGCAGGTGCCGTTCAAGCCCCGCATGGACCGGCCGGTCTACTGCTCCGACTGCTTCCGTGCCGTCCAGGCCGAGACGTAGCTACAGGCGGACGACGTCCCCCTCGCGGTAGCGCGAGCGATGGCGGCCGTGCCAGGTGGTGACGCGGCCGGGACCCATCACCTGCCATACGGCGTCCCGCCCGACCAGCGCCGTGTTCTCGTCGATGCCCAGCACGACACAACCGCGTGGGGCGCGGAGCGCAAACAGCGCGAGGATCGGTTCCGGCATCGCGTCGTAGTGGGGAGCCACGATCGCGCCCGGGACCAGGCCCATTGCCTGGTCCCAGCGCAGGAAGCGCGGGCGACGCCGGAATCGGAGGATTCGCTCCCCCATGAACACGGCCCCGGCCGAGCAACCGGCGACAACCGCCCCGCGCCGGTGCGCGTCGGCAATGGCCGCCCCCACGCGGGTGCCGTCGAGCGTCGCCCTCAGCGCCGACGGCTTTCCCCCGGAGAGGTACACGAGGTCGGCCTCGCCGATCGCCTGGGCCCATGCCGGGTCTTCGGCGTCCTCGCGCGTCCGCACGAGAACCTGCTCGACCTCGGCGCCCAGCCTGCCGAAGTGCTCGCTCCCCATCTCGGCCCAGCGCAGGAAGACCTCCTCGCCGTCGGGCACGCTGGCGGTCGGCACGATGGCCACGCGCGGGCGCGGGCAGCCGGTCGCCTCGAGAAGGCAGCGATCGACCTGCTCGAGCGGGCTGGTGAACTCACCAGACCCGATAAGCGCCAGGGTCCCCGTCATCGCGGCGGAGTCTACCGCGGCCTCGCGGGTGGGGCACGATGGGGCGGCCGGCGCTCCGCCAGGGGGCGGTCTCGAGCGTGTCGCCGGGCGCGCGCCATCCGACATCAACCGTCGGGCGGGCGCCACCACCGGCGCCTGGCCGGGCATCCAGCCCTTTGGCGGATGGAAGGCCTCCGGCACAACCGGCAAGGCGGGCGGCGGCCTCTACTACCTCCAGCAGTTCATGCGCGAGCAGAGCCAGACGATGTGGACTGACGATCGTGGACTGAGGGGCGCGCGGGCTAGACTAGGGTGGCCGAGCGTCCCGGTCGGAAAGCGCAGCAGTCCACGCGAGGATGGTCTCACCATGGATGGATGGACGGGGCAGTTCCTGAGGGTAAACCTGACGACGCAGACGTCCAGGGTTGAATCCTTCTCCGAGGAGTTCGCCCACACCTGGATCGGGGGGCGCGGTTTCGCCGCCAAGATCCTCTACGACGAGCTGCCGCCGGGCATCGACCCCCTGGGCCCGGAGAACAAGCTTGTCGTGGCCGTCGGCCCTATCAGCGGCATCCCGGCCCCCAACACGGGGAAGACCATCGTGGCGGCCAAGTCGCCGATCACCGGCGGCTACGGCGATGGCAACCTTGGCACCCGCGTCACCGACAACATCCGCAAGGCGGGCTACGACGCCCTCATTGTCGAGGGCAGGGCCGAGCGGCCCACCATGCTCTACATCGAGGACGACCGGGTCGAGTTCCTTCCCGCCGACGAGGTCTGGGGGAAGGGGACCTACGAGACCAACGACTGGATCTACGCGAAGTACGGCAAGGGTGTCGGGGTCCTCAACATCGGCCAGGCGGGCGAGAACATGGTCCGTTACGCCGTCATCCGCAGCATGGAGGGGCGGTCCGGCGGCCGGCCGGGCATGGGCGCCGTCATGGGCTCGAAGCTGCTGAAAGCCATCGTGGTCAAGGGATCGAAGCCGATCCCCAGGCCTTCCCGGCGGCCATGAAAGAGCTCGGCCGCGACGACCTGCGGACGGTCCACACCATGGACAAGGAGGCCGCCTGGTCGGTGCAAGGCACCACGGGCGTCCTTCCCTGGTGCAACGAGGTGGCGGCGCTCCCCGTCCGCAACTTCCGGGGTACCCACCACGCCGACGCCTGGAAGGTGGACGGCGAGCGGGTCGCCGCCGCGCGGATCGCCACCTACGGCTGTCCCAACTGCACCATGCGCTGCGGCATCGCCGTTCCCGACGACGAGGGCCGCGAGTCGGAGCTCGACTACGAGAACGTGGGCCTGCTGGGGCCCAATCTCGAGATCTTCGACCTGCCGCAGATGGCGGCCCTCAACTACCTGTGCGACGACTACGGGCTGGACACCATGTCGGCGGGTGGCGTGCTGGGCTTCTATGCCGACGCCATCGACCACGGTGCCGTCTCCGGGGACCTCAGGTTCGGCGATGCCGAGGGCTTCAAGAAGGCCCTGGCCTCGATCGCCCACCGGGAGGGAGCGGTCGGCGACCTGCTGGCCGAGGGCACCTTGCGTGCCGCACGAGCCATCGGCAACGGCTCCGAGGCCTACGCCATGCAGGTCAAGGGCCTGGAGATCTCGGCCTACAACTGCAAGTTCATCCCGGGCATGGCGCTCGCCTTCGGGGTCAGCCCCATCGGCGCGCACCACAAGGAGTCCTGGATCATCACCTACGAGATCCAGCAGACGCCCCGCGAGTCCTACGGCCGCGACAAGGCCCAGAAGGTCGTGGATCTGCAGCGCATCCGGGGCGGTCTCTTCGAAGCCATCGTCACCTGCCGCTTTCCCTGGGTCGAGCTCGGGTGGGGGGTGGAGAACTACCCCAAGTACTTCAACACGATCACCGGCCTCGACTGGGAGCTGGAGGATTTCTGGCCCTACTCCGACCGCGTCTACGCCCTCATGAAGCTCTTCTGGTTGCGCGAGCACCCGGCGACCGACCGGCGGGATGACTACCCGCCCCCCGTCTGGTTCGACCCGTCGAACGTCGACACGGAAGGCCCCATCGCGGGCATGCACCTGGAGTACGACAAGTACGACAGCCTCCTCCAGCACTACTACGACATCCGTGGCTACGATCGGCGCGGCATCCCGACTCGCGCCACGCTGGAGCGGCTGGGGCTCGCCGCCGAGGCCGCGGCCGCGGAGCCGTTCGCAACGCTCACCTGAGGCACTCACCCGACATGAAGGTAACGGTCAAGCTGATCGGGGGGTTCGTCCACACGGTGGGGTTCAGTGAGAAGCAGGTGGACGTCACGCCGGGGACGACGGCCGCTCAGTTGCTCGCGAGCCTCGCCATCGACACGACCCGCCCCATGATCATCGGCCGGAACGGGCGGGCCATCCAGCCGGACGAGGAGATCCGGGACGGCGACCGGATCGTCATCTCCCCGATCTTCTCGGGAGGCTGAGCCCGGGCCGGATCCCCGGACCCTGGTTGACGGGCGGGACGGCCCGGGACGGTCGACTGGCGCTCCGCCGCCGGTCAGGGAGCCGGGGGGAGGACCGGGACGCCCGCGCGCGGGGAGGCCCCGAGGCCCAGGGTCGCGCCCGGCACGCGGCCCGGACGCGTCGTCCCGCAGGCACCATGACGAACGCAAATGCCGGTAGTGCTGGCCGTTGCCTCGCGGATCGTGCCACCACCCAGGCGCCCCTGGAGCGCGCCTTCCCGTCCCGCCGCGAGTGTGACGGGGGATGACTCGGTGCCGCGCAGGATTGTCGTGGCGCGGATCCGGGGCAGCCGGCCGGCTTGTGCTACAGGGGTTTGCGTAGGGCCGAGGCGCGGCGCCGCCCATCGACAGGACCGGTTCTCGCGCCCGGCCGCCATTCGCATCTGCCGCCTCTCGCAACGTCCCCCGCCTGCTACACTCCGGGAGGCGTATGCAGACTGCATAGACGGTATTCATTCGGTGGTGCCGGACCGGTGGCCATGCCGGGACCGCCGGACGGCGGGCGGCGGCGCGGCGGCGCGGCGGCGCCGGGGCGAGACGGTGGCAGACGGAGGCAGGACCATGACCGAGATTGCTGACCGGGCGGCGAGGGTGCGGACGGTCCCCCACCTCCTGACCGAGATCCCCGGCCCGAAAGCCCGGGCGCACATCGCCTTCGACCAGGCCTTCACATCGCCGAGCCTGCCCCGCGCCTACCCGTTCGTCCCCGCTCGCGGCGATGGCTGCATGATCGAGGACATCGACGGCAATCGTTTCCTCGACTTCAACGCCGGCATCGCCGTCAACTCGACCGGTCACGCCCACCCGCGCGTGGTCGCCGCCATCCAGCGCCAGGCCGAGCAACTCCTCCACTACTCCGCCTCCGATTTCTTCCTCCCGATCTACGCCGAGCTGGCGCGCGAGCTCGACCGCATCGCGCCCATGAAGGGAGCCACCCGCGCGTTCATCACGAACTCCGGCACCGAGGCTGTCGAAGCAGCCATGAAGCTCGCCCGCAGCCACACCGGCCGCCAGGCCTTTGTCTCGTTCCTGGGCGCGTTCCACGGCCGGAGCTACGGCGCGGTGAGCCTCACCGGCTCGAAGGCGAAGTACCACGCCGGGTTCGCGCCGCTCGTCCCGGGCATCTTCCACATTCCGTACGGGAACGCCGGCCTGGACGAGCTGGAGGACCGCGTGTTCAAGCGGCTCGTACCGCCGTCCGAGGTTGCCGCCATCTTCGTCGAGCCGATCCAGGGCGAGGGCGGCTACGTGGTGCCCGAGCCGGACTTCCTGCCGCGCCTTCGCCGCATCTGCGACGAGTACGGGATCCTCCTCGTGGCCGACGAGGTCCAGTCGGGCCTGGGTCGCACCGGGAAGATGTGGGCCATCGAGCACTGGGGCGTCGAGCCGGACATCCTCCTCTCGGCCAAGGGGCTGGGCTCCGGCCTGCCGATCGGGGCGATGGTCGCGAAGAACGAGGTCATGAGCTGGAAGCCCGGCGCCCACGGCTCGACGTACGGGGGCAACCCGATCGCCTGCGCCGCGGCCCTCGAGACGATCCACCTGGTCGAGGACGGGCTCATGGCGAACGCCGCCGAGCGCGGGGAGCAAGCGCTGGCCGCCCTCCGGCCGCTCGTGCGTCGTCACGATCGGATCGTGCGCGACGTGCGCGGCCGCGGCCTCATGATCGGCGTCCAGTTCGACTCCGGGACCACCGCCGACGCGGTCCAGTGGGCGTCGTTCCAGCGCGGCCTCCTCGTCCTGGAGGCCGGTGACGATGTTGTCCGAATCTCGCCTGCGCTCGTCATCAGCGCCGCCGAGATCGAGACCGGCGTCCGGCTCTTCTCCGAGGCGATCGCCGAGGTGGACGCAGCGGGAGCGTGACGATCGCGGTGCCGTCAGCGCGGCAGCTCGTGGCCCCGCATGGCGAAGGCGCCCACGTGGCCGAGCACGAATCGCGTGCAGACCCGACCGCAAAGGAGCCCACAAAGCCTCCCGAGCCTGCCCAGCTCCCGCGTGAAGGGAAATCGGCGGAGAGGCGCGCATCCTTCCCGTGTGATGGGAACCTGGCAGCCGCACGTATCGTTCCCGCCTGCGGATCCGGGCGACGGAGCCGAGGGGCAGCCCGCGACGGAGCCGAGGATCGCGGCTGCAGACGGCGGGCTCGGGGGCGGTGAGGATCCAACGCACGCCGGGGATGCGAGCACGAGCGGCGCGCCGTACCCTGACGTGGCAATGACATCGAGGCTGCAATGACATCGAAAGTGACCACCATGGCCGACGCCGTGCGCGGGCTCGTGCGCGACGGCGACACGGTCGCCATCGAAGGCTTCACCCATCTCATCGGGTTCGCCGCCGGCCACGAGATCATCCGGCAGCGCAAGCGTGACCTCACCCTCGCGCGCATGACGCCGGACCTCATCTACGACCAGATGGTGGGCGCCGGCGTGGCCAGGAAGCTCATCTTCAGCTGGCTCGGGAACCCCGGCGTGGGAAGCCTCCACGCCGTCCGCCGGCGGATCGAGTCGGCCGACCCGGCCCCCCTCGAGGTCGAGGAGTACAGCCACTTCGGCATGGTCGGCCGGTACGTGGCCGGGGCCACCAACCTCCCCTTCTTCCCGCTGCGCTCGTACTTCGAGACCGACCTGCCCGTCGCGAACCCCCTCATCCGGCAGATCCGCTCGCCGTACGGCGACGAGGTCGTCTACGCCGTGCCGCCGCTCCGCCCGGACGTCTCGATCGTCCACGCGCAGCGGGCCGACGCGAACGGAGACACCCAGGTCTGGGGCCTGCTCGGCTGCCAGAAAGAGGCCGCCTTCGCCGCCGACCGCGTCATCGTCGTCGTCGAAGAGCTGGTGGACGAGGCGGTCGTCCGCGCCGACCCCAACCGCACCATCATCCCGGGACTCCTGGTGGACGCGGTGGTGGTCGAGCCGTTCGGCGCCCACCCCTCGTACGTCCAGGGCTACTACGACCGCGACAACCAGTTCTACCTGGACTGGGAGGCGATCAGCCGCGACGCGGCGGCCCTGGACGCCTGGCTGGACGAATGGGTGTACGGCGTTTCCGGGCGCGCCGAGTACGCCGCCAAGCTCGGCGAGGAGCGACTCGCACGGTTGAAGCCGGGCACGGCACCATCCGGATCGGTGGACTACGGAGCGTATCGATGAGCGAGCCGCGCGAACCGGCCGGGCCTGCCGACGCCACGCCCGCCGCCTCGACCGCCGCCGTGCCTGCCGCGACCGCGGCCTTCTCCAAGTCCGAGATGATGATCGTGGCCGCTGCCCGGGAGCTGGCCGGGCAGCACGTCTGCTTCGTCGGCGTGGGTCTCCCGAACATCGCGGTCAACCTCGCGAAGAGAACCGTGACTCCCGACCTCGAGCTGGTGTACGAGTCGGGGGCCTTCGGCGCAGAGCCGGCCCGCCTGCCGCTCTCGATCGGCGATCCCACCATCGTCACCGGGGCGACGGCCGTGACCAGCATGTTCGAGCTCTTCGCCTACTACCTCCAGCGCGGGCTCATCGACGTGGGCTTCCTGGGCGCCGCCCAGATCGACCGCTACGGGAACATCAACACCACGGTCATCGGCGACTACGAACACCCAAAGGTGCGCCTGCCCGGGTCGGGCGGGGCCTGCGAGATCGCCATCAACGCCCGCCAGGTCTTCGTCATCATGCGCCAGGGAAAGCGCTCGTTCGTCGAGAAGATCGACTTCCGGACCTCGCCGGGGAACCTGGGCGGGCCCGACGGGGCGCGTACCCGGGCCGAGCAGGGCTGGATCGGAAGGGGCCCGTCGGTCGTCGTGACCGACCTGGGCATCTACCACTTCGACGAGAGCGGCGAGATGCGGCTCGACTCGCTCCACCCGGGCGCCACCCTCGAGCAGGTGCGGGAGGCGATGGCGTGGGAGCCTCGGGTGGCCGACCCGCTCGCCCGGACGCCGGAGCCCACGGCCGAGGAACTGCGCCTCATTCGCGACGAGCTCGACCCCCAGGGGGTGTACACGAAGTGAGCGCGGTTCGGAACCACGCAAGCCGGTGAGGGGAACGAGACTCTGCCCGCCGCCACCGAAGGGGAGGATCGAAGGCTGATGTCGGCCGATGAGCTGACCCGCCGCCGCGGCGTCCCGGAGGCGACCGCCCCGGGGCGTGTCTTCCAGCGCGCCAGGGGGATGCCGCCGGCCGCGGTCCGCGCGGAGGGGGCCCAGATCTGGGACGCTGCCGGGAAACGGTACCTCGACGCGTCCGGTGGGGCGCTCGTGGTGAACGTCGGGCACGGCCGGGAGTCCATCGCCCGGGTCATGGCCGAGCAGGCCTCGCGGGTCGCATATGCCCACGGCACTGCCTTCACGAGCGAGTCGCTCGAGGCATACGCGGCCGAGGTGGGGCCGCTCCTGCCCCTCGAGTCGCCCGCGCTCTACCCCGTCAGCGGGGGCTCCGAAGCAACCGAGACCGCGCTCAAGATGGCACGCGCCTACTTCCTCGCGCGCGGCGAGCCGGCCCGCACGATCGTGGTCGCCCGGTGGGGCAGCTACCACGGGAACACGCTGGGCGCGCTGGACCTGTCTGGCCGGCGCCCGCTCCGCCGGCCCTACGAAGTCTGGCTGGGCAGGTTCCGGCACGTGAGCGCCGCCTACCCGTACCGGGCGGGGGAGCCGGGTGCCCACGCCCTGGGCGATGCGGACGAGCTGGCGGCCGAGCTGGAGCGGGTCATCCTTTCCGAGGGGCCAGGGACGGTCGCCGCGTTCGTGGCGGAGCCCGTGGTGGGAGCGACACTGGGCGTGGTTGCGCCGCCGCCCGGATACTGGGACGCGATCGCGGACGTCTGCCGGCGACACGGCGTCCTGCTTGTGCTCGACGAGGTCATGACCGGGTTCGGCCGAACGGGCCGCTGGTTCGGGGCTGACAACTGGGGCCTGCGTCCGGACATCGTGATCGCCGCCAAGGGAGCGACCGGCGGGTACTGGCCCTTCGGCTTCACCGCGGCGGCGGGCCACGTGTACGAGACGATCCGCGACCGGGGCGGCTTCGTCCATGGCTTCACCTTCTCCCACTCGATCGTCGGAGCGGCGGTGGCCCGCGAGGTGCTGCGGATCCTGCGGACCGAGGACCTGGTGGTGTCGAGTGCCCGGAAGGGCGAGCGGCTCCTGGCCGCCCTTCGGCGGGTGTTCGATGAGCACCCCCACGCCGGCGACATCCGGGGAATGGGGCTCTTCGCCGCCGTGGAGCTTGTGCTGGATTGCGAGACGAAGGCGCCATTCCCACGTGACCGCCTGGTGACCGAGCGAGCACTCGCAGCGGCCAGGGAGCGCGGGCTTCTCCTCTATCCGGGGACCGGGAACGCGAACGGCATCGACGGCGACATCGTCATGGTGGGGCCGCCGTTCGTGGTGACCGACGACCAGATCGAGGAGATCGCGCGCGGGCTGCGCGAGGCGGTGGACCGGGCGGTCGCCATCAGTAGCTGAGGCCCGCGGGCTCAGGCTTGGGGGTGGAGCAACGCCTCGAGCCCCGGCGCGTCGGGCTGGCGCTCGGCTCGGCCGGCAGCCCCCACGTGGTTCGCATCACCCGCACCGACGAACGCATCGAAACCACGCCGCTCGAGCGCGGCCAGCGTCGTCGCCGCCGCGTCCAGCGTCGCGCCGGCGTGCTCGAGAGCGGGGCCGCGCAGGTCGCCGATCTCGCGGCCATCCGCGAGGAACCGGGCCGCGGCCATCGCACCACGGATCGCTCCGGTCGCTGCGGCCACATGCGATCGGGCCGCCGGCGAGATGACGGCGCGAAACCGGGCGCCGCCGGCCGCCCAGGCGAGGAGGGCAGGCGCCAGGCCCTCGTCCGCCGTTTCCGAGGGATGCTCATCGAAGACAAGAGTGTGCCCTGGGAACACGAGGCCCCGGAGAGCGACTTCGGCGAGGGCGTGCGCGCCCGATCCGCTCCCCACGAACGCCGCCGGAGGCACCGCGCCCAGGCTGATTCGATCGGCCGGCACGCCGTTACCGAGCGCGAAACCGAGGCCTACGGCCTGGACCGCCAGCGCCCGCCCGGCCCGTGTCGCCGGGTGCAGGTCGGCCCCGAGACCACCTTCGGGCGCCACCAGCGGGCCGGGCCCGAGGAAGAGGTGGCAGCCCGCGCGGGCCAGGAGCGCCTGGGCAAAGGCGTGGTCGGCAAATGCGCGGTCGGGGTCCACGCCCAGCCCGAACACCGCCTCGAGCGGATCGCTGCAGACGACGTCCACCCGCTCGAACCCGGCCACCACCGCCTGCTCCGGGGCCGCGAGCCCGAGCCAGCTCGTGGCCAGCCGCGGGTAGCGGCCGGACCGCGTGGCCGCCTCGTCGAGCGCCGCCCGCAGGAGCGACAGTCCCCGCTGGCTGCCCGCCGGCGGCGGAGCTGCCGGTCCCACGGGCCAATCGTTGTCGCCGGACCCCTCGCGGGGACCGCGCCGGAGTTCGGCATCGCGCGGCACCCGGACGCGCAACAGATCCGCTCCCGACGCGACCAGCGCAGCGGCCTCCGATGCAGCTTCCCGGGCGTCGAAGGCCCCAACGTCGCTGCCGATCCAGGGCTCCGACGGTTCTCCGAGCATGCCGACCAGCTCGCGACGAGCGGTTCGATTCGCGTCGAACCGCTCGAGCGCCCCGGCCATCCAGCCTCCGAGCATGCGCTGCGCCTCTCGACGGATCGCGTCGTCCCCGAGCAGCTCACCTTCGGTCGCGAGATCGATGTGCCCGGCGGCAACGTCGAGCGCCAGCTGCTGCGGATCGAGCCCGTACTCGATCGACGCGACCGCGAACGGGAGTCCGACCCCCCCGCCGAGCGCGCCCGACCCGGCCCCGCCGAGTCGATCCACCACCTCGAGCGCGAGCGGTCTCCCGCTCGCCGCAAGCCCGCCGACACCGCAGAGGCGAAGCACCGCTCGTTCACACGCGAGGCTGGTTTGGCCTCGAGCCCGGACGGCCAGCGCGCGTCCAAGCACGAGCGCCCGATCGCGAACCTCACTTGCCTTCCCGGCGAGCGATCCGGCCGGTACTGAACCGGCGGTCCCGTTGCTCATCGGACGCCCACCTCCGTGACGAGCTGGAGAACCCGTCCGACCGGGAGGCCGGGGACCGCGTTCGCATCCCGCCCGACGACCGTGTCCGCCACGAACAGGCTGTCGAGAACTGCTTCCTCGGTGGCCTCCACCACGGCCGCGAACAGCGGCCACAGGTGCTCGTCGTTCACGGTGGTCTGCGTCCGAAGGGGTGGCCCGTCGCGCGGGATCCGCAGGCCGGTGCTGAAGGCGACGAAGATCTCGCCCGACCCATGACCCGCGACCGAGCCGGTGCGGGCCAGCCCCAGGCCCGCCCGGCGAGCGAGCCGCTCCAGCTGGTGCGAGCCGAGCGGCGCGTCCGTGGCGACGACGACGATGCAGGACCCGCGGTCCAGGCGATCGCCGGCGGGCCCGATGGCGGCCGCGGGCGGCGGGTGCCCCGCGTCCAGCCCGGCGGCAGGCCAGCCCTCCTCGGCGAGCACCCGGCCGACCCCGATGCCCGCAACGGTGAGCCGCTCGATGGCCCCGAAGTTGGTCAGCGCCAGCACGCCGACGGTGCGCTCTTCGTCGCCGACCCGCACGAGGCGCGAGGCGCTCCCGATCCCGCCCTTCAGCTGGAAGCAGATCATCCCGGTGCCCGCGCCGACCACTCCCATGGGGACTGCGCCGCGCTCCCGGCCGGACGCGTCCGCAAGGGCGCGTCGCACGTCTTCAGGCTCGATCTGCTGGCGGCGCGTGGTGTTCAGGTCTCCGTCGTCGCACTCGCCGACGACGGGCATGAGGGCGTCGTCCACGCCCATGCGCGGGTCGGCGTCAACGAGCACATCGATCGCGGCATCGTAGACGCGGCCGATCGACATGGACGAGGTGAGGAAGATCGGCGTCTCCAGGATGCCCCACTCACCGATGGAGGTGAGCCCGATGACCTCGCCCGCGCCGTTGAGCACGGCGCCGCCGGCTGGGACCGCCGCACCGAACAGCTCACCTGCCTCGTACGGGACAACGACGGTGACACCGGTCCGCGCGACCCCGCGGCCGCCGGGCGGGGGCGGCTCGTCGCGCCACACGGTGGCGTGCCCGACGCGCACGTGGGCGACGTCCACGATGCTGTTCGTCGGTCCGACCGGCAACAGCCCGATCGAGATCCCAAGGTCCCGGGCGCGCGCCCGGGCGGGCGGTGGACCGGGGGCGACCGCCCTCACTGCGGAGCGGGCGTCCCCTGGGGAGATCATGGCTCGACCACCGGGCCCTCGCGGGCCGGGGCGCCGAGCCACACGGAGCCGTCCTCGAACTGCTCGGCCTTCCAGATCGGCGCCCGCGCCTTCAATTCGTCGATGGCGTAGCGGCAGGCGTCGAACGCGGCATCCCGATGCGGGGCCGCGACGACGATCGCGACGCTCACCTCGCCGACCACGACCGGCCCGGTCCGGTGCAGGATCGCCAGTCGCTCCACGCCGAAGCGCTCGCCGATCTCCGCGGCGATCGCCTCGAACACCGCGAGCGCCATCGGTTCGTACGCCTCGTACTCGAGGCGGAGCACCCGTTGACCGGCATGGCGGGCCGCCTCGGCCTCCTGGCCGGGAGCGGGGGTGCCGGACGTCTCGCGGGTGCGGCCGATGAAGACCGCCTGGGCCCCGTCTTCCGGCGACTGGGTCGCCTCGACGAGGTGGACAATCAGGGCGGCGTCGATGGGGCGTTCGGTGAACTCGAGGAGCACAGCGCTCCTCCCCGCACCAGGCTCGTCCGCCGCGTGGCCCTCTGCGGCGGGTCCTCCCTCGGCCAGGGATGAGCCGCCCGCGACCGGCGGGATGCACGACACCTCGTCTCCGTCGGCCACCGCCTCGTCGGCAGTCGCGTACGTCCCGTTGCGGCCATATCGGACGTACGGCGTGTCCGTCCCGAGCGCCGGGAACAGCGCCACGACCGCTGCCCAGGCGTCCGCGACCGTCGCCCCCTCCGGCAGGTCGACGCGGACCTCGCGCGTCCCCGCGACCACCCGCTGCCGGGCAAAGAGCCGGACCCGCACGGTTGCCATGGAGGCGAGTCTATCGGGTACGCGACCGGCAGTCACCGTCTTCCCTCGAACGTCCTGGATCCGACCCCCCGTGATGCCAGCGAAACTGCGGCGCACGCACCACGGCGACGACGCGGCAACCCTGGGTCCGCTGCGCTGCGGGCTCCCGCCGACGCTATCCTGCGGTCATGAACAGCAGTCTTCCCGGTGGCGACCGGTTGCGTGACCTCCTCCGCGTAAGGCCGGGCTCTCATGTCGACCTGACGGACATCGATCCCCGCGAAACGCATGGGCGCAAGGAGGAGGCGCTCGTCGAACTCCGGGGCAACGTCGCGTTGCTCGCGTCGCAGCAGGAGCGGCTCTACGCCGGAACGAGGCACGCGGTGCTGGTGGTCCTGCAGGGGATGGACACGGCCGGCAAGGACGGGACGATCAAGCACGTCATGACCGGCCTCAACCCGCAGGGCGTCATCGTGGCGCCGTTCAAGGTGCCCACGCCCGAGGAGGCTGCCCACGACTTCCTCTGGCGCGTGCACCGGCAGACGCCCGGCAAGGGCATGATCGCGATCTTCAACCGCTCCCACTACGAGCAGGTGCTCGTCGTGCGTGTGCACGGCCTGGAGCCCGAGGAGACGTGGCGCCGGCACTACGACCAGATCAACGACTTCGAGCGCACGCTGACCGAGAACGGCACCACGATCGTCAAGTTCTTCCTCCACATCTCGAAGGAAGAGCAACGGGAGCGACTCCAGGACCGCATCGACACGCCCTCGAAACAGTGGAAGTTCCGGAAGGCCGACGTCGAGGAACGCAAGCTGTGGGACGACTACCAGCGGGCCTACGAGGACGCCCTTTCGAGGTGCTCGACGGACCACGCGCCCTGGTACGTCATCCCCGCCGACCGGAACTGGTTCCGGGACTACGCGGTGGCGGAGATCCTGGCGGACACGCTCGACGACCTCGACCTGCGGTACCCCGACCCGGAGCCGGGCATCGAGGGCCTCGCCGTCGGGTAGGGCAGCTCGGCGGACCGCCAAGCGTTGTCCCCGCAGTCACCGGCGGCAGGGGCCGCTTTCACTGCCGTTCGGCCCCCAGTTTTCATGCTTTTCGCCGCCACGTCGTGGGTTATCATGCACGAACTCGCGAGCGGCACCTCGAGGGCGGGTCGCGTGCGCACCGACCGGCCCGTTCCGAGCCCCAAAGGTGCTCTAGCCGCGCCGTGAGACAGCTCAGACAGCGCTATCTGGAGTCTAGAAGGAGGAAACCCGTGAAACGAACCAGTCGACTGGCGGCGCTCCTATTCGGAGCAGTGCTGGTGGCCAGCGCCTGCAGCTCGGCGGCCACAACGGCCCCGACCGCGGCCCCGCGACGGCCGCCCCGGTGACAGAGGCCCGACAGCGGCCGCCACGGAAGCAGCCGTGTGCACGGCGCCGAGCGATCCGCTCGGGGTAGTCACGATCCCGCCGGGGGAGCCGGTCCACATCGGCCAGTGGGGCGTGTCCTCTCCGGAGCTGAATGCCAGCCTGGGCCAGGACTCGAATACGGCATCCAGATCGCGATCGACGATCGGGGCGGCAAAGTCCTCGGTCACGACGTCCGGCTGACGACCGAGGATGGGCTCTGCACCCCCGAGGGTGGCGCGACCGCCGGCCGAAGCTCGCAGCCGACAGCACCCTCGTCGGGATCGTCGGCTCGACCTGCTCCGACGAGACGGTCGGCGGCATCAAGAGCCATCACCGAGGCCGGCCTGACCACGATCTCGCCCTCCAACACGCGTCCCGTGCTCACGGAGCCGAACCGCGACGCGACGTTCGCGGGCTACATCCGCACCGCGCACAGCGACTCGTTCCAGGGCAAGGCCGCAGCCGAGTTCGTGTACAACGAGCTCAAGCTGACGAAGGCTGCCACGATCCACGATGGGAGCAGCTACGCCCAGGCGCTCCAGCAGGTGTTTGCCGACGAGTTCACGAAGCTCGGTGGCACCATCACCATCCAGGAGGCCGTGTCCAAGGGCAGACGCGACATGAAGCCGGTCCTGACCCGCGATCGCCGCCACCAACCCGGAGTTCATCTACTACCCGAACTTCATCGCCGAGGGCGGCTACATCGACGGACCAGATCAAGGAAGTGCCCGGGCTCGAGAACGTGAAGACCATGGGCGCGGACGGTACGTTCTCGGCCGACTTCGTCAAGGCTGCCGGCGCGGCGGCCGAAGGCCACTACCTGTCCAGCCCGGACTTCACGGCGTTCGGCTCCGGGTACCAGGCGCTCGTCGACAAGATCAAGGCGAAGTTCGGGCAACGCGCCGCTGAGCATCTACCATGCTCACGCGTACGACGCCGCGAACATGCTGATGACGGCGATCGAGAAGGTCGCGGTGACGGGCGCGGACGGCACGCTGTACATCCCGAAGGGAGCGCTCCGCGACGCCCTGTTCGCGACCAAGGACTTCCAGGGGATCACGGGACCGCTCACCTGCACACCCACGGGCGACTGCGGCGCTCCCGTCATCGGCCGTCTACCAGATCACCGCCCGCGAGCTCGATCCCGCCAACTGGCCGCCGCCAGGCTCCCATCTGGCCGGCAGCCGCAGCCGTAGGGCTGGCACTCTCTTCGCCAACGCAACATGACCCAGTCGAGGGGCGAGCCAGCGTTCTCTGACGCAGCTCGCCCCTCGCCCGCCCCGGCAACGGAGTCGACCGCGTGAGGGTGCGCCCGGCGAACGGCTGACGGACGCGGCGATCTCCGGCGTTCCTGTGGACGTTCCGGATCGTCGTCGTGCTCATCGTCGTGGTCGGCTCGTTCCTCACCCTGTCCAGCGGAAGTACTCGCTTGCCACCTGGATCGACCTGGTCGGGGACGGCCTGACGCTGGGCAGCATCTACGCGCTCATCGCCCTGGGCTACACGATGGTCTACGGCATCCTGCGCATGATCAACTTCGCCCACGGCGACATCTTCACGGGCGGGGTGTTCGGCGGGTACTTCGCCGCGGTCGCGCTCGCCCAGGCGGGGCTGCTGAACGCCAACCCGATCGCGAGCCTGTTCTCGATCGTCGCCATGGTCCTGGTCGCCATGGCGGTGCCACGCTCCTCGCGCTGGGCGTGGAGCGGGTCGCCTACCGGCCGCTGCGGAACGCCCCGCGCCTCATCCCGCTCATCAGCGCCATCGGCGCCTCGTTCTTCCTGGAGTACACGTACCGGGGGATCTTCGGCCCCGGCATCTACGCCTACCCGGACATCGACATCCTGGCCCAGCCGGTCCCGATCGCGATCCTCAACATGCGCTGGGTCGATGTCCTGGTGATCGTGTCGGCGCTGCGTCATGATGGGCGGGCTCTACGTCTTCATGATGCGGTCCAGGATCGGGACATCGATCCGCGCCGTCTCGGAGGACCCGCACGCCGCGGCGCTCATGGGCATCGACGCGAACCGGGCGATCGTCCTCACCTTCGCCATCGGTGCCGCCATGGCCGGCGCCGCGGGCGTCCTGTACGGCCTCGAGTTCCGCCAGATCTACTTCTTCTCCGGCTTCCTGCCCGGCATCAAGGCCTTCACGGCCGCGGTTCTCGGCGGGATCGGCAACATCCCGGGTGCCATGGTCGGCGGCCTGTTCCTGGGGCTGGTCGAATCGATCGGCCCCACGCTGTTCCTCGACGGGTTCAACGTCCCCTCGCCCAACCAGCTGAAGGACGTGATCGCCTTCACCATGCTGGTGCTCGTGCTGGTCTTCCGGCCGCAGGGCATCCTCGGCGAGCGCGTCGCGAGGAGCCGGGCATGACGCGTCGGCACAGCACTCGCGGCCTGCCGCACCCGGGCGTGGGAGCCGCGTCCTGCAAATCGGCCTGCTCGGCGGCGCCGTGGCCCTGTACCTGTGCATCGTCGGCATCGTGCCGACGTTCAACGAGCGACCGCTCATCGCCGGATGTCATCTCCCTGGGCCGGGCCTCGCTTCTCCTCGCGTGCGCTCGCCACGGGCTACTTCGCTGCCGGGCGAGCTCCGGGCCCGGCCTGCGCGCGTGAGATCCTGGCCGGGACGCTCGGCCGGAGTGGTGGCCGGGTCGTTCCTGGCGCTGCTGGTGCTCGTCGGGTTCGGTCGATCGACCTCCGGGCCGTGCTGCTTCACGCCTCGCCGGAGCTGTACGAGATCCTGACGCTGGGGCTGGGCGTGGCCGGGTTCTGGGTTCCCATCGCCGTGGGAGCCGGTGCCGGTGCGCTGGCGGCACTGGTGGCCGCGGTTCCCGGATGCCGTGCGGCTGCCGCTCATCGGCGGTTTCGCGGCGGTCGTCGTCGTGGGGCTGTTCGCCGGGCTGTTCCGGACGCCCATGCTGACGACCCCCGTGGTCGGGCTGGCGCGGTTCGCTCTTTGCGCCCGAAGGCATCACCGTGGCGGGGGCCGTGCTGGCCTTCGTCGTCGTCGGCCGGGCGCGATGGCGCTCCGCCCGCGGATCGCCGCTCCGCCGGCGCTATGCCGCGATGCCGGCGAGCGACGCAGCGGGCGCTGCTTGCGCCGGCCCTCATGCTGCTGCTGGCCATCGTCCTCGTGTTCCCCATGGGCTTCGGCCCGTTCTTCGCCCAGGTGGTCGCCATCGTCGCGCATCTACATCCTGATGGGCTTCGGGATGAACATCACCCTCGGCCTGGCCGGACTGCTCGACCTCGGGTTCGTCGCGTTCTTCGCGGTCGGCGCCTACACCGTCGGTCTGCTGACGTCCACAGGCGAGTTCGGGATTGCCGGGTGGCCGTGGTGGGCCGCCGCGCCGTTCGCCGTGCTCTTCGCCATGGCGTTCGGGGCCTTCCTCGGCCTCCCGATCCTGGGGATCCGCGGGGACTACCTCGCCATCGCCACCCTGGGCTTCGGCGAGATCGTCCGGATCCTTGCCGGGTCGGACCTGCTGCGGCCTGGCTCGGCGGGCCGCAGGGCATCCTGAACATCCCCAAGCCGATCGAGGTCGCCGCCAACGAGCTTCCTGGCGGGGCCCGTCCAGATCTACTACATCGCGCTGGCCTGCGCGGCGATCGTCGCCTTCGTGGCCTGGCGGCTGCGCGGATCGCGGCTGGGCCGGTCATGGATGGCCATCCGCGAGGACGAGGACGTGGCCGAGGCGCTGGGCGTCAACCTCGTCCAGACGAAGCTGCTCGCCTACATGCTCGGCGCAGCCTTCGCCGGGCTCGGCGGAGCCGTCTTCGCCGGGCTGGTCGGCTCGATCTTCGCCTCGAGCATGGCACTGTTCGTGTCGATCAACGTGGTCGCCCTCGTGGTCGTCGGGGGGATGGGGAGCAACCCCGGCGTCGTCGTCGGGGCGATCTTCCTGATCGGCCTGCCCGAGCTGTTCCGGGAGTTCTCGGAGTACCGCTTCCTCTTCTACGGCGTCGCCCTGATCGCGATGATGCTCTACCGGCCCGAGGGGCTGCTGCCATCGAAGATCGCCAGGCGCGAGCTGTACTCGCCCGAGGACCTCGAGGCGGCGGCCGAGACGCGACGCCTCCGCCGCTGAGCGGGCGGCGGGCTGAGGGAGAGCGCGATGGCTGCCATCCTCAGCGCCCGGAAGGTCACCAAGCGCTTCGGCGGCCTGGTCGCCGTCGGCGATCTCGACTTCGAGATCGAGCACGGCGCCATCGCCAGCGTGATCGGCCCCAACGGTGCGGGGAAGACGACGTTCTTCAACTGCGTCTCCGGGTTCTATCGGGTGGACGAGGGCCGCATCGAGCTGGAGGGAACGCCCATCCACGCGCTGCGGCCCGACCAGATCGCCCACCTCGGGATCGCGCGGACCTACCAGAACATCCGGCTGTTCCCGACCATGACCGCACTCGAGAACATCCTCGTGGGCGAGCACCAGCACCTGCGCTCGACGTGGATCGGCGCGGTCGTCGGGAGCCGGCGGACGCGGGACGAGGAGGCCCGGGCGCTCGAGGAGGCACGGCGGCTCTTGGGCTTCGTGGGCCTGCGAGGCCAGGGTGACATGCTGGCAGCGAAGCTCGCCATACGGCGACCAGCGGCGCCTCGAGGTGGCGCGGGCGCTTGCCGGCCGACCCCGCCTCCTGCTCCTCGACGAGCCCACCGCGGGGATGAACCCGGCCGAGACGCTCCAGATGACCCAGTTCATCAGGCGCCTGCGCGACGAACTCGACATCTCCATCCTGCTCATCGAGCACGAGATGCGGGTCGTCATGGGCATCTCCGACCGCGTCACCGTCCTCGACTACGGGCTGAAGATCGCGGAGGGAACTCCCCGCGAGATCCAGGGCGACCCGAAGGTGATCGAGGCGTACCTCGGGCGGGGCGCCGCGCAGTCCGAAGGGACCGCGCGCCGAGAGCCAGTCCCCGACGGGAGCGTCGTGATGGGAACGCCCCTCCTCGAGGTCGAGGACGTCCACGCCTACTACGGCAACATCCACGCCCTCCAGGGGGTCTCGCTGCGCGTCGACGAGGGCGAGATCGTCACGCTGGTGGGCGGCAACGGTGCGGGCAAGAGCACCACGCTCGAACACGATCAGCGGGCTCGTCCGCCCCCGCAGCGGGAGCGTCGGCTCGCCGGGGAGGACCTCTCGCCCGCTACCAGGCGCACGAGATAACCGCGAAGGGAATCGTCCAGGTTCCCGAGGGCCGCCGGATGTTCGCGCGCCTGACGGTGCTCGAGAACCTGAAGATGGGCGCCTTCATCATCCGCGACCCGGCCGTGATCCGCGAGCGGATCGACCACGTCTTCACGCTGTTCCCCCGGCTCAGGGAGCGCTCGAGCCAGGTGGCCGGGACGCTCAGCGGCGGCGAGCAGCAGATGCTCGCCATCGGCCGGGCGCTCATGACGCGGCCCAAGGTGATGCTGCTCGACGAGCCCTCGCTCGGCCTCGCGCCCATCCTGGTCGAGCAGATCTTCGCCACGATCTCCGAGATCAACGCCCAGGGGGTGACCATCCTGCTGGTGGAGCAGAACGCCCTCCAGGCCCTGTCGATCGCCAGCCGCGGCTACGTGCTCCAGACCGGGCGCGTCGTGCTTGCCGGCTCCTCGGAGGAGCTGCGCCAGGACGAGATGGTGCGCAAGGCCTACCTCGGGGAGTCGTAGTAGCCCAAGGGGTGCGGTCGGCCTACTCCGCGCGCGGGTAGGAGCCCAGCACGCGGAGCATGGTGGCTGCGGCGCGGAGCTCGTCGAGGGCGGCGGCCGTGGTCGGGTCGGCGGCGTCGGCGTCCACCTCGGCCCAAAAGACGTACTCCCACGGGCGGCCGCGGAGCGGGCGAGATTCCAGCTTGCTCATGTTGAGGCCGGCGCCGGCGAGGATGCCGAGTAGGTGGTGGAGCGAGCCGGGTTCGTTGGGGGTGCCGAACACCAGGGTGGTGCGCATCGGGCTGGTCGCGGGCCCCTTGCGCCGCGTGCCCGCCGGCCCCGGCCCAGTGGCATCGGCGGTCGCTCCCCCGGGCCCCGCCGGCCGTTCCAGCACAAGGAACCGCGTCCGGTTGTCCGGCACGTCCTGCACAGGGTCGGCGAGGATCTCCAGGCCGAACAGCGCGGCTGCCCGCGGCGAGAGGACCGCCGCGGCTCCCCTTTCGTCGCGCTCGGCGATGAGCTTCGCGGCCCCTGCGGTGTTGTACGTGGTCAGGAGCGACCACGGCCGGCGCCGCAGGAACGCCTCGGACTGGCCCAGCGCCTGGATGTGCGAGTAGACCCGCTCGATCTGCTCCAGGCTCTGCCCGGGCAGCGCTGCGAGACACAGGTGAACGGGTACCACCACCTCACCTGTGATCACGAGGTCGAACTCGAGGAGGAGGTCGTACACCTCGCGCACCGTCCCGTTCACGACGTTCTCGATCGGGAGGACGCCCGCGGTGATCAGGGTCGCGTCGGGCGCGTCGCTCGGCAGGTGCCGCGCCGTCACCGCCTCGAAGACCTGCCGGAAACCCGGCAGCGGGTCGCCGTCGGGCGCCTGCGTCGCACCGCTGCCGGGACCGCCGAAGTACGCAAGCATCGCGTCCTCGGCGAAGGCCCCGGGCTCGCCTGAGTACGCGATACGGATGCGCAGACCCACGTCCCGATCCTCCTCTGTCGCGAGCGGCCCGCGCTCCGGAGCTGCTCAGGCCTCGATGGATCCCAGGCGACTCGTGCCGGGGATGGTTACTCCACTGGAGGGTACTGCCGGGTTGCCATGAGCTGCTGCCCGGCGTCCCACACCAGCTCGACCACGAACTTCAGCGGTGTGGCGTCCACGTAGCAAAAGTCGACCTGGTCGGCCATCTTCGCGCCCATTGACACCTCGCAGCCCATGCCACGGTACTTCTTCTGGAACGCCTCCGAGGCCTCCACGCTCGGCATGTTGATGGCCAGGTGGTGGAGGCCCTCCCCGTGCTTCTCGAGGTGCTCCTTGTAGATTGAGGGGCCCTCGAGCGGCTGGATGAGCTCGAACCAGAGGCCGGGCTGCACCTCGCACTCCGCCCCGACCATGGTGAAGGCCTCCTCCTTGCCGTGGAGGTGGCGGCTGTGCACGAGCGGGGGCTCGTAGTCGTAGATGTGCCAGGGGCCCCAGCCCAGCAGCTCGTGGTAGGTCTTCAGCGCCACGTCGAGGTCCTCCACGACGACGCAGATCTGCGCGATTCGGTACGGCTGCTCGGGGGGCATGTCGGTCTCCTCGGCTAGCTCGAAATCGCTGGCTCGATGTCCGCCACCAGCAGATCCGGATCGTCTCAGGAGCGCAGTGGTGGGACTCATCCGGAAACCCGGCTACGTGGTCGGCGGATCGAGTCCGGCGCGGCTGCGTTTGACGAACGCGTCGATCTCCGCCTCGGGGACGTCCGCCTCGGCGATGACCCCGAGGAGCCCGCCGATGGGCAGGGTGGCGCCCTCGCCCGCGAGCCGGCGGCGGAGCACCCCGCTGGCGAAGGCCTCCACCTGGCCCACCGCCTTCTCGGTCTCGACATCGAGCAGCTCGTCGCCCGACTCGACTGCGGCGCCCTCCTCGACCAGCCAGGACACCACGGTGCCCTCGGCCATCGACAGCCCCCACTTGGGCATGACGATCGGGTGTGATGGCGGCCATCAGTGGCGGCCTCCGGCCAGCGCGCGCTTGACCGCCGCGCCGATCTGCGCCGCGCTGGGGATGTACAGGTCCTCCAGCACCGGCGAGAACGGCACCGGCGTGTGCGGCGCGGTGACCATCTGGATCGGGCCGCGCAGCGCCTCGAAGGCGCTTCTGCGCCACCTGCGCCGAGATGTCGGCGGCGATGCCGCAGCGCGGGTTGGCCTCGTCGACGCAGACCAGGCGGCCGGTCTTCTCGACGCTCTCGAGCACGGTGTCGATGTCCAGCGGGCTGAGCGTGCGCAGGTCGATGACCTCGGCCTCGATGCCCTCCTTGGCCAGCGCCGCGGCGGCCTCCAGCGCGCGGTGCACCATCAGGCCGTAGGTGACGATCGTCACGTCGCTTGCCCTCGCGCACGACGTCGGCCTCGCCGAACGGAATGGTGTAGGGCTCCTCGGGCACCTCGCCCTCGAAGCCGTAGAGGATCTTGTGCTCGCAGAAGATCACCGGGTCGTTGTCGCGGATGCTCTGGATCAGCAGGCCCTTGGCGTCGTAGGGCGTGCACGGGCACACCACCTTGAGCCCCGGGATGTGGGTGAACAGCGGCGTGAGCATCTGCGGTGCTGCGCCGCCGCGCGAAAGCCCGCGCCGACCATGGCGCGGATCACCACCGGCGTCTCGGCCTTGCCGCCGAACATGTAGCGGAACTTGGCGGCCTGGTTGTAGATCTGGTCGAAGCACACGCCCATGAAGTCGATGAACATCAGCTCGGCCACCGGGCGCATGCCGCAGGCGGCCGCGCCGATGGCCGCGCCGATGAAGGCGCTCTCGCTCGATGGGGGTGTCCATGCAGCCGGTCGCCGTGCTTGGCGTAGAGGCCCTTGGTGACGCCGAGCACGCCGCCCCAGGCGTCCATCTCGCCGTTGCCGCCGGCGCCGCCGGCGATGTCCTCGCCCATCATGATCACCGACGGGTCGCGGGCCATCTCCTGGTCGAGCGCCTCGTTGATCGCCTGGCGTCATGCTGATCTTGCGTGCCATGTGCTGGTCTCCTCGGCGCTCAGTAGGAGACGTAGACGTCGGTGGTCAGGTCGGCGCGGCTCGGGCAGCGGCGCGGCCTTGCGCCTGCGCACCGCGTCGCTCGATCGAGCTCGGCCACCTCGCGGTCGATGGCCGCCAGTCGTCGGCGGCTGAGGACGCCCGCCGTCGGTCACCGCGGCGGCGAACGTCTTCAGGCAGTCGCTGGTCTGGCGCGGATGCGTCGCTCTCGCCCTTGGCGCGGTAGGTCTGCGTGTCGCCCTCGAAGTGGCCGTGGTAGCGGACCATCTTGCACTCCAGCAGGGCTGGGCCGCCGCCCGCGCGGGCGCGCCGGACGATCTCGCCGGCGGCCTCGTAGACGGCGAAGAAGTCGGTGCCGTCCACGCGTCACGCCGGGCATGCCGAAGCCGGCGGCGCGGTCGACGTAGGAATCGCACCGCCACGACGTAGATCGCGCGAGGTCGTCTCGGCGTAGCCGTTGTTCTCGACCACGAAGATCACCGGCAGCTTCCAGACCGCGGCCAGGTTCAGGCTCTCGAGGAAGGTGCCCTGGTTGGAGGCGCCGTCGCCGAAGAAGGCGACGCCACCTCGCCGTTCCTGCGGTACTTCGCGGCCAGCGCGGCGCCGCAGGCCAGCGGCGCGCCGGCGCCCACGATGCCGTTGGCGCCCAGCATGCCCTTGGTCAAGGTCGGCGATGTGCATCGAGCCGCCCTTGCCCCTGCAGGTGCCGGTCGCGCTTGCCGTAGATCTCCGCCATCATGCCGTCGACGTCCACGCCCTTGGCGATGCAGTGGCCGTGGCCGCGGTGGGTGCTGGCGATGCGGTCGTCGTCTTCGCAGGTGGCAGCAGACGCCGGTGGCGATGGCCTCCTCCCCGGCGTACAGGTGCACGAAGCCGGGCATGGCGCCGGTGGCGAAGTCGCCGTGCAGCCGGTCCTCGAACTCGCGGATCGTGCGCATGGTGCGGTAGGCCCGCAGCAGGACCTCCCGGTCGAGGGCCGTGGCAGGTCGCTCAGCGATGGCCGTCATGGGCGTGCCTCCCTGTTCGACGGACTCATGGCGGGAGCCAGTCTACTTCGCCGCGGGTGACGTGAAGTGCCGCTCCTCGCGGCGGCGCACCTCCGCGCCCCCCTTCCAGAGGGCGTACTCGAGTGAGTCGGTGAGCGCCTTCATCGAGGCCATGATGATGTTCGTGTCGGAGCCCACGGTGGACCACGTGTCGGCGCCCATCGCCGACTCGATGACGACGCGGGTGCGGGCCGCCGTCGCCGCCGCGCTGTCCACGATCCGCACCTTGTAGTCCACCAGGTGCACGCCGTCGAGCTGCGGGTAGAAGGCCCGCAGGGCCTTGCGCATGGCGGCGTCGAGCGCGTTCACCGGGCCGTTCCCGTCGGCGGCGGTGTGCAGGACCTCGCCCTCCACCTCGACCTTAACGGTGGCCTCGGCGCGCAGTTCCTGGCCCTCGCGCTGCTCGATGATCACGGTGAAGTCGAGGACATCGAACGGCGCGCTGTACCCGGGCTCGTAGCGCCGGATGAGCAGCTCGAAGGACGCCTCGGCACCCTCGAAGCTGGCGCCCTCCGACTCCAGTCGCTTCACCAGCTGGCTCAGCTCCTTCGGGTCGACGACCCCCTCGAGCCGGTGGCCGAGCTGCTCGGCCCGCAGACGCGTGTTGGCCTTCCCGCCCAGCTCGGAGACGACGAGGCGGGTCTCGTTCCCCACCAGCTTCGGGTCGATGTGCTGGTAGCTCATCTCCACCTTCGCCGTGGCCGCGCCGTGGATGCCGCCCTTGTGGGCAAACGCCGACCGGCCCACGTACGGCTGGTGGTCGTCGGGATTGAGGTTGACGATCTCGGCAACGTAGTTTGAGAGGTCGGTCAGCTCGCCGACCTTCCCGGACGGCACCACCGGGTAGTCCGTCTTCAGCTCCAGGTTCGCCAAGATCGAGACGAGGTTCGCGTTGCCGCAGCGCTCGCCGTAGCCGTTGATGGTGCCCTGGACCTGGCGACAACCGGCGGCCACCGCGGCGATCGAGTTCGCCACGGCCAGCTCTGCGTCGTTGTGGACGTGGATCCCCCAGGTGACCGGTGGGGCGCCGGGGTCGTCCTCCACCGCCGAGCGCGTGGCGCGGATGATCCCGACCAGGTCGTCGGTCAGCATGCCGCCGTTCGTGTCGCAGAGGACGAGCGCCGTGGCCCCCGCGTCGCGCGCCGCCCGCGCACAGCGCGATCGCATACGCGGGGTCGTCGCGGTAGCCGTCGAAGTAGTGCTCCAGGTCGTAGAAGACCTCGCGGCCCGCGGCCAGGCAGTAGGCCACCGAGTCGCTGATCATGGCGAGGTTCTCGTCCGCCGTCGCGCCCAGCACGCCGGTGACGTGCATGAGCCAGCTCTTCCCGACGAGCGTGATGATCGGCGATTCCGCCTCGATAAGGGCGCGGATGTTCGCGTCGTCCTCGACGCGGCTCGCGCGGTTGCGGGTGAAGCCGAAGGCCGCGATCCGGGCGTTCCGCCAGGTCATCCCCTTCGCGGCGGCGAAGAACTCGGAGTCCTTGGGGTTGGAGCCGGGCCAGCCGCCTTCGATGAAAGGCATCCCGAAGTCGTCGAGCCGGCGGGCGATCTTCAGCTTGTCGGTGAGGGAAACGGTCAGGCCCTCGCGCTGCGTGCCGTCGCGAAGGGTGGTGTCGTAGAGAAGAACGGGCTCGCTCATGGTGGTCACCCCCCTGCGGATGGCGCGGCCAGGCGGGCCACCACCTGGTCCGTGAAGCCGGTTGTTCCGACAACGTGGAGCGCTGCGTCCGCACCCCCGTACGAGGCGAGGTCCGGTGTCCGGTAGCCGTCACGGAGCGCAGCTACCACGGCCGCCTCGACGGCGTCGCCGGCGGCGTTCTGCCCGAGCGACCAGCGCAGGAGCATGGAGCCCGAAAGGATCGAGCCGATGGGGTTCGCGATGTCCTGGCCGGCGATGTCCGGGGCCGAGCCGTGGATCGGCTCGTAGAGCCCGCGGGCGCCGTGGGCGCTGCGGCTCGTCCCGAACGACGCCGACGGCAGCAGCCCGAGCGAGCCCGAGATCATCGAGGCCTCGTCGGAGAGGATGTCGCCGAACATGTTCTCGGTGACGATCACGTCGAACGCCGCCGGCTGGCGGACGAGCGCCATGGCGGCCGCGTCCACCAGGCGGTGCTCCAGCTGGATGCCCGGGAACTCGGCGGCGACTTCCGTGACCACCGTGCGCCAGAGCCGGCTGGAGGCGAGGACGTTCGCCTTGTCCACGCTCGTCACCTTCCTGCGCCGGTGTTCCGCGAACTGGAAGGCGACCCGCGCGACGCGGGCGATCTCGCCTTCGGTGTACCAGAGCGTGTCCACCGCGGCTCGCCCCTCGGGGGTCTGCCGCTCCTCGGACGGCTTCCCGAAGTAGAGCCCCCCGGTCAGCTCGCGGACGATGATGAGGTCCACGCCGCGGAGCACTTCGGGCCGGATGGTGGACGCGTCGATGAGCGACTCCTCCACCGACACCGGCCGGATGTTGGCGAAGAGGTCGAGCCGCTTGCGGAGGCCCAGGAGCCCCTGTTCCGGGCGGACCTTCGCGTTCGGATCGTCCCATTTCGGGCCGCCCACCGCGCCGAGGAAGATCGCGTCGGCGGCCTCGCACGGCCGCGGCATCCTCGTCCCGCAGCGGCACCCCGTACGCGTCGATGGCGCAGCCGCCGATCAGCAGCTCCTGCCACTCGATGCGGAAGCCGAACAGCTCGCCGGCGGCGTCCAGGACCCGGCGGCCCGCGGCGAGGACGTCCGGCCCGATCCCGTCGCCGGGGAGGGCGACGAGACGGTAGGTGACTGTGTCCGGGCCGGGCGTGACCGTGCCCGGGCCGGGCTCGTCGACGCCCCACGTGCTGGAGTAGCCGCTCATCGCATGCCCACGCTTCCGGCGCGGGTCTCCCCGTGCGAGGCGGAGGCGACCGCGTGGAGCCGCTTGGCGGCCGAGACATACGCCTCGAGCGAGGCCTCGATGATGTTCGTCGAGAGCCCATGGCCGGTGGCGACGTAGGCGCCTTCCTCGGGGTCGACCGAGCGGCGGCAGCGCACGATCACCTTGCCCTGGGCATCCTCTCCCGCGGTCACGGCCCGGATCTCGTAGGCCTCCAGGACCAGGCGCCAGCCGAGCGGTGCGCCGATCGCCGAGTCGACCGCGCTGTAGAGCGCGTCGACCGGCCCGTTCCCCCAGGCCTCGCCGAGGTGCTTCTTCCCGCCGATCCGCAGCGTGACGTTGGCGCTCGACCGGCCGGTGTGGCCCGACGAGACGTGCCAGTCGTCCACCGAGATTGAGGCGGGTACGTCCGAGTCGCTCGTGTGCTGGCCGACGATCGCGACCAGGTCGGCGTCGGTCACCTCTTTCTTCGCATCGGCAAGGGCGATCGCCTCGCGGTAGACGGCGTCAAGCTCCTCGCTCGCCAGGTCGTACCCCAGCTCGTGCAGCTTGGCCTGCAGGCCGCGGCGGCCGGAGAGCTTGCCGATGGAGAGCGTGCTGCCTGCAAGCCCCACGGACTGCGGGGTCATGATCTCGTAGGTGAGCGGGTTCTTGAGGAAGCCGTCCTGGTGGATGCCCAATTCGTGGGCGAAGGCGTTGGCGCCCACGATCGCCTTGTTCGGCTGGACGACGAAGCCGGTCAGGTAGCTCACCAGCCGGCTCGCGTTCATGATCTGCTCGGTCGCCACGCGGGTGAAGGCGCCGTCAAACTGCGCGGGCCGCGTCCGGAGCGCCATGACGATCTCCTCGACCGACGCGTTCCCGGCGCGCTCCCCCAGGCCGTTCACGGTGCATTCCACCTGCCGCGCGCCGGCCTGGATCGCGGCCAGCGAGTTGGCCACCGCGAGGCCCAGGTCGTTGTGGCAGTGGACGCTGATCACGGCCCGGGAGCCGACGAAATCGACGACCCGCTTCACCAGCGCGCCGAACTCCGACGGGATGGCGTACCCCACCGTGTCCGGGATGTTGAACGTCGTGGCGCCCGCCTCGATCACGGCCTCGACGACCTGGAGCAGGTACTCGGGGTCGGTTCGGCTGGCGTCCTCGGCGCTGAACTCGACCTCGGCGTCGCGGCCCAGCGCCTTGCGCCCGTAGGCGACCCACTGGACGGCGGACGCCAGGGCCTCGTCGCGGGACATGCGGAGCTTGTGCTTGAGGTGGATGTCGCTCGTGGCGATGAAGACGTGGAGGTGGGGCTGCTCGGCGACCCGGATCGCCTCGACCGCGCGCTGCGGGTCGCCGTCCTTGCAGCGGGCGAGCCCGGCGACGGCGACACCCCTGGCCTCCTTCGCGATGCGGTTGACCGCATCGAAGTCGCCCGGCGACGACGCCGGGAAGCCGGCCTCGATGATGTCCACGTTCAGCTTGATGAGGGCCCGGGCGACCTGGAGCTTCTCAGCGACGGTGAGGCCCGCGCCGGGGGACTGCTCGCCGTCACGGAGCGTGGTGTCGAAAATGCGGACGCGGCCCGCCTCGATCCGCCCGGCTACGCCGGGTACGCCTGCCTCGCTCGACATCAGTGCCTCCCTCCGGTGCGGGTCGCCGAAGCCTGGGCCTGCCCGGACTTCACTTCGATCGGGTCGAGCCAGAGCATCTTCGAGCGGAGCTCGGCGCCCACGATCTCGATCGGGTGGTTCTGGTCGGCCGCTCGCATCTTCTGGAACTCCGGCTGCCCCGCCTCGTTCTCGGCGATCCAGCGGGCGGCGAATCGCCCGTCCTGGACCTCGGCCAGGATCTCCTTCATGGTGGCGCGCACGTGGTCGTCGATCACCCGCGGCCCGGAGACGTAGTCCCCGTACTCTGCCGTGTCGCTGACGCTGAAGCGCATGAAGTTGAGGCCGCCGCGGTACATGAGATCGACGATGAGCTTGAGCTCATGCATCGTCTCGAAATAGGCGTTCTCGGGCGCATAGCCGGCCTCGACCATGATCTCGAAGGCGGCCTTGACGAGGGCCGACACGCCGCCGCAGAGGAGCACCTGCTCGCCGAACAGGTCGGTCTCGGTCTCGTCCGCGAACGTCGTCTCGAGGACACCCGCCCGCGTAGTTCCGAGTCCCCGGGCGTAAGCGAGGATGCGCTCGCGCGCCGTGCCCGACGGATTCCGCTCGACCGCGAAGAGCGCCGGCACCCCGCCGCCCTCCACGTAGACGGAGCGCACGAGGTGGCCGGGCCCCTTCGGCGCGACCATGCCGACGTCCACGCCCTCCGGCGGGTCGATGAGCCCGAAACGGATGTTGAAGCCGTGGGCGAACATGAGCAGCTGCCCGGGCCGGAGCCGCGGCGCGACGTCCTTCTCGTAGACCAGCCGCTGCAGGTGATCCGGCACGAGCATCGCGATGACGCCGGCCGAGTCCACCGCGTCGCCGATGTCGGCGACCGCGAGACCGGCCTCCTGCGCAAGCGCGCGACCCTTCTCGCCGGTCTCGACCACCACGACGTCCACACCGGAGTCGCGCAGGTTGAGCGCGTGGGCGTGGCCCTGGCTCCCATAGCCGATGATCGCCACCCGCTGCCCGGCGAGGGCGTTCGGGTCCGCGTCGGCATCGTAGTACATGCGGGCGGTCACTTCGTCACTCCTTCCACTTCGAGGGCCTGCGAGCCGCGCGCCATCGCGGTCGTGCCGGTGCGAACCATCTCCTTGACCCCGTAGCCGGCGACGAGGGCGACGATTGCATCCACCTCGTCCTCCGTCCCCATCGCCTCGATCACCACCGAGTCGGCGGCGATGTCCACGACGCGGCCCTTGTAGAGCTCGACGATCTTGAGGATCTCCGCGCGCGTGGTGTTCGTCGCACGGACCTTGATGAGCGCGAGTTCGTGCTCGATGTGCGCCTCCGAGGTGAGGTCCTGCACCTTGAGCACATCGATGAGCTTGTACAGCTGTTTGCCGGCCTGCTCGACCGCCACGTCGTCGCCGCGCAGGGTGACCGTCATGCGGCTGACGTCGGGGCGCTCGGTCCGGCCAACGGCGAGCGACTCGATGTTGAAGCCTCGCGCCCGGAACAGGTTTGCCACCCGGTTGAGGACGCCGGGCCGGTTGTTCACCACGGCCACGAGAACGTGCCGCTTGGCCGTGCCGGTCCCCGGGACGACCCGCGTCTGCGGACTCGTCATCGCTGCCACCTCACTCGTCCTCGATGAGATCCGACAGGCCCTTGCCCGCCGGCATGATCGGGAAGACGTTCTGTTCCTCGGCGATCCGGAAGTGGACGAGCGCGGGACCGTCCACCGCCCGCGCCGCCTCGATGACCTTCGGCACCTCCTCGGGCGTGGTGGCCCGGAAGGCCGGGATATCGTAGGCATCGGCCAGCTTCACATAGTCCGGGCCCAGGAGATGCGAGGAGTGGTAGTTGCCCTCGTAGAAGAGCTCCTGCCACTGGCGGATCATGCCCAGCTTCTGGTTGTCCAGGATGGCGATCTTCACCGGCGTCTGCTCCTGGACGACCGTCGCCAGCTGCTGCATCGTCATCTGGAACCCACCGTCGCCGCAGATCGCCCAGGTCTCCTTGTCGGGCCGCCCGATCGCGGCGCCGATCGCCGCGGGGAACGCGTACCCCATCGTCCCCAGGCCGCCGGAGGTGAGATGGGAGTGCGGCCGCCGGAAGCCCGTGTAGCGCGCCGACCACATCTGGTTCTGGCCAACGTCGGTGCAGATGGTCGCGTCGTGGTTCGTGGCGCGGCCGATTTCGGCCACGACGTAGTCGGCACTCAGCAGGCCGTCCCGCCAGCGTCCCGAGCCATGCCAGCTGCGGCCCTCCGATTCGTGGCGCCAGGCCGACAGCTGCTCGAAGTACGCGGCGCGCTCCTCCTGCCGCCGCTCCCCGACGAGCGGGATGAGGGCCTGGAGAACGCGCTTCACGTCGCCCACGATGGGAATGTCGGCGACCACGTTCTTGCCGATCTCCGCCGGATCGATGTCCACGTGGATGATCCGCGCGTCGGGGGCATAGGTGCTGACCTTGCCGGTCACCCGGTCGTCGAAGCGCATGCCGAGGGCGATGAGCAGGTCGGCCGACTGGATCGCCCGGTTCACGTGCTTCCAGCCGTGCATCCCCATGTAGCCGTAGCTCAGCTCGTGGTCCTCGGGGATCGACCCGATGCCGAGCAGGGTCTCGGCCACCGGGATCTGTGCCTTCTCGGCAAGCGCCCGCAGCTCGTCCCACGCCTCGGCGATGAGGATGCCATGGCCGGCCAGGATCACCGGCCGCTCCGACTCGTCGATCGCCTTCGCCGCGATCTTGATCTGGCGGGGATGGCCGTCCATGGTGGGCCGGAAGCCGGGGATCGCGGCGAGCACCTCGGCCTCGGTCGGGTGGCGGGCGCTGGTTTCGCCCTGGAGGGCATCCTTGGTCAGGTCGATGTGCACCGGGCCGGGCCGCCCGGTGCGGGCAATGTGGAACGCCTCGGCGAAGACCTGGGCGATCTCGTCCGCGCTCCGGACGAGGTAGTTGTGCTTGGTCATCGGCAGGGTGATGCCGGTGATGTCGATCTCCTGGAAGGCGTCCTTGCCCAGGAGTGCGGCAACGACGTTGCCGGTGATGGCGACCATGGGGACCGAGTCGAGCTGTGCGGTGCCGATGCCGGTGACGAGGTTGGTGGCGCCAGGGCCGGAGGTGCCCATGCACACGCCCACGGTGTTCGTGGCGCGGGCGAAGCCGTCGGCCATGTGGGCCGCCCCCTGCTCGTGGCGGACCAGCACGTGGCGCAGTTGCGGATAGTCGCCGAAGACGTCGTACAGAGGCAGGATGACGCCGCCGGGGACGCCGAAGATGACGGTCACGCCCTGGCGGATCAGCGCCTCGCAGACGACGTCCGCGCCGATCCGCGTCCGCCTGGTGATGATGCCGTCGCGCAGCATCTCGGCGCGGGCCCGGTCGATGGCCTCGCCCTCCGAGGTGCCTGCGCCGGGCAGATGCCGCCCGGTCGGGCGCTTGGTCAACGTCATCGTTCGCCTCCTGCGGGTGCCTGGCCTCGTCTCATGTCCCTCGTTCCCTGCCCGTCTCATGTGGTCGTCTCATAACAAAAGGCCCTCGCCTCCCGGCGAGGGCCCTGTCGGTCTGTCGGTTCTGTCGCTAGCTGCGACCGCTCCGCCTGCCGTCAGGCTCCCGCCGGGAGCCGCCAATAAGGGAGAGGACCTCCAGGCCAATGGCCCGGAGTACAGCGACAGGGGCTACCTCGAAGATCCTGGGCGAGACGGGAACGGCCACGGGGCGGCCATCCACCGTCACGGCGACGGCGACGGGAACCCGCTGCTCAACGCTCCGGCCCACGTGGTGATCTCCTGCCTGCGAGGTAGGGGCGCAGTTTACCGTGAATAGCTATGCGATGTCCACCCGCTGACGGGCGAGGAAGCGGGCGAGGGTGGGGACTTCCACGTGGCCACCAGTGGGACGTTCTCACGGCCATGGGCAGAAGTCCGCCCGGCACCGACTGAGGCCCGCACTGCCCGGCGACGGGGGACCGACCAGGTCATGCGCAAGCCCCTGTGGCCCTGGCCGGGATCGATCGGGCAGGAGCCACCGACGGGACATCCCCGACCGTCGCCGGATGTCCCCGCCCGAGCGTGAGCCGGGACAAATCAGGCCGGACCGTGGGGCCCCCAGGCCAGCGCCGACCACCGCCGGGGCGGCCAACGCTACGGGGATTTGCACACGACATGAAGGCGGGCACCAGGGGCCGCGGGTTCGGGGCAGCGCCCGGCAGCCCGGCAGCCCGGCAACCCCGGTCAGTCGGCAGCCGGCGCCCACGCGCCCGGGTCCGGCGTCACGGGCGTACCTGGACCGAGCGTGGGTCTTGCGCGCCTGCTGGGACGGAGGACCTGTGCCTCCAACCGCAGCCGGTATGATCGACGAGGCCCGGAGATCCCGCCACCGCTCACCGCCTGCGGGCCGGCAGCACGTGCAACCGCGGCGGCGATCCAGCATTGCGTCGTGGCGGCGAATGAGAATGGGGCGTGACACATGGTGTTCGTCGAGATCCGGGAGTTCAACAACCCCGACAGGGTGCGCACGTTCGAGAAGGGGCGGACCGAGATCCTCAACCTCCACGGCGGCACGATCGTGCGCTTCGTGTTCGAGCCCGGATGGCGCTGGTCCGAGCACGTGAAGCCGATCATGGGCACCGAGCTCTGCGACCTGGCCCATGTCCACTACCACGTCGCCGGGACACTGCGCATCAGGATGGCCAGCGGCGCCGAGTTCGTGGCGCTGCCGGGCCAGGTCAGCACCGTCCCGCCCGGCCATGACGCCTGGGTGGAGGGGGACGAGCGCGTCGTCGTCATCGACTGGCGCGGAGCGGGCGAGCCTGCCGGGCCGTAGGAGCGGCCAGCTTCTGCCGGCCGTTGCGCTCCTTGCGGCGGCGGATACCGCCGTACACTCACGGCCGAGGTTTCCCTGAGCACCGCGTCAACGCATCGGAGGTTCCGGCATGGAGTACCGCGCACTGGGCGCGAGCGGGTTGAAGGTCTCGCCGATCTGCCTGGGCACCATGATGTTCGGCCAACGGACGGACTTGCAGGAAGCGGGCCGGATCGTCGCTTCGGCGCGGGACGCGGGCATCAACTTCATCGACACCGCGGACGTCTACGGCGGCGGCGCATCCGAGCGGATCGTCGGCGAGCTGATCGGCGCCGATCGCGACCGGTGGGTGCTGGCCACCAAGGTGGGCAACCCGATGGGCGATGACCCAAACCACTACGGGCTCTCCCGCCGCTGGGTCATGCGGGCCGCCCACGACAGTCTTCGCCGCCTCGGTACCGACCGCATCGACGTCTACTACACCCACCTCGACGACGAGGCGACCCCGCTGGAGGAGACGTTCCGGGCCCTCGGCGACCTGGTCCGGGCGGGTGACGTCCACTATGTCGGTCTGTCCAACTACCGCGGCTGGCGGATCGCCGAGGTAGTCGATCGCTGCCGGGAACTGGGCGTCCCTCAGCCCATCGTTTGCCAGCCGTACTACAACGCCTTCAATCGCATGCCGGAGACGGAGGTCCTGCCCGCCTGCGGCCACTTCGGCCTGGGGGTCGTTCCATACAGCCCGCTCGCCCGCGGCGTCCTCACGGGGAAGTACCCGCCGGATGCCGAACCCCCGGCCGACTCGCGCGCCGGCCGCAGCGATCAGCGGATCATGGAAACGGAGTGGCGCCGCGAGTCGCTCGTGCTGGCCCAGGAGGTCAAGGCGCGCGCCGAGTCGAAAGGAATGACGCCCGGCCAGTTTGCCCTCGACTGGGTGCTGAGCAACGCGCTTGTCACCTCCGTCCTCGCGGGCCCGCGCACGCTGGAACAGTGGACGGAGTACGTCGGCGCGCTCGAGCATGCTCTCGACGCAGACGACGAGGCCTTCATCGACCGGCTGGTCGCCCCGGGTCACCCCTCGACACCCGGGTACTCCGACCCGCGCTACCCGTTCCACGGCCGAATCCCGCGGTCGACCTGACGCCTGCCGGGCCGCCCGGGCGTCGTGTGCTAGCCTTCGTGCCCCACCGTGGAACCGCAGCCGGGTGACGGCGGTCGCCCGCACGTCCGGCGCACCCCGGCTGCTGCAGCGAGAGAACGGCCGTGAGCGAACAGGAGCCGAGAGGGATGGGCGCCGTGCAGCATCCGCGCACCCTGGTTGAGAAGATCTGGGACGACCATGTCGTCCTCCAGGAGGCGGGCGCGCCGGCCATCCTCGCCATCGACCTCCAGCTCGTCCACGAGGTCACGAGCCCCCAGGCTTTCACCGGGTTGCGCAACCGCGGGCTCGGGGTGCGCAGACCGGATCGAACGGTGGCCACGGCGGATCACTCCACCCCCACGACGCCGCGGCACCTGCCGATCATCGACGCGCAGGCCGCCTTCCAGGTCGAGCAGCTCGGGCGCAACACCGCCGAGTTCGGGATTCCGTTCTTCGGCCTGGGCTCGGACCGCCAAGGGATCGTCCACGTCATCGGGCCGGAGCTGGGGCTGACCCAGCCGGGCATGACCATCGTGTGCGGCGACTCCCACACGGCCACCCACGGGGCCTTCGGCGCCCTCGCGTTCGGGATCGGGACGAGCGAGGTCGAGATGGTGCTCGCCACGCAATGCCTGCTCCAGCGGCAGCCGAGGACGTACGAGGTCCGTGTGGAGGGCTCCCTCGCCCCCGGCGTCGCCGCGAAGGACATCATCCTCGCCCTCATCGCGAAGATCGGGACCGGAGGCGGCACCGGGCACGTGTTCGAGTATGCGGGCCCGGCCATCCGCGCCCTCTCCATGGAGGAACGGATGACCGTCTGCAACATGTCGATCGAGGGGGGAGCCCGGGCCGGGCTCGTCGCGCCGGACGACACGACCTTCGAGTACATCCACGGCCGGCCGTTCGCGCCGCAGGGTCCGGCCTGGGAGGCCGCAGTGGCCGAATGGCGGCGTCTCCCCAGCGACCCGGGCGCGACCTACGACCGCTCGGTCGTCATCGACGGCGACGCGCTCCAGCCGATGGTGACCTACGGCACGAACCCGGGTATGGGGATGCCGATCACGGGTCGGGTGCCCGATCCCGCCGCAGTTGCCGATGTCTCGCAGCGCGCCGCGCTCGAGAAGGCGCTGGGATACATGGCCCTGCGCCCGGGTCAGCCCATCGCCGGCCAGCGGCTCGACGCGGTGTTCATCGGCTCGTGCACGAACGGCCGGCTGAGCGACCTGCGGGCGGCGGCGTCCATTCTCCGCGGCCGGCGGATCGCCCACGGCCTTCGCGTCCTCGTCGTCCCGGGGTCGCAGGAGGTCAAGCGCCAGGCCGAGGCAGAGGGCCTCCACGACGTGTTCCGCGCCGCCGGGGCCGACTGGCGCGAGGCCGGTTGCTCGATGTGCATCGCCATGAACGGCGATCAGCTCGAGCCCGGCCAGTACGCCGTCAGCACCAGCAACCGCAACTTCGAGGGGCGGCAGGGCAAGGGCGGCCGGACGCTCCTCGCCTCGCCGCTGACCGCGGCGGCGTCTGCGGTCGCGGGGGTCGTGGCGGACCCGCGGCCGTACGTTGATGCGGCGGCCGCGCGGCCCGCCGTGGTGGGAGGACGCTGACCGTGGCCGAACCGTACACGCCCTTCACCAGCCGCGTGATCCCGCTGCCGAACGAGAACGTCGACACCGACCAGATCATCCCCGCGCGGTACCTCAAGACCACCGAGAAGACGGGCCTCGCAGATGGCCTCTTTCGCGACTGGCGCTACCGGGAGGACGGCACGCCGAACCCGGACTTCGTGCTCAACCGCCCGGAGATGCAGGGACGGCAGATCCTTCTCGCCGGGGACAACTTCGGGTCCGGCTCGTCGCGCGAGCACGCCCCCTGGGCGCTCACCGCATGGGGCATCCGCGCGGTGATCTCGACCAGCTTCGGCGACATCTTTCACAACAACGCGCTGAAGAACGGCCTGTTGCCGATCGAGGTGGACCGCGAGCTGCACGGCCGGCTCTTTGAGCTCGTGGCAGCCGACCCGGACGCCGAGCTGACGGTGGACCTGGAGGCGCAGGAGGTCCGCCTGCCGGGCGACGAGGCGATTCGCGTTCGCGGTCGATCCGTTCGCCCGCAAGATGCTCCTTGCCGGCACGGACGAAATCGGCTACGTGATCGGCCGGCTCCCCGCCATCGAGAGCTGGGAGGCCGCGCACCCGCCCCGCGTGAACACGCTCGGCTGACGGGCATTCGCTGACGGCCGCCCCGTGTCAGGCTCGCGATGGATCCTCCGCGGGCCCCAGGCTTCCGTTTCCCGGCCGGGCCGGCCCTGCGATCGGGTCCGCGGGGCGCCCATCCGCCGGGCCCGGATCGCGGCCTGATGCAGGCGTCTCCTCGCCGCCGGCCCGCCGCTCGCGGCCGCGAAGCTCCTGCTCGACCTGCCCGGCGAAGCCCGAGAGGTCGGTGGCCTGTTCCGGCGAGAGCGACGCGACGGCTGACTGGAAGCGCTCGAGATGGGGCTCGAGGCGCCGGGCCAGGAGGCGTCCGCGGCGGTCGGCCCAGGCCAGGCCGAGCAGCATGCCACCCAGCGTGGAGAGACCGAACCGCGTGCCCACCGCGGCCAACCGCTGGACGAACTCGCTCTGCTCCGCCGCGCCGGATGAGGGGCGGGCTGCAGGGCCGGCCCCACCCGCGCTCCGCGATCGGACGGCCGCCCGATCGCGGGACTCTTCAAGCCCGATCATGAGGAGGGCGATCATCCGTCCGGCGAGCCCGAGCGGCGTGCCGGGTTCCTCGAGGCCCGCCAGCAGCTCCTCGAACTCCTCCTGCCCGGGGATGCCCTCGCGAGCGGCCAGCGATTCGAGGATCCGCGCCTTTGCCGCGTCCCAATCGGGGTCGGCCACGTCGACGACGTCGGCAGGGGCGAGCGGCCGCCCGGCCACGGCCTCCAGCTGCTCGCGAGCCATCTCGGTCGGGGCGAAGAGCACGGACGAGCGCCCCGGCGAGATCTCGCGGGGAGGCGGCGCGTAGACGGCCGCCACAAAGCCCTTTGCCTCGGCCAGCCGAAGCATGCGGTACGCCGTCGCCGGAGCCACCCCGAGGCGTTCGGCGACTCGGCGGTACGAGATCGGGTGCCTGGCCTCCGCGTACAGGTCAAGCAGGATCGATACGGCAGCAGCCTGGCGCGCGGTCAGCTTCACGGCTCACCCCTGCGACGGTGGTGGCACAGGGGGTTCGGCCGCCGTCGCCGCCGGAGGGCTCGGTGCATGCGGCCGTCGCCCGACCGGCCACCAGGCGAAATCGCCCACGAGCGCGGTGATCGCCGGCACAAGCAGGCTCCGGACAACGAACGTGTCGATGAGGACACCAAGCGCGACCGCGAAGCCGACCTGGAACAGGATCTGGACCTGCGCGGTCATGAGCGCGGCGAAGGTGCCGGCCAGGATGATCCCGGCCGACGTGATCACCGTGCCGGTCCGGGCGGAGGCGAACCGGATGCCGTCTTTCACGCCGCGTTTGTCGCTCTCCTCGCGCACGCGGCTCATGAGGAAGATGTTGTAGTCGGAGCCAAGGGCGACCAGGAGGACGAAGACAAGGAGCGGCACGAAGTAGTTCACTCCGGCGTGGCCCAGGTAGTTCTGGAAGATCATCGTGGAGAGCCCCATGCTCGCTCCGAACGACAGGAGCACGGTGAGCACGAGATAGATGGGGGCGATGAGCGCACGGAGGAGCAGGACCAGCACGATGAACACGCCGATCACGGTGATGATCGCGACCCGCAGGAAGTCCTCGGAGATCGTCGTCTGGACATCGAGGAACTCCGCTGTGGGCCCGCCGACGTACACGTGGGCCGCCGCGCCGTACGTGGCCGCGTCGCCAGCCATCGCGGTTCGCAGCGACTGGGCGGTGCTGAACGCAGTCGTCGAGTAGGGGTCGTCGGCCAGGATGACGTAGAGGCGCGTCACGTCGCGGGGCTCGGAGAAGTAGGCCGACATGGCCTGTGCGACCTGTGTGCCCGCCTCGCCGGACATCCCGGCGGGCAGGAAGAAGTCCGACCGGGTCGCGAACTCGTCGGCCAGGCTCATCAGCTCACCGGGAAGACGCGACGTCAGGTCCGCCATCTCCTGCTGCGCGGCTGTGCTCTCCGGCGTGGACGGGAGGCTGCTCGAGATGAGATACGCGTCGGGCCGGTCCGTGAAGGTCCCGGCGAGGTCACGGAGCGAGGCCGACAGCTGGGCGACGAGCGCCAGGTCCAGCTTCTGCTGCAATCCCTGGAGCGCGGCGACGGCGCCCTGGAACCCCGGCTGGCCAACCACGTCGGGGTAAGCCTTGGCGAGTTCCTGCAGGTACCCGGACAGAGCGGTGCCGAGCTGGGCCGCGTCGCCCCCCGCGGAGGCGGGGTTCGTGAGCGCATCCGCAAGCGCCGTGAGCTGGGTGCTCACCCGAAGCCCGCCTCGCATCTGCTCGATCGCCGTCTTGAAGGCGGTGAGGTCGCCCTGCGAGGACTTGTACGAGGCGACGTCCGCGAGGCCCGGGTAAGCGCCGGCCAGCGCGGCCAGATACGCAGACGCCGAGTCGATCCCCGCCGTCGCATCGGGCTGCAGCAGCTTCTGCAAAGCTGCCTGGGGGTCGCCGGACGGGACGATGCTCTTCGCCAGGGTGGCGACCTGGACGGATGGGCGGAATGCGTCGGGGGTTACGCCGTCGCCTGACGGCGCGATGATGCTGCGCACGGACTTGACCCCGGGTACGGCCGCCAGCCGGTCCTCGGTCGCGCGAACCAGAGCCAGCGAGTCGGGCGCCGAGAGGTCACTGCCCGGCACCTCGACCAGGACGTTGATGGGCAGGAGCTGGCCCTTGTCGTAGTGCTTGCTCACCTGCTCGAAGCCGGCTCGAGAATCGGCGCCCTCGGGGAGCTCGCTGAGCACGTCGAAGTTCTGCTTGAGCGCCGGCAGGGACAGGAGCGGGATCAGGAGGGCCGAGCCCACGAGCAGGGTGACGATGCCCGGGCGGCGCGTGATGGTACGAGCAAGGGTCGCCCAGAAGCCCCGTTCGGTATCGCCGGTGCCGCGCCGCTCGTGGAGTGGCCAGAAGAGGTAGTGGCCGAAGATGCCGAGGAAGGCGGGGGTGAGGGTGAGCCCGGCGAGGAGGGTCACGAACACTGCGAGCGCGAGCGCGGGGCCCGTGATCTGGATCATGCCGAAGCGGCCGACCGCCATCGACGAGAGCCCGACGATGACGGTGGCTGCGCTCGCGGTGATGACGGCGCCGATGCGGGCCACCGATTCCTGCGCAGCTTCCGGCCACGCCTCGTGGCCGAGCTCCTCGCGGAAGCGGGAAATGAGGAAGATCGTGTAGTCGGTGCCCGCGCCGAACACGAGGACGACGATGAACGAGTCGAGGAGGGTGGGGATCTGCCAGCCCGCGTTGGCCAAGATGCCCAGCAAGCCACGCGACACGAGGAAGGCGCAGCCGATCGTCACGAGCGGGGCGAGGGCGGCGAGCGGCGCCCGGTAGATGAGGAGGAGGATGACGATGACCAGGACGATCGTGACGATGGTGGTCCGGTCGGTGGCCTGCTGGATCGCCTCCAGGTAGTCGTTCCCGATGCCCGCCGACCCGGTGACGTTCGCCTGCAGCCCGTCCGGCTTGCCGGCCGTCAGCTGCTCACGGAGGAGGTCGATCGCGATGTTTGCATTCGTCTGGAAGGCCACCGTGTTGAGGTCCACCTGCGCGATCTCGAGCGCCCCGTCCGGGCTGCGGTACATCGAGGCAAGCTCAGGGTTGCCGGCAGCGGTGACGACGCGCAGGACAGCGCTCCGAAGCCCCTCGGGCGCGCCGGCTCCGGTGGCAAGCTCGGGCAGCTTCGCGATGAACGCCTCGTCATCCGCGGTAAGGCCGCCTTCCCGCGTGAAGACCACGGTCGCCCGCCCGGGCGCGGCGTCCGCGGGGAAGCTGCGATTCACCACGGCGCGGGCCGACATCGATTTCGGCGTCCTTCGGCAGGAAGCTCGTCTCGTCGGACTTGCCGACCTCCGACAGCTTCGGTGCAAAGAGCAGGGCGGCAACGGCGAGCCCGACCCAGAGCACGACGACAACGAACCGGAAGCGGAGTACGAGTCGGCTGAGCTGTCCGAACATGGTCCCTCTCACCAGGCTGCGCGGGGGGCCGATTACTGACCCGGGCCGCAGTGCTGCCCCGTGCCGCAGTGCCGCCCTTACGTCGGAATTGCGAATGTCGGAAGTGCAAAGAGACTCTAGAAACTACAGAGTCCCGGCGACTATAGGACGGGCAGCGCGGGCTGGTCAAACGGGAGGCGTTGCAGAACGGGGGCGGCCCCCGGGCGCGGTCAGCCTCGGTGCCGCAGGCGTCGGGCCAACCAGCCGACAGCAACGACGGCCATCGCCCCCTGCGCGACGACCCACATCCAGCCGCCGGGGTCGGCTGGCCCGCTCCCGATTCCGGTCGGCCTGATCCGCACCACGGGCACGGTCACTCCCCGCTCCCGCAGCGCCTCGTCCGATGCCGTCCGAGGGTTGACGCCCAGCCCGAAGCCCGGGATCCCGCCCGCGATGCCCACCTGGCGCAGGGCGCGGATCCGCTCGGCATCGTCGATCACCGTCTCGGCCACGCCCGAGAACGAGCCGCTCGGGAGGATGACCTCGACGTGGGGGTCGGCCCCGATGTTCCGGTACCAGTGCGTCCCGGTTCCGAACCCGGCGATGCAGTAGACAGAGCCGTCGATGATCGCGTAGTTGAGCGGTGCGTGGCGGGTCTTGCCGCTCTTTCGGCCGGTGGTCTTCAGCAGCATGATGTAGCCGCCGATCGGGGTGGCGAACAGCGGTCCCAGCCCCGAGCGCATGATGGGGACCCACCAGTAGCGGTTGAGGACGCCGAACACTCGCCGCATGGCACGATCCGTCGTGCCCCAGTGGCCGCGCTCGGCGGTGAGATCCGTGACCGCCGCGGTGTCGCCGGAGGCGCCTGCTTCGGCGACCGGGCTTATGGCGGCCCCACTTGCGCCGGCCCGCGGACCCGACCTTTCCGTCCCGTCCATGATCATCCTCGCTCCCATCGGTCAGACCCGAGGTGGTCCTTGTCGTACGTGGCGCCGCATGTCGTCGAGCGAGCCGCGCCACTCGTTCACGTGCTCCGCCCACCACGTCGTCCCGGCCTCGGCGTGAGCCGCCAGATCGTCCGCGTCCCGGGCCGGGTCTGCGCCGGTCTCGCCGCCAACGACGACGTCGAACACGGGCAACGGCGCCGGGACCGGAACGGATCCCGTCGTTGTCGCCGTCGGGGGTGTTGTGGCGCTCACCGGGCGGTTACCTGCAGCGGCGCGGACACCGGCAGCCGCGGGGCGGTCACCGGCAGGCGCTGGGCGGTCACCGGACGTGGCGGCGCGCTCGGTCTCGATGAACGCCAGCATGCTCTGCACATCCGCCGGCGTCACCTGCGGCGGCATCTCGTCCTGACCCCCCATGCGGATCGGAAAGACGCCGTCCCACCGGGCGGCTCGACGAAGCGGCGCGCGGTTCGGGCACACCGCCCCGACCCAGACCGGGATGCGGGGCTGCTGGACCGGCCGGGGCAGGAAGACCGTCTCCGCGACCTGGTAGTGGCGGCCCTCGAAACGGAACGGCTCGCCGCTCCAGAGTCCGGTGAGGACGGCAAGGCCCTCGTCCAGCTTCCCGGCCCGCACGCGGGCGTCGCTCTCCTCGCCGAACTGCTCGAACTCGGCGTCCGGCGGGAACCCCAGCCCAACGCCGAGGATGAGCCGCCCGCCGCTCAGGTGGTCCAGCGTCACCGTCTCCCGGGCCAGCTTCCACGGCCGCCGGCGCGGCAGCGGCGTCACCATCGGGCCGATCCGAATGCGCTCCGTCCGCATGGCGACCGCGGCGAGGAGCACCCACGGGTCGGCGATCGGGACCTGCCACTCGCGGGCGCCCAGGATGTGATCCCAGACGAAGAACCCGTCCCAGCCGGCATCCTCGGCTTCCCGCGCCAGTTCGGCGGCGACCCGGGCATCGCTGTAGGTCCCGAAGTTCGGCACGTTGATCGCGAAGCGCATGGTTCCTCCCGCCCGGTACCTGAGCCGCCCGGCTCACAGGGTACTTGGCCCAAATGCCGGCCGGGCGCCGCTCATACCCTGCGGCCGGAAGCCAGGGCAGGTGGCGGGCCGGCTCCGCACCTACTACCGCCCACGGCCATGTCTGGCGATCCGGGAGGTCGAAGGCGGTCGGGGGCCGAGGGTAGCCGGGGGGCGAGGGCAGCCGGGGGCGAGGGCCAGCCGGGGGCGGCCCCTCCACGCGCCGACCGGTCGACCACCCGTACAATGCCGCGGACAGCCCGAGACGAGCACCCAAGGGGTAGCACCGTGCCCGACCGACCGCTTCCGTACGACCTGCCCAGCGACCCGGCCAAGCGCCATTCGGCGATCATGACCGACGGCCCGGACCGGGCCCCGGCGCGCGCCATGCTCAAGGCCATCGGCTTCACCGACGAGGACCTCGCGCGGCCGCTGATCGGCGTCGCTACGACCTGGATCGAGCAGGGACCGTGCAACATCAACCACCGCGAGCTTGCGCAGTACGTCAAGGAGGGCGTCCGCGCCGCCGGTGGTACGCCGATGGAACTCACCACCATCAGCGTGAACGATGGCGTGACCATGGGCACGGAAGGGATGAAGGGCAGCCTCGTGAGCCGCGAGGTGATCGCCGACTCCATCGAGCTGACCGCCCGCGCCCACTCGTTCGATGGGCTCGTGTGCCTGGTCGGGTGCGACAAGAACATGCCCGGCGCCGCCATGGCGCTGGGTCGGCTCGACATCCCGGGCGTCATCCTGTACAGCGGCACGATCCTTCCCGGTCAGTACCGCGGCAAGGACGTCACCGTCCAGAGCGTCTTCGAGGCGGTCGGCGCGTACCAGGCCGGCAAGATCAGCGCCCAGGACCTCTGGGAGCTGGAGAACGTCGCCTGCCCCGGCGCGGGCGCCTGCGGCGGCCAGTTCACGGCCAACACCATGAGCACGGCCCTCGAGTTCATCGGCCTCTCCCCTGCGGGCCTCAACGGCATACCGGCGCCGTACCCGGAGAAGCTCGAGGCGGCCCGCCGGACCGGCGAGCTGGCCGTGAAGCTCGTCCGCGAGGACGTCCGGCCCAGCCAGATCGTCACTCGCGACGCGCTGGAGAACGCGGTCGCCTCGGTGGCCGCCACTGCCGGATCGACGAACGGCGTGCTGCATCTCCTCGCGATCGCGCGGGAGTTCGGCGTCCCCTTCGAGATCGACGAGTTCGGGGCGATCGCGGACCGCACTCCGATCCTCGCCGACCTGGTGCCCGGCGGTCGATACGTCGCCCTCGACGTGTACAGGGCCGGTGGCGTCGCCCTCGTCATGCGCGAGCTGCTGAAGCGCGGCCTGCTCCACGGGGACGCCCGGACTGTGGACGGCAGGACGATCGCGGAGATCGCCGCGGCCGTGAAGGAGGCGCCGGGCCAGGACGTCATCCGGCCGATCGAGAACCCGATGAAGCCGACCGGCGGCCTGACCATCCTCCGGGGCACCCTCGCTCCCGACGGCTGCGTGATGAAGCTGGCAGGGCACGAGCGGCGCTCCTTCCGCGGCCCGGCCCGCGTCTTCGAGTCGGAGGAGGAGTGCTTCGCCGCGGTGAAGGAGCAGCGCATCCGGCCCGGCGACTGCGTCGTCATCCGGTACGAGGGGCCGGCCGGCGGCCCGGGGATGCGCGAGATGCTCGGCGTGACCGCAGCCATCATCGGCGCGGGCCTCGGCGACGACGTCGCGCTCCTCACCGACGGGCGCTTCAGCGGTGCGACCCACGGGCTCATGATCGCCCACGTGGCGCCGGAGGCGGCGCTCGGCGGGCCGATCGCGCTGGTTCGCGACGGCGATCCGATCGCCATCGACGCGGACCGCCACGCGCTCGACCTCGACGTACCTGCCGCGGAGCTCGAGCGGCGGCGCGCGGCCTGGCAGCCCCCGGCGCCGCGCTACACGAGCGGGGTCTTCGCGAAGTACGCGGCGCTCGTCGCGTCCGCCAGCGAGGGCGCCATCACCCGCCCGAAATCGGTAGCCCTGGAACGCCCCCCGACCAGCTCGAGGCAGCCCTCTCGGCCGCCGATCTGGACCGGGATGCAGGCGAGGCTGGCCAGTCCTACGGCACCTCACCCACGATCTTCATCGTCTGGGCGATGTGGTCCGCGATGTCGAGGTCGGCCGCCGTCACCGCCAGGATCTGGGCGTAGATCACGTATGGGCGCCCCTCGGGTGCGACCGACAGTTCGACGAAGGTCGCCTTCTCGGTGCCGCACTCCGCGTAGAAGTCATAGCGCCCGGTGAACACGCCGTCGGCGTAGTCGTAGCGATCGACCTGCTTGCAGTCCTCGGACCAATCGTTCTTGTCGAGGATGATGTCGTCGCTGGCGTACGTGTCGACCATGCTGCGCGACACGCCGATGAAGAGGCCGGGGCTGCCCCACGTCTCCTGGAACTTCTTGATGCTCGGCGCAACCGCGAGCGAGATGCCCGAGTTTCCCTCGTCCTCGAAGTCCCAGGTGGTGCCGCTCTTGCGCTCCTTCCACGTCTTCGGCACCTCGACGGAGATGACGTCGGTATCGTCCGTTACGGCCGCGTACCCGCCCTGCGGTTCGCCGCCGCCGCCAGCGCGCCACCACCGCCCCCGCATCGGCGCCATCGCCCCCTCCGCCGCCTTCATCGCCGAACGAGGTGACCTTCGTGAGCACGCGCCCGTTCAGCTGACCCTCCAGGATCTCCTTGGTCGAGAAGCGCAGGACCTCGATGGAGAGAACGTCGCCGGGGTTGTGGCCGCGCAGGATGCGGCAGTAGTCGCCCATGGTGCCGTCGGTGGAGAGAACGAGGTTCTCCAGGCGGGTGATGATGTCGCCCGGCTTGACGCCGGCCTGGTCGGCGGGGGAGCCCGACTTCACCGAGCTGACCCAGATGCCGGAGATGCCCGAGGCCTCGTCGTTGACCGCCTGGCCGTTCACTCCGATGGAGGTGACGTCCTTGCCGGTCTTCAGCTCGGGCAGGATGCGCAGGACCTCGGCCTGCGAGACGGCGAAGCGCTCGCCGGCCTGGTCGCTCGCGAAGTTGACGCCCACCACCTTGCCATCGGGGGTGACCAGCGGGCCGCCCGAGTTGCCCGGCAGCATGGCGGCGTCGTGCTCGATCACCGACTCGATGGAGGCCCAGGTGGTGTCCCCGTTGGCCTTGGCCTTGCTGACGATGCCCTTCTTGAGAGCGTACTCCGGGTCACCCAGCGGGAAGCCCGCGGCGTAGACGTCGAGCCCCGCGTCGATGGGGCCGCTGTACCAGCCGAGGAAGGGGACCTGGTCCACCCCGAGGACCTGGATGAGGGCGAGGTCGGAACACTCCGAGGCGCCCAGGATCCTGGCGTTCCTGACGTTCTCCTTGTCGCCCCCCACCCAGATCTTCAGGAAGGCCGACCCGGTGACCACGTGGTTGTTGGTGATGGCCAGGCCCGAGGGGTCGATGAAGAAGCCCGAGCCGCGACCGGCGGCATTGTTCATCTGCCCGACCTCGGGGTCGATGAAGGTGCCCTCCGACTCGATCTGGATGGTCGCGCCCTTCACCGCCTGGAGGGTGGTAACGGCGTCGGTGGGGGCTCCGCCCCCCGACTGCGGGGTCGCGCTGGCGGCGGAGGTCGGCGCCTCACTCGGGGCGGTGCTCGGCTGGACGAGAGGGGAAGACGACGGCGCGGCGGTCGCCGGGGCCGGGGTGGGCAGCGCGCCTCCGCCTCCGCAAGCGGACAGGGCGATCGCGAGCCCGGCTACGGCTGCCAGCGGAGCGAAACGCCCGAAGTTCCGCCCGAATCTGCTCATCAGTCGCCTCCAGGAAACGAGGTGCACCCCCGCCTGTCCCACGGACGCCGCGGCGCCTGCCCCTATGGCAGCGGCTTCAGGACTTCGAACGTGTCGAGGATGTGGTTGGCCGCAGCGAAGTCCCGGTCGGACTGGGATTTGAAGTTGAACAGGACGACATACGGGACGTCCGGTGGCGCGGCGACGAGGACGATCCACTGGGCGTCGGTACCACCGCACTTGTTGAAGATCTCGTACTTCCCACTCAGGCCGTTGCCGCTCCAATCCTGCTGGCCGGACCCGGTGCAGTTGTCCCGGCCGAACGCCGACTGCTCCTCCAGGTACGCATCGATCCCGGTTGCCGCGTACTTCGTCGACGCGCCCGCAAACACGCCCGGCGTGTCCCAGCCGTTGAGCCACTTGTCGACGTCCGGCGAGGCGTTGATCCCGACCCCGACCGTCTCGTCGCCTATGGCCCAGTCGCCGCCGCGACGGTCGGCCCACTCCTTGGGGACCTCCATGGCCAGCGTCTTCGTCTGGTCCTGCATCTGCTCGTACGCTGCGTAGTCGGCGCCGCCCTGGTTCCCCTGGTCGCCGCCCCCTCCGCCGTCCTGGTCGCCGCCGATCCCAGTGACCTTCGTGAGCACGCGCCCGTTCAGCTGACCCTCCAGGATCTCCTTGGTCGAGAAGCGCAGGACCTCGATGGAGAGAACGTCGCCGGGGTTGTGGCCGCGCAGGATGCGGCAGTAGTCGCCCATGGTGCCGTCGGTGGAGAGAACGAGGTTCTCCAGGCGGGTGATGATGTCGCCCGGCTTGACGCCGGCCTGGTCGGCGGGGGAGCCCGACTTCACCGAGCTGACCCAGATGCCGGAGATGCCCGAGGCCTCGTCGTTGACCGCCTGGCCGTTCACTCCGATGGAGGTGACGTCCTTGCCGGTCTTCAGCTCGGGCAGGATGCGCAGGACCTCGGCCTGCGAGACGGCGAAGCGCTCGCCGGCCTGGTCGCTCGCGAAGTTGACGCCCACCACCTTGCCATCGGGGGTGACCAGCGGGCCGCCCGAGTTGCCCGGCAGCATGGCGGCGTCGTGCTCGATCACCGACTCGATGGAGGCCCAGGTGGTGTCCCCGTTGGCCTTGGCCTTGCTGACGATGCCCTTCTTGAGAGCGTACTCCGGGTCACCCAGCGGGAAGCCCGCGGCGTAGACGTCGAGCCCCGCGTCGATGGGGCCGCTGTACCAGCCGAGGAAGGGGACCTGGTCCACCCCGAGGACCTGGATGAGGGCGAGGTCGGAACACTCCGAGGCGCCCAGGATCCTGGCGTTCCTGACGTTCTCCTTGTCGCCCCCCACCCAGATCTTCAGGAAGGCCGACCCGGTGACCACGTGGTTGTTGGTGATGGCCAGGCCCGAGGGGTCGATGAAGAAGCCCGAGCCGCGACCGGCGGCATTGTTCATCTGCCCGACCTCGGGGTCGATGAAGGTGCCCTCCGACTCGATCTGGATGGTCGCGCCCTTCACCGCCTGGAGGGTGGTAACGGCGTCGGTGGGGGCCCCGCCCCCCGACTGCGGGGTCGCGCTGGCGGCGGAGGTCGGCGCCTCACTCGGGGCGGTGCTCGGCTGGACGAGAGGGGAAGACGACGGCGCGGCGGTCGCCGGGGCCGGGGTGGGCAGCGCGCCTCCGCCTCCGCAAGCGGACAGGGCGATGGCGAGCCCGGCTACGGCTGCCAGCGGAGCGAAACGCATCATTCCCGAACGCCGAACGCCCATCTCTGCCCTCCAGGTCTGCACTGCCGGTTCTTCCCGACGCGCTTTCCGGTTCCCCGCAGCGCCGGTGTCGCCGCCAGTCTATACCGGCGTCCGCCGGGGCCGCAGTGGGGGCACGCGAGCTGCGGTGGGCGCGGCTTGCACTCGGCACTCGCGCAGCGGCGCGAGGCGGCGCGTCGCGGCGCGAGGCGGGGCGAGGCGGGGCGCACGGCGGGTCACACGGCGGGGCGCGCGCCGCGGCATGATTGCGCCATGCCTGACGCCCCGCGCCCTGGCCGCGATACTGCGAGCAGTCCCGCCCATCATGCGATCCGTGACCTCGTCTTCTCGCCGGCCGAGCGGTCGCTCGTCGCCGCGGCCAGGCGAGCGGTGCTCGGGACGGTCGCGACGGAGGGCCTGCCGCGGCTCGTGCCGATCTGCTTCGTGCTCGCGGAGCGCCGCGACGGCCGCGGCCGGCCGCTGCTCTACACGCCGCTCGACGATAGGCCGAAGCGCTCGCCGGACCCGCTGCGCCTCGCTCGCCTGGAGGACATCACGGCCCGGCCGGAGGTCACCGTCCTCGTCGACCGGTGGAGCGAGGACTGGCGGGCGCTCGGCTGGGTCCGCATGCACTGCGAGGCCGCGGTCGTGATGCCAGTCCCCGGCGAGCGCGAGGAGCACGCATCGGCCGTCGCGGCGCTCCGGGCGAAGTACCGGCAGTACGCCGGCCACGACCTCGAGGCCCGCCCGATCATCCGGATCGCCGTGACCAGGGCATCCAGCTGGGGGATCGAATGACTGCCCAACGCACCCTCCCCGATCTCTCGGGTCCGGTCGGCGATCAGGCCCACGCCGAACTCATCGAGCACCTGCGCGCGCTCCTGCGTCTCCGGACCGTGAACCCGCCCGGCGATGAGATCATCGCCGCCCGCTACCTCGCCGCGATTCTCGGAGACGCCGGGCTCGAACCGGAGGTGCTCGAGCCGTTCCCCGGTCGCGGCAGCGTCGTCGCGCGGCTTCGGGGCGACGGCACCGGCGGCGGCCCACTGCTTCTCCTGGCACACACGGACGTTGTCCCGGTCGACGAGGAGCGCTGGACGCACGACCCCTTCGGCGGCGAGGTCGCCGACGGTTATGTCTGGGGCCGCGGCGCCGTGGACATGAAGTCCATGGTGGCCATGGAACTGGAGGTCGTGCTTCTCCTCGCCCGCGCGGCCCGGGCGGCCGGCCGGGATCCGGCGAGCGACCCCGTCCCCGGCCTCCGCCGCGACGTGATCTTCGCCGCGACCGCCGATGAGGAGGCCGGCGGCTTCCAGGGCGCCGGCTGGATCGTGGATCACCACCCGGACCTGCTGCGGGCCGATGGCGCGCTCACCGAGACAGGCGGCGTCTCCGTTGAACTCCTCGGCCGCCGCTTCTACCCGATCCAGGTGGCGGAGAAGGGGTTCGAGGTCTACCGGGTCACGGTCCGCGGGACCCCGGGGCACGGATCCGTTCCCCGCGAGGACAACGCGGCCGTCCTCGCCGCGCGGGTCGCAGAGCGCCTGGCGGCGCAGGGCAGACCTCGCGCCACCGCCGTCATGGAGGAGGCGATCCGGAGCATCGCGGCGGCCGTGCCGGCGCGACGGGCGGCCTGGCTGAACGGTCTCCTGTCGGACGACGACGAGATCGTCGCGGCGGCTCTTGAGGCGCTCTGCGAGGAGCCGTACCGGCGCACGCTCGCCGCCCTCCTGCACGACACCGTGTCACCGAACCAGGTCCACGCCGGCGTCAAGTACAACATCATCCCGGGTTCGGCCTGGATCGAGCTCGACTGCCGCCTCCTGCCGGGAACCTCGGTCGACGAGATGACCGCCCGACTCCGCGAGCGGATCGGCGGAGACCTCCTGCCGTTCTGCGAAATCGAGCCGACGCTTCACGGCGATCCGATCGAACAGCCGACCGACACGCCGCTCTACCGGCTCCTTGGCGAGATGCTCCGGGCGCACGACCCGGAGGGCATCCCGATCCCCATCATGGCCCCCTTCGCCACCGACGCGAAACACCTCGCCCGTCTCGGCGTACCGACCTACGGCTTCGCTCCCCTTCGACTCGGCCCCCGCGACGCCTACCTCGACCTCTTCCATGCCGACGACGAACGCGTCCCGCTCGACGCCCTCCGCTTCGGCCTCCCCGTGCTCTACGACGTCGTGCGGCGCTACTGCATGGAGTAGCGCCAGGCCAGTGCCATCTTCGATCCTGGGCGGAGGACGCCTGCCCGGTGCCTGCCCGGTCCTCGGCGACCGCGCGTCGTGGACCTGCCGCCAGCCGCGCGCCGCCGGGATTGGCCTCGGTCGCCTCCGCAGTTATACTCCGGGTATGAAGACGGCTGTCTCCGTGCCCGACGACCTGTTCGCCCAGGTCGACCGCCTCGCCCGGCGCTCCCGTCGGTCCCGCAGCGAGGTCTACAGCGCCGCACTCCGGGAGTATGTCGCCCGTCACGCGCCCGACGAGGTCACGACGGGCCTCGACCGTGTCGTGGCCGAGATCGGCGAGCCCGGGCGATAGGTTCACGAGCGCCGCCGCCCGTCAGACCCTCGGCGCGGCCGAGTGGTGATCGCCCAGGCGGAGGTCTGGTGGGCCGACCTCGGCGAGCCGGCCGGGTCGGAGCCCGGCTTCCGGCGGCCGGTGGTCGTGGTCCAGGGCGACGCCTTCAATCGCAGCTCGCTGCGCACGGTCGTCTGTGTCGCGCTGACGAGCAACCTGCGCTGGGGCGATGCTCCGGGCAACGTGCGCCTGTCCGCTCGTGCCACTGGGCTTCCGAAGGACTCGGTCGCGAACGTGTCGCAGCTCGTGACGCTTGACCGCTCGGCCCTCGCCGAGCGCGTTGGCCGGCTCTCGGCGACGAACCTCGGCCTGGTGCTCACGGGGATCGACGTCGTGCTGGGCCGATCCTGATCGCCGCTCGCAGACGACTGGAGCCGATCGCGTTACTCGCGCCCCGACCGGACCGGCGGATCAGCCCACCCTGGATCGATCGGCTGCTTCCGCTGACTGGCCCGGCTGAGGGGGCCGGGCCTTCGCGCCTCGTCAGCCGCTTACGCCCGCCGGTGCCGACTCGGGCAGCCATGCCGGCGCTCGTGCCCGCGTGGTGGGCGCCGTGAGGGCAGCGGAGGACCGCATGCCGCCCCGTCAGCACAGGGCCAACCGCGTCTCCGAAGGGCGCGTCGGCCGCCGCTCCCCTGGCAGGCCCCGCGCCACGCTCGCCGGGCCCGGCTTGGGGGTTCCGGCGATCGCTCCGTCTCGTCCAGGAGGGTCGCGTCTGTCCGCGTCGGTCCCTGCCGAATACCCGTGAGCGTGAGACTCCCGCCACGCGGGCACGCACGCCGCCATCGCCCGGCATCGGGCGCGCCGGGCCTCGTTCCTGGGGTGCGGGCTGCCCAGGCGGCGCCCGACCCCATTCCCCGGTCAGCCGCCGGCGGTCGCCTCGACCACAGGTGCCGCGGCGCTCTCCGCGGGCGCGATCGCCGCGCCGGTCGGATTGTCCAGGACGCCACCCCGCGCGAGATCTACACGCAGTCCGGCGTCGGTCTTCGTGGCGGGCTTCATCGGAGAGACGAACCTCCTCACGGGAACCGTGGCGTCCAGCGACGGGACGGCCTTCGAGCTTCGCCTGGGGACTGGCGAGACGATCATCGCGATGGTCGAGGACGTCCCCCTCGCGGCAGGATCGGCGGCCGTGGCCTCGATTCGCCCGGAGCTCATGCGAGTTGGTCCGGAGGCCACCGCCGAGACCTCGAACCGCCTCGCCGGGCGAATCGCCGAGTCGATCTACCTGGGCGATCACGTGCGCATCCGCGTCGATACGGCAGGCGGCTCCCGCATCTGGGCCCATGCCGCGGTGGAGTCCGCAGCGGCCGCGCTCCGTCAGGGCGAGCCCACCACAGTGGCCTGGCGGCCGGAGGACGGCCGGATCCTGCCCGCGGAGCCCAGCGCCTGACAGGGACCCACATCGCAGGAGTGTGCGTCTCGTCGCAGATCGCGGTCCGAACTTGCGAGTGCGCCGTCAGCCTCCGGTCGGTGCCTTGATGAGGCGGCCGCGGCGGGTGATGGCGTGGTCGGCGAGGGCGGCGACGCCCATGGCCACGAGCGCGCGCTCCGGTTCCGGCAGCGGCCGGACGACTGCCAGGAACTCCTCGGCCCTGGCCCGGTCCACGGTGCCGAGAAGTGCGGCTCCCGCCTCTGTCAGGGTGAGCGTTCGCTGGCGCCGATCGGCGACCTCCACGCCCCGGTCGAGCCAGCCCCGCCTCACCAGACCCTCGACGAGGCGGCTCGTGGCCGACGCCGAGCGCCCGAGCCGCTCGGCCAGCTCCGCGATCGTGAGCGTCATCCGGTCGTCAACGGCATAGAGGGCGGCCAGCTGGGTGAACCCGAGCCGCAGCTCTGCCAGTTGCCCGGCAAACCCGACGACGAGTTCCCGCCACAGGGCGCGACCCATGGCGATCCGGTCGGAGAGCTGGCGGGGGTTCTGGACTCGCGCACCGGCGTGCTGCACGGCCGGGCTGAGAGGCGAGGGGTTCGACCGGGCGGTTGCCGTCCGGCGTGGGACATCGGAGGGCAGACGTGGCGCGGCGGCCGGCCGTCGCTGGATGGGGGCACGGCGGTCGGAGTCTGAGGTCACCACGGGAGGGTAGCCTCGGCCGCGAATCCATGCAACCTTGCACACGATATCGCCGGGTCGGCGGGCCGGGCTGGTATCGTGCGAATGGCGCAGTCCCGCGCTGCTTCCGTGCGATCTCCGCAGCTCCCCAGAGGAGGACCATGTCGACCGTCGCGTTCGTCTTCCCGGGGCAGGGTTCCCAGTACGTCGGGATGGGCCGCGACCTCGCCGCGATGTCGCCGGCTGCGGCGGCTGTCTTCGCGGAGGCCGACGCGGCCCTCGGCGAGCGGCTGTCAGCGCTGGCCTGGGAGGGCGAGGCGGCGCAGCTCGACCTGACGGTAAACGCGCAGCCGGCGCTCCTGGCCACGTCCATCGCGTACCTCCGGGCGCTCGACGAGCGCCGCGCGGCCCAGGGCGCCACCCCGCTCCGGCCGGCGTTCTACGCCGGCCACTCCATGGGCCAGTACACGGCCATGGTGGCGGCCGGGGCGCTCAGCGTGGCCGACGGGGTGCGCCTGGTGCGCGAGCGGGGCCGGCTCATGCAGGCTTCCGGCAGCGGGCGCGACGGCGCCATGGCCGCGATCATCGGTCTGGACGACGCCCGCCTGCCCGACGTTGACGCCGCCGGAAAGGCTGCCGGCATCTTCACCATCGCGAACCGCAACTCGCCCGGCCAGGTCGTGGTGAGCGGCGAGCGACCGGCCGTGGAGGCCGCGCTCGGGGCGGCCAAGGAGCTGGGGGCCCGCCGCACGGTTGTGCTTCCCGTGAGCGTCGCGGCCCACTCGCCCCTCATGGCAGAGGCAGCGGAGGGCATGCGACAGGTGCTCGCCGGCGTCGAATTCCGCGACCCGGCCGCGCCCCTCATCGCGAACGCCGATGCCCGCCTGCTCACCACCGGTGAGTCCTGCCGCGAGGAACTCGTGGCCCACCTCACCACCGGTGTCGACTGGGTCGCGGCGATACACGCCATGGAGACCGCCGGCGTCAGAGCGTTCGTCGAGGTCGGCCCCGGCCGCGTGCTCGCCGGACTGGTCAAGCGCATCGCCCCCGAGACCCCCATCCATGCCCTGGACGCCGATGACGCCCCGGGCCGGCTCGCCCCGCCCCCGCTCGACTGAGAACCCGCACACCCCGCAACCCACTCATAGACGGCAACGAAACCAGAGGGAGATCCCGGACCATGCGCCGCCCCGACTACAACCGCCGCGTCGTCGTCACCGGCCTCGGCGTCATCTGCCCCGTCGGCAATGACGTGGAGACGGCCTGGAGGAACCTCGTGGAGGGCAACAGCGGCATCCGCGAGATCACCCGATGGGATCCGGCCGCGCACGAGTGCAAGGCCGCCGGCGAGGTGGACAACTTCAACCCCGCCGACTGGATGGACTTCAAGGCGGCCCGTCGCAGCGAACGCAACGTCCACTTCGCGGTGGCAGCAGCGAAGCAGGCGCTGGCCGACTCGGGCCTCGAGATCACCCCGGACAACCGGGACGAGGTGGGCATCGTCTTCGGCTCCGGCTCCGGTGGCCCCCGCCTGATGATGGAGAACATGGAGGTCCTGCGCACCAAGGGGCCGCGCCAGGTCAGCCCGTTCTTCATCGCCAACATGCTCCCGGACACGGCGTCCGGGCAGGTCGCAATCGACACTGGGATCCGCGGTCACAACATCTGCGTCGTCACGGCCTGCGCGACAGGCACCCACTGCATCGGCGAGGGGGCGGAGGCGATCCGCCGGGGCGACTGCATCGCGGTGCTCGCCGGCTCGACCGAGGCGCCGCTCCACGAGGTGGCCTACATCGGCTTCGGCAACATGCACGGGATGGGCACTCCGCGGCCGGGTGAGCCGATCAGCACCGTCTCCCGGCCGTACGACGTCAGCCGCAACGGCTTCGTCCTCGGGGAGGGCTCCGGCGCGCTGATGCTCGAGGACCTGGAGCTGGCCCAGTCGCGGGGGGCGCGGATCTACGCCGAGGTGGTCGGGTACGGCTCGTCCAACGACGCCTGGGACCTCATCCAGCCGATCGACGCGGGTGACGGCGTGGCCCGGGCGATGCGCATGGCGCTCGAACGCCGAGGCGTGAACCCCGACGAGATCGACATGATCAACCCCCATGGAGCATCGACGCCGCTCGGCGACCTCCGCGAGAGCCAGGCCATCCACGCCGTCTTCGGGGAACGCGCCTCGAAGATCGCGATCAGCGCGACGAAGTCGATGGTCGGCCACATGATGGGCGCGGCCGGGTCGGTCGAGGGGCTTGCCACCGTGCTCAGCGTCCACCACCAGGTCGCCCCGGTGACGCTCAACTTCCGCGATCCCGATCCCGAGATCGATCTCGACGTGGTGAAGGACAGGTCGCGCCCGATGGAGATCCGCCACGCCATGCTTGACAACATCGGGCTCGGCGGCCACAACGGGGCCGTGATCTTCAAGCGCTGGGAGGCGTGACCATGCCGGGCCAGGATCTCTCCCGCCGTGCCGTCGTCACCGGGCTCGGCGCGGTCACCCCGATCGGCAACGACCATCCCACGTTCTGGCGCAACCTCCTCGCGGGAGTGAACGGTGGCGGCCCGATCACCTCGTTCGACCCGAGCGGCATGGACGTCCGGATCGCCGCCGAGGTGAAGAACTTCGACCCGACGCTCGCGATGGACCGCAAGATGGCCCGCCGGATGAGCCGCTTCATCCACTTCGCGATGGCGGCGGCGAAAGAGGCCATCGAGGACTCGGGCATCGACTTCTCCGCGTACTCCGAGGAGGAGCGCGACCGGGTAGGCGTCATCATCAACACCGGCGGAGGAGGCCTGGAGCAGGTCATCGACGGCACGCACACCTTCGAGCAGAAGGGGCCGGGCCAGGTGAGCGCATTCGCCATACCCGCCCTGTCGGGGTCGATGGGCGCATGCATGGTCTCCATGACGTACAAGCTCACCGGGCCGGCCATCACCCAGGTGGCCGCATGCGCCAGCTCTGTCATCGCGTTCCACGATGCGATCCGCCTCATCCGCGAGGGTCGCTGCGACGTGGTCCTCGCCGGAGGCACGGAGGCCCCTCTCCTGCCGATGGCGTTCGCCGCGCTCGCGAACATGGGCGCGCTGTCGAAGCGGAACGACGATCCCCAGCATGCATCGCGGCCGTTTGACCGGGACCGCGACGGCTTCCTGTTCGGCGAAGGGGGCGGCGTCGTGGTGGTCGAAAGCGCCGAGCACGCCCTGCGGAGGGGTGCGACGATCCAGGCCGAAGTGCTGGGCTCTGCGATGACCGCCGACGCCTTCCACATCAGCGCCCCCGAGCCGACGGGCCGGGGCGCCGCGATGGCCATGACCCTCGCCCTGAAGGACGCCGGCGTCGCCCCCGACGAGGTGGACTACGTGGTCGCCCACGGCACCTCCACCTCCCTGAACGACGTCACGGAGACGCGCTCGATCAAGACGACGTTCGGGGCGCACGCCTCCAAGCTCGCCATCAGCTCGCCCAAGTCGATGGTGGGGCACATGCTCGGCGGCGCCGGTGTGGTGAACGCGCTGGCCGCGATCGGCGCGATCCGCGAGGGCATGATCCCGCCGACAGCCAACCTCGAGAACCCCGACGTGCCGGACTGCGATCTCGACTACGTGCCGCTCGTCGCGCGGAAGGCGCGGGTGGACACCGCGATCATCAACGGGTTCGGGTTCGGCGGCCAGAACGCGGTCGCGGTGTTCCGCCGTTTCGAGGCCTGAGGCGGCCGGCAGCCACGCGGGCCCGCCACTCGTGCCAGCCACGCGCGCCCGTCACGCGGGGCCGCCACCCGCGCCCGTCACCCGCGCCCGCCAGCGCCGGGGCAGCCTCCATGCGATGATGTCGCGCGTGCCTCGACTCTTGACGCTCGCCCTGGCGGCGGCGCTGCTCATCGCCGCGTGCGGCGGATCGTCCGCCACCACCGGCCCCGGTGGGTCCGCGTCCCCCACTGCCGGCAGTTCTTCCCCCGACGGTTCTTCCTCCTCCCCCACCTGGACGCCGGCGCCCACCGTCCCGGAGCTGACCGCGTCGCCCACGCCCCTGCCGGCGTCGGGATCGGTGCCGCTGGCCGTCGTCACGGGCTTCAAGAACTACAAGGTGAACGGCCTCACCCTGGCCCAGCTGCGGACGTACCTGCGGGCGGGCAAGGTCCTGGTTCCCTGCGGCACCGTCGAGGCCGTCCAGGCTGCCGTGGGCGCGTCGAACACCGAGGGGTGGGCGGCATGCCAGCAGGTCGACAGGATCGCCGGGCTGATTAGCGCCGGATCGGGGAAGCTGGCCCTGCTGCCGCCGGGCCTCGTCTCGGTGAAGATGAAGGCCGTGTCGCTTGATGGGGCGGACCTCTTCGGCGAGACTCCCGCTCGGGAGAAGCCGTACCCGCTCACCGTCGCCGCTCCGTCCGGCTGGAAGGCCTCGTGGGCAGCCTACGACTCGGACGAGATCCGGGTCGTCCTCACGACGGGATGCACGTGCCCGGACCGGGGCGTGAGCCACCAGACGAACACCCTGAAGAAGGGCTGGGACTGGCTCCTGACCGCGGGCACCGCGAAGTACACCGGCAGGCACTGGGACGGCCGCCTGGACTGGTGGGTCGTGGACGCCGTGCGCACCGGCAACGCCGGGGCCCTCCACCGGCTCATCCGGGACGCCGATATCGCGGTCAGCGACTTCGAGTGCCCCATGACGTCGAACTTCGTCCAGCACGATGAGGGCACCCTCTTCACGATCGACCCGAAGGTCGCCACGCTCATGCGCAAGGCCGGCTTCGACGTCGCCACGATCGCCACCGACCACATGACGAACGCGGGCACTAACGGCCTCCTCGAGACGGTGGACTTCTTCAAGAAGGCCGGGATCAAGCCGGTCGGCGGCGGCAAGAACCTGGCGGAAGCGCTGAAGCCCGCGGTGATCGACGTCCGGGGCCTGAAGTTCGCGTTCGTCGGGTTCAACGCGATCGGCGGATCGGCGTATGCGGGGAAGTCGACGCCGGGCGTGGCGCAGCTGACCGCGGCGAACGCGAAGAAGGCGATCGACGCGGCCCGGAAGGCCGGGGCCGACGTGGTGTTCGCCCTCCCCCAGTGGAGCGCGGTCGAATACACCAACGTGATGACCGGCGCCGAGCGCAGCCTCCGCGATGTGCTCTTCAAGGCAGGGGCCGACCATGTGATCGGGGCCGACCATCACTGGGCCGCCGCCATCTCGATCACACCTGGCGGAGCCTCCGGCAACCGCTACACGGCGGCCAGCCAGGGCAACTTCTGGTTCGGCCAGGACTGGAGCCGCCAGACCATGGAAGGGGTCATGACCATGCTCACCTTCCGCGGCAAGAAGCTGGTCCAGGCCCGTCTCATCCCCACGGTCGTGCTGGACAACTCCCAGGTCAACCTCGTGGACCCCGCCACCGACGGGCAAACCGTCCTGAACCAGGTCCTGTCGAAGTCCGAGATCAAGCCCAAGTAGGACCGGCGCGGCCACCCAGCTCGGGCCGCGCGCCGGCGACAGGTCGCCCGCTTCCCGCGCGGATCTGATCGGGGCGGGTGGACCGTTCAGGACATCTGCAAACCCGCGTAGCGGAGGCCGGGTCGAGGGCGCCCGGGCACCAGCCGGCCTCCGCCTCTGACGCTCTGCCGAGCGTGTGCCGTGACGCCGGAACGGCTGCGACTCCTCGACATGACCCTCCGGGCACCCGTCCCGGCGGCGAACGCTACGGGGGTTTGCAGACGTCATGGTCGCCCGGGATCGCCCCAGCCACGCGCTCGCGGCGGCGCTCGCGCAGGCGCCGCGTTTGACAAAATCGGCCTCCATCCGGCAGAGTTCCGCCCACGATGCACGCTTGGACCGGGGATTGGACCATGTACATGCGCAGGCGGCCCCGCCGCACGGAGGATGGGGTCTGAGGCCACGCGCAGCCTGAAGACAGGCGACGTCGGGGCCACGGACCGGTCCCGGGGCCGCAGTTCCAGAGCAGGGACTGCGGCTTTTGTGTTCCTCCGGCAGGCGCGGCGGGCGGCCGCAACCCTCGGCTCCTCGTGGTGACAGGATCGCCCGGACCGCGAGGCAGCGTCCCGCCCCGGCAGAATCGACCGAGAACGTGAGGCCCACCGTGTCCGAACCGAATGACCGCCGCCAGCAGCACCGTCCCGAGACGCTCGCGCTCCACGCCGGCCAGGCACCCGACCCGGCGACGACCGCCCGGGCCGTCCCCATCTACGCGACCACGTCCTACGTCTTCCACGACGCCGATCATGCAGCCCGGCTCTTCGCGCTCCAGGAATTCGGGAATATCTACACCCGGATCATGAACCCGACCACCGACGTGTTCGAGCAGCGGATCGCGGCGCTCGAGGGCGGAGTCGGCGCACTGGGCGTTGCCTCCGGGCAGGCGGCCGAGATGCTCGCCATCGTCAACCTCGCGCGCGCGGGCGACAACATCGTCAGCTCGCTGAGCCTGTACGGCGGGACCTACAACCTGCTCGCCTACACGCTGCCCCGACTGGGGATCGAGACCCGTTTCGTTGACGGGTCGGACCCGGCCAACTTCGCCGCGGCCATCGACGATCGCACGCGGGCCCTCTACGTCGAGACCATCGGCAATCCCCGGCTCGACGTCCCGGACATCACCGGCATCGCCGCGGTCGCGCACGCCCACGGGCTGCCCCTCATGGTGGACAACACGTTTGCCCCGCTCCTGTGCCGCCCGATCGAGCACGGCGCGGACATCGTCATCCACTCGGCGACCAAGTGGATCGGGGGCCACGGCACGGCCATCGGCGGCGTGGTCGTGGACGGAGGCAAGTTCGACTGGGCCGCCTCGCCGAGGTTCCCGGAACTCGTGGAGCCCGACCCCACGTACCACGGCGTCCGCTACGTCGAGTCGTTCGGTGCCGCCGCCTACATCCTGAAGCTGCGGGTCCAGCTTCTCCGGGATCTCGGCCCTGCGCTCAGCCCGTTCAACGCGTTCCTCTTCATCCAGGGACTCGAGACGCTCCCGGTCCGGATGGCCCGGCACTGCGAGAACACCCTCGCGGTGGCGCGCTGGCTGGAAAGCCATCCCGCGGTCACCTGGGTGAGTTACCCGGGACTCCCCTCCCACCCGAGCCACGCCAACGCGCGGCGCTACCTGCAGGGCGGGTTCGGCGGGATCATCACTTTCGGCGTCCGGGGCGGTCGCGAGGCCGGCCGGCGGCTCATCGACAGCGTGAAGCTGTTCAGCCTGCTCGCCAACGTGGGCGACGCGAAGTCGCTCATCATTCACCCCTCCTCCACCACGCACCAGCAGATGAGCGACGAGGAGCAGGAGCGAAGCGGTGTGACGCCGGACCTCATCCGCCTGTCAATCGGGCTCGAGCACGTGGACGACATCATCGCCGACCTCGAGCAGGCGCTCGCCGCCGCGGCCGGAACGGGAGGGGGCACGTGATGGCCGCCGAGCCGGCTCCGGCGAACGGTGACCTCGGTGACCGCGACGACGACGACACCCGCGACGAACCACTCGCCACGGTGACCGACATGTCGTTCGGGACGGGCACCGTCCGGACCGTCGCGCTGGGGCCGTTCGTGCTCGAGTCCGCGGTGATCCTGCCCGACCTGGTCGTCGCCTACCGGCACGACGGCCCGGGCCCGGCCGACGCGCCCCAGGTGCTCCTGGTCCACGCCCTGACCGGGTCGGCGGACGCGGCGGGGGACTGGTGGGAACCGCTCATCGGCCCGGGGCGCGCCTTCGACACCGACCGGTTCGGCGTCCTCTGCGCCAACCTCCTCGGCGGGCGCTACGGCACGACCGGCCCCACGAGCCTGGACCCCGTGACCGGGGATCCGTACGGGTCCTCCTTCCCGCAGGTCACCGCGCGCGACCAGGCCCGTGCCCAGTGGGCCCTCCTCGACGCACTCGGCATCGCCGACCTCGAGCTTGTCACCGGCGGGTCCCTCGGCGGCATGGTGGCGCTGGAGGTCGCGCTCGAGCGGCCGGGCGCCGTGCGGACCGTGATGCCCATCGCAGCTCCGGCGGCGATGGGCGCCCTCGCCATGGCCTGGAACCGCATCCAGGTCGCCATGATCGAGGGACTCGGGGTTGAGGGGATGAACCTGGCGCGGCAGCTTGCCATGACCACCTACCGCAGCGAGGTCGACTTCGACTCGCGGTTCGCCGGCCGGACAGAGGCGGACGGTCGACCGTCCGTCGTGAGCTACCTGGACCACCAGGGACGCAAGCTCGTGGACCGGTTCGACCCGGACACCTACGTGACGCTTGTCGGCGCGATGGACAGCCACGACATCGGGCGCGGCCGCGGTGGGGTGGAGGCCGCGCTGGCCACGCTGAACCACGGGGACACGATCGTGGTCGGGCTCGGGATCCAGGGTGACATCCTGTTCGGCCCTGCCCAGGTCCAGGCGGTCCTCGCGGCGGCGCGCGCCGCCGGGCTGCCCACGCGGTACGAGGAGCTGCGCTCGACGAAGGGGCACGACGCGTTCCTCGTCGAGTGGGAGCAGCTGACAGAGATCTTCCGCCGGGCACTGCCGCCGCATCCGGCGGGGGGCCCGCGACGAACTGAGGAGTGAAGGGACTCCAGCAGGAGACAGATCGCCCATGCTCACGACCCCTGCCAACCCCGCGGCCTCCGGCCCCGGCACAAACGGTCCGGTCGACCACGACACCGACGAGGACCACGTCCTCGAGCACGCCTTTGCGGAGGAGCTGTGCCGCGCGCGTCGCGAGCACCGCATCGTCCTCCCGGCCCGCAAGCTGGTCGCCGCGTACACGGACGAGCTGCTCGGGATCCTCTTCCCGCACCTGTCGGAGAAGCCGCCCAATTCCGCGGAGGAGATCCAGGCACGCCTGGCCCTGCTGCGGCAGGACCTCCGGCGGATCCTGGCGCCCCTCGAGCCGGCCATGACCCGGTCCGTGGACGAGACCGTGGACGCGTTTGCGCGCGCCGTGCCCGGCATCTACCGGAAGCTTCTGCTCGACGCCGAAGCGATCAGCCTCGGCGACCCCGCGGCGGAGGGCACCGACGAAGTCGTCGCGGCCTACCCCGGCTTCCTCGCCATCGCCATCTACCGCATCGCCCACGAGTTCTCGCACCTGGGCGTGCCGGTGTTCCCGCGCATCATGTCCGAGATCGCCCACACCCGGACCGGCGTGGACATCCATCCGGGCGCGTCGATCGGGAGCCCCTTCTTCATCGACCACGCGACCGGCATCGTGGTCGGCGAGACCGCCGTCATCGGGAACAACGTGAAGCTGTACCAGGGCGTCACCCTGGGCGCGCTCAGCGTCGACAAGCGCTGGGCGGGGATGAAACGCCACCCGACGATCGAGGACAACGTCGTCATCTACTCGAACGCCACCGTCCTGGGGGGCGACACGGTCGTCGGCCACGACAGCATCGTGGGGGGCAACGTCTGGCTCACCCGGAGCGTGCCGCCGGACTCCGTCGTCTACCACTCGAGCGAGGTCCGTGTTCGCAACACGAGGGAGAGCGACGACCTCCCGGACTTCGTCATCTGAGCGCGGCCTCAGGCCTCGAGCCGCGGGCCGCGAGCAGTCACCCAGGAGGGCACCGTGAAGTTCAACAGCATCCTTGAGTCCATCGGCGAGACACCGCACGTGCGGATCAACCGGCTCTTCGATCCACGGGTCGAGGTGTGGGTGAAGCAGGAGCGGCTCAACCCGGCCGGAAGCATCAAGGACCGGATCGCCCTGTCGATGATCGAGGACGCGGAGCGGCGCGGCATTCTCAAGCCCGACAGCGTCATCATCGAGCCGACCTCTGGGAACACCGGCGTGGGCCTTGCGCTCGTGTGCGCGGTCAAGGGCTACCGCCTGGTCCTGGTCATGCCGGAGTCGATGTCGGTGGAGCGCCGAAAGCTCATGTCCGCCTACGGGGCGACCTTCGAGCTGACGCCTCGCGAGAAGGGCATGAAGGGCGCGATCGAGAAGGCGACCGAACTCGTCGCCGCGACACCGGGCGCATGGATGCCGCAGCAGTTCGAGAACGAGGCCAACATCGAGGTGCACCGGCGCACGACCGCCGAGGAGATCGCCCGCGACTTCCCGGAAGGGCTCGACTACCTCATCACCGGTGTCGGCACCGGCGGCCACCTGACCGGTGTCGCCGAAGTGCTCAAGCCGCGGTTCCCCGGGCTCAAGGTCTTCGCCGTCGAACCCGAAGCGTCGCCGGTCATCAGCGGCGGTTCCCCGTCGCCACATCCGATCCAGGGCATCGGCGCCGGCTTCATCCCGAAGAACCTCCACACCGACGTCCTGGACGGTGTCATCCAGGTGTCGGCGGACGAGGCTCTGCGCTACGCCGCCCGGTGCGCCCGCGAGGAGGGCGTCCTGGTCGGCATCTCGTCCGGGGCGTCCCTCGCTGCCGTTGCCCGCAAGCTGCCCGACATGGCCGACGGCTCGCGCGTGCTCACCTTCAACTACGACACCGGCGAGCGCTACCTGTCGATCGAGGGGCTCTTCGAAACGCAGGTCCCGTAGTAGCAGAGCGCGCCGCACGGGCGGGGGTGCGTGCGCGACGGCGGCAATGAACAGGGCGCTGGGCACGGTGCAGTGCGGCGCGCGTTCTGGCCTAACCTATGGACAAGTGACCATACTTCATGTACATTCGTCCATAGATCATGGACAGCCTCGCAACTCCTGCACCACCGTTCGGCTCGCAAGCAGTCGGTCGCGTGCTGCAGATCATGGCCCTCAACCCCGATCGGCCGTTCTTCGTACGTGAGCTCGCGCGCCTCACCGGCGAGCGAGTCAACGGCGTCGCGCAAGCTCTGGCCCGGTTGGTGCGCGAGGGGATGGCATCCACCGTCGAATTGGGCAATCGACCGGCCTACGAGATGAGATCCGACTACCTCTACCTGCCCGAGATCCAGCACATCGCCCTGAAGTCGCTCGGAATACCCGAACTGCTCGATGCTGCAGGCGTCACGGCGCTGAAGGTCGCCGTCTACGGCTCCTATGCAAGAGGCGATGCCCAGGAGCACAGCGACATCGACGTCCTTGTCGTGGGCTCGGAGCCCAGACCGGGCGCCTCCGAGACGGCGGTCGCGGAGCTGGCACGCCGCGTCGGGCGCGAGATCTCGGTCACAGTGCTGGACCATGCGACGTACACCGCCCAGCTGGCGCATCCGGCGAGCTTCGTCTCCGCCGTCGTCGCGGGCCCGACCGTCGAACTCCGCGGGAAGCTGTGAGCTCCCTCCCGGCCATCCTGGCCAGGCTCGATCCCCAGTTCCAGCTGGCGTTCGAGGCGCGGCGCCCCAACCGGACCGAGGCGGCGGCACGGGCTCGAGACGTCGACGCCTACCTTGAGCGTGCTGCGGCGCTGGCGTTGGACGGCTACGACGAGGAGGCGCTCAGCCGGCACGAGGACGCGCAGATCGCCGCCGCCCGCTCGCTTGAGGCGTTGTTCGGCGCGCGGCTTCGGTCATCGGCGCGGACCGCCGGCCACGTCGCACGCAAGCACTTCCTCGTGGCCGCATTGCAGGCGAACGGGCTGCCTGCGCCGAGCATTGAGTCGCTCGTTGCCGTGACGCGCCTGCGCAACCTCGTTACCTACGACCTGACGGCCGCCGCGCCCTTGCTGGACGCCCGAGCGCTTGACGATGCTCTGCAGGTCAGCGGGACCGTCCGCCGCGGCCTTCGCGCGGTGCTCGAGCGCCACGACCCGAGTCGACTGCCGCCCAACGCGGAACGGGCCCCATGAGACGACGGGACGAGGATCGGCCGACGACGCAAGGCGTGGCTCGCCGGCTCTGGGAGTAGCCGCCGGAGCCGGTCTGGCAACCTCGCGCTCAGTCGCGCAAGAGGCCCCGGACGTCGTCTTCGGTGAGCCGGGCGGACCGCAGGATCGAGCGGACGGTCCCGGGTCGGAGATCGCCCCGGTGCATGGGCAGAGTCACTCGAAGGCGCGTGCCGTCTTCAAGCAGCTTCGCAAGGTGCCGGTGCGAGCCCACCTGCCGCACGTCGACGAAGCCGGCACGGTGAAGGGCTCGGAGTAGATCGAGTGACGAGTAACGGCATCGGCCGCTCCCGTCACTCGCGGATGGCAGCCTCGATCGAGATCGAGACCGGCCGCAGGATGAGTCCCGGCTGGCGCAGCAGGTGACTCGGAACGGCGGCGGGTCGGTAGGTCCTGGGAGGACGCGGGTACACGCTGAGGTTGTTGTCTGCGAGGAAACCATCGAGGCTGTCCGATGCGCCGTGGCGAGCGGCGCTGATGGCGCCCTTGGCTGCCTCGACGATCATCTTGTACGCGTGTTCGAAGTCGTCGCCTTCGGTGGCGACATTGAACTCCAGGATCTCGCCGCAGACAGCGTCCTCGTCTGGGTACAGCGCCGCGGTCAGGGCGAGGTAGCCCCGCGACTCAGCTCGGTCCGAGGCCAAGCGGCGGCGAACCTGTGGGCTGTCCCGCGTGGCGCGACTCCTGGTGATCGTCATGTCGAGGACATCGTACTTCCGCTGACTTCACCGCGGCTTCCCGGTCTCACTCCGCGATGAGCGTCCCCGCCATGCGCTGGGGGCCGCGGCCGCCGGGGCCGCACATGATCTCGTAGGACCCCGGCGCGCCGACCTGGAACCGCACCTTCTGGGTTGTGCCCGGGCGCGGGTTCCACATCACGTCGGGCAGGCCCTCCACCATGCAGACCTCCACCGCGGCACCGTCGTTCGTGGCGCGCAGGACCACGGTTCCGCCGGTCCGAACGCGGACCTCCGCGGACATCCCGTTGAGCTGGCTGGAGCGAACCGCCACCTGCTGGGCGGACGCGTCCACGGCGCGGTCCGCGGCGATGAACGCGGCGCCCAGGACGAGGGCGCCTGCGGCGACCAACGCGAGGTAGCCCATGTCCCGGAGGCGCTGACCGGCCCCCGGGCGGAGCAGGCGCGCCGCACCCGGGCGCGGATCGAACCCGCGGAGCCGGAGCGAGTTCGTGACGACACTCACCGAGCTGAGCGCCATGGCGCCCGCCGCGAGCGCCGGGTTGAGGAGCGTGCCGGTGAATGGATACAGGACGCCCATGGCGACCGGGATGAGGAGAACGTTGTAGCCGAACGCCCAGGCCAGGTTCTGGCGGATGACGGCGATGGTGCGCCGCGACAGCGCGACCGCCGACGCGATCCCCCTGGGGTCGCCTCCGACGAGCGTCACGTCGGACGCTTCGATTGCGACGTCCGCCCCGGTCCCGATGGCGATCCCGACATCCGCCTGCGCGAGGGCCGGCGCATCGTTGATCCCGTCGCCGACCATGGCCACGCGCCGGCCCCCGGCCTGGAGCGCGGCCACCCGTTCGGCCTTCCCGCCGGGGAGGACCTCGGCCATGACCCGGTCCGCCGGGATCCCCACCTCGCGTGCCACCGCCTCGGCCGTCGCGCGCCGGTCCCCGGTCACCAGCCACGTCTCGAGACCGCCGGCGGTGAGCTCCTGCACCGCGGCGGCCGCCTCCGGTTTCACCGGGTCGGCCACGAGCATCACGCCGGCGAGCGCGCCGCCGACCGCGATGAACACCGGTGTCTCCGCCCGGGCCGCTCCCTCGGTCACCGCCGCATCGAGCGAGGCGGTCCCGATCCCGCGGTCGGCGAGGAACCGGGCGTTCCCCACCAGCACTTCTCGCCCCTCGACGGTCGCGCGGACGCCACCGCCGGCGAACGCCTCGAACCCCTCGACCTCGCGCAACCCGAGCCCGTCGACCTGCGCGGCGGCCGCGATCGCCGCGGCCAGCGGGTGCTCGCTGCGCCGCTCCACCGAACCGGCGACATCGAGCAGCTCCGGCAGATCGAACCCCGGCGCGGGCACCACGGCCGTCACGGCCGGCTTCCCGAGCGTGAGCGTCCCCGTCTTGTCAAGGATGACGGCGGACACCTCGTGGGCCGCCTCGAGCGCCTGGCCCCCCCGGAAGAGCACCCCGGCCTCCGCGCCCTTGCCGGTGCCGACCATGATCGCCGTCGGCGTCGCCAGCCCCATCGCGCAGGGGCAGGCGATCACGAGCACCGCGATCGTCGTCGTGAGCGCGTACGTGAGGCGCGGCTCCGGCCCCGCGACCATCCAGATGACGAAGGTCGCGGCGGCGACGAGGAGCACGAGCGGCACGAATCGGGCGCTGATCCGGTCGGCCGTCCGCTGGATGGGCGCCTTCGACCCCTGCGCCGCCTGGACCATGCGGACGATCTGGGCGAGGGCGGTGTCGCGACCGACGCGGGTCGCCCGGAACAGGAACGAGCCGGTCGTGTTGAGGGTGGCCCCGATGACCTCGTCCCCGGGCGCCTTGGCCACCGGGATCGCCTCTCCGGTGAGCATCGACTCGTCGACCGCCGACGCGCCGTCGACCACGACCCCGTCGACCGGCACCTTCTCGCCCGGCCGGACCCGGATGACGTCGCCCGGCTGGACCTCCGCGATCAGCACGTCGATCTCGACATCGCCGCGGACCACCCGGGCCGACTTCGCCTGGAGGCCGAGCAGCTGCTTCACCGCTCCCACGGTACGGCTCTTCGCCCGGGCCTCGAGCCACCGGCCGAAGAGGATGAGCCCGATGATGATGGTGGACGAGTCGAAGTAGGTGTCGACCGGGAGGCCGGCCGCCAGGAAGAGCTCCGGCGCCATGGTCACGGCCACGCTGTACCCCCAGGCGGCGCTCGTCCCCAGGGCGACGAGCGTGTCCATGGTGGCCGTGCCGTGACGGGCGGCGCGGATGGCGGCCCGGTAGAAGCGGGCGCCGGCCCAGAACTGGACGAAGGTCGCCGGCCACATGACAAGCCGGTTCACGTCCTCCATCCCGAGCGGCCGGCCCGGCCAGAACATGAGCAGCATGATGGCGGCCGCCAGGCTGAGGCTGACAAGGGCCTGGATGCCGAGCTCGCGCATCTCGCGGGCTCGTTCAAGGTCCTCGGGCGTCTGCTCGTCGGCTGTGGGGAGCGCTCCTGCGTCCGCCGACCCCGCGGCGGCCCCGGGCCGAACGTCGTACCCCGCCGCTTCGATGGCCTTCACCAGCTCGTTGCGCCCGGCCAGGGACGGCAGGTAGCGAATGGTCGCGACCTCGGTGGCGAGGTTGACGCTCGCCTCCTCCACTCCGTCGGTCTTCCGCAGGAACCGCTCGATGCGGTTCACGCAGGACGCGCAGGTCATGCCCTCGATGGGCAGGGCGATCTCGGCGGACTGGGAGGCGGGGGGCGCAGCGCTATCTGACATACTCGGGGGGAGTATATCGCACGGTACGATCGGGACCATGGAGTCGACTGCGGCCGCCGTCGCCGAACTCGGGCTGGTCCTGCTGCTCGCCGCCGGCGCCGGCTGGCTCGCCCGACGAGTCGGCCTGCCCGCCGTCCTCGGGTACCTCGGGGTGGGCCTCGCCGTCTCGCCCTTCACCCCGGGCTACGTCGCGAACCGCGAGCAGATCCAGCTGCTCGCCGATGTCGGCGTGGTCCTCCTCCTGTTCGAGGTCGGCATCGAGATCGACGTTCGGCGGCTGCGCACCGAGCAGCACCGGCTGTTCTGGCTCGTCCCGGCCCAGATGGTCATCGGCACTGCCGTTGCCGGAGGGGCGCTCTACGCGGCGGGTCTCTCGCCGGCGGGTTCGGCCATCATCGGGCTCTGCGTCGCGATGTCGTCCACCGTCGTCGTCGTCAACATCACGCGCAGCGTCCGACGCACCACCGATCCCGGGACGGAGCGCGAGATGCTCGGGTGGAGCCTCCTCCAGGACGTGACGCTGGTGGTGATGGCGACCGTGCTGCTGGCGATCGCCGGCGCGGACACGCGATCGCCGGGCGACCTCGCGCTCGGCGTCATGGTCTTCGCCGCCGTGGTGGTCGCCGTGTCCTGGGCGCTTCCGCGGGTCCTCGCCGCCCTGCGAACCCAGCACGACCTCTTCCTCATCGTCTCGGTTGCGATCGGCCTGGCAATCGCCGGGGTCGGGGCCGCCGTGCTTCACCTGCCCCTCGCGCTGGCGGCGTTCATCGCGGGTCTCGCCATCACCGAGAGCGACGAAGCGACAGAGGCCCGTCAGCGCCTGCTCCCCTTCCGGGACCTGCTCGCGGTGCTCTTCTTCGTGGCCATCGGCACCCTGATCAATCCAGTGGTGCTCGGGCGGAGCCTGGGCTGGCTGGGACTCCTGCTCGCGCTCGTGATCGTCGCGAAGAGCCTCGTCGTCTACATCCTTGCGCGCGCCGCGCGCCTCCCGGCCCGCCCACTGCAGCTGGCCATCGGCCTGTCCCAGGTCGGCGAGTTCAGCTTCGTTCTTGCGGCCGCCGCCCGGAGCCTGGGGGTGATCGGTGAGGATGTCTACGTCGCGGTGCTCGCGGCGGTGGCGGTGACCATCGGCGTGTCCGCGGTTGGCGTCAGGCTCGTCGGCCGGGGGGCTGCCGACGGACCTGCGGAACTGGCCGTGGTGCCATGATTGCCGCCGCCTTCGCCACGGTCCCCGCGCCCTGGGGGCTCATCCACGTGGCGGTCACCGAGCGCGGGGTCGTGGAGATCTCCCCCTGGGACGACACGGCCACGTTCGCTGAAGCGCTCGCGTGGCGCTTGAGGGGCCGCGTCGTGCCGGACGGTCCCGAGGTGCCCGAACCATGGCGCCCGGTTCTCCAGCGAGCCCGGACTCGAGCTGGCCGAGTACATCGCCGGCGATCGCCGCTCGTTTGACCTGCCCCTCGATCTCCGCGGCCTGAGCGGCTGGGAACGGCGCGTCCTGGAGGGCGCGGCGTCGGTCGGCTACGGCGAGGTCATCACGTACGGGCAGCTTGCCGCGCTCGTGGGCAAGCCCCGGGCCGCTCGCGCGGTGGGCAACGCGATGGGCCGCAACTCGATCGCCCTGGTCATCCCGTGCCACCGCGTCGTCGCGGCCGACGGGTCGGTCGGTGGGTACGGAGGATCGAGCGCCAGAGGGCGCGAGGCCGCGCGGGAGATCAAGCGGATGCTGCTGCGCCTCGAAGGGGTCGAGCTACCGGCCGTCGCTACCAGTCGAACTCGCCGTCCTCGATCCGCGCCCGCTGTTCCTCGCTGAGCGCGGGCCAGAGCTCGTCCATCTGGTCCCGGATCTGCCGACCCGCAAGTCGGTCGCCGGCGGTGTCCGCGGCGCGCAGCAGACGCGCAAGCTCAGCGTAGTCCTCCAGGATGGCCTGGGGATCCACAGCGCCGACGCCCCCCGAGGACGAGCCCGGCTCATCGACGAGGTCGTCGGGGTCAACCGTCAGGTCAGAACCGGGGCGGTCGGGTCCGGACATCTCGTACCTCCGATCGGGCGGGGGTGTCGACCCGTACAGCGTACGCCACCGCTGGCCGACAAGCGGGTGGGTTCCGCGGACGAGAGCGCGGGGCATAGATGCCGCGTCGGGTTGGGGTGCGGCCACACGACCCGGCGTCGAGCGGACGCCCCGGCCAAGGGTCAAACCGCCGCCTTGATCCCGGGTCGAGCGGACGCCCAGACCCGGTGTCGAACCGCCGGGCGGTCAGGTGCGCAGGACCGGCCGCATCGGGTAAATCCCGATCACGACGGGAATTGGCGGGTCCTTGCAGAGCTCGAACCCGATGTCGTTCTGCCGGTGCAACTCCTGCAGCATCCGGCTCTCCCGCTCGGGGAGGCCCATGAACACCGGGCCGTCCGGCGTCCCGATCATCGACACGTCGTCGGCCTCGCCGTTCAGCTCGAAGCGTCGGCGGAGTTCGTGGAGCGGGACGTACGGTCGCGACCGGATGAAACGGCGGAGCTGCGAGGCCGTGCAGTACCGCTGCGCGGCGGCGGCCTCTGACACGTCGTTCAGGGCATCGGACGGCTGGTCCGGGTGGGTCATTGCTGCCTGACGGTGGGGGCGCCTGGCACGGCGCGGGAGGACACGAACGATGTGACGGTCGATGTGCCGGCTGCCGGCGATCCCGGCTGGGACGGCTCGATGATAACACCGGGCTGCTCCAGGCCCGGCAGGTCCGGCGGGCCGTTCGCGACTGCAAGCGGCAGTCAGCGGCCGTCAGCGGCCGTCCGCCGCCGTCAGCGGCCGTCGACGACGGCAAGCTCCCTCGCGACAGCGTTCAGGACATCCGGCCCGTCCGGGCCGCAGACGACGATGTCCTCGATCCGCGCCCCGTACCGCCCATCGAGGTAGATGCCGGGCTCGACGCTGAAGGCGAACCCCTCCCGGAGCCGCTCAGCGTTGCCGGCCACGATGTAGGGGTCCTCGTGCTCCTCGAGGCCGATGCCGTGGCCGGTCCGGTGGATGAACCGCGGGCCGTATCCCTCGGCGGTGATCACGTCACGGGCGACCGCGTCGATGCGCTCGCACGTCACCCCCGGCCGGACGGCCGCGACCGCCTGCTCCTGCGCCCGCTGCACGACGCCGTAGAGGTGGCGGAACTCGGCGTCGGGCTCCGCCTCGCCGCCGGACACCCAGATCGTCCGGGTGACATCGGAGCCGTACCCGCCGATCGTGCCGCCGATGTCGAAGACGATGGGCTCACCGGCCTCGACGACCCGCTCGGACGCCTCGTGGTGCGGCGAGGCCGAGTTCGGCCCGCTGCCCACGATCGAGAAGGCGGCCGAATCGTGCCCTTCCGCCACGAGCCGCTCGCGGACCTCGCGGGCGATGTCGATCTCGGAGCGCCCGATCAGGCGGCCGGCGACAAGCGCGTCGATCACGCGATCGGCGGCGCCCGCGGCCTGTCGCAGGAGGGCGACCTCGTCGGCATCCTTCTGCATCCGAAGCTCGCGGAGGACGGTCGAGGCCAGGTTGAAGGCCGCGCCCGCGAAGGAGCCCTGGAGCCGCAGGAGAAAGGACGCCCAGAGACGATCCGAGACCAGGAGCCGGCGGTGACCGCGGCCTGGCGGTCGCGAGCTGGCACCAACAGCGGCGCCACCCGGGGCGGGCGGAGGACCCGCCCGGTCGCCGCCGGGCTCGCCGAATCGATCGCCGCCCGAGTAGGTGGTCACCCGGCCGGCGACGATCGGCAGAACGAGGGCCACCGGGTCATCCGTCTCGTCCCACGCGACGAGTCCCGACGGCGCCGTCCTCGACCGCCTCGGCGCACGCGGCGCGGGCGAGTTCCAGTCGCGGGACGAGGAGCGCGGCCTGGCCGTCGCGGGGCAGGACCAGCATGGTCAGCCGCTCGAGCGGAAGCGCCTCGTAGCCGGTGAGCCAGCGCAGGTCCGCCCCCACGCCGACGAGCAGCGCGTCGGCCTCAGCGGCCGCGAGCGCCTCGCGGGCAGCCGCCAGCCGCGCCTCGTAACGCTCGGGCGGGATGTGTGACGTCACGCCGGCACGCGCCTTCCGCGGCGGAAGCCGGTGTACCGGCGGCGCCGGCAGCGGCCGCCACGCCCGCAGCGCCCGTCGCCCCGGCGAAGGCGATGGCATCCTTCGGCGCCGCGCCCGCGAGCACCTGCGCCGCGTACCGCGCAGCAAACTCCGCGGCGGCGTCCTCCGGCACGATGTGCCGGATGTCGGAGGGCGACAGGTCGTATCCGTAGCGAACCGCGGCCATGTTCTCGTCGCGCCACTTTGCCGGCAGCGACGCGGCGAGCACCTGTTCGTCCAGCTCAACCCCCGAGAGCCGCAACAGGCGTCCCAGCGCGATCATGTTCCCGAACAGATCGCGTCCGAAGAGCTTCACGCCAAGCTCGAGGAACGGGATCTCCTCGGCGTTCTCGCCGTCCTTGGCCAGCCCGACATCGCAGACGACGTAACGGCTCTCCAGGTGGTTCGGACCCCGGTCCGCAAGTCGAAGCGTCACGTCCGCATGCTCGACGACCGGGTTGGCAACCGGATCTTCGCCGTACCTGAGGAACGCCTCGCTCATGCCGCCGCGGACGCTCGAGTCGTAGTCGTACAGGAGCGTCACCTGGTAGCCCAGGTGACCCAGGAGCGTGGCCATCGTGTTTCCGATGACGCGGACCCCCTGGCCGCCCACGCCGTCGATGACGATCGCGCGCTCCATTACTCCTTCCCTCCGGCCGTTCCCGCGGACGCTCCCCGGATGATGCCAAGCTGGCCCTTCTCGAGGTGCCTCGACCCGGGCGGTGCCTGCCGGAACTCGGTCTTGTAGGCCTGGAGCATCGCGTTCGCGCTCGGGTAGCCGATCCGGCGGCCATTGTTCTCGATGCACTGGCTCGCGATATCGACGAAGGAGAAGCCAGGCCACTCGATGGCTTCCCTGATCGCCTTGCGCATCGGTCCCTGGTGGTAGACGGTCGTCTTCGCATAGAAGGCCTGGTCGTTCGTGTTCACCAGGCCCTGCAGGTTGATCGACCCGTAGGTGGTTCCTCCGGGAGCCGAGATCGTCTTCGTGCCGAGCGGCGTGGTGGGGCCGGTCTGGCCGCCGGTCAGTCCGTAGATCTCGTTGTTGTTGCAGAGGACGGTGATGTTCGCGTTGCGCCGGATCGCGTGGAGGAGGTGGTTGCCGCCGATCGACGCCATGTCGCCGTCGCCGGCGACGACGATCACGTTCAGCTCCGGCCGGACGAGTTTGATGCCCTCCGCGACCGGGAGCGTCCGGCCGTGGAGCGTGTACACCGAGTCGAAGCGCATGTAGGCGCCCATGCGCCCGGTGCAGCCGATGCCGGTCACGGTCACCGTGTTCGTGTGGTCCAGCCCGAGGTCGTCCATGACCATGGCCAGCTGGGTCATGATCAGGCCGATCCCGCAGCCGGGGCACCAGATGGTCGGGAAGATCTCTTCCTTGATCCTGTCCCGGTAGGACATCGTGCTGGAACCTCGCAATCTCGTGCCGCCGCTCCGCCGACCCCGTCAGGAGGCGGCGGCGGCCTCGACCAGCTCCTTGGGGAGCAGGCCGATCTTGTCGAGGCCCTCGCGGACGGCCTCGGAGCTCATGCGCCCGCCCAGGAGCGGGACGCGGTGGACACGGCGGAACAGGATGCGCTCGATCACGTTGGCGTACTGCCCGTCGTTGCCCTCGATGACGATGAGGTGCTCGTACCGATCGGCGACCGCCTGCAGCTCCTTCTCGAGGACCGGCCAGATGCGGATGGGGCGGAAGAGGGCGTAGTGCGGGGCGAGCCACTGGCTGATCCGGCTCGTGATGCCGTAGGCGATGACGAGCGTGTCCGATGCCGTGTTCCAGCCGTGCTCGTAGAAGGCGTACCGCTCGGACACGTCGAGCCGCAGGTTCCTCGCCGCCTCGAACTGGCGGATGTACTCGTCGCCATCGGCGGTGGCGGGCTCGCCGTCGGCATACGTCAGGACGCCGCTGAAGAGGCGGATACCGCCCGATGCGAGCGGCTCCAGCGTGCGCCCCACGAGCGGGACGTCGATGGCGTCGAGATCGACCACTTCGTTCAGGTGGGCCAGGAAGGCGTCGGACAGGAGCACGACCGGCGACTGGCTCTCCTCGGCCGCGTTGAAGGCGTGGATCGTGTACTCGAAGCACTCGGCGACGGAGGACGGGTAGAAGGCGAAGCTCGTGTAGTCCCCGGTGGAGCCGTAGCGGCACTGGTTGATGTCACCCTGTCCGGGCATGGTGGGCATCCCGGTGCCGGGACCCACGCGCATGACGTTCACGAAGACGGTGGGGATGCCGACCTTGTGCGCGTAGCCCACGGCCTCCTGCATGAGGCAGAAGCCCGGGCCGGAGGTGGCGGTGAAGCTCTTCGCGCCGGCCAGGCTCGCCCCGAGGATCGCGTTGGCGCTCGCGATCTCGTCCTCGCACTGGAGGAACCGGAATTCGGGGTGATCGACAGCGTAAGGACGAGGCTCCCGCCAGGATCTCGCTCGAGGGGCTGATGGGGTACCCGGCGAAGAACGACGCTCCCGCCCGGACGGCGCCGAGGAGGACGGCCTCGTTCCCCTGGACCAGTCGCTTGGCCATTCGTGCGTGCTCCTACGTCTGGTTGGCGCGATCGACCTGGCGGTCGCTCTCGAGGTCGGTGATGCCGCGGGTGGGGTCGATCCCCGCTACGGCCGGGCCACGGGCCACGTCCGGCAGCGGTCTTCCTGGGCCTCGCGGCGGTCGAGTCGCCGGCGCGCGGCGCGGGCCGGGCTGGGCCGACAGGTTCCCCGGCTGCCTCCCCGACCGCTCCGGTCGCGGTCGCCTCCGGGAGCACCTCGATGGCCAGATCGGGGCAGTAGCGCTCGCAGAGGCCGCAGCGGATGCAGTCCTCCACCTCGATGATCGCGTCGTGGGTGAGGACGAGCGAGTCCTTCGGACAGATCTCGATGCAGATGTTGCAGCGTTTGCACCAGTCGTCGACCCACCGGATGTTGACGTAGTCGATGATCGTCGGGGCGTGATGAACGCGCTGCTTGGTCGGGTACAGGATGCCCGTGGTGTTTCTCCCGTGGCCTAGACCCGCGCCGGTCGCACCGCGCGCCGCAGGGCGGGCTGTCCAGTCTACCGATTCCCCGCCATCGGCACCGTCGGCGGTGTCGATGGTCCGGTGATTCCCTCGTGGGCTGACTGCTGAGGGGACCGTGTGCTCCGACTGGTCCGCGATCCCGTGTCGGCCGAACTGTGGCCGCCGAGCCGTGCGCGGGACGCATGACCGGGAGCTCCGAGCACGGGGTCCCGGCCCGGCCCTTCCCGCCGGCGGAGACGCGGACGTGATTGGGCAGGCAGCGCCGGGCGCGGGAGCGCGGGCCTCGACGAGCGGGCGTTGGCGGGCAGACGCGGGCGGGCGTGCGGCGGCCGTCCAGCTGCTAGGCTCCCCGCGATGCACCACCCCCGGGCGCTCGGCCTCGCCCTCGCCGTGACCGCCGCGATCAGTTTCGGTCTGGGACCGGTCCTCGCGAAGGGCCTGTTCGACGCCGGGCTGGGCTGGCTGGAGACGGTCTTCTGGCGGTTCGCCATCGGGGCGGTCGTGAGCTGGGTCTGGCTCCTGACGCGCCCTTCCAGCCGGCGGGCGCTGCGCGAACTCAGCCGCCATCGGTGGCTTGTCCTGGCCGTCATCGGCTCGATGATGGCGGCAACACGAGCGCCTACTACGCGGCCATTGAGCTCGTGCCGGTGTCCCTGGCAGCCCTCATCCAGGCGATCTATCCGGCGATCGTCGCTGTCCTGTCGTTGAGGTTCGGCCACATGGCGTCTGGTCCCCGTCCCTGGGTCGCCCTCGTCATGGCAATCGGAGGCGTCGCCCTCGTCATCGGAGGTTTCCAGGTCGGCGGGAGCGCGATGGGCATCGTGCTTGCGGTCCTCTCGCCCTTGATCTACGCGTTCGTGATGGTCTTCTCGGCCCAGATCGCCGGTGAACGGAGGGGCGCGACTGCGGCATCGCGGACGGGGGGCGGGCCAGACACGGACTCCGCGGTGGCCGCGGCGGTCATGCTCTCCGCCGCGACGGCGGCGCTGTTCCCGGTGTCGGTGGTGCTGGGCAGGCCCGTCGGGCCGACCGGCATCCCGACTGATCGCGTGGCCGAGCCTGCTCGTCCTTGGCTCGTCACGGGCGGGCTGGGCATGCAGGCGATGTACGCGGCGACTGCCCGGATCGGCGCCGCGCAGACCGCGCTGGTGGACACACTGGAGCCGGTGTCGGCGGTGATCCTGGCCGCCATCTTCCTCGGTGAGCAGCTCGGAGCCCGTGCAGATGCTGGGCGGCGCGATCGTGCTGGCCGGGGTGGTGCTCGCCCAGACTGCGCCCCCCGGCGCACGCCAGGGGCCAATTCCTGCCGCGGATTCCGGCGAATCCGGCCTTCGCCGACGGCAATCGCGGAGGTAAGCTGGCGCCCATCGGTTCCGCAGTGCCCGAAGGAGGAGGGAGATGGCACAGGCTGCACCCCAGGAAGCCACGCTGGAGATCCGGAGTGAAACCCAGAAGCTGAAGCGGGGCCTGACGCTCCTGCCGCTCGTCGGGATCATCTACTTCACAGTCTGCGGCGGCACGTTCGGCATTGAGTCGCTGTTCGGCTACGACGGCTCGGGACCGGGCCTTGGTCTCCTCATGCTCTTCGTGATCCCCATCATCTTCTCGGTGCCCATCATGCTGATGGTCAACGAGATGAACTCGATGATGCCGGTCGAGGGCGGCTACTACCACTGGATCAAGCAGGCCTTCGGCCCGTTCGCCGGCTTCCTCGCTGGGTGGATGAACCTCGTCGTCTCCTGGCTGGATGCGTCGATCTACCCCGTGCTGGCGGCGGCCTACCTGGCCTACTTCCTGCCCGCGCTCAACGACGGGGCCACGCTCGGCGGCATCGAGATCCCAGGTCCGACGCTCTCGTTCCTCATCGGGGCCGTGCTCATCTGGGCCATCACAGCCCTCCAGGTGCGGGGTGCGCGTCTCACCGGCCTGACCGCCAACTGGGTGGGGGTCATCATCCTCATCCCGCTTGGCCTCATGACGCTCCTCGGGATCTACAACTGGATCCAGGCCGGCCTCAGCACGTCCCTGCCCTTCCTGCCCGGGGGTGAGGACGTCACGACCGAAACGCTCACGAGCGCGTTCGGCCTGGGCCTGTGGGTCGCGATGTGGAACTTCATGGGTTTCGAGCTGGCCACGGTCGCCGGCGATGAGATCGTCAACCCAAAGCGCACCTACCCGCGGGCAATGGTGATCGTCCTCCTGCTGGCGATCGCGACCTACCTGCTTCCCGTGTTCGCCGGGCTCTACGGCGGTGCCGGCGCGGACGGCCGGTACCTGCTGTGGGGCGTGGAGGCGACCGAGGACTACACCATCGGCACCTACATGGAGGAGGCCGGGGTCAGCCCCGAACAGCTCGACGCGTGGGGCGTCGACCCGGAGGGCTCAAGCGGCTGGTACATGCCCGAGATCGCGACCGCGGTGGGCGAGCAGGCCGCCGGGCCTGACAGCCCGCTCCCGGGGCTGCTGGGCGGCATGATGACCATCGCCGCCGCGCTCGCCATGATCGGGCTCTTCATCGGCAACAGCCTGGGCGCCTCGCGGATCCCGTTCGCCCTGTCGGAGGATGGCATGATGCCCACCTGGCTCGTCCGGGTCAGCCCGCGCTACGGGACCCCATGGGTGGCCATCATCGTGGCCGGCGTCATCTACACGATCTTCGCCACGAACGCCTTCGCCTTCCTGGTCGTGGCGGATGTCTTCCTGAACACGCTCGTCCTCGTAGCGTGCTTCTTTGCGCTGTGGGTCCTCCGCCGCAGGATCCCGGACGTGCCGCGGAAGAAGGATTCCGGGAGGCTACGTCGGGCTGGCCCTGGTGACGCTCGGACCGCTGGCCGTGCTGGCCGTGGCGGTCTACAGCCAGGTCAACGACGAGGGCTGGGCGTCGATCGGGCTCGGCCTCGCGGCGATCGTCGTCGGCGCGCTGCTCTACTACCCGATCAGGCGGTTCATCAAGCCCGGCATCCCGGACGTCGATCCGTTCCAGACGGGCATGGGCCCCGCGTGACGTTCTCCCCGAGGCCCGGCGAGTACCGGGCCGCGGGGCCATTGCCAACCGACGAGCCGGCAGCGTGACCGGCAGAAACGGGAGGTTCCGCATGAAGGTGCTCCTTGTCGGCGTGGGCGGGGTCGGCGAGGCCATCGCCGTGATCGCCCAGGACAAGCCCTGGCTGGAGAAGATGGTCCTGGCGGACATCAGCCCCGAGCGGGTCGAGGAGGTGCGAAAGAAGCTGGGGTTTCCTGGGAAGTTCGTGGCGGAGCGGGTCGACGCAAGTGACCGGGCGCAGGTGGCGGGCCTGGCCCGACGGCATGGCGTGGACCTCGTCATGAATGCCGTCGAGCCGCTCTTCAACGAGCCGATCTTCGACGCCGCCTACGAAGCCGGCTGCGCCTACATGGACATGGCCATGACGCTGTCGGCGCCGCATCCGGAGCGGCCGCTGGAGGAGTGCGGCGTCAAGCTCGGCGACTACCAGTTCGAGCGCGCGGCGAAGTGGGAGGAGAAGGGCCTCCTGGCCCTCGTCGGCATGGGCGTCGAGCCCGGCATGGCCGATGTCTTCGCGAAGTACGCGGAGAAGCACCTCTTCGACCGGATCGACGAGATCGGCATCCGGGACGGCGCGAACCTCGAGGTGCGAGGCTACGAGTTCGCCCCGAACTTCTCGATCTGGACCACCATCGAGGAGTGCCTGAACCCACCCGTGATCTGGGAGAAGGACCGCGGCTGGTACACCACGGCGCCGTTCTCCGAGCCGGAGGTCTTCGACTTCCCGGAGGGCATCGGGCCGCAGGAGTGCGTGAACGTCGAGCACGAGGAGGTCCTGCTCGTGCCGCGCTGGGTGAAGACCGCGCGCGTCACCTTCAAGTACGGCCTCGGCGACGAGTTCATCAAGGTTCTCAAGACGATCAAGATGCTCGGGCTCGACAACAAGAACAAGATCCGCGTCGGCAGGGTGGAGGTGGCGCCGCGGGACGTCGTCGCGGCCTGCCTGCCCGACCCTGCGCACCTGGGCGACCGGATGTTCGGCAAGACGTGCGCCGGCACCTGGGTGAAGGGTGCCAAGGACGGCAAGCCCCGCGAGGTCTACCTCTACCAGGTTGCAGACAACGAGACGTGCATGAAGCGGTACGGCGTCCAGGCGGTGGTCTGGCAGACGGCGGTCAACCCGGTGATCGCCATGGAACTGCTCGACACGGGTGCCTGGAAGGGCACCGGGGTCCTCGGGCCGGAGGCCTTCGACCCCGATCCCTTCATGGAGCTCATGCCGACATACGACTTCCCGTACGGCATCCGCGAGATGGGCCAGGGAGGATGACGCGATGACCCGGGGACTCGGAGAGGCCGAGGCCTACTCCGCGAAGTGGCTTGACATCATCCAGAAGCCCGAGGTCACCGAGGCCGAGGGCAAGGAGATCATCTCTGAGTCGCTCGTCAACTTCGCCGAGCACTTCAACCGTGGCTGGCTCGACTACCGCAAGTCGGTCACCGAGGCGGGCGACTGGGCGGTAACCGAGTGGACGGGCTCGGGCGCGGTGTTCCGCGACGTCCTGGGGCGCGAGTATCTCGACTGCCTGGGCGGCTACGGGCTCCTCTCCCACGGCTGGGCGAACCCGGAGGTCGTGGACGCGGTCCGCGCGCAGCTCACCCTGCGCACCCCCATGCCGAGCCAGGAGCTCATCGACCCGCTGCGGGGCGTGCTGGCGCGGCTCATGGCGCTCATCACGCCGGGCGACATCAAGTACAGCTTCTTCTGCGCGAGCGGCACTGAGGCGGTGGAAGGCGCGATCAAGCTCGCCAAGCTCTACACGAAGAAGAACGGGTTCATCGTTGCCGTGAAGGCCTTCCACGGCAAGACGATGGGCTCGCTCAGCATGATGGGCAAGGGGGACTACCGGAAGCCGCCCGGGATGCTCTACGGCGGTCCCGTCTACCACGTCCCGTACGGCGACGCGGATGCCGTGGAGAGGCAACTCGACATCTGCCAGGGGGTCGGCATCGACATCGCCGCGGTCCTCATGGAGCCGATCCAGGGCGAGGCCGGGGCGATCGTGCCCCCGGACGACTTCTGGCCGCGGCTCCGCGAGATGACGAAGCGGTACGGCGTGCTGCTCATCGCCGACGAGGTCCAGACGGGTTTCGGCCGCACCGGCAAGCTCTGGGGCGTGGACCACTGGGACGTGGCGCCGGACATCATCGCCACCGCGAAGTCCATGGGCGGCGGCGTGATGCCGATCAGCGCGTTCTGCTCGACCGAAGAGATCTGGCAGCCCATGATGGATCCCAACCCCTTCATCCACACCACGACCACGGGCGGCGGGGCGCTCGCCTGCAGCGCCGCCATCGCCCAGATCCATTTCACCCTCCGCGAGCGGCTCTGGGAGCAGGCGGCCGCCAAGGGCGCCTACCTCATTCCCAAGCTCGAGGCGCTCGCCGCCGAGTACCCGCAGATCTACGAGAGCATCACCGGCCGGGGCCTGCTCATCGGCCAGCACTTCATCGACCCCGAGGTCGGCTACAAGGTCGCCGCAGGCCTCTTCAAGCGCGGCGTGCTCGTCGCGGGCACGCTCACCAGCGCGCACACGATCCGCATCGAGCCGCCGCTCGTCATCACCTACGAGCAGATCGACGCCGTGCTCGACCGGCTGGCCGACACGCTGAAGGAGGTCAGCAGGACGATCTGACCGGCCCGGTCTGGGCCGCCCCTCGCCCGACAGGCCTGGCGCGGCGCTCAGGCGACGTCGATTTCCGCCAGATATCGCCCTGGGCAATGGTATCCACAGAAGCCCGCCCGCCGGGGAAGGCGCCGGCGCCGGCCGGGGGGCGCACCGCGCCGACACGCCTGCGTCCCGAGTTCAGACGGCTTCGACAGGCGGCCGCCTCGCGCGCGCTGCCGGCCGGCCGCGGCTCCAACCTGGCCTCCGCCCCTTCATACCAACGCTGCTGGCGGTATCTGGCGGGCAAACGCCTCGGCTCCGGCACCTCGGCCGCGACGGCGAGGTCCCGCCCCAGCCGACGCACGGGGCGGCCATTCCCATCCCGCTACAATCCGGGAGACGAAGCCGCCGCCCGGCGACCCACCTGGACTGGAGTGCGAGATGACCACCATCGCCTCGCCCGTCGCCGAACCCGGCGGCGGCCCGGCACTCCCCGACCGCAGCGTCGTGCCCGACGTCTGGAGCCGCTACACGAACGTCGTGGTGGACCACGGCGAGGGCTCGTGGCTCGTCTCCGTGGAGGGAGACCGGTTCCTCGACTACAGCTCGGGGATCGGCGTCACGAATACCGGCCACGCGCACCCGCGTGTCGTGCGGGCGATCCAGGAACAGGCCGCACGCCTGCTCCACGGGCAGCAGAACATCGTCTACCACGAGGCGGGGCTGCGGCTGTATGAGCGGCTCACCCACCTCCTTCCGGGCGACGGCTGGGGCGCGTTCCTCTCGAACAGCGGGGCGGAGGCGGTCGAGGCGGCGGTCAAGCTGGCGAAGGTCGCCACCGGGCGGCCGGTGATCGTCGTCTTCCAGGGCGGCTTCCACGGCCGGACGCAGATGGCGGCGGCGATGACGTCCTCGCGGGTGACCGTCCGCGGCGACGCGGAGCCGCTGCCGGGACCGATCTACCGCACGGCGTTCCCGTACTGCTACCGGGCGCCCGGGGGCCCGCACCCCATCGACGCCTGCACCTGCGACTGGGAGGAGCAGCTCGAAACGCTCTTCGCGCAGCTCGTCTACCCGAAGAACGTCGCGGCGATCGTGGTCGAGCCGGTGATCGGCGAGGGCGGGTACATCGTGCCGCCGCCCGGCTTCCTGCCCCGCCTGCGCGAGATCACGCGGGACCACGGGATCCTCCTCGTGGCGGACGAGGTCCAGACCGGCTTCGGCCGAACCGGCGAGCTGTTCGCGGTCCGCCACTGGGGCGTCGAGCCGGACATCCTGATCATGGCCAAGGGGCTCGCCTCGGGACTGCCCTTGTCGGGCATCATCGCCCGGCGCGAACTGATCGACCGGTGGTCGCCCGGCGCCCACGGCGGGACCTACGGCGGCAATGTCGTCGCCTGCGCGGCAGCGAACGCCACCATCGACGTGATCGAGGAGGAAGGGCTCGTCGCGAACGCCCGCGAGCGCGGCCGGCAGCTCCTGGCTGGCCTGCGCGCCCTGCAGCCCGGCTTCCCGGCCCTGGGCGACGTGCGCGGGCTCGGGTGCATGGTGGGGCTCGAGTTCGTGAAGCCCGGCGAGGGAGACGGACGCCGCCCCAACCCCGAGGCGGTGAAGGCCGTCCTCGCCGCGGCGCTCGAGCGGCGCCTGATCCTCCTGTCGGCGGGCACCTGGGGCCAGGTCGTGCGCCTGATCCCACCGCTCGTGACAACGCGCGACGAAGTTGACCTGGCGCTCGCGATCATGGCCGACGCCCTTGGCGCGACGAGGGGATGACCGAGATGGAGACTGGAGGAGGGAACCGAATGCCCGGCGAGACAAGCAGGCGGATTCTTCACGTTGACCTGACGGCAGGGACGCTTGAGGTCGAGACCCCGCCCGAGTCGTTCTTCCGGACCTACTTCGGCGGCTCCGCCATGGGCGCCTACTACATCCTCAAGATGATGGAGCCGGGCACCGACGGGCTGGGTCCCGACAACGTCCTCACGGTCATGCTGAGCCCGCTCACGGGCGCCCCCATCTCCGGCCAGAGCCGGGTCACCATCAGCGCCCGCTCACCGCTGGTGGATGGCATCGGCGACAGCCAGGGCGGCGGCTTCTTCCCGGCCGAGATGCGCTTCTCCGGCTTCGAGGGGATCGTCATCCGGGGCCGTGCGGAGCAGCCCGTCTACCTCTGGCTCCACGACGGGGAGGCCGAGCTGCGACCTGCCGGCCACCTCTGGGGGAAGACGACCGCCGAGGCCGAGGACCTCCTGAAGGCCGAGCTGGGCGACCGGAAGATAGAGGTTGCCGGGATCGGGCCGGCTGGGGAGAAGCTTGCCCGCCTGGCCGCGGTCATGAACATGGCGAACCGCGCCAACGGGCGCACCGGCATGGGCGCGGTCATGGGCTCGAAGAACCTGAAGGCCATCGCCGTCCGCGGCACCAGCAAGAAGATCCCCGTCGCCGACCCGAAGCACCTCAACCAGCTGGCCCGCTCGGGTGCGGCGGACATCCCCGAGAACGGGGACGTCATCGGGCTCCAGAAGGACGGCACGGCCGGGGTCCTGGAGTACCAGGATGGCCTGGGCTCGCTGCCCACCTTCAACTACAACGCCGGGCACTTCGACGGCTATGAGGCCATCTCAGGCACCACCATGTCGGAGACCATCCTGGTGGAGAACGACACCTGCTACGCCTGTGCGGTGCGCTGCAAGCGGGTGGTGGAGACCGAGTGGCAGGGCCGGGCGGTCGAGCCGCGCCACGGTGGACCGGAGTACGAGACGCTGGGCACCCTGGGTTCCTACTGCGGCGTCGGCGACCTCTCCGCCGTCTCGCTGGCGAACAAGCTCTGCAACGACTACGGCCTCGACACCATCGGAACGGGTGCGACCGTGGCCTGGGCCATGGAGTGCTTCGAGACGGGTCTCCTCAGCGAGGCGGAGATCGGCTTTCCGGCCCCCTTCGGGGACGCGGGGGCCATGGTCCGCCTGGTCGAACTGATCGCCCGCCGCGAGGGCATCGGCGACGTGCTCGCCAACGGGTCACGCCGCGCCGCCGACCTCCTGGGCCGCGGGCACGAGCACCTCATCACCGTCAAGGGCTCCGAGGCGCCAGCGCACATGCCGCAGGCGAAGCGCTCGCTGGCGGTGATCTACGCGGTCAACCCCTTCGGCGCCGACCATCAGTCCTCCGAGCACGACCCGATGATCGAAGAAGGCGCCTCCGACCTCTACATGGAGCGCCTCGCCCTGCTCGGTTTCGATCACACCCTCCCAGAGCGCTCACTCGACGCCGAGAAGGTGCGCTATGCGCTCAAGACGCAGTACTTCTTCTCCTTCCTCGACACGGCCGACCTCTGCCAGTTCGTCTGGGGACCCGCCTGGGAGCTCTTCGGCCCCGCCGAGACGGTCGACTTCGTGCGCACCGTCACCGGGTGGGACGACTTCGACCTCGACGAGCTGATGGAGATCGGGGAGCGTCGTCTCAACCTGCTCCGCGCGTTCAATGCCCGCGAGGGCATCGACCGCTCCGCCGACCGCCTCCCCGCCAAGTTCTTCCGGCCGCTCACCGGGAGCGGGCCCACCGCCGGGGTCGCCCTCGACAAGGCCGAGGTGGGCGCCGCGCTCGACGAGTACTATCGGCTCGCCGGCTGGGATCCGGCCAGCGGCAATCCCACCTCCGAGACGCTCGCCCGCCTCGGGCTTGCCTGGATCGCTTAGACGTAGCGCGAGCACGCCGCCCTCGTCTCCCGGCGACGCTGCCCACGGAGGGACTCGATGGCGTACGGCACGAACGGGACGATCCTGCGGGTCGATCTGACCAAGGGTTCCAGTACGGTTGAGACGTTCGACGAGGCCTTCTACCGGCAGTACCCGGGCGGCAAGGCCCTCGCCGCATACCACCTGCTCCGGGAGCTCCGGCCCGGCACCGATCCGCTCGGCCCGGAGAACGTCCTCGTCCTGGCGACCGGCCTCCTGACCGGGGCCCCCGTCTCGACCGCGACCCGCTTCAACGCCATCGCCCGATCGCCGCTCACCGGCGGCTTCGGGGAATCCGAGGCCGCCGGGTACTGGGGACCCGAGCTGAAGATGGCGGGCCTCGACGCGATCATCCTGGAGGGTCGATCGCCCGGAGCCCGTCTACCTCTGGGTGAAGGACGGCAGCGCCGAGATCCGCGACGCCCGCCACCTCTGGGGACAGGACCCGCCGGCAGTGCAGGCCGCCATCCGCGAGGAGCTGGGCGACCGGCTCGTCCGCGTCCTCCAGATCGGGCGGGCGGGTGAGAACCTGGTCCCGTACGCCATGATCATGAACGAGCTCCGCCACTACAACGGCCGCACCGGCATGGGCGCGGTCATGGGCTCGAAGAACGTGCGGGCCATCGCCGTGCGGGGCTCACGCCGCTACGCCGACCTCGCCCACGACCCGAAGACGCTGGCGGAGATCGGGCGGCGCCTCTCGAAGGAGGTAGCCGAGCACCCCCAGGGCTGGGACCTGCGGACGAAGGGCACGCCGGCGCTGACCGACGCGCTGAACGCCGGCGGCATCCTCCCCACCCGCAACTTCCGGCAGGGCTCGTTCGAGCGCGTGGACGAGATGAACTGGGCGGCCTACGAGGCGCTCCGGAGCGGCACCCGCTCCTGCTACGCCTGCGCCGTCCGCTGCAAGCCGGAGATGGCGTTCAGCGACCGCTACACGGTGACCGACACCTACGACGGACCCGAGTACGAGGGAGTAGCCGGCTTCGGCTCCGACTGCGCGGTGGGCGACCTGCAGCTCGTGGCCCGCGCCAACGAGATGTGCAACGAGCTGGGCCTCGACGTCATCTCCACGGCGGGCACGGTGGCGTTCGCCATGGAGTGCTTCGAGCACGGGCTGATCGGGACCGCCGAGACCGACGGGCTGGACCTGCGCTTCGGGAACGGCGAGGCCCTCCTCGAGGTGATCCCGCGGATCGCCGACCGCCAGGGGATCGGCGAACTCCTGGCGCTCGGGATCGCGCCGCGCGGCGGAGGCCATCGGCGGGGACGCCCGCTTCTTCGCCATGCACGTCAAGGGCCTGGAGCTGGCCATGCACGACCCGCGCGGCAAGGTCGGCGTGGGGATCGGCTACGCCACGAACGAGGCCGGGGCGGATCACCTGGTCGGCTTCCACGACCCGCTCTTCGTGAACGCGGACTCCGGGCCTTTCCGAGCGGCGATGAAGATCGGCATCACCGAGCCGACCGGCGCCACGGACCTCGGCGAGAAGAAGGTGCGCATCTGGTACACCGCCGAGCGCTGGAACAGCATGGAGAAGGTCGTTGGGCTGTGCTTCTTCGGCCCGGCGCCGCGCTCGTTCATCCAGGTCGAGGACGTCGTGGGGGCCGTGCGGGCGGCGACCGGCTGGGACATGAGCGTGGACGAGCTGCTCGAGATCGGGGAGCGGGCGGTCAACCTGGCCCGCATGTTCAACGTCCGCGAAGGGTTCACGCGGGCCGACGACCGGCTTCCCGACCGGCTCCACGCCCCGCTCGAGAACGGCCCCCTCGCCGGCACCGCGATCTCGCGCGAGGACTTCGAGCAAGCCCTGACCGGGCTCTACCGCCTCAAGGGCTGGGACCCGGAGACCGCGGTCCCGACGCCGGAGCGGCTCCGGGCACTCGGGATCGAGTGGGCTGACGGCGCGTAGCCCGGCCGGGCCGAACGCGCACGCCGGCACCTGCGTCATGGACCTCCACCTCGGCGGGCACCTCGCCTTCTACGACGCAGAGAAGCGCTCGCGAATCGCTGTCCCGCTCGAGGAGGAGACCGCGCTCGCCGACGTGCTCCGCCGGCTCGGGATCCCGGAGGCGGAGGTCGGGCTCGCGGCGGTCAACCGGGAGATCGTTCGGCTCGGCGACGCGCGCGTCACCGACGGCGATCGCGTGGACCTCTATCCGCCCATGGACGGCGGGGGCTGTCCGGTCTGAGCTCGGCGCGGCCGCCGGCGACCCTCCCCGAGGATGCTCGCCACGAGGAAGAGGACGTTCGCCGGCCGCTCGCCGAGGCGGCGCATGAAGTACGGATACCAGTCGGTCCCGAACGGCACGTAGACGCGGACGCCGTACCCGTCACGGGCCAGGCGCTCCTGGAGATCCCGGCGCACGCCGTAGAGCATCTGGAACTCGAACCGCGAGGGGTCCACGCCCATCGCCCGTGCCGCCGTCCTGGCGTGCTCGATCATGCCCTCGTCGTGCGTGGCGAAGGCCGGAGCCTCGCCGTCGCGGAGGAGCTGCTCGAGGAGCGCCCGGAAGCTGGCGTTCACTTCCGCTCGCGTCGCGAAGGCGACCTGCGGCGGCTCATCGTAGGCGCCCTTGCACAGCCGCACCCGGATCCCCTCGCGACAGAGCGCGGCGACGTCCTCGCCGCTTCGCCGGAGGTACGCCTGGATCACGACGCCGACGTTGGGATGGTCGCGGTGGAGATCGCGTACGAGGTCGAGCGTCGCGTCCGTGCGCGTGTGGTCCTCCATGTCCACCCGCACGAACGCATCCACCTCGGCGGCGCGTGCCGCGATGCGGCGAACGTTCTCGCGGCACAGGACGGGATCCACGTCGAGGCCCATCTGGGTGAGCTTCAGGCTGACGTTGCGGTCGAGGCCGCGGGCCGCGAGCGCGTCGATCACCTCGAGGTATCGGTCCGCCGCGGCGCGGGCCTCGTCGGCGGAGGTCACCGACTCGCCCAGGGCGTCCACGGTCGTGGCGAGGCCGCGTCCCCGCAGCCGTTCGAGCGCCCGGAGCACCTCGGGCAGCGTCTCGCCGGCGACGAAACGCCGGACGGTTCCCCGGGTCAGCCGCGAGGAGGTGGCGAAGTCGCGGAGCCGGTGCTGGTGTGACGCCCAGACGCAGGTCGCGCGGTACGCGTGTCCCGGGAACTCTCGCCAAGCGGGCATCTCATCCGGCCTCCGTTTCTCGACGCTCCAGCTCCGCCTCCCAGCGCTCCAGCTCTGCCGTGAGCCGGCGCTCGTCGGGGGCATCCAGGAAGTAGACAACAAGGTAGATCGCGACTGCAATCGTCCACGCGACGGCGCCGGGAACGATGAGCCCCAGGAGGCCACCGGCCGGCTGGCGTCCGACCCACTCGACCGTTCCCAGCAGGCCGGCGAGCCAGCCGAGGCCGGCGAGGACCGTGTAGCCGATCGTCGCCACGCTCATCATCCCGAGCGGCCGGCGGAGCGAGAAGGCGCTGATCCGCGGCGCGTCCGGCGGGTAGAAGTAGGCAGCCTCCAGGCGGTGGGCGACGAGGATCGGGCGCCCCTCGCGAGCGTTCAGCGCGCGCTCGATCGCGGCCGCATAGCGCCGCGCGAAGACCGTGTAGTAGAAGAGGTAGCCGGCCTCGAGGAAGACGAAGGGGACGAGGAACGGCACGACGACCACCGCGGCCGGGGCGATGGTCGAGCTCCCGAGCACGAGGAGAGCGATCACGACCGCCGTGTACCAGCGCATGTGGGAGAAGAAACGGCCACTGTAGGTCCCGAGGAGCCCCCGGACCCGCTCGAGCTGGGCGGCGAGCAGGGCGGTGGCGGCCGAGGAGTCGGCGCCGCCGGGCAGATCAGTCATGTCCCGGCCCGGACGGTCCATCGGACGCCGCAGCGGGAGCCGTGCCGAATGCCGCATCGTCGACCGTCGCTCGATGCAGGGCGGCCTCGTCGCGCTGGAACGCCCGGAGATGGCCGCTGCGATGGCGTTTGACGGCGGAGCGCATGACCTCCTCGGGGATGGTCCCCGCGAGTGTGCCATCGGGCTGCGCGTAGAGCCGGCAGGCGAGCGTTGGAGGGGCGCCGGCCGGCGTCGGGACCAGGTCCTCGCCGTTGATGCGGACGGTGGGCGAGCCTGGGAACCCGAGGAACTCTGCATCGTCGAGGGTGCTCACGAGGACGAGCTGGATGGGCGTCTCGATGGCGCCTTCCGACAGGACCCGGTGAAGCGCCGCCCGGGTGGGCTCCTGGTGCGGACAGTCGGGCGTAGCGAGCAGCTCGACGCGGAGGTCCGACACGGTTCTGCGGCGCTCTGACGTGCCGTCCAGGGCCGCGGATCAGGCCGGGGGTGGCTCGACCGGGGACACCTCGGCCGCGGGTGGTTCGAGCCAGGGACGGCCCAACCGGGGGCGGCTCGGCCGGCGGCTCGACTGCGGCCGTCGGCGCGGCGGGCGTCGGTGGGGGTGCAGGCTGCCACGGGAGAGGCTTCGCCCGGCGGATGGCCACATCGCCCAGGACCGTCCGGGCCTCGATCCGGAGGCGGCGGGAAGCGGTGGCGTAGTCGTCCGTGACGGCCATCTCGTCGGCGGAGACTGAACCGCCCTTCCGCCCGAGCACCTCGGTGGAGCCGAGGAGGGTGCCGGCCCGCACGGCCACCCCCACGTCGGCCGGCGCAAGCACCCTGATCTCGCCAAGGACCGTGTTGACGCTGATCGCCGTCTCGCCCTCCGGGATCACCGCCTGGGTCAGGTCGAGCTTGACCTCCCCGATGAAGGTCTCGTACCTCGATGGTCCCAGGATCATGGGCCCCGCCATCTCGATGTCGCCCAGACCCTTGTTGTACACGGCAACCGAACCGGCCGCGCCCCACGCTGGGGCTGTCCCGGGCCCTGCTGGCGGCGGCGGTGCGGCGGTGAATGCCGCCGAGGCGCCGGTACCCGGGGCGGCCGCGGACGGGGGTCCCCAAGGTGGTGCGGCGGGAGGCGGCGGAGCGGCCGCAGGCATCGGTGCAACTGGAGGCGTGGGTGCGGCGGGCTTCCCGGCGACGGCGCTGGCAATCGCCCAGAGCCCGACGCCGATCAGGGCGATCGCCACGAGCCATGGCAACGTCGCCCCGAGCCCGTAGCCGCCGAGCGAGGCGACCACCCCGACGACACCGATGACGATGAGGATGATCCCGATCACGTGCGATGCGCGCATGGCGGCACTCTACCCGTCCGGCAAGGGCCTTCGCAAGGACTCGTAATCGTCCGCCACGGCCGCTACACCCTGATGCCGACCGAGGCCAGGTACTGGGCGAGGGTGAAGTCGCCCGCGACCGACCCGGGGCCTGGGCTGCCCGGCGACGGGGGACCGACCCGGCCATACGCAAACCGCCGTAGCCTTGGCCGGGATCGATCCGGCAGGACCACCGACAGGGCATCCCCGACCGTCGCCCGATGTCCCGGCCCGAGCGTGAGTCGGGACATCCAGGCCGGAACTCTGGGCCCCCCGGCCTGTGCTGACCGTCGCCGGGGCGGCCAACGCCACGGGGATTCGCGTACGACATGAAGGGCGGGCGCCGCGCCCAGCGCCGCGCCGCGCCCGCGCCATCCCCGGTCCCCCCGGCCACCCCGGTCGGTCGGTCGGTCGGCAGCGGCTGCCCATCCCGATCGTCCTCGCCCGCGGCACGGGCTCCCCGGTCGCGGGCCCGGTTTGGCCATCAACCGGCTGCCGACGGCTCCTCGTCGAGAAGGTGTCGCTTCAGGAACGCAAGCGTTCGCTGGAAGGCGTCGCGACGGTTCTCGCGACGTGTCCAGCCGTGACCTTCCTCCTCGTACCAGGTCACCTCGTGGAACTTCCCCTCGATGGTGAGGGCCTCGATCATCTTCTCGCTCATCAGCGGGACCACCCGCTGGTCCTTGCGGCCGTGGAGGATGAGCAGCGGGGCCTCGATCCGCTCGGCTCGGTACAGGGGAGAGCCGCGCCTGAAGAGCGGGGCCGTTTCCGGGTCGTCCGGTTTGCCCATCATCCGCTCGAGGTCGATCCGGCCCGGCCTGTCGCCGTGACGGTAGCTTTCGGCGATCTCGGAGTCGCCGTACATGTCCACGCCGCAGCGCCACAGGCTCGGCTCCTCGACCAGGGCACAGAGCGTCAGGTACCCGCCGTACGAGCCGCCGTAGGGCGCGAGGCGTCCATCCGCCCAAGGCTGCGACGCAGCCCAACGGGCGCCGTCGACCAGGTCGTGCATGTCGGCGTGGCCCCACTCGCCGCGGTTTGCCCAGCGAAACGCCCGGCCGTAGCCGGTGGAGCCGCGAAAATCGATGGCAAGGACCGCGATGCCCTCCTGGGCCAGGAGCTGGAAGAACGGCCACCAGCCGCGGTACCGCTGCCACGTGGGGCCGCCGTGGAGGTCGATGACGACCGGCACCTGCCGGCCATCCTTCGCGCCGGTGGCCTCCGCGGGCCGCCACAGCGTGCCCTCGACGGTGAGGCCGTCGCGGGCGGTGAACGAGACCCGCTCGGACGGCACGAACCGGTGAACGGGCAGCGAGCGCGGGCGCGAATCGGTGACCTGGTGTGGGCGTGCAGACGGGGCAGCGAGCCCGGGCACGGGGAGGATCCAGAGGTCCTGCGGGTGCTCGTCGTTCTCGGCGACGGCTGCAAGATGATCGCGACCGGCCCACTCCACGAGCCGCCAGAGCCCCGGGAACGGGTTCACGGTGACGGCGCCGCTCGCCGCGCGCCGCGGCGCGCCGGCGGCCGGGATCGGCGAGACCACGATGTCCACCAGCCCATCCCGGATCCGCACGTGCGCAATCGACCGGCCATCGGGCGAGACGCGGGGGGCGTACGGGTCGCCTCCGGAGGGCTCGCCGTGTTCCACCTGCTCGGACGTGACGGGCGTCGCATCCCCGGACTTGCCGCCCGGACCGAGCGGCAGCCGCAGGACCTGGAACCAGCCGTCGCGGTCATCGAGATAGCAGAGCTCGCGGCCGCCGGGAGTCCAGGCGGGTGCGCAGGCCCAGCTCGTCTCGCCGGCGACGAGGCGAGGCGCCTGAGCAGGGCCCGCCCCGCGCGCGCCCCCGGGCGCCCGGGCCACGTCGAGCACGAAGATCTGCTGCGTCAGGAGATCCTCCGCGCGTTGCGATACGAAGGCGATCCGCGTCCCATCGGGCGACCAGGTCGGGCACTCGTTGTCGTGGGGCGTCGGCGTCAGGCAGACCGGCTCGGGTGGCTTCTCGCTGGTGCGAGGCCGTCCCCGGGACGGGCGCGGTGCCTGGACGAGCCAGAGCTGGTCCCAGCCGCGCCGGCGCGAGATGAAGACCAGGCGATCGCCGTCAGGCGCCCACCGCGGGTTCGAGCTTCCCGCCGGGTGGTCGACGAGCTTCGCCGGCCGCCCGCCGTCCGCGTCGACGGTCCAGATCGCCTTCTCTTTCACGAAGGCGAGCCGGTCGCCCCGCGCGTTCCACTGGGGATCGCTGGCGTCCTTCTCGAATGCCGTCAGCTGGGCCGGGTAGCCACCCCGCAACGGCATGGTGAAGAGCTGGCGCGCGCCGGCGGCCTCGGCCAGGAAGGCAACCGTCCGGCCGTCGGGGGATACCCGGAAGGCGGTCGGGGGATCGACCGCCACGATCTGTTCGATGGACAGCCTGTCGCGCGTGCTCGGGCGCGCAGTTGGACGGGATAGAGGTCGCGGTGCCATGCCCGAATGATGCCACGCCGCAGGTTTTCCTGGGGCTCACGGGCCCATTGCGCTACCGTGACGCGTTTTTCTCGAGCTGTTCGCCCAGCTCCTCGGTACGCCGGTACGCCGCCCAGACCGCGTCGGAGAGCACGGTCCTCATGCGGCCGGACTCGAGCTGGTACAGGGCGGCCGCGCTCGTCCCACCGGGCGACGTGACCATGTTCCGGAGCTCGGCAGGGTGCATCCCGCTCGATTTCGCGAAGAGCGCGCTGCCCTCGATCGTTTCGATGACGAGATCGTGCGCGATGTGCCTGGGGAACCCGAGGTGGACGGCGGCGTCGACGAGGGCCTCCATGAAGAGGAAGACGTAGGTGGGCCCGGTGCCGCTCACGGCGGTCGCCATCGCCACCATCTTCTCGTCGTCGACCGACAGCTCCGCGCCGAGCGAACGCAGGAGCGCGCTCGCCTGCTCGCGCTGGTCGGCCGTGACCTCGGGCGTCGCGTACCAGACGGTTACGCCGCGGCCCAGGCGCGAGGGCGTGTTCGGCATGCTCCGCACCACCTGGGGGTGCTCGAGCACGCTCGTGAGCGCGGTCGTCGTGGCGCCGGCGACCACGCTGATGACGAGCTGGCCATCGTTCAGCGCGCCGGCCAGCTCCCGGCAGACCTTGACGACCATCTGTGGCTTCACCGTGAGGACGATGATGTCGGCCCCGGCCACGGCTTCCACATTGGAGGCGACCGTGCGGATGCCGTAGTCGCGCGCGAGCTGCTCCCGCCGGTCGGCCCGCGGGTGACTGGCGACGACTTTGTGCGGCTCGACCTGCTGGCCGCGGAGAAGTCCGGCGATCATCGCCTCGGCTATCACGCCGGAGCCGACGGTGGCGACGGAACAGTCGCGAAGTGGTGACATGGGATGCGCAGTATAGCGAGGCCGCCTCCCGGGCCGAGTCGGTGCCTCGTGACGGGCGCCCCTGGGCGGGCCGGCGCCGACGAACGCTGGCGGGCATCCTGGGCGGTTCGGGCCGGTGGCTTCGGCTTCCAACCCCAGTGGCACGAGACGCGGGACCTGGCAGCCCATGGACCCCGGCGACCTGTCGGGGACGTCGGATCGAGCTCGCGGGAGGCCCGCTCTCACGGTCGGACGCCGCGGCGCCGGACCAGACCGCGTCGCGCTCCACCTCCGTTGGATGGCGGCGCCCCCTGCCGGGGCGCCCCGGCTGGGGGCAGGGGACCGATCCGACTGCGTCGGTTCTTCGCCTCTCCGGTCTCTCTAGCCGGCCTCTCCGACCGCCCGTACTGCTGGCACCGCTATTCCGGGGGCTACCTGGCCCACAGCGTCGGGATGACCGACGTCGGTCGTGCTATCAGGGGGTTCAGCAGGCGGGCTCACGGCCGATGAGCCCATGGTCGAGCGCGGGATGCCGCGCGCGAGGTCACCCGCAGGAGCTGCTCGGCGCCGGTCGGCGGACCTCGGCCAACCCCGGGGCGCAAGAGGCTGCGCCACGCCACCAGATAGCGATGCCAGCAATTCGCAATCGCCTTTGGTCGAAGCCGGTTGAACGCGCCCTGCAGCTCGGGCTCGGGCGGCTCTGGCCCGGGCGCCCCCGGCTGTCCGCGCGCGCCGGCCAGCATCGAGCCCGGCGCGGGCAAGCGCCGGGCTCGGGAGGACATTGCATCGGCCATCGAGCCGCCCGGGCAGTCCAGCCCGAACGAGCGATAGCGAATATCCGGCCCGGAAGGGCGGCCCGGAGTGCAGGCCAGACCGGAGCGGCTAGGCCGGGGGCTTCAGCTGGTCGATCTTTGCCCGGGCGGCATCCTTGTCGGTGTACCAGAGGGCGTTCACTTCCGTGTAGGCGTCCCACTCCGCCGGGACGGAATCGGCGGGGAAGATGGCCGCCACCGGGCACTCCGGCTCGCAGGCGCCGCAGTCGATGCACTCGTTCGGGTCGATGTAGAGCGTGCGGTCCACGCCCTGCTCGAAATGGATGCAGTCGACCGGGCAGACGGAGACGCAGGCCTGGTCCATCACATCGACGCACGGCTCGGCGATCGTATAGGTCATCGACACACTCCTCAATGAATCGTGCTGCGGACGAGGCGTCCGTCGGACGGGCGATCGCCGCTCATCTTACCGTCCCGAAGCGTTGCGGATCGCGGCCACCCGGACCCTCCGCACCGGACCATTTGGTGGGAACCGTGTCAGGTGGGAACCGTGTCAGGAGGCGAGCGGGATGAGGTGGACAGCGCTTGCCTTGAAGACGGCCGTCACCTGCTGGCCTTCGGCAAGCGCCATCTCGTCGGCCGACGCGCGCGTGATCAGGGCGACGAGAGGGAAGGAGCAGTCGACGGTCACGCGGACAGTCGACCCCTGGGGGGTGACCCGAGCGATCCGCCCGTCGAGCCGGTTGCGGGCGCTCGAGCCGGGGCCAGGCGACCCCGCCCCGCCGGCCCAGAGCGTAACGTCGCCCGGGCGCAGGCAGCAGAGGACGGGCCGTGCGGGGGTGATCGCCCTTGACCCGTCCTCCGGCAGCGTGGCCTCGACCCGGCACGTGCCCGTGTCCACGACCGCTACTCCGTCCTTCACGTCCGTGACCGTCCCTCGGACCCGCGTCTCGACCCCGACGAACGCCGCAACGTCCTCGTCGATCGGCGACGCCAGCACGGCCTCCGGCGAGCCCGCCTGGCGGAGCCGACCGTCGAGCAGCACGGCCATGCGGTCGCCGAGCCGGACCGCCTCGTCGAGGTCGTGCGTGACGAGCGCGCACGTGATCGGGGTCGCCTCGAGCAGCACCGCCAGGTCCTCGACGAGCTGCGCCCGCGTCGCGGCGTCGACCGACGCGAACGGCTCGTCCAGGAGCAGCAGCTCCGGCTCGAGCACGAGCGCCCGGGCCAGGCTCACCCGCTGCGCCTCCCCGCTGGAGAGACCGCCCGCGCGCCGGTCACGCAGGTGCGCGACACCGAGGCGCTCGAGCCACTCGGTCACGAGCGGCTCGATTCGTCGGCCGGGGACACCGCGAAAGCGGAGCCCGAGCGCCACGTTCGCGAAGACCGTGGTGTCGAGGAGAAGCGGGTCGGGCATCACCAGGCCCAGGCGTCGCCGGTAGGCCAGCCCCTCCGAGCGTCCGACGGGGGACCCCCGGAACAGGAGCTGCCCGGCTTCCGGCCGGACGAGACCGGCCAGCGCGAGGAGGAGCGTCGTCTTGCCTGCGCCGTTGGGGCCGACGATGGTGAGCGTCTCTCCTTCGGCGACGGCGAGGCGTTCCACCGACAGGATCGGGCGTCCGCCACGGACAACGGAGAGGTCCCGCACCTCGACAACCGGGACGCCCGACACGGCCGTCAACCTCCCCGGGCTGCCGGCGTTCGCGGGCGCGGGGCTACCGGTGCGGGTCACGGTGCTGTGCCCGGGTCAGCACGGCGTTCACGACGAACGCGAGTGCAAGGAGGATGATGCCGAGGGCAATCGCCATCTCGAACCTGCCCTTCGACGTCTCGAGGACGATGGAGGTGGTGAGCACCCTGGTTTCGCCGCGGATGTTGCCCCCGACCATCATGGCCGCGCCGACCTCGGAGATGACGCTTCCGAAGCCGGCCATGATCGCCGCCAGCAGCGGCAGGCGGGCCTCCCGCCAGAGCCACCAGGTCGTCTGCCAGCGGGAGGCTCCCAGCCCGAGCAGCTGCAGGCGCAGGCGGGGGTCGAGTTGGCGGAGGGCGGCCGCCGTCAGCCCGATGATGACCGGCGTGGCGATGATCACCTCGGCCATGACCATCGCCGCCGGCGTGTACATGAGGCGGAGATCGCCCAGGGGACCGCTGCGCCACAGCATGATGGCCACGAACAGGCCCACCACGACGGGCGGCAATGCCATGCCCGTGTTGACGACGGTCATCGCAGCGCCGCGGCCCCGCAACAAGGCAAGAGCCAGCCACGTTCCGAGCGGCAGGCCGATGAGAAGACTGATGCCGGTGGCGACCCCCGATACGACGAGCGACAGCCAGGCGATCTCCAGGAGTTCCGGGTCGGCGCTCAACAGGAGCTGGAACGCCTGGACGATGCCCTCGAAGAGGAGGCCCACTCCCGCAGTCTACGAAGCCGAGGAACTCACGGCCGGTTCACGGTCGCCGGAATGGAAGGCCGTGACCACCTCGTGCGTCTCGAGCAACACCGCGACCGATTCTCCCGGTCCGCGGCCATGCTGGCGCCGTTCTCGTGCGCGCCGCGCATCGAGGCGCCCCGCTTGCCGCGGCTTGCCGCCCTCCCGGTCGATCTTGTGCTCCATGCGCATGCGTCTGCCCCTCCTGCCCCGGAGGAGCCCGGCGGTCGTCACGGTGGTGCGTCTCCCGCAAACGGTCGGGGTGCCGCACCGCCCGCGCCTCTCGCCACCCAGGCCGTCGCCCCCTCGGTCACCTCCCGGACATGCCCGGGACCCGCGCCCGGCTCGAGGCGCCGATCTGGCCCCGGCCGCCACTCGCCCCTTGCGTCCGCCCACCCAGCAACCCGATGTCCCCGGAGGGTCACGAGCCCCCGGTCAGCTCCTCGTCGGTCTTGCCCGCGTCAGGAACGAACAGGGGCTGGCCGAACTCCTCGACGCCGAACGAACCGATCATGGCCTGGCCGTCGGGCGATGTCAGGAAGTCGGCAAACGCCGTTGCCCCGGCGGCATTGACCTTGGGCCACTTGGCAGGGTTGACCGATATGACGTGGTAGATGTTGAGGAGGGCGGGATCTCCCTCCAGCAGGATCTCGAGGTCGAGCTTGTCCTTCTGGGCGAGGTAGGTGGCCCGGTCGGTGAGCGTGTATGCCTCCTTCTCCGACGCGATCGTAAGGGTGGCGCCCATTCCCTGGCCGGACTCCTGGTACCAGGCACCTTCGGGCGTGATCGCGGCCTTCTTCCAGAGGGCCAGCTCGGCCTTGTGGGTTCCCGAGTCATCACCCCGCGAGACGAACGGCGCCTCCGCGGCAGCGATCGCCTTGAGCGCGTCAGCCGCGGTGGTCGTCTTCTTGATCCCGGCCGGATCGGTCGCGGGTCCCACGATGACGAAATCGTTATGCATGACCAGCCGCCGGTCCACGCCGTACTCGCCGTCCATGAACTCCTTCTCGGCGGCCGGCGAGTGGACGAGAAGGACGTCGGCGTTCCCCTCCTTGCCCATGGTGAGGGCCTGGCCGCTCCCGACGGCAACGGTCTTCACCTGGTAGCCCGTCAGTTTCTCGAACTCGGGCACGAGGACGTCGAGCAGCCCCGAGTCCTGGGTGCTGGTCGTGGTCGCGAGGATCAGCTCCGCCTGTGCAGGAGTGGGGGGCGGCTCGGCCGTGGGCGCCGCCGTCGGGGTCGGCTGCGGCTCGACCGTGGGCGCTGCCGTCGCGGCCACGGACGGCGCCGCGGAGGCGGGCGACGAGGCAGACGGCTGCGGTGGTGCCGATGCGCTGGCGCTACAGGCCGCCACCAGCAGCCCGATCCCCAGCAGAAGCGCAAGGCGCGTTCTCATGACTCGCGACCCTCCTCGGTAAACTGTGCTCCCACATAGGAGCATAAGGGGCACCGATACCTAACTAGTATCGCAGGCCCGAAGGCGCGACGCACGTCGACACGCGACGCACGCGGCACGCGACGCACGCGGCATGCCATGAGGTTGGGACGCGTGCTAACCGATCGGTGCGATCCTGCGGCCTCGCCGGCAGCCGCCTGCGCCTACCAGCGCTGGTGCACCTGGGGCTTCACGCGCTCGGCATACAGCTGCGCCACTCGCTCCATGGCGGCCCCGGAGATCGGCGGCAGGTCCGCCGCGGCCGCGTTGGCCACCGCCTGCTCCGGTGTCTTGGCGCCGGGGATCGCAGCCGTGACGCCCTCGAACATGAGGATCCAGCGCAGCGCGAACTGGGCGAGCGTGGCGCCCTCGGGGACCAGCGACCGCAGTTCCTCGACCACCTCGAGGCCGGTCTCGTAGTCCACGCCCGAGAACGTCTCGCCGACGTCAAACTCCTCGCCGTGGCGGTTGTAGGCGCGGTGGTCGTCCGGGTCGAACGTGGACTCGCGGCTGAACTTCCCGGTGAGCAGTCCCGAGGCGAGCGGCACGCGCGCGAGCACGCCGACGTCCCGGCGCGCCGCCTCGCCGAGAAACCGCTCGGCCGGACGGTGGCGCAGCATGTTGAAGATGATCTGGACGCTCGCCACGCCCGGGTACTCGAGCGCCTTGAGCCCTTCCTCGACGCGCTCCACGCTCACGCCGTAGTGGGCGATGGCGCCCGACGCGACAAGGTCGTCCAGCGCCTCGAACAGGTCGGGACGGTAGTAGAGATCCGTGGGCGGGCAGTGCAGCTGCACCAGGTCGAGTTGGTCTACGCCGAGATTGCGGCGGCTCCGGTCAACCCAGCCCCGGAAGGCCTCCGGTGTGTAGTTCGCCACGAGCTGGGGCACCGACCGGCCCATCTTGGTGGCGACCACCAGCCGCTCGCCGGGGCGTTCGCGCAGGAGACGGCCGATGAGCTGCTCGCTGCGCCCGTCCCCGTACACGTCGGCCGTGTCGAAGAGCGTCATCCCGGCATCGGCCGCGGCATGGAGCGCGCGGAGGCTGGCCGCGTCGTCGACGTGTCCCCATCCGCCGCCGATCGGCCACGCGCCAAAGCCGATCGCGCTGACCTGGTAGCCGGTCTTCCCGAGCCTGCGGTACTGCATCGGTGGGCCTCCTGCCGGTTGGTGCCTGCCGCTTCGTGCGGCTACTCGTTGACGGGGATCGACCCGACCGGGAGCTCCAGCACCACCTGCCCGTCCTCGATCGTCGCCGGATACAGCGCCAGCGGCAGCTCGGCGGGCGGGTCGAGCGCCTCTCCGGTCGCCAGCTCGAAACGCGAGAGGTGAAGCGCGCAGGTGATCGAGTCGCCGGTCAGGAAGCCCTTGTCCAGCTCGAAGTACTCGTGCGAGCAGACGCCCTGCATGGCCCGGACGGTCCCCTCGTGGTTCACGAGGAGGATGTTCGTGCCGTCCACCTGGACCATGATCATGGTGCCGGGCGGGACGTCGTCGAGCCGGGCGACGGGAACGCGGCGCGAAGACGGTGTCTCGGTCATGCGCGGCAGCATACGCGGGGGCGTCCGCGGGGGCCTGCTCGCGGGCATCCACTGTCCGAGGGCGTGAGTCCGCCCGTCACCCTGTCCGAGGGCGTGAGCCCTCCCGTCAGGCTTCCGCCGACCACTTCCGGTCGAGCAGCTGCCGCAACCGGTCCTGCGCATCCTCGAGCGGGATCCGCGCGACAACCGGCTCCAGGAACCCGAGCACGACGAACTTGCGCGCGATCTCGCGCGGCAGCCCGCGGCTCATGAGGTAGAAGATCTGCCCCTCGTCCACGGGGCCCACGGCACTGGAGTGAGCGGCGCGGCGGACATCGGGCTGGTCGATCTCGAGCGAGGGGATGGCCACCGAGCGCGACTTCTTGGTCATGAGCATGGCGAACTCGCCCAGGAAGCTGTCGGTTCCATGTGCCGTCTTCTCGATGTCGATGAGGCCCTTGAAGAAGCCGCGTGACTGGCCGAGGAATACGCCCTTGCTGAGCAGATCGCCGGTGGTGTCCTCGCCCCGGTGCCGGGTGTAGCTGGTGAGGTCGAACACCTGGCTCCCGGAGCCGAGGCCGATCTCGACCTGCCGCACGCTCGCGCCCCGCCCGGCCAGCAGGTTGTCGATGCGGCTCTTCACGAACGAGCCGCCCACGCTCGCCAGCGCCCAGGCCAGCGAAGCCCCCTCCGCGACCACGGCGTGGCGGGCCACGAAGGCGGCGGTCTGCGGCCCGAAGTTCTCCTCGCCGGCGAACTCGAGCGTGGAACCCACGCCGAGCAGCACCTCGGACGTGCCGGCCCAGAGCGACTGGGCACCGTTGGGAGGTGTCGATGCCACCTGCTCCTCGAGCACGCTCGCGTGCGCGTCGCGCCCGAGCGAGATGACCGTGCGGCTGAGGAGCCCGTGGCCGGACGCGCCTGCGCTCCAGCGAAGGACGATGGGCCCCCGGAGGCTGACCCCGTCGGGTACATGGACGACCACGCCGATGGCGAAAGCGGCGCGCGCCGCCTGGGCGAAGAGGTCATCCGCGGGGAGCGAGGCGCCCCCCTCGAGGAGCCCGCGCAGGAGCGCCGGATCGCGGCGCAACACGTTCGAGAAGGTGTCCACGACCACCCCTGCCGCCGCAGCCTCCGGGCTCAGGGCCCGCGCCACGACCGTGTCTTCGCGAACATGGAGGAGGGCCGAGGCACCGCGGGGCAGGGCGGCGGAGACCTCGCGGGCGTCCCTTGTCTCGGCGTACGCCGAGATCTCTCCGAAGCGGACCGGCCGGAGGTCCACGTACGGCATGAAGAGGGGGTTCGTTTCGGCCGGCAGCTCGCGGGCCAGGCGCTCGGCCTCCGTCCGGTCGGCCAGCAGCCAGTCCGGCTCATCGAGTGCACGCGCCATTGCGCGAGCGTCAGGCGCTGAGGCAAGCCCCAGGAGCGGTTTGGCCGTCCCGACCGAGCTCACCCGAGGCCGCCTTCCATCTCCAGGCGGACCAGCCGGTTGAACTCGATCGCGTACTCCATCGGCAGTTCCTTGGTGAACACCTCGAGGAAACCCTGGACGACCATGTTCTGCGCCTCGTTCTCGGTCAGGCCGCGGCTCTGCAGGTAGAAAATCTGGTCGGCGCTGATCTTCCCGACGGTGGCCTCGTGGGTCATTGTCGTGTCGTCTTCCTGGACGTCGATGTACGGGTACGTGTCGCTGCGGCTCTCGTCGTCGAGCATGAGCGCGTCACAGCGGACGCTGGCCACGACGCCGGTGGCCCCCGGGGCGATGCGGAGTGACCCGCGGTAGGTGGCCCGGCCGCCGTCCTTCGACACCGACTTCGACACGATCCGGCTCTTCGTGTCCGGGGCAAGGTGGATGGCCTTCGCGCCGGTGTCCTGGTGCTGCCCCCTGCCCGCCACGGCGACCGAGATGATGTCCGCCGTTGCCCCCCGGCCCCGCAAGTAGATGCTCGGGTACTTCATAGTCTTCTGGCTGTTGTGCACGAAGACGCCGTTGGCGATGAAGTTGGCGGTCCCCTCCACCTCGATGTCGTAGTTCGGAAGCTCGCCCACGTACCGCATGTCCGAGACTGGGACGAAGTGCACGGGCCCATCCAGCCTCTCGTCCGAGAAATACAGGAAGTAGTGGCGGTACTCCTTCTCCTCGATGCCCAGGGGCTTCTTCTCTCGTCTGCTCCAAGTCGCGATCTTCGTCGGGTTCAAGCCGGCGAGGATCGCAAGGTGGCGGACCTGCTCGAGCAACTCCCGGCTCGCGCTCGTGATGGACACGTTCCGGTGGCCGGGGCGGATGTGCCCGTCGGCGGCAATGTACCCGTCGATGAACGCGCGCTTCTGGCTGTGTGGGAGCGTGTAGACCCAGTGCGGCACGCGCTTGGTGTGGGCATCGCCGGCGAAACCCGCCTCCCGCAGCCAGTCCACCCACCCCCCGGACGCGGCTCGCAGCTGGACGCCACGGTGCCGGGCCAGCTCCTGGCCGAACAAGCCGCGCGCGAGATCGACCACGCGCTCGGATGCGCGGTCGCTCTCCGGTACCGCGATGATCACCCGGTTCGGCCCGTCGAAGTAGCCGTCGCCGACGAAGAAGCCAAGGAACCAGAGCAAGTCGTCGGTGCTCTCGCTCGGCGCATGGAACGGGCGACGGAGCCGCGCCCGTGGTGGCACCGGCGCGAAGATGTGCGGCTTCCCATCGTCGGGCAGCTGCCCCGCGACGGCAACCTCGTCGCCCACGACGATCGACGCAACCGGAAGCCAGCCCAGCCACCGTGACCGACCCTGCTTCCGAGCGACCAGGAACGGGTGGTTCGGCGTGGCGCGCACGTGACGGTGGTTCTGGAGCACCACGTCGAAGACCGGCGCCGGCGGGTTCTCTCGCTTGTCAACCACTCGGCTGCGGGTGATGTCGAAATCGGTCGTCAGCGAGTAGACGTGGTCGCCGGGCTCGATGCGGGAGATCGGCGCGAGGTCGCTGTTCCGGGCGACCATGGTGTCGGCCGTGAGGCACCCCGTGTTGGCGTCGATCCATTCGACGGTGGCGTTCTCGTAAGCATGGGCGCGCTTGGTCACGAGGTTGTACACATCATTCGACCAGTTCTGGATGGTCGTGTAGCGCACCTTGGAGCCGGCCAGCGCGATGACCTCGACCACCGCGGCGTGGAGAGAATCGGTGGCGTAAATCGGCGCAGTACAGCCTTCAATGTAATGGACCTTGGCGCCCTCGTCGACGACGATGAGGGTGCGCTCGAACTGGCCGGTGTTCTCGCCGTTGATGCGGAAGTACGCCTGGAGCGGGAGCGGCACTTCCACGCCCTTCGGGACATAGACGAACGACCCGCCCGACCAGGCGGCTGCGTTGAGGGCGGCGAACTTGTTGTCCTCCGGCGGGACGATGGTGCCGAAGTACTTCCGGAAGATCTCCGGGTACTCCTTCAGGCCCTGGTCGGTCCCCATGAAGACCACGCCGATCTTCGTCAGCTCCTCGCGGACCGAGTGGTAGACAACCTCGGAGTCGTACTGGGCCCCCACGCCGGCAAGGAACTTGCGCTCGGCCTCCGGGATGCCGAGCTTCTCGAACGTCTGCTTGATCTGCTCCGGGACGTCGTCCCAGGACTTCTCCTCGCGCTCGGAGGGCTTCCGGTAGAAGACGATGCGATCGAAGTCGATCCGGGACAGGTCGGCGCCCCAGGACGGCATCGGGCGCGAAACGAAGTGATCGTAGGCGCGGAGCCGGAACTGGAGCATCCAGTCGGGCTCATCCTTGAACCCGCTGATCTCCGCGACGGTCTCGCGCGTGAGGCCGCGCTTCGTTTCCTTCAGGTACGCGATGTCGTCCTTGAAGTCGAACTGCGAGCGGTTGTCCGGAGCGATCTCGCGGGTGGCAGTCATGGTGTCTCCAGGGGGCATCAGCCCCAGGGTGGCCCGGCAGGCTAATCCTGAGTGATATTATCGGAATTCCGCCCGTCCCCGTCAACCCGGGCCGCCGGAGCGCCGGTTCGTGCCGGATTGGCACCGGCTGTCCAACCGCGGCGGTGCCCGGCTGACCGGCTTTGCGTGGAACGCACCACCGTGACGGGTCGCGTGGTGCGGCCCCGTGCAGACCCCGCCGCGTCGTCAAGGGCTTGCCTCCCACGCACGAGAACGACCCCGAACGGCGCCGGATGGCTCCGTCTGTGCGCCGGGGGCCCAGCCATGACCGGGGACGGCGCCAGGTGGCCGGTCAACTCCGCCAGCTGGTCGCGGTCGTGCGCCTCGGGCAAACCCGGCCGCCGGACGCGAAGGAAAGACGACTGACTCACAGACCGGCGGCCGACCAGCGGAAGCAAAGCTCGCCAGACCCGCACCGCGGCAGTACACCCGCGGTCGAGCGCGGCGGCAACCAGCACCGCCATCCGGCACCGACTACGTGAAGCGGCCGAGCAGGTTGGTGCGCGCCCCGTGCTCTCTTGACGCCACGACCGGCGGTGCTAGCGTTGTGCCGAGACGTGCGCCGGGCCTCGGTGCAGTCCGGGGGGCGCACTGGCGCGTCGGAGGGGAGCCATGCGTCGCTTCGTCACAACCGCCGTTGGCGTCGTCGTGATGGTCATCAGCCTTGGTGTCGTGCTGGACGCCGTCCCCCCGCCGGTCACGGCGGCGGGGGATGCCTCCGCAGTGATGCCGTTCGTCGCCAGCGTGGGCGATCCAGCTGGCAAGAACGACTTCTACCAGCCGGGGGGCGTCGCCACCGACGGCACATACGTCTACGTCGTGGATACCTTCAACTACAGGATCGTGAAGCGACGGGCCTCGAACCTCGCGTTCGTCGCTGCGATCGGCAGCTTTGGCAGCGGCAACGATCAGTTCCGCACGTTCTATGGGATCGCGACCGACGGCACCTATGTCTACGTCGCCGACTGGGGCAACAACCGCATCGTGAAGCGGAAGGCGTCCAACCTCGCCTACGTCTCACAGGTCGGTACGCGGGGCAGCGGCAACAATCAGTTCGTTCATCCGCGCGGGATCGCGGTCGCCGGCGGCTTTGTCTACGTCGCCGACACCGGCAACAATCGCATCGTGAAGCGGAAGGCGTCCAACCTGGCCTTCGTGGCAAAGGTCGGGACGGAGGGGAAGGGGAAGGGCCAGTTCGAGCTTCCCCAGGGCGTGGCAGCCGACGGCACCCACGTGTTCGTCGCCGACACGCAGAACAACCGGATCGTGAAGCTGAAGGCGTCCAGCCTCGCGGTTGTCACGCAGGTCGGAACGAAGGGCTCCGGGACGAACCAGTTTGCCGCGCCCGGCGGTATCGCGAGCGACGGCACGTACATCTACGTCGCCGACACCGACAACAGCCGCATCGTCAAGCGAAAGGCCTCGAATCTTGCCTACGTATCGAAGATCGGGGCCCTGGGTTCGGGGAACAACCAGTTCAGGTCCCCGTCCTCGGTGGCTGTGAAGGGCACTGCGCTCTTCGTCGCCGACACCTACAACAACCGGATCGTCAAACGCAAGGCCGTCACCCTGGTCTACGAGAGGAAGATCGGCAGCCAGTCGTTCGCCGGCGTCAACCAGTTCGCGTTGCCGACCCAGGTCGCCGCCGACGGCACGAACTTCTACGTGGCGGACGCCGCCAACCACCGAATCCAGAAGCGCCTGATTGCCGATCTCACGCACGTCGCCCAGTGGGGCACCCAGGGCGACGATGTCGACCAGTTCAACAACCCCAACGGTGTCGCCGTCTGTGGCGCCGACCTCTACGTGGTGGACACCGACAACAGCAGGATCATGAAGCGCAAGGCCTCTGACCTCGGCTACGTCGCGCAGATCGGTAGTGCCGGCTCGGGGAACGACCAGTTCTCCTCGCCCTCGCACGTCGCGTGCGACGGTACCTACTTGTACATCACCGACTCCGGTAACAACCGGATCGTGAAGCGCAGGGCGTCAGACCTGGGCTACGTCGCACAGATCGGTGCCGAAGGCACGGGGAACGACCAGTTCATCTACCCGATCGGTGTCGCCACCGACGGGACGTACATCTTCGTGGCGGACTCCGGTAACAACCGGATCGTGAAGCGCAGGGCCTCAGACCTGGGCTACGTCACGCAGATCGGTGCCGAGGGCACAGGGAACGACCAGTTCAGCTTCCCGATCGCGGTCGCCACCGATGGCACGAGCCTGTGGGTCACCGACACCGGCAACGGTCGGATCGTCAGGCGCAATGCGTCGGACCTGGCGTACGTCTCACAGGTCGGCTCGCAGGGGAACGGCCCCGACCAGTTCGTCAACCCGGGCGGCGTCGCGGTCAGCGGGTCCATCATCCTCGTTGCCGACTCGTACAACCACCGCATCGTCAAGCGGGGCGCCCAGTAGGCCTCGCGTTCTTGCCGCGTGCCCCGTCACGGCACGGCAGCGTTAGACGCTCCCTTGAAGGGAGCCTCGAAGGGAGCCTCGATCCGCTGCACCTCCTCGGCCGGCAGCAGTCGCTCGACGAGGGCGCGGAGCAGGGCCGTCTGCCGAATGAGCTCGGCATCCTGGGCATCGAGGTGCCGCATGGTCGCCTCGGCATCGGCGAACGTCTTCTGGGTCGTCCGGAACTCCTCCTCCGCCCGTGCCTCGGCGTGTTTCCCCTGGAGGTTCTGGCCGACCATGATCAGGGGCATGAGTAGCAACTGGACGATGTTGCCGAGGAAGAGGAGGAAGATGAAGGGAAACGGATCGAAGGCGCCGTTCCCGGCCGCCACCTGGATGAGCATCCAGCCGACCATGAACGCGGCGCAGGAAGTAGACCGCGTACATCGTGCCGATCGCCGCGGTGGGCCTTTGCAGCACGACCTTAACGCGATCATCACCGTCCCGTGGTTGAGGTTGCCGGCGCCGCGCTGTCCAATGGCACGGGTGCTGTCGCGGTGCCGCCGCGAGGAGGAGACGCGTGCACGCCGCAAGGCGCGTCGCGGGTGAGCTGCGCGCGGCAGCACCCCTTCGGTCAGGCTGGGGCCACCAAGGCGGTCCGGGCGCGAGACCTGCGACAATGACGGGACTCGATGAGAACCCCCATCGGGGCAGCCGCATCCTCCGGCGCCTCGCCCCCCGGTCTGGCCGACGAGCCCTGGCGCCTTGATGGCGCCGCGGTTGTGCGCGCGCTCAACTCCCATCCCGTCGCCGGCCTGGCCGCCGAGGAGGCCGAGCGTCGGCTGGGCGAGTTCGGCCCGAATGAGCTGACCGAGCGCGCGACGCGGCCGGTCTGGATGGTGCTCCTCGAGCAGTTCACGAACGCGATGGTCGTCGTCCTCATCGCGGCCGCCGTTGTGACCGCTCTTATCGGCGACGTCAAGGACACGGTCGTCATCCTGGCGATTGTCTTCCTCAACGCCGGCATCGGCTTCGTGCAGGAGTACCGGGCTGAGAAAGCCATCGAAGCGCTCAAGCAGATGACCAGCCCGAGCGTCCGGGTCGTGCGCGGCGGAGAGGTGACGTCCATTCCGGCTTCGCGACTCGTGCCGGGCGATCTCGTGCGGCTGGAGGGCGGCGACATCGTGGGCGCCGACCTGAGGCTCCTCGAGGTCCATGCCCTGGAAATCAACGAGGCGATGCTCACCGGCGAGTCCGAGGCGGCCGAGAAGACCGCCGACCCACTCCCCGATGTGCCCGCCGGCCTCCCAGCCGACCAGCGCAACACCGCCTTCAGCGGTACTGCCGTGACCCGCGGTCGGGGCGCGGGCGTTGTGGTGGCCACCGGGATGGCCACCGCTCTCGGTCGCGTGGCCGATCTCCTTCAGACTCAGCAGGGCGGCCCGACGCCCCTTCAGAGACGCCTGTCCGCACTTGCCCGGGTTCTGGCGCTTGCGGCCTTCATCGTCTGCGGGATCGTGTTCGCGGCCGGCATCGCCCGCGGCGAGGCGCTCGACGTCATGTTCCTGACCGCGGTGAGTCTGGCCGTGGCGGCCATCCCTGAAGGGCTCCCCGCCATCGTGACGGTCGCCCTGGCCCTCGGGGCACGCCGGCTGGCGCAGCGGCGTGCGCTGGTGCGCAAGCTCCCCGCCGTCGAGACCCTGGGCTCGGTGACCGTCATCTGCACGGACAAGACCGGCACGCTCACGGAGAACCGCATGCTCGTCGAGCGCGCATGGACCCGCCGGGGCGAGTACAGCGTCGGTGGCGACGGTTACACGCCCGAGGGAGTGGTCGAGCCGAGCCCGGCAGGGGACGAGGACCTGGCCCGCCTGGCACGGGTGGCCGTTCTCTGCAATGACGCCACACTGCGCGCGCCCGAGACCGTCCCCGGCGTGTGGACCATCGTCGGCGACCCCACCGAGGCCGCTCTCCTCGCTCTCGCCGGGAAGCTTGCGGTGCAGCGCGCCGCCGAGATGGAGCGGTACCCGCGCTTGGCGGAACTGGGCTTCGACAGCGAGCGCCGCCGGATGACGACCTTCCACGTCGACGGCAACGGTGGCAGCAGGGCCAATGGCGGCGGCAACAGCGCCGATGGCGGCCCCGTCCGCATCGCCACCAAGGGGGCTCTCGAGGCGATCCTTCCCTTGCTGGCGCCGGGCGAGGTCGGGGAGATCGGCCCGGCACGAGCGGCCGCCGACAGCTTCGCCGCCCAGGGTTACCGCGTGCTCGCCCTGGCCGAGGGCACCGTGGCGGCCCTCCCTGCAGACCTGGAGGATGCGGAACGTGGTCTCCGCCTCGTCGGCCTTGTGGGGATGGCCGACCCGCCCCGATCCGAATCGGCGCCGGCCATCGCAACCTGCCGCCAGGCCGGCATCACCCCGGTCATGGTGACCGGCGATCACCCGCTCACTGGGAAGGCGATCGCGGAGCGCATCGGCATCCTCACCCCGGGGTCGAGGGTGCTTTCCGGTGCCGAGCTGGAGCGGATGGACGACCCGACGTTCGACCGCGTGGTCGCGGACATCGCCGTCTACGCCCGCACCAGCCCCGAGCAGAAGTTGCGCATCGTGGACGCCTGGCGCCGGAGCGGCGGCGTGGTGGCCATGACCGGCGACGGGGTAAACGACGCGCCCGCGCTCAACCGGGCCGAGATCGGCGTGGCCATGGGGATCACCGGGACCGAGGTGAGCAAGGAAGCGTCCGACATGATCCTGGCGGACGACAACTTCGCGACGATCGTGGCAGCGGTGGAGGAGGGTCGCCGGATCTACGACAACATCCGGCGGGTCGTGCGCTACCTCCTGACCACCAACTCCGCCGAGGTCTGGGTCATGTTCCTCGCCCCATTCTTCGGCCTGCCCCTTCCGCTACTGGCCATCCAGATCCTCTGGATCAACCTCGTCACCGACGGCGCGCCCGCGCTCGCCCTCGGTGTGGAGCCTGCCGAACCAGACACCATGCGCCGGCCGCCCCGCCGTCCTACCGAGTCCATCTTCGCCGGCGGTCTCTGGCAGCAGGCGCTGGTGGTGGGGCTCCTGATGGCCGGTGTCACGCTGGTCGTGCAGGGCATCGCCATCTCGAACGGCTGGCCGTGGCAGACCATGGTCTTCACCACGCTGGCCTTTCTTCAGCTGGGGAACGCAATGGCCATCCGCTCGGAACGGCAGAGCATCCTCCAGCTCGGGTGGCGTTCGAACATGCCGCTGGTCCTCGCCGTCGTCGGCGCCGCCCTCGTCCAGATGGCTCTCATCTACGTTCCGTTCCTGCAGCCGGTATTTGTGACCGAGCCGCTCGATCCCCTCCAGCTGGGCGTGGTGCTGGTCGCGTCGATCACCGGTTTCGTCGCGGTCGAGCTGGACAAGCTGCTCCGCCGCCGGACCTCGCCCGCGCGGTAGGCGCGGGCCCGGGCCACCAGGCGGCCGGTTCGGCTCCCGACACGGGCTCGGTCGGAGCCACGGGTCGCCGCTCCGGGACGTGCAGAGAGCGGACGGCGGATTCCAAGGCATCGCGAACGTCAAGGGGCTGCCGACCCCAGGTAAGCACCGACACGAGCACGATCGAGAGGAACGACGCCGGGACGCTGATGATCGCGAGCTGATCGAAGGTCCACAGCCCCGCCAGCTTGCCGACGACGACCACGGCGGCGATCGTCCCACCCACCATGACACCCGCAAGGGCGCCCTGTTCGGTCATCCTGCGCCACCAGATCCCGAGCGTCAGCAGCGGGAAGAACGTGCTTGCCGCCACGGCGAAGGCGAGGCCCACCATCCACGCGATGTTCACGCCGCGGAACCCCAACCCGGCGGCGATGGCGAGGACGCCGAACCCGATGACGGCGGCTTTCGCCACCAGGATCTTCTGGCGGTCGCTCGCCTGTGTGACTGCCGCCGATGCGATCGTCTACGCCTCCGCGGGAACCGTCGGCTCGCGATCGACCCGCGACCAGCGGACCACGCGCTCCGCGGTCACGCCCTGCACCACGACCGTGAAGAGCACGATCCCGAAGGTGATGCCCTGGAGCAGCGTGCGATCGGGGAAGTCGGCCGGCAGGGAGAGCGCCAGGGCCGTCGCCACGGCTCCTCGCAGGCCGGCCCAGTTCATCACGTGGAGCCAGCCCGTCGGAAGACTCGGGACGAGGCCGAACGCCCGCTCCACTCGCGCCGCCCCGCCCAGGATCCCGTACACCACGAGAGCGCGGCCGGCGATCACCGCGACCACGCCCCAGGCGATCAACCCGATCGCCGCCGCCAGGGACTCGAGTGTGATCGCGACGCCGACCAGGAGGAACACGATGGCGGTGAGGATGAAAGCGAGGAACTCCCACACGGTGTCGATCGCCTCCTGGGTGCGCAGGCTCATGCCGAACCGCGGCCCGAACGTGCCCAGCGTGACCCCGGCGACGACGCTCGCGATGATCCCCGACTCGTGGAGGCTGTCTGCCAGGAAGTAGGTCCCGTAGGCGGCGAGGAGGGTGAGCGTCAGCACGATGAGGTGGTCGTCGATCCGGGCAGCGACCCAGGCGATGAGCAGCCCTGACGCCGCACCGAGGGCGATGCTCCCCGCGATGCCGACGACAAAGGCGACCGCCGAGTCGCCGAGCGACGCCTGGGACCCGATCGCGCCGAGCGCGATCGTGAAGACGAGGATCCCCGTGCCATCGTTGAAGAGGCTCTCCGCGTCGATCAGGGTGACGAGCCGCCGAGGCGCGCGCAGGCGCCGCATCGTGGCCACGACGGCGACGGGGTCGGTTGCGGAGACCATCGCTCCCACAATGAAGGCCTGCTCGAGCGGAAGCCCGGCGAGGTTGAGCACGATCGCCACGACAGCGGCCGCGATGAGCACGCCGGGGATCGCCAGGATCGCAACGCCCCAGAACGTCCGGCGCAGTTCGGCGCCGTCAAGACGGTAGGCGCCCTCGAAGACCAGGCCGGGGAGCAGGAGCGCGACGACAAGGTCGGGCGTGACCTCCAGTACGACGCGGGGCGACTGCAGCTCGAAGGCGCCTGAAACCACGAGCCCGAACAGCACGAAGGCGACGGTGTAGGGCAGTCGCAGCCAGCGAGTCGCGATCCCCAACAAGGGAACGATGACGAGGAACGCGACGAGGAGCGGGAGGAGCGACTGTCCGGAGAATCCACCCATCGTGCTGGGATCGTAGTCCAGCGACCGAGTGCCCGGCAGGGATTCAGCGCGTCGGGCTGATCTCCTCGAGAAGCTCGACGGTGGCAGCCACGGCCCGCTCCTGCTGTTCCTCCCGCGAGATGGTCGCCGGCGGGTCGTTCGGCTGGCCCGTGTAGTAGCCGAACTGGCCGTGGTTGCCGCCCTCGATGGGCACGAACCGAGCGCCCGGCGGCAGCTTCGCCGCCGTGTCGGGCGAGGTGATCGTGTCCCGGCCGGAATCGAGCGTGCCGTAGACGGATGCGACGCGGAGCGGCTGGGCGGAGCAGGTCGGCCGCGGGGTACGCGCCCCAGAAGACCAGGCCGTCGGCGGCGCCCGGGTGCCCGTTCAAGTACTCCGCGGCCATGGCGCCGCCGAGCGAGTGGCCACCGACCGCCCAGGTGGTGATCTCCGGGTGCGCCGCCTGGACTTCAGCCGCCCTGTCGATCCCGAACACGGCGAAGTTGAACGGCATGGGGACGACGACGACGGTGTACCCCTGCTCCGCGATCACCCGGGCCGCCGGCGCGTACGCCTCCGCCGGCACCTTCCCGCCGGGGTAGAAGATCAGCCCGGTGTCGGGCGGCGCTCCCGTGGCGGGAGTGAAGGTCAGCCAGCCGTTCTCGTCGGAGAACGTGACCTGGTCGGTCGACGCCAGGGCGGCCGTCGCTTCGGGCAGGAGCGGCTGGGGCTGGATGAACCAGACAAGCGCGGCGACGGCGACGAGCGCGACGACTCCCAGAACAGCGGCCACCACCCATGGCCAGCGTCGCCGGCGGCGGCCGGGGGCCGCGCCGGGGGACGCGCCTGGGACCTGCGGCCCGGCAGGCGCGCCGTGGACCTGCGGCTCGGCAGGTGTGGCGATCGGATCGGCGGCCGGAGTCATTGGCGGGCAGTGTAGCGGCCCGGCCCGCCGTGGGGTCACGGCCCTGTCGAGAGGTCAGGGTCCCGGCAGCGGACCCACGACGGTCACCCAGGGACGGACCAGCATCTCGAAGGTTGGCGGCGGGATGAGCGCCCGGTAGCGCACCGCGACCCAGGCGTTCCAGAGTGCGATGAGCCCAAGGTGGGCGGGCTCGCCGGCCAGCTCGATCGCCGAGAACGCCTGGGACTCGCTTTCACGGGTGCGGGAGGGAAGGAAGTCGAACAGGGCGGCGAGGCCGCGCTTGGGCACTGGCCGGACGTCGCGCAGGTCCCGACCGGCAAGGACGCTGCCGATGGTGACCTCCAGATCGGCGAACTCCCTGATCATCGACTCCTGGTCGTGGCGTGGCAGCCGCGCGCCGCCCCACCAGGCGATCCCGAAGGCACGGCCGGCCTCGGGCGGCGAGCCGGTGCGGAGCATCTCGTGGACCACCCGACCCAGCAGGAGTATTTCGGCGGGTGCCAGCGCAGCGGCCCAGCCGTACACCTGGTCGGGCCCCAGGGCGGCCCGCTCCGATGACGGCAGCGCCGCCGAGCGGGCGAGGAGACTGGAGCGGGTCGGCACCGCCACGTGAACGGAAGCGCCTTCAGTCGCGCCTTCTGGCAGTGTCGCCGGCTCGAGCGGCCGCCCGCCCGCCCCGGGCTCCGCCGCGGCTGGCTCGGCCGCCGCTGGCTCGGAAGCCGCTGGCTCGGAAGCCGGCACCAGGAGCCCGGGGACGGTGGCAGCGTCGACGACCTCCCCGCGGCTGACTCGGTCGACCCACGCCTCTCGTGCGGCCCGAAGCGCAAGGGTCCGCAGGCCGGGCCGCCCGCCCCCGATCGGCCTCCCTTCGTGGGCCACGAGCGGAACGATCCCGGCCACGTCGTCCGCAAGGAATGCCTCGTCGGCAGCCAGCAGGTCCTCGGGCCGCAACGCGGCCTCGGCCGGCGCCAGTCCGATCGCCTGGACCGCGGCGTCGCGCAGCAGCCAGGCCCTGATCGCCTGCGGCACGACCCCGGCGGCGAGCGGCGGCGTCACCAGGCGTGCGTCGCGCACGACGAAGACGGAGGCAGACGTGCTCTCCACAAGGCAGCCGTCGGGCGTCAGCAGCAGGCCGTCGTCCGCTCCCGCACGACCCGCCTGGAGCTGGGCGGCAACCCTGTCGGCACACGAGAGCGACCGCACTCCGGCCAGCGGCGCCGCGGGGTCCCGCCGTCCCGCCGCCTCGATGGTGGTGATCCCCTGGTCAAGGGCACGGGGTGGCGCGGCCTCGTACGGCCACGCCTCCACAACGACCGTCGGGGCCGAGTCATCATCTCCGGGTGCCAGGCCCGGATCGTCCCGTGCTCCACGGCTGACCGTGATCCGGAGGACCGCATCGCCCGGCTCGGTCCCCGCCTGCCCGCCTGCGCCGGCCAGCCCTTCCGTCTCGAGGAGCGCGCGGCTCCAGTCGGCGAGTTCATCGTCGGCCCACGGGAGCGTGATCGCGAGCGTGGCCGCGCCCGCGCGGAGGCGCGCGGCGTGGTGCGGCCATTCGATGAGCACACCCCGTCGGGCGCGGAACATCTCGAACACGCCGTCGCCGAACCGGAAGCCACGATCGGTGACCGCGAGGCTCGGCGAACCTGCGGGCCCGGGCCGGCCATTGAGCCAGATGCGCCGCTGCGACACCATGGCCTACTCGGCCCGCAGCGCGGTAATGGGCTGGAGACGAGCCGCTCGCCGCGCCGGGTAGATCCCGAAGATGAGGCCGACGGCCACGCTGATGAGCACGGCAACCACCACCGCCGTCGGCGACAGGGTCGCCGACACGGGGCTGAAGGATGTCGCCGCCCACGCAAACGCCGCGCCCAGGAGGATCCCCAGGATCCCACCCGCCAGCGTGAGCACCACCGCCTCGACCAGGAACTGGCGGAGGATGTCGCGCCTGCGGGCGCCGAGGGCCTTGCGGAGCCCGATCTCGCGGGTCCGCTCCGTGACGCTGACCAGCATGATGTTCATGACCCCGACCCCGCCCACGAACAGGCTGATCCCGCCGACCAGCCCGAGGAGAATGGTGAAGATGTCGGCCGTCAGCGCGGCGGTGGCGAGCAGGTCCTTCTGGGTGGAGATGGTGAAATCGAGCGGCTCGCCCTGGCCCAGGCGGTGCCGCTCCCGCAGGAGGCTTGTCGCATCGCGCTCCGCCTGTCCGATCGCGTCGGCCGACCGCGCGAGGATGGAGATCGCGTTCACGCTCTCGCGCCCGAACAGGCGCTTCTCGGAGGTCGAGATCGGCACGATGATGATGTCGTCCCGGTTGAGGAAACCGCCCGCGTTTCCCTTCGGCTCGAGCACCCCCACCACGCGCAGCCGCACCGTCACCGGGCCGGCTTCCTGCGTGTAGCGGACGTTCACCGACTTCCCGATCGGGTCCGCCGTCCCGAACAGCTCGCGGGCCACGTCCGCACCGAGCAGCGCGACCGGCGCCGCCGTGGTGACGTCACCGTCCCGGAAGTAAGACCCGCGCAGCGGCTTCCACTGGTAGAGGGCGCTGTGGGCGGGCGTGGTGCCGACGACACGGGTGTCGTGGGTCACGTCGCCCGCCGTCGCCCGGACATAGCCGGCCTGCTCGGGGATGACCACCTGGGCGTCCGGCACCGCCCCAGGCGCCGCGAGTGCTTCCGCGTCGCCGATGGTGAGCGAACTGGAGGTGCCCGCCGCCGCCTGGAGGAACGATGTCGTCCCGCTCCCCGAGGTCACGAACAGCGAGTTGGCGCCAAGGCCGCGCAACTGTCCCTGGATGATGTCCGAGGCCCCCTGGGCGATCGACACCATGCCGATGACCGACGAGACCCCGATGGTGACCCCCAGGATCGTCAGGCCGGCGCGCAGCCTGTTCGCGGCAAGCGAGGCAAGGGCGGTCCGGATCGTCTGGACAATCGGCAACACTCACTCCTGTTCGGGCGTCATGCCCCCGCGATTGTCGCAGAACCGGACATCACTTCGGCGGCATCACTCCGGCGGCACGCCGAGTGGTAGCCTCAGGGCGGAGCTGCGGTCCCGGCTGGCAGGCTCCCGCAGCCTTCCTCGCCTGCGAAGGAGGGGCGGGATGGACGCACGAAGTCGGATCCTCTTCGTCAGCGGGTCGGTTGGCCTTGGCCACGTGGTCCGCGACCTGGCGATCGCCCGCGAGATTCGACACCTTCGCCCGGGTGCAACGATCGTCTGGCTCGCCTCGTCGCCCGCCAGGGAGTACCTCGACGCCGAGGGCGAGCAGGTCATTCCGGAGTCCGACCGCTTCGGTGATGCCACTGCTGCAGCCGACCGGCGCACGCGCAACGCGGAGTTCAACGTCGGCCTCTACGCGCTGAGCGCCCGCAAGGAGTGGGAGTCCAACGCGCACCTCTACGCCGGGCTTGTCGAGGGCGGCGCGTATGACCTCGCGATCGGCGACGAGACCTACGAGATCGCGATCGCCCTCAAGGAGCGGCCCGAGCTGCGCCGCACTCCCTACGTCTCGCTGTATGACTTCGTGGGCCTCGACCGCATGACCCTCAACCCAATGGAGGCCTTCGCCGTCTACATGTTCAACCGCGTCTGGGCGAGACCGCCCGACGGGTACACTGCCGTCTTCCTCGGCGAGGTGGAGGACATCCCCGATCGCTCGTTCGGGCCGTTCCTGCCGAACCGGCGGGCCTTCGCCGCGCAGCACTACCGCTTCGTCGGATACGCGCTCCAGTTCGATCCCGCCGACTACGCCGACCGGGCGGCGCTTCGGCGGCGCCTGGGGTACGGCGAGGGCCCCGTCGTGCTCGTCACCGTCGGCGGCACCGGGGCGGGCAAGCTGCTCCTCGACCTCTGCATCGCGGCGTTCCCGCGGGCCCGGCAGGCCGTGCCTGGCCTGCAGATGGTCCTCGTCGGCGGTCCCCGGGTGGAGGCGGGCGGAGGCAGCCTGCCTGAAGGGGTGATCGCCCGCGGCTTCGTTCCCCGCTTGTACGAGCACCTCGCCGCCTGCGACCTGACCGTGACGCAGGCGGGCGGCACCACGACCCTCGAGCTCACGGCGCTCGGCCGCCCGTTCCTCTACTTCCCGATCGAGGGCCACTGCGAGCAGATCATCGACGTCTGCGAGCGCCTCCGCCGGCACAAGGCCGGCGTCCGCATGAGCTACCGCGACACGACACCGGCGATGCTGGCGGACGGGATCGTGGCGGGGCTCGGCACGAAGCCCCAAGTCCCGCCGATGCGGCTGGACGGCGCGCGCCGTGTCGCCGAACTGGCCTGCGAGATGCTCGAGCGGGTCGCGCCCGCCGCACCCGCCGCGCCCGCCGCAGCCCGCCGCACCCGCCGCGTAGGCGGAGGGTGCTCCTCGCCGGCCGGCCAGGGGATTCACGGTCCGGGCCAGGGTGGCGGTTCCGGACAGGTTTGTTGGCGGTTTCCGCACAGGGTTGGCGGTTTCTGCCAGATGGCCACCTGGCGGGTCGACAGCTTCAGGATGGTGGCGGCCTGGTCGATCGTCAGGCCACCGGTCACGACGTGCTCGGGCACGTACGCTCGCTGCTGAGCCCGTGCGTCGGCTCGGGTCTGTCGGTCCTTCGGTTCCATGGACCGGAGGCTGACAAAGTCGCTGGCCGATAGACTGGGACAGAATCGCTGGCCGTCCACAAGGAGCGCTTGCCGACGTTGACAGATGGCACCGCGAGGGCTAGTCTCACCGGCTCCGTCTCCGGGAGAGGGAGCGGTGTACACCCGCAGAGACGCTGCGGGCGGCCGCACCAGGCTCGACGAGGTGGACGGTGGATTACCTGCGCATGCAGTCGCATGCCTTTGTACAAGGCCACCAGGGAGAGCTGCTTGCGGAGGCCCGGGCCACGCGGCTGGCACGCAACGGTCGCGCCCGGCAGGCTCCGCTGGCGACCCGGCTGACGCTGGCGGGACGTACCGGACAACTCCTGCGGGCCATCGGCGTGCGGCGCCGGCCCGACCCCTGGCTGACCCCGTACCCCTGTCGTTTGCCGAACGGGAAGATCGGTCGCACTGCCGCCGTCCTGATCGACGGCGAGTGGGCGCTCGTCTGCCGGCCCGCCGGGTAGAACTCGTCTGTCAGGAACCGATACCCCTCAGACGACCCACTTCACCACCCGATGGTTGCCGAAGCGGCCCGGCATGCCGTCGCCGATGTACAGGTGGGCGCCATCCGTGACGATACCGAACGGCTTGTCGAACTGGCCGTTGCCGCTGCCCAGCGAGCCGACTTCAGCATTGAATGAGAAGTCGGCGCTCCCGAGCCTGAGGATCTTGCCGGCGCCTGCGTCCGTGACCCACACGTTCCCTGAATACACGGTGATCAATTCGGGCATCAGCAGCTGTCCGGCCCCGGCAGCGAGGTGCGCGTACGTTGCCCAGCCGCTGCCCTCCATGTCGGATTTCATGCGGACGAGCCGGTTGTTGGCCGTATCGGCAATGTAGAGGTAGTCGCCGTAGGCGGCAATGCCGTGGGGGGTCTTGAACTGGCCGTCGCCTGAACCCAGGGTCCCGTACGTCTTCCAGTCGGCTCCATCGAGCGTGACGCTCAGGCGCACGATCCGGTTGCACCCTGCGTCCGCGACGTACACGTACCTGCCCCGCACCGCGATTCCCCAGGGGGCCGAGAACTGCCCGATGCCGCAGCCCTGGGTTCCGTAGGTCTTCCAGTCGGTGCCGCTGAGCGACGTCCCGAACCGAACAATCCGGTGGTTCGAGGTGTCCGTGACGAAGACGGCCTTCGCCTGCTGGGCGGTCGTCGGGCGCGCGGAGGCCGCACCTACGGCGATCCCGCTGGGCGAGTGAAACTGGCCCTTGCCCCCTCCGTAGGAACCGTACGCCTTGACAGAACTGAGGCTGGAGGGCTTGGTCTTGATCACGCGGTTCGTGTACTGGTCGACCGCGTAGATGTACGTGCCGTCGGAGGCGAGCCCGGTCACCATCCCGAACTGGCCGAGGTCCGCCCAGGCCTGGCGGCCATACGTGCGCCACCCGGTTCCCTTCACGGCGTCGGAGAAGCGGACCAGCCGCCCGTTGATGCGGTCCGTCACGTAGAGATACCGGTTGCTGAGCAGGATTCCTGCCGCCTCCCAGAACTGGCCCTTGCCGTTGCCGGAGGCGCCGTACGAGATCCAGCCCGACCCGTCCAGCGAAGTGCCGAATTTGACGACCCGAGTGCCGTCCGCGACGAAGACGTAGCCTCCGGCGACGAAGATGCCGGCCGGCCTCCGGAGTGGGTCGCTGGCGCGACCGGTGAACGTCTGCCACCCGGTTCCGTCGAGCGCCGTGCTGAACCTGGCGACCCGCCGGGCCCCCTGGTCGGCCACCCACACCGTGTCGCCAACCACCGCGATCCCTGTCGGATACGCGAACTGACCGGTGCCGCTGCCCTCGTTCCCGTACGTCTGCCATTCGGACCCGTCGAGCGTCTTCTTCATCCTGATGATGCGGCGACCGGCCGGGTCGGTGACATAGATGTGGCCACCGCTCACGGTGATGCTGTCGAGGCTGAGGAACGGCCCGCCGGGCGCCCCCGCGCCGTTGTATTCCATCCAGCCGGTGCCGTCGAGGGCGGTGCTGAGCCGGACGATGCGGCGCCAGCCGCCGTCGGCGACATAGAGCTGGTCGCCGTCGACCACCAGCCCGGTGGGAGCGCTGAAGGTGTTGTTGGGGGGGCCCGAGTACTGGGCCACGAACGCCATGGTCGAGCGGTTGATCTTGATGATCCGCCCATCCCCGGAGTCGGCGATGTACAGGTAGGTGCCGTCGCTCGCCACGCCCCATGGACGATCCAGCTGCGTCTTCTGCAGCGGTTTCCCGGCTTTGGTGACGTACGTCATTTGCGGGATCGCCATCGCGGACGGAGAACCCGTCGCCACCGGCAGAAGCCCGACCAGGACAACGCCAGCGACAACCAGGCCAAGCAGGCGCAACAAGGCACGCGACCAGCGCGGATGCATCGCAGATCCCTCCACGGAAGCGGGCGCGCACCGTTCCATCGTTTCCGGTCGCTCCGGGCCCGTCGGGCGTCCGGTGACGCCACGCTACTCGCTGCGCAGCCCGTTTTCAACACCGCGAACCCGAATTAGGCAGACGCCTGGCCCCCCGACTCGCTCGCCTGCACCTCGACGAGAAAGGCGAGGACCTCCCGCCGGAATCGGTGACCGGATGCCGGATGGCCCATTCCTTCGAACAGGACGAGCCGGGCGTCAGGGATACCCTCGGCGGTCTCGCGGAATAGCTCCGGCGTGTAGAACGGATCGGTGGCGCCGGCGATGACGAGCGTCGGGGCGGTGATCTCGCCCAGCCGATCCCGGAACGCATGCTTGTCCTCCGCCTCGACCGTGATGACGAGGTCGGAGGGATCCTTGGGCGCGCCCAGGGACATGAGCAGCGCACTCGGACGGACGAGAGCGCGGCCGAGCGGGTTCCTGGGCACCATGACGCTGAGCAGGCGGGCCCAGGCACCCCGCCAATTGCCCTGCCCGGCCAGCCGCGCCACGTCCATCTGCAGGGCTTTGGCGGGGTCGCTGAGCGTGTGGGCGCTGGAGTGAATGACCAGGCGGTGGACGATGTCGGGATGGTCGGCGGCGAGGTGCATCGCGATCGAGCCGCCGGTCGAGATGCCGATCACATCGACGGGTCCGCCGAACTCCTGGCGGATCATCGTCGCGTAGTCGTCGGCCATGTCGCGCATGGAGCAGCCTGGCTGCAGTCCCCGCCTGCGCGTCACGGCGTAGCCGGTGTACGCGTCCCCCAGGAACCGGTAGGTGCCCACCATGAAGTGCGCAGTGAGCCCACCCATCGGTTTGTTCTCGAAGAGCAGGCCCTGGAGAACCACCAAGGGGCGGGGGCCGTGGCCGAACCGGTTGTACGGCAATCCGCTCCGGAAGCAGCCCGATGCCGGCCGCGCCTGCTGCGTCACCTACCACACCCCCGGGATCATCCGCCACCGAACGTGCCGCGCGTACTCGGGGTACGCGGGCAGGTGGGTGAGCAGGTAGTGGTCCTCGCGGGCGGTCCGCACGAGGCCGATGGCGGCACTGGCGACTGCGAACGGCACGGCCCACCATGACCCGAGGAGCACCGGCAGCCCGATGTCGTACAGGATGGCGCCAAGGTAGCCCGGGTGGCGCACGAACCGGTACGGCCCGCCCTGGGCGACCGAGTGGCCGCGCTCGCCCTGGATGCGCACGACCGGCGCGAAGAAACGGTTCGCAGCCATCGCTGCCAGGGTCACGCCGACGCCGGACACCGCCATGAGCAGCCCGACCAGCGTGACCACCGGCTCGAAGATCGGTACTCCATGGAGACGGACCTCGAGCGCGGCAGCCAGTGCGGCAAGCACCGGGCCGTAGGCCATCCCGAGCGCGAGCGGGATGTCGGAACGATCGGCCCCCTCGCGGACGCCGGCTCGCTCCGCGAGCAGGTCCGGATGGCGACGGCCGATGAAGCCCCATTGCGCGAGCTGGCTGCCCACGAGCAGCCCGACCATCAACCAGGCCGGGAGCCATGCTAGCGTGCCGGCGAGAAGGAAGAACGCGCCGGCGAAGATGACGTCCGCGAGCCCCTGTTTGGCCAGCCAGAGGCGGACCCCGGCCCGAACGTCCGGATCCAGGGGGCCTGTGCGCGAGACAGTCGGTGGATCGGTGGTCTGGGTCACGCTGCCGTCACCGCGCCAACAGGGACCAGGCGGATGATCGGGATCGTGCGGCTGGTAGCTCGCGCGTATCGTTCGTAGCTGGGATCCCGGTGCAGGATCCGCTGCCACCAGACCTCGGTTTCTTCGGCCGGCAGCTCCTCGGCGCGGACCGCAATCGCCCGGCCCATGACCTCGACACGCGCGGCGGGGTCCGCCGTCAGGTTGAAGTACCAGCCCGGGTGGGACGCCCCGCCGTCGTTGGCAGCCGCAACGACCATTGCGTCTCCGTCCGGGAAGAACTGGAGGACAACCGTCCGCTCCCTGCCCGACCGCCGGCCGTGGGTTGTGAGCAGAAGCGCGTCCACCTTCCACGGTCGCGTGATCCCGCCCTTCGTCCGGCGGTACACCCACACGCCGACCGGCGAGAGCCACTTGTCCAGACCGCGGTGAATGACAAGGCCGACCCGCTCCCTGCGTGAGACGCGCTGGGCGGGCCTGCCGTCGGCAGGCGACGCCGTCGAATGGTCAGGGCTCATCCCCGGTACGGTCCCGTTCTTGCTGAGACTCGGGCATCCCGGCGCCGCTCGAGCTCCAGCTCGGGCCGGAACAGGCGTCCGTCGCGCCCTGACCGCCGGGCCGCGGGCCGGGTGATCGTCACAGGCTACTTGTAGTGGATGTCGAAGGGCTTGTTGGTGATGAAGAGGACGGTGACATCCCCGTCCTCCGTGGCTCCATGTTCCATCGACTCGCCTTCCGGGAACCAGACGAACGAGCCCGGCGCGTGGGAGCCCTCATGGGTCTGCAGCGTTCCCTCCAGGACGTAGATCCCGTGGCCGCAATGGTGCGTGTGAAGTGGATTGGTGAAGCCCGCCGGATAGCGCACCAGGCGGACCTCCATCCCGGTTTCGGGGTCGGTGAAGAGGTCCTTGCGATAGACGTACTTCCCCGTCGGCTCATTGAGCCGCTCCTCCCAGGGAAGCTCATTCCCGTTCACGGCGCAGACCTTGCCTGGATCCATTCAGACGCTCCTCGGGGCCGGATTGCCGTTGCGGCCGGGCTCAGTCGGCCGCGACGCCGAACCAGCGGGCGTGCCGGCTGCTCCCGAACTCCGCCTTCTCGGCGGCCGTCTGGGGAGACGGCGAGGTGTAGGTCCCCGTCGGGTGGCCGGGGGCCGAGAAGAAGTCCACGTCGACGCGGGCGACCTCGTGGCCACCGAACTCGACGTAGCACGAGCCGGTGCCGTCGTAGCCGGGGGGCTCGCTCTCCCCGCGGATCCGCGCGATCAGCTGGTCGGCCACCACGCGCGCCGCGCCCTCGGCGAACACTCCCGCCTTGGCCGTGCCCACGCTCGTGACATCGCCCACCGCGTAGACGCCCAGGAAGCGGGTGGCCAGGGTCCGGGGGTGAACGGGGATCCAGCCGCCTTTCGTCATGCCGGAACGCTCGACGACCGCCGGGGCCCGGTGGACGGGGATGCCCAGGAACAGGTCGAAGGGCAGGCGGCTGCCGTCGTCGAGCACGGCCTCGTGCGTGGCCGGGTCCAGCGCTGCGACCCTGCGGTCGCGCACGAACTCGATGCCCCGCTCGGCGAACTTCGCCAGGATCGCCTCCGAGGTATCGGGCGACGGAGGGACCGGCCTGCCGAACGGGATCACCACCTGGATGCGGATGCCGTCGCGGACGCCGCGGTCGCGCAGGTACTCGTCGAGGAGGAACGCCGCCTCGCTTGGCGCAGGCGGGCACTTGAACAGGTCGCCGCACACGCCGACGATCGCCGTGCCCGCCCGGAAGGAGGGGAGCACGTCGCGCAGGGCCTCGGCGCCCGCCACCGAGTAGAACTCATGGCCGGCCTCGACCAGTCCGGGCGTGGCCGCGAGGTCGTAGTCGGCGCCCAGCGCCACCACCAGGACGTCCGCCTCGTAGGCGTCGAGGTCGGTCACGACGCGCCGGGCAGCGGGGTCGATCGAGGTGATGGTCTCCTGCCGGAATCGGACGTGGGGCGTCGCGAGGTCGCGGTAGGGCAGGCGGACGGCCTCGAGCGCCAGCTTGCCGAACATCACATCCAGCTTCGAGAAGCCGAACACGAAAGCGTCCGCGCGATCGACCAGGGTGACCTCGACCTGGTCGCCCAGCTCCTTCGAGAGGCGGGAGGAAAGCTCGAGGCCACCGAAGCCGGCACCGAGCACGAGTACGGACGTGGTCATGGGCCCAAGGATAGGTGCGTCCGGCAAGCGACGCCGGCGGCCAAGGGTGAAGTCGCCCGCGACTGACTCGGGCCTGCACTGCCCAGCGACGGGGGCCCGACCAGGACACAAGCAAGCCCCCGTAGCCTTGGCCGGGACCGATCGGCAGGGCCACCGACAAGGCATCCGCGACCGTCGCCTGATGTCCCGGCCCGAGCGTGAGTCGGGAAGTCCAGGCAGGACCCTGGGGCCCCGAGGCTTGCACTGACCTTGGGAGGGGGCGGCCTACGCCACGGGGATTCGCATTGGACATGGTCCAGCGGTTGCGGGGGCCGGGCTTCCAGGTCCACGTCCATCCCGACACCTGCATCGCACCATTCCAAAGCCAACTGGCGAATGGAGGGTCCGCGCGAGTCATGAACCGCCAGGGGTCAGTCCGGCTCGTCGCGGCCCGGAAGAAGGGCCTCGTTGCGCTCGTCGATCCAGCGCTGCACCGCGGACTGGTCCGTCAGGTCGATCCCCGACGCGCGGAGGTCCCGCGCGAGCTGCTTCGCCGGTCCTGCCCGCTCATCGTCGGCCATCCCCTCGACGAAGTCCGGTGCGAAGCGGTCGATGGCCTCGAAGGTCTCCGCGATGACGTCCTCGGAGAGCCCCTTCCGGCGGGCCGAGAAGCGCACGAACCGGCGCAGGACCTCCGGCAGCGCCTTGATCTCCCCCGGCTCGAGAATCGCCTTCCGCGGCAGCCAATCGCTGAGCAGGATCTCGACCGCGATCGGGCTCCACCGGAGTGGGTCGCCGGCGCCGTAGTCGCAGGCGAAGTCGACAAACCAGCGGGCGAGGTCGGCCGCCGGTATGCCCCCGACCCGCTTCAGCCCGGTCGCCTCGGCGGAGACCGCGAACGCCGCGACCAGCTCCTCGCGCACCACGTCAGGGGTTTCCGGTGGCTCGATCGTCCGCGGCGTCGGCAGGAGCCGGAGGCGCGCGCGCAGGAGGGGCATCAGCTCCTCGGCCTCCTCGTTCACCGGCGGGTCCACGTACAGGTCGAACATCTCTATGCCGCGCCCGAGGACGTCGGCCAGCGCCTGCTCGGAGAGTGGTCGGATCGGTAGCCCGGACACCTCCGACCAGCGCAGGCGCACCGCGTCGGGGTCGCCGCTGACGAAGGCAGCCCGGATGAGTCCCTGGAAGTTGGCGTCGATGATCAGGTTGAAGGCATGCGCCGGCCGGTGGTCGTAGGCGAACGCAGCCAGCACGTTGGACTGGTCATCCAGCTCGTCCGTCGAGATCCAGGCATGGACGAGGGTCGGGCGTCCGACGGAGCGGCTCCACACTGGCTCCGGGGTTGCGGCCTTGCGCAGGCGCGCGACCGCCTCGCGGGCAGCGGCGTCGATCGGCGGCAGCGCGAGCGCGGACATCGCCAGCAGCACCGCCAGGGCATCGGGGTCGGGCCGGCCGGCCAGGCGTCGCATGACGGCCCTCCCGAGGATCTCGAGCGGCTCCGCGTCCTGCAGCGCGTCGGGGTGCCACATCGCGAGGATGCCGCTGGCGAGCAGCTCGGCCTCCAGCGGGTCGGCGACGGCGGCGAGCCCGGCGGCGTCCCGCCGGATGCTCGATACGATCGCCGTGACCGCGGCGTCGAGGACGGCTTCAGGCGTCTCCGGCCTCCGCGAGCGTCGGGCGCGCGGACCACCGCCTGTGGATCGTTGGGTGCGGCGGCTCACGCCGGCATTGTGACGGGTGGCGCGGTCGCGTGCGACAGTTGCGTGCGACAGTTGCGTGCGATGCGAGGGCTTCCCGGCTCGGCCTTGCGCAGGCGGATCGCGTCGATAGGCGTCACATCGCCGCGGCATCCCCCGCGGCACGAGCGGCCCGGTAGTCCTCGGCGGCACGAGCGGCCCGGACCGGCCGCAGGGAGGCGGCGCGGATGGCAGCTCGAGGCCCGTGTCCTCGGCCAGGTACCGCTGGACCGCTCCTCGCCCCAATAGGCGCACCATCCGCCGTGGACGGGAGGGGACGACGGGGCGTTGACCCGCCGGACGGACGGGTGTTCACTAGCAGAAGCGGGCGGACCCCTCCATGTGCCGTTGCAGCCTTTGGGCCGCCCCGTCGGGTCCGGCCGGTCCGCCCGTCGACGCGGAGCTTCCCGGGCCCCGAGGGAACGGGGGTGCTGCCGTGACGACGAGATCCGGCCCCGCCGGCGCACGAGGGATCGTCCTCCTCTCGCTCACCCTTGTCCTCGCCGTGGGCGCGGCCGCGTGCGGCGGTGCCGCGGGTCCCGGCTTGCCGGGCGCGACAAGCGATCCCCAGAGCCCAGGCGCGACGAGCAGCGCCGCCCCGGACACCAGCCCCGGCACGAGCCTCGCCGGCACGGGCCCCGGCTCCCCGGCCCCGAGCCCCGGCGCCTCGGGCCCGGCCCCGTCGGACGCGGACCCCTTCGGCGGCCAGGACGACGCGGGCGACGTCGTCATCCCGGACGTCGGCCCCCTCCCCGACCCGGACGAGGGCGGCGTGCCGCCGTACGAGCGGACGACCCCGGCGACCGGGTCGCTCGCGACGGGGCCCACGACCGAGTTCGGCACCGCGACGATCGGGGCCGCCGGCGGGACGATCATCGCCGAGGGCCTCCGGATCGAGGTCCCCGCGGGCGCGCTCACCTCCGACACGACGTTCGAGATCACCTCCGCCCCGGTCACCGTCACGGGCTTCGGCGGCATCGTCTCGCCTGTCACCCTCCTCTACGACATCGAGGTCGGCGGGGCCGACCTCGCGACCCCGGTGACGGTCACCCTTCCCGCGTCGGTCCCGGCCGGGCAGACCGCGATGGCGTTCAGCTACGACGCGGACGCGGGCACTCTCACCCCCCTCATCCCGCTGGGGTCGGATGCGACCTCGATCACCGCCGGTGCGACCCACTTCTCGTCGCTCCTGGGTGCGGCCGTCGATGCCGCGAAGATCCCGCCAATCGTCGATTCGGGCTTCCGCCCGGGGGTCGACGACTGGCAGTTTGCGAACCACGGCTCCTACGCCGCGCCCGGCGGCCACTGCGAAGGCCAGAGCGTCGGCGAGATCTGGTACTACGTCATCCAGCGTCTCGGCGCGGGGGCGAACCCGCTCCACGGGACCTACGATAACAACGGCGCGCCGGACAAGACCCCGGCGCTCTGGCAGGACGACTCGGACGGCTACCGCTTCGCATCGGCGGTCCAGCGATCCGAGATTGCCGATGCGGTCACCTACTCGTCGATGCGGAACGCGATGTGGAACGCCGCGGACGGTCGTCCCATCTACGAGGCGTTCCGCGTGGCGGTCGCCATGAGAGGGGAGCCGCAACTGATCCACATCTTCACCGGACCCGACGACCGCGGCCACGCGATGGTCGTCTACCGCGTGACTCCCGACTGGCTCCTCGTCGCCGACCCGAACTACCCGGGGATCGGCCGGCGCATCCGCTACGACTCCGACACGGGGAGGTTCGGCCCGTTCGTCTCGGGCAACAGCGCGGCCGACATCGCGGCCGGCAACAGCAGGACGTATACCCGCTTCGGGTACGTGCCGTGGGAGTCAGCGACCTCGAAGGCCACCCTCTCGTCGCTCTGGGGTGACTTCGAGGGGGGCTGGGCCGGCGACAACGTCTTCCCGACCTACAGCCTCTTCGTCACGACCGAGAAGGACGCCGCGGGGAAGGACGTATGGGTGCCGCTGACCGACGGGTTCGCGCTGCCCGCATCGACCGAGACGGTGACGATCCAGGTTTCGAAGCTCGCCGGCGGCGCCGCCTCGACGATGCGGGTCTATGCCGGCACCTCGACCGTGCCCCTCGGCGGATGGGGGTGGAAGCAGATCCTCCCGCTCGAGCCGGGCGCGAACCTCTTCGGCATCGAGATCTGGGGCAGGACGGCCGACAAGTGGAAGTACGTCGACTTCGTCCGCCTCACGATCGAGCGCGGCGAGGCACCCACGCCTACCCCAGAGGCGAACGAGCGGCTGACCCTCACCATCACCGCGGAGGTCCCGACCGACACCGAGGGGATCGGCACGTGCCCGGCGGAGGTGTACCTCGTCTTTTCCCGGCGCGGCGGCGACCCGTCGACCTTCCAGGGGCGGGCGAGTCTCTCGGCCATCTGCACGAACCGTGAGTTCCAGGCGATCGACACGAACGGCGGCACGTTCGACGGGTCCACCTTCACGCTCCCGGACGGGCAGTGGACCTACACGGGCACCCTCAGCGGGAACACGGTCGTCATCACCGGCGGCCCGCCCGGCTCGGGGACCCTCGAGTTCACGCTGCCGTAGGCCGGAGCGCGTGCACCAGACGCCGGGCCCAGGAATCGGCAACCGGCTCAAGGCCAAGGGAGGGACGAAGGTGGACAGGGACCTCGTCGAGCAGGTACTGGACGCCGCGGCCAGGGTGGTCGCCGGCGGGGCGATCTCCGCGAACGGGCACGGCAACGTCAGCCTGCGCGTTCCGGGCGCGGAGGAGATGTACTACACGTCGGCGCCCTCGCTGAGGCCGGCGGCTTCCCTACCACCGCCAGAAGCTGGTCCTGGTCTACTCGGCGATGCGCCACTTCGCCGCGGAACTCGCTGAAGCCGGGTTCACCGTCCGCGAGCGCCGCGTCGACCGCTTCGAGGATGGCCTGGCGGTTCACCTCGCGGAGTTCCCTGGCGCCGTCCTCGAAGTCATGGAACCGGCCGAACACGGCGTGGGGTCGTGGCTGGCAGCCACGGTGGAACAACTCGGCGGCGTGCTCGTTCGCCGTCCGAACGCCCTGTGGCTCTCGGAGGACGAGCAATTCGACCGCTGGGCCGCCGGCCACGCCCACCACATCCAGCGCCTGATGGTGCTGGGCAACCGGGCCCTCCTCGCGGGCGACGAACCGCAGCAGGTGAACGACTGGTTCCTCGAGCTGTTCATCGACGCCTTCGACTGGGTGGTGTCACCCAACGTCCTGGGCATGAGCCAGTACGCGGACCCCGGCTTCACCTCCAAGCCGTACGTGTCGGGTGGCGCCTACATCGACCGCATAGGAGACCACTGCGGCCGCTGCTCCTACCGACCGCGGGAGAGCACCGGGCCGGATGCCTGCCCGTTCACCACCCTCTGCTGGTCGTTCGTGGATCGCCATGCCGATCTCCTCGGCGGCAACCCGCGCACGGCCCTGGCCCCGCGGGCATGGCTTCGCAGGAGCGACCTCGAACGAGCCGCGATCCGGGACCGGGCAGACGAGGTCAGGCGCCTCGCCTGCGACGGCGGCCTCTGAACCGCCCTGCTGCGCGCCCGGGCGAGAGTCGCGTCAGGTCCCCTGCTCGGGCCGCGCCGGGGTGCAGGCCGCCAGGGAGGGGCAACGGAGCGGAATCAGACGCCGTGCTCGGCCTTGTGCTCGGCGTCGTGCCGCCGGTCGAGATCGCGGCGCTCGGCCTGCTGGCGCTCGCCGACCTCGTGGAGCTCGGCCATGTGCCGGTCGTGGATCTCCTGGAGTTCGCGGAGATGCCGCTGCGCGAGCTCCGCATGCTCGGAGACGTGTCGGCTGCTCAGGTCGGACATGGGGTTGACCTCCCCTGCTCAGGTTGTGGGTCGTGGAACCGTCGGCACCGGCGGCTTCCCTCCGGGGCGGCGCACGCCATGGTACTGGATTGACTTCCTCGGGCGGCTATCCGCTCAGGCCGCCGCCCGCAGGGAGCCGCCCGATCTAACCGCCCGCTCGAAGTCGAGCAGCAGCCGCCGCAGCTCCTCCAGGGTTCTCTCGTCCGCCAGACGGCCGCTCGCGTCGATGAGGTCTCCCGCGCGCGGAACACCCAGACTCCTCTCGAAGGGCGCCGCTCCGATGTGGGCGAGGACGTCCGTAGCGTGCTGGATCGCGTGGCTGGCGGCGGAACGGCCGGCGCTCGCGCCCAGCAGGAGCACCGGCTTGCCGGCCAGCGCAGAAGCCCGGGGCGGCCGCGAGGCCCAGTCCAGGGCGTTCTTCAGGACGGCCGGGAGCGAGCGGTTGTACTCGGGAGTGACGATGAGAAGCGCGTCGGCCTGCGCGATGGCCGTCTTGAGGCGACGAACCGGTACCGGGTCGCCCCGAGCCTCCAGGTCAGCGTCGAAGAACGGCAGGTCGCCCATCTCGATCGGCTCGATGGCGACACTGGCCGGCGCAGACTCGCGGGCGGCCTGCAGGAGAGCCCGGTTGTAGGAGCCCTGCCTGGAGCTGCCCACCATGGCCACGACGCGGATCGTGCCGTCCGTGGCCGTCCGGTCGTGTTCTCGACGCGTTCCCGGTTCGCTGATCATCCGGCGCTGGTCCTCCTGGCTGAACGGTCAACACCGTGCTCCTACCCTGTGTTCGCCGCAGGGGCCTGCACGGATGGCGATCACCGAAGGAACAGCCGGGCGCCCGGGATGCCCCAGGCGCGGTTTCGGAAGGAATGCCTGTCCTCCGCCTCGACCGTTACCACGAGGTCGGAGGCGTCCCGGGGCGCACCCAGCGACAGAAGAAAGTGCACCTGGCCCGCGGAGAACCATGCCCCGAATCGGGGTGCCGTGGGCTAGCATCGTGGGAACACGCGCGCAGATCGAACACACAGGAGGATGTGGCAGCCATGGCGACCGCCGTCGAGAGCGCCATCGCAACAACCCCGGTCAAGGCCATCGGCCCGGAGCACTCCCGCTCCCTGAGCCGCTGGAACCGTTTCCTCGTCTTTGCCCACGGGGCCCAGTTCGTCGTGATGATCGTGATCTCTGGGACCGCGGTTCTCTTCGCGCCGGTCGTGCCGACGATCCGGCCGGTCATCGAGAACGGTGAGTTCACCGGGATCGAGCCCTCGAGCGTCGTGTTGATGTCGTTTCCCCTGGCCTGGCTGGTCGCCAGCTTCTTCCTGATGAGCGCCATCGCCCACGCCTGCGCCGGCTGGTTCCTGCGCGGCCGCTACGAGGCGTTCCTCGCCCGGGGGATGAACCCGCTGCGGTGGGTGGAGTACTCCTTCTCGTCAACGGTGATGATCGTCGCCATTGCCTACATCAGCTTCATCACGGACTTCCCGGCACTCGTCGCGATCGCCGGCTGCAACGTGGCGATGATCCTCTTCGGCTGGAGCATGGAAGCGGCCAACGAGGGTCGCGAGCGGGTCGACTGGAAGCACTTCATCTTCGGGTGCATCGCCGGCATCGTGCCGTGGATCGCGATCACCTCGATCCTGTGGGCCTACTCCGCCCAGGAGGGCCTGCCGCCCGGCTCCGGGATCCCGGGCTTCGTGTACGCCATCATCGTCAGCCTCTTCGTCGCCTTCAACTTGTTCGCCATCGTCATGGTCCTGCAGTACCGCAAGATCGGGCGCTGGCGCGACTACCTCGTCGGTGAGAAGACCTACATGGTGCTGAGCCTGGTCGCGAAGTCGCTGCTCGCCTGGCAGGTCTGGTCCGGCACGCTCCGCCCCATGAACTGATCGGGCGCGTCCGGGTCGCCAACGGGAGAAGCCCGTCCTCCCCGGGCTGCGCCCACGGCTTGAACGCGAGCAGCCGGTGGCAGTCGCGGTCTGGGCGGTCTTCGCATCGCACCTGGTGGTCGGGTACCTCTGTCCGGAGGCTGCCCCCCGCGCTACGCGATGCCCGATGCGATGCGAACGATGAGCGACCTCGATCCGGTCGCCCACGTCACCACGATCGTCCTGCTCGCTGCGCTGGGCGGCGTGGGTCTGGTTGTCGCGGCGGCCCTCTTCCGCTGGGAGTAGCGGGCCGCGATCCTAGCCGCAGACAACCGGGCGCGCTCGCGGGTGCGCCGCCGCGTAGCTGCTCGAGACGCTCGACACTCGCCTGGCGACCACGACAACCCTGCCGGGTGTTCCGCGCGGACCCTCCGAGGTCTCGAGCCACACCTCCTCCCGAGTAATGGAGAGCATCTTCCCGAACTTTTGCTGGTGGCGGCGCACCTCGGTGATGCGGTAGGTCGAGAGGGCCGAGTCGCTCGTCCAGACGTGCACCACGAGCCCGATCAGCCCCGCGCCGTTCTTGATCTTGGAGGCGGTGAGCAGGGGCAGGAACATGCCCTTCTGGGCATGGGCGTAGATGAACGTGACGCCGGCTTCGCGCGGCTGCGATGCGGCTGCCCAGTACATGGCCACGTTGCAGCGCGGATACCCGGCAGGCTGCTCGATCACTGGCAGGTCGATGCCAAGCTTGGGGATGGCGACCCGGGTGGCCACATCGTGGGTCAGCCAGCCGCAGGCAGCAGGGCCCCTGCTACCACCGATCCTCAGGCCGACGCGGCCGGTCCGGGCGACGCTCCAGATCTTGTGCGAGTCCGTGGGCCCGATGGGCATGACGCGCACCACCGCGCCGCTCGCGCTGGTGTTCACCGGCCGGAGGCGAACGAGAACCCGCGGCCGGCTGCAGGACCCCTCGAACACGATGACCGAGAGCGACGCCAGCGGCGCGAACCCCGACCCCTTGATGCGGAGCTGGCCGATCCCGTTGCTGTACGAGACGAGCGTCGCGCTGCCATGCCCGGGAGACAGCGGCACGCGCCAGGTCCGGCGGATGCTGGCCCCAGCCGCGGAATCAGGTGCGGCGGCGCCGACCACGACGACCGCGAGCAGGAGCAGGAGCGCGGAGATGACGAGGAGGCGCCGTGAACGGAGACTGTCGATGGCGGGTCGGCGGAGCATCGCTGTCGATGGTACCCGAGCGCCACCCCCCGGGCTGGATTGACCTGCAGCGCGACGGGGACGGGACCACGGAGATCACGGCATGGCGCGAATCGCGCGAAGAGCGCGGAGGGGGACGGTGCTGCGGCTCCTGCCACGCCGGCCGTCGGCCTCCAGGCGAGCTGGCGGCAGGGCCGACCCGCCCCCAGCTCCCGGGGCCTCTCGATCACGCAATTCCTGACGATCGAGCGAGGTGTCACGTCCTATTCTGGCGCACGGGTACAGCACTTCGGCTGTTGGCAGGCGGCGGTGCACTCGCCCACCCGGATCCGGGCCGACGCGTCGGAACCGCCCGCGGGGCAACCGCCCCTGGGGTGCCGAGTGCCAGGGAGCGCATCTATGACGGGGAGGCGAGCCTATCCACACCGGGTTACGATGAACGAGGTCGACCACCCGCCCGGCAGTCGGGCTCCTCGATAAGTGGGGAGTGACATGGCCGAGATCACCCGTCGCGAGTTCCTGCGAGACGCAGCCCTGGGGGTGGGCGTCGTGGTGGCGGGCGGGATCCTCGGGGCATGCAGCTCCGGGCCCACTCCGGAGGCGGAGCCCACGCTGTCGGCGGGACCCACCCCGTGGGCGGAGCCCACCGGCAGTCGGTCGCCATCCGCTTCCCTGCCGGCTGCGTCGGGCGGGACCGTGCCGGGTTCAGCGCCGCCATCCGGATCCACGCCGTTCCCGTCATCGGCCCCGGCCGCGTCCGTCGGCGCTCCCGACCTCGTCGTGGCCCGAAACGGCGACCCCGAGACGCTGGTGCGGCGCGCGATCGCGGCGATCGGCGGCATGGAGCGGTTCGTGCCCAGGGGCGCGAGCGTCATCGTGAAGCCGAACATCTGCGTCTCGTATCGCACCTACGAGTACGCGGCCACCACCAACCCATGGGTCGTTGGAGCGCTGGTGAAGATGGCCCTCGAAGCAGGGGCGGGCAGCGTGAAGGTGATGGACTATCCCTACGGCGGCGCCGCGGCCGATGCCTACACGGCGAGCGGCATCCGGCAGGAGGTGGAAGCCGCCGGCGGGAAGATGGTGGTGATGTCCAGTCGCAGGTACGTGAGCACAGGGATCCCCGGCGGGAAGTGGCTGACGCGGGCCGACGTGCATGACGAGATCCTGAAGGCGGACGTGCTCATCAACGCGCCCATCGCCAAGCACCACTCGTCGGCGCGCGTGACGGCGGCGATGAAGAACCTGATGGGGGTGGTGCGTGACCGCTCGGCCATGCACGGCAACCTGGGGCAGGCCATCGCCGATCTGAACACGCTGATCAGGCCCTGCCTGACGGTCATCGACGCCGTGCGCATCCTGGTTGACAACGGCCCGGGAGGCGGCAGGCTGGAGGACGTCAGGCAGCTGGACACCATCGTGGCCGGCACCGATGTCGTGGCGGCCGACAGCTATGCCGCCACGCTCTTCGGTCTCGAGCCGGACGACCTCGACTACGTCCGCATCGGCGCGGAGATGGGCCTGGGCCGGAGCGACCTGTCGAAGTTGACGATCGAGGACTTCTCGGTCTGACAGGCACGGATCGAGCCCGCGCCATGCAGCTGTCTCGGCGGCCCGGCTGGGTCAGGAGCCGGAAGACCGTCCAGGTTCTCGCCCTGGTCGCCTTCGTCGTCCTCTTCGTCCTCGCCCGAGGAACCGGCCTGCCGGGCGACGTGGCCAACGTCCCCATGCGCCTCGACCCGCTGCTGGTGCTGGCCGGCACGCTTGCCGCGCGCGCCGTGCTGGTCGGCTCGGCGCTGGCGCTGGCCACCCTGCTCCTGACCCTCCTGTTCGGCCGGGCGTGGTGCGGCTGGCTGTGTCCGCTCGGCACCGTGCTCGACCTGGTTCCCCTGAAGCCTGCGGGCGGCAGACGCTTCGCCGTGCCGGAAGCCTGGCGCAACGCCAAGTACGTGCTCCTCCTGGCCATCCTCTTCGCCGCGCTGCTGGGCAACCTGGCGCTGCTCTTCTTCGACCCGCTGGCGATCTTCTTCCGAACGCTGGCCACCGTCGTCTGGCCGGTGCTCGACCAGGTCGTGACGGGTGTCGAGTCCTTCCTGTACCTGGTCCCCGGCCTGGACGCCCCGATCTCCTGGCTGGAGACGGTCATCCGTCCGGTCATCCTGCCCGCCGAGCCGGTCTCGTACCAGGACGGCCTCCTGCTCGCTGCCTTCTTCGTCGGGCTGGTGGCCCTGAACGCTCTGGCCCCGCGCTTCTGGTGTCGCTATCTCTGTCCACTCGGCGGGCTGCTCGGCCTGGTCAGCCGGGTGGCCCTGTTCCGCCGGGAGGTCACGGGACCGTGCACCAGCTGCGGGCTGTGCGTCGACGATTGCCCGACCGGGACCATCGACCCGGCGAGGAACTACGCGAGCGACCCGGCGGAGTGCACCGTATGCATGGCATGCGTCGAGACGTGCCGGCCCGGCGCGAGCAGTTTCAGGCCGAGTCTCTCCCTGGCCGACGGCCAGCCCTACGACCCGAGCCGACGCCAGGCGCTCCTGGTGCTCGGCGGGGCGGTGGCGGGAATCGCACTCTTCCAGAGCGACCTGCTGGCCAAGCGCGAGTCCCCGTTCCTGCTGCGTCCGCCCGGGGCGCGCGAGAGCAACCCCGACGCGGTCGCCCTGACGAGCTGCACGCGCTGCAGCGAGTGTGTCCGGGTCTGTCCGACCGGTGCCATCCAGCCCGCCGTGTTCCAGGCTGGTCTGCAGGGCCTCGGCACGCCGGTGCTGGTCATGCGCCTGGGCTACTGCGACCACGCCTGCAACGCGTGCGGCCAGGTCTGCCCCACGGGGGCCATCCCGGCGCTCAGCCTGGAGGAGAAGCAGCAGCGGGTCGTCGGCAAGGCCTACATCGACCAGAACCGCTGTCTGCCCTGGTCGGACGGCCGGCCCTGCATCGTCTGCGAGGAGATGTGCCCGCTGCCCGAGAAGGCGATCAAGCTCGAGGAGCGGGACGTCCGGGCGCCGGATGGGACGACGGTTGCGCTGCAGCTCCCGCGCGTCACGAGGGACTCGTGCATCGGGTGCGGGATCTGCGAGTACAGGTGTCCGGTCAGCGGCGACGCGGCCATCCGGGTGTACGTCCCCGAACTGGCCGTGCCGTTCTAGCGTCGGGCCCGCCACGTGAGCACGGGCGGCCCGATGAGCCAGCGCCGTTCGGGCCGGCCAGGGCGATCGAAGGCGCGATGCGGGCCGAGGGGTGGATCTCCAGCGCTCGAATCAGCAACCGCCCGAGTTACCGGGCGGTTGTGATCGGGCTATCGGGGTCTGGAGCGGGAGACGGGGCTCGAACCCGCGACATTCTGCTTGGGAAGGGGACCATCCGGCCGACGGGTGCCGTTCCGGGCCGAGGTGTGGTCTGGCGGCCCGGGCAGTGGTACGCTGTGGTCCACATCTCAGACTGTGGAGCATCGAACGATGGCCAAGGCCAACCTGACGCTGCAGCTGGACGAGGACGTGATCAAGCGTGCCCGGATCGTTGCGGCCAAACGCGGGACATCGGTAAGCGCGCTGGTCGCCCGTGAGCTGGATGGGCTGGTGGAGCGGGACGAACGGTACGAGGAGGCCTCGCGTCGGGCGAAGGAGCTCATGGCACGCGCGGCACCCCGGGGCGGCAGGTCATGGCGACGCGATGAGCTCCACGACCGATAGTGCCCGATGGTCGCTGTCGAACGGACCTTCGTCGACACCAACGTGCTCGCGTATGCCCATGACCGCTCCGAGACCCTCAAGCGGCCCGTGGCGCAGGCCGTCCTCGAAGAGCTCTGGACGAGCCAGACAGGCACGCTCAGCACGCAGATCCTCCAGGAGTTCTACGTCGTCGCCACGCGGAAGTTCGACCCGCCGCTGAGCCGTCGGGCGGCTCGCGAGATCGTCGCCCTCTACGGCGCCTGGCCGCTTGTCGAGGTCGACCTCCCACTCATCCTGACGGCTTCGCAGCTCGAGGAGGAGCACCGGCTTTCGTTCTGGGACGCGCTCGTTGTCGAGGCGGCGCGACGCTCCGGGGCTACCCGACTCGTGACCGAGGATCTCCAGGACGGGCGCTCGATCGGCGGTGTCCGCATCGAGAACCCGTTCCGCTGACGCGGCGTTGCCTCGGGCCGTCCCCGTCAGCGTTCCGCCGCACGGCTGTCGTGACGTGGGCAGTGCGGTTCGCCGTCGGGCGGGCACCGGGTCGGACGATGCGCGCCCAAGAGCCTATCGTGTGCGGCGATGACGAAACCAGCCTCGCGCACCCCCGCGCCGCGCCGCTCGATCGAGGTGCTGATGGAGGCCTACCTGGCCCAGCTGGCCGGCGGCAGGCGACACGCCCGCCAGGTGGGCCAATCGCTCGAGCTCCTCCGCCACGGGCTCGACGGCTACGGCTATCAGCACCTGTCGCGGGCCGATCGGGAGCGCTGGTCGGCAGCCTTCAACGACGGCGACGAGACGTGCTTCAGCCGGATGTTCGGTGCCCGCGAGCTCGCCAGGTACCTCGACGAGTTCCTCGGCTACTTCCTCATCCGCAAGGTCGCCATGCCTGAGGATGAGGTCGCCCGCATCGTCGAGGACGTGCGCAGCTTCGTCGAGTGGCTGGCGGCGGAGCGCGAGCTCAGGCCGACGGCGGCGAGAAAGGCCCTTGGCGGGATCGCGACAGCCTCGGTGGACCTCCCGGCCGCCGAGCGCCTGGGGCGTCTGCTCCACGAGATCGCGCAGGCCAACGCCGAGCCGGGACGCCGCGCCACGGGCCCCGAGTTCGACGAGATCGTCGAGGATTACCTCGTCATCGAGCGCGTGGCGCCCGGCCGGATCTGGTTCCTGGACGGGATCGGCCCGATCAAGGTCCCCGAGGCGGCGAGCGCGGCTGCCCGCCCGGGCTGGACGATCAACCTGGTTCTCGGCCGCCGCGGCGCGACGTGGGATGTCCTCGAGGTCGGCAACGTCTACCCCGAGACGCTCGCCTGACCGGAGCGCGTGCGGGCGGTTGGCCCCGTTCCCGAGCGGAGCAGCGCGACGATCAGCGCCTCACGCGATCGTCCCGCTCGATCGTGCGGGACGATCGCACGGTTCTCGAGTTGCGAGAGGCCGCAGCACCGGCCCGACGCGTGGCCGGGGCATGGCGGGCCTGCCAGGCGACCGCGTCACACGCGAGCGTGAGCACAAGCTCCCGGTGCCGCGAAACCAGGGAAGACACCCAGTCAGGATGCCTTCCTGAGATCAGAACCGGGGTGCTGGAGCGGGAGACGGGGCTCGAACCCGCGACATTCTGCTTGGGAAGCAGATACTCTGCCAACTGAGTTACTCCCGCTCGGGAGGCCCGGATTCTACCGCACCGCGTCGACGGGTCCAAGACGATCGAGATCGCGCTCCGGATACTCCCACGCGACCAGTCGGGCCGCAGCGCCCCGGCCACCACCGCCAGGTCAAGGGCGCGAAGCGCATCGTCCCACGTCGGCTCGGGGATCCCGCGGTTCCATGCGCTCGCCGAGGTCAGTCGAAGCCGACACCCTTTGAGAGCGCCGGCACTACGGCCGCGTGCAGGGTGGGCAACTGGTTCGCGACGACTTCCCTGAGGATGTCGAGGTCGACGTTCTCGTAGTCGTGCGCGAGGAACGTCCTTGTGGCCTTCACTTCTCGTCGGGGCACGTCCGGCATTGTCGCGAGGACCTCGGGCGAGAGGTGCCTGGCGAGTTCACCAATCTGTTCGACGCGCTTCGCAACGGCGTCGACCGTCCGCAAATCATCGAGCCAATCGGCACCCTGCTGGCGAACGTAGTCGTCGACCAGGCGGGCACTCTCGGCAATCGCCTCCAGGATCGCACGATCACGTGCCGTCATAGAGCACCACTGCTTCCCGCTTGACCCGTTCCGCCAGCGATGGACGACGGACGGGAGCGGTCACGAGATCCACGTCCCGATCGAACAGGCGCTCCGCGTCGGCCACCAGGTTGATCCGCTCGCCGAGGCTGAGACGATGACCGCGAGCCGGCTCGACGAGGAGGTCCACGTCGGAGTCCGGGCGGAAGTCCTCGCGGGTGACCGATCCGAAGGCGAGGATGCGCCGAAGGTGGTATCGCCGCGCGAGTTCGCGAAGCCGCCGCTTGCTGGGGGTCGCGAGCGCCGGATTGAGACCACCGATCTGCGGTGCATCGAAGTCGCCCTGCCTGGTGCGATCGGGGAAACTGCGGTCGACGGAGCCTGCGAGGACGCGCATGCTCTGGGCCCGTCGCCTCACCGAGACATCATCGAGGAGCCGGGCCCGAATGTCGTCCTTGCTGGCGAATTCGATCACCATCGCGGGATGGAAGTGCGTCAGGATCTCGATCGCGTCGCGCAGGCGAGCCTCATCAGATCGGCTCGGCAAACCTCCGGATCACGAGGAGAACGCCAGCGCCATCGAGGCCACAGAACTCGACGGCAGGATTCGCGCGGGCCAGGACGGTGAGCGCGCGCTCCTGCTCGAGGAAGGCCAGGGCGAAACGAATCGCCTCCCGCGCCCGCGGCGACTCGACAAGCCGATGGCGATGGTCCTGGCGAGTTGCCAGTCCGTCGGCAGCGAGGATCCCGAGCGCCTTCTCGGCCCCCGTGTAGGAGATCCCGAGCATTCTCGCCACCTCGGAGGCCCGCAGGCCCTCCTGGCGCTGCGCAGCCAGGAGCAGTGCGCCCAGGGCGTTGTCGGAGCTCGCGATCTTCGACACGAATCGGATTATCACTCTAGAAGAGTGAAGAAGTCAACGTCAACTCGCATCGGATGCCGACTCATCAACCTCCCGTTCGCAAATGGCGGGTTGGCAATGTGAGTCGGCGCAGGCTAGAGCCCGAGCACGAAGCGCAGCGCCGCGTCCAGGGCCTCCAGCCGGTCGGGAGCGAGCCGCCCCGCTCGTGGGCCGAGCTCGGTGGTCGGGAATGTGAAGACCTGGTCCGCCTTGATCCACCCGTCCCGGTCGAGACCGCTCTCCCGCGCCCCCACGGACACCAGGTAGGGCGGCCGGAGCGCGGCGCTCCTGGGCGCGCTCGTCATCGGCACGACGAGGACCGTCGACGAGCCGGACATGCGATCGGTCTGAACGACCACCGCCGGGTGAGGTCCGAAGAGCACGTGGCCACCAACGTCGCGGAAGGTCAGGAAGTGGATGTCCCCGCGACGCGGCCCGCCGCCGGCCGGCCGATTGCCGATGCTCACCATTCGAGCGTCCCAATCACTTCCGCCGCCAGCGGTGCCGAGGCGGCCGCGAACCGCAGGTTGTCCTCCGCGTCCAGCTCAAGGGCCGCGTTGAGGCGCGCCTGCTCGTCGGCCAGGCGATCGGCCTCGACGAGCTCCGCCAGCACCGTGCTGAGGCCGACGCCCCGCTCCTCGGCTCGGGCGGCGAGGTATGCAACGGCGTCCTCGGGGAGGCTCACGGACAGCTTCCGCCGAGGACGGGGGGCACGCCGGGGGATGGCCCGCGCGTCAATGGTCGGAGTCCGGGAAGACACGGGAGATAGGCCTCCGAGCGAGCCACGGGCCATCCGAAACGAGCGACCAGCGCGCTGCGCGTGAGAATACCACTGATGTCCTACCGGCAGGTAGTACCCAATGGTAGGCACGAGCGTCCCACGGACGTCGTCGAAGCGGCCGAGCAGACGGATCATCGCCCGGACATCATGAGCTGCGCCACTTACCGCTCCGTGCCTGCAGATGACACCCGAGTCGTCACCGGTCCTGCTCTGAGAGCACGTTTCCCCTCGGAATCGAGTACGCTCGCCTCCGGGAGGGCAGCATGAACGCAGCGATCAGCCCGCATCTTGACGCCATTGCCAACCTGTGCCGCCGCCATGGCGTGCGCAGACTCGCGCTCTTCGGCTCGGCCGCGCGCGACGAGTTCGATCCGCAACGGAGCGACGTCGACTTCCTGGTCGATTTCGAGCCCCTGCCGCGTGGCTCCTATGCCGACGCCTACTTCGGCCTGCGAGACGACCTCGAGCGTCTCCTGGAGCGCCCTGTCGACCTGGTCGTCGAATCGGCGATCAAGAACCCCTACTTCCGCGAGTCCGTCGAGACGACGCAGGCGCTGCTCTATGGGGCTTGAGGCCAAGAAGTACCTCTACGAAATCCGGCATGCCGCCGATCTTCTGACCGACTTCACTGCCGGCTGAGGCGCGGCCGGCTGGTTCGACGCGGGGTCCACCCCATGGTGGTGGTCGAGCGCGAGGGGGGCCTCTACCGCCGCCACACGCGGCTCGACGTCGCGCCTGGCGCGACGTCGTCATCGTCGAGCGCCTGCTGGGGGAGGCGGCGAGATAGCGAGACAGGGTGTGACACGAGGCGGCGGCCCAACCGCCGACTACCCGCGGGCCCCCTCCCCCGGCGTCGACCACTTTCTCGTCACCGGATCCCAGGCCAGACGGGCGCGATCCTCAAAGACCGGCCGGAAGAACTCGATCAGAAGTTCGCGCGCGGCCCGCGGCGTCACGGGACCGAGCGTCAGTTCGCCGCGCCATCGATCGTAGGGCCGGGTCCACGACGCGGGCATCAAAGGGATCGCCGGCGGCCACGAGTGCGTGGCGCGCCTTTCGAATGTCGCCCGTCCCAATTCAATGAGCGTGTCCGAACGAAACGCGAACCGCTCCACGAACCAGACAAGATCCACGAGGTCGCGGGCGCGCGAGTTCTCTTTGCCACGCGGGAGGGTGAGCGCGTGGATCTTCTCGGCAACCTGGAACGAAACCGGCAGCACCGGAATGCGAGATCGAGGGAATCCGAGACGGTCCACGACCGGGTCCGAAACGCACTCCTCCACTTCGGCGACTGGCACGTCCGCGCCGCTGACGTCAACCTTGAATTGGACGAGGGAGGAACCGCCGAGCCGGGCGAGGACCGCGAAACGGAGGCCGCCGCCGGGAGGGCCACCGAGAGGGCGCCCGGCGGCGGTCGACTCAAAGGCGAAGCCATCGCCGAGATCGCAGGCAAACGCCGCTGCCAAGAGCGTCGGTGGGCGATCGACCTCCGCGCCGATCACGAGGTCAAGGTCCTCCGTGAACCGAGCCTGGGACGGCCGGCGCAGCTGGTTTGCGTAGCCTCCCTTGACCACCCAGGAGCCTGCGGGCGTCGCGTTGAGCAGGCGAGCGAGCAACCGGTCGATGGAAACGACCAAGTGGACACGGCGTGGAGGTACGCCGGCCATTCTGGCCTCGTTGCCCATGCGCGTGATGAGGCTCGCCCTGTGGCCCTCGGGCGTTGCCCGACGATCGGGCGTCACAACCCGGCCCGTGCCAGGCGCGGGTGCGCCCGCAGCAGCGCGAGGTCGTCATCCGTGAGGAATCCCCGATTGCGCGCCTCAAGAGCGGCGGCGATGAGCTGGTCCGAAATCAGAGCCGATGCGAGCGCAGTCAAAATCGCCCGGCGGGCTGTGCTTACCCAAAGCCCGTCACGGTAGGTACGGTCGGTCCCCGCACGGGCCCGCGACCGATGCAGCCGGATCCCCGGTCGCGCCGAGAGGCGCGAGCTCTCGGGGATCGTGAAGTGAGTCACCGACGGAATCAGGTCTGACAACCCGAGCAGCGAGAGGGCCGTCTCGTGGCTGAACGTGCCGAACGGGGCCATCACCCGGAGAGCGTGGAGCAGATCATCCGGCCCGGCTGGCCAGTGGGACAGCCGATACAGGCCCCGCTCGATGCGCTCGACCTGGCGCCGGTCCGTCCGCCAGGACAGCGCGCGCCTCGTGATACCCTCGGCGGCCGCCTGGGCAGTCGTGAAGTAGCCGTGTTGTTCCGCAGCAAGCCGCAACAGATCATCCCAAGACATGCGCCCATGTTACGTATTCTGTAACTTAGACGCAAGGCGCGGGGTTGCGCCGTGGGGCGGCGCCAGGAATCGGGCCAGCAGGGCCAGCCCGATCTCGCGCGTCCGTGGATCCAGGTCCTCGGCGAGGTCAAGCGCGATGGCGGACACAGGCGCATAGCGGCGTTCCGGCCAATCCTGCGCAAACCGCGGCGTCAGGCGCAGGATGACGTTCGGCTCGCGACTGGCCCGCAATCGGTATCCATTGACGAGCCCCTCGAAGCGATCCCTCACGACGTAGGCGTCCACGACGTCGGACGCACGGAGACCCAGCTGCAGGTCGGTCGCCGCTGGCGGACCAGTGAGCATCAGAAAGACCTCGGAGGTGTAGGCGCAGAGGTCCGGGTGCAGGCGCCACGTCCGCGCGAGGAACAGGCCGAGATGGTCCGGCATGGTGTCGGCATCGCCCAGGAGATGGCCGAGAGCCGAGCGCTCTGCCCCCGGCGGATGGGTCCCCTTGAGCGGCTGCTGGAGCTGCTGGGGGTCGCCGAGCAGGACGAGGCTGCGGGCCGAGCCGGCAACGGCGACGGTGTTGGCAAGGGACAGCTGGCCCGCCTCGTCGATGACGAGGACGTCGACCGCGTCGGTGAAGTCCTCGCGCGACCAGACCCAGGCCGTGCCTCCCAGGACGTCGATCTCTCCGGAGGCCAGCGCGGCGCGCGCGGCGGCGTTGGTGTCGAAGCAGCGGGCGGCGGCGCAGGTGCAGTCATGGTCCGTGCCGCACTTCTGTCCGACGCGGACGACGGCCCCCGACTCCCGGGCAGCCTCGACGACCTCCTCGAGCAGATGGCCGATGACCTTGTGGCTGTTGGCCGTGACGCCGACCCGCTTGCCGGCTCGCACGAGATCGACGATCAGGCGCGCACCGGCGTAGGTCTTGCCCGACCCCGGCGGTCCCTGGATCGCCAGGCACGAGCCGTCGAGGGCGAGGGCGAGCCGGCGGGCGGCCTCGAGCTCCGACTCGCCGGGATGGCGCAGGGCGGCCCCGGCGGCCTGCCCGACGCGCGGCGGCCGGCGCAGCAGGAGCTCGCGCGCGGCCGGGGCGGGCCCCTGCCCTTCCGGGTACGGCCCCTCCACGCCGTGATCCGCCACCCAGTAGCCCAGGCGCAGGAGGCTGTGCTCGAGCTCGTCGGTGCGGACGTACTCGAAGGGGACCAGCGAGACCGGGTGCGGCACGTCGCTTTCGCGCCCCCGCTTGAGGTCGATGGTGCAGGCCCCCGGGTCGAGGGCCACGACCGTCCCCGGCGAGCTGCCGGTGGCCGGGTCGCGGACTTCGGTCCCCACCGCGATGTCGTGGTCCTGCGGCGGGAAGCGGTAGCGGTGGAGGAAGCATCGCTTCGTCTCGCCGACGACCCCCACGTAGTCCAGGCCGCCGATCGGCTCGGAGGCCTCGATGCGCTCCTCGTCGGTGAGCTCGCCCATGAGGTGGTAGTAGAGCCACCAGAAGGACTTGTCCTCGCGGCGGTGCCAGGACAGGAGCTGCGCGAGGAGCCAGCGGGCGTGCTGCCCGGGGGTGCGCTCGGCCTCGTCGGCCGGGACGCCCGCGGCCAGGCGGTCGGCCAGCGCCTTGACCTCGGCCAGGGCCTCGCTCAGCCGCTCGGCCGGGTCGCCGCTCCTGGGCACGGGCCGCGGCAGGGGCTCGCCGATCCGCGCGGCCAGCTCCGGGCGGCGCTCCTCGAGCCAGTCGCGGAGCCGCCAGTTCGACAGGCAGTCGTCGCGGTTGTAGCCGGCGATCCGGTCGAGGGTCGCCTGGTCGCCACCCTCGCTCCCGCCCTCCTCCAGCCATGCCTCGAAGGCCACGATGCTCGAACCGGCGTCGCGAAGGTCGACCTCGCGGGTGAAGCCATAGAGGGGCTCCAGGCGCTTGATCGAGTAGCTCTCCACCGAGGCGCGCAGGCCCTGGCGCACGGCCCGGAAGAGGTCCACGAAGACCCCGCCCCGCAAGAGGCGGTCGACCTCGGCCTCGCGTGTCCCGTGGCGCCCCATGAGCCGCTTGACAGCCGAGGGCTCGTAGGGGGCGTAGTGGTAGACGTGGAGCCCGGGATCCTGTTCCAGGCGCTCGACGAGGAAGTCGATGAGGCGCTCGAAGGCGGCCTTCTCGCCGTCGAGGTCGGTGGCCCAGAAGGCGTGGTAGGTGGGGCCGCCGTCGGGCTCGGGGAGCGCTGGCTCGATAACCCCGAAGAGGTACTCCAGGCCCTCGTCGGCGACGAAGGGGTCGCCCTCGATGTCGAAGAAGAGATCGCCCGGCGACGGTTCGGGCAGGACGAGCAGCCCGCGGTCGGGCTCCAGCGTGCCGTCGTCGAGGCGCGACGGCTCGAGCAGCTCATAGAGCACGCGGCCCCGGTCCTCGCCCTCGACCTGGATGCGGGCCTGCTCGCGCACGCGTTCCCACGCCTGGGCCGTGCCGTGCTCGGGCGGCGGGTCGAGGGGAAGGGGGAGCCGGGCCAGGCCGCGCCGGGTGGGGACGCCGCGGGCCTTCAGCTCGGTCTTCTGGCGAGCGTAGATCCCGGCCACCAGCGAGAGGTCGTCGTCGGCCCGCCGGCGGCGGGCGCAGACGATGCGCCAGCGGCACACCTCGCAGTGCTCGACCGGGTCGGGATAGGTGGCCGCGGGCGGGTAGGCCGGGGGCTCCTCGCGCAGGGCGGCCGCCTCGAAGCGCGACTTGACGAGGCGAAAGTAGGCCGCGTAGTCGGCCACCCGCAGGGCCTCGAGCGGCGCGTCGCGGCCGCCCAGGGCCACCCGCATCGTCTCGGGCGCCCGGCCCTGGAGCCGGGCCACCTGGTCGCTGTAGGAGCAGAGCTGGAGCACCGTGCCCGCCTTCGTGTGGCGGGCCAGCTTGGCGTCGGTGACCTCGTAGCTCCAGGGCCCGAGGTCGCTCCCGTCGTCCACCCGCACCAGGAAGTCGGCGAAACCGCGCCAGCGCCCGTCGAAGAAGGCCGCCTGGTAGATCACCTCGTCGCCGCGCCGCATGGCCTCGAGGGTCCGCGCGGCAGCCTCTCGGAGCTTGGTGGCCTGGTCGGTGATGCTGGCGTCGGGGTCGATGGCCGTCACCGCGCGTCCGGACGCCTCGAATTCCGCGCGGATCTTGGCCTCGTGCTCGAAGCCGCGCCGGACGATGAGATCGAGCTCGGGGTCCGGGATGACCGGCCGCTTCACGAGGCCCATCGCGGCGGCCCGCTCGAGCTCGGTCAGGTGCTCGCAGGCGAGATAGCCGACCAGGTCGGTCGGCGAGAAGACGAGCTGCCCCTCGATGCGCTGCATCAGGCGCTCATGATGCGCCTGCGCCGTGCCGGCTCGGGCGGTGCGCGCGGCGGGCTCCGCCCGGACAACGCGGCGATAAGCGCGAGTAGAGGCTCCGCCAAGCGCTGCCTGTCAGTCTTGCAGATGCGATTCTCGGCATCTTAATGCCGAAAAGGATATCCTTTTGGGCATAGCGCCGCCAACAGGAGAGAACCACGCGTGAATGATGCCCAGCTCGCGCGCCTGCTGACGGAACGGAACAGCTGGTGGGCGAACCCGGAGTGGGAGCGCGACGATCCCGACCTGCGGCCCCTTCGTGCGACGCCGTTCACCTACCGTCCGGAGCCGCTTACCGGCATCACGCCGGGCGGACTCTTCCTCCTCCTGGGCCCCCGACGGGTCGGAAAGACGGTCGAACTGAAGCGTGCGGTCGCCGCTGTCATCGAGGCAGGCGCGGCTCCGCGCCAGGTCACGTTCCTTTCGTGCGACGGACTCCGGGCGGCTGATCTTCGGCGCGCGGTCGGCGTGGCGCGCAACCTGACGAGAGTCGTGGCTGGGCCACGGTACTGGTTCATCGATGAAGTCACGTCCGTGCCGGGCTGGCCAGCGGTCATCAAGGATCTGCGCGATGGCACGGACTTCCGCGACGCCTGTGTGGTTCTGACCGGTTCGTCAAGCCGGGACCTCCAGGACGCCGTGGACCACTTGGCGGGACGGCGAGGCGATGACGCCATCGGCGTCGAGCGGCTCCTGCTGCCGATGCCATTCCGGTCTTTCTGCCACATGACGGGACATCCAGAGAACCTGCCCGACGTGGAGCCGTTCCGTCCGCGGGATGTCTTCAATTCAGGTCGAGATGCCCTGGAGCAACTCGCACCGCGCTGGCCCGAGCTGGCCGATCAATGGGAGCTCTATCTCGCGGTAGGCGGGTATCCGCAGGCGGTCCGCACCTTTGTCGAGCGAGGGGCCGTTGCTCCAGCCTTCCGGCGCGACCTCTGGGACGTGATCCGGGGGGAGGCGTTTCGAAGCAGCCGCATGACAGACGCCGAGACGCTCGGGTTGGTGGCGCGCCTCGCCGAGGGGCTGGGCGGGCCGCTGAACCTCTCGAGGATCACTCGCGACGTGGGCCTGTCGTCACACCACCTCGTCGAGGATCGGATCACCTCGCTGACAGCCGCGTTCCTGGCGTTCCGCTGCTATCGGGAGGAAGCGGGGCGTCCGAACCTCGGTGCCCAGCGGAAGCTGTACTTCGTCGATCCACTCGTGGCAACGCTCGCCCAGGAGCGCGATCGGTCGTACCCGGTGCCCGACGTGCCGTACCTCTCCGAGCAGCAGCTGGCCCTCGCGCTCGCCCGCGCGGTGGAACGGGAGCGACCAGGCAGCTTCGTCGCCCAGACAGAAGTGCGATTCTGGCGCAACCCGATCAGCGGAACGGAGGTCGATTTCGTGGGGCCGGCTCTCGCCGCCGGGTTCGAGTCGAAGTACGTGGACGCCGGCTGGCGACGCGAAACGCAGGCCTTGATCCATCGCCAGCGCGGCGGGATCGTGGCAACCCGGGGTGCTCTCGCTCTCGACGACGATGCCTTCGCCGTGCCCGCCGGCCTGCTCGTCTGGCTGCTTGGGGGCTGACGCGGCGTCGCCACCTTGAGGCCCAGGGTGGGCCGTCGGTGGACGCCGGTCGTGTCCTGCTGAACCTCAGTTCCGCTGAGCTTCAGCAGGACACCATGAGCCTTTGCGCCAGATCCGGCGGCGTGATGGCCACGAGGTGGTGCACGGCGCGGCTGAGGCCGACGTAGAGGAGCCGGTCGAGGTTCGGGTCGGCGGGGTTCAGCTCGACGAGGACGACGACCGGGCGGTCGAGCCCCTTGAAGCGGTGGATGGAGTCGCAGAGGACGGTCCTGGGGGGCTGGGGCGGGACCCGGTCGGCGGGGAGACCGAGGGGGTGGCCGGCGTCATCGACGTTGCCGTTCCAGAGGGTCACGCCGCCGAAGCGGTGGTGCTCGCGGTGCCAGGCGGCGCTGTGCTCGAGGCTGGTGCCGCAGAGGACGGCGATCTCGGAGCGGTCGACCGCCTCGTCGACGGTGAGGCGGTGGAGGACGTCGCGGAGGGCGGTGAGCGCAGGCTCGCCGGGTTCGGCCGCGATGACCTCGGGCGCCCGGCCATCACCGCGCAGCGGCTCCACCTCCAGATCACCCCCGTAGAAGCGGTACGCCAGGTCGTGGATGGGACGGGCGTTGCGGCAGTTGGCCGGCAGGTCGATCTCCATGAGCCCGAGTGCCTGTTCGCATTCCTCCCCGAACGGCTCGCGCCGGCGGATGATCGACTGCCAGGGATCGAAGAAGACGTAGAAGTCGTCTTCGCCCGGGTGGGCGAGCAGGAGATCGAGCGTGAGCATCCAGTCAGTCTCGAAATCCTGTCCTTCGTCGACCACCACCGCGTTGAAGCGTCCACCGACCGTGGGGATGGCCCGGTCGAGCGCGCCGGGGAGCACCTGCCCCCACCAGTCGGGTCCCGGTTGGGCAGGCGTGGGCGGCAGGACGCCGGCCTCGGTGCCGAGGCGGAGGCAGAGCTCGTGGAAGGTGGACACGACGACCCGGCCGCGGGCGACGAGGGGCTCGAGGTCGGGCGAGCGGGCGAGGGCCCGCGCGAGCGGCTGGTTGAAGCAGGCGAGCAGGACGAGGTGGCCCTGACCCGCGAGTTCGCGGGCCTTGGCCGCGGCGAGGATGGTCTTGCCGCTCCCGGCGCAGCCGTGGACCGCCGCCCGGCGAACGTGGTGCAGGATCCGGAGGATCTCCAGCTGGCGATGGGTCGGCTCCAGCAGGCCGGCTTCGCCCTCATCGATGTCGCCGCGGATGAGCGGCCGCAGGGCGACCTCGGGGGCCAGGAGGTCGTCGATGAGTTCGACGGCGGCCGGCGAGAGGGGGCGGTCGCGGGCGCCGTCGCCCATCCAGAAAGCGAAGATGCGCTCGACGGCGCCGCGGGTGGCCTCGGGGGTGGCGAGGTCCGAGCGGTCGAGGACGAGGTCGGCGGGGGCGTCGGGGCCGAGGTCGTGAAGGGGGGCGCCCGCGCGGCCGTGGACGCCGGGTTCCTGGTGGGCGATGCTCGCGCGGTCCACGTCGGGGAAGGCGACGGCCTGGAACACCCGGGGCGGGTCGCCGAACCGACCGGCCAAGCCCTCCTCGATCTTGTCCGCGATCACGCGCTTGCTCGTCTCCGCCTGCACGAACGGCGGTGGCTCCAGCATGTTCGTCCCGCTGTACCAGCGCCCGAACCGATCCCGTCGGACCGGGCCGCCCTTGACCTCGATGACCAGCACGCCGTGTCGGGGCTCAACGAGGACGACATCCGTCTCCCCGTCGCGGGCCGGCCCGCCCGGGCGTGTCGGGGCGAGCCACCGGACGTTGGCATAGAGCCGCCATTCGGGGCCCAGGGCGGCCGCGAGACGCTGCCGCACGGTGCGCTCGGCACGGCTCCCGGGGAGCGAGGTCTCCACGCCAGCAGTGTGCAGGGAGGCAGCCGCCGTGCGCAAGCACTGGTGGCAACGGCCGACGGGTCGTCGTGGGGATCGTCAGGCCCCGGTCAGCCAGACTCACCTCGGAGTTGCTTGCGGAGCCGCTTCAGCACCATCCGGTCGTACGCGTCGCGTCGGTCGGCTACGCGAACCACGAGCACTACCAGCCAATCGTCGAAGACCTGGTACAGGATGCGGTAGTTGCCGACCCTGATGCGATAGATCCGTTCCCCCGGAGCACCGGACAGGAGGACCGAGTCGTCCGGACGCGGGTCCGCAGCGAGCCCGTCGATGGCCTCGCGGACGCGTGGACGCACGTGTCTTGGATGATCCTCGAGTTGACGGAGCGCCGAGGGCAGGATCTGGCATGGTTCAGAACCGCGACCGACGGCGAGTCGATCCGGTTCGCCGGCGCGCCGTTCCCTGACCTACTCGAAACTCGGCGCGCGGGCGCTCAGCATGGCTGTCTGGATCGTGACTGGGACAGCGTAGGTGCGGAGGAGCGACTCGAGCTCACCGAGCGCCCGGGCGACGTCGTCCGAGGCTGTCTCATGGTGTCCTTCAACAGTGACCAGGATCTCCGTGCGTTTCGGGGCCGACCGCGCTCGCGGCACTCTGTCGCCAGCACCACCGGCGGGCGCTCACCACGTCGGTGTCATCGACGAAGACCACCTCGCCCGGCTCGGGGTGCTCCGTGGCGCTTGAGCCAAGGTCGGTCCAGCGCTCGTCGCCGCGAGCGAAGCGCACGGTGGTGCCGCCGACCGCGCCACGCTGGTCGAAGACCGCGACGGGCAGCGCGTACCTGATGCTCACCAGGTTGGCGAGGTCCACGAGCGTGCCGATCGAGGGCAGCTCGTCCTGCTTGGTCAGGCGGCGGAGCAGGGCCTCGGCTGCGGAGCGGTACTGGGTGGGGTCGACGCCGAACCCGCGGAAGACGCGTCGCCACGCGGCCAGCGTCGGCAGCTCGCTCAGCGGCGTCGCGCCGATGCGCGCGCGGACCGCGGTGCACTCGGCGTCGAACGCCTCGGCGAGGTCCGGTGGGGTGGGGCCGTTCGTGACGCCGGTCGCGTGGATGACCCCGCCCACCACGGCCGGAAACCGCTCCAGGACCGCGGGATCGTAGCGGAAGCGCGCCATGCGGAGAGTGTCGCACGGCGCCTGGTCCTCCATCCTGCCGGAACCGCCAAGGAACACGGTAACCCGGTCGCAAGCGTTGGCTGCTATCGTGGCGGCATGGCGGCGGAGATGTGGCCGCCGGTCCGGGAGGAGCGGGCCGGGGGCCTTGCGGTGCACTGGCTTGGGCGCGTCCCGTATCGCGAGGCATGGGACCGTCAGAAGGCGCTCGTGCGCGCTCGCATCGCCGGCGAGATAGCCGACCAGCTGCTCGTGCTCGAACATCCGCCCGTCATCACGCTCGGAAGACACGCCGACGAGGGCAACGTCCGCGCGACCGAGGAGTTTCTTGCAGCCGTCGGCGTGGAGCTGCACCGGGTGGAACGCGGCGGCGAGGTTACGTACCACGGCCCGGGCCAGCTCGTGGCCTATCCCATCGTCCGCCTGGCCGACCACGACCTCCTCGTCATCTCGTTCGTGCGGCTGCTCGAGCGGGCCATGGCCGAGACCGCCGCGGAGTACGGCGTGAGCGCCGCCCGGCGGCGGGGATACCCCGGGAGCTGGTGCGACCCGGACGGTCGGAGGCCCCGCAAGATCGGGGCGCTGGGCGTGCGCGTCGAGCGGGGGGTCTCGTACCACGGGATCGCGCTCAACATCACGACCGATCTTGCCGGCTTCAACCTCATCAACCCCTGCGGGATCCCCGACGTGACGGTGACGTCGATCGCCCGCGAGGCGGGGTGGCCGCCGGAGAAGAGCCTCCCCACGACCGAGTCGGTGGAGGAGGCGGCGGTGCGCTTCGCCGGGATCTTCGCGCGGCTGCTCGACGAGGCCCACGAGGCCGCGGGCGCGGGAGGCTGAGGCGATGCCAGGCGGTCTCTTCGAGCTTCGACGCGACGCGATCACCGGCTGGTGGGTTGCGGTCGTCGTGGACCGCGAGTACGACCGCTCCCGGTTCGCCATGCCTGCCCGTCCCGTGGACGACGGCGGGATCTGCCAGAACTGCCGGGAACCCGCGGGCGATGGGGTCCGCGTGCGGACGCTCCGCGCGCATGCCTTCCGCCTGGCCGAAGAGGAGCAGGTCGAACGGGAGAACGTCCGAGACCGGGGAGCGGTACCGCGGCGGGGACCGGCCGACGCGGGCACCGCCGTGGCGAGCGCCGGTCAACCAGCCTTCGGGCAGCCGGGGCTGGGGCTCGTGGCCGATCTCGGCTCGTGGCAGACGATCGTCGCGCCACCCAGGCACCACGGCTGGCTCGCCGACGAGGCGCCCGACATCGTGGAGCAGATGCTCCGGCTCGCCCGGGCAGCCATCGTGGACGCCCGCGCGCGGGGAGGCACCGACTACGTCCAGGTCCTCCAGAACGCCGGCTCGCAGGCGGGCGCGCGCACGAATCATCTCTGTCTCGACGTCTACGACCTCCCCCAGATCCCGCACCGCATCGGCGAGGAACTGGGCGGCGCCGCGCGATTCCTCATTCGCGAGGGCATCTGCCCGTTCTGCCTGCTCGTCCACGACGAGGTCGCGTCCGGCGAACGGCTCGTCTTCGAGGACGCCGGCAGCGTCGCCTTCGCTCCGTACGCCTCTCGGTCCCCGTTCGAGCTGTGGGTCGTGCCGCGGCAGCACCAGGCCGATTTCGGCCTCGCCAGCGACGTCCAGGTCACGGGTGCGACCGAGACGCTCCGCAAGGTGATCCGGCTCCTCGACGCGCTGGACCGCCCGCCGTACAACCTGATCCTCCACACGGCGCCCCTCCACGAGCGCGTCGCCGACACGTACCACTGGCACTGGGAGATCCACCCTCGCCTGCGAGAGATCGCCGGGCTCGAGCTGGGGACCGGGCTGCCGGTCAACCCGGTCAGCCCCGAGGCGGCGGTCGAGGAACTGCGGTCGAGGGCCGGGCTCAGGCGCGCCGAGTGGCCCGGGTAGGCGCACGCCGATGGCCACAACAGCGTCACAGGAAGGCCTCGCGGAACGTCTGATGACCGCGACGTGCGACGCGTTGTGCCAGGGGCGTCCGCGCGCGTCCGGCAGGGTCTGGTCCCTCGAACCATCGACCCGCCGGCACGCAGGCTCCGCCGGATGGCCCATCGAACAGGAGACCGGGTGTCGATCGAGCTGCTGCAGCTCCCGTTGGTCTGGGCGCGACTGGGGACCGCGATGAACGCGGACGACGCGGTCGCGCGAGCCTTCATCGAGCGCCTCTTTGCCGAGCACCACGGCGAGATCTACGGCTACCTGGCGCGGCTGACGCGGGACGATGAGCTGGCAGCGGACCTGGCCCAGGAGACCTTCGTCAAGGCGTACCGCGCGGTTGACTCGCTCGTCGACCCGTCCCGTGCGCGATCCTGGCTGTTCGCCATTGCGAACCGCACCGCGCTCGATGAGCTGCGTCGACGCCAGCTCATCCGGTTCGTCCCGTGGACCGGCGAGTCCCGGGGCGTTGCCGCGTCTGCCGAGGAAATGGCGCTCCGCGGGACCCTCTCGGGTGAGCTGGAGCGTGCGCTCGGCCGGATCCCTGCCCGTCAGCGCAGCGCGCTCATTCTCGCGGAGATCCACGAGCTGAACGGCATCGAGCTGGCGGCCACCCTGGGCGTGTCTCACGACGCGGCGCGTGCGCTCCTGACGCGCGCCCGCGAGTCGCTTCGCGAGGCCCTCGCGGCGGAGCGCGCGGCGTCCCGGGAACGGCGGGAGGCCGAGCGAGCGCGGACGGGGCGGGGGCCGGCGGGCAGCCAGCAACCGGCCCGGGATCCCTCCCCCACGAAACGCACCGGGGAGGGCGACTAGGTCATGGCGATGACCCCTCGCCCGGTGCTGCTCTCGCACCCGCAGGCCCGCGAATGGGTCTCCGAGCGCATCGACGGGCCGCTGCCGCCGGAGCGCGAGGCGCGGCTGGAGATGCATCTTGCGGGCTGCCCGGCGTGCCGCGCCGTGGAGGCCGAATACCAGGCAGCGAGCGCCGCACTGCGGCAGCTGTCGCTGCGGGTCCCGCCGCGGGACCTGGCGGCGCGGACGTTCGCTGCGCTTGACCGGGAGGCGGGCCGCGTTGGCCCGGGCAGGGGGCGCTCCCCGGCGCTCCTCGGGGCTGGAGCGGGCGGCGGCACACGCACGACGGCCACCGCGGTCTCGCTCGTCAGCCTGGCCGTCGTCGGCGCCCTGGGCGCTCTCCTCCTCGTTCCGCTCGGGCTCCCCGGCGGTCCGGCCGGCTCCTCGCCGCCCGCTGTGGCTGCGGGCCAGCTGGCGTTCGTGGGTGTCGAAGACGATGAGGTCCGCGTCTACCGGACCAGCATCGGCCAGGCCTGCCCCCCGGACGCTTCCATCTGCGCGGACATCGACACTGAGCCCGGCCAGGTAGTGGCGCTGCCGGCGGGCGTGACGCTCAGCGACTTCGAGATGGACCCGCAGGGACGCCATGCCGCTCTCGCCGGCCAGCTCGGGGACGAGACGACCTACTACGTGGTGGACCTGGCGCTGGCGCAGGGCCCCGTCGGCCCCGCTGTCCCCAGCTCCCGCGCGACGGGAAGCCCGGCTTGGTCCTCCGGTTCGGCTTGGCCGACCGGCTCGGCCGGGCCCTCCGGCTCGTCCGTGACGATCCCGCCGGCGAGCGTGCCGAGAGCCTCGGTCGTCGGCCCGGCCGGGGAGCCAACCGATGCCCCGGTGACATCGGTGACCCCGGCGACCCCGGCGACCCCGGCGACCCCGGCGGCGACAGGGTCCAGAGGTGCGTCAGCTGATCCCGTTGCGACCACGCTGCCCACCGAGAGCGCCTCCGGCGCGACTGTCTCTCCCACCGCCGACGGTTCCGCCCGGCCGGCCGCCTCGGCCGTCATCGTTCCGCCCCCGACCCCCGGCGCGGCCATCGGTTCCGCGGTCACGGGCGCGGCCACGGTCGGGGCGTCGCGTCTGCCGCGGACGGACGCGCGACCGATCCTGACGAACGTGTACCCGACGGGCATGCCGGCGGCATGGTCGCGCGACGGGAGCACGCTCGCGTTCAGCGCCCGCCCGGCCGACGGCAGCCGCGGGCCCGACATCTACACGTGGCACCCGGGCGATCGCGTGGCGAAGCCGGTGACCACCGATCACGCCTCGTCGTTCGCGTCCTGGGCCGACGGACGGATCGTCGGCAGCATGGCCGTCCGGGATCCCGATGCCCCCGGGCGCCTCATCCCGCAGTCGTTCGTGATCGACCCGAAGACCGGCGAGCGGTACGTCATCGACGCCGCCGGGGTGTGGCTGCCCACCGTTGACCCGACCGGCACGAACGTCATCTTCTGGCGGGGCACGCTTGCCGACGACCAGCCGCGGCCGATCCTCGGCAAGGGACGCCTGGAGGTGGCGCGCTGGTCCGAGCTCGACCCGCTGGCCGACGACGAGGCCGCGGAGAGCCCGACGGCCGTGCCCACCGACGACTCGGGAGCGAAGCCGGGTTCGAAGGACGACGCGAAGTCCAACCCGGCCGCCAGCGCCCGACCCGGCACGACCGAGCCTCCCGGGCCGGCCGGATCGGCACGACCCAGGTCCAGTGCATCGCCCGTTTCGGAGGGAGAGAGCGGCGCGCCCGCGTCGCCGGACGAAACCGCCACACTGCCCGCGGCGAGCGCCGCAGGCGACGACGCCGCGGCGACGCCGGTGCCAGGCGAGAGTTCGGGGGCGCTTCCAGGGGAGGCATCCGCGGAGGCTTCGGCCGTCCCGGAGGAGGAAGGATCGACGCCCGAACCGGCCGGGACCGGCGAGCCGGGTGCCTCCCCTGTGGCGTCAGGCCCGGCGGGTTCCCCCGAGGGGTCGATCGAAGCATCGCCCGAAGGGTCCCCCGAGGGGTCGCCCGAGCCGTCGCCCACGGACAGCGTGCCCCTCTGGCCGGTGACGAGCCCGGTCGGCGACCTCGTTGTCGCCTGGGCAATGGATGGGTCTGCGGTCGGCGTGTGGGTGGGGAAGAAAGCCGGTGCGGAGTCCGGCACGCTGATGGTGTTCCGCATGGACGGCACGCCCGGCACGGTCAACCCGGACCAGATGATCGTCGCCCCCACGGCCGCGCGCCGGGCCTTCTCGATGGGTGACGATCGGGTGGCCTGGATCAGCCCGCCCGACGCCAACGGTCACAGCAGGCTCAGCATCTACAGCTGGGGACCGGACGGCGGCGAACTCCGCGGTCGCGACCTCCAGCAGCGAGGGGTCGTACCGGCCTTCTGAGCCGGGTCAGCCCTTTTTCGCCGACCAGGACGCGTCTGCCTCGGTCTCGAGCTTGTCGAGCCGCTCGCACGAAGGAATCCGTCCTCCTTGCCGGCAGTCTCGCGCGCGGCCCGGACGATGGGCCGGGACTTTGGGGAGGGTGTCTACTGACGAAGCGGGAGAGCGCGGGCCAACCATGCAGCTTCCTCCACCAACCGAGTAGGCCTACGCGTCGCCCATCAACGCCCTGATACCCTCACCCTGCTGGCGGCACCACTGCGCCACGACCAGGGTGTCCCAGCCGATACAGAAATGGCGGACTCCCATCTCCAGGTACGGCTTGGCCTGCTCGAAGCTGCCCACCTCCACCCGGGGAGCGACGCCCTTCTCCATCGCCAGCTCGATCATGTCTCGGTGGATCTTCCGAATCTCGGGACTGTCCCCCTGACCCGGCTTGCCGATGCTGATCGAGTAGTCGGACGGTCCGAACTGGACCATGTCCACCCCCTTGACGGCCAGGATCTCCTCAAGGTCCTCGACAGCGCCCCTCTTCTCGATCATGACGGCGACGACCACGTCTTCCATCGCCCGGGTCCATTGCTCCAGGAGGTTTGCTTCACCAGGACCGGCCCGGCCCGTGCCATATGCCGTGGTGCGTCGCATTCCATAACCATGGACGCCCCCGGCATCAGGGGTCTCCGGGCGGACCAGGCGGATGCACTCCCTGACATCGTCCGCCGTCCGGCAATCGGCGAAGAGAACATTCTGGATCCCGGCATCGATCGCTCTCTGGGCGATGAAGCCTCGTGTCTGTTCTTCAACCTTCATCATCGCTGACATGTCCGGAAACAGGTCAATCGCCCGCCCGAAATGCTCGAGGAGTTCCGGGGTGAAGGTCGAGTACTCACCGACGTACTCGACGTAGTCGAATGCACCGGTCTGACCGATCACTTCCACGATCCCCGGCCAGGGAACAATGACATGCGTGCCCACGGTCGGTCTGCCGTCGCGCAGGAGTTCCCGAAGTCTGTTCGGTCTCATCCGATTCCCCTTCTGACGGCCATGGACATCGGCGGACAGCTACCGCTCGTCCTCGATCTCCAGCTCCTCGACCATGGCTCAGCGACGAGCGCGGCCGTGACAGTCACCGTTCGGCGGTAAACGCGGCGAGCCGGGTCAGCCCTTCTTCGCCGACCAGTACGCGTCGGCCTCGGTCTCGAGCTTGTCGAGCCGCTCGTAGTAGTCGGGATACTCCTTCAGGTGCGCGAGCGCGATCTTGCCCGTGGTCAGCGGGTCGTCGTTCGTGACGTTCGTCTCGGGGTCCCGTGCCCCGTGCTCGAGCTCGATGTTCATCCCGGCCGCATAGGACTCCGCGGTGAACGGCGCCTTCGCCCAGTCGATCCCGAACTGCGACCCGATCGCCCGGGCCTCGTCGACCGTGAACTTCGGCCTGCCTGCCATCGTGACACCTCCATCCATCACCGGCGCCTGGCCGCTGCTACCGGGGCTCGAGCTACCGGGTCTCGAGCTGGCGAACCTCGATTACCGGGGCTCCGGCCGGCGGACCGGCGGTTCGGTTGCCTTTCGCTCGGCGGCATCCATCATAGGGATCTCCACGCCTCGCTCTCGCGCCACCTCGATCGCACGCTCGTAGCCCGCGTCCACGTGACGCATCACGCCCGTGCCCGGATCGGTCGTGAGCACGCGCTCCAGTCGCCGCGCTGCCTCCGGTGTGCCGTCCGCCACGACGACCATGCCGGCGTGGATGCTGTAGCCGATCCCCACGCCGCCGCCGTGGTGGAGGCTCACCCAGGTGGCGCCGGCGGCGGTGTTGAGGAGGGCGTTCAGGAGCGGCCAATCGGCGATGGCGTCCGAGCCGTCGCGCATCCCCTCCGTCTCGCGGTTCGGGCTGGCCACCGATCCGGCGTCGAGGTGATCACGGCCGATGACGATCGGCGCCTTCAGCTCGCCCGACGCGACCAGCTCGTTGAAGCGGATCCCCGCCTTCGCCCGGTCGCCGTAGCCGAGCCAGCAGATCCGCGCGGGCAGCCCCTGGAACGGGATCTTCGCCTGGGCCATGCGGATCCAGCGGGCCAGGCTCTCGTCCCCCGGGAACAGCTCGAGAATGGCGCGGTCGGTCGCGAGGATGTCCTCCGGATCGCCGGAGAGGGCAGCCCACCGGAACGGGCCCTTCCCCTCGCAGAAGAGCGGCCGGATGAACAGGGGCACGAAGCCCTGGAAGTCGAAGGCGTTCGCCAGCCCGGCGTCCAGCGCCTGCTGGCGGATGTTGTTCCCGTAGTCGAAGGTGACGGCGCCCCCCTGCTGGAAGGCCAGCATTGCCTGGACGTGCCGGACCACGCTCCGCGTCGCCGCTGCCACGTACGCCTCGGGGTCACGGGCCCGGAGCCCCAGCGCCTCCTCGAACGTCATGCCACCCGGGACGTACCCACCGAGCAGGTCGTGGGCGCTCGTCTGGTCGGTGACGACGTCGGGCCGCCAGCCGCGGCGAACCAGTTCCGGCTCGACGTCGGCGGCGTTCGCCACGAGCGCGACCGACAGCGGCCGCCCCTCCGCCCGGGCCGGTCCACCCGGGCCAGTGCATCGTCCAGGTCGGCGGTCAGCTCGTCGACGTAGCCCGCCGCGTGGCGCCGCTCGGCCCGTGCCGGGTCCACCTCGACGCAGAGCGCCACGCCCTCGTTCATGGTGATCGCCATGGGCTGCGCGCCGCCCATGCCGCCGAGGCCGGCGGTGAGCGTCACCCGTCCCCGGAGCGTGCCCCCGAAATGCTGACGGGCGCACTCGCCGAACGTCTCGTACGTGCCCTGGATGATCCCCTGGGTGGCGATGTAGATCCACGACCCCGCGGTCATCTGGCCGTACATGGTGAGGCCCATCCGCTCCAGCTCGCGGAAGACGTCCCAGGTGCCCCAGTGGGGAACGAGGTTGGCGTTCGCGATGAGGACGCGGGGGGCGTCGGGGGTGGTGCGGAAGACGCCGACCGGCTTGCCGCTCTGGACGAGGAGCGTCTCGTCGTTCTCGAGGTCGCGGAGGGCGGTGACGATGGCGTCGAACGCCTCCCAGTTGCGCGCTGCCCGGCCGGTCCCGCCGTAGACGATGAGCTGGTCCGGGTTTTCCGCCACCTCCGGATCGAGGTTGTTCATGAGCATCCGGAGGGCCGCCTCCTGGAGCCAGCCCTTGCAGGAGATCGTGGTGCCGCGCGGAGCGCGGACGGGGCGCGGCCCGTGGCCGGGGGTGGCGAGGGGGGCTATCGTCGATGGGGCGAGCGTGTCGGTCATGGCGGGATCCTCCGACACTAGCGTGACATGATCGAGCGCAGCCGGCTACTCGTCCCTTGGCGCGCCGGTCAGCTGCGCTCCGGGCGAGACGACGGTGAGACCGGCATCCCGGGCCGCAGCTGCCAGGCGAGCGTCGTAGGTGACGAATGCCTCCAGGTCGGCGCCCATGTCGAGAGCCGACGCGAGGTGAATCGCGTCGAGCGTGCGGAGCATCGGGCGGCCCAACCCGGCCGGCCCGATCCACGATCACCGCGTCCACCTCGATGACCGCGACGGACTTCATCGACGATCCCGGCGACCTCCGGATCGGCGTCATAGCGGCGCAGCAGCGCGCGGCGCACCTCAGCGGAGGCAAGTCGACTGGAGGCGAGCGACCCGGCCGCGTCTGCGTAAGCACGCATGGCCCCCGACTCGGCCTCCTCGACTGCGATCTTCACCAGGGCCGACGCGTCCAGCGTAGACGGTCACCGGTCATCTTCTTCGCGCATCTGCAGGAGGATCTCCGTGACCGTGGATCCGGGTCCCAGTTTCAGGGGTGGCGGCAGGTCCTTGATGCTCATGGTTGCTGGCGTGGCCCGACCCTCGGCGATCATTCGGTCGAGCACGCTCATCGTCGCGGGGGGCTCGGGGACCAGGCGAGCGACCGGGCGACCGCGCTCGGTCACCTCGAACGACTCGCCCGCCTCGACGCGACGCAGGTAGACCGACAGGTTCTGCCGAAGCTCCCGCACGCCCACGCGCGCATGCCGCTGCCCGGATTCGCTCATGTAGCACAATGTAGCACATTCGGTTGCCAACGGCCGGTGCGGTGCTCCACCCGGTCCGGGGCCCGGCCGCCACGGCGCGAGGGCCGCCCATCACGGGCTACACTGGCGCGGGCTCGGCGCCATCCGGGCGTCGATGTGCCTCTTCCGGAGGAAGGCTCCTTCCATGTCCATCATCCTCGACGGTTCCTCGCTGTCCATCGACCGGCTCGTCCGAATCGCCCGGCACGGCGAGGAGGTCTCGCTCGACCCGGCCGCCCTCGATCGGATCCGCGTCTGCCGGACCATGCTCGAGGAGAAGCTCGCCGCCCGGGAGGTCATGTACGGGACCAACACCGGCATCGGCGAGTTCTCCGAGATCGTCCTCTCCGACGAGCAGGTCCGCGAGTTCCAGCGCTACCTCATCTACAACCACGCCGCGGGGATCGGCGACCCGGCGCCCATCGAGGCGGTGCGCGGTGCGCTGGCGGGCCGCGTCAACGTCCACGCGCACGGCAACTCCGGGTGCCGCCCGGAGATCACGCTCACCCTGGTCGAGATGCTGAACCGGGGCGTCACGCCGGTGGTCTGCCAGAAGGGCTCGGTGGGCGCCAGCGGCGACCTCGCCCCCATGGCCCAGGCGGCGCTCCTCCTGATGGGCGAGGGCGAGGCCTTCTACATGGGCGAGCGGCTGCCGGGACGAGAGGCGATGGAACGGGCGGGGATCCAGGTGCCCGGCCTCCAGGCACGCGACGGCCTGGCCTCGATCAACGGCTCCAACCTGCTCACGGCGATGAGCGCGCTCCAGCTGTACGACATCTCGCGCTGGCTGAAGCAGGCGGAGATCGCCTGTGCCATGACCCTCGAGGCCCTCGTCGCCAACCTCAAGCCCTACGACACGCGGCTCCACGAGCTCCGCGGGTTCGCCGGGGCGGTCAGCGCAGCGCGGGCCATCATGCGCTGCATCCAGGGCAGCGACCTTGCCACCGGGAAGATCAAGACGAAGGTGCAGGACGCCTACTCGATGCGCTCGTCGCCCCAGGTCATCGGGGCGGCGCATCGACGCGGTCGAGTGGGCGCGGCGGCAGGTCGAGATCGAGCTGAACGGGGTGGCCGACAACCCCATCTTCCTGCCGGAGGCCCGGCTCACCCTCACCGGCGCGAACTTCCAGGGGACGCCGGTGTCGCTGCCGATGGACATGGTCGGGGCGGCGGTGACGATGGTGTGCGTCCTCTCCGAGCGCCGCCTCAACCGGATGACGAACCCGGCCCTCAGCGTGGGCCTGCCGGCCTTCCTCACCAAGGGCGCGGGCATGTTCTCCGGGATGATGCTCAGCCAGTACACCGCGGACCACCTCATCGTCGAGCAGCGCATCCTGTCGGCGCCCGCCTCCATCCAGTCCATCCCGGCCGCGGCGGACCAGGAGGACTTCGTGTCGATGGGCATGAACACGGCCATCAAGAACGGCCAGATCCTGGACAACGCGTACGGCGTGCTGGGGATCGAGTTCATGGCCGCGGCCCAGGCGCTCGACTTCCGCGACTTCGCGTTCGGGCGGGGGGTGTCGGCCGCGCGCGAGGTCGTCCGGCGCCACGTTGACCACCTCGATGAGGACCGGCCGCTCTACCCGGACCATGACCGGATGAAGGAACTGGTGCGTTCGGGCGAGATCCTCGACGTGGTGGAGGCGGTGGTCGGCCCGCTCGACTGACGGCTCTTGCGCGAGGGGCACGACCGCGACCGGTTGTCCCGACCGCGGGCCCGATCCGGGTCGGAAACGTGCGGCGGGGGCACGGAACGGGCGAAGCGCCCGGCGCTCGTGAACCGCGGGATGGCGCCGGACCTCAAGCTCCGGGTGAGCCAGCTCGAGCGCGAGAACCGGGAGCTGCGTCGGGCCAACGAGATCCTGAAAGCGGCCTCGGCTTTCTTCGCGGCGGAGCTCGACCGCCCCGAGACGAGATGACCCGCTTCATCGACGAGCACCGCGCGGTGTTCGGAGTCGAGCCGATCTGCCGGACCCTGGGGATCGCTCCGTCGTCGTACTACGCGTCCAAGGCCCGCACGCCGTCGGTCCGGGAGGTCCGCGACGCGGAGCTCGCGGCCGCCATCCGGCGCGTCCACGCCGCCAACTTCGGTGTGTACGGGGTGCGCAAGATGTGGGCCGCGCTCACCCGGGAGGGCATCGCCGTCGGCCGCGATCGGGTCGCCCGGCTCATGCGCGCCGAGGGCCTCGCCGGTGTCCGCCGGGAGCGCCGCACGACGACCACGCGACCCGGTCCAGCCCGGCCGTCGGCGGACGACCTGGTCGCTCGGGACTTCGCCGCCCCGGCACCCGACCGGCTGTGGGTCGCCGACATCACGTATGTCCCGCTCGCGCGGGGTGGCTTCTGCTACACGGCCATGGTCACGGACGTGTTCGCCCGGCGGATCGTCGGCTGGCGGGTGGCCGGGTCGCTCGGCGCGGACCTCGCCCTCGACGCGCTCGACATGGCGCTCGCAGCTCGGGGCCGCCGGCTGCCGGGCCTCGTCCACCACAGCGACCGCGGCACCCAGTACGTGCGATCCGCTACACCGAGCGCCTCGCTGACGCGGGAGCCGCCACCTCGGTCGGTGCATGGGGCGACAGCTTCGACAACGCCCTCGCCGAGACGGTGAACGCCCTCTACAAGGCCGAGCTCATCTTCCGGCGCACGTGGAGCACGATCAGCGAGGTCGAGCGCAGCACGGCCGCCTGGGTGGGCTGGTGGAACACCACCCGCCTCCACGGAGCCTGCGGCGACATCCCGCCGGCCGAGTTCGAGGCGGCCTACTATCGCGCCAGGACGGCCTCGTCCGAGGCTGCCTGAACTCTGCAACCGAGTCTCCACGAAACCCAGGGCGAACCAGTCGTGATGGTGCGCGACGCGCATGGGCACGACGCGGGCTGCCCGGAGGTGGTCGCGGTGGTGCGCGTGCCGCAAACGGCAGCTGCCGGGAGTGCCAGCCACGGGGAGCGCCGGGTCGGGAACTCGGCTCCCGGCTGCGGCCCAGAACGCCGGGCAGGTGGAGGCGTCGCGGCCTGGACGGTCTACGGACGGAGCGTGGCCGGCGCCTGCTCGTCCGCCGAGCCCGAGCCCGAGCCCGAGCCCACGACGGCGACCAGGCGGACGCGGTGCCAGCCGGTCGCGCCGGCGGGCGCGGGGGGCGTTTCGCGACCGTCCTGGACGGCGCCGGTTCCGTCCGCTGCCCGAACGATCACCTCGAAGGCCCCCTCTGCCGGAGGCGGCATCTCGACCCTCCAGCGCACCCACGTCAGCGGGCCGAGCGGAGGCTGCGACGCGTCTTCCAACTCCGCGGCCTGCCACGGACCGGACTCGCCACCGGTGGTGACTTCGACCCGGCCGATTCCCCGGTCGCCCGCGTAGGCGACGCCGTAGATCGTGAGCGGCGTCCCGGCCGACACGGCGGCCTGGTCGGTCGGGAAGTCGATGCGCGACATCGTCTTCACGAACGCTTCGTCGTCCCAGCCGCGCTGCTCCCAGTAGCCCGGCTGATCGGCCTCCGCAACCACGATCCGATGCAGCCATTTGGGCTGCTTCATGCCGAACCGGTCGCCGACCAGCAGTCGAGCGGGGTAGCCGTGCTCCGACGGGAGCGGGCTCCCGCCCATGCCGTGGGCCACCCAGGTGTCGGGGTGCAGGGCGACCTCGATGGGAAGCGACTCGGTGTAGCCATCGAGGGCCTCGAACAGCACCCACCGGCCGGCCGGCTGGATCCCCGCCGGCCGGAGGAGATCGGCGAGCCGCACGCCCGTCCAGCGCTGGTTCCCGATGAGGTCGTCGCCCGCGACGATGTCCGTGCTGATGCACTCGATGGTGCGGGAATCCTCGAGCGCGGGAAGGGCCAGCAGTTGATCCAGGCCGTACGACGCGGGCCGGTCCACGAGACCAGCAATCTCGAGCTGCCAGGACGCGCCCTCGACCCCCGGCGCCCCGATCTTCACGCCGGCGAGGGGAACCGAAACGCTCTTGCTGACGCTGAAGAACTCATCGACGGGGGTGAGCGCCGGCGTGGGGCCGTAGCCGCCCGGCGCGAAGCTGGCCCGCACGACCGCGGCTCTCTTCTGGGCAGCGCCGAGCACCTGCGTGGCGACGACGCCGAGCGATGCGATGATCGAGATCGAGCCCAGCGCCACGAGGCCTCGCGCCAGGAACGTACGTCGGGGCATGCCGGAAGCCGCCGCGTCTTCGGCCACGGTGGGTGCCTCGGCCTGATGCAACCACGACTCGCGAAGCCCGCCGAGGACCAGGCCGTAGCCGATCGCCGCCGCGGCAAGCGGCAGGTGGAGGGCCCAGGGGTCGGATCGGAGTGCCGACCCGAACAGGCCGGCGCCGAGCAGGGGCAGCGCCAACGCTTCGGCCACGAGGAACGAGACCGCCGCTCCCGCCACCACCACGGCCACGATCCCCGCTCTCCAGGTGACCCGCAGGATCAGCCCACCGGCGGCCGCCAGCAGGGCAAGCGTCCCGAGCGCCACGCCGCCGTAGACGAGCCCTTTGGCCAGGGAACCGAATGCCTGGATGCCCGCCTCGAAGGCGTCGAGCGGTAGGAAACGCGTGACGCCGTCCGCGATGGCGTCAAGGAACCCGGGCCGACCGGTCAGCTGGTGGGCAAGGACGAGGATGGCAAGAGCAACACCCGAGGCCAGCAGCCCGGCAGCCAGGAGCCGGGCCCGGACGGCCATCGGGCGATCCGGAGGCATGCCCGGACCTGGATCCCGGGGTGGCGAAGAGGGCTGGGGCTGGAGCGACACGGCCGGCCAGTGTGCCACATCCGTGCGACAAACCCTTGACAGCCGCCTCGTCCGCGCATGCCTTCATCAATCCGTATACTTATGCGGCCCATTTGGACCCCGCGCGAGCATCCCGTGTGCCGCGCCCGTTCAGCAGGAGGCCAGAGATGACCCCCGTGAAAGCAACGGGACCAGCCCGGAACCCCATGACCGCGCAGGGCCACCACCACCGGCTCGCGGTCGTTGTCGTCCTCGCCGTCGCCGCTGTGCTCTTCGCCGCATGCAGCTCGGCGGCCACCACGGCGCCGACGGCGGCACCCACCGCCGCACCCACCGCGGCCCCGCCCTCACTCGATGCGACCCCTGAGCCCGGCACCTTCCAGATGGGCATCGAGCCCTGGCTGGGCTACGGCCCCTGGAGGGTCGCCGAGGCGAACGGCCTCTTCGCGGAGAACGGCGTCGACGCGAAGATCACGAACTTCACGACCGACGACGAGATCAACGCCGCCCTCGCCTCCGGGCAGCTGGACGGCGCGAACATCGCCACCCACACCGCGCTGCGGCTGGCCGCCGCGGGGCTCCCAATCAAGATCGTCCTGCTCCTCGACCAGTCGAACGAGGCCGACGCGATCCTCGCCGGCCCCTCGATCACATCCATCGCGGACCTCAAGGGCAAGAAGGTCGCCTACGAGGAGGGCACCACCTCCGACATCCTGCTCCGCTACGCCCTCTCGGAGAACGGCATGACCATCGACGACATCGAGAAGGTGCCCATGGCAGCGGCCGACGCCGGCGCGGCGGTCATCGCGGGCCGGGTCGATGCCGCCGTGACGTACGAGCCGTACCTGACCGTCGCCCTGCAGCAGGATCCCAAGTTCAAGCTCCTCTACACGGCTAAGGAGAAGCCGGGCATCGTGGGCGACGTCTTTGTCGTCCGTGACCAGGTGCTCAAGGAGAAGCCCGGCCAGATCCAGGCGCTGCTCGCCGCCTGGGACGATGCGGTGGCGGCATACAACGCCGACAAGCCCGGCTCCCAGGCCATCATCGAGAAGTCGGTGGAGGCCGAGGCAGGGTCCCTCAAGACCGCATTCGACGGCGTCCTCCTCTATAGCCTCGCCGAGGCGAAGCAGCTCCTCAACGGCGACTACCTCCAGACCCTCGCCGACGTCAAGAAGATCGCGCAGGACGCAGGCATCATGAAGGGCGACGTCGATGAGAAGGCCATGGTGGTCACCGACTTCGTCAACGCCGCCCCTTAGCCGGGGAACGTCACCTGAGCCCCGGGCGGTCCCGGTGAGCGAACCGGCGACTCCGCGTCGGGCTGCCCGCCGTCACCCAGCGCTCCGCATCGGGGGCGACATCTCCGTCCGCCTCTACGTCACAGCGGCAGCATTGACGCTCATCGGGCTGCTCGTGGCGTGGTGGCTGGTCGCGGCGGCGGGGATCGCCCCCAAGCTCTTCCTCCCGAGTCCGGCCATCGTCGCCGGGCGCCTGGGCGAGCTGGCCGCCGACGGGACGCTGTGGGAGGACATCGCCGTGTCCTTCTATCGGATCCTCGTGGGCTTCACCATCGCCAGCGTGCTCGCCATCCCCCTCGGGGTGCTCATCGGAACGTATCGGCTGGCGGAGGCGGTCCTGGAGCCGCTGGTCGATTTCGTTCGCTACATGCCGGTGGTGGGTTTCATCCCGCTGACGATCATCTGGATCGGCATCGACGACTCGCAGAAGTTCGCCATCGTCTTCATCGGCACCTTCTTCCAGCAGGTGCTGCTCGTCATGGACAACGTGAAGCGCGTGCCCCACGAGCTCGTGGACGTGGGCCGCACCCTCGGGATGCGCGATCGCGTCCCTCCTGACCCGCATCATCGTCCCGTCGGCCGCCCCCGCCATCTGGGACACCATGCGGATCTCGCTCGGCTGGGCGTGGACGTGGATCGTGCTCGCCGAGCTCGTCGCCGCCACCTCGGGCCTGGGCTACCGGATCACCGTGTCGCAGCGCTACTTCCAGACCGAGACGATCATCGGGTACCTCGTCGTGCTCGGCATCCTGGGCCTCATCACCGACCAGGTCATGAAGTTCGTCGGGCGGGCCGCCTTCCGGTGGAGCGAGCGATGAGGGCCGGCCGATGAGAGCGGATCGATGAGGCTCGAAATCCGCGACCTGCGCAAGACCTTCCCGGCGAAGGTGCCCGTGGAGGCGCTGGGCGGGGTTTCCATGACCCTCCAGGAGAACGAGTTCGTCACCCTCGTCGGGACCTCGGGCTGCGGGAAGTCCACCCTGCTCTCGATCGCGGCGGGTCTCATCGAGCAGACGGGCGGGCAGGTGGCCGTGGACGGCGCGCCGGTCACGGGCCCGGGACGTGACCGCGGGGTGGTCTTCCAGACGTACACCCTTTTCCCCTGGCTGAACGCGCGACAGAACGTCGAGTTCGCGCTGCAGGGCGAGAGGCTGAGCCGGAAAGAGCGCCGCGACGTGGCGCTCGAGCACCTTGCCATGGTGGGGCTGGCGGCACGCGACGACGCCTATCCATACGAGCTGTCGGGCGGCATGAAGCAGCGGGTCGCCATCGCCCGGGCGCTCTGCTACCGGCCGCGAATCCTGTTGATGGACGAGCCATTCGGGGCGCTCGATGCGCAGACCCGGCTGCTCATGCAGGAGCTGCTCATCCGGGTCTGGGAGAGTCACCGGCTCACCGTCCTCTTCGTGACGCACGACGTGGACGAGGCGGTGTTCATCTCCGACCGCGTGGTCGTGATGACGAACCGCCCGGGGAAGATCAAGGAGGAGGTCACCGTCGACCTACCGCGGCCGCGCGCCTTCGAGCTGCAGGCGACCCCGGAGTTCCTCGCCCTGCGGAGCCGGGTCCTCGCTTCGATTCGCGAGGAGACGCTGCGCTCGGACCTCAGCATCTCCCCCGGCGGTGGGACGAGCCGATGACGGCCGGGACACCGACGGAGGCCGCGACGCCGGCGGCGGCCGTCCAGACCGTGCTCGGCCCGGTTGCCGCGAGCGACCTCGGGATCACGAGTGCGCACGAGCACCTACACATCGACCTCTCGTGCTGGTTCGATCCGCCGGCGGAGGGAGACGCGGAGGCTGCGCGGCTGGCCGGTTTGCGTGTCCGCGCGGACGATCCGGCGCTCATGGCCGCCGTGCGCGCCAACCCCTTCGCGGTGCACGACAACCTCCTTCTGGACGACGAGGATCTCGTGGCCCGGGACATGATCCGGTTCCGCGAGGCGGGCGGGCGGACCATCGTGGACCTGACCACCGATGAGCTGGGCCGCGATCCCGCGGCGCTGCAGCGCCTGGCCGGCCGGACCGGCGTGAACGTGGTCATGGGCTGCGGCCACTACATCGGCCGGTCGCACCCACCGGGCCTCGCGGAGCGCGGCGTGGCCGCCCTGGCCGAGGGCATGATCCGCGACCTGGCCGCGGGAGTGGCGGTTGACGGTGACGAGGGCTCCGGGCGCGTGCGCGCGGGCGCGATCGGCGAGATCGGCACGTCCGATCCCATCGAGCCGGCGGAACAGACGGTGCTGGAAGCGGCCTGTCGTGCGCAACTCGCTACCGGGGCCGCCCTCTACGTCCACCTCGGCCCCTGGGGCCGGGCCGGCCACGCCGCGCTCGATATCTGCGAGGGAGCCGGGGTCTCGCCGGAGCGCGTGGTCCTCTGCCACATGGATCCCAGCCTGGCGGCGGGTGATCTCTCGTACGCGCGATCGCTCGCGCGGCGCGGTGCGTGGGTCTCCATCGACATCTGCGGCGACGAGGACGCCTACGGCGGAAGAGGCATGCCCACCGACGCGCAGCGGGTGGCCGCGGTGCATACCGCCTTCGACGAGGGCTGGGGCGACCGCCTCATCCTCGCCCAGGACGTCTGCCTGAAGTCCCAGCTCCACGCCTTCGGCGGACGCGGGTACGATCATCTGCTCACCGGCATCGCACCCGCGCTTCGGGTGGCCGGCCTTCCGGAGCAGGCGATCGTGGGACTCCTGGTGGACCACCCGC
>CAVOJY010000006.1:0-992313 GCA_963696405.1 uncultured Chloroflexia bacterium
AAGGGCGCATAACGCGAATATGCGTGCAATACTGACAAAGGGGGGAATGGCTTTCTATGGGTGGTCGCCTCTTAATTCATGAAGGTGCTTGTCTTTCGGTTGGGACGGTATCCTGGTGCGCTGGTACCGGATAGCACCCACCACAAGACTGACAACTTCATGACTTTTAGGATGGCGACGCCTGTCGTACATGTGCGCCGTTTCTGTCAACAACTGTAATTGCCGCCGAAGTTCATCGCGGACTTGTCGCTGAATAAATAGTGGTGTAACCTTTCATTTGGAAGAGCGAAACGCCCCACCGTCTTGAACGGCTCCGCCGACCACGGCCGGAAACGGTTGATCGTAAATTTCGTCTTCTGGCCGGGTTTCACGTCCACGAGCACGTAGTTGTAACCCTCCTCGGGGTCTTCGCCCTTCCAATATTGATCAGGCGGATAGTTGGCAGGCACCTTGATGTGTGTCCGTCCGGGAAGGGTCGGATCTTGTTCCGCGCCGCCGCCGCCCAGCACCAGGTATTTCACGCCGTCCACCTCGTAGAGTTCGGTCGTATGGACGTGCCCGTTAAAGACGGTGATGTCCAGATCCTTCGCGTAAGTGGCAATCGTCTTGTGCGGATTCTGATTTTCCGGGATCGGGCCCAGGCCGGCGCGGCAGAAAGCCGGAGCGTGGAAGGAAATGAAGACCTGCTCTGTACCCGCGGCCTTGGCCTCACCAAGCCACTCCTTCAACTGCTGCATCTGCGCTTCGAATGCCGGCCGGGTAGCTTCCCAGGCAGCGGGCGCGCGATAGTCGTATTTGCCGGTCCACAAGAAGATGAAGCGAACGCCGCCGAAATCGAACTTGTAGATCAGATGTTTGTCGGAGACTCCGAACTTCCTCAGATAGGGAAAGGCGGCCAGCAGTCCCTCGACATCTGAATCCGCCCACACTTCGCGATTGCCCACGGCGGGGAAAACGCGCCCCGGTAACCCGGCCGCCCGCATCTGTTCATCCGGCGGGGGCAGTTGGTCGAGCACATCCTTGTACACCAGCTTCCAGTAAGGATCTCCGCATGGTCGGCTCCCTGCCTGCCCCACCAGACCATGTCGCCGGTGTTGAGAATAAACTTCGCCGCCCGTTCGTTACCGCGCCGACAACTCCACGGTAACCCATTCGCCGCCGTACAGGCGGAACATGGTTTGCCGCACACCCGGCAGCAGTTTCACGTCCTCGACCGAGGCCTCCGTAACCCAGCCTTTGTCGAACGTCAGAGTCGTCACTTCGCTTTTGCTGATGAACGGCATGACCATCTGCACCAGCTCTTTGGTGGCCGGGTCGTAGATGAGTTTGACATCCTTCTGGACGAGCTCGGCCGCGACTTTCTCCGGCATCACCAGCTCGAACAGATCTGTCATCAGTTCGCGGGCCTGGGCCTCCTCTTCCGACTTGTAAGGCAAGTACATCATCGTGCGCGAATCGCCATAAACGGCGAACGAAAAGCCCTCATCGGCCGGGCGTAACGCCTGCTTCTCCGCCCGGCCGGTGGCGCAACCTGCGCTAAAAATCAGCGGCAGCGCCGCTATGAGCAGCGCGGCCAGCATGTGTTTCAGGGGTTTCAGTTTCATGTTTTGGTCCTTATTTGTTTTGTTTGACCTCGGTTGTGAAGTCGCGGGTCACCTCGTGAGAGGCAGCCCGCGTGTTTAAAAAAGGAATCAGTTCATTTGGGTGGATCAGGCGGGCGGCCCTTGCGAGCCGCCCGCTGCACTATTCCTCGGCGAGAGCCGAATCCGCCGCCGCCTTTGCGTGTTGGGCGTGTTTTTCTGATCCAGCGCTTACAGCGCGTTTCCGGATGGGGGGGGCGCCGAATTATGTTACTGGAATTGCCGCCCGGGAAGCCCGTTTGACGTTGGGATACTTGATGATCGAGTTGTTGAACTCCATCTTCACCTCATCGTTTAGAGCCAACGCCCAGCCGTTGTCCTGGCCCGACCATTTACCCGGCGAGTTGGTCATTTGCCGCATTGACACGGCACCGTTGAAGAGCATGTCGTACTTCTCGTAGGGGTCCATCGTCAGGTTATAGACCGCCGGCTGAGGGGCAAGGCTCTGGGTCGCGCCCAGCCAGGTATCTTTGGCCGTGTAGAGGAATTTCCACGCAATTTTGAGGTCGGGGTTCGTGGGATCGCCAGCCACGTCCACACGCACGCCGTGGAACTCCTCGCCGCCAACGTAGATCCACGTATTACGAGCAGAATGCTTCGCTTTTCCGAGGATCCAGGCGCTGTTGTCGATACTGTCGAAGTAGATCGGCTTGCCGTTGTTGTCCTTCATCTCGCCGACAGGCGGCGGGTGATACCGGACATTGCGGCCAACGTGGACCAGCAGTCGATATGCGACATCATCTCGCCGAGCTCCTTACCCGCGGGAATGTGACCCGGCCACCACATGACGCCCGGCACGCGCCAGCCGCCCTCGAAGGACGACTCTTTTCGCCGCGAAACGGCATCGTTCCCGCGTCGGGATACGCATCCTGCCAGGCGCCGTTGTCGGCGGTCAGGACGACGATGGTGTTGGGCGCCTCGGCGCGGATCACGTCCATGATCTTGCCGACGTTGTCATCAAGTTCCAGCATCGAATCCGAATACCGCCCGAGTTTCGACTTCCCGACGAACGCCTTGGCCGGGTTGTTGGGGTTGTGCATCTTCATGAAGTTGACGTCCATGAAGAATGGCTTGTCGTCTTTGGCGTGCTTCTTGATGTACTCGACCGCCGAATCCTTCTGGCGGACATCGAACTCGGCAAGATAGTCCCAGGTGATGTAGGCGCCTTTCTTGGCGGGCTGGCCCGCGACGCCTTCCCACTCGTACATGTTGACGATCTTGAAATAGTCGTCGGCGAACTGCTTGTTATACGACGGAAACCACGGGTGGAAGTCATTGCTGGTGTCGGCGTAGGTGTAAACGCCCGGGTAATACGCGCCGAAGTGCTTCATCTCGTCGAAGCCGTGTTCGATCGGATAGGACTCCGGGACATCGCCGAGGTGCCACTTGCCGGAGTAGTAGGTGCCGTAGCCGTTCTTTTTGAAGAACTCGGCGATGGTCGGCGTTTCTTTGCGCAGCCAGTTGCGGTCGCCGGGAACGACGACGATGGACAAAGCCGAGCGGATGGGAATGCGCCCGGTGATGAACGAGGCGCGGCCGGCGGTGCAACTCGCCTGCCCATACCAACTGGTGAAGTACGTTTCCTTCGCGATACGATCGATATTCGGCGTCGGATGCCCCAGCGTCGCGCCGCCACCGCTGATGTATCCGAAGTTGGCCCAGCCGGCGTCATCGGTCATCAGAATGACGATGTTGGGTTTCTTGTCGGCTGCGCCGGCCGGCCTACGGCCAGTACCAGCCCAGCGGTCACGGCAAACAAAACAGTAATTGCTTTCAGGATCGGTTTCATTTTCTTTCTCCTTTCGTTGTTTCCGCCGCAATCAACTTTTTGCGGCTCTTGTCCGACCGCAGCTCGTCCGGCAAGGGGCCTGAAACATTGCCTCGATACAACTCACCTCCGGAACAGTGGCAAGGCCGGACTGCGTTGCGCCTCAATTAAGTTCTTTGTCTTTGTAATACTTGGCGGCTGTGAGGCTGACACCTACAAAAGACCCTCTTCATCGAGCTGATACATCTTGACCCCCTTGGACGCCGTGACGCCGCCGGCCATCGCTCCGCCTTCGGTCTTGCTCTTGGCTGCCGCCATTGCGTTGGCCCCGACCTCCCAGCCGGAATTCACGAAGCTATTGAATGCATCCGGAGTGTCGAAGACGAAGGCGACCCAAAACTTCATGGCCCCCAGGCCCATGCTGGGCTGGAATTCCAACATCTCCATGAACGTCTCCTGCTTGGTGGAGTTGTTCACGGCCACGCCCTTGCCGCGGGCCCCGCCCAGGGTCCAGACTTTGAAGCCGAAGTCGCTGAAGACTGCGTAGCCCGCCGCCTTGGAAATTTCAGCCTTAGCAGCCGGGTGCTTGGCGTAGAGATCGGCCAGCGTCTTGTTGGCCATGGCGCGCACGGAGTCCTGCTGCTGCTCTTTATCGGACTTCGAGATCGGGGTGGTCGAGCAGGCCACAAGACCCAGGAACATCACTACCATTGACGATACGACCATCAGACAAATTGCCTTTTTCGCACTCATTGTTACCTCCTCTCTTGGTGTTGGTTCTTTATTGATTTCTTTCCGGGAACTGAATCTCTCGGCCGGGCGTCCGCGCCGCTTCCACGATCTCAAGCCCGGCCCGAGTTGCCACCATGTCAAAGTGTATTTCCGGAGCGTCCTGCGACAGATCGATTGCCGCCAAAACCAGGCGGTAGTCCTGCGGAGCGCAAGTGACGTTCCAGATGCTCACGGGTATCCCATTCCTCCCACAGCACAAGTTTCAGGGGATCCTCACAATCAAAGAGCAAGGAACACACCCGGCAGCCCGTTTGGACCCGGGTCAACCCGATCAGTGGGACGAAGGATTTAATGACTTTCAGGCGATCGGCCTCGGACGAATTGATCACTATCGTACAAACGATCATGGCAGGCGTTCCAATCCGATAAAAGGTTCAGGAGAGCTGGCTTCCCGATAGTTATAAAGAGAGCAATATCCTTGCCAATTGAGGATAAGGGCTCCAGCGGCGGATGCTTGATGAATAGAATCAATTGGTTGGGTTGGTTGTTAGATCGGGAGGGGCGATAGGAAGTTCAGCAGAAATATCCACTATATTGGAGTTGCCTCCAATAAAATGGAGGCTTCACGCTGGGCGTTGCAATCCGAGCTTCTTCATCCGAGCTTCCAGCGTGGTAGGCTTGGGGCCAAGGTTTTCAGCCGCGCCGCCAGTGCCCCGGATGCGCCAATTGGTGCGGTTGAGCACCTTGAGGACGTGCGCCCGCTCTGTGTTTTCGAGCGTCAGAGAGGTGTCCTGGGACATCGCGGTTGACCGGGCCCCGATGGCATCCGCAGGGTCGAGGAATCCCCCAGGATGATCGCACGCTCGATCAGGTTGCGGAGTTCCCGGACATTGCCGGGCCAGGGGTAGCCCTGAAGTGCGGCCATGACCTTGTCGGGGATGCGGTCCACCGGCTTGCCGAGGGCATGGCTGAACCGGCTTGGCAAATGTCCAGGCGAGCAATTCGATATCCTCCGGGCGCTCCCGGAGCGGGGGCACTACGATCGGAAAGGCATTCAGACGGTAGAGAGATCCGAGCGGAACGTCCCTTCGGCGACGGCCTTGGCCAGATCTCGGTTGGTTGCGGCGATGAGGCGCACATTGACCTTGAGCGTCTTCGTGCCGCCCAGCCGCTCAAACTGCCCGTCCTGAATGACCCGCAGGAATTTGGCCTGCAGGTCGAGCGGCAGCTCCGTCACCTCGTCCAGGAAGAGGGTCGAGCCGTCTGCCAGCTCAAAGCGACCCGCCTGACGGCTCATGGACCCGGTGTAGGCGCCTTTCTCCCGGCCGAAAAGCTCGGCCTCGATCAGGGTCGGAGACAGGGCCGCGCAGTTGACATGGATCAAGACCCGGTCTTTATGGCGACTGTGGGCATGGATCCGCCTCGCCAGCAGGTCCTTTCCGGTTCCGGTCTCGCCTGTAAGAAGCACTGTGGCGTCGGTGGGGGCGACGCGATCAACCTGTGCCAGCACTTCACGGAAGGCTGGGCTGTCGCCGATGATCTCGCCGTGGCCGCTCAACGTCCCGACTTCCGCCTGGAGGTACAATTTCTCCTGCTGAAGCTGCTCCGTCAGCCGCCGCACCTCTTCCTCACTGCGCTTGCGCGCAAGGGTGTTCGCAAACAGAATCGCCACCAGGTGCAGCCTGGCCACCACGGCATCCGTCCAGTGGAACTCCTTGGTCAATGTGCCGAAGGCCAACGCCCCGAATACGGGGCCCCCGACTGTGAGAGGAAAGACGACCGTCGATTTCGGCCCATGCTCCCGAAAGGTCTCCAGGTCCCGGGCGGCTTCGGGCGGCAAATCAGCGTGGATTGAAATTCGTACGATCTCACCTTGGAGCATCTGCCCGAGTATGTACGGAAATTTTTCCCTTGCTAAAATCCTTGCGGGATAGGGCGGCAATCCGGATCCGACCCAGGAATGGGTCAACTGCATTTCCCCGCTGGGAGTTAGCTCAAAGAGCGAACTGCGCTCAAGACCGAGCGCCTCCACGATACGGCGCTGGGCGCTCTCGATTGCTCCATCCACCTGGTCGGCTGGAAGCCCGACAAAGCCGGTCGCAAGATCCGCCAGCAGGGTTTCGAACCCCGAACAGTCCCTAGTCTTTTTCGCAGATCGGTTTCCAATTTGCATCCTCGCGTCACAAACAATTCGGCGTGCTAAACCGGCTGAGCAGCTGGCGCCCGCAATTTCCGATAGACGCCGACCGCACCCAGCAGCAGGGGCACCTCGGTTATAAAATAAACCGCCGCGAAAACGGCATAATCTATGCGGTTCAAGAGAGTAACGGCAATCGCCAGCGCCAGCGCCACGTTACGCACGGCGAACCCGATGCCGATGGTGACAGAATGATCCTTTGACAGGCGCAACAGCCGGGCCAACACCAGGCCGACCGCCAGGGCCACCACTATGAACACTGCCCCCGCGGCTGCTGTCTGCTGCCACTCCTCCGCCAGCTGATCGTACTGCGTCGCTATTGTCGTCGTGATCAGGTAAACGATTCCTACGGCGACGATACGCCGCAAGCTTCTTCCGTACAGGGCAGCAGACTCCGGCCGGACTCGGCGGACGGCCATGCCGGCAAGTAACGGCAGCACCAGCATCAGCGTCAGGCGCAGAAAAATGGTCGGGGTCGGCAGCGCAAACTCGAAAGGAACACCGATCACGTGGTCATATGTTTCAAATACGAGTGCCATCGTAGCCGGTGCAATCAAGATGGTGAGGGCATTCAGAGTGACTGATAACGCGAGGTTGGCGCGGGCGAGAAGCGTGTAAAAATTGGCGATATCGCCCACCGGGCACGCAGCTATCAGCAGCATCCCCGCGCTGATACGTGGCGGAAGCGCCAAGGCGTGTGTCAGCCCCAATCCGAGCGCGGGAAGCAGCACCGTCTGACCGGCCAGCGACAGGAGCAGCAACCGCTTCCGTTGCAACACGGCCCGGAAGTGATGCCCCTCCAATTCCAACCCCACCGCGGCCATCATCAGGATGATGACCAAGAGCACTCCGAGGTCGAGAATACCTTTCACCAAAATTCATCCTTCCAGGGGCTCACTCCAAAGGTGGTGTCAACAAATACTATAATAAAATCTCCAGTTCAATACTGATTTTCTGAATGTTAGCGTTAAGTTAGATACAGATATTTACCTTTGATCGGGTGACGCAATATGCTAATCTCCGCCTGCAAATCTGAGTGGAGGCAATGATGAGCACACGGAAGAGGATGTTCGCGTTCTGTCTCACGATGGCACTGGTTAGCGGATTTCTCCTTGCCCTGCCGGTGCTGGCCCAAACCCAACCTGACTTCCTCGCGCTGACCGGCCGCTGGTTCAGGACCGACGGCAGCTACGTCATCGAGATCCGCAACGTAGACCCCGGCGGCCGGATGCAGGCCGCTTACTACAACCCCAATCCGATCAACGTATCCGCGGCGCAGGCGTCCCGCTCGGGTGCGGCCGTCACAGTTTTCATCGAGCTGCGCGCCCCCGGCTACCCCGGCTCGACCTACACGCTGATCCACGACCCGAAGAACGACCAGCTCAAGGGCATCTACCATCACGCCGGATTGCAGCAGAAATTCGAAGTGGTATTTGTCAGGGGCAATTGAGGGTCATGACTCCGGCGGGTGGACCAGTCACAATGGCATTTCAGCATATTGCGCAGGCAGGTTTTATATTTTCTGCCCCACAGGGTTCCAGAATGGACGATGAGTTTTAGACTGACCTGGGGTCTTAAGAGCATGTGATTTGATATTGTAAAATTTGCGATTGGCAAATGTAACCCAACAAAATCCCAAAGATTCGACCTCGGCGATGAAACTGAACTAATCCGATTCTGAAATTTTTCACCTTTCCTGATCGAATCCATCAAAATCAGGTTGGCTGGGGCAGTGAATCAGTTCATTGCCTCAGCTTTTTTTTGTGACCGGCGAAATGACAGGGCCGACTTGAAACTGGCAAAAGTTGAGATTACCTGACGGAAGGTGCAATAATTCATTGGGAGCAGATAAGATTCGAGACAGGCACGAAACCTACCACTAATATGCCACCAAATTATTGCCTTGGGTTGCATTGAAGCCTACCAGCGTGATAGCATTCGCCGTACCAGTTTTTATGAACTTGGCGATGCCCTCTAAATTGTGAAGGAATACTAAATGCCTAATGGAAAATCTTCAACACTTTGGATAGTCAATGTAATATCCTTTATCCTCTTTACTATTTTGTGCTGTACTGGGCTCGTGAATTGGCTTGTACTAGCAAAAGGTTATGGATCTCAAGGCGGTTTTCAGCTTTCTCTCACCTAAGCTGAGCGGTTTTTCCAAAAAAAATCCCACCCGAAGTGCAGCGGATTGTGGTATGTAATGGGTGCGACGCCAATTACTACCCAATCACACTGCAAACCCAACGGGTGGGAGTAAAGATGAGCCAAGATACCACAACCAGCGTTAAAAGCAAGACGATTATCGATGCGGTCCAGCCCACCGAGGACACCTTGAGCAGTCGCGGCGGATTGAGCCTGGTGTCCCGGTTTGTCCGACACGGAGGATGGCTGGAGCAAATCGCCTCCGGCTTCACGGGGCTGCGTAAAAGCCGCAAAGGTCAGCCCGTGGAGGAGGTGTTCAAGCAGCTGATCTGCTTTTTCTTAGACGGCACCCGGCGGCATCTGGTGCATTTTGATCATTTGAAGAACGACGCCGGCCACGCCGCGGTGATTGAGACCGAACCCGGCCAGATGCTCTCCTCGCATGCGGTAAAGCGGTTTTTCATGGCCTTTCGCCAGCATCATCTGCCGAAGTTTCGCGAGCTGCTGCGCCACTGGTTTATCGCCGAGCTTTGCGCCGAGAAGCCGGCGGTGATCATCCTGGGGCTGGACAGTGTGGTGCTGGACAACGATGAGGCGCTCAAACGCGAAGGAGTGCATCCGACCTACCGCAAGGTCAAGGGCTTTGAGCCGTTGCAGTTGTCCTGGGGGCGGCAGGTGGTGGATGTGGAGTTTCGTTCCGGCTCCCGGCACAGCAACCACGGAGAGGATGCGTTTTTGATGATTCAGCGCGCGGTGCGAGCCATCCGTGCGAGCTATCGCGAAGATGTGCCGATCATTGTGCGTATGGATGCCGGCTTTCTGGACCAAGCGATCTTTGAGTGGTGCGAGGCCGAGCAGGTGGGCTACATCTGCGGGGGCAAGCGTTACGCGGACATCAAGGCGGTTGCCGCCGGGATTGCGCCGAACCTCTGGAGTCGCTTTGAGCGCCCCGGACAGGTGTGGCAGTACGTCGAGTGGGCGGACCGGCGCGGTAGCTGGAAGCGGTTTCGGCGGGCGATCTTCTGTCGGCCGTTTTATGAGGGCCGCCAAATGCTGATGGATTTCGCCCGGCCCGACAACCTGATCTATACCAACCTGGGGATGGGTCTGCCGCTTGACCAGGAGCTTCGGGCGGCTGGCCGCACGGAGCTCCTGGCGGCCGCTGCGATCATCCAATGCTATCACGAGCGAGGCAGCGATGAGCTGGTGCACCGGGCATTTAAGGATTTTGGATTTGAGCAGCTGCCGTTTCACCGGTTTGTGGCCAATGCCGCCTTCTACTATGTGATGATGCTCTCCTTTGTGCTCTTTGAGCTTTTCAAGCAGAGGGTCTGTGCGCCCGTGATCCCGGTGACCGCTTATGCGAGCAGCCTTCGACGCCGTTTGATCGATATGGCGGCCAAAATTGTCCGGCACGGGGGCCGGGTGATCTTGAAAGTGCCCCGAGCGGTGTATGAGCACCTGAGCTTTGAACGGTTGTGGCAAAACACAGCCGCTGCGGGGTAAGCGACGGCTCACACCAACTGATCTCAAAGACGTGGAGACGAACCTCCGGTGGTGATCCATGTCTTGACTCTGCGCTATTTTCGGTAGATTTCGCATGCGAGTTGATTCTGAGCGTCCGTTGATCCTCTTACGCTAATCCAAAACATAAAATGCAGTAAATTGCCGGCGCTTGCCGGCAAGAGAAGCAAAGAATTCTTCAACCGTAAAAAGAATAGCTCAATTTAGGTCTCAGGCATTTTTTTATTTCTTTTCATGAATGGACCGGATTGATATTTATGGTTTTTATCACATTGCATATTGCCTTGCATTGGCCCTATATCAAATCAAATTTGAAAAAATATGGTATCATGAAATAGTAGGCACCATTCAGAGCTAATAAGAGAATTGGGAAGGTTCCGAATGGGCTCGCTTTATATTAATTCTTGGCAAGGTAACTACAGAAATCTAAAGGACTTCCAAGGTGGAGTATCCATATGGCAAAGGTCCGGCTGAAATACATAGTTTTCACAGTTTCGGCCTTGTTCTTTTTCGGATTTACCGCTTTACTGTTTCATCATCACCATCTCCCTCTTCAGCTTGTTTCCTGCGGGATTTGCGAAGCGAAAACCTCGACTTCCAGCGCACAATCTAAACTGAATACAGATTGGGATTTTACCGCTTTATCAGAGTCCTCGCAAATGACCCTCTACCTGGTCTGCTACGGGTTAGTTGCCCTTCTTGCCATTTCCTCCACTCATTCTGTTCGCTTTTTCACTTTTTCGAATAGAGCCCCACCCGAGTGCATTCTTCACACGAATCGCTAATTGTCTTAAACCGAGAAAGTTATCAGTTAAAGCTTTTTTTCCAAACATAATTCTGGATTGATAATGGCCAGAACGCAGCTTCGCGACACGGTCTCCGCTACGGCAAAAGCAGGAGGCAGGAGATGAAGGGCTACCGTGCCGTCCGGAGAGCGATCACGGCGTTGGGCCGAAACCCGATGCGCGCCATGTTGACGGCTCTTGGTATCATCATCGGTGTCGGGGCTGTGATCGCCATGATGGAAATCGGCGCGGGTTCCTCCTCGGCTATCCAGAAGGCTATCTCTACAATGGGTGCCAATGTCCTGAATTTGAGCCCTGGTGCCGCCTCCAGCGCGGGCGTGACCTTCGGATCGGGCAGCCGCATCACTCTCACGCCCGAAGACGGCGAGGCCATTTTAAGGGAATGCCCTGCGGTCCGTGAAGCGGCCCCCCTTGTCCACACACGTGCCCAAGTGGTCTCCGGACACCGGAACTGGGTTCCGGCATACATCTACGGGTCCACCCCTTCCTATTTGAGTGTGCAGAACTGGACCATCGCCGAGGGAGAATCTTTCACGGATCGCGACGTCTTGAATGCCAACAGGGTCTGCCTGTTGGGTCAAACCCTGATCCGCGAGCTGTTTCAGGGTGAAACACCCGTTGGCAAGGACATCCGCATCAAGAACGTATCGTTCCGGGTTGTCGGGACCCTGGGAAGCAAGGGCGCTAACATGATGGGTATGGATCAGGACGACATCATTCTGGCACCTTGGAGCACAATCAAGTTCCGGGTGACGGGTTCCATGCTCGAAAACATCAACCAAAGTGCCAGCAGTCCGAGCAGTTCGGTGAACAGTCTGAACAATCTTTACCCCGGCAGGCAGCAAAATCTCTATCCCGACCGATCGGCTATCCAAGCTGCCGACAATCCGATGCCGGTCCGTTTCGCCAACGTCGATCATATTCTGGTGGCGGCGCGGGGAACTGATGACATTGTTTCGGCTATTGACCAGATTACCCTACTGCTTCGCGAGCGTCATCGCATCCGCCCGGGCGAAGCGGACGATTTCAGGATTCGCGACATGACCGAAATGACTGAGGCGCTTACCTCCACGACGACCCTGATGACCAATCTCTTGCTGGGTGTAGCCATGATCTCTCTGGTAGTAGGTGGCGTGGGGATCATGAATATCATGCTCGTCTCGGTCACCGAACGCACACGCGAAATCGGGTTGCGCATGGCGGTCGGGGCACGGTCGCGGGACATCCTGTGGCAGTTTCTGATTGAGGCCATGGTTCTTTGCCTGGTGGGCGGGGGCGTGGGAATCCTCCTGGGCCACGGAGGGTCGCGCCTCGTGGAACTTCTGCTGCGTTGGCCTGTCGAGACTTCGCCGGCGGCCATTGCCGCTGCCGTAATTGTCTCAGCCAGCGTGGGGATCATCTTTGGTTTTTACCCAGCTTGGAAGGCATCACGGTTGGACCCCATCGAGGCGTTGCGCTACGAATGAGGAGGATGACCTTAACCAAAAATGAGTACAAAAAGTCGGGAGGATTTATGAAAAAGCGCCTCAAGTGGATTGGCATATGGGGAATGTTGAGTGTGTTTATCCTTGGAGGACTAATCGAAATTTCGGCTGACGAATATCGGCATCGTGAAAGGAAAAGACACTCCGGACGGGATGATTCAGCAAAAAAGATCGGCAGCAAGCAACTCCAACCGGTTACAAACCCAACTTACAAGGAAACATGTGGGGGGTGTCATTTTGCCTATCAACCCGAGTTGTTGCCAACGGCCTCGTGGGCAAAACTCCTGAGCGGCTTCGATGACCATTTTGGACAAACGCTCGATGTCGATTCAGAAACTCTCGCGACACTGACGGATTACCTTGGGGGGAACGGCGCTGATAAATCTTCATCCAGGCAGGCAGCCAAGATCATGAAAAGCCTTGGTGGAGGGGTTCCGATGAGAATCACGGATGTGCCGTACATCCGCGATCAGCATCATGAAATTTCTTCTGATGTCTTTAGCAGAAAGTCTATTGGCTCGTTGTCTAATTGTTCAGCATGCCATAGGACAGCTGAGAATGGCGTTTACGATGATGATTTTGTAGAGATTCCCAAATAAAAACTGGATTTTTCTGAATCATACTTTGCCACTAGGGGAATAGAACAGACTGTTGTCCTGTTGATATCATGCTACAAGATTTTCTGGTTATGCTGGTTATGGCCTTTATTGCTTTTGAGCTAATAGAGCATGTGTTGGCTCCAATTGTTTGGTTTTTATTAAAGGGTAACAAAAAATCCGACTACAGCATTGGAGCAATGAAAGGCAAGACGGTCGAAATACAATGCTGGGATGATAAATCCGGAATAGTTTTATTTCATGCAGAGAGATGGCAGGCTGTGAGCGACAAGCCGATGCAACCTGGTGAAAAGGCCATCGTAGAGGAGATCTCAGGCCTTACGTTAAAAATCAAACCCTATATGGATACACCTGGAAATTAAGTTCGTCATAACCTAGTTAATTAGAGAATGTGTGCATCGTTAATTCGCCTTAAATTTTTCAGGCCATCGATCATAAAATGATTAAAATCGAATATTATAGGCTGGCCGAATATAAAATTAGTGAAGACGAAGATGGTCATATATGGTGGGAAACACATTCTGGTTTTTGTTCTGTAAAGACGGGACGCTGCTTTGTGAACGGAAACATTCTATTCATTGAACCCGGTCACACATCTGAAGAAAACGGATTCTTAAAAGGCGAGTTTCTTGATCAACTCAATCGTTTGCCGAAGTGGGCAAAGACCAACTATTACTGTACAAGTTTTAACATTGTTAAATGCAAAACTGATCAAAATAGAAAACTCTCATCCAGGAATAATAAATTTTCACAGCCAACAACCCAAGAGGATGTTTCATATAGACTGGGCCAATTTGAGATTATTGAAAAGAAAGACGGCGAACTACTCTGGAAGTCCTACAGTGGCCGTAGGACTATAAAGATAGGTAAAGGTTACGTAGATGGCAACATTTTGTTTTTTAGACGCGGAGAAGCCGAAAAAACCAAAATAATAAAAAAAGTTTTTCTGGAGCGCCTATTCCTACTTCCTACTTGGGGAAAAACTAATCTTTTCTGTCAGCATCACACACTTTACAGCTGTGAAACTAATACAATATGCTTTGACTTGGATGAAAACGTTCTGTCAAATAAGAACGAAAACGATACAGGTGTTTTTAAAAAAAGGTCTTCCCAGATAAAATCCAATATAAGGCCAAAGACTGCGACCATAACTTTTACACAAAACCACTTAGAAAAATTTTGTTCATTTTGCTCTATATTGGTTTTGCTTATTTTGAAAGTACTATTTTGGCTCATTATAATAATCCTAAAAACCCTAAAAAAGTTTATTAAAGGATGTGCGTTGGGTGGAAAACGACTTTTAAAAATGGCATTAAAATTTATAAACTGATATTGGACATATTTTACTTTGGATAGTCAACCTAATATCCTTTACCCTCTTTACTATTTTGTGTTGTACTGGGTTCCTGAATTGGTTTGTGCTGCCGAGAGGATATGGTGGCCAGGGAGGTTTTGCACTTTCTCTAAGACACTTTTTTATTGCTATTCATGAATGGGTCGGACTGATATTCATGGCTATTATCGCAATACATTTCGTCCTGCATTGGCCCTATATAAAGTTAAACTTAAAGAAACTTAGCATTATGAAATAGGAAGTGCCATTCGGGGCTGATAAGGGGATTGGGATTGCTCCACATGGGCTCGAACTTGGCTAATTCTTGATGGTCCGCTGCGGGTTAGTTGCCCCACTTGCCCTTTCCTCTTCTTCGACAATTAAATTGGCGATAGTTTCGTAACTCCCACCAAAATGATGCGCACCTTTAAAAGGAACCAGCCGAGCTTGGTTGACGGACAACCGCGAGCAAAGGCTTTCTTTCTCCTCTTCACCGTAAATGCATAGAAGGTGCTTATTTGCCAATTTTTCTGTCTCGGGCAAAACGGGTAGTGAATTTTGCGACTTTCCTCCGAGCCAGTCGGTCAGATGAAATTCGAAATTGGCGTCATTTCCAGGGCCCAGTAATGCAATCAGCACCACTCGATTGAGCAAATCCGAATCAATGCGGTTGGCCATAAATGGTAAGACATCAGCTCCCAACGAATAGCCGACCAAGATCACCCTGTCCTTTTTCCATGTGGTGAGGTAAGCTCGCAGAATCCGGTTAAGATCCTCGGCTGCAATCTCCGGAGTTTTTTTTGCCCAGAAGTATTTCAAGGAGTTCAGCCCGACAACTGCAATTCCTCGCTTGGCAAGGACACCGGCAACCTCTCGATCGATCCCGGCCCATCCCCCATCTCCCGATAGAATTACGGCCATCGCATCCTTGCTTGGAGCATCGGCAGGCACCTCTACTAAAGGCAGGTCTTGGAGGTCTGCCATTACGGACGATGGCTGTCGGTTGGACTGGGCCACCAAACGCTGAAACTCGTCACGGAATTGGAGCAGCCAGTTGCGGGGAACCGAAAATCCGTGCCCAACCTTGGGCAAAAGAACCAGCCGACCGGTATTAACGCGTTTGACAAACTCCTCGGTGACTTTGGGATAACAAACCTCGTCGATCGTTCCCTGCAGGGCGATCCAGGGTTCATGCAGATGCGTCGCGGGCGAAAAGATAAAACCTATGTTCTTGGGTCCTTTTTCCCATTTGAGGCCACTGCCCCTGCAGAGTGGTTTCGGTAACAAGAGGTCCGGACAAAACCCCATGCTGATAGCCCCCCGAAATGTATTCGGAGGGGACTGTGCCAACACAGCGTATACCAACGTAGCGCCGGACGAATAACCGACCAGAACGGGATTGACATAACGAGGATAGTTTAATTTCTTTTGAACGAATTTGCTCAGCATCTCGAAATCGGCAGCCGGATAGGAGCACCCTTCCGATTGGGATTCCAAATGTTTCAGATAGCGCACGATGTCAATGCCTACTACCATGGCATCCAGAGAGGTGAGCTCCCGAGCCATTTCGATAACACCAAGATTCCAGCCGCCGTCACCGGATACGAAGAGAACCACATGAGATGGCTGAGAAGATTGGCTGTAAACCGTGAGCGGCCCAAATGGACCAAACTCAATGTGATCTTCTTCGATGCCTTTACTCAGGCCCTCTGAAACCCAGCAACTTGCCAAAATGACGACTAAAAGAAGGCGTTTCATTTGCCGATAGTTCCTTTGATCCCACCGGAAATAAGGGTAGTTACGTTTGCAATCACCCGCGGCAACGCCAACCCACCTGGGGTGGCAAGATATTTGGGCGTCCATACCGGGATGAATTTTTCCTTATATTGCCGCAGTCCCTGGAAATTGTAAAAATGCTCTCCATGTCGGGCAATAAAGGCGGCCATCCGGTTCCATGGGGAGGAAAGCTCCCTATTTTCAATTCCCGTAAACGGAGCCATTCCCAGATTGAACCATTGAAAGTTTTGATTTTTCCCCCAAAGCATGAGTTCGGTTAACAAAAAATCCATGACACCGTAGGAAGCACCCGGAGAGAACCGCATCAAGTCCACGCTGATTTCTTTTTGTTCGGCACCAATCCAGATATTCGCAAACGCCACCATCGTTCCGCCCCGCCGAACAATGGCTGTTTGAAACTGGTTGAGATAGTCCACTTGAAAAGTGCCAATGGAAAAGCCTTTCTCCCGAGTGCTTTTCTCCGCGAGCCATGCAGCCGAAACGCTTCGCATTTCGTCCCAAACGCTTAAGCTACCTCCTCCTGCCTCCACTATCTCAAAAATGCACCCTTCGTGGGTAGCTTTTTTACAGGTTTGTCGAAGGTTTTTATGCGCCCCGCCCTCCAATGAAAAACTGGGCAGTGGGACCTTGGCTTCTTCTCCCAATTTCAGAAGGGAAAGTCCTATGTCGAGATAGTAGTGTAAACTGCCTGGGTCGACCTGATAAAAAACCGTCCAGCCATCGTAGCGATCGGAAAGCTCCCGAAAACGCCAGATGAGATTAGGCCATTCGGCCTGCGGGCCTACGGGGTTGCCCATACTCACCCAGCTTCGCCCACAAACCGCGTACATTATGAAGGCGTTGTGGGTTTCGCTGAATAAGAACGACTTGTCTCCTATCAGGGCCAAGTTAGCACACGTGTCCGGCGACGCTTTAACGATGGCCTTGACCGCTTTGCCATCCATATCTTTGGGGCCTTTTGAGGGAGGCGCTGGCCTCAAGAGCCTGCCGACGGCCCAAAGAGTCACCAGGGTCAACATGCCAACCGAAGCTCTGAGAAAACGAGAGGCATGTCCGCTAAAGGCAAACTGCCACCAGAGCTCACTGGATATCTCAACATGCTTGTACGCGAAGAGGCCGAGTCCGATAGAACCCGCAACTACGATAAAAATGGCGGCGATCCAGCCGGGGTTGATCGGTTGGCTCAGGAGCGAAGCTCGGCGGTAGAAATGCCGCCGGCATGGCAACAGGACTGCAAGGATCAATCCCAGCGCGAGTGCTTCTTCATAGTCCAGACCCTTCAGCAACGAGGCCAAAATGCCTGTTCCTATAAGTGCAATCGTCAGAAAATAAGCCGCGTCAATTCGGCGCTGAAGTCCATGCGCCAGCAACACCAAAGCCACGCCGGCAATGCTTCCAATGAAGTGCGACAATTCGAGCAGAGGCAAAGGAATTAGGAGTTTCAACCAAGCCAACCGGCTTTCGATAGCCGGCGTGGCTCCTGAAATCATGAGCAGCCCACCTCCGATGAATACACTGAAACTCAGTACGTTTGGCAATACAGTCGGCGCCCAGTTCCCAAACAGCCTTAGAAAGAGGTATGCTTTCTCTTTCCCGCGAAATAACTCTTGGGAGCCAAGCAGCGCCGTCGCCACGCCCAGTGGTAGCAGGTAGTAGATCCCCCGAAAAGCGATCAGAGCCCCCAGCAACTGGGTTGCGTTCATGCTATGTGGAAAGAGCATCAACACAGCGGTTTCAAAGACACCCAGCCCTCCGGGAACCTGACTGGCCAACCCTGCCATCTGCGCGAGGAAATACACGCCGATGAAATTTAAAAAAGACAGCGGCAACTCGGAAGGCAGCAGCGTGTAAAGCACTGCTCCACCCAGAAGCCAATCCACGCACGCCACCAGGATCTGAGAAAAGAGGATGGGCAAGGATGGGATGGCAATCTCCCATCCCCTGAAATGGACAGGATGCCTATAGAAGGCGGTAAGGGCGATGTAGCCCATCAGTATGCCCAAGAACAGAACGCCGAGCGGTAAGGTTGTATGAAAAGGAATATGCGACCCGGGTGGAATCCCCATCGGTTCTAAAACGAAGACCATGCCGCCCATGCTGAAAAAACCAAGCCATAGGGTCAGGGTACAGAATGCCACCACTTTGGTGATTTCTAAAGCCGAAAGCCCCCAGCTGGAATAAAGCCGATATCGAACCGAGGCGCCGGCCAGCATGGAAAAACCGATATTATTGCTGAAGGCATAACCGATGAAGGAAGCAAGGGCGATCCGTGTGAGGGACAAGGGGTGCTTGATAAATCGAATGGCCAAGTAATCATAGCCAGCCATGATCGTGTAACTGGACACCGTGAGGATAGCTGCAAGCCAGAGGCGTTTTCCAGGGATGGCCTTAAGTTCGGACAGGATATGCTGCAAATGGACTGTCTGCACCTCTCGGTGCAGGGCCCACAAAGCGGCTGAAAACAAGAGCAGGCTGAAAAGCGCACCGGTATATTTCAAGATCTTCGATTTCATTGCAGCCCTGGAAGGAAAAGGTGCATTCGGAAACATGGTTGAGAGACGGTTGTTTGAGCTTTAATAGCAGAAATTCCCCAGTCAAGCCATAAGCGATAGGATTCAGAATATTGGTGAATTACGAATTATTTCTTTTGGGATTTGTTGCCCCGCCCCAATACTCATAAATTGCCACACGCTTCAGCACCCCCTATAGCACCGAGAGTACCCCGCGCGTTTCGTGCCAAAGGCTACTGATAAATAATACTTTACAAAAAACTGTAGGACAAAGACTGACATCACAAATGCAGCCTACCTTACACAATAATCAGACAGGGGCCGATGGCGAGCGCTTGTGTTTCTGTTTAATATTTAACCGACAAGAATTTGTGGATTTTTCTGACGGGTGCTTTCCAAAATATGCGGAAATAGAGCGTTTTTGCCAAATCTAAAATCCGCCGCGTTGAATGAAGGGTTGTTCATCGATTTTGCGGATTTTGAAACTCGTTGGAACCGTGCGTGAACGTCAAAGATTATGACTTCACAAAAATTGCCAACCAAAGGGAGGTATGATTTATGTTTACGCGAAATAGTCGATCATTGAAAGCGCTGAGTGTTGTCACTTTATTTCTGTTGGCCGGATTCCTCGTGCCGGGCCTATCCACCGCCTCCATCGGGGAACTTCAAATCAGCAAAGCGGTTGCTAAAAATTTCGAAGCGCACCGTTTCGATTCTGACTATCGTTACTACACTCTGATGGATGGAGACATCCCCTATGCAGTTGTGGGGCTAAAGAAGGACTATCGAATCAGTGACATTTCCTGGAAAAAGATCGACCCGAACTCGGCCCAACTCTCACACCTGATGGATCTTGTGCAGTTCTTTCCAGTGCAGGGATCGGTTGCCTATGGTGCCTACATACTGGACTCACAAAGCACTAAAATCGGAACCTGGTATTCCAGTCTGACAGCCGGAGTAACTGTGAACAACGAAAACAAAACGGTTTCGATTACGACCGACAGATCTACGTTTGGAGAGTAGAAGTTTTGTCAAAGAGCACCCCTGCTTTGGGCAGGGCAGAGTACCATCTCGAAATGTGGATTTCTGACAGAAATGCGGACCTTTCTGTGGGTGCGCGACTTGGCTCCGAGCCTGACCCGAGATGGAATCTTGTAGGCTGAAATAGGCAGATAACATCGATGAATGGGTTTGTTGTCGAGAAATATTTGAGATTTTCTCAATGGAAAATGGACAAAACAACTCCATGAAAGCTTAAAAATTACCCTGAACCCAAACGATAAAAAGAGGAGAAACTTAAAATGAAAACTCGTCCTGTCAAAACATTCATCACGGTGTTCATCGCGCTAAGTGGCTTTTTGATCACCTCGGCAGCTTTTTCTGCCTCAACCCCGCCGGCGCAGACGACAGCCCTGGCGCTTCAGGAAAAGGTGGCAGATGCCGTTCAGGCCATTAAAAGCTATTCCGCCGCTCAACGTGACCAAGCCGTCGAAAGGGCAAAGGCAGTTTTAGATGACTTCGATTCCCGTATCAAGGATTTGGAATCTCGGCTCAGTCAAAAATGGGACCAAATGGATCAGACCGCCCGGCAGGAATCAATGTCCGCCATGACCTCTCTTAGAAAACAGCGCAATGCCGCGGCTGAATGGTATGGCGGGTTGAAACATGGCTCCAGCCAAGCTTGGGAAGATGTAATAACTGGATTCTCGAAGAGTGCCCACGATCTCGAGGACGCCTTCAGGAAAGCTTACGATCATATCTGAAACCGTTGTAAGAAAGTCACCGACACTAAACCCCTTTAAAACCCCGCAACAGAATCAGACAATCACCGATACCCGCGCTCCCAACCTCGCCTTATAGTGTGTTTGCTCGGTATGGGCGAGCTTTTAAATCATCAAACCCGCAAGGAGGGCCGTACCATGAGAAAAATCACGGTTATCACACTGGTCGGAGCAATTGCCATGATGCTCGCTTTCGGTATCGGCATTGCTATAACCGCCGGTCCGTGCATTGGGGGACAGGACTATAACCATGTTCCGGTGACCAGTTCTCGACCACCACAGAACGGGTTCCCCTCGTTTGGAGACGGCTGGAGCATTGAACGCGGCATGATGGGTCCCGGCGTGATGAATATTTACCCGTGGGAAAGACCACCTTTTCGTGTTTTCAGGAAACCGCTCGACAAAGAGGATGCCCGGGCACTTTCGCAAAATTATTTGGACTCAACGAACAATCCAAATCTCAAATTAGACCAAGAAACGGACAAGGGAACCCTCTACGAATTTGACGTCGTTACGAAGGACAACTCCTTGGTCGATCGTCTTCTTGTGAGCAAGAACACCGGTGAGATCCGGTCTGCTTATTGAACCACCGGGGGGCCATGGTGAAAGGCGCAGGCTCCGCCGGGGAACTTTTTCTATGTTACTTTTAAGGAGGTATCTATGTCTACTGCGGTAAACCCTTTTTGTTTTCAATGGCATGGTTTTCCGAATGGGGGCCCCGGAATGATGAACTGGTACGGTGTGAGTTGGCATTTCGGCATCCCCGCGATTCTCATTTCGGTTCTGGCAGTTTTGGGCATCATCCTTTGTATAAGGTGGCTCGTGATGTCCGGAAGGCAGGGCCAATCTGCTTCCCACGTGGAACCCCCTTTGGATATTCTCAAAAAGCGTTATGCCAGAGGCGAACTCACGAGGGATGAATACCTGAACATGAAACGCGACCTGGGTGAGTAAATTCGAGCTCTCACCCATCTTTGCACTTTCAAATGCGGAGTCATTGAGCGCAGGGATGCCTATTTGAAACGTAGCGGGTGAGTTCTGCAAATCGATCCGGACGTGCCGTAGGAAAAACACCGACAACAAATTGTGCTCAAAACCGACATGAAAATCAGACAAGTGCCGATTTCGAAAGATTTTAGTTGGTCATATAGTTCAAGCACCCAAGCAAGGAATGCAGACCATGAGAACAGTTTACATCGTGGATGATTCGCAAGCGGTTCGTGAGCGTCTCATCGGCATGATTTCGGAAGTGGAGGGGATTACCCTTTCGGGCGCCAGCGGGGATCCCAAAGAGGCGGTGGGATCTATTCGCCGGCTGAACCCGGATGCGGTGATCCTTGACATTCGAATGCCCGGGATGAACGGCATCCAGGTGCTGCGTGAAATCAAACAGGGTCAGCGCGCCCCCATGGTCATCATGCTCACCAACTACCCGTTTGGACAGTATCGCCGAGAATGCGCCGAAGCAGGTGCAGACTACTTTCTGAACAAGTCGACGGAGTTTGAAAAAATCAATGAGATTTTGGCAAGGATCGTTCAAGTCGAACTTCACTCAGACAACTAATAGGGAGGTTAAAATGTATAAACACATCTTCAAAAAACGGTACGTATCTGTCGGGCTGGCATTGATGCTGGGCGGTTTGATTGTTACAGGCTGCAAGGAGCAGCCAATCACCCAAGCTTTCGCTGCTTCCCCGGCAATGGTGCAGACGGCGCCTGCTCCCCAACCGTCGGCCTACGATTTGAGCACGGCCATCGCCAAAGTGGCCCAGGCAGCTATCCCTGCCGTGGTTCACATCGAGGTGACCCAACGCAGTGAAGTCAACAACCCCATGATGCCCTTCGAGAACAACCCCTTCTTTCATTTCTTTTTCAACGGGCCCAATATGCAACGCAAATTCAAGCAAGAGATGAAGGGCATCGGCAGCGGCATCCTGATGGATGCCCAGGGTCATATCCTGACCAACAACCATGTCGCGGGTGGGGCCAGCGACATCCAAGTGACGCTGGCCGACGGCAGGCAGTTCCCAGCCAAGGTGGTGGGGACGGACCCCAAAACGGACCTGGCAGTCATCAAAATCCAGGACAGTGATCGGTTGCCGTATCTGGCCTTCGGGGATTCGGACAAGGTGGGGGTCGGCGAGTGGGTGGTAGCCATCGGGGCCCCGCGCGGCCTGGACCAGACCGTCACCCAGGGGATCATCAGCGCCAAGCACCGCACGGGGATTTCCGATCCTTCCAGTTATCAGGACTTCCTGCAGACCGACGCCCCGATCAACCCCGGCAACAGTGGCGGGCCTCTGCTGAACCTCAACGGTGAGGTGGTCGGCATAAATGCGGCCATTGCGACAGATTCTGGCGGCTCGGAAGGAATCGGTTTTGCCATCCCCAGCAACATGGCTACCAGAATTGCCAGCACCCTGATCGCCTACGGCAAGGTGGAGCGCGGCTGGCTGGGGGTGAGCATCAGCGATCTGAAACCGGATGCTGCCAAGTCCATTGGGCTGCCTTCGCCCAAGGGCGCTTTGGTGGCCGATGTCGCCAAGGGAGGTCCGGCGGCCGTAGCGGGCTTAAAGCGCGGGGATGTGGTGCTCTCTTATCAGGACCAGCCGGTGGCGGACTCCTCCGCCCTGCGCAACGCGGTCGCCGACACCCCCAGCGGTAAGCAGGTCAAAATGACCATCTGGCGCGACAAAAAAAAGCAAGAGCTTGTCGCCAAAATCGGTAGCACGGAGGATGCCGTAAAGGTGCTTTCCGCTTCCGTGGACGACCGCCTGGGTGTGACCGTTAGGCCGATCACCCCGAAAGAAGACGAAAAATACGGCATCGACCCCGGCGAAGGGGTCGCTCTATCCGCGGTCAACCCGAAGGGGCTTTTTGGTCAGGCCGGCCTGGAACCAAAGGATTTCGTCCTGCAGGTCAACGGCCAGGCGATCAAGGGAGTGGACGGGTTTGCCGAACTGCTGAGTTCGTTGCCAGCCAAACAACCGCTGGTGGTGCTGGCGTTAGACCACCGCAGCGGCCAGTCGGGATATGTCCAGATGACGTTAAATTAGCATCGCCATAAGGACAAACGGCGTTCCACAACTTCAACGTGCTTAAGCAAGGAAAAATGCCATGGACGATTTTAAAAATATTCTGGTGGCCACCAATTCAACCAAGCATTGCCGGCAGGCGCTTCACTACGGGATTTCACTGGCCGGGAGCCTCCATGCCAGGCTTCACGTACTGCACCTGATGCACGACCCCTTCGGCCTGGAGCATTGGCAACTGCCCCTGCCCTCATTGAAGAGCATCCGTAATGAGTATCAGGACATTCGCGCCAGGGCCAAAAAAGACCTGGATGTAATGATCTCCGCCGAACAGGCCAAGGGGCTGCCCGTTCAGATAAGCATCGCCGCGGGACCTCCTCAAGAAGAGATCCTGCGAGCCGTGAAAGACAACCAAATCGACCTTCTCATTATGATCGCCCATGCGGAGGGTTATTTGGAACAAGTGTTGTTCGATCGCCTCAATGAGGAGATCCACCGAAAAATGCCCTGTACGATCATGTTCGTCAAACAGGAACCCCTGGCCGCGAAGGAGCAGACGTTCTGCTTACGGCGGGATCGGGTCCAACCATGCGAGGCTTATTGAAGCCTCGCCAAGGAGGGAAATATGAAAACGAAACTTGTTCTGCTGTTTGTCGGGTGTCTGATGTTGGTTCTGAACCCGCTGGCCTCAAGCGCCGGCACTTCGCCCTTCATCTCCGAAGGCAAGAGCAACGGCGTGATCTATGCGTCCGGCGGGGTAGGTCTGGACGAGCAGATGGAAATGAATGCCATGGCGAAGAACTACAACGTCAAAATGGTATTTGCCGAAGCACCGAGAGATTATGTCTCCGGCGTCAAGCTTAAGATAGAGGACCACAGCGGCAAGGTACTCCTGGAGACTACTTCCAGTGGCCCGTGGTTCTTTGCCAAGTTGCCCCAGGGGGATTACCGCCTCATCACCAGCTTCCACCATCATCAGGAAATGAGAAGCCTGACTGTGGCAAGCGGCCATCAGACTGTTGAATTTTTCTGGAAGGCGTAAACCTGCGAAATCGGCCTTTGATAAAGTTGAAAGGAGTTAATAGCAATGGAAAAGAGATCATTTCGTTTTCTGATTACAGTTTCGCTTTTCTGTTTTGTTTGCGCCTTGGCGGGAGTTTCGAGTTCTCTGGCGGCTGCTGATACATCAAAAATGACTCCAGAGAAAGCAACCATGACTTCAGCAATGGCCATGAAGTATATGCCGAGTGATCAAACCATTGCTATCCAGAAAGCCCTTAACCAAGAAGGTTATAAGCTTAAAGACGACGGTCTCATGGGCAAACATACTCGCGCGGCCATTGAAGCATTCCCGAAGAAAAATGCTCTAAAATAACCGGGAATCCCGATGAAGAGACACTCGCCAAATTATTAGGGATAAAATATCAGTAGATCCGGTTTAAAAACAAAAAACCAACATCATGCAAGCCATAAACGCAAAGGGTTGGTTTAAGCAAAAACTGACCCTTTGCTTTTTTTTACCGCTTTTAAATAGGCCATCGAACACAGGGCTTTCACCACAGGGTACTCAAAAGTACAATTGACCGCGGCCTTTCAGCCGTAAGCGTTTTTTAATTAAAAATAGTGCTTGTCCGAAATGATGTGCCACTGCGCTATCCCAAGGGAATTTTCTCTATGCACCCGGTTAAACGTTCTCTCTGGTTGCGTTTTATTACTATCGCGCAACCTTATTTTTTCCCCACCATTCGCGGTGGCAGATGGGTCACTCTTTTGCTCATGGTCATGCTGCTTCTTTTTCTTTTTGGCGCACTTTCCCTAGTTGCTACTGGAATGATCCTGGCAGGAAATTATTTTGCCCCTGTCATTACCTCCGAAATCGCATCGGGTTTGCTGTCCGTCATCACGGACGCTTTGCATTCCGATGCGTGGCTGATCGTAGCATCGGCCTTGATCATCCCCGCGACTGTCTTTGTCGCCTTCGGCCGTCATTTACGAAAACACAAGCAGGCGTGGTTTCTGCTGGCTCTCGTTCTCATTCTGTCCCTCTCCGTGACAGGAATCAATGTTGCCTTCAGCTATATCAGCAACTACTTCACCAATGCCCTGGTTAAAAAAAATCAGGGCATGGCCTATTTGTTTGTTGCCGTTTATTTTTGCGGATTTCTTGTCGGGATCCCTGTGTTGGCCTTTTACAGTTACGGCCAGAATTATCTGGGTATGCGATGGCGGGAATGGATGACCGGATCTTTTTTGAGCAACTATTTCAAAAACCGCAGATACTATGAAATAGAGGCCGCCTCCCAAATTGATAACCCTGATCAGCGCATTATGGAGGACATCCGTTCGTTTACCCGAACCTCCCTTACATTTCTCCTCGTTATTCTCGGATCCTTCATGGACCTCGTTTCTTTTACCGGGATTCTATGGTCCAAATCGATTCTGCTGGTCTGTGTGGTGCTCGGCTACTCTTTGACGGGCACAGCCCTTACCGTTTTGATAGGCCGTCGTTTGGTGGGGCTTAATTTTAATCAACTGCGGTATGAGGCGGATTTCCGATACAGCCTTGTACATGCACGCGATAACGCTGAATCGATCGCCTTCTACCAAGGGGAGAAACCTGAAGTTGCCCGTATATCCAGCCGCTTCCGAAGCGTTTTGAGGAACTTCAGTCTTCTCATCGGCTGGCAGCGGAACCTGTCATTTTTCACGACAGCTTACAGCTATCTGCCTGTCGTCCTGCCTTTTCTGGTTCTATTCCCTCAATATTTTGGCGGCCAAATTGAATATGGAGACATGGTGCAGGCCAATTTCGCCTTCGCCCAGGTTTACGCTGCGCTGTCACTTATCGTCTCCCAGATCGAACAGATCACCAACTTTGCTGCAGGCGTGGACCGGCTCTCGACTTTTGCTGATGCCATAAGCCCCGAGCGGGCGGTTGTCCCGGGCATCGAAAGCCTGGACGCCGACCAGTTTGCCATGACCCGGATGACTCTGCTTACCCCGGACGGAACGCGCACCTTGATTAGTGATTTGACGATGGAACTGGAAAAAAACAACAACTTGGTCGTCGTTGGCCAGAGCGGAATTGGAAAAAGCTCCCTGCTCCGGGCTATCGCAGGTCTATGGACGCAAGGTTCGGGGATCGTGAGGCGACCGCTGCTGTCTCAAATATTTTTTCTTCCGCAGAAACCCTACATGCTTCTGGGATCCCTGAGGGACCAGTTGCTTTATCCACGACTTGATGGAAATATTCCCGATGTGGAATTAGAAAAAGTTCTCAAAACTGTGCACCTCGAAGATCTGCCCGAACGAGTCGGAGGATTCGATGCTGACCTGGACTGGGCAGACGTTCTATCTTTGGGGGAACAGCAACGACTTGCGTTTGCGCGGTTGCTGCTAAACAAGCCCGGGTTTGCGGTTCTCGATGAAGCCACAAGCGCCCTGGATATCCAAAATGAGGCTAACCTCTATCGAAAATTAAGAGATCTTGGCATTCACTACATCAGCGTCGGCCATCGCAGCAGTATCTTGGAGTATCACGACCACGTGCTGGATCTTCAAGGCCCGGATAGGTGGAGCTTGCTGCCTGTCAAGGAGTACCAGATGAAAATCGCTTTTGATAAAGCCCAACTAGCACTGGTACCCGGTTAACCATTTGGGCACCCATTAGCCGTTCAAACCTGAAATTCAGAGTATGGGATGGCCGGGATGATAGTCCCGGGGAGGCGGTAGCACGAATGGCAAAACATCAGGTGATTCGACGGGTTAGGTTAGATTTGCACTACCTATGGCCACCAAACGGCCAGATGTTTTAGCCTGATGGGGGAGGCAAGCCATCGTCGGGTCTATTCCATGAGGATGCCTGGACGCAAAGGCAATAAAAAACAACTCGATTTCGCCGGCAACGGCCTCCAACAAGATTTTTTCTTCCCAGCTCAACTCGCTCCGCGGGAAAATGCATGCAACAGCGATATCCAAGTTTTCATTTTCGCACCGGATAAGGGCCAGACCGGCGATCGATTCCCCTTCGACTATGGATTTGTTCCCGATGTGAGGGTTAAGGGCTAACTCTTTTCTGCGGGATTCCAGATGCTCGATTACCGTTCGAAAGGACTGGCGATCAATGATGCGGACTGCTACCCAATCGGTGTTAGCGATGGTCAGCGCCTTTTGCGCAAACACTCGCAGAAGATTTTTAAAATCCTTCCGGCTTTGCGGCAGTCGGTTCAGGAGTGAGAATACGGACCGGATTTCCTGAAGCTGAACATTGACATTTCCGATATATTGGAAGGCCTCCGTCAGGCGACACTGCAGGGTGGTGTTGGTCATGGCAAGGCGCTGAATTTCCTCCCGGTGGGTTTTGATGAGCGCTTTATATATGCGGGATAGTGTGTAGGCCAGGCTCAGCAGGACCGCGATCAGCAGTGTCTCCATCACCTCCTGTTCGCCAAGCAGGCGATTCGTTTCCGCAATCCATCGACGGACGAAAAAAGGTGTGGATACGACCATTATCATTAAAACCCCGATCGTCGCCATGTAAAAAATCTCTAATCGTCTGATCTTGCTCAACGGTGTAATCAACTTTCCCATAGGATTCCTTTTATCATGATAAGCCCAGACCGGCTGTTTGTGGAAATTAACCATATTAAGAGACGACCCCTCCTCTCTCGGAATAGTAAGTTATTAAGAGTTGCGATGGTATCGGCAGGGTGCTGATTTTGGTGTAGGTTTCCTGCGCACAGCCTTGACGGTTTGCGTCCTACATTGCAGCCGATCATACGAAAAACCCTCGCCTATCGAAGTTAAGGATGGTTCAATTCTGAATTAAAATATGTTAAAAACAGCGTGATCAGGCTTCCTAATGGGGTGTCGAATTCATACTGTTGATAGGATAAACACGAGAAGCTTTTGGAAGGAGGCAACGAATGTTGCTGCAGCCAGAGTTTACGGAAATCGGATTTACCCTGGTTTCTCTTGGACTGCTATTTATCTATCATTTTCAGCTCTATCGGCAGGTGCGGGACAATCCCCTGACAACCGCTATCGGTTTGACCAATCATGCCAGGCGCGTCTGGGTGCAAAGCATCGTTGATAAAAAGAGGGATATCCTGGCCGTCCAGACCTTTCGCAACTGGGTGATGGCTTCAACTTTTCTGGCTTCCACCGCTATCCTGATCAGCTTGGGGCTGGTAGCATCGGCATTTCGTACGGAAATTACCTCCAGCGCAACCCATGCGTTGAATGTCTTCGGCCATCCCAGCGAAACCTTGTGGATCATCAAGTTGTTCGTCCTTTCAGCACTTTTCTTTTACGCGTTTTTCAATTTCACTTTGTCCATTCGATACTACAACCATGCCAGCCTTTTGATAAACGTGCCTCAAGACCTTGAGCCATCGAGTAGTGTTGAATCGGTTGCCTTGATTTTGAACCACGGCGCATTGCATTACACGTTGGGAATGCGGGGATTTTATCTTTCGATCCCATTGGGGCTGTGGCTTTTCGGTCCTTTATGGATGCTTGGCGGGTCGGTTTTGGTCGTGTTTGTCCTCCACAGGCTGGACCGAGAAATCTGACCAGACGACCTCAAGAAACGATCAGGCCGGTACCGTAGGTCCTCCGATCTCGTCCTCTTAGATCAATAACGTTCGCTCCGCCATGCCGCTTCTGCAAAACTGTATCCGTCTTGTAAGATTTTTACGTACAAAAGAATTGGTTACATCCTTACAAGCAAATCGGACGCACACCGATGGCGTTGCATTCGGAGAGAGGTTAGATTGAAGCCGACTTGGCGATTAGGTGTTCAAGTCGATTGATTCTCAATCTTGGTGAAGGAGGGCAAAAAAAATGAAATTTGATCTGAACAAGTTTAAAGTGTGTGTGGTGGCCGTCGTTCTAATTTTGATCATATCGGTGCCGGCGGCTATGGCCATGGAGGAAGAAATCGTAGGCGCGGTGATCGACAACGGGGTGGGTTACGCAATCAGTGCTAACAGCGGCGAGTATCTCGTGCTGAACAAGGATCTCTCGAAATATGTGGGTGACACCGTTGCGGTAAGCGGAAATGTAGAAATTGGTGCGGACACCCTCTCTTTCGATCACATCAATTCAATTCAGGTCCTTTCCAATCGGAATCTGATCGATCCGCCCAGCGCTCAATCGCATGTTGGCGGATGACCTGTAGAGCATTTTCGTTTGATGTTATCTGGCACCCGTCAATTGCCAAGGAAGATCCCGCGCTAACATAAATTTCCAAGAGGGTACTCACATGGCTACATACGATAGGGTTTGGAGAAAGGCGACAAATGAACCGACAACAAAGGCGGAATTTTATCAAATTGCCGGAATTACACCTGAACTTATAGAGTTTGTGGATGAATTTATCAAAAGACCCGAAATGTTGAAGTCGCTACCATTAGAAAGGCAACACCAAATCGAGGACCAAATGGACGCAGTTTTAGCTTTGTTTACCTAAAGCCATAGCATCAGACTTCTCCTGCCGTGATGGCACAAAACCAGGGTTAAGCTTAAGTGGAGCTTTAACGTATGCCGCAAGACGATGCGAGATAGTCACCTAACCCGCACTAACAGCGCAGGCTGTGAGGTCTGAGCAAGCACCCGGGCCCCGACGCTGTGAGCCCAGAATGCCTCCGTGCCTGCCTTGCCGTGAGTGCCAAAAACTATGAGATCTGCGTGACTAGTTTCGGCTTGGCTCGCGATCCTTTCCGCTGGCTCCCCCCGGCAGACCAGAGCATTGACCGACACTCCTTTATCCTGGAAACGTTTGGCCATTCTTTCTATGTAGGTTCTTAGCTGGTCCTCGCCCATTTCGAGTAGGGTGCGCATGGTACCCGGGATTAACCGCCTGTTGGCCGCCTGCCGCCCAGCCAAGGTTCTCATGGTTGGCGCCACGGCGACCAGATTCAGCTTGCAAGGTATGGCACCCGCCAGATGCGCCGCAACGAACAGGCCTTCCTCGTGGTTGGGGAGTCCGTCCGTCGGCGATAGAATGCTGCGACATTCGAAATTATTGCGGCCAGTTGCCGAAATCGGCCGCACGAGCAGAACCGGTACCCGGCCGGCATTGATGACCTGCTGGGCGATGCTGCCGAAGAGCAAATCCCGGACGCCTCCCCAGCCGTGGCTGCACAGCACTATCAGATCTGGAGTTAGTTCGCCCTGATGCTCGACGATGCTTTTGGCCACATTTTTCACGGCCGATTTATGCACGTGCAGCGCTACCGAGCTCTCTGCTGGAAACTCCCGCTGCCGAATCTGCTCCAGGTAAGCTTCCGCTTCCTCGTGCCCTGTTAGATGCCGTTCCCCGTGGATGGTGCCAACTGCATCTTTTTCGATGACATGGATCAGAGTGATCCTGGCTTTCAGAACGTAAGCCAGGTATTTGGCCACCGGTAGGGTCGCCTCCGCTAACCCTGAACCGTCAAGCGGTAAAAGAATGTGTTTAAACATCATTCACCCCCAAGAGGGTTTGATAAAGCAAGTATATATTCAGAGCGACGATCAAAGCAGTCACCCCCCAGCTGGCGGCGATGGTGGAGCGAGTATTGACGAGATCCCCCATGAGATTTCGCTGCCGGGTGAACATTGCGAGGGGAAGGACCGCAAACGGCAGCCCGAAGCTCAATATGACCTGACTAATCACGAGAGTGCGTGTGGGGTCAAGGCCAAGGAAAATCACCACCAGTGACGGCAGGATCGTTACCAGCCGCCTCAGCCAGACGGGGATGTGCCGCTCCAAAAATCCCTGCATGATCACCTGCCCGGCCATGGTCCCCACCGCCGAGGAGGAAAGCCCCGAAGTCAACAGAGAAATCGCAAAGACCCAGCGTGCCGCCGGCCCGAGCAGAGGATCGAGGGTGATGTGGGCCTCTTCGATTGTTGCAACGTGACCAAGCCCGGCGTTATGGAACGTCGCAGCCGCCATGATCAGCATAGCGGCATTGACGAAGCCGGCGACACCCATGGCAACGCAAACGTCCATCAGTTCGAAGCGGAACAACCGCCGCCGCTGGACCGCGCTGTCCACCACGATCCGATCCTGAGTGAGCGAAGAATGCAGGAAAATGACATGGGGCATTACGGTGGCACCAAGGATGCCGCAGGCCAGAAGCACGCTCTCTGCGCCTTTAAAATCAGGAACCACGGCATGAAATGCCACGTCGCCCCAATTCGGATGATCAAGGATCGTCTCGACGACGTAGCACAGCGCGATCACTCCCAGCATGGAGGTGATCACTGACTCCAATTGCCGAAATCCATGAACCTGCAAACTCAAAATAAAAAAGGTCGTCACTGCCGTAACCAGGCCGGCTGCCCAGAGAGGAATGCCGAACAGCAGGTTGAATCCCAACGCCGCTCCGAGAAACTCAGCGAGGTCCGTGGCCATAGCTACCAGCTCCATCAGCACCCACATCACCCACACCAGCGGTCGAGGAAATTGGAGCCGGCAGAGCTCTGCAAGGTTGCGGCCGGTGGCGATGCCGAGTTTCGCAGAGAGCGACTGGATAAACATCGCCATCAAGTTGCTGCAGACCACCACCCACAGCAGGGTGTAGCCAAACTTGGCTCCGCCCTGGATATTGGTAGCAAAGTTTCCCGGGTCCACATAAGCAATGCTGGCGATGAAGGCCGGCCCCAGAAACGGCCACAAACGGGCGATCCCTTTGCTGTGGGTTTCGCCGGAAAGCACCTCATTGGCCGCGGCAATGGTTCCCGCATCTCCACGCTTCAGAAGATTTGGAGTTTTTACATTCATGGGTCTTAAGTTTTATCGCTGCTTGAAGCATCCCAATGGTCCGCCTTGCTTATCAAGGCCTCAGGCTATTTGGGAAATGAAAACGCATCGAAATCAGCTCGTCGAAGGAGAAAAATATTTCAGGGCATCTGGAATATATTTCTTTATATTCTCAATTCGGGAGTCAGGTGCCGGGTGGGTTGAGAGCAGTTCCGGTATGTGCGACCCCCCTTCCTGCCGCTTCATTCGTTCCCAGAAAGGTAAAGCCTGCCGAGGGTCGTAACCAGCCCGTGCCATGAGTACCAGCCCGATCCGATCCGCCTCGCTTTCTTCCAGTCGACTATAAGGGAGTAAAAATCCCAGATTAGCCCCAGCCCCGTATGCGGTCATGAACATGTTTCGGGTCTGTTGCGGCCTTTGAGAAAGAGCCACTGCCAACGCTGTGCCACCTAGCTCAACCACCAGCGCCTCGCTCATGCGCTCGTTGCCGTGTCCTGCGATGGCGTGCCCTACTTCATGGCCAAGCACCACCGCCAATCCGTTTTCATTTTGAGTATACCGGAGAATGCCTGAATATACAGCTGCGCGCCCACCCGGCATCACCCACGCATTGATGGTTTTTTCGTCATCGATCAGATTAAACTGCCAAGTGTAGTTCTTAAGACTATCCCCCTGTCCGGCATCACGCAGAAACGCCTCGGCGCTTCGTGCGATTCGGTTTCCAACTCGACGGACCATCTGGACTTCTTCGGTATCGGCGGAAAGCCGGCTACGATTCAGAACCTGACCGTACTGCTGGTAGCTGAGCGACAACAATTCCGAATCCGGCACCAAGTGCAGGCTTTTTCGATGCGTGATCGGCACTTCCGCGCAAGAAACCACGCATGCCGATACGATGGCTATAACGAGCACTACCGGCTGTTTAAGTAAGTTGGAGGCGATTCTATACACCTTCTCTCACATTGGTTGCGTTTTAAATTCTTGCCTACGAATTCGAACCTGCATCGCGGATACGGCTTAGCTCTGAGAGAACGTCCAACTGGACCTGCTGGATGGATACCAAACGCTCCCATTGACGCGACAGCAAGTGATCCAATTTTTCATGAAGATGGCGAATCTCTAGCTCCGCCTTGAGGTTGATTTGATAGTCGTGCTGCGACCGGAGGCGGTCTTTAGCCTCCTGACGGTTTTGGCTCATCAAGATGACAGGGGCCTGGATTGCCGCAAGGCAGGACAAAATCAGGTTCAATAAAATGAAAGGATAGGGATCAAAGGGTCTGGCAGCCAACACTATCGAGTTGAGTACGATCCAGCCGAGAAGAACAACACCAAAGATCGTGATAAAGGTCCAACTGCCACCGAAATCCGCCATCCGGTCAGACAGACGATCTCCTGAGGTCAAATCCTTCTCGTATTCGGCGTCGGTGTTGGTGGCCAGTATTTCGTGGCGCTTGAGGCTTTCAAGCACATCCTGGTCCAAAGAGGTTAACTCCCCTTTTTCGGACTCCAAAAGATCCTGGATGTACTCAAAACGAAATCGGTTCAGGTCCGCTTGGCAGATGTAACCTTCCAGCTTCCAGTCCGAGTGCTGTTTTTTGATCTCCTCGACGATTGGGGCCCGAACGAAAGCAGCCGGCAGAAGCTGGGGTGCAGATTTCTCGCACAACTGACAAGTGGGCTCCCCGGGTTCAAGTTGGTTCGTTTCCATTTTTTTGTTGGACGCTAAGTTAGCGTCTAAGTTTTCAAGATTAAATTACTGCAACAGCCAAATTGCGTTAGAAGGTGATGTAAACTCTCTTATCCATTAAAAATGCCAATTGGATCCAAAGAGACAGCAACTCTTCCGACCCCAGAAACCTGAGAAACTCTCTCTGTTAGGTCAGCTTGAAAATCCTCTTGAGCCAGGGAGTTTACTTTCGCTTGTATACATAGATTTCCGTGATCTGCGCGAACATAAACATCGGGTACCGTTTCCACCAAGACCGCCCTGACTTCGGCGGCCAGTGCTATATCGAGTATCTGTTGTTGAGAATTGGGGCTCGTGCGGAACCCATCGGATTTGACAGTACGACAGATAATATCGGCTGCATCATCCGTGGTGAGGCGCTTTAAGTGCAGAACTATATCGTAGAGTTGGGGGTCGATCGTGTCATGCCCATAGAGCCAGAGGCTCCAGCGCCGCCGCTGTTTGTCGTCCTCTCGGAGCAGTTGAATAGCCTCCCGTTCGGTGATGTTTTTGCCCGTCATTGCCTGCCGCACCCGGTCCAGCATGTCCACCGTAATCCGGACCTTTAGCGCGTGAGCAACGCCCTGCACAAAGAAGTGGCCGGCCAGCCCATGGTAGACGACATTGTCCTTTCGGAGAAGCTTCAGCAAAGCGGCTTTCACATATGTCACGTAACGTTCCTTGCCGCCGGAAAAACGATCCAACAGCGAGGGTGCATCGTGAATAGCACGCGATAGCATAAGTTCGGACGTGTTGAAGTTCTCGGATGCGTCCAGAAGAATCTCCCGGGACATACAGTCGTAGCCTATGCGGTTGGCCACCTTTTCGGCCACCTCCTTGCCATGCGAATACGAACCGTGTGAAATCGTAATGATCGACATAATAAAACTGTTTGTTTTTAACTCGGCCTTAACGAGTCTCCCGTAAAGCCGATTAGATATGTTGCGTGGAGGAAGCTCTTTGGCCATTGCCCCTATCTGGTTTTTCAACCCGCGAGCAGATAAAATCCTGCGATGATCAGCCCGCTGAGCACGACGGCACACACTATAAACGTGATTAAACGCTCTGGCGCTATATTCAACCCTTGCCCATTATTTGATTTTGCAAGGCCAAATCCGATTAGGACAAATGCCAGAACAATAAACAAACCGTGGGTGGCCCAATGGTGACCAGTAAGATTTTTCATAAACGCAAGGATTTTGTCTTCACTTAATTCCTTAATAACCACCAGCACCGCACTCAGAATGCTGGTTATGGCCAATGATGCTCCAAAAGATGCGGTGTATTTATTGATAGTTTCCATTTATCTATATCCTTTTCGCTAACCTTTCATTAAACCGACTTTCGTACCAATGCTTATGATTGCTCCGGAACCGTCCATCGCCACTCCGATCAGCACGACCAGCCCTACTACCCACAGCATGAGTTTCCGTGCGGCCTTATTCCTCCCCAAGTTGTTTGATGCGGCAATCGGCAAAAATGTAGTCAGTAGAAGCAGCATGATCACCACGTGCTCTTTCATTTCCATAAAAAATTTGTGAGCGAATGGCCATGGACCTTTCAAAATCACAGCCTTATCGGCAGCGTAGAAAACGAGGTACCAGTAGCCCCCAATTAAATAGGCCAGCCACATAAGGACGGCAACTGCAATACTCATAGTTTTAATCCGGGTCTGGTTTCCTTCGTTTGCGTTCAGTACGTCGACGAAGAGCCAAACGGCAGCGATAATGCACAGCATTCCAAACAATACATGTGCCATCAAAATGACCTCGGTCATGGTGTGCTCCTTTCAGGATTTATCCTACAAGCCCTGGTCCAAGCGATCAGAATAAATTTAGAGGACAGGGGGGTTGTTATTGCAGCTTTTTTTATTGGTAATGACAATGTTAGCATTCCCATGGGTAGCATTCCGTTTCACGTTAAAAGAGGCCACCCTCTCTACCTAAAATAGTTCGATCATTGCCCCTTTCTCGGACTCCGCTCTTTGCTCTAATTAATCACTACCTCGACAGGCCGCTGTCGGTGGCTACCTGATTTAAGTGTAGGTGTTTATCTGACAAACTGAGCTCTAAAGAGGCGTTTTAGGTCTATGGAATAAACAGGGAGAGAATTTCTTATCGTGAAGTTTGTGTAATTGTTATCAGGGAGATAGCAGGCACTGTAAGTTACCCTAAATTGATAAAAACGATTAGTCTATTGCAACTTTTTTTTGAGTTCCTTGAAAGCTAAAGCGAGTGGCATTTCTGGGTTAGGGTTCCATCTGTGGAATTGGCCGCCATAGCAGCCCCAAAATTTAAGTTTACAACCATATTACAGATGCTACTATGAGTGGCATGAAATATCTCCCCCAAACGCTGCGCTCGCAAATCATGATGTCCTTCTTGGTCTGCTTTGCCTTCATGGCCGCGCTCATCGCCCTCAACTACAGCAACTTCAGCCGGCTGTCGCGCTCCATGCAGTTTTTCGAGCTGGCCGAAGGGCTCAACAGCAACATCCTGGAGATGCGGCGCTATGAAAAGAACTATTTCCTCTATCGCCAGAATTTCAGCTACGAGGAGAACGTCACCTTCACCAACCAACTGACCCTGACCCTGCAGCGTGAAAAAGACACCTTGGTTGAAGCCATCGGCCAGGACAACTTCAACTTGTTCGGAAAGTATGTTCAGGAGTACACGGCGCTGATGTCAAGACTTCATCAGAGTCCGTGTGAAGCCGACGGGTGTGCCGAACTGCAATCCCTCGTCCGCGGCGTCGGCCAAAACCTGCTGACGCTGGCGGACCAGCTGGTGGCGGTGGAACGGCGCGCCATCCATGGCCTGCTGCAGCAGATGATTCCCTTGCCCCTGATCAGCCTGCTGCTGCTGGTGGTGCTCCTGGGGTTCGTCATCTTTTTCATCGGCGAAAAAGTGATCCGGCCGCTGGCACGCATCACGCGCGAAGCCGAAGCCGTGGCCCAAGGGGCGTTCGAGCGCATTACGCCCTACGGTGACGACAAGAACGAGATCCACCACCTGGTGGCCGCCATCAACCGCATGGTGGGGGAGTTGGAGAAACGCCGGGAGCAGCTGGTTCAATCCCGCAAGATCGCCTCCATCGGCACGTTGACGGCCGGGATTGCCCACGAAATCAACAACCCCATCAACAACATTTCTCTCATTCTGGAGTCCCTGCTCGAAGACGAAAAAACCATGGACGACGCCGAACGCCGCCGACTTTACCAGGAAGCCATGGACCAGGCCGACCGCGCCAGCGAAATCGTCAAGAACCTGCTGGAGTTTTCGCGGGCCAGTCACCCGCGGATGGAGGAAGCCGGCTTGGAGGAGGTCGTGGACAAGACCTTTCGTCTGGTCAAAAACGAATTGGACCTGCATCACATCCGATTCATCAAGGAAGTGAACGCCGATTTTCCCCCGCTTTACTTGGATAAAAGTGGATTGCAGCAGGTGCTGCTCAACTTGTTCATGAACAGCATCCAGGCCATGGAAAACGGCGGCGAGCTGAAGGTGGTGATCCGCTCCGCGGAAACACCCGCTGAGGTTCGCATCGACATCAGCGACACCGGCCCCGGAATTGCGCCGGAGCACCTCAACCAGGTCTTCGACCCTTTCTTTACCACCAAGAAGGTCGGTGTCGGAACGGGGCTCGGGCTGTCCGTCAGCTACAACATCATCAAGAAAAACGGCGGCCGGATGGAGGTCAACAGCCGGCTGGGCCAGGGGGCCTGCTTTTCCATCTTTCTGCCGCTGGCCGGCCACGCGATCGAAGAGGGCTGAGGCGATGGAGCGCTTCCGGATCGCTGTCATCGACGACGAACCGATCATCGGCCGGGAGATCAAGCGCGGTCTGTCCAAGGAGCCTGGTTACGAGGTCGAAACCTTCCTGGACGGCGAGTCCGCCCTGCAGCGGTTGGAGCAGGCAGGCTTCGATCTCCTCCTGTGCGATCTGCGCCTGCCGTCCATGAGCGGCCTGGATGTACTGCACTCGGCCCGCAGGCGGCTGCCCCACTGCGAAGTCATTCTGATCACCGCTCACAGCTCCGTCGACTCGGCCATCGAAGCCATCCGGGCCGGGGCCTTCCACTACGTGACCAAGCCCGTCAAAATGGCCGATCTCAGGCTCCTGGTCAAACGCGCGCTGGAGAAAGTGACCCTGGTCCGGGAAAAAGAGGCCCTCAAGGAAGCCCTGTTCTCCCAGAACCGCCCGCCGGAAATCATCGGCAACAGCAGGGCCATGCTCCATGTTTTCCAGCTGATCGAAAAGGTGGCGCCCTTGGACAGCAACGTGCTGATCCAGGGCGAAAGCGGAACGGGCAAAGAGATGATCGCCCGGGCCCTTCATCAGCGCAGCGGCAGGAGGCAGCAGCCCTATGTCTCCTTTAACTGCGGGGGGTTCACCGAGGAGCTGATCACCAACGAATTGTTCGGCCACGAAAAGGGAGCCTTCACCGGCGCCACCGAAACAAAGATCGGCCTGCTGGAAGCCGCTCACCGGGGCACGATCTTCCTGGACGAGATCGGCGAGATGCCGGCCACCATGCAGGTCAAGCTGCTGCGCTTCGTCGAGGAGCGCACGCTGCTGCGGGTCGGGGGAGTCAAGCCGTTGCCGATCGATGTGCGCTTGATTGCGGCCAGCAACCAGGACCTCAAGGAAATGGTCAAGGCCCACGCCTTTCGGGAAGATCTCTACTACCGGCTCAATGTCGTTACGATCCCGCTGCCGCCGCTGCGGGCTCGGCCGGACGACATCCCCCTTCTGATTCGCTGCTTCCTCGACAAATACAGCCGCGCCTTCGGCAAGGAGGTGAAAGGCGTGTCCTCGGAGGTGCTGGACATCCTCTCCCGCTACCCATTTCCAGGCAACGTCCGCGAACTGGAAAACATCATCGAGCGCGCCGTGGCCCTCTCGGACGAACCTGAAATTTCGGCCCGCGATCTTCCCTCCGACCTCAGGGAGCTTTCCATGCGAAGCTTCGAAGCTGCGCCGAAACTGACCCTCGAAGAAATGGAACGAAAATACATCCAGGAAGTCCTGGTTAAAACCAATTACCGCAAGAGCCTTGCCGCCGAAATCCTCGGCCTGCCCCGGACCACTCTCTGGCGAAAAATGAAGCAGCACGGTTTGGAATAAGCTCCCGAATGCCCCCTGCTCCATAGTGCCCCTCTCATCAGATCCCGCACATCCACTCGTCATCTTTTTGTTCCGAATTGAAACAAACAACTTAGCTATCTGAATTTATTTATTTATTAGCTGATTCTACTCACGTGCATGCGCATTGCTGTTTCAATTCGAAACAAAAATGAGGTGGCTGAAGCGCCAGTTTCAAATTATTATCTGATATCATTAACAAATCTTATCATGGCGCGGAAATTGAAGAGCGCCGATTAATAAACGGTTCTTTGTTCCATGGAGAATACCGGTAATGTCGCCCAAAAAAATTCTGGTTCCTTTAGCACCGTCCGCAAAAGACCTAAAGGGTGTTCATTATGCCATGTCGTTGGCCGAAAGGCTTCATGCTCACGTGTATATCCTTCAGCAATCCGCTGGTTCTGGTTCGGATGATCCGCTTTCAATGTGGATGGACGAAGCCTTGATGGATCTGATCAATAGCGCGCGCCAGGCAGGTTTGGTGGTGTCGCATCACATCAGCCACAGGCTTTTGGAAGAGGAGATTGTGGGGCTGGTCCGGAAGGAGGGGATTGATGTGCTCGTTTTCAGCGATGACGATGGGGCCGGCAACCGCCTGGTGTTGCAGATCAAGCCTCTGATTCCGAGCCAGATCATCCAAGTCAAGGGAAAGGACCACATCAGCTACCTGAAACAAGAGGATGGAGCAAGATGACGATTGTAATGATCTCAAGCATGTACCAGAGCGGACGGGAGGAACTGGCCCAGGTTTTGGCCCGCAAAACAGGTTGGCCGGTGCTGAGCCGGGAGGAGTTGGTCGATGAGGCGCGCAAACTGGGCATCAAGATGGGCCGGCTGGAAGTGGCCATGATTAAAACGCCGGGCCTGTCGGAAAAACTGGTACGCGAAAAGGAGCTGTATCTCGCGTTCCTGACCGCGACGCTGTGCGAAAAAGCCCTGAAAGGTAACCTCATTTATCATGGCCGGGCCGGGCACCTGCTGTTGCCGGGGGTCAGTCACCGGCTGCGGGTGGGGCTGACGGCGCCGCAGGAGACTCGGGTCAAACGCACGTCCCAGGCCTTGAGCCTGACGGCGGACAAAGCCGAAACCTATCTGGCTCAGCTGGATGAAGATGTCGGCAAATGGATCCGTTTCATTCACCGGGTGGACGGCCGCGACCCCAACCACTTCGACCTGTTTTTCAACCTGGAGAACATGGGGCTTTCCAACGCCGCCGGGATCCTCTGCGCCACGGCGGAGCTGCCGGATTTCCAGGCCACCCCGGCCAGCCTGAAGCTGCTGAACGACCTCAACCTCTCCGCGCAGGCCAAGCTGCGCCTGGCATTGGATGAACGCACGCTTCAGGCCGATCTCCAGGTCCGTGCCGACAACGGGGTGATCACGGTCACCTACCCGCCGGAGCAGGACCCGGCCAGCCGATTCATCCCCCAGGTGCTGGCCGAGCTGCCCGGCTGCCGGGAGATCCAATGCACCATGGCCGAGACGAACATCCTGTGGGTGCAGGAACGATTCGAGCCGGCGTCGGAGAATTTCGGCCAGATCATCCGACTGGCCCAGCGCTGGGGGGCGGCGGTGGAGTTGATGCGTCTCATTCCGCCGGGAGAGGCGCCGGCCGGCGCGGAAGGCTTGGGCGGCGAATCGGACTACGGCTATGGCCGCCAAGACTGCGCGCTCGCCGATGACGGCGGCGTTCAGGATGATGACCCGCAAACCGCCACGGACGACGGCGGACTGGGCCGGACCGAAGAAGAGCTGGTCGATTTGGGCCGCTTCGGCGGGCGGCACACCGTTTGTGGCGGTTATGACCAGATCCTGGAGCGGGTTCAAGGTAGCGGCCGCTACACCTTGGTCGTCATCGGCGACATGTTTATGTCCAAGGGGCATTCGGCCCGCACGCGCCAGACCCGGGAACTGGCCTTGAACATCCGGGACCGTCTCAAGGCGCCGGTGATCACCGCCGATGAGCTCAAGTCGCGATTTCTCTTCGGTAAACGCCAGGCCGCCACCCTGCTGGGATACCTGGCCTTGATCATTTTGATCTACGCACTGGTTTTTACCAACCAGAAGCCGGTTCTGGATTTTCTGGGCGGTCCGGTTCACCAAAATTTCAAAGTGGTGGCGGCGGTGGTGGTGACCCTTTTCAGCCCCTTGCTCGCATATGCGTACGGCATCGTGTCGGGGCTGGCCTTGAAGTTCATCAATGTGGATTAAACGGTTAAAAACGGCCGGGAGGAAGCCATGCAAGAGCTGTTGTTTGGAAATTTCATCGACATCACTCTGTCCTCGGCGCTGCAGGTGGTTTTGCTGGGTTTCATCGGCGGCATCTTGAGCGGGTTCATCGGCAGCGGGGGCGCCTTTTTCATGACGCCCGGCATGATGAACCTGGGGGTGGACGGCGTCATCGCCGTCGCCAGCAACATCACCCACAAATTCGGGAAAGCGTTGGTCGGGTCCAAGAAGCACGCAGCCGCCGGAAACGTGGATAAAAAATTGGCTGCCTTCATGCTCGGCACGGCGCTGGTCGGAGTTCAAATTGCCGTCTGGATCAACAGTCTCCTGTTCAAGGGCGGGGGCGACGGCCACGGTGCCGATAAAGGCGCCGGCGCCAACCTTTACATCAGTCTGGTGTTTGCCCTTATTCTGTCCGCCGTCGCCGTCTCCATGCTCAGGGACATCGTCAAATCCAAGGGGAACGGGGAGGCCGGGGCCGGGCCGTCCATGAAAATCGCCGAATACCTTTCCCGCCTGAACCTGCCCCCGGTCATTCACTTCGGCGTGGCCGACACCAAGGTCAGCCTCTGGGTGTTGATGGTCGTGGGCACCGCCACCGGCTACCTGGCCGGGACGATCGGCGTGGGCGGCTTCATCGGCGTGCCGGCCATGATTTACGTCTTCGGCGTACCCACGGCCGTGGCCACGGGCACGGAGCTTTTCCTGGCGGTGTTCATGGGCGGCTACGGCGCTTTGAGTTACGCGTACCTGGGCTTCGTGGACCTGCGCCTGACCATGCTCCTTTACCTGGGGTCCCTGGTAGGCATCCACCTCGGTGTGTACGGGGTCAAGGTGGTCAACGAGAAGTACATCCGCATGGTCACCAGTCTGATCATTCTTCTGTGCGTGTTCAGCCGAGTCATCGCGATTCCGGTCTATCTCCGGCAGCTCGGCTATATGGACATGGATGCCGGTTGGGACGTTTACTTCAATATGACCAGCAAAGTCTTTCTGTTCGCCAGCGGCATCTGCGGGGCGCTGGTGATCCTCCTGCAGGTCGTTCGCGCCTACCGCCAGCGACGCCAAATCCAGAAGACGCTGCTGGTGACCCGCCAGCCGGGCCTAGTGGCGACCGAGCCGGCCCGGGCGGCGTAACGTTTTTTTTAACGGTTGCAGCGGCCGCGAAAACCAACAGGCCCGCTGCCATGGGGGAAATTATGAGCTATCAGTGCGATATTCTCATTGTGGACGATGAGCCGATCGTGGGCGAGCGTCTGAAGGCTTTCATTAGAAAAGACGGCCATCGGGTGGAGGCTTTCGTCGAACCGTCGGCAGCCTTGAGCCGCTTGGAGGAAAAGGATTTCGACATTGTGATCAGCGACATCCGCATGGGCGAGATCGACGGCATCCAGGTGATGCAGAAAGTGTTTCAGAAATCGCGGCGCACCAAGGTCATCATGATCACCGGCTACGCCACTCTGGAGCTGGCCCGGGAGTCGTTGACCAAAGGCGCTTTTGACTTCATCGCCAAGCCGTTCAAGTTGAAGGAAATCCGGCAGACCATCGAAAAAGCGGTGGAGTCTCTTGAAAAAAGCGGGCTGCGCAAAGCGAAAGAGGCGGCTGCGGGATGACCGTTGAGCGCTTCGCGCAGGTGCATTTATTTAAAAAGCGGTTGACGAATTTCAGCAACGACGCCCGAATGTCGAGGAGTGCTTCATCATGACGATCTACAGAAGCCCGATGGAAAAAATATTGGAGCAGCAAGAGGAGAACACCGTCATCACCAACCCCAAGGAGCCGGCGAAGACCTTTTTTCGCAAGGTCGCCTTTGGCTATGCCTGCTGGAAAGAAAAAGTCAGAAGACTATTCGGCAGGAGCCAAGACACAGACAAGTAACCGTAATTCTATCTGAAGCCCCTTGGCAAAGACACACTCTCGCATTCTATGACCATGCCGCCGTGAAAATTGAGGCGTTTTTGTGAAATATTTCTCCTTTGGACATTTACGCTACCGTTTGATTGCGTTGGTCCTTATGGCCGTCATACCCATGGCTAGCCTCATTTTTTACGTTTCCTCCGAGGAGAAACGTCTGAGTGTGGTGGCAATTGAGCGGAATGTTCTCGAAATGGCTGAGTTCGCTGCGCGGGAGGAAGAGCAGATGCTCGATGGTAGCCGACAGATGTTGATCAGTCTGGCCCTAACTCTGAGCGGCCACTGGTCGGCACCGTCAGAATGCAGCGCCTATCTTTTCGAACTGCTCAGCCGTTACCAGCGCTATAAAAACCTCGGTGCGGTTACCATCGATGGGAAACTATTTTGCAGCGCCGCCCCTCTCGATGGCGAATTTGACGCCCGCAGGCAATCCTGGTTCAGGCAAGCCGTCACTACACGGGATCTTTCCATCAGCGACTACCAGATCGGAGTCCACACCGGAGAGCCGGTGGTGCTGCTCGCCTATCCGGTGGATGGCAACGACAGCCAACTCATCGGGGTGGTATTTGCCGCTTTGGATATCCAATGGCTTAACCGCTTCAACCTGGGTATGGAGAAGGATTTACCAAAAGGGATCAATCGTCGCTAAGGTGGACGAACGCGGTAAAGTTCTGGCAAATGATCCTAATTCGGATATCTGGGCAGGCCAGGCGGTTATCCAAAACGCCCTTGCCGAGGCCTTCCGCTCCGGTTCGAAAGGCATGCTCACTCTGACGGGGGCCGACGGGCAGTCGTGGTTTTATGCCTTTTCCCTTCTGCGTAGTAACCTGCGGAGCCAAAACGTCCATCTTTTATTAGGAGTTCCCCAGAGTGTTGTCTTTGAAGAAGCCAATCGATTATTGGTTCACAACCTCATCTTGCTGGGAGCGGTGACATTTCTGATCCTTCTAACAGCTTGGTTCGGGATTGATCTGTTCGTGTTCCGCCAAGTGAAAGCCATGCTTGCCACAACTCGAAAGCTCACCGTCGGAGATTTGAGCGTTCGCACAGGAATCCCCAGGAGGGCCGGGGAACTTAACGAACTTGCAGGGGCCTTCGACGACATGGCGACGGCATTGGAAATTCGAGAAGCACAACGCCAAAAGGCGGAGCAGGACCTGAGGGGTTCCCGGGAGGAACTGCGCCACCTTGCCTCGCACATGGAATCAGTGCGCGAGGAGGAGAGAACCCGGCTGGCCCGCGAAATACATGATGAACTGGGCCAGGCGATGACCGCCTTGAAAATGGATATTGCGTGGTTGAACCGTAGGCTGGATCCAAAGCAAGAATCCCTGCATGAAAAAACACGCTCCATGGAAGGTTTAATTGATTCGACCATTCGAACCGTCCAGCGGCTGTCCGGCGAATTGCGACCAGGCCTCCTCGACGATCTCGGACTTTCTGCAGCGATCGAGTGGCAGTCCGAAGAATTTCAGAAACGAACAGGGGTGCCGTGTGCCGTCTGTGTGGATCTCCAAGATACAACGCTAAGCAGGGAGCATACCACAGCGCTGTTTCGGGTTTTTCAAGAGACCCTAACCAATGTCATCCGGCACGCTAAGGCCACCCGGGTGGATGTGCGCCTTCAGGCGGTGGGGGATCAATTGGTTTTAGAGATTAAGGACAACGGCAGAGGCATCACCGAGAAAGAAAAAGAGGAACCCAAGGCTTTCGGACTGATCGGCATGCGGGAACGAGTGCTCGCATTCAAAGGAAAATTTGACATCAGTGGGCGGCCTTACCAGGGGACCACCGTGACCGTTATCATTCCACTCGACAAGAAAGGATAATCCGAAATGATAAGAACCGTGATCGCAGACGACCATCCTATTGTCCGTGCGGGATTGAAACAGATCCTTTCCGACGCTTCAGACATCGAGGTGGCGGCAGAGGCCGGTGATGGCCACGAACTGTTGAAGCTGATCCGAAAGGAAAGGGTTGACGTGGTTCTTTTGGACATCACGATGCCTGGCTTCATGGGGCTCGACGCCTTGAAACAGATCAAGGTCGAGAAGCCGGAGCTTCCCATCCTGGTTTTGAGCATGCACCCGGAGGACCAGTATGGGATAAGGGTGCTGAAGGCTGGCGCTTCGGGTTACCTTATGAAGTCGACCGCCCCGGATCAGTTGGTCAGTGCCATTCGGAAGGTTTATCGCGGCGGCAGGTATGTGAGCCCATCTCTCGCGGAAAAGATGGCCTTCGGACTTCAGACAAACGCGACTGAATTGCCGCACGAGGTTCTCTCCGACCGTGAGTATCAGGTGTTGTGCATGATCGCCTCAGGGAAAACCGTGAAGGAAATTGCCGCGGAGCTTGCTCTCAGCGAAAAAACGGTAAGCACCTACCGTGCCCGCATTCTCGAGAAGATGAACATGAAAAGCAATGCCGAACTGACCCACTATGGTATCAAACAAAATCTGGTAGATTGAGTCGGGTAGTGCGTTAAAAAAGACGGCCAGCGATACCTTAAACGACACTTTGGCATATGGTAGGCCCAATACACGATTAACAGGCAATCAACCCATGGTTGAACTAACTCCAATCTGAATTGAATGGCGGAGGTCAATGGGCTGCCCATCGCATAGATTAACGTGTGTTAATAATATGGAAGTTTTATGTTTATCCAACGAAAAAAACTCTAGTAAGAACAAAAAAAAGCATAATTGAATGGCCCTTTTATTTTTGCACTCAGAAGAGGACAGAATTGGTGAATATGCCCGGTTTTGAGCACTATCTGGGTTTGATCGCATTAGGGATAGCAGTCGGAGCCTATGGCACGCTGATCGGTGCCGGCGGTGGTTTTGTATTAATGCCGGTGCTACTCCTGCTGTATCCGAACCAGAGTGCAGACTTGCTGACAAGCATATCGCTGGCAGTAGTTTTTTTTAATGCGCTGTCCGGTTCGGAGGCGTATGCGCTGATGAAGCGTATCGACTATCGATCCGGATTATTGTTCGCGGGCGCGACCATACCAGGGGCTGTAATAGGAGCCCTTAATACGTCCTATATTCCGCGACGTCTATTCGATCTCATTTTCGGCATATTGCTGATTGCGGCCGCAATTTTCTTAACAAGCAGGCCCCGTCAAGGTGTCACCAGCTGTAAAGCTTCGCGTTTCAGTCAGTACTGTGTGGCTCGCCACTTGGTCGATAGCCACGGAACGGAGTACCAATATTCCTTTAATTATTTTGTCGGAATGGCGATCAGCGTTGTCGTCGGCTATGTTTCCAGCTTTTTGGGAATCGGCGGGGGTATCATTCACGTTCCAGCGCTCAGCTACTTTCTCGGTTTTCCGGTCCACATCGCCACAGCCACCTCGCATTTCGTTTTAGCTATTATGGCGCTGGCGGCCACTTTGGTTCACATTGCAACCGGAACCTTCGCTCACGGAGTACATCGAACGATTGCCTTGGCTATTGGTGTATTAGTAGGAGCCCAAATCGGCGCACACTTATCGGAGAAAATCCAGGGGAGATGGATCATTCGGGGACTGGCGATAGCTTTGGGTGTTGTGGGGCTGAGGATTCTGGCGATTGCCTGGTAGTTCCCCGGTCTCAGGTTTGCATCTTGAACCGTTGAAATACCGGATGGGCGACGCATCGAATAGAGAGGTCTTTCATGAATAAAAAATACAGCGAAGATGAAGACGCCCTGATCGTTGGTGAAATCCAATCTTTTCTCCAGGAAAAGAGAACAGCCCTGAAAACCATTCGGATCGGGATTGCTGTTATTGTGGCTATAATATCACTGATAGGATTTTTGATTGTGACCTTTAGGTCCCATGCTATCATTCAGGCGCGGGACTGGATGGGTATACTGGCTGCCCTTGGTGTGATCCTTCTGGGGGTCGTCATCTATCTTTTTATCATTCCACTCATCCGCATCCGTCGCATGGACCAGAAGATATTGAAATTCAAACGAAGACGCAGCGAAATGACCAATGTTATAAATTAGCGTTTTACCCCGCCCGTGGGCGGGGATTTATCAGCAAGCAACTTGCCCTTTTTGGGGTGTGAAGGTGAAAAAAAACCAAAAACATATCTTCCTGAAATAAAAACATAAATTTCGAAGTTGCTTGGAAGTGAAGGTCGGCGTGCATGAGCCCCTGTGACAATGAAAAAAAGAAAAAACTTTTCGGTACGATAGAAAGGTGGAAAACCGAGGCGGCGCCGCAACGAAAGAGGCTTTATGATGAACCATACAAACGGATGGATGGGTGGATGGGCGGGAGTTGTGGGCCTTGACAGTGATCGGCGTACTGGTGGTGGTTTTGCTGACAGTCGTAATTTTCAAGCTGTCCAAGAAATAATCGTGCGTTCACGACCAGCCTGTGAAGTGAACTTTTAGGATGATTTATACGCTACTATATACCGATCAAACTCATTGCTACGATGAATCAGGATCTGAGATTCCCTGTACCGGCAGCGGACAGGATGCTGAATTCAAGACGGATCGTCGGATCCCGGCGGAGCGGTTTCAGTTGATGACCGACATGGTCCTTGATTCCCTGACGGGGCTCACATGGTGCCGGAACGCCAATCTTGCTGAGTTTCCCCTTGATTGGCTGGCGGCCCATGAGTTCATCAGTGAAATGGACAGTGAGCGGGCCTTTGGGCACAGCGGCTGGCGGCTACCTTCGCGCAGGGAACTGTTCACGCTGATCAGCCACGAGGTCTTCAATCCCGCCTTGCCCAAAGATCATCCCTTCGAGAACGTTTTTCCCGGGTATTACTGGACCTGCACGCCCTGCCATCGCTTGCCCGACCAGGCATGGTACATTCACTTGGGCGGCGGTCGTATTTACCGGGGAATGAAGCATGGGTCCTATATGGTGTGGCCGGTGATTTCTTCCAGCGGAGAACTTCCATCTGAGGAAGACCCGTGCTGGGATGTCGATCAGCAGGGAATTCTGGACCGACGCACCGGTTTGACGTGGAGCCATCCGGCGGATGCAGCCCGACAGCCAGTGACCTGGCAGGAGGCTTTGGATGGAGTCGAGGCAATGAACAAAAAGGCTGCCGGCAGACACACGGACTGGCGGCTTCCCAACATCCGGGAACTGGAGAGCCTGGTCGATATAAGCTCGCACTCCCCGGCGATGCCGTCGAACCACCCCTTCGCGGGGATCGCGGACGGCTACTGGTCGTCGACGACGAGCACTTACGAACCGCGCTACTCATGGGTGCTTTACACTCGCGATGGCGCCGTCGGGGTGGGCTTCAAGGCCAAGCCTGATTTTTATGCTTGGGCTGTACGCCGAGGTTGAATGATTGCGCGTGGGTTCTATGGCAGCACACCATATATTTTCATATTGAAGAAGGATTTCAGGAACAGAGTGCCATCCCAACTCATTGAACAAAAGGAGAATTATCATGTTCACCCATATCCTGTGCCCAACCGATCTCAAGGAACGTGCCCTGATCGCGTTGAAAAAGGCCGTCCAGATTGCCCACCAGTTCAATTCCAAAATAACGATGCTGAATGTGCACGATGAGTTCATGGACAAACAGGAGCGAGAGATGCTGAGGGTCAGTTTCGAATCACTGAAAGACACATACGCTCAGGTCGCCATCGAGTCGCGCGAGCAGATGCGGGCGACCATCCACAACCTGCATGCCGAAGATATCCAGGTGGACTACCTGTTGCGCGAGGGAAAACCTGCCAAGAAAATTGTGGAAGTGGCTCAAAAGCTTAGCGTGGACTTAATCGTCATGGCCACGGACGGCAGGGACAGCATCAAGGACTTCGTCACAGGCACCATCACGGAGCATGTCATCAACAACGCGCCCTGTCCCGTGTTGGTCATTCCATACCCAATAAACCCATAGTATTTCGAATTTTCCACCGAGGATAGGCAGAGACATGACCGGGGGGCAACCGACAGTGAGAGCTGGCTCCGGGAGGTCGGACAGGAAATTTTGGTTTTTAAGTGAAGCCCTGCCGGGTTAATATCAGGCTGCCTGAGGCTGTGGCAGCGCAGCGAAGTAGACCATATCCGGAGTACGGCCGTCAAGAAACGAATGCGGCCGGCCCTGGTTGTAAAATGTGAAGTACCGCTGCAGGCCCTGGCGGGCCTCGGTTACCGAGTCGTAGGCGTGCAAATACACTTCTTCATACTTGACGCTCTTCCACAACCGCTCGACAAAGACGTTGTCGCGCCAGGAGCCTTTGCCGTCCATGCTGATCTGGACGCCGTGCTGCTGCACCATGTCGACAAAGTCGGTGTCGGTGAACTGGCTGCCTTGGTCCGTATTCAAGATTTCGGGAGTCCCGTAGTCCCGAATCGCAGCCTCAACAGCCTCCAGACAGAAGTCCACCGTCAAACTGTTGGATAGCCGCCAGGACAAGACCCGCCGGGTCGCCCAGTCCAGGACAGCGGTCAAATACACAAAACCTCGGCGCATGCGAATGTAGGTGATGTCCATCGCCCAGGCCTGGTTCGGCGCGGTGAGCTGTCGATTGCGCATCAAGTATGGGAATACCTTGTGGCCCGGGTGCGGCTTACTGGTGCGCGGACGCTGGTAGAGGGCCTCGATGCCCATCCGACGCATCAAGGTGGCCACGTGCTTTCGCCCGATGCTCACTCCGCTGTTCCGCAGAATATCTCGCAGCATCCGGCTGCCCGCAAAAGGATGCTGCAAATGCAACTCGTCGATTCGGTGCATCAGCGCCAAGTCGGCCGCCGAAACCGGCTGGGGCCGATAATACACCGAGAAGCGCGACAACTCCAAGATCCGGCACTGCTCGACCATCGGCAGCCGGTGTTTGCGGTCAACCATCATTTTGCGCTCGCATCGTCGATACGACCGAGCGCGCATGCCAAAAAATCATTCTCCATCGCCAACTGGCCGATCTTGGCATGCAGGTCCTTGACGCTGGGGCCGTTCGCGGCTTTGCGATCGGCTGCCGTCATGAACAGATCCGTGGCGCGTTCCTGTAATTGGGTCTTCCACTGCACGATCTGGTTCGGGTGGACATCATACTGCTGGGCTAACTCGGCGAGGGTCTTATCGCCCCGCAAGGCCGCTATTGCCACCTTGGCCTTGAAGGTTGCTGCGTGGTTGCGTCTGGGTCGTTTCATAGACTGCTCTCCTTGTGGGACGCGTGGTCGCTGCGTCCAGTAGAGCAGAGTTTTCACTTAAAAGCCTGTCTTTTTTTGCGGAGCCGGCTCTGTGAGCTGGGGAGAGCTGCTGCGGAGGCTCCAGGGCAAGTGGTAAGGATCACATTTGCTGCCTGTATGAGTCCGAGGAGGAGCACCAAAGCTGGAATCGAAATTAATATTGGCAGATGCAAACCATCAAAGGCCAAAAGATTCGACCTCGGCGATAAACATGAACTAATCCGGTTCTGAAATTTTTCGCCTTTCCTGACCGAATCCATCAAAATTCATTGTAGCTGGGGCAGTGAGTTCATGAACTGCCCCAGTTCTTTTTCTGCCTTACAGGTTTGCCCTGCCCCCCCCCGAAAACTGGATTTTTGGGTCGTCATCTTATTACCAGCCCAATCTTTGTCATCTTATCCGCAACAACCTTTGGTGATACCTCCTTCCGAACAGCCGACCGATAACCTGTAGACTATCGGCCATGTGTAGGATGAATCCTGACATTAAAATGTGTGCCTTCCTTACGCGCGAATCAGACAGAGGCCGATTGTGCAGAGTTGTTTCATCGATTATTGTTGAGACGATGAGAGGAGCCAAGGAGATTCAACAGGCATCTGAGGGCCGATGGTCAGACGGCTCCCTCCGTGGACACAAGGTGGTTGTTTTCCCGTGGGCTGTTTGGATAGGGTTGCGAACCGCGCTTGCCGGGCCTGCCAAGGTTTGACGACACCTTTTTTCTCAATCCAATATTGTACTGGGAAGGATAGGTTATGGCATCAAATTTCGGAATCGCAGTCGATAAAAATAGCGACGGCTTTGGCTTGAAATTGGCGGGCGACTTCGACGCCACATCGGCATATGAGCTGATATATGCCATAAAAAAATTGCCGAAAAACATTGTAAAGATAACAATTTACACCAATGGACTGAAAAACACACACCCTCTTGGCCTGGATGTCTTTCCAAGGCTTAAGGGTTCCCTTAATGGTCAATCCACCAAAATTGTGTTCACAGGCAATAAGGCATCCCAGTTATCCCTGGAAATTTCCCGGCTGACTTCTTAGCAGTCATTTCTGGATGGCGGCCATATAAGGGCAATTCTTCTCCGTATAGAAGGGCAGACAGTGTAAACAATATGAACCAACCGGTTGAATGCGTTACGGGTCGAAAAAGAGACTGGGATGTTAGGTAATTTCGCGTGGACCATATTGGGCAGGAGGAATTGGAGATGGAGACTGGAAAAAATATTTTAGTCGTTGATGATAACAAATTCCTTCGAATCGCCGTTTCCAAAATGCTGTCCCGGCTTGGCTACGAAGTGTTATCCGCCGATAGCGGCGAAAATGGATTAAGCATTTTTCTTAAGAACAAATTTCACATCGTCTTATCGGATTATGAAATGCCCGGGATGGATGGAGTCGCTTTGGCTTGCAGCATTAAAAAAAGCTCTCCCCGCACGCCGGTCGTTATCATGACGGGTGCTGGAAGGGAAACCGTTTTAGCCAGAAAGACCACCGAGGTGGATGAAGTGATTTCAAAGCCATTTACCTTGGCGGAGATCGATGAAACGATCCAGAATTTGTCAGGCAAAGCGCTCTGCGCATAATCTCATCCACTCTTGCTGCCACCGTGCAGATTAGGATAGGCTATTAATTAACCAGGTCACTCCTACAGGCGATTATTTAAAAGGAGACGAATGATGGAAAACCGAAAGAGCAACCGTCATATTACGGATCAATCGATTGTCGGCACGGTTTTTACCAGTCATAATTTCAATGACAAGTTTTACGGAAAAATGAAAAATTACTGTGACCTCGGCCTATATGCAGAATTTCAGACCTGCCTTAAAGATGGAACTGTCTTGCTCGTCAGGACAACCAGCGGCGCCCCTGAGCGCTTGCCTGCGAAAATAGAGGAAGGATTTCGGTCCGTTTCGCTTGTAGAGGTAAAGTGGTCTAAGCCTCTCTCTGCTAATGGAGCTGTTTGCTATGGCACCGGGTTAAAGCATCTATCCATTTGGTGACCATAGGTGATACAAATCCAACCTGATAGTAATCGTATTACTGTGTCTGCTGGTCGGTCCCGTTGGCAACCCTTGATGCTTACCGCGACCATGGAGAGCCAAAAGCCCGGATCGAACAAGATTCAAAAAATCTCGATTGGTGTTGGAACGACTGCCGAATCTATGCATCAGCATCGACAATGTGACGCGGCAACCTGAGGACGAAGGAGTCGAGAAATTCAACAAGCCGTTCGACAAGCTGATGGAGACCTTTTCGCAAAGGTCACCACGGCATTTAACGAGGGAGTGATGGAAGTAAGTCCTTGTGCAGGAAAGCCGGCTGAAGCATCGATGCTGGTGAACGTACCCAGACTCGTCACGGCCTACTATACGGAGGCGCCTGACCCTTCAGTGCCGGAGCAACGGGTTGCTTTCGGCACCTCAGGACATCGTGGTTCCGCATTCGAAAGGGCCTTCAACGAATGGCATATCCTCGCCATCAGTCAGGCTATTTGCCTGCACCGGGAGCAGAAGAAGATCGATGGCCCGCTGTTTCTCGGAATGGACACGCATGCACTTTCCGTCCCGGCCCAAGCCAGCGCGCTTGAGGTGCTGGCGGCAAACGGGGTGGAAGTCCTGATCGCGCAGGGAGATGAATATACCCCAACCCCTGCCGTTTCCCACGCGATTCTCACATACAACCGTGGGCGCAAGACAGGACTCGCCGACGGCATCGTCATCACGCCGTCACACAATCCGCCACATGACGGCGGGTTCAAATACAATTCCCCAAACGGCGGGCCGGCGGAACCCGCTGTCACCGCCTGGATCGAGGCGAAGGCAAACGAGTTTCTCGAGAATGGCCTTGTGGGTTCGAAAAGGATTCCTTTCGAAAAAGCTCTTCGCGCTCCCACGACGCACCGGCACGACTATCTCACCGCTTACATTACTGATCTCGCCAATGTGATCGACATGGACGCCATTCGCGCCGCGAAGATTAGCATAGGAGTCGATCCGCTTGGCGGTGCCGGGGTCCACTACTGGGGGCCGATTGCCGAGCGCTACGGGTTGAACCTCACGGTCGTGAACGAGGCCGTCGACCCGACCTTCCGTTTTATGACTGTGGATTGGGACGGCCAGATCCGCATGGACCCATCCTCTCCCTATGCGATGCAGAGTTTAATCAGCCTGAAGGACCGCTTCGAGATCGCCTTCGCCTGCGATACCGACCACGACCGGCACGGGATTGTCACCAGGAGCCGGGGGTTGCTTGCTCCCAATCACTACCTTTCGGTCGCCATTCTCTACCTCTTCCAACACCGGCCGCAATGGCGCAGGGAAGCGGCGGTCGGCAAAACGGTAGTGAGCAGCCAGATGATCGATCGTGTCACCGCGAAACTTGGCCGGAAGCTCTACGAGGTGCCGGTAGGCTTCAAGTGGTTCGTCGATGGCTTGCTCGACGGCTCACTTGGCTTTGGGGGCGAAGAGAGCGCAGGTGCGTCTTTCGTCCGTCTGGATGGCAGCGTCTGGACGACGGACAAAGACGGGATCGTCCCGGCTCTGCTCGCGGCGGAGATCACGGCGCGGATGGGCCGCGATCCCGGCGAGATCTACCGCGAACTCACGCGCGAGTTCGGTGAGCCGCTTTACGACCGTGTCGAGGCCCCGGCCACCCCGGAACAAAAGGCAATCTTAGAGAAACTCTCGCCGCAGCAGGTCCAAATCAAAAACCTGGCTGGCGAAAAAATCCAGACGATCCTCACCCGCGCGCCAGGCAACGGCGCCCCCATAGACGGGGTGAAGGTGGTGGCGCAGAGCGGTTGGTTCGCGGCGCGTCCGTCAGGGACCGAGAATATCTACAAGATCTATGCGGAGAGCTTTCTGGGGACTGATCATTTGCGCCGTATCCTGGAGGAAGCCCAGACGATTGTCAACGATGCCTTGACGACGGCGCCGATACCGGAGCGGGGCTAAGGTCGAGCGTCTTCGGTATTTCATCAGCCGATGGCAAGCGAAGCCAGGAAGAGTAGCGTAACGAGGCGAACCCTAACGGATTCATTCGAAGATTCGGTCCAAAACAAATTCGGAGGAGAAACAATGAGCGAGAATACACGTGTCCTCCACCCAATATACAGCTTTCTGCCCACGGAAATCGAAGGATTCGATTCCCTGGCGGAGCTTGCCCTGGATATGCGCTGGTCGTGGAATCATGCTACCGACAAAGTGTGGCGGCAGCTTGATCCCGAATTGTGGGAAATCACGCATAACCCATGGGTTGTCCTGCAGACGGTCTCGCGCGACCAGATCGAACGCGTGTTGTCCGATCCCGCTTATCGTAAGAACGTTGATGACCTGCTGCGAGCCAAGCGTCACGCGGTGGCGGCGCCGGCGTGGTTTCAGCAACATCACCCCCAGGCTCCACTGACCTGCGCCGCTTATTTCAGCATGGAATTTATGTTGAGCGAAGCTTTACCCATATACTCAGGCGGGCTCGGAAATGTGGCCGGTGATCAGCTCAAAGCCGCCAGCGACCTGGGCGTGCCAGTGGTCGGAGTGGGACTGCTCTACCAGCAAGGCTATTTTCGCCAAGTGATCGACAAGGACGGAGCGCAACAGGCCCTCTTCCCGTATAACGACCCCGGTCAGTTGCCGATCACGCCTTTGCGCCAAGCGAACGGCGAGTGGCTGCGGTTGGAGGTTGCCTTACCCGGTTACTCGGTCTGGCTGCGCGCCTGGCAGGTCCAAGTCGGTCGAGTCAAGCTCTACCTGCTGGACAGCAATGATGCGGCGAACTTTCCTGCACATCGAGGGATCACGAGCGAGCTTTATGGCGGCGGGCCGGAGCTGCGCCTCAAGCAAGAGCTGCTCCTTGGGATCGGCGGATGGCGACTGCTTGGTGCGCTGGGCATCCATCCGGAAGTCTGTCATCTGAATGAAGGGCATGCGGCCTTTGCCGTGTTGGAACGCGCCCGCAGTTTCATGCAAGAGGCCTCGCAGCCCTTCGAAGTTGCAATGGCGGTCACTCGCGCGGGGAACCTCTTCACCACCCACACGGCAGTGGCCGCCGGATTTGACCGTTTCGACCCGGCCCTCATCGAGCAGTACCTCGGTGGTTATGCTGAACAGAAGCTCGGCATAACACCCCACGATTTGCTGGCCCTGGGCCGCCAGAACCCGAACGACTCGTCGGAAAGTTTCAACATGGCCTATCTGGCAGTCCGGGGGAGTGGGGCGGTGAATGGCGTGAGTCGCTTGCACGGGGAGGTGAGTCGGCACATCTTTTTGCCTCTTTTTCCGCACTGGCCGCAGGCGGAAATCCCGGTCGGGCATGTGACCAACGGAGTCCACATGCCGACCTGGGACTCGGCCCAGGCCGATGATCTTTGGACTGAAGCCTGTGGAAAGGACCGCTGGCTGGGGACGACGGATACCCTGGAGCAGGACATTCGCCGCGTCTCCGACGCCAGGCTCTGGCAATTTCGAATCGCCGCCAGCAAGTCGCTTGTCGAATACGCCCGCGAACGATTGTCGCGGCAACTGAGTGCCTCCGGCGCGTCGCCCGAGGCGGTTGAAGGTGCGAAACACCTGTTTGATCCCCACGCGTTGACGCTCGGTTTCGCGCGGCGCTTCGCAACCTACAAGAGACCGAACCTGTTGCTGCACGACCCCGGGCGACTGCTTCGCCTGTTGACCAATCCTCAGCGGCCGGTGCAACTCATCATTGCTGGCAAGGCCCATCCGGAGGACCGGGCGGGACAGGCCTTGATCCATGAATGGATAAATTTCATCCGTCAGCCGGAGACCCGACCCCACATCGTTTTCCTGGGCGACTACGACATGCTTCTAACGGAGCACCTGGTGCAGGGAGTGGACGTCTGGATCAACACGCCCCGGCGACCCTGGGAGGCGAGCGGCACGAGTGGCATGAAGGTGCTCGTCAATGGAGGCATCAACCTTTCGGAATTGGACGGTTGGTGGGCCGAGGCATACGCTCCTGAGGTGGGGTGGGCGCTGGGGGATGGTCAAGAGCATGGTGATGATCCGGCCTGGGACGCTGTTGAAGCCGACGCGCTCTACGACTTGCTCGAGCGTGAGGTGATCCCGGAGTTTTATACTCGAGACGAGAGCGGCATTCCCAGCACGTGGGTCAAGCGGATGCGGGAAAGCATGGCGCGGTTGACACCGCGCTTCTCCGCCACTCGCACGGTGCGCGAATACACCGAACGACACTACCTTCCGGCTGCTACCGCCTACCATCTGCGCATTGCCAATAAGGGCGCAATCGGCATGCAAATTGTCGATTGGCGGCACAGTCTGGATCAGAAATGGGGGACACTACACTTCGGCGACGTGAAGGTTGAGACACGTCACGAGCAGCACGTATTTGAGGTTGTGGTCTTCCTCAATGACCTCGATCCCAAGGCTGTGCGGGTGGAACTTTACGCTGACGGCGTCATGGGCAGCGCTGCCGTGCGGCAGGAGATGAAGCGCGTTCGCCAAGTGGCCGGCGTGCCGGGCGGCTACGTTTACGGCGCGGCTATGTCTGTGGCCCGCCCACCAACGGACTACACGGCGCGAGTGATACCGTACTGTGAAGGCGTTGCGATCCCACTGGAAGACGCACGAATCCTCTGGCAGCAATGATCCGATCGACGGAAGAAAAGGCGATGAAGAAAGCGACTGCAATCACCTGCTTGTTTCTGGATATCGGGGGGGTCTTGCTCACCAACGGGTGGGATCATCATGCCCGCAGACGGGCGGCGACGAACTTCAAACTGCAGTTGGCCGAGATGGAGGATCGACATCACCTGACCTTCGACACCTACGAGGAGGGAAAGCTCACGCTGGAAGAATATTTAGGTCGGGTGGTATTCTACCAAAAGCGACCGTTTACTCGCGCTCAGTTTCGGAAATTTATGTTCGCGCAGTCCAAACCGTATCCCCAGATGATAGAGTTGGTCCGCCAACTTAAGAAACGGTATGGATTGAAGATTGTTGCGGTCAGCAACGAAGCACGGGAACTGAATTCGCACCGAATCCGAAAGTTCAAGGTTGACGGGTTCGTGGATTTTTTCATTTCCTCCTGCTTCGTCCACTTGCGAAAGCCTGACGCAGACATCTTTCGTGTTGCGCTCGATATCGCGCAGGTTCCAGCCAATCAGATAGTCTATATCGAAAACACCCCGATGTTTGTCCAGATCGCGGTAGGTTTGGGGATCCAAAGCATTCTTCACACGGATTGCAGGTCCACGAGCGCGAAACTGGCTTCTTTCGGATTGCAGAATGACGAAGGGGTCATCCATGAAACCAGATAGCCCACGCGTCCTGACGATCAATGGAGGCTCGTCGAGCATCAAGTTCGCGCTGTTTGAGGCCGGTGACTCGCTCCGACGGATTATGGAAGGCGGGATTGATCGAATTGGACTGCCGGAGGCCACCTTCCGGGTGAAAGGCTTGAACCAGGCGGACAACTTTTCGCGGGCAGTGACGGCGCCGGATCACACGGTAGCGGTTGGCGCGCTGATGAATTTGATCGAGGAACGCACTGGACGTGATGCATTAGCGATGCAATCACCTGCGTGTTTCTGAATATCGGCGGTGATCTGATGCTGAATGAGGAGGTGTTATGTTGAAAGGTGTGGTTTCAGGAGTCGCATTGACGCTTGCCGTTGCCCTGATCGGCGCGTACGCTCTGGTGCAAAGTGGATTTATTCCAGCCAATGCTGATGCCAAACCTGGTCGGCTGGAAACCTGGATGGCTCGTACCTCTCTATATGCGACACTGCATCGCGACGCCCCAAAAGACCAAAATCCGGTGGCAGTGACTGATCAAAATCTCATTAATGGCGTTAATCTGTTCGCGCAAAACTGCGCGGTTTGCCATGGTACAGCGATGGGGGTTACGTCGTCATCACCGATAGCGAAAGGGCTTTATCAAAAGCCGCCGCAATTGGCGACCGATGGGGTTGAGGACGACCCGGAAGGTTACTCGTTCTGGAAAATCAAGCACGGTATTCGTCTGACGGGCATGCCTTCGTTCGGGTACTCGCTCAGCGACCGGCAGATCTGGACGCTTGCGCTTTTCCTGAAGCACATGGACAAGCTGCCTGCTGCGGCACAACAGACGTGGCAGCAGGTCCAGAATTGGCCGGTGACGTCCGAGAACCAGACTGGACAGAAATAACCTATTCGATGCCTCTGCGCAGCTAATGATGCGAAGTGGACTGGATAGCTGGATAGCACGGTCATTATACAATAATTGTTAAGCGAATATTAGTGCATCGTTTCCAAAGGTTGCAGAATGATGAAGGAGTCCTCCATGAAACCAGCTAACCCACGTATCCTCACCATCAATGGAGGCTCGTCGAGCATCAAGTTCGCGCTGTTCGAGGCCGGCGACTCGCTCCAACGGATTATGGAAGGCGGGATTGATCGAATTGGACTGCCGGAGCCCACCCTCCGGGTGAAAGGCTTGAACCAGGCGGACAACTTTTTGCGGGCAGTGACGGCGCCGGATCACACGGTAGCGGTTGGCGCGCTGATGGATTGGATCGAGGAACGCACTGGACGTGATGCATTAACCGCAGTAGGGCATCGCGTAGTGCATGGCGGGCCGAAGTATAGCAAGCCGCAGCGAATCACTGCGGAAATGGTTGAAGAGCTGCACCGGCTCAGTCCATTCGATCCTGAGCATCTGCCGGAGGAGATCCTGTTGACCGAGGCGTTTCATCGCCGATTTCCTGACCTACCCCAAGTTGCATGTTTCGACACGGCTTTTCACCATGACCTGCCGCGCGTGGCGCGGCTGTTGCCGATCCCGCGCCGCTACGAAACGCAGGGCGTGCGGCGGTATGGGTTTCACGGGTTGTCGTATGCGTTTCTAATGCGAGAGATGGCTCGCCTATCAGGAACAGAAGCGGCACAAGGCCGTGTCATCCTCGCCCACCTCGGCAATGGCGCGAGCCTGGCGGCGGTACGTGACGGCAAACCTATTGACACAAGCATGAGTTTCACCCCGAGCGCCGGGTTGCCGATGAGCACCCGATCAGGTGATCTAGATCCTGGACTACTTTGGTATCTTGTGCGAACCGAAGGCTTCGATGCAAAACAATTCAATGAGATGGTCAATTTCCAGTCCGGGCTGCTCGGCGTGTCGGAGACCAGTTCCGACATGCGTGACTTGCTCGCCCGCGAGACGCAGGACGTGCGGGCGGCTGAAGCGGTTGCGCTGTTTTGCTACCAGGTCAAGAAATGGATCGGCGCCTTCGTAGCGGCATTGGGCGGACTGGACACGCTGGTGTTCGCTGGTGGCATCGGAGAGAATGCGCCCACGGTCCGCGCCCGGATTTGCGATGGGATGGGATTTCTGGGAATCGAACTCGAAGAGAAGCGAAATGCGGCAAATGAGGGAGTGATTTCCGCAGCGGCCAGTCGGGTTGCGGTCCGCGTTATTCGCACGGACGAAGAACAGATGATCGCGCGCTCGGTGTGCCGCACACTTGGACTTGGCATGGCCATCGAAAAAATGAATTTTGATCATGCGCCGAAATACATCTCGCGGCTGGATCCGTTTTCGGCGGATGGAACGCTGACAGGAAGTGATGGAACAGAATTGACTGCTGAGCGCCACCACGCACCGCAGCACAATCCTTACGCCAACCAAGCAGGAAATGTCCGCGACTGCACACCCAGCGCACATTCCAGTTTGCCTTGGCGGCGGTTGGGGCTATTCTTTGCGACCACGGTGTTGGCGAGCTTCGTTTTGAACGAAATCTGGGAAATGGTGCAGATGTCCGCTTACGCCGAAACGGCGGGACATTCCTGGACGAACACGCTTGATCTTTGCACGCGGGCGGCGGTGGGTGATGTGGGAATCATCTTGGGCATATACGCGGCGGGTGCCCTGGCCGCTGGCGATCCTGGCTGGGGCTTGCGCGGCCCCTGGAACAATTACGCCACAGCGGCTGTTCTGGGGCTGGCTTATGCGGCGTTGGTGGAACATGCGGCGCTGGCTGCCGGGAGTTGGTCGTACACGGCGCGCATGCCCATGGTGCCCGTGATTGATGCGGGCCTTTGGCCGCTACTCCAAATGGCGCTGTTGCCTCCGCTCATCTTCTTGTTTGCCCGGGGATGGGCCGGTCGCAGGGTTACGAAAAGGGCATTTTGATGAACCATACATACGGATGGATGGGTGGAGAGATGTGGGTCTGGACGGTGATCGGCATCCTGTTGGTCGTCCTGCTGGTCGTCGTTAGCAACAAGTTGTCCAAAAAATAATTCAGCGTTCGGCGCTGCTGCGAAGTGAACTGTTAACCATGAAAGAACACCTATGCTGATCAAATTGTCCACTGAAAAACAGTGAGCAAAGCTGCGGCTGCCTTGCAGGCCGCCGTTCTGGCCAATCACTTTGGCGTCATGCAGGTTCACGACCTCAAAGAGACCATGGCGAAGAAGGGCGTGGAATTTTCCCGTGAATGTCTGATTTTCGAAGTCTGCCAGCCGCTACAAGCGAAGAAGGTTCTCGACCAAAACATGAGCGTCTCCACCGCATTGCCATGCCGGATCTCCATTTATGAGGAAGGCGGTAAAACCATTCTGGCAACTTTGAAGCCAACCACTCTCCTGGCGATGTTCAACGAGCCGCAACTTGAAAAGGTGGCGCAGGAAGTAGAGGGCACGAATGTTAAAATCATGAAGGAAGCGGCGTCAAATTAATGAGCTGACCCTTGAACTTCCCGATGGTTCGGTTCTTAGCCGGGTTGCGGTTCGCGTCATTGGCACGGACGAAGAACTCATGATCGCTTGGTCAGTCACCCGCCGCCTCAGCCTCAGCACACCTAAAAGAAGGTTAAACCATGAGAACAAAGACACTTACGCCGGAACTGCTAAACAAGATGGACGCCTACTGGCGCGCCGCCAACTATCTGTCGGTTGGTCAGATTTATCTTTACGATAATCCGCTGTTGAAGCGGCCGCTGACGCTCGCGGATGTGAAGCACATGCTTCTAGGGCACTGGGGCACGACCCCCGGGCAGAACTTCATTTACGTGCACTTGAACCGGGTCATCAAAAAGTACGACCTCGACATGATTTACGTCTCCGGCCCCGGGCACGGCGGCCCGGCCGTCGTAGGCAACACGTATCTCGAGGGCACTTACAGCGAGATCTATCCCGACATCAGCCAGGATGAGGCCGGGCTGCGGAAGCTCTTTGTTCAGTTTTCGTTTCCCGGAGGAATTCCCAGCCACGCATCGCCGGAGTGCCCGGGCTCGATCCACGAGGGCGGCGAGTTGGGCTATTCGCTCAGCCATTCGTTCGGGGCGGTGTTCGATAATCCCAATCTCGTCGTCGCCTGCGTCGTCGGCGACGGCGAGGCGGAAACCGGACCGCTGGCCACCGCGTGGCATTCGAACAAGTTTCTCAATCCGGCCACCGACGGCGCGGTGCTGCCGATCCTGCATCTCAACGGCTACAAGATTTCCAACCCGACCGTCCTGGCCCGCATCACCCGCGAGGAATTGGAACAATTGCTTCGAGGCTACGGGTGGACGCCCTACTTTGTCGAGGGTCACGAGCCCGAGCTGATGCATGAGGCCATGGCCGGGGCACTCGACACGGCGGTGGAGCAGATCAAAAAAATCCAGGAAAACGCCCGCGTCCACGGCGACCTCACACGTCCGCGCTGGCCGATGATCGTCCTCAATTCACCCAAGGGCTGGACGGGGCCGAAGATGGTCGATGGCCTGCAGGTCGAGGGAACCTTCCGGGCGCACCAGGTGCCACTCTCCGACCCGGCCACCCATCCCGAACACCTAAAGCTGTTGGAAGACTGGCTGAGAAGCTACCGCCCGGAGGAACTCTTCGATGAGCAGGGCCGCCTGAAACCGGAACTGGCCGAACTTGCGCCCAAAGGTGAACGACGGATGGGTGCGAACCCCCACGCCAACGGCGGAATTCTGCTTCGCGACCTGCGGATGCCGGATTTCCGCGACTATGCGGTCGACGTGCCTTCGCCGGGTGTGCGTGGAATCGGCGACACGCATGTGCTCGGTCCTTTCCTGCGCGATGTGGCGAAGCTGAACAGTCAGCAGCGGAATTTCCGGGTCTTTGGCCCTGACGAGACGCTCTCCAACGGCCTGGAGGCCCTCTTTGAAGTGACCCAACGCCAATGGGACGCCGCGACCGTGCCGAACGACGAATTTCTCGCGCCCACTGGGCGCGTGCTGGAAATGCTCAGCGAGCACCAATGCGAGGGCTGGCTCGAGGGCTATCTGCTCACCGGACGGCATGGACTCTTCAACTGCTACGAGGCGTTCATCCACATCGTCGATTCGATGTTCAACCAGCACGCCAAATGGCTGAAGGTCACGTCGCGCCTGCCGTGGCGGCGGAAGATCGCCTCGCTGAACTACCTGCTGGCCTCACATGTCTGGCGCCAGGATCACAACGGCTTCACGCACCAGGACCCCGGTTTCATCGACCACGTCGTGAACAAGAAGGCCGAGGTCGTCCGTGTTTACCTTCCGCCGGATGCAAACTGCCTGCTGTCGGTCATGGACCACTGCCTGCGCAGCCGCCACTACGTCAACGTCGTGATCGCGGGCAAACACCCGGCGCCGCAGTGGCTGGAGATGGACGCCGCCGTCAAGCACTGCACCGAGGGAATCGGCATCTGGCCGTGGGCCAGCAACGATCAGGGCGCTGCACCCGACGTGGTCATGGCCTGCTGTGGCGACGTGCCCACGCTGGAGACGCTCGCCGCCGTCTCCATTATGCGCGAGCATCTGCCCGACCTGAAAATCCGGGTGGTCAACGTCGTCGACCTCATGAAGCTGCAGCCGCAAACCGAGCATCCGCACGGGTTGAGCGACATGGATTTCGACGAACTCTTCACCAAGGACAAGCCGGTCATCTTCGCCTTCCATGCCTACCCGTGGTTGATCCACCGGCTGACCTACCGCCGCACCAACCACCACAACATTCACGTCCGCGGCTACAAGGAAGAGGGCACCATCACCACGCCCTTCGACATGACGGTGCTAAACGACCTGGACCGCTTCCATCTCGTGATGGATACCATCGACCGCCTGCCGCAGACCGGCGACAAGGGCATCTACCTAAAGCAGCAGCTCAAGGACAAACTGATCGAGCACAAGCAATACATCGACAAATACGGCGAGGATATGCCGGAAATCCGGAACTGGAAGTGGAGCAACCCCAAATGAATGAACACGCGCTCATAGACACCGCGAGGACGCTGGTTGCCGGCGACAAGGGCCTGCTGGCGATGGATGAAAGTAATCCAACCTGCAACAAACGATTCGCCAGGTTGGGGATTCCCCAGACCGAGGAGGCACGGCGTGTCTATCGGGAGTTGATTGTGACCACCCCCGGTCTCGTTGAGTGCATTAGTGGCGCGATCCTCTACGACGAGACGATCCGCCAGAAGAAGAAAGATGGCACTCCCTTTGTTAAGGTTCTCACCGATGCGGGAATCATTCCCGGCATCAAAGTCGACACCGGTGCAAAGGACATGGCAGGTCATCCCGGAGAGAAAATAACCGAAGGTCTAGATGGATTGCGCGACCGCCTGGGTGAATACTCTCAAATGGGCGCCCGTTTTGCCAAGTGGCGCGCGGTGATTGCCGTGGGCGATGGCATTCCCAGCCGGGGTTGCATCGAGGCCAACGCGCAGGCGTTGGCTCGCTATGCCGCCCTGTGCCAGAAAGCCGGGCTGGTCCCCGTCGTCGAGCCGGAAGTGCTCATGGACGGCGAGCATACCCTTGAGCGGTGCCGTGAGGTAACGGAGGAGGTCCTGCGAACAGTTTTCAACCAGCTTTACATACAACGGGTGACGCTGGAGGGTATGATCCTAAAGCCCAACATGGTGCTTCCAGGTTTGACCTGCTCCAAGCAAGAAATGGTGGACGAGGTGGCCGACGCCACGGTTAGGTGTCTCTTGCGAGCCGTCCCCGCTGCTGTTCCGGGGATTGCGTTCTTGTCGGGCGGCCAATCTTCTGAACTGGCCTCTGCCCGTTTGAACGCCATGAATGTTAGATTCAAGTCGCGACTGCCTTGGGCGTTGGCGTTTTCGTTTGCCCGCGCCATCCAACAACCGGCTTTGGAGATTTGGCAAGGAAAGGAGGCCCATGTGTTGGCGGCACAGCAAGCTTTGTATCATCGAGCCAGGTGTAACCAGGCAGCTCGCCGTGGTGAATACAATGCCGCGATGGAAAAGAAATGAGCATGACAACAAGTACCTCGGAAAACACGAAACCGGCAACATAGCAAGGAAAGAGGATTGCCTGTTATGGAACCCCATGCTGACCAGCCCAAGGCTCCCGAATCGAAGCGAGTAAACGCCAAGCCCCCTGATATCGCCTCTGCGTCGGTTCCCGAAACACTTGCGGAGCTCCATGTCAACCCAGACGCCGGGCTCACGAACGCGGAGGTGGACATCCGCCGGAAGGAGCACGGCTACAACGAAGTAGCCGAAAAAAAAGAGCACCCGGTCCTCATGTTTCTCGGCAAGTTCTGGGGTGTATCGGCGTGGATGCTCGAGCTGATCATGGTGCTGTCGGCGGTGCTCGGGAAATTCTCCGATCTCGCAGTGGTGGGCGCACTGCTGGTCGTCAATGCCGTTTTGAGTTTTATGCAGGAGCATCGGGCCGCCGGCGTCGTAGAGACGCTGCGGCGACGGTTGCAGGTCAGTGCGCGCGTCCGCCGCGAGGCGAGTTGGCAGGTCATTCCCGCCCGGGATCTGGTCCCGGGGGACATCGTCCGCGTGCGCCCAGGCGACATCATTCCAGCGGACGTCAAGCTCCTGACCGGAGCGCTGAGCGTTGACCAGTCGGCTCTCACCGGCGAGTCAAAGGACGCCGACAAGGCGCCCGGCGGCGTGCTCTCGTCGGGGTCTGTCGTCCGTCGGGGCGAGGGCAACGGCGTGGTGATGCTGACCGGGGCGAAGACCTATTTTGGCCGCACCACCGAGCTGGTGCAGCAAGCGCGCCCGAAACTCCACATCGAAGCGGTAGTGGCCAAGGTCGTCCGCTGGCTCTTCGTCATTGTCGGCGCGCTGCTGGGTGTGGTGGTCGTGCTGTCTCTGATCCGTGGCGCGCCGCTTTTGGAGATGGTTCCGCTCATGCTCGTTCTGTTGATGAGCGCGGTGCCGGTCGCTCTCCCCGTCATGTTCACGGTCAGCATGGCTGTCGGTTCAAAGGAGCTGGCGAAGCGCGGAGTACTGGTCACGCGCCTCAGCGCCGCGGAGGATGCCGCGACGATGGATGTGCTCTGCGTGGACAAGACGGGCACCATCACGATGAACCAACTCGCTGTCACCGGCGTTATCCCGCTGGAGCACGCGACAGAAGCCGATGTGTTGTTCGCCGGCGCACTCGCGTCCCAAGAGGCCAACCAGGATCCGATTGACCTGGCGTTTCTCGCCGCAGCGAAAGCGCATCGCGTATTTGACGGCGTTGCGGCAGTCACACCCGTCTCGTTCGCGCCGTTTGATGCGAAAAGCAGGCGGACGGAAGCGGTGGTCGAACAGAACGGGCAGCAGCTGCGGGTGATGAAAGGCGCTGTACGAACCGTCGCCCAGGCCTGCGGACTCAAGCCCCCGGCGATCGAGGCGTTGGAGGCGCGGATCAGCGAATCGGCCCTGAAGGGATATCGGACGCTGGCGGTGGCGCGCGGCCCCAAGACGGGCACCCCCGCATTGCTCGGATTGGTGACGTTGTATGATCCGCCTCGACCGGACGCCAAGCAGCTCATCACCACACTCTACGAACTCGGCGTTCCGATGAAGATGCTCACTGGCGACGCGCTGGCGGTAGCGAGTGAAATTGCGCGAGGCGTCGGTTTGCCCAACATCCGGCGAGTCGCGGATCTGAAAGCCGCGGGCGCTCAGGCTGGTAACGAGGCGGTGGACTTGTTGGCAGGTGCGGATGGTTTCGCTGAGGTGTATCCTGAGGACAAATACATCGTGGTGCAGCATTTGCAGGCGGCGGGGCATGTGACCGGCATGACGGGCGACGGCGTCAACGATGCGCCCGCGTTGCGCCAGGCCGAGGTGGGCATCGCCGTCAGCACCGCGACCGACGTTGCCAAGGGTGCTGCGAGCGTCGTCCTGACCGAGCCGGGGCTGACGAACATCGTGGCGTTGGTCGAGCAGGGGCGGACGATCTACCAGCGCATCCTGACGTGGATTATTAACAAAATCAGCAGGACAATCCTAAAGGCGGCCTTCGTGGCCATCGCCTTTGTGGTGACCGGCAAGTTCGTCGTTTCCGCCTTTGCGATGCTGCTGCTGGTCTTTATGACGGACTTCGCCAAGATCGCCCTTGCCACCGACCACGTTCGCCCGTCCAAAAAACCGGAAACGTGGAACATCGGAGGCTTTATCACCGTGTCCGTGGTGCTGGGCGTCGCGATGGTCGCGGAGGCGCTCGTCCTCTTGTGGATCGGCTGGTCGCATTTCGGTTTGGCGACGAGCGATAATGCCCTCTACACCTTCAGCTTCCTGACGCTGCTCTACTTTGCCGCATTCTCCATCGTGTCCGCGCGGGAGCGCCGCTGGTTCTGGGTGACGATTCCCAGCAAGACCCTCGTAGGGGCCCTCGCGGCCGATGTGCTCACGGGCACGGTCCTGACGTTTGTCGGTCTTCCGGGACTCATGCCATTGCCTTGGTGGCAGACGCTCGCAATTTTTGTCTATGCGATGGTCTCGTGCCTGGTTGTGAACGACGCCGTGAAGGTCGTGATGATCAAATGGCGCGTTCTTAACGCCGTGGCCAGGAAACCGGTCGGTGTTACCCCGCAGACCTCCAAGCGTGCCAATGAACTGCACGAGCAGCAAGCCCGTCAGGACGGTCGAGCAGTTCAGGACTGGGGACAGGCGGAGCGGGGGACACGGAAAGATGAACCCCATAATTAAACAAAAGCGAACAATGCAACGGGCATTGCCGAAAGAATGAAAACAAAAATCAATTCCACTGGTTTCCGAAAACCGCAACCACCAATGTCATTGTGTTTGTTCCACAGAGGGAATATTGAGAAGCTATCTTACCTCGTTATTGAAAATCTGGGAAAGAGCAACATTCCATTGAAAGCATTATAATGGCTAAGGCCTTGACCATCCCTCCCGCGGTAAGTTTCACCTCATTCTTAAACGGGGAATGCGTCCCTGCATCGATTGCTGAGCTGCGCTTCACATAATCACCAGATTTGCTACCAGAGATTAAAGTTAAAGCTCGGAATGCAACTCTTTGGAGGAACCTTTCATGCCCGCACCCTCTGTCAAAACGGAGCCCCCATTCTGGCAACTTTCTGTCACGGCGCTCATAGAACGCCTGAATTCCAGCCCCGATGGACTGAGCAGTGCGGAGGCGGCTGCTCGCTTGGTCCATTTCGGTCCCAACCTGATCCATGCCGAGCGAAAACGGGCATTGCTTTTTCAATTTCTGGCCAAGTTCCGCAATCCCTTGGTCATCATTCTCCTCACTGCCAGCGGGCTCTCAGCCTTCACGGGAGACGCCATCAGCTTCTTCATCATCAGCGCCATAGTCCTTGCCAGCGTGACCCTCGATTTCGTCCAGGAACACCGGGCCGGACAGGCGGCGGAACGCCTGCGCCAGTCGGTAGCGGTGCGCGGACAGGTGTTGCGGGAAGGCAAAGCCCTTGAGATACCTCTCGCGGAAATGGTGCCTGGCGATATAGCTCTCCTTGCCGCCGGCAGCCTTATTCCTTGTGACGGCCGGGTGCTGGAGGCAAAGGACTTTTTCGTCAACCAGGCCCTGCTGACCGGTGAACCGTTTCCCGTGGAAAAGGCTCCCGGTGAATTGCCTGGAGAGCCCGATATCCTCGCGGCCGGCAACACCGTGCTATTGGGGACATCGGTGATCAGCGGCACGGCAAAAGTGTTGATGTGCCGCACCGGGCAGAATACGGAGCTCGGTGAAATTGCCGACACCCTTGTAGCCAAGGCTCCGCCCACAGCCTTCGAGCAGGGGACTCAACGTTTCGGGTTTCTCATCATGCGCATGACGATTCTCCTCGTCCTGTTTGTGCTCCTGATCAACGCCTTCTTTCACCGCCCATGGCTCGAATCGTTCCTGTTTGCCGTTGCTCTGGCGGTGGGACTGACGCCTGAGCTTCTCCCCATGGTGGTCTCCGTAACCCTGTCACGGGGCGCACTGCGTATGGCGGCCAACAAGGTGATCGTCAAGCGGCTGGCCTCGATACACAACCTGGGCAGCATGGATGTATTCTGCACCGACAAGACCGGCACCTTGACCGAGGCCCGCATCCATCTGGAACGCCACATGGACCCGCTTGGACGGGAAAGCGAGCGCGTCCTGAAGCTGGCCTATTTCAACAGCTTTTTTGAAACAGGATTGAAAAGCCCCCTGGATGACGCCATCCTTGAGCATCAGGAAATCGACGCAGCAGGCTGGCGCAAGATCGATGAAGTGCCGTTCGACTTCGAACGCCGCCGGGTTTCGGTGCTCCTTGAAAACGGCACGACCAGGCTGCTCGTCGTCAAAGGGGCGCCCGAAGATATCCTGCGTCTTTCGGTCAGCTATGAGGCGGATGGAGAGGCAGACCTGCGTCCCCTGGATGAAGCGGCGCTTGGTAGCGTCAAAGCGCAATTTGAGGGATTGAGTAAAGAGGGCTTCCGGGTGCTGGGGATCGCCTCACGGCAGGTAGGGATGGACCATTCCCATGCCGTGGTGAGCGATGAAACGGAACTGGTCTTTGCGGGCTTCGCCGCATTCCTCGATCCGCCCAAGGAGAGCGCCAAAAAGGCATTGGCCGCACTTGCCGCCGATCGGGTCGCAGTCAAGGTCATCACCGGCGACAACGAACTGGTGACCCAGCACATCTGCGCTCAACTCGACCTCCCGGTAACGGGGGTACTCACCGGCGCCGAGATCCAACAGATAGGTGACCAGGCACTCTCGGCGCGGGTGGAACAGGTGAATCTCTTCTGCCGTGTCACGCCGGCCCAGAAAAACCGGGTCATCCTCGCCCTGAAACGGCGCGGCCATGTGGTGGGCTATCTCGGCGACGGCATCAATGACGCACCTTCGCTTCATTCGGCCGATGTCAGTATTTCCGTGGACAGTGCGGTGGACGTGGCGAAAGCAGCGGCGGACATGATTCTTCTGGAACGTGACCTGGGGGTCCTGCATGCCGGCGTTATAGAAGGGCGGCGCACCTTTGGCAACATCATGAAATACATCGCGATGGGTACGAGCTCCAATTTCGGCAACATGTTCAGCATGGCCGGGGCCTCGCTCTTTCTCCCCTTCCTTCCCATGCTGCCCGTGCAGATTCTGCTCAACAACCTCCTCTACGACGTATCGGAACTACCCATTCCGCTGGACCGCGTGGATGATGACTACTTGAGCCGCCCCCGGCACTGGGACATGAAGTTTATCCGCAACTTCATGCTAATTGTAGGGCCGGTCAGCTCAGTTTTCGACTTCCTCCTTTTCTACATCATGCTGGCGGTTTTCCATGCGGGAGAGGCGCTGTTCCATACCGGCTGGTTCATCGAGTCCATGGCCACGCAGGTATTAGTCATCTTCATCATCCGCACCCGCAAAAACCCATTTAAAAGCCGTCCCAATCCCTGGCTGATCGCCTGCTCGCTGACGGTAGTGGCGGTGGCCGTTCTGCTGCCATTCACCCCTGCGGGAGTTTACCTCGGGTTTGTGGCGCCGCCGGCTTTATTTTTTTTCATCTTGATCCTCATGCTGATAGCCTACCTGTTGGCGGTGGAAGGGATGAAACAGTGGTTTTTCCGGCACTTTGCCGCAGAGTAATCCCAAACGGGCCGATTGTTGGGTCAAGCCGAGTGCCGCCGTAAGCAGGCTTCTCGCTTAATCCGAAGGCATCATAGAGAGCCGATTAAAGATTAACTGAACAAATGTGAAAACTCCGTAAGTGCTACCATTCGGCGATTAAACCAATCTTTGGGAGTCGTAGAGATTTTGATGGGGTTCCTGAGGTAATCACAAGCAGATTGCCGCTTAGAAAAAGGAGGTATCCTGTTATTTCAAACTTCGTTTTAACGCGTCGATCTTGTCCTCCATCTCCCGCAGAGCCTGAACGGCTTCGTGCATCGACACGGCTTCAAACGCGACCTCGTCGCCGGGAGTAATCTGACCGAGCAGCGGCAGGTCGGCCGAGATCACTGTCGCGATTTTGCGATACCCGCCCGAGGCCGTCTCGCCTAAAATGATAATGGGTTGGCCGTCTCCTGGAACCTGAATGGCGCCTGACAGAATACCCTCTGAGATGATGGATTCCTCCATGCCGGGTTTTCGGGCGATGACAGCCCCCTTCAGACGGATACCGGTACGGTCGGAGTCCGGCGATACCGTGAATGGGGCGGTCACAAATGTTTGCTTGCCCGCTTCCGAAAAGTGGTCATCCTGCGGACCCCAGACGACCCGCAGGCGCCAGGGCGAAGCGTAGGCGGGAACCGCCTCCGGCATGAAGCCCCTGTCTGCGCAGCGCACGACGTCTTTGACCGGCTCAACGGCAAGGATGTCTCCCTTGCGCAGCGGACGACCCTCGAAACCGCCGAACCCCGAGGCGAGGTTGGTCGACCGGCTGCCCATGACCGGGGCCACGTGGATGCCGCCCGCGACGGCAAGGTAGGAGCGGAAACCGCTCAGGGGCCCTGAAAAGGCGATGGTCTCCCCTTCCCGCACCAGGTGGGATCGCCACCCAGGCAGAATCTCGCCGCCCGTGCGCGCCTGGAGGTCGCCGCCGGTGACGGCCACCACCGTGTCCCGCAGGACTTTGATTCGCAGACCCATCAGAGTGGTTTCCACCACGGCCGCATTCTCGTCGTTTCCGACCAGGAGGTTTCCCACCCGCACGGCGAATCCGTCCAGCGCCCCGCTGGCCGCGACCCCGTAGCGTGCGCAGCCGAACCGGCCGAGGTCCTGCACGGTGCTCATGATCCCGGGAGACAACACCTCGAATGTGTTCACACCCGCCATTTTTCAAATCTCCACTAGCCGCACGGCTTCGAATTTAACCCGATCGCCCATCTCCAGCAGCGACGGCAGTTGACGCGAAGGATCGAACAGCTCGAGGGGCGTCCAGCCGATGATCTGCCACCCGCCGGGACTCTCCACCGGGTAGATGCCCGTCTGGCGTTGGGCAATGCCCACCGACCCTTTGGGGACCCGGGTGCGTGGCGTGCTTCGCCGGGGAACGGCCAAGGCCGCCGGCAGCTCGCCCATGTACGGATAGCCCGGCGTGAAGCCGATCATGTAGACCCGGTAGATCGTTTCTGTGTGAAGGCGGATCACCTCGTCGGTGGAAATGCTGAGATGGCCGGCCACCGCCTCCAGGTCCGGCCCGTAATTCCCGCCGTAAAACACCGGTACGGTGAGCCGCTTCGCCTGCGGCAGTCCGGCGATACCCGGCTGGGCGGCGGCTTCTGCGATGCGCTCCTTCAACTCGGCCGGCGCGATCGTCAGCGGATCATAGACGACCAGCAGCGACCGGTAGCCGGGGGCAATCTCGCGCACGCCCGGCAGAGGGGCCTGCCGGAGCTGCAGCATGAGCTGCTGCACGCGACGGTTGACATCGGGCGATATCGTATTTCCAAGTTCCACGAGAAGGCTGCGGTCGCCCATGGGCCGAAATCGGGGGAGAGGGTGAACCATGCCGTTCAGTACCTCACGAGTGAAACTCCATGCGAAATGGAGGCCAATTTAATTCAAGCTTCTATAGAAAGTCTGCCGGCGGTTTGACGGCGACCCCGGCCGCCTTCAGGGTTTCACGGATTTTTTTCACCAGCGCCAGAGCCTTCGGGTTGTCGCCGTGGACGCAGATGGTCTCGGCTTTGAGCTCAATCTCGGAGCCGTCGATGGTTTTGACCTTGCCCTCTTTGACGAGTTTCAGCACCTTGGCGGCCGCCACGTCGTTGTCATGGATCACGGCGCCGGGCAGTTTGCGTGAAACCAGCGAACCGTCCGTGTTGTAGGCGCGGTCGGCGAAAAACTCGAAGGCGACACGGATGCCGCGGCGCTTGCCGATCGACTCCAGCTCCGGGCGGTCGGAGCCGGCCAGCACGAACAGGATCAGGCGCTCATCGAGTTCGGCCATCACCTCAGCCACCGCATCCCAGATGTCGGTGTTCCTGACGGCCATGTTGTAGAGCGCACCGTGAGGCTTGACGTGCTGCAGCCGTGCGCCCTGACGTGCGGCGACCGCCTGGAGTGCGCCGATCTGGTAGGTGACGAAGTCCTTGATTTCCTCCAGCGTCACGTCCATGTTCCGGCGGCCGAAGCCGACCAGATCGGGCAGCCCCGGGTGGGCCCCCAGGCCGACGCCGCTTTTTTTCGCAAGTGCAATGGTGCGCCGCATGACGGCCGGGTCCCCGGCGTGGTAACCGCAAGCGATGTTGGCCGAACTGATCAACGGGATCACCTCTTCGTCCAGGCCGAGGGTGTAGTTTCCGAAACTTTCACCCACGTCCGAATTGAGGTCGATGGCATTCAGGGGCATGCGGGTATCCTCCACAAGGTTTGAGCGTGCATGGGCGGCCTGACCCGGGACACGATCGGGATGCGGCGCCGCGCGGGTCACCACCGGCGCTGAAAAAAATTTAGCACAAAAAAAAGGGAACAGGCAAGACCGCCTGTTCCCTTGAAATTTATCAGCCGCTGAAAGAAGCGATTACCGCTTGGAGAACTGGAACCGCGCGCGAGCCGATTTCTGCCCGTATTTCTTGCGTTCCTTGACCCGCGGGTCGCGCTTCACGAACCCGGCTTTTTTGAGGGTGGTCCGGAGCGCGGGATTGGCGGCAATCAGGGCCCGCGTGATGCCGTGGCGGATGGCGGCGGCCTGACCGACAGGGCCTCCGCCCTGGTACCGCAGAAGTAGTAGGTCGTGCCCTCGTGCTCGTGGCTGAACTTCGCGGTCTCGATCTCGACTGTCATGCCGCACACGGGGTCGATCGCGGTTGCCATGTGTCCTCGTTCTCCTGTCGCAACGGCCGGCGGGCCGAATCGGCCACCGCCCGCTCTGTGATACTCCCCGGTAGTATACCCCCGCGAGATCGCACGCCGACGCGCCCCTGCCCGCGGCCGGCGGTCCTTTCGGTCGGTCCCACTGCCGGTCCTTACTGCCGGTCCTTTCGGTCGGTCCTTTCGGTCGATTTCCTCTTCTGCCGGTCCCTTCTGCCGCCCGGCCGTGCCCTGAGCGGTAAGCGACGGGCTCGCGTCTCGCAGCCGGTCAGGACGCGCGGAGACCTCCCGTGCTGAGCTCGGGCCGGGACGATTCGCGCGCCGGGCGGCCCCTCGCCGACCGGCGAGCGGCCGCTGACACTGCGTACTGCTCACGCTGCAGCCAGATGGCAGAGGCGGCACTGCTGTCCAAGACGGCCGCACCCGCCATTAGCACGGCACGACGCGGTCATGCGGTGCTGACTGGAGTCTGCGGTGTAGCATCCGGGGCGTGGAGGATGATCTCGCCCCGGTCAGGCAGCGGCTGCTCGATGAGGTCGCACGCCTGCACGCGGAGATCGAGGGCGAGGCGAATGAGCCGCCCGAGCCGATGACCTACGGCTCGCAGGCCGCGTCGGCCACCCAGGTGTTCGATCAGAATTGAACGCAGGCACTGCGGGAGCGGGCCACCCGCGACCTCGAGCAGGTCGAGGGCGCGCTCGGACGCCTCGAAGCGGGAACCTACGGGATCTGCCAGGCGTGCGGGCGACAGATCAACCCGGCCCGGCTCCAAGCGCTGCCGTGGGCCGCGCTCGACGTGGAGTGCCAGCAGCGCGCCCGTCGCTGACGACCACCAGCCGGCGGAGCCGGCGCAGGTCCTCCCGGAACACCAGCTCGAAGAGCGGCGCAAAGAGCCCGTCGACGAGCCGGCCCAATCGTCCCAGCCGCACCGCCGGTGACAGGAGTTCCTCGCGCCAGTGCACGAGCGTGGCCGTGCCGTCGTGAACGGGCGTGAGCCAGAAGTCGCCCCGCCCGGTGAAGCGACCGAGGTGCCTGAGACCGAAGTGGCGCGGCGGGTCGAACGCGTCGATCTCGACCGGGTCGGATTGCTCCAGGCCGAACATGCGGACGGTCCCCACCGCGCGGGTGCCCACGCCGGGACGGAGCGGGTCGGGCGGCGGCGCCGTCGGCGAACCCGAGGGCGCCACGAACCGAATCGCCTTCAGGTCCCGCATCCACTTCGGTTGAGCCGGCACGTCCGAGAGAACTTCCCAAACGCGGTCGGGGGAGGCGGGGATGACGATGCGCCGCTCGATGATCGGCATGATTCCCTCTCTTGACGATGCCCTCTCTTCGCAGTGGGCCACGACGTGGATGCCGGCCGGTCGCGGCAGTATCCTCCGGGCATGACCTCACATGACCGGCGCCCGGACCCCGAGGCGCCTCGCCCCTCGGCCGATCGGCGGTTTCTCCAGCAGCGGCCGTGGGCGGACACCGCGTTCCTTGAGACCGACGCCTGGCGGGCGCTGCGGATCTTCGCCGAGTTCGTCCAGGGGTTCGAGGTCCTTGCGCGGCTCGGTCCCGCGGTGACCGTCTTCGGGTCCGCGCGGACGCGCCCGGGTGAGCCACCGTACCGGGCGGCCGAGGAGCTGGGCAGGGGCCTCGCGGAGGCCGGGTTCGCGGTCATCACCGGCGGTGGCCCGGGGATCATGGAAGCGGTCAACAAGGGCGCGAAGGAGGGCGGTGGCCTGTCGGTCGGTTGCACCATCGAGCTGCCGAACGAGCAGGGGATGAACGCGTACGTCGATGTCTCGGTGGACTTCCACTACTTCTTCGTCCGCAAGACGATGTTCGTCAAGTACGCGCAGGGTTTCGTCATCTTCCCGGGTGGCTTCGGCACCCTCGACGAGCTGTTCGAGGCGCTCACGCTGGTACAGACGGGCAAGATCCGCCACTTCCCGGTGATCCTCTTCGGGACCGGCTACTGGGCGGGGCTGCTGGATTGGCTGCGCGGGACGGTCACGGCCGCAGGGAACATCGACCGGCTCGACCCCGGCCTCGTCCACATCACCGACGATGTCGGCGAAGCGGTCTCGATCCTGGTGGAGTCGCGAGCCCGCCTGCTCCAGGCGCGGGCCATCGACCCCGATCCCGACGACGAGGACTGACGGGACGTCGAGGAACTGACGGGGCGCCGAGGACTGGCCGGAGGTCACCAGCCCCGCGCGGAGCCGCCCCTACGGAACGCAGCCGCCGGTGCCGACCGCCGCCGTTCGCGAAAGACCCGGCTTGATCACCTCGAACACATCGGGCGCCGGCAACGCGTAGCCGGTGCCGGCCTCCGTACGGGAGCGTGCGAAGACCACCCCGGCCGCGCGCCCGTCGGCGGTGACGAACGGGCCGCCGCTGTCACCCGGCGCGACCTCCGCCGCCAGCTCGATGACCGTGCGCGTCACCGCGTCGCGCCCATAAATGTCGTAGCCGGACGCCCGGAAGACGTCCCGGACGGCCGCCGGGATCGCCTCGAGGTCGCCTCCATCGGGATGGCCAAGCGCGGCGCCCACCGCGCCCGGGTCCGGCGGCGCACCAGCCAGCGGCAGCGTCCGGGCCGACAGGCCGGGCACCCGAAGGAGGGCGACGTCCAGGTCCGGGTCGAAGACAACGACCGTGGCCTTGAGCGGCCCGGCGGAGGTGTCCTGGCTCACCTGGGTTGCCTTCCGCTCGCCGGCCACGACGTGCGCGTTCGTGACGACGTACCCGGGAGCGACAACGAACCCGGTGCCCGTGATCCGCATGCCGCACGCGTCGCCCTCGATGAGCACGATCGAAGCGCGCGCCCGGGCGGCGATCGCCGCCACCTCGGCCGGCTCGGGCGTTGCCACGGGGCCGCCCGTCGGGGCATCGAAGCCCTCGAAGACCTGCGGCAGCCCGGACGTGTCGAGGAAGGCGCGAAGCCGGCCCAGCACCGGGCCAGGAGACGGCAGGCCATCACTGAGGACGGCGACGATCGCCGAGTCGCGGATCTGGGCGGCGAGCGCCGACGAGGGTCCGACCGCGAGCACCGGGGCGAGGAACCAGGCGGCGAGGACGATGGTGAGCCCACCGATGGCGGCACCGGCGGCACGATCGGCCGTGCGGAGCGGGCCGCGGACCATCCCGCGGGTGATCGCCGCCGCGAGCAGGCCGCCGACCAGCTCGCCGAGCGCGAGGGCGAGGAGCAGGAACCCGACGATCGTGGCCGCGCGCACGACCCGGTTGACCGGCGGGATCGCGGCGGCGACCTCGGGAAGCACGTAGAGCGCGATGAGCGCTCCGACCGCGGCCCCGACGAGGCCGAGCGCCTGGCGGACACCGCCCTGCAGGTAGCCGGCGAAGATCCCCGCCCCGATCAGCAGAAGGAGCACCGCGTCGAGGACATTGAAGTCCGGCACGCGGCTGAGTGTAGTGGGGCCCGCGACGAGTGCGCTGCCACGCAGGTCTGCGTCTCGTGCACGACCGCGACGACTCCGGTCGACCAAGCCCGGGGACTGGCCTGGTTCGCCCTGGGTTTCGTGGAGACTCGGTTGCAGAGTTCAGGCAGCCTCGGACGAGGCCGTCCTGGCGCGATAGTAGGCCGCCTCGAACTCGGCCGGCGGGATGTTGCCGCAGGCTCCGTGGAGGCGGGTGGTGTTCCACCAGCCCACCCAGGCGGCCGTGCTGCGCTCGACCTCGCTGATCGTGCTCCACGTGCGCCGGAAGATGAGCTCGGCCTTGTAGAGGGCGTTCGCCGACTCGGCGAGGGCATTGTCGTAGCTGTCGCCCCGCGCGCCGACCGAGGGGGCGGCCCCCGCGACAGCGAGGCGTTCGGTGTAGCGGACCGCGACGTACTGGGTGCCGCGGTCGGAGTGGTGGACGAGGCCCGGCAGCCGGCGGCCCCGGGCGGCGAGCGCCATGTCGAGCGCGTCGAGGGCGAGGTCCGCGCCGAGCGACCCGGCCACCCGCCAGCCGACGATCCGCCGGGCGAACACGTCCGTGACCATGGCCGTGTAGCAGAAGCCACCCCGCGCGAGCGGGACATACGTGATGTCGGCGACCCACAGCCGGTCGGGTGCCGGGGCGGCGAAGTCCCGAGCGACCAGGTCGTCCGCCGACGGCCGGGCTGGACCGGGTCGCGTGGTCGTCGTGCGGCGCTCCCGGCGGACACCGGCGAGGCCCTCGGCGCGCATGAGCCGGGCGACCCGATCGCGGCCGACGGCAATGCCCTCCCGGGTGAGCACGGCCCACATCTTGCGCACCCCGTACACACCGAAGTTGGCGGCGTGGACGCGCCGGATGGCGGCCGCGAGCTCCGCGTCGCGGACCTCCCGGACCGACGGCGTGCGGGCCTTGGACGCGTAGTACGACGACGGAGCGATCCCGAGGGTCCGGCAGATCGGCTCGACTCCGAACACCGCGCGGTGCTCGTCGATGAAGCGGGTCATCTCGTCTCGGGGCGGTCGAGCTCCGCCGCGAAGAAAGCCGAGGCCGCTTTCAGGATCTCGTTGGCCCGACGCAGCTCCCGGTTCTCGCGCTCGAGCTGGCTCACCCGGAGCTCGAGGTCCGGCGCCATGCCCGGGCGGCGACGGAGGTCCTGCCCGGCCCGGCGGAACCAGCTGTGCAGGGTCGCCGGGTTGACGTCAAGCTGGCGGGCGATCCGGGTGATGACGCCCTGCGACCGCCCCTCGGCCTCGATCGTCTCGCTGACGAGACGCATCGCACGCTCCCGAAACTCGGGCGTGTACTCCCTGGGCGCCGGTCTTGGCCTCCGTTCCTGGTCCATGTCAGATCCTCCTTGTGCAGGTGGAGTCTCCAACAAAGTCAGGGCGGTTCAGCCGATCCCCGTGCGCCAGACGCAACGACCGGACCGGTCCGCGACTGGACCCGCTGAGTTCGTGCGAGTGGTGCAGAGATCGGGCTGAGGCCGGCGGGCGGGGCTGCCACATGGTCGCGGTGATGCACGTGGCGCAAACCGGCGGCTCCAGCCCGTTAGCGGCGGCTCCAGCCCGTTGGCAGCGGCTCCTGCCCGTTGGCAGCGGCTTCCTGCCCACTCACGGCGGCTCCCGGCGGCCTGCGTCTGTCCCTTGCCGAGCCGCGCCAGGGCCAGTCCGCGCTCGGCCTGCCGCCTGCAGCGCCGGCGACCGGCCCTTCTGGCACTCCTGCCCGCCTGATATGCCCAGCGACATAGTGTCTTGTGTCACTACGCGCGCGGACCCACGCTCTCGCGAGACTTCACACGGGGTAGTGCGAGTCATGCCTCGCCTGCCGATGCGTCCCACCTTTCCTAGGAGGCGCCACTTGACAACGCCAGCCGTATCACCGCCCGAGACCGGCGCCGACGGGCCGGCCTTCCTCGCGGAGGTCATGCGCGCAACGCCGGGCAACTCGCGCCTGGACATGTGCATCCAGTGCGGGACGTGCGGCGGTTCGTGCCCGTCGGCCATGGACATGAACCACACGCCGCGCCAGCTCTTCGCCATGATCCGCGGAGGAATGCGCGAGGAGGTGTTCCGCAGCAACACGCCGTGGATGTGTGTCTCCTGCTACTACTGCACGGTCCGCTGCCCGCAGGAGATCCGCATCACCGACGTGATGTACACCCTGAAGGGCATGGCCACCCGCGGCAAGAAGTACCCCAACTCGACAGCGCCCGACTTCTCGAAGGCCTTCATCTCGAACATCGAGATGTTCGGTCGGAGCTTCGAGGTCGGCCTCACGGCCCGCCACTACCTGCGCCACTACATGACCCGCCTGCCGGCGATCGCGCCGATGGGGATCGGGCATGCTCACGCTCCGGGCGGATCGGGCTCATGCCGCCGAAGCGGATCAAGGGCATGGACGGGCTGAAGAAGATCCTCGCCAAGGCGAAGGACCTGGAGGCCGCCTCATGAGCAGCTACCTCTACTACCCGGGCTGCTCGATGGACTCGAGCGCGAAGTCGTACCGCGACTCGCTCGACGCGATCAGCGGCCCGCTCGGCCTCGACCTCCGCGAGATCGACGACTGGAACTGCTGCGGCGCGACCGAGTACCTCGGCACGAGCCGCACCCCGGCGTACGCGCTCGATCGCCCGCAACCTCGCCATCGCTGAACAGCAGGCGGACGGGTCGCGGACGCTCGTCGCCCCGTGCAGCGCCTGCTTCCTGAACCTGGCCAAGGCCGACCACGCACATGCGCGAGAGCCCGGCGTTCGGCGAGCAGGTGAACGACGCGCTCGCGGCGGGCGGCCTCCACTACGACGCCGGGCTCCCTCAAGGTCCGGCACCTCCTGGACGTCATCGTGCACGAGATCGGCCTCGAGGCGGTCAAGGCGCAGGTGACGCGTCCGCTGCACGGGCCTCAAGCTCGCGCCCTACATGGGCTGCATGGTCCCGCGGCCCGACTACGACCAGCGCTGGGAGAGCCACGAGTACCCGACGTGAGTTCGACCGGCTGCTCGCCGCGCTCGGCGCGGAGGTCGTGGACTTCCCGCTCAAGACCGACTGCTGCGGCGGGCACATGACGCAGATCAGCCCGCCCACGGCGTTCGAGATGATCCGCCGCCTCGTGGACAACGCGACGCGTGCCGGCGCCGACATGATGGTCACGCTCTGCCCGATGTGCCAGATGAACATCGACGCCTTCCAGGGCGAGATGAACCACTTCTTCAAGACCAGCTACCACATGCCGATCGTCTTCTTCACCCAGGTCATGGGCCTGGCGTTCGGGCGGGAGCCCGCGTCGGTCGGGTTCGGCCGTGAGCTCGTCGACGCCCACCCGGCGCTCAACAGGATCGGCGCGCCTGGAAGCGAAGACCGACGAGGATGCTCCGGCACACGCCCGCGTCGCCGCGGCGAAGAAGACGCAGGGCCTGCCGATGCCGAGCATGGCCGACTACGACGAGGTGAAGCTGTGAGCGCCGAGGAGAAGGTCCCCGGGACTCCCACCCCGGAGACCCCCGCGGACGACCTCCGCGTCGGCGTCTACGTCTGCCACTGCGGCAGCAACATCGCCGGCATGGTGGACGTGGAGGGGGTGCGGGACTGGGCCGCGGTCAACCTGAAGGACCGCGGCGTCGCCGTCGCCCGCGACTACAAGTTCATGTGCTCCAGCCTGGGCCAGGAGCTCATCGAGAAGGACATCAAGGAGCGCGGCATCAACCGCGTCGTGGTGGCGGCCTGCTCGCCGCACCTGCACGAGAAGACCTTCCGCACCGCCTGCGCGAACGCCGGCCTGAACCCGTATCTCTGCGAGCTGGTCTCGGTCCGCGAGCAGGACTCGTGGGTCCACACCGACCGCGAGGCCGCCACCGAGAAGGCCAAGGCGATCCTCTCGGGCGGCGTGGAGCGGGTCCGGCACCACGAGGAGCTCGAGCCGATGCGGGTGCCGATCCACCCGGCTACGCTCGTCGTGGGCGGCGGGATCGGCGGCATCTCAGGCCGCGCTCGAGCTGGCGAACGCCGGCTACCCGGTCTACCTCGTCGAGCGGACCCCGTCGATCGGCGGGCACATGGCCCAGTTCGACAAGACCTTCCCGACCCTCGACTGCTCGGCGTGCATCCTGACGCCGCGCATGGTCGACGGCGGGAACCCACCCCAACATCACGCTCCTCACCTGGAGCGAGGTGGAGGCCGTCAAGGGGTACGTCGGCAACTTCACGGTCACGATCCGCACGCAAGGCCCGCCAGGTCGACGAGGAGACCTGCACGGGCTGCGGCGTCTGCTGGGAGAAGTGCCCGGTCAAGGTCGATCGACACCGAGTTCGAGGCGGGCATCGGCTACCGCAAGGCGGTCTACACGCCCTTCGCCCAGGCGGTGCCGAAGTACCCGGTCATCGACAAGGAGAACTGCACCTACTACCTCAAGGGCACCTGCCGGGCCTGCGAGAAGTTCTGCCCGACCGCAGTCGATCGACTTCGACCAGGAGGACGAGATCCTCAACGTCGAGGTCGGCAACATCGTCATCGCCACCGGCTACCAGCTCTTCGACGCCCGGCGCATCCCGCAGTACGGCTACGGCCGGCTCCCGAACGTCTTCACCAGCCTGGAGTTCGAGCGGCTCTCGCAACGCCGCCGGACCCACCGGCGGGCACGTCGTCCTCCGCGACGGCGTCACGGAGCCGAAGACGGTCGGCATCGTCCACTGCGTGGGCAGCCGCGACCGCAACTACAACGACTACTGCTCGAGCATCTGCTGCATGCAGAGCCTCAAGTTCGCCCACCTCGTCAAGGAGCACAGCGGGGCGACCGTCTACAACTTCTACATCGACATGCGGACGCCCTCCAAGGGCTACGACGAGTTCTACCAGCGGCTCATGGAAGAGGGCACCATCTTCATCCGCGGCAAGGTCGCCGAGATCACCGAGGCGGCCCACAGCCCGGAGGAGGAGGGCAAGCTCATCGTCCAGGTCGAGGACACCCTCGCCGGGGCGCAGGTCCGCATCCCGCTCGACATGGTCATCCTCTCGGCCGGCCTGGAGCCCCAGGCGGACGCCAAGGAGGTGGCCCAGCTCTTCGGCATCTCCTGCGGGTTCGAGGGCTGGATGCTGGAGCGGCACCCCAAGCTCGACCCCGTCGCCACCATGACCGAGGGCATCTTCATCGCAGGGTGCGTCCAGGGACCCAAGGACATCCCGGCCACCGTGGTCCAGGGCGCCGCCGCCTCGGCACGGATCCTGGGCCGCATCCAGCAGGGCGAGATGGAACTGGAGCCCATCCGCGCCAGCGTGGACGAGGAGAAGTGCTCCGGCTGCCGCATCTGCAACAACCTCTGCCCCTTCAGCGCCATCATCTTCCACGAGGACCGCATGGTTACCGAGATCAACCCGGCCCTCTGCCAGGGCTGCGGCACGTGCGTCGCGGCCTGCCCGGCGGGCGCCATCAGCGGGACCGGGTTCAGCAACGAGCAGATCCTCTCGCAGATCGAGGGCCTGCTCCTGCGGAATATCGTGAACGCCGCTGAACGAGAGGCGGTGCCCGCATGAGCACGAGCGCACAGGCCCCGGAAGCGAAGCCCGAGGGCACGTTCGAGCCCACGATCATCGGCTTCACCTGCAACTGGTGCAGCTACCGCGCCGCCGACATGGCCGGCACGGCGCGCATGAAGTACCCGCCGAACATCCGGCTCATCCGGCTCATGTGCTCGGGTCGGCTGGACCCGACGTTCGTCATCAAGGCGTTCGCCAGCGGCGCGGACGGCGTCATGGTGAGCGGCTGCCACCCCGGCGACTGCCACTACGTTGACCAGAACTACAAGGCGCTGCGCCGCTACCACCTGCTCGTGCGCACGCTCGAGCAGCTCGGCATCGAGCGCGGACGGCTCAACCTCACCTGGGCCAGCGCCGGCGAGGGTGCCATCTTCGCGAACGCGATCGGCACCTTCACCGAGCAGGTCCGCGCCCTGGGGCCGCTCGATTGGCCGGAGGACGGCCCGAGCGAGATACCCGACGAGTCACCCGCCGGTTCCGACCCCGCCGGTGCGGGCAAGCTGGCAGTGGAGGTGACGGCGTGAGCGCAAGGCGCGGCAGCGCCGCCGGCCAGGGCTCCACGTCCGCCAGCGGCGCCACGACCGGAAACGGCAAGGCCAAGTTCGCGATGTACTGGGCCGCCTCGTGCGGCGGCTGCGACATCGCGGTCCTCAACATCGACGAGAAGATCCTCGAGGTGGACGCCGCGTTCGACGTGGTGTTCTGGCCGTGCGCGATGGACGGCAAGTACAGGGACGTCGAGGAGATGGCCGACGGGTCCATCACCCTCACGCTCTTCAGCGGCGGGATCCGCAACAGCGAGAACGAGGAGCTGGCGCATCTCCTGCGACGCAAGTCGCAGATCCTCGTCGCCTTCGGCTCCTGCGCCAACGAGGGGTGCATCCCCGGCCTGGCGAACCTCTCGAGCCCCAAGGCCGTCTTCGACGCCGCGTACGAGACGGTGTCCACGGACAACCCGGAACACATCTGGCCGCAGCCGACCTTCACGGTCCCGGAGGGCGACCTGCACCTCCCGAAGTTCTACCCGGTGCTCAAGACCCTCGACCAGGTCGTCCCGGTCGACTACTACGTGCCCGGCTGTCCACCCGAGTCCCACCAGATCGCCGCGATCGTCGACGTGGTCGTGGCGGCGCTGGAGGGCCGGGGCGAGCTGCCGCCGAAGGGCGCGGTCATCGGCGCCGGCGTCTCCACCGTGTGCGACGAGTGCGCGCGGGAGCGGAACGTCAAGACGATCGACGCGTTCCACCGGATCCACCTTGTCGAGGCGGCCGATCCCTCGCTCTGCCTGCTCGAGCAGGGCATCCCCTGCAACGGCCCGGCCACCCGGGACGGCTGCGGGGCGCTCTGCCCGGCAGCCGGCGCCCAGTGCATCGGCTGCTACGGTCCCGCCGACGGCGTCGTGGACTACGGCGCGCGGCTCATCGGGGCGTACGGGTCGGTCATCGACGCCCGCGATCCGGCCGAGATCGAGAAGATCCTCGACACGCTTCCCGACCCCGCCGGCCAGTTCTACCGGTTCAACCTCGCAAAGTCGCTCCTCCGCTCCGGCAAGGCGGCCTGGGCTGGCGACCGGAAGTAGGAGGGGACAAGAGATGCAGCGCATCACGATCGACCCGATCACCCGCCTCGAAGGCCACGGCAAGATCGAGATCTTCCTCGACGAGGCGGGCGAGGTCGCCAACACGTACTTCCAGATCCCCGAGCTGCGCGGGTTCGAGCGCTTCTGCGTGGGCCGTCCGGTCGAGGAGATGCCGCTCCTGACGAACCGCATCTGCGGCGTCTGCCCGGAGGCGCACCACATGGCGGCGGCGAAGGCCGTCGACGCGGTCTACCACGTGGACCCGCCTCGGCCGGCCAAGCTCCTCCGCGAGCTCCTGTATTCGGGCTTCTTCTTCACCGACCACACCACCCACTTCTACGCGCTCTCGGGCCCCGATTTCATCATGGGACCCGACGCCCCTGCCGCCGAGCGGAACATCCTGGGCGTCATCCACAAGGTCGGCCTCGAGATCGGCGGCAAGGTCATCCAGGCCCGCAAGAACGGCCACCACATCGTCGAGATCATCGGCGGGCGGAAGATCCACCCCTGCACCTCGATCCCCGGCGGCATGACCAAGGGGATCACCGAGGAGCAGCGTGCCGAGATCGAGGAGATGGGACGCTGGGGCGTCGAGTTCGCCGAGTTCAGCCTCAAGCTCTTCGACGACATCATCATGGGGAACGCCGAGTACAAGGACATGATCCTCGGCGGGGCGTACACCCACGAGACGTACTACATGGGCCTCGTGGACCCGGCCGGGAAGGTCAACTTCTACGACGGGAAGGTCCGCGTCGTCGGCCCCAACGGGACCGAGCACGGCACCTACGAGCCGCGCGAGTACACCGACTGGATCGCGGAGCGCGTGGAGCCCTGGACCTACCTGAAGTTCCCCTACCTGAAGAAGATCGGCTGGAAGGGCTTCGTGGACGGCCCCGACTCCGGCGTCTACTGCGCGACCCCGCTGGCCCGCCTGAACGCGGCGGACGGGATGGCGACCCCGAAGGCCCAGGAGCAGTACGAGCGCTTCTACGCCACGCTCGCGCCTTCCGGCCCGAAGATCGTCCACCACCGCCTCGCCACCCACTGGGCGCGGCTCATCGAGTTGCTCTACGCGGCCGAGCGGATCGTCGAGCTGGCCACCGATCCCGAGATCACCTCGCCGAACTTCCATGTTGTCCCGACCGAGACGCCCACCGAGGGTGTCGGCACGGTCGAGGCGCCGCGCGGCACGCTCACCCACCACTACTGGACGGACGAGCGCGGCATCGTGACGAAGGTGAACCTGGTGGTCGGCACGACGAACAACTACGCGCCGATCAGCATGTCGGTGAACAAGGCGGCGTCCTCGTACATCCACAAGGGCGAGGTCCACCAGGGCCTCCTCAACCGCGTGGAGATGGCCTTCCGCCTCTACGACCCGTGCTTCGGGTGCGCCACGCACTCGCTGCCCGGGCAGATGCCGCTCGAAGTCACGATCCGCGACGCGCAGGGCGAGGTCGTGGACGTCCTCCGCCAGTACTGCGACTGAACCGTCGAGCGCCAGGCGTACCGCGAGCGGCCCGGTGATGAGCCGGGCCGCTCGGTTTCCGGCATGATCGGCGACGTGAGCATCACTGCCGTCGCGCGCCCGGGCCCCTCGACGCTCGTCCTGGGCATCGGCAACCCGATCCTCGGCGACGATGCCGTGGGCTGGGTGGTTGCCGGTGAGGTGGCGCGCCGTCTCACTGCCGCGGGCACAGGGCGCGCCTTCGACTACCCCTCCCCGCCGGTGCCCGTCGGGGCCATGGGCGTCTTCGGCGATGTCGAGGTGGACTGCATCTCGCTCGGAGGCCTCGCGCTCATGGAGCGCCTCGTCGGCTACGAGCGGGCGGTCCTCGTCAATTCCGTCGTCACCGGGCTGGAGCCTGCCGGCCACATCGAACGCCACGCGCTGGGCGACCTGCCCGACCTGAGCGCCGGCCACACCACGTCGGCCCACGACACGTCGCTGCAGACAGCGCTCGCCGCCGGACGGCGCATGGGCGCGCTCCTGCCGTCGGCCATCACGGTCATCACGGTGGAGGCCGTGCAGGTCAGCGACTTCGCCGAGGAGATGACCCCGGAGGTCACCGCGGCCGTCCCCAGCGCGACGGAGGTTGTCCTGGCGCTGCTGGGGCCGCTCACGCCGCGCGGCTGACGCGCAGCGCGCGCGCCCGGATACGGACCCGCGCGCTGCGATCGGCGTGGTGCAACGTCCCGCGCCGACGCCGCGGCCGGCCCGGATGGAACCGGCCCAGTACCGGAAGCGGGTTCCGACCTAGAACCAGAAGCGGAGGCTGGTCAGGACCGGCTGCATCTTGGCGATGACCGTGTCAAAGGTGTCCGCGAATGCTGGCTCGACCACCGACAGCACGCACGCCGACGCGTTGCCGGCGACGCCGATCTGGGCCTTCTGCCCGGGCGCCAGGGTGTAGGAGATCTTGTTCTTGCTCGCGAAGAGCGTGACCGTTCCGCTCCCCGTGTTGGTGACCGTGACGTACTGGCCGGCGATGCTGCCGACGACGCCCTGCGTCGGCGCGCTCACGTCGAGCCCGGCCATGCCGTTCAGCTTCTGGAGGAAGGCCGCCGGGCTGACCTGCTGGATGGCCACCGTCCAGTCCACCTTGCCCTGCTGCGCGATGGTGAACAGGTCGTTGACGTACGACGTGGCAACCCAGCCGCTCTGGACGGTGAAGGTCGTCGCCAGGAGGAACTTGGACGGGTAGAACGTGCCCGCCGTCATGGGGCAGCTGCCGCCGGGGGGCGGCGTGCACAGCTTCGTGCCCTGGACACCCGGCGGATGCGTCGGGATCGTCGGCGGGAGTGACGGAGCCGGGGTCGGCTTCGGCGTGGGCGTCGGCGTCGGCTTGGCGGTGGGCTTGGGTGTTGGCGTGGGAGCCGGGGTCGCCGTCGGCTTGGGTGTTGCGGTCGGCTTGGGTGTTGCCGTCGGCACCGGGGTTGCGGTCGGCGCCGGGGTCGCGGTCGGGACCGGGGTTGCGGTCGGCGCGGGGGTGGGCGTGGGCTTGGCGGTCGGCATCGGGGTCGGCGTGGCCGCGGCCGAGGCTACCGGGGTCGCCGTTGGGACGGGCGTCGCCGTCGGCACGGGCGTGGCGGTCGGGACCGGGGTGGCGGTCTGCCCTGCAATCGCTGTCGGCTGCGGGGTGGCGGTCGGTACCGCCGACGACGATCCCTGGGAGATGAGAACGACGACGATTGCGATCAGCGCGAGCGCGATGATGCCGACAAGGACGAGGAGCCAGGTCTGCGTGCTCGGCCCGCCGCCCGACCCTCCCTGGCCCTGGGGCTGCGGCGAGGGCGGTACCACCGGCTGTGGCTGGACTTGAGGCCCCGATGGCGCCACAGGCGGCGGCTCAGGCGGAACCGGAAGCGGCTGGGTGGGGCCCGGACCACCGGGCGGCGGAGGCGCTTCGGCCATCGATCTCTCCTTCTCCGCGGCCGGAACCCTGCCGGCCGGTGATGCGCTCGATGATGGGTCGCGCGGATTGTAGCCGCCAGCGACCCTGTCCGGTCACAACCCGATCGGGTCGCCCCCCGGCTCAACAGTCCTGATCAGTACCCCGGGAGCATGCGCCTCGGCCGCCGCCTCGAAAAGCCGCGGCGGCGCCGTGATGCGGTCGCGCCACAGCGGACCCAGGCCCATCATCCAGAACGTTCCCCAGTGGATCGGGACGGCCATCGACGGCCGCAACAGCTGGAGGGCGAGCGCCGCCCGTCCGGGGTTCATGTGCCCCGGGCCCAGGCGAGGACCCCATCCCCAGACCGGCAGGAGCGCCAGGTCGAGATCGGGAGCGAGATCGGCCATGCCGGGGAAGAGGTCGGTGTCGCCGGCAAAGTAGATGCGCCGGCTGCCGGAGATGAGAAAGCCGATGGCCACGGCAGCAGGTCCGAACGGCGGCCGGAATCCGCTGTGCACCGCGGGGATCGTGCTCAGCTTCACGCCCCCCAAGTCGACGTCGTCCCCCGGGCTCACCTCCATCACGCGGGGCAGGCCGGCTCTCCGCAGGAGGTGGCCCGTCCCGGCCGGGACCACGAACTGGGTCAGGTTGCCGAGCCGACGGAGCGAGGGCAGATCCAGGTGGTCGAGGTGCGCGTGCGAGACGAGCACGACGTCGATCCGCTCGGCGACGTGCGGGGAAACGGGCGCGGCCACCCGACGGATGTTCATGACACGGTCGCCCAGGACGGGGTCCGTGAGGATGCGCATCCCGTCCATCTCGAGGAGCAGGGTGGAGTGGCCGATGTAGGTGAGTCGTGTATCCGTGGCCCAACAATAGCCGATGCGGGAGGGCCGCCGCTCCATCCGCCCGGGATGCGCCTCGCGCGCGCCCGGGACAGGCCCGGGGCACGGCCGCGACACTCCACCGGCAGACCCGGGGTATCCTCACGACGGGCGGCCTGATCGCCCGCCGGAGCCCGCCACTCGCGATCGACCGCACCGAGGGAACCATGCACGAACACGGCGTCACCGAGCGCATCCTCCAGGTCGTCCTCCAGCACGCGACGGAGGCTGGCGCCCGCCGCGTCACGGACGTCCATCTGGTCATCGGCGAGCTGTCGGATGTGTCGCCCGAGTCGGTCACGTTCTACTGGGACGAGGTGAGCCGGGGCAGCGTGGCCGAGGGCGCGCGGCTGCACTTCGAGCGGGCGCCCACCGAGATCAGGTGCTGGGCCTGCGGCCTCACCTACACGCCGACCGAGGCGGCGGCGTATTGCCCGAGCTGTCTGAGCGGCGTCGACAAAAAGGCGCTGGAGCACGACATCCGCATGACCGCCATCGACGTCGAGGGGGCTGGCGAGGCGGAGGGCGCGGGAGAAGCCGACGGCGCGGGAGAGGTGGAGGGCGCGGTCAGCGCGTCCCCGGGGATCTAGTGTCGCGCGTCTGATCCGGTTACGGGCGTGAGGCAGGATCTCGTCGGCCGTCTTCGTCCAGATGAACGGGATGGCAGCGCTCGTTCCAGCCGTCGATGAAGGTCCGGATCGCGGCGACGAGTTCCGGGACGCTGGCGTACGAGCCGCGGCGGATCGCCTGCGCGTGATGATCCCGAAGAACACCTCGACGAGATTGAGCCATGATCCGGAGGTCGGCGTGAGTCAGCGTGACCTGGGGATGCTTCGCCAGCCAGACCGCGATGTCGTCGTGCTTGTGGGTGTGGTAGTTGTCGAGGACGACGTGCAGCATCCCGTCGGGGGTAGGCCCGCGCTACGCGCTTCAGGAAGTCGAGGAACTCGCTGCCTGCCGATAGCAGCTCACGCAGGATCGGTGACCTATCCCGGTGGCCAGCTCGAGGGCGGCGAACAGGGTGGTCGTGCCGTTGCGGACATAGTCGTGGGTCGCCCGTTCCGGCAGGCCCGGCCGAGGGGAAGGATGGGCGCGGTCCGGTCGAGCGCCTGGATCTGGCTCTTCTCGTCGACGCACAGCACATGGCCTTCTCCGGCGGCTCGAGGTACAGCCCGACCACATCGTGGACCTTGGCCTCGAGCTCCGGGTCAGTGCTGAACTTGAACGTCCCGCGCCGCCATGGCTGCACTGTACCGACGCCACGCCCGCGCCACCGTGGCGTCCCCGACGCCCAGCTGTCGGCCCAGCAGCCGCGTCGACCAGTGCGTCACGCCGAGGCGCTCGGGCGGCTCCAGGTGGCGGCAATGATCGCCGCGTCATCGACGGTCTTGGGTCGGCCACTGCGCGGCTCGTCGTCGAGACCCGCGATCCCTGGGCTCTGAAGCGGTCCCGCCACTGGATACGGTGGGCCGCGACACCCCGGTAGGCGGGCGGCCTCGGACGTCCCGGCGCCGCCGGCCAGGGCGAGGACAATCCGGGCGCGCTCCGCCTGCCCCGCGGTCACGGTGCTCGATCGCGTCCGCGACACCAGCGCTGTACGGTCTTCTTCGGTAAGGCCGAGACGGACGTTGACATGCCGTGATCATCTACACCATGTCAACGAATAATGACGCGCGACACTAGCCGCCTAGCGACAGGATCCGCCGGGGGTTCTCCACAGTCATCTGTCGAATCGCGTCCTCGCCGACGCCCCGCTCGCGAAGTCGGGGCAGGAAGACCTCCTGCAGGTAGACGTACCCGTTCCCCCCGAACGCCTTGAGCTGCATGGTGTGGCATACGTCCTGCGACAGCAGGATCCGGTCGGCATGGCCGCGGTCCAGCAGTTCGAGCAGGATGCCGATCACCCGCGGCTCCATCGCCTCGTCCACCGCGCTGAAGCGCATCCCCAGGAAATCGAACTCGATGCTCGCCCCGCGCTCGAGCAGCCGGAGGTGATAGTCGAGGTATGGATACGAGTCGGCGTGGCCGATGACGATCCGCGATGGGTCGGCCCCCTCCTCGAGCAGGATCGCGAGCTGCGCCAGGCCGGCCGCCGACTGGGCGGCGTGGGTCATGATGGCGAGGCCGGTCGAACGTGAAGCGCGGGCCACGGCTCGGAAGACCCGCTCCTCCTGCGCCGCCACCCAGGGCTTGTCCGTGCCGATCTCCCCGATGATCCCCGGCCGGATCCCGGTCCCGCCCGCGCCCTCCGCGAATTCCCGGACGAGCTCATCTGCGAGCTCACCGGTAGAGCGGCGGTCGATGAGCGCCTCCGGCGGGTAGTACGGGCCGCGGTACCAGCCGGAACCCATGACGACGGGGAGTCCCGTGCGCTCCGAAAGCCGCCGCAGTCGCTCCGGGTCCCGACCGAGGCCGTGGTTGGTGACATCGACCAGGCACGTCCCGCCCAGCGCCTGGAACCGGCCGAGCTCCTCGGCGATGACGTCCTCGTCGCGGATCAGCTCCCAGTAGTCCCAGCGGTTCGGCCACGTGCCACAGCTCGACGCCTGTGTGCTCGTGGGGCAGGATGAAACCGAATCCGTCCGCCGGTACCGGCCCGGTCACGGTCTGGATGTACGGGGCCATAGCTCGTTCTCCTCCGCGCCAGCGGTACTGCGCGGCCGGCTCACGTCCGCGGGCTCACGGTAGCAGAGCCGGCCAGGGCGCATCCCGGCACCCCCGCGCGGATCCTGCCAAGCGCCAACCCCCGTAGCGCAAGCCGGTCGATCCCCGCCGACGGCCTTGCAGATTAACGCTTCCGGCGGGCCAACACCGTCGTTACCGGTGGCCTCGTGCTCAGCCGCCCTCGCAAGAGGGGATGCCTGCTCGCAGCAGGCCCGGCGGGGTGGGGTCTGGGCGCCCGCGGGAACATGGCGGCCCGGCCAGTGCTACGCCCGCTTGCGCTTGACAGAGCGAGGCGGTCGCCGACACCCTCCTGGGTCGTCGGCCGGTCTCGGCGTCGCGTTCGGCAGCCCCACACGCCGCCCGCCCCGGGGCCCAGCCACGGAGCAACCGTCGTGCCTGCCGTGCGGAGCCTCAGGTGGAGCGGCGCGCACTCGTGCTACGCTCATTCCGCGAGCGGGAGTAGCTCAGTTGGCAGAGCGTCAGCCTTCCAAGCTGAATGTCGCGGGTTCGAGACCCGTCTCCCGCTCCACTTCCCCCTTTCGTGCTCAGGACGACACGATAACTGTGCGACCGGCAGTCTCGTTGCCTGACGGACGCGACGGAATCGGGTGCCACAACGCTCGACGACACGCACAACCACGGCAACCTCAGGGTGGCGACCTAGAGGCTCCTCCCCTCGACCCTGTTTCACTCGAGCACCCAGACAATGGCGGGCTGGTCGTCGGTTCCCCTACCGATGCCCAGCACGCCTGCTGGACCGTCGGCGATCACCGCCGGAGCCGCGATGGTCGGCAGCTGGACCCAGGTGAGGCCGTCCTGGCTCAGCCATGTCGCTCCGTCGAACCCTTCGCCGCCCGCTTCCCCCGCTTCGATGGGCGCACCGACCGCGACGTAGCCGTGGCGGGTAAGTGCGAGCGCGTCCACCTGTGCGGCTACGACACCAGCGGGCAGCGGCAGCGATCGGACGGTCCAGTGGTCCAGATCGCGCGACGTCCAGATGGTGGGTGTCTGTGAGAACCCGGGCTCGCCCGTGTCACTATGGCCGACTGTCGTTCCGCCGAGGACCCAGCGGGTCGTGCGGCCAGAGAAGGGCACTGCGCCGGCGCGTACCAAGGTTGGGCTGCCGGGGAACTCGGCGACGGCGGTCCAGGTCCTTCCGTCGGGGCTGCTCCAAAGGCGGGTCACCGGCTCGCTGCCTGGCACATCGACATCCCAAACGAGCCGGCGGCCAGCGCGGTCGGCAACGCCGCCCCGATCCTCGGGTCGGCGCTCGCTCGTCGCTTCCCCCAGTCGGCCCGCGAACGCCCACTGGACCCCGTCCTCCGAATGCCAGATGTCCTGTCCGGCCAGACAACACCCCATCTGATGAGATAGCGCCGCGTCCCAGCCACCGGTCGGGACCGCCCAGACCGCGGTGAACGCGCCTCCACCCAGGTCGTATGGCGCTTCGGATGGGCCGCGCCACGTGGCTCTTGCCGGTCCCGGGTCGCCCAGCAGGACCACCGGCTCGCCCGCGGTGACCCAGGCGCCAGCGTGGACAGGGCCGCGAGGGTGGCCGGGGGGATGACGGTGCGGCGGCGAGGTCGAAGTCGGCGAGGCGCTTGATCCTCGGGAAGCGGGCCTCGGCGATGCGCCGCTCCCGGCGCCGGCCGTCCCGCTCCTCGATCTCGGCCGCGAGCACCTCCGCGAGGAACGCCCGGTGGGTGAGGCGGTCGCGGGCCGCGGCATCGGCGAGCTCGGCGTGCTGGGCGCGGACGGTGGGCAGGCGCAGCTCCCGGCAGGCGCCGTCGATGGCGAGCATGGCCGCCTGCTCGGTGAGGCCCGCGCTCATCGGGCCGCTCCCGCGGTCAGGGCGTCATAGCCGGCGAGGACCGGGCACGGGGCGGCGACCAGCCACGCATCGGCTGCCCCCGGTCGACCGTGACTGCGGTGATGCCCCGGCCGTCGGCGATGCGGCGGGCCTCGATCGCCACCAGCGTCGGATCGGCCGAGCCACCCGCTCCACCGTGTCGAGCGCGGCGTGGACCGCCACGAACGGCAGGGAGCGGTGGAGCAGCAGCACCTCGATGAGGGCGCGCGTCCCCGGCCCGTCGCCCAGCCTCCGGCGGGCCCGCTTCCAGAAGCGCTCGTGGGCACTCGTGAAGGCGCCGGACTCCCGGGCCTGGGCGAGGGTGAGCGAGGACGGCAGGGCCCCCGGCTTGCGGGCGAGCACCTCCAGGTAGTGGTCGAGCAGCAGCGTCTGGCTGCCCCTGAGGGGACTGCGCTCGTGGGTGGCGACGACCGTCCGGCCGTCGTGGACGACCTTCAGGCCTCGGGCACCCAGGCGGACGGTGACGCGGCGTCCGGCGAGGCTGCGCGGGCACGGAGTACCAGCGCTGGCGGACGCACACCCGGGCCTTGCGGTCGACCGTGACCCGGAGCTCGAGCGCCGTGTCGAAGGGCTCCCCCGGCGAGGGGCCGCAGGTGCGGGACGTTCCTGCTCGAACGCCCTGCCCACGGTGTCGCGCCGGCCGTCCACGTGCCGGCGTTCGTCCTCCCGGTCCGCGTCGGCGAGGAGCTCGTCGAACTCGGCCAGCGATGCCACCCGGGGCACGGGTACGAGGTGACGTCGGCGGAAGCGGCCGACCTCGCCCTCCACGCCGCCCTTCTCGTGGGCCCCCGACTGCCCCGGCTCGCAGAAGAAGGAGTCGAAGCCATAGTGGGAGCGCAGCGCCACGAAACGGTCGGTCTCGACCCGGTCCCGGCCCCGCAGCACCCGGCTGACCGCCGCGGGCAGGTTGTCGTAGCGGATCCGCCCGGGCACCCCGCCCAGGCGGGCGAAGGCCGCGACGTGACCCTCCAGCAGCGCCGCCTGGTCCTCGCCCAGGAACGCGAGAGTGACGCCCTTCGCCGAGGCCGACAGGCGCAGGTGGAACAGGTGGACCACGACGGGCTCGCCCGCGACGATGACGGTCGGCCTGGCCGAAGTCGACCTCGGCCTCTTCGCCCGGCTCGTGACGTCCGACGATGGTCACGTCGGTGACCCCCGAGCCGAGCTCGGCGCGGAGACGCCGCACGACGTGGCGCACGGTGGGCTCCGCGACCTCGGCATGGTGCTCGTCGACCAGGCGCTGCCAGACGCGCCGGGCCGTGTGGCGCTGCTTGCGGGGGGCCTCCCGGTCGGCCGTCAGCCAGCTCCCGGATGAGCGGGATCCAGGGGCCCATCACCGGCGACGCCCGCTGCGGCACGGCGCGTGCCGGCGGGAGCGCGGACGCCAGCGCCTGGCGCACGGCCCGACGGTGGACGCGGTGGCGGCGGGCCAGGGCACGGACGGACAGCCCTTCCTCCCGATGGTCTGTGCGGATACGCTCGAACAGCGGTAGGAGCTCCGCCACGTCAGGCCATCGCGGCTGACCCACGAAATCGGCGAGTACGGGCACGCCGGGCCCCCAGTGAAAGGTTCGTCCGATGCGCACGGGCCGTGCGCGTATGCGCCGACCAGGATGACCTCCCGGTCGCTCGCCGCAGCGGCGAATGCAGAGGCGCCTGCAGTTTCTCCCTTGGGACCGGTAGGGGTCGCAACAAGCGGGAGCGAGATCGTGTGCCAAACACTGCCGTCCCTCGAGAAGCGGGGAAGGCCCACCTCGTCGAGTGCAACGTAGCCTCCCGCGTACCCAACGAGCGCCCACGGCTCAAACAGACGGACGACACTGCCCATCTTCCTCCAGACGAGGGCCTGAGGCCCGGGGGTCGGCGTGGGTAAGGGCGAGGCCGTCGGCTGCGCGGTCCGAGCGACGGCAGAGGCTTGCGGATTCGCAAACGCAGTGCCCAGTTTGGAGGAGTCAGGCCGCGGGGAGCCCGTTGCCTGCTGGGCCGACGGCGAGCCGCAGGACGCCACGAGGATCGTTGCCGCGAGGAGCCGGATCAGCCTACCGCGCACTGAAGAACCTCCAGAGGCGCGGCCGTGTCGCCTTGGGGCCGGCGCGGTTTCCTGGGCCACCGTGGCAGCCGCCTGTCAGAGCCTCCCGGGTGCGGCTGGAATGCGCCGCCGGGTGGCGAGCCGTCAAGGCCCCCCGGCGCGTGCACCGGGTCGACTCGTTCACGGCATGCCGGTCGCCCAGAGGACGGCATGCCCTTGATACGGCTCCGCACCGCTCCAGCCGGCGACCTGGCCACAGTCGTTGATGGCGAAGGCCGGCCGTAAGCCCTCCGAACGCCCTGAGGTCAACCGTAGTGCCATCCTGCCAGAGGAAGGCCCGGTCCCCACCGTCGAGGCCGATCTGGTCCCAGCCGACGACCTGGCCGCGGTCGTTGAGGCCGTCCGCGATCCTCGTGGCCCCCTCGATGGCCCCGAGGAGGGTGATCCCGCCGCTGCTTGACAAGAAGGCGTACGAGGCCCCGGACGGCTTGCTGACCCAGCCCGCGATCTGGCCACCCTCGTTGATCCCCGTCGCTGAACTGCCCCACCAGCCGAACGTCCCGAGGTCGGTCATCACGCCGTCCTGCCAGCGGAAGGCATGAGTGGCCGAACCGGTGTAGCTCTGGCCTACCACCTGGCCGCGGTCGTTGATGCCGAAGGCCAGACTCTCGTACCCCCGAGCGTCCCGAGGTCGGTCATCACCCCGTCCTGCCAGAAGAAGGCGTGCCGCTCACCCGAGGCAGTTTCGCTCACGCCCACCACCTGGCCGCGCTCGTTGAGGTCAAGGGCGTTGGAGTTCGCTCCTCCAAGCGTCCCGAGGTCGGTTATCGCCCCGTCCTGCCAGAGAACGGCGTGCAGAGCGCCCGATGGCGTCCGGCTGTGGCCTGCCACCTGGCCGCGGTCGTTGATGGCATAGGCCCAGCTCCCGCCTCCCCCGAGCGTCCCGAGATCGGTCATGGCGCCGTCCTGCCAGAGGAAGGCATGCGCGTAGTAGTCCGACGCGGTGTTGGCCCAGCCGACGGCTTGGCCGCGGTCGTTGATGTCCTGGGCCGAGCTCCACGGTCCCCCGAGGGTCCCGAGATCGATCGGCGAGATCGTGAGCTGGTCGCCGACAGCGATCTGGTTAGGTCGGTGATCTGGGGGTTGGCCGCCAACAGCTCCTCGACCGTCAGATGGTGCTCTTGGGCGATACGCGAAAGCGTGTCACCGGCGACGACGACATAGGTCTCTAGGACCGGACACGAGGACGCCGAGGGCGTGGCTGTGGGGACCGCACTGGGCTGGACGGTGGTCGGACGCGGCGTGGGGGTGGAACGCGGGGTCGGCGTGGGCTGCGCGGCGGCCCGCTTGACGATCCGTGATCGTTCCCCGAGTCGGCCACGTACATGTAGGTGCCGTCCGTGGCGAGCCCTCGGGGTGAGACGAACTGGTCGTTCCCGGTGCCCGGCTAGCCTACCTCGCCGATGTACGAGAGATCGGACGCCCTTCGCTTGACGAGCGGCTGTTCGACCAGTCGGCGACATAGAGGTGGGGGCCGTCCGTGGCGATGCCCGTCGGGCCATCGAACTGGTCGATTTCCCTCGCCGCTGCTGCCCACCGAGCGACCGATCAAGAGAGATCGGATGCTCGTAGCTTGACGATGCGGTCGTTGCCGCGTGTCGGCGACGTAGAGGAGCGCGCCATCAGTCGCGACCGCCTTCAGGTGAGGAGAACTCGGAGGTCCTGCCGCCCTCGCCCCAGCCTCGGCGACGAAGGACAGGTCGATGCCCGTAGCTTGACGATGCGGCCGTGGAGTCCGGCACGTAGAGGTACGTGCCGTCGGCGGCAACGCCCGTGGCGCCGCAGTAGTGGCCGGTACCAAGCCCCGGTGGCGACCTGGGCGACGAATGAGAGGTCGGATGCACGCAGCTTCACGATCGATCCTGCCGACGGCGGCAACGTAGACGTAGGTGCCGTCGGTGGCGACTCCCCTGGGAACTCGAACTCGCCGTTGCCGTCGCCCCGGCTCCCCACCCGGGCGACATACGAGAGGTCGGACGCTCGACGCTTCACGATGCGGCAGTTCACTCGTGTCGGCCACGTAGAGGTAGGTGCCGTCGGTCGCGACGCCGGTCGGCGAGGAGAACTGGTCGGTTCCCCGGCGCCCCGGCGGCCCACCTGGCGACATAGGACAGGTCGGACGCCCGGCAGCTTGACGATGCGGCGTTGCCGTCGGCGACGTAGAGGTATGTGCCGTCGGTGGCGATGCCCCGCAGCACGGAGAACTCATCTTGCTGAGCGTCCCAGCTCTGAACCTCGCCGACGAACGACAGGTCGGATGCCTGGAACTTGATGAGCCGACCAGGCCAGTTGTCGGCTACGTAGACGTACGAGCCATCGGCGGTGATCTGCGACGGATCGACGAGATGGCCGTCCCCCGTGCTTCCCCATCTCGCGATTTGCGCGACAAACGAGAGGTCCGAGGCACGCAGTTTCACGATCCTGACGTTGCCCGTGTCCGCCACGTAGAGGAAGGTCCCGTCAGTGGCAACATCGGAAGGCGCAATGAACTGGCCGTTCCCGCTGCCCCAGGCCCCGACCTCCGCAACGTACGACAGGTCCGATGCCAGGCGCTTCACGACGCGGTCGTTCACCCTGTCGGCGACGTATAGGTGCGTCCCGTCGGTGGCCACGCCCGTGGGGCCCTTGAACTCGTCTCTCCCATCGCCCCAGCCCCCGATTTCGGTGACATGGGAAAGGTCAGACGCCCGCAGTTTGGCGATGCAATCGGACGCGCTGCTGGCTATGTAGAGATATGTGCCGTCCGCGGCGAGGTCCACCTCACCGTCCGACCGGCCGCCCTTGCACGCTTCGATCCGAGCCTCAGCGACGTACGCGAGGTCCGACGCGCGACGCTTGACGATCTTGTCGCCGTCGGCGACGTACAGATAGGGGCCTGCGGCGGCGACGCCTGCCACCCAGGTGAACCGGTTCTGTCCAGACGAGCCCTCGGTTGCCTCTTCCACGAAACGCAGGCCGGAGGCCGTCAGCTCCACCAGGCGGGCGTTGAAGGTGTCGGCAACGTACAGCCTGTTACCGGCGACGGCGAGGGCGGCAGGGTGATCGAACTGGTCTTCCCCGGAGCCCAGCGTCCCGACCTTGGCACGGTAGGAGAGGTCAGACGTTCTGCGCTTCACGATCCGGCCGTTGCCGGTGTCGGCAACGTAGAGCCAAGTGCCGTCGGTGGCCACCGCCCAAGGCGAGGAGAACTGGTCCTTCTCCTTTCCCTTCGTACCGATCTGGGCGACGTAGGAGAGGTCCGAGAGGCTTGCGCTTGACGATGCGGCGGTTGCCCGTGTCGGCGACGTAGAGGTAGGTGTCGTCGACCGCAACACCCCGCGGCGAGGAGAACTCGTCGGGGCCACTCCCCTGCCATGCCGGGTCGCCCACCTGGGCGACGAACGAGAAGTCCGAGACCCGCAGCTTGACGACCCTGTGGTTCCCGGCGTCGGCGACGTAGAGGAAGCCGCCCCCGAGGGCCAGACCGACCGGCGAGGAGAACTGGTCTTGGCCGCTGCCCTTGCTCCCGAAGGTGGCCACGAGGGAGAGGTCCGCACAGCGGCGCACCACGATCCTGTGGTTCCCGGTGTCGGCCACGTAGACATAGATCCCGTCGGTGGCGAGGCCCGAAGGGGAGGAGAACTGCAGGGGATCAGAACCTGCTGATCCGGTCCCGTCGAGGTAGGCGAGGTCAGAGGCCCGGCGCTTGATGAGGCGGTTGAGGCCCCGGTCAGCGACATAGACGGAGGTGCCGTCGGAGGCCACGCCCGAGGGAGCGATGAAGTCGTCCACCCCCGGGGGTCCACCCACCTTGGCCACGAAGGGCATGGACGAGGATGCGGTGGCGGGAGGAGGGGCAGCGACGAGGAGCCCGTCGGCCAGGCAGAGGACGGCGAGGAGGACGAGGAGCCGGTGGAGGACCCGGTGCCCCGTCACCCCCCGTCTCCGGGACGGTTGGAGGAGGTTCAGGGTGGCTGCAGGGTAGGCCGCGAGGTGGAACATGGCCGGGCTCTCCGCTCCGGCGGGTCGGGTTCGCCAGTGGCTCGACGCGGCCCCGGCGGCCAGGATCTGGACCGCGTGTCATCGCTCCCCGTGTGCGGCCGGTATAGCGCGGCCATTGCGGGAGTCAAGCGGCCTTCCATGCGAATCGCCAGTCGCCTCGCCTTCATGGACGGATGCGACGCTCCACGCTCAGAAGTCGATGCGGGTGACCTGGCCATCCAGGTCGGTATCCCCCTGGGTGGAGTGCATCGTGTGCAGCTCCCAGAGCGTCCGGTTGTCTAGCACGAGGTCGACTCCCCACCGCTCGACGGAAACCCTGGTAACCACCGAGTTGGCAGTGCCATCGATCAGCAACAGGCTGTTGTCCGCATAATGACCAACCCACACGTAGCCGCCGATCGCCAATACAGGCGCCGGATTGACGCCCACGGCAATCGTCCCGGCGATGCTGTTGGTCGCCGGGTCGATCTTGACCAGAGTGCCCGATTTCGTGCTATCTGCGGCTGGCACGGTGACCCAAATGGCGCCCGAGCCAGCGCTGATGCACGTCGGGTTGCCGCTGAGGGCGATCGTCGCCACGACCTTGTTGGTCGCTGGGTCGATCCGGGACACGGTGGCCTCTCCGTGGTTCGCCACCCACAGAACCCCGCTGTCGCCCGCGATCCGCCCCGGTCCCTTCCCGACGGTGATCGTGGCGACGACCTTGTTGGTCGCTGGGTCGATCCGAGACACGGTGTCGTCTGACGTTGTTGGCGACCCAGAGCGCCCCGGCAGCGCTGACAACGTCGAGCGGTCCGCGCCCGACCGGGATGGTCGCGATCACCCCGTAGGTCACCGGGTCAACACGGAGTACCGACCCAGATAGTGGATTGCCCGACGCGTCGAACTTCGCCTCAGAGACCCACACGCTGTCGGCCGCGTACGCCAGAGACGTTGCCTTGCCTGCATCCTCGGGGAGACTCATCGGGTGGCTGGCCCTGTTGGTCGCCGGGTCGATCCGAGCAAGGCCATCTCGGAGTGCCACCTCAGGGGTGAGAGTGAGCAGGACCTCGATGGCCCACACCGAACCGCCGCCGACCGTAATGGCCATTGGGAACATGCCGAGGGGGATCGTCGCCGTCACCGCGGGGTGCGGCGTGGGAATCGGCGTGGGCGTCGGGGTGGGTGCGGGCGTAGCCAGGGCCACGGACGCGAACGTCCCGCAGCGCTTGTACGAGCCGGTGCCCATGACCAGGGAGACCTTCTTGCCACCGGCAGTGGCGGCCTTGATGGCCGAGATCTTCGCCGCGGTGAGCGTAAGCGTGCGGGTGATCTTGCCGGCGCTCGTGGACGTGATCGTGGACAGCGTCACGACCGCAGTGCCCAGGCTGGAACACGTCCCACGGCGGATGCTGGCCGCGTAGGCGTGACTGGCGGTCAGCTTCGTCAGTTGGAGCTTGAGCGATCCGCTTCCATCCGAAAGAGCGCGGACGGTGGCGGTACCGTTCGCGCCGCGGGTCCCCATCTTGGCTTGCCACTGCTGGGTGACGGTCGCGGCTGTGGCCGAGGCGACGAGCAGGCCGCACAGGGCAAGGCTCAGCACCGCCGCGAGAGGCAGCATCCGATGAGCTGCCGGACAAGGATGCGGGTTCATGAAACACCCCCCAAGACGAAGCGCAGCACCAGCGGTGCTGGAAGCGGCACCTCGTACGGGTCGGTCTCGCCAGTGGCTCTGTGCGGTCCCGGCGGCACGCATCTGGGCCGCACATCCTCACCCCGCTTTCGTGGACACCTACTATCGCGGCAGCGTCCGCGGGAAGGAGTCCACGTTGAGGAGGCACACCCACTACAGCACCGAGTTCCGGGCCGAGGCCGTGCGGCTCGCCGAGACCTCGGGACAGTCGATCCGCCAGGTGGCGATGGACCTCGGCATCAGCAACGAGAGCCTCCGCAGGTGGATCGCCCTGGCCCGCGAGCGCCCCGCGGGGACGCCGCTCGCCGACGATGAGCGGGCCGAGCTCGAGGCGCTTCGCCGGCGGGTGAAGGTCCTCGAGACCGAGCGGGAGATCCTGCGAAAAGCAGCCGCCTTCTTCGCTCAGGAGACCGAGCGGACCCGGTGACCCGGTTCCGCTTCGTCGAGCAGGAGAAGGCGAGGTACCCGGTGCGGGTCCTCTGCTCGGCGCTCGGAGTCTCCCCGAGCGGCTACTACGCCTGGCGGTCACGCGGCCCCTCCGCCCGGGAACGCTCGGACGGGGAGCTCGCCGCGGAGATCCGGCGCTCCCACGCCCGCAGCCGCGGGACGTACGGGGTGCCGCGGATCTGGGCGGACCTCGCCGACGCCGGCTTCCGCGTGTCCCGCAAGCGGGTCGCCCGGCTCATGCGCGCGCGACCACCTCGCGGGCGTCCACCGCCGCCGGTTTGTGCGGACCACGATCCGCGACGAGGACGCCGCTCCCTTCCCCGACCTCGTGGACCGCGACTTCACCGCCGCCGGTCCCGACCGGCTCTGGGTCGCGGACATCACGCAGCTCCCGACACGATCGGGGTCCTGCTATCTCGCCTCGATCGTCGACGCCTGGAGCCGCCGGGTCGTCGGCTGGAGCATGGCCACCCACATGCGGACGCGAGCTCGTCACCGCGGCCCTCGATGCGGCGGTCGTCCGCCGCCGCCCGCCGGGCGGCCTCGTCCACCACTCCGACCACGGGTCGCAGTACACGAGCCTGGCGTTCGGACAGCGTCTCCGCGAGTCCGGGATCGCGGCGTCGATGGGCTCGGTCGGCGACTGCTACGACAACGCGATGGCCGAGAGCTTCTTCGCCACCCTCGAGACCGAGCTCATGGACCGCTCCGACTGGGCGAAGCCGGCCGAGGCGAGGGCCGCGGTCTTCGAGTACATCGAGGTCTTCTACAACCGGATCCGCCGCCACAGCAGCCTCGGGAACCTCAGTCCCGAGCAGTTCGAGGAGCGCTATCGTTCTAGCCTCGGCGGTCGCCGCCGGATAAGGCAGCACCGTCCGCGAAACCGGGGCAACTCCGCCCCCCGTGCGGCGTTGGTATAGCGCAGTCGACGGTAGTGTCAAGCGGTCCGCCGCCGTATACCGATATGTGTGGAAGCGGGCCGGGGAAGGGCCGATAGGATCACCCCACATCACCTTCAGCCAACGAAGGATGGGGAGAACCGACCGGCCCATGGAAGACGATATCAGGAGTCTTCTCGGGCTCTCCGGGTACCGCGTGACAGGCGTGGTCCGGGAAGGCCGAGACGATGTTGTCAGCGGGCGCCCTGCCCGAGCCTCCTCCTCTGGGCGTTCCTCGGCGAGCGCCGGCTGGTGGTCAGCCTGCACCGCCGCCGCCTCTGGTGCGCCGAGTGTCACCCGAGGGTGACACGCTGTACCCAGGCGTACCCGTCCTCGGTCGTGGGGTCCGCGCTCATGGGGCCGGCAGCTCACGCAGTCGGGTCACTGGAGCGGGACCTCGCCGCCGCCGGAGACGCGGCTGCGCGGCTCACATGACCGCGGGTTCCCGGCGCGCGGCCCGGCCGCGGCGCGGCTCAACCACCGGTCGCAGCGCGGCGGCGGCCAGGACGTACAGCCCAAGGGCCACGACGAGCGAGACGCGCATCCCGACCCCCATGCCGGCGGCCCGGTTGACGAGGTCCGCGATGATGCCGCCGGCCGCGACGGAGACCGGTGACGACGCGCCCGTTGCCACGTTGGAGAGGCCCATGTATCGCCCCGACGAGGCCCGCGGGATGATGTCCGTCATCAGCGCCCAGTCGACGGCGATGAAGATCCCGCCACCGATCCCGTACAGGAGCGCCGCGAGGTAGGCAACGGCGAGGTTGGGCGCAATCGCCCCGAGGAACATCGCCACCGCCCCGATCGCGCAGCTGACGTAGATCACGGGCTTCCGGCCGAATCGGTCGGAAAGGCGTCCGGCGGGAACGCTGACCACGACCATCGCGACGACGATCATGATCGACATCGTCCGCTGTGCGCCGGCGGCATCGTCCTGCGGCAGGCCGTGCACCTGCGAGAGGTACTGCACGGCCAGGTTGAACAGGATCCCGCCAGCGGTCAGGAACAGGAACCGCGAGGCGAGCAGCCACAGGTAGGAATGCTCCTGGAGGATGTCGGTCGCCCACGTCTCCCGGGCGATCCGCACCCACGACCTGCCCTCGCGCGGTCGCGGAGGCAGACCGTTGCCCACGCGCAGGACGACGCTCGCCATCGTCACCACCTCCACCACCGCAACGGCGATCAACGCCATCGGCAGGTTGTCCGCCTGGACCGCGAACGTGGCCAGCAGGACGCCGGTGACATTGCCGACGACCTGCATCATCCCGACCAGGGCGCTCGCCAGGCCGACCTGTTTCTCCGCGACGAGATCCGGCACGTAGCCCTGGAATGGACCGCGCGCGATGTTCGTGCTCACCGAGAGCAGCGCCACGAACGCCGCAAGAGCGAGCAGCGTGTTGGAGTACGCGATCCCGAGCAGGAACACGACGTCCAGCAGGGACCCGACGACGATGTACGGCTTGCGCCGGCCCCAGCGGGAGACGGTGAAGTCGCTGAGGTAGCCGACGGTCGGCTGGATGAGGATCGCGAGGACGGCGCCGGTGAGCCCCACCAGGGCGGTGGTCGTGCCGATCATCAGCTCGTCCGGGACGAGCGAGCGGTCGAAGTTGATCCGGTTCTGGACCACGATGTTGACCGCTGAGTCGATCGCGGTCAGGCCCAGCCAGTAGGCGGAGATCCGCAGCAGGTGCGAGGCGGGCAGGAGGGCCGTCGGCCTCGAGCCATCCTCCCCGTCGCGCTCCGGGCCCGTCGCCAATGTCGCGGTGTCGTCCACGGTCGTCCTCCTACCGGAACAGGGACCGGTCCACGGAGCAGATCCAGGCGTCCCCGGCGCGCACGCTGGGCGGATCCAGGCGCACCTCGGTGCCGGTCGATGCGACGTGTGCTTGCCGGGCGCCGGGCGGGATGCGCACACTCCCCGGACTCCATCCCACGAGCACGCCCGCGGCCAGCACCGTTCCAGCGACCATCGTGGTCGGGGTTCCTTCTGGATGCCGCACCGAGCACCTCCGCCACGGAGAAGTCTGCGCCGCGGTTCGAGCGGGGAACCAGAGCCGTCTGGCCCCGGGGCTCGCTCCGCTCGCCGGATGGGACGCCACCGAGCCTCAGACGCAAGCCGATTCCGGCGCGCGACACTGGGCCGACCGGCGGATCGCGCCACTCCGCAGGGCACGAACGGCGTTCCGGGGCATCGAGCTCGGCGCCGCCGAGGACCGCGTGGGCGCAACGACCGTCCAACTACAATGCCGCCGTGCGAGCTGCCCTCAGATCTCGTGTGTCGCTCGCAGCCCGGCGCTGGACCCTGCTCTGCACGCGCCTCACCGGCGTGGAGCTGTCGGCGGCCGAGGCGGGGTGGCTCGCGCTCGTGCCGGGGCTCCTCCTGGTGGTTCCCGCCATCGGCACACAGCCGGCCGTGCTCGTGCTTGGCCTGCCGGCCGCCGCCGTGGTCTTTCTCCTCGCCCGCCGGCGGGCCGGATACGGGACCATCGCCCTCCTCTTCGTGGTCGGGACCCTCCTGCGCGTGGCGTTCCTGGCCCACGGCTACTCCGACGTGCTGGAGGTCACGCAGGCCGCCATCGGTCGGGCGATGGCAGGCCTCGATCCGTGGGGCGTCGGCTACGCCGTATCGTTGCCGCCCGGCGCGCCGTTCCCATACGGTCCGTTGTCGCTGGTCTGGTACTTACCGTGGAGGAGCGATCCGCGCTGGGCCGAGTTCGCCGTGTCGATGCTCATCCTCGCCGCGCTGGCGGTGCGGGGACGCCCGCTGGGCCTCGCCGTCTATGCCCTGGCGCCCCTCCTTGCCTGGACGGCATCGGATGGCTCGAACGACACGAGTGCCGGGCTGCTTCTCCTCCTCGCCTTGCTCGCCGCGCGCCGTTCCGGGCCGATCGGTGCGGTGCTGCTGGCCGCTGCGGCCGCCTTCAAGATCTACGCGCTCTTCTGGTTGCCAGCGCTGGCGATGTGGGCCGGTGCGCCCGCGCTCCTCGCCTTCGCCGCCGCTTCGCTCGTGTTCTGGGGGCCCAGCCTGCTTGCCTTCGGCCCCGGCCCCATGCTGGAGAGCGTGGTGCGGGCGCAGTCGCTGCACACGGCGGGCTTCGGCATGGCGGCCAGGCTGACCGAGCTCGCCCTGGGCGGCGCAACGGCACGCGCAGTCTTCCAGGTCGTGCAGGTCGTGCTGGGCGCCGCGATCGCGCTTGTCGGTCTCCGGGCGGCGCGCAGCTGGGCCGGCTTTCTCGCCGCCGGTCTCGCCACCTACCTGGTCATGCTGTACGCGGGCTACTGGGCGAGCCTCTGCTACCTGGCCGCCGTTGCGCCGATCCTCTGCTGGGCGCTCGACGATCTCGCCGGCCTCGGACGGCGCCGGGCGTGCCTTCCCGGCGACCCGGTCGGCCGCCTGGAAGCCTGGCTGGACCGGCGCTGGCCCATCCGCCCGGTGGGCATCGTCTGATCATGCCCGCCGGGGGCGCGGCTCTTCGCGGGCCCCGTGGTCACACTCGGAATCACGGCCTTCGAGTCGACGTGGGCGGCGCCCGTTTGGTGCGGGTTGGACGGACCTTCAACAGCGCGTTGGACGGCCAGTGCGGAGAGGTGCATACTCCGCGGCCGCTCACGAGACTGGCGACGACGCATCCCATCGCACCGCGCCCCCGTCCAGCCCACCGCCTGGCGGCCGAGGCACGCTCGATACGATGCACCCGGCCGGACAGGAGGCCTGTCCGGCTACAGTCGATCGGAGAACATCGATGTCCCTCAGTGCAGCAACCTTCCCCATTCTCCCCGGCAAGACCGAGGAATGGCAGCGCTGGATGAGCGAGTTGAACGGCGCGCGGCGGCGCGAGTTCGTCGCCTCCCGCCAGGCGATGGGCGTCCACGAGCGAACGTTCCTGCAGCACACGCCGATGGGCGACTTTGTGGTCGTCACCCTGGAGGGCGATGACGCGGCCGGAGCCATGGCGCGATTTGCCAGCCGTACCGACCCGTTCACGACATGGTTCCTGGGCAAGGTCCAGGAGATCCACGGCTTCGATCTCACCGCCGTGACGTCGGGACCGATGCCCGAGCTCGTGGTCGACTCGGCCGGCTGAGGGCAGGCAGCGCGCGGCGTGCTCGGGCCCCGGTCGCCGGTGCCCGAGCACGACCTTCCGCTCAGGAGAGCATCTCGCACCCATGGCAGGGTCGTGGCGACCCTACGCTGCACCGATCTTCTTGAACACCTGGTTCGCTTCGTCAAGCGTGAAGGCACGAAGCGTTTCGGTACGTGTGCTACCGGTGCCCGCAACACCTGCAGCCTGCGCCAGCATGGTTTCAGCGTCCGGTGCCTCGGCCAGCACAACGATGTCGTATCGCCCTTGGGTCAGGTACCAGCCGTGGATCTTGACTCCCAGGCGCTCCCCCCGTGCCATGTTCTCTTCAACGCCCTTTCGGAGGTTCTGGATGTTCTTGGCCCCTTCGTCCGTGAACTTGCCCAAGACGACGAACATTGCCATGGTCCGACTCCAATTCTCGACGCCGGATCCACAGCCGGCGAACGGGGGATAGTACCTGTAACTCGAGCCGACCGCCGAAGCCGCGCCAGGAGCCGGCAGCGGTGGCGGCCAACGACGGTCCAACCGCGACTTCCTGGACGGTCGCACCCGGGTGGGCGAGCATTCGCGAATGTCACCAGAGGGAAGGGCTGCAACGTCCGCATCCGGATCCCGACGTCGACGGCTCCTGCGGGCTACGTGCGGTTCGAACGGCGACCTCCGGCGAGAACAGGAAGCCCATGCTCATGGCGAAGACGCCCCGTCGTCAGTCGAACGCGCCCGCGACGACCATCTCGTGCGCCACGCCGATTGGACCCCATACGCCTCGTTCCAGGTTCGAGAGCATGACGACGGTCAGGTCACGCCCGGGGTAGTGGCGCACGAGGCCGCTGGCCCCGGGGTTGATACCTTCCTTCCCAAGGAAGACGATCGCACCGTCAGCATCGACATGAAACCAGGGGCCATAGCCGAAGTGCTGGGTCCAGCCGTCGCGCACCTTGTAGACGACCTGCGGCGCGAGGAAGGCCGTGGCCATCTCCGCTGACAGGAGCCGACCACCCTGCACGGCACGCATGAAGCGGTCGAGGTCGGCCGCGGTCACCTGCGCGCCGGCGTCGGGCGAGCCGATCGGCGGGTATGAGTAGATGTTCCGCTTCCAGCCGACGATCTCGCCCGCGTCGTCGCGGATCGGGTCGGCGCCCTCGGCCAGCCGCTCGTTCACCCGGTCCATCCGCAGGAAGTCCGCGTCGGCCATGCCTGCCGGTGCGAAGACGTCCTCCCGGACGACGTCGCGATACGAGCGGCCGGTCGCACGCTCGACCATCAGCCCGAGCAGGACGTACCCGCAGTTGTTGTAGCGGCAGCCCTCGCCGGGCGCGAAGTTCGGCGCTCGGTGGACGAACTGGGGGAGGAAGTCGGCAGTCTCGAGGACCGAGTAGTTGGGCCGGGTCTGCCAGACCGCCTCGTAGCTCTCACCAGCCTCCTCGTCGGCGTCGTCGCCGATGCCAGAGGTGTGTGTCAGCAGGTGGCGGACAGTGACATCCGGCGAGATCGCCGTGCCCTCGAGCCCGAGGTATCCGACCGCGCTTGTCTCCAGCCCGAAGGCCCCCGCGTCGACCTGCTGGAGCGTCGTCGCCGCCGTGAAGAGCTTGGTGATCGAGGCCGTGTCGAAGCGGGTGTCGAGGGTATTGCGCACGCGCCATGCCCGGCTCGCGAAGCCATACGCACCCGCGAACCGTATGTCGTCACCGACCGTGACCCGAACGACGCCCGAGAAAGCATCGTTCGCCTCCAGACCGCGGAGATACCGATGGAACTCCTCGACCGTCATGGAGCAACAGTACTCCGCGTGCGACGGGTGTACTGTCGGAAGGCGTCCACGATGGACGCCGGGAGGAGGACCGGTTTCTCGCGTCCCCCTGCCGCAGTCGGGGGACGGGCGTGCCCGGCTGGCCGAGCATTCGCGAATGTCACCGAGACGACTCCGACACGGCGGCTCGAGCTGGCCGGCCGAGGCCGGGATCGTCGTCGCCCGTGGAGCGGGACCGGGGGGAGTCCTTGGCAGGATCTACCGGAGACTTCACGCCTGCGTGGTGGTACTACCGGGGGGTGTCAGCGCGCAACGCCCTCGGCTAGAAATCAGCGCCTACGAACCTTCTTCCCCAGCGTTTGGGCGGTTTCAGCCATTACCAGCCCAAGCGCCGAAGAGCCCGACCTGATCCTCCTCCAGGTCGGGTCTCTTCGTGTTCCACGACTGGCACGCGGGCAAGTGACCGGGATCGTCGTCCGCCCGTGGAGCGGGGCCGCGGGGGCCTACGGCCCGCCGCTTATGGGCGCCTCTAGTGGATAGGCGACCGCCAGAAGGCCGAGGCCCGCGCGGGAGGAGGAGCTTGTTCGGGCGCGAGCCCGACAAGTCACGAGGGCCGGGCCCAGTCGTATGATCAGCTCGCTGGTGCCCTAGCTCGGGCCTCCCCGACAGTCGCGGCGTTTGTTCCGTGTCTTCGCTCTCGGGAAGACGACAGCGCGGGCGGCTAACACCGGCTTCGGGCAGCCGACGACAGCCTCATGCAGCGGCGGCCTCGGCAGCGAGGGCAGTTGGGTTGAAGCCCTTGGCTATCAGCAAACGGCCAAGACCATTTCTTGCACGAGGATGGGAAGAGCCAAGACGAGCTGGGGCGGCGAGAACGACTCGATAAGACGGAGCATGACAAGGAGGTCGGACACCATGAGCAACGTGATGGCCACGAGACCAAAAGCTGACAGCCATCGAGGGATGAGTCGCGATTGATAGAACACCCAGTAGTACATGAGACCCCCGAGGCCAAAGGCCAGCACCGCCACTTGACCCAGCGAATCACGGGCTGCCATCAACAGTGCAGCTGGGACCTCGTAGGCCGATAGAGCCGGGGCTCCAGCCTTCGCAGCTTCCTGGCTCAAGGTCACCAGCGTAAGCAGGCAGACAACGATGCCGAGAAGGAGCGCTCCCTCGATGAGCCTGAAGCCAACGGATCCAAGGGCCAGACCTACGTTGTGCTTCCTCAGGGCCGGGTACAGCGCAATGGCAATTCCTGCGGCCGCAGCAGCCCCAATGAACAGAAAGAGCGCTCCCAGGAGGACTTGGTTTTCGTTAGCTGAGATCTTGGTGAGGTAATCCGGAGCGCTCAGAATCGGTTGCACTAGCACCACGCGCGAGATCAGGTCTGCAACCGTCGCAATGATGAACAGCACTCCCGCGACGACGGCGATCCTTCGGTTCGTATTCAATGCTCTTCTCTCCCATCGTTACGGCAGGCTCAACGGGCCTCGTCCATTCTCGCAGGCCGCCAGTGGCTCGGCGCGGTCGCGGCGGCCAGCGTTGGGCCGCGCGTCGACGCCTCCCGTGTGCGGTGGTATGCGCCGCCGACCGGCGAGGTGTCGAGGGGCGACATCCCTCATGCGGCCTCCCCTCCCCCTGGCGCAGGTCGGGGGACGGGCGTGCCCGGCTGGGCGAGCGTGACCACTCTCGAGGGTCTGTCCCACGACACGACAACTGGATGGTGCGAAACAACCTCTGCGCGGTCATCCCGCGATGGACTTGTTGCCATGGGCGGAACGGCCGCCTCTGCGTAGACCCTGGCGCGTGACCGTCCGCAGCTTGTGCCACAATCCGCGGACCCTGGCAGCCGCGGCGGAGAGGAAGGAAGAGCGTTGACCTTCGAAGGCTTCTCGCGCGAGGCGCTGCAGTTCCTGGCCGACCTCGCCGCCAACAATGAGCGGGCCTGGTTCCAGCCCCGGAAGGCAGAGTACGAGCGACTGCTCAAGCATCCTCTCGAGGAGCTGTGCGTCGCGCTTGGGGAGCGGTTCGAGGCGCGGGGCATCCCCCTGGTCGCCGACCCCGCCCGCTCTCCCTTCCGGATCTACCGCGACACTCGCTTCTCAAAGGACAAGTCACCGTACAAGACGCACGTGGCCGCAAGCTTCCCGTGGGTGGGGGGCGGGCCGGGGGGCTACTTCAGTCTCGGGCCCGGGGAGATCAGCGTCGGCGGAGGTATGTGGCACCCTGAGCCATCACTGCTGGCAGCCTGGAGGGCGGCGGTCGCAGAACGGCCCGCGGTCGTCCACGCCGCGCTGGGCGATCCCGACTTCGTTCGTACCTTCGGGGTCGTCTACGGCGAGCGACTCAAGCGCGTTCCAGTCGGGTTCCGGGCCGACCATCCGGACGCCGACCTTCTCAAGCTGAAGGACGTGATCTTCCGGCGGCAGCTGTCGGACGAAGACGCGCTGTCAGCAGACCTGCCCGACGAGCTCGCGGACAGCTTCGCGACCGCCCTGCCGGTGCTTCGTCTCCTCGCCGGTCTGGCAGGACCGCCAACACCCTGAGCGGCGGATCCCAGGCGGCGGTTCAGGGAGCGGTCGTCGAGGCCGAGCCGTCGACCTGCCCGGCCCGGCGCTAGTACACGATCTCGTCCGACTCCGGCACGTCCAGGCTGTGGACCTGGTACGTCCCGGCGCCGAGCTGTGCGGTGACGGCCCAGTGGCCGCGGCCGGCCTCGTCGGAGAAGGTCCGAACCGGCCCGGTGACGGTCAGACGAGCCACCGGCTCGTTAGCCCGCTCGTAGCGAACCTGGGTCTCCGTCGCCCCGTACGCGTCGGTACTCCGGATGCTGAGCTCACCTGGATCGCATCCGATCAGGCCCGCGATCCAGGCCCGCGCATCCCACGTCGCCACATCACCGCTCCTTGCCCTACCCCGGGTTCGTGCCCGGCCCGAGCACGGCCTAACCGGCCCCGTTCTGCAGCCGCTGAACGTCGGAAACGTCGACACGGATGTCGACCGGGTCCGGGCTCAGTCGTGCGCGCCCAACGGGACCGGTGCGAGCCGGCGCTCCTGCTCGAGGCAGACGCGTCGGCGACCGAAAGCGCCCTCTACGAGACGGGCTTCGGCGGCTTCGGCTTCTTGGGTTTCGGCGGTCTCTTCGGCGTCTTGTCGCCCACGTGGCACCTCCTTCTCGTAAGGATAGGACGATCGGCCGCGTGGCTGCTGGCAGGGGCGGCCCGCCCGGCGGCCAGCACGGCGGCGAGAGAACGACCCGACGCCCCGGTGAGGTTCCGCGATGTGGAACTGCAACGGCAGCGCCTCGCGGGCAATCCGGAGCGCCGGGTCTCCTACATTGTGATCCAGTCGGCGGCCGCTGGCGAGGGGGTGTACTGGCTCGGCACGTCCGTGACAGATCGATCCCCAGCGGGGCGAGGGACCGGGCGAGGGTGAAGTCGCCCGGGACCGAACTGCGGCCCTGCACTGCCCAGCGACGGGGGACCGACCACGTCATACGCAAGCCCCCGTAGCCTTGGCCGGGATCGATCCGGCAGGACCACCGCGGGGATGCGGAAGACCGTGGCCCGATGTCCCGGCCCGAGCGTGAGTCGGGACATCCAGGCCGGAACCCTGGGGCCCCCCGGCCTGCGCTGACCGTCGGGCGGGGCGGCCAACGCTACGGGGAGTTGCATTCGACCGGAAGGGCGGGTGCCGCGCCGCGACGCCGACGCGCCGCCGATGCACCGCGCCGCCGATGGCAACCCAGGGGCAGCGCCCGCCAGCCCCGGTCAGCCGGCACCAGGCGTCTGCGCGCCCGGGCCCGGTGTCACGAACGTGTTTGGACCAGGACAGATGGCGTCTATGTGGTCGAGCCCGGGAGCTCGAGCAACAGAGGCAGTTCAGGGCCCAGGCGGCGGGCGCTTCAGAGAGGAAGTGACGGTAGTAGTCGCCGTCGTGCTCGTCGATCCGTTCCAAGCCGGCCTCGTCGAGCCAGGCGTGGACCGCGTCCGGTTCCGGATAGAAGTGGTACCCGCCGCCCGCGAGCGCCTCGCCCGGCACGACCGGTTCCCCGGCTGAACGCGCGGCCTCGTATTCCCGGCGCACTTCCCGCTCATCGGCCAACTCGACGGTCAGGTAGAGGAACATGCCCGGCCGGGCCGCGTCCCGGAGCCCGGCAAGCACCAGGGGCCACTCCTCGGGGCCGATGTACTCCATGGCATCGACGCACATCACGGCATCGAACAGCCCGTCGAACGGGAGTTCCTGCAGCCCGATCCTGGCCGCCGGCACCTCCGGGTGCTTCGCCGCCGCCGCCCGGAGCATCTCGATCGACTGGTCGACCCCCACGACGGTCCGGCCGGAGCCGAGCACGAGGGGCCAGTACTTGCCGGCGCCGCAGGCGGCGTCGAGCACGGTGCCCCGCGGGCGCGTCAGCTCGAGGAGACGGCGGACGAAGGCGTCGTGACTCGGTGAGATGGCGCCCCAGTCGCGGTCGTACGTCGGAGCGAAGAGCGTGTCGAACCGCTCCACCTGGCGGCGCCGTCGAGCCTCGAGGAACGCGCGCCGGACGTCCTCGTCGAGCGGGGGCTGGCGGCGCCACATGGCTATTTCGAGACGTCCCGCCGGGTGATCCCCCATGCGCCGAGCAGCGACGCCGCCGACGGCGATGACCACGCACGCGACGATCCCGACGGGGTCCCACTCCCCGATCATCGGCTGGCCCATGTGCGCCGTCAGGGCCAGCTGGTGGAACCAGTCGGGCAGCTTCAGCGGCGGCGCGAGCAGGTCGATGAGGTAGGTCGCCACCACGACGAGCGCGGCGATCTCGGCCGCCAGGGGCGTCCGCCACAGGCCGCCGACCGCGACACCCAGGCCGACGATCGCGGCGGCGTAGAGGCCGAGCGCGGCCGATCCAACCATGGGATCGCCGGCCGCCACGCCGCCGGACGCCGCGCCGAGCCCGACCCCTGCCGCGAACAGGACGGTCATCACCACGATCGCCAGGATCGCCCCGATGCCGCCGGCGATCACCCACCGGGCACGCGCCATCGGCGTCGTGAGGACCATCTCGAGCCGGCCCTCGGTCTCGTCCGAGGCCCACTTCGAGACGAATGTGGCGCCGGCGAACCCGGCCGCGATGAAGAGCATCTGCGCGTACAGCTGGAGGAAGCCGCCGGCGGTCGTGATGTCGAAGCTCGGGAAAGATCGCCGCGAAGATGTCCTTGAGGTTGGGATCGCTCGCGAGCTGGTCCGCCATCGGCCCGACGAGCGACGCGACGAGGGCGCCGACGAGGGCGAGCCCGATCCCCCAGGAGAGCGCCCGCGGCAGCTGGTCGCCGAACGCCCGGCTGACCGGGCCGCGGACGCCGAGGACGGCCGCCGGAACGCCAGGGAGCGAGAGGCCGGCGGTGACCCCGAGGTCGCGGCGCGTGAACAGCTCGACCCCGATGGCGAGGAAGACGACGGCAACGACCCCCACGAGCGCGAGGGGCAGCCAGTCGTACTGGCCGACGAGCGCGACGTGGTCGGCCGTCCAGCGGAACGGGCTCAGGGCCGCGACGGGGCCGAGGACGTCGAGGCCGTTCGCGACCCACAGGACGACCATCAGGAGGCCGGCGATACCTGCGGCGCCGGCGCGGCCGAGCAGGGGAGCGAGCGCGAACGCCAGGCCGCCGAAGAACAGGGCGAGGAAGCCGGCCCAGAGGGCGAAACCGACCGAAGACAGAAGTGGGATCTGGTCGCCGAGCGAGGCGTCGCCGAACACCGTGGAGCTGGCCGTGGTGAGGATGGCGAGGATCGCCATCGCCAGGGCCAGCACCGTCACGTGGGCTGCCAGCTTCTCTAGCGCGATCCGGCGCTTGCCGAACGGCGCCGCCGCGACGAAGTCGAGGCTGCCGCGGCGGGCCTCGCCGGCGAGGGTCGAGGAGAGCGCGAGGATCGACCAGAGCGCGGTGCCGAGGGCGAAGATCGCCCCGTACTTGAAGGTCATGTAGCCGCCGAGGGTGCCGAGCATGACGGGCTTCCCGAAGAGGTTGACCATCGAGGCGGGCATGCTCCCGACGAGCTTGTCCACCTCGAGGCGCGCCGCCGGCGTCGGAAAGACGCTCGACACGGCGGCACCCATGACGAGTGCCATCCCGCCGAGCAGGCCGGCGGCGATGATGAACGCCAGGCGCGAATCGCGGATCGTCTTGCCGTAGATGCTCCCGAAGCCGTACAGGCGACGGTGGAGGGGGATCGGGGGGAAGGTCGCCGTGACAGGCGGCCTGCCGGCGTCAACGGCCATTGCTGTTCACCTCGACGGCCTCGCGGCCGTACTGGGCAAGGAACGTCTCCTCCAGGCTCGGCTCTCTCGAGACGAAGTCGAGGAGCTCGTAGCGGGCGGCGGCCTGGACGACCGGGGTGATCGCCCCGCTGACCCGCATCCGGAGGACCTGGCCATCCACCACGACCTCGCTCACGCCCGGGAGTGCCTCGAACTCGGCAGCCGGGGCCGGGCCGGCGAAACGAAGCTCGACCTGGTGGTGGGCAAGATCGCGGAGCGCGTCCACCGTGCCGACCTTGGCGAGCCGGCCCTCCCGGATGATCGCCACCCGGTCGCAGCTCTTCTCGACCTCGGAGAGGATGTGGCTGGACAGGAAGACCGTGGCCCCGTCGGCCACGGTCTCGCCGAGGGTGGAGAAGAACGTCTGCTGGACGAGCGGGTCGAGGCCCGCCGTCGGCTCATCGAGGACGAGGAGCTCCGGCCGGTGCTGGAGCGCGATGACCAGCGCCGACCTTCTGCTTGTTCCCCTTGCTGTACTCCCGGAAGCGGCGGCTCGGGTCGAGATCGAACCGCTCGACCAGCGACGCCTGGTAGGCGGGATCCACCCCGCCGCGGAGATTCGCAAAGTACTCGAGGGTCTGCTTCCCGGTCAGTCGGTCGTAGAGCGCGAACTCGCCCGGGATGTAGCCGATCCGGCGGTGGATCGCCACCGGGTCGGCGGATGACTCGATGCCGAAGACATAGGCCTTGCCGCTCGTCGGCCGGATCAGGTCGAGGAACGTCCGGATGGTCGTCGTCTTGCCGGCCCCGTTGGGGCCCAGGAATCCGAAGACCTCGCCCTTCTCGACGCTCAGGTCGACGTCGATGATCCCGCGGTGCGAGCCGTACGACTTGGTGAGCTTCTCGGTGCGGATGATCGAGTCCACGGCCTTCTCCTGTTCGGGCCTCCCACGGCGACGAGACTGCAACCCGCCGCAACCAGGTGATCGTACGCTCGCAGCAGTCTCCGGTGGTTCGCCTCCACCGCGCTGGGAAGTTGCCGGGGGGCGAATCACGGAATCTTCACCGGGCCCAGCCCTCGCGTGAACCTGACGCTGCCACAGTACGGGAGGGAACCCATGGTCAATGATCCGGGCAGCCGACGGATTGTCCGCCTGCCCGAGCGCATCGCGAACCCACCGAGGAGGGTAGTGGCACATGACAAACGATCCGACCCAGCCGGTTGAGGCCAGCCCGACTGGACCGCTCCCGGCGCAGCCGGGCCAGGCAGTACCCCCGGTACCGACTCAGCCTCTTCAGCCGCAACCGGCCTGGTCCCAGGAGGCCTGGCAGGCGGCGGCCCAGGCACCGCCCGCAGGTGGCGTCCCGCCCACAGCCCGGCCGCCTCAGCAGCAGGGGTACGGACTCGGCCTGGTCGGCCTGATCGTCGCTGCCGTTCTGCTGTCGGCCGTCCTGGCCAGTGGCGGAACGGTCCTGCTCCTGAGCGCAAGCGGCCGCCTCGACACGGCACCGGCGGCAAGCACGAGCGCACCGGTGGCCGTGGCATCGCCTGCCGCTCCGAGCGATGGCAGCCAGGACGGCACGACTCCCGAGCCGACCACGGCTCCCGAGCCAAGTACCGCTCCCCAGCCCGATATCACGCCCGCGCCCGGCGGCACAGTGCCCAGCCCGAACCTTGGCGACCAATTCGGCGACCAGTTCGGTGGCCTGTTCGGAGATCTGTTCGGCGGCCTCTTCGGCGGCATCCCGGTTCTCGACGACGTCTCCCGGGCGCTCGGCATCACGACCGACCAGCTCGTATCGGAACTCCAGCAGCTCGGGCCCGGCGACGGGATCTGCACCCTCGCCACCAGGCACAACGTCGACTGCGCCACCGTGAAGAGCGCCGTCCGCGACGCGGTGAAGTCCCAGCTGGACAACGCCGTCACGGCCGGGGATCTGAACCAGCAGATGGCGAGTGGGATGCTCGGCATGCTCGACCTCTGGCTGGCCGGCGGCGGCAGCCTTCCGTCCTTCCCGATGGGGATCGGCCCCGGATTCGGAGGGGGCCCCGGTTCCAGCCCGGTTCCCGGTGCCAGCCCGGCTCCGGGTGCCAGCCCGGTTCCCGGCGACCAGGCGACCAACCGCCCCTGGATCGGCGTCTACTACATCGAGCTCGACCCGACGACGGCGAAGGCGCTCAACGTCCCGATCGATCACGGGGCCCTCATCCGGAGACCCGAGGGGACCGACCAGCCGGCGGTCCAGCCGGGCAGCCCGGCTGCCTCGGCCGGCCTGCAGGAGGGCGACATCGTGGTCGCCATGGACGGGCAACAGATCGATGCCACGCACTCGCTCCGGGACCTCGTCCTGGCGCACAAGCCGGGCGATACCGCCAGGCTCGACATCCAGCGCAACGGCCAGGCGTTCACGGTCAGCGTGACGCTCGGGGCGCGGCCCGCCACCCAATAGCGTCCCGGGGCGGCCGGTCTTCCCGCCGGTCGCCCCGGCGACCAAGCCAGCCTTCGAGCTCCGGCAGGGTGGCCGTGGTTGGCCTTCCTCGCCGGCCACCGCACGGAACCCCTTCCGTGCCGGCCGCGGCCGAGGTACCTTGACGCCAGAAGCCCCGTCGGACGAGGCCGCGACCACCGGGGTGGCGGAGCGGGGCCGGAGGCCGAACCGTGCGTACCCTGCTCTCCCGAGGGCGACGCCTCGCCCCGGCGGCCGTCGCGGCCGGGTTCATCGCCATCATGCTGGCCATGCCGGCGGCCGCCGCAGGCCCCAACGTTGACCTCTCCGGCGGCTGCACGATCGAGCTGACGGCGACCGGCGCAAACGGCGAGACCGTCGGGACCGCCTCCGGGCCGGGCACCGCGTCAGCGGACAACCCGTTCGTGGTCGACCCGAAGGGAACGGTCACCTGGAAGGCGACGGCCCCCACGATCACGAACGCGACGTACAGCGTTTCGGTCTACCAGATCCCGCTCCTGTCCGGCACGTTCGCCAACGAGGGGGGTGGGAGCGCGGCCACCGGTACGCTCGATCTCTCCGGGATGTCCATTCTGAGCCAGCTCGCCGGCATCGTCTACGTCTCGGGGGGCGTGAGAGGTGACGGCGGGGCGTGCGACGGTGCCGCCTGGGTCAAGCTGGGAGGCAGCCCCCTGACCTCGACCCCGGGACTCGTCGGGATCCTCCTGGGCGTCCTGGGAGTGGTCGGCGTGGCGCTCGCGGCGGTCGGCAGCCACCCGTTCCGCGGGCTCGGTTTCGGGGTGCTCCTCGGCCTCGGTCTCGCCCTGCTCTCGATCGTGTTCGGCTTCATGCCGCTGGGGCAGTGGACGCCGTACATCTGCCTCGTCGCCGGCCCGGTCATCGGCGCCATCGTCGGCTTCCTGAAGATCGGCGGGGCCGCGGCAGCCGCCGCCTGATCAGTCGGCCAGGACTCGGTCGCGGATCGCCCTGAGTCGCTTCATCGGCGAGTCGCTGCCGCGACCGAAGTAGTCGTGGAGCCGGAGGTACTCCGCGTAGAGCTCGTCGTAGACGGCCCGGTGGGCGGGGTTGGGACGGTAGACATCGTCGCGGAGGCGCGCCATCCGACTCGATGCGTCCAGGATGGAGTCGTAGCCGCCGGCCGGCGGACCCGGCGGCAACCGCGCCGAACATGGCGGAGCCGAAGGCGGGCGCCTGGCTGGACGCCCCGACCTTGAACACCCGCCCCGTGATGTCGGCGTAGATCTGCATCAGCAGCCGGCTGCGGTCGGGCAGCCCGCCGCAGGCCACGACCTCGTTCACGGCGACGCCCTGCGACTCGAAGGCCTCGATGATCACCCGCGTGCCGAACGCCGTGGCCTCGATGAGGGCGCGGTAGATGTCCGGGGCCTTCGTCGAGAGGGTGGCGCCGACGAGAAGCCCGGAGAGGTCCACGTCCACCAGGATCGAGCGGTTGCCGTTCCACCAGTCGAGCGCCAGGAGGCCCGACTCGCCCGGTCGCAACTTCGCCGCCTCCGACTCGAGGAGGCCATGAAGGCGGATGCCCTGGCGGGCGGCCGCCTCGTGGTACTCCGGCGGCACGGCGTTGTCCACGAACCAGGCGAAGATGTCGCCCACCCCCGACTGACCCGCCTCGAAGCCGAACAGCCCGGGGATGATGCCATCCTCCACGACGCCGCACATCCCCTCGACCTCGGCCGTCCGCGTGCCGAGCACCATGTGGCAGATGCTCGTGCCCATGATCGCCACCATGCGGCCGGGCTCGGTCACGGTCACCGCCGGGACCGAGACGTGGGCGTCGACGTTGGCGACCGCCACGGCTGTCCCCGGGCGCAGGCCGGTCCATCCGGCGGCCTGCGCGGTCAGCCCCCCGGCCCGCCCGCCGATCGGCACGATGTTCCGCGACATCTTCTCGCCGATGACACCCTCGAGGCGGGGGTCGAGGGCCCGGAAGTAGTCGTCGGGCGGGAAGCCGTCCGCCTTCGACCAGATCGCCTTGTAGCCGGCGGTGCAGCTGTTGCGGGTCTCGACGCCGGTCAGCTGCCACACGACCCAGTCGGCCGCCTCGATCAGGCGGTCGGCCGCCCGGTAGACCCCGGGAGCCTCGTCGAGGATCTGCAGGGTCTTGGCGAAGAACCACTCGGACGAGATTTTGCCGCCGTAGCGGGGCAGCCACTTCTCCCCGCGCTCACGGGCCACCGCATTGATGCGGTCCGCCTCCGGCTGGGCGGCGTGGTGCTTCCAGAGCTTCACCCAGGAATGGGGCTGCCGGCGGTACTCGGGGATGGTGCACAGGGGGGTGCCATCCGCGGCCGCGGGCATCATGGTGCAGGCGGTGAAATCGATCCCTACCCCGATCACGTCGGCGGCATCCACGTGCGCCTGCGCAAGCACCTCGGGCACGGTCGTCTGGAAGGTGCGGATGTAGTCCTCGGGATCCTGCAGGGCCCACTCCGGTCCCAGCCGCACGTCGTCGTCGGGTGCCGGCAGGTGCTCGTCAATCACCCCGTTCCGGTATTCGTACACCGCCGTGGCCAGTTCCCGGCCGGTCGCCACCTCGACCAGCACCGCCCGACCCGACTCGGTGCCGAAATCGACCCCGACCGCGTACCTGGCTCCCATGTGCTCCCCTTCCGATGCTGCTCTGCCGGTGCTGCTCTGCCGGTGGGTCTGCCGCGGCCTCGTGGGCGCCGTGCCCGGCAGGGTGAGCATGGCACAAGCTGCCCGCGTCAGTTCGGGTAGAGTGCGCTGCAGCGCTCACAGGGAGGATCCATGCGGTACAGGGAACTGCGAGAGCGGGTGCTTGCGGCCAACCTCGAGCTGGTGAGGGCGGGCCTTGTCGTGCTCTCCTTCGGCAACGCCAGCGCGGTCGACCGGGAAGCGGGCGTGGTGGCGATCAAGCCCTCCGGCGTGGCCTACGGGCGCCTCCGCCCCAAGGACATCGTGATCCTCGGCCTCGCCGACGGGGAGGTCGTCGAGGGAACCCGCCGGCCCTCCTCCGACACGCCCACCCACCGGGTCCTGTACGAGGCCTTCCCCGCGATCGGCGGGATCGTCCACACTCACTCCGTGTGTGCCACGGCGTGGGCCCAGGCCCGCCGCGAGCTGCCCTGCTTCGGCACCACCCACGCCGATCACTTCCACGGCCCGGTCCCGGTCACCCGGCACCTCTCCCCCGAGGAGATCGCCGAGGAGTACGAGACGAACACCGGGCGCGTCATCGCCGAGCGCTTCGCGGCAGACGGGCTCGATCCCCTCGAGGTGCCGGCCGTCCTCGACGCGAGCCACGGCCCCTTCGCCTGGGGGAGCACGGTCGAGGAGGCCCTGGAGAACGCCATCGCGCTCGAGGCCATCGCCGCCATGGCCATCCACACCGTGGCCCTCGACGCGTCGGCTCGGGCTATCCCGCAGGAACTCCTGGACAAGCACTTCCGGCGCAAGCACGGTCCCGGCGCCTACTACGGCCAGCCGGGCTGAGGGAGCCGCACAGGAGCGACCCATGCCCCAGCCTGTTCGGCTGATCCTGGCCACGATGCTTGCGGCCGCGTGCGCAGGTCCAGCGGCTACACCGGGACCCACTGCGACCCCGAGCCCGGCACCGACGCCCGCCGCGACGCCGGCACCGTCAGCGGCCGCACCCCTCGGTTCAATCGCGCCCGCCGAGGCCGACGCACTGCGCAAGCTCGCCTTCGCCTACTGGGACGCGTACAACAGGTACGACATCGACACGGTCCTGTCGTACCTGGAGCCGGGCGAGCGCGCGAAGCGGGAGGCGGGGATCCGCGACGAGATCAGGCGGCTCAAGACGTTCGGCGTGAAGCTGGGGATGAGCGAGACGAGCCCGCCCGCGCTCAGCGCACCGGATACGGGCGAGATGCTGATGACGATGAACGAGCCCCTGGGCTCGCGGACCATGAAGATGGTCTTCCTGCACAGGGACGGCCAAGTGGTGGGTCATCGCGGCGGACGAGGTGCCCAGGTAACCCCGTCCCCCGCGAAACCATCTGGCTACTGGATTTCGCGCTCGATCCCTGTCACTATCCTGCTGTACGTAGGGCGGATGCGAGTCAAGGGGCGCATCCGGCTACCGCGCGCTTCTACGACACACCCCGACCTTGAGGGAGTCGCCGCATGTCCCGAACCGTCCCGCGCCGGCTCGGCACGTTTGTCGCCGCGCTGCTTCTCGTCGCGAGCGGCTTCCCGGCGAGCGTCCCGCCGGCGGCCGCGCTCTCCGCGACGGTCGTCGTCAGCCAGGTCTACGGGGGCGGCGGGAACACCGGCGCGCCGTACCGCAACGACTACGTCGAGCTGTTCAACCGGGGCACCGTCTCCGCCTCCCTGGCCGGATGGTCGGTGCAGTACGCGTCTGCGACGGGCACGGGCAACTTCAGCTCGAACCCTATCGCTGCGCTCTCCGGGTCGTTGGCTCCGGGCCAGTACTACCTCGTGCAGCTGGCCTCCGGGGGCGCCACGGGCGTGCTCCTCCCGACGCCCGACGCGACCGGCACCGCCAACATGGCGGGAACGGGCGGCAAGGTCGCCCTGGTCAACACGACGACCGGGCTCGCCTGCAACGGCGGCTCGACCCCGTGTACGCCTGCCCAGCTCGCCACCATCGTGGACCTCATCGGCTGGGGCAACGCGAACTTCTTCGAGGGGGCCGTCGGGCCCACCACGTCGAACACGACCGCCGCGCTTCGCAACAGCGGCGGCTGCACCGAGACGGACAACAACGGGGCCGACTTCACCGCGGGATCGCCGAACCCGCGCAACACTGCGAGCCCGCTCAGCCCGTGCTCGACGCCGCCCACGGTAACCCTCCAGCCATCCGACCAGGCCGCCTGCGCCGGCTCGAGCGTCACCTTCAGCGCGGCGGCCTCCGGGTCGCCCGCCCCGACTGCCCAGTGGCAGGAGAGTCCCGACGGCGGGGGTACCTGGGGCGACGTCACCGGGGCGGTCAACCCGTCCCTGACCTTCGTCGCCTCCGCCCCCCAGGCGGGATACCGGTACCGGGCCGTCTTCACCAACGCGTCCGGCACCGCGACCTCGAACGCGGCGACGCTCACGGTGAACACGCCACCGGCGGTCACCACCCCGCCCCTCGACCAGGCCGTCGGCGACGGACAGACGGCCACCTTCAGCGCGGCGGCCAACGGGTCGCCCGTCCCCACCGTCCAGTGGCAGGAGAGCGTCGCGGGCGGCGCGACCTGGGCCGACATCCCGGGAGCCACGAGCAGCCCGCTCACCTTCACGGCGGCAATCACCCAGACGGGCAACCGCTACCGGGCAGTCTTCACGAACACCTGCGGCACCGACACCACGAGCGTAGCGACCCTCACGGTGAGCATCCCACCGATCGTCATCAGCCAGGTCTACGGTGGCGGTGGGAACGTCGGCGCAACGCTCAAGAACGACTTCATCGAGCTCTTCAACCGGGGAACGACGACCGTTTCGTTGACAGGCTGGTCGGTGCAGTACGCCTCGACCACCGGCGTGACCTGGTTCAGGACCAACCTTGCGGGCAGCATCGCGCCAGGCCAGTACTACCTGGTCCGCGAGGCGCAGGGAGCCGGCGGCACCGTGGACCTGCCGACACCCGACGCCATCGGGGTGATACCGGTGGACCAGGCGGCCGCGAAGGTCGTCCTCGTCGCCAACCAGACGACCATCTCGACCGGGACGGTCTGTCCCACGGGCTCCTGGATCGTCGACCTGGTGGGTTACGGTGCGGGGACCAACTGCTTCGAGGGCACAGGACCGGCACCGACCATCTCGAACCCAACCGCCGCCCTGCGCCTCGGCGAAGGCTGCATCGATACGAACAGCAACGCGGCGGACTTCGCCGTTGGAGCCCCGAACCCGCGGAACACGGCGAGCCCGCTTAACTCCTGCACGGCTCCCGCGGTTACCACCCAGCCCCTCGACCAGGCTGTCTGCACGGGCTCCAGCGTCACCTTCAGCGCGGCGGCCTCGGGGTCGCCGGCCCCGACCGTGCAGTGGCAGGAGAGCAGCGACGGCGGCTCGGTCTGGGGCGACATCCCGGGTGCCACGAGCGGCTCGCTCACCTTCACCGCCGTGGCCTCCCAGGCGGGCTATCGCTACCGGGCCGTCTTTACCAACGCCCTCGGGACGGCCACTTCCGATGCGGCGACGCTTACCGTGAATACCCCTCCCGCCGTCACCACCAACCCGAGTGACCAGACCGTCAACGACGGCCAGACAGCCACCTTCAGCTCGACCGCCTCCGGGTCGCCGGCTCCGACCGTGCAGTGGCAGGAGAGCACCGACGGCGGCGCGATCTGGGGCGACATCCCGGGGGCCGTGAATCCCTCGCTCACCTTCACGGCTTCGGCCTCGCAGACGGGGTACCGCTACCACGCGGTCTTCACCAATACCTGCGGAACGGCCACCACGAACCCGGCTACGCTCACGGTGAACACCCAACCCACCGTGACGATCCAGCCCCTCGACCAGACCGTCTGCACCGGTTCAGGCGTCACGTTCAGCGCAGCCGCTTCCGGGTCGCCCGCCCCGACCGTGCAGTGGCAGGAGAGCACCGACGGCGGCTCGGTCTGGGGCGACGTCCCGGGTGCCACCAGCGCCTCATTCAGCTTCACCGCCTTGGCCTCGCAGACGGGCTATCGCTACCGTGCGGTCTTTGCCAACGTCGCCGGGACGGCGACCTCCGGTGCGGCGACGCTCACGGTGAACACCCCGCCCGCGATCACGACCCAGCCCGTCGACCTGACGGTCGGTGACGGCCAGTCGGCCACCTTCAACTCGGCCGCCTCGGGGTCGCCGACCCCGACTGTGCAGTGGCAGGAGAGCACGACGGCGGCACGATCTGGGGCGACGTCCCGGGTGCCACGAGCCGCTTCGCTCACCTTCACCGCCACGCTCACCCAGACCGGGTACCGCTACCACGCCGTCTTCACCAACACCTGCGGCAGCGCCACGAGCGACCCGGCCACGCTCACGGTCATGCCGATCGCGGTGATGCCCCCGACCCTGCCGGACGCGTCGCAGGGCGTGCCCTACAGCCAGACACTCTCGGCGGCCAACGGGACCCCCCCGTACACCTTTGCCGTGACCGCGGGCACCCTGCCGACGGGATTGACGCTCTCCGCCGGAGGTGTCCTCTCCGGCACACCCACTGGCGCCGGCATCTTCACGTTCACCATCACCGCGACCGACTCCAACGGCCGGTCGGGCAGCAGGAGCTACACCCTCGCCGTCCGGTACGGCTTCTCCGGCTTCTTCTGGCCGGTGCGGAACCCGCCGGCCGTCAACGTGGTCTTTGCAGGCAGCCTGCTGTCCATGCCGTTCAGCCTGGGGGGCTACCAGGGGACCGGCATCTTCGCCGCCGGCATGCCGTCGTCGCAGCCGGTTTCCTGCTCGACGCTCGAGCCGCTCGGCCCGCTCACGCCGACGCGTCCACCCGGTGCGAGTGGCCTCATGCACATCCCCCTGGTCAAGGTATACAAGTACCTCTGGATGACCGACTGGTCGTGGGGCGGGACCTGCCGGGCCTTCGTCATGACGCTGAAGGACGGCACGACCCACGCGGCCTACTTCCGTTTCGTCCCCCTGGTCGGCGGACCGTACCCACCCGGTCCCTGCCACGGAACGACGCCGGCCTGCCCGCGGTAGATTCGGCCCGTACCTGGAGGCGTGAACCACGGCAAGCCCAGGCGATCCCGGATCACCCGGCCACCGCGGACCATCAGGCCGTCGAGGTCGTGCCCGACCCCTGAAGGTCGGCCTGATCCTGCCGACGATGGTTGGCGAGTCGCTGGGGGCGCCCCTTGGCTGGCGCGAACACCTGGCGCTTGCCCAGGCGGCCGAGGCCGCAGGTTTCGACTCGCTCTGGATCGCCGACGAACTCCTCTACGAGTTCGACGATGCGCCGCCGGTGGCATGGTGGGAATGCTGGACGATGCTGGCGGCGGTGGGCGCGGCGACAACGCGGGTGGAACTGGGGACGTTCGTCACCTGCACGAACTACCGCAACCCGGCCCTGGTGGCGAAGATGGCCGCCACGGTCGACGAGATCAGCGGCGGTCGGCTCGTGCTCGGCCTGGGCGCCGGCTGGTCGGAACGGCAGTTCCGCACCTTCGGCTATCCCGCGGATCACCTCCTCGGCCGGTTCGAAGAGGCGCTGGCCGTCATCCTCGGGCTGCTGCGCGACGGTCGGGTCACCTTCGAGGGTCGCTACTACCAGGCACAGGACGCCGAACTCCTCCCGGCCGGACCTCGGCCCGGTGGCATCCCGATCATGCTCGGTGGTGGGAGCGGGCGGATGATGCGCCTGGCGGCCCGGCACGCAGAGGGCTGGAACGCGTTCCTCATCGGCGGTGACTGCTCCCCCGATCACGTGTCATCCCTCCTCGCGCGGCTCGATGAAGCGTGCGCAACCGAAGGGCGCGACCCTGCGACGCTGGAGCGCTCCGCCGGGGTGATGGTCGCCTTCTCCGACGATCCCTACCTGGTGGGGCCGGCCGACTGGACGCACGGTGCCCTTCGAGGCACCCCGGCTCAGCTCGCCGAGCAGCTGCGCGTTCTGGCCGGCATCGGACTCGGGCATCTCCAGCTCGGGATCTCGCCACCCACGCCCGGGGCGGTCGAGGAGTTCGGCCGGGTGCTGGAGCTGCTGGACGCCGGCTGACCGAGAGCCTGCGATAGCGGAGACCATCCGGCCCGCGATGCGCGGCGTGCCAGGGCAATCCGGCGCGCGCTGCGCGGCGTGCCAGGGCAATCCGGCGCGCCTCCTCGGGCGAAAGGGTATGATCCCCGGCTTTCGCCGGCGATCCCCAGGCGACCCGCAACCCGAAGAGAGACCGAGCCATGAACCAACCAGCCATCTTCGCGGAGGGCCTCCGCAAGTCCTACGGTGACGTCCACGCCCTCAAGGGCATCGACCTCGCCGTCCAGAACGGCACGATCCTTGGCCTTCTGGGCCCGAACGGCGCCGGCAAGACCACGGCCGTCCGCATTCTCGCGACGCTCCTCCGGCCGGACGCCGGTCGGGCGACCGTTGCCGGCTACGACGTCGTCCGCCAGGCCGCCGATCTCCGCACGGTGATCGGCCTCTCCGGCCAGTTCGCAGCCGTGGACGAGAACCTCAGCGGCCGCGAGAACCTGCGGCTCGTGGGCTTCCTCTATCACCTGGGCATGCGGGAGGCGGGGGCGCGCGCCGACGAGCTGCTCCGGACATTCGACCTGGTCGAAGCCGCGGACCGACCGGCTAAGACCTACTCCGGCGGCATGCGGAGACGCCTCGATCTCGCGGCGAGCCTCGTCGCCAGGCCGCGGGTGCTCTTCCTCGACGAGCCCACCACGGGCCTCGACCCGCGAAGCCGCCTCGGCATGTGGGACGTCATCGCGGGCGTCGTCGCTGACGGGACAACGATCCTCCTCACCACCCAGTACCTGGAGGAGGCGGACCAGCTCGCCGACCGCATCGCGGTCATCGACAGCGGTCTGCTCATCGCCGAAGGGACCGCCGACGAGCTCAAGACCCGTCTCGGGGCGGACGTGATCGACGTACGGCTGGCCGACGGCTCCGCCATGGGCGAAGCCTTCGAGCTGCTGCGCTCGGTCGCGACCTCGGAACCGAAGATCGAGCCGCACGTCAACCGGATCACGCTTCCGGTCGGCGACGGCGCGAGCGTCCTGTCCGAGGTAGTCCGGCGAATCGACGGGGCCGGGATCACCATCAGCGAGCTGAGCCTCCATCGCCCCAGCCTGGACGACGTGTTCCTCGAGCTGACCGGCCGCCGCGCGGCGGACGACGAAGCGACGGGAGAGGCCGACGACGAGGCAGACGCCGAGGGCGGCGCCGATGGTCCCGGGGCCACCGCGGTGGCAAGCGACGGCCGGCGCAGCTGGCGCAGCTTTGGTCGTCGAGGAAGGAAAGCAGCATGAGCGCGACGACACCCACCATCACGCGTCCGGCGGGAGCCATCGGCGCAGCGATCCCGCGCCGCTGGTGGTGGCATGCCACCGACGCGGCCGCCGTGACCTGGCGGAACCTCCTCCAGTACGTCCGCATCCCCGAGCTGCTCGTCTTCTCGACGATCCAGCCGGTGATGTTCGTGCTCCTCTTCGCGTTCGTCTTCGGCGGCGCAATCCAGGTCCCGGGCGGCAACTACATCAACTACCTCATGCCCGGGATCTTCGTGCAGACCGCGGTCTTCGGGGCCACCGCCACTGGCGTCGGGCTGGCCGAGGATCTCAGGCGCGGCATGATCGATCGCTTCCGCTCGCTGCCGATGTCCCCCGCCGCGGTCCTCGCCGGCCGCACGTTCGCGGACCTGATCCGCAACTTCTTCGTCATCCTGCTCATGACCGCCGTCGGCTACCTCATCGGCTTCCGGTTCGAGGCGGGCATCCCGGCCGCGTTCCTGGCGCTGACTCTGGTCGGCCTCTTCGGCTACGCGTTCTCCTGGATCGAGGCCTACATCGGGCTTCGCGCGCCGAACGCCGAAGTCGCCCAGGCCGCCGGCTTCATCTGGATCTTCCCGCTCACGTTCGTCAGCTCGGCGTTCGTGCCGGTCGAGACGATGCCGGAGTGGCTGCAGCCGATCGCAGAGGCGAACCCCGTGACCGTGGCCGTCAACACGATCCGCGGGCTGGTCAACGGCGGGGCCACCATGTCCGAGTTCCTGCTCACCCTCGCCTGGATCGCGGCGATCCTGGCCGTCTTCGTGCCGCTCTCCGTCCGCACCTACCGCCGCATCCAGTAGGCACGGCCGCGCGCGGCGCGCGTACAGTGGGCCAATGGACGAACAGGGATTCCGGACGTACCTGGAGAGCAGGAACCTCGAGCCGGAGGCGATCGATCGCTCCGTCGAGATGGTGAAGCGATTCGAGCTCCACGTGGAGACCGGGCCAGCGGACCGGAGCCTCGCCGGAGCCACCGGCGACGATGTGCATCGCTTCGCGGCCGTCCTCGTCGCGGGCGGGGACAACACGGAAGAGAACGTCCTCGCCCTCGCCCGCCATGCCCGCTTCTCTGGAGACCGCGAGGCGTCCGTCGCGTGGCTCGAGCTGTTCGACGGCTGGGATGTGCCCGCCAACCTGGCCCGCAAGCTCGGCGACCTGGCGGGCGACGAGACCCGCGAAGGCGTGTTCGCCGGGCTCCCGATCCCGCCCCTCGGCACACCCGCCGGAGAGAAGCCCACCTTCACCCGCGAGCTCATGGACCGCCTCTCTGCCCAGGTCGACGCCGGAGACATGCCGGCGGGCGCTGACGAGCGGCCTCCACTTCGTGCCGAAGGAGACGTTCGCGGAGGAACGGGAGCGGTACCTGGCCGCCTCCGACATCGACGCCTTCATCGCCGGCGAGCACAAGCGGTACATCGCCTACCTCGCCGGGCTGCGCGACTCGGGCGAGCTCTACTTCTCCCAGCCGATCACGGATGCCGTCGTCGAGTACGTCGGCCAGACGCCCACGTGCGGGCCGGGGGTGCGCGAGGGCTCGGTTGTCCGGGTCACGAAGATCCCGTACATGGCCGACCGATACCTCGCAGAAGAGGACGAGACCCGGAAGCGCTACTTCGCCTGCCACTGCATGTGGGCCCGCGAGTCGCTGCTGCACCCGGAAGTCCGCGTCCCACCCCTCCTCTGCCAGTGCAGCGCCGGGTTCGAGAAGCAGTACTGGGATGCCGTGCTCGACCAGCCCGTGGACGTCGACGTCGTCCGATCCGCCCTCCAGGGCGACCTGGTCTGCGAGTTCGCAGTGCACCTGCCCGAGGACGTCGTCCCGGCCGATGGGTAGCGCCTGCCCTGCGGTAGCGGGAGCCTGCGAGACTACCCCGGCAGGTGCAGGCTACCCGGGAAGGTGGCTCTCCCCGTGCATGAGGTAGCGGTCGACGCCGCGGGCGGTGCGGCGGCCCTCGCGGATGGCCCAGACCACGAGCGATTGGCCGCGGGAGCAGTCGCCAGCAGAGAAGATCCCCGGGACGCTCGTCATGCCGTCCTGGTCGGCGAGGACGTTTCCGCGGTCGCTCAGCGCGCAGCCGAGCGCACGCGGGAGTGACGACTCGGGGCCCAGGAACCCAAGGGCGAGCAGGGCGAGGTCGGCGGGGATGACCTGCCGGGTGCCGTCGACCAGGCGAGGCGAGCGGCGGCCGCCGGCACCGTCCACCCATTCGACGTCGACCGTCTCGACGCCGATGAGACGGCCGGCCGGATCGCCGACGAACCGGGTCGTCTGCACGCCGTAGCGGCGGGGGTCGTCGCCCCAGAGCGCCGCCGCTTCCTCGTGGCCGTAGTCCATCCGGTACACGCGCGGCCACTGTGGCCAGGGGTTGTCCGGGGCACGGGCCGCTGGAGGCCGCGGCAGGATCTCGAGCTGCGTGACGCTCGCGGCGCCCTGACGGACTGCCGTGCCGACGCAGTCGGTGCCGGTGTCGCCCCCACCGATGACCACGACCCTGCGGCCGCCGGCCGAGACGGCCTGTCGGCCGGCGGCCGAAACCGACGAAACGGATGGGGCAGACGGCCGGGCGGCGCTCTCGGTGAGGAACTCCATGGCCAGATGAACGCCGGACAGCTCCCGCCCGGGAGCCTCCAGGTCGCGACCCACGGTGGCCCCGGTGCAGATCACGACCGCGTCGAACTCGGCGCGCAGCCGCTCCGGCGGGAACGACGGCCCCACCTCCACGCCAGTGACGAACAGGATCCCCTCCTCCTCCATGAGGTGAATACGCCGCTCAACGACCGACTTGTCGAGCTTCATGTTCGGGATCCCGTACGCCAGGAGCCCGCCGGGACGATCGGCCCGCTCGAACACCGTGACGGAATGGCCGGCCCGGTTCAGCTGGTTCGCGCACGCCAGGCCCGCGGGACCGCTCCCGACGACCGCGACGGTCCGGCCGGTGCGGACCGCGGGGGGCTCGGCGACCACCCAGCCCTCCGCCCAGGCCCGGTCGGCGATGCCCCGCTCGATCGACTTGATCGCGACGGGAACAGCGCCGATGCCCAGGGTGCAGGCCGCTTCGCAGGGCGCCGGGCAGACCCGCCCGGTGAACTCGGGAAAGTCATTCGTGAGATGCAGGCGAGCGGAAGCCTCTCGCCACTTGCCCCGGTACACGAGGTCGTTCCACTCCGGGATGAGGTTGTTGATGGGACACCCGGAGGCCACCCCGGCCACGACCACGCCGCTGTGGCAGAACGGGACGCCGCAGTCCATGCAGCGGGCGCCCTGGCGCCCCATGGCCGCCTCGTCGTACGGTGGGCGCTCCTCGCGCCAGTCGCGGATGCGCTCGAGGGGCGGGCGGATTTGCGCCGGTTCCCGCTCGAACTCCATGAACCCGGTCGGCCTGCCCATCGTCAGGCCCCCAGGGCCGCAGCGTCGGGACGGAGGGGCTGTAACGAGACCTCCTCGAACGCCGCCATCCGGGCCGCCTCCTCCGGCAGGCCGCGATCCCGCATCCGCGCCTCGGCCTCCAGGACCCGGCGGTAGTCGTGGGGGATGACGCGGACCAGCGTGGCGACCGTCGTCCCCCAGTCGGTGAGCAGCACCTGTGCCCGTCTGCTGCCCGTCCACTCGGCATGGCGCTCCACCAGCCGGCGGACACCGGCAATCTCCTCCGGGTCATCGAGGCCGGAGAGCCCCACCATCTCCGTGTTGCAGCGCCGCTCGAACCGGCCATCCTCGTCGAGGACGTAGGCGATCCCGCCGGACATGCCCGCGGCGAAGTTGCGGCCCGTCGGGCCCAGGACCACGACCCGTCCGCCGGTCATGTACTCGCAGCCGTGGTCGCCGATCCCCTCGACCACCGCGCTGGCGCCGGAGTTGCGGACGCCGAAACGCTCGCCGGCAATGCCGCGGATGAAGGCCTCCCCGGAGGTGGCCCCGTAGAGAGCCACGTTCCCGACGATCACGTTCTCCTCGGCCGCGAACCCCGACGCGGCAGGGGGGAAGGCCGCTATCCGGCCGCCGGAAAGACCCTTGCCGGTGTAGTCGTTCGCGTCGCCCTCGAGGACCAGCGTGACGCCCCTCGGGACGAAGGCGCCAAAGCTCAGCCCGGCCGACCCCTCGAACCGAAGGAGGATCGTATCGTCGGGAAGCCCCTCGCCGCCGTACCGGCGGGTGACCTCGCCCCCCAGCATGGTGCCCACCGACCGGTTGGTGTTGCGGATCGGCAGGGCAGCCCGCACCGGCTCGCCACGCTCGAGCGCAGGACGGCAGAGGGGCAGGAGCGTCGTGGCGTCGAGGGAGTCCCCCACCTCGTGACCCTGCGGGATCCGGCTGACCCGGCCGACGTCGGCCGGAACCGACGGGCGGTGCAGGATCCGGGCGAAGTCCAGCATGCGCGCCTTCGGATGGTCGATCGCCCGGCGCAGCACGATCCGGTCCGAGCGACCCACCATCTCGTCGAACGTGCGGAAGCCGAGCTCCGCCATGTGCTCGCGGACCTCCTGGGCAATGAACCGCATGAAGTTCACGAGGTGGTCGGGATCGCCGGTGAAACGCTTCCGCAGCTCGGGATCCTGTGTCGTCACCCCGACCGGGCAGGTGTTCAGGTGGCAGACCCGCATCATCACGCACCCGAGCACCACCAGCGGCGCCGTCGCGAACCCGAACTCCTCGGCCCCCAGGAGCGCACCGATGACCACGTCGCGCCCCGTCTTCAACTGGCCGTCCACCTCCACCACGATCCGCGAGCGCAGGTCGTTGAGGAGGAGCGTCTGCTGCGTTTCGGCGAGGCCGAGCTCCCAGGGGATGCCGGCGTGCTTGATCGACGTGAGCGGCGACGCTCCGGTCCCCCCGTCATGTCCGCTGATGAGCACGGTGTCCGCGTGCGCCTTGGCGACTCCGGCGGCGATGGTGCCCACGCCCACCGCGGCGACGAGCTTGACGGAGACGCGGGCCGATGGGTTCGCGCACTTCAGGTCGTAGATGAGCTGCGCGAGGTCCTCGATGGAGTAGATGTCGTGGTGGGGCGGCGGGCTGATGAGCCCCACGCCCGGGGTGGAGTGGCGGACCCGGGCGATCCACGGGTAGACCTTGTGCCCCGGCAGCTGCCCGCCTTCGCCCGGCTTGGCGCCCTGGGCCATCTTGATCTGCAGCTCGCGCGCGTTCACCAGGTACTCGGTCGTGACGCCGAACCGGCCGGATGCCACCTGCTTGATCGCGCTCGCCCGGGAGTCGCCGTTCAGGAGCGGTCGGTACCGCTCGGGATCCTCGCCGCCTTCCCCGCTGTTCGACCGGGCCCCGAGGCGGTTCATGGCCACTGCCACCGTCTCGTGGGCCTCCTGGGACAGGGAGCCGTAGCTCATGGCGCCGGTCTTGAAACGGCGGACGATCGACTCGACCGGCTCCACCTCGTCGATCGGCGCCGGGACGCGGCCGGGTACCAGGTCCATGAGCCCGCGCAGCGTCGAGAGCGTGCGGACCTGGTCGTTGACCGCCTCGGTGTACTCCTTGAAGAGCGCGTAGTCGCCGATCCGGCAGGCGTGCTGGAGCGTCGAGATGGTGTGCGGGTTGAAGAGGTGGTGCTCCCCATCCTCCCGGTACCGGACCTGGCCGCCCGACCCCAGCTGGCGGTCCACGGCCGCCCGCCGCGGGTGGTACGCGCGGTCGTGGCGCTCGAGGACCTCGTCGGCGATGACGTCGATCCCCACGCCACCGATGCGCGACGGGGTCCCCGTGAAGTACTCGTGGACGAAGTCCTGGTTCAGGCCGATCGCCTCGAAGACCTGCGCGCCGTGGTAGCTCTGGATCGTCGAGATGCCCATCTTCGAGATCACCTTCGCGATGCCCTTGGACAGCGCCTTCCGGTACCTCGCCTCGGCGGCCTCCGCGTTTCCGTCGATGTGGCCAAGCCGGACCTGGTCGTGGATCGTCTCGAAGGCGAGGTACGGGTTGACCGCGCTCGCCCCGTAGCCGATGAGCAGCGCGAGGTGGTGCACTTCGCGGGGTTCGCCCGACTCGAGCACGAGGCCCGCACTGGTTCGCATGCCCGATCGCACGAGGTGGTGGTGGACGGCCGAAACGGCCAGAAGGGCCGGGATCGGGGCGTCCTCCTCGCCGTGACCGCGGTCGGAAAGGATGATGAGGTTGTACCCCTCGTCGACCGCCTCCGAGCAGCGGCGGCGAACCTCGTCGATGGCCCTGCGGAGTCCCGCCCCGCCGTCCTTCACCCGGAACAGGATCGGGAGCGTGATGCTCCGGAAGCCGCGGCACCCGTTCGGGCCGTGGAGGTTCCGGAGCTTCTCCAGCTCCTCGTTCGACAGCACCGGGGACGGGAGCGCGAGCTGGTGCGCCGCCTCCGGACCGGGCTCGAGCAGGTTCCCCTCCGACCCGATGGAGGTCTCGGCCGCCATGACGATCTCCTCGCGGAGCGCATCCACCGGCGGGTTCGTCACCTGCGCGAAGAGCTGCTTGAAGTACGAGGAGAGGAGCTGCGGCTGGTCCGAGAGCACCGCGAGCGGGGTGTCGGTGCCCATCGAGCCGATCGGGTCCGACCCGGTGGTCGCCATGGGGTTCATGAAGACCCGGATGTCCTCGGACGTGTAGCCGAAGACCTCCTGTCGCAGCAGGACGGTCTCGTGGTCCGGCTCGATCACGCGCAACGGAAGCGGGAGATCCTCGAGCCTGACGAGCCACTCCCGGCACCACGCCTCGTACGGCCGCGCGGCCGCCAGCTCGCGCTTCAGCTCGTCGTCGGGGATGATCCGGCCCTCGGCCGTGTCCACCAGGAACATGCGGCCGGGCCGGATGCGTCCCTTGCGCACCACCTGGTCGGGCGCGATGTCGAGCACGCCCGACTCCGATGCCATGACCGCGCGCCCGTCCTTGGTGACCCAGTAGCGGGCCGGGCGGAGGCCGTTCCGGTCGAGGGTTGCGCCGACGAGCACGCCGTCGGTGAACGCGATCGACGCAGGCCCGTCCCACGGCTCCATGAGGCAGGCGTGGTACTCGTAGAACGCTCGGACCTCGCTCGGCATCGACTCGTGGTGCTGCCACGGCTCGGGCACCATCATCGCGATGGCGTGCGGCACCGAGCGCCCTGCGAGATGGAGGAGCTCCAGCACGTTGTCGAACATCGCGGAATCGGAGCCATCGGCGTCGATGACGGGCAACACCTTCGCGAGGTCGTCGCCGAAGAGAGCCGATCGGAGCACCGCCTGGCGGGCCTGCATCCAGCTGACGTTGCCGCGCAGCGTGTTGATCTCGCCGTTGTGCGAGATGTAGCGGTACGGGTGTGCGCGCGCCCACGAGGGGAAGGTGTTCGTGGAGAAGCGCGAGTGCACCATGGCGATGGCGCTCTCGGCCTCCGGGTCTCCCAGGTCCGGGAAGAAGGTCAGCAGCTGTGAGGCGTTTAGCATCCCCTTGTAGACGATGGTCCGGCTGCTGAGAGAGGCCACGTAGAAGGCGTCGCGACCCGGGATGGCCGACCGGGCGACCGCCTTCTCGGCCATCCGGCGCAGGACGTAGAGACGCCGCTCGAACGCGAGGTCGTCGCCGGCGGGGTCGGCCAGAGTGTCGGGGCGGGCGATGAACACCTGGCGGATGACAGGCTGGCTGGCACGCGCGGTGGGGCCCAGGGACGTGGGGTCGACCGGCACCTCTCGCCATCCAAGGAGCCTGAGCCCCTCGTCATCCGCGGCCTGCTCGAACCGCTGCACGCATGCCTCGCGAGCCGCCGCGTTCCGCGGCAGGAAGACCATGCCGGCCCCGTAGTCACGCGGCCCGGGGAGACGGATGCCCTCGGCGCCGGCGGCCCGCGCCAGGAACTCGTGGGGGAGCTGCATGAGGAGGCCGGCGCCGTCGCCGGTGTTCTTCTCCGCCCCGGATGCGCCGCGATGCTCGAGGTTCACGAGAACCGTCAGGGCGTCCTGCGACGATCGAATGGGAGGGGCGGCCGGCGATATCGCACACGAAGCCGAACCCACACGCGTCGTGCTCGAAGCGGGGGTCGTAGAGGCCCTGGGCGATCGGAGCGTGCAGTGTCGACATGGCGTCCGCCGCCACGGTATCGGTGACGGGCTCGCCGGTCGGCGGCGCGCGGGTGGCGACTCGGGGACGGGCGAGTGACGCTTCGGGCACGAGTGGGTTGCGGACCGCGCGTGCAGCCGCGCGGCCCCATTTGCGGCCGCTTCCACGACCCCCCCGCGCGGCCCTTGCACGGCCCCACGCACCGACCCCGCACGTGGTCTCGACGGCAAGCCGTCCCCCTGCCTGCGCTCACCAGTAGGTTGAGTGGTATGCGACTCGAGTGGAGCTGCGGTCTGCCGTGCGGCCGCCGTGGCTCCCGAAAGGACGCCCCGACGAGCGTGCATGCGGCGCCGCTCCTGCGCGTCACGAAGCCGACGCCCCCGCGCGTGGTCTCGGATCTCGCGTAGCCACATCCTGTTGGTGCCCGCCGACTGGGCGATCCGGGATCCAGTCCGGCCCAACTCCGTTGGTCGGCGGCAACCAGGCCGGGTGCGCGGCGCGCGGCCCTCGGGGCTCGGCTCTCGGCCCCATTCCGCCTGCCGAGCCTCGGTCGCCTCGAGGATGGCCAAGCGGCGGATGGGGGGCCAGCCTCGCTAGATCGACCGAGTGAACTCCGATCCAGTCGGGACGTCCGTCCAGCCGGCGTCGTCGAGCAGGTGGACAGCGCGGCGGCCGAGCACCCGCCAGGAGCGGCGGTCTCCCACGAGGGCGGTCTGCTCATCAACACCGACCAGGACCTGCCCGGGCCGCCGGGACCGGATGACGAGGTCGGTGAGCCCATCCTGGAACGTGTCAAGAGCGTCCCAGTGAGGGGCGAGGACGGTGTCCCGGAACACGCCGAGGCCCGGTTGCCAGACGCCCTCGTCGGCGGGTTCCACCTCGCTGTCGGGCGCGAGCGCGGAAAGGCACGCCATCCCGGCGCTGCAGCCGAGGAAGACGAGCCCGTTCGTCATCGACCGTGTGAGCGCGGCCCAGAACGGCGTCCCCGCCAACACGGCTGCGAGGTACGCAGGGTTCCCGCCGGAGAAGAAGACCGCCGATGCACCGTCCATCCGGGCGGCCAGATCGGGCCGCGCGGCGTCCGCCCGCGTGCGCAGGGGTACGACCTCGGCCCGGATCCCGAGGCGGGCGTAGTGAGCCAGACCCTGGCGGCCCCAGCCCTCGAACACACCGTCGCCCTCCCGCGCGCTCGCGGTGGGCAGGACGAGCACGCGCCCGTCGCCGTTCGCACGCGCCAAGGCCCAGCGGTCCACCTCGGCCGCCCACGGCTCGAACTCGCCCGAGCCCAGGAAGCCCCACCAGCCGCGGGCGCCGTCCCGTCCGCGGGAGCCATCGCCGCTGCCGCGTCTCATCGCCGTGCCCCTGCCGGTCCCGCCCGTACCTTGGCCCCCGCCGGTCCCGGAAGCCGCCAGCCGGCTCACGGGCCCACCCCCGCAGAGGCCGCCGGACGCAGATCGCCGTCGAGGTGCTCCCCGATCTCGGCGGCCACGTCGAGGAGAGCGTCCAGGTCGCTGGCTTCGGTGCGGAAGTTCACGATGCAGGCGCGGAGACAGAACCGCTCCTCGAGGACCGCGTTCGAGCAGAATGCCCGGCCGTCGGCCTGGATCTCGAGCATCAGCCGCTCGTTCAGCCGGTCCAGGTACGCGTCGCGCCCCGGCCACTCGGGCAGACCGGGCGGGACGAACCGGAAGCAGCAGATGGAAAGGCCGACCGGCGCCGTCAGCTCGAACTCGGGACGCTCGGCGACCCGCTCCCCGAGATACCGGGCCAGCGCCGCGTCGTGCGAGATGCGTCGGGCGTACGCGTCGCGGCCGTGCGCAAGCAGCGATACCCACACCTTGAGGGCCCAGAACCCGCGGGAGAACTGGGGGCCCCTGCGGCCGAGGTCGAGCCCGTGCCCGGTGTAGTCCTTGTCCACGTGGACGTAGCTCGGCTCCGCGTCGAACGAATCGCTCAGCCAGTCGAGCTTCCGAACGAGAACGCAGCCACCCGAGTGCGGCGTGTAGAGCCACTTGTGGGGGTCAAACGCGATCGAATCGGCGCGCTCGATCCCGCGGAAGAGCGGGCGCAGGTCGGGCGCCAGCATCGCCGGACCGCCGTATGCCCCGTCGACGTGGAACCAGACCCCCTCGTCCTCGCAGACATCCGCGATCTCGTCGAGCGGGTCGATGGCGCCGCTGGAGACCGTGCCGGCCGTGCCCACCACGGCGAACGGCCGGAGCCCGGCGCGGGTGTCGCGCCTGATGGCGTCGCGGAGGGCCTCCGGGCGCATCCGCCGGGCCTCGTCGGTCGGCACGCGGCGAGTTCGTCCGTCCCGATGCCGAGCATGTCGGCCGCGCGATCCGAGACGATGTGGGTCTCCGGGCTCAGGTAGAGGACGAGCTGCGGCCCCGCCGCGACCCCGCGAGCCTGCACGTCCCATCCGGCGCGGTGGTCGCGTGCCGTCTTGAGCCCGATGAAGTTGGCCATCGCGCCGCCCGAGGTGATCAGGCCCCCGGCTCCGTCCGGCAGGCCGAAGACGTCGGTGGCGAACCAGCGGGTCAGGGCCAGCTCGACCTCGGTGGCCGAAGGCGAGAGCTGCCACCCGCCGACGTTCATGTTGAGCCCCGCAGCGAGCAGGTCGGCGGCGGCGCCCGGCACCGTGCCCGGGCCGGTGATGTAGGCGACGAACCGGGGGTGGCCGGTGAACGCCGACTGCCGGAAGACGAGCTCCCGGAGGTAGGCGAAGAGCTCGTCGTCTGCCATGGGATCATCCGGCACCGGGATGGCGACCGCGTCCCGGACCTCGTCGACGGTCCAGCGTCGAGCGACCGGGAGCTCCGGGAGCCGCTGGAGCAACTCGGTCCAGAGGTCGACCATGCGCCCGCCGAACTCGGCGGCGCGCTCGGGGCTCCAGGCCAGGTCCGGCTGGGCTCGGGGCGGGGCGGCCATGTCAACCTCCATCCAGTGCGATGCGACCACCGAGCCGGAACGTCTCCTCGCGGAATGCCTCGCGGAGGCCGTCTCGACCGAACACCGCGAGGAGCCCGGCTATCTGGCTCTCGTGGCGCTCAAGAGCTCGCATCTTAAGCTCAAGGAGATCAGGCGGCAGCGGGAAGTCGATCGAGAGATCCTCGCGCCGCGTGACCGGCGGCGTCCCCGGGCCGTAAGTCGAACTGCTCCAGGCGAGGAACCCAGTAAGAGGCCCAGTCGGGCGTGGCGGTCGCGTAGTGGAGAGTGGCGCCGGGCATCGCGAGGGCCTCGAATGCTTCCGTTGTCCAGCGGGATACCGACATGTGCCCAGCGTGTCCGGTCATGCCGTCCGGACCGAACGTCAGCACGGTGTCGGGCCGGACCTCTGCCATGATCCCGCGCACCCACGGCCCGCCCTCCTCCGGCAGGGGCGCGTCCACACCGATGTCGGGCAGGTCGAGGAAGGTGTGCTCGGTCACCCCGAGCACCGCGAGACTGTCGAGAAGCTCTCGCTCACGAACGGCGCCGAGCGTCGCCGACGGCCAGCGTTCCTCGTCCTGCGAGCCGCCTTCGCCCCGCGTCGCCGTCACCATCACGACCCGGGACCCCTGACGCCTCGCCCATGCCATGAGCCCTGCTGCCAGGTAGCTCTCGTCGTCGGGATGGGCCCAGACACTCAGCAGCGTCCCCGGGGCTTGAATCGGCGTCTGCACCGGTCGTCGTCCCCCATTGCCGGCTCGCACCGCGTCCCTTCGGAGTCGGGCGAGCCGCGGATCGTACTCCCGATCCGGCACCCACGCACGGCGCCGGCTGCTACGATCCAGCCCGCCGGACTATCGGACAGGAGCGGCGGCGGGTTGCTTGGAGGCACGTTGAGCGGAGGCGGGTTGAACAGAGGCGGATTGAACCGAGGGAGCAGGGCGCGGCCGTCACCGCGGCCGTCACCGCGGCCGTCACCGCGTCAGGGCATGGGCGCGGTCCCGTACGACGGGGGCACGACGTTCAGGGTCTGGGCCCCCCACGCGGCCGCCGTGTTCGTCACCGGCACGTTCGACGACTGGGCGCGGCGACGTGACCCCGCTGGCCCCCGAGGGCGACCAGGCGCCCGGCACCTGGTCGCGCGACGTCGAGGGCGTCCGTCCGGGAGCCGAGTACCGCTTCACCATCCGCACGGCGACCGGCGATCTGTCCCGCCTCGACCCATACGCCCGCCAGGTGACCAGCTCGGTCGGGAACGCGGTCGTCTACGACGCCCACGCGTTCGACTGGGGTGACGGTGAGTTCCGCATGCCGACCTGGAACGACCTCGTCATCTACGAGATGCACATCGGCACGTTCGCGGGCAGGGACGGCCGGCGCGGCGATTTCGATCGGGCCATCCGGCGGCTCCCGTACCTGGCCGACCTCGGCATCGGCGCCATCCAGCTCATGCCGCCGTTCGAGTTCGCCGGCGACGTGTCATGGGGCTACAACCCCGCCCACATGTTCGCCGTCGAGTCGACATACGGCGGGCCGGACGCGTTCAAGCGGTTCATCCGCGCCGCGCACGAGCACGGCATCGCGGTGATCGTCGACGTCGTCTACAACCACATCGGCCCGTCCGACCTCGACCTGTGGCGCTTCGACGGCTGGAGCGAGGGCGACTGGGGCGGCATCTACTTCTACAACGACGAGCGCGCGGTCACCCCGTGGGGCGCCACCCGGCCCGACTACGGCCGCGGCGAGGTCCGCGCCTTCCTGCGCGACAGCGCGATCACCTGGCTCGAGGAGTTCCGCTGCGACGGGCTGCGCTTGGACGCGACCACCTACGTTCGAGCGTGTCGGGCGGCCTGTCCGACAACGACGACGGCGACGCGCTCCCCGACGGCTGGTCGCTGCTCGCCTGGATCAACGACGAGATCCGGGCACGCCAGCCGTGGAAGGTGATGATCGCCGAGGACCTCGGCGAGAACCCCGCCATCGTCGCGCCGACCGACAGGGGCGGAGCCGGGTTCGCCGCGCAGTGGGACACCGGGTTCGTGAAGACCGTGCGAGAGGCCTTGATCACACCCGACGATGCTGAGCGCGACGTGTCGGCGGTCGCGGCTGCGGTGGGCGGCCGAAAACGCGGCTTCTCGCGGATCGTCTACACCGAGTCGCACGACGACGTGGCCAACGGCCGCGCCCGGTTGCCGGAGGAGATCCGGCCCGGCGACGCGGCCAGCTGGTGGTCGAAGAAGCGGGCGACGCTCGGATCGGCGCTCGTCCTCACCGCGCCGGGCATCCCGATGCTGTTCCAGGGCCAGGAACTGCTCGAGGACCACTGGTTCGAGGACACCGTCCCCATGGACTGGTCGAAGGAGGGCCGCCACGCCGGCATCCTGCGCCTCCACCGGGACCTGATCCGCCTGCGGCGAAATGCGGAAGGCACCACCCACGGGCTGCGCGGGCAGCACACGAAGATCCTTCGAGTCGACAGGCGGAGGAAGGTCGTCGCCTACCATCGCTGGGCGGGGGGAGGCCCGGGTGACGACGTTGTTGTTGTTGCGAACCTCCGCAACCGGGCGCTCACGGACCACCGGCTCGGCCTGCCACGGCAGGGTCGCTGGCGGGTGCGGCTCAACACCGACTCGGCCGACTACGATGAGACGTTCGCCGGCCATCACTCGCTCGATCTCGACGCCGACGGCGGACCGCTCGACGGCCAGGGCCAGAGCGGCCTCGTCAACGTGGGGCCCTACAGCGCGGTGATCCTGTCGCAGGATCCCTGAGGTCCGCGAGGGGCTCGCGGGTCCGGCTGGCAAACGCCGCCGCGGCCACGTACCCTCGGTTGGGCATGGGCGAGGTGATCGAGACCCGGGGGCTCACCAAGTACTACGGCAAGCGGCCGGGCATCGTCGGCCTCGACCTCGCGGTGCGCGAGGGCGAGGTGTTCGGGTTCCTGGGGCCGAACGGTGCCGGGAAGACCACCACGATCCGCCTGCTGCTCGGGTTCATCCGGCCGACGTCCGGCGGTGCCACGATCTTCGGCCACGATGCCTGGGCGGAGGCCGCCACGGCCCACGGGCTGCTCGCCCACCTCTCCGACGCCCCCGCCTACCTTGGCGAGATGACCGGGGCCGAAACCTTCGCCTTCCTGGGTCGCCTTCGGGGCGTCGCCCCTGGGGCATGGCAGCCCCTCGCCGAGCGGCTCGACCTCGACCCGTCGGTGCCGATCCGCAAGCTCTCGCGGGGCAATCGGCAGAAGGTCAGCGTCGTCCAGGTCTTCATGGGGAGCGAGCCGCTGCTCGTCATGGACGAGCCGACCACGGGACTCGATCCCCTGATGCAGCGCGAGTTCCTGACCCTGGTGGCGGAGGCCCGCGCGGCGGGGCGCACCGTGTTCCTTTCGTCCCACAACCTCACGGAGGTCGAACGCAGCTGCGATCGGGTGGGGATCGTGCGCGAAGGGGCCCTCGTCGCGATCCGCGCCGTCCGCGACCTGCTCGGCGAACACACCCGCTCGGTCAACCTCGTCCTCGGCACCGCACCCCCCGCAGGGACCTTCGACATGCCCAACGTCCGCCTGGTCGCGACCACCGGCCAGGACGTCCACCTGGTCGTTCGCGGCGACCCGAACCCGTTGCTCCAGCGGATCAGCGAGCTCGACGTGCGGGACATCGCGATCACGACACCGGACATCGAGGACGTCTTCCTCACGTACTACGAAGGCGTCGACGGTGGCGGGGGAAGCGGCCCCGCCGAAGAGGCGCAGGCGTGATCGGGACCGTCCTCCGCCTGGAGCTGCGCCGAAGCAGGAGCCTGACGATCTGGCTGGCGTTGACGGCGTTCCTCTACAGCGCGGTGATCGCCGGCCTCTACCCGGTCCTCGTCGAGAGCATGTCGTTCATCGAGGACTTCCTGAAGACCTTCCCCGAGGGTCTCCTCGCGGGGTTCGGGGTGGACGCGAGCTTCAGCGATCCCGGCGTCTACTACACCTCCAACGTCGGGATCGCCCTCTGGCCGATCGTCGCGGCCATCGCCGCCGTCGCCATCGGCACGCGCGTTGCGGCCGACACCGAGCGCGGCTGGATCGAGTTGCCGCTGGCGGGCCGGCTGCCGCGAACGGCCTACCTCGGCGCCGCGATCGCGGTGGAGATGATCGTCCTCGCGGTGCTGGCGGCCGCCACGGCGGCAGGCATCATCGTGGGGGGCGAGCTGGTCGGCGCCGGCTTCGACGCCAGTCGGTTCGCCCTTGCCGGGGTCGCCGCCTGGATCTGGGCCCTCCCGATCGCGGCGATCGCGACGCTGCTCGCCGTCTGCACGTTGAGTCGCAGCCGATCGGCGGGCGTCGTCGCCGGGATCCTGGTCCTCATGTACCTGCTGCGGGTGGTTGCCGAGATCGAGCCGAACCTGGGCTGGCTCGCCTCGCTCAGCGCGTTCGACTACCTCTATCCGACCCCGATCATCGACGACGGAGTGTTCCGGCCCGCCGACCTGCTCATCCTCGGTGGCATCGCCGTCGCGGCCTGGGGCGGATCCCTCTGGGTGTTCCGCAGACGCGACCTGGTGGCCTGACGGCGGTGGCCTGATGGGACTGGCGGCCTGACGGGATCAGACGCGCGGACGTGACGTCTGGCCGACTGCTGACCGGGGCGACTGGCCCTGTCGGACCGGACCGGCCGTCTGTCATGCTCTCAGCGCCGAGAGGATGAGCACCGCGACGTATGCGCGGTGCTCCTTGCATTGGCGTGAACGCGGGAGACCTCGCCCCGAGCTCGCGAGGATCCCTGGAGGGCCGGCGTCGGTGATCGAACAGCGCACGTACGACTTCCGCAGGGGGCACTACCAGGGTGAGGAAGGTCGCCTCATCCCGCTCCTGCAGGAGGCCCAGGAACGCGACGGGTACCTGTGCCGCGAGCGACTCCAGGAGATCCACGAGCAGTCGGGCGTCCCGCTCGCGCAGATCTATGGCGTGGCGACGTTCTACGCGCAGTTCCGGTTCACTCCGGTCGGCAAGAACATGGTCAAGGTCTGCCACGGCACGGCCTGCCACGTGTCGGGGGCCAAGGAGATCACCGAGGCCGTCGAGGACACGCTGGGCATCGCGACCGGCGAGACCACCGAGGATCTCCTCTTCTCCGTCGAGATGGTGTCGTGCCTGGGATGCTGCTCGCTGGCGCCGGTGGTCATGGTGAACGACACGACGCACGGCAACCTGACCGACCGTGACGTTCGGAAGCTCCTGAAAGCTCAACGGGCGGCCGACGCGGGCGCCGGCCACGGAGGATCAGCCGCGGCGAAGTCCAACGGCGAGGAGGCCTCGTGATGCAGGTGGTGGTGGGCCTCGGGACCTGCGGGATCGCGGCCGGAGCGGAGCAGACGTACCACGCGCTCGAGCAGCGCCTGAACGGCCGCGCCACGGGCGGGAGCGGTGCGCCCGCCGTCGAGCTGTCGCGGACCGGCTGCATCGGCATGTGCTACAGCGAGCCGCTCGTGGAGGTTCGGCACGATGACGGCAGCCGCTACGCCTACCGCGGCATGAGCGCTGACCGCGTCGACCGGCTCGTCAGCGAGCACATCGACCAGGGCACCGTGATCGACGAGTGGCTGGCCTGGTCGGCCGACGGGCGCGGATCGGAGCAGTCGTACTTCACCCGCCAGACACGGGTCGTCCTGCGCAACTGCGGCGCCATCAACCCCGAGGACATCGACGACTACCTCGCGGCGGACGGCTACCGCGCCCTCGAGAAGATCCTCGAGGCGAACGACCCGGACGGCGTCATCAAGGTGATCGCCGACTCAGGGCTGCGCGGCCGCGGCGGCGCCGGCTTCTCCACCGGCCAGAAGTGGCGGTTCGCCCGCCAGGCGCCCGGAACGCAGAAGTACATCGTGTGCAACGCCGACGAGGGCGACCCCGGGGCGTTCATGGACCGCTCGGTACTCGAGTCCGACCCGCACTCCGTGCTGGAGGGGATGGCCATCGGAGCCTTCGCCATCGGCGCCGACCACGGCTACATCTACGTCCGCGCGGAGTACCCCAAGGCCATCGAGCGGCTCAACACCGCGATCGCCCAGGCCGAGGAGCGCGGGTTCCTCGGAGACGGGATCCGGGGTACGCCCTTCTCCTTCCACGTGAAGCTGAAGGAGGGCGCCGGAGCCTTCGTCTGCGGCGAGGAAACGGCGCTCATCGCCTCCATCGAGGGGCGGCGCGGCATGCCCCGCGTGCGCCCGCCGTTCCCTGCCACCCGCGGCCTCTGGGACTGCCCCACGAACATCAACAACGTCGAGACGTTCGCCAACGTGCCCTGGATCGTGCTGAACGGCGCCGAGGCGTTCGCCAGCATGGGAACGCGGGACTCGAAGGGCACGAAGGTCTTCGCCATGGCCGGCAAGGTGGTGCGGGGCGGCCTCGTCGAGGTGCCCATGGGCATCACCATCCGGGAGATCGTCTTCGACGTCTGCGGCGGCATCAAGGACGGCCGGACCTTCAAGGCGGTCCAGATGGGCGGCCCGTCCGGCGGCTGCATCCCCGCCCAGCTGCAGAACACCATCATCGACTACGACTCGATCAACAAGACCGGCGCGATCATGGGTTCTGGCGGCCTCGTGGTCATGGACGACACCACCTGCATGGTGGACGTGGCCCGCTTCTTCCTCGAGTTCACCCAGCGCGAGTCGTGCGGCAAGTGCACCTTCTGCCGCGTGGGCACGAAGCGCATGCTGGAAGTGCTCACCCGGATCACCGAGGGCGAGGGTCGCGAAGGAGACATCGAGCTCCTGGAGCAGCTGGCCGGCCTGGTGAAGAACACCTCGCTCTGCGGCCTTGGCCAGACGGCGCCCAACCCGGTGCTGACCACCCTCAAGTACTTCCGCTCGGAGTACGAGGCTCACATCAGCAACCGGAAGTGCCCGGCCCACCGTTGCCAGCAGCTCCTCACCTACACCGTGAACGAGCATTGCACCGGCTGCACGATCTGCGCGCGTGTGTGCCCCACGAAGGCCATCGCCGGCGAGTTGAAGCAGATGTTCACCATCGACCAGGACGCGTGCACCCATTGCGGCGAGTGCCACAAGGCGTGCCGCTTCGACGCCATCGCGGTCGACTGAGAGAGGCGGAGAGACTGGTCATGGCGCTCATCAAGGTCGAACTGAACGGCAACCGCGTCCTCGTCGACGACTCGCGCACCATCCTCCAGGCGGCGCGCGAGAACGGCATCAACGACATCCCCACCCTCTGCGACGACGAGCAGCTCGAGCCGTTCGCCTCGTGCTACCTCTGCGTGGTGAAGGTGAAGGGCGCCCGGTCGCTCCTTCCCGCATGTTCCACGAAGGTGTCGGCCGGCATGGTCGTGGAGACCGAAACGGCCGAGGTGCGGCGCTCGCGGAAGGCCGCCCTCGAACTGCTCCTGTCGAACCACTACGCAGACTGCATCGGCCCCTGCCAGCTGGCCTGCCCGGCCGGCGTGGACATCCAGGGCTACATCGCCCTCGCGGCCCTCGGGAAGTTCACCCAGGCCGTCGAGCTCATCAAGGAGACCAACCCGCTGCCCTCGATCTGCGGACGCGTCTGCACGCGCCCCTGCGAGGTGCGCGGCTGTCGGCGCGGCATGCTCGACAAGGCGGTCGGCATCGACTACATCAAGCGCTACGTGGCCGACCTGCACCTCGGCCTGGCGGACGCCCCGAAGCCGCAGGTGGCTCCCCCCAACGGCCACCGGGTGGCCGTGGTGGGCGCCGGGCCGGCGGGCCTCTCCTGCGCCTACTACCTGGCCTTGCGCGGGTACACGGTGGACATCTTCGAGGCCATGCCCGAGGCGGGCGGGATGCTCCGCTATGGCATCCCGGAATACCGCCTGCCCAAGGACGTCCTGGACATGGAGGTCGGGCAGATCCTCGACCTGGGTGTGCGACTCCACACCAACCGCGCGCTCGGCGAGGACTTCACCATCGCGAGCCTGAAGCGCGACGGGTACGGGGCGGTCTTCCTTGGCATCGGCGCCTGGGACAGCCAGGGGCTGCGGGTGGACGGCGAGGACGCAGAGGGCGTGCTCTCCGGTATCGAGTTCCTCCGCAACTTCGGCCTGCGGCGGAAGATCGACATCGACGGGCGAGTGGTCGTGGTGGGCGGCGGGAACACCGCGATCGACTGTGCGCGCACGGCGCTTCGCCTGGGAGTGGATGAGGTTCGCGTCCTGTACCGGCGGACGCGGGCGGAGATGCCGGCCAACGACGTGGAGATCGACGAGGCGATCCACGAGGGCGTGGTCATGGACTATCTCGTGGCGCCCACGCGGGTCCTGCGGAACGGGGACGGGAGCCGGGTGGCCGGCCTCGAGTGCATCCGCATGGAGCTCGGCGAGCCGGATGCGTCCGGCAGGCGGAGCCCGAAGCCGGTGCCCGGGTCCGAGTTCGTCGTGGAGGCCGATTTCGTGCTCGCCGCCATCGGCCAGAGCGCGAAAGTGGCGGAGCTGGTCTCGGGCCGCGTCCCGGACCTCCTGCCGCCGGGTGAGACGCTGGCCCTCAGCCGCTGGCGGACGCTCCAGGTGGACGAGGGGACGAAGGAGACATCCGCCGACGGCGTCTTCTCGGGCGGGGACGTGGTGACCGGCGCCGCGACCGCCGTGGAGGCCATCGCCGCCGGGCGGAAGGCCGCCCACGCCATCGACCGCTACGTCCTGACCGGCAGGGCCGAGCCCGAGCCGCGGGGGTTCGTTTCCCGCAAGGACACCTTCGGGACGATCACGGTGGACGACCTCCGCTCGCGGGAGAACCTGCCGCACCGGCCCATGCCGCTCATCCAGCTCGAGGAACGTCGGAAGGGGTTCCAGGAAGTCGAGCGAGGCTACTCGCTCGAGGACGTCCGGGCCGAGTCGGCGCGCTGCCTCGAGTGCGGCTGCGTGTCGCTCTTTGACTGCGATCTGCGGCGCTACGCGACCGAGTACGGCGTCGACGTGCCGCAGTTCCTGGGTGAGGCCACCCAGTACCAGATGGACCGCAGCCACCCGTTCATCGAGCTCGATCCGAACAAGTGCATCCTCTGCGGCCGCTGCGTCCGCATCTGCTCCGAAGTGGTCGGCGTCAACGCTTACGGTTTCGTGAAGCGCGGCTTCGCCACCATGGTGAAGCCGGCCCTGGGCGGCACGTTGCTCGAGACGGACTGCGTCAGCTGCGGCCTCTGCATTGGCACCTGCCCGACGGGGGCGATCGCGGCGAAGCTGCCGCTCGCCAAGCCGGGACCCTGGAACGCCGACGTGACCGTCAGCACCTGCCACTACTGCTCGGTGGGGTGCCAGCTCGAATACCACCACTACGGCGACGTGCTCACCAAGGTGAACCGGGTCGAGCACTCCCCGCACACCATGGGAGGTCACTGCGGGAAGGGCGCCTTCGGCCAGGAGTACGTGCAGGCGTCCGATCGCCTGCTCGACGCCTGGGAGCGCTGCGGCGGCCGGCCCGGGAAGGCGGGCGGTGAGAATGCCGCCAAAGCCACCGACGACGACTGCCGGGGCGATCTCCGGGTCAAGGACCTCGACGAGACGATCGCCCGGACGGCCGCGCGGCTCAAGGACCTGGCCCGCGAGTGCACCGGCGAGGAGATCGCCGTCTTCGTCTCGCCGCGGCTCACCAACGAGGAGGCCTACCTCGCCCAGAAGCTGGCGCGGGTCGGCCTGGGCACGCACAACGTGGCGTCGTTCGCGGCCCTCGCGAACGAGCGTTACTTCGATCCGGCCGTGCTGTCCACCGGCACATACCACGATCTCGCCCGGGCAGAGGCGATCCTGGTCGTCAACTCGAACCTCGATGAGGAGCACTTCGTCGTCGACCTTCTCGCCAAGCGCGCGGTCCGCGACGGCGGCCGGCTCGTCTTCATCGGCCCGGAAACCAACCGGACGTCCGGCGTGGCCGCAATTCACCTGGCGTGCGAGCCCGGGGCGCAGGCGTGGGTCGTGCTCGGCCTTCTTCGCGAGCTTGCCGGGCGGGGCGCGCTGGACCTCGCCGGACATCCGGAGCTGGCGGCGCGCGTGCGGGAGCTGGGGACCGAGCCGCTGGAGGCGGCCACCGGCGTGCCCCACGCGGCGCTGGCCGAAGCGGCCGGGGTGCTGGCGGAGGCGGGCTCCCGGATCGTCGTCTTCAACAAGGACTACCGGGGGAAGCGCCTCGCGGGCGACGATCTTCTCTTCGCGGCGGCCGCGAGCGCCCTGGGCGCACCCCACCTCGCGCTCTGGGAGAAGGCAAACATGCAGGGCCTCCTCGACATGGGGACGCACCCGGCCTGGTTCCCCGGCTACCGCTCGACGCAGGACGGCGCAGTGGAGACGTTCGAGAAGGAATGGGGCGCGGTCCTGCAGGGCCTGCGCGGGTCTGGATCGGCGGAGGAGCTTGCCCGCGCCCTGGCCGAGCGGCGCATCCGCGTCGCCGTCGTCCTGGGCGAGGATCCTCTGGGGAACGAGGCACTGCCGGCGGAGCTGCGGGATGGCCTGCAGGCGGCCGAGTACCTCGTGGTCGCCGACGTCGCCATGACCGCCACGGCCCGCGCCGCGGACGTGGTGCTGCCGCTCTCGGGGGCCGTGGAGACGTCCGGGACGTTCACGAACGCCGAGCGCCGAGTCCAGCGGGTCCGCCGGTCGATCGCCCCACGGACGGGCCTGGAGACCTGGCAGCTCCTCTGTGAGCTGGGCGCGAGACTGGGCATGGGCACGAAGATGCGCTATACCAGCGCGGACGAGGTCTTCGCCGAGATCCGGAAGGTTGTGCCGCTCTACTGCGACCTCGACCTCGACGGCCCGGACGGCGGCGACCGCGCCGCGATCTGGGACGCCGGCGCGCTGGCCCCCTCCCCCGCGGACGGGCCGTCGGCACCCCTGCGGACCGACGCCGTCGCCGAACCCCTGCCCACGCTCTCGCTCGACATCCTCGAGCGACGCCTCGCCGCGCGCACGACCGCGCTCCTCGCGGAGGCCCGCGCCCGACTCGGCGCCGCCACAACCTGATCGCCACAACCTGATCGCACACAACCTGACCGCAGCCTGCGGCTCCTGCCCAGCTGCGGAACAGGAGCCGCACCGCCGCTGCGGGCGCGGATTGAGCGGCTGTTGAGCGCCTGACCGGGCGTTCTGCCCATTCCCCTCTTGGGGGTGGGTCATACGCTCGGAGCGTGAATGGCAGGACACGCCGCGCCGGCCGCCTGAGGGCCGAGCGCAGGATCCTCGACGACCTCACCGCCGCGGCCGCACTCGTCAGGCTCGGCGTCGCGAGGCGCGTGATCGTGTGCAACCGCCCGCACCGGGTGCGTCCGGCGGCCCTGCGCGCGATCGCCGCCCGCGAGCGCGTGGCGATCGACGTCATCAGCCCGCCCGACGGAGCGCACTTCGACGTGGCCGTTCGCAGGGACGAACCGCCCTCGTGACCGAGGCCACACAGCCCATAAAGGGCGCGAAACCCGGGGATCGGAGGGTGCGGGTCGAGCGCCCGCATGCCCGGTACTTCCGCTACACGGCGCCCGGCGTGCTGTCGGCGAAGCTCTCCGCAGACGAGCGGACGGCCCCTGTCGATCGTGCCGTTGCCCGGGCCAGGCGTGTCCTCTTCGGGCGCCCCCTCGCCACCGAGGAGGAGCTGGCCGAGCGCCTGCCGAAGTGGAAGGCGCTCCCCGTCTTCTCGTCGGACGTGATGTCGTCCGTCGCCTACGCTGGCGAGGCGATCCTCTTCACCCTGGCGGCCGCCGGGTCCGGGAACTCCGGCTACGTGATGCCGCTCTCGATCCTCATCGTGGCGCTCCTGTTCGCCGTCACGTTCAGCTACCGCCAGACGATCCGCGCATATCCCAACGGCGGCGGCAGCTACATCGTCGCCCGCGCCAACCTGGGGGTGCTACCCGGACTGGTCGCGGCGGCATCACTGCTCACCGACTATGTTCTGACGGTCGCCGTGAGCGTCTCGGCCGGCGTGTACAACCTCGCTTCTGCCCTGACGTTCCTGCAGGGTTTCGAGGTCCCGCTCATCGTCCTCGCCATCGTGCTCGTTACGGCGATCAACCTCCGCGGCCTGCGCGAGAGCGGCACGATCTTCGCCAGTCCGACGTACATCTTCATCGCCAGCATGCTGCTGATGATCGGCCTGGGGTTCATGCGAACACTGCTGGGTGACGCTCCGCGTGCCGCCCCGGTCCAGGCCGCCATCATCACGCCCGAGACGTTCGGCCTGCTCCTGCTCGCTCGCGCATTCGCCGACGGCTGCTCGGCCATGACGGGAACAGAAGCGGTGGCGAACGGCGTTCCGGCCTTCAAACCGACGGAGTGGAAGAACGCACAGCAGACGATGCTCACCATGTCGGTCCTCCTCGGGTCCATGTTCCTGGGCATGAGCTATCTCATCGGCGTCACCGGCGCGGTCCCCGCGGCAAACGAGTCGGTGCTCAGCCAGATCGGCGCCGCGGTCTTCTACGGCCGGACGCCGCTGTACTACGTCCTCATCTTCGCCACGATGGGCATCCTCGTCCTCGCGGCGCAGACCAGCTTCGCCGACTTCCCGCGCCTCTCTTCGATCCTCGCCCGTGACGGCTTCTTCCCACGCCAATTCGCCTTCCGCGGCGAGCGCCTCGCCTTCAACGCCGGGATCGTGGCGCTGGCGGCCGTGTCGATCCTGCTGGTGATTGCCTTCAGCGGCAATGTCAACGCCCTCATCCCGCTTTACGCGATCGGGGTCTTCACCTCGTTCACGCTGTCCCAGGCCGGCATGCTTCGCCACTGGCTGAACGAGCGCGGGCCGGGGTGGCGGAGGAGCGCCCTCATCAACGGCGTCGGCGCGGTCGTGACCGGCATCGTGGTCGTCATCTTCGCGATCGCCAAGTTCGCGCTCGGCGCGTGGATCATCATCATCGTCGTCCCGCTCCTCGTGGTTGCCATGCTGCTCGTCAAGCGCACGTACGACCGCGAGGCGCTGGGGCTGCACGTTCCACGGTCCGAAGTCATCGGCCCCGCACGCCGCCACCGGCGGGTGTTCATCGCGGCACCGGCGCTGACACGGGCGATGATCCCCGCGATCAAGGTGGCCCGTGCGATCTCGACGGACGTCAGCGTCGTCCATGTCACGGACAACCGCGAAGAAGGAGAACGCCTCCGCGCGCGGTTCGAGGAGCAGGTCCCGGGCGTCTCCATCGTCATCGTCGAGTCGCCGTATCGATCGCTCGTCAGGCCGTTCGTGCGCTACCTGGAGGTCGTGCAGGAGGAGGACCCGGAGGCGGTCCTGGTGGTCCTCATCCCCGAGAACGTGCCGCGCCACTGGTGGGACCGCATCCTCTACAACCAGAACGCGCACCGCCTGCGGGCGGCCCTCGTCGGCCGGCGAGATCTCGACGTCCTCGACGTTCCCTACCGGGCAGGCGCCTGACCCGGCGAACCCCGGGGCAACTTGCAGCCCCGTCGCGCCCCCGCTACTCCCAGCGGAAGAACCGCGCCGATATCGCGCTGCAGACGACCAGCATGCCGGTCAGCACGACCACCTCGGGCCACAGGGTGGACCAGGGCTCGCCCACCCACAGGCCCCGCATGAGCCTCACCACGTAGGTCAGGGGCAGGAAGTCGGCGATCCGCTGGACGCCGGCGGGGAGTACCTCCAGCGGGATGGTCGCCCCCGACAGGAACATCATCGGGTAGGCCAGCACCATCCCGACCGTCTGGGCGACCCGGGCCGACGGGGCGAGGCTGGCGATCACGAAGCCCAGCGAAAGGAACGACAGCGTGCTCAGCGTGAAGCCGGCAAGGACGCTCGGGATGCTCCCCTCGAAGCGGATGCTGTACGCCAGGGCGCCCACGATGACGAGCAGCACCATGCCCAGCAGCGCCATGACCCAGTAGGTGGTCACGTCGGCGACGATGTAGGTCAGGGGACGAAGCGGGGTGACGCGGTACCGGCGCAGGATGCCCAGCTCGCGGTTCACCGCCGTCTGGATGGGGAGACCGATCAGGCCCACGGTCACGATGATGATCCCCAGGTACGCAGGGACCGTCACGTCCATGGACCCGCGACCACCGAAGAGTTCGTTCGGCTCGTTGCCGTACATGAGCCCGAAGAGGACGAGGAAGAGCGGGGCGAAGAAGATGGTGAAGAACGTGGCGATCGGCTCCCGCACGTAGAGCTTCGCCTGGGTCCAGGTGAAGAGAGACAGCACGCGGATCGACATCGTCGCGCCTCTCAGTCCCGCATCTCTCGGCCGGTGAGGGCGAGGAAGACGTCCTCGAGGTTCGGCTGCTCGGTTCGCAGGTCGTGGAACGCGAGGTGCGCCGACTCGAGCACCTCCAGGACGGGCGACAGCAGCCGATCGGACTGCCCGTACACCACGACGCGCTCGCCGGCCTGCTCGACCCGCGCCACGCCCGGGACCGCCCGGATCGCCGCCAGCACTCCGTCTGTCGCGCCCTCGGTGTCGAAGGCGATTCGCTGCTCCGCGCCGAGACCGCGAACCAGGCTGTCCGGCGTGTCGAGCGCCACGATCCGTCCGTGGTCGATGATCATGACCCGATCGCAGAGCCGCTCGGCCTCCTCCATGTAGTGCGTCGTCAGGAAGACCGTCTTCCCCTTCGCCCGGATGCCGCTGACGAGGTCCCAGGTCGCGTGGCGAGCCTGAGGGTCAAGGCCGGTCGTCAGCTCGTCGAGGAAGACGAGCTCGGGATCGCCGACCAGCGCCAGCGCGATCGACAGCCGCTGCTTCTGGCCCCCGGAGAGATCGGCGAACGCGGCCCCGACCCGGTCGGACAGGCCGAGCTCCTCGAGCAGCCCCCCGATCGGCAGGGGGTGGCTGTAGAACGAGGCGAACAGGCGCATGGCCTCGCCGACCCGCAGCCGCGCCGGCAGGGCACTCTGCTGGAGCTGCGCCCCGATCCGCTCGCGAAAGGCGGGGCCGCCGCGCTGGGGGTCCAGGCCCAGGACCTGCACCTGTCCGCCATCGGGCACGCGCATCCCTTCGAGGCACTCGATCGTCGTGGTCTTCCCCGCCCCGTTGGGCCCTACGACCCCGAAGATCTCGCCGTGGCCGACCTCGAAGGAGATCGCCGTCCACGGCGCGCACGGCCCCGTAGGACTTGCGCAGGGCTTCGACCTTCGACGACCGGCTCGTTCTGCAACGCTCTCCCCTCAGCCGCAGCCGCTCGCATTGTGGCGGGCGGGACCGGCGGCTCGATGCCTCGTCGCGCCAGGCTCAGGGTACGCGCCGTCGGGCTGCGCGGACAGTCCTGACGACGGCCCGCTCCGCCTACACGCCGTTCGCCGCGCGCCGGACAGCCTCCGTCGTGTCGATCCGCGAGGCCGGCACGTTGCCGGGGAGCGGCAGGAGCACCTCGGAGATGAGGTCGATCATGCCCGCGGGGGTGGGGAAGAAGAGGTCCTCCATCTCGGCCGCGGGGGTGATCCAGTTGCGGGCGCCGAGGAGGGCGATGGGGGCCTGCAGGTGCCCGTGGGCCAGGCGTTGGAGGACCGCGGCGGCCGACTCGATCCAGCTTCCGCGCTCGCAGGCATCTGAGGTGAGGAGGAGGCGCCCCGTCTTCCGGACAGATGCAAGCACCGGCTCGTAGTTGAAGGGCACGAGGGAGCGGGCGTCGATCACCTCCGCGGCGACCCCGTGCTCCGACGCCAGGCGGTCCGCAGCGTCCAGGGCCCGGTAGAGGGTGGAGCCCACGGTGAAGATCGTGAGGTCGCTCCCCTCCCGCACCCGGTTCGGCTCGCCGATGGGGATCGTGAAGCTCTCCGCCGGCACCCCTTCCGGACGCAGGATTTCCACCTGATCGTAGAGGCGCTGGCTCTCGAAGAAGATGACCGGGTCGTTGCCGAGCAGGGCCGAGGCCATGAGCCCCTTGGCGTCGTAGGGGGTGGCCGGGAAGACCACCTTCAGGCCCGGGACGTGGGCCGCCATGGCGCTCCAGTCCTGGGAATGCTGGGCGCCGTACTTCGAGCCCACCGAGATGCGCACCACCACCGGCATGCGCACCGTGCCCCCCGACATGGCCTGCCACTTCGCCAGCTGGTTGTAGAGCTCGTCCCCGGCGCGGCCCATGAAGTCCGCGTACATGAGCTCGACGAGGGCGCGGCCCCCCTCGAGGGCGTAGCCCACCGCGCTGCCCACGATGGCGGCCTCCGACAGGGCGGCGTTGAAGAGGCGGTGGTAGGGCAGGAGCTCGGTGAGGCCGCGGTAGACGCCGAAGGCGCCGCCCCAGTCGCGGTTCTCCTCGCCCCAGATGGCCAGGCGATCGTCGGCCACGGCGTGGTCGGCGATGGCCTCGAAGACGGCGTCGCGGAACATGATGGCGCGCATGGACGAGAGAACCGAGCCGTCATCGGCGATGCCCGAGCGGGAGCGCCTTGCGAGCGAGACCACCCGGGGGTTTTCGGCCAGCGGCTGGCTGATCTCGCCCGGGGGGGCCTCGGCGAGGTCGATCTCCTCGTTCGAGAACATGAGCCGGGCGACCGCGTCGGGGTCGGCGGCGAGATCCAGGCGCGGCGAGACCTCGGGATCAATCGCCAGGCGGGTGACCTCGATCACCCGCTCCTTCGCCCAGGCCACAAGGCCGGCCCGGGTATCCGCGTCGATGACCCCCGCCTCCTCGAGCGCGTCGCCGTAGGTGACGATGGGATCGACCTTCCGCCAGAGATCCACCTCTTCGCGGGTTCGGTAGCTCGAGGCGTCCGACGGCGAGTGGCCGCTGTAGCGGTAGGTCAGGCAGTCGAGGAGGACGGGGCCCTCCCCCGCCTCGATGAGGGCGCGCGCCCGCTCTACCGCGTCGGTGACCGCGAGCGGGTTGGTGCCGTCCACCGTCTCGGCGTGGAGGTTGCGAGGGCTGAAGCCGGCGCCCAGGCGGGCGAGCACGTCGTAGCCCATCGTCTCGCCCACGGTCTGGCCACCCATGCCGTAGAAGTTGTCCATGAAGAAGAAGATGACCGGGAGACCGCCCCGGTAGCCCTCCTCGAAGAGCGTCCAGAACTGGCCCATTGTCGAGAAGTTGAGGGCCTCGAGGACGGGACCGCAGCCGGTGGACGCGTCGCCGATGTTGGCGACCACGATGCCGTCCTGGCGCCGCAGCTTCTTGGCCAGGGCCGCGCCCGCGGCAATCGGCCCCGAGCCCCCCACGATGGCGTTGTTGGGGTAGATCCCGAACGGCGTGAAGAAGGCGTGCATGCTGCCGCCGAGGCCCTTGTTGAAGCCGGCAGCGCGGCCGAAGATCTCGGCGAGCAGGCCGTAGAGGAGGAACTGCGTGGCGCGGGTGGGCAGGTCGGCCGGGCGAGGTGGCGGTCCACCACCCCCCAGGCGGCGCCGTCGAGGTAGCCCCGCATGGTGGCGGCGAGCTGCGCCTCGCCGGGGTCGCCCTTCCCGACGAGCTCGGCGATGGCGGCCAGGCCCTTGGCGATGATCTCGCTGTGGCTGCGGTGAGAGCCGTAGACGTGATCGACGATGCCGAGGGCGTGGGCTTGTCCCACCGCCGCCGATTCCTGCCCGATGGACAGGTGCGCGGGCCCGGCGTGGCGGTAGGCGATGCCCTCGTACGAGCCCTCCCGCTTGATGAGGTCGAGCATCGTCTCGAACTCGCGGGCCACCAGCATGTCGCGGAAGACCGCCACCAGCTCGGCGTCCGACCGCCGGGAGCGCTCCTCGGTCAGGCTCCGGCCGTACTGGTTGACGGGGATCGGGGCGATCTCCAGCGTCCGAGGCCTGCGGACCTCGTCGGGATCGATGAGCAGGGACTTGGTCATGGGTTCGGGGACTCCGGTGGGTTCTTGATCACTTGGTACCCGGGAAGCCGAGATCGACGCGACTCGTTCCAGGGTCCGGCCAGCGGGCGGTCACGACCTTGGACTTCGTGTAGAACTGGACGCCCTCCGGTCCGTACATGTGGAGGTCGCCGAAGAGGGATGACTTCCAGCCGCCGAATGAGTAGTAGGCGACCGGGACGGGGATGGGGACGTTGATGCCGATCATCCCCGCCTGGGCGTCGAACTGGAACTGGCGGGCCGCCCCGCCGTCGCGGGTGAAGAGCGCGGCGCCGTTGCCGTACGGGTTGTCGTTGACCAGCCTGATCGCATCGGCGTAGGTCGGAACCCGGACCACCGTGAGGACAGGGCCGAAGATCTCGTCCGTGTAGCACGACATGGCCGGGGTGACGTGGTCGATGAGCGAGGGCCCCAGGAAGTAGCCGGCGGACTCCCGGTAGAGCGGATGGTCGCGGCCGTCTGCGACGATGGTCGCGCCCTGGGCCGCCGCCTCGTCGAGATACCGGGCCACTCGGTCACGGTGCTCCCGGCTCACGAGCGGGCCCATCTCGGCCTCCGGATCGGAACCCGGACCGACCCTGACCGCCGCCAGCCGCTCGGCGATCGCCGGCACCAGGCGGTCGGCGACGGGCCCGACGGCGACGACCGTGGCGATCGCCATGCAGCGTTCGCCCGACGAGCCGTACCCCGCGGAAACGGCCGCGTCGGCTGCCGCCTCGAGGTCGGCATCGGGGAGCACGACCATGTGGTTCTTCGCCCCGCCGAGGGCCTGCACGCGCTTGCCGGCGGCCGTGCCCCGCTGGTAGACGCTCCGCGCGACAGCCGTCGATCCGACGAAGCTGATGGCAGCCACGTCGGGGTGCTCGATCAACCGGTCCACGGCGACTCGATCGCCCTGGACCACGCTGAAGACACCGTCGGGCACACCAGCCTCGCGCAGCAGGCCGGCGACCAGGAGCGCCGCCGATGGCACCTTCTCGGACGGCTTGAGGATGAAGGCGTTCCCGCAGGCGATCGCGTTCGCGAACATCCACATCGGCACCATCGCCGGGAAGTTGAAGGGTGTGATCCCGGCGACAACGCCGAGGGGCTGGCGGACCTGGTAGACGTCGATGCCGGTCGACGCCTGCTCCGTGAAGCCTCCCTTGAGGAGATACGGCACCCCGCACGCAAACTCGAGGTTGTCGACGCCGCGCGCGACTTCGCCGAGCGCGTCCGATGGGACCTTGCCGTGCTCTTCGGTGATGAGGGCGGCCAGTTCCTCGCGATGTGCGTCGACGAGGTTCCGGATCCGGAAGAGGATCTCCACGCGCCTCGAGAGCGAGGTCGCCCGCCACGCCGGAAACGCGGCGCGGGCAGCATCCACGGCCGCGTCGACATCCTTGGCCGAGGCTAGCGCCACCTCCCGGAGGAGATCACCCGTCGCCGGGTTCCGGACGGGCGAGATACTGCCGGAAGCGCCGGGAACCGTCTTCCCGCCGATCCAGTGGCCAACGTGCTGGACGGTCACGAGGCGGCCGCCGTGTCAGGGTTCGGCAGCAGGAAGTCGGTCACCAGGGACAGCATGTCGTAGTAGGACTTGGTGAAGGCGCGCAGGGTGCGCACGGTGGGCGGGAACAGGTCGAACTCGTCGATCGCCAGGCCGTCCTCCGCGTAGGCCCGGCGAAAATCGGGAAACGCCGCCGACAGGCCGTCGAGGATGGCCGGATCGACGGGATCGTCGATACGCGGCCGCACCTCGACCGACGAGGCGTGGAAGCGCACCTGCCAGGCGTAGGGGATGGTGAGCGACAGCTCCCCGCCGATGAACTCCGACCAGTGGTAGTGGTTGCGGAAGGCGGCGGAGAGGAGACGGGCCCGGTAGCCCCGCTCGCGGAAGATGCGGTAGGCCTTCTTCATGGCCGCCACACCCGGCCCAGTCGAGGATGCCGGGATCGACGATGATGCCGTCGCGCTCGGCCTGCGCCCGCAGCCAGTCGTCGAGGCGGCCCACCATGATGGTGCAGATGGGCCAGAGCGGCTTCGCGTCATGTCCCGCCGCGGCGCGCCGCTGCAACCCGCGCTCGACCGCCTCCGCGGTGGCGATGGCCTGGGGCACCGAGAAGCAGACCGTGGAGGTGATGGTGATGCCGCGAGCGGTGGCCTCCTCGATGGCCTCGACCCCCGCCTTCGTCACGGGGAGCTTCACCCGGATGTTGTCGGCGATGCCGGCAAAGACGAGGGCCTGCTCCACCATGGCCCCCGGGTTCGCGTACTGGGTGGGGTCCACCTGCACCGAGACGTAGCCCTCGCGACCGTTCTCCCGCTCGTAGACCGGGCGCAGCGTGTCGGCCGCCCGGCGGGCGATCTCACCGTAGAGCGCCCAGGCCACCTCGGCGATCGACCAGGCGGGATGCTCGCGCCGAACCTCCTGGGCCCGGACCTTCCAGGTGCCGCGGTCGCGCCCCATCTCCTCGAGGATGAGGAAGGGGTTGGACGTCGCTCCCACCGCGCCGTGGGCCATGGCATCCTCGAGTTCCGCCACCGACGGACCGTCGTTCCAGAACTCGGTCGCGGTGGTGCGAACGGTCCGCTGCAGCGGCGACTCGGGCGGGGCGGTCATGAACGCTTCCTCCATTGATCGAACATGGGTCGAACAAGTATGCCCTCAGACGACATCAATGCCGAGGAGCCGGCAGAACTCCCGCAGCCGGTCGCGGTGGTCTCCGTAGGCCAGGATGTAGTGCTGCCCCAGCACCTTCTGGGCGAAGTCGTCGACTGGCGAGTCGAGGACCACCTCGAGGCCGGGAAGCTGCGGGGCGGGTCGTTCCCAACCGGCCTCTTCCCAGGGCTGGGGCGTGACCGCCTGCCCCGCGACGACGTGCATCCAGTACCGGTCGCCCTTGCTTCCCAAGCGGCACAGGGTGACCGTGCCGGTTCGGACGCGGGAGACATTGAGGACGCCCTCCGACAGTTCTCCGAACTTCGCGAGCATGACGCGGACACCGCCGTCGGTGACCGCCGCCGGAACGTAGTCGGGCACGCCGATGAGCACACGATCGGACATGAACTCGTAGAACTCGAAGTACGCGCCCGCCTGTCCCGTAAGGAACCGGACGATCAGCTGGGTCACCGACCCGAGGCCATCGTTCTCTGGGATCGTCGCCACGCCTCCGCGGTCCGCCAGCAGCATGTTGGCCGCGGCTGGCGTGAACCCCATGAGCTTCTTCACGCCGTCGACGTCGATGATTGAAACGGCGCCGTACCCGCGCTCCCGGATCTTCTCCATGACCGCCAGGAAGAGGCGAATGGGCCGGTCGAGCACCTCGTCGGAGGCCTCGCGATCGAATTGCCAGTCGCGCCTGACTTCCGCGGCAATTCGTCCCACCTCCGCGGGATCCGCACGCTCCATGAGCTGGGCCACCTCGAGCGTGTCCACGACCTCGACCTCCGGGCCCAGCCGGGCGCGCAGCGAGAGCCCGTCGAACAACGTCGAGTGAAGCTTCATGTCGCGGTAGCCGACCATGCCCACCCGCGACTCCCGGAGGAGCACGATCGCCCGCGCCACCTCGCACGACTGCGCGACACGGCCGGCGGCCGCGTACGGCGCGTCCGGGGTATCGAACACGTAGGTGAACCGGAGGCCCATGGCCTCCATCGGGGCGCGCAGGGCGGTCGTCCCGGCCTGGTCGGCGGTCGTGACAAGGCGTCCCTCGTCGTACTCGCCGGTGAGCCCCCAGAGCACCATGGGCTTGTGGGCGAACGGGCTGATCACGTCGAACACCGAGTGGGAGGGGATCCACCCGGCGATGCAGACCACGAGGATGTCGAAGTCCGCCCGTGCCAGTTCGGCACGAGCACGCGCCTCGGCTACCCCAGCCGGGTCGTCGCTGACGGGATCGGTCCACACCAGGTCGATGCCACGGTCCCTGAGGGCGTCAGCCGCGGCGCGGCACTTCCGTTCGATCAGCTCGCGGGGGCTGTTGACCTCACCGAACCCGACGAACCCCGCCTTGGGCCTGCGGATCTCCATCTCAGTCCTCCCATCGTTGTCGGGCCGGATCGACCGGCTGGTAGGTGACGGCGAGCCCGGCGGGCGAGAGCTCCGCTGCCAGGCTGCGGGCCTGGCCAGCGTCGAACGTCAGCAGGTGCAGCGGAACGTGCCGCGCCTGGACCCGCCGAAGTGCGGGAAGCAGCGCGTCGACGGACGGACCCGATGGATCGATGTCCACGTTGAGGGCACCGCCGCGCGGGGGGCTGAGCACATCGTCGAGCACGACGTCCAGCACCTGCAGGCCGGCGCTGTGCAGGTGGAAGATCGGCCGCTTCCAGGCGCGTGTCACCCTCCGATCCGCCCGGGCCATGACCCGCCGGTAGAGGTCGGCCGAGACGGACACAGACGCGTCGTCCTGGGGCATCGGGTTGAACGTCGGGCCCCAGATCCCGAGGAACGAGACGAACCCGCCGCGCCACCGAGGGATCACAGACGCCAGGCGACGCGTCACCTGCACCCACAGGTCCGCGGACCTCGCGGCCAGACGCTGCAGGTCGCCGGGACGATCGTACAGGCCGACGTAGAGGCCGGTCGCCCCGCACGCCGCGGAGACGAGGTCCCACGGGCCCCGGGTGAGCGGCAGGCCGACCGCGAAACGCCCTCGAGAGACGCGGGCGAGCCGCTCGATGAACTCGAGCAGCTTCAGGAACCAGGGGTTGTCGTCGAGGGGAGCCGGCTCGATCGCGAACGGATCCTCGGCGGCGATCGGTTCGGCGAAGAAGCTGCCCGATGGGAGGGAGTAGCGGATCGGGCAGCCCAGCATCCCCTCCAGCCACGGGATCGCCGTCGGCGGCATCGCCGGCCAGACAAGGTCGCCGTCCAGCGGTCCGCGCTCGTGGAACAGCGCCTCGTATTGCGGCAGGAAGCGGTCCACCTCGAGCATGTCCGGCTCGAGCGTGCCGTCGCCGGCGGGGATCCCCCACTCGAACTGCTGGAGCGAGATCTGCGACCAGCGGGTCGTCCCGATGAGCGGCCGATCGGCCGGCGCGCAGTCCCAGAACGCCCGGTGCCGGGCAAGCGTGAGCGCGACCGGATCGCTCACCCGCAACTACGCGGCATCCCAGGTTGAGCGGATGAATGCCGCTGCCGCCGCGACCCCGTCTCTTCCCCGGCGCGACGCCTCCTCCATGCAGATCCATCCGTCCCACCCGGCACCCTTGAGGCGGCCCAGCAGCTGCGGGTAGGGCGTCACGCCCGTGCCGAGAGCGACATGCTCAAGGCGGCCTCGGGCACGGGTATCGGCCGCGTGCACCGTCTCGACCCGGTCGATGACCTGGTCCAGCAGCCACACCGGGTCGTCGGCGAACGCGGCGGCATTGCCGAGGTCGAAGTTGATGCGCAGACCGGCCGGACGGGTGGCTTCGGCGATGGCGAGGAACAGCTCGGGCGGCTGCGAGAAGTCGGTGTAGGTCCAGGCGCCCGGCTTGGCGTGGTTCTCGTAGACCAGCGTGACACCGCTGCCGGAGGTGCGCTCCACGAGCCGGGTCAGGCCCTCGACCGCCCACCCGGTCCCCTCCTCGCGGCCGACCCCGGGGTGGGCCTGCCCGGCCGTCACCCGCACGTACAGCGCGCCCAGGGCGGCCGCCACGTCCACCACCTCGCACTCGAGCTCCAGCTCGCGGCGCCGCTGGTCGGGCTCGGGGTGCGTGAAGTCCGGGTAGCTCGTGACCATGGTGACCCGCGTCCCGGCAGCGTCGATCTCGCGTCGCATCGCGGCGAGCGCCTGGGGCGAGCGGTCCGGCACGAACAGGATGCTCAGGTCCACCGCGTCGAGACCGACCGCGGCGCCCATGGCAGCCCACTCGCCCACGCTCATGCGGCCGGCCAGGATCTCGTCGAAGAAGGAGACCGGAAGGCAGCTCAGGTTCATGCTCACTCCGCCGCTGATCTGAGGTGGAAGGTAATCGTCACGGCAGCACCCGGCCCGGGGTCTCGACGTCGATCTGGGTGATGGACCAGCCGCAGAGTCCCGACAGGTAGAGCCGACGCCCGTCCGGGCCGCCGAAGCAGGCGTTGGTGGGGCTGTTCATGTACTCGGCGGTGGGATCGTCCAGGTAGATGTCGACCGATCCGCCCGGGTGAAGCCGGTAGACCCGGTCGGGCCGCCAGCAGGCGATGTAGAGGACGCCCGCCGAATCGAAGGCGAGCCCGTCAGGCACCGTGCCGGGCATGCGCAGCAGGATCGTCCGCGGACCCACCGTGCCGCCCGCAAGAGAGTAGGTCACCACCCCCGGCAGGCGCGACTCCACGAGATACAGCCGATCCTGCGCCGCCGACAGCGCGATCCCATTGGGGAAGCGGCCGCATGAACGGTCGACGATGGCGGCCCGGCCGTCGGGCCCGATGCGGAACAGGAAGCCGTCGTCGGCCCCGAAGCTGGAGCCGGAGTCGGCGATCCAGATGGTGCCGTCGCGGGCGACCGCGGGGAAGTTGGGGCTGTGCAGCCGCTGCCCCTCGACCGCCTCCCAGGCCGCCTCCACGGCCCAGTCGCGGCCCAGGCGCAGCACGCGGCCCTGTCCCACGTCGCAGACCCAGCAGCGGCCCTCGTGGTCGAAGGCGAGGCCGCACGTGAAGCCGCCGGGGGTGGCAACCATGCCGGCTTCGCCCGTTCCCGGGTCGATGGCGAGCACCTGGCCCGACTCGGTCCCGCAGTAGACGCGGCCCTCGAACCAGGCCACGCACTCGGGGTGGTCGATGCCGCCGGCCAGCGGCCGCAGTTCTGCCTGGGCGTTGCGGACAGCGACAGCGGGAATGGGAAAGATGGGCTCAGTCATCATGGGGATCCCCGGGAGGTGTCCGTGGGCGGGGGGAGAGGCGACCCGCCCACGGACGGTTGCACCGGCGCCTTCGCGCCGCTCAGAACTCCTGGTAGCTCAAAGCTCGTAGATGCGGGCGAGGATGCCCCCGTCCGCGATGATGTCGGTCCCGGTAACGAACGAGGCATCGTCCGAGGCGAGGAAGACCGCCACCCGTGCGATCTCGTCGGTCGAGGCGATTCGCCGCATGGGGTATTCGTGCTCCACCCGGCCGCGGAAGGCGACCGGGTCCGGGTGGGCGTTGAAGTAGACCTGGTTCAGCTCGGTGTCGACGTCGCCCGGGCAGATCGCATTGCAGCGAATCCCGTGCTCGCCGTAGGTGATGGCAATCGACCGCGTGAGGCCGAGTATCCCCGCCTTCGTGGCCCCGTAGATCGGCAGGATGGGGTCGGCGACCCAGCCGAGCACCGAGGACATGTTGACGATCGCGCCCGACTTCCGCGCCATCATGCCGGGGATCACTTCGCGGCACAGGAGCGCCGTGCCGAGGAGGTTCGTGTCGATGATCCGGTGGAAGTCCTCGACGGTGAACTCGGTGATGGGCGCCTCGCGCTGCCACACCGCGTTGTTCACGAGAATGTCGACCCGACCGTGGTCGGCCTCGACGCCGCGAACGAGGCGAATGATCTCGTCCTCTTTCGAGACGTCGCAGTGCCGGTACTCCATCCGGCCGCCGGCCTCGACGACCTTCTTCGCGCCGGCGTCGCCGCTCTCGTCGGTGACGTCGACGCCGACGACGATCGCGCCCTCGACGGCGAACTGGCGGGCGATCGCCTCACCGATCCCCCGTGCCGTGCCGGTGATGATCGCGACCCTGTTCTCGAGCTTGCCACTCATCGGATGTCACTCCTCTCCCACGACGCGCCCGTCGGGCTCGACGTGGCTGACCGACCGGACGCCCTCGTAGGCGATGTACGAAACCTCGGTCTCGAGTGATTCGCCCGGGGCGAGCGTCCGGTGCCGGCCGGCCTCGATGGCCTGGTCGAGCCGGCCGGGCCACGAGGTCCACGCCTCGAATGCCATGGTGTAGATCCCGCGCCACCCGCCGTAGACCCCCCACAGCCAGACGGTCTTGAAGACCGCCGGGTCGAAGGCGAGCGCCATCCCGGATCTCGACTCCGGGTCGGTGACCGCCAGCCATCCTTCGCGAAGACCGTTGAGGAAGTGGAGGTCCCAGCTGGGTGGGTCGGCCGGCCGGGCGACGCTCATGTCGATGACCCGGCCGTCCTCCAGCGGGAAGTTGGGCCAGGGGTAGGTCAGTCCCTGGGCTGCCTTGAGGTCCGGGTGGCCTTCCCAGAAGACGCCCTCGGCGGCGGGCGCCTGGACGCGGCCCCCCGGCCGGATGGCGTACCCCGGGTGGACCCCCCAGATGAAATCGACGGGCTCGAACCCGACGTTCGTGGCCCGATGCCGGCCGCGCAGGACCGGCTCGCCGGGCCTGAGCTCGAGCCAGCGGTCCAGGCGGAGAGGCGTGATGATCCCCTCCGCCCAGACATGCACGCGCGCTCCGTCCGGCCCGGATTCCTCGATCCGGTACTGCCAGGCCTGGGACCAGAACTCCCCCAGGAAGGGCAGTTCCTCGCCACCGACCACGCAGGGGTGACCGGTCGGCGCGACCTCGTCGATGCCACCCGTCCACCAGTTGTCGACGTTCTGGCCGAAGACCGGCGGCCGGACGTCGAACCGGTTGTGGTGGTAGAGGAGGTCGCGGCCGGCCCGTTTCGAGGTGAACTCCCAGATCTTGGCCCCGTGGCCGGGCAGGAGAGTCACCCGCAACCGCTCGTTCTCGAGGACCACCGCGCGGAAGTCGCGGAAGGTCCACTCGTCGGTCGCGGTTGCCCCCCGTCCGAAACCGGGGTAGCGCGCGTCGTAGGTCATCTCACGCTTCCTTCTTGCCCTCGTCGAAGACGAGCGCCTGCTGCTCGAGGAGCTCCGGCTTGCGCGAACGGACCCAGAGAACGTACACGATGCCAAGTGCAGCGACGATCAGGCAGAAGGCCACAATGGCGATGCCGTCCCGCCAGTCGGGCAGGCCCAGAAGGGTCTCGAAGAACGCCTTGTAGAGAACCCAGCCATCCACCACCAGGCCGATGATCGGGATGAGGATGTTGGTGAAGACGTTCCGCTTGCTGGGAACGATCCGGTTGAAGTAGAGGATGTTGGCCAGGTTGACGAACAGGTAGGTGACGAGGGCGAAGAACGCAATGGCCCCGGCCCACCAGACGAACGCCCGCACGATGTTGCCGTCGAGCCACCACGGCCACACGACGGTCGCGAGGATTGAGATGCCGAAGACGACGTGGTTGGCCGTCCAGGGAGTCTTGTACCGCGGGTGAAGCCCGCTGAGGGCGCTTGGCAGCGTGCCTTCGCGACCCATCGCGTAGAGGACGCGCGACGCACCCACCGCACACGCGACGTAAACGCCGGTCGCGGCTGTCAGGGCGGTCAGGATGACAAGGATCTTGCCGGCGCCCCAGTAGTCCGCGGCGATCGGGACGACCGGGGTCATGCCCTGGGCGACGAGGTCCTGGACCTGGTCCATGGGCACGGCGATGCTGAGGGCATACATGCCGAAAATCCAGAACGCCGCCACGCCCAGCAACGAGAGGATGGTCGCCCGCGGGATCATCGTGCGGGGCGAATGGGACTCCTCGGCCACCGTGCTGATGACGTCGAAGCCCGTGTATGACAGGACCATGATGATCAGCGCGAGCCCGATGCCCGTGGTCCCGAGCCCTCCAAGCGCGTTCGGGTTGAACGGCTCCAGGCTGAGCTTGTCGAGGTTGGAAGCAAGGATCGTCAGGCAGAGCAGGCCGGCGACCAGGATCTCGATGGTGATCATCACGATGCTGCCGCGGACCGACAGCTGGATGCCGCCGTAGACCAGGACGATCCCGATGAGCGTGATCACCGCCACGCCGATCAGGTAGGTGATGTAGGGGTCGATGCCCGTGATCCCGAAGAAGGCCATGAGCTCGTTGAAGTAGAGGCCGAAGAGGTAGGGCTGCAGGATCACGGCCACGATGTAGTAGCCGATGAGGATCCAGCCGATCCAGATCCCGGCTGACGGCGTCAGCGCACGCCAGAGCCAGGTGTAGGCGCTTCCGGCCGACGGCATCTCGCGGGCGATGACGGCGTAGCTGACCGCCGTCGGCAGGGCGATCAGCAGTCCGAGGAAGATCATGAGCGGCGCGATGATCCCGACGTCGAGCGCCAGCGGGCCCCAGTTGCCGTAGAGGCCCAGGGCGGGCGACATCATGATCGCGCCCATCGTCGCGGCGCCGGCCAGGCCGACGACGCCGCGCTTGAGCGTTGTGCCTTCTGGCTGGCTTGTGGTCAACTCCTGACTCATACCGATAGTCCTCCCGAGCGGGGCGCCACGGCGAGAGCCGCGTCACCCGGACTCCATCCCTCGACACGATGCGTTGCAGACGCATCGCCGCGCCGTTGCCGGCGCCCTCTCCCTTGCTCCTCCGGTTCACCCTCCTTTCAAGAGGCTGCCGGACGGGTCATGCCTGCCGCGGGTCGTCCGCCCTGCTCAGGCGCGAGCGATGCTCCGCGCAGCTCCGTCAATGCCATCCAGAGCCTGTTCGAGATCCGCCCGCGTGTGCAGGGCGGAGAAGCCGTGGTGCCAGGAGTAGTGGAAGTAGACCCCCCGCTCGATGGCCGCGCCGTAGAAGCGCGTCTCGAGGGCACGGTCGCAGCGGGCTGCCTCGCGGTAGGTCGTGGGCTCGCGGTCGAGCCCGAACAGCAGGTTGAACCGCGCGCCGGTCGCCTGGACCCATACCGTGAGCCCGGCGTCGGCGAAGATCCTGCGGAGTGCGGGATAGAAGGAGTCTTCCTTTGCCTTCATCTCGTCCCAGAACGCGGGCTCGGCGACCACGTCGAGGAAGGCGTTCGCCGCGAGGACGCCGATGGGGTGGGCGTTGAACGTGCCGCTGTGGACCGCCTTGCCCACCGGGGCGCAGGCCTCCATGATGTCCCGCCGGCCGGCGAAGGCCGAGAGCGCCACGCCGCCCGCCAGGCACTTGCCGAGGGTGCACATGTCGGGGATCACGCCGAAGTAACCCTGAGCGCACGACGGCCCGGTGCGGAAGCCGGAAAGGATCTCGTCGAAGATGAGCACCACGCCATGCTTCGCCGTGAGCTCGCGGACCGCCTGCAGGTAGCCCGGCAGGGGCATGATCCCGCCCGAGTTGTAGTTGATCGGCTCCATGATCACCGCGGCGATCTCGGGCCCCTGCGCCACGAGCGTCCGCTCCAGCGCGTCCACGTCGTTCCAGGGGAGCACGATCACCTCGTCGGCGTCCTCCGGCGGCATGCCCGCGCTCTCGGGGATCTTCGCAGGGGCATCGGGCGGCCCAGCCTGCGCGAGCGGAGGCCAGCTGCTGTAACCCAGCACGTCGCTGAAGCCGTGGAAGTGGCCCTCGAACTTCACCAGCTTGAAGCGCCCCGTGTAGGCGCGGGCGGTCCGCACGGCGTGCCAGGTCGTCTCCGTCCCCGAGCCCGTGAAGCGGACCTGTTCGGCGCAGGGGACCATCTCGCCGATCTTGCGGGCGACCTCGGCCTGGTACTCCAGTTCGAACGCGCAGAGGATGCCAAGGTCGAGCGACTGCTGTACCGCCTTGCGGATCGCGGGGTGCCCGTGGCCGAGCAGCGCGGCCCCGAAGGACATGTGGAGGTCGATGTACTCGCGGCCGTCAACATCCCACAGGCGCGAACCCTCGCCGCGCGCCGCGAAGAAGGGACGGCCGAGCGCAGGGTGGAAGCGCGCGGCAGCGGAAACCCCGCCGGGAAGGTAGCGCTGCGCGATCTCGTAGAGCCGGTCCGATTCCGACCGGGACCCAGCCGAACCTCCGCCCGTGGCCACCGCTATCCTCCTCCATCGGACGCACAGCACATCGCGCGTCCCGCAGCACGCTCGATACGATCCTCGCACACGCAGAATCGCGCTCTGGCGCCCCAGGCGCTTTTGTGATATTAGATCACGCGTCAAGCGTCTTGCGGCCGGTTCCCGGCAGGCCAAGCGGGAGGGCAATGGGATGGTGCGACATCGCGGCGATGACGTCCTCGATGCCGTCTTCGGTGCGCCCCAGGACAGCCGGACCATGGCCGAAGTCGTCGCCCAGCGCCTCAAGACGGCAATCGTGGACGGCCAGCTGCCACCCGGCACGCCGCTTCGCCTGGCCCAGATCTCCGAGCGGCTCGGGGTCAGCGTCATGCCCGTGCGCGACGCGCTCCGGCAACTCGAGGCGGAGCGGCTCGTGGAGATCAGGCCGCGTCGAGGGGCCGTGGTGACGGACCTCTCCATCGAGGACGCCGAGGAAACGTACGCCGTCCGCGTCGCGCTCGAGGCACTGGCCGCGCGCCACGCGACCGAGAGGCTGACCGACGCGGACCTCGATGAGATCAGGGAGGCGTTCGGCCGCATGACGGACGCCCAGCGCTCGGGCGATCTGCGGGCGTTCATCGACGCCGACCACGTCTTCCACCACCGCCTTTACCAGGCCTCTCAGCGGGATCGCCTCATCCGCAACATCTCGGAGCTCGTCGATCGAAGCCGTCGTTACGCGCCCATCACGTACCGCGCCTGGCAGCCCCTCGACGCCGGGATCGCGGCCCACCGGCCGATCCTGGAGGCCATCGAGGCGCGCGATCCGGCCCTCGTCGAGCGCCTCACCTTCGAGCACATGTCCGCCGCGGCGACGCGCCTCGTCACCGCCCTGCAGCTGGAGGCAAGCGAACGCGCCCGGACCTTGCGGCGGCGGCGCGACGGCGCTCACGCACACCGCTAGCCGAGAGGAGTTCCCTGATGCGACAGATCCGGATCGCGGTCATCCCCGGCGACGGGATCGGACAGGAAGTCGTTCCCGTCGCCGTGGACCTGCTGCGGGCGGTCACCGAAGCGGGCGGCCAGGCGCGGCTCTCTTTCGAGGAGTACCCCTGGGGCTGCGACTACTACCTCGCCGAGGGGCGGATGATGCCGGACGACGCGCTGGACCGGCTGCGGCCCGCGGACGCCATCTTCCTGGGCGCCATCGGCGATCCGGCGAGGGTCCCGGACCACGTCTCGCTGTGGGGCCTGCTGCTGCCCATCCGGCGGAGCTTCTCGCAGGCCGTCAACATCCGGCCGGCTCGCTTCCTGGAGGGCATGCAGACTCCCCTTCGCGATCCCGGGTCCTTCGACCTGATCGTCGTCCGCGAGAACGCGGAGGGCGAGTACTCGCAGGTCGGGGGCCTCATCGGCGAGGGCCCCGACGAGACGGCCATGCAGGTGAGCGTCTTCACCCGGCGGGGCTGCGAGCGCGTCATGCACTACGCCTTCGGGCAGGCCCGTGGCCGACGGCGGCGGGTGACCAGCGCCACGAAATCGAACGCGGTCATCCACACCATGCCCTTCTGGGACCGCGTCTTCCGGGAGGTGGCCGCCGGGTACTCCGACGTGGCCACCGAGTCGGTCCACCTCGATGCCCTGCTGGCCCGCCTCGTCCGCGATCCCGGCTCGCTCGACGTGGTGGTGGCCAGCAACCTCTTCGGCGACCTGCTGACCGATCTTGCCGGGGCGCTCATGGGGAGCATCGGCGTCGCGCCGGCGGCGAACCTCAACCTCGACGGCACCGCCCCGTCCATGTTCGAACCCGTGCACGGCTCGGCGCCCGACATCGCGGGGAAGGGAATCGCGAACCCCCTGGGCCAGGCCTGGACGGGTGTCCTCATGCTGGAGCACCTCGGCCTGCCCGAGGAGGCGGGCCGGCTCTTCGATGCCATCAGGTCGGTGATCCGCGACGGCGAGGTGACGCGCGACATGGGCGGCAACCTGGCGACCGCCGAGGTGAGCACTCGCCTCCTGCGGCACGTGCAGAACGCGGACTGAAAGGGGTGGGGAGTGGTGAGACGGCCATGTCCGGCGAGATGACGTCGCGGGAGCGCGTCGCTGCCGCGCTGCGGCGCGAGGTGCCCGACCGCGTGCCGTACTGCGAGGAGTACGTGAGCCGGCCGTTTGCGGAGCGCCTCCTGGGATGGCCCCAGTCGGCGAACGAGGCGGTCGACCTCGAGGACAACGAGTTCACCGTGGACGAGTACAAGGAGCTCGCTGGCTTCCTCGGTCTCGACAACATCACGTTCGTCCTCCGGGCGCCGGTCTACGCGGAGAAGCACGCCGGGCAGGACGGGATCCTCTACTACGGCCGGGGCCTGATCGAGTCGGACAAGGACCTGGCCATGGTTCGGCTTCCCGACCCGAACGACGATGCTCTCTACGCAGAGGCAGCACAGTTCGCCCGGCAGAAGGGCGATTTCTCGGCCTGGTTCAACACCCGCATCGGCATCTTCTCCACGATGCTGAGCATGGGGCTCGAAGGGTTCAGCCTGGCTCTCTACGACGACCTCCCGCTCATCGAGCGGCTGCTCGACATGTACGTCGATTGGATCGAGGTCGTGGCCGAACGAGCCTGCCGGCTCGGCTTCGACGTCTTCGTCTCGACCGACGACTTCGCCTTCAACACGGCGCCCTTCTTCTCCCCGCAGGTCTTCCGCGACCTCGTGCTGCCCCGCTACCGGCGGGTGGCCCGGAAGATCAGCCTGCCGTGGGTCATCCACAGCGACGGCGACATCACGTCGCTCCTGGACGATCTCGTCTCCGTCGGGATCGCGGCAACCCACCCGAATGAACCAGCCGCCATGGACATCCGGGCGGTCAAGCGCGCCTACGAAGACCGGATCTGCGTCCTGGGCAACGTGGACCTCAACCTCCTCGCGCTGGGAACGCCCGACGAGGTGGATCTCGAAGTGCGCGGTCTCATCCGCGATCTCGCGCCGGGGGGCGGGTACATCCTCACCAGCGGCAACAGCCTGACGGGCTACTGCCGGGCGGAGAACGTGCTGGCCATGTCGACGGCCGTCCGCACGGTACGGCACCTACCCGATCGTTCCGTGAGCACGCCATCCCACCGGGAACGGATGCTGCGGGCCATCCGCGGCGAGCCAACCGACCTCATCCCCTGGGCGCCCCGCATGGACCTGTGGGCCATCGCGAACCGCGCACGCGGGACCCTCCCCCCGGAGCTGGTCGGGCTTGACCTGCCGGGGATCTCCGACGCGTTCGGCTTCGGCTATCGGGTCGTCCAGGCCGATTTCTACACCCAGTGGTGGACGACCGAAGACCTCGCTCTCCTTGGGCTGGGCATCGAGAACCGCCCGGACTTCCCGTTCCGGGTCGAGGTGGCGGACCTGCCCCTCGACGTCCAGGTGGCCGGCCAAACGTACAGGACCACGGTCGCCACGCCGGCCGGACCGCTGGTCACCGAGTTCATGCTTACCGACGAGATGGTCCGCGACGGCGCCTACTCTCCGTACGCCTCCCGGCGAGCGATACAGAGCCCGGACGATCTCGAGCGCGTGGCGCAGGTCTTCGAGCACCTGCACGTCGTGCCCACGCCGGACGGCTTTGCCGCCTACCGCGAGCGGATCGGCGATCGAGGGCTCGCCGTTGCCCAGGGGGTCATCGGGGCGTCACCGATCCATCTTGTCCAGCACGACCTGATGGAGCTCGATTCGTTCATCTACCTGTATCACGACGATCCGGATGCCCTCCACCAGCTTGCCGCCCGCATGGAGCCGTTCTTCGAGTCGGTGCTGGAGGCCGTGCTCGCCAGCGAGGTCGAGATCTTCCTGTGGGGCGCCAACTACGACCAGTCGGTCACCTGGCCCGACTTCTTCCGCGATGAGATCGCCCCCTGGCTCCGCCGAACGAGCGATCGCGCTCACGCAGCGGGAAGCTCCTCCTGGCCCACGCCGATGGCGAGAACCATGCGCTGCTCCCCTTCTACCCGGGGTGCGGGATCGACGTCGCCGAGTCGGTCTGCACGCGACCCATGGTGCGCAACTCGCTGGCGGAGGTCCGAGCCGGGTTCGGTCCCGGCACCACGGTCTGGGGCGGGCTCCCGTCGGTGGCGCTGCTCGACTCGGTCATGGACGACGCGGCCTTCGAGACGTTCCTGGACGGGGTGTTCGACGAGCTGGGCACCGGCGAGCGGCTCATCCTCGGCGTATCGGACAACGTGCCCCCCGACGCCAAGCTCTCGCGTCTCGACATGATCGCGGACCGCATCCGGGCGTTCGGTCCGGTGCGCCCGGCGCCGCGGTGACGCCGGGTCAGAACGGGAAGACCATGGCCCGCATGACGAGGCTGGCGACGGCGTAGACGATCACGAGGAGCACGGCGACGAACGCGAGGAGGAAGGCGAGCGGGGCCAACCAGCGAGCCGACCCGATCTCCCCGTGGCCCGGCCGCGGCCGAGGGCCGTAGGCGTTCGTCTCGATCGACTGCATCGACGACCTCTCCCTTGCATGCGTTGAGACAGGAAACACGGAAGCGGATGGGCGGCATCAGGAACCAGAAGTACTGCGGCCGGCGGAACTCCGTTCAGCGATGAACTCCCTTCAGCGGGTGGGGCTGCGGGTAGACTGCGAAGGTGAACGCATCGATCAGGTGAATCGCATCGATCCGGTCGTGGTGCTGCCCGAGGTGGCGCGGGCGCTCGAGGAGGGGCGAGGCGTGGTCGCGCTCGAGAGCACGATCATCAGCCACGGGCTGCCCCGGCCGCGGAACCTGGAGGTCGCGGCGCAGATCGAGGCCACGGTCCGTGGCGAGGGCGCCATGCCGGCGACGATCGCGCGTCGTCGAGGGCCGAGTGCACGTGGGGTTGGATGCCGCGTTGCTGGAACGCGTCGCCCTTGCCGACGACGCCGCCAAGCTGAGCCTGCGGGACCTGCCCGTGGCGGTCGCGAGCGGCCTGACCGGTGCGACCACGGTGGCCAGCACGGCCTTCCTCGCTGCGCGCTGCGGCATCGCCGTCTTCGCCACCGGCGGGCTGGGCGGCGTCCACCGCGAGGCCGGGAGGACGTTCGACGAATCGGCCGACCTCCACGCGCTGACGGAGACGCCGATCGCGGTGGTCTGCTCGGGCGTCAAGTCGATCCTCGACGTGCCGGCCACGCTGGAGCGCCTGGAGTCGCTGTCCGTCGCGGTGGTCGGCTACCGAACCACCCGGTTCCCGGGCTTCTACGTCACCGACTCCGGCTGCGAAATCGCCTGGAGCGCGGACGATCCTGCGGGAGTGGCGCGGATCCTGGCCGCTCGACGGCTGCTCGGGATTCGAAGCGCCCTGGTCGTGGCGAACCCCCTGCCGACGAACCTGCAGCTCGACCCCCGCGAACACGACCGCGTCCTGCGGGCGGCCCTGGGCGACGCGGCTGCGCAGGGCGTTTCCGGCAAGGACGTCACGCCGTTCCTCCTGGCACGGTTCCACGAGGCGACCGGTGGGCGGAGCGTCGAGGTGAACATCCAGATCATCCTGCGCAACGCCGCGCTCGCAGCCGAGATCGCCGTCGCGGTCGCGGGCGCGGACGCAGGCGCGGACGCCGGCGCGGACGCCGCTGCGCGGACCGGGCCATGACCGCGATCGTCGTCGCGGGCGACATCCTCGTCGATGTCCTCGTCCGGATCGACGCGCCGCTCGCGCTCGAGAGCGACACGCCTGCCCGGACGACCCTGAGCGGCGGCGGGTCGGCGGCCAACGTCGCGGCCTGGCTGGCGGCGACCGGCCAGGACGTCACCTTCGTCGGCGGGGTCGGGGACGACGTGCTGGGCCGCGGGCAGGAGGCGGACCTGCGGGCGCTCGGCGTCCGGACGCGGATGCGGATTGACGCAAGCCAGCCAACAGGCACGTGCGTCGTCATCGTCACCGCCGACGGGCGCCGGACGATGTTTCCCGACCCGGGCGCGGGCGACCTCGAGCCCGACGACCTCCCGGCCGATGCGTTCCGTCCCGGGGCGCATCTCCATCTCTCCGGCTACTCGCTGATCCGAGAGCGCAGCCGTGAAGCCGGCCTCCTCGCCCTCGAGATGGCGCGGGCGGCCGGCATGACCATCTCGGTGGATGCTTCGTCGGCGGCTCCGCTCGCCGCGGCCGGCCCGGCCGCCTTCCTCCGCTGGATCGCCGGGACGGACCTGCTCTTCGCGAACCAGGCGGAAGCGACGGTACTGACCGGTCAGCGCGATCCCGTTGCTGCCGGCCGCCGCCTCTCCGCGTCGGTGGGCCGGGCGGTCGTGCTCAAGCTGGGCTCGGCCGGGGCGCTGCGGGTGGACCGGACGGGCGCGGTCGACCGTGTCCCTGCGGAAGCCAGCGAAGTCGTCGACACGACCGGAGCCGGCGACGCATTTGACGCGGGGTTCCTGGCAGCCCGGCTGTCCGGCTCCTCGCCGGTCGAGGCGATGACGGCGGGCGTCCGGCTGGCAGCCCGGGCCGTGTCGAAGGTGGGCGCCAGGCCCAGCGGCGGGCGGCCCCGGGGCGGGTCGGCCTCAGCGTCCTAGCGACGCCAGGACGAAGACCCGTCGACGTGGTCCGGGCGGAAACCCTCCTCCCGGAGGGGAGGTGGCCCCTCGGACCGTCTCATGAAGATCTCGCCCGGCTGCCACGGGGTGCCGATCGCCGGAAGAAGACGGCGGTCCAGGCCGATCCACCCGGCGTTACGCCACGCGAGCACCAAGAGAACCCCGAACACGATCATGAGCGGGTGGGGACCCACCACGCCGGCGAGGAGGAAGTTGGCGTTCAGGATCACCCCGATGAGGGCGACGATCCCGGTGAAGGCGCCCAGGATCAGCGCGCACCCCACGAGGATCTCGCCCGCGACGAGCAGGTAGCTGAAGAAAGCCGCGTTCGGAACCACGAAGGTGTCGAGCAGCCACCCGTACCAGCCCGGGACCTGCGCGTGGACGGCCGCGGTCTGCGGGGCCGTGCCGGTGGCGATCGACTGCCAGGGCGCTGCCGGCGCTGCTTCCCGTCCAGGCCGGGTCGCCGACATGCGACAGGCCGAGACCCAGCCACAGGCTGCCGAGATAGACACGAACAACGAGCCACAGCCACGCGGCTCGTTTGGAGTCCCTGAAGAGAAACAGGGCCCACCGCGCCTCGCGGAAATCCTCCGGCGAGCGTGGACCAGTTCCTGATACCGCCATTCAACCCTCCCTGGTGGGTCCTGACCGTGTCGGTGGCGGAGCCGGGGCCGGATGGCGGTCAGGCAAAGCGCGTAAGAGTACCAGCCGGGTGCGGGCTGTCAAGTCCGCAAGGCGAGGAATAGACTGCGTGTCGGCGGACGTTGTCGCGGACCTCGTCGATGGCGAGCCACGGCCGGTCCGACAGTGAGGGACGTCACAGGTGCGGTTCACGCTCAACGGTCGATCGGTTTCGGTGGAAGCCGCGCCCGGGGAGAGCCTCCTCGATCTCCTCCGCGAACGGTTCGGCCTGCGCTCCCTGAAGGACGGCTGCGCTCCCGAGGGCTCCTGCGGTGCGTGCACCGTCATGGTCGACGGGCGCGCGGTGGTTTCGTGCGCCCAGGCGGCGGATCGGGTCGAGGGCAAGGACGTACTGACCCTCGAGGGGCTGCCGGGGGACGTGCGGGAAGCGTGGGCCGATGCGTTCGTGGCGGCCGGAGCCTCCCAGTGCGGCTACTGCACGCCGGGCATCGTCATGAAGGCCGAGGCGTTCCTGCGGCGCCGCGCGGACCCCGACCGCGAGGAGATCGCCCGTGCCCTGGCGGGCAACCTCTGCCGCTGCACCGGGTACGCCAGCATCATCGACGCGATCGAGGGAGTGGCCGCCGCCAGGCGTGGCGAGGCGGAACGTCCCCGGTGGGGTTCGCCTTCCGGTCCCGCGCCTGCCGCGGTGGCTGCAGAGCGGGGCGGTGGCGTCGGCGTCGGTGCGCGAGCTCCACGATACGAGGGGCGGGAGCTCGTGCTCGGCGAGAAGCCCTTCGTCGGCGACATGACGGCGCCCGGCATGCTCCACGGCGCGCTGTGCTTCTCCGATCATCCGCGGGCCACCGTCCGGCGGATCGACGTCTCCCGTGCCGCAGCGCATCCCGGGGTCGTGCGGGTCGTCACGGCCCGCGACGTGCCCGGCCGGCGTGACCAGGGGCTCATCACGCTCGACTGGCCGCTCTTCGTGGCTGAGGGCGAGACCACCCGATGCGTCGGCGACGTCCTTGCCGCGGTCGCCGCCGAGACGCGGGCGGCGGCGCGAGCGGCCGCCGCGCTCATCGACGTCGAGTACGACGTCCTGGAGCCGGTCACCGACCCCTTTGCCGCCCTCGCAGACGGAGCGCCCCGGATCCACGCGGGCGGAAACCTGCTCTCCGAGTCGGTGGTCCGCCGCGGGGACGTCGACGCGGCGCTGGAATCGGCGGCCCACGTCGTGACCGAGGTGTTCCGAACCCAGCCGATCGAGCACGCCTTCCTCGAGCCCGAGGCGTGCTTCGTGGAGCCGGGCGACGGGTCCGACGCGCCCCAGCTCCACGTGTACTCGCAGGGACAGGGCGCCTGGGAGGACCGCCGGCAGATCGCGTCGTTCCTTGCGCTTCCCGAGTCGAGCGTCCGTGTCACCCAGGTGGCGACCGGAGGCGCGTTCGGCGGCAAGGAGGACCTGGGCGTCCAGGGCCAGGCCGCCCTCCTGGCGCTCGTCACCGGGCGGCCGGTCCTGCTGAAGCTGTCGCGCAGGGAGAGCATCCGCTTCCATCCCAAGCGCCATCCGCTGACCATGGCGTACACCGCCGGGTGCGACGCGGAGGGCCGCCTGGTGGCGGTCCGGGCCCTCATCGTGGGCGACACGGGTGCCTACGCGAGCGTGGGGGCCAAGGTGCTGGAGCGAGCGGCGGGCCACGCCTGCGGCGCCTACCGGGTGCCGAACGTGGACGTCGAGGCGCGCGCCGTCTACACGAACAACCCGCCCGCCGGGGCGATGCGCGGGTTCGGCGTCGTCCAGGTCACGTTCGCCCTGGAGGGGGTGCTCGACCGGCTGGCCGAGCGGGTCGGCATCGATGGGTGGGAGATCCGCTGGCGGAACGCCCTCGAGGCGGGCGACCGGTTCGGCACGGGCCAGCTGCTCGGGCCGGGGGTGGGGGTCAAGCGCACCCTGCTCGCGGTGCGCGACGCGTACCGGTCGGCCCGCTACGCCGGGATCGCCTGCGGGGCGAAGAACACGGGCATCGGCAACGGGATGGTCGAGCGCGGCCGCGCGGTGCTGCGGCCCGAGGCGGACGGGACGATCACCCTCTTCCATTCCTGGACAGAGATGGGCCAGGGGGTCCACACGGTCATGCGGCAGATCGCCTGCGAGGAGCTGGGGATCGAGCCGGAGCGGGTGCGGGTCACGGTGGACACCGAGCAGGAGCTCGATACGGGCGAGACGACGGCCTCGCGCGCGAGCACTCTCGGAGGCCAGGCGGTGATCGACGCGGCGCGGAAGCTCCGGCGCGTGCGCGGCGCTGCGGGACGCGGCCGCGGTCGCGACCGGGCGACCTCGATCGCCGCCTGCGGGCGCTGGCCGGGCGCGAGTTCGCCGGCGAGTTCGTGGTGGACTGGACGACCCAGACCCGGGAGGACATCCCCGACCCGGTGACGCATTTCGCGTACGGCTGGGCGACCCAGGTGGTCGTCCTCGACGACGAGGGGCGGCTTGCCCGGGTCATCGCCGCCCACGACGCCGGCCGGGTCCTCAACCCGACCCTCCTCGAAGGGCAGATCGAGGGGGGCGTCCACATGGGCCTGGGGTATGCCCTCAGCGAGGAATTCGTGCTGGAGGGCGGCGTGCCTGTCACGGACACGCTGAAGTCGCTCGGCATCATCCCGCCGTCGGGGATGCCGCCGGTCGAATGCATCCTCGTCGAGGAGCCGCAGCCGGAGGGCCCGTACGGGGCGAAGGGCGCCGGCGAGGCGGTCCTCGTCCCCACCCCGGCCGCGGTCGCCGGCGCGCTCCGCGCGTTCGACGGGCAGTGGCGGACAAGCCTGCCGATGCGGGATTCGGCAGCGGCACGTGCCGCCGTCCCGAGGCTGGCCCGGGCGGTCCCCGCCGCCGCGGACCACGGTGCGGCTCCCGCCGCGGACCCGGGAGGGAGGCACTGATGTCGGCGGTCACGCCGGGCCTGGTGTGCGCCCATCACCACCTCTACTCGGCGCTCGCCCGGGGGATGCCGGCGCCACCCCGGGTCCCCACGAGCTTCCAGGAGATCCTCGAGCAGATCTGGTGGCGCCTCGACGTGGCCCTCGACCTGGAGATGATCCGCTGGTCGGCCATGCTCGGCGCCCTCGAGGCGCTCGAGAGCGGCACCACCGCGATCGTCGACCACCACGAGTCGCCCAACGCCATCGAGGGCAGCCTGGACGTGATCGCCGAGGCGTGCGCCGAGGTCGGGGTCCGGTCGCTGCTCGCCTACGGGATCACCGACCGCCACGGGCCCGACGGTGCGCGGCGAGGCCTGGCCGAGAACGAGCGCTTCCTGCGGGAGGGCGGCCGTGGCCTGGTGGGCATCCATGCCGCCTTCACCTGCTCCGACGAGTCCCTCCGCGCGGCCGCAGGCCTGGCCGAGGACCTGGGGGTGGGCGTCCACGTCCACGTCTGCGAGGGCCCCGGCGACATCGACGCGCCGCGCCGCTTCGCCGGCCTCACGCGCGACGGCTGGCTGCTCGCCCACTGCGTCCACCTGCCCACGGACCACGCCCTGCGGGGCACGATCCTCCACAACCCGATGTCGAACCTGAACAACGCCGTGGGCTACGCGAACCCGGCCCGCTTCGCGAACCCGGTGGCGCTCGGCACGGACGGGATCGGCGGGAACGTCCTGGAGGCGTTCCGGCTGGCCTACGTCCTGCAGCGCTCGGTGGACGTCACCTGCGGGCCCGACACGGCCTGGTCGTGGCTGGAGACCGGCTGGGACCTGGTGCCCGAAGCGCGCAGCGACGAGGTCACCTGGTCGTACGACCCCATGGACCCGTGGCACGTCGCCTTCACCCCGGGGATCCGGCCGCTCCGGATCGTGGTCGACGGCGAGGTGGTCTTCGCCGACGGCCGGCCGACCCGGGTGGACGCCGACGAGATCCGCGCAAAGGCCCGGGAGCAGGCCGCCCGCCTGCACGCCCGCCTGTGAGGGGCTCGGGGGCCGCGGGACGCAGGTTGCCTGCTCGACACGGCTCGGTGGGCCTCGACAAGGCTCGGTAGCGAAGGGGCGCGGATGTCCGATCGGTTCCACCCCATCTCGATGGAGCAGCTCACCGACTGGGTCTTCACCGAGCTGGAGCAGAAGGGCTCGATCTTCAACGTGCCCCGGCAGGCCTTCTTCGTCCCCCGCCTCGACCATCGCTTCCGCCGCCGGGAGTACGGGATCGAGCTGGAGACGCCGTTCGGCGTCGCCGCCGGGCCCCACACCCAGATGGCCCAGAACATCGTCACCGCATGGCTGGTGGGGGCCCGCCTGATCGAGCTCAAGACGATCCAGACACTCGACGAGCTGGACGTCCACAAGCCCTGCATCGACGTCCAGGACGAGGGGTACAACGTCGAGTGGTCGCAGGAACTCAAGGTCGACCAGTCGTTCGACGAGTACCTCCGGGCCTGGGTCCTGGTCCACGCCCTCCATCACAAGCTCGGCTGGCCCGGGGAGCGTCCCGGCGTGGTCTTCAACATGAGCGTGGGCTACGACCTGGCCGGCATCCGGGCGCCGAACGTGCAGTGGTACCTCGACGCCATGGCCGATGCCTCGCGCTACCTGCCCGCCTGCGTGGAGGTCGTCGCCCGTCGCTACCCGGCCGTCCGCGAGATCGACATCCCCGCCCGCCTCTCCGACACGGTGACGCTGTCGACGATGCACGGCTGCCCGCCCGACGAGATCGAGAAGATCTCCCTCTACCTGCTCGAGGAGCGCGGCCTCCACACCTCGGTGAAGTGCAACCCCACGCTGCTCGGCGCGGAGCGGGTGCGGGGCATCGTGAACGACGCGCTCGGCTACGGCGACGTGCCGATCCCCGACGAGGCGTTCGGCCACGATCTCCGCTGGGCCGACGCGCTCCCCATGTTCCGCAACCTTCGCCGGGCTGCCGCCGCCCGCGGGCTCACCTTCGGTCTCAAGCTGTCGAACACGCTCGAAGTCGAGAACTGGCGGAACGTCTTCGACCGGGACGCGACGATGTACCTGTCGGGGCGGGCGCTCCACGCGGTCACGGTCAACCTGGCGGCGGCCATAGCCGAGGAGTTCCACGGCGACCTCCCGCTCTCGTTCGCCGGCGGCGCCGACTGCTTCAACGTGGCCGACCTGCTGGGCTGCGGCCTGCGCACCGTCACGGTCTGCTCCGACCTGCTGAAGTCGGGCGGGTACCTGCGGATGCTCCAGTACACCGAGAACCTCGACGCCGCGTTCGATGCCGCCGGTGCGGCGGACACCGACGACTTCATCCGCCGGACGGCGCTGGCGGGCGGGTTCGACGGCGACGGCGATCGCGGTTCCGCGGGCGACGGCGGCTCCGTCGCCGACTGCGCGCGCTTCAACCTCCGCCGCTACGCCGACCGGGTCTGCCGCGACTGGCGCTACCGAAAGGACTCGTTGCGGACGGATCGGTCGAAGACGCCGCGCCGGCTCGGATTGTTCGACTGCATCGAGGCGCCCTGCCTCGACGAGTGCCCGGTGGACCAGCAGGTGCCCCGCTACATGGCCGCGGTGCGCTCCGGGGACTTCGCCGAGGCCGTGCGGATCACCCGCCTGGACAACCCGCTGCCGGCGATCCTGGGCCGGGTCTGCGACCACCTCTGCGAGAACACCTGCATCCGGACCCACCTCGACCAGCCGCTGGCGATCCGGCAGATCAAGCGGTTCATCATGGAGCAGGAACGGTTGCCGGGGCGGGCGGCGCTGCGAGCCGCAGTCCGGGGCGCTCGCGGCCGGTCCTGCGGCCGGCTCCCGCGTGGCGGTCATCGGGGCCGGGCCGGCCGGCCTGGCGGCCGCGGAGTGGCTGGCCCGGGCTGGCGTCGCCGTCACCATCTTCGAGGAGCACCCCTACCCCGGCGGCATGGTCGGCGGGGCGATTCCGGCCTATCGCCTGCCGCAGGCCCAGATCGACCAGGACCTCGCGATCCTCGAGCGGCTCGGCGTCGAGATCCGCTACGGCCAGCGCGCCGGCGTCGACGTCACGCTCGACGGGCTGCGCGCCGAGGGCTTCGCGGCGATCTTCATCGCCGTGGGCGCGCAGCGGGGCGAAGCGGCTGGGCCTGCCGGGCGAGGATGCCCGGGGCGTGATCGACGGCGTGACCTTCCTGCGCAGCGTGCAAGGAGGGCCGCCCCGTCGCGATCGGGCCGCGGGTGGGCGTCGTGGGCGCCGGCGACACCGCCATGGACTGCGCGCGGTCGGCGCGCCGCGTGGGCGCCTCGTCCGTGTCGCTGATCTATCGCCGGACCATCGACCAGATGCCGGCCGACCCCGAGGAGATCCACGCCATCCGCGAGGAAGGGGTCGAGATCGTCGAGCTGGCGCGGCCGGTCGGCCTCCACGTCGAGGACGGCAGGCTCGTCGGGCTGGTGTGCCGCCGGACCGAGTACCGCGGGACCCGCGACCGGGACGCCGCCGGCCGCAAGGTTCCGCACGACGTCCCGGGCTCGGAGTTCGAGATCGGCGCTGGACACCCTGGTCCTCGCCATCAGCCAGCACCCGGTGCTCGACTTCTTCGGCGACCGGCCGCCGGCGCTGACACCGGCCGGCTTCATCGCCGTCGATCCGGTGACCATGGAGACGTCCATCCCGGGCGTCTACGCCGGCGGTGACGTCGCGGGTGACGGCCCGGCGTCGATCGTGAAGGCCGCCGCGGACGGCAAACGTGTCGCCGCGGCCATCGCCGCCGCACTCGGCGCGGCGGTCGAGAGCCCCGGGACCCGGCCGGCCGGGGAGGCCGCCCCGCCCGACGTGCCGGGCGCTGTTGGTCCGGCGTGCGCGGCGCGCAGTACCGGGTGCCGATTCGCGTCAGCGAACTGGATCGGCGCGACGGGTTCGAGGAGACGGTGCTGGGCTATTCCGCCGAGGAGGCGCATGCGAGAGGCGGGCCGCTGCCTCGACTGCGACCAGGTCTGCAGCCTCTGCGTCGGGGTCTGCCCCAACATCGCCCTGCATGACCTACGAGATGACGCCGGTGCGCGCCGAGCTGCCGGCGCTGGTCGTGCTCGGACGGGGCGTCGTGGCGAACGGATCGACGCCCTTCGCCGTCGCCCAGCGGCTCCAGATCGCGGTCCTGACCGACTTCTGCAACGAGTGCGGCACCTGCGTGACCGCCTGCCCCACGTCCGGGCCGCCCGTTCGTCGACAAGCCGCGCCTCTACCTCGACCGGGCCGATTTCGAGGCGCAGCCGTCCAACGCCTTCATGCTCCTCGGCGACGGGGTGATGGAGGGCCGGTTCGACGGGGAGACGCACCGGATCTCGGTGGACGGCCGGATCACGTACTACGGCTCCCGGCTTCCGGGCCGTCCTCGACCGCGACACGTTCGCCGTGATCGAGGCGACAGCCGACCGGGGCCGCCGAGGGCGAGCGCTTCTCGCTGCAGCCGGCCGCCGTCATGGCCACCCTGCTGGCGGGCGTGACCGGCTCCCTGCCGCACATCCCGACGGCCACCGACGGTGGCTCAAGCATCGGGCATCCCGACCACCGGGAATAGCCCGCGTCCATCCGCGGTATCGAGGCCCGACACGCGGGATCGTGGCACCGCATCAGGCAAGGGCCCATCGCCGACACACGACCCTGACGCCATGGACGGGATCGTCCTCGGCCCGTGGAGCGGGTCCTGCCGAGGTTGGCGGTCTGGGGCTTCGCCGCCGTTCTCAGCGGGGCCGCCAAGCCGGGTCTCCCCCCTTTCGGGTGCCCGGGATAGGCCCAAGACCGGAGCCGTCGGCGTGGACAACGTAGATGCCGGAGCAACCGAGAGTACCAACACCACCGCACGTCAGCGCCACCGCCTCGCCATCCGGCGACCACGTTGGAGCGAGGACGCGGCAAAAGAGGGATGGTAGGCCGGGATTCAGCCCAGCGGCCACGCTGTCAACGAGCGTCAGCGGGGCGGTCGTGCTCGCGTCCGTCGGAAGGACGAAGAGCCGTTTCTGGATCACGTCAAAGACCGCGATCTTCGTCCCGTCGGGCGAGAGCGCAAAGTCGCCCACGTTCCCAAGGGTCGTCAGCTGGACGAGCCCGGTGCCGTCGGATTTCACCGCGAATACGTCACCGGAGAGGTCACCCCCACGGGCACCGGCTGCGCCCTCCGCCCGGACAAAGAGGATCGTTCCATTCGGCGCCCACGTTGGCAGGAGATCATTCCCGGCCCCGGCGCTCATGAGCGGATGCACGTCGCTGCCGTCGGCGTTCATGACGTAGGTGAGATGCCCCTCTGTCTGCGTGTCGAAGTTGGTGAAGGCGATCCGGGTACCGTCGGGTGACCATGTCGGCCAAAGCCCGTTGACCGAGGCCTTCGTGAGCTGGGTCTGCTCGGAGCCGTCGGCGTTCATGACCCACACGGAGTAGGCCCCGGCGCGTCGTGCGTGATAGGCGATGCGGGTGCCGACGGGAAACCAGGCTGGGTGCCCCAGACGTGAGCCGGGCACGTGAGCCAATACCGTGAACCCTGTTCCATCGGTGTTGATGAGAGAAATGTCCTCCCTGCCGGAGAGATCGCTAGAGCAACTATTGAAGGCGATGATTCCACCGACGACCGGGGCAGGCGTTGCCGTCGGTGCGGGGGTCGTGGCGGTAGGCGCGGCGGGCGTGGCGCTAGACGGTACGGGCGTGGCGGTAGGCGAGGGTGAGGTTGGCCGCCAGGCGGGGTCGAACACCCTTCCGGCGTTCGCGACGGGCGTGAGACCGGAGCCGTCGGAGTTGACAACGTAGAGGCCGGAGGAGGTGCCGACCCACATGTTGAAGTCGTTGCACGCCAGCGCCAGCGTCTCCCCACCAGGTGACCAGGCCAGAGCGAGGTTGGGGCACCCCGGTGCAGATCTGTCGTCGCCGGATCGCCGAGGACGCTGGCGAGATCGACGAGCGTCACCGTGGGGCTCGTGCTCCCGTCCGCCGGAATGACGACGACACGTCTCTGGGCAGTGTCGTGGATTGCGATCTTCGTCCCGTCGGGCGAGAGCGCGTAGTCGTCGACGCCCCCCCTGGTCGTGAGCTGGACGAGTCCGGTGCCGTCGGGTTTCACCGCGAATACGTCACCGGAGAGGCCACTTCCTTGGCCGCCGGCGACCTTCGCCCGGACAAAGGAGGATCGACCCATTCGGCGCCCACGTTGGGAAGAAGTCGCTGGCGCTCTCCCCGGTTGTCACTGGGCGCACGTCGCTGCCGTCGGCCTTCATGACGTAGATGCTCCACCTCTCCCCATCCTTGGAGTACCTGGTGAAGGCGATCTGGGTGCCGTCGGGCGACCACGTTCGGCCAGCGCGCGGCGAGCGAGTCGTCGGTGAGCTGGGTCTGCCCGGAGCCATCCGCGTTCATGACCCACACGGCGAAGGTGTCTTTTTGGCCGGGATCCGCCTCCGGTTAGCGTAATCCCCTGCGGTTGCGGTGTGATAGGCGATACGCTTGCCGTCCGGGGACCAGGTGGGGTGCTCTGCGATCAGTGGCGCGGGCGGGTCGGCCAGGACCGTGAGCCCTGTTCCGTCGGTGTTGACGAGGGAGATGCTCTCCTCCTTGACAATTTCAGTTGCTCCCGGTGCACCGACCTGCGCGAAGGCGATGGTTCCAGCAACGGCCGCGGCAGGTGACAGCGTCGGCGCGGCGGGCGCGGACGGGCGTGGCGGTGGGTGGTGGTGATGGCGAGGGTGCGGGCGATCGCCGTCGCCGGGGGTGCCGTTGGCGCTGCCGTGGGCGGGGAGGTTGCCAGCGGCGTGCTGGCGCTGCATCCAACGAGGAGAAGTGCTGCCAGCACGGCAGCGTACCGCGTGACGGGCATTTCGCGATCCCCCAATGGCGCGTCCAAACTGCAGCATCGGCTCTCCGATGCCTCCACCGAATCAGATGCTCCGGGAGCGTCCCGGGTTCACCGGCTTCGCGAGGAATGTGCGTCAGGGAGCACGGGGCCCAGGCGGGGTCGACGGCGAGCTCGGTGTTGGGGACGGTGGTGAGGCCGGAGCCGTCGGCGTTGACAAGGCGGATCGCCGAGCCGGTCGACACGTTGAGGTCGCTGCATCCGATGGCGACCACCCGCCCGTCGGGAGACCAGTCGAGGGCGGTGAACATGTATCCGAAGTCGGTGTCGACGAGGGTGATCGGCGATCCGCCGCCGTCGGCCGGAACGAGCGCGATCCGGTGCTGCATGTCGTCGCTCACGGCGAGCGTCGTGCCGTCGGGCGAGAGCGCGAAGCCGGTCACGTGCTCGATCCTCGTCAGCTGGTCCAGGCCGGAACCATCGGGGTTGATGGCGAACACGTCACCGTCCCGGAGGAACAGGATCCTCCCGTCCGGCGCCCAGGCCGGGAAGTGGTCCTTGTGGTCCCCGCTCGTCACCTGCCTCACGTTGCCCCCCGTGTCATCCATGACGCGGATTTCAGCCGTGCGCTGGTCGGACGCGAAGCGGGTGAACGCGATCTGCGTTCCGTCGGGCGACCAGGCGGGCCAGATCGCGCCGCCCTTCGTGAGTTGGACCCGGTTGGATCCGTCGGCATTCATGACCCACGTGTCGGTGTTGCCAGAGGCACCGAAGCCGCAGTGGTAGGCGATCCTGGTGCCGTCGGGGGACCAGGCGGGGTGCTCCAGGAGCGGGCACGGGCCTTCGGCGAGTCGGGTAAGCCCCGTGCCGTCGGCGTGGATCACGGATACGGTGGCCTCCAGGGGCTCCTCACCCGCAAAGGCGATGATGCCGGGCGCGAGGACATCCGACGCGGTTGCCGCGGGAGCCAGGGTCGGCTGTGACGTGGGCGGGGCCGTCGGCGTGGCCGTCGAACTGCGCGATGGCGGAGGCGTGGGCGCCGATGGCAACCCGGAGGCTGCGGGCTGCAGCGCCGCGGGACCGGACGTCGTGGGTGACGTGCTGCCACTGCACCCGCCGAGCAGAAGTGCGGCAGCGACGAGGACTAACCGCGTGGCTGGCTCCTCAGGGTGCGGTCGGAGCCCAGGCCGGGTCGAGGGCGGGGCCGGTGTTCGGGACCGTGGCGAGCCCCGACCCGTCGGCGTTGACGACGTGGATCGTGGAACCGACCGGCGTGTCGAGGTAGCTGCAGCCGATGGCGAGCGCCGTCCCGTCGAAGGACCAATCGAGGGAGGACCAGATGCATCCGAAGTCGGTTTCGACGAGGGTCACGGGCGATCCGCTCCCGGCCGCGGGGACGAGCAGGATCCGGTGCTGCCCGGCGTCGGTAACGGCGAGCGTCCGGCCGTCGGGCGAGAGGGCAAAGCCGATCAGGTGGCCGTCGTTCGTCAGCTTCGCCAGCCCCGAGCCGTCAGGCATCACGGCGAACACGTCGCCGTCTCGAAGGAAGAGGATCCTCCCATCAGGGGCCCAGGCTGGGAAGCGGTCCTGGGGGTCCCCGCTCGTCGCCTCTCTCACGTTGCCGCCGTGCGCGTCCATCACGCGGATTGCCTCCCCGGCGGAGCTGGCAGCGATCAGGGCGCCGTCGGGCGACCAGGCGGGGGCCAGGGCGCCTCCCTGCGTGAGCTGGACCCGGTCGGATCCGTCGGCGTCCATGACCCACGTGTCGGTGTTGTCAAAGCTGCCATAGCCGCAGTGGTAGGCGATCCTGGTCCCGTCGGGGGACCAGGCGGGATGCTCCATGGCGGGGCAGGGGCCGTCGACGATCCGTGCCCGACCCGTGCCGTCCGGGTGGATCACGTAGATGTCACCGTTGAAGGCTTTCGGGTCCCATACCTCGAAGGCGATCGTGCCGGGAAGAGGCGGCACGGCAGACTCGGCCGGGCCGGGCGTTGGCGAGGGCGTAGTCGACGGCGACGGCAGGCGAGGCGTCGGCGCCGGTGGCTGCTTCGAGGCTGTCGGCGGCGTGGCCGCCGGTTCGAGCAGTTCGGACGTGCGCTGGCCGGAGAAGCGCCAGACGCCCGGCGGATTCCAGATCCACCCGAACACGGTCCCATCCGGTGCAACCGACACCCTCCACTGGGCCGCCAGCGGCACGTTGGCATACGCGCGGATCCAGCGCTCTCCATCGAAGAAGGCAACACCGCGGTCGCTCGAGATCCAGATCGTCCCGTCGGCCGCCAGGTCCTCCGACCAGGTGACCGGCAGGCTGCTCGACCGCCGTCCAGCGCGTCCCGTCGAAGCGAGCGTAGTACCAGGGCGACCCCGGCGCCTGCAAGGCCACCCAGATGTCCCCGCCGGGAGTCGTCCCGAGGACATCGGCTTTGCTCACCTCGACGCCGGCGACCTCCCGGATTGTCTCCCAGCTCCGCCCATCGAAGCGCGCCAGCCCGCCCGCGCGAGAGGTCCGCGGCAGCGCCCACCCAGGCCACCCCGCCGGGCCGGACCGCGAGCGACGACACGCGCGGGAGCGGGCACCCGGCCGCAGTGCTCCGGACCCATTTCGTGCCATCGAACCGCAGCGTCCAGACCTCCGCCTCGCCCGTAGCCGCGTCCTGGCCGCCGGCCCAGACCGTCCCATCGCGATCCAACTGATCGTGCTCGCCCTGCCAGCGTCGGCGATGGCCCAGCGCCCGTCCCTTCGGTACCAGACGCCGTCGATGCTGGCCGCCCATACGGTGCCGTCGGGGGCGAGCGCCATATCGCTCACCGAGCCCCGCTCGTTGCGTGGGCCGATCGGCTCGCGTGCCCACACACCGCCGGAGAAGTGCCAGGAGCCGTTGATGATGTGGGTCAAGACCTCGTCGCGCGATACGGCGAGCACCCACCCCAGGCTCCAGGGCCCGAGGGTGACGGGCCAGACCCGGTCCCAGCTGACTGCCCGAGAGCTGAAGATGCCGGCGCCGGTCGCCGCGTAGACGCCATCCCTCGTGGGCACCACGGTGGCTGCCGTCGGAGCCGCTCTCGTTCGGGCCCGGCAGTCCATCGGAGGGTCCGTACGAGGTCCACGACTGCCCGTCGAACCGCGCGACGGCGGTGCCCTGAGCCGACAGGTCATACGACGCGACCCAGATCGCGCCGTCCGGCGCCTCGGCGACCGACCAGGTGTCGGGGCTGCCGGGCTTCCCGGCCGTCGCATCGATCCACCGCATGCCGTCGTACCGGGCGAGCCCGCCGGCCGTGGCCACCCAGATCCCGCCGTCGGAGAGCCGCGCGATCTGCCGGACGGGACCGCCGAGAGGCGCCGCGTCCGTCGCGTCGAACGCCGTCCATGCCGTCCCGTCGTGGCGCGAGAGCCAGCTCGAATCGGGCGGGGCGGGGTCCTGCGTCCAGCCGAGCCAGACCCGTCCGGCCGCGTCGACGGCGATCGAGCTGACGACCGCGTCGGGGTTCGGCCGATCTGCGTCGAGCCTGCTCCAGGACGATCCGTCCCAATGCAGCACGGCTCCGTCGGCGGCCGCGGCCCACAGGCTGCCGTCGGGCGCCTCGGTGGCGGCCGCCAGATCCGCCGTGAGGTCCGCCGGCGCCTCGATGACGTCGCCGAAAGCCTCTCCGTTGAACAGGCGCAGCGTGTGCGGTCCGATCAGCCAGACCCCACCGTTGCCTGGCGGGAGCGATGTTGGCAGCCACGAAGGCGGGGTCATCGTCGACGGTCCACGACCGCCCTGAGCCGGAGGCCGGGTCGAACCGCACGAGCCGGCCGGATTCCCCCCACGCCCAGAGGGCCCCGTTCCTGTCGGCGACCATCCGCGCGTACGACCCGGTGTCGGCCGTCAGGGTGGTGATTCCGGTCGGCGCGAGCACCGCGGTGTGGTGAGGGGGACGAGGCAGCAGGTCGAGCCAGCGAGCCGCGACCAGCGCCAGGCCGGTCGCCAGGGCCAGCAGCAGGGCGACGATGACCACCGCCTTCATCGACCCGAACCCGGGCACCGGCGCCGTGAACCACCGCGGCCATGCCAGGAGCGGCCGGCGAGCCTGCGGAACCTCTTCGACGGCAGCGAGGATCTTCTCGTGCAGGTCGTCCGGGCGGGCCCGGGCCGCGCGGCGCACGAGCATCGCCTCGAGGGCGGCGTCGGAGAGGGCCACGTGGGCGGTCATCTCAGCTCGTCCTCCAGCGCGCGCTCCAGGGCATGACGGGCGGCGAACAGCCGCGACTTCGCGGTGCCGACGGGGATCCCGAGCACCTCCGCGATCTCGACGACCGAGCGGTGCTCGAGGTGGTGAAGCACGAGGATGGCCCGCTCCGGGACGGAGAGCCGCTCGAAGGCATGCTCGATGGCATCGAGCGAGGCCGGCTGCTCGCCCCAGGCGGTCTCGAACTCGCTCGCGGGCTCGGCATGGCCGGGAACGTCGTCCAGGCTGATCTCGCGGATCGTCACCCGCCGCCTGCCGCGCCGCACCCCGCGGCAGCTGTTGACGACGATCCGGCTCAGCCACCCATCGAAGCGCTCCGGGTCGCGGAGCCTCGGCAGTTCGCGCCAGGCCAGAAGGAAGGCGTCCTGGGTGGCGTCCCGGGCGTCGGCCTCCCGCCCGAGGATGGCGAGAGCGATGCGAAATGCCGGCTCGAGCCAGCGGTCGAGCAGGGCCTCGAAGGCGGGCCGGTCGCCGGCCCGCGCGCGCTCGACGAGGACGCCACGGGGCGTGAGCACAGTCGCGCCGCGCGTGACGGCTTCCACCGGGACCGTGGCGGTTGCCCCCGGCTTCGCGACCTGGCTGGCCGTCTGCGGGCTCACGTTGCGGCGGGCCTTCGTGCCGGGCATCGGACCCTCGATGCCTCTACCGAATCAGATGCTGCCGGGGCGCGCCGGGTTCACCCGGTCGCCCTCTGCCACCGTGGCGGCAGCCACCCAGCCGCGGATCTGGCCCGCCGGGGAGCCTTCCCGCGCACGCCGGCAGTCGCCCACGTGCCCCTCCCGCGCCTGCACTCGAGCGGGTCGGGTTCGCCAGTGGCTCGGCGCGGTCCCGGCGGCCAGGGTTTGGGCCGCGCGTCAATGCCCCCCCGTAGGCGTTTGGTATGCACCTCCTCGTGGGCAGTGTCAAGAGGAGCGGCGGCGCGCGTCTCCAGCCCGACCCTCGACGATCATGGACTCCTCCCCTTCGGGTTCATCCGGGTGACGCCGCAGCGCGCGCCCGAGATCACGTGATGCGGCGAATGGCCCGAAGGTGGCGGCCCGGCGTCAGTCCCCGAACAGGTCAGCCGCCGTGATCAGGACCACGCCTTCGTCCGAGGCCCGCGCGCGGACACCCTCCGTGAAGCCGCTCCGCGAGAACAAGGCCAGGCGCGCCCTCGCGGCGCGGCCACCCAAGAGCGCTCGGTGCTCGTACAGCTGATCGAGGACGGACGCGTCGACGGGGCGGACCGACCACTTGCACGATCCGACCAGGAGGAACGCGCCCTTCGCGGCCGCCACAACGTCGATCTCCGCGTCTCCTCGACGCGACCACCAAGCGCCGATCTGCGTTGACTGTCGGCCGGCGAGGTCCGGCGCGTACCGACCCACCCAGGTCCGGCAGCAGTCTTCGAACACCGGGCCGACGAACGTGGCGAGGTCGGACTTGATGTCGGCGAGGACTTCGGCGCTGCGGCCTCGTTCGAGGCGGCTGCGGTCGGGGAACACGTAACGGAACCAGAAACGGAAGTACGGATCTGCGATGCGCCAGACACCGCGGCCTTGCCGGGCGGTCTCCACGGCGTCGGCGGGCCCCGCCGATATGGGCTCTCGCATCTCGAGGTAGCCCAGCTCGCGCAGCCGTCCCAGGAGCTTGAGAACGGACGGCTGCCGCTGACCGACGGCGTCGGCGATCTCGCTGCTCCGCGTCCTCCCGGCGGCCACAGCCCGCATCGCCGCGAAGTACGTGCCGGGGCTCCTCATGCCCTCCTCCCCGCGAAGGAGCTGGAGGGGCTCCTCGTAGAGCGGTCCGCCGGGGCTGAGGACCAGCTCGCTGAGGATCCGATCGAGGCTCCGAGCCCCCGCCCATACCTGGTACTGGGGCGTGCCGCCCAAGATGGCGTACCGCTCGATGAGCCGCGTCGGGCTGGTGTCTGTGGCCGCGAACGCAGACGCATCTCGGTAGTCGAGCGGCGGGAGCAGCGGGCGGTAGTCGGCCCGGCCGAAGAGAGGGGCCCCCTCCGCCAGCAGTCCCTCCATGAACGTGAGGGCGCTGCCTGTGAGGATGAGAGCGATCGGAGTCTGCTCGCGCTGCCAGCGGTCCCAGTGACGCTGGATGATGGAGGGCAGCGCCGGCTGGCTGCCGCAGAGGTACTGGAACTCGTCGAGAATCAAGACGAGGGGCCCGAGCGCGGCCTGCGTCGCGAAGAACGACAGAGCCTCGTCCCAGGAGCGGAAGGAGAGGGTGGGCTCACCGGCAAGAAGCCGCGCCCCCTCGCCGGCGAGCATCGCCAGCTGCGCCGGTTCGTCCTGCTCGTCGGCGTGGAGACTCACCACACGATCACCCGTCACCACGGCATTGAGAAGATGGCTCTTGCCGATGCGGCGACGCCCCCGGACCACGACGAGCCTGGGCGGATCGGCCACCAGCGAGCGCAGGCGCTCGGCTTCCTCAACCCGATCGACCAGCTGGATGGGGAGGGTCCTGGGTTCATGGTCCGCAGACCATAGCGGGGTGGTGGTGCCACGTCAATAGCTTATAAGCTATTAGCTCATAAGCTATTAGCCTATCGAAAGAGGTAAGCGGCTACCAGCCGCCGGCGTCGCGGATGATGCGGCGGAGGACGCGGGCGGTGACGGCCCGGCGGTAGGCCGCGGTCGAGCGGACGTCGTCGATAGGGGTGATCTCCGCTGCGACGGTGGCGGCCGCGAGGTCGGCGGTCTCGCGGGTCGGGGAAGCGCCCTCCAGGACAGCCTCGGTCGCGGGGGCGCGGACTGGCACGGGGGCCACCGATCCAAGGGCGACACGGACGTCGTGCCAGGCGGGGAGGCTCGCCGAGTCCGTGCCCGCGCCGGTGCCGGTGCCGATGACCGCCCCGCGCCAGGAGACGGCCACCGCCACCTTGGAGATGGCCTGGGCCCGCCGGGTGCCGACCTTGCGGAAGCGCACCTGCCGTCCGGGCGGGAGCGGGATCTCGACACGGAGGATCAGCTCGTCTGCCGCAGCGTGCCGTCCTCCGGTAACCGGCGAAGAACTCGGCGGCCGGGACTCGCCGCTCGCCGCGGACGGAGACCAGCACGATGACGGCGTCGGTCGCGAGGAGTATCGGCAGGGTGTCCCCGGCCGGCGAGGCGTTCGCGATGTTGCCGCCGATCGTGCCGCGGTTCTGGACCTGGGCCGCGCCGATCACCGATGCCGCCTCGGCGAGGACCGGGAGGTGCTCTGCGATCACGGGCGACCGGCGCAGGTCGGCGTAGGTGGTGAGCGCGCCGAGCACGAGCACGTCGGCCGCCGGTGCGCCCGAAGAACCGGCGCGGTGCTCGAGCCGGATCCCCCGCAGCTCATCAAGGCCCCACAGGTCGAGCAGGGCCGGCCCGCCGTCGGCGCCGTTCGCTGCCAGTGCGACCATGACGTCGGTGCCGCCGGCGATCGGCCGGTAGGGATGGCTGCCGAGAAGGCGGAGCGCCTCGTCAAGCGAGCGTGGTGACTCCGCGGGAACGCCACCGGGGGGTAGGCCGGAGAGCGGTGGGCCGGACGGCGCGGGGAACGGCGTTCCAGGGGGCGGCGGCGGCGGCTGGGGCAGGCGCGTCCCGCCCTCCCAGTCGGGGGCCAGCGCAACCCGCTCGATGGCCTCGACGATCTTCGTGTAGCCGGTGCAGCGGCAGAGGTTCCCGGCGATCGCCTCGCGGATGGCCGCGTCGGAGGCCTCCGCGCCCGAGTCGAGGAACGTGCGGCCGGCCATGAGGATCCCCGGGGTGCAGATCCCGCACTGGGAGCCGCCGGTCTCGATCATGGCGGTCTGGAGCGGGATCGAGCCTGCCGCCGGTCCCGAGGCCTTCGACGGTGCGAACCTCGTGGCCGTCCACCTGCGAGACCGGGACGAGACAGCTGTTGACGACCTCGCCGTCGAGGAGCACGGAGCACGCCCCGCACTCGCCCTCGCCGCAGCCCTCCTTCGTGCCTGTGAGGCGGAGGTCCTCCCGCAGCACGTCGAGGAGCCGCCGACCGCCGGGGGCGACGACCTCGACCGGGTCCCGTTGACCTTGAAGCCGTGACGATGCCGGCGTCAGGGGCGACCGGTCGCGAGCGTCATGGCGTCCGGCCGCCCCTGCCGCCATGATCCCGGCGAGGACCCGTTCCGCCGTCGCCGGCAGCTCGTGGATCCAGACCCCGGTGGCGTCGTGGATGGCGGCGACGACCGCCGGCGCAGGGACATCCATGGGCAGCTCGCCGAGGCCCTTCGCCCCGTGCGGCGCCCCCGAGAACGGCTCCTCGACGAGGACGGCGCTGATGCGCGGCGCGTCGAGGGCGGTCGGGATGAGGTACGTCGCCAGCCGGTCGTTCACGTACCGGCCGTTCTCGACCTTCATCTCCTCGATGGTCGCGTAGCCGACCGCCTGGAGCGTGCCACCCTCGACCTGGCCGGTCGCGAGGACCGGGTTCACGATCCGGCCGGCATCATCCGCCGCGACGACCGACCGGACGGCAACCTCGCCGGTGTCGAGGTCCACGTCGACCGTCGCCACCGCGGCAGCGTAGCCGTAGACAGGGTAGGCGTCGCCCCGGTACGTCTTGTCGTCCCACTCGATGTCCGGGTAGCCGCCGAAGCGCTCGTCGACGCGTGACGGCCCGTGGCGCAGGGCGTCCTCCCGGTACGACGCCGCGAACGGGAGCCCCGTCCGCGCCTCCACCTCGTCCCGCAGCCGCCGCGCGGCGGTGATCAGCAGGCCGCCGACCACCATCGTCGTGCGCGACGCGACCGTCGGGCCGCTGTTGGGAACGACCGAGGTGTCCTGGGGCGCCACCTCGACCTCGTCGAGCGAGACGCCGAGAGCGTCCGCCACGAGCTGCGGGAGGACGGTCCGAGCGCCCTGGCCGATCTCGGTCGAATCGGTGAGGACGCGGATCCGGCCGTCTGCCGTGACCTCCACGCCGGCGACGCTCGCGAGGTACCGCTCGCCGCCGCCGGTGAAGCCAGCTCCATGCCAGCCGAGCGCAAGCCCGATGCCCGTCGCCGTCCGCGCCGTCCCATCGACGCCCTCGCGCTCGCGGGCGCGCCGCTCGCCGGCGGTCCGCGCGCGTACCCGCTCGAAGTCCGCGGCCCGCACCGCCCGATCGAGCACGGCAGTCGCGCTCACGCTCTCGCGCAGCACCTGGCCCGTCGGTGTCACATCGCCCACCCGGTACGCCCAGCGGTGGCGCAGCTCGGCGGGGGAGATGCCCAGCGCCTCGGCGATCCGGTTCACCTGCATCTCCGCGGCGAACTCGGTCTGCGGCGCCCCGAACCCGCGCATCGCGCCGTTCGGCGGCGTGTTCGTCCGCATCGCCCGCGCCCGGATCCGGACGTTCGGGCAGGCGTACGGTCCCGCGGCGTGGATCGCGCCCCGCGACAGCACCACCGACGAGAGGGTGATGTACGCACCGGCGTCCATGACCACATCGATGTCCTGCGCCACCAGCCGCCCGTCGCGGGTCACCCCCGTGCGGTGCGTCATGACCGCCGGGTGGCGCTTGGTGGTGGCCGCCAGGTCCTCGTGGCGGTCGTAGATCATCCGCACCGGACGTCCGATCCGCATCGCCAGCAGCGCTGCCCGGATGGCGAGTCCCGAGGGGTACTCCTCCTTGCCGCCGAAGCCGCCGCCGGTCTCCGCCTGGACAACGACGCAGCGCTGCGTCATCGAGCGCCAGGGCCCGCTTCATCGCCGCGTGGACGTAGTAGGGGCACTGGAGCGAGCCGTAGACAGTGACGCCGCCGTCCTCCCGGGGCACCGCGATGAACCCCTGGGGCTCGATGTAGAGCTGCTCCTGGTGGCCGACCCGGTAGGTTCCCTCGATCACGAGATCGGCTCCCGCTGAAGCCCGCCTCGAGGTCGCCGTTCGCGATCTCGTAGCGGACGAAGGCATGATCCGACTCGAGCGGATCGAGGACCGGCGGAAGCGGCTCGGTGCGGAGGAGGACGTGGTCGCGGGCCGCCCGGGCCAGCGCGCGGGAGGGTGCGGCGACGAGGGCGACCGGCTCGGCATGATGGCGGATGACGTCCTGCGCGAGCACGGGCTGGTCGTCCCCGATCAGGTGGATGACGTTCTCGCCGGGGATGTCCGCGGCGGTCAGGAGAACGACGTCCGACCAGTCGAAGCCGGGGTCACGCTCGATCGCGAGGAGGCGGGCATGCGGCTCGGTCGATCGGACGGTCGCCCCGTACCAGGCATCGGGGAAGCGGAGGTCGTCGATGTAGCGGGCCTGCCCGGTGACCTTCTCGACGCCCTCGCGACGGGGCACCGAGCGCCCGGCCACGCCTCGGCGGACGGGCGTCTCCGGTTGCCCTTGCGTTCCGGCGTCCTCAGGCGCCGGACGCTCGATTGCGGGCGCGGTCACCGTCGCTGAGGGGCGGCCGTTCGAAGTCACGCGGCCACGATGGCTCCGGGGCAGCGCGCTGTCAAGCCGTGCGGTGCGTGCGGGCCGGTGGATGCCGGCATGGGGAGCGACGAGAACCCGGACGGCGGGCCGCAGCCGGTGGGCGTGGCCGTGACCTCGGACGGGCTCGCTGTCAGCTGATCCCGCACGGTGGAATCCGGGCCGATCCGGACAGATGACCGCCACGCGGGAGTGTGGCTGGTGCGGGCTGCGCATGCGGGCAGATCCGCGGCTGCGCAGCCCCTCCGCAGAGCGATAAGTGTAGATGAGGAAGTGGATTTAGTAGGATGGCTGAAATGTATGGAGGTGTTTGTGTATGATATTGAAGGTAAGTAGGTTATGTAGTAGGTTGGATATATGTGAAGACTAAATGTTGGCGCTCGCGGCTGCTAAGCATGCCGTGCTCGTGTCGGAGCGATGGTACCGTGGCGCCGCGCCGAGCTGGCTCCGAGGAGGACCTCCCCGGCTGTTCAGCTCGCGGGCGGCTGCCTTCGTCCCGCGTGGTGGGATTCTGGCGGCCGGCGGCCGTCCGTCCCGTGTGGTGGGACCGTGACCCCGTGGCCAGCAAAGGAGGCCGGACCGCCTGAAGCCGGGGTAGGACCGTGAGCATGCAAAGGAGGCCGGAGCGACTGAAGCCGGGCTACCCACGTGCGAGGAACAGGAGGCCGGACCGGCGGCGACTCTGGGTATCCTTTCGCAATGGGCATGTACCGCCTTGAGAACGCAGACGACATCGTCTCGCCGACCCTCGTCGCGGCCCTGGACAGCTGGGTGGATGCGGGCGCAGCCTCGACCACGGCGGCGGAGCTGCTGGCCGGGGATGGCGACGTCGTGGCCGTGTTCGACAGCGATGCCCTGTTCGACTACCGGGCCCGCCGGCCGACTCTCGAGATCGTCGATGGGCGGGCGGCCGAGCTGACCTGGCCGGAGCTCGTCGTTCGGCGAGCCAGGGCGGGCGAGCGCGACGTCCTCGTCCTCACCGGCGCGGAGCCCGACTACCGCTGGCATGGGTTCACCGACGCCGCCGTCGAGCTGGCGAAGCGTCTCGGCGTGACCGAGTGGATCAGCCTGGGGGCCATTCCCGCGGCGGTCCCGCACACCCGCCGGGTCCACGTGCTCGGCACTGCCTCAGGCCCCGGGCTCCTGCGCGGCGGCGTCGCGCCCGGACCCGACGGCGTACTCCGCGTCCCGGCGGCCGCCATCTCCGTCCTCGACCACGCCGTCTCACGAGCCGGCATTCCGACGGTGGGCTACTTCGTCCAGATCCCTCACTACATCACCGGCCCGTACCCGGCCGGGTCGGTGGAACTGGTCCGGCTGGTCGGTCTCCACCTGGACCATGAGTTCCCGCTCGGCTCCCTTCGCGAGCAGGCTCGTCAGCTGGAGGAGCGGCTGGACGCCGCGACGTCGGCCGACGAGAACACGAAGGCGTACGTGGAGCGGCTCGAGTCCATGGTCGACGAGGCGCGACTGCCGTCCGGGGACGACCTCATCGCGGACATCGAGCGCTTCCTTCGCGACCAGGGCGGAGAGGGAGGCCAGCGGAACTAGGCCGACGAGGCCGGGCGGCGATCGGCACGTCAGGCGTCCAGCAGCGGCAGCCCCCGCGCCAGGAACCGGCCGTGGCCCGGGCGCCCCTGCCACTCGCCTCGCTCGACGATGACCTCGCCGCGGCTCATGACGACGTCGCTGCCGCCCCGCACGACTCGCGACCCTCGTAGCAGGAGTAGTCGACGTTCATGTGATGGGTCCGGGCGGACAGCGTGTGCCGGCGGTCCGGGTCGTACACCACGATGTCGGCATCGAAGCCCGGGGCCACGGCCCCTTTCCGGCCCCACAGGCCGAACAGGCGGGCCGGCGCCGCCGCGATCAGCTCGACCCAGCGTTCGCGAGGGAAGCGACCAGCGACCACCCCGCCGTCGTGGAGGAGGTCCACGCGCTCCTCGACCCCCGGCAGGCCGTTCGGGATCTTCCGGAAGTCGCCGCGACCCAGCTCCTTCTGCCCGGCGAAGTCGAACGGGCAGTGATCCGTGCCGACGACCTGGAGATCGCCGTCGACAAGACCCTGCCACAGCGCTGCCTGGTGCTCCGGGGTGCGAAGCGGCGGCGAGCAGACGAACTTGGCGCCTTCGAAGGGGTCACCGGGGCCGCCTCCCGGTCGACGCCGCCCCTCAGCAGATCGAGCGACAGGAAGAGGTACTGCGGGCATGTCTCCGCGAAGACGGGCAGCCCCTGCTCGCGGGCGACCCGGACCTCGTCGACCGCCTCGCGCGACGAGACGTGGACGATGTAGACCGGCACGCCGGCGATCCCCGCCAGCGCGATGACCCGGTGCGCCGCTTCACCTTCGAGCGCGGAGGCATGCGCCAGGCCGTGGTACCAGGGGTCGGTCTGCCCGGCCGCGACGTAGCCGCTCGGCCAGGACGTCCACCGCGATCCCGTTCTCGGCGTGCATGAGGGCGAGGCCCCCGTTGCCCGCCGTCTGCAGCATCGCCCTCAGGATCGCGCCGTCGTCGCTGTACATGCGGTCCGGATAGGCGGTGAACAGCTTGAACGTGGGCACGCCCTCGGTCACCAGCGCATCCATCTCGGCCAGCGTGCCGTCGTTCACGTCGCACATCGCCATGTGGAAGCCGTAGTCGATGCAGCAGGAGCCGTCGGCCTTGGCGTGCCAGTCGTCGAGCCCCTGGCGCAGGCGACCCGCCTTTCGCCTGGGTGGCGAAGTCGATGATCGTCGTCGTGCCCCCGAAGGCGGCCGCCCGGGTGCCGGTCTCGAAGGTGTCCTTCGATGTGACTGCGCCGACCGGCAGCTCCATGTGCGTGTGGGCGTCGACCGCTCCCGGGATCACGAGCCTGCGCGCCGCATCGATCAGCCGGTCCACCGCACCCACCAGCTGGCCCAGCCCGGGCTCAACCGCGACGATCCGCTCGCCCTCGATGAGCACGTCGGCGATCTGCGAGCCGTCCGCGCTCACCACGGTGCCGTTGACGATGAGCGTGCGCATGACCCCCAGCCTCCACGTCGATGAAGTGGCCGCACCCGGCCGCCAGGTCGGCTCCATTCTGGACCCGCTGGCAATTGGGCCCGCCGGGAATTGGCCCGCTGGCAATTGGACCTGCTGGCAACCTGCCGAAGCGCGGGTGTAGGCTTGCCGGACGGAGCACCCGCCGCGCGGAGGTCGCCATGGCGCTTGATCTTGCCCACCGGGCCGGTCTCGACGAAGAGACGATACGCGCCGCGCCGAAGGTGCTGCTGCATGACCACCTCGACGGAGGGCTGCGGCCGGCGACCGTGATCGACCTCGCACGGGAGTGCGGGTACGCGGGCCTGCCGACCGCTGATCCGGTCGAACTCGGCAGGTGGTTCACCCGCGGGGCGGACCGCCGGAGCCTGGAGCTGTACCTCGACACGTTCGCCCACACGGTCGCGGTCATGCAGACGCGGGAGGCGCTGACGCGGGTCGCGGCGGAGTGTGCCGAGGACCTGGCCGCGGACGGCGTCGTCTACGCGGAGGTGCGCTTCGCGCCCGAGCTTCACCTGGAGGGCGGGCTCACGACCGACGAGGTCGTCGAAGCCGTGCTCGAGGGCTTCCGGGTCGGAAGCGCCGGCCGTCCCATCACGGTGCGGACGCTCCTCACCGCCATGCGGACGACGGCCCGATCGCTCGAGATCGCCAGGCTTGCGGTCCGGTTCCGGGACGACGGCGTGGTCGGGTTCGACATCGCGGGCGCCGAGGCCGGCCACCCACCGAGCCGCCACCTCGACGCCTTCCATTACATCGCGGGGGAGAACTTCCACTTCACGATCCATGCCGGCGAGGCGTTCGGACTGCCCTCGATCTGGGAGGCGCTCCAGTGGTGCGGAGCCGAGCGGCTCGGGCACGGCGTTCGAATCGTGGACGACATCACCATCGAGCCGGGCGGCCGGGTCGTTCTCGGACGGCTCGCCGCATACGTGCGCGACCGGCGCATCCCGCTCGAGATGTGCCCCACGTCCAACGTCCACACCGGCGCGGTGCCCTCGATCGAGGAGCACCCCATCGACCTGCTCCGTCGGCTGCGCTTCCGGGTCACGGTGAACACGGACAACCGGCTCATGAGCAACGTGACGATGTCCTCCGAGTTCGCCACGCTGGTCCGCGTGTTCGGGTTCGACCTCTCCGAGATGGAATGGCTGACGCTCAACGCGATGAAGAGCGCGTTCCTCTCCTTCGACGGGCGGCTGCGCATCATCAGCGAGCAGATCAAGCCGGGGTACGCCCGCCTGACGGCGATGGCCGCGCAGGCGGACCTGCTGGTCCGGGGTAGAGCCGGAGCGTGAGGGACGTCATCGACGACCTCCGCCGCTGGCGCGCGGAGGGGGTGGGTGTCGGCCGTGCGGTCGTCGTGCGGGTCCTGGGGACCGCGCCGCGGCCGGAGGGAGCCACGCTTCTCGTCACCGACGATGGGCGGATCGCTGGGAACATCTCATCGGGGTGCGTGGACGGCGCCGCGGTCGAGGAGGTCAGGGCGGCGCGGCGAAGCAGGCTCCGGAAGGTTGTCCGGTACGGGATCTCCGACGAGCAGGCGATCGGGGTCGGGCTCGCCTGCGGCGGGACGATCGACGTCCTGATCGAGCCGGAGGTGGGCCAGGAGCTGGTGGCCGCGGCCGAGGGGTCGGCCGCGGTCGCCGGAGGGGGGATCGCGGTCGCGACCGTGCTGCCGCCGACGGACGAGGTCCGGGTGGTGGTCGGGGCGGATGGCACGCTGACAGGCAGCCTCGGCAACGCCGAGCTGGATAGCCGCCTGGCGGAACGTGCGCGCACCTTGCTCGCCGAGGGCGTCTCACGGATCGTGGAGCTCGGGCGGATCGAGGTGTTCATCGAGGCCTTCCCGCTCGCGCCTCGCCTCGTCGTCGTCGGGGCGGGGCAGGTCGCGGTCCACCTCGTCGCGCTGGCACGAGAGCTGGGCTTTCGTACCGTGGTCGTGGACGCGCGCGGCGCCTACGCCACGCGCGAGCGCTTTCCCCACGCGGACGAGGTGATCGTCGGCTGGGCGGACGAAGTGGCCGATCGCGCCGGCATCGATGGCGACGCGCACGTCGTGGTGCTTGGACACGACCCGAAGCTCGACGACCCCGCGGTGGCGGTTGCGCTCCGCCGACGTGCCAGGTACGTGGGGGCAATGGGAAGCCGGACGACCCTCGCCGAGCGGCGGGAACGGCTACGGGCGTTGGGGATCACCGACGAGGAGCTGGCCCGGTTGCACAGCCCGATCGGGCTCGACCTGGGCGGGCGCACGCCGCGGGAGGTCGCCCTCGCGATCATGGCCGAGGTTGTCGCAGCCCGGCACGGCGCCTCGGGGACGCCGCTCACCGCGGCGGGGGGGCCGCTCGGCGACCGGACGGGCGCACGCGACGTTCCGCCCGGGGACCTCACCCCGACCGCCGGCGAATGAAACGGCTCGCAGCCATCGTTCTGGCCGCCGGGCGGGGGTCCCGGTTCGGCGGGGCGAAGCAGCTCGCCCTGCTCGACGGTCGACCGCTCCTCGCGCACGTGCTCGGCGCCATCCTCGCGGCGCGGCCGGCGCTCGTTTCCCTTGACGAGGTGGTCGTGGTGCTCGGTTTCCACGCCGACGCGGTGGAGCGCGCTCTCACTCCCTGCGCATCCGATCAGGTCCGCCTCGTCCGCAATCCGGATCCGGGCCGAGGGATCGCCAGTTCGCTGCAGGTAGGTCTCGAAGCGCTCGGACCGCGAGATCGAGGGGGCGCTGGTCGCGCTCGGGGATCAGCCGCTGCTCCTGTCCGGCACGGTCGAGGCGCTGGCCGACGCCTGGGCCGCGCTGGGCGGCTCGCTCGCCCCGGCCACCCGGATGGTGGTCCCACGCTACGCGGAAGGTGGCGGTCCGAACCCGGTCCTGCTCGACCGGAGCACATGGCCGCTTGCGTCCCGCCTGACCGGCGACTCCGGCATGCGCGCCGTGATCGCGACCCACCCGGACCTTGTGCTCGCCGTGGATGTCCCGGGCTCGAACCCGGACGTCGACACGCCGGAGCGACCTTGCGGCGCTGCAACGAGACAGCGGGACGTCCTGACAAGGATCAGGCTCCAGCGCGCACTGTGCCTCCGTCATACGGTCTGGGTCGCCGCCACTGCGCCAGAGCACGAGCAGTAGACGCGAGTCGGGCAGTCGGCCCGCCTTGTGGGACTCGGGCGACGACCGGGATCGTCCCGGGCCACGCTCGGCACGGGACGAAGCATGGCCGTGCCGCAGCGGGAACGCCGGCAGTCTCCTGCCTTGTGCTCACGCGATGAAGCGATGGCAGGAACGTCGGCCGGACCCCGGGCCACGCTCGGCGCGGGGCAAGGACCGCCGCCGGACCCCTGACGCTCTGGACCCCCGGCACACGGCCTCGCCGTGCCGGCACCCGGACATGGGAAAGCCCGGGTAACGCAAGCCGGGCGAACCGCAGATCGGCGCCGCGCGCGAAGGCCGGCCAGGCCTCGGACCAGCCCGCCGCGAGCGTGGATCGGGCGCGAGCCGGTCTCCGGCCGGGTGGGCGAGCGCCGTTTGCGGCCGGGCCAGGCGGCCAACGCTACGGGGGGTTGCGTCTGGCCAGGTCGGCGCCAGGTCGGCGCCCGGTCAGCGCCCCAGGTCAGCGCCCGGGTCAGCCTCCCGGTCAGCGCCGGGTCAGCGCCCGGCCGGCGGAAGCACCCACCCGGCGGCGGGAGGCGTCACGTCCTCGTCGGCGGCAAAGTCGACCGAGTCGGCGACGTCGTGGTTGACGACGATAGTGTCCACCGGCGAACGGCGCAGCGTCCCGCCGCACACGTATTCGATCCAGGCGTCGCTGAGCGGGATCATCGCCCGTCTCCGGGCAAACTCCTCGGGTTGCACGGCCGGCGGAGCGTGCATGTAGCCGCGGATCACGTAGGGGCCGCTTCGTACGACGACCGGGTACCGGCGTGTGTGCAATTGACGGGAGGGGTTACCTGACGGGCCGGCGGCGTGCACCGCGAGGAGCTCGTCCCGCGTCACGGGCACGTTCCCTGCCGTGATCTTCCGGCCGTCCGCGAGGGCCTCGACAGAGGCGTCGAGCAGGACGAACTCCTCGTTCCGGTTGAGCATGTCGGTCAGCCGGTCACCGTGCAGCTCCATGCGGCCGGAGATCCGGCAGTCCTCAGCGTAGGCAACGAACTCGACTTCAGGCTGCCCGCCTGCACTGCCCGCATCCTGTCGTTCGTTCAACCTGCGTCTCCCGCCGGTCTGGTTGCCGCTCGGCCCGGACGATCTCGCCACCTTGAGCGTGGTCGCTCCGCGTTGAGCGCCATCACCCCATGGTGAGGGCCATCACCGCCTTCTGGACGTGGAGGCGGTTCTCCGCCTCATCGTAGACCGCCGACTGCGGCCCGTCGATAACCCCATCGGTTACCTCGATGTTCCGATCGGCTGGCAGCGGGTGCATGTAGATCGCGTCGGGGCAGCCAGGGCCATCCGGCGCTCGTCGGTGATCCAGTCCGTGTACCGGGCCGCGATCGCAGCCCCATCGGCCTCGTCCTTCGCCGTGAGGTGGGCGCCCCAGCTCTTGGCGTAGACCACGTCCGCGCCCCGGAACCCCGCGTCGAAATCGTCCATCAGCTCCAAGGTCCCCCCGGAAGAGCGGGCGTTCGCAGCGGCCTGCTCGACCAGCTCCGGCACCAGGCGGAACTCGGGCGGATGGACCAGCCGCACGTTCATCCCGAAACGCGTCGCCAGGAGCGCCAGGTCGAGGGGCACGCTGATCGGCTTCTGGTAGCTCGCCGCGTAGGCCCAGCTGATCGCGATCGTGCGGCCGCGCGGGTCCCCCTTCTTCTCGAAGATCGTGAAGAGGTCCGCGAGGACCTGATGAGGATGGAAGAGGTCGCACTGCATGTTGAGGACGGGCACCCGGCTCGCAGCGGCGACCTCGCGGATGTAGCGGTTGCCCTGGCCCCAGTCCACGTGCCGGATGGCGATCCCGTCGTTGTAGCGCCCCAGGATCTCGCCGATCTCCTTGGGCGTGTCGCCGTGGGCGATCTGCGTGGTCCGGCTCTCGATGAACTGGGCGTGGCCGCCGAGCTGGGCCATGCCCGCCTCGAACGACGCCCGGGTACGGGTGCTGGAGTAGAAGAAGAGCATGGCGAGGACCTTGTCTCGCAGGTACGGGTGAGGACGGCCGAGGGCGCGGTCGCGCTTCAGCTCGGCCGCGACGTCGAGGACAGTCTCGATCTCCTCCTTCGTCCACTCCTGCAGGCTGATGAGGTCCCGGCCGCGAAGGTTGGTCTGCATGGCTGCCTCCCGAGGTGCCTCCCGCGCTGCGGCCGGCCTACTCCGCCGCCCCGAGGACGAGGGCGAGGAGCGCCATCCGCAGCACCACGCCGTTGAACGCCTCGGCCCAGTAGCGGGCGTGACGCGTCTCGTCGACGTCGGTAGAGAGCTCGTCCATCCGGGGCAGCGAGTGAAGGACGATCGCGTCGCGCTTGCCGCGCTCGAAGATGAGCCGTCGATCCACTCGATACGCCTCGGGAGTCCGACCGTACTCGCCGGGCGTCTCCACGCGCGACTGCGTGTAGTCGGCCTGGACCACCGGCTCCATGTAGATCACGTCGGCCTCGCCGATGACGTCGGACACGGCCGGCGCTTCCGAGTAGCGCACGCTCTTTGCGTCGAGTTCGGCCTTGAACTCGGTTGTGAGCGACATGTCGGGCGGCGAGACGACGAAGGCCTCCATGTCGAACTGCGACATCGAGTAGAGGATCGAGTGCATCGTGCGCATGCGCATGTCGCCGACGCAGAGCACCTTGAGGCCGTCGAGCGAGCCGCGCTCGACCCAGAGCGTGTAGAGGTCGGTCAGGACCTGGGTGGGGTGCTCGCCCCAGCCGTCCCCGCAGTTGATGATCGGCACCGACGCCCAGCGGGCGGCCTCCGCCGGCGCTCCCTGCTGGAAGTGCCGCATGGCGATGACGTCGGCGTAGTACTCCAGCATGAGGACGGTGTCCTTGATCGACTCCTGGTAGAAGTCGCCCGCCCTGGTCATCTTCGGGTCGGCGAAGCCGAGCACGTGCCCACCGAGACGGTGCATCGCGGCCTCGGTGGACATCCGGGTGCGGGTGCTCGGCTGGTAGAACGCGGTGAGCAGCGTCTTGTCCTTGAGCAGGTCCGTGTTGCGCCGGTCGCGCGCATGCGGCTTGAGGTCGTCCGCGACCTGGAAGACGCGCAGGAACTCGTCGCGGGTGAAGTCCTTGAGGGACAGGATGTCCCGGCCGAGGAAACTCCTCATGGTTGCCCTCCCCTGTTGTGGTGCGCCTCCGCGGTGGCCGCGGGGCCTGGTGCCGACGCCTCGAACCGGCGCGTGATACCGGTGAACAGGACCGCCACCGTCTCGCTGGGGCCAACGATGCCTCGTCGACGAAGCTCGATCAACCCGGCCAGCCCGGCCGAGCCGGTGGGATCGACGTCGATACCGGTGGCCGAGCGGGCAAGCTCGTTGGCTTCGACGAGCGTCTTCTCGTCGACGACGACTGGCGATCCGCCGCTGGCCAGCATTCCCTTGACCACGGCCATCCAGTCGTACGTCTCGTCGTCAAGGATGCCCGGTGGCGACGCTCTGCGGCTCCTCCTCCCACGGCCACATGAACGCAGAGCGGTGGTGCGCCGCGGAGGCGAGGACGTCCGCGACGGCGGGATCGGCGAGGTCGAGCGGGCCGGCGATCGCCGCGGTCCCCAACCGGTCGGCAAGGCGTTCGGCGAGCCGCTCGACGACCCGGTCGTACGCGCGCGCGAGCGGGTATCCCCCTCGCGTCTGGACGGCGTGGAAGCGCGGCAGCCGGTCGATCGCGCCGAGGTCGCGGGCGTCTGCGAACGCCTGGGCCACGGCCGACGCGAGTGCTCCCCCGCCCACCTGCACGACGACGCGGTCAAGGCCCCCGCCCATCTCCGCGAGTTGCGAGGCCATCTCGTAGCCGAGCGTCTCGCCGCCCTCGATGGCAAGGCCGTTGAGGTTGCCCTGGCAGGTGAAGGCGACGGCGCCATCGGCAAGCGCGCGAAGCAGGCGGATGATACGTGGGATCGCCGGCGACCCCCGGCTCGCGCTCGCAGACGGTGAGCCGGGCGCCGAGGTCGCGGAGCCGCGCCACGACCGCCGGCTCGGCCTGGGTCGGGATGAAGACGTCCAGGGCACGGCCGGCAGCACGGGCGACGACGGCGGCCGCCAGGGCCGCGTTCCCGCAGCTGGCGATGGCCAGCGGAGGCGTGGCGCTTGTCGTGCCGGTTGCCGGCGCGCCGCGGCCGGACCGGGCACGGCCCAGCGCCTCCGCGGCCTCCAGCTCGAGAAGCGTGCCCGCCAGGTGGCGCGCCTTGTGCGAGCCGGACACGTTGCCCGTCTCGTCCTTCACCAGGACCCCGCCGGCAGCGGAGAACCCGAGCCGCTCGCTCAGCGCGTCTTGACGATCGAACGGCATCATGCGGAAACCACGGCCGTCCACGCGAGCGATCCCGGCGTCGAGCCGCTCGACGCGCCCCACGTAGTCGCCGTCGCTCCAGCCGAGCGCTCGCCCCACGTGGTACGCGTGGAACAGCGCCCGATACCGGACGAACGGGTTCTCCTCCGCGCCGCGCGGGAAGGCGACCCGCGCCGGGTCGAGTCGGCGCGTCATGACGTGATCGACGTCGTCGCCCGCTGCGCGCCGCGGGCATGCAAGCGGGGCCGGCTCGTCACCCGGCGCCAGGTACCCGCACCCGGCGCAGACGAGGGTCGTCGGCAGGTCGGCCGGCAGGCGAGTGGGCTGAGCAGGCGTCGTCATGCGTCCCGCAGCACCCCGGTCCGCCCGTTGAACTCGCCGATGAGAGCGTCCCACTCGTCGAGGATCCCGCGCATCCCGGTCCAGAACGCCTGCTCTCGACGCGCCTCGAACTCGTCGAGCGGTACGCCCTGCTGCTCTACCCAGGTGAAGTAGCCGAGGTTGAAGATCCGGTCGCGTTGCTCGCGGTCAAGCTCGAGCAGGTCGTCCGTGCCCGCCCCGAGGACGAACTCGCCGAAGGCCTCACCCGCCTCGACCATGTCGAAGCCACGCGGGAAGTCGCGGGCGAGGATCTTCTGCACCTCGGTTCCGTACAGCGCGGCGCCGTCGGTGGCCACCGTCATCACCGCATCGTCCGGGCCGAGGTCGAGCTGCTTTGCCGTCTTGATCGCCATGAGGATGTTGCAGATGGACGAGATGCCCAGGGCCGGGAGCTCCGCCAGGATCGCCTCGGGCACGGCCCGCCGCTCGGCCAGGTAGCGGCGCCCGATCTCGGTGTTGAAGAGGACGAGGAGCCGGTCCGTGGCGCGGTCGGAAATGGCCACCACGAGGTCCGTGTTCATGACGTTGTGGATGAGCGGGATGTGCTTGTCGCCGATGCCCTGGATGTTGTGCTCGCCGAAGCCGTTGCGGAGCATGGTCGGGCATTCCAGCGCCTCGCCGGCCACGATCCGCGTGCCGTGGCGCTCCTTGAGGTAGTCACCCGCCCCGATCGTCCCCGCAGACCCGGTGGAGGAGGTGAAGGCGGCCAGCCGCAGCTCCGGCCGGCTCTCGAGGAGCCATTCGAAGACCCGTTCGAGGGCCCGCCCGGTCACCAGGTAGTGGACGAGGTGGTTTCCGAACTCGGAGAACTGGTTGAAGATGACGTTCGCCGGGTCTTGCTCGAGCTCGGCGCACTTGTCGTAGATCTCCTTGACGTTGCTCTCCGTGCCCGGCGTACGGATGATGTCGGCCGGGTCGGCCACCCAGCCCTCCAGCCAGGCGAATCGCTCCCGGCTCATCCCCTCGGGCAGCACCGCCACGCCCCGGCAGCCCATGATCCGTGAGATGGCCACCCCGCCCCGGCAGTAGTTGCCGGTGGAGGGCCAGACGGCGCGGTGCGTGGTGGGGTCGAATTGCCCGGTGATGATCCGGGGCGCGAGACAGCCGTAGGCCGCCAGGACCTTGTGGGCGGCGATCATGGGGAAGCGGTCGCCAAGGGCGATGACGATCGGCGCATCGACCCCCGTGAGCGACTTCGGCAGGACGAGGTGCTCCGGGAGCCGGACTCGGCCTTTCCGGTCGGGGCCGTTGTGCCAGTGCACGCGAAAGAGGTTGCGCGGATCGGGCGCGTCGGGGTCCACCCCGACCAGGCCGGTCGCCACCTCGCTCGGGATCAGGTCGGGATCGGCCAGCTCGGCGAACGTGGGCATGCCGATCCGCGCCTCGCGGAACCGCTGCACCGTCCGCCCGTAGACGCCGGCGTCGACCAGCTCGCGTTCCAGTCCAAGTCGTTGCATCGCGCGCACCTCCAGCCGTGTGCCCGGCGGCCGGCACTGTCCACCCGGACCCCCTCAGCTTACGTCAGGCCGAATAGCACAGGCGACCATGCGTCTCGGGAGGCTAGATTCCGGGCTGGCGGCCACGACAGTATCCGACCAGCGGCCTTCCACGGCCGGGAGGTGCACGCCAATGGCGCGGGACGAGGATCTGCCGTCCCTGCATGCCCCCGTGCCGCCGGTCCAGGCCGGCCCGCCCCCGGGCGGCACGCTCCCGGCTGGCACGCTCCCGACCGACGCGCTCCCTGTCTGTCCGCCCTTCCGGTTGCGGGCGCGGGTCCTCACGCCGCTGGCAGCCGGCGGCATCAGGTGGATCGCGGACGGGGTCATCGACGTCGACGAGGCGGGGCGAATCGCGCGCATCGGGCCATGGAGCGGCAGCGCCGAGCCTGAAGGCGCCACGCCGGGCGGCGTGAACGGTCCCGCCCCGCCCTCCGTCTGCGACCTGCGCCCCTGGCTCGTAGTGCCCGGGCTCGTGGACCTGCATGCGCACATCCCGCAGCTCCCCAACGCCGGCGTGGGCGCAGGCCTCGATCTCCTGACCTGGCTCGAGCAGTACACGTTCCCGCTCGAGCGGCGCTTCGACGAGGCGACGGCGGAGCGCACCGCGCCGCTCGCCCTCCGAGCGTTCGCCCGGGCCGGCACGACGACCCTGGTCGGCTACGTGACCGATAACCCGGAGGCGACGGACGCCGTGTTCCGCGCCGCCGAGGCCCACGGGATGCGGTCCGTGCTGGGCCTCGTGCTCATGGACCGGTCACCGGCAGACGAGGCCGGCCGCCACTCGACCGCCGCCATGCGGCGCGGGCTGAGCGCGTCGTCCGAGCTGTGCGCCCGCTGGCACGGCCGGGATGGCGGTCGACTTCGCTACGCGTTCACGCCACGCTTCGCGCTGAGCTGCTCGCCCGACCTGCTCCGGGAATCGATCCGCCTTGCCGTGGAGGCCGGGGCGCACTGGCAAACGCACCTCTCCGAGGACCCGCGCGAGATCGACCAGGTCCGGCTCATCTTCCCCGAGGCCCAGGACTACCTCGACGTCTACGAACAGGCCGGCGAACTCGGACCGCACATGCTCTTCGCCCACGCCATCCACCTGTCGAGGCGGGAGGTCGCCCGTCTTGCAGAGAGCGGGGCCGCCGTTGCGCACTGTCCCGCCTCGAACCTCTTCCTGCCGAGCGGAGTCATGCCCCTCGGTCGCTACCTCGGCGCAGGGATCGTCGTCGGGCTCGGCTCGGACGTCTCCGGCGGCCCCGACCCGTCCATCTTCGAGGTCATGCGCGTGGGCGCGTACGCACAGCATGCGCGCCAGGCGCTGGGCCATGACCCGCGCGAGATCCTCGATCCGCTTGCCTGGCTCCGACTGGGGACCATCGAAGGCGCACGGGCCCTCGGGCTGGGCGACACCATCGGTTCCCTGGAGGAAGGCAAGGAAGCGGACCTCATCGCCGTCGATCCATCGCTGACGGCTCCGCTTCCCGGCGCGGGCGTGGGCGACAAGCCCGTCGAGATCGTGAGCCGCCTCATGTTCCGGACGCACCCCGGGATGATCCGCGGCGCCTGGGTGCGTGGCAAACTGCTTCCGGCCGACAGCGAGGGCGGCTCGCCGACCTAGGCTGGCGCTCCTCCGGAGCCTACAGGCCCTCCTCCTCCGCAAGGTCCCGGTCGACCGACACCGCGCTGTTCATGGCGACGGTGAGGCGTTCGCCGGGGGCGAGCAGGAGCGGCCAGGCGAAGGCCAGGCAGCTGCCCTGGTGCGTCCGCTCGAAGCCGTCCTCCGACAGCGAGACCGTGTCGATCGAGTACCACCAGGTCTCCGCCGCCGGCGTGACGGTTGTCGTCACCCGCAGGCCGAGGGCGTCGTTGCCGGCGACGATGCTGGTGAGCGCCTCGCGGCGGCCTGTCGAGTCGTGCGCGAGCCGCGAGCCCTCCACCAGGTAGTACGCGTCCGGGTTGCCACCACCCCCGAGCAGGGTCGTGGCCCACTCCACGGCCAGCAGCGCCTCGATCTCGCCCTCACCGGTGTTGGCCACGGTCACCTCGAGCCCGAGCTCGGGTTGCAGCCGCTCGCCGTCGAAGCGCACGACCTTCGTGACCCGGAGCGGCCGTGGGCCGCCCGGCGTCTCCACGTTCCCGTCGCGGGCGAGTACCGCCTCCGAGTCCGCCAGCGCCTCCAGCCGGTACGGCCCGGTAACGAAATCGCCCAGCTCGGTGAACGTCGCGTCCGCGAACGACTCCGGGGTCGGTGTCGGGCGCCAGCAGGTGGACCAGCCCGGAGCGGCGTTCGTACCCGTCGTAGTGCAGCCGTCGCGACAGGCCGGGCTCACGGGTCCGGACCAGCTCGTGGATCGACGCTGTCGTCCCGGGCTCGCCGGCTTCCCCGGCCGACTCGAAGGCGACGAGGCGTTCGTGGTACGCCTCGCGGCGACGGCGGAGCACTGCCGTCAGCGCGTGGCGCGCAGCTCGGATGTCCCATGACCCGATGCCGCCGCCCTCCGCCAGCTCCAACGTCACCACCTGGCCCGGCGACGAGAGGACGATCTCGTCGACACCATCAAGGTCGACGTCGCGCAGCACGGCGCCGTCCACGGCCATGCCCGCGGCCCGCGCGGCTCGGTCGGCAGCGTCTTCCGCGGCGATGAGATGGGCGTAGGTGGCCAGCCGCATGTGGCTGATGTAGATGCCGCCGAAGATGCCGTGCCAGTAGCAGTCGTTGGATTGCCCCTGGTAGAGGTGGTCGAGCGCTCGCTCTCGTTGTGGCCCCGGCTCCATCGCGGCGACCTTCGCGGAGACCCTCAGCATCTGCTTGTGCAGGTCGTTGATCTCCCGGTATTTCGCCTGGAAGTTGCGCCAGAAGCCGCCGCGCAACCAGCGCGCTTCGGGGCGGTTCTCGGCAACCGCCGCGTGCAGCAGCCCGGTGAAGACGTGACCCTCGTCGGCGGGCAGCGCCCACTCACCCATCTCCGCGTACGAGCCGGTGGGCACGTACACCCGGCCCACCGGCGGCTGGCGGTCCAGCCAGGCCGTCGGCGTCGTGGTTGACAGCCACGCCGCGTTGTCCTCGAGCTCGTCGAAGAACCGGTCGACCCACGCGCCCTCGCCCCAGCAGCGGTCCCACGTCCCCGGCCACGCACCGAACTTCTCGCCGTCGTCGCCCATCAGGCCGAGCCTCGAGCCGTCCTCGGTGGCATGGGCGCGCAGGTAGCGGACGACGTCGCCCACGTCGCCCCAGGGAATCCGGTAGCGCAGGCCCTGCTCGCTGGCGAACACCGAGATGCGCCTGCCCTGGTCGTCGGTCGTGTAGGCGCCCCAGAGCGCTCCCTCCGGGATCGAGGCCGCCCGGAAGTGGGCGTCGTCAAGGACCGTCCATTCGTACCCGGCCGCCACGAGGGATGTCGGCACATCCGGCTCCCAGACGCGTTCCGCCAGCCAGGCGCCGCGGGGGCGCCGGCCGAACTGCGCCGCCAGCTCGTCCACGGTGCGGCGCAGCTGGCCGACCCGGTCGGCCTCAGGCAGAGACGCCAGCACCGGCTCGTAGTAGCCGCCGCCCAGGATCTCGACCTGGCCGCGATCGACCAGGGCGCGAAGCCGAGCCAGGAACTCCGGCCGCTCCGCACGCAACCACTCCAGCAGCGGTCCCGTGTAGTGCAGGGACAGGCGGACCGCGGGGTGCCGTTCGAGGGCCGCCACCATGGGCTCGTAGGCCAGCTCGTAGTTGCGCGCGATCACCCAGCCGAAGTTGCCCACCGGCTGGTGGTTGTGAATGACCAGGGCAAGCGACACTCGGGGGGAGGGTGGCGCCGCTCCGGGGGTGGGTCTCTCAAGCATGTGTGCATTCTCGCAGCGCCGGGCCGCCACGGCTGGTGGCATAGTCGTTGCGCTCACGGCACACGGATCAAATGAATCGAACGAGAGGAATGCGGAGGTCACGATGGAGATGCGCGTCGTGCAGGTCGAGAAGCCCGAGGATCTGAACTTCATCCTCGGGCAATCGCACTTCATCAAGACGGTCGAGGACCTTCACGAGGCGCTGGCGGGGTCCTCGCCCGCGCTGCGGTTCGGGCTGGCGTTCTGCGAATCCTCCGGACCGCGGCTCGTGCGCGCGTCGGGCAACGACGAGGAACTCGTCGCGCTCGCCGTCCGGAACGCGCAGGCGATCGGCGCCGGCCACTCGTTCATCGTCTTCCTCCGGGACGGTTTCCCGATCAACGTCCTGAACGCGGTCAAGATGGTCCCGGAGGTGTGCCGGATCTTCTGCGCGACGGCGAACCCGGTCGAGGTGATCCTGGCCGAGACCGGGCAGGGGCGGGCCATCCTGGGCGTGGTGGACGGGGGCTCGCCGTTGGGGGTCGAGACGGAGGCCGACGTGGCCGACCGGGTGGCGATGCTCCGGCGGTTCGGCTACAAGCTGGGCTGAGGGCCGCCGCCACCCCTTCGGCGGGCCGCTACCCCTTCGGCGGGACGACCACGACACGCCCGATGTCGGCCGACCAGGCCTCGTCGATGGTGTTGGTCTCTCCGAACCGGGCGCGGTAGTAGACGTAGCGCGCGAACCCCGTTCCGCGCAGCATGGGTGGCCGGGTGGACCAGTACACGAAGCCCGCAGCATCGACACGCCCAATCGTCCGGCGCACCCACTCCCCGCTCTTCCCGTTGCGCTGCCAGAACTCGATGGGCCGCCCGGCAAGTTCCGGGCCGACGTCCACCCGGATCGTCACGTACTCGCCCTTCGTGACGATGAACGTGCCGGTGGCCCGGTACGGGGACGTACCGCGGGCCCGGTGGCCCTTGGCCACGGCCAGCTCGCCGAACACTCCCGGCTGCATCGCGCGCAGCGTGACGTCGATGCGACCGGCGCCGAGTGACGCGAGCTTCCGGAACGCACTCGCATAGAGGTCGACGTTCCGTCCGCACTCGGAGCACTCGTCGATGGCCCGCACAGCGACGCAGCGGTCACCCCGGCACACCTCGACCCGGGCCCCGGCAGCGATCCCGAAGTCCGGCGACAGCGCGGCGAACATGCCCTCGGCCGGGTAGCCCGCCGTGCAGGTGGACCGCTCGGGCAGGCAGTACCAAGTCGCGGTTCCTTCCTGCCACGGGCCGACGGGCTCCAGGCCGAACGGCGCCGTGGCGATGAGAAGGGCAAGGATGGCGGCGGTCATGGAGACTCCCGGCTGCGGGCGCGCGGTGCCGTGAAGAGGCGCGCGGGGCTGCGATCGCCCGCATTGTAGGCCGCGACTCTGGCGGTCCCCGCCGACTTCCGGTGCCCGTGGACAACGGTGCCCGTGGACCGCCGGTTGCCGCTACACTCTCGCACCATGGAAATCTTCTTCTACGGCGGTGGCCTGATCCTCGGCTTGGTCGTCTGGGGCGTCTGCGCCTACCTGGCCGCGACGACTGCCCAGAAGCGCGGCCGAAGGGTCTGGGTGTGGGCCATCCTCGGCATCCTCACGGGCCCCATCGCGCTGTTCGCCGTCTACCTCATGAAGCCGGTCCCCGGGCAGCACGCAGGTGCGGCCCACCCCCACACGGATCAGCGCGACGAGCTATACGAGGTCCACCGCTCCAAGCACGGCTAGGGGAGCCCGAGCCTCCCGCTCCAATCCCCGACGCCGCAACGCGGACGTCGCGCCTTCGCCGCCGAGCAGACGTGACGCCGTCCCTCCCGCGAGCGCAGAAGGTGCCTTCCCCACGCTCGTACTGCCCGCATCAGTATTCCTGGGGTTGTCGCGTGGTTTCCGTTGGGCTTCCGGGCCGATCCGGTCGTCCGAGGCAGTCCCGGTGACCGCAGGATGCTCCGCGACGCTCGCCACCCGTGTCACTGGGACGGGGCACCCGCCCCAAGCGTCCTCCCGGCGGCCGAACGGCCCCTGATGGCACGGGAATACTGATGCCAGCGATTCGGCCGGGGCGAAGGGACGGCGGCGGGGCGCCGGCCGGCTGACGGCCCAGGGCGGTCAGCGGCGGGCCTTCGGCGGCTGCGGTCGGCCGGTCCCTCCCTTCGAACTGGATAGCGCAAGGACGTCCACGTCGCGAGCCTCGGCCGCGAGGTCGTCGAACCGGCACAGCACCGCCAGCACCCGCGCCGTCGCGATAGGGCGAGGGCAGCTTCTTCTGGCCGAACGAGTGTGCCTCGAAGCCCCGGTAGCAGGAGCGGGGCGTGACCATGCCGTCGGCATCCACGTTGTAGGCAACGAGGCAGGCCACCAGCTCGGCCAGCGCGGCGCGGTCCTCGGGGTAGGCGTCCGGTCCGCGCCAGAGCGCCGGGTAGCGGCCGAGCGTGTCGAGCGCGTTGAGGATCCCGTACCAGAACGGCGGCCACTTGACTGTCTTGAAGGCGACACCGTGGCCGAACATGTACGGCCGCTCTTCGCCCCGGGCCCGCCATGCGCGCAGGGTCGTCCGAGCCGCGTCGAGGAATCCCGGCGGCCGGTCCGTCTCCGCCAGGCGGGCGAACGTCCGCAGCGCCTCGTGCGTCACCTGCAGACAGGCCTCGTCCTTCCGGCCCGGCCCGCGGAACCCCTGCCAGGGCACGCACGGCCATGCCGGTCCCTGCCGGGTGGCCGCCAGGTCAACGACCATGCGGTCGAGCGCCCGCCGGGTGCGCGGGTCGTCCGCGCGGCCGTAGCGCACGAGCGCCTCCGTGATCGCATGGGTGTCGCAGAGGAGCGCCCCCCAGACCGGCTCGCGGCTCACCCGGCTCGATCCGTACGACCGGAACCGGCCATCCTCACCCTGGTGCTCGAGCATGATGTCGAGCAGACGCTCGATGCGCGCGTTGTCTCCGCCGCGGACGCCCATGTCGGCGAGCAGACCCAGGATGTTCGGGGCGAAGGCCGGGCTATCGTGACCGGACAGGTGGTTGTCCGCTTCCCAGTCGGGCAGCCGGCCAACGAGATCGCCGGTATCGGGATCGGCCAGGACGGCGGCACGTGCCGCGGCCGCGTCGGGATCGTCCGCCGGCCGACCCAGCACCTCCGTCAGCGCAATCCAGCGGGCGGCGGGCTCGTCGGACGCGAGCAGCCACGAGCGGGGGTCCGCGCCGAGGAGCGCCACCCACGCCTCGTCCGTCACTCGCTCCCCTCCCGCTCCGGCCGCGAGACGGCCGCTCAGCTCCGCGCGATCCGAACGGGCATCCGCTTGGACCCCCATGACCCTGCACGCTCCCCGAAAACGCCCGGGAGAGCGACCCCGCACGCCTCGCAGCGCCCCTCGGCGGTCACCCGGTACGCCCCCAGCTCGTACCAGTCCCGCTCGATGACAAGCGCTCCGCACGAGTGGCAGAACGTGCTCTGCCCCCGCGCGTCGTGCACGTTGCCCGTGTAGACGTGGCGGACGCCGTTGCGGAGGGCGGTCTCGCGGGCGCGGGCGAGGGTGGCCGGCGGCGTGCCCGGAGTATCGAGCATGCGGTAGTCGGGATGGAAGGCGGTGAAGTGGAGCGGCACGTCGGGGCCCAGCTCCGTCGCCACCCACCGGGTCAGCTCGTCGATCTCCTGCTCCGAGTCGTTGTGCCCCGGGATGAGAAGGGTCGTGATCTCGACCCAGACTCCAGTCTCGTGCACGAGGTAGCGAAGCGTGTCGAGCACCGGCTCGAGGTGCCCTGCGCACAGCTCGGCGTAGAAACCCTCGGTGAAGCCCTTGAGGTCGACGTTCGCGGCGTCCATGTGGGCGAAGAACTCCGCCCGGGGCTCGGGGTTGATGTACCCCGCCGTGACCGCCACGGCGCGAATGCCGAGCGCGTGGCAGGCCCGGGCCACGTCGACGGCGTACTCGAGGAAGATCACCGGGTCGTTGTAGGTGAAGGCGACGCTGGCGCACCCGAGCCGCTTCGCCGCGTCGGCGATCGCCTCCGGCGAGGCCTCGTCGGCCAGCGTGTCCGTCTCGCGCGATTTCGAGATGTCCCAGTTCTGGCAGAAGCGGCAGGCCAGATTGCAGCCCGCCGTGCCGAAGGACAGGATCGACGACCCCGGCAGGAAGTGGTTGAGCGGCTTCTTCTCGATCGGATCGACGCAGAATCCGCTCGACCGACCGTACGTGGTGAGGACGAGCTGGTCGCCCTGTCGAGCTCGTACGAAACAGAGACCCCGCTGGCCCTCGTGGAGGCGGCACTCGCGGGGACAGAGATCGCACTGGACCCGCCCATCATCCAGAACGTGCCAGTAGCGCGTCGGGACGACCGGGCCGATGAGGCCGCTCACCCCCCGATTGTGCACCCTCGGTGGCAGAACCACCTCGGACCGGTGCCAGATCCGCGGCGCCCTACGGCAGACCGACGAACCGGTAGCCGACACCGCGCTCAGTGCGGATGTAGAGCGGCTCATCCGGATCGTCGCCGAGCTTGTCACGGATCCGTCGCACGTAGACCCGCAGGTAGTCGACTTCGTCCACGTACTCCCGCCCCCACACCTTGGCCAGCAGGGTCTCGTGCGGGAGCACGTGGCCGGCGTTGCGGACAAGGTGGTAGAGAAGCTTGTACTCCGTCGGCGTGAACGGGATCCGCTCGCCCCGCAGGCGCACCTCCTGGGTGGCGAAATCGACCTCGAGGTCACCGCTGACGAACGACGGCACACGGCTTGACGGCAGCGGCATGTCGAGCCGTCGGAGCACGGCACGGATGCGGGCGAGAAGCTCCAGGTGATTGAACGGCTTGGTCACGTAGTCGTCGGCCCCGAGCTCCAGGCCCTTGACCTTGTCCATGGCGTCGTCTCGGGCCGTCAGCATGATGACCGGCACATCGGAGAACGCCCGGATCTCCGACAGCACGCTGAAGCCATCCATGTCCGGCAATCCGACGTCGAGAAGAACAAGGTCGGGGTTTCCCTGCTCGATGCTGTCGAGGGCCCCGGCTCCGGTACCCGTCTCGAGAACATCGATCTCGCGCCAGTTCAGGCGCAGACCGATGCGGATGGCCTCGACGACATCGGGTGCGTCGTCGACGACGAGGATCCTCACTGGTCGCTGAGTTCGCCGGGGCCGACCGCGGGCACGGCCAGGGTGAACCGGCTGCCGCAGCCCACTGCACTGTCCACCTCCACAGTTCCCCCGTGGGCCTGGGCGATCGCGAGGGCGAGGGGAAGGCCGAGGCCCGCCCCTCCGTGCGCTTGCGTTTCCTCGTGCCCGCCCACGAAGAACCGTTCGAACAGGAGGGGCTGTTCATGGACGGGGACGCCGGGGCCCTGGTCGGCCACCGTCCATCGGACGAGGCCGTCCGGGCTCGTCACCTCGATCCTGAGCGGCCGCCCGTCGGGCGAGAACTTCTGCGCGTTCGACAGGAGGTTGAGGAGCGCCTGCTCCAGCCGACGGTGATCGCCAAAGACCCAGACCGGATCCGCCGGCAGGTCGAGCTCGATCGATTGGCGGTGGGACTCGGCCAGTGGAAGAAGCGCGGTCGACACCTCCCGCGCCAGTTTGCGAGCGTCGAACCGGCGCGACTGGAGCGGGATCTGCCCGGCGCGGTAGCGGGTCAGGTCGAGCACATCGGCGACGACCCGTTGCATGAGCTCGGCGTTCCGGGCCAGGGTCTCGAGCAGCCTGTGCCGCTCCTCCAGGTCCGGTTCCAAGGCGGGGTCGGTAAGCAGCCCCACGCACGTGCGAACAGCAGTCAGCGGTGTACGGAGCTGGTGAGCGATGCTGGAAATCAGGTCGGAACGTAGCCGTTCGAACTCCTCCAGGCGCGCCGCCACATCCGGAAGGGACGTGAACCATCCCGTTGCGAACCGCCGTCCCAGGCTCGTTCGCACGTAGACCCGGCGCTCCCCGAGTGGGCTGGCAACTCGGGCGAGCCCCAGCCCGACGAGCCTCTCGAGCGTCTCCGTGGCGCGATTGTCTGCGACCTCCGCCCCGAGCACCCGGAACCGCTCCACGAGGTCAGCGGCCGTGGCGCGGGAGTCGAGGAGACCGAGGGCCGCGATCGTGAGCGGGTTGTCCGGCGCCGGGGCGGCGGACAACCCGTCCGTTTCAGGCGGATCGGCGGCGCTGTTCCGAGGCGCAGGATCGCTGACCACGGATCAGGCGCGCGAGGGCAAGCTGGCGACGACGCGGGCCTCCCGCTCCGGGCCTGCCAGCGCGCGCGAGCCCGGCGCCTCCGCGACGGCCTCCTCCCGGTAGCGAACGTCCACCAGCAAGAGGGTCCGGGCCACGCCCGACATCAGCACCTCCACGGCATCGCCGGCCTGGGCGCCAAGGAGTGCCCGGCCCATTGGGGAGTCCGGTGCAATCCTGCCCGACCCCGGATCCGCATCCTGGGGCAGAACAATCCGGTAGGTCAGGATCCGGTCGCCGCCATCGTATACCTTGACCCGGCTTCCGACCACGGCCTGCCCGTCGAGTTCCGGCACGCGCGCACGGGCGAGGATGTCCTCCAGCACGAGGAGTCGCTCGACGCGCTCGGCCAGGCCCTCGCCAGTGGCGCCCCGGGGGGTCCGCGCGCCTCCTGTCGCTCCCTTCCCGCCTGCTTCACGCGCCGGGCGACCGGCGCGGGCGACGAGCGCAGACAAGTGCTCGACGTCGCGGGCCAGGCGAGCGCGGATATCGGCGGCCATCGGCACGGGCGGGCGCGGTCCCACGTCACGGGAGCCGACCGCGGCACCGAGGACGGCGCGCGACCGCTCGGCCACTTCGTACGTGCACATGCACGGGCCGCTGGCGGCGCACCCCGAGCAACAGAACGGCAAGCCGAGGAACACCACCGGAGCCCACGCGAAAGGCGCGTTGCAGTTGGCGCAGGTCCATCGGCTGGCTGCAGGCTTGGCGGTCGGATCGCTTGACATGCCCATCTCCATGGTCGTGGCCGGCGCGGCGCGCCGCGGAGCCACCATATCTGGCGTCCCTGAACCGACCCGGGAACGTACCGGAAAACTTCATGAACGCTGGCAGGCCGGGCGCGGGGTCCAGCGGCCGACCGCCGGTTTCACGGAGCTTTCATCCGCGTCCATGGCTTCCTTCGTGTTCGTGTCAGACGCTGATGGGCGACGGCTTCGGGACGTGGCCGCTGTGCAGGCGCCCTCCCGGTTCCGAGGCACCACACGACCCGGCAGGTCGACAGGAGACAACCTTGGACCCGCATTTCCCCGCGATTTCGGCACCCACCGCCCCGGCCCGGCCCTCCGTTGCCGCGCGTACCGCGGTGCCCGTGCCCTCGGCGCTCGACGCTGCGCTCTCGCAGTTCGACCGCGCCGCCGACCACGTCCAACTGGAGCGCGGGATGCGCGCGCTGCTGCGTGTCTCACAGCGCGAGTGGACGGTTCACTTCCCAGTGGAGCTGGATGACGGCGACTTCCGGGTCTTCACGGGCTACCGCGTCCACCACAACACCAGCCGCGGCCCCGCGAAGGGAGGGATCCGCTTTCACCCGGCGACCGACCTGGACGAGGTTCGCGCCCTGGCCATGTGGATGACGTGGAAGTGCGCCCTCGTCGAGGTCCCGTTCGGGGGCGCCAAAGGCGGCGTGACCTGCGATCCCGGCGCCATGAGCTTCGGCGAGATCAACCGGCTCACCCGTCGCTTCACCACCGAACTCCAAGCCATCATCGGCCCCGACTGCGACATCCCGGCGCCTGACGTCGGGACCAATGCCCAGACGATGGCCTGGATCATGGACACCTACTCGATGCACCGTGGCTACTCGGTCCCGGGCGTCGTCACCGGCAAGCCAATTGGCCTGGGCGGGTCGCGCGGACGATCGGACGCCACCGGCCAGGGTGTCGTGTTCTGCATCGAGCACGCCGCCAGGCGGATCGGGCTCGACCTGCGTGACGCCCGTGTGGCCGTCCAGGGGTTCGGCAACGTCGGCGAGGCCGCGGCGCGCCTCTTGGCGGACGCGGGTGCACGGGTTGTTGCCGTGACCGACGTCGGCGGCGGCGTCCACCGCGCCGACGGCATCGACCCGCGGATGCTCCGCCGGCACCTCGAGGAGTGCGGCACTGTCTCGGACATGCCGGGCACGGATCCGCTCTCCAACGAAGATCTCTTCGCTCTCGACTGCGACGTCCTGGTGCTGGCGGCGCTGGAGAGCCAGGTCACCGCCGCCAACGCCGACCGGGTCACGGCGCGCATCCTGGCTGAAGGGGCGAACGGCCCGACCACGCCCGACGCGGACCCCATCCTGTTGCAGAACGGGGTCCTGGTGATCCCCGACATCCTCTGCAATGCCGGGGGCGTGATCGTCAGTTACTTCGAGTGGGTGCAGAACCGCGAGGCGCTCTTCTGGACCGACCGCGAGATCCGGTCCCGGCTCCGGCGGGTCATCCTCCAGGCGGCCGAGAGGGTCTGGCAGCGGGTCGAACAGGATGGCGTCGACGCCCGCCTGGCCGCCCACGCGACCGCCGTCGAGCGCGTGGCCGAGGCGACGCACCTCCGCGGCCTCTACCCGTAGGCGGGAACCGGGTGCCGACCTGGCGTGGGATACTTCGCGGCTGACATCGCCCGATACCGGTCCGCCGCCGGGCCCGGGCCCGCGCACCCGCCAGTCCGGAGGTCAACCATGGTCGCCACTCCCTCGACGATGCTCCCGCTCGGCACGCCGGCTCCGGACTTCCGGCTTCCCGACCCCGCCGGCCGGCTTCACGCCCTCGTCGACTTCGCCGACGCGGACGTCCTGGTCGTCATGTTCCTCTCGAACCACTGCCCGTACGTCCAGCACATCCGGGCGACGCTGGCAGAGGTCGTCGCGGAGTACCAGGCGAAGGGGGTCGGCGCCGCCGGGATCATGAGCAACGACATCGTCAACTACCCCGACGATGCCCCGGAGCGGATGGCCGAAGAGGTGCGCCGCGTGGGCTACACCTTCCCCTACCTCTACGACGAGACGCAGGAGGTGGCACAGGCGTACCGCGCCGCCTGCACGCCGGACTTCTTCGTCTTCGACCGCGATCGAGCGCTCGTCTATCGCGGGCAGTTCGACGGGAGCCGGCCGGGCAACGACGTCCCGGTGACGGGTCGGGACCTGCGGGCGGCGCTCGACGCGGCCCTGTCCGGCCGGACCGCGCCGGAACCGCAGTACCCGAGCATGGGCTGCAACATCAAGTGGCGCGCCGGGAACGAGCCCGGGTACTTCAGCCTGGGATGACTACGCCCCCAGGCGCGCCGAGAGCTCCATGAATCCCGGCAGGAAGCCGAAGTCGGGCTGGTTCGGGATGGCGGGCGCAAACTCGAGACCGATCGAGCCGCGGTAGCCGGCGCGCGCCAGCGCCGCCAGGATCTCCGGCCACTGCAGCGTCCCTGTGCCCGGCTCGTGGCGCCCGGGGTACTCCGCGACCTGGACGTGGCCGATCCGCTTCCCGGCTCGCTCGATGACTTCGACCGGGTCCTGTCCGGCCATGGCCACGTGGTAGACGTCCACGAGAAGCAGCACGTTCGGGCGGTCGATGAGGGTCATCGCGTCGATCGCCGCCGCGACGTTGGGAAGCAGGTATCGCGGCGTCTCGACGATGGTTGAGCGCCTCGAGGTGGAGGGTGATCCCGACGTCACGGGCGCGATCGGCCGCAAACCGCAGGTTCTCGACCATCAGGTCGATGGCGTCGGCCCGCGACTGGCCGGGCGAGATGTTGCCGGCCGACGCGTTGATCTTGCGCGCACCGAGCCGCCGGGCAACCTCCAGCGCCTCGGGCACGTGCGCCCGGAAGGCGTCGATCTGCGCCGGATCGGCGACAAGGCCCCGGTCGCCGGCTGCCAGGTCGCCGGCGTAGAAGTTGATGAGCTCGCCCGTCAGGCCCATGGCGCGGACCCGGTCCGCGAAGTCGGGCGCCGCGAAGCCTCCCAGTCCGGCCTCCGTGGGCCACCACATCTCGATCAGCTCGAAGCCCGCCGCCTTCGCGCGCTGCGCAGCCTCCAGCAGCGGCAGGTCGCGATAGAGGATGGAGATGTGGGCGGCGAAACGGAACACGGCTCCCTCCATGCGATGGCCCTCGAACGCCGGCGCTGGTGTGGTCGCCCGCTCAGGCAGACGGCTCGGACGGCGACGGAGGCTGCGGCTCCGTCGGGGCGTCGGGGCCCGGCTCGGCGATCGGGGCCGGCGGGACCGGCGGCTCCGGCGCGGCCGACGGCTCGGGCGTGGCCGGCGGTTCGGGCAGGGCGGCGGCGGGCTGCGGCGGGGCCACGGGCGCCACCGGCGGTGCAACACTGGCCGCAGGCGGCACGGTCGACACGAGCGCGTGAGACTCCGATGCAATCCAGCGGTGAAGCCAGATCCCCCCGACGAGCGTCCCGAAGGCGGTGAACCCGAAGAACAGGGCGACAATGAGCACGAATACGAGCACCACCCACGCGAACGCGTTGATGGCGTCGCCAACCAGGCCTCCCCGCAGAACGTCGGCCGTGTCCCTGAGGTCCGCGGCAAGCTTCGCCATCGCGTCGCCGGTCTCCTGGAGCGCATCGCCCTGGTTGCGGATCTGGGTCGCGATCCCCGCCACGCTGTCACCGGCCTGCGCGATGTTGTCGGCGAGGCTGTTGATGGGGTCGGCGATCGCCCCCAACGGCTTCTGGCCGAGGATCTCGAACGAGCCGATCTGCTGGGCGATGCCGCGGGCAGTCACCTCGAGCGAGTCGAAGGTGGTGGCAAGGCCGTCGATCGCCGGGAGGATCGAACCGACGGACTGGCCGGCCGACCCGATCGGGCTGGAGGCCTTCTCGAGCGTGGTCGCCGCCGAGTCCATGGTCCGGGCGACGGCCTGGATCTTCGTGTCCACGTCCTGCGCGGACGCGGTCGTGCGGGCGCTGGCCCCGACAGCGATGGCGATCGCGAGGACGGCCAGCGCGATCCCGATGGCGCCGTAGACCAGCAGCGCGCTGCGCAGCGTGCGCAGATTGGCGAGTGACGACTGCGGCATGGCAGCTCCCTCCAGCGGCTCGACCCGCTTCCCGGGCCGGAACGTTCGGCCCCAACTCTACCTTTCCCGCAGACGGCGCATCGCACCGATCACAGGGGAAGAGACGAAGGCGCGGCCGCCGGATCGACGACCGCACCCCGTGTTCGCGCTGGCTGGGCCGGACCATGCCGGCCGCGGGTCCTCAGACGCCGGTCTTGAGGGCGGCGAGCCGTGCCTCGACCTCGACGTCCGTCTCGGCGTGGTCGATCTGGCTGAACTGCTCCTCGAGCGATGAAGCCGAGACCTCCGCCATGCCCCGCGCCATCGCCTCCTGGCGACGGATCCGCTCCTCGAATCGGTTCAGGTCGCTCGTGGGATCCATCACCGAGACGCTCTTCACGGCCTGCTGGACCTGGAGCTGCGCCTGCGCCATCTTCGCGCGGCTCACCAGCTCGTCGCGCTTCTGGACCAGTTCTTCGCGCCTGATGCGGAGCTTGTTCAGGCCGTCCTTCAGTTGGTCGGTCAGGGCGGTCTGCTGGGTGATCTGCGTCTCGAGGGTCTTTGACTGCTCCTCGAAGGCGATCTGGCGCCGAAGCGCGGTCTTGGCGAGGGCGTCGAACCGGTCGGCGTCCGCGGCCTTGCCGGCCGTGCGCAGCTCATCGGCCTTCCTCGATGCGGCCGCCGCCTTGCCGCCCCAGTCGGTCGCCGTCTCGGTGGCCTCCTTGAAGTCGTCTTCGGCGAGCCGGAGGTTGCCGACGGTCTGGGCGACCGCCTGCTCAGCCTCAGCGATGTTGTTGGTGAAATCGCGGATCAGCTGGTCGAGCATCTTCTCCGGATCTTCGGCGCTGTCGAGAAGTGCGTTGACGTTCGCCCGCAGGAGCTGGCCCACCCGGCCGAGGATCGAGGACTGTGCCACCTGACTCTCCTTCCCTGCTTTCCAGGATTCGACTGACGAGAAGATCTCGCTACGAGATGGTTCGATTGCCAACGATACCCGTTGCCGGAGAATCGGCTGGTTACCACCGCCCGCCGCGAGCCCGACCGCCACCGCCGCCGAACCCGCCGCCGATCGAGCGGCCGCCACCACCACCGAAACCGCCGGATCGACCCGGCGAGCCCCACGAGGTGCCGCCGAAGCCGCCGCCGCGGCCGCCCCCCATGATCATGCCTCCGATTATCGAGCCGATGACCGCGCCGGCGATGTCCGAGCCACCCCCGCCGCCACCTCCGCGAGGGCCGCCCCGGTCGTACTGGTCGAAGTCGCCCTGGGCGATGCTGTACGCGGTCCCGGCCAGTCGCTCTGCTTCTCGGGCCTCCTGGAGCGAGCGGGCAGGATCGGCGGCATACGCGGCCCGTGCCTCCTCCCAGTGGCGCTGCGCCTCGGCGAGTCGCGTCCGGGCCTGCTGGCCGACGCCGCCCCGGCGCGTCTGAATGTAGTCCGCCGCACGATCCACGGCCGCCGATGCGGACCTCATCTGGGCATCGAGCGTGGCCTTCTCCCGGGTCCGCTGGTCCGCCGCCGCGCGGATCCCCGCCAGGGCCTCGTTCGCCGCGGTGTTGGCCTGGGTGGCGGCAGTCTGCGCGCCCAGCACGTCCGGTGCGGCGGCCGCGGCCGCGGTCTTCGCTGCAGCGAGCAGTCGCTCGGCCTCCGCGACCCGGGTGACGACACCTGGGTCGGCCTGCCCGGCGGCCGCCGCCTGGCGGGCGGCACCCACGTCCGCTTCGGTGTCCTGCAGGAGTCCGGGGAGCGCGTCGCGGGCCTGGTCAAGCGACGCTGCCATCCGGTCGACCGAATCGAGGAGGGTGCCGGCCTGGGCCAGGGCATCCTGTGCGCCGCGCGCCGCCACGGCGGCCGTTTGCAGTTCGCCGGCCGTCACCGCCGCCGTCCCGCGACCGGTCTCCGCCGTCACGAACTCGAGCCGCTTCCGAGCCTCCGTGACGTTGCCCTTGACGGCTGTCCAGCTCGCCGCCGCGTAGCTCTCCAGGTGCGACCTCGTCGCGTCCGCGGCCGGCAGCCGAGCCTCGACCGAGGCGGCCTCCTCGGGGAGCTTCTGGAGGACATCGGGCGCCGTCTTCTGGAGGTCGCGGAGGGAGTCGACCCGGGCAGCCTGCTCGCCCACCAGCCCTTTCGCCCGGTCACAGCGCGCCAGGATCTCGCGGAGCATGCGCTCGCGGGTCGGCGGGTCCTCCGGGCGTCGAGTCGTCGAGTTGCTGACGGATGGTGAAGGCCGCCTTCAGCTCTGCGGCAGCGGCGTCGAGCGCCTCTCGGTACGGCTTCGCCGTCTCCTCGCCGAACTGCGCCTCGGCAAAGCCCAGTTCCTGGTTGGCGTCCTTGATGGCATCGTCGGTGTCAATGAGCTGGCGGTTCGCCTCTTTCGCCAGGTCGCCGGTGTGCCGGTCGCGCTCCTCGGCGGAGAGCCCCCCGCGCCGCCGGCGCATGAACCGGACGAAGAGGACGTAGGCGACGACCAGGGCGATCACGACGATGACGATCACGAGGACCGTCGAGACGCCGCCGGAACCGGAGCCGCCGGATCCCGTCCCGCCGGAGCCCCCGCCCTGGGCCTGCGTGGGCGCCGGGGTGGCGACGGGCGGCATCGTGAAGCCGGTGCCGGGGCCCGCGGCGGCGCCGAGACCGTCGGCCGCTGCCGCGACCGCCCCCGCGTAGTCCCCGTCCCCCAGCCGCGGCTCGACCTCGCTGGCGATGACCCGGTCGACCTCGCTGTTGGTGATGTTGTCGAGCCCGTCGCTCAGCCACAGCGCGTCGGTCCGGTCCTGGAGCGCCACCACGAGGAGAGCGTCGTTCACCCCGAGCGAGTTGCGTGCGGCGACCTCGGTGGCGTAGTCCGTGACGCTGAGGTCGTCGGTGCTGTCGACGAAGAGAACGAACAGCTGGATCCCGTGGTCGCGCTGCAGGCGGTCGAGGGCCCCCTGGATCCTCGGATCGTTGCGGTCGAGCTCGCCGGTCCGATCGGTGATCGTCCCCGACAGGCGGGGGATGTCGGCGGCCAGCGCAACCGGCGGGGCGTGGAACGCCGGCACGAGAAGGAGCGCGAGAAGCGCGACCGGGACAAGGAGGCGTTTCATCGATCCACCAGGCGACGAGGAAACCGACGCCGCAATCGTAGCCCGTCGCGGCCCGGCAGGGTCCCCGTCACCGGGGCGGGGCGTCCGCTGGCGTCACGGTGACGCCGGCGGCGGCGTCGGCTCGGGCGCCGACGGTGGCGGCGTGGCTGGCGGGGCCGTCGGCGGTGGTGCGGTGGGGGGCGGGGCCGTCGGCGGCGGGGCCGTCGGCGGCGGGGCCGTCGGCGGCGGGGCTGTCGGCGTCGAGGCCGGCGTCTCCCACGGCGCCGGTGGGACCGAGCCTGGCGGCGTCTCCGACGGCGCGGCGGTGCGGACTGGTGTCGGCTTTGCCGTCGGCCGGGCGGTCGGCTGGCACGGCCGGTGCCGGCACGAATCGACGGAAGGGGCAGTAGGGGTCCGGGCCGGTGGTCCGGCGCGGAGTCGGCTTCGGGGTGGCCGCCGAGGGCCGCGCCGCTGCCCCCTGGGGCCACGCTTCCCCGCGGCGACGCTGCGGCCGCGCTGCTGCCGCCCACCGTCGGGATCACGCCGGCCTTCGTGAACAGCCGCGCGGACAGCGCTCGAATCCCCGGGACGTTCGGGATCATGATCGATCCGCGCGGATCTCCGGCACCACCGCTGTGCACGAGCCCGTAGCTGATCACCGAGCGGTACACGCGGTCGCGACCGATCTCCGTGGCGAGCCCCGCGAGGTCCGGAAGGATGTCCGCAGGGACGTTCGTCTCGATCGTGTCCCCCAGCGCCTTGAGGAAGCCGACCGGGTCACCCAGGAAGCCGCCGTGCACGATGGCATCCTTCATCGAGACCAGGATCTCCTGCTGGCGGTCGGCGCGCGTGAAGTCGCTCTCGCCGGCCGCCTTGCGGATGCGCGCATACGCAAGCGCATGTGCGCCATCGAGGTGGTGAGGCCCGGCGCCGATGCCGAAGCCCCAGACCCCGAAGTCGTGGTAGCCGTTGTCGCAGAACGCGTGATCGGGGTTGACATCCACCCCGCCGACGCTGTCGACGAGCTTCACGAACCCCGGCAGGTTGACGACCGCGTAGTAGTCGATCTTGACCTTCAGCAGCTCGCTGATCGCCGCCGCGAGGACATCCGTCCCCTCCCCGCTCGAGCCCGGGAACGCGCCCGGGTTGCGCCGTGCGTACGCGTACAGGCTGTTGAGCTTCGACCGGAAGATGGACCCGCCCGGGAGCGGGACATCCACGGTGTCGCGGGGGATCGACACCATCGACACTGTCTTGGCTACCGGGTCGAGCGAAGCCACGATCATGGTGTCCGTCAGGAGCGTCGAGCGTCCCGGTTCGGAATCCACGCCGAGCAGGAGAACGGTGGTGCGCCGCTGCAGGAGCGGCGGGATCGGCGTCGGGACGGGTGTCGGGGAAACCGTGGGCGACGGTGTCGACCCGGGCGCGAGCGACACCGAAGGTGCCGTCGTCGACGCGGGTGATGGTGACTGCGGCTCCCAGACGGTGGCCCCGTCGGTCGGGCGGAAGACCGTCTGGGATGTCTCGCGAGCGACGTTGGTGACGTAGCCGGCCCCGACCTGGGGAACGATGACCAGGAGTGCGAGGACGATGACGAGGGGAGCGTCGCGCATCCGGAGGGGCGGCCACCTCGGGTCGACCAGGCTCGAGCCGAGAGCAAGGAGCCGCCAGCCGAGCAGGGCGGCCTGGAGCGCCAGCAGTCCGGCGAGGACCGTCGGGTTGGCCAGGGTCACGGCCGCACGGATCCCGCCCTCGGTCAGCGCCGCCGCGACCAGGATCCCGCCGGCGATGAGCACGGGAAGGAAGAAGAGGACGGCCGCCGCGATCCGGCCGGCAGCAGCGTGGCCCAGGCCCGGCACCAGGACGGTGAGGAAGCCGACGAGAGCGCGCGGCGGCGGCGCGGGCTCGCCGCCGCGGTCGTCGGCCGGGCCGAGTGGACCGGTGGGCACGCTGCTCGGCCGAACGCCACCGGCTCCGTTGCCTGGGCCGCTGCCGAGCGGCGGCGGGTCGTTCGAGTATCCGTCCATCATCATTCCCCCGGACCGGACGCATGGAGACGGAAGAACACGCCGACCCGGCTGACATGGTGTCGGGCCAGCCAGTACAGCACGTTCCCGGGGAACGGGTGCTGCCGGAACGTTGCGCGGATCACTCGCTCACGCTCAGGCCCCGGCGCCAGCCTCTCGGCACGGACGCGCTGAGCCGGAGCGCCTGGTCGGAGGAGAGATCCCTCGCCCGACGCCTCGAGGTTCAGGGTCCAGGGGCAGGTGACGTCGGGGTGGCCGAGGTACGCCGCGCCACCCACGGTGAGCAGCCCGAGCAGGACGGTCCGCGGCAGACCCGAGCGGCGGCCGGTCACCGTCAGCTCGACGACGTTGCCGAGCCGGGCGTTCCGCAGCCAGCAGTGCAGCAAGGGATCGGCGAAGTCGAAGGGCGCGGTACCAGCGTGGCCAGAAGAGGGTCCAGAAGCGTGGCACCCGTTCAGGATACCCGGAGGGGACGTACCTCACCGGAACAGCCTCAATGTTCAGCGGCCCACCTGCGCTCGGCCGGACGTTCGACACGGTGATCGGTTGCGGCTTCGTCCATACGCTCGGCGATCGCGAGCGACTCCGCTTCGCCCGCGGCCTGCAGGCAGTGCTCGGTCCCGCGGGTCGTTATCACATGTTGTGCTTCAGCGAGCGCGAGCCGGCCGTTCGAGCCTGACTCGCATCCATGACGCGCCCTGAGGCGTTCCGGCCCTGGTCCGGCCGTTCACCTCACCCGGGCGACGGCTCCCACGACTCGACGAACACCACCTGCGTGCCGCGCTCGATGGTGTTCCGGCGCGCCTCCCGAGTGAGGCGGACCGCGTCCGGGCCGGACAGGCCGCCTTCGCGGAGGATGCACCCGACAGCCGTTCCGGTCCGGCCGAGACCGCCGCGGCAGGCGACGACGACGGACTGGCCCCCGCGAACGCGCTGGCGGACACGGTCGAGTGTTGCGCGGTAGGCGAGCGGGTCGGCGGGCACGTTCAGGTCGCGCACGGGGTGACGTAGGACCTCGATGTCGTGGCGCTCCATCGTCCCGACGATGTCCGGGACACCGGTCATCTCGAGCTCGTGGTCCTCGACGAGCAGCAGCAGCGCGTCGATCCCCCAGTGCTCCCGCAGGCGGCGAGCATCGGCCTCGAGATCGCGCCAGTGATCGCCCGTCCATCCCACGTAGCGCTTGCCGGGCAGGAACGTCATCCCCAGACGGCCCGGCCAGGAGGCCATGCCGGGTACCCGCGCAAGGTCCACCCAGTCGACCCGGATGAGGTGGAAGTGCGAGGTCCGCCAGCCTGCCGACTCGACGAGCCGGGCGACGAGCGGCTCCGCGATCTCCCTTCCACGCATCCTCTCGAGCCATTCCCGGGGAATGCCCTCCAGGCCCCAGTAGATGCCGGCCAGTCCACCGGCGATGCAGGCGGTGGTGTCGGTGTCGTGCCCGTAGCGGACAGCGCGCTCGATGGCGTCCCGGTAGGACGAGGCCCCCGCAAAGGCATCCCAGGCCGACCAGAAGCTGTCCACGACATACCCGCGGCCATGGCGCTCGGTCCACCCCTCGATGAGGCCGAGAGCGGCCGGGAGACTGGGGCGCCCGTCTCCGCCCGCCGATTCGTACTGCTCGCGAAGCGTGGCCGATGCGACGGTCAGCGCGGCCCCGCGATCGCCGGCACCGGGTTCCGCCGCGGAGTGCATCAGCTCGCGCGCGACCAGGACGTAGAGAGCGCAGGCCACCTGCGATATGGCGTGGCCGTGGGTGATCCGCGAGGCGCGGTGGGCCCAATCGATGAGTTGCGCCGCATCGAGGTCGCGCCCGACCAGTGCCAGCGGCAAGGCCCGCATGAGCGAGCCGTTGCCGTTCGAGTCGACGTCGGTCGACCCCGCCGCATCCGCTGGCACTCCCTTGCGCAGCCGGTCCAGCGCTCGCGCCGTGGTGCCGCCGATGTCGAAGGGCCCGTCTGCGTCCGGCGTGTATCGCCCGAAGTCGGCCCAGCCGAGGAACCTGGCCGCCTGGTCCTCGGTGTCGAACCGCCATGCCGGCTCCGCCATCTGCCCGTGGCCCCCGGCGTCGTCGGCGTCACCAACGGCGGGCGCAGGATCGCGGAGGAGCGAGTCGAGCAGGGCGAGCATGAGCGCGCCGTCGTCGCTCCAGGTCCCCGGCGGCTGGCCGTGCGTTCCCCGGGCGCCGAACTCGACGTCGCCGATCTGCTCCGGGCCGCGGAACTCGTACGGCACCCCGACCGCGTCGCCGACGAGATGGCCCCACACAGCGCCGGAGAGGCGGAGGGGAAGGTACCGGGAGTCCGTTTCCATCGCGCTATTGTGATGCCGGCCGACGACCCGCGGTCGATCTGCGTCTCCGCGCGACCCACCGCGCCTATACTCGCGTCGCGGGTATCGAGCCGCGCGCGGGCGCCAGGTGCGAGGGATCGACGATGGAAGGACCAGCCCTCTTCTGCGATCAGTGCGGTGCGCCACGCGATGCCGGCGATCGCTTCTGCCAGTCGTGCGGCGCGCGCCATCCAGAGGTCGCGCCGGTCGCGCCCGCGGAGGCGAGTGCGACGCCGGGGTCGATGCCGCGACGCCTGACGCCGATATGAACGCCGGCGGGACCGCGGAGGCGCCCCCGGGGCCGAGCCGGTCGACCAGCCCGAGCCTGGACCCTGCCTGCCGCCGAGACCGAGGCACCGCCTCCAGCAGTCGAGGAACCCGATCGACGGCAGTGCCGCGGCGGCTGGCCGCAACCGCGGGGTTCGGTGCGGCGGCGGCCCCTCCTCCGCCCCCCGAGGCTGCCCCGCCTCTCGTCGCGGCCCCGCCGCCTTCCGCAGCTCCGCCGCCTGCCGGCCCCGCGCAACGGCCGCCAACGCAGGTCCTCGAGACGCCGTACGCGCAACCGTACCCACCTCCCGGCGCCGCGCAGGGCTACCCGCCCGCTCCACCCCCCGGGTACGCGGCGTACCCGCCGTATCCCGGCGGCGCACCCGGACAGCCCCCCGGCGCGCCGGGCCAGCCCGCCGCCTACCCGCCATCCGGCGTGCCCTATGGATGGGGTCCGCCTCCGGAGGGCGGCTGGCCAGGAAGCCCGCCCCCGGGCGCACCCGCGGCGTGGGGGCCGCCCGGCGCCTACCCGGCGGCCTGGGCCGCCGGTGCGTACGCGGCCCAGCCTGTTCCTCGCTCCCGATCCCGCTCCTCGCTCGTCGCGTGCGTGCTCATGATGGCGGCGGGCGTGGCCACCTCGATCGGCGCCGTCCTCCCGTGGATCACCGCCTCGTTCGGCACCCAGAGCGGCAGCCTGCTTGGCACCGAGCTGGGTCAGCTGAGTTCGACCCCGCTCCTCGGCGCGAACACGGGTGTGGCGGTGTTCATCATCGGGGTGGCCATCGCAGCGTTTGGCCTCATCGCGGCCGTGCTCCCGCGCGTGCGATCAGCGATGGGGCTCGTCGGGCTGCTGGCGGCCATCGCGGCCGGCGTCGTCATCGCCACCGCCGTTCCGCCGATCCTCACCGAGATGGACAATCTGTCCGCCGGATCGACCGGCATGTCGGTCATGTTCGGGTACGGCTTCTTCGTGTCGGTGCTCGGCGCCGTGGTCGCCGGGGTCGCGTCGATCTGGGTCGCGCTCTCGTCCCGCTGACGACGCCAGGCACGGCCGCCGGGGTGCCCCGACCGCGCCGCTGACCGCAGGCTCGCCGGCGGGCGCGCCGCCCTGAGACGAGGACACCGCGCCCCGCGACGGGGGCGCGGTGTCGATGCGGGGCTAGGCGATGCGGGCCGCCCTCGTGGCCCGCGGGTCAGCCCGCGTGGACGGCGTTTCCGTGGCGGTCGTGGGCAAGCCCGACGCATGCGACCGTGCAGCTCCCCGAGCTGGGTGGCGGCAGAGGCAGACTGCTCTGCACTGTCCGCGTGCTCCATGCGGTCCACGCCGTAATCGTCGCACGTTCTGCGCATCGAGATGCAGCCGAGCGTGTGAAGTTGCACGTTGCCGAAGCGGCCGACGGGGCGCACCCGCGCTGCGCGCCCCGTCGGTCCGCGGGAAATGCCGTGCTTGCGGAAGGTCAGGGACCGATCGGCTCTCCCACCGCGTCTGTACCTGCTGTCCGAACCGTTCCGACGGTGAGCCGCGGAATGTCGATCACCCGCGCGACCGGGATGGCCGTGGCGTGCGGGGCGGAGTCGGGGTCCGAGAGCTCCTGGTGCAGCAGCCCGAGGAAGACGGCGACGAGATCCGGGTCGAACTGGCGCCCAGCGCCCCGCCGCAGCTCCTCGAGCGCCTGGTCCACGGAGAGCGCCCTGCTGTAGGGGCGCTCGTGGGTCATGGCGTCGAAAGCGTCCACGACACCCACGATTCGGGCTCCCAGTGGGATGTCCGCCCCCCGGAGCCGGTCGGGGTAGCCCGTGCCGTCCCAGTGCTCATGGTGATGCCGCAGGATGGGTGCAAAGAGGCGCGCAGCGTCGAGCGGGCGGCAGATGCGCTCGCCGATTTCGGGATGCCGGCGGATCTCCAGCCATTCCTCCTCGGTCAGGGGGCCGGGCTTGCGCAGGATTGCCTCGCTGATCCCGATCTTCCCCACGTCATGGAGGAGGGCGCCGAAGATGATCCCGTCGCGCTCGACCTCGCTCGCGAGACCGACCCGGTCGGCCAGGAGCACGGCGCGGGAGGCCAGGCGCTGGCAGTGGTCCTGCGTGGTCCCGTCCTTGGCCTCGACCGCGTTCGCAAGGGCGGCCACCACCGACTGGGCGGTCTCGTTGCGGACCATGACCTGCCGCAGCCGCAGCACGCTGCGCAGCCGCGCCATCACCTCCGGCTGGTGGAACGGCCGGCCCACGTAGTCGTCGGCTCCGGCCGCCAGGCCGGCCGCGATCGCCGCCATGTCGGATCGATCCGAAACCAGCAGCACAGGGAGCGCCGCCAGGCGGGGATCCCGCCTGGCGCGGCGGCAGAACTCCCGGCCGCCCACCATCGCGCCCCCGGTGCTGGACCGACGCAGGTCGACGACCACGGCGTCGAAGCCGCCATCCGGGAGGGCACGGAGGCCGGCCTCTCCGTCCGGGGCAGTGGCCGCCTCGTAGCCTTCGAGGACGAGCAGCCTGACGAGCGCGTCGCGGCTGCTCGCGTCGTCTCCCACCACGAGGACGAGCGGCATGATCGGCGCCGACGCAAAGGTCATGCCAGCCATCCTGCACGTGCATAGGGGCGCGACCGGCGCTCGCCGGCCGTCGCGGCACCTTCAGTCTACAAATAGTTGCCCATGCCTGGCAACCCGCAGGGCGCTCACGATGCGGGCCGCCGCCGGGGCTACTTCGGGAAGTAGCGTCCGATCCCGTCGGCAAGCACCGCGCCGGCGCTCGCAAGAAGCGACGTGATCGCCAGGAGGGCGACCGTGGCCACGGTGACGGCGTGCCGCCGAATCCGGTTTCGGGACGTGCGCATCGTTGTCTCCCTCGATCCACCCCCGGACCGCGGCTCCGAGTGGAACCGTCTTGGCAGGGGAATGGCCGGATGGTAGGGTTGCGGCATGAGTTTGTCAACTATTTATCGACAACGACGGTTTGGGCCGGGCTCCCCCTTCGCCCGAGCGCTGGGCGCCGAGGTTCGCCGCCAGCGACGCCAGCGCGGCCTGACGCAGGCAGAGCTGGGGGCGCCGCTGACGCGCTCGTATGTGTCGGCAGTCGAGCTCGGAAGGACGGTACCGTCCGTCCCGGCCCTGGCCCACATGGCCGCGCGCCTGGGGACGGATCCCGGCCACCTGCTGCCGTCGGTCACGGCGCGTGGCGATGCGCCGGGGGCACGCAGGCGCTCCGCGCGAGTGCAAGCGAGCCGAGATCGGCACGGGGCAGCGCGGGACGCCGCCGGGGTGCCTGCGCCGGACCTGGTCGGAGTCAACCAGGGTTGAACCGCCGTGTAGACTTCATCGGCATGCAGACGAAGACGCGTCGCCGCGTGGTCGTTGACAACTCGGCGCTCGCGCTGCAGATCGGGCAGCGGTTGCGCGCGGCGCGCCTGCAGGAGGGGCTGACCCAGCAGCAGCTGGCCGCGGGGCGGTACACGAAGGCGTATGTCAGCGCGCTCGAGACCGGGACCTCGAAGCCATCGATGGCGGCGCTCCACTTCTTCGCCGACCGGCTCGGCGTGCCCGTCGAGCGGCTGCTGCGGGATGAGGCACCCCGCTGGACTCGGCTATCCGCCGACCTCGAGCTCGCGTCCGGGCACTGGGAGGAGGCGGCCGACGCCTACGCCGACCTCCTCGTCGGCCAGCTCGACGCGACCACCCGGGCGGAGCTGCTCCGAGGGCTCAGCGAGGCGCTCTGCCGGCTCGATCGGGGGAAGGAGGCCGTGGCGCCCGCCGCCGAGTCTGTCGAGCTGTTCGGGCGGCTCGGGCGGCCGCGTGACGCGGCGCTTGCGCGGTACTGGCTGGCCTTCGCCCTCTTCCAGCACGAGAACCCGACCGAGGCGCGCGCCCATCTGCAGGCTCTCCTGGACGAGTCGCGCCTCGCAACCGACACGGAGCCCGATTTCCGATTCCGCGTCCTCGTGGCCCTTGCTGCGGTCGAGAGCGTCGAGGGGAAGTACACGGCCGCGCTCGCGTGCCTCGAGGAGGCTCGCGCCCTCACCGAGGGTCTCGACGATCGCCGCCGGGCCGCCTTCCTCTATGCGGTGGCCTACGGACGGATGGGCGCCGGGGACCTCGAGGGCGCCGTCCGATCCGGGATGCAGAGCCTCGCGCTCTACCGGGCCGCCGACTCGTCGCTGGAGGCGGCGTTCGTCGAGAACGACCTCGCCCTTGCCTACCTCCGCATGGGGAGCCTCGTCCGCGCGAAGGAGCTGGCCGAGGGCGCCCGGTCCCACCTTGAGCGGACCGGCGACCACAAGACCCTGGCGCACGTCGTGGAAACCCAGGCCCAGATCGCCCTGGCCGGCGGTTCGATGAACGAAGCGGTCTCCCTCGCGGGCGAGGCCATTCGCCTGGCGACCGAGCACGGCAACCGCAAGGCCCTATCGTCGGCGCTCCTCACCCGCGCGCGGGCCAGCGCGGCGCTCGACCGCACGGACGACGCAATCGCCGACTACCGCGAGGTCGCGGCGATAGCCCGCGAGCACGGGCCGCGAGCGCGACTCCGGGAAGCCCTCTCAGGCTGGGCCGACGTCCTTGCCGGGCTCGGCCGGCACGCCGAAGCGTACGAGATCAGCCGCGAGGCCCTGCAGCTGGATCACGGCCAGACCTGAGGGCCGTGGGGCAGGCGCAGCCGCCGAGCCCTACCACGACCGCGACCCCAGGCTCATGGCGGGCCCGTGCCCCTATTCCTGACGCTCGTCTGAGGGAGGCTCTCCGCCCGCCGGTCGCCTCGATCGCCCGATGTTGCCGACGAGGAGCGCGACGACCGAGACGAGGTAGAGCTGGCCGATGAGCGCCTCCGATGCGGCGAGCATGCGCCCGAAGTTCGAGGCCGCGGTGAAGTCGCCATAGCCGACCGTGGTGATGGTGATGTAGCTGAAGTACACGAAATCGCCAGTCTGCGGGGTCTGCACCTGGACGAAGAACGACTGCCCCTCCAGCTGGCCTACGAGCGGGTAGACCCAGGAGAAGAAGAGGCCGATCAGCAGGTAGAAGCAGAGCGCACCGAGGACCGTCTTGACCGAGATCGTTCCCTGCATGATGAGGCGGCGGGCGATCGCCACCGGGGCGACGAAGGCAAGCAGGAGGCCGATGAGCCCGGAGATCCGCGAACCCCAGGCGCCCAGCCCAAGGAGGAGCGCAATCCCGGAAATGACGATCCCGCCGATGACGACGGCGGCGGCGAAGCGGAACACCCCGGGGCGGGCCCGGGAGGTGTGGAGCACGAACATGAGCGTTCCGCCGCTCAGCGCCACGGCGACGAATTGCCCAGCTGGCGCGCTGCCGATCGTGGCCAGGACGATGATCGTGGCCAAGATCAGGACGAGGGCGAATCCATAGTCGTCCGACCGTGCGAACCACGCACGCATCGACCCCCTCGTGGGCCGCGCAGGAAGCACCGGATCATTCATGGCAGCACGATGCTACTGCGCCCCGCGGCGCTACTGCGCGAGCTTGTCGTCGATGATGCGGCGCGCCTGAGCGATTGCATTCTGCGTCTGCCCGTCCACCTCCGCGGAGACCGGGTCGGACGAACCCGGCTCCCCGTCATAGGACGTGTGCGTCAGGACCCCGATCAGGCAGTTGCGGTAGCGCTCGGTGACCCGGTACTCGTCCCCCCATCGTGCATTGCCGTGCCTGGCTTCCTCGCCATAGCTCTCGAAGTAGTACGCCGCCCCCTCTGACATCCGCTCGCCTTCCCACGCGACCCGGACGTCCACGCTGGGCGCGGGCTGCGGCACGCTCGAGCCGGGCGGGTACTGGCTGCAGCATTCCTGGAACTCGGCGATCGCCTCCTTGTCGCTCGGCAGGACCAGGATCACGACGTTCTTCTTCCGCACGGGTTCCGCGGAGTTGAAGAAGCAGTCGAGGTACGACTCCTTGCGGTTCTTCGCCTCCACCAGCGTCCAGAGGGGCACGGGGGCTGCGGCGCTCATGGCCGTGTTGAACGTGCGGCACCATTCATCCTGTTCGTCGAGCGGGAACCAGGCGGTGTCGACGCCCTCGACGGGCGGCACGTCGGCCGGCCCGTCCGCGCCGGCCTCACCGAGCCAATCGGCGGGCGTGAGCGGGGCGCTCTTCCCTGCCAGGACGAATTCCGTGCAGGCGGCGACGCGCTCCTTGTCGTCGCCGATTCGCTTGCAGTATTCGGCATTCCCCGTGACACCTGCATTGCAGACGACCTTCAGCGTCGCGTCCTCGATGCCGGCACAGGCGAAGAGGCTCCCCCCCGCCAGCGCCTTGTCGAAGTAACAGCCGTCGGGATCGGACACCGAGCCGTCGACGCACTGCGCCTCGGCGAGGTACCCGCGGCACATGTCCTGCTCCAGGGCCTCCGCATCGCCCATGATCTCGTCGCAGGAGGAGGCCGTCCCTTTCGCCACGGCCACGCAGGCCGCCCGGTAGAAGGAGCCCGCGGGAACGGGCTGGAACCCCTGCGCCCCTGCCTCGCACGCGCTCGCGAGCAGGTCGTCGGCGACATGGCCCCGTGCCTGCCTCACCACGCTGAGGATGCAGGCGCCTCGCAGGTCCTCGAGTTCCGCCCGGTCCCCGGACTTGAAAACAGGGATCGTGTCGCAGCCGATCAGCGCCATGAAGAACTGCACCTTCCACGCAGCGGATGAGGCGCCGGCCCGCTCGTCCTGGATCTTCTTGTTGGCCTCCACGACGACGTCGACGAACTCGCCGACGCCGATGTCCAGGTCCAGTTCACCCTCGATGTCGGGGTTGATGATCCGGGCGAATGGGATCGACATCGTGAGATCGTCGATCGACTCGGCGAACTCCTTGGGGATCACGACCCGATGGGTGAGCTTGATGGGCACCGAGCCGCTGTTCTCGTAGCGGAGGTTCAGCGTCACCTTCGCGTCGGCCCCCTCTGCCGCCAGCGCAAGCGTCCGGACGAGAGAGAGGTTCTCGGCCAGCTGTTCGGCGGGGAATGTGAAGGTGAACTCGTCGTTCGCCCCATCGCCGTCGGTGTCGCGCTCTACGACCGCCGCCGGAGTGTAAGGCGGGAGCGTGCGCTCCGGTTCGGGTGAGCCTGCCACCCCCGATGCGGGGGGCCCGGACGCTGAGGGCCCCGCGACCGATCCTCCGGGAGCAGCCGGACTTCCGGAGGCCGGCGACACTCCTCCGGTGGGCAGGGTCCCGGACCCGCCACATGCCGCGGCCACGGCAAGCGCGAGGACGCCCATCCAGGTGCCAGCCAGCCTCTTCATGCTCCCCTCCCACCGTCCCTCGACGGCACCGAAGCGTGACGGTCGCGGGACCTCGCGGCTGAATCGTACGGCTGACCGCAAGGGCGAAGAACGCGACCGCGCGGTGGCGTGTCGTTGTTCCCCGGCCACACAGGGCCCCGTCCGACGGTCAGCAGATGCGGGGCAGCTGCTCCCCGATGAGCATGTCCACGATCCGCTGCGATCCGACGATCGTGTCGATGGGCGTGCTCTCTCGCCGAGATGTCGGACGGCGGACCGGCCACATGGCCGTCGTATGGCGGAGACGGATTTCCCTGTAGCTCGTCGGGCGGGACCTACGGCACGGTTCAGGTCACGGCGCGGGACTGAAGTTCATGCTGTCCCCGTTGCTGAGGGTGATCGTGAGGCTGGACGACGTGGCGCTGTAGCTGGATGCCAGGTCCAGTCCCAGGAGGAAGAGCTGGTACTGGGAATCGGGGCCACAGGCAACGAGAGTGCCCGGTCCGAGCTGGATCTGCAGCCCCTTCGACGGTGTCGTCGCGTAGGTACCCGTGACGTTGTTGCAGTCCGCCCTTGCCGAGAAGGAACCGTTCGACTTGAACTGGACGGTGTAGTTCTCCGGGTCCGGTACCACGAACTGGCCGGTCGGGTCAATCGTCCTCGAACTGGTCCACTGCCAGACGGGCCCGACCAGGGGGTTCGGAGTCGGTGCTGGGGTGGGAACAGGAGTTGGTGCCGGAGTCGGGACAGGCGTCGGCTTGGGCGTTGGTGCCGGGGTCGGCTGGGTGGTAGGGGTGGCAGTTGGCGCGGGGGTCGCCGTGGAAGCGGGCGTGGGTGTGGGAGCCGGCGTGGCCGTTGGGGCCGGGGTGGCGCTGGGCGCCGCGGTCGCCGTGGGAGCGGGCGTGGGTGTGGGAGCCAGCGTGGCCGATGGGGCCGGAGTGGGCTCCGCGACTGCCGCGGCTTCGATGGTGAAGCTCACCTGGAGAGCCCCGGATGAGTCGCGCAGCTCGAGGGTCGTCCCGCGGATGTCGTAGGTGGTGGCATTCTCCAGAGCGGCCAGGAATGCCGCCTCCTGGGCGGACAGGTCGTCCGACGGGCAGGCCATCATGGTGGACCGCAGCGGTCCGATGCGGATGCCGCCGTCCCTGAGCGCCCTGTAGGGGCCAGAATAGCCGTTGCAGCCGGCGAACCCGCTGACCTGGTTGTCCGGGCCGAAGTGGGCCGTGAGGTCGGTGCCGGCCAGGACGCCTTGCACCGCGCCCCTGCCGTTGTTGACGCCGGTGGCCGTCCAGGTGGGGCCGGAGAGCGGCAGGGCGTGGCCCTCCACGAAGAGCAGGAGGGCCGTGCCTGAGCCGTCCTTGAGAGTGAGCGAGCCGGAGTCCACGCCGTAGGAGGTCACCAGGGGCAGAGCCGCGAAGAGGGCCCCCTCCTGGCTCATCGCGGGATCGGGACAGGCCATCAGGGTGGCCGCCGGCGCGGCTATGGTCAGCTTGTCACCGGAGAGCTGGTAGCTGGTGGTGTACTGGTTGCAGCCGCCGTTGCCGGTGAGCGTGCCGTTGTCGAAGCGCGCGGTGGTGCGCACCGTCGGATCGGCCAGGACCTGCCTGCCGTCAGCTCCCTGGTAGATCTTCAGCACCCAGTCGGAGCCCTGCAGCTGAGACGACTGGCTGCTGCAGGCGGCGGAGAGGCCGACAGCCAGGGCGGCCGCTGCCACGAGGGCGACGAGAGGTCGACGCATCTTCTCCTCCTCGATGCCGCTGCGGTGGCGATGAGCGCCCCCTGCCGCGGCTGTGCGACTTGGGCCGGCAGGCCCGCTGTGCGGGGGATGATAGCGATCGGCACCCCCGCCGTGAAGACTGCTTCCCGGTTCACCCGACCAGGCCGATGGGAGCGCCGGTCGGCGTGTCGTTGTTGCCGATCCGCGCCGGCCCCACCCCAGGGTTCAGCAGATGCGGGGCAGTTGCTCTCCGATGAGCATGTCCACGATCCGCTGCGAGCCGACGAGCGTGTCGATCGTCACCATGCCGCGGTGGTCATCGACGACGCGGCCGATGAGTGCGGCCTCCGAGCCCTCCGGGCGCGATCGCATGGCGGCGAGCACGATGTCCGCGGCGGCTCGGGGCACGATGGCGATGCACTTCCCTTCGTTGGCGACGTGGAGCGGGTCGAGGCCGAGCATCTCGCACGCCGCGCGCACGGGACCCGGCACCGGGATGGCCGCTTCCTCGATCTCAATCCCCACGCCGGAGGCGGATGCGATCTCGTTGAGCGCCGACGCCAGGCCACCGCGGGTCGGGTCGCGGAACACGTGGACGTCCGGGCAGACGCAGAGGACCGCCTCGACCAGCCGGTTCAGCGGCTGGCTGTCGGTCTCGATGTCCGCCTCGAACTCGAGCCCCTCGCGGACGGCCATGATGGCGATTCCGTGGAGCCCGATGGGGCCGGAGAGGATCACCACGTCCCCCGGCTCTGCCCGGTCGGCGGATGGAGCCACGCCCTCCGGGACAATCCCGATCCCGGACGTGTTCACGAAGAGCCGGTCGGCGGCGCCGCGTCCCACGACCTTGGTGTCACCCGTGACGATCGTGACAGTGGCACGTTCCGCGGCACGGGCAACGGACGCGGTCACCCGGGCGAGGTCCTCGAACGGCAGACCCTCCTCGATAACGTACGCGAGCGACAGGGCCAGCGGGGTCGCGCCCATCATGGCGAGATCGTTGACCGTGCCGTTCACGGCGAGGTCGCCGATGTCGCCGCCGGGGAAGAAGAGCGGGCTGACCACGAACGAATCGGTGGTGAAGGCCAGCCGCAGCCCGCCGATTTCGACGACGGCCGCGTCGTTCAGGGGTCCACCCGGCGCCACGGACGCAAGGGCCGGGCCGATGAGATCCCGCAGGAGCGCCGCCGAGAGCTGGCCGCCCGACCCGTGGCCGAGGAGGACGCGATCCCCGCTGCTCATGAACCGGACCCGAGCCCGCCGGCCCCGAGCCCGCCCTGAAGGTCGTCGAGGAGCTTCAGCGGTCGCGGCTCCGGGCCCAGCCCGCGTCCGGCGGCGTGGTAGGCAGCGCAGGTGCCCTCGCTCGAGACCATCGGCGCGCCCAGCGGCCGCCGCGGGGTGCAGAGGACGCCGTAGGCCGTACAGTCGAGCGGTGTCTTCGTCCCCTGGAGGATGGCCCCGGCGATGCAGGCGGGGTGCTCGCGCGTCTCGATGTCGGCGACCTGGAAGCGCTCCTCGGCGTCGAACGCCGCGAACGCCGGCTTCAGGTGGTAGCCGGACGCCGGGATCATCCCGATCCCCCGCCAGGTGCGGTCGCCCACCTCGAACACCCGGAACACCGTCTCCTGGGCCAGCTGGTTCCCCTCGCGACGTACCGCCCGCGCGTACTGGTTCTCGACCTCGGCCCGGCCCTGCTCCAGCTGGCGGATCGCCATGAGGATGCCCTCGAGCAGGTCGAGCGGCTCGAAGCCGGTGACGACGATGGGGACGCGGTACCTCGCTGCGATCGGCTCGTACTCCTGCCAGCCCATGACCGCGCAGACGTGGCCGGCGGCGAGGAACGCCTGCACCTGGTTCGACGGCGACGAGAGGATCGCCTCCATGGCCGGCGGCACGAGCACATGGCTCACGAGGACGCTGAAGTTGGGAAGGCCGAGCTGGGCGGCCTGCCAGACCGCCATGGCGTTCGCCGGGGCCGTGGTCTCGAAGCCGATGGCGAAGAAGACGACCTCGCGGTCCGGGGTGGCCGCAGCCAGGCGGACGGCGTCGAGCGGTGAGTAGACGACCCGCACGTCCGCCCCCCTGGCCTTGAGCGAGAGGAGGTCGGTCGTGGAGCCGGGCACACGGAGCATGTCCCCGTAGCTCGCGAAGATGACGCGGGGGTCGGCGGCGATGGCGAGCGCCTTGTCCACCTGTTCGAGCGGGGTGACACAGACCGGGCACCCGGGGCCGTGGATCATCCGCACGCCGTCGGGAAGCATCTCATCGATTCCCTGTTTGACGATCGTATGGGTCTGCCCGCCGCAGATCTCCATGAGCGTCCAGGGACGAGTCGCCGCGCGGCCGATCTCGGCCACGAGCTGCCGGGCCACGCGGCCATCCCGGTATTCGTCGATGTACTTCACGCGTGGGGCTCCGGCCGGCCTGGGGCTCGCAATTCTCAGGCCCTGGCGAGCGGCCGCGCCGGCGCGTCGACGGCCTGCCGCGGCACCCCCTCGTCCAGCACCGCCGGAGCCTCCATCCCCGGTCCCATCGTCGCCAGTTCCTGGTCGATCGCACCGATCTCGCGGAGCAGCTCGAGCGTGCTCAGCGCCTCCTCCTCGTCGAGGCGGGAGATGGCGAATCCAACATGGACGATGACGTAGTCGCCGGCCTGGATCTCCGGGATGTAGCTCAGGCAGGCGTCCTTGCGGACGCCGCCGAAATCCACGCGGCCCATGAGGAGGCCGTTCTCCTCGCGGACCTCGAGGACCTTACCGGGGATACCAAGGCACATGGTTGCTCCTTCTGCCCGCGGTCAGCCGGCCAGCCGCGCTGCGGCCACCGCGGCCTGGCCGTAGCTGATCCCGCCGTCGTTCACCGGGACGAGGCGGTTTATGTGGACCTCGAAGCCATCTCGTCCGAGCCGGTCGAGGAGCGACTCCGCGAGCCACTGGTTCTGGAAGACACCGCCCGACAGGCACACGGTGCCCAGCCCGGTGGCCCGGCGGACCTCGGCGCAGAGCTCCCGGGTGACCGTGGCGATGGTCTCATGGAACCGCGCGCCGAGCCGGGCGGGTGAGGTCGCGCCGGTCCCGGCGCCGGTCCCGTCGGCGAGGACTGCAGCCAGGGTGGGCCGCGGGTCGTACACGAGGAGTCCGTCGGACCGCGCAATGCGGTACGGCAGCGGCTCGGCCGGGAAATCGTGGTCGGCGATCTGCTCGAGCTCGATCGCGGCCTGTGCCTCGTACTCCGCGACGTCGCGGATCCCGAGCAGGCTGGCGACGGCGTCGAAGAGCCGCCCGGCGCTCGACGCGAGCGGGGCGTTGAGCCGACGGGCGATCTGCGTTCGCACGACGGCAACCTCGCGCGGGTCGAAGCGCGCGAGGAAGCGGGCCGCCAGCTCCAGCAGCTCGGTGGAAGTCGGGACGGACATGTCAGTGCCATTGTCCCCCAGACCGCCGTCCTCGGCCCCGAGGACGTACCCCAGTGCCATCCGGTAGGGCTTCGTGACCGCGAGCGCTCCCCCGGGCATGGGCGCGATCCCGAACCGGGCGACGCGGCGGTACGTCCTGCAGGTCGGCCACCAGGATCTCGCCGCCCCAGAACGTGCCGTCGTCGCCGAGACCGAGGCCGTCGTAGGCGACCCCGATGACCTGCCCGCGTGATCCCGTGCTCGGCGGCGCACGAAGCCACGTGAGCGTGATGGTGTTGCACGGCCATGCGCGCGTCGGCGGGGAAGTGACGGACGGCGAACTGGGTGGACAGGTACGAGGGGTGGAGGTCGTGGACGGCGATGCGCGGCTCGAGCGCCAGGAGCCGCTCGAGGTGCTCGAGGTTCCCTTCGAAAGCCCGGTAGGCGAGGGCGTCCTCGAGGTCGCCGATGTGCGGGCGAGACGTAGGCCCGGCTGCCCGAGGCGAGGGTGAACGTGTGCTTCAGCTCGGCGCCCGCCGCCAGGAGCGGTTCGTCCACCCGCAGGCCTGGCGGCAGGTCCAGGGGATCGGGGGCATACCCGCGACCGCGGCGGACGATCGACTCCCGGCCGGCCACGACCCGCGTGACCGAGTCGTCGTAGCGGGCGCGGATCTCGCGATCGTGCTGAAGGAACGAGTCGGCGAGGCCGCGCAACCGGGCGAGCGCCTCGGCATCGTCGGTGACGAGAGGCTCGTCGGAGAGGTTGCCGCTGGTGAGCACGATGGGACGGGCAATCGTCCCGAGGAGGAGGTGGTGGAGCGGCGTGTACGGCAGGAAGATGCCGGCGCGCCGATTGCCGTTCGTGACGTTCGCGGCAAGCCCGCCGTCCGGCCGCACCTCGAGCAGCACGATCGGTCGTGCCGGCGAGGTGAGCAGGCGCTCTTCCTCCGGCGTGACGGTCGCGAGCGCTCGTGCGGCGTCGAGGTCGCGGACCATGACCGCGAACGGCTTGGCCCAGCGTCGCTTGCGGTCGCGGAGCCGGGCCACTGCCGCCGCATCGGTCGCGTCGCAGGCGAGGTGGTACCCGCCGAGGCCCTTGACGGCGACGATGCGCCCGGCCACAAGATCGGCGATCGCAGCCCGGAGGGCGTCCTCGGCTTCGGCAAGGGCACGGGGAAGCTGAGTGCGCGCCGGGTCGCCGGTTCCGGACGTGACGGTCTCGCCATCCTCGCCTGCGGGCTCCGCCCGGCGGTAGGCGAGCCTGGGACCGCAGGCCGGACATGCCACGGGCTCGGCGTGGAACCGCCGGTCGCCAGGGTCACGATACTCGCGCTCACAGTCCGGGCACAGCACGAAGGCCCGCATCGACGTCCGCGACCGGTCGTACGGGAGGTCCTCGATGATCGTCGCCCGGGGCCCGCAGTCTGTGCAGTTCGTGAAGGGATACCGGTACCGTCGGTCGCGGGGATCACGGACCTCGCGAAGACAGTCCGGGCAGGTGGCTATGTCGGGCGGGAAGAGCCGCTCCAGGGCGGGAACGTCCACACTCTCGTCGATGACGAACCCGCTTCGCGGGGCAGGAAGGCGATCGGTCGCCAGCGGCACGGCGGTGACGCGCTCCACGCGTGCCCGTGGCGGCGCATCCTCCCGAAGGCGGCCGGCGAACCGGTCCAGGTCCGCGGCCGGGCCGGCAACCTCGATCTCGACGCGTCCGGCGGCATTCCGCACGCGCCCGTCGAGGCCGAGCTCGCGGGCCAGGCGGTAGACGAAGGGCCGGAACCCGACGGCCTGGACGATGCCGGTCACCTCGAGACGCCGGCCCAACCGGGGCTCGGTGGAGACACCCTTCATCCCGCTCAGCCCAGCAGTTCTATCTCGACCTGCTCGCGCTCGATGAGCGGCAGGCTCGCGCCCCCGCACGTTGGGCACGGCTCCACAGGGTCGGCTGCCTCGTACGAACGCCCGCATCCGGTGCAGAGGCGTCCCGACGGGAGGTGGATCACCTCCAGCCGCGCCGGATCGAGCTCCGGCGCCTCGGAGGCCAGGTGGAACCGAAGCGCGCTGTCGAATTCCTCGTTGGGGTGGTGCCCGCCGGTGACGAGCAGACGGACGCCGGGGCTCGTGCCGGGCACAGGCGCAGCCGGGCGGTCGCGCAGCGCCTTCGCGATCGCGCGGGCCAGGCCTGCCTCATGCATGGTCGGGAACCGCCCGGGCCGGCGGCGCCCCGGCGGTGGGGGTCGGGGAATATCTCATCGGTCGTGACTACTGTACATGGGGCGGCCGGACAGCCCGGTTGGCCTGGTACGGCGACAGCAGAACGTGACAGAGGACCCTACTCACCCGGGCCACATGGGTGCAGCATGAGAGGCGGAACGTCGCAGCGCCAAAGGAGGCGGTGCCATGACAGCGCCAGGACGGCACGGTGCGGCGATCGAGCGCCGCATCATCCACCACGAGCATCGTGATCTCGAGCCGGTGGTCAACCGGATCGAGGCGACGGCCGAGCTGGCGGGCCACCTGGCCGCACGCGACCTGGCCCCCGCGCTCCGAAGCCTCCTGGATTCGATCCGGAAGGCGCTCCTGCCCGTCATGGACTGGGAGGAGACGTGGTACTTCCCGGAGGCGGACCAGCAGGCCGGGACGCCGTGGGCCACGAAGTTCCTTCGCTACGAGCACCAGCAGATCCGGAACAGCCTCGAACGGCTCGAGGCGGACTGGCTGGCGCTGCGGCACGAGCCGACGCACCGCCAGCTCGTGGACCTGCGGGCGAGGTTGTACGCGCTGCACACCCTCATCACCGGGCACTTCGAGCACGAGGAGCGGTTCCTCATGCCGCAGCTGGAGCTCGATACGCAGGCCGGGGAGGCCGGGGACACCGCGCTCGAAAGCGGGTAGGTCGCGGGTCCCAGCCGGGGAGGCGGCGGGGAGCGGCCGGTGCGTCCCGTCTCGTCGGGCTGCGGCGCCGCCCCTCAGCGGGCTGCGACGCCCCGCATCAGCCTCGCCGCACCGCGGCTTCCACCAGTCCCTCGAGCGGCGGACCGGACGCCTGGTCCAGCTCGTAGCGCACCCGCACGATCGGCTTGTTGACCGTCAGGACGCGGGTGAGATCGATGGGGGTCGCACAGAGGACCAGGTCGGCCGGCACGGCACTCAGCGTCGCCGCCAGCTCCGCGATCTGCGCCTCGCCGTAGCCCATGGCCGGGATGAGCGGCTCGAGCTTGGGGTACGCAGCCAGCACGTCCGCGATTGTGCCCACGGCATACGGCCGCGGGTCCACCAGCTCGGCGGCGCCGAACCGCCGGGCCGCCACGACCCCGGCCCCGAAGGTCATGTTGCCGTGGGTCAGCGTGGGGCCGTCCTCCACCACGACGACCCGCTTGCCGGCCACGTCGCCGCCGACCAGCTCCAGCGAGGAGCGGGCCTCGACCACGGGGGCGGTGGGGTTGGCGCCGGCGATGTTGCGGCGCAGGGTCTCCAGCTGCTCCGGGCTCGCCGAGTCGATCTTGTTGATGATGATGACATCCGCCCGTCGCAGGTTTGTCTCGCCGGGATGGAAGTGCAGCTCATTGCCGGCGCGGAGCGGGTCGGCCACCACGATCTGCAGGTCCGGCCGGTAGAAGGGCAGGTCGTTGTTGCCGCCGTCCCAGAGGATGACGTCGGCCTCTTTCTCGGCCTCACGCAGGATCGCCTCGTAGTCCACGCCGGCATAGACGACGAACCCGTTGTCGAGGTGCGGCTCGTACTCCTCGCGCTCCTCGATCGTCGTGTCGTAGCGGTCGAGGTCCGCGTACTCCGCGTACCGCTGCACGCGCTGGGCGACGAGGTCGCCGTACGGCATGGGATGGCGCACGATGACCGGCCTGAGACCGAGCCCGGCAAGGATGGCGGCCACACGCCGGGTGGTCTGGCTCTTCCCGGAGCCGGTCCGCACCGCCGTGATCGCGACAACCGGCTTCGAGCTCCCCAGCATCGTCGCGTCCGGCCCGAGCAGCTTGAAGTCGGCGCCGCCCGCCAGCGCGCGCGAGGCAGTGTGCATCACGTGCTCGTGCGAGACATCGCTGTAGGCGAAGACGACTGTGTTCACGCTCCCCTCGGCGAGGAGACGCTCGAGTCGTTCCTCCGGGACGATGCGGATCCCCTGCGGGTAGAGAGGCCCGGCCAGCTCGGGCGGGTAGACGCGATCCGCGATGCCCGGGATCTGCGTGGCGGTGAATGCGATGACCTCGCACACCGGATCGTCGCGGTAGACGACGTTGAAGTTGTGAAAGTCGCGCCCTGCGGCGCCCATGATGACGACGCGCTCTCGGTCCACGGTGGACGGGTCCTCCCGCGCCTCCCGCGGGAGCGCCGACACCCGGGTGCCAGCAGGCTCGCGGAGGCACGGGAAGCATGCCACGTTTCGCGTATGACCGGCCATTCCGCCCCGCCGCTTGGGTGCGGGCAAGGCGGCCCCGAACACGGGCCCCCGCCGCCGGCAGTGCGGGCGAGGCGGCCCCGAACACGGGCCCCCGCCGCCGGCATTTCAGTCGTGCAGAGCCACGACTCCGAGGATGTTGAGCCCGCCGTCGACGTAGAGGATGTCGCCGGTGATCTGCGACGACAGGTCGCTGGCAAGGAAGACCGCCGCGCCGCCAACGTCGTCGATGCCGATGTTGCCACGCAAAGGCGCCAGGTCGCGCGACTGCGAGTAGAAGTCGCGGAAGCCGGCGATCCCGCTGGCCGCGAGCGTGCGCACCGCACCCGCGCTGATGGCGTTCACCCGGATCCCCCGCGGGCCGAGGTCGGCCGCAAGGTAGCGGACGCTCGCCTCGAGCGCGGCCTTGGCGACCCCCATGACGTTGTAGTGGGCGGCCACCTTCTGGGCCCCGTGGTAGGTGAGCGTGATGATGCTGCCGCCGGGGCGCATGAGTGGCATCGCCGCTCGCGACAGCGCCGTGAGCGAGTACGCACTGATGTCCATGGCCAGGCGGAAGCCCTCGCGGGACGTGTCGACGAACTCGCCGTCCAGGTCCTCTCGCCGCGCAAACGCGAGGGCGTGGACGAGGATGTCGAGCTGGCCCTGGGTCTTCTGCCACTTCTCGAAGACGGCGGCGACCTGCGCGTCGTCCGCCACGTCACAGGGTTCCACGAAGGGGGATTCGATCTCTGCCGCCAGGGGCCGCACGCGGCGATCGATCAGCGCCTCCACGGCGCTGAGGCCAACGACGGCTCCCTGGGCGTGAAACGCCCGGGCGATGCCCCACGCTATCGAGTGGTCGTTCGCGACCCCGAAGACCAGCGCGCGCTTCCCATCGAGCAGCCCCATCTCCGTCCTCCTTCGGTGCTGCGGGGAGCCTACCAGCAGCGCGGAAAACCAGGGAATGCGTGACCGGCTTCAGCCGACGACGGGCGCCCTCAGCAGCACGCCGATCACGTAGCCGGCCAACGCCGATAGGAGCCCGATGACCGTCATCTGGAGGCCGGCGGCAAGCAGGCTGCTCTCGGCCAACCGTGCCCGGTAGGCGCCCACGGCGAAGAGCACGGCCGTCCCGGCCGCCAGCGCAACCCAGATGGCGACGCCAACGGGAAGAAGGACGAACGGGATGAGCGGCACGGCCGACCCCGCGACCGTCGAGAGGCCCACCGTCAGGGCGGCGCGGGCGGGATGCGAGGTCCGGATCGGAGCGAGCTCGCGCTCGACGCACTCGAGCTCGCCGACCCAGGCACCCGCTTCTCCCTGGCCCGCTGCGTCGATCAGCTCGATGGTGGCGTCCGGGTGACCCTGGGCCCGTGCCTCGGCAAGCCTTCCCTGCCTGCGAGCCTCCGCGCGTTGACCGATTTCGCGGGTGATGCGTGCGCGAGCACGCGTCGCCCAGTCGCGCTCGGCGCCGGTAGCCGTGTAGGCGACTCCCGTCATGGCGATCGACTCGGCGAACATGGCGGCGAGGGCGGCCGTCACGACAACGCGGCTGTCCCCGGTCGCTGCGGCCATCCCGAGGACGAGGCCGAGCACATTCACCAAGCCGTCCTGGCCGCCCAGGATGACGTCGCGGAGCGAGGCGATCGCACGGCCCGTGGCGCGCGCCTCGACCGGTTCGGGGTAGGTCACGGCCGGCGTGGGAGCAGAGGCAGGCGACGAACCGGCGAGCCACGGCGCATCTTCAGGGCCCGGGTGGGCCTGGTCGAGTGGTTGGGCGATTCCGGCGGACACGGCTCACCATTGTGCCCTACCTTCAGGGATCGGCGCCCGGTTCTGGCGGTCTCAGCGTTCGCGCAGCGCGCGGAGCGCCACAGCGAACGCGTCGAGCGTGTCTGCGGTGAACAGGACGAAGGTGGCGAGATCGATAGAGGTGATGCCTGCCAGGTGACCGGCCACCGTCTCCACGGCGACCCGGGCGCCCTCCGCCAGGGGATACCCGTAGATGCCGCAACTGATCGCGGGGAACGCAATGGACCGGGCGCCGAGCTCGTCGGCCAGGTGGAGGGACGCAGTGTAGGCGGAAGCGAGGTGCTCGGGCTCGCCGTGGGATCCTCCGCGCCACACGGGCCCGACCGCATGGATCACCCAGCGCGCCGGCAGGCGCCCGGCCGTCGACACGACCGCGCTGCCGGTCGGGCAGTGCCGGTGAACTCCGTACCTCGCCTCGAGATCCGCCATGATCTCCGGCCCCCCGGCCCGATGGATCGCCCCGTCGACGCCGCCGCCCCCGGCGAGCGAGCCGTTGGCAGCGTCGACGATCGCGTCAGCCGGAAAGGACGTGAGGTCCCCCCGGGCCAGGACAAGGTGGTGTCCGTTGATCCGCCGGGTGGGGCGCGGTTCGCCGCGCGCGGTGCCGTCGGCCGTCATGTCAGCGCCATGAAACCAGAAAAGCGCCGGAGGGAGACAGGGGCCCCCTCCGGCGCGGGAACTCGGGCGGACCGGCCTAGGAGGCGGTTGCCTCCTCGTAGACGCAGAGCGCCCAGACGGTGTAGCTGTAGAACCCCGGGAGGGGATAGGACACGATCGCGCGCCAGCCCGAGCCGTCGCTCAACGGGAACGATTGCACGAGCGTCACGAGGGACGACTTCGAGCTCATGCCACCGCCGACCACGACCTTGCCCGTCGGGCAGAGCGCGGACGTGGCCGAGCGCCCCGGACCGGCGATGCCCCCGGCGCTCGCAGCCTGCACCATCTCCCAGCCGGAGATGAAGCCGGGATCCCCGGCAGGACCCTGGGGACCTTCGGCACCGGTCGGGCCGGAAGGTCCGGTGGGACCGGCCGGGCCGATGGCGCCCGTTGCGCCGACAGGACCGGCCGGGCCGGGCGATCCGGTTGCGCCCGTGGGACCGGCGGGCCCCTCCGGGCCGATCGCGCCGGTTGCGCCGGTCGGGCCGGTGGGACCAGTGTCGCCGGTGGGACCGGCGGGGCCGATGGCGCCGGCCGGGCCGATGGCGCCCGTTGCGCCGACAGGACCGGCCGGGCCGGGCGATCCGGTTGCGCCCGTGGGACCGGCGGGCCCCTCCGGGCCGATCGCGCCGGTTGCGCCGGTCGGGCCGGTGGGACCAGTGTCGCCGGTGGGACCGGCGGGGCCGATGGCGCCGGCCGGGCCGATGGCGCCCGTTGCGCCGACAGGACCGGCCGGGCCGGGCGATCCGGTTGCGCCCGTGGCGCCGGCGGGGCCGGTGGCGCCGGCGGGGCCGGTGGCGCCGGCCGGACCGGCGGGCCCCTGCGGGCCCGGCTCACCGTCGCCCCAGGAGATCGGCGTCTCCCACGGGAAGCAGCTGCCCCCATCCGCAAGGTACCGGATCACCCCGGTGATGTTCGAGTAGCACGCGTTGATGACGGTCCCACCGTTGAAACCGCTGACCACCGGCACGGCCACGATCACGATGATCGCCGCGGCCACCAGCGGCACGAGCAACCTCTGCCTCATCGCCAGCACCCTCCATCGCTGTTGCCGCCGGGCGACACCCAGCGACGTGGAGTCACGCACCCCCGCCACGCGACGGTGCCCAGCGCATCGTTCGATCCGCCCGTCACGAGCGCAATGGCCAGATACTCCCAGCCCTCGGATCGATAGGCCCAGGTGCACTCTGTCAACCCCAACGGCGGCGTCCCCGCGGCGCGCGGGCAGGGGCGGGTACGATGAGGCGCCATGTCGCGTCCGAACCGCTCGTATGCCCTCCGCATCGCCGTTCTCGTCCCGGCCCTCACCGCCATGGGTCTCGGGATCGCGCTGATGGCCCAGGCGGGTCTCGGGCTGGCGCCCTGGCAGGTGTTCCACCAGGGGATCGCGCGCCAGACCGGGCTCGCTCTCGGCACCGTCACGATCCTCGTCGGCATCCCGGTGCTGGTGGCCTGGCTGCCGCTCGGCCAGCGGCCGGGGATCGGAACGGTGCTCAACGTGCTCATCGTGGGCACCGCCACGAACCTGGGACTCTCGATCATCCCGGCGCCTACCGACCTCGCCCCACGGGTGGCGGAGATGCTCCTGGGCTTCGCCGTCATCGGGGTTGGCTCGGGGACCTACCTGGCCATGGCCCTCGGGCCGGGTCCGCGCGACGGGATCATGACCGGGATCCACCGGCGCTTCGGCTGGTCCATCGCCGCGACCCGCACGGCGATCGAGGTCATCGTCCTGGTCGTCGGCATTCTCATGGGCGGGACGTTCGGGATCGGGACGGTCCTCTATGCCTTCGGCATCGGCCAGATCGTGCAGGCCGCCCTGCGAGTTCTCGACCGCGAGGGCCGCGTGATGCTGCGGAACGACGCGGCGCCTATGGCAGGATTCGACCCGCGCGATGCCGGGACAACTCCCGGTGCGGGCGCCATCGCGGGAGACCCCACGTGAAGCTCCAGTTCCTCGGTGCCGCCACCACGGTCACCGGGTCGCAGTACCTGCTGACGACCGGCCGCGCAAGTGTGCTCGTGGACTGCGGCATGTTCCAGGGGGCCCCGCACGAGACGGCCCACAACCGCGCCGGGTTCGCCTTCGACCCTCGGGAACTCGACGCGATGCTCCTGACGCACGCCCACCTCGACCATTGCGGCATGACGCCGGTGCTCGCCCGGGAGGGCTTCCGGGGACCGATCCACGCGACTCGCCCGACCGTGGAACTGGCCCGGCTTGTCCTCCTCAATTCCGGCCGCCTGCAGGAGGAGCAGGCGGAGGCGCGCCGGGAGCGCGCCGAGCGGATCGCGCGGCGAATGGCGAGGGGCCGTCCAGCCGGTGCGGACGTCGAGGCGGTCCTCCGGGAACAGCGACCGCGGCTGTCCACCGAGATCGGCGCGCCGCTCTACACGGAGGCCGACGCGGAACGCTGCCTGCCGCTGTTCCGCCCGCTGGACTACGACCAGCCGATCGATGCCGCCCCTGGGATCCGCGCCGTCTTCCGCGACGCCGGGCACATCCTGGGCTCCGCGATCATCGAGGTCGAGGCCCGGGAGGCCGATGCTGAGGGGCGAGAGCGCGTCGTCCGGGTCGTGTTCTCGGGCGATGTCGGCCGGCCCGATGCGCCGATCATCCGCGACCCTACCGGGATCGACACGGGCGCGGACTACGTCCTCGTCGAGTCCACCTACGGCGGCCGGACGCACGAACCAGCCGCCGAGTCGATGGAGCAGCTGGCCGAGGCGGTGCGGTGGGTGGCCGCCGAGAAGGGCGTCCTCCTCGTCCCCGCCTTCGCGATCGGCCGCACCCAGGAGGTCGTCTGGACGCTCGACCGGCTGCTCGAGCAGGGCCGCATCCCGCGCCTTCCGCTCTTCCTCGACTCGCCGATGGGTATGGGGGCGAGCGCGACCTACCGCCGCTTCCCGGGCTACTACGACGACGAAACCCATCGTCTGCTGGCCGAGGGGGACACGCCGCTCGACTATCCCGAGCAGGAGATCACCCGCACGGCGGACGAGTCGCGAGCAATCGAGCGGTCACCGCGCCCGTACATCGTGGTCGCGTCGAACGGGACGCTCACCGGCGGGCGCGTCGTCCACCACATCCGCAACCTCATCGGCGATCCGCGTGCGCTCGTCCTGTTCGTCGGCTACCAGGGGCAGGGCACACTCGGGGCGCACCTCCAGTCGGGAGCGCAGCGCGTGCGCGTGAACGGCGACTGGCGAGAGGTCCGCTGCCAGGTCCGGTCGATCGGGGGCTTCAGCGCCCACGCAGACGAGCCGGAACTGGTGGACTGGCTTCGCCATTTCGCCCAGGCGCCGCGCCGGCCGAAGCGCGTGTTCGTGGTGCACGGCGACCCGGAGGGCGTCGAGGCGATCGTGGCCCGCGTCCGCAAGCTGGGCCTCGAGCCATACAGCCCCGCCTGGCGCGAGACGGTCGACCTCGCCTGAGCTAACCCCGCTCCCCGCGGATCGCGATCGCGCGCTCGAAGAGGGCGACATACTCGCGGACCGACCGCTCCCAGGAGAAGTCCGCCGCCATCGCGCGCGCCACCAGGACGCGCCAGCGAGGACGATCTCGGAAGGCGGCCATCGCGCGGCGGGTCGCGGCGAGGAGCGCGCCCGGCTCCGGCGGATCGAAGACGAAGCCGGTCCCGTGCGCCGGGTCCTCATCTGCGTCGATCACCGTGTCGGCCAGCCCGCCGGTCCGGCGGACGAGCGGGAGCGTTCCGTACCGGAGGGCGATGAGTTGGCTCAGGCCGCACGGCTCGAACCGGGACGGCATGAGCAGCACGTCGCTGCCAGCGTAGATCTGCCGTGCCAGCGCGCGATCGAACCGGTCGCACAGGATCGCGCGTCGCGGATGCGTGGCGACGACCGAGCGCAATCCGTCCAGCTGGCGCTCGTCGCCCGTGCTGAGCACCACCAGCCGGGCGCCCGCGGCGACGAGGTCGCCGCCAACTGCCGAAATGAGGTCGATGCCTTTCTGCGGGTCCGCCCGGGTCACCGCGGCCAGGATCGGCGAACCCTCGCCGGGGTCCAGCCCCAGCCGCTCCTCGAGGTCCCGGCGGCAGGCGGCCTTCCCGGAAGGGTCGCCACCGAAGTACGGCGCCGCCAGGGTCGCATCGGTCGCCGGATCCCACAGCTCCGTGTCGATGCCGTTGAGGATCCCGACATAGCGGTCGCCGCGTGCCCGGAGCACGTCGTCGAGCCCGAAGCCGTTGTCGGGGCGCCTCGATTCGGCTGCGTGTGTCGGGCTCACGGTGTTCACCATGTCCGCCCGGGCGACCGCCTCGCGGAGCAGGTCCACACCCTCGCCCACGCCCGCCGCGCCGGGGAGGTCGAGAGTCCATGACCCGCGCCCCGGGACCCGACCGTGGTAGGCCAGGTTGTGGCAGGTGAGGACCGAGGCCGCGCGCGACACCACCGGATCGTCCGCGTAGCGCGAGCGAAGCGAGAGGAGCGCAGGAGCGCCCTGCCAGTCGTGGCCGTGCAGCACGTCCGGCGCGACGCCCTCGGTGCGGACGGACTCGATCGCGGCCCGGCCCAGGGTCGCGAACCGGGCGCCGTTGTCCGGGTAGTCGCCGGCCTGGTCACCGTAGAGACCGGCCCGGTCGAAGAGATCCGGTGCGTCCACCAGGCGGATGCGGTAGCCGGCCGCCTCGCCGGTCACGATGTCGACGGCGCGAGAGCGGGACCGGCGTTCGACTGCCCCGACGCCGGCGGCCGGGGCACTGGACGGTCCGCCGCTCGACCCGTCCGGGCGGCGTGACGCCACGGTAGAGGGGAAGGAAGACGTCCACCTCGTGCCCGAGCCGGCCGAGCGATCGAGCAAGCGAATCGACGACGTCCCCAAGCCCGCCCGTCTTCGCGAACGGCTCGCACTCCGATGCCACGGTCACGATGCGCACGGCGTCATGGTAGCGGCGGTGGGCCCGCGGTTTCGAGATCGGGGCGCCGGAGACTGATGCAGCTCGGCGGTGGACCCGCATCCTGCCCCGGCGCCCTCGCTTGGTCCACCGGTCGCCCAAAATGGGGCCGCATGGCCCGCACCAGCCCCGACCGTGTCGTGTAGCATTCCGCCGTTCATGGCCCTCGCCCCCGCTGTCCCCACCCTGCCGCCGCCCGCGTTCAAGCTGCCCGCCAGGCTCGATGGATTGCGGCGCCTCGCGTACAACCTGTACTGGACCTGGCATCCGGACGCCCGCAACCTCTTCGCCCGGATCGACCAGGCGGTCTGGGCGCGTTACCGCAACCCCGTGTCGATCCTGCTCACCGCGTCGAACTGGGGCGACTTCCTCGACGACCCCGGCTTCATGGCCGAGTACCAGGTGCAGATCGCCCGGTTCGACGAGTACCTCGCAAACGGGGCGAGTCACTGGTTCGAGCGCCACCACGGCGACGTCCTGCCCGGGCCGGTCGCGTACTTCTGTGCCGAGTACGGTCTGCACGAAGCGCTGGGGACCTACTCGGGAGGCCTCGGCGTTCTCGCCGGCGATCACCTGAAGACCGCCTCCGACATGGCGCTGCCGTTCGTCGGGGTCGGGCTCTTCTACCGGCGCGGGTACTTCCGCCAGACCATCGATGCGGATGGCCAGCAGCAGCATGCGTACGCCGACCACGACGCCTCTCGCCTGCCCATCCTCCGCGTCGCCGACGGCGATGGCGAGCCGCTCCAGGTGCCGGTCGAGCTGTCCGGGCGGACGATCTGGTGCGCGGTCTGGCTCGCCCAGGTCGGACGAGTACCCCTCCTCCTTCTCGACACGGAGGTTCCCGAGAACCCGCCGGAGGACCGGCCGATCACAAGCATCCTCTACGTCCGCGGCCGCGAGATGCGCCTCCACCAGGAGATGGTGCTCGGCGTGGGCGGCGTGCGGGCCCTTCGCGCGCTCGGGGTCGCCCCGTCGGCCTGGCACCTCAACGAGGGTCATTCGGCCTTCATGCTCGTCGAGCGGGCCCGAGAGCTGGTGGCCCGGGGCCAGCCGGTCGAGGATGCCCTTGACAGCGTGAAGCGCGATTCGGTCTTCACCATCCACACCCCCGTCCCCGCGGGCAACGAGCGTTTCGACGCCGACCTGGTCCGAAAGCTGGCCGGATCGTTGGACGGCCCCGCCGGGGTGGACCTCGAACGCATCCTGGAGCTCGGGCGGGGCATCGAGGGCGACCCCGGCCAGTTCGACATGACCGCCTTCAGCCTCCGCATGACGAACGACTCGAACGCCGTGAGCCAGCTCCACGCGCAGACGGCGAACGCGACCTGGCGCGGCCTCACGGAGCGCCCGATCCGCCCGGTCACGAACGGCGCCCACGTTCCCACGTGGGTCGCCCGGCCGATCCGTCGCATCTACGAGGAGCACGGGGCGGATCTCGACAACCTCGACGCGGAGGTGCCGGACCTGCGCTTCTGGGAGCGGCTGGGTGAGGTCGGGAACCGGAAGCTGTGGGAGGCGCATCAGCAACAGAAGCTCGAGCTCGCCTTCTTCGCCCGCCGGCGCCTCCTGTCCCAGCTCGCGCGCCACGGAGAGGCACCCGACGCGCTTGCCGCCCTGTCGAGTGCCCTCGACCCGGACATCCTGACCGTCGGGTTTGCGCGGCGCTTCGCGACCTACAAGCGGGCGGCCCTCATCTTCTGCGACGAGGACCGGCTGGCCCGCCTGCTCTGGGACCCCCAGCGTCCGGTCCAGTTCGTCTTCGCCGGGAAGGCCCATCCGGCCGATCGCCCAGGGCAGCGGGTCATCCAGGAGATCTTCGAGCGGAGCCGGTCGCCCCGCCTCCGCGGCCGCGTCTACATCCTCGAGGACTACGACATGCGGGTCGCCACCTTCCTGGTGCGCGGCGTGGACGTGTGGCTGAACAACCCGCGGCGGCCCCTCGAGGCGTCCGGAACGAGCGGCATGAAGGCGGCCATGAACGGCGCGATCAACCTCTCGGTCCTCGACGGCTGGTGGGACGAGGGCTGGACGGGCGACAACGGCTGGGCCATCGGGGGGCGCGAGACGAACCCGGACGAGGGCGCCCAGGACCGCGCCGACGCGATGGACTTCTACCGCCTGCTGGAGGAGGAGGTCGTACCGCTGTACTACGATCGGGCCCAGGGCGGGGTGCCGCGCGGCTGGGTCGACCTCATGCGTCGGTCAGTCGAGAGCACGATCTGGCGGTTCTCATCCACGCGCATGCTGCAGCAGTACATCGAGGAGTTGTACCTGCCCGCGGCCGGCCTGCCGGTCGCCGACGCGGCCGTCGAGGACGCCGCCGTCGAGGACGCCGTCGTCGAGGACACCGCCGTCGCCGGTCCTGCGCCGGCCTGATCCGTGCCTAGCCGATGACCCGTGCCAGGCTCGCTGTCCACGGGCACTTCTACCAGCCGGACCGGCGCGACCCGTTCAGCGGGGAGATCCCGCCCGATGCGAGTGCGGCACCGGCGCACGACTGGACGGCTCGTATCGCGGCCGAATGCTACCGTCCGAACGCGGAGCGCGGGAACTTCGGGCGCATCGGCTGGGACCTGGGCCCCGCCCTCGCCGGATGGCTGCTGGAGCACGAGCCGGAGGCGCACGCCGCGATCGTGCGCCAGGACGACGGTGCGAACGGCATGGCCGTGGCCTACAACCATTCGATCCTCCCGCTCGCACCGGCGCGGGATCGGCGCACCGAGATCCGCTGGGGACTGCGCGACTTCGAGCAGCGGTTCGGGCGGCGGGCGACAGGGCTCTGGCTGCCCGAGGCCGCGGTGGACCGCCTCACGATCGAGATCGCCGCGGAAGAAGGTGTCGAGTACACCATCCTGGCGCCCTGGCAGGCGGAGCCGGCGCACGCGCAGCCGGAGCCCGGGGCACCCGGCGAGGCCAGCGGTGGCCGGGGCGCCGGGGCGCTCGACACGCGGCGCCCGTACCGCGTGGACGCCGGGGGCGGCCGGGCGATCGCCGTCGTGCTGTTCGACGAGCTTCTCTCCACCGGGCTCAGCTTCGACCCGACGACCTCCGTGGACGCCGATGCCTTCTGGCGCGAGCGCGTTCCGCCCAGGGCGAACCCGCCGCTCGCCGACGACGCATCGCCGCTGCTCGTCGCTGCCACCGACGGCGAGCTGTACGGACACCACCAGCGGTTCCGCGAGATGTTCCTCGAACGGCTGACCACGGCGGCGCTGTCCGGTGGTTCGGGAGCGCCCGATCCGGCGTTCGGCCTCACGACCGTGGGAGCGGCGCTGGGCGAACTGCCGCTGGAGGAACTGCCGCCGGCCGCGATCCGCGAGCGGACCAGCTGGTCGTGCCACCATGGGGTCGCGCGCTGGTCTGCGGAATGCCCCGACGCCGCGAACGGGCGGTGGAAACAGCCCCTCCGCGCGGCGCTCGACCGGCTCGCGGCCGCGATCGACGCGGTGACCGAGATCGTGCTCGCCCCCCTGGGTGTGGACCCGTGGGCGGCACGGGATGTCTACTCGGACGTGCTCTCCGGCTTCTCGCCCGTCGACGCGTTCGCGGCGCGGACGCTCGCCTCGGCAGCGGATGGCGCGCCGGCGCGGGCCGCTCGCCTCGCCGCAGATGCGAGCGCCGAGGCGCTGCTCCGGGACATCATGGCCGCACAGGCCTCCCGGCTGGCCATGTTCGCCTCCGATGCCTGGTTCTGGGAGGATGCTTCCCGACCGGAGACACAGCAGGCGATGCGGTTCGCGGCCCACGCGGCCCGCCTCGTGGACCCGCTCGTCACGGGTGCGCGCGGCGGACGGATTGGCCCACTCGAACGTGCCCTCGTCGAGGATCTCCGTGCGCTACGTTCGCCACTGACCGGTGAGGACGGCGCCGCACTGTACCGCGTGGCCCTCGAGATCGTGGGCCAGCCCGCCCCGGCATAGCCGCCCCGATCGCCGGCTACCCGAAGAGGATCCTCCGGACCCACCGAACCGGCGGCGTGCCGTGCGAGAGGACGGCCTCGAGGTGGGCGCGCCGGTCGAAGCCTGGCGTGTCGCCGAAGCCGCCGACGACCCGGGGCTCGGGAACGGTATCGGCGGGTGCGCCGGCCGTGGCCGCGGACCGCCTCCGCGCCTCGACCTCCAGGTCCCACATCTCCTGGGAGCCAACGTAGTACGTCGAGAGCTGGGTCGACGTGAGGCGGGCGCGGAGATACTTCGCCCGTGCCTCCTGCTCCTCCTGGAAGCCGGTCTCGATCATCAGGGTCATGGCCTCCGCCTCGCTCATCCCCTCGACGTGGATGCCGGCGTCGATGAGCGCATTGATGACTGCCCGCAGGTAGAACTTCCAGTGCACCAGGAGGAGGGCAGGATCGCGACGGCCGTAGCCGGCGTCCATCATCACCTGCGTGACGTACACGGCCCAGCCCTCGGCGAAGACCCCCGACGGGAAGATCGACCGGACCAGCGACGGGCACCGGTTCGCCCAGGCGAGCTGGAGGTAGTGCCCGGGGATCGCCTCGTGGATGCAGAGGAGGCGGAGCATCCGGTCGTTGTCCTCGCGGAGCGACGACTCGACCTGCTCCGGCGTCCAGTCGTCACCCGGCGGCGTGACCCAGAAGTAGCTGCGCTCGCCGATGTCGAGAGGGCCGGGTGAATCGAGGAACGCGCCGCCGTAGGCCCTCATGAAGGTCGGCGTCCACGTGATCGCGAGCGGCTCGGACGGCAAGCCGACCAGGCGCGTCCGGCGGGCGAACCGGCCGATCCGGGCGACCTCGGCGGTGCAGAAGTCGAGCAGCGTATCCGGTCGATGGTGCTCACCGGCAATGGCATCGAGCACGCGGCGCACGATCGCGGTCTCGACGGCGGCGACGGCCTCCCTGCCGGCGCCTTGCTGTGCGGCCGGCATCGGCTCGCGGCCAACCCAGCGCGGCCAGAGGCGTCGCGCGAGCCGGAGCATCTCGGCTCGAACAAGAACGACGTCGCGCCTCGCCCGGGCGGCGATCTCCTCCCGCGAGAGGTCGCTGCCGAGGGCGTGGCGGAGCTTGAGGTCGAACAGCGCAGCGCCCAGGCGACCCTCGCCGCCGGCCCGCGGCAACGCCTCATCCTCCAGGAACGCGCGGTACTCCTCGAGAGCGGCCGTCGCCCGCGGCATGGCCGCCTCGATGCGCCGCACAACCTCGTCGCCTCCGTCCTCATCCCGGCGCTGCGCGGCAGCCGCACGGCCCTCTTCGATGAGCTCGCCGACCCCGCCGAGCTGCGCGAGGGCCGTCTCCGTGTGAAGCTTCGACACGGGCCGGTCCGGCAGACCCACGAGGTTGGCTCGGGCGGCGTCGAGGACCGCGGGGATGCCGGCGATCCGTTCTGCGAGCGCCCCGCCACGATGTCGCCACGGTGCGAAGTCGCGCCCGAGCAGCTGGAAGAGCCCGCTGCCGAGGTGGCTGACATAGCCAAGCGCGTCCCACGAGGGCTCCCGCAGGTCCTCCTCCTCGAAGAGGAAGGCATCGATCGACTCGAGCAGGATCGCCCGATCCACCCGCTCGCCCTCGGCCAGGTCCTCTTCGTGCAGCAGTTTCACGGCTCTATGCCAGCGGCGAAGCAGGGCGATGCGGGCGAGCCGTCCCTCCTCGGTGAAGTCCGGCCATCGATGGTCGAAGCGGTGATCGCCCGCCTGGGTGGCGAACGTCGGGTAGGCCGCAAACAGATCGTCGAGAAGCGCGTGGAGGGTCCGCTCGAAGGGCGTGGCGGGAAGGGGGCGGCGATCGGCCGCCTGCGGCACGAATGGCGCGAGAGGCTTGGGCACAGCTGGTCTCCTGGGGGTGCAGCGACAGCTCATCGTATCGCGACGGCCGCGCCGGCCGGGTCGGGTACCCTAGCAGGCCGAGGTATCGATCAGGGAGGGATTCACGTGGTGGACTCTCGGGAGCGCCGGGCATGGCCCTGCGGCATCGTTCGGGCGGGGTGGGCGGCGTGCCTCGTCGCCGTCGTCGTTGTCGCCGGTTTTGTGGCCACGTCAGGCATCGCGGCGGCTGCGGGTCCGCCCTACCCCGATCCGGTGGATGGCAGGCGCGTCTACGACACGGCGGGCGCCCTGTCGGCCGAGACCGTCCAGCGGGCCGAGCAGATCATCCGGGCCCTCGAGACACGGACCGGCGCGCAGATCGCCGTCTACACCCAGGTCAAACCGGGCGCTGACCGCGACACGACCGAGTCGGACGCGCGAGCCCTCATGGACCAGTGGGGCGTGGGACGCCGAGGCTTCGACGACGGGCTCGTCATCCTCTTCAACCTCGATGAGACGCTCAAACACGGGCAGGTGAACCTCTACGGCGGTGCCGGGTACAACTTCGCCTACCAGGGCGCTGGCGACCGCCAGGCGATGTTCGAATCGGAGATGGTCCCCTACCTTCGCCGGGGCGACCTCGACGGGGCTCTCCTGCTCGCGCTCGAGCGCTCGAACGCTGCCGCGACGCCCGACCGCGCCGAACGCCTCCAGTTGTTCCGCATCGTGAACGGGCTGTTCGGGTTCGGCGGGATCCTGCTCGCCGTCCTCCTGGTCGTCTACTTCGCCTGGCACTGGCTGCGGTACGGCCGCGACCCGGTCTACCTCGACAGCCCGTCAATCTACATGGCGGGGCCGCCTGCGGACCTCACCCCGGCGGCGGCGACCCTGGTCGACGAGGGGCGCACGACGCGCCGCGCTCTCACCACGGCCATGCTCGACCTGGCCAGTCGCGGCTACCTGGAGTTCCGGTCGGAGGAGAAGGACAAGATCGGGGTCCAGGTGCACGGTCCCGACCCCGTCGACCCGATCCAGGAGCGCAACCGGGTGCGGCCGCTCGGACCCGCTGAGTCGCTGGCGCTCGACGACATCAGCCGTCTCGCAGGCGAGCACGGCGGGTACCTCGGTCCGGACACGCTCCTCGAGTACGGCGGCAAGGTGGGCGACTTCAACAGCGAGTTGGAGCGATCCTGCGTCAGGCTCGGCTGGTTCACCGCCGAACCGGGCAAGATGATCACTCGCTGGGGCCTCATCGGCGGCGCCGAGATCGCCCTCGCCGTCGTGGCCTTCATCGTCGGCTCCGTCCTGCCGAGCGACGGACTCATCCTGGCGGGCGCGGCCATCGTGATCGCGGGTGGGATCACGATCGTGGGCGCATTCGCCATGCCGGCGCGGACCATGACCGGAGCGATGGTGCGCGCGATGCTCGCCGCCTATCGACGAACACTGAAGGCGACACTCGAGCAGGCGCGGTCGATGACGCAGGTCGTCGCGAGCCGTACGCTCCCCTGGATCGAGACGCCCGACCAGGCTGTCGTCTGGGGCACGGCGCTCGGCCTCCACCGGGAGGTCCAGGACGTGCTCGACCGGACGCTCGAGGATGCCCGGCGCGGCGAGGCACCCGCAGGGCTCTACTGGTTCCCGGCCTGGTACGGCGGCACCAGCAGCTCATCCGGGGGCGGATGGTCAGGCGGCGGACTCGCCGCGGGGGCGTTCGCGTCGTCGGTCATCCCCGACATCGGGGGAATGATGTCGGCGGTCGGCACGATCGGTAATGCGCCCTCATCGAGCGGAGGAGGCGGCGGGTTCGGGGGCGGCGGTGGTGGAGGCGGCGGAGGCGCGGGCGGGGGCTTCTGATCGGGGGCGGGAGTACACTCGGGCCATGGGTGCAGTCGAGACGATGGAGACCTTCTTCGAGCTGCTGAACGGGGGCGACCGCGAGGGGGCGGTCGCACTGCTCGACGAGCGGGTCGAGATGCGCGTTCATGTCGGCGAAGGAGGACGGACTCTCCGGGGCGTCGAGCAGGTTGGAGGGTGGTTCCTCCGCGCGGACCGCGGCTTCAAGATGATCCCGGGCGAGGTCCGTGACACCGGGAACACGTACGAGTGCAATCTCCTCGTGGTCAGGCCAGGCGTCCAGTCGCAGCACATCGACGCCCTGTTCAGGGTCGAGACGGGCAAGGTCACGGCGATCAACCTCGCCCAACACTGAGGCGCCGGGAGGGCCGCCCGGGCGGTCCCGTTCTGCGGCCTTCCTACGTGGGTTCGGCGGTCGGCTTCGGCGTCTTGGCCGGGGTCGGGCTCGCCGGGGCGGTCTTCGGCGGGATGGTGATCTTGTCACCCACCGCGATCTGGTTCGGGTCCTTGATCTGCGGGTTGGCCTCGAGCAGGGCCGCCGTCGTGACACCGAACTTGGCGGCGATCCCGGAGAGCGTGTCGTTCGGTGCCACCGTGTAGACGGTCGGCTCGACGCCCGTCGCCGTCGGCCGGGGTGTGGCCACGGGCGAGCCCGAGGTTCCGGCCGAGGCTGACGCGCCCGCCGTGCGGGACGCCGACGGCGTCGGCGAGGCCGTTCCTCCGCCGCCCGCGAAGAACGACGGCGCGAGGAAGATGAGCAGGGCAGCGATCAGCAGCGCCGCGGCGAGGATGAGCGCCCGGGGGATGCGGGGGAAACCGACCCTGCCGCGGATCGTCGGATATGCCTCATGCCGCCGCGGGGGCTCCCAGGGAGGCGCGTCCTTGTCCCGCGCCACCCGCGGCTTCGCCCCGGCGATCGCCGGTCGCGCCTGCGACCCGGTGACCGGTACCGGGGCTCCACCGGACCAGCTGCCCGAGGGCGCGGCCTTCGGATAAGCCGACGGCTCCGCGGGGTATGCGCTGGCGGTCCCACCCGGTACGACCCCGGTGCCCGGGCGGGCCTCGTAGACGGGTCCGACCCCGGTACCCGGGCGGGCCTCGTAGGTACTGGCCCGCTCTGGCGGTGGAACAGGCTCGCCCCAGGCCCCTCCGGCGGCGACGGCTCCTCCAGCGGCCAGGACTCCCCCCGCCGCGACCGTGCGTGTCGCGGACGGCGGGGTCCGCCCGGGCGGGACCCCCGCCCCGGGGGTGGGCGGGTAGGCGGTCGGGCGCGATGGACGTGCCTCGCCGCCTCCCGCGCGGCGCCGCAGGTAGGCGGCCAGTTCCAGCGCCGTCTCCTCAGGATCGAGCGGCGCGGGTTCGACCGACGCGGCGGCGAGTCGCTCGTAGATGGGGAGCGGGGCCTCGGCCGGGATCGATCCCGGTGCCTCAGCTCCAAGGGGCGCCACGTCGCCTGCCGGTGCAGTCCCGGGACCCGCCTCGAACGCGGGGCTGCCGACGGGCTGGACGTCCGGGCCTGCTGCCGACGAGGGGCTCGCGCCGGGCACGTTCGCGTCCACCACACTGGTGTCCGGCCGAAGCCGGTCGGCGGGCTGTCCCGCGTACGCGCTCGACTCGGGCGGCAGGTTGCGCCGCATGTCGACCTGGGAGGCCCATCCTTCGTCGTTCGGCCGGAGCCGCCGCGGAGGCTGGCCGGGGGGAACCTCCTGGACGGGTGAAACGTCCTCGCCGGGAACCTCGTTGGGCGCCTGGTCGGACGCCTGAGTCGGGCGCCCTGTCGTGTGTCGGGGATCCTGCCGGCGGCTGCGCGCGGCCGGCAAGGAACGGGGGCGGCGGAGCCGACGGGCCCAGGTCCCCGGCGGAGGACACCGCGCCGGGGAGGACCTCTTCCATCGACCCTGCGACGGTGGCGTCGTCGGGTGGCGCCGGCTGGATCGAGGTCACGGGCTCTGCAGTCACGATGGACTCTGGCGTCACAGCGAGCCCGGCCGTTGCAGCGAGCTCGGCCGGGCTCGCGGGCTCCGCCGGGGTCGGCGGTTCCGCGGGCTCGGCCGCGGCCGTGGCCCCAGCGGCCGCCACCGCACCCCAGAGGCCCCACACACGGGACGCCGGCCGAGCCACCTCCTCCGTCGGCTCGACCGGGAGCAGCGGGGCAGTCGAGGGCGGGGCGGGAGGGCCGGCATCCGGTGGCGAGGGCAGAACGGCCGGCGCGGCGGCGCCCAGACCGCCCACCACCCGCGCGGCCTCGCGCCGGGCCCAATCCTGGAACGTCGGGCAGCCGGAGAACGCGGGTGCGAGGCAGTAGTGGGCCTGGTGTGCGAGCGCTCGCGGCGCGGGCTCCACCTCGGCGAAGCAGCGGTGGCGAGGATCGGGCTCGACCGAGCGGCCGTCGCGATCATCGACGAGGGCGACGAACGGACAGGCGCCCGGTCCCTCGCCGACGCCAGGGTCCTGCGCAGTCACCCGAGCATCATAGCGGCCGGAGGCGAGACCTGACAGCGCCGCGTTCCCTGCGAGTCGCGGGCGTCCGGGGCAGAATGGGTCTCCACCGCACTCGGTGCACCGGAACAAGGAGTCCATCGATGCTACGGGATCGACTCGCGGCCGCCATCGCGCCGCGTCATAGCTACCACGCCCACTGCGACATCCCGTGCGGGATCTACGACCCGCACGGCGCCCAGATTGCGGCGCGGACCGTCGCCCGGATGGTCGAGCTGATCGGCCAGAACCTGGGTGACGATCCGGTGCAGCGGAACAAGTTCGTCCGCTGCGTCAAGGTCAAGGAGGAGCACGCCGAGCTCTGCAAGCGCGAGCTCCAGGTGATCTGGAGTGACTACTTCAAGCCGGAGCACCTCGACAAGTACCCGGAGCTGCACGACCTCTTCTGGAAGGCGCTCAAGCAGGCGGGCGCCTGCAAACAGGGCGTCGATGCGGCCGCCGCCGCGGAGCTCGAGGCCCAGGTTGCGCGGATCGCCGAGATCTTCTGGGAGACGAAGGGCGGGAAGCCGTAGGCACCAGCCGGCGGACAGCGATCCCTGGCCCGCGAGATCGCTGAACCCATGACGGTCGACCCCGCAGGCCCGTTCCGTGGCGGCCGGGCCCCGTTCCAGTCGGGCCTGCGGGCGGGGGTTGCCGTCGCTGCGATCCTGCTGGCCGCGACGCCGTTCGTCTCTCGACTGGCTCGGGGCTGGGCCCTGCGCGGCGCCGTCGAGGGCGACAGCATGGCGCCGCTTCTGCGCGACGGGGACTGGATCCTCGTCGACCCTGACCCCTACCGGGCGCGGTCGCCGCGCCCGGGCGAGCTCGTGATCGTGGCCGACCCGCGCGATCTGCAGCGCGTCCTGGTGAAGCGTGTTGCAGGCGTCGATCCAGGCGGGTTCCTGGAGCTCGCCGGCGACAACCCGGCGGCGTCCACCGACTCCCGGGTCTTCGGACCGGTCGACCCACGAAGCGTCCGTGGACGGCCCTGGGCGCGCTACTGGCCGCCGGGGCGGGTCGGCTTCCTTCCACCGCATCGCTGAGAGGCGGCCGGTCCGGATCGGGCCGGATGGAGGGCGGAGACGGGCCGTACGGTTCCGGCGTCCCGCGGTCGGCGCGACTAGGATCATCGGTCCGGGGCGAGGTGCCCGAGTGGTCCAAGGGGGAGGTGCAGCAACACCTCCAATCGCTGGTTCGAATCCAGCCCTCGCCTCCACCTCCGACGAGGACAGATGGATGCGGCCACCCGAGGCGAGACCCTCCTGCGATTCGAGCGAGGCCTGGGCGCCCTCGGCCATGCCTGCCCTGCGGTCCGGACCGCCGTTCATCATGGCGGAGGTGATCGCGCACGAGCCCGCCGCCGTCGAGCGTCTCGTGCGCGATGCGCGCGTGACGGGGGAGGCACGGGCAATCGCCCAGCTTCTCCGGCCGCGCCCGGCCCCCGAGCCCGGCCGGTCCGGGCAGGCTTCGCGCCGGCCTGCGCGGGAAGCGTCTGATCCCGCCGAGAGGTGGCCCCCCGCGGTGGTCGGCTGCGGGTCCTCCGAGCACGCGGCGCTCGCGGCGGCCTCGATCTGGCGCGAGGCCTGGCGGCACGCCGGCCTCCCGGGCCCCGGCCCGGTGGCGCGCCAGGCGTTCGAGGCAGCCATGGACCCGTGGCCCGGCACCACGATCGCCATCAGCCACGAGGGCGGCACATGGGCCACCGCCGAGGCCCTTCGCGCCGCTCGCACGGTCGGCGCGCGCCTGGGCCTCATCACGGCCGGTGCCAACAGCCCGTGCGCGTCGCTCGCGGACGTCGTCCTGTGCACGCGCGAGCTCGATCCGTCCTGGTGCCACACCCTGGGCTTCCTCGCCCCGATTGTCGCCGCGGCGTCCGTTGGCGCGGAGCTTGCCGGGAGGACGATCGACCCGCTCGTGCCGAGGCACCTGGTTGAAGCCGGGATCGCCGTCGAGGATGACGCTCGGGCCCTTGGCCGCGCGCTCGCCACGAGCCGGACCCTTGCGGTCGTCGCGTCGGGCGCCGATCGGGCAGCCGGGCGCGAGCTCGCGCTCAAGGTGGAGGAGGCGAGCTACGTTCCCGCGGCGTACCGCGACCTCGAGACCCTCCTGCACGGCCATATCACGGCACTTGACGTGGGGAGCGGCGTCGTGCTGATCCTCACGGACCGCGACGGTCGCGAGGCGCGGGTCCGCCGGGCACGCCAGCTCCTCGCCGCCGTCGGCCGCGTGGGCGCCCGCTGCGGAGCAATCGTCACCGCCGGCGCGGCCGAGGCCATCCCGGACGATCTCACCCCGGCGGGCCGGATCGTCATCCCGGAGGCGCCCGACCTGCCGGCGCCGGTCGCGGCGGCCATCGGCAGCGCCGTGCCGCTCCAGCTGACGGCCTACCACATGGCGCTCGCGCTCGGCACGAACCCGGACGCGCTGCGCCGCGAGGCCACACAGTATCGGTCGGCAGCCGAGGCGCTCGCGGTCGAGTTGCCCCCCGCCGGGGCCGACGGGCGCGAGTCCGGCCGGCGCTGAGCGCGGATCGGTACCCCGGGGGCCGGGCGCGATGACGAGAGAGTGGGACGGGCCGACCTACGACCGCATCGCGGATCCCATGACGCGGATGGGCGCGGCCGTGGTGGATCGGCTGACGCTTCGCGGCGACGAGCGGGTCCTGGACGCCGGGTGCGGGTCCGGGCGGGTGACCGAGTTTCTCCTCGACCGGCTCCCCTCCGGCCGGGTGATCGCGCTCGACGCATCGGCCTCCATGATCACCGAGGCTCGTGCGCGGCTGGCTCCCTACGGGGACCGCGTCGAGTGCCTGGTCGCCGATCTCGCCCGACCGCTGCCCATCGCCGGCCCGCTGGACGCGATCCTCTCGACCGCGACCTTTCACTGGCTCCGCGACCACGACGCGCTCTTCCACAACCTGGCGGCCGTCCTGCGGCCCGGCGGCCAGCTCGTGGCCCAGTGCGGCGGTGCGGGGAACGTCGCCTCGCTGATCGAGGCCCTCCGCCACGTCGGCGACGGCTGGACCGGGCCGTGGAACTTCGCGACCCCGCAAGAGACGAGCAGGCGCCTGGAGGCCGCCGGTTTCACGCAGATCGAGACATGGCTCCAGGACGAGGAGGTCGATCTCCAGGCGGGCGAGCCGCTCGAAACCTACCTCGCGACCATCACCCTGGGAGCCCACCTCGACCGCCTGCCGCCCGAGCAGCGGCCAGCGTTCGTGAAGGCTGTCGCGGCACGCCTTCCGCGACCGGTCCTCGACTACGTGCGGCTCAACATCGTCGCCCGGCGCGCCGCCTGACCCCGGCGCGCCGCCTGACCCCGGCCGCCACCCTGACCCCGGCCGTTACCCCTAACCCTGACCGTACGCCCTCGCAAGCGCCCCCAGGTCGCGGACGTGATCGAGGTCACGTGGAAGCAGGTCCTGGAAGGCGATCCGCCCTGCGCCTGCCCGCTGGTACGAGGCGATCTGTCCCGCGGCCTGCTCGATGGTGCCGACGATCATCCGGTCGCGCCGCTCCTCCAGCCATGCCCGACCCACCTCGGCATCCTCGCCGACGGCGGCCACGAGTTCCCGCACCCGGTCCTCGACCCCGGCCTGCGTCCGCGCGATGACCGCCGGGACAAGGATTGAGTAGGTCAGCTCATCGGGATCGCGACCGCGATCGAGGCATGCCCGCCGCACCCCCGCGAACACGGCGGGCAGGCCGTCAACTTCCGCGCGGGAGTGGTTGTACTCGTCGGCATATGTGGCGGCCAGCCGCGCCGTGCGCGGCCCGCCGGCGCTCCCGCCGACGATGATGCGCGGGTGCCGGCCCCCGGGTCCGCCTGTCGGGACCGGCGCGAAGTGCGCCTCGTCGACCTGCCAGAACCTCCCCGTGTACGACCATCCCGGGCCCCCCGTCCAGAGCCCGTGGACGATGGCGAGCTGCTCCTCGAGCATGTCGAACCGCGTCTTCAGGTCGGGAAAGGCGAACCCGTGGCGACGGTGCTCGAGCTCGTTCCACCCGGCACCAAGGCCGACCTCGACACGCCCGCCGCTCATCTCGTCGACGGTGGCAGCCACTTTCGCGAGCTCACCCGGGGCGCGGAAGGTCACCGGTGAAACGAGCGAACCGAGTCCGATCCGCTCGGTGTCCCGGGCCAGGCCGGCCAGGGTGGCCCAGGCGTCGGTGGTGGGCAGATCGGAGCGGCCGGGAAAGCTCGAGTAGTGGTCCGAGCGCAGAAACGTCTCGAACCCGGCCGCCTCGGCGGCCCGAGCCAGCGCCAGGATCTCAGCGTAGGCCAGCCCCTGCTGGGGTTCCGCCATGAGCGCGAACCGCATCTGCGTCTCCCTCGAGTCTGGGCGATAATAGTCGCCTTCGCCACAACCATTTACCGAGGCTGAAACACCTTGACGCCGGATCTCGTGCGCTCACCCGTCCGCCCGGGTGTCGAAGAAGTCGTCGCCGAGCTCGCTCCGCTCATGGCCGGGCGGCACCGCGGGCTCGCCGAGCGATGCCGTCGCCACGCGCTAAGCATGATGCACCTCTACGTCCTGGGCGTCCTCGAGGAGAGCGCCGCCGTTCCGATGAGCCGGCTCGCCGAGAGACTCGACGTCTCCGTCTCGAGTACGACCGGCATCGTGACGCGGATGGAAGAGCGCGGCCTGGTCGAACGAGTCCACGACCGCGACGACCGACGTGTCGTCCTCGTCCGGCTGACACCCGAGGGGCAGCGGATGGTCCGCTCGGTCGAGAGCGCCGGGCGCGATCGCCTGGCTACGATCCTGGGGGAGTTGGAGGCCGACGAACTCGCCCGCGTCCTGGATGCGGCCCGGCTCTTCTCGGCCGCCGTGCGCCGCCATGCGGCGGCCCGGGGATCGTCGGCGCACGACGGCACCCCCGTGAAGCACGTAGCGGCACCCGTGAACCAGTAGCGACGAGGAGAGCACTGCGCCCATGGAAGACGTGTCCGCGCTGAAGCAGGCCCCGGAAGGCCGCCCCTCGCTGCACCCCGCCCTCGAGCTGTCGCCGCGGGCACGCAACGAGGTCCTCCTGGCCATCCTCCTGGCGCTCTTCCTCAGCGCCCTCGACCAGACCATCGTGGGAACGGCGCTGCCGCGCATCGTCACGGACCTGTCCGGCAACGACCTCTACACGTGGGTCGTCACCTCGTACCTCCTGACGAGCACGATCACGGGGCCCATCTACGGCAAGCTGTCCGATCTCTACGGGCGCAAGCCCATGCTCCTCATCGGGATCGTGCTCTTCCTCCTGGGCTCGTTCCTCTCCGGGCTGTCGCAGGACATGTGGCAGCTCATCCTGTTCCGCGGCGTCCAGGGCCTCGGCGCGGGCGCGATCTTCCCGGTGTCCCTCGCGGTGATCGGCGACCTCTTCACACCGGCCGAGCGGGGCAAGTACCAGGGCCTGTTCGGCGCCGTCTTCGGCGTGTCGGCGCTGGTCGGGCCGTGGCTGGGCGGGTTCATCACCGACGCCCTCAGCTGGCACTGGGTTTTCTTCATCAACCTGCCGATCGGCGCGGTCGCCCTCTACGTGATCTGGCGGGTCCTGCCCACCTTCCGGCGGCCGGACGCCTCCCGTTCGATCGACTACCTTGGAGTCGCGGTCTTCACCGGGGCGGTCGTGCCGTTCCTCGTCGGGATCACGAACAAGCAGACCGGCGAATGGACCGATCCCCAGGTCGGCGGGTTCATGCTCCTCGGCCTCGCCCTGGGGGTGGTCTTCGTCCTGATCGAGCGCCGGGCGATCGAGCCGATCGTGGACCTGGGCCTCTTCCGCATGCGCTCGTACAGCAGCTCGATCGTCGCGACCTTCCTCGCGTCCTTCGGGTTCTTCGGCGCCGTGATCTTCCTGCCACGGTTCTTCCAGTTCGTGCGGGGCTCGAGCGCCACACAATCCGGGTACCAGATCCTGCCGCTCCTGGTGGGCGTCATCTTCAGCTCGATCCTGGCGGGCCAGATCGTCGCGCGCACCGGCCGGTACAAGGTCCTCATCGTCGTCTCGCTCGGCATCGCTGCCCTCGGGCTTGCCCTGTGGACGCAGCTCCACGCAGGGACGGACATCTGGGTCCTGTGGCTCTGGATGTTCGTCACGGGCCTCGGCCTGGGTCCGACCCTCGCCGTGTTCACGATCATCGTCCAGGCGTCGGTCCCGGTTCGCGAAGCTCGGCGTCGCGACCAGCAACCTGACCTTCTTCCGGCAGATCGGCGGCTCCATCGGCCTCGCGATCATGGGAACGGTCTTCGGCGACACGCTGCGCGACCAGGCCCCGGCGCAACTTGTGAACGCGGGGGTCCCGCAGCAGTTGGTCGATCAGTTCGCCGGCCACTCCACTTTCAGCAGCGGGAACCTCACGGCCGTGGGCGGGGACCTGGGGGCCTCGATCCTGGCGGCGGTCCCGGCCCAGGTCCAGGACATGGTCAAGCCCCTGATCCCGGCGATCATCGCGGGAATCCACGAGGCGTTCGCACTGGCCGTGGCGGCCATCTTCGCGGTCGGGGCGATAGCGATGGTCCTGGCGCTCGCGGCTGCGCTCTTCATGAAGGAGGTGCCGCTCCGCGCGACGTTCGGCAGCCAGCCGGCGCCGGCGGGCAGGGGCGAGTCGCCCGTGCCCGTGGAGGTGACCATCACCGACTGACGGGCGAGCCTCCTCCCGCCCGCCGGTCACGCTGGGCCGCCCCGGCCATTCGGCCGGGGCGGCTCCGGTTCGCCGGGAGGTCCTGCCCGGAGGCGCTGCCTACCCTGCTGCGGCCGCCAGGATCCTCGCCATTTCGTCGCGGTCGAACGCGCGCAGGGTGGTGGTCCGGATGAGCCCGGCGGCGCCGATCCCCATCGCTGTGAGCACCGCGTGCTCGTCATCCGGGCCCTCCAGGACGACGATCATGTCGTACTGGCCAAGTGTCCAGTACACCGCCTTGATCTTTGCACCGCGCTTCCCGATGTACTCGAGGGCGCGGTCCATCTGCCCGATGGCGTTTCGGGCATCCTTGATCCCCTCCTGCGTCCAGTTGCACAGGGCGACGTAATGGGCCATGTACGCATCCTCCCGGCGGCATCCGCTGTCTCCAGCGTGCCGCTGAACGGGCGGGTCGGTCTCGCCAGTGGCTCGGCGCAGTCCCGGCGGCCGGGTTCGGGCCGCGCGTCGTCGCCTCCCGCGCTCCGTCCAGTATCGCGCGCTCCGGCCTGCGAGGCCAGACCTATGCGACCTCTGCCGGGCCCGTCGGACCACTTGCCGGGGGTTCGCCGCCCGTTGTCGCCAGGATCGCAGAGCCGCCGGCGGGCGGTCCCCAGAGGGGTGCCGGGGGCCGTGGACGGCCGACGCGGCGCGCCGCGCGGCGCAGGACGAAGATGATCGGCACGGCGAAGAGGAGGACCAGGAGAAAGACGGGCAGGCCGACGACGACAGCCCAGACGGCTGCCGAGGCCAGCGACTGCCCCAGCTCCACGAGCCGGCCGGCAGCCCTGTCGAGCTCCGCTGCAAGGCTCCAGCCCTGCGCCGCGGTCGTCACCACGGCGACGGGCACCGTGTACGTTGCCGTGAGCGTTCCGAGGGCGGCCTGGGCCTCGAGGTGGGCCTTCTGCGTCGCCAGCTGCTCGATCTCGCCCCGGACGGCGGTGAGCTGGGCCTGGACCTCGAGCACGTCCGAGATCTTCGCCGCCTGCTCCATGATGTCCTGCAGCGCCTGCTCGGTGACCCTCAGGTTCTCGATGCGGGCGCCCAGGTCCAGGACCTGGCCGGTGACCTCCACCGCTCCCGTCTGCTCGGTCACGACCTTCGTCGCGAGCGCGCGCAGGGCCGAGAGCGCCTCGTCCCACCGGTCCGCGGGGACGCGATAGGTGATGACCGCGACCGACTGGTCGCTCTCGTTCGACTCCTCCGACCCGCTCACGTAGCCGCCCAGCCCGGCGATGGCGGACTTGGCCTTCGACGAGGACGGTCGGGACGTCGGTCACCTCGAGCCTGAGGGTGCCCGTCTTGATGATGAGAGGCTGATCGGCCTTCACGAGGTTGCTCGCGCCGTCGCCCTCGACCGTCGAGCCCGTCTCGTCCGACTTCCCTGGGACCCCTGCGGGACCGGCATCCACCGGCAGACCGTCGGGAAGCGGCGGGGCCCCGCCCGTCGCCTGTTCGGTGGACCCGTTCTCGAATCCGTCGAGTGCGCCCCGTCCGGCAGCGCCGCCGCTCGCGCCGGCGCACGCCCCGATGAGCGCGACGATGATGATGAAGCCGAGGACCGTGGCTGCGGTTCTGCTGTGCCGTCGCGTTCATGGCCGGGACCCTCCGTGCATGTGGCCAGTGTCAAGAGGGCGGCGGCCGGGGGGCCCGGCGCCTGGTGGCCCGTCTACCGGAAGCGTGCCGCCCTGCGCCCCGCTGACGTCCGACGAGCCACCGCGGGTTCCCTGCGCTGGCGGGCGTCCTGCTAGGATCGGTGCGCATGGGCACCGAACGGGAGCAGGCGGCGAGTCCGCGCCCGCGTCCGGCGGCGCCCTCCGCCGTCGCCCCCATCCCGCCGGGGCTTGCCGCGCCGGGCACGGGTGACGCGCCGTACCTGCGCGTGCTGCCGGTTTCGGAGCGTGCCCGCAGGGACGCTTCGTCGGGTCGTCGTCGGCGATCTCGACCTGCTCATTGCCAGCACGACAGTCGGGCTGATCGCGAGCGACGACCGGTGCCCGCACATGTCGGCTCCCCTCTCGTTGGGCACGCTCGACGGGACCGCCGTCGACTGCATCCTCCATCGGGCGGTGATCGACCTCGCGACCGGCGAGATCCTGGAGTTCCCGACGACCGGCGGTCTTGGGCCCGACGGCGTTGAGCACCCGTCGTGGACGACCCCCGGAAGCCCGCCGAAGCCCGAGCGCACCGACGCGAAGGCGCGCGCCCGCGCCCTCACGCGGACCCGTCGACCCCGCTACTACCCGGTCCGGATCCGGGAGGGCTGGGTCGAGGTCGCCGTGCCGGAGGCCTCGCCGTAGCCGAGCCTGCCCTGCGCTCGCCTCGCACCGGGCTGCGGTTATCATGCCGTCACCCATGACAGACGATCTCCCCGCCGGCAGGTCGAACTGCATCCTGCTCGGGCTGCCCGACGATCCCCGGACGCACTTCGCCTTCGCCCATGCCGGCCACCGATGCCACGCGTTGCGCCGCCCCGAGCCGGTGGACGAGGCGTTCCAGGAGACCTATCTGCCTGGCCGCGCGGCACGTCGAGTGCCCGCGGTACCGCGTCTGGGCCGGGCAGCGAGGCGGGCCGACGGTACCTGCGGCGGCGGTGATCGGCGCGGCCGCCGCGGCGAGCGTCGCGCAAACCGGGGAGAGGCCGCGATACCCGCCGCCCCGGACATCGCCGCGTCGCCGGCTTCGAGCCCGGAGGCCTCGGCCGACGCCAGGGTCCATTCCAGCGGAGGCACCGGACCCCGCCGTACCGGTTCTTGCGGCGCGGGACGTCGTTCCGCCGGAAGAAGACGTCGTCCCACCGGCAGAGGAGTCCGCCGCGGCCCCCCTCGCGTGGAGCGCCGATGCGCTCGCCGGATCAGCCGCTCTCGCCGGGCCGGCCGCGCTCGCCGGACCGGATGTGCCTGACGGTCAGCCGCAGGAGCCGGGATCCACGCTCGAGCCCGTCCCGGCGGCCGCGCCGTCGCTGTCGCATGGCACGAGCGCAGCGGCACCGGGGCCCGCGCGCCGGCGCAGCGGCCGAAGCTGGCCCGCGCGGCTGGTGCGCGGCGCCCTCCTCCTGGTCCTGCTCGTCGCCGCCGCAGGAGCCGCAGGGTACGGCCTCGCCTTCGTCATGACGCGCATGAGCGACGGGTCGGGCGGGGTCGCCGTCGCCTCTCCGACGGCCACGTCTCCTTTCGCCGCCGGCTTCAGGGTCCGAGGCGCCCGCAAGCGCGAGCGCGAGCGCGACGGCGCGGCCGACGAAAGCGTCCACCGCATCGCCCAGGACGTCTGCGCCGACCGGAACGCCCGTCTACCGCGTCCATGTCGTCAAAGCCGGCGAGACGATCTCGGCAATCGCGGCGAAGTACAAGACGACCGTCGAGGCGATCGTCGAGCTCAACAAGCTCTCCAATCCGAACGTCATCTTCGCGGGCCAGAAGCTCCTGATCCCTCCGAAGTAGGGCGGTTTGCCAACCCGGCCTCGAGCCGTGTAAGGTCCGCGTCATGCTCCGTCGACTGGCGGTCGGCATGAGCGTGGCTGTGCTCGTCACGCTCGTGGCGACCGTCTCGAACACGGGTGCAGCGCGTGCCGCCGAGGCATGCACGGGCTGGACCAGCGAACTCACGCCACCTGCGACGATCAGGGTCCTCCGCACGACCGGCCCCGCGCCGGGAACAGTGGAGACCGTCGATTTCCGGTCGTACGTGGAGGATGTTTTGTCGCGCGAGTTCGGCGCGAGCAGACCACCTGCCGTGCTGCGCGTGGGGGCCATCCTCGTGAAGCAGTACGCCTGGTATCACGCCATGCGATGGCGGGGCAAGTCGGCCGGCGGCCAGTGTTACGACGTCGTCGACACATCGCGCGATCAGGTGTACCGCCCCGAGCGGGGCGCGCCGGACCCCCGGCACCTTGAAGCCGTCGCCGCCACCTGGTCGATCACCCTGCGCAAGAACGGCCGGTTCTTCCCGACCGGGTACCGCCAGGGAGGCGCGGTCGCCTGCGGGGCCGATGCCGACGGCTGGCACCTCTTTCAGCGCAGCGCCTACCGCTGCGCTGCCGAAGGGATGTCGATGGAGACGATCCTTCGCACCTACCTCGAGCCGAACCTGTCGATCGTCGATCCGGGGGCGGGAGACGTCACCGGCGACAGCCTGGGCGACATAAGCGTGCTTCTCGGACTCACCGGCGCCTCGATCGCGAACGCGGCCGCCGCGCGGGACGAGGACCCTCGGGCGGGAGCGCGCTCGGAGGCCGCCGCGGAGGCGTACCCGTCCGGCGGGGTCGTCGTTCGCGTGTACGAGGCGGGCGGAGTCGAGCCGCCGGCCCCGCCTGAAACACCATCACCGACGCCGACGCCCACGGCGGCACCGACGCCCACTCCCACCCCCACGCCGGCCCGGTCTCCGACTCCACGGCCGCTGCCGCCGATCACCCTCCCAGTCGACCCGGCGTCCGTTCTCGCGACGGGCGTCGCCGACGTGACCGGCGACCGGCTCACCGACCTCGTTTTCCTCGTGCGGGGCGGCGCTGGTGCCCTGACGCTGTCGGTGGCGATTGCCGAGCAGGACCAGGCGTTCGGCCCGCTCGAACCCTGGTGGTCGAGCGAGGGCACATCGTTCAAGCTACCGTCGGGCACGTCGTTCTCCATCGTCGCGGCCGACTTCGATGGTGACGGCCGAGCCGATGCGGGTCTCTTCGCCCGCATGCCTGCCGGGAGCGACGCACCGGCAGCTGCTGCGGGCACCGTCCGACCGACCGGCGAGCTGGGCAAGCTCTACGTTCTGCCGTCCGAAGCAGGGTCGTTCGGCCCGCCCACGAGCTGGCTCGGCCCCGTGCCGCTGAACCAGGGCGCGGCCGTCCTGGCCGCCGACGTGACCGGTGACGGCGAGGCCGACCTCGTGCTCCAGGAGGACCTCCTCTCGGAGGCGGACCCGACCGGGGCGCTCGGCCCGGTCGGCTACCGGTTCTCCGTCGCCCCGTCGCGGAGCGGCGGCGGGCTCGATCCACTCGAGCCGTGGTCCGACGTGGAGGGGGTCGCCGGCGCGGGAGCGCAGCTGGAGGCGGCCGACGTGGACCGCGACGGGCGCGTGGACATCGTCCTCGGCCACGCGGTGGGGACCGTGGGCGCGCGCTTCCTCGGGCTCATGTCGACGGGGAGCGACTTCGCTCCGAAGACGCTCTGGTCGGCCAGCCGCGGCTACACCTGGAGCGCCGCCAAGATGGCCGCCGCCGACGTGAACGGCGACGGGCGCGGGGACATCGTGATCCTGTACGACTTCGGGGCGTCGGGTACCCGGCTGTACCGCTACCTCTCGAACGGAGGCGCCCTCAAGTCATCGACTCGCTCCCTCGACCCGACGCTTCCCTGGGGGCCGGCCCGGCCGCTCTAGGCGCGCCCCTCGCCTCGTTTCCCGGAATCGCCGGGCGGCGCCTTCCAGGTCCTCCAGGTCGCCTCGTCCGGTCCGATGGACAGCGCGTTCCCGTATCGGACGAGCGGCAACCGCAGCAGCGCGGGATCAGCGAGGACACGCGCGAGCACCTCGCCCGGCTCGAGTCGCATGTACGCGAGGCCCAGGTCCCGGTATCGCCTCCCGTCCGTGTCGAGCAGGGCGGCCTCCCCGAACCGGTCCGCGAACCGCCTCAGCTCGCCCGGGGCGGGCGCGCGGACCGCGACGTCGGCGAAGTGGACCTGGAACCGCCGCTCCTTGAAGAAGCGAAGCGCCTTCCGGGTGTCCCGGGAGTCACGGCGTCCGAAGACCTGGACGGAGGGCGTTGCGGAAGGCTGGGCGGGCACGGACCGGCGGAGTGTAAGGGCTCAGCCGCCGGTGACGGGCGGGCCGTCCGGCCCGTCGTCCGCGCCGGCGTGGTCGTTTGTCCCGGGCGGGCCGTTTGTGCCCGACCCGTTCTCCGGCAGCTCGTCCGGAAGGTCGATGTCGGCGAGCGTGCGGGCAAACGGATCGAGCGTCCTCCATACGCTCTCGTCGATCAGCTCGACCTCGAGCGCCCCCAGCAGATCGTGAAGGCTCCGGCGACCATCCGCGAGCAGGGCCTCCGCGACGCCGGCCGCCTCCGTCCGGATGACACAGGGAAGCGGGCGAACGTGATCGCCTTCCCCGAGCGCCACCGCGAGTCGCCCGGAGCCCTCGGCAGCCTCGAGCATGGTCGCCAGGACGACGTGCACCAGGCCCGGCATGTCGCCGCCGACGACGAGCGCCAGCGGCTGGGTTGCCGCAGCCAGCCCGGTACACGTCCCGGCCAGGGGCCCCTCGTACGGCCGTGCATCGTGGACGACGGACGCGGGGACCAGCAGGCCGCCGGGCAGCTCGATGGGCTCGCCGGGAGCGCGCACCACGATCACCTCCCGGCACACGCCCGCCACGGACAGCACGGCCAGATAGAGAGCAGGACGTCCGTGGATCGGCTCGGCCAGCTTGTCCCGCCCGAAACGGCTCGAGCGGCCGCCGGCGAGCACGATGCCAGAAGCGGCGGGCAGGCGCGCGGTGTCGGCCACGGCACCCGGATGATACGGCCCCGCCGGCCGTGCGGTACCCTCAATTCGTGGGACGGCCGTGCGAATCGCGACCTGGAACGTCAACTCGCTGAAGGCGCGCCTGCCGCGCGTCCTCGGATGGCTGGAGCAGGCGCGCCCCGACATCCTCCTCATGCAGGAGACCAAGCTCTCCGACGAGGCGGCGCCGCTGCTGGACTTCGAGATGGCAGGCTACCGGCTGGCCCACCACGGCGAGGGACGATGGAACGGGGTGGCGATCGCCAGCCGGGTCGGCCTCGAGGACGTGCGCGCCGGCTTTCGGCCGGGATCCGGTGAAGCGGGCGAGGCCCGTTTCGTCACCGCTCTCTGCGCCGGAGTCCGCGTCGCCAGTGCGTACGCCCCGAACGGACGGGCGCTCGATACCGAGTTCTACGCGGCCAAGCTCGACTGGTTCGACCGGCTGCTGGGCTGGCTGCGCGAGGAGGCCAGCCCGGACGACGCGCTCGTGGTGGGAGGCGACCTGAACGTTGCGCCTGCCGACGCCGACGTCTGGGATCCGGCCGCGTTCGTCGGCGCCACCCACGTGTCCCTCCCCGAGCGCGAGGCGTTCGCCCGCCTCGCCGACTGGGGCCTCACGGACGCCTACCGGCTCCACCATCCGGAAGGTGGCCGGTACACCTGGTGGGACTACCGGGCCGGCTGCTTCCACAAGGGCATGGGGATGCGCATCGACCACCTGCTCGTGACGCGACGCGTCGCGGAGCGGTGCGAGGCCGCGGAGATCGACCGGGACGCGCGGAAGGGACCCCAACCCTCGGACCACGCGCCGGTGTGGATCGACGCCAATCTCTGAGCCCCGGCCGTGGAGCCGGGCGTCACCTCAATTGCCGATCGCGCCCGAAGTGTCAGGCTCCTCGACCTTGTTCGCGGGGCTGTTGACATCATTGACGTCGATCTGGACGAGGTAGCTTTGCGTCGTCGACCCCGTCCCGATCTCGCCCTTCTGGACGGCGCTGACCAGGTACCCTCCGTCGCGGGCCACCCAGACGTCCATGCTCCACTCGGCGGTGGTCGCACCGCCGAGTGCCTGCCCCAGGGCCACGGCCGTCTCGCGGTTCGCCCGGCAGTGGATCGCGGCGACACCGTTCTTGGTCTCCTCGCCGACGCGCTCGAGCCCGCCCGTCCAATCGCTGATGGACGTGCTGTACAGCGTCTCCGGTGAGAACCCGTCGATCGTGTCGAGGAGTCCCTTCGCCGAGTCCCCCTCCATCTCCATGGCAGTGCCGCCGATCTCCATCCAGGCACGGTCGCCGATGACGATGTAGGTCAGGCCGGCGCCAGCCGTCTCGCCGCCCCCCAACCCGGAGATCGTCAGCCTCATCGCCGGCTCCGGCACGCGGACGGCGACCATCTCGACGCTGATCTCACTCTCCGGCTCGGTCCCCGCGGAGAAACCGGTCATGCCGGCGATGCGGATCGTCGTGCGGTACGACTCGAGGTCCTTGAGGCGCGCTCCGGCTTCGCCCGGCGCGTCGAGCCCGCACGCGCCGGCCACGCCGGTTGTGCCCGACCCGGTGGCGGTGGGTGGCGCGGTGGGTGGAGGCGTCACCTCGCCGGTTGGCTCGACTGTCGGCTCCTCGGTCGGCTCCTCGGTCTCCTCCACCGTCGGCTCGGGTGTCGGTTCCGCGGTGGGGGCGGGGGTTCCCTGGCCGAAGATCCCCGAGGCGCCCGGAAGGGCAGCTCCCCCTGAGCCGCATGCTCCGAGCACGAGCACGGCCGCCAGGACAAGAACGGCACCGGCGGCAGCCGGGAGCGCGCGGGGCGCGCGGGACGCGCGGATGCGTGTGGAAGTCATCTGCGGTACCTCCTCCAGATCGTGTGCGGTCTACCTCGCGAGCACGTCTTCCGCGGCGGCCGTGCGCCGGTACAGGAACAATTCTTCCGAGACAAGGCCCGCCCCGAGGAACTCCCGTATCGAGGCCCGCGCGCGGTAGAGCGGCACACCGGCCTTCGTGCTGAGGGCGTCGATGGTCATCGGCTCCGGACCTTCCGGCCCGGGGAGCGCGATGAGCATGCGTCGTCCGCTCGGCGTGAGCGATCCGTCAGGGTTGATGCAGGCCATCGGGCACCTCCGTGTGGCAGTGCTGGGTGGCTGATCCTCCGCGCCGCCGGGAACGGCGCCGACCCGGCTACTCGCTGGGCTGAGGTTTCTTCGTGAAGTACCAGTCCTTCATCCCGGGAAGACCCTCGCCGAGCCGGACCTCCGCCATCTCCTGGGTCATGGGCGCAGGAAGGATGACGTCCGCCCCCGGCGTCCAGTTGGCGGGCGTGGCCACGCCGAACCGGTCGGCCAGCTGCAACGCGTCGATGACGCGCAGGATCTCCGCCATGTTTCGCCCACAGGACATCGGGTAGTAGATCATCGCCCGCAGCATCCCCTTCGGGTCGATGATGAAGACGCACCGGGCAGCCTCGGTCTTCGACTCGCCCGGCATGATCATCCCGTAGAGCTCCGCGACCTTGCGGTCGAGGTCGGCGATGATGGGGAACGGGACATCGACGCCCATCTTCTCCTTGATGTTGCGCACCCAGGCGATGTGGCTGTAGACGCTGTCGATGGACAGGCCGAGGAGATCGACCTCGCGCTCCTGGAGCTGCGGATAGATGTCGGTGAAGCCGATGAACTCGGTCGTGCACACCGGGGTGAAGTCGGCGGGATGCGAGAAGAGAATCAGCCAGCGGTCACGGTAGTCCGACAGGCGAATGACGCCGTGCGACGTGAGCGCCTCGAAGTCGGGCGCGGGCTGCCCGAGGCGGGGCATGGACGGTCCGGTCTGCTCGTCGGTCATGTCGGATCTCCCCGAGGAAGCGGCTGAGGTGATGGAGCACAGCCCAGTCAACGGGTCCCGCCCGTCACCGGCGCGAAGAGCGTAGCACCGACCCGGCCCGTGGCGCGGGGCGCCGCGGACCGGGTCGCTTGGCCGCTGCAAGCCACCGGTAGGCGCCGCCCCGTGGCCTCCCCGGGCCTCGCTCCAAGGGTGGACGATGATGCCGGTTCCGGCGGGCCAGCTCGAGCCGCCGTCTCGGGGCCGCCGTCGCCGTGGGGACAGACAGGACAGTCCGGTTGGCCTATAGTTGCGCGCCCGCACGGACCCTTAGAGCGGCCGCGGACCTGATAGCCAGCCAGCCCGCCGGCGCACAACAGTGAGGACCAACGATGCGGGTTGACTATTCCTCGTATCAGAGCTTCCTGCCGAAGATGGACTCCTACCCCTGGCCAGCTGGCACCGAACCCCGGCGCTCTTGGCCGGCGAGAGCCGCTGTGAGGCAGTCGAACTCGGCGCATCGCCAAACCTCCCGCGGGCTTGGTGGATCATCGGCGGAAGCGGCCGCCGAGGCCCGGACCCTGGCTGACCCGGCGCTTACCATTGTCGGCTGCCGAGCGGAGAAGATGGGCCGGGCTGCGTGCCGTGTTCATCGACAGCGAGTGGACGACTCGTGTCGCAGAACGACGGGTAGCCGGCCGGGGGCACGGGAGCGGCCTGCCGCCCGGGCCGAACACGCTACATTGCCGCGGTAGCCAGCGCGGGGCGGCTCGCCTCGATCCCGGCCACGCGGCTCCGGACGCCGTCCCGATGAGGCAGGGCTCGCGTAGCAGGCCCCGCACGGTACGGGATCACCGGGCCGGGCGGCACGGTCGCCCAGGTCGTGGAAGAAGTGGTTCCAGCGTTCGCGACATAGTGCGCGGGCCGGTGTGGAGCAGGATCCCGGTGGCGGACGCCGTGTAGTGCCGGTCGCGTGGGCAATCGCTGCAGAAGACCGGTTGGGAGTGTTGCAGAACACTGGCTGGCTGTCCCTGCCGTTGGCGTGCCGCTCCGTGCTTTGCGGCACTTGCCGTCAGGCCCGGGCGGGGGCAGGATCATGGCGTGGGCCCCATTCGCAGCGGAGGCGGTACGTCCCATGTCATCGACGACGCCGGCGCTCTCCAACGACGAGCCCCCGTCATCCTCGTCTGGGTCGACGCCCGCAAGGCGGTCATCGCGACGTGGCGGGCCGGAGGCCCCCACGTCGACACGGTCGCGGCGGACATCCCGCCACGTGATCGATCCGTCGGGCACGTGCGCCAGGACCCGGCCATCCGCCACGGCGGCGGTCAGCGCCAGGACAAGCTGGATCACCGTCGTGCCGACCGGGAACGCGAGTTCCTCGAAGCCGTGACCGCGCGGATTCCGGCGACGGGCCGTGTCGATGTCATCGGGTCCGGGGAGATGCGCCTGCACCTGGCACGGCGCCTGCGCGAGGCTCCCGGAGCCACCGCCTCGCCCCGCGAGGTGACAACCGAGGCGGCGAAGCCGATGACCGAGGCCCAGGTCGTGGCCCGGCTCCGCGAGCTCGCGGGCCACCCGGCCCCCCGGCAGAAGCCCGCGCCGCGAGCCTGAGTCGACGGGGCTCCCCGGACCTCCGGACCTCGGGGCTGCCCTACCGCTGGTGAACGAAACCAAATCGCCTCGCGGCCCGAACGCAACCTGCGTGACGTACGCTGCAGGCAGCCACACCAGGCGAGCCGCGGCCCCGCGGCTCGCCTCCGCCCCGATCCGCCCCGACCCGCCCCGCAGCATTGAGTGCCATCCGTGAACGATTACCGATCTGATCTCGAACCCGTTCGCCCTCCGGCCGAGCCACCTCCGGTGGCGGAGACGCCGGCTTCCCCGGAGGGTTCGCCCCCATCCGCCGAGACGATGCCCGTGAGGCCCGCTCCTCGCCGCGGGGCCCGCCCGATCTTCCTGGGCGCAGCGGCCGTGGTCCTCGCGATCGTGATCGTGGCGGCCGCGTTCCTCGGGGGACTCGAGCTCGGCCGGAGCGGCTCCGTGGCGAGCACGTCCGGTTCCACCCCCGCGGCGGCCGCGACCGCGGCAACCGATGCGCCGGCTTCGGCCCGCGACAAGCTCCCGCTGCTCTACGAAGCCTGGAAGCTCGTCGAGGGCAACTACGTCGACCGGTCCGCCCTCGACCCCACGCGCCTGACATACGGCGCAATCCGCGGACTCCTTGAGTCCCTCGACGACCCGGGGCACTCGGACTTCCTGACCCCGCAGGAGGTCGCCGCGCAGGAAGCAGACCTTTCCGGAAAGTACGTCGGGATCGGTGTCGAGTTGACCATGCGCGAGGACGGGCCGGCGATCGTCGGCGTCTTCGAGGGAAGCCCGGCCGAGAAAGCGGGGCTTCTCGCCGGCGACCGGATCCTCGCCGTCGATGGCCAGGACGCGACCAACCTGTCCTTCGACACCCTACGGGAGAAGGTCCGCGGGCCCGAGGGCACCAGCGTGACGCTCTCGATCATGCACCCGGGCGCGACCACCGCCGTCGACGTCCCCGTCACACGCGCCCAGATCCAGGTCCCGACCACGACATGGGCGATGGTGCCCGGCACGCACACCGCACTCGTCCGCTTCCAGCAGTTTTCGACGGGTTCCGCCGATGAGCTGAAGAACTCGATCCAGGCGGCGCGCGCTGCTGGTGCCACATCGCTTGTCCTCGATCTGCGCGGGAACCCCGGCGGCTACGTGGACCAGGCGGTCTCGGTCGCGAGCCAGTTCCTCCCATCCGGCATCGTCTACCGCGAGCGCGATGCGCAGGGCAAGGAGAAGACCACCGAGGTCCGCGCGGGCGGGATCGCCACCGACCTGCCGCTCGTCGTCCTCGTGGACGAGGGAACAGCCAGCTCGGCCGAGATCGTCAGCGGTGCCATCCAGGACGCCGGACGGGCGAAGCTCGTCGGCACGAAGACGTTCGGCACCGGCACGGTCGTTGGGACCTACAAACTGGCCGACGGCTCGGCGGTGCGCATCGGCGTGCTCGAATGGCTCACGCCCAAGGGCCGCCAGATCTGGCGCCAGGGGATCCAGCCCGACGTCGAGGTGGTCTTGCCGGCCGATGCCGTCGCGCTGACTCCCTCGAAGATGGCGAAGCTGACGCCCGAGCAGCTCGCGGCGAGCGGCGACGCCCAGCTGCTGGAGGGGCTTCGGCTCATCGGCGGCAGCGCCGCGGCGTCCAGGATCAATTCGCCGGCGACGGGACGCGGGCCGATCCGCGGGTAAAATCGCCGCCGTCGCGCTCCCGGCCAGGGGCGGCGGCCCCTGCCAGTCAGCAACCCCGGAGAGATCGAATGGACGACGCAAACGAGAAGACGCAGGCGCGATCGGACGGGGACGAGACGGCCGCTTCGGCGAGCCCCGGAAGCACGGCCGAGTCGGCCGGCACGGGACCTGTCTCCACGCTGACCTGCCCGTCCTGCGGGAAGCAAAATCGCATCCGACCCAGCGCGAAGGGCGTGCCCCACTGCGGTTCCTGCTCGGCCATCCTGCCCTGGGTGGTGAACGCGACGGACGCAACGTTCGACCTGGAGGCCGACGCGTCGGTCGCCGTTCTCGTCGATCTCTGGGCGCCCTGGTGCGCCCCCTGCCGCTACGTCAGCCCGATCCTCGAGGAGCTGGCAGGCGACTACGCGGGCCGGATCAAGGTCGTCAAGGTGAACGTCGACGACAACCCGGTCCTTGCCCAGCGTTTCCAGGCGTACAGCATCCCGACCATGGTGGTCGTCCGGGGCGGGCATGTCGTGGACCGCATCGTCGGCGCCATGCCCAAGAGCCAGCTCGCCATTCGCCTCACGCCCCACCTCCTGCGGCACTGACCGGCCGGAGGCCCGCGGGCGCAGCGACGCCCGCGCGACCCGCTATCCTGTACGGCGACGAAGGGGAGTAGTCCTCCTCCGGTCGATCGACATGCTGGCGCGCAGGCGCCCGGTCGCCGGGTCCGCAGCGGCGGACGGACGAGACCTTCGACTCGTTGGCGCCCCTCGCACGGGTGCCGGGTCGAAGGATCGCGCCGGTCGGCCCGGGACCCAGGACCGGAGCCGTGATCGACGCGTTCTTCCTCTCCTTCGGTGTCATCCTGCTGGCCGAACTCGGCGACAAGAGCCAGCTCATGGCGCTCGCCTTCGCCACCCGGTACCCGGCCCTGATCGTGCTGGTGGCCGTGACGCTCGCCACGCTGCTGGTCCATGCCGGATCGGTGCTGCTCGGGGTGGTGGCCGCGGTCGCCCTTCCCACCGCCGCGATCAACGTCGCCGCGGGGCTCGCCTTCCTCGGCTTCGCCTGGTGGACGCTCCGGGGCGATCACCTGGGAGCCGGGGACCGGGCGCGCGCCGAGCGCAGTGGCCGTTGGGCGGTGCTCACGATCGGAACGGCCTTCTTCCTGGCTGAGCTCGGCGACAAGACCATGCTGGCGACGGTGACGCTCGCCACCACGGAGGAACCGATCGGGGTCTGGCTGGGCTCGACCGCCGGCATGGTCGCCGCCGACGCCATTGCCATCGTGGTCGGGAGCGTCATGGGTACGCGCTTGCCCGACCGCGCGATCAGGGTCTTCGCGGCGGTCGCCTTCGTCGTGTTCGGGATTGCCCTCGTTGCCGAGGGACTCGGGCTCCTCTGAGGCCCGGGCGGCGACGGCAGCCGGAAGGGATCAGGCGGCGGGATCCCCCCGAAGGATCCGGCCGAGCGCCTTCCGTTCGAGCGCGCCGAGCAGCCCGACCAGGACCACCATCGCGGCGACCGAGATGACGACACCGAGGACCGGCTGGTTGACCGCCTGCCCGATGAAGTAGACGATCAGGCTCGCCTGGGCCGACCAGAGGAGCCCGGCGACGATCGACAGCGGGAGGAACTGGCGGTAGGGGAGCACGGCCCCGGCGCTCAGGTTGACGACGAGCCGTCCGATCGGCACGTAGCGTCCGAAGATGATGAGCGGGGCGCGCCGTCGCCTGATGATCACCTCCACCTGCTCGACGCGGTGAGAGCCGGCGAGGCCGATGAGTCGTCCGTAGATCCTGCCCCGTCCCCCTCGGCCGATCCAGAAGGCGACCGAGTCGCCGGCGATTGCCCCGAGCGCGCCCGCGGCCAGGACCATCCGGATGTCGAGGTAGCCCAGGGCGGCGAGGACCGCGGCGGCCGTGACCGAGGCCTCGCCCGGCAGCATGGGCAGGACGGCGTCGAACGCGACGAGCGCAAACACGGCCAGGTAGGCCACCGAGGACGAACCCTCGACGAACACGCCGACCTGCACGAGCAGCTCGTTGAGCCACGCAACGATCTCCTGCACGGGCGTTCGTCTCCCATCTGGCCGGGCTGGGTCGGCGGCCGGAGCATAGCAGCGGCCCTCCGCATAAAATCCCGCCATGTCACGCTTCATCGACACCGTCAACGAGCAGATCGGCAACGAGTTCTCCGCATCCCAGCAGTACGTCGCCATGGCCGTCTGGTACGACGGCGAGACGCTCCCCGGCCTGGCCAACTTCTTCTACAGGCAGGCCGTCGAAGAGCGGAATCACGCGATGATGCTGGTCCAGTACCTCCTCGACGCGGGCGAGACGCCGGTCATTTCCGGCGCCGCAGCGCCGAAGACGACCTTCGCCGGCTACGCCGAGCCGGTCGAGCTGGCCCTTGCCCAGGAGAAGAAGGTCACCAGCCAGATCGTCAACCTCGTCCGCCTCGCCCGCGAGGAGGGCAACCTGCTGGGCGAGCACTTCCTGGGCTGGTTCCTCAAGGAACAGCTGGAGGAGGAATCGAGCATGTCGGCGCTCCTCAAGTCGGTCGAGCGCGCCGGCCCGCAGATCCTCCTCGTCGAGGGCTACCTGGCTCGCGCCGGGCAGGGCGAGGGCGAAGGTGAGTCGGACGCCCCGCACGCCGCGGGGGGCGCGCTCTAGGCCCGCCTGATCCCGCCGCCCATCGGGCGCCGCGCTCAGGCGCGGCGCCCGAACAATTCCTCGCCCCGGTTCACCGGGCTGCGACAATGGTGTCGATGACGCGACCGCTCCGCCGGGACGACCTCTACACGAGCGCCCCGGCCGTCGAGATGCACGAGGAACCGACAGGCCGTGCCGGTGCCGTCCCGACGGCTGCCCCGCCGCGCATGCCAGCGACCGCCCGCTCGCCCCGGCCCGCGCCACCTCGAGCGCTGCCCGCGCTCGGTCCCGGTGAGGCGCTGGCGCTCCTCGGCACACCGGTGGAGGACCCGCTCGCGCCCTTCTCGAACGCCCCGGCCGACCGCACCGTCCGTTGCGATGCCTGCGCCCACCGCTGTGTCATCCGCGAGGGCCGCCTGGGGGTCTGCCGCGTCCGTGAGAACCGGGGCGGGACGCTCGTGTCGCTCGTGTACGGGGAGGTGGTGGCAGCGCAGGTCGATCCCATGGAGAAGAAGCCGCTCTTCCACGCGTACCCCGGAAAGACCTCGCTATCGATCGCCACGGAGGGGTGCAACCTCCACTGCCCGTTCTGCCAGAACTGGGAGATCTCCCAGGCCCCGCGCGATGGCCTCCACCCGGTTCGACAGCCGCTCCCGCCGGACGCGGTCGTCCGCGAGGCCGTCGCGGCCGGGGCGCGCGCGATTGCGTACACCTACGTCGAGCCCACCGTCTTCCTCGAGTACGCGCTCGACACGGCTCGGCTTGCCCGGGCGGCCGGGCTCGCCAACGTCATCGTCACGAACGGGTACCAGACGCCCGAGGCGCTGGCCCTGATGGCGCCGGTCATCGACGCCGCGAACGTCGACCTGAAGGGATTCAGCGACCAGTTCTACCGGCGGGTGTGCGGCGCACGGCTCGAACCTATCCTCGAGTCCCTGAAGGAGCTGCGACGGCTCGGCACCTGGGTCGAGGTGACGACGCTGGTCATTCCCGGCGAGAACGACAAACCCGCCGAGCTTGCCGCCGCCGCCGAGTGGATCGGCCGCGAGCTGGGGCCGCAGACGCCGTGGCACCTCTCCGCCTTCTCACCGAGCTTCCGCTGGACGCACGTCCCGCCGACCCCGGCCGCGGCCGTGCGTGCGGCGCGGGAGATCGGCCGCCGTGCGGGCCTTCATCACGTCTACCTCGGCAACATCCCCGGCGACGGGGCGACCGACACGCACTGCCACCGCTGCGACGCCCTGCTCATCTCAAGGCGCGGGTACAGGCTCGTGGCGACGAAGCTGCGGGACGGACGGTGTCCGGCGTGCGGCACGCCCCTCGCCGGGATCGGCCTCGCAGCGTAGCCACGGAGGCGAGAAATGAGCGCATCCGCTTCTTCCACCGACCAGGTCCGGTACCCGGCCATCGCCGGCACGTTCTACCCGGGCGACCCCACGGTGCTCGCCCACCGGGTGGACACCCTGCTGGGCGAGGCCGCCGAGCGCGCCGCGCCGATCCCCCGCGTTCGCGCCGCGGCACCGGTCGGGCTGGTCGTGCCCCATGCCGGCATCGCCTACTCGGGCGCCGTGGCGGCCGCCGGGTGGGCGGCCCTCCGCGGCAGCCCTCCGGACACGGTCGTCATCGCGGGCACCAACCACTTCGCCGGGGGGCTCCGGGGCATCGCCGTCTGGCCGGACGGCGCGTGGCGGACGCCCCTGGGGGACACCCCGATCGACGACGACCTTGCCGCGCGGATCGCCGCGCTCGGGAGGCCGTTCGCCGCCGACCGCGAATCCCACCGCGACGAACACTCCATCGAGGTCCAGCTCCCGTTCCTCGCGCGGGCCTGCCCGTCGAGCCGGCTCGTCCCGCTTCTGGTCTCGTGTGCGAGCGTCCAGGCCTGCGTATCGGCGGGCGAGGCGCTGGGCCGACTGCTGGCCGAGGTCCGTGCCGGAGGCTCCACGGTGGTCCTCGTCGCCAGCTCCGACTTCGCCCATTACCCCGACGAGCGCGACGCCCGGGACGTGAACCGGCGACTGGTGCCGCTCATCTCGCGGCTCGACCCGGACGCGGTGGCTGCCGAGGAGGATGCCCTCCGCCACTCGACCATCCGCGGGCTCTCGTGCGGGCTGTGCGGCCTGGAGCCCGTGCTCTTCGTCCTCGGGGCCTTCCGGGCGATGGGGCTTGCCCCCGGCGAGCTGCTGGCGGAGGCGACGTCGGCCGATGTGCCAGGTGGCGATCCCTTCCGGACCGTGGGTTACGCCACGATCGCGTTCCCGGCGGCCTAGAGACCCTTCAGCGCCCGGTAGGACTTGGTGTCGATCTCCGCCGCGCGGAAGAGCTCCGCGATCCGCGTGAGTTCGGCCTTGCTCGGGCCGCTGCTGGCGCCGTCCGCCGTGCCCAGGCCGACGTACCCGGTGCGAGTGGGGTTGTCGGTGACCGTCCAGACGCCGAACTGCTGGACGCGGAACGGCTCGTCGCCGAACTCCGGCAGTCTGGTCAGCTTGACGAGGTCCTTTGGCACGGAGCCCTCGTGGAGCGCGAAACGGTCGTTGCGGTCCGGCGTGTCCTTCTTCATGTTGGCGCACGCCACGTCGAGCTGGACCGGGACGCTGCCGCCGGCCTCCAGGTCGACCATGCGGCGGGTGACGACCACCATGCTCTGGGTGCGCTCGACCGAGGGGTCGAAGACCGTCCCCTGGTTGATGACGACCACGAGCGGTCCGTCTGCCTTCGAGGTCAGCGTGAGGTCAAGGTGCTGCAGACCGTGACCCGTGCCCGCTACCGCGACCTGGCCGCCATTGACGGCCTTGATCAGCTCGATCGTGGCCGGCGTCGGCTCCGGGGTCGGCACGGGCGTCGGTGAGGGCGTCGGCGAAGCGGTCGGGACAGGGGTCGGCAAAGGGGTGGGCGTGGGCCCGGTCCCGCCGCATCCCGCCACGGTGAGCGTCACGACGAGGAGAACGGCCGCCAGAGGCACCGCTCGCGAGGCCAGGTGGATTGGTCGACGCACGAAGGGATTGTAGGGCCAGCGCCACCCGGCTCGTCCTTCTGGCCCTTGCCGGCCGCTGTTCCTGCCCGCATAGTGCGGGCGATGTGACCCGGTCATCGGAGAGGACGATGAGCGACAGCACCTCAACGTTGGGGACGAGCCCGTTCGGGACCCTGCCCTACGGGCCGCGCATGCAGCGGCTGCTGCCCCCGCTCTACGGGGCGTTCCGGGACCTGAACCGCTGCTTCATCGTTCCCCTCTTCCGGGCCGGGCTGGGCAGCCTGTTCTTCTCCAGCCCGTTCGCGCACGTGATGGTCCTGCGCACGACCGGCAGGAAGAGCGGCCGGCCGCGGTATGCCCCTCTCGGCTACGCGATCCTCGACGGCGCCGTCTACTGCACGGCCGGGTTCGGCCCCCGGACCCACTGGCTCCTGAACATCCGCGAGAACCCAGCGGTCGAGGTACTGCTCCCCGGCGGGGCCGCCTATGCCGGGGTTGCCGAGGAGGTGACCGACCCAGACGAGTGGCTGCGCTCGTTCCGCGAGGTCATGATCGGGTGCGGGGTCGTCGGCGGCCTCTCGATCGGCGAGAATCCGTGGCGAGTGACCGACGAGGCGCTCCTCGCGAAGGGCCGGGGCCTGCCCGTCGTCCGCGTCCGCCCGACCGGCGTCGCAGCCGGGCCGGCTGACCCCGGCGGCGGGCTCTGGGTCGTGCTCACGGTGATCAGCGTGGCATGGCTTCTCGGGTGGCTGCGGGGACAGACCCGCGGCCGCGGAGGTGCAGCATGAATGAGAACCGGACCCCGCAGGTCGCCACCCTCGCCTTCGGGGCGGTCCTCATCGCGCTCGGCGCCATCTTCCTCTTTGCCGGTCCGCTCGACGTGCTCCCCGGACTGTCGACCTGGCCGTTCTTCATCATCGTGCCGGGCGTCGCCCTCATCGCGCTCGCCTTCGCGGTCGGCGGCGAGGGCGGAGTCGGGCTTTCCATCTTCGGCAGCATCGTGACGGCCACGGGGCTGCTCCTCCTGTACCAGGACGTGACGAACCATTACGAGAGCTGGGCGTACGCCTGGGCGCTCATCGCCCCGGGGTCGGTGGGGTTCGGCATGCTCGTCTACGGGATCGGCACGGGACGCGCGGACCTGGTCCGCGCCGGAGCGATCACCGGCGCGGTCGGCCTTGGCCTGTTTCTGGCCGGCGCGATCTTCTTCGAGGGGATCATCGGCATCAGCGGGCGGGTCTTCGGAGGGGCCGCGCAGGCCATCGTCGCCATCGCCATCATCGGGCTCGGCGTGGCCGTGCTGGCGGGAACCTTCGTGTCGCGCGGCCCCGCCAGGACGGTCGCGCCTCCGGCGGGCATGGCCGCGGGCACGGGCGTGGGTACGGCCGAGGGGACGTGGGCCCCGCCGTCGCCGGCGTCGGCGGGGCCCGTCGAGAATCTCGCCCTCGACCTCGGCTCGGCGACCAGCGCGGATATCCGGGTCGACTTCGGCGCCGGCCGGATGTGGATCGGCCCCGCCGCGCCGGGCCGCCTCGTCGAGGGCACGTTCGGCGGCGGCGCGAAGTACGAGATGGCTCCAGAGGGTCGCGTCCGCCTGTGGCAGGGGGAGCAGTTCTGGAATTGGGGCCTCAGCGGACGCAACCAGTGGCAGTTCGGGATCGCCACGACCGTGCCCCTCCGCCTGCAAGTCCAGACGGGGGCCAGCGAGACGCAGATCGACCTCCTCGAAACGCAGGCACGAGAGGTCGACTTGAAGGTGGGCGCGGCGTCGACCCGGGTGCGTCTGCCCCGCGCAGCCGGCCTGACCCGGTTTCGCGGCGACGTCGGGGCAGGGTCGCTCGACATCACGGTCCCGGAAGGGGTCGCCGCCCGTATCCGGACCACGGTGGCGCTCGGCAGCGCGAACATCAACCCGGCGCGGTTCCCGGCGGCGCCGGGAGGCTTCGAGTCGCCCGGTTTCGAGGCCGCGGCCAACCGCGTGGAACTCGCCCTCCAGGGCGGCATGGGCTCGATCACGGTGCGGTAGCTCGATCACGGTGCGATGGCAGGACTTCTGGACGAGGGGGTCGGGAGGGAGTTCGATGGCAACAGCGGCTGAACCCAGGGCTGCAGCCATGAAGTTGCGGCGCGCGCTCACGTTCGCGGCGATTGTGGCGCTCGTTTCCGGGTGCGGGACGGCCGCCCCGATACCGGGGTTCCCAGGGGGATCGCCGGGGACCACGGGCGGCGGGCCGGCGTCACCCGTCGCCACCGGTGCCGCCGCGTCCCCGAGCCCCTCGGCGCCGACATCATCGCTCCCGGGCAGCCCCGCCGCGACGTCGCAGACGCGGCCGGTCCCGAGCGGCGGCTTCGTCCGACCTTCACCGGTCCCGAGCGTCGCTCCCACCAAGCGCCCTGTCCCGCCTCCGGTGGAGGGCATCCTGGTCGATTACGTCTACACCTCGGACCTCATCACGCCCATCGCCCACCTCTACGGCTCGGCCCTTGATGACTTCGCCATCGTGACGGTGACGAACACGAACGACGTACCGGCGAAGGTGGTGGTCGAGAGCGAGATCGTGGACTACACGACCACGGCCACCGACACCGTCACGATTGATCCGGGTGCGAGCGCGGAGGTGCGGCAGAACCCGACCCTGAAGCCCGAAGCGATCGATCGCCTCAACTCCCAACGCCCGGCCGACTTTCACCTCCACGTTGTTCTTCTCCAGGAAGGCCAGGAACGCGAGATCCTCGACCAGACCGCCCCCACGCTCGTTTGGGCCCGGCGTGACTTTCCCGGGTCGATCGAGGGCATGACCGCCCAGGAGGTACTCGATCTCCTGGCCGTGATGGTCACGCCCCACGACCCGGACGTGGAGGCACTGATCCGCAAGGCGGCGGACTACGACCCTTCCGGGATCATGAAGAACGGCTACGGCGGGCACCTCGACGACGCGGAGGGCTGGGTCTGGGACCGCATGGCCGCCGTCTGGGAGGCGGAGGACCGGGACTACGACCTCACCTACATCAGCACGTACGTGACCTTCGCGCCCGGCGCGGTACAGCGGATGCGGCTGCCCTCGGAAGTGCTCGAGCAGCAAAGTGGCAACTGCATCGAGCTGGCGGCCCTGTACGCCGCCGTGGCCGAGGCGCTCGGCATGGAGGCCGCCATCGTCCTCATCCCCGGCCACGCGTACGTGGCGATCCGCACCGACCTCGAGAACGCGAACTACTACTTCATCGAGACCACCCTGATCGGCCGCGCCACGTTCAGCGAGGCCGTGAACGCGGGCGCCCAGGAGTTCGACGAAGCCAAGCCGCACCTCGACGCGGGCGACGATGGGTGGAACTGGGTCACCATCGCAACAGCCCGCGAGAAGGGGATCCTGCCGATCCCCTGGCGCTGACCGTGGCCGCGCCGCCGCTCGAGACTACGAGGCCGGCGGCGCCTCCGCGAGGGCCTCGCTGACGGCCTCCGCGGCACCCTCGGCGGCGGCCGCGGGTGCGGGCACGGGCCCCGGCAACTCCCCGGCCTCCGCATGCTTCTTGATCCCGAGCAGCAGCTTGCGGTCCATGGCAAACAGGGCCGGCTCCATGAACACCTTCGCCGCCACGTGGAACCCGGGCTGCGGCGTGTAGTCGGCGCGGAAGCGGGCGACCAACCGGGTTTCGAACCCCTCCGCCGCATCTCGCTCGTCGAGGGCGAACGCCCAGCTCGAGTCCAGGTACGTCGTCACGTCGGGGTCCGTGCGATCCACCACCTTGCCGGCGCGCGGATCGACCGTACCGGTCAGGACCAGCCTCGTGGGCGCATCGACCTCCGCCACTCGCGAGGCCACCCCGGCCATCATCGCAACCTCGTCACCCACGTTGAGCACCGGTTGCTCCGGTGCAGTCGACCCTGGACCGGAGCTCTCCGGGCCGGCGGTGCTCCCCAGCCAGTCATAGCTGAAGACACCGGCGCGGCTGCGACCCATCTGCGCGACCCACGGCCAGACATCCGCGGCGCGGGCGGCGATCGTCACGGCATGGGTGGCGTTCACGCGCGGGAACAGGATGTAGTCGTCACCGGGCATCGCGCGCTCGACCTCTTCAGGCGTCGCGCCCCAGCGGAGGTGCCGGGGGCGAGCCACGAGGGCGTATGCAGCGGCGGCAGCGCCAGCGGCGGCCCCCAGGACCACCGTGGTCCCGATAAGTCGACGGATCATCAAGGTCACCTCAGTTTCGTCCCGGATCGCGGCCGGCACCCACGTGGCGGGATGCGGCGAACACCGAGTGTACGTCGAAGACCGCCGAAGCGACGCAGACGGGATTGATCAGCCCCCGATCGACAGCCGCTCGGCGCGCTCCCGGATCCCGAGGAGCATCTTCCGCTCCATGACGAAGTGGGCAGGCTCGGTGAACACGCGCCAAACCACCCAGCTGGCCAGGCGATCGTCCCAGTCCATGCTGAACCTGACCGCGAGACGCGTCGTCCGGTCGTCGATCTCGGTGAGCCTCCACGACCAGCACACGTCGAACCAGGCCGGCGGGGTCGGGTCGTCCGGGCCGAGCAGCCGGCCCGGCGCGGAGGGGTCGACACGGGCGTGGAGCACGAGCGTGCGGTTGGGCTCGAGTTCGACCACCTCGAGGCCCATCGCCCCGCCGGGAGCGAGCGGCACGGTGTCGCCCACCGCGAGCGTCTGCCACTCCGGCACGATCCGGTCAGCGTTTCGCATGTCGGCGCCGATCAGGCGCTCGAGGCGATCGTAGCTGTACAGGCCCCCGCGGTCGGCGCCGAGCTGGACGATCCAGGGCCAGACGCCGGCCACCGGCGCGCCGATCGTGACCGCCCGGGTTGTGAGCAGCCGGGGGGCCGGTACGAGGCCGTCGCCGGGGAAATCCGCGGCGACCTCGTCATCGGTGGCTCCCCAGCGAAGGTGGCGCGGCCGCAGCACGGCAGCGTAGCCCGCGGCCGTGGCGACTCCGAGAAGGGCGGCGGCGCCGAGCGTTCGGCGGATCAAGACAGCACCTCCGGGTTCGAATGAGACTGCAAGCGGACCGGCCGAGGATAACCCGGTTCCTCCGCAGAGGCCGGCGCCCGGGCCGCGCCGACGCGACGGGAGGTGCGCCGCGGCGGCGGATGGTGCACCATTCGACCGGCGGGTGGGTGCGGTGTGGCGCCGCCTGGCCCGATCGAAGCGGGAGGCCGGCATGTACGTCACGCTCGTCCACGCGCACGTCAAGCCCGAGCACATCGAGGACTTCATCGCCGCGAGCACGGCGAACCATGAGGCGTCCGTCCACGAGCCGGGGAACCTGCGGTTCGACATCCTCCAGCTGGCCGAGGACCCGACGCGCTTCATTCTCTACGAGGCCTACGAGAGCGCCGACCACGCGCGGGGGCACAAGGACACCCCGCACTACGCCGGGTGGCGGGCGACCGTGGCTCCCTGGATGGCCGAGCCACGCCAGGGCGTCGTGTACAACGGCCTGCTCCCGTAGACGCCGGGCAACAGGGCGGCACCGTGTCGACCCCGGGGCGGGTCGCCCGCCTTGACTCCCGGCTCGCCCGCTCCGCGTTCCGCGGGCGCGGGGGGTTGGCGTGGCTCGCGCTGGTCCTCGGCATCCTCCTCGTCGTACCCGGGATCCTCATCCTCTTCATCCCGGTGCGGTCACCGCTGCAGCCGCTCACCTACCTGCCGGGGCTGCTCGTGGCGCTCGCGCTCTCAGCCGGGCTCGGCGCGCGGGTGGGTCGCTGGACGTTGCTGCTCGTTCTCTTCGCAGCGCTCTCCCTGCGATTTGCCGGCGCCGGGGTGCAGTACTCCGACGTGGGGATGGTGACCAGCGCGGCGATCGAGCGCGCGCTGGAAGGCCTGAACCCGTACGGCATCGGCTACCACGTCTCGACGCCGCCCGGCGCGCCCTTCCCGTACGGACCGCTCGCGCTGGCCTGGTACCTGCCGTTCCGTTTCGACCCGCGGATCGTCGAGTACCTGGCCGCCGCTGGCATCCTGGGGGCGCTGGCCCTGCGCGGCCGCAAGGTGGGGTTCCTCGTGTACGCGCTCTCGCCGGCCATCATCCTGACCACGATCGACGGCTCGAACGACACGAGCGCCGGCCTTTTCATCCTGGTTGCCCTGGTGGCGATGCGGCGGTCGGTGGTTCTCGGTGGAGTCGCACTCGCGGTGGCCGTCGCGTTCAAGCTCTACGCGGCGGCGTGGGTCCCCGCATTCGCCCTGTGGGCGGGCTGGGCCGGGCTCGCATCACTCGCGGCCTCGAGCGCCGTGCTGTGGGTGCCCGCCCTGCTGGCCTGGGGTATCGGGCCCATCGCCGACAGCCTCCGGATCGCGCAGGTGATCCACGAGGGCGTGTCGGGAGCGACCGGCCGGATGCTCCAGGACCTGACGGGCGTCCCGATGGACCAGGAGGGATGGGACCGACTGAAGCTCGTGTTGGGCGGCATCACCGCCGTCGCCACGCTGCCGCTCGTACGCTCGAGCGCATCGGTCATCCTCGCCGGCGCCGCGGTCTTCGCGGTGACCCTCTACACGGGCTACTGGACCAGCGTCTCGTACCTCGCCGCCCTGGCCCCGGTGGTCTGCTGGTACCTGGACGAGTGGACGCTCCGGGACCCGGCTCGCGTCACCTGGCCCGGCGATCCCGCTGGGAAGGTGGCCGGCTGGCTGGATGCCCGCTGGCCGGTCTGCGAGGAGCCGCGCCGCGGTCGCCGGCCACTCCCAGCGGTCTGAACCGCCGGGCGTCTGAGCCGCAGGGATCAGGCGTCCGACACGTCCGCCAGCAGCGCGGCGATCTCGCGGGCGTTCGTGGTCCCGTAGTTCGCGTAGCAGTTGTTCATGAGCACGTGGACGTCGCGGGCCTGGCGGGAGGCATCGCGGATCCGCGGCACCCACTCATCCAGTTCCTCGCGGCCGTAGAGGTAGCGGTATCGCTCCACGGTCGGGACGCCCGCGGCCTCCCAGGTGTCGGCCCGCCGGCCATGGAAACGAACGACCGCGAGCTCGGGCGACGTGACGGCAAGGATGGGCGGCACGCTGCTCGCAAGCCCCTGCGGGCCGTCGACCATGACCAGCGGGATGGCATTGTCGGCGAGGAACCCGATCGTCCGCTCCGCGTTCTTCTCGCTGAGCCAGGAGCGGTGGCGGAACTCGACGGCGCAGGTCACCTCACCCAGGCGTGTCCTCGCCTCCAGGATCGCCTCGCGCAATTCGTGCGACGGGTAGAACCAGCGCGGGTACTGGAGCAGGACGGAACCCAGCTGGCCACGCTCGCGCAGCGGCGCCACGCCGGCGAGGAAGGACTCCCAGATGCCGTCGCGGATCTCGGCGGGCAGATCCTTCGCGTAGACCCGGGGCTTGGCGAGGAGATCGGCGGGGAGCGCCTCCCGCAGGACCTTCGGCAGTCGCCGGGTCTCGCTCGGCTGGCCGGTCATGAGCGCATGTGCCTTCACGTCGAACAGGAAGTCCGGCGGCGTGCGCTCGACCCAGAGCTGCGAGGTCCTCGCAGATGGGAGCGCGTAGTACGTTGCGTCGACTTCGACGATCGGGAACCGGCTCGCGTAGTAGCCGAGCCGCTCCTCCGCCGTGTCCGCCCCGGCAGGGTAGAAGACGCCCGAGGCGGTCGTCGTCGGGTCGGTCCACGAGGCCGTGCCGACGCGGATCCAGCCACCCGGACCCGACCGGATCGGCTGGGCGGCCGCGTCCTCGATGCGGGCGATACGCGCCCGCGCGGTCGCTGGGCCGGGATCGTGTTCCGTCGCCATGGTTCGGCCGTCAGGGTAGCGCGAACGGAGCGCCCGTGGGGTGGACGCTCCGTTCGCTGCCGCACCGGTAGGTTCGGGATGAGCCCCGGGCGTGGGGTCCGGGTGAAGATCGGGCCTCGAGGGGTTCAGGCCTCGATGGGGTCCGGGCCCGAATGTGGATCAGGCCTCGACGTGGAGCCGCGAGCGCACAAGGACGATGAGGCTGAGCGCCGCCAGCAGCACGGCCAGCATCGGGACCGCGATCATGAGGCCGCCTCCCGGACCGGAGGTTTCAGCCGAGGTCGCGGGCATGGCGGACTCCGACGGAGACCGCACGACGATGGTGACCGCGAACGTGCCCGCCTCCTCGCCGCTCCACGGGCGGAGGTACGTCAGGCCCAGGCTGGTCGTCCCCTCGCCGACCGTCTCGTAGCGGAACGTCTGGACCCCCGCGGCGCCAACGAGGTCCGACTCCGGCGCCGTGTACTCGCCGTTCCCGGGCGCGGCCGCCAGGATGGCGGCGTCAGGGACGGTCGTGATGTCCCAGGTGAAACCGGTCGAGGCGTTGGACTCGAGAACGACCTCGATCGGGAGTCCCGGCATCCACGGTGATCGTCCGTCCGGAGTCCGCCTCTCCGAGCGTCACGGTCGTTGTGGCCCCCATGGGACCGGCAGCGACGAACAAGCCGAGAAGTGCAAAGGCGAGGGCCACGCCGGCCCTCATCGAGCGAAGGGGTAACGGCGAGCGGGCGCCGTCGAAGCCAGCCATCTGAAGACCTCCACCTCGGTCCCTGTGATGCGGGACGTACTGGCGGTTGGACGCCCGGCCGGCGCTCGCAGTTCCCGGGAAGTGCACCGGGACGCAGGGTCGCAATCTCGAAGCAGGTCTGATTTCGCTCGAATCGGATGATGTCGCGCCAAGAGTGGCGGATACAATCCGGCCATGGACGCCATCCGCCGCCTCGTCAGCTTCTACGCCCTCCAGGTGCGCCTGATCTTCGAGTGGCGCGGCGGCGCCAGAGCGCTGCTCGGGCAGGTGCTGCTTTCGCTGATCATCGCCACGATCTCGTTCCTCTTCGCCGCGGCGATCACCCCCCGTCTTACCGTCGACAGCATCGGCGCGGTCGTCCTCGCGGTCATCGTCCTCGGCCTCCTCAACTGGCTTGATCCGGCCGCTCATCGTCGGCGTCGGGGCGGCAGTGTCGGTCGTGTTGCTGGCCATCCTCGCGGTGGCCTTCCAGGTCGTGGTCTTCCTTGCCCTGAACGCGCTCGTCCCGGGGATCCACGTCGAGGGCGTCATCGGCGCGCTCGTTGCCTCGATTGCCTTCGCCGCCGCCAACATGGTGCTGGCCACGATCTTCATGCCGGACCAGCTCGAGTCGTACTACGGCGTCCTGATCCGGCGGCTCGCCGCGCAGCGGCCGGATCGCATCGTCACCGATCAGCCGGGCGTGCTCATCGTCCAGATCGACGGCCTGCCGCATCCCGTCCTCCAGGGCCAGATCCGCGCAGGCCGCGTGCCGACGATCTCGCGCTGGATCCGTTCCGGATCACACCGGCTGGACCGGTGGACGTCGCTGGTTCCGTCCACGACACCGGCCGGCCAGGCCGGCATCCTCCACGGCAACAACGACGGGATCGTCAACTTCCGCTGGTACGAGCGCGACACGGGCCAGATCCTGGTGGCCAACCACCCCGCCGACGCCGCGCAGATCCTGGCCCGGATCTCGAACGGCCAGGGTCTCCTCAGTAACGACGGGGCCAGCGTCGGCAACCTCTTCACCGGGGACGCCGCCCGCTGCTACCTGACCATGGCCACGCTGAAGGACAAGTCCCAGGGGCTGGGCGAGAGCCACGCCTTCAGGGGGTTTTTCGCCAGCCCGTACGGCTACCTGCAGATGGTCGCGCGGCTGATCGGCGAGGTCGTCAAGGAGATGATCCAGTCCCGTCGCGCCATCCGGGCCGGGGTGGTGCCCCGGGTCCATCGCGACCTCACGTACGCCGTGGCCAGGGCCGCCACCAACGTCGCCTGCCGCGAGCTGAACACGTCCCTCGTGATCGAGGAGATGCTGCGCGGCACGTCGGCGATTTATGTCGATTACACGGACTACGATGAGGTCTCCCACCACAGCGGCCCCGAGCGCCCGGAGTCCCTCGACTCGCTCAACGGTGTCGACCGCGTCCTTGGTGTCCTCGAGCGCATCGCCGCCGAGGCCCCCCGCCCGTACCGCATCGTCGTCGTCTCTGACCACGGGCAGACGCTCGGAGCGACGTTCCTCGAACGGTACGGCACCACGCTGCAGGACCTCATCGCCGGGTTCATGGGCGGCGACGTCCGAACGCAGGTCGCCGGCGGCGGCGAGGACTGGGGTGCCAACGCGTTCCTCACCGAGTACACGCAGACGAACGGCATCGCGCCCACGGTTGCCCGCCGGGCGTTCGCCGGGAGCACGTCCGAGGGGCTCGTCCAGCTGTCGCCCGAGGAGGGCGGGACTGCCGGGGCCGGGGCCACTGCCAAGGGCGCGACCACTCCCGAGGGTCCGGCCGAGCTGATCGCGCTGGTCGGGGGCAACATCGCGAACGTGTACTTCCCGCGCGTCGGGAAGCACCGCGCGACCCTGGAGGAACTGGAAGACCTCTACCCGGGACTCGTGGACCGGCTGGCCAACCACCCCGGGATCGGCCTGGTCATGGTGAGGACGGCGACGCGCGGCACGATCGCCGTTGACCCAACCGGCAGGCGATCGCTCGCCGACGACACGGTTGAGGGGATGGACCCGACCCCGAAGTACGGCCCCCAGGCCGTCGCCAGCCTCAAGCGGCTCGACTCGTTCGAGAACGTGGGTGACCTGGTCGTGCTCAGCCTCGTCGATCCCGACACCGACGAGGTGGCGGCGTTTGAGGAACAGGTCGGATCCCACGGCGGTATGGGCGGCTGGCAGACCCAGGCAGTCTTCCTGCATCCCGCCGACATGGAGGTCACCGAACAACTCGTTGGCTCACCAGCAGTCCACTGGCAACTGCGGCGCTGGATGGAGTCGATGGGGCACACGTTCGGCCCCGCGTAGGGCGCCTTCCGGCAGAGACAACCCGGCGCGATCCGCCTCGGCGGTCAGGCCGTGGATCCACCGAGGTCCACTTGAGTTCCTCTCGGCTCCGTGGTAACTTGCGTATTGCAAGTTACAAGGAGCGGGAATGAACACCTTCGAGAGCATCGCCCAGGCAATCCGGACCCTCGCGGAATCGGCTGGACCGTCCGTAATCACGCTCGGCGGCCACCCGCGCGGGGGGAGCGGCTTCGTGGTCGCCCCCAGCCGCGTGCTCACCAATGCGCACAACGCCAGGGGCGAGGATCTCGCGGTTCGGTTCGCCGACGGCCGGGAGGCACGGGCGCGGCGGCTCGGCACCGATATCGACGGCGACCTCGCCGTGCTCGAGGTCGACACCGGCGAGATCACGCCCCTCGAATGGGCGGGGGCGCCGCCGGAACTGGGACAGGCCGTGTTCGCCGTCACGAACGCGCCTGGAACCGGCAGCCGCGTCACAACAGGGACGGTGTCGAGCGTCAACCGGGCGTTCCGCGGGCCCCGCGGACGCCGGATCGGTGGCACGATCGAGCACACTGCCCCCCTCGCGCCCGGCTCCTCCGGGAGCCCGATCCTCGATGCCTCGGGCAAAGTGCTCGGCATCAACACGAACCGTCTCGGCGATGGCTTCTACCTGGCCATCCCGGTGGGCGAGGCACTCCTGCGGCGCGTTGAGGCGCTGGCTCGCGGCGAGACCGTGGAGACACCCCGGCTCGGCATCAGCCTCCTCCCCTCGCGGGTGGCGCGCCGTCTTCGCCACGCGGTCGGCCTGCCAGAGCGAGACGGCCTCCTCATCAGCGATGTCGAGGACGGGAGTCCCGCCGAGGCAGCCGGCTTGCGCGAGGGTGACCTCATCGTCGAGGCCGGCGGTGAGCCGGTCGCCACGTTCGATGACCTGTCGGCCGCCCTCGGGCGGCCTGATAAGGGCGGCGTCCTGGTCGTTCGCGTCCTGCGGGGCGCCGACGAAGTCGAGTTGACCGTCACACTCGGGTAGCCCACCCCCCCTCCGCAGCCCAGGCGCGGTTGCCACCGCTCGGCAGCGCCCTCGCGCGGTACCATCGGCCGGTGGCCAGCCCGACGTCCCCGCTCGACGCCGCCCTCGCCCGGCTGGGCGACCGCTGGAGCTTGCGCCTCATCGAGGTGCTCCTCGCCGGGCCGCGGCGGTTCAACGAGCTGATCGAGGCCGTGCCAGGGATCGCGCCGAACATCCTCGCCGACAGGCTCCGGCGGCTCGAGCGTGACGCGCTGCTGACGTCCCGGCTCTACTCGGAGAAGCCCCCACGCCTGGAGTACCGGCTCACGGAGGACGGGCGCGAACTCGCCGGGGTCGTGCGCCTCCTGGCCGATTGGGCGACTCGCGGCACGGCCGACGCGGAACCCCGCCGCCACGAAACGTGCGGGACGCCTGTCGAAGCACGATGGTACTGCCCTACCTGCGCCGCGGTCGTCGACGAGGCCGAGAGCTCCGCCGAGCTGCGGCTCTAAGGAGCCTGCTGTCCGCGTCCAGGCGCGTCCGTACACCGGGCCCGGGCGGGTGGGGGCCGGATGCCGAGCGACCTGGGTTGCCGGGCGCTGGCCGGGGGTCGCCGGGCGCTGCCGGAGGTTGCCATCCGCGGCGCGCTCCCGCCCTTCGTGTCAGATGCAAACCCCCGTAGCGTTGGCCACCCCCCTCCGAAGGTCAGTGCAAGCCGGAACGCCCAGGGTTCGGCCCCGATGCCCCGACTCACGCTCGGGCCGGGACGTCGGGCCATGGTTCTCGGCATCCCCGCGGTGGCTTCACCCGATCGCTCCCGGCCAACGCCACGGGGACTTCCGTATGTCGTGGTCGGGCCCCCGGTCGCGGGGCAGCGTCCCGGCGAGTACGCGGCGGTGGGCAAACGCACGGCACCGAGCTATGCTCGCGCCACCAGCGATCGTCACAGGATGATGGAGGAAGGGACCTCATGCGCATCGCGGAAGTCGAGGGCGTCGGCCCTGCCCATGCAGCGAAACTCGAGGCGGTCGGTGTGAAGACCACCGACGACCTGCTCGACCGCGCGGCGAAGCCGGCCGGCCGGAAGAAGCTCGCCGAAGAGACAGGCATCACCGAGAAGCTCATCCTCGAGTGGGTCAACCACGCCGACCTCGCGCGGATCCCCGGCGTCGGGTCGGAGTACTCCGACCTCCTGGAGGCGGCGGGCGTGGACTCCCCGGCCGAATTGGCCAGGCGGAACGCAGCCAACCTCGCCACCACGTTCCAGGAGTTGAACGTCGCTCGCGGAACGGTCAGGCGTGTGCCGTCCGAGGCCACCATCGCGGGCTGGATCGAAGCGGCCAAGAAGCTGCCGAAGGTCGTCGAGCACTAGAAACGGCCGCGCCCGGACGTGCTGCCGGAGCGGCACGTCCGGATGTAACCTGCTGACATGACCGGCAAGCCGCCGAGGCTCGAGGGCACCTCTTGGGTACTCGCGTCTCTCACGGGGATCCCGCCGGTCCCGGGCACGGAGATCACGGCCACCTTCGGGACCGACCGGCGGGTCAGCGGGTCGGCAGGCTGCAACCGGTACACCGGCGCGTATGACGCGAGCGGCCCATCCATCGAGGTGGGCCCGCTCGCCAGCACCCGCATGCACTGCCCCACCCCCGGCGTCATGGAGCAGGAGCAGCGCTATATGGTCACGCTCGAGGCCGCCGTGCTCCTGGCAGTCGAGGGCGATCAGCTCCTCCTGGCGGACGCGGGCGGAACCCGCGAGCTCCTCTTCTCCCGGCTCAACCGAACCACCTGACGGCGGTCCCGCCATCTGACAACGCGCCGCCGGCCGTGTACCATGACCTGCGGCCCCCGAAACGGGGAGCCCGCGATCGACACCGCACCGTCGATTGCGCCCGCCGGCGCCATGCCGCCGGAACGCCTCGCCGCCCATCGAGCGCGGGGAGGCCCGAGCATGCCAGCACAACGCTGGCTGATCCTGGCCGACGCTGAGCCGCCGGCCCGTACTGCTTCGGCGGTACCCCCGACGCCGTGATACCCGTGGTCCACATGGTCTGTCCCGGCGCGCCACGGAGGTAGACCGAATGACACGTCTCCCAGCCCTGCTGGGCATCTGCGCGCTGCTCGTCGTCGTGCTGGCGGTACCGTCCCTGGCGACGGCAACGGCAACCGCGACCGCGACGCCGGGTCCCTCTCCCGCGCCCGCTTCCCCAGGGGCGACCGCGTCCGTGCCCCCGTCGCCGACGCAGTCCGCGCCACCGGCCGTAGCGGCCGAGCCACCGTCCCAGGCTCCGAGCGCGTCTCCCGCGGCGCCGTCCGCGTCCCCTTCGGCGTCACCCACGCCCCGGCCCACGCCGCGTCCCTCGTACGGCCCCTGGCGCCTGGAGCGCAAGATCACCTTCTACGGGCCCGGACTCTACGGACGACGGACGGCCTGCGGGCTGGCCCTCACCACGAAACTGGTCGGCGTCGCCACCTACCTCTACCCGTGCGGCACGAAGATCGAGTTCAAGTACCGCGGCCGCACGGTAGTCGCGCCGGTCGTGGACCGCGGACCCGCGCGGGGGGGCGCGTTCCGCTTCGATCTGACGGGCCGGGCGTGCGTGAACCTGGTCGGCAGCAAGGGCGCCTGCTGGACGATCCACAACGTGAGCTGGCGGGTGGTGTCGACGCGCTGATCGGGACCTGCCGCGCCGCGGCCTCGCCCCGGCCGCGCGGCCCGCCCTACGTGCCCGTGCCCTACGCCTTCTTGCGCTTGCCCTTGCCCTTCGCCTTCTTGCCCTTCCCGGGCTCGGCAGCCGGGGCCGCCTCGCCTGTGGCCGATACTTCGGCTTCGACTTCCGCCGCCGCTTCGACCTCGGCCGCCTTCTCGGCCTGGGCCGCCGCTTCGGCCTTCGCCGCCAGCTCGGCCTCGATCGGATCCGGCGGGGCACCCTCGGGCGCTTCGGCCTCCAGCTCGAGCTTGGCCTCCTGGAGGGCGGCTCGCGCCTCTTCGCTCACGAGCGGGTACTGGGGATCGATCTCGATGAGGGCGTTGGCGATGACACCGGCCGCGGCGACCCGGGCAAACCACTTGTTGTCGGCGGGAATGACGTACCAGGGCGCCCAGACGGTGCTGGTGTGGGAGAGCACGTCCTCGAAGGCCGCCTGGTAGTCGTCCCAGTAGGCGCGCTCCTTGGCGTCGTTGGCGCTGAACTTCCAGTTCTTCTCGGCCAGGTCGATGCGGGCCAGGAACCGCCGGCGCTGCTCCTCCCGGGAGACGTTCAGGAAGAGCTTGACGATGCGGAACCCCTGGTCAGCCAGGTAGCGCTCCCAGTCGTTGATCTCGCGGAAGCGGCGGCCCCAGACGTCGCCCTTCCTGGTCGCGGGAGGCAGCTTCTGTCCGTCGAGGATCCCCGGGTGCACCCGCACCACCAGGACCTCCTCGTAGTACGAGCGGTTGAAGATGCCGATGTGGCCCCGCGCGGGGAGGGCCCTGGCGTAGCGCCACAGGTAGTCGTGGTCGAGCTCCGTCGCCGAGGGCACCTTGAAGCTGCGCACCTCGACGCCCTGGGGGTTGACCCCGCTCATGACGTGCTTGATGGTGCCGTCCTTGCCGGCCGCATCCATGGCCTGGAGGACCACCAGCACGCCGTGGGTGTCCTGGGCCGCCAGGCGGGCCTGGTATTCGGCCAGGAGCTCGACGCCCTGCGCCAGGATCTCCCTGGCCCCCGACTCCTTCTTCTTGAGACCGGCGGTGTAGCCGGGGTCGAAGTCGCGCCGGAGCCGGACCGTGCGGCCGGGCTGCACACGGAAGGGCCTGATGAACTCGGCGATGCGCTTGGGCTGCAGTTCGGGCACGGCGCCCTCCTCCCGGGTGGGTATCGATGGGCGGGCAACTCCACGTGGGAGCCCCAGGGTTCTACGCGACGGTGCTCGTACGGTACGCCGCCAGGACATCCTGCGGGAAGTCGAAGAAGTTGGCCTCGCCGATCCTGGCCGTCAGCCCATACGCGTCGAGCTGGCCGCGCACGGCCGGGTCGAGCTCGCAGACGACGAACCTGGCGCCCCGCCGCTCCAGCTCACCCTGGATCTGGCGCACGGAGTCGGCGCCGGAGAAGTCGATGTCGCCCATGGCGGCCGCGTCGAGCGCGAACCACTTCACGGGCGGGTCCGCGGAGTCGAGGATCTGCACGATCTCCTCGCTGAAACGGCTCGCGTTGGCGTAGAACAGCCCCGCCCCGAAGCGGTAGATCACCAGGCCGGGAGTGGCCTGGATCGCCGCGGCCTCGGCCGCCTTGTCCACGCGCAGCGCCTGGGGCTGGCCATCGGATCCGAAGGTGAGGATCCGGTCGTGCGGGCGGTAGGAGTGGTAGAGGACCACGATGACGGAGAGGACGATGGCCAGGATGATGCCCTGCTCCACGCCAACGACGACAACCGTCGCCGCCGTGACCAGGGCGACTGCGAATTCCCCGGGTCGCAGGCGGTAGACGCCGGCCATGCCGAGGTAGTCGACCAGGCGGAGCCCGATGAGGAACACGACGGCGGCGAGAACGGCGTTGGGCATGTACGAGAGCGGCCCGGTCAGGAAGAGGAGCACCACGACCACGAGCGCTGCGGTGGTCAGCTGGGCGATCTGGCTTCGCCCGCCCGCGCTGTCGACCATCTCGGTCTTCGTCGGGCTGCCGTTGACGACGAAGGTCCCGGAGATCCCCGCCGCGGCGTTGCCCAGGCCCAGGCCGATGAGGTCGACGTTCTCGTCGAAGCGGTCGTCGTACTTCATGGCGTAGGCGCGCGACGTGGCCGCGCTCTGGGCGAGGATCAGGATGAACATGGAGAAGACGACCGGGAGCAGGGCTGTGACGTCGGCGCCGAGCTGGTCGGCCGGGATGGCGGGCAGGCCGATGGGCGGCAGGCCACCGGGGACCGCGCCGATCGTGGTGACACCGTGGGCCTCCAAGTCCAGGAAGTAGCTCGCCGCGATGGCGCCCAGCACGGCGATGAGCGCGCCCGGGATCTTCTTGTTCACGCGCCCGAGCCCCAGGATGACGACGAGGACGGCGATCGAGACGATGAGCGTGTTGACGCTCGTCTCGCCGGCCGCGATCGCCCTGAGCGTGTTGGCGAACTTCTCGAGCGTGGTGCCGCTTCCGGCGCTCACCCCGAACATCCCGGCCACCTGGCCCATCGCGACCTGGATGCCAACGCCGGTGAGGAAGCCGATGAGCACGCTGTGGGAAAGGAAGTTGGCGATGAAGCCCAGGCGGATGAGGCGGGCCACGATCATGAACACCGCGCACATCAGGGCTGCCAGCCCCGCCATGGCAACCCACTGGGGCGACCCGGGGGCTCCGGCGGCGGCGATGCCGGCCAGGCCGGTGGCCATGACCGCGGCGGTGGCCGAGTCCGCCCCCACGACGAGGTGGCGGGACGAGCCGAAGATCGCGAATGCCAGCATCGGCAGGACGATCGTGTAGAGCCCGGTGATGACGGGCATCTCGGCGATCTTCGTGTAGCCCATGACCTCGGGGATGGCCAGGGCGGCCAGCGTGGCGCCGGCGATGATCTCGGTCGGCACGCGGGCGCGGTCGATGGGCAGGATCCCCTCGAAGATCGGGAGCCGGCGGCGCTCCCTGGGCTTGACGGCGGCAGTCATTCCCGTCCCTCCTGCGTTCCCCACCCGCGACGCGGCGTTCGGACGTCCATCAAGACTCGCCGCGCCGATGCACGTACCCGACCTCGGTTGCAGCCGCTATGGAACTGCCGTCGCCGTCCCGCTGCATCACCCGGAAGGGATGAAACAGCGCACCCGCAGAAGGCGGTTCCCTGCGCAGGGCGCTACGAGCCGGCCAGCGTGGCGACCAGGATCGCCTTGATCGTGTGCATCCGGTTCTCCGCCTGGTCCCACACGATCGAGCGCTCCGACTCGAACACGTCGTCGGTCACCTCGAGCCCGTCGAGCCCGAACGTCTCGAAGATTCGCGCGCCCACCTTCGTCTCGCGATTGTGGAACGACGGCAGGCAGTGCATGAACTTCACGCTCCGGGTTCCCCGTCGCGCGGATCACGTCCGCGTTGACCTGGTAGGGCTTGAGGAGGTCGATGCGTTCGCCCCACACCTCGTCCGGCTCGCCCATCGACACCCAGACGTCAGTGTGCAGGAAGTCGACGCCCCGCACCCCGTCGGCCACGCTTTCGGTGAGCGTGAGGCGGGCGCCCGGTCTCGGCCGCGATCGCCCGGCACTGCGCGACGAGGTCCTCCCGCGGCCACAGGGTCGCCGGCGCAACGAGGCGGACGTCCATGCCCATCTTCGCGCCACCGATCATCAGCGAGTTGCCCATGTTGAAGCGGGCGTCGCCCAGGTACGCGAAGGCAACCTCCTCGAGCGGCCTGGCGCTGTGCTCGGCCATGGTCAGGAGGTCCCCCAGGACCTGGGTCGGGTGATCCTCGTCGGTGAGGCCGTTGTAGACCGGGACGCCCGAGAACGCCGCCAGCGTCTCGACGGTTGCCTGGGAGAAGCCGCGGTACTCGATCCCGTCGAACAGCCGTCCGAGCACCCGGGCGGTGTCCTTCATCGACTCCTTGTGGCCGATCTGCGACCCCTCCGGCCCCAGGTACGTGACGTGCGCGCCCTGCTCGTACGCCGCCACCTCGAAGGAAACCCGCGTGCGCGTCGAGGTCTTCTCGAAGATGAGGGCGATGTTCTTGCCCTGGAGCTGCTGGACCTCGGTCCCGCTGCGCCGTGCGGCCTTCAGGTCCGCGGCGAGCGCAAGAAGGTAGCGGATCTCGCCAGGCGTGAAGTCAAGCAGCGTCAGGAAGCTGCGGCCATGGAGGTCGACGGTCATCGGGATTGCCCCCTGCTTCTTGTCCAGGCACGAAACGGCCCCGCGGCGACCACCTGGGGCCGGAGCGCTTTCATCCGGACAGTATGATGAAGCGCCGCGGCCCGCTCCGTCCAATGGCACTGTCCGGTGCCGCGCCCGACCCGATCGAGGTCGAGGCGGTAGAGAAGGCCGCCGGCGGGACGTCGAGGGACTCGCCGTTGCGGCTTCTGCCTGAGCACGAGGCGCACCGGGCACAGAGGAGGATGCGATGAAGCGGTGGGGGCCGTTGGTGGCGCTGGCGGGCGCCCAGTTCGTCATGGTCCTCGACCAGTCGGTCATGAACGTCTCGATCAGCCAGCTGGTCGAGGATTTCGACACGACGGTCACCACCATCCAGGCGGTCATCACCCTCTACTGCCTTGTCATGGCCATGTTCATGCTCACCGGCGGCAAGATTGGCGACATCATCGGCCGTCGCCGGGCATTCGTGATCGGCCTGGTCATCTACGCCTGCGGATCGGCCATGACCGCCCTGGCGCCGACCGTGGCGATCCTGACCCTGGGCTGGTCGATCCTCGAGGGCATCGGTGCTGCCCTGGTGCTCCCTGCGATGGCTGCGCTGATCGCGGGCAACTTCGAGGGACGCGAGCGCAAGGCCGCCTACGCGGTGATCGGCGGGGTCGCCGGCGCGGGCATCGCCATCGGTCCCATCCTCGGCGGCTGGGCCACCACCGAACTGACGTGGCGGGTGGTCTTCGCGGGCGAGGTCGTCCTCGTCCTGGGTATCCTCGCCATGACCCCCCGGGTCAAGGACGCTCTCCGAAGCGGCCCCAAGCCACGTCTCGACGTCGTGGGAGCGGCGCTGTCCGCCTCCGGTCTCGGGGCGGTCGTCCTGGGCATCCTGCAATCGAGCACGTGGGGGCTGCTGTACCCGAAGGACTCCCCGGTCGAGCCGTTCGGCTTCTCATTGGCCCCATTCGTCATCGCCGCCGGCGGGGTGCTTCTGTGGGCCTTCGTGGGCTGGCAGCGACACCGGGAGGCGGTCGGGAGCGACCCGCTGGTCCACCTCGACCTGCTGAAGATCCCGCCCTTGCGATCCGGGTTGATCGGCCTCTTCTCGCAGAACCTCATCCTCATGGGCGTCTTCTTCACGGTGCCCCTGTACCTGCAGCTCGTTCTGGGTCTCGATGCCCTCCAGACGGGTATCAAGATGCTGCCGGTCTCCATCGCCATGTTCATCGCGTCCGCGGTCGGCTCACGCCTGTCGACCCGCTACCCGGTGCGGACGATCGTCAGGGCCGGCCTGACGCTCACCGCCCTCGCCGCCCTCGCCCTGCTCGCCACCATCAAGCCCGACCTGGCCGACGCGGCCTTCGCCACGTCGATGGCCGTCCTCGGCGTCGGCATGGGGCTCATCGTCTCGCAGCTCGGCAACGTGGTCCAGTCGTCGGTCGACGCATCGGGCCGGGGCGAGGCCGGCGGCCTGCAGTACACCGGACAGCAGCTCGGTTCCTCGCTCGGGGTCGCCCTCATCGGGGCGATCGTGCTGGCCGGTCTGACCGCCACGTTCGTGTCGAACATCCAGGCGGACGAGCGCATCAGCGACGAGGTCGCCGCCCAGGTCACCGTCGCCGTTGAACCCGGCATCGACTTCGTCTCCGCGGAGCAGGTCGGGGCCGCCGCGCAACAGGCCGGGCTCGACGAGGCCACCAGCCAGGCGATCGTCGACGACTACCTGGAGGCCCAGCTCCAGTCGCTGAAGGCCGGCCTGCTGGCCGCGGCGCTCCTCGCGTTCGTCTCCCTCGCGTTCACCCGGGATCTGCCCCACGGACCACCGTCCCCGGGGAAGGAGCCCGCCGCCGAGGCGCTGGCGGCGTAGCCAGGTCAGCCTTGGCGGCGGACACCTGGCCCCGCGGCATCCCGGCCCTCGAGCCGGAGACTGCGGGCGGGGTGAGGCCGTTCTCTCGGGCCGTGGACCACCATTCGCGCGCCGAGGCGCCTGAACGATCTCGAGGGCGCGGGGCTCACCTGCTCGTCTGCCCCGCCTCGCCTGCCTTCGCTCCGGCCTGACCAAGAGACGGCGAGCGCCGGCCGAGCTGCCCGGCGAGCACGATGAGCGCCACGGGTATGGTCAGCGCCCCGACCAGGGTGTACACAAGCGCGTCCCCGCCGATGGACGCCGCGATGACGAGCGCGGCCGCGATGTTGCGGTTGGCGGTGGCCAGTCCAAGCAGGGAGCGCTCGCTCGACGGACGTCCGATCCCGGCGAGCCACCCGGCAAGGAGCCCGGCGAGGAGGATGACCACGAGGCCCACGAAGATCCACGTTCCGATCGACCCGATCACCTGGCGCCAGGTCAGCATGAGGGCACTGGCGATCCCGAGCATCAAGCCCACGCTCGACGCATGCCCCGCCTTGCCGACCCAGTCGTCGGCAAGCTCGGGGAAGCGTGCGCGTACGAACAGCCCGAGGCCGAGCGGCACGAGCATGAAGAGCACGAGCGACTGGGCGATCTCGACCGGGTCGACGGTCGCCCCCGGCACGGCCAGCGGCACGACGATGGGTGCGTACACGATGGTCGTGACCATCAGCAGGACCATCACCCCCACCGCGAGAGCCAGGTTCGACTTCGACAGCTGGGCGAGCCGGGGCAGGAACGGCGCCCCGGCGACACAGCCGATGAGCACGACGGCAGTCGCCGCGGCGGGCTCCATCGGAAGCAGGCGGGCTGCGGCGACGGCGGCCGCCGGGACCGCGATGAAGTTCACGACGAGGAGGGCCACCACAAGCCGGAGGTCGCGCAACGGCTCCACGATCCGCGTCACGGTCAGGCCGAGGCCCATCGCAGCCATGCTGCCGACCACGAACACGAGCATCGCGACCTGGGTGATCACCTGGAGCGTCTCAGAGAGCATGGCTACACGTTCTCCCTATGCAAGGCGCGGCAGCGACGGCTGTCGCCAGAAGCCGCCACCGCCGCACACCTCGTATGCACCCCCGGAGGCTCAGTCTTCCTCGTTGCCGGCCTGAAGGTTCTTGGCCACTCGCGGCGGCAGGATCATCTGGGCTCGATCGATCTCGTACGTCCAGGGAAGATTCGAATTCTTCCAGCCGTTCTTCATCCGCTGGCCGTCGAAGACGCTCTCGGGGTCCTTGAGCCGGCTCCCCTCCATCCCGTCGAGGACGTTGTAGACCTTCGAGTACCCCGCCTTGGCAAGCAGGTTGATGGCCATCGCGCGCGCGGCCGCCGGAGCGGCAGGAAACCAGGATCGTCTCGTCGGGCCGGGCCCAACGCTGCACGTCCGGCAGGAACTCGTCGCTGAGCTCCCAGTGAAACGCCTTTCGCTCGGGGTCCCACTCCTGGCTCAGGAAGGCGAACGGGATGTTGACAGCCCACGGGCAGTGGCCCACGAAGACGTACTCCGCGGGGGTGCGGATATCGAGGAGCTTCAGGCCGGCGTCCGCCTGCCACATGTCGTAGGCCTCTTTGGCGGTGACGTAGAGCCCCAGAGTCGTCTGCCGCTCCGGGGCGATCGGCAGGTCGTCGTGCGTAGCGACCATCGTGACCTCCTTGCGCTTGGGACGTCGACCACCCACTGGGTCCGGTCGTCCCGTCCACTGACCGGGCCTCCTCGTCGGTGTGCGACGAGCAGGCCCGGTGCTTGATTCTTCCAGTGATCGCGTCTGCTGCTGGCTTCCTCCCCGGCTATCCGAGTCGTGTGCCTTCCACCTCGAGCCCGCCTCCTTCAGGAAGCTTGCTCCAGCTCCTCCTCTGCCATTCTTCCTTGAGGACTTCTACTGCCGCCTGCTCCAGGAACTCGGGCGCCGCCCACTCGTCCACGTCGAAGTCACGCTTGATGTAGCCGTGGCTGAACATGAAGTCCTTACCGATCTTGATGGACTCGATGTTCTGCGCATTCAGGCTCGGCACCATGTCGACGTGTTTGATGCCCTCGTAGGTGTGCTCGGCGTCGAGGTAGAAGGTCTGCCGATTGAGGATCACGGCTGCAGCCCGCTTGAACTCGTTCGCCCAGCGCCCGACCTTGATCATGGCCTTCATGTAGGCGATGACGAGCTCGGGGTGCTCCTCGGCCATCACGTCGGTGCAGGTGATGACGGCGGGGCAGTTGGCGATCTGGATCGTCCAGTCCGGGTACTTCGAGAGGTCGAAGATGGACTTGACCTTGCCAGTGGCCTCGGAGAGTTGCTGCAGGGGCCCGCTCTGGTTGTAGATGGCATCCACTGTGCCGGCAACAAGCGCCTTCTCCAGCGGACGGAAGGCGTAGTCGTGCTTGTGGTCGCGGCGCATCCACAGCTCGGACGGGTTGTTCAAAGGCGCGAGCATCTCAGGCTTGTCGTACCAGTCATCGGGGTACGGGAACTCGACGAGCTCGATGTCGTCCATCGTCATGTCGTTGAGCATCAGCATGAGCTCGATGCCGGCATGTGCTCCTGGATGCGCCACCAGTCGTTCTTGATGGTGTTCAGGCTCTTCGTGATGCCGATCTTCTTGCCCTTGAGATCCTGCATCCGGAAGATCCGGTCGCCGGGCGCGGACCATCATCACGCCGCCCTCATGCACCTACGTCGCCCCGAGCAGCACGGTGCGGCGGAGGTCGGCGTTGACCTGGATCGGCGGGTAGAGGCCGCCGAAGCGGATCAGGTTGTCGAGGTTGTGGATGTAGTGGGGGTACCAGTTGTTCTCGGGTGCGTGGCGGAAGTAGGCGTACTCGACGCCGATCTTCTTGTACTCCTCGCGGCACCACCCCAGCTCCTGGTCCACGTTGTTGGCGGACACCATGGGGCAGTTCGTGAACCAGACCTCTTTCCAGTTCAACGGCACCGTGGTGGATGCTCTCTCAGCAGTCATCGTCTGCTCCTTTCTCGCGAGGTGTCTGGGTACTCGCCACCAAGCCGGCGCGTGGTCCGTCGCTGCGCCAGCCTTATCCCCAGCCAACGCCCAGGTTCGGTTTGTGCCGGTGCGAACATGGGAGCAGAAGGGCAGGCCAACAGCATCATTCGATCAAGGTGAAACCCGGCCGGCTGGCCACAACGACGTCCGGTCAGCCGACGGCCTCAGCGAGGAGCAGCAGCCAGCTTCGAGCGTGAGGCACGGTGGCGACTTGGTGCCCGACGACCTGCACCGTCAGCGTCTCGTTGCGAGGCCCCCTCCTGCGAGCGGCATATCACCTGAATCGGATGATGCCGCACAGGCGGCTTCCATGCTCTCATCACTGGGAAGGGAGGCGCGACCATGTGCTGTCTGTTCACCGCGCTGGTGCTGCTGGGACCGAGATTCGGCATCCTGATCTGGTGGTTGTTCGACCCGGCCCGCTGGAGCCTGGCCTTCGATCTGTGGGTTTGGCCGCTGCTCGGTGCCCTCTTCGTGCCCTGGACGACCCTCATGTACGTGATCGTCTTCCCGGGCGGAGTCGATGGGCTCGACTGGCTCTGGCTGGGCCTGGGACTCTTCGCCGACATCGCATCGTGGTCGGGTGGTGCCTGGGGCAACCGCCGACAGGTCTCGAGCTACATCCAGAACTGAGCGTCAGGCGGCCACGCCACCAGGCAACGGGCTTCGGCGGTCGGCCAGTGCAGCCAAGGAGCATCGCGTGCAGTTCCGTCGGTGGCATGGAGCTCTCCAGGTGGACAGCCGCCAGACACGTATTCGGCCCGACCTTGGACCGCTGCTTCTTCTTGTCGCCATCCTGATGATGATGTTCCTCCTCGCACTCATCGTGGGTTCGAGTCCCGCGTAAGTGAGCGTCGAGCAGGAGGTCTGCTGGGTGCATGGCCGGCTGCTCACCGTGATCGCGCTCGTCGCCGCGGTCATCGTCGTGGCCGTGGCAGCCTGCGGGTCGGACCTTGACCCAGTGCCTGCGAAGCTGATCGACCGCTTCGCCGCCGGCAAGGCGATGGACTGACTTCGGCAGCGCCGGCTGCTCGTCGCTTCGGCGGCGACGCGGGTGCGACACGAGTTGATGCGGCGAAAGGCGAGCCTGCTACTCGGGGAAGTGCCGCAAGGTCGTGGCTGGGTCAAGGAGGCCGACCTCGGATGCGCGACGGACGGCCTCGCTTCGAGACGACGCCCCCAGCTTGCGGTAGATGGAGATAGCCTGTGTCTTGACCGTGTTGGTCGACACGAAGAGCCGCTCGCCGATCTCCCGGAACGAGAGGTGGGTCGGCAGCAGTGGGAGGAGCCGCAGTTCGGCGGTGGTGAGCGTAGATGAACCTGCCGCGTCGGCCGACATCTCCCCGACCTGCCGCCGCAGAGCCTCCGTCTGGTCGACCAGGACCCCGAGGTGCGGCCGGCGCCGCCTGATGCCGTCGATCTCGACGAGGAGGCTGCGGACCCCCGCGGCGTCGCCAAGGAGCATCCGCGCCCGGGCGAGCTCAATTCGTGTGTGTACGGAAAGCCACGGCAAGCGTACGTGAGCATCGGCCGCAGCCCCTGGGCGTGGGCAAGGTACCGGCGCGCCAGTGCCACGTCGCCCTGCCAGATCGCGACCCGGGCCGATGCGGCGCAGACCACCGCCGTCGTGCTGTACTCGCCCAGCCGCCAGCGAAGGACTGAGCCGCGAGCCTCGCTGGCGAGCGCCGCGGCTGCGGCAACATCCCCGGCCTCCATGGAGATGAGCGATCGTTCGGCCGCCGAGAGCTGGGATGTCGTGAACGCGCCGACGGCATTCGAGGCCGCCAGCGCATCCGCGAACACCTTGTCGGCGCGGTCCGTCTCGCCCACGAGGAGGTGTGAATAGGCGCGCACGAGGAGGGCAACGGGCCACCACGCGCCCGTCTGCGAGATCCCCTCCATGGATGCCACCGCGTCGGCCTGCATCTGCTCGACGCTGCCGCGGGCGATGACTGCGCGCATCATCGCGATCCACCCGGCCTTTGATGCGCTGCCGTCCGGCATCCGCCCGTCCACCGTCGATCGCTCGGCCGCGTCCGCCCAGCGCATAGCCAGCTCAGGCTCGCCCGCCAGCGCATGGATCCAGGCGCCCAGCACCGCCACGGCCGGGTAGGGCTCGATCGACCGGTCGTCGAACCAGCCGATCCACCGGCGGGCGGTTGCCCCCCGCCCACCGTAGTATGCAGGCAGGACGAGAGCGCCGACGAGCCGGGCGACACGGTCCGTGTCCCCGGCAGCCTGGGCGTAGGGGATCGCTTCCTCGGGACTTCCGTTGGCCTCGTGCCACGCTGCGGCTCGTCGGTTGAGCTCAGCGATCAGCTCGGGCTCACGTTGCGCGAGCCGTGTGCGCAGCATGTCCTGGAAGAGATGATGGTAGCGATACCACGCCCCGCGGTTGTCCAGCGGGACGATGAACAAATTCGAGCGTTCGAGCGACTGCAGGATCTCGGCCGATCCCGTCCGCTCGAGAAGGGCATCGCAGAGCGGACCGCTCATCCGCTCGAGCACCGCAGTCCTTGTTGCGAAGCGGATGTCGTCCTCCGACAGGAACGAGAGCAGCTCTGACTGCAGGTAGCCGGCGATCAACCGGTCGTCGCCCTCGACAGACGGCTGCGGTGAGTTCTGCGCCGATCGCCCGCTCTTGACGGACAGCGCCGCCAGGTAGAGGCCGGCGGGCCAGCCCTCCGTTCGGTCGGTGAGGGTCGCCACGACTTCGCCTGGCAGATCGACGCCGGCCCCGCGAAACAGCTGCCCCGCTTCGTCGGCCCCGAGCGCGAGGTCAGCGGCGGTGAGTTCGACCAAGTCACGATCGGCCCGCAGGCGCGCGAGGGGGAGATCTGGCTCCGATCGGCCGACGACCGCCAGGAGCGATCTAGGGGGAATGTGCGTTGTCAGCTCCGCAAGGGCATCGAGCGCGTCGCGGCCGTGCAGCGCGTGCACGTCGTCCAACACCAGCACGATGGGTCGGTTGGTCAACCATACGGATGCCACGATCCGGTGCACTGCCGGGACCCAGCTCGACGCTCTGGAGGAGGCGAGTGCCGCGTGGATCGCCGGGTCCATCTCGATCAGACGACCCAGGGCGACCGTGATGTACGTCAGGAGGACGGAGGGGTCGTTGTCACGCTCATCGAGCGACACCCACGCGAAGCGGCGGTGGTCCGCCTTCGCCCATTGCACCAGCAGCGTCGTCTTGCCGTATCCGGCGGGTGCTACGACGGTCGCAAGGCGGGCTGTCCGGTCGGCGCGAAGCCTGTCGACCAGCGCCGGGCGGGGCACGATGCCCGGTCGCAGCGGCGGCAGGGTCAGTTTCGACTCCAGGATGGGGAACGCCGGCCCCGCGGGCGGAGTGAGCACCTGAACCGTGGGCCGGGCCTGCCGCGGCTCTCCGGACGCCTTCACGTGGACAGGATAGCGTCAGACTCGCGGCCGGAGACCCCGCCGGTTGCCCCCCGGCCTCGAGCGCATCGCCGACGCGCAGACACGCCGGAACCGCAGGACCGACCGCGAGCAACCGGCCCAGGGGCAGCAGCGCTATGCTGCGCGCGTCGAGCGCGTGGATTGGGTCATCCAGCTCGGTCGCATTGATGGCCCGGCAGCGAGTCGGGTCCCCCACGGTCAGCCTCCGGAGGACTCCCTCGCTCGTGGTCATCGGTGGCACCGCCCCATCACCCCGGTGGAGGGTGGTCGGGAAGCTCATCGGACGTCGCGGCGCGAGAGGCATGGCCGCCGTCGCGGACGCGCTGAAGGTCAGGTTCGGTGGTGCGCCGGCTCGCGACTTCCGGTCGCTCGGTCACGAGGGACCACGGTGACCGACCGCCCCTCGCAGCGAACAACTGGACGTGCCTGGCCGATCCTCTCCTGGGCACCCGGCTACCAACGGGGCTGGCTCCCGCTCGACGTTATCGCCGGGCTCACGGTCTGTGCCATCCTCGTCCCGGAGGGCATGGCGTACGCAGAACTGGCCGGCATGCCTCCGGAGACGGCCTTCTATGCGGCGCCGATCGCGCTCCTGGCCTACGCGGTGCTGGGCAGTTCGCGCCAGCTCGTGGTCGCGGTGTCATCGGCCATCGCCATCATGTCCGCCGCGACCATCTCGGGGCTCGCGGCCGCAGGGAGCGTCGAGTACGCGGCACTGACCGCAGCCCTGGCGATCCTGGCCGGCCTCGTCTCGGTCGCGGCCGGGGCCCTGAAACTCGGGCGCATCGCGCAGTTCTTCTCCGAGTCCGTGCTGCTCGGCTTCGTCTTCGGGCTGGCGCTGCTGATCTCCATCAAGCAGATCCCCAAGCTCCTCGGGATCGAGGCGCACGGCGAGAGTGCGCTCGACCTCGTGCGCGACATCATCCCCCACCTGCGGGAGACGGACCTGCTGACCCTGGCGGTCGGCCTGGCCGGCATCGCCGCGCTGATCCTGCTGGAGCGGTGGCTGCCGCGCGTGCCGGCGGCCCTCGTCGTGCTGCTGGGGTCGATCGGGGTGTCGGTCGCCTTCGGCCTCGAGGGCGCTGGGCGTGCACGTCGTGGGTGAGCTCCCCGCGGGGCTCCGGGGGCCCACCTTGCCGGGGGTGGGGCTGGATGCACTGCCGCTGCTGCTCGCCGGCGCGGTCGGCATCGCCCTCGTCGCTTTCGCCGAGGCCATCGGGCCCGGCCAACGAGTTCGCCAGGGAGCACGGCGGGAAGATTGACCCGAACCGGGAGCTGATCGCGATCGGCGCCGCCAACGCCGGCGCCGGCCTGTTCACCGGATTCCCGATCGGATCCTCGCTCTCGAAGTCGGCCGCCAACGACCGGGCCGGGGCTCGGACACCCGTCTCCCTGGTCACGGCAGCCGCCGCGACCGCCCTGGTCGCGCTCTTCCTGACGCCGCTGTTCGAGCCGCTGCCGGAGGCGACGCTGGGGGCCATCGTGATCGTCGCGGTCACGGGAATGATGAAGGTTGGCAAGCTGCGCCGGCTGTGGCAGCTGCGGCGGATCGACTTCTGGCTCGCGATGATCGCGCTGCTCGGGGTCCTGGTCATGCCGACCCTGGAGGCGCTCGCCATCGCCGTCGTCGCCTCGCTGGGTGTCCTGGTCTGGCGCGCGAGCGAAGGGCGCCTGACCTTCCTGGGTCGGGCGAGTGGCGGCCTGGAGCCGGTGGACCTGCAGACCGAGCCGGACGCGGCGATCCCGGGACTGTTCATCGTGCGCCCCGACGAGATGCTCTTCTTCGCCAACGTGGCCTCGGTGCGGGATGCGATCCTCGAGGCTGCCGCGGACACGGAGCCGCGCCCCACGGTCGTCCTGCTGGACCTGTCGCTCACGCCGGAGGTCGACCTCCCGGTGGTCGAGGCCCTGGAGGACCTTCATCAGCGCCTGGCCGCGGATGGGATCGAACTGTGGCTGAGTCATCTCCGGCCCCACGCCCGGGACCTGCTCGATCGCGCCGGCACCGTCGCAAAGATCGGGGCCTCCGGGATCCACGCTCGCGTGATCGACGGGATCTTGGCGTTCGTCCTCCGCATGCCGGACGCCGGCGAGCGGGTCGCCGTCCTGACGGACCTGCTGGCGTACATCCGCGAGCGGGCGACGAAGCCGGGCACCAGCACCGCTGGGGTGGAGACCCTGAACGCCCTGGAGCAGCGCCTGGCGGCCGAGCTGGCGGCTGCGGACGGGACGAGCGGGCGGGCGACGCCCACAGGGTGATCATCGAGACCGGCAAGGTGAACGGGTTCCGGTCAGCAGCGTGCCACGCCAGACGCGTGCGTGGGACAATGGTCCAGGACCACTGGATCAGGCGGCCTGTGAGGAGCCTCGGAGTGGCCCCACGACTCTCGGCTCGAATTGAGCCAACAAGATGGAGGAGCCATGACTGAGCGATCGCTCGATGAGCTGGGACCTGTCGACTACCTGATCGTCGAGTTCCCGGCGGGGGCCCAGAACTTCACCGGCGAGGGCGCGGCAGAGCTCGCCAGGCTCCACGATTCCGGGATCATCCGGGTCATGGACGTGCTGATCCTCGCCAAGGCCCAGGACGGCTCGGTCGATGCCCAGGAGCTTTCCGATCTTCCCGAGCTCGGCGAGCTGGTCCGGATCGAGGCCCAGCTCGCGCAGACGCTCGCCGAAGAGGACGTCGCGCACCTCGCCGCGGCGATGGATCCGGGAAGCGTCGCCGCAGTCCTCGTCTACGAGAACCTGTGGGCGGCGCCGTTCGCCTCGGCCATGCGCCGTGCCGGCGGTCAGCTGATCGCCAACGGCCGCATCCCCATCCAGGCCATCATCGCCGCCGTCGAGGCCGACGAGGCGCTCGCAGCAGAAGGAGCCTGACATGCCGCTCGGTCCAGGTCGTCGAGGAGTCGGAGTCATCGGCGCTCCCGTCGCCAAGGCTGCGGTCGTCACCGCCGCCGTCAGGCCGGGCCCGTCGCCGGTCGCCAAAGCTGCGGTCGTCGGCGCGGCCGTCGGACCCGGTCCCTCGCCCGTCGCCAAGGCCGCGGTCGTCGGCGCGGCCGTCACACCCGGCCGTCGGCGGTTCTAGTCGCCTCCGACCGCACGTCGGTGACGCGCTGACAAGCGCCCCAGCCCGGTCACCGGGCTGGGGCCACCTCCATCCCCCGGGGAGAAGCCCGCCGACGAGGCCATGGCCGCGTGACGGGACCATCCGGCGCTCGGTGGCTGCCACGAGGCAAGAGGAGGACGGCCTGCGGTGGAAAACGATCCGGCAGATGCAGCCTCGGGTTCCCGGCTGGGGCGTGTCGAGCGCTGGGCGCCCGGCGTTCGGGTCCTCCGGACCTACGACCGGTCGTGGCTGTCCCGTGATCTGATCGCCGGCATCGTCCTCGTCACCCTGCTCGTCCCGCAGGGGATGGCCTACGCGGAACTGGCGGGCCTGCCCGCCATCACCGGGCTCTACACGACCGTCATCTGCCTCGTCGCGTACGCCCTCGTCGGGCCGTCACCCTACCTGGTTCTCGGTCCCGATTCGGCGCTCGGGCCGATGATCGCCGCCACGATCCTGCCGCTTGCCGCGGGCAACCAGGAGCAGGCGATCGCCCTCGCCGGGATGCTCGCGATCCTCGTCGGGCTCATCACCGTCGGGGCGGGTGCGGCCAAGCTCGGCTTCGTCGCCGACCTGCTCTCGAACCCGGTAAGGACGGGCTACCTGGCCGGTCTCGCGGTCGTCATCTTCATCGGCCAGCTGCCGAAGCTGTTCGGGTTCTCGACCGACGCCAGCGGCCTCGTCAACGAGGCCGTGGCGTTCGTCCAGGGCCTCGACCAGACGAACGCCTGGGCACTGGGGATCGGCCTCCTCAGCCTGGTCCTGATCCTGGGCCTCAAGCGGCTGTCGCCGCGGACACCGGGCATCCTCGTCGCCGTCGTCGTGGCGATCGGGCTCTCGGTCATCCTTGACCTGGCCGCGCGCGGTGTCTCGGTGATCGGGGTGCTGCCCCAGGGGTTCCCGATGCCGACCCTCCCGGCCGTCCAGGCCTCCGACATCCCGCTGCTCTTCGCCGCGGCGGTGGGGATCTCGCTCGTCGCCATCGGCGACACGATCTCGACGTCGGGTGGGTTCGCCACTCGCGGCGGTTACGAGGTGGACAGCAACCAGGAACTCGCCGGGATCGGGTCGGCCAACCTGGCCGTCGGCTTCTTCTCGGGCTTCCCGATCACCACCAGCGGCTCTCGCACGGCCGTGGCCGCCCAGTCAGGGGCCAGGACCCAGCTGACCGGTCTCGTCGCGGCGGCCCTGGTGCTCCTGATGCTCCTCGTTGTGCCCGGCCTCGTCCAGGCGATGCCTCAGCCGGTGCTGGCGGCGGTCGTCATCGCGGCGTCGATCAGCCTCTTCGACGTCGCCGAGCTGCGCCGGCTCTTCCGCGTCCGCAAGACCGAGTTCGCGCTCGCGGTGGCCTGCGGCCTCGGCGTCGCGCTCATCGGCGTCCTCCAGGGCATCGTCGTCGCGGTCGCCCTGTCGGTGGTCTACATCTTCAAGCGCGCATGGGCGCCCTACTCGGCGATCCTCGGCCGGGCGCCGGGCGTCCCCGGCTACCACGACATTGGGCGCTATCCGGACGCGGAGCAGGTGCCGGGGCTGCTCATCATCCGCTGGTCGGCACCGCTCTTCTTCGCCAACGCGAACCAGTTCCGCGACCGGATCCGCGAGCTCGTGAAGGCCTCGACCCCGCCGCCACGGTGGGTCCTCGTCGCGGCCGAGCCGATCACCGACATCGACACGACCGCGAGCTCGATGCTCGCGGACCTCGACCTGGAACTCAATACGGCTGGGATCCACCTCGCGTTCGCCGAGCTCCAGTCGTCCGTCCGTGAGTACATCGTGCGGTACGGGCTGCTTGAGACCATCGACCAGGAGCATCTCTACGGTTCGGTGACCGAGGCGGTCGAGGCGTTCGAGCGCGAGGTCGGCGGCGACATGGCGTACACGGCCCGATGATCCGGGCGACGAACCCCGCGCCGACCGGACAGCCCAAGGCCATCTCCGGCGACGCTTCTGCGCGAGCGACCTTGCGCACGTGCTCCAACCGGCTAACCTGTCGGGCATGACGAGGAGGCTACGCTCATGAGCCAGGCGCGACCGGATCAGGCACCGGACACCCTCCCGCCCGAGCCAGTCGGCGGGACGGACCCTGCATCCGCCGCGGCGCCGCCCAGCCGACGCTCGGCGCTGCTGCGGTCAGGCCTGATCGTCGGTGTCCTGGTCGTCGTCTTCGGCATCATCATCCCGCAGTACATCGACTACGCCGACGTCTTCGAGGCCTTCAGAGACCTCACCCTCCAGCAGTTCCTCCTGATGACCGCCCTCGGGGTGATCGCCTGGGTCGCCAGCGGCCTGGTCTTCAGCGCCCTCATCGAGGGTTTCTCGGCCCTCCGAGGGATGCTCTCGTGGCTGATCCTGTCGGGCATCGGCTCCAGCGTTCCGTTCGGTCCCTGGAACATGGGGGTGCTCTGGGTCGTGGTCCGCGGCTGGGGCATCGGCAACGAGCCGGCCACGTCCGGCATCGCCCTGTACGGGGTGATCAACGAGCTGAGCCGACTCTTCTTGCCGCTGTTCGCGATCGTCGTCTTGGCCGTCAGCGGCGACCTGGCGGGCGCCGAGAAGGCCGGGGCCGCCTGGGCCATCGCGATCATCAGCGCGGTGGCCTTCGTCGTCATCACGGCGCTCATCGTTGGGATCGTCCGCTCGGAGCGGATCGCCGATTGGCTCGGCCGAACCAGTCAGCGAGTCGCGGACTGGGTCATGCGGCGATTGGGACGCTCCGGGTCGCCGAACGTCTCCGGCGCGATCCACCGGTTCCGGGATCAGCTCGGCCTGGTGATCCAACGGCATGGCCTGGTGGCGCTCACGGCGGCGATCGTCTCACAGCTCGCCTGGGTCATCGTCCTGACGGTCGCGCTGCGGATCATGGGGGTCCCCGAGAGCGCCCTGACCACGGGCGAGATCTTCGGCGTTTATGCCCTGGTCATGGTCATCACGATCATCCCGCTCTCGCCGGGTGGGGCCGGGGTGCCGGAGCTGCTGTTCATCTCCGGCTTTTCTGCCATCGCGGGCGCGGAGTACCAAGCCGCGATCACGGCCGGCGTCTTCCTCTATCGGATCTACTACTGGTTCGTGCCCATTCCGCTGGCGTGGATCCTCCTCAAGGTCGCGCGGCGCGGAAAGCCGGTCCTGCCGACGACCGCGGAGCTTCGCTCCTACGCGCGGGGCGACGCCGCCTGACTGAGGGCCCCGCCCTGGAGCGCCAATGGCAGCCGCGGAGAGCGCCTGCAACAGCAGCCGGCGTTCCTACAGCAGCGGCGAGAGGACGTCCATCGCACGGTCCCAGGCGCGCTGGAGCGGCTTGGTGGGGATCTCGACCGGGGCGGACACCGCCTCGAAGGCGTCGAAGACGTGCTCCTGCACGCGCTGGGCCACTCCGGCATCCTCGAACAGCAGGTTCAGCTCGAAGTTGTGGAAGAGGCTGAGGGCGTCGAGGTTGCAGCCGCCGAGCATGGCCGTGTCGTCGACGCGCATGACCTTGGCGTGCGCCATGTCGGGGTGCTTGACGAGTGCGGATCCCGGCATCGGCCAGGCGCTGGTAGTTGGCCCGCATCGCGGCGGCAGGATACGGGGGGGTGGGCTTGCCGGGAACGATGACCAGCACGTCCACGCCGCGCTCGGCGGCGTCCATCAGCCGCTCGAGGATGCCGTGATCGGTGATGTAGGGGTTGACGATGGCGATGCGGCGCTCGGCGGTCTCCAGGAGCTGCTCGGTCGCGTCGCTGATGGGATGGTGGCCCGTGCCGGGGACGTTGACGAGCACGGTGGTCCGGATGCCACCCTCCGCCGGCGCCTCCAGCGAGGGGAACAGCGGGTCCAGCGGGTCCGGGCCTGCCGGAAGCTCTCCTCCCTGGCAGAGCCAGGTCGAGAGGAACACGGCCTGGAGCTGGGCGACGACGGGTCCCTCGACCCGGGTCATCGTGTCGTAGAACTGCTCGTCGTTGAAGTGGTCCTCGATGCCGCTCCCGCCGACGTACCCGATCCGCCCGTCCACCACCATCATCTTGCGGTGATCGAAGTGACCCAGGTCGTCGAACCGCGGATCGAGCCTGCGGGTTCCGCCGAGGGGGCCGTCGATGTCGGGGCCGAGGCCCTCGTTCATCACGATCGCCACCCCGCCGTCCACGAGCTCGCGGTAGAGCTGCTTGGACCCCATCCGCACCTCGCTGCCGAGGCTGTCGACGGACAGGCGCACGGGCACCCCCCCGCCGACCTTCGCGACCAGGGCGTCGCGGAACTCGCTCCCGATGTCGCCCACCTTGAAGCCGTAGATGAGGAGGTGGACCGAGGAGGTCGCCCCCCGGATGTCCTCGAGCATGCGCGGGAAGTACTCGTGGCCATGCACCAGGGGCTCAACCCGCGTGGCCAGAGAGGGCGCGTAGGAAACGGCCAGGTCCCGCCGTCCGACGTGCGCAACCTCTCCCAGTCGGGCGATCCACTCCCGGGCCCCCTCGGCGCTGACCGCGTCGGGTCCCGACGGGTATGCGGGCACTCTCCTGACGCGGGCCCGTGCGTAGACTGCCGCGGCGGCCGCCGAGACGGCGGCGCCGGTCGCCATGATCGCGATGCGCGTCCGGTTGCCCATGCTTGCTCCCTTGAAGAAGGTGACCGCGGCCACAAGAGTGGCGTACTTCATTGTCGAGTGGCGTAGGACCCTACCGCCCGCTCCACGCTCACCTACGCGGGAGTCGGACCCACAAGAAGCGCGAGGACGAACAGCACCACCAGGATTCCGATAGGAAGAAGCAGGAGTTCTCGGTCGGAAGAAGCCCGTGTCAGGCTGACCACCTGCGGAGCTCCATGCCATGGACGGAACTGCACGTGGTGCTCCTCGGTGCACTGGCACGACCGTCGAGGAGGGTCGCCTCGTCCAGATGGCCGTATCTCACCGCGATCCGCCGCCGCCAGCATCATCCGATCAGGGTGATTTGCACGAGAGTGGCGTACTTCGCCACGGGTCGGGGTGTGATCTGAGGCGCGGCCCTCGCCAGGTGCTCAGTGAGCGCCCGCGGGCCGCGAGGACGGACCAGCAGGCCCGCTGGCAGGCCGGCCCGGCCCTGACGATCAGTTCTGGATGTAGCTGGAGACCTGTCGGCGGTTGCCCCAGGCGCCGCCCGACCACGATGCGATGTCGGCGAAGAGTCCCAGGCCCAGCCAGAGCCAGTCGAGCCCATCGACTCCGCCCGGGAAGACGATCACGTACATGAGAGTCGTCCATGGCACGAAGAGGGTCCCGAGCAGCGGCCAAACCCACAGATCGAAGGCCAGGTTCCAGCGGGCCGGGTCGAGCAACCACCAGATCAGGACGCCGGCTCTCGGCCCGAGCAGCACGAGCGTGGTGAACAGACAGCACATGGTCGCGTCCCCTCCACTCCCCAGTGAACCGCAGGCAGCCTCGTGGGCCGCCCGGTCGGTCACGCCATGATAGGAACCCGTCTGGGAATGCGCCACGCGTGGGTGCGGTCGTATCGCACGGATCGTGGGTGACGTGCAGCGCGAAGCCGCCGATGCGGGCTGCCTGGGGAAGCTTCTGACGCTACTTCATCGCCTTGCCGGCGGCGAAACGGGCCATCAGCTTCGTGAAGGCGGGCAGGCCGCGCTCGTAGCCGATGGCCCAGAACCCGGCGCCGGCGAGGCCGCGCTCGTTGGCGAGGGCGAGCTTGGTCGCCAGCGTGGCCGGCGAGTCGACGTAGACGGCCCGCCACGTTCGGCCATTCCGGGAGGTGGCAGGTTCACTGGAGGCACCGGGCGACGGGCTGGGCGGAGGGGTCGACCCGTCGGAGGCGAAGGCATAGACCTCCACGACCTCGACGTCGTCGCGCACCGGGACGATCGACCGGTTCCGCAGCACGTCCAGGTTGTGACGCAGGATCCAGGGCTCGCCGTTGCCGGTCCGGGGCGCCCCGACCTCCGGCCCGGAAACAGGCCAGCTCATGCCATACAGGGGCAAGCCGAGGAGCATCCGCTCCGCCGGCACGCCGAGCGCCTCGTACCGGTCGAGCGACCGGACGAGATCCCAGCCACTGTCGTCCCGTTGGTGGAGCGGCGCCTCCGCGCCCGGCTCGGAATCGGCCCAGTGATAGTCGTACCCCATCAGGAAGACCCGGTCCGCGCCCTCGCCGGCGGCTGCGGCGTTGGCCGAGCCGGTGATGCCCCAGGTGGTCGCCACCGTCACCCGGTCCGAGGCATCGGCCGCGACGACGGCGTCGCGCAGGCGCCCGACGAACGCGCCGTAGGCGGGTGCGAGGTCCAGGTCCAGCAGCTCCACGTCGACCGCGATGCCATCCATGCCGAGCTTCCCGGCCAGCGCCACCAGCGACTTAATCGTTCGGTCCTGGCGCTCGAGATCGGCGAAGAACTTCCTGTTCAGCTCGTACCCGAAGCTGGTGAACACGATCTCGACACGGACGCCGCGCTCCTGGGCTTCGCGGATCAGCTGCTTCCCGAGGCTTCCGGTGATCAGCCGGTAGCCGCTCTGCTTCGTGTCGATCGCTCCCTTGGCCGTGGTCGTGACACTGAAGAGGGCGAGCGTGGTGAGGGCGGTCTTGCGCAGGTGGGTGGCGATGCTGCCGTCCATTTCCCAGTACGGGACAAAGCCGTAGACCTCGTGCCCTGGGGCCGGCCTCGGCGTCGGCGTAGGAGCCCGCGTGGGAGCAGGAGTGGGAGCAGGCGAGGGCGTCCGCAGCGGCAGCGGGGACTCGGACAATGAGCTCGGTCTGGCAACAGTGGGCGACGCGTCGGGTCCTCGGTCGGGGCCCGATGCACAGGCTGTCACGACCACGGCGATGATCGCGGCGACGAGCACGATTGCGGCGAGCGGCCGGCCAGGCACCCGGCAAGGGTGGGCAGCGCCACCCCGACTGTCAAGCGCGGGGTTCAGCGCCGTCCCCCCCAATCGACCAGGCGCGGGCGACTCAGGTGGCGCGGTGCCGCGTCGAGGCCAGCTGCGCTGTGACCGCCTCATTCACGTCGTTGTGGATGTGATCCGCACCGACCCGCTCGAGGACGCCGTCGCGAGACAGCACCTCCAGGACGGACGGCTTGACGCGAGCCAGCCGGAATGCGATGTCGTTCGCTCGTGCCAGGTCGACGAACTCCCCGAGCTTCGCCGACCCCTGTGAGTCGATGAAATCCATGCCCTGACAATCGAGCACGACGGCCGTCAACGGAGGATCGGCCGACACGGCGGCCTCCCGGATGTGGTCGCCCAGGGCGTCGGCCGTGCCGAAGAACAGGCCGCCGTCGAGGCGCAGCGCGAGGATCCCGGCGAACTGCTCGTCGTCCGGGTGCGCGTCGAGCTCCCGGAAGACATGCGTGCCGGGGGCGCGGCCGAGGACCGGCATCCGCGGGGTGACGGTGACATACACCAGCCACCCCAGCGACAGCACGACACCGATCACGATTCCCGCCAGCACGCCGAACGAGAGGACCCCGAGGATCGCGGCGACCGCGATCCCGAAATCGAACCGCTTGACCCGGTACAGCCGCCGCATCTCGGGGATGTCGATCATGCCCGAGATGACGGCTTCGATGATCACCGCCCCGAGCACCGCCTTGGGCAGGATGGAGAACACGGGCGCGAAGACGATCAACGTCAGGATGACGACCGCACCGGTGGTCAGCGACGTCACCGCGCTCTTCGCGCCCGAGTTGTCGCTGAGGGAGCTGGCCGAGAGGCTGGTGGAGACGGGAATACCCTGGAACAGGCCGGCCCCGATGTTCGCCATCCCCTGCGCGACGGTCTCCTGGTCGACGTCGATGCGGTAGCCGTGCTTGGTGGCGAAGAACCGTGCATCGCCGGCGGTCTGGGAGAAGCCGACGGCGACGATGCCGGTCGCCGCGACGAGGATGATGACGAGGTTCTCGGACACGAACTGCAAGTCGGGGATCGCCGGTATGGGCAAACCCCTGGGTACGTCGCCGACAAGGGCGACCCCGTACGCGCCGAGGTCGAACACGGCCGACGCCAGCAAGCCCCCGATCACCACGATGAGCGTTCCGGGGATCGCCGGGACGAAACGCTTGAGGCCGAACAGGGCCACGAGGGCCACGATCCCGACCAGCAGGGTGGTCTGGTGGACCTCGCCGAGGGTGCGGACCCAAGATCCGAACTCCTGCCAGACGTTGCTCCCCTCTGAGCTGGTCCCGGTCAGCTTCGGCAGTTCGCCGACCGCGACATCGATCGCGGCGCCGAAGAGGAAGCCCGTGATCACCGCCTTCGACATGAACTGGGAGATCCAGCCCATCCTGAGGATCGCCATTCCAAGGAAGACCAGGCCGGCCGCCAGGGCGACCGCCGCGACGAGGCCAGAAGCCACCGCTTCGTCGGCGACGCCGGACAGGATCACTGCGCTCCCAGCGATCGCCGCGAGGGCCCCGCTGGGTCCGGTGGACAGCTGGCGGGACGTGCCGAAGAGCGCGTACAGGATGGTGCCCGCGGCAGCCGCGTACAGGCCATTTTCGATGGGCACGTTCGCGATCCCGGCGTACCCAAGGGCCTTCGGGATCACAAGGGCAGCAACCGTCACGCCGGCGATGAGGTCGGGGCGGAGCCAGCCGCGATCGTAGGTCGGGGCCCAGTCGAGGATCGGGAGGTGGCGTGCCAGCCACCCCTCCTGGCTGGCGGGAGCTCGAGTGGACATCAGACGCCGATCACTTCCGTCTGGGGCACTTGATCGCCGCGATGATACCCAGACCCGCGATGCCTTCGGGGTTTCACCCGTTCCGAATGATGCGGCGCCGGCACCGGGCTGTTATCGTCCCGTCGAAGGCCGCGGTGGCGCGTGCCCACCAGTGCGGCCAGAGCGCGGAGGGAAGTGCAACAGTGAGAGTCCCGTTCGGCGTCATCGTCATAGGCGTGCTGGCCGTATTCGCCGGCGTCCTCTACCTCCTGAACGGCCTGACGTTCCTGGGCTACATCGTGTTCGGACCCATTCCGAGCGGCGATGGCCGCATCCTGGCCGGAGTCCTGGCGATCATCGTCGGGCTCATCTGGATCGCCGTCGGGGGCGCCGCCTTCACCCTCAAGCCGTGGGCCTGGGTGTTCGGCGTCATCATGGCGTTCTTCGGTCTTTTCGAGGCCCTGTTCGCCCTTCTCGCCACCCTGAGCTGGGAGTACGCCCTCGCAACGGCGGTCCTTCCGGTGTTCATCCTCTGGTACCTCAACCGCGAGAAGATCAAGCAGGCCTTCGGGGTCGCCGACGAACTCGTCTAGTCCCGCCGTCCGCAACAGCAGATCGCCGGTGCGGCACATCCGCACCGGCGATACCGGGGAGGAGAAGATGCGCCGATCCGTTGTTGCCATGGTGGCACTCGCGGTCCTGTCTGTCGGCATCGTCGCCGGCTGCTCCACGCAGGCATCCCAGCTGCAGGGAACTGACTGGCTGCTGAAGGTCTACCCCGCAGCCGACGGTTCCCAGGCCATGGCCGACCCGGCGGTGCGAACCACGGCACTCTTCCAGTCCGGCGTCCTCAGTGGGAGCGGCGGCTGCAACCAGTACTCCACCGCCTATCAGCTCAGCGGTGACAAGCTGACCATCGGGCCCGCCGCGTCGACCATGATGGCCTGCCCCGACCCCGCCGGGGCCCAGGAGCAGGCGTACTTCGCGGCGCTCCCCAACACCGCGTCGTACGCGGTCAGCCGAGGGACACTGACGCTCTACGACGGCAGCGGGACCGCCATCCTCGTCTTCGAGGAGTCGCACCCCCTGCCGCTCTCCGGACCGAGGTGGACGGCCACCGCGGTCAACAACGGGCAGGGCGGGGTCGTCAGCGTGGTCACCGGCACCGAGCTCACGGCCTACTTCGGCAGCGACAACCAGGTCGGCGGGTCCGCCGGCTGCAACACCTACTTCGGCCCCTACAAGGCGCTCCGCGGCGACAGCATCCGCATCGGGCCGCTCAACTCCACCATGATGGCCTGTGAGTCGGCCGACGTGTCGGCCCAGGAGGCGGCCTACCTGGTAGCGCTGCAGAACTCCACCTCCTACACCATCGACGCCACCACCCTCGAGCTGCGCGACGGCAGCGGCGCCCTCCAGGTGAGCTTCACCATCGCCCTTCCGGCGACCCCGGTCCCAACCGCCGCGCCGACGGCGGAGCCGACGCCGACACCCGCCCCGACAGCGACACCCACCCCCAAGCCGACGCCTACACCGACGCCCAAGCCCACGCCGACGCCGACGCCGACGCCCAAGCCCACCCCGACGCCGACGCCGACACCTGCTCCGACCCCTGCCCCGACACCCAAGCCCACGCCGGCCCCGTCGCTCCCGCCGACCATCCCGACGCATCCGCCGGGAGTCCAGGGGACGAACCTCTGTTCGCCGCCCGCCGGCGGAAGCTGCAACCTGGCGGCCGGTACCTACTACCCGACGAAGTTCACCCTGGCCACGACGTTCACCATCGACGCCGGCTGGGTTGCCACGTCGTACGTCAACGACCTGTTCACCATCGCGCAGCAGGGCAAGGTGGACTGGACGGTGGCCATCCAGCAGGTCAGCCCGGCGGCCTTCCTCCAGAAGCTGAACGGCATGGCCGGGCTCGACGTGAGCGCGCCGACGCAGGGCGTCGTCGGCAGCATCGCCGGCCAGTACGTCACGGTCACCAACACGGGGAGCGGAACGGTCACGCTCTTCGCGAGCAAGAACAAGATCTCCTACACCCTGGCGCCCGGGCAGAAGGCCCAGATCGGCGTCGCCGGCAACGCGTCGGCGTGCGTGCTGTCGGTGGTCGAGCCAGCATTCGCGGACACCTTTGACACGGTCATCGCCAAGATGCAGCCGGTCCTGACCAGCCTCCGCTTCTGGTTCTAGCAGTCTCCAGTGTGCGGCCCCGGCTTCCTCCAACCGCAGGAGCCGGGGCCGCCGTTCGCTCCGCCCGGCCTCATCGTGGGTCGGACACAACACCCGGAATCTCGCCCTTTGCCACCGAGTAACATCCGTCCATGAACGCCCGACCTGCGAACGAAAGCCGCCTGGTCCCGGTGTGGCTTGACCACCTCGCGGCACTCGGCTGGCGTGTCCTCGTGATCGCCGCCCTGGCCGTGGTCCTCGTCTACGTGGCCGATCTCCTGGTCACGGTCACGGCGACCGTCCTCGTCTCCTTCATCGTGGCGGCGACGTTCGCGCCGTACGTGCATAGACTTCGCGGTCGGGGATGGTCCCGCTCCCGCTCTGCACTCGTCGTGACGCTCGGTGCAGCGCTCGTCATCGCGTTCACGGCCTTCGTCATCGTCCTGGCCTTCGTGCCGTACATCCAGGACGTTGTCGGCGACATCACTTCCGGTCTCGACTCGCTGCAGGCTCAGCTGGACCAGGTGCGGATCCCGCCGGACCTCGTCAGCGCAGCGCAGCAGGCGGCGTCGAACCTCGAGTCGTGGATGCAGAGCAGCGTGGGCGCGATCATCAGCGCCGCGGGCCAGGTGGCGACCATCGCCCTCCTCAGCTTCTTCCTGACGTTCTTCCTGCTGATGGACGGCGACAAGGGCTGGGCGTGGGCGCTGCAAGCGGGCGGTGAACAGCGCCTCGACCAGGTCACGGACAGCGGCCGCGACGCAATCGAGCGGGTTGGTGGGTACCTCCGAGGAACGGCGGTGCTGTCGGCGATCCGCGCGCTCGCGGTCCTCGTCTTCCTCTGGATCGGAGGCGTCCCCCTGGCGGCACCCCTGGCCGTGCTGGTGTTCCTGGGCGGTTTCATCCCATACCTCGGCGGCCTGTTCACCACTCTCATCGTGGCGCTGGTCGCGCTCGGGTCCAACGGCCTCCAGACAGCGCTCGTCCTGGTCGTTCTCATCGCCATCACGAACTTCCTCCTCGGCAAGCTGGTCGGGCCGGCGATCTACGGCAGGGCGGTGAAGATCCACCCGGCCGTCGTGCTCCTGGTCCTGCCCATCGGAGCAGCCCTGGCCGGCGCCATCGGGCTGTTCGTGGCGATCCCAGTCGCCGCATTCGTGCTCGCCGTGACAGGTTCGGTCGTCGCCGTCCTCGACACCAGGCCAACTGCCACGCCCGAGGCGCCTTCGTTCGTGCCGGGCTGGCTCGATCACCTGGCCCAGTGGAGTTGGCGGATCCTGGTCGCCATCGGTCTGCTGGCCGCCGCGGTCGCCCTGGCGGTCGAACTCCCGGCAGTGGTCCTGTCCCTCGTGCTCGGCCTGGTGTTTGCAGCGACGTTCGCGCCGCTCGTGCGAGCGCTCCGAGCCAGGGGCTGGGGACCCACCAGCGCGGCCCTCACCGTCACCGCGGGCGCGGTCGCCGTGATCGCCGCCATCCTCGGCCTCACGTTCGCCTCGCTCCTGCGACAGGCGCGGGAACTGGGGAGCGCAGCGGCCTCCGGGGCGCAGACGGCGAACGAGGCGACCGGAGGGGCGCTGGACGCGCTCGAGGGCGCCGTTGATGACTTTGCCGGGGGGATCGCCCAGGGAGCCGCCTCGGTGCTGGCGGACGTTGCGGGACTGGCCGTCGTTGTCGTACTGGCGACGCTGCTGTGCTTCTACCTGCTTCGCGAGGGCGGTGGATTCTGGGATCACGCGGCCCGGCATCTTACGGACTGGCGGCGACGTGAGGCGGATGAGGCCGGCCAGCGGGCGTTTGCCGTCCTCGGCGACTACATGATCGGAACCGGGGCCATCTCAGCCTTCGGTGCGGCAACCCAGTTCGTGATCATGGCCCTGCTCGGGATACCGCTGGCGCTGCCGCTGGCCGTGCTCTCCTTCTTCGGCGGTTTCATCCCCTACATCGGGAGCCTTCTCACGACGGGCCTCGCCTTCCTCGTCACGGTTGCCGTCGGATCGCAGCAGGACATCGTGATCATGGCGATCTTCACCCTCGTCTTCAACATCGTGCAGGGCAACATCGTCGCGCCGCTGGTCTACGGCCGGGCCGTCAACCTCCACCCCGCGGTCGTACTCATGGCCATTCCCGCCGGCGGAGCGGTGGCCGGCATCCTCGGCATGTTCTTGGTCGTGCCGTTCCTCGGGGTGATCGCCGTAGCCTGGAGAACGGTCCTGAACGTGTTCGGTGACGAACCCCCCGAGGGGGCGGCCGACGACGCACCCGCGGATCTCGTACCGGCTGCTATCACCGCCGGGGGCGCGAGTACCGCAGATCCCTCGGCAGGACTGCCCACGGCCGAGTAGCCGTCCGGGCGCCAGGGGCTATAGCCTCGTCTCGGCGGGCAGGAGGTAGGGCAGGTGACCGGACTGGCCATCGTCGCGGCAGTCTTCGTGACGTACGCGCTCGTTGCATCGCGGCTGGACAGGCTCTCGGTCACGGCACCCATCGTCTTCCTCGTCACCGGCGCGATCCTGGGGCCGGCCGGACTCGGGTGGCTGTCACTCACCCTGGAGGCAGAACCCAGCACTCTGCTGCTTGAGCTCACGCTCGCAATCCTGCTGTTCACCGACGCGTCCACCGTGAGTGTCCGGGACGCCGAGGAGGATGCGGTCTTCCCAGCCCGCCTGCTGGTGCTGGGCCTTCCCCTGACGATCGTGCTCGGGGCCGTCCTGGCGGTGCTGTTGTTCCCCACCGAGGGCTGGGCCATGGCGGCCGTGATCGGCGTCATCCTGGCCCCGACCGATGCGGCCCTCAGCCTGCCGCTTCTGACCAACACCGCGATCCCGGCGCGCGTTCGCCGCATTCTCAATATCGAGAGCGGCCTGAACGACGGGATCGCCACGCCCTTCCTCACCTTCTTCCTCGCCGTGGCCGTGGCGGCCGAGGACCTCGGCAGCCACAACTGGGCGCTCGAAACCGTCGCCGGGATCGGTCTCGCCGTGGCGAGCGCCGTCGCCGTCGGTGGCCTCGGAGGCTGGCTGCTCGCCCAGGCCAGGCGACGGGGCTGGACGACCTCGATCTCCGAGCATCTCGCCGTGGTGGCGCTGGCGCTGCTCGCCTACGGTGCGTCCACCGCCGTGGGCGGCAATGGCTTCGTCGCGGCCTTCGCGGCAGGGATCGCGTTCCGAACAGCGTCTGGCGGCGGGCTGCGCGAGGCTGCGGAGTTCGGCGAGACGCTGGGCCTGTTCGGCTCGTTCCTGGTCTGGGTGCTCTTCGGCACGGCTGTCGCCGGGCCGATCATCGCGCAGGGACTCCAGTTGGAGCCGATTGTCTACGCGGTGCTGAGTCTGACCGCCGTCCGGATGCTTCCGGTCGCGATCGCGTTGTTCCGTTCCGGCCTCCGTCCCGACACCGTGGCCCTGGTCGGCTGGTTCGGGCCGCGCGGGCTCGCATCGGTCGTCTTCGGCATCATCGCCTTCGAGGCTCTGCAGGGAGCGGACCTCGTCGCCGACACGCTCATCGTCGTGGTCGCCTGGACGATCGTCGCTGTCGGTCCTGGCCCATGGGCTCAGCGCCGGGCCGCTCGCCCGGCTCTTTGCCCGTCGCATGGCACGGGCATCTCCCGACGCCCTTGAACTCGCGCAGGCGCCCGAACCTCGCGTGCGCCGCCGAGGCCTGGCCTGACGATCTTGCGCCCGGCTAACCGAGCAGTATCCTTTCGGCCGTGGAAGCTTCAGGCGAGCCGCAGCAGTTTCGCCCCTTCGTCCAGGTGCTCCCTCCGACCGCCGGTCCGGCGTTCCCGATCCTCGAGTCGAAACTGGCGCCGCCGCCGATGCGACCGGGGATCGTGCCGCGGCCAGCGCTCGTCAACAGGCTGCGCGCCGACCGGACGGCGCGCCTGGCGAGCATCCTCGGACCCGCCGGATACGGCAAGACCACGCTGCTCGCCCAGTGGTCGAAGCGGGACAGCCGACCCTTTGCGTGGGTGTCTCTCGACGATCAGGACAACGACCCTTCCGTGCTGCTGACGTACATTGCGGCAGCTCTCGGCCGCCACGCGGAGATGGACTCGACGGTCTACGGGGGCCTCACGTCGTCGACAGGATCCCGCTGGATCCCTGCGGTGCACCGGATCGCTGCGTCGCTGTGGCGGATGAGCGAGCCTGTGGTGCTGGCTTTGGACGACGTGCACGCGCTGCGCGACCGCCACGCGCTCGACGCCCTCGCAGAGCTGGCAGCGCACATTCCCCCCGGATCGCTCCTGGCGGTGGCCGGCCGTGTGGAGCCTCCCCTGCCAACGGCACGCCTTCGAGCCGAAGGCAAGCTCCTCGAGGTCACCGTCAACGACCTTGCGCTCGCAACGGACGAAGCCACGCTGCTGTTTCGCGGGGCCGGTGTCGGCTCTGCCGGCTGAGGCGGTGGCGGATCTCGCGGAGCGAACGGAAGGCTGGCCCGCCGGCCTCTACCTCGCGGCGCTGTCCGCCAAGAGCGGCGACGGGGTGAAGAACGCGCCGCGGCCATCGTCGACGGCAATGACCGGCTGATCGCCAGCTACCTGGAGTCAGAGCTGCTGTCGTTCCTGTCGGAGGACGACATCCGGTTCGCCACGAGGACCGCGGTGCTGGAGCGGATGAGCGGCCCGCTCTGCGATGCCCTTCTCGAGCGGACGGGATCGGCCGAGGTTCTCCGGCGGCTCGAGCGCTCGAACCTGTTCGTCGTCCCGCTGGACACCCGCGGCGAGTGGTACCGGTACCACCACCTGCTCAGGGACATGCTCCGTGCGCGGCTCGAGCGGCGCGAGCCCGGGGTGATCCCCGTGCTCAACCGGCGGGCTGCCGCCTGGCTCGAAGCCGCCGGGGCTCCCGAGGAAGCGATCCCCTACGCCCAGGCGGCCGGGGACACGGACGTGTCGCCCGGCTCGTCGGTGCCCTCACGCTTCGCCGCCTACTACAGCGGGCGGGCCGCAACCGCCCGCCGGTGGATCGGCTGGTTCGACGATCGGTCGCATCGAGCGCTATCCGGCGCTCGCGGCGCTGGGGGCCTGGGTTCACGCGCTCATGGGGGAGCGCCGAGGCGGCCCTGCGCTGGGCGGACGCGGCCGAACGATCGACGGTGGACGGGCCGATGCCGGACGGCAGCGCGTCGAAGGCCGGATGGGTCGCGATGATGCGCGCGGTCATTGCCCGGGGCAGCATGGAGCAGATGCGGGCCGATGCGCTCCAAGCCGCCGAAGGGGTCTCGCGGGACGGCGCGTGGTGGCCGACCGCCGTGCTCGTGCTCGGCTATTCGCACCTGCTCGTGGGCGAGACAGATCGAGCCGACGAGCTGTTTGCCGACTCGCTGGCTGCCGCGGACGCCGCTTGGCGCTTTGGCGAACGTCCCACGTCGCGGCCGCCGAGCGATCGCTCATCGCCATCGAGGCCGGAGATGGCCATGCGGCCGCAGCGCTCGCCGGCCAGGCTCGAGAGGTAGTCCGCATCGCGCGCCTGGGCGAATACAGCACGACTGCGCTGGCCTGCGCAGCCTCGGCTCGCGTCGCGATCTGGCAGGGCGACGTGGCGCTGGCGCGCCGGTACCTTGCGCACGCCCAGGGGCTGCGGCCGATGCTCACGTACGCCCTGCCGTGGCTCTCCGTGCACACGCGGCTGGAGCTCGCCCGGGCGCGGATGCTCCTTGGCGACGCCGCGGGGGTCCGCAACCTCCTCGTCGAGATCGACGGCATCAGGCGGCGCCGGCCGCACCTCGGCATCCTGATCGACCAGGCGGAGGGTCTGCGGCGGCAGGTCGAGGAGATGTCGGCCGACGTCGGCAGGCTCATCCACGCTCACCACCGCCGAGCTGCGGCTCCTCCCACTGCTGCCGACCCACCTGTCGTTCCGCGAGATCGGGGAGCGGCTGTTCGTGTCGACGAACACGGTGAAGACACAGGCTATCTCCATCTACCGCAAGCTGGGGGCATCGTCTCGAAGCGAGGCCATTCACCGGGCCACGGAAATCGGCCTCCTTGACCCATCCACGACGCTGCCGCATTTCCCCGAGTAGCAGGACAACCCGGGCAGGGCGGCACGGCGCCGGGATCTCCGCGCCAGGATCTCCTCTGCGGATCACCCGTATCGGATGATGCGCAGCCGCGCTTCGTCGGGCTCAATGGACCACAGGACGCATTCGGCGCACATCACGGGCGCCGGGCGCCCACAAGGAGCTGCGATGGCTGCCTACCAGGACATCCTGCGCCGTTTGTCCATCGGTGACGATGCGCAGAGCCGGTCGATCCTGGGACTCGGCCCGGAGGGACTGGACGGCGCTCGTCTCGACCCGAAGGTCTACAGGCTGGTGCAGCTCGGCGCACTCATCGCGCTCGACGCGGACGCTGCCTCGTATTCGTCGGCTGCAGCTTCGGCCGCAGCCGCGGGAGCATCACCGGAGGAGATGGTCGGCACGCTGGCCGCGGTGGCCCCCGTCGCGGGGCTCGCCCGGGTCGTCGCCGCCGCGCCAAGACTCGCCGAGGCGATCGGCTACGACATCGACGAGGCGCTCGAGTCACTCGACACGGGCTACGCTCCACCCTCGTAGCCAGGCGCGGTCCCAGGAGAGGCCACCGATGGGTAAGGATCCGCTCACACTCAAGAACGTCTGGACAACGCTCGACGGCCTCAAGCTCCTGTACCGAGCCTCGGCCGTGCCGGCACCGGCCGGCGCACCGACGCTGATCCACGTCCACGGGTTCGCCATCTCGGGCCGGTACCTGCTGCCGACGGCGGCACGCCTGGCGCCGTTCTACCCGACGTACGTGCCGGACCTGCCGGGCTTCGGGCGGAGCGAGCGCCCCCACCACCCGCTCGGCATCCCCGAGCTTGCGGATTCGCTCGCACGGTTCATGGACCACGTCGGCGTCGGGCGCGCGGTGCTGCTGGGCAACTCGCTCGGTGGCCCGATCATCGCGGACTTCATCGACGCGCACCCGGACCGGATCGACGCCGCCATCCTCTGCTCTCCGGCCGGAGGACTGAACAACCGCCCGTTCGTGAAGGGGGTCGCCCAGCTCGCCCTGGACGGCCTCAGGGAGCCGCTCGGGATGGCCCCGATCGCGCTGACCGACTACGCGCGGTACGGGATCATCCCGACGATCGACCTGTTTCGCTCGCTGATCCACTTCCCCACCCTGGAGCGCGTCGCCGAGCTGCGCCTGCCGACGCTCGTCGTGTTCGGCAGCCGCGACCCGCTCGTGAGCGAGAAGCGGGTGCGCGAGCACGCCGCCGAGCTCCCGCACGTCACCGTGGTGGCCCTCGACGGCGCAGCGCACGCCATCAACTTCTCGCACCCCGACCAGCTCGCGAACGTCGTCCGCGCCTTCATGGAGAAGCGCGAGATCGTCGACGATCCCTCGTTTGCCGGGCGCGTCCGCGTCATCCAGGTGGCCCCGTAGCGGACATGCGCAGGCGCCCGACCCGCGGTGCGAGGGGTATGTCCGAACCGGTCGTCTCGGAACTGACGGGCAGTGGCCCGCCGCTGATCCTGCTGCACGGCCTTGCCGGGTCGGCCCGCTGGTGGAGGCACAACATCCCGGTCCTGTCGCGCTCGTTCCGGGTCGCCGCGATCGACCTCCCCGGGTTCGGCGCCTCGCACCGGGACGCCCGGCTCGTCCTGGACAAGGCGGCCGGCCAGCTCGTGGCCACCATGGACCGGCTGGGATTCGAGCGGGCGCACGTCGTGGGGCACTCGATGGGCGGTCTCGTCGCCGGAGGCCTCGCCGCCGACTACCCGGAGCGGGTGGACCGGCTCGTGCTGGTCGACGCGGGGTTTCTTTCCCTGGACCCGAGCATCATTCGCCGCGTGACGGGCCCCATCGCCGCCCTCCGCTGGACCGCGCCGTCGCTGCTGCCCGTCGTTCTCGGGGACACGCTGCGGTCCGGACCCATCCGAATGGCCGGCGCGACCTACCAGATCCTCCATGCCGACTGGCAGGCGAAGCTGCCGCTCATCAGCGCCCCGACCCTGGTGATCTGGGGCGAGCACGACACGATCTGCCCGCCGAAGATCGGCCGCGAGATCAACGCGCGCCTCCCGGGGTCACGGCTGGTCGTCATCAGGGGCGCGGCCCACTGCCCGATGTGGGAGCGGCCCGAGGTCTTCGACCGCGAGGTGCTGGCCTTTCTGGGCGAGGACGCACCACGCCATGCGGGTTCGAGCGCGCCTCTCGGCTCGCAGTAGCAGGAACCCCGAGGGGGCGATCCCTCGGGGTTCCCGATCGGGGCCTCTGCGCCAGTTCCCGGGAACCAGCGCAGGAATCGATTACGGCCCGATCTGGAAGGTCATGGTGCCTTCATCAGCCAGCGTGATCGTGAGGGCCGGTCCGGCGATCCCGTACTTCGCGGCAAGTGCCAGTTGGGTCATGAACGCCTGGTACTGGGAGTCAGGGCCGCATGCGACGAGGGTCGAAGGTCCGGGGTTGACCTGGAGGTCCCCTGCGGCCGTCGTCGTATATGTGCCAGAGACGCTGTTGCAGTCCGCTTTCGCCCGGAAGGTTCCGGCCGACATGAACTGGACGGTGTAGTTCTCCGGATCGGGCACCACGGTCTGTGATGCCGGGACCTTCGTCGTGGAGGCCGTCCACTGCCAGGTCGGCCCGACCAGGCCAACCGGGGTCGGCGCGGCGGTCGGCGCGGCGGTCGGCGCGGCGGTCGGTGCGGGGGTCGGGGCGGGGGTCGGCGTTGGGAGCGGGGTCGGTGTGGCCGTGGGGGTCGGCTGTCGCGGATGGGGGTCGCCGTGGGGGCCGCTGTCGCGGTGGCCTCGGCGGTCGGCGTTGGGGTCGGCTCGGCGGTTGCCGTCGCCGCTGAGGTGGGCGCCGCTGTCGCGGTGGTCGCCGCCGTTGGCCCAGCAGTGGGCGCCGGCGTGGGCGAGGACGACCCCTGCGAGACCAGGACGATGACGATGGCCACCAGCGCGATCGCGATCACACCGACAAGCACGATCAGCCAGCTCTGCATGCCCGTGCCGCCGCTCGATCCACCCTGGCCCTGGGGCTGGGGTGGCTGCGGTGCGACGGGCGCAGGCTGGGGTGGAGACGCGGGCGTCTCGCCCGAACCCGGGGATGTGGGAACCTGCGGTGGTTCGGCCATCAGTCTCTCCTTCTACCTGCGCTTACTTGCTCCTGCGGGTTGTCCTGCGGGGCGTGCGGGCGGCGGGCGTGGCGCGCGAGGCACGTGGTCGGCGTTTCGTCGCCGCCAGGGCAGCCTGCGCACCGACCCCGGCGCCGACCTCGGCCGTGCCCCGGGACACGTCGGCAACACCCTCCGCGACCAGCTCCTTCGTGGCTCCGCCCATGGCCTTCGCGGCGGCGAGCTCCGCGACCCCGGTCGCGGCCTGCTCGATGCCGGCCACGGCCACCGCGCCGCTCACCTCGGCGAGCTCCTCCGATGCCGCGAGCTCATCGAGACCCTGCGTGACCTCGGCCAGGCCGAGCGAGGCGAGCCTGTCGCGGAGATCGTCCATCCCCTCGGCAACCGCCGCGGTCGCCATGGCCCGGCCGATCTCGTTGACGGCAAGGCCGCGAAGCTGGCGGCCCTTCCGCCCGAGGAAGGCGGACAGGACCGGCATCCGCATGAAGCGGACGACATCGGCAGCGACCTGCATCTGCCCGCCGATGGCCGCGAGAGCCATGCCGCGGTCGAGGTCATCAACACTGAGCGCTGCGGCCAGCACGGCGACGGCGTTCACGTCCTCGGCCATGTCGGCGGTCTCGGCACCCTGGATGGCGTCGCGAGCACCCTTCGCGGCGGCGACATCGCTCAGCGCCGCGAGCGCACCCGCGGCAGCGACCTTGTCCTCGCCCCGGGTCACGTCAGCGGCGCCGAGGGCCGCTGCGGCGACGGTCATCCGGGCCGCCTCGCCGGCTTCAGCCAGTTCCTCGGCGCCCTGTTCGACGTCAAGGACCCCCTTGACTTCGGCAACCTCGGCGGTTAGCTCCACCTTTTCGCGTGCAGTCGGCATCGTGTCGTTCCTCCGGTACATTCACGGTGACGCGGCCGACCCGATGGCCTGTCGCGCCGGTACTGGTGCAGGCGACCGACCTGCCCGGTCAGCTCTCCGCGGCCGGGGTCTCGGTCGCGGCGGGCGCCGCGGCCGCCACGGCCTCGAGGGCCTCGTCGGTCACGTCGTGGGTTTCCGCAACCCCGCCGAACAGGTTGAGCATGCTTGAGGCCATCCAGGGCTCATCGGCCCCCTCGACGAGGACGCCCACGGCCGCCTTGCCGCCGGCGAGCTCCGCGGCGATGCGCTGCGCGGTCCTCGTCGGTGAGCCCCAGGCCCTTGTGATGGAAATGGCCGAGGACGGCACCGCCGACGATCCCGGCGAGCAGCGTGGGAGGCGTCAGGGCCGCCAGGACGAGGCCGATGCCGGCGCCCTTGCCGCCGCTGCGCTGGCCCAGCTTGTGCTCCTTGATCTGGCCGTTGTCGCCGACGACAAGGACGCCCATGGGGCGGTGCGCGAGTTGCGAGTCCTTTGCCCGGTCCTTCAACAACACGACCGCCTTGTCGGCGGCGGCCTCGTCGGCAAAGATCGCCAGGACGAGCTGCTTGTCTGCCACGAGTCGTGGCCCTCCTTTCCTGTGGGACGCCGACGATGTCGCCTGGGCGTCCCGGGGTCCCTGATGAAGGTCAGGCGAGAAGCTTCTTCTTGAGGTCCTCGAACTCGGCGGCGGAGATCGTTCCGGCATCCCTGAGGGCCTGGAGCTTGGCCAGCTCGTCGGCGGTCGAGACGCCGGCGGCCGCCTTCTGCGCAGCCTCCGCCTGGGCGGCCAGCTGGACATCCTGCGCCGTGACCTTCGGCCGCGCGATGAGGTAGATGAGGCAGCCGAGGAGCGGCAGGAAGATGAGGACGATGACCCAGACCGCCTTCCACCCGCCGGAGAGGTCATTCCGCCGGAAGAGGTCGGCCAGGCAGCCGATCCAGATCCAGATGAGCATGAACCAGAAGAAGAAGACGATCATCGACAGCATCACGTCCCAGAACGTGATGCTGTCGGTCCCCACCCGGTCGCATGCGGCGAGGAACAGCGTCATCGCGGCGAGCGTCAGCGCGATGCGGCCGTGATTCAGCGCGCTCCGGGCGCTCCGGAGCAGCGTTGTTCCGATAGCAGTGTCCACGAGTTCTCCTCCACTTCCCTTGGGCGGGCCCACACGGGCTCGCCCGCAATGCTACAGGCCCAGCGCCGGCTATCCCGCCGCCCGGGTCAGGTGGCCCCAGCCCGGTGACCGGGCTGGGGCGCTTGTCAGCGCGTCACCGACTCGCAGTCGGAAGCGGTTAGAACCGGCGACGGCCGGGGGTAACGGCGGCGGTGACGACCGCAGCCTTGGCGACCGGCGACGGGCCGGGCCTGACGGCGGCGGTGACGACCGCAGCCTTGGCGACCGGCGCCCCGATGACTCCGACCCTTCCGACGCGACCTGGTCCGAGCGGCATGTCAGACTCCCTGTGCTTCGAGCGCCTCGTCGGCCTCGACGGCGGCGATGATGGCCTGGATGGGGATGCGGCCGTTGGCGATCAGCTGACCACCCGCACGGCGCATGGCCGAGGCAAACGGTGCGGCCCACAGGTTCTCGTAGACGAGGGCTGCGGCGACGCTGCCGGGGTCCATCGCCGCGGCGAGGTGAGCAACGTCCTCTTCGGCCAGGGTCTGCGCCAGCTGGGCCTCGATGCGGGCCAACTCTCCAAGCTCGGGGAGATCGGACAGCTCCTGTGCCATCACCGTGCCGTCCTCTGCCTTCTGGAGGATGAGCACGTCCATGATCCGGATGATCCCGGCGTCGTGGAGCTTGACGAGCTCTGCCGCGCCCTCGCCGGTGAAGTTCTGGGCCCCTGCCGGAAACTCGACGATCAGGTAGTCGACAGGTCCCAGCTCATCGAGCGATCGCTCAGTCATGGCTCCTCCATCTTGATATGTGCAGCTGGATTACGCACCGCGAGCGGGCGCGTCGCATCATGCGGATCGGGTGATTGATGTCCGCGCCACCGGGCGGGCGCGCTGCCGGCTCACGACGGCGGCCGTCACATAGGGCAGGGCGATCATCACGGCGGCAACCGCGAGGACGATGAGCGCGATCAGCTCCGTGTTGGCTTGGAGCATCACCGCGGTCAGCAGGATCACCATCAGCGGCGCCTTGAACAGGACGACGAGGAAGCCCGCCATGATCCCCCCGATGACGACGTCCACCGGTAGATCGGGGAGAAGCAGACTGATTCCCAGGGCCACACAGACCGAGGCGAAGATCGCCGGGAAGGTCGGACCACCCAGGAAGCCGCTCTTGAAAGCGACAGCGAGAAGGGCGAGCTTCCCAAGAGCCATCGCCAGGAGGAGCGCGGCCCCATAACCGGCCGGGTCGGCGACCACGGTCTTGACCTGCGACTCGCCCGAGAAGAGCAGGATCGGCGCGAAGACTCCGACGATGCTGAAGACGGCACCGGCTGCGAGGGCCCGTTCCACCTCGCGGCCTTCGAGGCGCCCGAAGAGCGCGCCGGACACGCGGAACAGCGCACCAGCGACGAGGGCCAGGACAAGCCCGATCAGCCCGAAGACGACGACGAGAAGCGCGTCGCCGAGAGCGTAGCCTTCGGCGGGCGGAAGTTGCAGGTAGTTCTGCAGGCCGGTGCTTCCCGCGGCGAAGAAGACGAGATAGCCGATCGACCCGCCGATCAACGTGGCCGGCAGGTTGCGGGCCTTCGCCTGCGTGTCGGGGATGAGCTCGGCGCCAAGGACGCCGGTGAAGAGCGGGTTGGCGATGAGCCCGTTGAAGGCAGACGCCAGCGTGGAGAAAACGAGGCGAGAGCGGTGCTCCATGGGCACAGCCACCTTCTCGCCGTAGAAGGCGGCGATCTTCGCGGCGATTCCGCCGATCCCGCCCTCGGGCCCCAGGACAGCCCCTGAGAACAGTGACGCCCAAGCCATGACGACGTTGACCGGGAGCGTCCGCCAATCGATCTTCGAGACGTCGCCGGCAAGGCTATCGAGCATCGACCCACCGAGCGTCGTCGGAGCGTTGCGATACTTCACGAGCAGGCCGACCAACAGCGAGAACGGCAGGCAGATCACCGGGAACATCCAGCGATTCGCAGTGACGAACTCGTTCTCCCACAGGAGCTTGTTCACCGCCTCGAAGACCAGCAGCCACGCGAGAACCGCGACTGCGCCGATGACGGCGACGATCACGACGTGGACAGACGGGTGAACCGGCCGGCTGACGGTGACGGCCTCGCCCAGATCGCGTTCGTCGCCGCTCCCGGTGACGGACATCTGCGTCGGCGCGACGTCAGCGCCCACTTCGCTCATCGCGATCTCCCCGCGTGTCAGCCCCGGGCTCTCGACTGAAAGCCGGGGCTACGGGTGACGGGCTGCCATCCCCGGCCGGCACCCCCGCCGAGCCGCTCGCACGAGAGGCCGCAACCGCGCCGTCTACCTCGAGATAGACGCGCTCAACCCCAATCTTCTCAATCACCCCGGCGCGCGTCAGGTACTCCGCCACAGGCACCTTCAGGCGCGCCAGCGTCAGCGTGATGCCCCGCCCGCGGAGGTCAGCGGCGAGATCGCCCAGCATCGCGGCCCCAGTGGAATCAACCTCGCCGATCGCCTCGGCGTCGATGACGATCCAGCGCACGGGCACAGGCGTCACTCCCTCGGCCACCGCGGCCAGCACATCGTCGGCCAGGAGCTGGGCGTTGGCGAAGAAGAGCGGGGCGTCGAAGCGGTAGACAACCAGGCCCGGCTCTGTCGACCCTCCGGCCACGCTGTCGACCCCCCGGAAGCTGTCGGTGCCGGGGACGCGCACCAGGAGGGTGCGGCGCGGCTGGGCGGCTCGCAGGGCGACCAGGAACAGAGAGAGCACCACCGTCACCAGCACGCCGGCCAGCATGCCGACGACGACGACGATTGCCGCCGTGAGCACGGCAAGGACGAATTCCCGGCGGTCCACGCGGGCCAGCTCCCGGAATCCGGCCGGGTCGAGCAGCCCGGCGGCCACCACGACAATCACGCCCGCCAGCGCCGACTTGGGCAGCGGGGCGAACAGCGGGGTCAGCACCAGGAGTGTCACGATCACCAGCGCGAGCACACCCAGGTTCATCGCCTGGGACCGCGCGCCTACGTCCGCCGCGGTGAAGCTTCGGGACTGACTGCCGTTCACGGGGAACCCTCCGGTCAACGCGGCACCCACGTTGGCCGCGCCGAGCCCCAGGAACTCCTGGTTGCCGTCGACGGCATAGCCACCGCGCCTTCCGAGCACCTGGCCCGTCACCCCGCTGTCGGCGTAGATGAGCAGGGCTATCCCGATCGCCGGGCCGGCGAGGGCGGCGAGGTCGGCCAGCCCTACAGCGGGGAGCCCGAGCGACGGCAGGCCGGGCTCGATCGCCCCGACCACGGCGACGCCCTGTCCGGCCAGGTCCGCCAGGACGCTCGCGGCGATGGCAGCCAGGACGGCGATGAGGTACGCCGGGAGGCGGCGGTTGATCCGGCGCACGAGCAGCGCCACGGCGATCACGCCCAGCCCGACGAGGATCGTCGTCGGGTTCGCCTCCGGCAGGCGGCGGATGGTCTCGACGAACTCCGCGACGGTATCGTCCTGCGCCACAAGCGTGACGCCGATCAGGCTGTCCAGCTGGCTCACGATCATCACGATGGCCGATCCCGCGACATAGCCCATCAGCAGCGGGCGGGACAGGAAGCGGGTGACGAACCCCAGGCCTATCAGCCCCGCGAGGAGAAGCCAGCCGCCCGCGATCAGCGCCAGGGCGCCGGCCAGCGCAAGGTAGCGGGCCGGATCGCCGGCGGCCATCGGCGCCACGACCGACGCTGTCAGCAGGGCGACCGTGGCCTCCGGGCCCACGTTCATGCTGCGGACGCCGCCAAGCAGCAGGTAGCCCACCGCCGCCCCTATGGCCGCGTACAGACCGACTACGGGGTCCAACCTCGCGAGCTGCGAGTAGGCCAGGGCCTGGGGCACGAGCAGCGCCCAGACCGTCACCGCCGCCAGCAGATCCGGACGGAGCCAGGCACGCTCGTACGTTCGAGCGAGGTGGATCACGGGAAGCCGGCCTGCCAGCCTGGCGGTCGGGCCTATGGCGCGCGGTGCCGACGCCGTCATCGCGCGCCCGCCCACCCTTGCGGTCGCGACGCTGCCTCCCCGGGGAAGGCATCACCCGCTCGACGCATGTCGTCCCTCCCCCTCGGTTCCAGTCGGGCCACCGATCCCTTGGGAGTCCGGGTACAGCGCCCAATCGAGGTCGACGCTCCCCCCGAACGACGTCTTGACCGTGGCGTCGAGCCGACGCATCTCGTCGGCGACAGCGGCGCGACTCTCGGGCGGCACCAGTTCGCCCAGTTCCTCCAGCAGGGCGCGCAGGCGGCGCGCGACCTGGATGCTGGCGGCGCCGTACTCCCAAATCTCGGTGACGCCGAGCGACAGGGTGTCAGGCCAGGTCCGGACAGGCACGATTACTCCGACCGTGAGGACGTCGGACGTTCCCCGATCGCCGGGCGGGGCAGAGGTTCCGAACACCCGCAGCGTCTCCTCGACATAGTCGAGCACCTGCACGGCCGTCGTCGGATCGTTCACCGCTGGCGAAAGGGCTCGCGTGGCGACATCTACCATCACACGAAGCGCGAACGCCGGGTCCTGCTCGATGGTCCGCTCGACCCCCAGGGCGACCATGCCCGAGAGGCGCTGGCCGAGGGCCACCGGCAGCGCCGCGCCGTGGACCTCGAGGATTGCCGCTCCCACCGGCACGAAGTCGCCGACCGGGTGGCGCAAGACAATCAGGCAGGAATGTCGGCGGGCCATTGCCGTGAGGCCATCGATGTCGACGGCCTGGATCGTGCCCGACCGTGATGCCCGTAGCACGAACGTCGGCTCCGTCGTCGGTCTCCAGGAGCCGCGGGTGACGAACGCGGTGTCAGGCCGGGATGCCTCGCGAACCCAGGCATCGAAGGCGCGGCGCCCCTCGCTGGCCATGAGGGCGGCCACCGCGACCGGGCGCATCCGATGCAGGAACCGATCGAAGTACAGCACGAAGAGGAACAGGCCGATGGCCACGCCGAGGCCGGTCAGGCTCACGCTAACGTCAGGGACCGAATCGGGCTGGATCTGCCGGATGACCGAGAAGGAGAACATCAGCGTGCCGACGAGTTCCGCCAGGAGAAGCTTGAGCCTGCCGTCGCGATACCACAGGCGCATGTAGCGAGGAGAGAACGTGCCCGTGGCCATCTGTACCCCGAGCACCGTGACGGTAACCACGAAGCCGGTCAGCGAGGCGACCGCCGCGATCGTGGCCGACACGACGGCCGTCGCGGTCTCCGGGGAGTACTGCCAAGCCGGCAGCACCCCGTGGGCATCGAGCCAGAGCCCCAGCTCGGCAAGGACCAAGCCAACCATCCCGCCGATGAGCGGCACAAGCCATAGGCTGCTCTTGACGTGCTGTCGGGCCCGGAAGGCGATCCCCCAGCTCACAGTCGTGCTTGCCGGAACATCGATGAGTCCCTCAGATCAACGTTTCGCCTCTCCCGACGAAGCTGGCCGGTACCCGCCGATATGGTCAGCGGGGTACCGGCCAGGAAAACTACTGGCGGGCCATGTGGGCCCGCAGCTCGGCCTCGGGGTCGACGATCAGCTCACCGCTCACGTCCACGACCACCTTCTCGAGGCGGCCGGTGAACTTGAACGGGCTCGGGTACTCCGGGGTCACCGGCGATCCCGGGTTGTGGCCGCAGCTGACGCCACCCGGGTTGAACATGAACGGCGTGGTGAACGGGGCATCGGCGCTGGCGACCAGCGCGCCGTCCACGTACAGCTGGAGCCGACCCGGAGCGCCCCTGCCGTGCGGCAGGTCGACCTGACCTGTCGGCTCGAACTCAAAGCGGAGCTCATGGCGTCCGGTCGGCAACGGGTCCGGCGAGGACACGGTGAACATCTGCCGGGAGACGTAGTTGTGAACGTAGTGCAGCTTGCCGCCCTTGACGTAGAGGGAGTAGCCGCCGGCCGCCGTTCCCTGGCAGAACAGGACGCCCTCGGCGCCACCCGCGGGGATCTCCACGGTCGCGGTGATGCTGTGTGGCCGGTTGTGCAGGCGCGGGGCGGCGAAGTTGGGGATGGACTGGGTGCCGGGGCGGTAGACGTACTGGTTGCGGGGCAACGACACGTGGGGCTTCTCGACCATCATCCGAGCAAGCCCGCTGCCGTCGACCGGCATGACGTCGTACTTGCCGGCCTCGACGTACCAGGTCCCGATGAGCTCGATGAGCTTGTCGCGGCGCTCGGCGGCGAGGTCGTGGTTCTCCGCAGGATCCTGGTCGATGTGGTACAGCTCCCAGCCGGTGGCGTCGAGCTCCGAGAGCTTCTCCGCCGAGATCGGGTTGCCGAAGCCGGTGCCGGCCTCCGCGAACGAGGGACCCGGCCACGGGCAGACGGCGCGCCAGCCGTCCTTGTAGATGGCCCGGTGGCCGAGCATCTCGAAGTACTGGACATGGTGGCGGCTGGGCGCGGCCGGATCGTCGAGCGTGTGGGCGAAGCTGACGCCCTGGATCGGCGACTGGGCGACCCCGCGGATCGCCATCGGCGGCTCGACGCCCAGCAGGTCGAGCACCGTGGGCACCATGTCGATGATGTGGGCGTACTGGGTGCGGACCTCGCCCCGCGCCTTGATCCCGGCCGGCCAGGAAACGATGAACGGGTCCGTGGAGCCGCCGCGGTAGGTCTCGCGCTTCCAGCGCCGGAAGGGCGTGTTGCCCGCGAACGTCCAGCCCCAGGGATAGTGGTTGAAGTGCTTCGGACCGCCGATCTCGTCGATGACGGCGAGGCTCTCCTCCAGCGTCTCCTGGGCGTTGTTGAAGAACTGGGCCTCATTCGTTGTCCCGCCCGGCCCGCCCTCGGCGCTGGCGCCGTTGTCGCTGATGACCATCACAATCGTGTTGTCGAGGACGCCCTGCTGGCGCAGGAAGTCGAGCAGCCGCCCGAGGTGGTGGTCGGTGTGGCTGAGGAAGCCCGCGAACACCTCCATCATCCGGGCCGACAGCTTCCGCGCCTCCGGCGACAGCGAGTCCCACTCCGGCACGTCCGGGTCGTGGCGCGACAGCTCGGCGTCGGCGGGCAGGATCCCGAGCTCCTTCTGGCGCGCGAACACCTTCTCGCGGTAGGCGTCCCAGCCATCGTCGAACTGGCCGGCGTACCGGTCGGCCCACTCCTTGGGCACGTGATGCGGCGCGTGGGTCGCTCCGAAGCAGAGGTGCAGGTAGAAGGGCTTGTCGGGGTCGATCTGGCGGAGGTCGGTGATGAACTCGATCGACTTGTCGACCAGGTCCTCCGTCAGGTGGTAGCCCTCCTCGGGCGTCCTCGGCGGCTCGACCGGGTGGTTGTCGTAGACCAGCTCGGGGTACCACTGGCTCGTATCGCCGCCGAGGAAGCCATAGAAGCGCTGGAAGCCGCGCCCCAGCGGCCAGCGGTCGTACGGACCGGCGGCGGTCTCATAGACACTCGGCGTGAGGTGCCACTTGCCCACCATGTACGTGCCGTAGCCGTGCTCCAGCAGCATCTCCGAGAGGAGGCCGTTCTCGAACGGCATGATCCCGTTGTAGCCGGGGTAGCCGGTGGCGAACTCGGTGATGCAGGCCATGCCGTTGCTGTGGTGGTTGCGGCCGGTGACGATGCAGGCCCGGCTCGGCGAGCAGAGCGCCGTGGTGTGCATGTTGTTGAAGCGGAGGCCGTCCGCCGCGAGCGCGTCGAAGGTCGGCGTCGCGATGGAGCTGCCGAAGCAGCCGAGCTGGCCGAACCCGGTGTCGTCGAGCACGACGAAGAGCACGTTCGGGGCGCCCTTGCGCGCACGAGTGGGCGCCGGCCAGGCCGGGCTGGACTCATCCGCGGTGCGGCCGATCACCCCGGGAAAGGGCGACCCTGCGGGATATTCGACAATCGGCATGTCAACCTCGCTCTCTCACCCCGCTGTGGTGGGCGGGTCCCCTGCAGGCGCGACCGGGAAGGCGACACATCTCGGCCAACCGTCGCTGGACCAGGCAAGCCAAGCTGACATCGCCGGGGGGTGCACCGCATCATCCCTATCGGGTGATATCTGTAGGAATCAGAAGGAGGCCCCCGGCAAGCGCCGACGGGGGCCTCCTCTCGTGCGTGACTAGCTGGCCGGCGTGCTCGGGCCGGGGGGCGGAGCCTTGGGAGCGGCCATGGCCTGGGCAGCGGCCGCGTTTGCGGCCGCAAGGTCCTCCATCGCCTTCTTCTGCTCGGGCGTCAGCCGGGACATCTCGCTCTCGACGAAATGGTTCCGGACACCCGGGTAGTTGAGGTAGAAGTAGATGACGCCGGCGAGCAGCCAGGGGATCGTCTCGGCCTCGATCGACGAGCCGAAGAGCACCGCGAAGAAGCCCCAGATCAACGTGAAGAGGGCGATGAAGGTGCCGAACGTCCAGGCGTAGGCCCGGACGTTCCAGAAGCCCTCCGCGACCCAGAACCAGATCGCGGCGAGGATGAGCGCCCAGAAGGCCTGGCCCCACTGCGGATCGGGGAACGAGACTTCCTTGCCGATGAATGTCCAGTTGGCGATGCCGAGGAAGACCAGGATGCGCCAGACCTGGTAGAGCCCGGCCAACCCGGCCCCGATGGCCAGGAGCGTGACGCCGATAGGTCGGTTCATGGAACGTGCCTCCCTTGCCTGTGCATATCTGACGACCGTGTGACTGGCAGCCGCTCGTCGTGCGGATGCTACACGAGCGACTGCAGCCTGCTACCCCTTTTGTGCTCCGTCAGCCGGCAGCGCCGGCGCCGACTGCCTGCGCGACCGCGTGCTCGTGCAGGGCCTTCTCGTCCTCGTGGGCATGCGGCTTCAGGTCGAACGCCACGTTCTTCAGGGTCCCGGTGAACGCGTACGGGGCCTTGTGCTCGTAAGCGTCGTCCACCACACCGCCGTTGTCGCGGCCCATGTCCATGCCGGCATACGTGGTGAACAGCATCGAGCAGGTGTGGTCGAGGCGGCCCTCGCCGATCTGCCTGTCATTGGCCCACAGGGTCACTTTGCCGCCGGCGCCCGGCCTGGGCTCGTCGATCTCGAACAGCATCTTGACGACCGAGTCGCCGGTCAGGATCGGCTCCGTCGAGGTCTGCTTGTACGTCTCCACCCCGAGGAACTGGTAGGTGTGGTTGAGATAACCCCTCTCGTCGACCACAGGGAGAACCCGCCGATGAAGTCGGCGAAGGCGCACAGGACGCCCTCGGCGCCACCCTCGGGGACGTGGATGTCGGCCTCGATCGCGTACGACCGCCCGTAGATCCGCGGGATCACCGTCGTCGAGACGTTCTGGACGTCGCCGGCGAACTCGAACCGGGTAGTCGTCGGCATTGGGGGCAGCAGGCCGAAGAAGACGGCCATGCCACCAAGGAGCGGCAGGGCCCGGTTGCGCTCGGCCTCCTGCCAGAAGAGCTCCTTGAGCTCGGCCAGCTTCTCGGGGTGCTCGGCGACCAGGTTGCGGGCCTGCGAGAAGTCGTCCGGCAGGTAGTACAGCTCCCATGGGTCCTGGTCCGGGTCGTAGCCGCTGCCGGGCTTGAAGCGGGCCAGCGTCGCTGGCGAGAAGTCCCACGGCAGCTTGTCCAGCCGGGCGCAGGCCCACCAGCCGTCCTTGTAGATCGCACGGGACCCGTACATCTCGAAGTACTGGACCGTGTGCCGCTCGCCTGCAGCGGGGTCATCGAGCGTGTAGCTGAACGGCGTGCCGTCCATCGGCTCCTGCTCGATCCCGTCCACCACCTTCGGCTCCGGGATGCCGACCAGATCGAGGATCGTCGGCGCGACGTCGATGCAGTGGGTGAACTGGCTGCGGGGCTCCTTGTCGGGCGTGATGTGGTTGGGCCACGCGATAACCATCGGATCGCGGTCGCCGCCCAGGTGGCTGGCCATCTGCTTGCCCCACTGGAACGGCGTGTTCTGGGCGTGCGCCAGGCCGCCGCGAAGTGGGGGGCGCTGTGGAACCCGCCCAGCCCCTCGAGGCCGCCGAACTTCTCGATCAGGCGCAGCTGGTCTTCGGCGTTCAGCACGAGGCCGTTGAAGAACGTCGTCTCGTTGAAGGACCCGGTGATCGTCCTCTCCATCGACGCCCCGTTGTCGCCCAGATGTAGAGGACGAGGGTGTTGTCGAGCTCGCCCATCAGCTCGATCGAGTCGAGCAGGCGCCCAACGTTCCAGTCGGCGTTCTCCGAGAAGCCCGCAAAGACCTCCATCTGACGGGCGTAGAGCTTCTTCTCCGCGTCGCTGAGCGTGTCCCACGCGGGATATGGATCGGGACGGGGCGCCAGCTGCGTGTCCGGCGGGACGATGCCGAGCTTCTTCTGGCGCTCCAGGGTCCGCTCACGGTAGGCGTCCCAGCCGTCGTCGAACTGGCCCTTGTACTTGTCCGCCCACTCCTTCGCCACGTGGTGCGGCGCGTGCGTGGCGCCGGTCGAGTAGTACAGGAACCACGGCTTGTGCGAATCGTGGGCGCGGACGGCGTGGAGCCACTCGATCGACTTGTCGGTGATGTCGTCCGGGAAGTAGTACAGCTTCCCGTCCTTGCCCTCCGGGACGCCGAGGATCGAATTGTCCTGGGTGATGATCGGGTCGTACTGGCCGGCGGCGCCGGTGAGGAAGCCCCACCAGTGGTCGAAGCCCCACGCCTGCGGCCAGTGCTCGAACGGTCCCGCGGGTCCCATCTCGCGGCGGGCGTCATGTGCCACTTGCCGAAGCCACCCGTGATGTAGCCGTTCTCCTTCAGGATGCGGGGCAGCGCGGTACAGGTCGCGGCCGCGTCCCGGTGTAGCCGGGGAATGGGCCGGGGAACTCCGCGATGCCGCCCATGCCCACCCGGTGGTGGTTGCGCCCGGTCAGGAGCGCGGCACGGGTCGGCGAGCAGACGGCCGTGACGTGGAAGCGGTTGTAGGTGAGGCCCATCTGCTGGACGCGCGTCAGGGCCGGCGTGCGGATGCCGCCACCGAAGGTGTCGGGACCACCGAAGCCGGCGTCATCGACGAGGACGACCAGCACGTTTGGCGCGCCTCGGGGGCCTGCGGCCCGGGGATGAAGCTCCAGTCGGCGAGCCGACTGAGTCCATCGTGCGGCCGATCGCCCCGCCGAACGTGCGGTAGGGGATCGGGAGCACGGTGCGGTCCGGGCTGAACTTGCCCATCGCCTCGGCGAGCGAGGCCTTGAGGGCCATGTCGCCCTTCTTGTCCGACTGTGCGATCGAGCGCGCCAGCGCCCCGGCCAGCGCCTGCTCGACGGCGAGCCGCTGGTCCTCCTCGTACATCGCGATGACCGCCGCCGTGCCGGCTTCATCGCCGCGCCGAGCTTGTCGTGGAGGCCGGTCTCGACTTGCGGTCGGCGAACTTGCCGACGATGCCGCCGGCCGCGGCGCCGATGACCGTTGCCGCGAGCAGCGGCGGCGCGGCGAGGCCGACCAGGAAGCCGACCGCACCGCCCCAGCCCATGCCCTTCCGGCCGAGGTGGTCGCCGGTCTTCTGGACGGTGATGTTGCCGTCCGTGTCATGCGCGACCAGGATGACGCCCTCGATCTTGATCTTCTTGTCCTTGACCCGTGCGACGAGCGTCTCGAAATCGCTCGCGGCCGCATCGACGTCCTGGTAGGCCGCCACCAGGACGTCGGTGATCTCAGTGCTCATCGGTCACCACTTTCCTGGGCTCTGGATCGCGTCGGGATGGGTCGGCGTTTGCGCCTGTCCACGGACCCGCCGGCAGGCTCAGAACACTGTCGCGAAGTCGTCTATCATGCTCACCACGGTACAGCCCCTGGCCTTCGCCCCCGCGAGGGCATGCACGGCGACGACGTCGTAGGCGAACTCGCGCGCGGCGTCGTCATGGTGGATCAGCAGTGAGAAGCGGGCCGACTCGAGCATGGCGATGTCGCCGTCGGAGTTCACGCCGGCGACGAGCGGGCTGACGGCCCGTGCGGGTCCATATGTGGACCGGCTTGCGCGGGCCGTCGTCGATCGGCAGCTCCACGCCCTTCGTGCGGTAGACGTCGCGGTCGCGGTACTCGAGGGTCGTGGCCGAGCCGATGACCCGTTCGCGGGGAACACCGTACATCTCCTCGGTGACTGGGCGCATGAAGTCCCGGCCGCCCCCGGAGCAGATGTACACGGCGAAGCCGTTAGCATGCAGCAGATGCAGGAGCTCTCGCATCGGCAGGTAGCTGACCTTCGTGTACGGTACGCCCAGGGTGGGGTGCCGCGCGTCCGCGAAGAACGCCTGGACCGCCTCCTCGAACGCCTGGGTCGTGATCCAGTCATAGGCCTCGGTCACGCCCTTGACCAGCTCGGGCACGTGCTCCATGAGGCCGGCCAGCCAGGCGCGATCGTTCTCCACGAGCGCCTTGTACGGCTGCGCCTTCGCCTTCTCCGGATCGGCCTCCACCATCTCCTTCCAGCGGCGGAAGAGGAAGTCCGCCTGCAGGTAGAGCGGCTTCTCGCACCAGAGCGTCCATCGTTGTCGAACGTGGCGATCCGCTCGGCTGGTGGCACGAACCCATCACCAGGTATGGTCAGCGACAGGACGAAGTCGTAGATCCTCGACTTCGCCGTGCCATCGTTCCAGCTGCCAGAGGTGATCGACCATCGTCGACCTATCCTTGTGATCGTTGGTGTTTGCGCTCGACCGGGAGCTGGCATACGGGTTGACCCGTTGCGCTTCTCGTCACTCGCGGGCGAGCATCGCCGCCGCCTGACGCTCGAGGTCGAGGTAGGGCTCGCCGCTCACGTCGACGGCCACCCGCTTGATGGTGCCGCCGGTGAAGCGATGCGGCGACTCGCCGGGATAGTCGTCGGTGACGGCCTCGCCGCTGTCGCGTCCGACGCACAGCCCTTCGCCGGCCAGCGAGAAGAAGCCCGGCTGGGTCTTGATGCGGCCCTCGCCGACCTTCTTCTCGCCGTGGTACAGCGAGAGGATGCCGGTGGCGACGTGGGGTGGATCCTCGCCGTCCTTGTCGAACGAGGCGGAGAGGATCAGGTTCTCTCCGGTCGGGATGTCCTCGCTCGCGTCGATCTTCTGTTCGAACATGCCGACGAAGCTGTTGACGTAGTGGAGCCGGTTGTCCTTGATGTAGAGGGCGTGCCCGCCGAAGCGCGCCCCGTGGGCGAACAGCACGCCTTCCGCACCGGGCGCCGGGATGTCGACCAGGGCGCCGATCGCGAAGGAGCGGTTGCGCACGTTCACGGCCTGCTGCTCCGGCACATCGGCGGTATCGGGGAAGTAGGTGTACCGGTTGCGGGGTGGCGCCAGCAGCGGCCGCGGGGTGAGGATGATCTCGAGCGGAGAGCGGTCGTCGAGCGGGAAGGCGCCGTTCCTGCCCGCCTCTGCGAACCACAGGCTCTGGAGTTCCCTGAGCTTGCCCCAGTTCTCCTTGGCCAGATCGTGGAGCTCAGATCGGTCGACGTCGGTGTGGTACAGCTCCCAGGTGTCGTCGTTGAAGTTGCTCCAGCCGGCGATCGTCGGATGGGTGGTCACGGCCTTCCAGCCCTCGTGCCAGATCCCGCGTGAGCCGAGCATCGAGTAGAACTGCGTCTTGCGCGCCCCGTCGGCCGTGGCGTCGTCCAGGCTGTAGCGCATGCTCACGCCGTCGAAGTCGCTCTGCACGTGGCCCTTGATGGTCGCGGGGGCCTCGACGCCGAGGCAGTCGAGGACCGTCGGGACGAGGTCGATCGCGTGGTGATACTGGTCCCTGACTTCGCCCTTCGCCTTGATGCCCGCCGGCCACGAGATGATGCACGGGTCGGCTGGTGCCGCCGTTGAACTCGTAGCGCTTCCACAACTTGAACGGCGTGTTGAAGGCCATGGCCCAGCCGTTCGAGTAGTGGTTGTACGTCTTGGGGCCACCGAGCTCGTCGAGCATGGCGAGGGCCGACTCGAGGTCGTCGGGGACACCATTGAACAGTCTGTTCTCGTTCACCGACCCATCGGGACCGCCTTCGCCGCTGGCGCCGTTATCCGACACGAGGATCACCAGCGTGTTCTCGCGCTGGCCGGAGAACTCGAGGTAGTCGAGCAGGCGGCCGATGTGATGGTCGGCGTGCGCGAGGAAGCCGGCGTAGACCTCGGCCATCCGGGAGAAGAGCCGCTTCTCGCCGTCGGACAGCGATCCCCACGGCTTGGTGGTGTCCATCGCCGGGAACGGCTTATCGCCGGGGCCCTTGCGGGTCTCGGCCGTGCCGATGGGGTTGACCGGCGGCAGTTCCGTGCCGGGCGGAACGAGGCCCATCTCCTTCTGGCGCGCCAGGGTCTGCTCGCGCATCGCCTCATAGCCCATGTCGAACTGGCCCTTGAACCTGTCGATCCACTCCCTGGGGGCGTGGTGCGGCGCGTGGCAGGCGCCGGGAGCGTAGTAGAGGAAGAACGGCTTGTCGGGTGCGATCGCCTTGGCGTCCTTGATGAACTCGAGTGCCTTGTCGGTGATGTCGTCGGTGAAGTGGTAGCCCTCCTCCGGGCTCCTCGGCGGGTCCACCGGGTGGTTGTCGTAGACGAGCTCCGGATACCACTGGTTGGTCTCGGCGCCGAGGAAGCCGTACCAGCGCTCGAAGCCGCGGCCGCTGGGCCAGTTGCGACGCGGGGCGGCCAGGTTCATCTCGTCGGTCGGGCAGAGGTGCCACTTGCCGACCATGTAGGTGTTCCAGCCCAGCTCGCCGAGGATCTCGGACAGCATGCCGTTCTCGGGCGGGATGGTGCCGCTGGCGTTCGGAAAGCCGATCGCCGCCTCGGTGATGCAGGCCATGCTGTTGCGCGTGTGGTTGCGGCCCGTGAGCAGGCACGAGCGCGTCGGCGAGCAGAGGGCCGTGGTGTGCCACTGCGTGTAACGCACGCCGTCCGCGGCGATGCGGTCGATGTTGGGCGTCTCGATCGGCCCGCCGTAGCTGCTCATGGCCGAGAAACCGACGTCGTCGAGCACGATGTAGACGACGTTCGGCGCCCCCTCCGGCGCCTTCGGCGACTCGAACGGCGACCAGTCGGGGACGGAGTCCCGGATGTCGACGTTGACCGTGCCTTTGAACGGTGCTGTCACGAGTCACCTCCTTGCGGTGCCCAGGATGGAGCAGGCAGAAGACGAGTCGTGCGGAGCCGGGCAAACCCGGCTCCGCACGTTCAGGTAGTCGATCAGGACTTCGCGGCCGCCGCCGGACCGGCCGGAGCCGCCGCGATGACTCTATCCCCCGAGGAGCTTAGCCTTGCCCGCGGCGAACTCCTCGTCGCTCAGCACGCCGGCCGTATGGAGCGACGCGAGCTGTTCCAGCTGGGAAGTGAGATCGCTCGCCGGAGCGGCGGGAGCCGCGGCCGGAGCGGCCGGAGGTGCAGCCGGCGGCGCGGCCGGAGGTGCATATGCCGGCGGCGGGGCCTGCTGCTGAGCCGCCATCTGCTGCTGCATGGCCGCGTTCTGGGCCTCGAGATCGGCCAGCTGCTGGTTCTGCGCCTGTTCGTTCGCCTGCGCCTGCGCGGACTTGGTGCCGGCGTGGTGGGCGACCCCGGCCACGGCAGCGACCCCCAGGAGGCCAACCCCGCCTCGTCGTCGTCTCATCTCTGTGTCTCCTTCCGATACAGAACTGGCGGTGGGTGGAGCGGAGGGAGCCTAGGCCGAGGCCGCCTCGGCCTCCAGCTCCGCGTTCAGCATGGCGAGGGCCTCGGGCACGATGTAGTCGCGCGAAATGAGGAACCCACCGGCCCGGCCGATGGCGTCCTTGATGTTCTCCGCCCAGCGATGCTCGAAGAGGAGCACGAGGGCTGCCGAGTTGTGCGGCATCCCATCGGCGAGGGCAGCCAGGTCCTCGGGCGTCAGGAGGGCCATGCGGTCCTCCAGGAGGCCGGCGAACGAGGCGAAGCGCTTGTCGTCGGTGTTGTCGAGCTCGACGATGTCGACCCTGCCGACGGCGTCCTTGTTGACGAGGACCACGTCGACCAGGCGGATGATCCGCTTGTCGACGACCTTCTTGATCTCGGCGGCGATCTCGCCCTCGAAGTCGGGGCGGTCGAAGCCGATGACGGTGTACTCGAGCGGTCCGAGTGTCACGTGAACCTCCCTGTGGTGGCCTGGTGGGTCGGGTTCGGGTGCTCAGCCGGCCGGCTGGTCGCCGGCGGCCTTCGCAGCCTCCTTGACCGCGTCGGCGGTCTCCTTGTCGACCGGAACGGACTTGACGGCCTTGGCCTGCGGGATGGTCTTCGTCACGGCGTCGACCGCGGTGATCGCCACGAGGGCAATGATGCCCGAGGTGCCTGGCGTGATGACCGAGGCAAGCTCGGCGGCGACCTGGCCCTTCTTCAGCAGGTTGCCGGCCTTGCCGAGGGCGAGGCCAGCAGCCCCGCCGACGACGGCGCCCGCCAGCAGTGTCGGCGGGAAGATGACCGCGAGTGCCGCTCCGGCCACGGCCCCCCAGATGAAGCCGTTGCGGGAGCGATGGTCGGTCATCTTCTGGATGTGGATCTTGCCCTGGTAGTCGGCGTTGACGACCAGGACCCCCTCGATGTCGATGGCCCGGCGGTACTCCGCCTCGCGCAGGGCTTCGTAGGCCAGCGTGGCGGAGTCCATGTCCGCGAACTGGGCCACCAGCACCGCGTAGTCGCCCTCCACCGCGATCGCGCCGGCCGCCTGCACACCGGATTCGTCGCCGACCACCGCGGCAACGACCTCAACGGGCTCGTCTGCCTTCGCCGGCGGGCTCTTGGCTTCATCGGCCATGAATGACTCTCCTTGTGATATCGGTCCATTCCGGGGAACTCAACGACGAGTCAACCACCAAGCACGCGGCGACGCATCACCCGATGCGGATGAAACGGCCGCTCTAGGGTCGCCCCCGGGCGTTCTCATCCGGAGCAGTTCCCGGTTGGGTCCGCCGGCGGCAGCATCGACCGCGCCCTCGCGACCGGAACGAGTTCCTCGGCTACGATCGACGGATCATACGGCAGAAAGGTCCGGCAGTCCGCCGTCCGGGTGGTGCGAGCATCACTATGATCGTCGGCGAACGCACTCGTACCTTGGGGAGCACACATGAGCGAGCGGATGGACCCTGAGTCGCGCGCATCCGCGGGCGTCCCCGCCCCCGACGCTGCCGTGGTGGCCCTCGATGAAGCGGGGCGTCAGCTGCGGGCGCCCTGGGCGGCGGCCATCGCCGGCCTGCTGTTCGCGCTCCTGTTCACGACCGCGCTCGCCCTGTTGCGCAGCCAGCCGATGGTCACCGCGGGCGACGTCGAGCTGGTCCGGCTCTATTCGACCGGACAGGACCTGCCCGCCCTGATCGGCGGGCTGTACCTCGCGCCGTTCGCGGGGATCATGTTCCTGTGGTTCATCGCAGTCATCCGCGACCAGCTCGGGGAGCGCGAGGACCGCTTCTTTGCCACCGTCTTCTTCGGCAGCGGCGTGCTGTTCGTCGCCCTCATGTTCGCCGCGACCGCACTGGCAAGCGCCCCCTCGGTCGGCGTTCGCTACCTCGACCAGGCGCCGCCCACGGCGAGCACGACGGCGCTCCTGCGGGCCCTCTCCTACACCTTCCTGTTCGCCTTCGCCACGCGCGCCGGGGCGGTCTTCCTCATCGCCACGGCGACCGTCGGGCTGCGCAGCCGGGTGTTCCCCCGCTGGTTCGCCTGGACCGGCTACCTGCTCGGCGTCGCGCTGCTCGTCGTAGTGTCCGCCTGGGACTGGATCGTCCTGGTGCTGCCGGCCTGGGTCGCGGTGGTCAGCCTGTACATCCTCCGTCGGGAGCGGTCGCGTCGGCGGACCGGCTGATCTGCGTCGGGCTGCCCGCAGGCTCAGGTCATGGCAGTTCCGCCTGGAGCGAGGCTCGCAGGGCCGCGATCTCAGCCCGCAGACCGGTTAGCTCCTCGGCGATGGCACGGGTCACCGCCGCGTCTGCCGCCGGCACTCCTGCGCCCTGGGGGCCGGCAACGTCGGCTCCCGACCCCACCCCCGGCGCGGGCTCTTCCGGCTTCGTCGGCGAGACCAGCATGCTGGCCAGGATGCTGGCCAGGGCGCCGATGATGCCGATGCCGGAGAACATGACGAACACTGCGGTGAGGCGCCCCAGGAAGGTAACCGGGTAGAAGTCGCCGTAGCCCACGGTGGTGAGAGTCACGAGGCTCCACCACAGTGCCTCCCCTCCGGTCTTGATGTTGGCGTCGGGCGACTTGCTCTCAAACTGCAGGACGAGGATGCCCGCCACCGTGAGGACCATCCCCGCCAGCAGGATGGTGATGAAGGTGGCGTACTGGCTGCGGTTCTTGAGGACGTCCTTGACGAGGTCCTTGCCGGCCTGACCCTGCAGCAGGCGGGTGATCCGGGTCAGCCGGCTCAGGCGGGCAAGGCGGAGCAGGGCGCCGAGCTGGATGAAACCGACGCTGGGGATGGATCCGAGGAGGTCGAGCCAGCCCCGCTGGCCGATGAAGTACGCCCGCTTCGGCTTCGAGCCCGCGATGTTCATCGCGAAGTCGAGCAGGAAGATGACGCAGATCGCGTTGTCGTAGAAGTTCGCCAGATCGCGCGTGTCCTGGTCGAGCGGCAGCAGCAGCACCACCATGAGGGCCAGCGAGAAGACGGTCAGGACGAGGATGAAGATGTTGTAGGAGTTGCCGTGCTCGCGCAGCACCGGCGCCTGGGCAGTCATGCGTGCTGGATCCTCCCGCTAGCGTCGACTCTGACAATCTCCGCGGAGATGGTACCGATCCGGCACCGCCGGAGGAAATCATCCGGATGGGATGATGGCGCGCCGTTCCCTGCGTGACTAGATAAGATGGGACGGAGACGGTGGGGACGCTCTACCCTAATCTCCACCAGCACCGAAGAGCGCCTGTCGAAAGGCCCTGCGCCGCGGACAGACACCTGACAGCAAGAGGGGAAGTTGACATGGACGAGCCAGGGAGCGCGCCGCCCGGCCCCCAGGGAGCGGTACCGTCAGGACCCGAGGCTGAGGCACCCGCCGCCTCGGGGACCTCGCCGGACGAAGTGGGGCCGCGAGCGGCGGCGCCGGTTGTCGACCAGGAGATCGTGGCACAGGCCGCCGCTTACGGTGCTGCGTGGGCCCCGAAGCCGCCGTCCGACGTCGTCTGGACAGCGCGCCCCTGGGTCCACCCTACCGAGCGGCAGGAGCAGGGTCGCCTCGCCCGCAAGCGCGTCCCCCGAGCGAGCCACGCCGCCTTTGAGTCGCGGGCGGATCGCGACCCCATTGCCATCCTCGAGAGGCAGGAGGCCGACCGCCTGGACTTTCTCATTCCGCTGCGGCACGCGCGCATGGCGGAGTCGCCCTTCGCGTACTACCGGGGCACCCCCGCGGTGATGGCCTTCGACCTTGCCGAGACGCCGCGGACCGACATCATCGTGCAGGCCAGCGGCGACGCACACCTCTCCAACTTCGGGCTCTTCGCCTCCCCGGAACGGCGCCTCGTCTTCGACGCCAACGACTTCGACGAGACCCTGCCCGGACCCTGGGAGTGGGACGTCAAGCGGCTGGCCGCGAGCGTGGTCATCGCCGGGCGAGCCAACGCCTTCAGCGCCGCCCAGAACCGGACCGCCACGATGGCGACGGTGCGCTCCTACCGCGAGTGGATGGCGCGCTACGCCGCGAGGCCTCTCCTCGACGTCTGGTACTCGTATATCACCGATGACGACATCCGCGCCGCGGCGCAGGCCGCGTGGAGCAAGTACAAGGACGCCGACACCCGGCGCGCCAGGCTCGAGAGCTTGTTCTCGAAGGCGCGGGGCCACGACCGCGTGCGCGCGGCCAGCTCGCTCACCACGATCGTCGATGACCGGCGCATCATCGTCGACGACCCGCCGGTCATCCAGCACATCGAGATCCCCGGTGGCCCCGAAGCCCTGCGCAAGGTCTTCGAGGACTACCGGGCCACCCTGGCCGAGAGCCGCCGGGAGTTCCTGGAGCGCTTCCGCTTTGCCGACTTCGCGCTCAAGGTGGTGGGCGTCGGCAGCGTCGGGACGCGCTGCTTCGTGATGATCCTCGAGGGCCGCGACGAGAACGATCCCCTCATCCTCCAGGCCAAGGAGGCAACGGCGTCCGTGCTCGAGGAGCACGTCGGGGGCAGCGGCTATGCCAACCAGGGCGAACGCGTCGTGGTTGGCCAGCGCCTGATGCAGGCGACGCCGGACATCTTCCTGGGCTGGACGCGCGGTCCGGAGGGGCGCGCCTTCTACCTCCGCCAGCTCTGGGACATGAAGGGCAGCGTCGATCCGAGCATTCTTCGGCCCGAGGGCCTGGCCCTCTACGGCGGCCTCTGCGCCTGGGCGCTGGCACGTGCGCACTCACGCAGCGGCGACTCGGTGGCCATCACGGCCTACCTCGGGACGAGCGACAGGTTCGACGGCGCCATCGCCGACTTCTCGGAGACCTACGCCGACGTGAACGCCCGGGACCACGCGGCGTACCTCGCCGCCATCGAGGCCGGGCGGGTGTCGATGCCCGCGGAGGGCTGACGAGTTCGAGGCGCCCCCGATCAGACCCCTGATTCGGCCGGCACCCGTCCCGCTTTGACGGCGGCCGCGAGGCGCTGCGTGGTCCCGCTCCGCCTGGTCGGCATAAGCGGCGGCGAACCGGCCGATCGCCTCGTCGAACTCCGGGTCGGTTCCGAGGTAGCCGGCAATGGCGGCCGGATCCCCCGAGCGCGCATGGGCACGGGCGAGGGCCCAGCCGCACAGCTCGCCCCAGGTTGCGAGATCCTCCTTCGTCATCACGTCGATGACGGCGCCGCCCTTCTGGTCCTGGAGCTGGCGTACGTAGAGGTGACGGCCGCGGGGGCCCGTGGCCCAGCCGAGCAGGATGTCGCTCGCAGCCTGGAGCCGACGCTGGCCGGAGACGACTCGCTGGCCATGGTGATCGAGCTCGCTGGGGCCAGGAAACGCTCGAGGACGGAGGCTTCGGCCTCCTTGACCTGGAGGAACAGCGGATCGTCCCCGCCTCCGCCGTCCATGAGGGCGATCATGGCACTCAGCCCGACACTGCCGACGCCCACCACCTTCAGGGCGACGTCGACCACCGCGTAGCGGTCGAGGAGGACGCGGCGGTCCTCCTGCAGGGTGGGTCGGTATGCGTCAAGCCCCTCGGCCACCACGGAGTCATCGACCCAGGGGACGTGGGCAACCGTCGGCGGGTGGTCGATGATCCGGCGCCTCCCGCCGACGAGCTCGGTCAGCTTCGGCAGTTCGTGGAAGGCGTCGTGGTGCGCGGCTGACTTCACGGTCGCCTGGAGGTACGGCCGTGCGCGCTTGCTCACGAACTGGAGGATCGCGGCGACGTCCACCCGCGAGTAGTAGACGTCGATCGCCCGCATCGCCGCGTACTCGTGCATCCGCTCGCGGTAGGAGCCGACTGCTGCGCGTGCAATGTCGCGGGTCTCGTGCGCGTGGAGCCCGCGCCCGCGTCCGGCAACGACAAGGCTCGCCGCCAGGCGCTTGACGTCCCACTCGAACGGGCCTGGGAGCGTCTCGTCGAAGTCGTTCATGTCGAACAACTCGTCTCGCTCCGGTGACGCGAAGAGCCCGAAGTTCGAGATGTGGGCGTCACCGCCGAGCTGGACCCGTATCCCGCTGGTCGGGGTCTTCGCGAGGTCGGCGGCCATGGGAAGCGCCGCACCACGGTAGAACGAGAACGGCGAGGCAAGCATTCGCCCGTACCGGACGGGAACGAGTTCCGGGATCCGCGTCTGCGCCTGCTCCTCGAGGAGGGCGACCGGGTCGGGTCGGTCCGGGGCAGGCTGCCAGTCGCCATGCGCCGCAAGCGGGACGCGGCTGCGGGCTTCCCGGCCCGTTACCGTCCGCTCCTCGCGCGACCGTCGGGGGAACGCGAGTGTCGCGTCGGCCGGGCTCGACGGGGTCCCCTGGGCGGTCACGGGATCACGCCTCTCGGCCGTGGCAGGCCTTCGTCTTGCGGCCGCTGCCGCAGGGGCAGGGGTCGTTGCGGCCGGCCTTTGCGACGGCCGATCGCAGCCGCGCCTCCTTGTCCGCCAGGATACCCATGGCCTCGTCGGCGAAGCGTCCCTGCCGGAGCAGGTCGGCCATCAGCCGCATCGGCCGGTCGACGTGGCGGAAGAACGCCATGTACCCGGCACACAGGTAGTTGAGGCCGGGCTCGCCGTTGGGCGTCTCGATGAAGCGGTTCTTCGGGCACTCCCCGTGGCAGGCGAACCGCACATCGCACTCGCGGCAATACCGCGGGAGGCCGTCCAGCTTGTCGCGCCCGAAACTGCGCTGCTGCTCCGATCCCACCAGGTCGACCATGGGCAGGCCGCGGATGTTGCCGAGCAGGTACTTCGGCTCGACGAAGTGGTCGCAGGAGTAGAGGTCGCCGTTGTGCTCGAGGGCGAGGGCGTCGCCGCAGGTCGGCGCGAAGATGCAGACCGCGGGCGCGGAGCCGACCCACGACGCAAGGGCCGCGTCGAACATCTGGACAAACACCTGGCCCACGTCGCGTCGGACCCACTCGTCGAAGACGTCGATGAGGAAGCGGCCCCACTGGTCCGGCCGGACGGACCGGTCGGTGACGGTGTTCCCCTCCTGGAGGAACGAGCGGCCGTCGGCGTTGACGCGCTCCACGATGGGAATGAGCTGGATGAACTGCGTCCGGACCTCGTCCCGGAAGAAGCGGTACACCTCCACCGGGTGGTCGGCGTTCGCCGAGTTGACGGTGCAGAGAATGTTGAATTCGGCGCCGTGCTCCTGGAGGAGACGCGCCGCCCGCATCACCTTCTCGTGCGTGGGCTTGCCGCCCTTGTCGACGCGGTAGCGATCGTGGAACTCCGCCGGGCCGTCCATGCTGAGCCCCACGAGGAAGCGCTGCTCGCGGAGGAACTCGCCCCACTCGTCGTCCAGGAGCGTGCCGTTCGTCTGGATCGTGTTGGAGATCTCGGTTCCGGGCCTCTGGTATGTCCGCTGGAGCTCGACGGCGCGCCGGAAGAAGTCCAGGCCCATGAGCGTGGGCTCGCCGCCCTGCCAGGCGAAGGTGACCTCCGGGGTACGTTGCGCCTCGATGTACTGGCGGGTGTACGTCTCGAGCGCCTCGTCGGTCATGCGGAAGCGGCTGTCCGGGTAGAGCGCCTCCTTGGACAGGAAGAAGCAGTAGGCGCAGTCGAGGTTGCACTGGGCGCCGGTGGGCTTGGCGAGGACGTGGAAGGCGGGCGGGGCGGTCACTGCTCGGTCGAGACCGTCACTCTTCCGCAACCCCGGTTGTTGCGGCGTCCTGCGGCGGCCCGGGCAATCGCTCCGACCCGAGCGCCTCGACGAACGCCGCGTGGTCTTGTTCGACCACGTCGGAGTACCCCTCGGCAAAGTCGGCGACCGCTCCATCGAACGTGTCCGCCGTGCCGAGATACGAAGCGATCGCCACGGCGTCGCCGCTGCGGGCATGAGCGCGGGCCAGGGCCGCGGCGCACAGCGCGGAGTATCTCGTCATTCCCGGGATGCGCAGGGTCGCGACGTCGACGGCGCCGCTCATCTCGCGCAGGCGGCGCCAGTAGTAGCAGCGCCCGTCGGGTCCGGGGTTTCGGCACGAGCCCAGGAAGATGTCGGGCCTCGCCTGGATGAGGCGCTGGCCGGCAACGACCCGCTCGCCGGGGCTTTTGCACTCGCTCGGGCCGAGATGCGGCTCGAGGACCGATTTCCTCGCCTCGATCGCCAGGAGGAATTGGATGTCGTCCGCGTCGCGGCCCTCGAGGAGTACAAGAAAGCGTCGCGTACCCACGCTGGCGACGCCGACAACGACCCGCGCGGCGTCCGCGAAACGATACCGGGCAAGAAGCTCGCGCAGCTCGTCTGGCAACCCTTCTCGGTAACCGTCGAACAGGGCTTCGAGCACAGTCACCGCGTCGGGCGACCCGACGTGGGCGATGAGCGGCGGGTTGTCGACGATCCGCCGCCGCCCGTCGACGACTTCGCTCAGCGAGGCCAGCGCCTGCGGCAGGTCGCGGCGCCGCGACCGTCCCACGAGGGAGTCCAGACGATCCCGGCGCACCTCCGTGATGGTCCCGATGTCCGCGGCGGGGATGCGTGCGTACCACGCATCGAGGTTGGGCATTGCGGCAACCTGGTGCATCCGCTCCCGGTACGTTCGCACCGCGTTCTGGGCGATCACCCAGCACTGGCGCGGCGTGAAGCCGTTCTCGCGGCAGGCCAGGACGATGCTGGCCGCGAGCCGCTTGACGTCCCACTCCCAGGGTCCGGGCAGCGTCTCCTCGAAGTTGTTCGCGTCGAAGACAAGCGTCTGCTGACGCGAGGCGTAGAAGCCGAAGTTCGAGAGGCTGGCGTCGCCCAGGAGCTGCACATCGATGCCGGTCCGCACCGCCCCGGCGAGGTCGGCAGCCACCACCGCTGCCGAACCCCGGTTGAACGCGTAGGGGCTCGCCTGCATGCGTGCGTGGCGCAGCGGAACGAGCTCCGGAAGGCGGTCCGCGTCCTGCCGCTCAAGGATCGCGAGCGGGTCGCGGTTGACCGGCAGGTCGAGCGCGGCATGACTGCGGCGCGGGACCTCGCGCCGTGCTTCCCGGCCGCGTTCGACCCGGTCGGCCAGCGAAAGCCAGCGCCGCTTCATGCTCGCGACACCGTGCCCCTCCCGGCGCTCCTACTGCTCGTGGTGCGGAACCACCAACGGCGTGGACGGAGGGCCGGCAGGAGCCGAGTCGGTACCAGGCGACTCATCATCCTCGTCTCCCCGCCGCGAGATGCGCCGCAGGAGGAACTCTCCCAGCAGCACCACCGCCGCCGCCAGGATCGCGATCTCGAAACCCGCAACCCACCAGACGATGAGGAACGCGACCGTCCCCACGATGGCCCAGCGGACGGCCTCCCGGTTCGATGCGATCCACCCGGTCGCCGCCTCACCTGTGGGGACCCCGCCGGCAGCCCCGGCTGCAGCCGCTCCCGCGCTGGCCGCACCCCGGCCGGCGGCCGAGGAGGCGGCCGACGTCGCCCGCACGAACCAGGCCGGCCGACCGGCCAGGTACGCGACGACCGCCGCAATGATGCCGATGACGACGAGGATCCGGCCCAGCGCGAAGTAGTTGCCGAACACGTTGTCGAGCACCGCCCGGACGGTTGTGGCGAGGCCTTCGCCCGATATCGAAGAGACAATCACATCCTCGATCCCGCCGATGGCGAACCGGGCGATCACGAGCGAAATGATGATCCCGATGCTGAGGTAGACGACCATCCGCAGGCGCCTGCGGGCCAGCCAGATAGTCAGCGCGATCAGGATCAGCGTCAGGAGGATGAACAGGATCGTGATGATGTCGAAGAGCTGGACCGCCTGCCGGGCCGTCTCCAGGCCAGAGGCCTTCACGATCGGGATCTGGCCGAAGTCGGCCGGGAGGGTGATCCCGAGCGCCTGCTCCACCTTCTGACGTGCCTGCTCGGGCACCTCGACGCTGCTCAGGTCGGGCAGTGTCACCGAGGCGGGGATGATCCCGGACGTCTGCAGGGTCGCGAGCGCGTTGCCGACGAGGGTGTAGACGTCGAGCGTCACCATTCCGTCCTGGATGGAGACGGATTCAGGTTGACCGCGCAGGATCTTGATGATCGTCGTGTGGAGGATCCGGTTGGCTTGCACCCAGGCGTTCTGGAATTGATCGCTGGCCATGCCGACCGCCAGCTTCTCTTGGACCGTCTGGCGGATCCGGTCGGTCAGCGGCGCGGCGAGGATCTCCGCCCCGCCGGGCAGGATCTTCTCCACTTTGCCCTGGACGTCGAGCGCGGTGACCACCTGTGTGGCCACGCGGTTGCTCACGGTCTCGATGACGGCGGGCTCGCTGGAGACGGCGCCGACGATCGATACGTAGCGGTCGGTGTTGAGCGCCACCTGATGCGTCCAGACGACGACCGAGGTCCCGACGACGAACAGGCAGGACAGAAGGAACAGGAAGCCAACGAGGATACGTCGCCGCCGGCTGCTCACCCGACGCTCGGCCGGCGGCGCAACGGACGCGCCCCCGGGCGTTTCCGGTGACGCTGCGCCGGGCGCCTCCGTAACGGCCGGCGTCAGCGACTCCGGTGCAGCCGCACCGGGCGCCGAGCCGACGGCGTCCTGTCCGGGTTGAACCGACCCGGTCGGCTCGTCGGAAGTGCTCATCGTCATCTCCTTTGCCTGGCGAATGCGGCTACTACTTCGGGGGGAAGAAACGCATGCTGTCCACTATCGGCTGGGTCTGGGCGATGGCCGTCGGGAATATGTCCGGCGTGGTCGGCAGCCGGGCCACGACGATACTCCTCGCGCCCTGGCCGATGATATCGAGCCGGACAATCTGACCGGCCGGGAGCTGGTACGGGCTGCCGCCGGCGTCCTCGAACAGGGGCACGTCCGACGACGAGGTGTTCATCACGTCCATGGACTTCCCCATGACGTTGCCGACGATCGCATCCGAGGGATCACTGACGTCGAGGGACCCATTCCCCTGGAGGGAAGCGACGAGATCGGCCGAACTCATGGTGGCCAGCGCGATGGACAGGGTCAGCGAAGGCCCACCAGCGTCTCCTGGTGCTCCGAGCAGGTCGAACCGGTTCGCCGTGTAGAGCGTGGCGGCCCAACCGCCGGGCAGCTCGAACGTCATGGGGATTGCGAACGCCTGGGGCTCGTAGGTGCCTGCCGTGAGCGGACATCCTGCCTCGGAACCGGCGGGCGGCGCGCAGAGGTCCGCGGCTCCCGGAGGCGCCGTGGGCGGCGGTATCGGGGTGGGCGTCGGCTGCTCGGTCGGGGCCGGCGTGGGGGTCGGCGTCGGGGTGGCGGTCGGCGTCGGGCTCGGCGCCGGGGTTGCCGAGGGGGTCGGCTTCGGGGCTGTCGACGGGGCGGGCGAGGCCGGAGCGCTCGGTGCCGGCGATGGCGACGACGAGCCCTGCAGGGCGAGGATGGCGACGATGGCCATCAGCGCGACCGCGATGACACCCATCAGGACAAGGAGCCACGTCTGCATGCGCCGGTCCGGGCCGGAGGCTCCGCCACCCTGCGGGGACGGGCCCGGCGACGGCGGGGGGCCCTGCGGTGGAAAACCGTCAGGCGTCGGCCGCGCCGATTCGGCGGATGCGGCGGACCCGGTGCCCACCGCGGGAGGCGGCGGGACAGAAAACACTTCGGTGGGCGGCCGCGGCGCGGGCCCGGGCGGGCTCGGCGATCCGGGTGTCCGCGAGGGCCCGCTCATCTCAGATGCTCGGCCGCAGGAGCCAACGCAGCCGGGCGCCGCGGAAGCTGGAGACGTCGCGGATGAAGCCCATCATCGCGGTAGTCCACCACAGATCGGCGCGTTCGGCCTCATGCCAATCGGGTGAAATCGCACCTCAAGCACAAGGCCTCGCTTCGAGCACCGCTGGTCGTCAGCGGACCCGGATCTCCCGGAGGTTGTCCACCAGCGTGAGCAGGGCAACGAACAAGACGATCAGCAGGACAAGCAACAACGCGTTCGTCAGGACGAGGATCACAACGCCGATGGCCGCCAGGAAGACCGTGAAGTTGAGCAGCAGATCGAGGAACCGCCGCCGGAAGAGCAATTCCAGCACGACGTAGCCGCCGATGGCGATGAGGAACGTCGCCCAGATGGGAACGAGCTTCAGGTAGAGCAGCACGGCGATGAGGATGAGGAGGAGGCTGGCGCTGAGCGCCGACCAAACCTCGACGACCATGCCGTAGCGCCGTTCCTCGGGGGGCTGCGGCCGGCTGGCGTGCTTGAGATGGGCGTGCGGGTCGCCGAAATCGCCCGCCTCGGCCCGGGCGAGCTCGGATCGAGCCGCCTCGATCGTGTCGCCGAGCTCGGCACGGCGCCCATACAGGCCGGCCAGCTCGTCCTCCTTCTCGGCCACGATGGCGCGACGCGCCTCGGCGGCCTGGGCGAACGCGGTGTCCGACGCGCAGCGCGACAGCCTCGGCCTGCATGCTGGGGAGGGTCTCAGCCAGCGCGGCGGCCCTGGTCGATGTCTCGGTGCGTTCGGCCTCGAGGCTCGCGATCCGGTCCCGCAGAACGTCGGGCAGCCGGCCCGGCGGCGCGACCTTCCAGAGGCCGAGGAAGCCGAGGGGATCGTTCCAGGACTGGCGGGCGATTCCCGCCCGCGTGTACTTCGGTCCGGCCGGCGCGCGCTCGCCGCCGAACCGGTCCCGCGTGTCGAGCCCCATGAGGCCGCGGTAGCCGTCCACCCAGGTCGTGGAGTCGTCGATGAGGACCGGGGTCCAGTCGGCCGCCTGGCCGGGGCCGATCGAGAGGCCGTCGCCCCGCGCATAGTCGATGAACGGCACCGCGAGTGCGCTCTCGAACCGCGCCCCAAGGTCGCCGGGGTCTCCCTGGCGCAGGATGTCGCGCCAGAACTGGCGGACCCCCTCCAGCCAGCGGCGCAGGCCGCGGAAGGCCGGGATGGGCACGGTGGTCAGGTACTCGCCGGCCTCCGAATACGCAGCATGGGAGCCGGCCCCGGCGAAGATGACCGGATGGTCGTCCACCTTGACCAGGAGGGGGTCGTCCCAGCGCCGGCGCAGGTCGTCTCCCGTGTAGTCGTGGGCGGCGTAGCCGAACCAGACCGGCCGGGGGGTCTCCGCTCCGCGGTCCTCCAGCACGACGAACGCCTGCTCGAGGTCTGCCTCGTGGTCGTTGGCGCCCTGGAACGTCGAGCGCCAGTCGTTCATCCAGTAGAAGTACATGTAGTGGAGGACGATCCAGCCGCCCTCCCGCACGACCCGGCCGTGGTACACGTGACGAGGGTCGAGTGCCTGCGCCTTCGCGTACTTGACCTGCGCCGCAGCAGCGGTGCCGCCGGGCACGCGCCCGCGGAGAAGCAGGGACGCGTTGAATCCGGCGTCGGTGAGCCGCGCGAAGAGACCGACACGGGCAAGCCGGCCCGGGCTGCGGAACGCGGGCTTGTCCGACCGCAGGTTCCAGCGGGCCAGCTCGACGCCGTTCAGCGGGTGCTGGGCGAGCCGCAGGAAGAGCGACTCTCCCGGCGGCGCCAACGCGGCCGCAAGCGTGTCGATCGTGACTTCGCCCACCGCCAGGAGAAGCCGGCGATCCCGCTGGGTCGACCCCACCCACAGGTCGCACGCTGCGAGGTACGGCTCGATCGCCGACGGGAAGAAGAGCTCGCCCTGCGTGTAGCGAATGATCGGCTCGAAGGCGCGCAGCAGGGCGAGATCGGCCTGCTCGAGCGGTGTGTCGCCTGTCATGACACGGTCTCTTCGCGGGGCTGCCCGTACCTGATCCCGAACGCGGCCCGGACGGGGCGCTGGTTGAGGTAGAAGGCGGAGACGACGTAGAGGAAGAGCCGCACCGGCTCGGGATCACCAGCGAAGTAGGAGGTGATCCCCGTCACGAGGCTGGCCCCCATGATCAGCATGATCACGAGCCAGGCCAGGCGGTTCCTCGTGAGCAGCAGGAGGGCAGCCACCGCCTGCACCCCGCCGATCACGGCGAACATGATGGCCACGGCCTGGGACGACCGAAAGAGGTCGGCGAAGATCGTCGTTCCCTCGAGCGGGCGCAGCCCGGACGCACCGGTCAGGATCCACGCCGCAGCCGCCAGTTGGAGGAGCACGACGACGATCAGGCCGAACGGCAGTCTGCGTGCATCGCCCGGCGCGGCGCTGGCCGGTGCGCGTGACGGAGTCGGTGCACTCGCCGACCGCGCGCCAGGAACGTCCTCCAGCGGCCTCCGAGCGGTGTCCTCGGGTTCCATGGTGCCGGGTCCTCCCTCGCGAGAGCCGAAGAATAGCGCCTCGCGCCCACGGTCGCGTCATGCGATCCGCATGATGACACGACCCCATCACCGCCCTACAGTTGGTGGGTCCGTTCCCGCGCGTGAGCGTGAAGACGGGAGCGTGCGCGGGAGGGAGACATGCGTCGCTTCGTCGTCCAGGTCCTGATCGACACGATCGCGCTGCTCGGGGCCATCGCCCTGCTGAGCCTGATCGAGGTTGCCCAGCCGTTCCCCTTCGGGAGCGGGCAGGCCGCAATCATCACCGTCGAACCGCAGCCCAACTTCTGGCTTGCGATGGTCGTCTCCGGCTTCCTCCTCACGATCACCTACTCCATCCTGAGACCGGTCATCATCATGCTGACCGGTCGGCTCCTCCTCTGGTCCATGGGCCTCTTCCAGCTCGTGGTCATCGCGATCGTCCTGTGGGTGGTCGGTCAGCTGACGCCGCTGAACCGCGAGGCCGCGGATCCGAGGTGGCTGTTCCTGCTCGTTGGCGCAGCGGTTGTCGGGATCATTCGCGTGGTCCTCGGCGCTGTCCTCGGCCTCGCCGGTCCGGCCGGCGGCTACGGCCGGCGCCGGGTGCTGTGGCAGTGGCTCGACCGCCTGCCGACCCCGCGACGGAGCGCCCTCATCGAGAACCTCCGTCTCCAGCAGGTGTACGACGCGCTGTACGGCTACGGCGTCGACATCGTCCTCGAGCAGACGCCGCTGGCCCCTGTCCGCGCCTGGTCGCAGCGCGTCCTGCTCGGCGAGAGCAACCCGGTCGCGGACCTGACCACGGCCGGGAAGGTCCGGCGCATGCTCCAGGACCTTGGGCCAACCTACGTGAAGCTGGGACAGATCGTTGCCAGCCGCGGGGATGCCCTGCCCGGGGACTGGGCGGTTGAGCTGACCAAGCTGCAGAGCGAGGTTGCGCCGGTTCCCTGGGAGCAGGCACGCGCCGTGCTCGTCCGGGAGCTCGGCCGACCGCCCGAGGAGGTGTTCGCGACGATCGCCGAAGAGCCGCTGGCCGCGGCCTCGACCGCGCAGGTCCACGCGGCCACGCTCCACGACGGCACCGCCGTGGCCGTCAAGGTCCAGCGCCCGAACATCCTGGCGATGACGAAGGCGGACCTGGGCGTCCTGCAGGAGATCGCCCGCATCGGCAGCCGGCGATTGGACCTTGCGCGCCGGATCGACCTCGAGGGGATCGTCCGCGAGTACGCGGGCGGCGTTCTGAAGGAGCTCGACTACCAGAACGAGGCGTACAACGCGCGACGGCTGACCGACGGCATGACGAAGTTCGAGACGGTGCACATCCCCGTCGTCTACGGCGAGTACAGCACCTCGCGCGTGCTGACCGAGGAGTTCGTCACGGGGATCAAGATCAGCGACGTCGCCGCTCTCGAGGCCGCCGGGCTCGACCGAACCGCCCTGGGCCGGACGTTCGTGCGGGCCCTCATCAAGCAAGTCCTCGTCGACGGCTTCTTCCACGGCGACCCGCACCCCGGCAACGTGCTCGTGGACCCGGCGACTGGGCGCATCATCTTCATCGACCTGGGCATGGTCGGGCTGCTCACGAGCCAGCAACGGCTCGACCTGCTCGACCTCATCTTCTCCCTGACGGCCCGGGACTTCGAGGGTGTGGCAACGACGCTCATCGGCCTGAGCAAGAAGACGAAGGCGTTCGACGAGCCGACGTTCCGGCGCGCCATCGACCAGGTCCTCCGCCGCTACCTCACGTACGGCGAGCACGCTTCGCTTGCCACCGGACTCAGTGCCGTCATGTCGGTCGTCTACGACAACGGGCTGCGCCTCAACAACCAGCTGACGCTCGCCATCAAGGCGATGATGCAGGCCGAGGAGACGGCCAGGGCGCTGTCACCGGAGATCGACCTGGGCGCCGCGGCGATGGAGGAGTCGCGGGCGGCGCTGCTCGACGGACTGACAGCGGACAACGTTGAGAAGGTCGCGAAGCAGCAGGCCCTGCGCGTCGGCCGACAGCTGCTGCGGCGTTTGCCCACGCTCGAGTCGGCCGCCTGGAAGTGGCTCGACCAGTTCGGCAAAGGGCAGCTCACGATCAAGCTCGACACCTCCGACCTGGGCAAGCAGTTCGGCACCCTCAACAGGATCGGCGGCTCGCTCACCATCGGCATGATCCTGGCGGGCGCCCTCGTGGGCATGGCCATCGTGGCCGTGGTGCTGCTGCAGCCCGGCACCGCCGACTCACTCGGCCCCATCCCGGGAGTCGCGGCGGTCGCCTTCCTCGGCCTCCTCGTCTACAGCCTCGTGCTCGTCACGCGGTTCGCGAGGTCGCTGTCGGACCGCGACGAGGATGAGTACCAATAGGAGCGGACTGCACGGGGCACGTCTCGGGCGACCCCGCCTTTTCCTCCGCACCCCTCAGCATGAGGGCGGCAACGATCTCCAGGCCATCCCACTCGTCGCATCAGCGCAATGCTAAGGTTCCGCGAATGAAGCGGTCGCCCGGCGCCTTGCTCCGGTCTGTCTGGGCCGCGAGCGTCCCAGCGCGCCCGACCTGAGGATGCGTCGGTGACGACTGAGCAACCGCCGACCGAGCAGCCGCCGACCGAGCAGCCGCCGCTTCGGGAGCGCATCCGGGGCGAGCTCCCGGTCCTCGTCGCCCGATACGTTCCCATCACCGCCTGGCTGCCGTCCTACGCTCGCGAATGGCTGCGGCCAGACCTCATCGGCGGACTCACCTCGTGGGGCGTCATGGTCCCGGTGGCGATGGCGTACGCGGGCCTTGCCGGGGTCCCGCCGGAGGTGGGGCTCGTCACCGCCTTCACGGCCCTTGCAGCCTACGCGGTCTTCGGGACGAGCCGCCATCTCAAGGTGACCACCAGCTCGACCATGGCGATCATGTCCGCCTCCGTGGTCGGGGGGATGACGTCCGGGGATCCGGCCACGTACCTGGCGCTGACCGCGGCGCTGGCGCTGATGGTCGGGGTCATCCTGATCGCCGGCGGGATCGCTCGGCTGGGCTTCATCTCCGACTTCCTGTCGAAACCGGTGGTCACGGGTTTCGTGTTCGGGCTCGCCATCACGATCATCGTCGGCCAGCTCCCCAAGCTGTTCGGTGTACCCAGCACGAGCGGGAACATCTTTCAGCAGCTTGTCCAGCTGGCCGGCTACCTGCCCCCGGCCAACTGGTACACGCTCGCCGTAGGTGGTGGGGCGCTCCTTCTCATCCTGGTCCTGCGCAGGATCTCACGGCGGATCCCGGGGGCACTCGTGGCCCTCGTCCTCGGGATTGCGGCGGCCTCGCTGCTCCCGTTGGCGGAGTATGGCGTCAGCCTCGTGGGCGAGGTCGGCACCGGGGTGCCCTTGCCGGGGCTGCCGGGCATCTCGCTGTTCAGCATCCCGTTCCTCGCCGCGGGCGCAGCCGGGATCGTCTTCCTTGCGGTCGGCGAGTCGATCGGCGCGGGCCGGGCATACGCCGAACGTCATCACTACGAGATCGACCCCGACCAGGAGCTCGTCGCCCTGGGAGCCGCCAACGTCGCGTCCGGGCTGTTCGGGGGCTTCACCGTGGACGCCAGCCTGTCGCAGACGGCGACCGGGGAGACTGCCGGCGCCCGGTCCCAGCTCTCTTCGATCGTCACGGCAGTCCTCATCTTCGCCACCGCCGTCTTTCTCGCGCCGTTGTTCAAGAACCTGCCGAACGCAGTCCTCGGCGCCATCGTCATCGCCGCCGTCCTGACCCTTATGGACGTCGGGGAGATGCGCCGCTACTTGCGCTGGCGCCGCACCGATTTCGCGCTTGCCGTGGCGGCCCTCGTGGGCGTCATCACCACCACCGTCCTGATCGGCCTGGTGATCGCCGTGCTGCTGTCCGTTGTGCTCCTCCTCTACCGGGCGAGTCGTCCCTACGTCGCGGTGCTCGGCAAGCTCGGCGGGGTGCACGCGACCTACGCCGACGTGGGGCGGCATCCCAACGCGAAGCAGATCGTCGGGCTCCTCATCCTGAGGCTGGACGCGCCGCTCTACTTCTTCAACGCCAACGTCGCGCGCCGGCAGATCCTCGACCTGGTGGCCGCCGGCGATACGCAACCGCGCGCGATCGTCCTTGACATCGGCGCCAGCGCCGACTTCGACGTCACGACGGCCGACATGCTCCAGGCGCTCGTCAAGGAGCTGCGGTCCCGGTCGATCGACGTGCTGTTCGCCCAGGTGAAGGGCGCGCGTGCGCGACCGCATGCGCCGGACCGGGCTGATGGAGCTCGTCGGCGAGGACCGGATCTACCTCTCGATCGCGGCCGCGGTCGACGACTACAAGGGCTGGCCGGCCTGATCCACAAGGGAACTGCGCGAAACGGTGGCCGCCGTGTACACCGATGCTCAAGGCCGCCCGCTCGGGGCATGATCGGGCGGCCGGCGCGGCGAAGGCCTGCGGCGGCGCCCGGGCTGGGTGGGGGTCATGGCCTCGAATTCGAAGGCATCGAGCAGTTCAAGGAGTTCAGGAGCTTCCCAGGCCTGGTTCCGCTGGCGCCCCAGCCTGATCGGATGAAGGATGCCCGCGTCCTGGAGGCGCAGGACGGCAGCTCGTGCCTGCGGATACGAGACCTCGAGGAGGTCCACCGCCGTGTTGATGTCGAGGACGGGTCGCGCTGGCAGGCGCTCGATGAGCCGCTGCGCGGCGGACGTCCGTCGCGGGCGACCCGCGCGCTCGCGCCACTGGTCCGCCAAGCGCTGGAGCCGCCCACCAAGGTCTCGTGCCAGGACAGCTGCGTCCCGGAGGGCGGCGCCGAACATGCGACACCAGTCGTCGATCTGACCCTCTCGATACGCGGTCAGGCCGTCGACGTATCGATCGGCATTCGCCGCCAGGACAAGGCTGACCGGCGGCACATAGGTGGTCACGGCTCCCCGCCTCCGCAGGATCACGTGGATCAGGGCGCGCCCGACGCGGCCGTTGCCATCGGGGAACGGATGGATGGTTTCGAATTGGGCGTGCGCCACCGCTGCCTGGGCGATGGCCGGAAGGTCCGTGCGGTTGGCGAATGAGCACAGGTCCGCCACGAGGTCTCCGACACGGTCTTCGGGCGGTGGGATGAACTCCGCCCGCCAAGGGCTATAGGGATTGCGCCCGATCCAGTTCTGTGATTCGCGCAGTCGGCCGCCGATCGCCTCATCGGGCGTGCCGAGGAACAGGAGCCGGTGCAGCTCGAGGATGTGCGCGACCCTGAGGCGATCGTCTGCGGTACCGATCGCAATGGCGCGTTCCATGGCCGATACATTGCCAGCCACGTAGCGCGCGACACGGTCCGCCGAGGCAGGATCGTGTGTCGCCCTCGATAGACGCCGGTGGGAAAGTGAGAGCCCTTCGATGAAGGACGAGGCGAGGCTCTCGGCGCGCAGGAGCTGGCGACTCAGCGTCTCGAGCCCCGCGTGACCGGGGCCGCCATCGAGCTCGGCAAGCGCGCGGACGGCGGCCGACATCGCTTCCACGGATGCTGCCGTGAATGACGGATCGAGTCGAGCGATGGAATTGGGAACGAACGCCTCGTACCAGAACACTCGCTGCTCCGGACCGGCATTGCCTTCCCAAAGCCGTCGCACCGTCGCTGCCAACGGGCTATCCCTGCACTACGGCCGTTGTTGTGAAGGCTAACGGTATAACCCTTCATAACGGGCCCAGTTGTGAAGGCTACCGTGGTCGGGAGCGTCGCGCAAGACGCGGATGCCAGTCCGCGCCTGGCGCCACATCCTGTGCAACGAGCATCGCTGGTCGACACATCGCTGGCCTACACGAGCCGATCGGGGTAGACTGCGTGCACTCCCGGTTGTCGGGAGGCGTTCGCTTGGTCAATGGTTCCTTCTCGAGCCGGCCGTGCGTCGCGTCAGATCGAGAAGAGAGAACCGAGGACCACATGGCTAGCGGAACCATCAAGAAGATCGTTTCCGATCGCGGATTCGGCTTCATCACCGGCGAGGATGGGAAGGACTACTTCTTCCATCGCGATTTACTCGACCGCACGCTCGACTTCGACCGCCTTGCCGGCAACGAGAAGGTCACCTTCGACGTCGAGGCCAACCCGCGCGGCCCGCGCGCCGTGCGCGTGAAGGCCGAGTAGCCTCCAACCTGCCGGGCACCTGGCCCGGCAACCCACAACGGAATGGCGGGAAACGCCCGGTCCGCCCAAGGACCGGGCGTTTCACTGTGTCTGCCGCCGCAGCGCCGGCACCGGACGGAGCCGGTCGACCGGTTCGTGGACCGCATCCGGGGGGCCGTTGACCCCACGACCAGGCGGACGGCGCGGTCTCCAGTCCGCCATGCGGCGGAGAGGCCATGATCACGGCGGTCGATTTCGAACGTGCTGCTGGATGTCTTCAGCGCCGATCCGGTGTTCGGTCGCGCGTCGCACGAGGAGCTTCGGCGGCCGCCAGGGGGTCATGGCCGACTTCCTCGTCGGCGCTCATGCCCGGGCCCAGGCCGACCGGCTTCTCTCCCGGGACCGCGGGTTCTACCGGGCCGAGTTCGCCGACCTGGACATCCTCGATCCCTCGGTCAGCGGTCGCTGAACCGCGCCAGGCGCTCCCCGGGGAGCGTCACGAAGGATCGCGACGATCCCGCTCCCGCGAGCACCGGTTCGTGGCGGGCCGGGCGGACGTGAGCCGGGGCCGGTTGGTGCTGGTACGTCGAGCGCCCGGACGGCGCTGAGCGCGGGACCTGGGGCGATCGCCCCGGGCGGGCGGGCGCGGCCGAGCGCCGGCCCGCAGGACGGGCGACAGGGCGGCCTCCGCCGGTCCGCAGGCGGATCGGCTCGGAGCGGATCGATCGGTCGGGCTCGAAGCCCTCCACCAGTTTCGACGGCACCCGGTGGCCCAGGAGGGACTCGATATCGCGCAGGAGCCTCGCCTCGTCCACGCAGACGAGTGAGATGGCCTCGCCGTCCACGCCGGCGCGACCGGTCCGGCCGATGCGGTGGATGTAGTCGTGCGGCACCATTGGCAACTCGTAGTTCACGACATGCGGGAGCGACTCGATATCGAGCCCCCGGGCCGCAATGTCCGTGGCGACGAGAACCGCGACGCGCCCGGCCTTGAAGTCGCCGAGCGCGCGGACGCGTTGAGGCTGGCTCTTGTTGCCGTGGATCGCCGCGGCACTGATTCCGTCCCGCACCAGCTGTTCGGCGAGCCGACTCGCGCCGTGCTTCGTGCGGGTGAACACGAGGGCCTGGTCGATCCGGCCGCTCCGCACGAGGTGGCTGAGGAGCTCGCGCTTCCGATCCCGGTCCACGGGATACGCCAGCTGGTTGACCAGCTCGGCGGCGGTGTTCCGCGGAGCGACCTGGACCGAAACAGGACGGTCAAGGAAGTCGGCCGCCAGGCGCCGGATCTCCTCCGACAGCGTGGCCGAGAAGAGGAGATTCTGCCGGCGGGCGGGCAGGAGGGCGAGGATCCGGCGGATGTCGCGGATGAAGCCCATGTCGAGCATGCGGTCGGCCTCGTCGAGCACGAGGACCTCGACGCGACCGAGGTCAACGGTCCGCTCGCCGACATGATCGAGGAGACGTCCCGGGGTGGCGACGACGATCTCCGGCCCGGCGCGAAGCGCCCGGACCTGCGGGTCGAAACCGACGCCGCCGTAGATCGTGGTCGAGCGAACCGGGCGATGGGCGCCGTACGTGCGGACGCTCTCCTCCACCTGGAGGGCGAGCTCGCGTGTGGGCTCGAGAACGAGGACGCGAATGGGCGGTCGTCCTGCGGGGCGTGAGCCGTTGAGGTGCTGAAGGATCGGGAGGACGAAGGCGGCCGTCTTGCCGGTGCCCGTCTGGGCGCCCGCGAGCACGTCGCGACCGGCGAGGACGAGCGGAATCGCCTCCGTCTGAACTGGGGTGGGCTCGAGATAGCCCTGGTCCGCAACCGCGCGGAGAAGCTCGGGCGCGAGCCCGAGTGAATCGAAGGACATGGAGAGAACGCTCCTGGCGAGGCCCTCCCGCACATGCGGGGCCCGGTCAGGGCGCGAAATGGATCGGGAACGGTCGGCTTGGAAAACCGGGGCGCAGACCGGAGCGCCCATCGAACACGAGGGCAGAAGCATAACCGGTATCAGCGGATCACGCTTGCCGGCGGCAGGAGCGCGCCGATCGCGGCGTCCGCGGCGGGCAGAACGGGCCCGGACGCGGGTCCGGCCGAAGGCGACGCACGCGGGTACCCTTGATGTCGGGCTCGCAGGGGCGCATGCTGAGGTGCGGCGGGAGCCGCCCGGCCCGACGGAGCAGGGTCTGACGGCGGGCGGTGCGCGGAGGACGACGTGCGGGTTGGCGCCGGGCGCCGGCGATTGCCACTCATCGCGCTGCCACTGGCGGCGGTCATCGCCCTGTCGATTGCGCCGGGGGCCGCGGCCGCCCCGACGCCCCGCTTCGCCCGGTCGCTCGACCTCGTCGCCTACCAGGCGAAGAACAAGGGCGCCTGGTACAGCGTCCCCCTGGCGAAGCTCTCACGGACGACCCGTCGTGCGGAAGCCACCTTCGCCATCTCGGGCTCACGCATCGCCAACCGCCGGAACGGTCGCATCTCGCCCACCCTCGTGGCGAGCTACGCCTTCCTCCAGTTCGGTGAGGTTTCTGCTCCCGCGTACCAGGAGCACGCCCACACCGGCGGCGCCCTCTTCATCCGCTCCGCCCTCATGTCCTTCGTGGACTACCCCGGCAACCGGGTCCTGGGCTGGGATCGCAAGGCCATCTCCATCCCGGCTGACGTCCGCGGGCTGATCGAGGCCGCCAACAAGCGTGGGACGCCGGTCTTCCTCGAGCTGAACTACTCCGACTACGTCCCGGGCCCGGTCGGGACGGGCACGGACGCGCTGGTGCGATCGGACAACGTGGAGGCCACCATCGCCTACCTCCGGGGCCTGGACGAAGCGGGGCTCCATGTCACCGGTGTCACCTTCGGCGACGAGTGGGACGACGACGCAGGGTTCGGGGACCTGAAGCCGACCACTGGGAACTCGGACCTCGTCGGTCGCTTCATCAGGTACGCGACGGCGCTGAAGGAGGCGATCCCTTCGCTCAAGGTGTACGCCTTCGATTCGGAGCTGGGCTCCGCCGAGGGTGTGATGGACCAGTACTGGACCCCGCTCGCCCGGATCCGCAAGGCCGAGATCACGGCCGGGCGCAACCTCCTCGACGGGTTCGTCTTCCGCGAGAGCTACGTCTACATCGACCACTGGGGCAAGCGGCTTTCCTCCCAGCGAATGCTCGACGACACGGAGTCGCTCCACCGATCGACCCCCGTCTACCGCTACGACACGCTGGGGTTCACCCACGGCGATGCGGACCGCGACTCGCTGCACACGCTCATCAGCAAGGTCCGGCAGATCTTCGGGCGGACGATCGACATCGGCATCACCGAGTACCTGCCCGCGGGCCCCTACAACATCAGCGAGAGCGACACCTCGCGGTACCCCGACATCGATTTCATCATCCACTGGGCCGACGTGGTCGGCATCTACGCCGAGCTCGGCCTGGACATCGTGTCGAGCTGGATGATGGCCGACTCCACACAGCAGGCCGAGGCGTACGTCGACCGGCAAGGCCACCGAGGGGTCAACTACCCGGTCCGCGAGCAGGTGGCAGGCTCATTCAAGGGAACGATCCTCAAGGTCACCCGGTCCGCTGCCTACGAGAAGCTCAGGGTCAAGGTCTTCGCGGCGAAGAGCGGGAACCGCTGGTTCATCATGGTCCTGAACAAGGATGTCGCGCGCGAGCACACCGTCCGGCTCACCCTCAAGGGGCAGCTGGATCTCACAGTCCGCCTCCCGCGCCGCAGCTACACGTCCCTCATCCTGGATGCGAACGGGTTGGTCGTCTCCGGCATCGGGAGCTGATCCGGACCTCGGAGCCCGGCGGCCATGCAACTGCCAGGCCGGCGCCTGTCGGAGTGGCAGCGGGACGTCCTCACATGTGGTACTTCCACGAGCTTCCCGGTCAGGAAACAGTACCGCCGTCCGTGACGGACGGTGGTACTGTGCGATGAGGCCGGCCGTCGCGAAGGCCGGCCATGAGGCAAGGGAGACGGGTGGATATCTCGCAGGTCAAGGCTGCCCTCGGGCCGCTGGCAGACAAGGTCGACCTCGACGCCATCGGGAAGATGCTGGGTGACCCGGGAAGCATGAACCTGGACGGTCTGAGACGCGCCTTCGGCGAACTCGCCGACAAGCTCGACCTGGGCAAGGTGATGGACGCCTTGAAGAGCGGCAACCTGGAAGCTTTGACGAGCAGCTTCTCCGGCCTCACCGGGGCGGTCTCCGGGGCCGCGGGTGCAGCGGCCGGCGCTGTCACGGGTGCTGCCGGTGCCGCGGCAGGTGCCGCGAGTGGCGCTGCAGGCTCCGCGACGGACGCCGCCGGTGGCCTGACCGACAAGGTCAAGGGAATCTTCGGCCGCTGACGGCGCCGTCCGCCCCGGGGCGGGGAGACCGATGACGTTCAAGGACGACGTCAAGCTCGACACATCCCAGGTCGAGGACGTCCGCGGGCGGAGTATCGGCAGGCGCGGCATGGCCGTCGGGGGCGTGGGTGGCGTGGGCGGCATCCTCATCCTCGTCGTCGCGCTCTTTCTGGGCGGCGGGAGTGGAGGCAGCGGCCTCGGATCACTCCTCGACCAGGCGGTGGGTGCCGGCACGGAGGCCGGGCCGGTCAGCACGGCCCTGGCCACCGAGTGCCGGACCGGCGCCGACGCCAATACGCGGGAAGACTGCCGCGTCGTCGGGTACGTGGACAGCATCCAGGCCTACTGGACTGCCGCGTTCGCGCAGTCGAGCGAGCAGTACGAGCCGTCGAAGACGCGCTTCTTCTCCGGCGCGGTGCAGACAGGTTGCGGCGGTGCGACGAGCGCAGTCGGGCCGTTCTACTGCCCGGCCGACAAGTACGTCTACATCGACCTCGGGTTCTTCGACGAGCTGAAGACGAAGTTCGGCGCGCAGGGCGGCCCGTTTGCCCAGGCGTACGTGATCGCCCACGAGTACGGCCATCATGTCCAGGACCTGCTCGGGCTGCTCGAGACAGGGCCCGGCCAGACGGGGGCGACCGGCCAGTCGGTTCGGAACGAGCTGCAGGCGGACTGCTTCGCGGGGGTCTGGGCGGCCAACGCAGTAGAGACAGGCTACCTCGTGCCGCTCACCGAGGCCGAGATCTCCGACGCGCTCAACGCCGCCGCCGCCGTCGGCGACGACCGGATCCAGGCCGAGTTCCAGGGCCGCGTCAGCCCGGAGTCGTGGACGCACGGGTCGTCGGCCCAGCGCCAGAAGTGGTTCACCATCGGCTACCGGTCCGGCGATCCGGCGAGCTGCGACACCTCCGGCGGCCTATAGGGGACGTCGCCTGCAGGCGACCTCAGGAGAAATACGCGCCGCCGTTCACGTCGATCACCTCGCCGGTGATGAACCCGGCCAGGTCGGACGCGAGGAAGAGCACCATCGCCGCCACATCGTTGGGGAGCCCCGGGCGCTTCACGAGCGTGGCATCGACATACGCCTGCTGATCGCGCGGCGCGGTGAAGGTGTCGTGGAACGGCGTCTGCAGGATGAGGCCCGGCGCCACCGCGTTCGCCGTGATGCCGGGCGCGAGTTCCTTTGCCAGGGACCGCGTCAGCCCGAGCATGCCGGCCTTCGCGGCTGCGTACGCCATGGTGCCCGGTCCTCCGCCGTGGCGGGCCGCCAGTGAGCTGATGAGGACGATCCGGCCCCAGGCCGGGTCCATGTGGGGAGCCACCGCCCGGGCGCAGTACATGGCGCTCGTGAGGTTCACGTCGAGAACGTACTTCCAGTGCTCGTCGGTCATGGCGGCCAGGCCCACGCGACCGACCAGGCCGCCCGCGTTGGCCACCAGGATGTCAATGTGCCCAAACGCGGCCGCAACGGTCTCGACGGCACGGTTCACCCCGCCGCTGTCCGTGACGTCCACCTGGAGCGCCATCGCCTTCCGGCCAAGACCCTCGATCTCCTCCACCGTGTCCGCGCCGGCATGCTTCATGTAGGTGATGGCCACGTCCGCCCCGTTCTCGGCCAGGGCAGTCGCCACGGCGCGCCCGATCCCGATGTTCCCGCCCGTGACGAGCGCGGTCCTGCCGGTCAGATCCATTCGCATGTCGAGCCCGCTCCTCTTCGTCTACGCTCGTGGCCGGAGGCGTCCGGGCGGGAGCGGCGGCGCCTCCATCCGGGGACCGTCGAACCCGCGAACCTCACCGAAACGCCGGCCGGCCTCCCAGTCGGACCGAGCCTCCTCGATTTCCTCGGCCGAGTGACCCACGAAGTTCCACCACATGAAGATGGGCTCATCGAGGGGCTCTCCACCCAGCAGCAGGATGCGGGCCGGGCCGGCGGCCCGCACGGCAATCTCCCGACGGCCCGTCCCCAGGTAGAGGAGGCTGGCCGGCCGTACGGCAATGCCGTCGATGCTGGCCTCGCCCGCCAGTACCACCGCGCCGTACTCGAAGTCCGTCCGCAGCGGCAGGTCGCCCGCGGCAGCTGATCGGATCTCGACCTCGGCTCCAAAGAGCGCGGACCAGGCGCGGGCCGGAGAACGGGCGCCGAGCATTTCCCCGACGAGCACGGTCACCCGCATGCCGCCAGTCTCGGCGACGGGGAGGTTGGCCACATGCTCGAACCCGGGGTCAGTCCGGCTGGATCGGGCGGGGAGGGCGGCCCAGAGCTGGACCCCATGGAGGGCGGACGGATGATCCGGCGGCGATTCCTCGGAGTGGGCGATGCCGCGTCCGGCGGTCATGAGGTTGAGCTGCCCCGGCCGAATCGACTGCTGGTTGCCGAGGCTGTCGCGGTGCAGCACCTCGCCCTCGATGAGCCAGGTGACCGTCTGCAGGCCGATGTGCGGGTGCGGTGGCACCCGCATGCCCGGACGCCCCGCGATGTCGTGTGGCCCAAAATGGTCCACGAAGCACCATGCGCCGACCGTCGCGCGCAGGGCCGTCGGGAGGAGCCTGAGGACCCGGGTACCCTCGCCCAGGTCGACCTCGCGCCCGGCCAGCAGTTCCCGCACCGGGTGCGTCTCGGAGGGCCGGCACTCCTCGGAGAGGGTGGGCGCCGATTCTCGCTCCAGGTTGCTCATCGCCCCACTGTACGCCATCCGGGGACCCGGTTCCGCGATCACCGATCCCCGTGCTGACGCTCCGGCCTTCCCAGGAATACGTAGTCATTCGTACCGATGGCGGCGCACCATTACCGGGATAGACTGATCGGCCCGATGCATAAGCTCGCGAGAACGACCACCATGGGGCAGCAGTTCCGCCCGGCCGCTGCCGGCTCAGGGCTGGGCTACCGTCCCGCGCTCGACGGGCTCCGCGGCATCGCGATCGTCGCGGTCCTCGCCTACCACTTCGGGGTTCCGGGCGCTGGCGGCGGCTTCCTCGGGGTAGACCTGTTCTTCGTCCTCTCCGGGTTTCTCATCGGTTCGCTCCTGGCGGGCGAGCTCGCGACGACCGGGCGGGTCGATCTCCTGCGCTTCTGGGCGCGGCGGGCGCGCCGCCTCCTGCCGGCCCTGGTCGTCGTCGCCATCGGGATCGCGATCTGGACGCGGATGGCAGGCGACTGGGACACGTGGGGCCTTCGGCGCGACGAGCTGCTGGCCACCCTCGGGTACGTGGCCAACTGGCATTTCGTGGGAGCCAGCTCTGACTACTTCGCCGCTGCTGCCGGCGCATCGCCGCTCCAGCACACCTGGTCGCTCGGGATCGAGGAGCAGTTCTACCTGCTCTGGCCGATCCTCTTCCTTGTCGCCGTCCGTGTTGGAGGGCGACGGCGCATCGTGCCGATTGCGCTGGCGTCGCTCCTCGTGGTCGCCTCGGTGGTTGCGGCGGCCGTCCTCTTCGACCCGGCCTCACCGTCACGCGCCTACTACGGGACCGACTCGCGGATCCACCAGATCCTCGTCGGTGTGATCGTCGGACTGGCGATGCGACCGTGGCGCCGCCCCCAGGCCGTGCGGCTTCTCGAGCGGCGGGCACTGGCGATCGCCCAGGTGCCGCTTGCCCTCGTCCTCCTGGCTGGGTTTGTCTTCGCTGATGCGACCGACGGGCTCTACTACCGCGGCGGCTCACTGGTGCTCGCCCTTGTCGCGGCCGGGCTCATCCTCACGATCGAGCGGGCCCCGACCGGCCCCGTCGGGCGCCTGCTGTCGACGAGGCCGCTCGTCGCGGCGGGCGTCATCTCCTATGGGCTCTACCTGTGGCACTGGCCGGTGGTGGTCGCGACCGCCCCCGCCGATCCCGCCGCGAATCCCTTGTCGCTGTTCGCCCTGCGCCTTGCGCTCACGGTCGGGCTGGCCGGAGCGATGTACGTCGCGGTCGAGCGACCGATCCGCGAGGGGCGGCTGCCGGTGATCCGCAGGTCGTCGTGGCGCACCCTGGCCGCGGCTGCGACAGCGATCGTGATCGCCGCCGGGATCTCGCTGCAGGCAACCGATCTCGGCGCGCCGGCCGGCGTCGCGGCGCCAGGCGAAGCGGCAACGCCGGCCGAGGCCGCCTCCCGGGTCACCGCCGGGGTCGCGGCCCCGGGCGAGGCGGCGCCACCGGCCGAGACCGCGGCGACGGCCGAGATCACCGACACGGCCGCGGCCCGGAACCATGCCGCGGCTCCAGCCAGCATCCTCCCAACGTCCGATGACTCGGTCTCGGTTTCCTTTGCGACGCCGGCCGAGATTGACGGCGCGACCGCCGCACCGAGCGCCTCGCCTGCGCCCATCCTGAGCGTGGGAGAGGCCGAGGTGGCCGCATCGATGGCCGACTTCGCCCACTGGCAGTGCCCCAGCAACTCGTCGGTCTGCACGCGGGTGCCCGCGCCCGATGGTTCGCTCACGGTGGTCACGTTCGGCAATTCGTCGATCGGATCGCTCGACGTGGGCCTGGCCGAGTGGGCACGCTCGAACGGCGTCGGCTACGTCGTGGCCGCATCCGGGGGTTGCACGGTGAGCGGCCAACCGCGGTCAAACGATCCGACGCGCGTACAGAAGGGACCGATGGACGCGAAGTGCGAGGCCCGGTACGACACGATCGTCGACCAGGTTGGCGCGCTGCCGGGGCCGCTCCTCATCCTCGCCACGGCCGTTTCCGAGTACCGCCCGATCGTGTTGCCGGACGGGTCGGTCGCGCCGTTCGGGGCGCCCGCCCACCGGGCCGCCGTCGAATTGGGCGTCGAAGCGTTCGTGCAGCGCCTCGACCGGCCGGACGCCACGGTCGTCCTCCTCGGACCGGCCGGACACACACTGAAGCCAAAGTGCCAGGCGCCGGACTCCGGCGCCTGTTCGCTCGCCGGGTACACCGAGGAGTGGGCCGCCCAGGCGACGATCGCAGGGATCTACGCCGAGGTCTCGGCGCGCCACACCGATCGCGTGCGCTTCGCACAGCTCACCGACCTTGTCTGCCCGCAGGGCGGTCCGTGCTCATCGTGGCGGGACGGGACGCTCCTGCGCTGGGACGGGGTCCACTACACGCGCCCGGGCTCGAGGCTGATCGTCACCGGACTCATGGCGCGTCTCCGCACGGAGGGCGCTCGCCTCCCCTGACGCCTTGCGCGGCACGGATCGCTGATCGTCACGTCCGATTCCCGCCAGCGTCGCGGGCCAGAGGCTGCCATCCTTCCGGGCATGGACTTCGAGCATCGCTACCGGGCGGTCGCCAGCCGGGACGAGCGGTTCGACGGGACGTTCTACGTGGCGGTCACGTCCACGGGCATCTACTGCCGCCCGAGCTGCCCCGCGATCACCCCGCGAAGGGAGAACGTCCGCTTCTACCCGACCGCGGCCGCCGCGCAGACCGAAGGGTTCAGGGCGTGCAAGCGGTGCGTGCCCGGCGCCTCGCCCGGCTCGCCCGAGTGGAACATCCGGGGCGACCTGGTCGGCCGGGCGATGCGCCTCATCGCCGACGGTGTCGTTGAGCGAGAGGGCGTCCCGGGACTCGCCCGCCACCTGGGCTACTCCGAGCGGCAGGTCCATCGTCGACTGGTCGCGGAAGTCGGCGCCGGCGGGCTCGCGCTCGCCCGCGCCCAGCGCGCCCATGCGGCGCGCGTCCTGCTTGAGACCACCGACCTCGCCGCTACCGAGGTCGCGTTCGCCGCCGGCTTCGAGTCGATCCGCCAGTTCAATGCCACGATGCAGGAGGTGTTCGCGGCCTCGCCCTCCGAGCTTCGAGCCCGGCGGTCGGCCGGTCGCCTGAATCCGCCCGGCGAGATCACGCTGCGACTCGCGGCCCGGCGACCATTCGACGGTGCCGCGCTCGTCGCGTTCCTGGCGGCGCGGGCCGTCCCGGGCGTGGAGGAGTGGACCGGGATCGCGTACCGGCGGAGTCTCCGATTGCCCCACGGGGCCGCGGTCGTCGAGATGGTCCCCGTTGACGATGGGGTGCGCTGCCGCCTCCGCCTCGACGATCCGCGTGACCTGGCGACCGCCGTCGCTCGGTGCCGGCGCCTCATGGACCTCGACGCGGACCCGGTCGCGATCATGGATGCGCTCCTCCCGGACCCGGTCCTCGGCCGGCTCGTTCGGCGCTCGCCGGGAAGACGCGTCCCCGGGACGGTGGACCCGGCGGAGACTGGCATCCGCGCCGTCCTTGGCCAGCAGGTCTCCGTGGCCGGGGCCCGAACCCTCGCCGGGCGGCTCGCCGAACGATTCGGGGAGTCGCTGCGAACGCCGTCCGGCGGCGTGGCGCAGCTCTTCCCGACCCCGGAGGCGCTCCTCGCGGCGGACCCGGCCGATCTGCCCCTTCCCGGCGGGCGCCGAGCGGCCCTGCTCGCGCTCGCGGCAGCGCTCGCGAGCGGGCGCCTTGTCCTCGATGTCGGGGCGGATCGCGAGGAGGCCGAGCGGACGCTCCTCGACCTCCCGGGGATCGGCCCGTGGACGGCCGCGTACATCCGCATGCGCGCCCTCGGCGACCCCGACGCGTTCCTGCCGACCGACCTGGGCGTTCGCCGGGTCATCCGCGCACTCGGCGCGCTCGGCGGACCGGCCCGACCCCGGGAGATCGCGGCCCTCGCCGAACAGTGGCGACCGTGGCGCGCCTACGCCGTCATCCACCTCTGGGCGGCCGAGACGCAGCCGGCGGCCCCGCCCGTCCCCGCTCCCGCAACCTCACCCGACGACCGGAGGGTCCCATGACCACGCTCTACGCCCGACACCCGAGCCCCCTCGGCGAACTCCTCCTCGTTGGCGAGCGTACCTCCAGCGGCCCCCTGCACCTGTGCGGCGTCCATCTGCCCGGGGAACGCCACGGCCCGTCCATCGAACCGTCATGGGTGGAGGACGGGCCGGCCTTCGCGACCGTGAGCGCCGCTCTCGACGCCTACTTCCACGGCGAACGAACGGCCTTCGATCTCCGGCTCGAACCTCGGGGGACACCCTTTCAGCTGCGCGTCTGGGCGGAACTCGAGCGAATACCCTTCGGGGAGACCGTCACGTACGGGGAGATCGCGAGTCGGATCGGAAAGCCGGGTGCAGCGCGCGCCGTCGGTGCCGCCGCGGGCCGAAACCCACTGTCGATCGTGGTCCCATGCCACCGCGTGGTTGGAGCGGACGGGGCCCTGACCGGGTACGCCGGCGGCCTCGATCGGAAGGCGCGGCTCCTGGACCACGAACGCGGCGTGATCGCGGGACAGACTTCGGTCAGGCCTGGCCCGGGCTGACGACCCGGAAGCCTTCGCGCTCGGCGGCCTGGGCGAGACGGCCGTCCAGAGTGACGAGGGGCAACGACGCGGGATGGTCCTCGGCGGCTGCGATGGCGGCGGCGAGCTGCAGGGCGTCTGCTCCGCGCAATCCGTGGACGCGGAGCAGTCGGATGGCCGTCTGGCGAACCCTGGCGATCGGCTGGACCTCCCCCCACGCTCCGGCGAGTCCGCGCAGCCGTTCGAGGGCATCGACCATGGTTGGTCCACCCAGGCTTCCCTCACGCTCCAGGCGAGCCAGCGCGGAGACGCACTCGACCTCCGTGGCCCACCAGACGATGGCCTCCGGGTCGCTCTCGTACTCGGCCATCACCTCGGTGCTGAACGACTCGGCGACGAGCAGCGGGACGATGGCGGAGCTGTCCCAGAACCTCACCGGTCGGAACGCCGCTCATCGATCACGGCCCGGACCGCACTGACGCCGGCCGGGAGTCCCGGTGCTGGCGTCCGAAGCAGGTCAAGCGGCGGCGGCGCGGCCCCGATCCGGATGACCCCGGCACGTTCCAGGCGGCCGAGCCGACCGGTCGGATCCGCCGACCCCGCGACGGGCTCGAGCCGGGCAACCGCGAGTCCACGGTCGGTGATGAGGACGCTCTCGCCGGCCCGAACCCTGTCGATGAGGGCGCTCAGCCCGTTCTTTGCCTCGGTGACCGTTGCCGTCTTCATCAGGCTATTCTAGCCTTTACGCAAGGATGTATCTAGCCGTCGAGTTGTCCCAGGGGCCATACCGGCCCGGGCGGCCGGCACGTCTCCTATGATGTGATTGCAGGAGGCATCCTTGGGTATGGCAGTGGTACAGCGGTTCGGGATCCTGACCTCGGGCGGAGACTGTCCGGGGCTCAACGCGGCGATCCGTGGCGTGGCGCGGGCGGCGTACGGGCTCGGCGCGGTCGAAGTGGTGGGCATCGCGAACGGCTACCAGGGTCTCATCAGCCTCGAGACGCGAGAACTCCACCGCGATGACTTCTCCGGGATCCTGACGCTCGGCGGGACCATCCTCGGAGCGAGCCGCGAGAAGCCGTACGAGGACGGCGAGCGAGTCTCCGACTCGGAAGTCGCGATGTCGAAGCCGGACATCATCAAGGCGAACTACCGGAAGCTCGGGCTCGACTGCCTCGTCGTCCTGGGCGGGAACGGGACGCACACGACGGCGCACCTCCTCTCCGAGGCGGGGCTCAACGTGATCGGCCTCCCCAAGACGATCGACAACGACATCTGGGGCACCGACGTCTGCTTCGGCTTCCATTCCGCCGTGAGCATCGCGACCGAGAGCATCGACCGTCTCCATTCGACCGCGGCCAGCCACAACCGGGTCATGATCGCGGAGCTGATGGGCAACAAGGCGGGCTGGCTGGCGCTCTATGCAGGGATCGCCGGCGGCGGCGACGTGGTCCTCATCCCGGAGATCCCGTACGACGTCGAGAGCATCTCGAGTCACCTGGAACGGCGCACCACCCAGGAGAAGCCCTTCTCGATCGTCGTCGTTGCCGAGGGGGCCCTGTCACGGGAGGAGGCGGCCCTGGGCAAGAAGGAGCGGCGCCGGTTCCGCGAGTCCACGGGCTTCACGACCATCGGCTACCGCCTGGCACGGGAGCTGGCGCAGGCCACCGGCCTCGAGACACGGCTCACGGCCCTGGGCTACGTCCAGCGAGGCGGCACCCCGAGTGCCTACGACCGCGTCCTGGCCACGAGCTTCGGGACGGCAGCCGCCCAGCTCATGGCCTCCGGTGACTTCGGCAAGATGGTGGCGATGCGCGGGAGCGAGATCGTCGGCGTCCCGCTCACGGAAGTCGCGGACCGCATCAAGCTCGTGCCCGTGGGGCATCCCCTGGTCGAGACCGGGAAGCTCGTCGGAACCTGCTTCGGGGACTGACCTCCCGGCCCTGCTAGTTGAGAGTCTCAGCCGTGATAATGGTTCTCCCCGGGGCGATCATGGTCTTCTCCACTCAAGGGAATCGAGGTTGAAGTGAAGGCTGTTGCGGCGCTTCTGGCGCTGTTCCTGGCCGCGACTCTCTCGGGATGCGGGGCGGGTGCGCCGGCTTCTGCCGAGCCGGTCGCGACGTCCGGCGCCAATGCGCTGGCGACGAGCCAGCCGAGCCCCACGATCGGAGCGAGCGGACCCGCGACCTCCCAGCTGGAGGCGACGGCCACCCCTCGCGATGCCGGCACGCCGCCTCCGTTCCTCGGGAAGTGGACAGTCACCGGCTACCGCGTCGCGGCCGATGGTGAACGCTCCCTGTACGAAGGGGGCGCACTCAAGGGCACGACCGTCGAGTTCCTGGCCGGCGGCACGACCGTCACGCAGTCCTCGGTGCGAACCGTGACCGAACGGTGGACCCTTGCGCCGGACGGTCAGATCACCATCGAGGGGGAGGGAACCTCCCGGGTGGTTCCGTACGAGATCGACGGCGACACGCTCCTGCTGGGCAACACAGACGGGACGTTCACGGAGCTCGCGCGGGCGGAGTAGGGCCGCCTCGCAGGTACCCCGCTCCGAAGGGCGACGGCCGCCGGCTCAGGGGCCGTCTGCGGTGCGGACGAGGAGGGTCACGGCAGCGAAGATGCCCGTACGCTCGCCGAGCGTCAGCTCCGTCGAGGTGGCTTCAGTTCGATGACGAGCGCGGGGGCGGCGGCCTCCGTGGGCAGCGGGGGCGGTTGGAGCGTGGAGCGCATGACAGCCCTCCCGCCGGGCGCCAGGGCGTGGGCGAGCCCGACCCAGAGCCGCTCGAGCTCGGATGCCGTCAGCCAGTCGGGCACATTCGAAAGCGAGGCGGCGTCGAGCGAACCTGCCGGCAGGGTGTTGACGACGTCAACAACGGATCCCCTGGCGAGCCGAATCCGGGCCGGAGCGGTCCTCAGCGCGTCGATCGACGCCGGGCGCAGCCACGCCGTCTCGTGATCCGGCTCGGCCGGGCGCCCCCCGATGATCGGCATCCAGTACGGGTTCTCCCGGATCAGCGTTGTGGCGACAACGCGGGAGATGTTCGCCTCCAGCCATTCGTGGAACCGTCCCGCGAGCATCCCCCGGCGCTCGGCCCGGTTGGCGGCGAACCACCGCACGACTCCGTTCCGGCCCAGGACCCACCGCGTCACGGGGTTCCAGTACCGCCGGCGCAGGCGCGACTCGTACAACCGCCCCTGGGTCGCGGCATCCGGGGCCTCGTCGATCATGCGCCTGAGGGTCCGCCCACCGACGACCCGCAGCAGCGCCCCTCCCATCGCCACGGCTCGACCGAGCAGATGGTGCTCGTGGAGACCGATCTCGAACAGCCCGATCCAGCGGTCCCAGTACCGCTGGTCACCGGCTGCGAGTCGCGGCCGCAGCAGGCTCGCGTAGAGTCGGACGCGCATCGGCGTGGCGGCCGAGCGAGAACATCGCGACCAGGTCGGCGCTGTCGAGCACACCGGCGGCCGCCACCTTCAGCGCGGTGAGACGCAGCTGGGCCGGCACGGGATCGACCGCGATGACGTGGCCCGCGCCCCAGGCGACCGCGTCGAGGGCCCGGTCGCCGGCGGAGGCAATCGACCAGCACCCGCGCGCCGGGCACGATGGCGAGGGCACGCCGATCCGTCTCGCCGTCCTCGAAGACGCGCGTGTACCTGATGCCCGATCGAAGGGCCCCCAGGCGCAGGCGCGCATGGAGCGGCCGGCCTCGCCGCGTACTCCGGCGAACCTTCAAGCCGCCTCCGGATGTGCGCTCGTCGCGGTGTTCCCAGACCGTGGAGAGCGGGTCGCGCCGCCCGATCGCGAGCCACGCGATCGCCGCCGCGATGAGCGTCAGGACGCCGGTGAAAAGGAGGGTGAGCCGAACCGCGTACGTGTACGCGTCGACGTACGCGCTGACATCGGCTGGATCGATCCCCGTCACGAGCTGACCGAGCGCGGGCGTCCCGATGGCGACGAGGACGTCGCGGAAGGCGGCCGTCGCGGCGGTGACCTGGGCCGGATCGAGGCCCTGGAGCGACGCGCTGAACGAATCGAGGGCGAACCGGCTGACCGCGACGGTGACGACGACGAGGCCGAGCCGGCTGCCGACGGTGAGCGACGCCTCGTTGAGCGCGGCCGCCGTCGCCGGCAGGCCCCGCGGCACACTCGCAAAGATGATCGCCGTCCGGACCGTGGTCGCGATGACGAACCCGGCCCCGATGAGCACGAACGGCAGAATGAGGCCGACGTAGGCGGCCCCTGGGCCGAGGAGCGCGGCCGCGAGCACGTTCCCGAGTCCGACGGCCGCGACGCCGCCTGCCACCAGGGTCCGCGGCCCGTACCGCGCGAGGAGCACGCCGGCGACCGGACCGGCCAGGACGAGCGCAGCGATGAACGGAGCGGTCGCGATCGTCGCGACGATCGGCCCGTACCGGAGAACGACCTGGAAGAAGATCGGCAGCTGGAGGAGCGGCGCTGCCTGGGCGAAGCCGATGACGACGCCGACCATCACGGCGACGGCGACGGGTCGCCGCTCCACGTCAGGGGCGGCCGGACCGGGGCGACGGCGCCGCCGCCGCTCCCAGATCGCGAACCCGCCAAGGAGGACCGCGCCGGCCGCGATGAGCACGTAGCGGCGCGGGTCATCGACGCCGTTTCCGAAACCTACGGCCCCGACCGCGATGAGGACCACCGCGAATGCCCAGACCGCCGTTCCGACGACGTACGGGCGCTGCGTCGGGCTCGCGGTCGGCAGGTCGCGCGCCCGCGGGCGGGCGATCCAGAAGGCGGCCGCCGCGGCCGCGGCGGCCGCGAGGAACGCCGGCCATCGGGAGCCGTCAGGTCCGAGCAGCGTCAGCAGCACCGGGGCAAGGCCGGTCGACGCGCCGTACGCCGCATACGCCACGCCCAGCGCGGCCGCCCTCGACACCCCGCTGTACGCCGTCGCGATCGCCGCCAGCGCGAACGGCAGGACGAGGCTCGAGGCCGCAACGCCGACAAACCGGGCGGCGACGAAGATCGGACCGCTCGTGACGATGAGGCCGCTCAGCCCGGTCACGACGAGCACGGCCAGGGCGCCGGTCAGGATCGAGCGCCGGCCGACCGTGTCGCCGAGGATGCCGCCGACAAACAGGAGGCTGGCCGAGACGATCAGGCCGACCAGCAACAGCGTCTCCGTCTCGGGCCGAGCTCGGACCGCGGCCTGGACCGTCGCCAGCCCCGGACTGTAGACCTGCGGGTTGAGGCCCGCGGCGAACAGGGAGACCGACGAGACCAGCAGGACGCGGAGCGCGGCGGGGTCGTCGGCCAGGTCGCGCAGGACCGCGGGGATGGGAGGGCGGCGCACGGTGCGGCGATGGTAGCAACACCGGCTACCGCCGGGACCACGCAACCGGTCGGGGTCGGGGCGAGAAGAAGCGTCCCGACAAGGATCGAGGTCAAGGCCGACGCGGCACCCGTCCCGGATCGAGGTGACCGGGGCGGAGCACTGGTTACGCGGCTCCCCGGCTTGACTCCTGGTCCCGGGTCAGGTGGGTGGCAGGGCGCCTATGGAGCCAGGGTGCCGATCGGGATAACCGCGACGCCATCGGGTCTCCGGTAGCCGTAGCCCCAGCCGGTGATGACGGCAAGCACGGCCGGTTTGCCGTGCCGTTCCGGGTCGACTCGAGCGGCGACGCGCAACAGCGACTCGGCCGCCCGATCGATGGCACCCTGCCCGAGCTTCACCTCGAACGCCGCCCAGGCACCATCGCGGCGCTCGACGATGGCATCTGCTTCGAGATCGGCGCTGTCTCGGTAGTGGAACACCGACGCGTCCATTGCCTGGGCGTAGACCCGAAGGTCTCGAACGACCAACGACTCGAAGAGGAATCCGAGCGTCTCGACGCTACGAAGCAGCCGGTCGGGTGTCGTGCCGAGAGCCGCGACCGCGAGCGACGGATCCACGAAGTGCCGCTTCGGCGCGCTTCGCAGGATGGTCCGCGAACGAAGCCCCGGCGACCACGCCGGCAGGTCCTCGACCACGAAGATCCGACTGAGGGCGGCCAGATACCCGAGCACGGTGTGATGGTCGATCGGGCCTTCCGCTCCTCCCACGTCGGCAGCGATCGCCCGCGCCGACGCCCCCGTGGCGGTGTTTCGAGCCACCGAGCGCAGGACGCGAGCAACGTTCTCGGGGTCTCGCCCAATTCCATCCACGCGCACGAGATCGACCCGTCTCGTCTCGTCGAGGTAGCCGCGAAGGGCGATCAGCGCCTCGTCGATCGTTCTGTCCTGGAGGTTGGGCCAGCCGCCGACCGTGATCCGCTCAGCAAGATCGTTGATGGTGAGCCCAGGGTCGACCGCTCTCGGTTCGGCGCCGTCGAACAGGTTCTTGAGCGAGATGTCGCCCGTCGAGTAGCCCGCCTCGACCAGGGACATCGGCCGCATCCGCAGGCGACTGAAGCGAAGTGCGCCACTGTGGCGGGTCACGTCGTCCGCCGGAACGGCCGAGCCGGTCAGGATGAACTGACCCGGACGGCCTCCGGTCGCGTCAACCTCCCGGCGAACCTGATTCCAGATCGCCGGCACGAGTTGCCACTCGTCGATCAATCGTGGCCGCTCCCCTTCGAGGAGCAGTGCCGGCGCCAGAAGGCCTGCCGCGCGCGCCTCGTCATCGACGTCCAGGCGTACCTCGCTGGCGGCTGCTTGCCGGGCGGTTTCTGTCTTGCCGCAGCCGCGGGGGCCATCGATCACCACCGCTCCGGTCGCGGCGAGGCGAGCCTCGAGCTCAGTGTCAGCGACCCTCGGGCGGTAGTCGAAGCCGGTCTCGAAACCGACGGTGTTCTCGGAGGCACCCATTTGAGCCGATGGTAGACACCCAAATATGTCGTGTCAAGGCACCCAAACGAGTCGTATTCAGACGCCCAGGGGGACACTGAGGTAACCCCGCCGGGTTGCTCGTCGATCATCCCGGGCTCGCGAGTCATCGCCATGACCCTTCACCACCTTCGACGACTTGTGCCTGATCCGCCTCGTTCATGGCCCCATCTTCGACGACGGCGCCGGGGCGAGCGGGGGACGTCCGTCATCGCACCCCGCGAAGACGCGACCGTGCCCCGCACATCGGCTCCTCGCTAGGGCCATTCGGCAGGTGCATGAGCGCACGGCGAGTCAGGTCCCCGAACGACCCGTTCAGGCTGACCGCAGGTCTGTGATAGGCCCCGACACGCCGCTCGAGCTGGCCGGCCCGGGTGCTAGCCTCATGTTCGGCTGGGACTGAAGTGCTGAAAGAGGAGGCAACGGTGGATGAGGATGAGCAGGGGGTCGTCAGTCCTGCCCCGTCTGACGAGCGTGCGAACCTGGCCACCGTCGGTTTGCTCCTGCGGAGGAAACGAGCACAACTGGAACTCTCGCTTTGGGGCGTTGAGGCATGGACGGAGGGCAGACTGTCGCATTCAGTCCTCTCTCGGATTGAAGCAGGCAAGGTCAGGCCGACGCCCCCGACGATCCGGCGTATCGCCGAGGCATACGAACTTCCTTATGACGCTCTGGCCAATGCCTTCGGCTACGCCAGCCCAGCGCAGCAGGAGCGGGGGATACAGCGGCTGAAGCAGATCACCGGTGAACCGACGGATTCGAACTACTGGGGTGAGCCGGGTTCGCCCCAGTGGATCGGGAGAGTCCAGACCTTTCAGGAGGAGACAGCCCGAAAGCGAGAGGACGATCCACACTAAGGGCGAGATACACGTGATGGCCCCGACAGGGCGGCTCGAGCTGGCCGGCCGGGGTTCCCGAAGCAGGTCACCGGCCCCCCCCGGCTCCGGTCCCGGTCCTGCGATCCCGCCACGAGCAGCCAGGTAAGTCCCCGGTAGGCGCGACCCCGTAGGCTCTCGACGGCCCCGCTCCACGGGCGGACGACGATCCTTCAGCCCATCTCCCCGTGGACGGGTCCCAGATCCGTGTGCTCGACTTGGGGACGCCTTGCTCTGAGTAGCAGGACGCGCCCGTCGGCGGATAGATCTGGCTGTACCCCAGCGTCGAGGCCGAGGCACGCGGCTGGGCAGCCGCGATGAGCGGCGAGTTCCGGGTGGAAGTGCGTAAGACTGGTCGGGGCGAGAGGATTTGAACCTCCGACCTCATCGTCCCGAACGATGCGCGCTACCAAGCTGCGCCACGCCCCGACCGAGATCACGCGGCGATAAGCGCCGCGTGAGCGACGTGGAGTATAGCCCAGGGCTGCAACGGACCGGACTGACCGCTCCCACGGGTGCGACCGCGGAGCCTCACCGTCGGGAGAACCGTCCCGAAGGTGACGTCAGGCTCCGGGCCGCACCCATCGCACGCCTTCGAACCGCGAGAAGTCGGCGTCAAACGAGACAAGTTGGGCATCGTGCTCGATGGCGAGCGCAGCGAGGTGAGCGTCGTTGGTGAGGTTGCCGGCCGTGCCTGCGGCGGACAACAGCCGCTCCATGAGCTCGAGGTGGCGGGCGGTCGGCTCGACCACGACAGCCGTGGGCAGGGCCAGCCACGTCCGAACGAGGTCAAGAGCCTGGCCCGGCGCCAGCGGCCGATCGAAGACCCCAGGGTGGGTGGCCAGCCGAACGAACGCCAGAAGGACGATCCACGAGAACCCGACCGTGGTCGTCCCGTTGAGTGCGCTGTCCAGCCATCTCCGCGCGGTCGAATGCAGGGCCGCGCCTTCGTTCACGGCGTAGAGCAGGACGTTGGCGTCCACGAGGATCATCCGGCCGCCCCCGCTACTTCCTCAGGGCGAGCTTGCGCACAAGCTCCTCGTCCTCGAGGTCGCCCGCAAGCGTGAGGGCCTTCTCAAGCGGGATAGCCGGCGGGCCCAGGTCGTACGTGCGGGTCCGGAAGCGCGCACGCGCGCCGCGCGGCCGCATGCCCGCCCGAATCGCCTCGTTGACGGCCTCCTTGAACGGGACGCCCCGCTCCCGCATCATCTTGCGCACCAGGGCATCCACGTCGGGATCCAGCGTTATCGTCGTCCGCATGCTCATCATCATAGCATCAGCCCAGACTGCATCAGTGCATCACCGCATCGGTGCAGCGGTGCAGCGGTGCAGCGGGACGACGGTCCTGTTCCATCGGCACCCAGCGAGGGAGTCACCGTGAGGGAGGCGCTCATGACTGACCGGTTGAGAATGGTGCTCCTGGGGGCCGGCGGGGTCCGGAGCCAGCACCTGCCCGGCCTCGCCCGGCTGGGCCGGACCGAACTCGTCGGCGTCCTCTGCCGAACGATGGAAAGCGCGGAGGCCACGACCCGCGAGTGGGGCGGCGCGGCCTACACGAGCCTGGGCCAGATGATCGAGGAACAGCGCCCGGAGGTCGCGTGGGTCTGTCTTCCGCCGTATTCGACCGGGTGGGCCTGCGAGCAGCTGGCAGAGCGGGGGATCCCCTTCCTCGTCGAGAAGCCGCTCGACGCGGGGGCGGAGAAGCCGGTCCGCATCGACGAGCTTGTGCGCCGGCAGAGCCTGGTGACGGCCGTGGGCTACAACTGGCGCGCCCTGGACTTCCTCCCGGCGGTGCAGGAGCGGCTGGCGGAGCGGCCGCCGCACCTGCTGGTGGCCCGCTGGATCGGCGACACGCCCGCCGCGGGCTGGTGGCGCCAGCGGGAGAAGAGTGGCGGGCAGATCGTGGAGCAGGCCACGCACCAGTTCGACCTGGCACGGGTACTCCTGGGGGAAGGGGCCGTGATCGAGGCTCGGACGTCGCAGCACCCGCGCGCCGCGTACCCCGACGCCGACGTCGACGACGTCACGACGGCGCTCGTGGGGTTCGAGTCGGGGACGCTCGGTTCCTTCAGCGCGACCTGCCTTGCGAACTCGTCCCTGGTGGAGATGGAGTTCGTTTCCGACGGTCTCGTCACGACCATTGGGCAGCGGGGGCGCTGGCCCTCCGTCCGCTGGTCCGTCACGTTCGACGACGGCAAGGAGCGGCACACGCTCTGGAACCGGGACGATCCGTACCAGGCAGAGGACCAGGCGTTCCTCGACGCAGTCGAGTCGGGCGACCCGGGCCGGGTGCTCTGCACGTACGAAGATGCGCTGAAGACCGATCAGCTGACGAGGCAGGTCGTCGCCATGGCCGGGGCGCGATGACCGTCGTCCACGTCTCGCCGCCCGCGGTCGGTACACTTCATCCGGAACCGGACGAAGCCAGGGAGGATCGATGAGCGAGCAGGGAAGCGACGGACGCGAGCGCTGGGCGCTGGTGCTGGGCGCCAGCAGCGGGTTCGGGGCCGCCACGGCCCTGGCCCTTGCCCGCGCCGGCCATCCCATCGTCGGCGTGCACCTCGATCTGCGCGGCTCGATCCGTGCGGCCGAGGAGGTGCGGGACCGGATCGCCGCGACCGGCGTCCCGGTGGCCTTTCACAACGTCAACGCGGCCGACGAGGGGAAGCGCAGCCGCGTCGTCGCCGACATCGAGACGCGGTTTGCGGAGCGGCGGGCGGCCGGCGCTGACCCGTTCCTCGCCGTCCTGGTGCACTCACTCGCCTTCGGCGTGACCCTCCCCTACATTTCGGCCCTGCCGGGCGGGAAGGAGGTCAGCCAGCGCCAGCTCGAGATGACCATGGACGTCATGGCCAACTCGATGGTGTACTGGACCCGCGATCTCGTCCATGCCGGGCTGCTCGCCGAAGGATCCCGCCTGTTCGCCATCACCAGCGAGGGTGGCGTCAAGGTCGTGCCGACGTATGGCCCCGTCAGCGCCGCGAAAGCGGCTCTCGAATCGCACTGCCGGCAGCTGGCCCTGGAGCTGGCGCCGAAGGGGATCACGGTGAACGCGATCCGCGCCGGCGTGGCGATCACGCCGGCCTCGCAGCGCATCAAGGGGATCGAGGAACTCTACGAATACGCCGCCTCGCGCAACCCCGGCGAACGCCTCACCAGGCCGGAGGACGTCGCAGAGGCGATCGTCGCGCTCGCGTCGCCGGGGACCTACTGGATGACCGGCAACACCATCGGCGTGGACGGCGGGGAAATGATGGGCACCCGCCAGACGAAAGGGTAGTCCCGGGCGTGGGGGGCGCCGGTTCGTTCGACAAGGACATCCGCCCGTTCCGTCCGATCGTCTTCCGAGCCTGCAACGTCTTCGTCCGCCTCGTCTTCTGGTTCCTGCATACCCGCGTCACGGTCGTGGGCGCCGAGCACGTGCCAGACCGGCCCGGTGTCATCCTTGCCAGCAACCACCTGTCCATCCTGGACCCGGTCCTCCTGACGCTGGCCATCGAGGACCTCACGAAGCGCCGGGTACGCTACATGGCGAAGGCGGAGGCGCTGGGCTGGCCTGGCCTCGGACGACTGCTCACGGCGTACGGCGGGTTCGCGGTGCGCCGCGGACGCCCGGACCCGGAGGCGTACCGGACCGCGCAGGAGGTCGTCCGCGAGGGCGACTGGCTCGGCCTGGCGCCGGAGGGCACGCGCAGCCGCACCGGTGCGCTCATCGAACCCAAGCCGGGGGTGGCCCTCTTCGCGACGAGAACGGGCGCGCCGATCCTCCCGGTCGGGATATGGGGCACCGAGCGCCTGTGGCCCGTTGGCGCCCGCCTGCCGCGGTTTGGCCAGGGAGTGACGATCCGGTTCGGCGAGATCTACCACCCGCGGGTCAGGCCGGCCGGGGACGGTGGCGCCACCGACGTCGCGGTGCCGGGGTCCACGGCCGCGGAGCGCACCGAGCCACGTCGGCCGAAGGAGCCCGCCGAGGCGCCTGCCGCCGATCCGGGTGCGAGGCGCCAGCGGATCGACGCGGCGACAGAAGACCTCATGCGGCGGATCGCCGCGCTTCTGCCGCCTCCCTATCGCGGGCGGTTCGGCTAGAACAGCTCGAGGTAGCGGTCGATCTCCCAGTTCGAGATGCGGATGCGGTATTCGTCCCACTCGTGCCGCTTCGCCTCGACGAAATGGCTGAGCGCGTGGTCGCCAAGCGCGGCGCAGATGACCGGGTCCCTCTCAAGTTCGTCGATCGCCTCGCTGAGCGTGCCCGGCAGCTGCTGGATCCCTCGTTCCCGGATCCGCGAGTCGTCCATCTCGTAGAGGCTCTCCTCGACCGGCTCGGGGGCCTCCAGGCCCTTCTCGATCCCGTCGAGGCCGGCGGCCAGCATCACCGCGAAGGCGAGGTACGGGTTGGACGACGGGTCGGGACAGCGCAGCTCGACGCGCGTGGCCTCGATGCTGCGGCCGGGCGAGACCTTGGGGACGCGGATGAGCGCCGACCGGTTGACGCGCGCCCACGAGAGGTAGGTCGGGGCCTCGTAGCCCGGGACCAGGCGCTTGTACGAGTTCACGAGCGGGGCGAGGACGGCGATCATCCCCCGGGCATGGGCAAGGCTGCCGGCGATGAACTTCATGGCCAGGTCGGAGAGGCCGTACTTCGTGGACGGGTCGGCAAACGCGTTCCGCCCGGCCTTCACGTCGTAGAGGCTCATGTGCGTGTGCATGCCCGAGCCGTTCACCCCGAAGATCGGCTTCGGCATGAACGTGGCGTAGAGCCCGTGGGCCTGGGCCACGGCCTTCAACGTGAACCGGAAGGTGATGGCATTGTCTGCGGTACGGAGCGCCTCGTCGTAGCGAAAGTCGATCTCGTGCTGGCCGGGGGCGACCTCGTGGTGGGCAGCCTCGACGCTGATTCCGAATGCTTCGAGCGCGTTCACCATGTCCTGGCGGACTTCCTGCGCGAGGTCGGTGCTGAAGTCGAAGTAGCCGGCCTGGTCGTGCGGGAGCGGCTGGATGGCGCCGGCTTCGTCGCGGCGGAACAGGAAGAACTCGAGCTCGGGTCCCGTGTTGAAGCGGTAGCCCAGCGCCTCCGCACGGGCGATCTGCCTCTTGAGGATGTACCGCGGGTCGCCGGCAAACGGCTCATCGTTCGGCATGTACACGTCGCAGATGACGCGCGCCGTCCCGCGCTGGTTCTCGAGCGCCCCATTGGCGGCCCCGTGGCCCGACTGCCAGGGAATCAGGGCGAACGTCGCCATGTCGGGCTTCAGGTACATGTCGCTCTCGGCGATCCGGGTGAAGCCCTCGACCGAGCTGCCGTCGAACCAGGCGCCGTGCTCCACGGTCTCGTCCAGCCGGTGAAGGGGAATAGTCACCGACTTGACCGAGCCGATGATGTCGGTGAACTGCAGCTGCACGAATCGAACGCCTGCGTCACGCGCCGCCCCGATCTTCGCGCCGGTGTCCAAACCGCTCATGTCGACCATCGTCGTGTCCCCTTGTCACCGCCCCTGCCGGGCCGCGCCAGCTTTGGGCATTCCGCACTAACCACAGGAGTGTAACGTCGATGGAGCGGCGCGATGCGCCCCCCTGATCTCAAACGGGAGGCCCAGAGTTATGCAGAGTGCACAAGATGCAGGGCGATCGCCAGCGCCAGTCGAAGCTGGGGGTCGTCCAGTTGCCAGCCGGTCAGGGCCTCGATCCGGCGGACCCGGTACAGCAGCGTGTTCCTGTGGATGCCCAGGTCCGCGGCCGCGGAGGCTGCGCTGCCGTGAGCAAGCACCGAGCGGAGCGTGGTGAGGCGCTCAGCCTGGTCCGCCAGCCGGCCCGTGCGCAGCGGTGCGAGGAGATCCTCCGCGAGGCGCCGACCACCAGGAAGGTCACCCAGCTGGGCGAGGAGACGGTAGGCTGACAGGCGATCCGCCCGGGAGACGAGATCGCGAGGCCGGAGGCGACCTCCGTGGGCGTGGATCAGCGGCTCGGCTGCCTCGAGCGTCGCGCGGCCCTCGGCTTCGGCAGCAGGGCGACCCGTTGGATCGCCGAACGGCCGTGATACGGCGACCGGACGCCCGACCGCGTCGGCCACCCGCTCGGCGATCGCCAGGCCGACCGGATCGCCGGGCTCCACCGCCACCACGATGCGGAACTCAAGGCTGTTCACGTCGCCGCGCAGCGCCAGGCGGTCCGGCGGCGCAAGACGGGCCAGGAGGTCGCGACGCTGCGCGCGCTCCTCCGGCGCCACCTCCTCCCCGGGGACCACCTGGCGGGCCACGACCACGACCCATGGCGGTCCCGAGACGGGGAGGCGGTCCGGGCCTCGTCCCGCGTCGCGTGCCCGCCGAATCGCGACGCCGCGGTTCAGTTCGAGCGCGATGAGCGGAGCCGCGCGCCCCGCCGCCTCCCTCTCCAGGTCCGTCGCCGGCGCCTGGCCAAGCAGCGCGAGCGTGCCACCCCCGGGAAGGTCCACCCGGAGGGCAACCGCACGCGGATTGGCCTGGTAGCGGCTGACCGCGGCCGCGGCACCCGCCGCTCCCTGGGGGGCGTGCACGATGACGGCGCCGCCCGCCTGGTTCTCGATGGCAACGGCACGCGACAGGAAGGCACCGATCGACCCGACCAGGTCTTCTATCCCCCGGTCCTCGAGGGCCAGCCGCTCGATCTCGTTCACCAGCCGGCTCGCCTGCCGATCGAGCTCGGCACCGCGGTTCACGAGGAAGCCGATCACGGAGCGTTCGATCGCGGCGGGGTCGCCCGCCTGGACGTGCAGAACCGGAAGTGCCGCGCCCCGGGCGGCCTCGATGACAGCCGACGCGGCCGGCCCCGGCTGTCGCGCGGAATCCGGCGCCGCCGAACCGCTTCCCGGCGCGACTCCGGTCGGATCCTCGCCAACGATGAGGACGGCCGGAACACGACTGCGTCGCAGCTCATCGATGAGGGCGGCCGGCTCGACCGGTCCGCCGCTCAGGGCCGCCAGGGCCGCCTCGGGGAGGATCGCGAGGTCGCCCGGGTCGAGCGCGTCGAACGCCGGCACCCGTGCGCGCAGGACCCGGACCCACCCGATCTCCGGATCGGGATCGAGGGCCGCAACCGGGTCGCCGGGCGATACGAGGACGGCGCCCGGGAAGACCGCCCGCCAGATCTCCGTCAGCACCGGCACGGGGACGACCCGATGCCCTACCCGGCGTCCGTGGTGTTCGGCGCGTGCGGCGCCTCGCCGGGCGCTTCTGCCGGCACCCCGGCCCGCACCGCAGCATCCAGCGCGCTGTTCATGTCGGCCAGGAGATCCTCGGCATCCTCGAGGCCCACGGAGACGCGTACCAGGCCTGGGGTGATCCCGGCACGGGCAAGGCCCTCCGCGTCGAGCTGGCGATGGGTCGTGGACGGCGGGTGCACGACGATGGTGTGGACGCTCCCGAGCGAGGCCGTCCGTTCGGGGATCTCGAGCGCCGCGAGGAACGCGGCCCCGGCCTCGCGGCTTCCCAGGTCCACGGCGATGATGCCACCGCCCGCCCGGAGCTGGCGTCGCGCCAGGTCGGCCTGGGGATGGTCGGGCAGACCGGGGTAGAAGACACTGTGCACAGCGGGGTGCACGGACAGCGCCTCTGCAAGCGCGAGGGCCGTGGCGCTGTGCCGGTCCATCCGGACGGCCAGCGTCTCGAGCCCGCGCAGGACGAGGAACGCGCTGAACGGCGCGATGATCCCGCCGGTATCCACCTGGAGCTCGCGCACCTCGGTCATGCGGTCGCGCGTGCCGGCGACGACACCCGCGATGACATCGGAATGCCCGCCCAGCCACTTCGTCGCCGACTCGACCACGAGATCCGCACCCAGCTCGGCGGGGCGGCACAGGTAGGGCGACGCGAACGTGTTGTCCACGATGAGACGGGCGCCTTGACGATGCGCAAGCTCCGCGAGCGACGCGATGTCCGCGAGGACGGTCGTGGGATTCGAGATCGTCTCAGCGTAGACAAGACGAGTGGCCGGCCCGCACGCCGCCTCGACCGCGCCGATGTCGGTGATGTCGACGAAACGGGTGGTCACGCCGAGCCTTCCGAAGTGGCGACTGAAGAGCGCCTGCGTCGAGCCGTAGAGCGCAGAACCGGTCACGATCTCGTCGCCGGCTGCGACCTGCGAGGCGACCGCCGCGAACACGGCGGCCATCCCCGAGCCGAAGGCGAACCCCTCGTCGGCCCCCTCGAGCTCCGCCACCGCCGCCCCGAGCGCGGCGGAGGTCGGGTTGTCGATCCGCGAGTACGCGTACCCCGGCACGTTGCCGAGCAGGACGTCGGCCAGCTCGTCGGCATCGGCGGCGCGGAACGTCGCAGTCTGGTAGATCGGCACCGCGGTCGCTTCCTGGTCGAACGCGGGCGCACGACTCGCCGCGCGGATGGCCCGGGTGGAGAAGCCGGGCCGTGGCCTGCCGGTGCCGTCCATCGCGTCGCTGCCGTCCATCGGTCGAGCCATCGTACAGGAGGGCCGGCGCCTGTACACCTGCGAGCGTCTTCCCGACGTTCCCCCGACGGCCGTCCGCTACCCTTGACCCATGCCTCGCAAGCGCGATCAACTGGAGCTGGTCGAGCCACATGACCGAGCCGCGTGGCGAACCTGGCTCGAAGCGCACCACGCGACATCGCAGGGCGTCTGGCTCGCCGTCGGCAAGAAGGGCAACACCCGCACGGAGCTGACGTACGACCACGCGGTGGAGGAGGCGCTCTGCTTCGGCTGGATCGACAGCGTGGTGAACCGGCTCGACGAGCACCGGTTCAAGCAGCTCGTGACGCCGCGGAAGCCAGGCGGCACGTGGGCGCGCAGCAACAAGGAGCGGGTCGAGCGGCTCCTCGCACGCGGTCGCATGACCGCGGCGGGACTTGCCGCCATCGAGTCGGCCAAGGCCGACGGTTCCTGGACGCTTCTCGAGGAGATCGAGGCGCTCACGGTTCCCGACGACCTGGCGATCGCGCTCGACGCGAACCCGACCGCGCGCGGGTACTTCGAGGCATTCCCGGACTCAGCGAAGAGGCTCGCGCTGTGGTGGATCCGCAGCGCGAAACGGCCGGAGACCCGGGCAAAGCGCGTTGCCGAGACGGTGCGGCTGGCCGCCGAGAACAGGCGGGCGAACGAGCAGGGCCGGCGGGACGATCAGGCTCCGGCGCAGTCGTAGAGGGCGCCCGTGACCAGGTCGGCGAACCCGCGAGCGGAGCCCTCACGGCCGGCCGGCCACACCTCGGATGACACGTCGCGGCAGTTCTCGGCGACCCAGGTCAGCACGGGCTCGCTGGGCCCGGGCCCGTCTCCGCCGGGCGCACCACCTGCGGTCGACCCGCGCCCGATCGACCCGATGCCCCCCGAGAGCACGTAGCGCACTTCGCCCCTCGCCAGCCGGTCCCGGAAGCCGGCCTCGTCGAGAATAGGGTCCGTCCCGAACCCGTGGAGCGCCATCACCGGCTCGCCCGTCTCGATGATGTACGGCGCGGCCTCCTGCGCCGACCTCGTCACGAGCAGGAAGCGGGTGTCGCCCCGGTTGCGCTCGAGGTAGGCGAGGAGTTGACGATCGACACCCGCGCCCGTTGATGTGGCTCCAGCCGCCGCACCTCCCCCGGAGATGGCGCCTCCCCCGGGAATGGCGGCTCCCCCGGGACCGGCCTGGGATCCCGGGCCGCCGGGGATTCCGCCGGCGCTCGCCAGCCGCGGGCCCGCAGCGGGGAGCGCGCCCCCGCTCGCCCGGAGGGCCGTGTCCACCGACCACGCCGCCGGCCCGACAAGCATCGCGGCCGTCAGCAGCCCAAGGCCGAGACGTGCGATCGGCTCGGCGCGGCTTGCACCCTCGCGCAGGAACCAGGAGGCTGTCACGACAAGGAGGCCTGCCAACCCGAGCGCGGCCACCGCGACCACCAGCGGCTCCGCCGGCCAGCCCTGCGGGGCGCCCGCGAGGTACGCGCACCCGAGTGCGGCCGACGCGACTGCGCCGGCTGCCACGATGCCGGTCACGAGCCGGTCCCGGGGAGCGCGCCAGACCATGCCGATCCCCATGCCCACCAGGACCGCGATCGGCGGCGCGAGCATCGCGAGGTAGTAGCGGTGCCAGAAGCCGGCGATCGAGAAGAAGACGAACCCGGTCGCCAGCCAACCGCCCCAGACGAGCAGCGCGATCAGCTCGGAGGACCGGCGGTCCCGGCGTCGCCAGGCCGCTACCGCCAGCGCGACCCCACCCGCCAGTGCGGCCGGCAGCAGCCAGCCGATCTGGTCGCCGACCGGTCCGGCCAGAAGGCGGAGGGGACCGGGATCACCGACTTCCTCGCGGAACACCCCGCCTCCCGACCCCACGCCCGACCCGGGTCCGGGCAGCACGCCGCCGCCGCTCTGCCCGCCGGCTCCGGGTCCCGGCCCGTCCGGCAGCACGAAGCCCGGAGGCGGCGAGGACCCCGGGGGCAGCTGGAAGCCGTACGGAAGCTGGAAGCCGTCTGGCAGTTGGAGGCCATACGGCAGCTGGCCGCCGTCCGGCGGCCCGACGAACACGCCACCTCCCCGGCCTCCCGACCCCGGGCCGGCCATCCCGGTGAGTCGCTCGGCGCCGTTGTAGCCGAGTGTCAGGTCGAGGGCCGAGTTGACCGGGCTGCCGCCGACCCATGGCCGCTGGTCGGCAGGCGTGAGATCGACGAGAGCGACCCATGAACCGCCCACCACGACGGCGACCGCAAGCGCCGCGACCCCGCCGGCCAGGCGCCGTGGCATCGGCCCTGGGGCCGCGACCAGCCAGGCGGCCGCAAGGGCAGGGACGATAATCCCAACCTGCAGCATCTTCGTCAGGAACCCAAGCCCCACCAGCGCCCCGGCCAGCAGCAGCCACCGCGTCCGCCCTGTCTGGATCGCCCGCAGCGTCGCCCCAGCGGCCAGCACCATCCACAGGACGAGCGTGGCGTCCGGGGTCGTGTTCCGAGCGGCGACCACGCTGATCGGGGTCACCGCGAGCGCTAGACCGGCGACGAGACCGGCCGGCGTCCCGCACTGCCTGGCGACGATCCACCCCAGCAGCGCCACCGCCAGGATGTGCGCGATCGCCTGCGGCAGGATCAACGTGGGCCCGTTGAAGCCCAGGAGCGCCGCCGCAACCACCTGGAGCGCGAACCCGAGCGGCGGCTTGTCCAGCGACACGAATCCCGCCGGGTCGAAGTAGACGAACAACGTCTCGCGGAGCCCGCCGAGCATGCTCCGCACGCCCGCCGCGTAGTACGCGTTCGGCAATCCCTCGCTCGCCAGGCGCACCAGCACGAGCGGTGCGGCCACCAGCGCCGGGATCAGGGCGGCCGCTGCCACCGTCCACGGCCGGCTGAAGGCGGTCGCGCCCTCGGCTGGCTCGGAGCTCATGCCCACGAATGGGGTCCGAATGGATGCGAGGGGAAGAGCGCGGCTGGGCTCACAGTCGCCGGATCGTAACGGCGGTGCCTTTGAGTTGCCTGAGACCTCCAGGTTGCCACCTTCAGTGGTGAAGGATCCGCTCCTTCGCGGCGGCGAACTCCTCGTCGGTCAGCAGGCCCTGCGCGTGCAGCCGCGCCAGCGAGACGAGCTGCTCGGAGAGCGACGAGCCTTCGGCAACGGCGACGACCGGTGGCCGAGGCGGCGGAACGGCCGACGCTGGGCGGAGCACCTGCTGGCCCGAGGGCGCGATGCCGATCTTGATCCAGAACTGCCCGACCGCGGCCCGGTAGACATCGGGCCGGGTATGACCACGACGATAGGAGGCGGTCGTTGCCCGCATCGACTCGACCGCCGGCACCTGGGGCTTGGAAACCTGGATCCCCCGCGTGCACACCGGGCACAGGAGGTACTCGTCGGTGCCGTACGGGACGACCGGTACGAAGTAGAGCCGGATGGACTTCTTCGACCGGACGTGGTGGAGGAAGACCTCGTTGTGGCAGTTCGGGCAGATCGTGGGCGCGACCTCTCCGAGGTCCTGCGCCTGGCCGGGCCCGAACCCGAAGATCAAGACCATGCCGTCGCCCTCCCAGCAACCGCCAGGCAGCCGCCCCGGCGGCCGGGTTGGGTTTCACCCCGGATAGGTGATGGTCGGGGCGGCGGGATTTGAACCCGCAACCTCGTGCTCCCAAAGCACGTGCGCTACCCTTGCGCCACACCCCGACGCCGTCATTGTCGCATTCGGAACGCGCCGCAGCTCGCTGCCGGCGGAATCGTGCCGCGATCGGCGGCCGGGGACCAGCCCACAGACGAGGCGGACGAGGATGGATCGGGACGCCGGCGCTCCGGGTGACGGCCTGCGGATGTACGACGAGATGGCGGACTGGTTCCACCTCCTCACGCCGCCGGCGGACTATGCCGGCGAGGCCGACTTCCTGCTCGGCGTCCTGAAGGCACACGTGGATGGCCCGCTCGAGACGTTGCTGGAGCTCGGCTCCGGCGGCGGGAACACGGCGTCGCATCTGAAGGCGCACCTTGCCCTGACGCTGACCGACACGGCACCGGCCATGCTCCGGCTGAGCCGGGCGCTGAACCCGGAGTGCGAGCACCTGGAAGCGGACATGCGCACGGCGCGCCTCGGCCGGACGTTCGATGCCGTCCTCATCCACGACGCGGTCATGTACATGGCAACAGAGGTCGACCTGCGGGAGGCGCTGGAGACGGCCTTCGTGCACTGCCGTCCGGGCGGGGCGGCTGTCCTGGCGCCGGACTGCGTGCGCGAGACCTTCCAGCCGAGCACGAGTCACGGGGGCCACGACGGCGACGGCCGTGCCCTCCGTTACCTCGAGTGGAGCTACGACCCCGACCCGGGGGACACGTCTTACCTGACCGACTTTGCGATTCTCCTGCGCGAGGGCGACTCGGACGTGCGGGTGCGGTACGACCGCCACGTCATGGGGCTCTTCGGCCGCGACCAGTGGCTCGCTCTGCTCCGCGCGGTCGGGTTCCAGGGGCACGCGCTCGACGACCCGACCGGCCGGACCGTGTTCGCGGGGGTCAGGCCGGTCTGAGCCGGGGAGGAAGGCGCAGTCAGCGGCGTGCCTGGCGGCGTCCTGCTGGCCGGGGCAGTCCTCGGGGTGATGCTCGGTCTCAGTGTCGTGCACTACCGGCCGCAGGCCGATGCGGGCCGATGGTCGGCATGCGAGACCGGGGGCCGTGGCGCCGGGGAGGGTCGCCCTTGCCGCTCACAAGCTGCGCAACTCGCTGATGTGAGACGCCAAGGATCGCAGCGGCATCGCGACCCGTCAGGCCCGCACCCACCAGCATGCGCGCGCCGATCCGGGTGCGTTCCTGAAGGTCGAGCACCTCCCGGTCGAGTCGGTCGCGAGCCGACGAGAGCGCCAGGACGTCGCCGGACACACCAGGCACTTCGAGCACATCGGTCAGCTCCACGCCGGCGTCCTCAAGGTGCTGGTCCTCCTCGAGGTTGAGCCAGAGCTCAAGGGCCTCGCGGATCATGGCGCGCGCTTCGCCGAGCGTTGCCCCGAACGAATGGCAGCGCGGCTCCAATTCGATCCGCACGTTCCATTTCCTCTCGTCCGGATCGAAGACGTGGATGGCGCGATACCTTCGTGACGGTCCGGTCGCATCAGTCATGACGTGAGCCACCCTTTTCCCAAGCACGGTTCGAGGTCCTTCACGATCTGTCGAAGCGTCCCGGTCGCGATGTCCTCGGCATGCGTCGGGACGATCGTGCGACAGCCGCCAACGGTGACGTAGATGCGGTGCGAACCGCGCTGCCGGATCATGCGCCCGCCGCGCCGTTCGATGATTCTCACGACCCGGGTTGCTTTCAAGACTAACTCTATGCGCTAGACGAGCGTCTGTCTACCAACTAGATCACACCAGTGGTGCCGGTTCCGATGGTGTCCGATGCCGCTTCACGCGCCCTTATCGCGCAGGTTGACAACTTCGCGCTGTACGCGCTAAGTTGCGATAGCGAAGTTGGAGACAAGGATGGAACTCACGCAGCAGTTCTACACGCCGGGCGAGGTGGCAGCGCTTGCCCGGGTAAGTCGCTCGACGGTCCTCAACTACATCGCCTCGGGGCGGCTGTATGCGGTGAAGCTGTCCGAGCGCACCTACCGCATACCGGCGCGTGCCGTGCTGCGGCTGCTCGAACCGGAGCGACTCTCCGAACCGGTCATCACCGAGGAGCCGTATGCCACGGTCTCCCTGGATGATCGCCCCGGAGACCGCCCCGCAAGGAGGATCGCCGAGCGGTGAGGCCGCTCGGCGCGCACGCGTATTCACAGCGCCTGGCGACGATCATCGCGCGGCTCGACGCGCTTGGCGTCCTGGAGGTGGTCGATCACGGTGCACAGAGCGCGGTCCGCCGGTTGACCATCGACCTGCTGGCGCCCGGTCAGCGTGATATCCCCGAGCTTCACGATGAGGCCCGGTTCCACTACGAGGAGTGGTTCTCACGAGTCTCGGGCGCATCCTGGATCCGCATCCGGTACCAGTACAACTACTTCGATCTGGCACGGGGTGCCTGGCGCGGCTATCACCTCCATCCGCTCGAGGCGGGCGGTGACCCGGTCCCTCACGCCAATTGCGTGCTCGCCGACGGGTCCGGCCGAGACCGTCACTTCGCCGCGTACGAAGTCGACCTTCTCGCCGCCCATGACGAGTTCGAGCTGCTCTACGCCTCGGGCCGGGCGATCGACTGCCGGGGGCTTCGCGCCATCGGGTAGAGCCCGCAACCTGCCGGCCCGCGGCGTCCCCGGCTCTTGTGGTCGCCCGGGCGGAGTGCCATTGTTGAGCGGTACGCCGTGAGGGAGCGCGGTTCGCCCGGTGCGCGGCCGCTCCGGCGCGGCGTGGGGCGTGATGCAGGTCACCTTCATCCGACCGACGCTCGGTCGCCTGGCAGACGGCCCGTTCGTGGACCAGGCCCGGATGGAGCCGCTCCACCTCGGCCTGCTCGCGGCGCTCACGCCACCGGGCGTCGACGTGCGGCTGCTCGACGACCGAGTCGACGTGATCGACTACGACGAGCCGACCGACCTGGTCGCGATCACCGTCGAGACGTTCACCGCGCGGCGGTCCTACGAGATCGCCGCCGAGTACCGGGCGCGGCGGGTCCCGGTGGTCATGGGCGGGATGCACGCCACGCTTCTCCCGGACGAGGTCGCGGAACATGCCGACTCCGTCTTCGTGGGCGACGCCGAAACGCTCTGGGCGCAGGTGGTCGCCGATGCCCACGACGGCCGCCTGCGGCCGCGCTACGAGGGCCGGCCCGGTCCGCCCCAGCCGGGGGTGGTGCCGCGGCGGGACCTCTACGCCGGCAAGGGCTACCTGCCGATCAGCCTCCTGCAGTTCGGGCGCGGCTGCCGTTTCGACTGCGAGTACTGCGCGGTCGGAGCGGCCTTCGGCCAGCAGCACCGCGTCCGCCCGGTCGAGGAGGTGGTGGCGGAGATCCGATCGCAGCCGCGACGGGAGCTGTTCTTCATCGACGACAACCTGATCAGCGACATCGAGGCCGCGAAGAACCTCCTGCGGGCGCTTGTGCCGCTGCGCGTTCGCTGGGTCTCCCAGGCCAGCCTGGACCAGGTGCGCGATCCCGAGCTGATGCGGCTCTTCGTCCAGAGCGGCTGCCTGGGCAACGTCATCGGCTTCGAGAGCCTCGATCCCGCCAACCTCCAGCAGATGCACAAGAGCCCCAACCTGGCCGGCTTCGACCGGTACGAGGAGGCCGTGCAGACCCTGCGTGGGCACGGGCTGCAGACGTGGGCGGCGTTCGTGATGGGCTACGACCACGACACGCCGGAGTCGATCCTCGCCACCTGCGAGTGGGCCATCGCCCACCGCTTCGCGTTCGCCGCCTTCAACGTCCTCATGCCGTACCCCAATACGCCCCTGTACCGACGCCTGGAGGCGGAGGGCCGCCTCCTCTACGACGGGAAGTGGTGGCTGCACCCCGAGTTCCGCTTCAACCACGCCGCGTTCCGGCCGGCGCGCATGACCCCCGATCAGCTGACCGAGGCGGCGTGGGAGTGCCGCCGGAGATGGAGCAGCCCGGCCTCGATCATCCACCGCGCGTTCGATCTGCGGACGAACATGCGCTCCCCGTTCCGCTTCGCCGTCTACTGCATGTACAACCCCCTGTACCGGCGGGAGGCGTTCAAGCGGCAGGGCCTGCGGCTGGGGCTGCGATGACGGGCGACGACCGGTTCGAGTTTGGCCTGGCCGGGCCGGCCGACGAGCCGGAGATCCGCCGGCTCGTGGGAGCGACGCCGATGCCGGGCAGCATCGCGCTCCGCTTCGAACGCGAGCCCGACTACTTCCTGGGCACCACGATCATGGGCGACCCCTGCGACGTGATCGTGGCGCGGCATCTTCCGGACGGCGAACTGGCGGGCATCACGTGCCGCGCCGAGCGTCTTGCGTTCGTGAACGGGCGCGAGACGACGGTCGGCTACATCGGCCAGATCCGGGTCGCCGAGCGCTTCCGCGGGCACGGTCGCCGGCTGATGCAACGCGGGCTCCCGCTCTTCTATCGTCGGAGCCCCCGCGATCTCCTCTACTGGGGGGTGACAGCCCGTGAGAACCCGCGGGCCCGCGCCCTCCTCGTCGAGAAGCGACCGCCCGGGGCCCTGGCCGCCAGCCGGCTGAGCGGCTGGACCACCCACGGGCTGGTCCTCCGCCGGCAGCACCGGGAGCGAGCGACCGCCACGGAGCTCGGGCGCGGCTCGCCCGGCCTGGCGCTCGAGCGCGGATCGCTCGACACCATCGAAGAGACGGTGGCCTTCCTGCGGCGCTGCGGCGCCCGCCGGCAGCTGTTCCCGGCCTATCGCGTCGAGGACTTCCTGGGCGGCCGGCTGCTGCGCGGGCTCGCGCTGGAGGACGTGGCCATCGCGCGCCGGGGCGGCTCGATCGTGGGTGTCGTGGCCACGTGGGACCAGTCGGCCTACAAGCAGGACGTCGTCGTCGCGTACACCGGCGCCCTCCGCTGGCTGCGGCCGGCCTACGACGTCGGGGCCCGGCTCATCGGCGCACGGCCGCTTCCCCGGGTCGGCCAGGCCATCCCGGCGGCCTACGCCTCGTGCGTGTGCATCGAGAACGACGATCCCGAGGTCCTGAGGGTTCTGCTGCGCTCGGCGGCCGGCCGTGCGTTCGACCGCGGGTCTGCGTTCCTGCTGCTCGGCCTCGCCGATGCCGACCCGCTCCTCGCGGCGGCCCGGCGGTGGCCCCGCATCACCTACCACAGCGACCTGTTCGCGCTGACCTGGGGCGCCGGCGAGGTCCTGGCGGGCCTGGACGGGCGTCTCCCGTACATCGAGATCGCCACGCTGTGAGCGAAGGGAGCGAATTGGGCGAGTCAAGCGAGTTGAGCGAAGCGGGCACCGGAGTCTCGGGGAGGTAGCCATGGAAACCGGGCGACTCTCGTTCTGGGAAGCCACCTCCCTCATGGTGGGCGCCGGCGTCGGGGCCGGGATCATGGCCGTGCCGTACCTCGCCTCGAGGACGGGGTTCGCCACCCTGGTGGTGGTGCTGGCCGTCGCCTGGGCGGCCACCTGCCTCATCCACCTCATGCTCGCCGAGGTCCTCTTCCGGACCGGGCGCGACCTCCAGGTGATCGAGCTGATGCGCCTCTACGTGTTCCGGGGACGGGCCTGGTCGTGGCTGCTCTGGCTGGTCTTCGCCCTGCTCAGCGTGGCCTTCGTGGCTGTCCTCGCCGCCTACGTGTCGGGCGAGGGAGAGATCGTGACCGAGTTCACCGGCCTGCCGGGCGGCGTCTCGGAACTCCTCGTGTACGCGGTGTCCGCCGGCGTGGTCTTCTTCGGCTTGAAGGTCGTCGGGGTGTTCGAGAAGCTGGGTGCACTCGCGCTCTTCGCCTGCGTCCTCGCGCTGGCCATCGGCTCGATCGGGGTCGGTTTTCACCTCGACGTGGCGCCCTCGGGAACCTGGACCGAGGCGCTCGCCCTCTACGGGATGGTGATGTACGGGTACTACACGTTCTTCACGGTCCCCCAGGTGGTCCGGGGCCTCGGCCCCGACCGACGGGGAGCGGTGCGGGCGATCGTCCTCGGCCTGGCGATCAACGGACTGCTGATGGCGGTCGTGGCGTTCATCGCCCTGGGCGTGTCCGTTGAGGTGACGAAGGTCGCCATCATCGGCATCGCCGACAGCCTCGGAGGCTGGGCGGGGTCGGTCGGCTCGCTCTTCATCCTGGTCGCCCTCGTCACCAGCTACTGGTCCGTCTCGCTCGCGCTCGCCGACATCCTCCGCGAGCGGACCGGCATGAGCCGGAACCTGAGCTGGCTGCTCGCCACGCTCCCCTCGCTGCTCCTCCTCTACGCCGGCGCGTGGCGTTTCCTGGAGTGGCTGCGCCTGGCCGGGGGCGCCACCGCGATCGTGATCGCGCTGATCACCATCCCCATGTACGTGAACGCCCGGAGGTTCGGGGACGTCCCGGCACCGGGGTGGAGCCTGGGCCGATGGGGCAACCCGGTCATGCTCGCCCTGGCCCTGCTGGCGGCGGTCCTCATGGCCGTTGGCTCGCTGCTGCAGCTCTGATCTCTGCTTCAGCTCCGAGGAGCTGGAGGCAGAGCGCGTCGCCGAGCCAGGCCTGGTACTGCGCGTCGGTCCAGCCCCGGGCGAGGTACGCCCGGTAGACATCGTCAAGGCTGAGGGCGAGCAGGATGTCGTGGGCCGCCTCGACCGTGATGCCCTTGCGCATCGCTGGACCGAGTGGCTCCACGACGGCCCGCAGAGCGGCCGCCCGCTGCTCGAGGACCTCCTCCACCTCGGCCACGACCGCGGCGTCGACCCGCATGGCGTCCCGGTGGATGGCGATGACCCGTGCGCCCGTCGCCCACTGGTGGGTCATGAAGGCGGCGAACGCCCACAGGCGATCCCGGGGGTCGGCCACGGAGAGCACCTCGGCGAGGTTCGCTGCCGTGCGGGCTTCGGCGAGCCAGGCGTTGCGCAGCTCGGTGAGGATTGCCCGCTTCGATCCGAACGCCCAGTAGACCGTCTGCTCGGCAACGCTCGCGGCGGCCGCGATCTCCGCGATGGTCGTCCTTCCGTATCCCTGCTCGATGAAGAGGCGCTCGGCCGCTGCCAGCATGCGCGTCCGCGTGGCTGCCTTGCGGGAGAGGCGAGATTGTCCGGGGCGCTTGACAACTACCACGTCGTTAGAGTATCACTACAGGCTTTCACTATAGTGAACCTCTAGTAGAGTGAAAGCGAAGGAGATCCAGACATGGAACAGGACAGCAACCTCGCGACCTTCTCCCGGGTCATCGACGAGGGCTTCAACCGTGGCAACCTCGACGCGCTCGACGAACTTGTCGCGCCCGACCTCGTCGAACACCAGGCGGGCAGCCACCCAGGGCGCGACGGGCTGAAGGCGGATATCGCCGCCCTGCGCACGGCCTTCCCGGACCTCCACCTCGTCATCGAAGACAGCGCCAGCGGGGGCGACCGCACCTGGATTCGCATGCGGGGGACCGGTACGCACCAGGGCCCCTTCATGGGGCTGCCCGCCACGGGCCGCCCGATCGAGATCACCGTGATTGACGTCTGTCGTTTCGAGGGTGACCGGCTCGTCGAGCACTGGGGCGTGGCGGACCGCTTCGCCGTCGGGCAGCAGCTCGGCCTGGTTCCGGGTCGCAGGGGCTGAGACTCCGGCCGCCAGTTGGGCGATCGACGTCTCAGGAGGAGCGCGCCGGGGGCTCCTGCCAGATGAACGTGCCGGCACGAAGGTCGAGGAGCGCCTGCTCGATCTCCTCGCGCGTGTTCATGACAAACGGGCCGTAGCGCGCGACCGGCTCCTCGAGGGGGGCACCGGAGACGAGCAGGAACCGGACGGGCCCGCCATCGCCGGCGACGTGCACCTCGTCCCCGTCGCCGAAGATGACCAGATGGGGCGCGCCTACGACCGTGCCGCCACCGCCGTCGGTGATGACGTAGCGGCCCCGGCCGAAGCGTCCCCGGCCTCGGAACACGTAGGCGAACGCGGCGTGGCCGCGCTCGATCGGGTGCTCGAAGGTCACGCCCCCCGGGACCGTGACGTCGAGGTAGTCGGGGTCGGCGTAGATGTCGGCCACGGGTCCCTGGACGCCGTCAACCTTCCCGGCCACGACCCGGATCTCGGTTCCGTCGGCTCGGGTGACGAGCGGGATCGTGGAGGCCGGCACGTCCCGGTAGCGCGGCCGCGACATCTTGAGCGCCGCCGGCATGTTGACCCAGAGCTGGAAGCCGCCCATGCGGCCCTCGCGGGGTCGCGGCATCTCCTCGTGCATGAGTCCGCCACCGGCGGTCATCCACTGGACGTCACCGGGGCCGATGGTGCCGGCGTTGCCGAGCGTGTCGCGGTGGTCAACCTCCCCATCGAGCATGTAGGTGACGGTCTCGATCCCGCGGTGCGGGTGAAGCGGGAAGCCCGCAAGGTAGTCGGCCGGGTTGTCCGACTCGAAATGGTCAAGAAGCAGGAAGGGATCGAGGTAGTCGAGCGCCCAGCTGCCGATGGTCCGGACAAGATGGACCCCTGCCCCCTCGATCGTCGGCTGCGGCTCGACGACCGCCACCACGTCTCGTGATCCCGCACTCATCGCGTCACCATCCTCTCGGCGCGTGCCGTTGAACTCGCACAAGCCCCGCTGCCTGCCCGGGCGGCCCAGGCGGCACAGGTCCCTCGTCCTCGATTCTGCTCCGCCGGGTGCGGCGGGCGCTACGATTTGGCGAGCATGGGCCCAATGGACCTCACCGCAGTCGCCCTCCTCCTTGCCGGGATCGCCGTGCTCGCGGTGGGCGGCGAACTCCTCGTTCGGGGCAGCGCGCAACTCGCCACGGGCGCGGGCATCCCGCCGGTCGTCGTGGGCCTCACGGTGGTGGCTTTCGGCACGAGCGCGCCGGAACTCGCGGTAAGCCTCAGCTCGGCGTTCGGCGGCAGCCCGGAGCTGGCTCTCGGCAACGTCGTTGGAAGCAATATCAGCAACGTGCTGCTGATCCTGGGGATCGGAGCCCTCATGGCTCCGCTTGTGGTGGCCCAACGACTCGTCCGGGTCGAGGTCCCGGTGATGTGCGCGGCCGCGCTCGCCCTCTTCGCGCTCGGGCTGGATGGCGGGATCGATCGGCTCGACGGCGTTCTCCTGTCCGTTGCGCTCGTCGTCTTCGTCGCGGTAACTGTTCACCAGGCCCGACGCGAGTCCGCCGCGATACGCGCCGAGTACGCCGGCGAGTACGGCAGCCGGCGAGCCACGGGCCGCTGGTGGGTCCGCCACGCCACGTACGTCGTCGTGGGTCTGGTCACCCTCGTCGTGGGAGCGGCCTGGCTGGTGGACGGCGCGTCCACCATTGCCCGCGGGCTCGGCCTCAGTGAGCTTGTCATCGGCCTGACGGTCGTGGCGGTCGGGACGTCGGCCCCCGAGCTGGCTACCACGATCATGGCCACAGTCCGCGGCGAGCGCGACATCGCTGTCGGCAATATCGTCGGGAGCAACATCTTCAACATCCTCTGCGTCCTGGGGTTCACGGCGCTCGTGGCTCCCACCGGTCTGCCGGTACCTGCCGCCGCGCTGCGGTTCGACATCCCGTTCATGGTCGCCGTCTGCATCGCGTGCTTGCCGGTGTTCTTCCGGGGCTATCACATAGCTCGCTGGGAGGGCGCCGTCTTCCTCGCCTACTACGTCGCGTACGTCCTGTACCTGTATCTCGACACGGTCCAGCACGAAGCGCTCCCCGCTTTCAGTACCGCGCTCTTCCTGTTCGCGGTCCCGCTCACCGCCGTCACGCTCACCGTGATCGCGTTCCGGCAGCTGCTGGGAGAGCGCAGCCGCACCGGCGCCGGGTAGAGCCGGCTACCGGACGAGGGCGGCCTCGAAGCGCGCCGCCTGACATCGCCGGGTCCCGATGCCGACTTCCGGTATCCTCCGGCTCGGCGGCAACTGTCAACATTGGCCCCATCGACCACCGGAGTCCTCGTGCCCGACGTCATCCACGGCGCCCATCGCGCTCCGCTCGAGACCGGCCGGACGCTCTTCGACTACGCGGACGACCTGTCGGTCGCGGTGCCGGCGTCGTGCAGGCGTACCGGGCGCTGTCGCGAGTGCGTCGTCGAGGTCGTGAAGGGCTACCGGAACCTCTCGGGACGCACCGCGCCCGAAGCGTTCCTCCGCGACCGGTTCCGACTCGCCTGCCAGGCGGTCATCGAGCGCGGCGAAACCGACGTGGAGTTCCGGGTGCAGCGCCGCCGCCTCCGCATCCTCGGCGCGCCGCCGGGAGCACCGCTCGAGGTGGCCCCGGTCGTGACCGAGCGCGACGGGCAGGTCTTCTACGGCGAGGAGGTAATCGGACCCTCGAGGGGCCGGCTCCTGGGCCTTGCCGTGGACGTCGGAACCACCACGGTCGTGATGGACATGGTTGACCTGCGGACCGGGGCGTCGCTGGCGGTGAGCGCCTTCGAGAACCCGCAGCGGTTCGGCGGGAGCGACGTCATGAGCCGCGTCGCCTACGACGCGGAGCAGCCCGGGGAGCTGCGCCGGGCCATCCGGCGAGCCATGGACCGGGAGCTCCAGCGGCTCTACGCGGAGCTCGGTGTCAACCGCCTGGACGTGTACGAGGCGGTCGTCGTCGGCAACGCCACCATGCGGGATCTCTTCTTCGGCATCGACGTGAAGACCATCGGGTACCTCCCCTTCCGCTCGGTCACGGAGCTCGAGTGGCGAGCGGGCCGGCGCGCCTCGACGGCGGTCATCCGCCTGGCCCACGAGCTGGGCATCCTCATCAACCCGCGCGGGCGGATCTACGGCGTCCCGCTCATCGCCAGCCACGTCGGAGCAGACACCTCGGCGGACCTCGTGGCCGTGGACATCGAAGCGCAGCAGGGCGTCTCACTCCTCATCGACATCGGCACGAACACGGAGGTCGTCGTCACCGACGGTCGCCGGTACCTGGCCACCTCCTCACCCGCGGGACCGGCATTCGAGGGCGGCGCGATTCGTCACGGCATGCCCGGGGCGGACGGCGCAATCGAATCCGTCAGCCTGGAGGACGGCCGGCTCACGTACACGACGATCGGGAACGCCACGGCCGAGGGGATCTGCGGGACCGGGCTCATCGACTCGCTCGCGGTGCTCCGTCGCGCGGGCTGGATGAGCGACCTCGGCGTCTTCGCGGACGCGGCGAAGGAGATCGCCATCGCGCCCGAGCGGGGGATCACCCTCACCCGCAACGACGTCAGCCTCCTGGCCCAGGCGAAGGGCGCCACCACCATGGCCCAGCAGGTGCTCCTTCGCACCCTCGGCGTCCGCCCGCAGGACATCTCGCAGGTGTTCATGGCCGGGGCGTTTGCGAACGCGCTGGACGTGCGCAACGCGATCGCCATCGGCCTCGTCCCACCCGTGCCGGAAGAGCGCGTCCACCGGGTCGGGAACGCCTCGGTTCGCGGAGCGAAGGCGCTGCTCCTGTCGAAGGGAAAGCGCGACGCGCTCGAGCGACTGGTCCCGCGCATCGAGCACATCGAGCTGGAGGCCGAGCCCGACTTCTTCGACCTGTACGTGGACGGCCTGCACCTCCAGCCGATCCCGCCGCGTGATGAGACGTCCGTGGCTGACCCTGAGGACGTCCCGGCGTGATGAGACATCCCGGCGTCGCGTCAGGCGGCCGACGATGCGGCTGAAGGTCATCGGCTGCGAGGTCCTGGCCCGGCCGATCTACCTGTGCGCGGCCCGCTCCCCGCACATCGTGGATGTCACGTTCCTCCGGCGCGGCCTGCACGAGACCCCGCCGGACCTGCGGGCGTGCCTCCAGGAGGAGATCGACCGGGTCGGCCCGGAGTACGACGCCGCGGTCCTCGTCTACGGGCTCTGTGGTGGCGCCACGGCCGGGCTCCGGGCAGGGAGTGTGCCGCTCGTCGTGCCGCGGGCCCACGACTGCATCACCGTCTTTCTCGGGTCGCGCGACCGCTACCGGGAGGAGTTCACCTCGCACCCCGGCACGTACTGGTACGCCCTCGACTACCTCGAGCGAGAGGACGCGACGTCATCGTCGACCGGCATGCTGGGCATCGGGGCGGGCACGGACGCCGAGCTGCAGGTGGCCTACGAGCAATACGTCGAGCTGTACGGGAAGGACAACGCCGACTACCTGATGGAGACGCTGGGGGCCTGGAAGGACCACTACGACCGCGCGGCGTTCGTCGACATGGGCGTCGGCGACACGACCGCGATCGAGGAGCGCGCCCGGGCCGAGGCGCAGGGCCGTGGCTGGCTGTTCGAGCGGATCGCCGGCGACCTGTCGCTTGTCCGCCGAGCCGTCGAGGGCGACTGGGACGCCGACTACCTCGTCGTCCAGCCCGGTCGGCGGCTGGCCCAGACGTACGACGAGGACATGATCGCGGCCGAGTAGGGCGGGTCAGCGGAGGGGACCTCCGACGTGCGCCGAGCCAGCGGCCCGGCCGGTGGTCGCCCGAAGCGGCCGAGTGCCGCGACCGTTCCCGCCCCGCCAGCGCCGGGTTTGCCCTGGACGCATGACCGCAACGCCTTGGCATCAGGCCTGCCGGATATCTGCGCCTGGCGCAGAAGACCGGCATGAACCGGGCCGGACGGGTCGTTTCCGTGCTCCCCGCGCAAACTCCTGACCAGCCCACCCGTGGTCCGGCCGCGGTCATGCGCGTGGCGCACGAGGAGGACCGCGTGCGCCCTCTCCGGGCTCGGTTGGCTGGGACCCAGCCGATCGCCTCCGCCGCGGGAGTGACCGCGGATCGAGGCCCCGGCCGTCGGGCGTGATGAGTCCCTACGCCCCCAGCAATCCCTTGGCCACGTCCACCGCGCTGGCCGCATCGGGAGCGTAGCCGTCGGCCCCGATCGAGGCGGCGAACTCGGGGGTGAGGGGTGCCCCACCGACGAGGACCTTGGTCTGTAGACCGGCCTCGCGGACCGCGGTCACCACCGCCTTCATGCCCACCATGGTGGTGGTGAGGAGGGCCGATACCCCGATGAGGGAGGCGGAGTGCTCCTTCGCCGCGGAGACGAACTGCTCGGCGCTGACGTTGGTGCCGAGGTCCACGATGGCGATGCCGGCGCCCTTCCACATCATGCCCACCAGGTTCTTGCCGATGTCGTGGAGGTCGCCCTTGGTGGTGCCGATGACGGCGGTATGGAGGGGCTTGATGCCGGCCTTCACCAAGAGGGGCTCCAGGAGCGCGGTGGACTCCTTCATGGCCCGCGCGCTGATGAGCATCTCGGGGACGTAGAGCTCGTTGCGGCTGAACTTGCCGCCCACCACCTCCATGGCCTTCGTCATGGCATCGAGGATGGCCTGGGGCGGGAGACCGTCGTCGATGGCCGCCTGGGTGACGGCCACCGCGGTCTTGCGGTCACCGGCCTCCACGGCAGCGGTGAGGGCAGCGAGGTCGGTCATGGGGGTCCTCCTGGGGGTGGGGGTGGGGCTCCGGAGATGGCAGACGTGGCGAGTGCGACCTGGACTTCCCAGGTGCGGCGAACGTGATTTTAACCGGCGCCACCTCCCAGCTCGCCGGCACGGAAGGCGGCCAGGTAGTCGCCCCCGTAGACGTCGCGGCCGAGGAGGAGATCCGCCGCGAGCTCGTAAGAGTGAGCCGAGCGGTCCTGGCCGAAGATCCGCGCGAGGTCGTTCACCACGGGGTCGATGATGCCGCTGTCCACACCGGCGTCGGCGGCCAGGTCGATGAAGGCGTCGTTGATGATCTTGCGAGCGGGCAGGCCGAAGGAGACGTTGGAGAGGCCGCCTGTCAGGTGGATTTCCGGGCCGAAACGCTCGCGCAGCCCGCGGGCCGCGTCGAGGTACCAGGTCCCCGCCTCGGGCTCGACGGCGGCCGGGATGACGAGGGGGTCGAGGTGCAGCTGGTCGAGGGCGAGACCGCGCTTCTGGGCCTCCTCGACGATGCGCACGCCGTTGGCCACCCGCTCCTCGGCGCCGGAGGGCATGCCGCCCTCGCCGACCGCCCCGAGGACGACCGGGCACCCGGCCGCAGCGGCCATGTCGAGGACGTCGAGGCGCTCAAGGGAGGCTGAGTTGATGAGCGGACGGCCGGGGAAGGCGCCGGCTGCCTCGATGCCCGCGGCGATGATCTCCGGCGCAGACGAGTCGACCGACAAGGGGACCGGGATGGCGGCGCCGATGAGCCCGACCAGCCAGCGCATGGCCTCTGCCCGCTCGTCGAGGCCGGGCGAGACCTCGTCGACGTTGAGGTCGATGTAGTCGGCCCCGGCGGCTACCTGCCGGGAGGCCATCTGGAGCAGGTAGGCGCGGCCGTCGTCGGCCGGGGCCGGGTCTCCTCCCATGCCGGCGAGGATGGCAGCCCGCACGTGCTTCACCTTGCCGGCGGTGAAGTCGCCGCCGGCGCGGACCTCGTCGGGGACGATCAGCCTGCGGGCCGTACCGGAAGTGTCGGCGAACGCAACGGCCTCCCGGCCGTCGGCGGCGAGCACGATGTGCCTGCCGGTGCGCAGGACCGTCCGCGTGGCGTGGATGTTCTCGCCGATGACGACAAAGGGCGTCCCAGCCCGCGTGGTCCTCATGCCTTGCTCCCTTCCTGGCCCGCAGTGTCCTCGGCCGCCAGCCGGCGCGCGAAGTGGTCCCTTCCCAGGTACGTGTTGGCCCAGGCGCTCGTGCGGCGGAGCGCATTGTCCTGCAGCACGGGCGCGCGGTCGAGCATCGTCAGCTCCTCGCCGTAGGGCTTGAGGCGCGCGTAAGCCCGGGACCAGATGCACTCCTTGTCCACCACCTCGCAAAGCCCGTCGCGCGTCCCCCCGCAGGGTCCGTTGCGCTGGTTCTTCCAGCACTGCGACTCGGGGCAGAGGTAGGCGATGTCGGGGAGCGAGCAGTCCCCGCAGTCGCGGCAGTCGAAGAGGGGCACCTTGGCGGTGTTCTCGAGCACGTGGACCGGGCGCGCGAGACGGTAGCGCTCGACCCGCTCGTAGAAACGGGTCCCGGCGCGGAAGCCGGCCGTGCCCGGCTCGAAGGCGAGGTCGTGGACGAGCCGGTTGAAGCGGTAGGCAAGCGAACCGCGCACCCGCGCGCGGCCCCGGGCACGCGGGGTGAGCGAGGCCTGGTGGCGGCGGTTCACCCGGTCGCTCGACAGGCCGGTGGCGCGATCCGGCTCGAAGTAGAAGAACTCGCCCGGCCGCGAGAAGCCGATCTCCCGGGCGAAGGTCCGCCAGTCGTCGGGGGCGAACGAGCCGGCGAGCTCGAGGACGCGGGCGAGGTCGGCCGCCCTGCGGTGGCCGCTGACGTAGGCGCCGCGGTAGCCGAGGCCGCGGGCGATGGCCACCTGCTTCGCGGCGAACTCGAGGAAGAAGGCCTTCCCCTTGTCGGGCGAGGCGGCCTGCTTCTCGACGACCGCCAGGAGATCGTCGCTGACGACGCAGCCCGGGATCTTCCCGGAGTGGAAGATGCGGGCCACGGGCGGCCGAGAGGATGTAGGCGTTGGCGATGACGGGAACCTCGATGCCGCGGAGGCGCATGTAGCGCAGGAGCTCGTCGACCTTCGTCGAGTCGTACCCCACCTGGCCGATCACGAAATCGGCGCCGCTTCGGACCTTGAGCTCGAGCTTGAGGTACTGGGGCATGAGCTCCGACTCGAGAAGCTTGTGGTTGTTGACCCCGCAGCCGAGGAAGAACCGCCCGTCGGGACCACCGGTCGCCGCCTGCCCCATCTCGGCATACATGGCCAGCAGCGACACCGAGTCAAGGTCGAAGACCGGGCGCGAGAGCCCCCCGTATCCCTCCACCGGGTAGTCGCCGGACACGACGAGGACGTTCCGCAGGCCCCGGCTCGCCAGCTCCCAGCCCAGGCTCTGCAGGCTCGAGCGGCTGCGGTCGCGGCAGGCCACGTGGACGATGACGTCCTGGCCCGCCTCAACGTACTCCGCAGCCAGCGTCTGGGGAGCCAGGCGCGGATGACCGCCCGCGTTGTCGGTGATGGAGAGGGCGGCGATACGGGGGTCGGCGGCCAGTTCGCGCCCCATGTCCAGCTCGCGCCTGCCGTGCTCATCGGCGAGCTGCCCCGCCCAGGGGACCAGCTCGGCGACAATGGCGAAACCGCCGGGACTGGTCAGCTGCTCGCGGAACGGCCGCTTCGCCGCGGGGTGCTCGGCGCCTGCGCTCACCGGTGCTTCGGGCATGGAATTCACTCCCTGCAGTGGCGTGGTCCGCAGAGCATGTTAACAGTCGACCCACCCGGGCAAACGGGTCTGCCGACACCCGTCGCGGCTGCGGTGGCGGCCGCGGACGCAGCGGCCCACGGGCCGGCACGATGTTACCGGGCGGCAGGTGGGCGGCGCACCCCTCCAGCGTGAGGCGGACGGGTAGTCGCGCGCGCCTATCGAATGGACTGGGCGAGCGCGGCGTGCCTGGCGAGTAGCGGTTCGATCTCGGGCTGCGGGACTCTGCCCATGCCGCACTCGGTGGCAACCCCGAAGGCGCGAGGGCTGTACCTCTCGGCCAGATCGACGAGCCGGCGGTCCTCCGTCTCGGTCGTGCGCGATGGATCGTGCACCACGCCCAGGAACAGCGTGCCTGCCGTTTCGCCCAGCTCGGCAAGCGGCTCGAAGTAGGGTGCCTCCTTGCCGGGCGGCACGGGCATGTGCGTGTAGGCGAGCCAGTCGCCGTCACGAACCTTCGCCACGTCGTTGGCGAGACGCACGCAGAGGGCGAGTGTCTCGGGCTCCTTGAAGTGGCTGTGCTGGTAGTCGCCGTAGCAGAGGTGGAGTCCGACGGCGGCGCCGGCATCGGCGCTTCTCTCCGCGAAGGCCCGGATCCGCTCGACGATCCCGCAGTAGTCGTGGCGCGGCCGAGCCAGGAACGCGCCCTCCAGGATGCCGATCTCGACCGCGATGTCCCACTGGATGACGAGGTCCTCGCCGGGGATCGACCGCACGATCGCGTCGTGCTCGGCCAGGAGGGCCGCCGTGTAGACGGGCTCGAACGCGTCGCGGTCCGCGAGGGCGACCCAGGAGTTGACCACCGCCAGGGGCGTCGGGAGGGCCACCTGGAAGCGGATGCCCGCCGGCACGGCGCCCGCGCCGCGCAGCTCGGTGAACCGCCGGTAGCTGGCGATCGCAGCGTCGGCGTAGCCCAGGTTGACCAGCCTGATCTCGGCCGCCGGCTTCGTCAGCACGAGCTGCGGGAAGGGCTCATACGAGCCCGGGTTGGTGATCGGGGCTCCGAAATCGATGCCTTCGACCGCGGCGAGCGCCGGCATCTGCCAGCCGATCCAGTTGTTGCGGTCTCCCGTCTCCCCGTCCGGAACCGCCGCCAGGTGCCGCCCGAGGATCCGTCCCGCGGTCTGGAACACGTCATCGCCGGTCGGCAGGTTCACAGAACCGAGGAGAAGCGCACCCGTTGCCTTGCCCACGTCATCCCTTCCTTCCACACGCTCGCCCAACCGCACGCCAGCCGAGGTGGGCCGGGAATCCTACCGCATCAGCGTCATGGAGGCCGCGCAGATGCCCTTCTCGCAGGCGCCGCCGCTCCTGTTCCTTACGGAAGTCCGCCGCCCTCGCGGAACGACCCAGGCGGCGCAAACCCCGACCAGGACCCGGCCGCCCGTCGCGCCGCGAGGTCGGCCAGGACACCGTCCAGGCGAGGGCCGCGCATCTCCGGGTAGAGCCGCGAGAGGATGAAGCGGGCGCGCTCCAGATCGTCGAGGCGCCCGACCTCCGACTCGCGCTCCCTCAGCGCTGCCCAGACGATGTCGAAGGCGCGCTCGGTGAGCTCGGCTGCAAGACGGAGACGGTCGCTGGACGTCCAGTCGCGGCGGGTCGCCGCCAGCTCGGCCGATCCAGGCTCACCGGGCATCGCGACGCACCGTGGCCAGGATCTCCGCGACACCGAGGCCGGGGGCGTGCCGGTCGAGGTAGGCCGCGTCGAGGCCCGGTTGATCGCGAACCAGGGCCACGCAGTCCCTCAGCTGGAGTTCGCTCGCGCCGCTCGACCACTCGAGCTTGGCGAGCAGCAGGTCCTCGGGCGACGACAGCCACACGGGACCGTAGGACGGGTGGACGAATTGTAGGCGTCGTTCGAGCGCTTCCCGCCCCCACGGGTCGGGGTCGCGCAGGATGATGTCGATCTTGCCCCAGCCGCTCACCGATACGAGGGACGCGAGCCAGCGGCCCGGTCCACGGATCGGCGGCGCGACGACAAAGGTATCCCGGAACGGATCGAAGACCTCGGCGAAGCGCGCAACCGGCAGGTCGACGACGACGTCGGTGTCGGCTGTCTGCCGGGGGCCGGCGTAGGGGCCGAGCGCCTCGGAACCGGTCAGGTACCAGGGCAGGCCCGCAGCCTCGAGCCGGCCGAGGGCGTCACGGATGGCATCGGCGTACGAGCCGTGGAGTCGGATGCCCACCGCTCCAGTCTACGCGGCCACGCTGGTGTTCCAGCCCGCCCGTCACGCCACCGTCGCCGCCGCCTGCTTCCACCAGGCCACTGTGGCTGGGATCGATTCCTCGAGGGGCGTCGCGCGGGTCCGGAAGACCGCCTCGAAGCGCGAGCTGTCCACCACGAAGGGCTCGTCGAACTCGTACCACAGCTCGACCGTCTCGCCTGCCTCCGGGACGAAGAGGCCGAAGAACCTGAGCATCGTCCGCGAGGTGCGGTTCATCCGCGCTGGAACCCCGGCGGCCTGCGCCGCGATCTCGACGAAACGGCGGGTCGAGGTCGCCGGGGCGCTCGGCAGGTGCCAGTCGGATCCCAGCGCGTCATCGCGTGAGCCCAGCTCGATGAGGGCGCGCGCGAAATCCGGGAGGTACGCGTAGGTCCGCGGGAGGTCAGGGTTTCCGTACACCCGCGGCTTCTTCCCGGCCACCAGCGGCAGCCAGAACCGCTCGCCGATAGGCGAGAACGGTGCACGCGGGCCGAAGATGTCGCTCGCGCGGCCGATGGCGACGGGCACGCGACCGTCCCGGTGGGCCGCCAGGAATTGCGCGGTCATCTCGGCACGGACGCGGCCCTTGCGGCCGGTCGAGCGGTGCGGGAGATCCTCGCGGATCGGTGCGCCGCCGGTCGGCCCGTACAGGTAGAGGTTGTCCGGCACCACGACCCGTACGCCGGTGCCGGCGAGGCCGGCGATCGCGCCGTCGACGAGCGGCGGGAAGTCCTCCGGCCGATGGTAGGGGGGCTGGACGGCGAAGTACGCGACCCGGGCCCCCTCGACGGCCGTCCTGACCTGGGCCGGGTCGGTGACGTCCGCCGGGAAGGACTGGACGCCGGGAATGCCGACGTCCCGGCCGTCGCGCGTCACGACGCGTACAGCCTGGGCAGAGGCGATCAGCTGACGGGCGATCTCCTGGCCAACCTGTCCGGCGCCGAGGACGACATGGGAAGGTGGCATCAGGGTGTTCCTTTCGGTGAGCGACGGGGTGGGGTGGGCGGCCCGGCCGGACGCCGGGAAAGGGCAGTGAGCAGGTCGTCAAGCGCCGCCTCCGCGGTTTCGCGCGCCGTCTGGGGCTGACCGCCGGCGAGACCCGTGGCCAGGCTCGCCGAACCGTAGAGCGTCGCGAGCCCGTGGACGGTGCTCCAGAGCAGGCGGGCCAGGCGGACCGGGTCGGTACCCTGCAGCTCGCCTGCTCGCTGGGCGTCGGCGCAAAGGTCGATCAGCCGCCGGTACGCACCCTCCCCGGGAGCGCCGCCGGACGCGGAGAACATGAGAATGAAGATCCCGGGGTGGTGGACCGCGTGGTCGACGTAGGCGAGGCCGTAGGCGCGGAGAAGTGCGGCCGGCGAGGTCTCGGACCGGTCGATGGAGGCTTCCAGGCGTTCGAGCAGCAGCTCGAACCCGCGCTCCGCCACTGCACCGAGCAGTTCGTGGCGGTCCCGGAAGTGATGGAGCGGGGCGGTATGCGAAACGCCGGCCAGCCGCGCGACACCGCGGATGGTCACCGCGTCCGGCCCCCCGGCCTCCACCAGGCGCACACCTGCCTCCACGCAGGCCGCCCGGAGGTTCCCGTGGTGGTAGCCGTCGCCGCCCGACTTCTCGGTCCTGCTCCGCTTGCCTCATTGGCCTCTGTCCGCGGGACCTCCCGCGCTGGCTATCCTGACGGTGTCAACTTTACGATGCTAACTTGCCTCTGTCAAGACCCGCCCGCTCCCGCGTCCGTGTCCCCTGCCCTGCCCGGCTGGTGGGCGTCCACCGCACACCGGAGTTGGCCAAGGCGGAAGCGTCGGGGCACGGCGCCTCCGATCGACCGCCGCCGGGGTCCCTTCCGGCCTGTGCCGCGCTCGACCGGACCGTTCCTCTCGCTCCGTGCCCTGGCCGCCGGCTCCCGACAATCCTCGCCCACGCCGACGGCCCGTCCGATGGCGGCCACCTTCGTGCGGACAGCGACCACCTCGCGGGCGCCGCCGCCCGCATGGTCCGTCTCACCTCCCGGGTGCGGCGAGTGCCGCCCGTCGGGCCCAGTGCGGGCCATTCGCGACCGGGGCACGTTGGCCCTCTCCTGAGCGATCGCCGTGGCCCCATGCGGTGGCGGGCCGGGCTGCCTCAGTAACCGCGGACGCGAAGGACGCGGCGCATGGCCCGCGGCGGCCCGGGCTCGGTGCGAGACCCGGTTCTTCTCCTCGGGCGCGAAGAGACCGACAGTGCGGCCTCCCGGTCTTTCGGTGTCCGGCTCGAAGATCGGATCGTAGCCGAAGCCGCCGGTTCCCCGCGGCGAGGTCGCGATGCGCCCCTCGAAGGCACCCCTCCGGATTGTCACCGGCTGCTCGTCAGCGCCGCCGGCCCCCGGCTCGACGAGCGCGAGCGTGCAACGGTATCGGGCCGTGCGCCGGTCGGGCGGCAGGCCGGCCAGCTCGGCCAGCATCTTTGCGTTGTTCTCCTCGTCCGTGGCGCGCTCGCCGGCGAACCGGCGGGTACGGACGCCGGGGCCGCCATCGAGGGCATCTACTTCGATCCCGGAGTCGTCGGCCAGCGTCGGCAGGCCGGACAGGGTCGCGTAGAAGCGTGCTTTGAAGGCAGCGTTGTCATCGAACGTCGCGCCATCCTCGACCGCCTCCTCGATGATGCCGGCGTCGTCGAGGGAGATCAGCCGTGTCCCCGGCAGGTGGAGGAGCGTCCGCAGCTCGGCCAGCTTGTGCGGCGAGCGGGTCGCGACGAGGAGGGTGCGCGCGCCCGGTCCCTGTTGCCCGCGATCTCCGGGCATTCAGCGAGCGAGCGCCTCGGACTGCGCCGCGAAGAGCTGCTCGAGGCCGCGGTCGGCGAGGGCGAGGAGGGCGTCCATCGCGGCCCGGTCGAACGGCCGCCCTTCGGCCGTGCCCTGGACCTCGACGTACGTCGCCGCGTTCGTGCCCACGACGTTGAAATCCACCTGGGCAGACGAGTCCTCCTCGTAGTCCAGGTCGAGCACCGGGACCCCGTCAACGATGCCGACGCTGACGGCCGCGATCTGGGACCTCACGGCCCCCTCCTGGCCGAAGCGCCGCAGCGCCAGGACGAGCGCGACGTACCCGCCGGTGATCGACGCGGTGCGCGTGCCGCCGTCGGCCTGGAGCACGTCGCAGTCCACGGTCACGGTCCGGTCGGCCAGGCGCTCCAGCTCGACGATGCCGCGCAGCGAGCGGCCGATGAGCCGCTGGATCTCGTGCGTCCGGCCGCCGATCTGCCCGCGGACGACCTCGCGCGGGGTCCGGTCGGAGGTGGCGCGCGGGAGCATGCTGTACTCGCCGGTCACCCAGCCCATGCCCTTGCCGCGCAGGTGAGGCGGGACCCGGTCCTCGACGGTCGCCGCGCAGATGACGTGGGTGTCGCCAACCCGGATGAGGCACGATCCCTCTGCCCATTTCTGCACGCCGAGCTCGAGCGACACGGGGCGCAACTGGCCGGGCGCGCGCCCATCGTGCCGCAGGGGTGGGGCCCCGATCGTCATGCTCCCTCCTCTGTCTGTGCGCCGGCCACCGGCTCGGTGTTTGCCTTGGCCTTGGCCGCGTCCCAGAGCTCGTCGAGCTCCTCGAACGTCATGCGGTCGAGCGAGCGGCCGCGTTCGGCAGCATACCGCTCGACGAGGGCGAAGCGGCGGGCGAACTTCTGGTTGCCGGCTCTCAGGGCGGCCTCGGCATCGATGTTGAGCTTCCGAGCCAGGTTCACGAGCACGAGGAGAAGGTCACCGAACTCCTCGGTTCGCTGGGCATCATCCTCCGCCTCGAGCAGCTCGACCGCCTCCTCCTCGAGCTTCTCGATGACGCCCTCGACATCCGGCCAGTCGTAGCCGAGCGCCGCTGCGCGCGCCTGCATCTCCTGCGCGTAGGCCAGGGCCGGAAGCGATCGGGCAAGCCCCTGGAACGCCTCGGGCAGCGATTCCGCGGACGCCGGTCCCTTCCTCGGCTCGGTCCCTGCCGCGCGCTCCGTAGCCTTGATCTGTTCCCAGTTGCGGAGCACCTGGCCGACGGTCGCGGCCTCCGTGTCGCCGAACACGTGCGGGTGGCGGCGCACGATCTTCGCCGCGATGGCCCGGTACACGTCGCTCAGGTCGAAGACGCCCGCTTCCGCGGCGTGCTGCGCGTGCAAGACAATCTGGAGGAGGAGATCGCCAAGCTCGCCGGCCAGCTCCGGCGTGGACCCGCTCTCAAGCGCGTCGTAGACCTCGTGCGCCTCCTCCAGGAGGAACGGACGGAGCGACAGGTGGGTCTGTTCGCGGTCCCACGGGCAGCCATCGGGCGCGCGCAGGCGAGCCACGATCCACGGGAGGCCGTGCGGGCTCGCCACGTTCGACTCGGGGTCGAGCGGGGGCAGGACGTGGGGACCGGCCGCAAGGGTCGCGTCATCGACGTCGCCGACGGTCGAGTCGGCGGCTCCGTCGAGCCCCAGGACCGGGTGCGAACCGGGGTAGAGGTCCCGGAGGGTCGCGGCAGCCCCGGCCCGCGCGTTACGCCCCGGAAGAACCGGGGCCTCGAACGCCGGGGACCTGGCCGGCTCCGCCCCGGGGCCGGCTGCCGCGCCCGCACCCGCGCCGCCGCCGGGACTTCGGCCGGCATCGCCGGGGATCACAAACAGCGGCCAGGAAGGGTCGAACGCGCGGACTTGGAGCGCGCCCGCAGGGGCCACCTGGTACCCGTCGTCGCACGCGATCCCGAGGCGCTGACCCGCCTCCGCGACGAGATCGTCGATCCCGGTCATGGCCACCAGCCGCGCCGAACCGCACCCGGCGGAGTCCGACGCATCGTCACCGTGGACACAACCCTACGGTGTCGTGGTGACCTGGGTACCGGCGGCCAAGGCCTCGGGAGAGCGCCAGATGTCCGCCTGGTCACGACGCGGCGTGTACCAGTTATCGAAGGCCGAGGATTTCAGCGCCGTGACCTGCTCGGCATCGGGCGCACGCTGCTGTCGCTCGGTCACGCGGTAGATGTGGAAGCCGTCGTCGCGGGTGATGATGTCGCTCGTCTGGCCTGCCTGGAGGCCGAACAGGACGTCCTCGACCAGCTTCTCCAGCTGCAGCCGGGCGACCCAGCCCATGTCGCCGCCCTTGGACGCGTCGGCCGCGTCGGAGCTGGCCTTCGCGATGGCCGCAAAATCGGCGCCCTGGGCTGCGAGCTGGCCCTGGATCTCCTTGATCCGCTCCTGCGGCGGCTTTCGCTGCTCGACGTAGAGGATGACGTGGTAGCCGAACTGCGTCTTGACAGGGCCGATGACCTCGTACTTCTCGTGGGCCTTGTCGAAGATGGCGTCCGAGAACTCCTGGACCATGGTGGCCTGGGAGAACCAGCCAAGGTCACCCCCCTGGGCGCCGGATGACGTGTCGTCGCTCTCGGCCTTCGCCAGCTCGGCGAACAGGGCGGCCCGCTTCTCCGGATCGGTCTCCGCCTGCAGCTTCTGGACGGCAGCCTCCGCCTCCTTCTTCGAGGCTTCCCAGGCCGGGTCGTCCTTGTCCAGCGTGTAGGCGTTCTGGGGATCGTCCTTGGGCGAGTAGAGGATGTGGGAGGCCCGGACCTCGGGGGTGGTCGACGTCTCGCCGGTATCGCTGTAGGCCACGAAGACCTCCGAGGCATGAACCTGCTCGCTCTGGCCGCTGGTCGCGTCCGCCACGACCCGCTCCTGGAGCCGCTTCCGCACGACATCCGCGCGGAGGGCCTCTCGGTACGTGCCCAGCCCGACCGCCTGGTTGATCCGGTCATTCCGCCCCGCATCCTGTCTTGACGGGACGATGTCGGTGACCTGCCCGACGCGGTACGTGCCGTCCGCTCCTTCGATCACCTCGGTGGTGCCGTTGAGTGCCAGGGCGAACACGGCCTCAACGAAGGCCGGATCGACCGGGTAGGACTTCGTGATGTAGCCGAGACTCCCCCCGCTCTGGCCGCTCGCGTCGGTGCTGTACTGCTTGGCCACCTCGTCGAACGCCTTCCCGGCCTTCAGGTCGGCGAGGGCGGCGTCGGCTTTCTGCTTCGCCGCGGCCCGCTGGGCATCGGTCGGCGAGGAGGCGCCCTCGTCCAGTTCCGGCTGGACGGCCACGATGGAAACCTTGCGTTGCTCGGCAGTCGTGGCCTCTTCTGCGAGCGCTGCATCGACGTCGGCGTCGGTCACCGCGATCCCCGCTTCCTGGGCAAGCCGGGCCTGGACCCGCGCGTCGATCAGCGCGTCGAGTGCTCGCTCGGGGATCTTGCCGGCCGCGTCCTGGATGAGCTGGAGCTGCTGGCTCGCCGTGGTGGAATCGAGCTGACCGGACGACACAGCGGTGCGAACCCGGTCGTCGACTTCGGCGAGTCGGTACTCCTCGACCTTCTGGCGGTCATTCCACTGGTCGATCGAGACGTCCGCGCCATCCACCCGCGCGATGGCCCGCCAGTGATCGTTGTAGTAGGTGACCGCGACGGCGCCGGCGAGGATGACCAGGGCAAGGATGATGAGCGCGATGAAGCCGATCGTGACGTAGAGCTGCTGGCGCGCATCGCCCTCCCGCTGTGTGCGACGGCGCTTGGGACTGACGGGCTTGGCACGGAAGGTCATGGTGGACCGGTCGCTCCTCATGGCAGGTGGCGGTTCCGTCTCGTGGTTCCGTGGCCCGCCGGCACGGGCGAGCCCATCGACGGGGACCGGCGTGAAAGTCTAGCGCATCGCCCCCGGCTCGCCTTTGGCCGGGGCCGTTTCCGGTCCTGATGGTGCACCTGGCACGAGTCCTTCCGTGAGCGCCAGGTAGTCCCGGACCTCGACATCCCAGCGGTACCTCGTGCGGGCAAGCCCGAGTGCGCGCTCCCGCCGCGCCTCGCGGATGGTCGGCGGCGCGTCCAGCACGGCGCGGAGCGCTGCCGCGAGGTCTTCCGGGTCACGCGGGTCGGCCACCGCGCCCAGATCGTGCTCCTCGACGATCCGCCGCATGACCGCGAGATCCCTCCCGACCACGAGCGGGACGCCGGCCGTGAGCCCCTCCCAGAACTTGTTCGGTGTCGAGAGACGCTGGTTGAGCGAATCGCCGGGCACGGCAACGATCATGGCGTCGGCCCCTGCAGCCCAATCCCGCACCTCGTCGGGATGGACTGCGGGAAGGGTCACATGGCGACCGACGAACCTCGGGTCGGTGTCGCGGGCACGGAGCTTCTCGAACCAGGGGCCGAAGCCCAGCGCCACGAAGGCGGCGTCGGGGACCCGCAGGACCGCCTCGCCCGCCTCGAGCAGCCCGCGGTCGGGGCCCAGGGCGCCAAGGAACAGGACGAGCCGTGTGCCCTCGGGCAATCCCGTCGCGTCGCGAAGCAGTCGTGGGCTGGCGGGTGGGGGAGCCCACGGCGGGCAGTTGCGGAGGACCACCGGCAGGTCGCGAAGCCTCCAGCGCATGGCAAGCTCGTCCGCGATCACCTCGTTCACGGTGACGACGGCGTCCGCGCGCTCGACGAGGTCCCCCTCGAGGTGCGCGTACCGTCCCCTGAGCGGACGCGGCATCGTCGCGTAGCGGTTGCCCTCGAGGAAGAGGTCGATCACGTCGTAGACGACAAGGCCGGCCCGCCCCTGTTGCCGGGCACGGGCCGCCAGGTTCGACGCGGCCACCAGGGCGGCGACCCCGCAGGCGTGGTAGACGTCGGCGGGCGGAAGGACCCCGGCGAGTCCCGCCGTCCAGGCGCGCGCGGGGAGCGGCCAGCGCAGGACACCGAGGATGCGCCGCGGGGTGGGCGTGCGCGCCGCGCGGAGGAATCCCAGGCCGGGCACGCGCGCGAGCGCCCGGCCCATGCGCCCGACGATCCGGTCGAGCGCCGCCACGAGCCGGGCGCGGCGGCCTCCCGGAGCGACCACGAAACGCGCCAGTGAGCCCGCCGGCGCGACCCGGACGATCCGCACGTCGCCATCGCGATCGTCTTCGGGCAGGTCGGGCCGGGCGAGCCCGGCGATGAGCACCTCCCAGCCCTCGGCGGCAAGCGACCGCGCGACCCGGAGGGCGCGGGAGTAGGGCGCGACCGGGTTGTGGACAAGGACAACAGCGCGGCGTCCACCGCCGCCGTCCGCCGGACTGCGGGGACATCGCTCCGTGTGAGGCGTCCATGGCCGGCCCAGTCTACGGCTGCCGGGAGTGATCGAGCCCCGATCCGTTACAGTTGCACGTCACATGGAAGGTCGCATCCGCCCCGCCCCGCTCTTCGTTTCGCTCCTGGCGGCGCTCTTGTTCGGGCTGGCCGCGTGCGCCTCGCAGTCCGCACCCGCGGTCGCGCCGCCGGTCTCGACCCTGCCGGCGGCCACGCAGGCCGCGACGGCCGCCCCCGCGACCGCGCCGTCCCGACGCTCGCGAATGCGACGCCTCTCGCGCCATCTTCGCTCGCCGCCCTCCCGGCGCAGGTCACCCCCCAGGAGGCGGCCGCGCTGCGAGACCAGGGTGCGTTCGTCCTCGACGTGCGGCAGGCCTCGGAGTGGGTCGACGGACACGTTCCGGGCGCAACGCTCATCCCGCTCGACCAGCTCCCGGCGCGGGTCAGCGAAGTGCCGCGCGACCGTCCGGTCGTCGTCATCTGCCGGTCCGGCAACCGCAGCGCCGCCGGGCGCGACATCCTCCTGGGAGCCGGCTTCCCGGCGGTCACCAGCGTGGAGGGCGGGATCCGCGCCTGGGAGTCGGCCGGACTGCCGATCAAGACCGGGCTCTAGATCAGAGGGGACCCTCGCCGCCAGGCAAGTCCGCCGCGACGCCTTCCGCGAGGTGCGCCCCCGCCGCCGTAGCTCAGCGCGGCAGCGGCCCCCGCAGGTCCGGGTGCAGCTCGGGGTGGCGGCGGCGGAGCCAGTCGCGCAGCGCCCAGGTCGTCGTCCGGAACGCGATGTCCTGCCAGGGGATCGCCTCCGGTCGGAAGGCCCGTACCTCGAGCGCCTCGGGGCTGGTGCGGACTTCTCCCCTCGCGATGCGCGCCTCGAAGGCCAGTACGACCACCGCTGCCTCCGGGCGGCTGTAAAGCCCGATGATGTCGCCCGGTTCCACGACCAGGCCGATCTCCTCGAGCGTCTCCCGTACCGCGCCTTCATGCACGGTCTCGTCGATCTCGAGGAAGCCGCCGGGCTGCGCCCAGCTGCCGAGCCCCGGCTCGATACCGCGTCGCAGGAGAACGACTTCGCCCGCATCGGTCACAGGGATGGTGGTCACGACGAGGCGGGGGTTCACGTAGGCGATGTACCCGCAGTCGGTGCACAGCAGGCGCTCCCGCTCCTCGTCCTCGACCTGCGTCAGCCGGAGCGGCGCGCCGCACCGCGTGCAGTAGTTGAGGGTGGCGGCGAGCCACGCGGGGATGCCGCTGCCGCTCGGAGGCTCCATGGCCCGAGTGTACGCCGCGAGCAGGATCGGGCAAGTCCGCCCGACGGTCAGCCGGTCGCGCCGCCCTGGTTCGACGGGTCCTCGAGGATGGCGCGCGCCTGCCGTTCACGGTAGGTGGAGAGCCGGGCCCCCAGTGCGGCGTCCCCGAGCGCGAGGATCTCGGCCGCGAGGAGCGCGGCGTTCTCCGCGCCCCCTATGGCCACGGTCGCGACCGGAACGCCGCGTGGCATCTGCACGATCGAGAGCAGCGAATCGAGGCCCCCCGCCACTTGCGTCGGGATGGGCACGCCGATCACCGGCAGGAGCGTCTGGCCTGCGACGACCCCCGCGAGGTGCGCGGCGCCGCCGGCCCCGGCGATGATGACGCGCAGCCCACGCCCGGCCGCCCCGGACGCGTAGTCCGCGACCAGCCCCGGCGTCCGGTGAGCGGACATGACGCGTGTCTCGCTGGGGATCTCGAGCTCTTCGAGCAGCGCCGCGGCCTTCTCCATCACGGCCATGTCGGAACGGCTGCCCATGAGTATTCCGACGAGCGGCCCGCCCCCGCCCATCACTGTCCCTGCGCCTTCGTGAAGCCCGGCTCGCCGTCGAACAGCTGAAGCTTCTCGACGTGCGTCCAGTTGTGCCGCGTGGCGACATTGCCGAGGAGGGAGCGGATCTCCGCGTCGGTCACCCTGGAACCCTGGGCCACGAACCGGCAGCGGTACCAGCCGACGCTCTCCGCCCGCAGCCCCGTCGATGGATAGAGCTTCGTCCCGCGGCTGTCCACCATCTCGAGGAAGAACGAGTCGCCGGCGAGCGGCGCGACGTCGCGTCCCAGCTCCTCGGCCGTGAGCGCCGTCTCGATGAAGATGTCCACCCCGACAAGGGTCCGCGCCACGCCTCCGGCCCGTCCGCCGGTCGGTTCGCCGGCCGCTCCCGCAACCGCCGCTCCGGCTGTCGCGCCCGCGGGTCGCTCGTGCCGGGCCGTGACCCGCGGCGGCACCGTCGCCGGCAGCCGCCCCAGGTTCCCGATGATCGCGTCCGTGTACGCCGTCGTGGACGTCGCGGTGCTCACGTCGGCGCCGGCCTGCGACAGCAGGTCGCGGGTCGCGTGTTTCCCCTCCTCGAGCGTTACCAGCACGGCGTTCTCGACCCGGTCGGCGGCCTCGCTCAGAGCCAGGTGTCGCAGCATCAGCACCGACGACAGAATGAGCGCGGTGGGGTTGATGACGTCCTTGCCGGCGTACTTCGGGGCCGAGCCGTGCACCGCCTCGAAGATCGCCACGTCGTCGCCGTAGTTGCCGGAGCTGGCGAAACCGAGCCCGCCGACCAACCCGGAGGCGAGGTCGCTGATGATGTCGCCGTAGAGATTCGACGTGACGACGACGTCGAACTGGGCCGGGTTCTTGACCATCTGGTGGGCGACGTTGTCGATGATGAGGTGCTCGGCCTCGACCTCCGGGTACTCGGGCGCCAGCTCTTCGAAGACCCGTTTGAAGAGGCCGTCGGCCAGCTTCATGATGTTCGCCTTCGTGGCGCAGGTGACCTTCCGGCGGCCCTCCCGCCGGGCCAGGTCGAAGGCGTACCGAACGATCTTCTCGGTCCCGGTCCGGGTGATGATCTTGAGCGTCTGCGCGACGTCGGGCGTCTCCATGTGCTCGATGCCGGCGTAGAGGTCCTCCAGGTTCTCGCGGACGACGATGAAGTCGATCCCCTCGCCCGCGTAACGCGTGGGCACGCCCGGCAGCTCGCGCGCGGGCCGCACGTTCGCATAGGTCTCGAAGAGCTTGCGAAGGGTGACGTTCGCGCTCTTCTCGCCAAAGCCGACCGGCGTCTCCAGTGGTCCCTTGAGCACGACGCGCGTCCGCTCGATCGACGCCCGCGTCTCGGCGGGCACCCCGGACGAGTCGCCCCGGCGGAAGACCTCGGCACCGGCGGGATGCTCCTCCCAGGCGATCGCCACGTCGGCGGCGTCGATGATGCGCCGGGCCGACAGCACGACCTCCGGCCCCACGCCGTCGCCGGGGATGACGGTGACGGCAATCGGGGTCGGGGCGTCGCGGCTGACTGGATTCATCGGCGGCGGTTCCTTCGCGCTGGTCATGTTGCCGCACTGGGGGCGGGGACGGCTGACGGGCGCCGCGGGACAGGGCTGCTCGGGACCTGCGCGGTCGTCCCGACGCATGTTACGGTGCCCGGCCCGGACTATGCTGGCGGCATGCAGAAGATCCTGATCATCGTGAACGATCCACCGTACGGAACCGAGCGTTCATACAACGGCCTGCGGCTGGCCACCACCCTGTCACGATCGGAGGGGATCTCGCTTCGCGTCTTCCTCATGGCCGATTCGATCCGCTGCGCCCAGCGGGGGCAGACGACGCCCGAGGGCTACTACAACCTCGAGCGGATGATCAGGGGCATCGCGAACAAGGGCGTGGAGATCGGCGCCTGCGGGACCTGCATGGAGGCCCGCGGCATGCGCGACGAGGACCTCGTCGAGGGCGTGCACCGCTCGAACATGGCCGAGCTGACGGCCTGGACCGATCGAGGCCGACAAGGTCATCACCTTCTAGGCCGCCCCCGGGCAGACGGTAGGAAAGCGGGGTTTCACAACGCTCTCGCCGAGCGCGCGCCATTCAACCGATGTCGCCTGTGGTTTGACAGCAAGTGCCTGACTCAGCCTAGCCCGCACCGTGGAGACTGTGCCCCTCGTCGCCTGGCTCGGGCTCTTCGTCTACATGGCCGCGCTGCTGCTCGTCGAGTGGCTGCGTTTCGCCGCGCGCGGTGCACGTCGTGCGGCTCCGCGAGGCCGAGGCGCTCGGCCTGCTGTGGTTCGGGGCGGCGGTGGTGGTGGGCCTCGCCGATCGCCGGCTTGGCTGGGCCGGACAGCCGGAATTGAATACGCCACCGCCTACCTCAAGTCGCTCGACATGGGCCACGTCTTCGTGTTCGCCCTCATCTTCGGGGGCGTTCGCGGTGCCGCGCGAGCGACGAGCGGCGCGTGCCTCTTCTGGGGCGTGCCCTCGCCTCGCGATCCGGCTCGCTCGTCCTATCCTCGCCGGGGACGGCCGCTGGTCGCCGCCACGGGTGGGTGGTCCCGCTCTTCGGCGTGTTCCTGGTCGCCATCGCGGATCCGCCTGGCGCAGTCCAGACTCACGACGGTGCGCCACGACGCCGCTGCGGCATCTCGCGGCGGTCTGCCTTGGGTCGCCGGACACGTGCCCCCATCTCGGCACTTCCAGGGGACCGTTTCGTCGCCCGCGTGGACGGCCGGCTCGTGATCACGCCGCTGGTCCTGGCGCTCGTGTGCGATCGAGGTCGCCGACCTCTTCTTCTCGGTCGACTCGCTGGCCGGGCTTCTACGCGGTCAGCCCCGAGCCGTTCGTCCTCTTCACCGCGAACATCCTCGCGACGATCGCGCCTGCGGGCGCTCTACTTCGTGGCCGAGGACTTGCGGGACCGGTACCGTTTCTGGCGGAAGGGCTGATCGCCACCCTTCTTACGTCGGGGTCAAGATGATCCTCGACGGGGTGGTCTACGTAGACCCGCTCGTGTCGCTCGCCGTCGTCGGCGGGGATCCTCGGCCTCACCCTGGTCGCGTCGTGGCTCTGGCCCGGCGGGCCGCCAGGCGGGAGCGGACCCACTTCTCCGCGCTGATCACGGGAAGGATCGTCACGCCGACGGCGATCGCCAGGAGGAGGTCAGGGACCGGCAGCGGCACGGTCCCGAAGAGCGCGTTCATGAAGGGCAGGTAGACGAAGCCCAGCTGAAGCGCTGCCAGCGCGCCGATCCCGGCCCAGACGGTCCAGTTGCTGAAGAGACCGATCTCGAGGAGCGAGTGGTCGAGCGATCGGCTGTTCAGCAGGTAGAACACCTGGAACGCGACCACCGTGGTGACCGCCATGGTCTGCGCCTCGCCAAGGGCGACCGCGTCCGAGACGCCCGACTCGACGACGTGGAAGTACTCGTAGATGAAGAGGCCGATTGCGCCGGCGGCCATGACAACGGCGGCGAGGGCCGTACGGACGATGACCACCCGTCCGAGGATCGGCGCATCGGGCGCGCGCGGCGGGCGACGCATCACGTTCGGCTCCTTCGCCTCGAACGCGAGCGGCAGCCCGAGGGCCACCGACGTCGCCATGTTGATCCAGAGCAGCTGGGCGGGCTGCATGGGGAGGAGCAGCTCCTGCGTGAACTCGTCGAACGGGAAGAAGGCGACCGCGATCACGAAGATCAGGCCGAGGCTCAGGTTGGTCGGCAGGATGAACGCCAGGGCCTTCACCAGGTTGTCGTAGACGCGCCGCCCCTCCTCCACGGCCGCCGCGATGGTGGCGAAGTTGTCGTCGGTCAGCACGACGTCCGCGGCCTCCCGCGAGACGGCAGTGCCGGTGATGCCCATTGCGACGCCGATGTTCGCCTGCCGGAGGGCCGGTGCGTCGTTCACGCCGTCGCCGGTCATGGCGACGACCTGACCCTCGGCCTGGAGGGCCCGCACGAGGCCCAGCTTGTGCTCCGGCGCGACCCGAGCAAAGACGTTCGCGGTGGACGCGACGCGCCGGAGCTCGCCGACGTCGAGCGCCGCCAGCCGGGCACCGGTCACGGCCGGCCCGGCGGAACCCAGGCCGAGCTGTTCGCCGATCGCCTCTGCCGTGGCGGCGTGGTCTCCGGTGATCATCTTGACGGTGATCCCGGCGTCCCGGCAGGCGGCGACGGCGGCGACTGCCTCCGGCCGCGGCGGATCGATCATCCCGATGAGGCCGTCCAGCTCGAACCCGGCGCCCACGTCCCCGGGGCCGAGCGTCGCGGGGGCAGGCCCGGTGCCGGTGATCGGTTCGCGGTGCGCCACCGCGAGCACCCGCATCCCCTGGGCGGCGAGCCGGTCCACCTCGGCGTGGAAGGCGACGTCGTCGACGGGGGGGTCCGTGCATCGCGCCAGGATCGTCTCCGGCGCGCCCTTCATGACGATGCGGCGCCCGCCATCGGGCCTGCCCACCAGCACCGCCATGTACTGGTGCTCCGACTCGAAGGGGATCACGTCGGAGCGGTGGTACTCCTGTCGGGCCGCATCGACCCTGACCCCCGCCTTCTCGGCCGCCACGACCAACGCGCCTTCGGTGGGATCGCCCGTGATCGTCCACGTGTCGCCGTCCCCGTGCAGCGACGCATCGCTGCAGAGCGCTCCATCCAGCAGCAGGTCGCGCAGGTCGCCCGAGACCTCCGGGAGCGTGGCTCCGTCCACCTCGAACGCCCCCTCGGGGCGATACCCGACGCCGCTCACCCGCACGATCGCCGTGGGTGTCCAGATCTCCTGCACCGTCATCTCGTTGCGGGTCAGGGTCCCGGTCTTGTCCGAGCAGATGACCGTCGTGCTGCCCAGCGTCTCGACCGCCGGCAGCCGCCGGATCACCGCCCGGCGGCGTGCCATGCGCTGGACCCCGATGGCGAGGGCGATGGTCACGATGGCCGGCAGGCCTTCCGGGATGGAGCCGACGGCGAGCGCGATGGCGAAGACGGCGGAGTCGCTCAGGGCGGCCAGCGGCTCGGCGCCGTTGCTCACGGCCCGGACTGTCCCGATCGCGAGCATGACCACCGAGACGACCAGGATGGCGACGGCGATGAGCCGGCCGATCACACCCAGGGCGTGGGTCAGCGGCGTCTCGAGGTCGACCGTCTCGCGGAGCATCGAGGAGATACGACCCAGCTCGGTCCCCGCGCCTGTGGCGACGACGACCGCGCGGCCGGTGCCCGAAGACACGAGGGTCCCGCCGTAGGTCATCCCGACGCGATCGGCCAGGTCGGCATCCTCCTCGACCGCGTCGACCGCCTTGTCCACGGGGAGCGATTCGCCGGTGAGGGCCGACTCGTCCACGCGTAGCCCGCGCGCCTCGAGGAGCCTCGCATCGGCCGGGATGCGGTCACCGGAGCTGACGATGAAGATGTCGCCGGGGACGACCTCGGACACCGGCACGCGGCGGCGTCCTCCCTCGCGCACGATCGTGCACTCCTCGGGGACCATGGACGCGAGGGCCTCGATCGCGCGGCTCGCGCGGTATTCCTGGACGAACCCGATGAGGGTGTTGAGGGCCACCGCGGCGAGCACGATGAGCCCGTCGGTCACCTTCCCGAGGAGGAGCGCGATCGCCGCGGCGCCGATGAGCACCCAGATCAACGGGTTGTTCAGCTGGCGCCAGAAGATGAGGAACGGGCCTGCCCCCTCGACCCTCGGAAGGGTGTTCGGTCCGTGCCGGGCGAGGCGGGAGCGCGCCTCGGCATCCGTCAGCCCGCCGGGAGCGGAGCCTGTGGCGTCCAGGACGTCAGATCCCGGCTGCGCGTGCCAGGCTGCGAGGGCGCCACCCTCCTGCAGGGCGGAGGGCCGGGGTGTCGTGGTCGGGCTTGAGTCCATCTCTGCTGCAGCTCCCTGTCACGCGGCAACGGGTCGGTCCTGACGCACCAACGTCCGGTTCGGCATGCTCGCCACCGGTGGATGTCCAGACCGCGCGCACGCGGCGGTGGCATCATGCCCACTATGCCGGATTCCGCGGGCGGACGCGTCCCGATCATCCTCGACGTCGACACCGGGATCGACGACAGCCTCGCCCTGCTGTACGCCTGCGCCTCGCCCGAGGTGGAGCTGGTCGGGGTCGGGTGCACGGCGGGCAACATCGACGCGCGGCAGGTCGCCGAGAACACGCGGGCCGTGCTGGAGCTGGCCGGTCGCGACGATGTCGAGGTCGCGCTGGGTCGCGAGGTACCGCTCGTCCGGGACCTGGTGACGGCGCCGGAGACGCACGGGCCGCGGGGGATCGGGTATGCCGTGCTCCCGGCCGCGAGGATGGGGCTCTCCCCGCGCCACTCGGCGGACATGATCGCGGAAGAGGCCGCGCGCCGGCCGGGTGAGGTCACCCTCGTCACCCTGGGGCCGCTGACGAACGCGGCCGTGGCAGTCCTCCGGCACCCCGAACTGCCGGGCCACCTGCGCCGCCTCGTGATCATGGGCGGCAGCTACCGCTCCCCGGGGAACACCGCTCCGACCTCCGAGTGGAACGTGGCCGTGGACCCCGAGGCCGCCCGGGTCGTCTTCCGCGCCTTCGGCGACCCTCACGTGCAGGCGGCTCGGGAGGCCCACGGGCTGGCTCCCCGCCCGCTGGCCCTCGGGCTCGATGTCACCGAGCGGGCAAAGCTCACCCCGGACCACCTCGAGCAGCTCGCGCACCGGGCGGGAGCGGACTCGCTGGCCTCGCCGCCGGGCGCGAATCCCATCGTCCGGTACCTCCGCTCCGCTCTCGGCTTCTACATGGAGTTCCACTCGCGCTACGACGGCTTCTACGGGGCCTTCATCCACGATCCGCTGGCGCTCGCGGCGGCGCTCGACCCGGGGCTGGTGCGAAGCGAGGCACTCGCGGTGGACGTGGAACTCGGAGGCACGCTGACGGCCGGCGAGACCGTGACGGACTGGCGCCGCACGTGGGGTCGTCCGGCCAACCTGGACATCGCCGTCGAGGCCGACATCCCGGCATTCTTGGAGCGCTTCATCGAGCGGGTCGGAGCGCTTGCCGCCGAGCGGCGCTGAGCCCGAGCGGCGCTGAGCCCGAGCGGCACTGACGCCCAGCGGCACCGAAGGAGGATCACCGTGACCTGGCTCTCGCGACGCGACTGACCGCATGACCCCTGACGAACTCGCCGCCATCGCAGCGCGGCACCACGCCGGGGCCGGCACCCACCACGATGCGGGAGGGCGGACGGCGTGAGTGCGAAGGCGAGGCTCGCGCTCTACATCGCCTTGTACACGGCGGTGGTCGCCGTCAGCAACCTGCTGGCGACGACATTCATCGAGCTGCCGGCGTACGGGCTGCTGTCGGTGGGCACGATCACGTTCGCGGCCACGTTCGTGTTGCGCGACTGGGTGCACGAGGTGAGCGTCCGGGCAGGGTACGGCCGCCGGCCGGTGTACGTGATGATCGGAACGGCGGCCCTCTTCAACCTGTTCGTGACGAGCGGGCTGATGGGCGTTGAGTGGCGAATCGTGTTCGCTTCCTTCCTTGCCATCTGCCTGGCGGAGGCGGCGGACACGGAGGTGTACCACCGAAACCTGCGGCGCACCTGGATGGGCCGCGTGTTGCGGAGCAACGCGGTCAGCGCGCCGCTGGACAGCGCGATCTTCACGGTGGTGGCATTCGCGGGAGTGTTCGACTGGGCGATGATCGTCCGCATCATCTGGGGCGACATGCTGGCGAAGTTCGCGCTGGCGTGCGGCATCGCGTTTGCGCGCAACCTGAAGCACATCGCACTAGGGCAGCAGGAAATCCCGCTGGTGCCCGAAGTGGCCGAGGCTGATGTCGGGTGAGGAAGCGAAGCCCGAGCCGCCGGGAGGGATGCAGGACCCCGGGCCACCGGGACGGCGACCGGACCCGGTGAGCGGCCGCTACCATTGGCCAGCCATGAAGGTCCTGATCTGCAACGTTGGGAGCACGTCGCTCAAGTACCAGCTCATCGAGATGGACGGCGAGACCACGCTGGCGAAGGGCGGGCGTGGAGCGCGTGGGCGCCGCCGCCTCGCCGATGCGCCACCAGGCGGCGGGTCATGCGGAAGTCACCAAGAGATCCACGCCCCGGACCACAGCGCCGCCGTGGCCGAGATGCTCGCCCTCCTCCAGGACCCCGACCCGGCCGTGGGTGTGATCCGGAGCCTCGACGAGGTCGCTGCCGTGGGGTTCAAGGTGGTCGGCGCACGAGGGGTGACCGGCGCGGTCCGCCTGGACGAGCCCGTCCTCCGCGCCATGGAGGAGTACAACCCGGTCCTCCCCGCGCACAACCCGCCGTACCTGGCCGCGATCCGCATCTTCGAGCGGCTGGCCCCGGCGATCCCCCGGATCGGCCTGTTCGAGACGACGTTCCACCGCGACATCCCCGACTACGCCTGGATCTACAGCGTTCCCTACGAGTGGTACGAGAAGTACGGCGTTCGGCGCTACGGCTACCACGGGGCTTCGCTGCGCTACGTCTCCGAGCGCATTCCCGCGCTCCTTGGTCGTCCCGCGGCCGGGCTGCGGCTCGTCGCCTGCCACCTTGGCGGCAGCTCGTCCGTCTGCGCGGTGAAGGACGGCCGCTCGATCGACACGAGCATGGGCCTCACCACCCAGGCCGGAGTGCCGATGTCGTCGCGCAGCGGCGACTTCGACCCCTTCGTCATCCCGTTCATCCAGGAGCGTGAGGGCCTGGACGCCGCCGGCGTGGTCAAGGCGCTGACGACGAACGGCGGACTCAAGGGCATCTCCGGGGTGAGCGGCGACATGCGCGACCTCGAGGAGGCCGCGGCGGCCGGCAACGACCGGGCCCGCCTGGCCCTCGACGCCTTCGCCTACGAGGTGAAGAAGTACATCGGCGCATACGCGGCCGCCATGGGCGGGCTCGACGCGATCGCCTTCTCCGGCGGCATCGGCGAGAACGGCGTTGAGATGCGCGCGCAGATCTGCGAGGGGCTCGAGTTCCTCGGGGTGGAACTGGACGAGGCGCGCAACAGGGCGGCCCGGCGCGTGGAAGCGGTCATCTCGCGCGAGGGGGCGCGCACGGCCGTGCTCGTGGTGCCCACGAACGAGGAGATCATCGTGGCCCGTGCGTGCGTGGCCGTGCTGACCGGGCGGGAGTGGGTGTAGCCCGAGGCATCCTCGCTCAGTCCGCAGCCGCTTCCCCGTCGAGCGGCCGATCCCCAAGCCACTCGACCCACGCCACCTCCGGCGGGACCGCCGTGGCGAGGCGACGGTCGGCCGTGACGAGGGGGATGCGAAGCTGGGCGGCCGCGAGGACCCAGTGAGCGTCCGCCCACGAGAGGCCGTGGTCTCGGCAGAGCGGGAGCAGATCTTCATCGGACGGCGGAGCCATGGGCACCGCCCCGAGCCTGGACAGGGCCCGGATCTCGGCCTCGACCTGTTCCCAGGTGATCCGCCCGCGCCGCGCTCCTCTGGACAGTGCGCTGCGGATCTCGAACGGGAACGGCGCCGCGGTCACGGGGCGGAGACGGCCGGCGACGATGTCGGCGCGCAGCGTCAGGGCGTACTCCCGCAGACCCTCGTCGTTGAAGACCGCCGCGAGGACGACGCTACTGTCGACGGCGACGATTGCGGGCTCGAATGGCACGCTCGCCACGGAGCAGGCCCTCCCACGCGCGGTCTTCGTCCTTCCACTCCCGGAGGAACCGCTCGAAGTCGTACCCGGGCGGCCACGGCTTGAGATCGGCGTGGATGCGATCCATGGCCTCGAAGGCGCGCTTCAGTTGCTCGCGTTCCTGTTCCAGCTCGATCCGCTGGCGTTCCCTGATCTTCTCCTCCGTGTAGGGCCACGGACCCGGCTTCATGCCGATGAACGACTGGCGGGTCATCCAGGCCGGCACCGATCCCGGTCGTGCCGCATCGGCCGAGGGTCCAGCCACGGACGCCGAGTACTCCGCGAGCGCCTCCGAGAGGGTAGTCTCCCCGGGCGCCTCTCCGCGGACCTGCCCGGCCAGAGGGTACCCCCCGGGATCCGCACGTAGAGCCGGCGGCCCTCGCGCTCCGTCTCGAGCCGGCCGGATCGAATGCGGCGCCAGACGGTGCGCTCGGTGACGCCGAGCGCGCGGGCCGCCTCCGGGACTGACATCCTGACTGACATGTCAGTGACAGCATATCACCGTCCGCGGGCCAGCGACAAGTGGCCGCTCAGCCGGACTCGAGCGACACCTCGGCCACTGCGCCATCCCGGATCGACCAGGCGCGCACGCCCGGCGCGGCCATGTCAGCCAACGAGCAGATGAGGTAGAGAGCGTCGGGGTAGAACGCGAGCGAGACATCCGTCGGAGAGGGCTCGGCCGGCGAGCGGACGTGCGAGTGGAAGATGCCCCAGACGGCCTCGCCGGCGTCGTCGACAGCGAGCACAACGCGGAGCTGTTCCTGCGGATCGTCCTTGTAGCGGTAGGGCGAGGCCGCGGCATTCGTCATGGGATAGAAGCGAAGCGCCGCCCCACCGGCCTCGTGCGGGGCCGTGCCGACGACGATCCCCCAGGCCTCGTTGGGGTAGCCGGCGCGGGCCCACGCCACGAGCTCGTCGCGGAGAGCGGCGGGCAGGACCGCCGGACGAGAGGCCGTCGGCGGACCAGCGGCGCGCGCGGCTGTCGGATCGCCTTCGCTCACCACCAGTGACGCGACTCGAGGTCGCTCTCCATCTCCGCGATCGCCCGCGTCCAGACCCCGCCCGACAGGTACTTCCAACCGCCATCGGCGAGCAGCACGACCACCGTGCCGTGGGTCATCTCGCGGGCCACCCGGACCGCGGCGACGATCGCGGCTCCCGAGGACACCCCGGCGAAGATCCCCTCGCGGAACGTCAGCTCGCGCAGGGCCTCCACCGCGTCGGCGTTCGAGACGAGGAACCGGCCGTTCAGGATCGACGCGTCGAACACCTCCGGGACGAAGCCCTCGTCCATCGAGCGCAGCCCCTGGACGTTGTCCCCGGGCATGGGCTCGGCAGCGTAGATGCGCACGTCCGGGTTGTGCTCGCGGAGCCGCCGCCCGACGCCCGTGATGGTGCCCCCTGTGCCGATCCCGGCCACGAAAACATCCACCTCCGGGCAGTCGGCGATGATCTCCGGCCCGGTGGTCTCGTAATGGGCCAGCGGGTTCGCCGGGTTGCCGTACTGGTAGGGCATGACGAACCGCTCGTCCTTCTCGACCAGGTACTTCGCCATTTCGACCGCGCCGTTCGAGCCCTTCGCACCGGGCGAGTCGATGACCTCCGCCCCGAAGAGCGCGAGGAGCTGCCGGCGTTCGGGGGTCACGTTGTCGGGCAGGACCGCCGCCACCCGGTAGCCCTTGCGACGGGCGATCATGGCGAGGGCGATCCCGGTGTTCCCGCTCGTCGGCTCGATGATGATCGACTCCGGCGTGAGGCGGCCGCTCCGCTCCAGATCGTCGATGAGGTATTTGGCGATGCGGTCCTTCACCGAGCCGGTCGGGTTCGTCGCCTCGAGCTTGGCGTACATCCGGACGTTCGGGTTCGGGCAGACCCGCGGGATCTCGACGAGCGGGGTGTGCCCGATGGCGTCGACGATCGACGGAAAGCGCCCTCCATGGGGCCCCACCCCCTCGTGGGCGTGCGGACGCAGGCGTTCGAGCGCTTCTGTGCTGAGGTCGGCCAACCCCGACGTCCCTCCGGGTCGCGTGTCTGCGGTCACGTCGCCCGCACTCGCTCGCACCGGCGCGGGGCTCAGGCCCCGCCCGCCAGGTCCCCGCCAGCCGGGTCCCCGCCCGCCAGCGCTCCGCCCGCCATCGCCGGCAGAATGACGACGGTATCGTGGGCCGCGACGGGCGTCGCCAGCTCCTGCAGGTAGCGGATGTCCTGGTCGCTGACGTAGACGTTGACGAACCGGTTCAGCTCGCCCTCCGCGTTCAGCAACTGCTCGCGCAGGCCCGGGAACCGCTCGACGAGGCTGGTGATGACGGCGCCGACGGTCTCTCCGTCGATCTCCACCTGCTTGTTGTTCTCCGCCTGCGCCCTTAGCACGGGCGGGATGCGGACCTTGCTCATGGCTCCCTCTCGAGCGGGCTGACGGCGAGCGGCGTCACCGTGAGTGGACGCAGCGGGGCGGCCTCGACAGACGCATGCGCCGCGCCGGCCTCGGCCGCGATGCCTTTCCCGGCGTGCTCGCCGCACGCGGGGCATTTCGGGTCGCGGCGCAGCTTCAGCTCCTCGAACGTTCCGTCGAGAGCGTCCCAGAGGAGCAGCCGCCCCACGAGCGGATCGCCGATGTCGAGGAGCAGCTTCATCGTCTCGGTGGCCTGGAGGAGGCCCAGGACGCCCGGCACAACCCCGAGGACGCCAGCGACCGAGCATCCGGGGGCCAGCTCCGGTGGCGGCGGCGTCGGGTAGAGGCAGCGGTAGCAGGGGCCGTGATACGGCTTGAAGACGGTCAACTGCCCCTCGAAGCGGAACACACTCGCGTGAACCACGGGGATCCCGGCCCGCACCGCGGCGTCGTTGATGATGTAGCGCGTTTCGAACGTGTCTGTACCGTCGACGATCACGTCGTGGCCGGCGATGAGCCGGTCCACGTTGTCGGCCGTGAGCATCTCCTCGTGGAGCTCGACGTTGACGTCCGGGTTCAACGCCCTGATCGTCATGGCGGCCGACTCGGTCTTCTTGACACCGACCCGCTCCGTGGTGTGGATGACCTGGCGCTGGAGGTTGGAGGCGTCCACCACGTCGAAGTCGACGATCCCGAGGGTGCCGACCCCCGCAGCGGCGAGGTAGAGGAGAGCGGGGGAGCCCAGCCCCCCTGCGCCGACCGACAGGACGCGCGAGCCCAGGAGCCGCGCCTGGCCCTCGGAACCCACCTCCGGGATCAGGAGATGCCGGCTGTACCGGCGTTTCTGCTCCGCGGTGAGGACGACCGGGGCCGTCCACGGCAGCCCCTCGGTCTTCCACAGCTCGAAGCCGCCCGCCATCGAGATCGGGTCGGCATAGCCCATCGCCCGGAGCTGCGCGCCGGAGAGAAGTGAGCGAACGCCTGCCGCGCAGTAGAGGATGATCGGCCGATCGCGCAGCGGCGCGGCACTCTCGATCTCCATCTCGAGATAGCTGCGCGGGACGTGGATCGCCCCGGGGATATGGCCCTCCTCCCATTCGTGCTGCTCACGGATGTCGATGAGGTACGCGCCCTCCCCCGCCAGATGCTGGGCCTCGTCGGGCCACAGCTCGCGCACCTGGGCGCGAGCCTCCCGCATCAGCTCGTTGAAGGTCTTGGCCATGGGTCTGGTACTCCAGGAATCGTGGGTGCCGCCCGATGGGGACGGTCGGGACGGAACGGGGACGCCGGCGGGGTCAGGCCGGCGCCTGACACCTGCAGCCGGGACCGTACCTGCGGCAAGGGCGAGCGGGCATCACGGGTCGTCCTCTTCGGTGCTGGCCTGCCAGGCCACGCGGCCATCGAGAGAGCGGCGGAGCGTGTCGATCGACAGGAGCGCGCACTTGAGCCGTGCCGGGCTGATCTCGATGCCGAGATCGTCGAGGACGTCGGCGCGGCCGATGCGGGCCACGTCGTCAAGCGTGAGCCCGCGGATCCGATCGGTGAGCATCGACGCCGACGCCTGGCTGATCGCGCAGCCCCGCCCGGTGAACGCCACGTCTCGGATGACCCCACCTTCGTCCACCTGGAGCATCAGGGTGAGCCGGTCGCCGCACAGGGGATTCGATCCCTCCTGCACGACATCCGGCTGCTCGAGGGTGCCGAAGTTGTGCGGATGCCGGTAATGCTCGAGGATCTCGTCGCGGTACAGGTCGTCCATGTCGGGGCTCAGTATCGCAATGCCGTGCGCACGTTCGCAAGCGAGCCGGGGCCGCTCCGCAATCGCCCGCAGGAACTCACCGGCGAGCTTGACCGCCGCGGGCTCATCGGTCGAAGAGCGCCTGCACCCGGCGCAGGCCCGCCGCAAGGCGGTCGATCTCGTCGGTCGTGCTGTAGACGCTGAAGCTCGCGCGCGCGGTGGCGGCCTCGTTCAGTCGCTCGTGAAGCGGCTGGGTGCAGTGGTGCCCCGCCCGGATCGCGATCGCCTCGCGGTCCAGGAGGCTCGCGATGTCGTGCGGGTGGATGTCAGGGAGGTTGAAGGTGACCACGCCCGACCGGGCATCCGGATCGTGCGGGCCGTAGAGCGTGATCCCCGGCACGTCCCGGTGGAGCACCTCCAGCGCATACGCCGTGAGCGCACGCTCGTGCGCGCGAACTCGCTCCATGCCGAGACCGGCAAGATAGTCGACCGCCGCGCCCAGACCAATGGCCGCGGCGATGTCCGGGGTCCCCGCCTCGAACTTCCAGGGGACGTCGTTGAACTCCGTGGACCGCAGGTGGACCTCCCGGATCATCTCGCCCCCGCCCATGTACGGGGGCATGGCCTCGAGGAGCTCGCGGCGCGCCCAGAGAGCGCCGGAGCCGGTGGGGCCGAGCATCTTGTGGCCGCTGAACACGTAGAAGTCCGCGTCCAGCGCGCCGATGTCCACCGGCAGGTGGGGCACCGCCTGCGCGCCATCGATGAGGACGAGCGCCCCGACCTCGTGAGCGCGATCCACCATGGAGCGCACGGGGTTGATCGTCCCGAGCGTGTTCGAGACGTGGGTGAACGCGACGAGTTTCGGGCGCGTTCGGAGGAGGGCGTCGAAGCTCGCCTGAACCAGGCGGCCCTCATAGTCGATCGAGACGAACTCGAGGTCGGCGTCCTTGTCGCGCGCCAGGAACTGCCAGGGAACGAGGTTCGAATGGTGTTCCATCTCGGTCAGGACGATCGTGTCCCCACGGCCGATGGATCGCCGCCCCCACGTAGAGGCAACCAGGTTGATGGCCTCGGTCGCATTCCGGACGAAGACGATCTCGCGCGCGCTCGGCGCGCCGATGAACCGGGCCGTCTTCTCCCGCGCGCCCTCGTACGCGGCGGTGGCCTCCTCGGCCGTGCGGTAGATCCCGCGGTGCACGTTGGCCGTGTACCGGGAGTAGTAGCCGCTGACGGCGTCGATGACGGCCTGCGGCTTCAGCGTGGTTGCCGCGCTGTCGAGATACGCGAGAGTACGGCCGTCGAAGTCCCGCTCGAAGATGGGGAAGTCCCGGCGCAGTTCCACCGGGTCGAGCGGGGCGAGCGGGGCGGGTGGCGCGGTTGCGCCGGGCCCGTTCGACCGTGGGGCTGACTTCGCGGTGGAGGCCCGCTGGCTGATCGCCATGGCGTCCCGTCCTTCTCCAGGGTCCCGCTCAGATGCCGGCGGCGACCGGCTCGAGCGGCGGGGGAGCTGCCTCGTCGCCGACGTAGTCCTCGTAGCCCGCCTCCCGGAGGATCGGGACGTAGCCGTCGCGCTCCAGCTCGAGCGCCAGCTCGCGCCCGCCCGATCGGAGGATCCGGCCGCGCGCGAGGACATGCACGAAGTCCGGTTTGATGTAGTCGAGGAGCCGCTGGTAGTGAGTGATGAGGAGGACGCCGAGATCGGGATTGAGCTGGGCGTTCACGCCTTCTGCAACGACCCGGAGCGCGTCGATGTCGAGCCCCGAGTCGGTCTCGTCGAGGATGGCGAGTTCCGGCTGCAGGACGGCCATCTGGAGCATCTCGAGCCGCTTCTTCTCACCGCCGGAGAACCCCTCGTTCACGTACCGCGCGGCAAAGGCGTCCTCGAGCTTGAGAAGGGCCATCTTCTCGCGCATGAGCTTGCGGAAGGCGCCCATGGTGATGCCGCCACGAGCGGGATCGGACGGGTCGAACTCGGATTCCCCTTCGAGACCTCGCCGTCGGGCGTTGAGCGCGGTGCGCAGGAAGCTCGCCACCGACAGGCCGGGAACCGCCACCGGGTACTGGAACGCGAGGAAGACGCCCATGCGGGCGCGCTTGTCGGGCGAGAGGGCAAGCAGGTCCCGGCCCTTCCAGGTCACCTCGCCCTGCGTGATCTCGTATGCGGGGTGCCCCATGAGCGCATACGCCAGCGTCGTCTTGCCGGAGCCGTTCGGGCCCATGATCGCGTGCACCTCGCCGGCGCGGACGGTGAGATCCACGCCCGCGAGGATCTCGCGGTCCCGGTTCGCGACGGGCACGACATGGAGGTCCCGGATCACGAGGACGCTGTCGGGGGCGGGGGTGCTGGTGGGGGCGGGGGCGCTCGCGGGGGGCGGGGGCGCGTGTGGGTTCGGGCATCAGACGGTGACCTGCGTTCGGGATGGCGACTTGCGGCCTACCTGGATGAGCTCCGGCTCGAGCCGGGCAGCGGAGGCGCCGGGGACCGGGGCGACCAGGTCGGCCAGGGTGAGCGAGTCGATTGCGCCGGTGATCGCATCCCGCACCCGCACCCACAGGACGTTCACGGTGCAGAAACTCGTCCGACCGCAGGCATCCGAGTGCCCGTGTTCGTCGGCGGGCTCGTCGGCGGCGCAGATCATTGGCGCGATCGGCCCTTCGAGAGCCTTGAGCACCTCGCCCATGCGGATGTCCTCCGGGGGACGCGTGAGCTGGTAGCCGCCCCGGGCACCGCGCGTGCTCGTGACAAGCTCCGCCGCCCGCAGGCTCACCACGAGCTGCTCCAGGTACGGGCGCGGCAGGTCCTCGTGCTCGGCGACGTCGGCAAGGCTGATGGGCCCTTCGCCATGGTGGCGCGCAAGCTCGACCATGAGGCGCACGCCGTACTCGCTCCGCGTGGAGAAGTGGACGGCGCCGCTGCTCGTGTAGCCGGTTCGCACGGTGGCTGGCTCTCCCCTGGGTCCGGTCCCTGAATTCCGATCAATCGTGTCGGATTTAGAGTCTAGCCGAGGGTGCGCCGGCCGTCAACGACCAGGCCAAGCGTGTGTGGACGGCCAGGCCAAGCGTGGCGGACGGCCAGGATGCTCTCAACCTGGCGGGGCAAACCACTGGCGGTAGCCCCGGGAATCCGCCAGCTACGCTCGTCGGTGATGGTATCCACGGTGAGCGCGCCGCAGCCGCCAGCTCGGCCGGCTGGAACGACCGCGAACGCCCCTGGGCCGCATCCGGCACATGGCCGGCCCGGCTCAGAGCTTCAACGTCATCGTGCCAGTGCTGGCGCCGCGCGGGTTCACCAGGATCGTGTACGTGCCCGTCGTCGGGGCCGTGAACTTGATCTTCTTCCCGCTGGTGTTCACAAAGGTGGGGCTGACGAGGTTCGTGCCATCGGGTTTCAGCACCGAGACGTCGCTCTGGCTGATGGTCACCGCGCTCAGGGTCAGGGTGTAGCTGGAGCCGGCCACGCCGGGGAAGGAGAGGAGGGCGTTCTGGCCGGGGACGGCCAGGGTGACCGTGACCGGAGCGCCGCCGGGGGTGATCGAGCCGGTGATGTCGGGCGGCACGTCGTAGAGGGTCAGGGTGGCCTTGCCGATGTAGAAGCTGCGCGGGTTGACGAGGATGGTGTAGGTGCCCGTGGCGGGCAGCGTCTTCGTGTCGAGGAAGATCCCGTTGGTGGTGAAGAGGGAGGGCGCCACCAGGTTGGTGCCGTCGGGGTTGACGACCGAGAGGTCGCCCTGGCTGATGGTGGAGCCGCTGAGGTTGAGGCTGATCCGCCGGCCGGCCGTCCCGGCGAAGGTGACCTTCGCGTTCTGGCCGGGGATGGCCAGGGTGATGGTGAGGGGAGCACCACCGGGGGTGATCGAGCCGGCGAGGTCGGGCGGGACGTCGTAGAGGGTAAGCGTGGCGGAGCCCGTGTAGGTGGTCCGCGGGTTGAGGACGATGGTGTAGGTGCCCGATACCGGCAGGGTCACCGTGTCGAGGAAGACCCCGTTCGTGTTGAAGAACGCGGGCGCCACCAGGTTGGTGCCGTCGGGCCGGACGATGGAGAGGTCGCCCTGGCTGATGGTGGAGCCGCTGAGGTTGAGGCTGACCCGCCCGCCGGCGGTGCCGTCGAAGAGGACCAGGGCGGCGGTGCCCGCGGTGGGCAGGGCGACCGCCCGGCTCGCGCCGAGGGCCATGCGGGCGGTGACCGCGATCTCGGCCGCCGTCAGGCCCGCGGGAACGGCGAAGAAGTCGGCGCTCGAGACGGCCTGTCCGGCGGGGGTGCGCACGGTGACCTTGCCCGAGCCACCCGCCGGCGGACTGGTGGCGGTGAGAGAGGTGCCTCCACCGGCGGTGACCGGCCCGGGCTGGGTGCCGAAGGAGACGGTCGTGCCGCAGCCGGCAAGGCCCAGGTTCGCGCCGTCGATGGTGATCGACGTGCCGCCGGCGGCGACCGCCGGGCTGAAGCCGCCGAGCGAGGGCGGCGTGCCGGGAGGGGCCGCCGGCACGGACGCCGAGAGGGGGCCCTCGCCGACGGCGTTCACCGCGGCCACCCGGTAGGAGTAGCCCTGCCCGTTGCTGACCGCGGTGTCGCTGTAGGAGGCGGCCGTGCCGGTCTCCGCGAGGAACGTCTCGGCGCCGGCCGATGGACCGCGGTAGACGCGGTAGGAGGTGATCGGCGAGCCCCCGTCGGGGGGCGCCGTCCAGCAGAGGGAGACCGAGCCGTCGCCGGCCACCGCGGAGAGGACCGGGGCCGCCGGGACGGTGGCCGGGACCTGGGGCACGGCGGAGACCTCGGGCGAGCGGGTCCCCTCGCCGACCGCGTTCACGGCCGCCACCTGGTACCAGTAGCGGGTGCCGTTGGCCAGGCCCGGGTCGTGGTAGGCGGTGACCGTGCCCACCTCGGCGAGGAACGTCTCGGCGCCAGAGGCGGTGCCCCGGTACAGGCGGTACCCGCTGATCGGGGCATCGCCTGCTGCGGGCACCGTCCAGGCCAGGTCCACCGCCCCGTCACCCGCCGTGGCGGTGAGCGAGGGGGCGGCGGGGGCACCGAGACCGACCAGTTTGAGCGTCGCGCTCCCCGTGTAGAACGTCCTCGGGTTGAGGAGGATCGCGTACGTCCCCGCAACGGGAGTCGTGAACGACAGCACCTTCCCGCTGGTGTTCACGAAGGTGGGGCTGACGAGGTTCGTGCCATCGGGCTTCAGCACCGAGACGTCGCTCTGGCTGATGGTCACCGCGCTCAGGGTCAGGGTGTAGCTGGAGCCGGCCACGGCGGGGAAGGAAAGGAGGGCGTTCTGGCCGGGGACGGCCAGGGTGACCGTGACCGGAGCGCCGCCGGGGGTGATCGAGCCGGTGATGTCGGGCGGCACGTCGTAGAGGGTCAGGGTGGCCTTGCCGATGTAGAAGCTGCGCGGGTTGACGAGGATGGTGTAGGTGCCCGTGGCGGGCAGCGTCTTCGTGTCGAGGAAGACCCCGTTGGTGGTGAAGAGGGAGGGCGCCACCAGGTTGGTGCCGTCGGGGTTGACGACCGAGAGGTCGCCCTGGCTGATGGTGGAGCCGCTGAGGTTGAGGCTGATCCGCCGGCCGGCCGTCCCGGCGAAGGTGACCTTCGCGTTCTGGCCGGGGATGGCCAGGGTGATGGTGAGGGGAGCACCACCGGGGGTGATCGAGCCGGCGAGGTCGGGCGGGACGTCGTAGAGGGTAAGCGTGGCGGAGCCCGTGTAGGTGGTCCGCGGGTTGAGGACGATGGTGTAGGTGCCCGATACCGGCAGGGTCACCGTGTCGAGGAAGACCCCGTTCGTGTTGAAGAACGCGGGCGCCACCAGGTTCGTGCCGTCGGGCCGGACGATGGAGAGGTCGCCCTGGCTGATGGTGGAGCCGCTGAGGTTGAGGCTGACCCGCCCGCCGGCGGTGCCGTCGAAGAGGACCAGGGCGGCGGTGCCCGCGGTGGGCAGGGCGACCGCCCGGCTCGCGCCGAGGGCCATGCGGGCGGTGACCGCGATCTCGGCCGCCGTCAGGCCCGCGGGAACGGCGAAGAAGTCGGCGCTCGAGACGGCCTGTCCGGCGGGGGTGCGCACGGTGACCTTGCCCGAGCCACCCGCCGGCGGACTGGTGGCGGTGAGAGAGGTGCCTCCACCGGCGGTGACCGGCCCGGGCTGGGTGCCGAAGGAGACGGTCGTGCCGCAGCCGGCAAGGCCCAGGTTCGCGCCGTCGATGGTGATCGACGTGCCGCCGGCGGCGACCGCCGGGCTGAAGCCGCCGAGCGAGGGCGGCGTGCCGGGAGGGGCCGCCGGCACCGACGCCGAGAGGGGACCCTCGCCGACGGCGTTCACCGCGGCCACCCGGTAGGAGTAGCCCTGCCCGTTGACCACCGCGGTGTCGCTGTAGGAGGCGGCCGTGCCGTTCTCGGCGAGGAGCGTCTCGGCGCCGGCCGATGGGCCGCGGTAGACGCGGTAGGAGGTGATCGGCGAGCCCCCGTCGGGGGGCGCCGTCCAGCAGAGGGAGACCGAGCCGTCGCCGGCCACCGCGGAGAGGACCGGGGCCGCCGGGACGGTGGCCGGGACCTGGGGCACGGCGGAGACCTCGGGCGAGCGGGTCCCCTCACCGACCGCGTTCACGGCCGCCACCTGGTACCAGTAGCGGGTGCCGTTGGCCAGGCCCGGGTCGTGGTAGGCGGTGACCGTGCCCACCTCGGCGAGGAACGTCTCGGCGCCAGAGGCGGTGCCCCGGTACAGGCGGTACCCGCTGATCGGGGCATCGCCTGCTGCGGGCACCGTCCAGGCCAGGTCCACCGCCCCGTCCCCCGCCGTGGCGGTGAGCACGGGGGCGGCGGGGGCACCCGGCGCTGGGGCTCCCTGCAGGAGACGCCCGACATTCAGGCGTCCGCCCGTGCCAACCTTGCCGCTGAGCGCTTCGACCGGATCGACGCTGCCGAGGACCGCGGCCTTGGCATCAGCCGCTGACTGGGGTGCCCGGGAGAGGAGCAGCGCCACGGCGCCCGTGACGTGGGGCGTCGCCATCGACGTCCCGTCCATGTACGCGTAGCCGCCGGGCACCGTCGAAAGGATGTTGACCCCTGGAGCCCCGAGGTCCACCGAGGTCGCGCCGTAGTTCGAGAACGACGCGAGCCGGTCATCCTGGTCGGTCGCCCCGACGCAGATGATGTTGGCGACTGGGTAGTCGCAGGGGTAGAAGGGAATGAGGCTGTTCGGGATACCGTAGTTGCCGGCCGCGGCCACGAAGAGGACGTCGCGCGCGGCGAGCTCGCGGATCAGGTCGAGCGTGGCCTGCGAGGAATCCCAGCCGCCCCAGGAGTTGTTCAGGACCCGGATGTTCACGCCGGCGTCCTTCGCATCGACCGCCCACTGGAGTGCCCGGGCGATGCTCGTGGATGTCGTGGACCCGCCCGCGTTGAACGCCTTGAGCGCGAGCAGTCGCGTCGTCCAGTTGACCCCGGCGACGCCGATCCCGTTGTTGCCGACGGCGCCGATCGTCCCGGACGTGTGCGATCCGTGGTTGTTGTCGTCCATGGGGTCGCACGAGCCGTCGATCGCGTTGTAGCCATGCGTCCCGGCCGGACAGCCGCCGACCCCGCCAGGGTTGACCCAGACGTTCGCCGCCAGGTCCGGGTGGCCGTAGTCAATGCCGGTGTCCACGACCCCGACCACCACGTCGGCCGAGCCGGTCGCAACCGACCACGCCGCGGCGGCATCGATATCCGCATCGGCCGTTCCGGCGGTGCCGTTCACGACCTGCCCGTTGTTCTCCAGCCCCCAGAGCTGCCCGACGGACGGGTCGCTGGGAAGGTCGGCGAGCCGGTAGATGTAGTCCGGCTCGGCGTAGCGCACGCCCGACTCATTCTGCAGGTCCGCGACAACCTTCTTGACCTGGCCCTTCGGCACCTTCAGCACCTTCGCGCCGTGGCCGACGACACCCGCCTTGTGGGCGCCCGCGGACGCGATGATCGCTGCCTGGGTGGCGGCGTCGACGCCCGGCCAGAACCCGGCGATGACGAAGCCATCCACGTACTCGGCGGCCGGTCGCTGAAGCTCCGCCTGCTTGGCCCCCGCCGGGGCCGCGGTCGCGAGGAGCATGAACGTCGCAAGGACGACAAGGAACCGAACACCTGGCCGCTGGGCCATGCGGCACCCCTTTCATCGTTGTCAGGAAGGCGAGTGTGACGCCCCCGGGCGTCACACTTCAATGCGCAGAAGTACGGGTTTGACAGCTTCCGGTGCGATCGGGCACCGTCCGCGGTCCCACCGCGACAGGCGATCACTACCTCTTGCGGAACCGCCGGCGAGGGTGCACCGTCATAGCGGCAGCGAACGGCACCCAGCTTGGAGAACGAAGCATGCAAGGCAACCGGATCGTCATCCCCACCGTGCTCGCGCTGGCAGCCCTGGCACTCGCTGCGATCGCTCTCGCCGCGCCGGCGCTCGCCGGCAACACGAAGCAGGGAGGCGGCAACGTGACCCAGGCTGCGCCCACGGACACCACCCACACGATCAACGTCAACGGCACCGGGAAGGTGACGGTCACCCCGGACATGGCGACCGTCGTCATCGGTGTCGTTGAGCGTGCCGACAGCGCGAAGGTCGCCCAGGAACGGGCGGCACAGAAGATGGCCGCCGTCGTCGACTCGATCAAGAAGAACGGCGTCGCCGACAAGGACATCCAGACCATCAACGTCAGCCTGAACCCGGTCTACGACTACAGCGACAACACGCAGAAGCTGATCGCCTACGAGGCGAACCAGTCGGTCCAGATCAAGGTGCGCAAGCTGGCCGATACCGGCGCGATCATCGACGAGGCGGTGCAGGCGGGGGCTGCGAACGTCAGCTCGATCATGCTCTCCCTCGCCGACACCACCGGCCCCGTCGCCGAGGCGCGCAAGCTGGCAGTGACCGACGCGAAGGCGAAGGCCGACCAGCTGGCAAGTGCCGCGGGTGTCCGGATCGTCTCGGTCATGACCATCACCGAGAACAGCGCCCCGGGCCCGGTCCCGATCGCGTACCCGGAGGCGGGCGGCGCGATGGCGGCGGACAAGGCCATCACCCCGATCGAGGCGGGCTCCCAGGAGATCACCGTGGACGTCTCGATCGTCTACGAGATCGACTGATCGCTCGACCACGACATCCCAGCCGCCGAACCGGACCGGTCGGGCTCACCCCCGGCCGGTCCGACGATTCCGCCGCATCCGCGGCGGGCGTGGTCGCAGGCAGCGGGACCACCGGCCTCCGTGGGCGGGCCTTCCCAAGCGTCCCATCGCCTGCGGGTCTGCGGATCACCCGATCGCGGGGCGCGACCCGGTCCCGGGGGCTTCAGGCCGTCCCGGGGTACCCTAGCCGCGATATCGACGTGAGGTCCTTCAGCCTGGTTCCGATCCGTCTCCTGCTTGCCGCCGTTCTCACCGCCGCGCTTGCCGCATCGCTTGTGATGGGCGGGTCGGGGCCGAGCGCTCCCGGCAGGGCCGGACCGAGCGGATCGGCCGTGGACGCTGCCGTGGGTGCCGGAGACGCGACCCCCTCGCCGGGTGCACCGGCGCCCCTCGCGCCGGGTGCGGCCGGAGCGGGCCCCACGCGCGAGGTCTTCGGCTACCTGCCGTACTGGGAACTCGACAACGGCACGGATGCGTACCTCCGGTACGACCTCCTCACGACCATCGCCTTCTTCGGGGTCGGATACGGCGTTGACGGCGCGCTCATCACGGACGCACCGGGCTACCGCGCATACATGAGCGACCGCGCCACGACGATCATCGAGCACGCGCACGCCGCCGGCGTTCGGACCGTCATCACGTTCCAGTCGTTCGACATCAACCGAAACGCGGCGTTCCTGTCCGACCCGACCGCCCAGGCCACCTTCATCGAGCAGGCGCTGGCACTCATGGCCGAGCGCGGCGCGGACGGCGCGAACATCGACATCGAGGGCCTGTCCGGCGTCTACTTCGACGAGTACGGCGCGTTCGTGGGGGCGTTCGCCCGGGCCGCGAAGGCCCGCAACCCGGCCGCCGAGATCAGCGTGGCCACGAACGCCAATACCAGCGGCGCGAAGATGGCGGCCGCGGCGCTCGCGAACGGCGCGGACCGGGCGTTCATCATGGGCTACAACTACCGCTCCGCGGGCAGCGCGCTCGTCGGCAACATCGCCCCCCTGGTCCGCGCCGACGGTGGCCTCAGCCTGACCCGGACGCTGGAGCTGTACGCGGCCGAGTCGGCGCCCTTCGATCGCCTCGTCCTGGGTTTGCCCTACTACGGCCGCACCTGGCCCACGGTGAGCGACGCGCTCCACGCTGCCCGCCAGACCGACGCGGCCACCTACGGCTCGGCCAGCGTGTTCTTCCCCAAGAACCTGCCCGGGGCCGCCGAGGGCGCGACGGCGACGTACGACGCGGTCGAGCATTCCGTCGTGCTCCTCCGGTACGACGATGCAAAGCAGACGTGGGTCCAGACCTACTACGACGATCCCACCAGCCTGAAGCCCAAGATGCAGCTGGCCATCGACCGAGGCCTGGCCGGCGTCGGGATCTGGGCGCTGGGCTACGACCGGGGGCAGCCCGGCTACTGGGAGTTGCTCGCCGAGCTGTTCCGCGGCCCGCAAGTGGAGGCGGTGACGGTGAGCCCGAGCCCGACCAGGACGGCGGCCGTGCGGGTCGAGGTTGCGGTGGCACCGGCCGGCTCCCCGGATGCCCAGCCGGTGACGGCCGTGCGCCTCTCGAACGACCGCGAAAGGTGGGGCGGGTGGACGGCGGTGGGCGCACCGGTGCCGTGGACGATCCTGACGGCCGCGAGCAGACGGACCGCGGACCGTCTGGGCACAGGCGCGCGACGCAGCGGGGCGAACGTCGGCGTACGCGAGCGGCGTGACGGTGCTCGATCGAACCGGACCGGTCGTGTCGATGCTCCGGCTCGACTGGTCGCCGTCGGTGCGGCTCTGGGTCGCGACATACAACGCCCGGGACCTGACGAAGGTCGCGGCCTACCAGGTGCGCTACCGCGTCGGAACCGGCGTCGCGGCCGGGGCGTGGAAGACGGCGTTGCGCACCGCCGGCCAGCGGACGTTCCGCATCCGCGCGCCCGCGACCGCGCGCGTCACTGTGCAGGTCCGCGCGCGCGACGCCGCCGGGAACTGGGGCGCGTGGGTGACGAAGGCGAAGCCGTAGCCGATCCGCCGAGCCAACGGGCCGCACAGGCCCCCGATCCGCCGAGCCCTCGCGCCGGCCGAACCCTGCCCGCTGAACTCCCGCGCCAACCGAGCCCCTCAGATCGCGGCCTCGACCTCCCCGCGCGACGCGCTGAGGTTGCGCATGAGGTCGAGCGCCCAGACACCCTGGTGGGTGAAGCTCTCCCAGGTGCATTCGGCAGAAACCGAGCCGTCATAGCCCAGGTGGTTCAGGTACGTGAAGAATGCCCACAGGTCCATGCCATGGGCACCGGGGAAGGTGCGCCCGTAGTCGGCGACCTGGACGTGAAGCAGGCGACCGCGTGCAAGCAGGAGATCGCGGAACGGCTCACCCTCCATGTGCATGTGGTAGGAGTCGGCGCTGACGCCTACCGCGGGGTGGTCGATGGCGGTGACCCACTCGACCGCCTCGGCGAGCGTGTGGAGCATGTCGGATTCCGTGCGGTTCATCGGCTCGAGGGCGACGGTCAGGCCGTGCGCCGCCGCGATCTCGCCGGCCACCCGGGCGACCTCGCGGTACTGGCCGGCCGCCTCGTCCCGGGGGAAACCCTCCGGCAGCCGTCGTGACGGGCCGCTGCCCAGCGTCAACACCTTCGCTCCCATGGCGGCGGCACGCTCGGCGGTCACTTCGAGGACGGCTCGGCTGCGGCCGAGGTCCGCGGCGGGACCGGCCACCGGCTCGGTTCGGTCGAGGACGTTCTGGATGACCAGGGCGGGGATCCCCGCCTCCTGGATCGCCTGCGCCGCACCCTGGTACACCTCGGCCTCGCGCGCCGGGTGGAGCTCGGCTGCATCGAGCTCGACGAACTCCCAGCCGACCTGGGCCGCCCGCGGCGCGAACATGGAGGGAATGCAGGCACCGAATCGCACGTCGTCTCTCCTCGTTGCACGCCTGCCGTGATGGCCGGCGCCCGGGGCTCATGGACCGCACCATGGTCGCACGCGAGGACAAGTCCCGGCAGCCCCGACGGCCCGGGGCCCGGACGGCCATCGCACGCTGCCACCGGTCCCTCTTCCGGCCCTCCGTTCTCTGCCGCCGTGGCCCTGCGGCAGTAGAGTTGCGACTGGATCAGGACGCGCGAGCCCACGCCGCGCGACGAGCACCGCCGCCGCCAACCGCCAACCGCCAACCGGCAACCGCCAAACGCCACCCGAACCAGGAGCAGGGCATGAAGCGCACCCCGCTGTACGAGAGGCACCTCCAGGCAGGCGCCAGCATGGTCGACTTCGGCGGGTGGGAGATGCCCGTGCAGTACCCGACCGGGATCATCAAGGAGCACCTCGAGACGCGCCGCGATGCCGGCATCTTCGACGTCTCCCACATGGGTCGCTTCGTGGTCCGCGGGCCGGGCGCGCTGCCGTTCCTCCAGCACGTCCTGACGGGGAATGCCGCGGCGCTGCTCCCAGGCCGGGCCCAGTACACGATGATCCCCGACGCCGACGGCGGGGCGATTGACGACGCCTACCTCTACTGCGTGGACCGCGACGACTACCTGCTGGTGGTCAACGCGTCGAACCGCGAGAAGGACTGGGCGCACCTCCTGCAGCTCGCCCCGGGATTCCTGAACCTGGTCCTGGAGGATCGCACCGAGGAGATCGCCATGATCTCCGTCCAGGGCCCGCGGTCGCGCCGGATCACGGAGGAGATCTCCGCCGCAGGCCGGCTCCCGGAACCGGGTCGCAACAACCTCTGCCGCTCGAAGATCGACGATGTCGAGGTCATCATTGCCCGCACCGGGTACACCGGCGAGGCGCTCGGGTTCGAGCTCTTCGTGCCGGCGGAGTCGGCCCAATGGGTCTGGGACAGGGTCGTCAAGCTCGGCGCCTCGCCGATCGGCCTGGGGGCCCGCGACACGCTGCGCCTGGAAGCTGCGCTGCCGCTCTACGGCCACGAACTCGGGATCGGCCCCGACGAGGAACCCATCCCGATCTACGCCTGCCCCCTCGCCCGTATCGCCGTGAGCTTCAGCTCCCTCAAGGGCGATTTCGTCGGCAGAGAGGCACTCGCTCGCCAGTTCGCCGCCTACCGCAGGGTCATGCGCCGCGACTACAGCCAGCGAGAGGTGCTCCCGCGCATCATCCGCCCGTTCCAGCTCCTCGATCGGGGCGTCGCGCGGCAGGGCGCCGAGGTCTACATCGGGGACCGCCACGCCGGCTGGGTGACCAGCGGCACCGTCGCGCCGTACTGGCTCTTCGCGGGCGAGGGCCTGACGAGCGTCCTCACGGAGATGAGCGACCGGCGCGCCATCGGCATGGCGCTGCTCGACGTGGACGTGGACGAGCGCACGGATGTCGAGGTCGATATCCGCGGCAACCGGGTGAAGGCCCGCACTGCCCCGTTCCTTCTCCGCTCCGATGCGCCCCCCTTCGCCCGACCGATCGCGTTCGGCGAGGTGCCGGAAGCCTGGGCCGCCGAGGTGGCTGCCGTGGCGGAGTACGCGTCGCGGGCGTCCGACCTGGTCACGCGGGCGATCGACAACACGCGCTGGCGCCAGCAGCAGTGCATCAACCTCATTCCGTCGGAGATGACGCAGTCCCCGCTCGCCCGGGCGCTATCGATCATGGATCCATCGTTCCGGTACGCCGAGCACAAGCGCGTGCGGGCGCTCCTCAACGCCGACGTCTACTACTACCAGGGCACCGACTTCATCGCCGGCGTCGAGCGCGATCTCGTGGCCCAGATGCGCGAGTTCCTCGGCGCGCGGGAGGCGGAGACGCGCGTCATCAGCGGCCAGATGGCCAACATGACCGTCTTCAGCGCCATGGTGGACTACCTGAACCGTGACGACCGCCGTTCGGAGCCGCGTCGCATCCGCTCGGTAGTGAACAACCACATCATCAAGGGCGGCCACCTGAGTGCGCAGCCCATGGGCGCCCTCCGCGATTACGTCGCCCGCGACCCATCGACCGAAGCGCCGGCGGTGTTCAACTTCCCGGTCCTTCCCGACGATCCCTACCGCATCGACACCGACGCCCTGCCCGAGCTGTTCGAGCGGGCCAGGCCCGAGCTCATCATCCTCGGGAAGAGCATGATCCTCTACCCGGAGCCGGTCGCCGAGGTCCGCCGTCTCGTGGACCAGATGGGCCTGGACACGGTGATCATGTACGACATGGCCCACATCCTGGGCCTGGTGGGACCGCACTTCCAGGAGCCATTCAAGGACGGCGCCGACCTCGTCACGGGGTCCACCCACAAGACGTTCTTCGGCACCCAGCGAGGGGTCGTGGCCGGCAACTGGGAAGAGACCGATCCGCGCTTCCGGCTCTGGGAAACGATCGAATCACGAGCCTTCCCGGGCAGCGTGAGCAACCACCACCTCGGGACGCAACTGGGCCTGCTCGTCGCCGCCTACGAGATGAACGCCTTCAAGGACACCTACCAGCCCAAGGTGCTCGCGAACGCGAAGGCGCTGGCGGGCGCGCTTGCCGACCTCGGGATGCACGTGGCCGGCGATCCGTCGTTCGGCTACACGCAGACCCACCAGGTCGTCGTCGAGGTCGGGTACGGGAAGGGAATCGGAGCGGCCCGACAGCTCGAAGACAACAACATCGTCTGCAACTACCAGGCCTCCCCCACCGATGAGGGCTTCACCACCGCCGGCGCCCTCCGCCTGGGCGTGTCGGAGATGACCCGCTTCGGGATGGAGGAGAGCGACTTCGGCCAGGTCGCCCAGTTCATCAAGGACGTGGTGGTGGACGGGAAGGACGTCCGCGACGAGGTGGCGCGCTTCCGGACGCGCTTCATCGACCTCCACTACTGCTTCTGGGGCCCCGAGTTCTCGGAGCACGTTCGGGATCTCCGGCGCTTCATCTGAGCGGGCGTTGACGGCGGCCGGATCGCCCGGCACCGCTCACGGCGCGGCCGACGCCTTCTCCCGGGTGAGTGCGACGTAGTTGACCTGCAGGTCCACGGGCACCCCGAACTCCTTCGCCAGCTCCGCCGCGAGAGGGGCCGCGTCTGGCGGCGCATCCGAACCGGTCAGGTTGAGGGTCACGCTGTCCCCGTCGATCAACCACGACGTGACCTCGAGGTCCCGGTCCCCAAGCCAGTCCCGGACAAGCGGGGCGCCGGCTGTCCCCCGGAGCACTTTCTGCGCCTCTACGACCCCGTCCACGACAAGGGGAACTGCGATGACGACGAGGGCGATCATCGCCCCGATGAACCCAATCCGCAGCCGGTTCCGCTCGCGGAGCATCGCCGGGCTCGGCGCCGCGCCGGAAGGTCACGAAGACGATGCAGGCGACGACCACGATTGCGGAGAAGTTGGTGAGGAACAGGACGAGGGCGCCGGCCGCGTCGTCGAGACGGCCCAGCTCGAGACAGATCCCGACCGTGGCCAGCGGCGGCACCAGGGAGACCGCGATCGCCACTCCCGGCAGGGCGTCCGTTCCCGGTGTGGCGGGCCGCGACGTAGGCGCCTGCCGCACCGGCTGTCAGCGCGACACCGAGATCGAGGATTCCCGGAGCAGTGCGGGCGTCGAGCGCGGGCGTCAGGGTGAGCGGATCGGGGATCACCCACGAGACGAGGAACCCGATCGCCACCACCATCAGCCCGCCGAGGACGACCTGGAGGAAGCTGATCGTCTGCCAGCGCGTCCGACCCGTCACGAGGGCCCCGGCGAACGCCATCATCGCGCCGCCCAGGGGGGCGACGACCATGGCCCCGATGATCGAGGCGACCGAGTCCTGGTAGAGGCCGAATGACGCGATGAACGCGGCGAGCGCGAGGAGAGCGACGTACGTCTGGAGCGAGCGCCGGAACGCCTCGCCCTCCGGGAAGAGGTCGTCCAGGGTCGCCGATCCCAGGGACTGGCGAGCATCGACCAGGCTTGGACTCACCTGCGAGACGCCGGCTCCGGGGGTGCTGGCGACCGCTTCGCTTCCCATGTACGTGCCCTCCCGCGCGACAACGGCCGACCCGCCGTGGGTCGCAGCCGGCCGCAAGCGTAGCGCGCCGAAGGGCCCAGATGCAGGCCGCTCCCCGGCTCAGGGGGAGGGAGCCGGCCCACAAGAAAGCTCTCCGGCGCGACGATCATCCCTCTCCGACGGCGTCGGCGGCATTTCGATTGTTGCCGAACATCGATACGTACACGACGAGCGGTCCCATCCCGGCCGTCCTGCTAAACGCAGCGAGATTCGTCGATGGTCATGGACAGACCCCCAGCGCCATGCGCCGCAGCAGGGTCGCCCTCGCTCGGACGCGCAACCTCGTGGTAGATTCGCCGCCGCGCCGACATAGCTCAGTGGTAGAGCAGCTGTTTCGTAAACAGCAGGTCCTCGGTTCAAATCCGAGTGTCGGCTCCACAAGTTCCGATCAGAACCGGTCCGCAAGGGCCGGTTCTTTCACAGGCCTGCATGTCCACCCGGCTGACCCCCTGCATCACCTGCTGCATGACCCCATGCTCAATCTGCAGACCGACCCCTTATGCGTGGACGCACGGAGCGTGATGGTTCTTCGTAGACCGCAGGCCCTCGGTTCAAGTCCGAGTGTCGGCTCCAACACCCGCTCCCCTTGCGGTCGCGCGTGGCGGGCACCACAACGGGTTGTGGTCCCCCTCGGTGACGATCGACGCCCAGGTCGTCCGCGGCGGGCGCCGGCCCAGGGAGAGGCGTCTCGTGGGTTTCGTGCGACTCGTCAAGACGTAAGGGCGCCAACCGGGATGACGAATACGCCGTCGGACCGCCGGTATGCGTAGCCCCAGCCGGTGACGACAGCCAGAAACGCAGGATGGCCATGACGCTGCGGGTCGACGTTCGTAGCGACCCGGAGAAGGCTGTTGGCTCCCTTGTCGATGTCGCCCTGGCCGAGCTTGACTTCGACCGCTGCCCATTGGCCGGACCGCGTGTGGAGGATCGCGTCAGCCTCCGCGCCGGTGTTCTCCCGGTAGTGGGAAACGGAGGCTCCGATGGCCTGACCGTAGATGCGCAGGTCCCGAACAACGAGCGACTCGAAGAGGAAACCGAGGGTCTCGGGGTCCCGCAGGAGCCGGTCGGGGCCGGCGCCCAGGGCCGCCGCCGCAAGCGAGGGATCTACGAAGTGGCGCGTTACCGAGGAGCGAAGCACGCCCCGCGAGCGCAGCGCCGGAGACCACGCGGGCAGGTCCTCGACGATGAACAGGCGCGTCAGCGCCTTGAGGTAGTGGATGACCGTGTGGTAGTTGATCGCGCCCTGCCCGTCGGCTCCGGCGACGTCGGCACCGATGGTCGAGGCGGAGGCTTCCGTGGCGACGCATCTCGCGAGCGAGCGGAGGAGACGAGCGACGTTCTCCGGGTCATGGCGCGGACCATCGAGCCGGCCGAGGTCAACACGGCATGTCTCGTCGAGGTAGCCCTGCGTAGCGATCATGGCATCTGCCGGATCACGGCGCAGCAGCACCGGCCAGCCTCCGACAACGATCCGCTCGACGATGTCGCGAATGTCGAGGCCCGGGTCCCCCGCCTCGGCTTCGACGCCCGCGAACAGGCCTGCGAGTGAGATGGTCTTGCTGGAGTGTCCGCTCTCGGCGAGCGACATGGGGCGCATCCGCAGACGCGTGATTCGCAGGGACCCCGTGTGCCGGGTCTCGTCGTCGGACGGGACCGCGGAGCCGGCGAGGATGTAGCGGCCGGTCTCCTCGGGGTGGTCGTCGACGTCACCGCGGACCTCGTTCCAGACGTCCTTCACGAGCTGCCATTCGTCGATGAGGCGAGGCCGCTCCCCGTCGAGCAGGAGCGCCGGGTTCAGCTCGCCAACCCTGCGTGCCGCCGGGTCCCGGTCGAGACGCACCGCGCTCTTCGCAGCACGGAGGGCGGTCTGGGTCTTGCCACAGCCTCGCGGCCCCTCGACGAGGACGGCTCCGGTCGCGCGGAGCCGACTCGCCAGTTCCGCGTCGGCGAACCTGGGGATGTAGTCGCGGATTCGCCCAAGGGGATTCTCGGCAGTGGAGGCGCTCATCTGGAACTCTCGTGAGTGCTATGTTGTAACGACTGTGGACGCTAACGTAGCGCTTGTCAAGGCGCTAACTTGTAAGGCGCCCCACTACGGTGAGTCCACCAATCAGCATCCAGGGCCACGGGCCCAGGATGAACCGGAAGCCATCCCATCGCCCCTCGAGCGCCGGCCCGAGCAGCGGAAACGCCGCGAGCGGCTCGATCGTTCGCCGGACACGATCACGCGTAGAATTCCGTGAGGCTGTGCGACCGGACGAGGTGAGCGAGATCCTGTCGACGATGGGCGCCCGGCCGATCCGGACGCCCGTCGTGCACTGTCCCGGGCGAGCCGGGCGCGTCGCCCGGCCGGGCGACCTACTGGGCGGGAACCAGGGTGACCTGGTTCTCGCCACCCGCCGCCTTGAGCGTGAGGATGTTCCCGGTCTGGTCGAACGTCGTCGAGGCCTGGAGGGCCGCCAGGAACTGCTGCTCCTGGTCGTTCACCGCCTGGTCGGCGCACGCCTTCATCGTCGAGGCCAGGGGGCCGATCTTGAGCGTGGTGCCGTCCAGTGAGTACGGGCCGCTGTAGGTGTTGCAGCCGGCGGACCCCGAAACCTGGTCGGCGGTGAAGATCGCGGTGAGCGTGCTGTCGGCGACCGGCGAGACCACCGCCTGCTTGCCGTTGTTGTAGCCGGTGACGTCCCACGAGCCCTCGAGCGGGTTCGCGGCGGCGGCCGAGTAGACCAGGATCGACTTGCCGGCGCTGTCGAACATCGTCAGCGCGTCGCTGGTCGCGGTGAAGGTGGCAGCCTTGGCCAGGTTGGCCAGGTAGGCCTGCTCGAGCGCGGTCTTGTCCGGCTCGCACGCCATCGCCGTGGTCGCCGCGGCGCCGACCTTGATCGTCGCACCCGAGATGGTGACCGGGGCGTTGTAGAGGTTGCAGCCGGCGGAGCCGCTCACCTTGCCGTCCGCGAACTTCGCGTCGACCCGCGTCCCGGCCGGGACCTGGGTGGCGGTTCCTGAGACGTCGTACGTCTTCAGGGCCCAGCTCGTCCCGTCGATCGTCCCGCCGGTCCCGCCGGCGGTCGAACAGGCGGCCACGGAGAAGGCAACGGCCGCGATGGCCAGCCCGATGATGATCCTGCGCATGTGAGTCTCCTCGAAGATGAGCGGTGGGGAAGCGTCGCGACCCCCGGTGTCACGACCCAGGAAGGCCGGGGTCCGCGCGGCAGGGTAGCACGCCGTTGTTCATCGAGTAGATCAACCCCAGAGCGCGGAGATCGGGGCGGCGATGAGCCGGTCCCCCAGGCGGTAGGCGCGTGGGCCGGTATGGAACACGATGCCGGCCACGAACGACTCGTCGAACCGGTCGCGGAGCGCGGCCAGATGGCGGGCGCTGTCGGTCGAAGGTGCGGCATCGGCCTTGACTTCCATCGCGACCAGGCGGCCTCCGGCGAGCTCCGCGAGAAGGTCGATCTCGAACCTGCCCTGCTGCTGGCGAACGTGGTAGAGGCGCGGTCGGGTGGCCGCCGTCGAAAGCTCGGCGCGGACCTGGGCGACGACGAACGTGTCGAGCAGCCGGCCGAGCAGGTCGCCGTTGCGGAGCACGAGATCGGTGTCGAGCCCGAGCACGGCGCCCGCGAGCGCCGGGTCAACGACGTGGCGCTTGGGGCCGAGCACGAGGCGCTTGAGCCGGTTAGACGTCCAGGCCGGCAGCGTCTCGACGACGAGCAGGTTGACCAGGAGTCGCTCGTACGCCTGGGCCGTCCGCCGGTTGATGCCCGCAGCCTCGAACAGCGTCCGGTCCTCGACAACCCCCGCGGTGTTGAGGGCGTAGGACTCGAGGTAGCGGCGGAGACGCGCCGGGTCTCGCCCGCCGTCGATCTGTTCGGCGTCACGGGTGAGCAGGTGCTCCACGTAACTCTCGAGCCAACGGCGTCTCGTGGCCTCGGCGAGGCGCAGGGCAGGCTCCGGGAAGCCGCCGCGCAGCAGCAGCTCGACGTAGCCTCGGAGATCAGGGGTGTCCGAGGCCGGCACGATGTCGGCGCCGGCGACCACCCGATCGAGGAACGAGATGGATGCTCCAGCGCCCCCCTGCTCGCGGACGGTCATCCCGTACATCGGGACTCGCGTGAGTCGCCCGGTCCCTGGCCATAGCTCGCCCTCGAGGTCACCGCGGACCGATCCTGTGACGATGAACCGACCGGGATCGGGCCGGGCATCGACGGCGCGCTTCACCGCCCCAAGCACGCCCGGGACGGCCTGCCACTCGTCCAGCAGGACAGGCTCGGGCAGGCCGCGCATCGCGGCGTCAGGGTCCGCCCGGAACGCCACGGCCTCCGCCTCACGGTCGAGATGGATGACGGTCGCGGCGCGGCGGACGGCCGTGGTCGTCTTCCCCGTCGCGCGCGGACCGGTGATGAAGATCGCCGGCAGCTCGCCCAGCAGCGCGTCGATCAGGCTATCGACCAGCCTGGGGCGGTAGTCCTCCACGGCGGAATACTACCACTCTACCGCATCCCGCAGTACGACTCTACCGCATGTGCCGATACCACTCTGCCACAGTCCGAGGCGGCGTGCGTCATCGGCCGGCCGGCGTGGCCGCGGAGTGCACCGACCGAGCGGGGCATCATTCCGGCGGCACCGACAGCCGCCGTCAGCCCGGCGGGAGCTGCCGTTCTCGGAAAGCAGGATGCAGCGCCCTGAGGCGCTACCAGGCGTAGGCCTCGGGAGCTTCGCCGCCCGGGCCCGGCCAGATCTCGTCGAGCTTCTGCAGCGTCTCCGCCGAGAGCTCGAGCTCCAGCGCCCGCAGGCTGCCCTCGAGCTGCGCCATGGTGCGCGGGCCGATGATCGGTGCGGTGACGGCCGGCTTGCCCAGCAGCCAGGCCAGCGCCACGTCGGCCGGCTTCTCACCAAGCTCCCTGCACAGGGTCTCGTACGCTTCGAGCTGCCTGCGGTGCTTCTTCACGTCGTCGCGCACCTCATCGTCAGCGCGGCGGCCTTCCCTGGCCTTGTCAGGCGCGCCCGCCAGCATGCCACCCGCCAGGGGGCTCCAGGGGATGATCCCCAGCCCGTGGGCACGACATGCCGGCACCACCTCCAGCTCGACGGCCCGCACCGCCAGGCTGTAGCGGCTCTGTTCCGAAACCAGGCCCATGAAGTTGCGCGCCCTGGCCGCGCCCTGCGCCTGCGCGATGTGCCAGCCGGCGAAGTTGCTGGATCCGACGTAGATCACCTTGCCGGCCGTCACGAGCTGCTCCATGGCCTGCCAGATCTCATCCCAGGGGGTGGCGCGGTCCACGTGGTGCATCTGGTACAGGTCGAGGTGGTCCGTTTGCAGACGCCGCAGGCTCTCCTCGCAGGCGCGACGGATGTGGTAGCCGGACAGGCGCTTCTCGTTGGGCCAGTCGCCCATGGTGCCGTAGACCTTGGTGGCGATGACCACCTTCTCCCGCCGCCCGCCGCCCTGGGCGAACCAGCGCCCGATGATCTGCTCGGTGATGCCTTCACCCTTCTTCCGGCCGTAGACGTTGGCCGTGTCGAAGAAGTTGATGCCCAGCTCCAGCGCCCGGTCCATGATGGCGAAGCTTTGGGCCTCGGTGGCCAGCGGGCCGAAGTTCATGGTGCCCAGGCACAGCCGGCTCACCTCGAGCCCTGTGCGTCCCAGGTGCGCGTACTCCACAGCCATCCTCCTGTTCGATCGGCGATCTCATGCGGTCGACGCAACGGCCCTGCGAGCGTCTCTCATGGTGTCATCGGGCCGAGGCCTTGTCGAGGCCGACCGTTGAGCTGACGACCGGGCTTCGCCAGGCCCGCCAGGTACTGGCCTCGGTGTGTCGGCCACTTCGGCTACGGCGCGATCTGGACCTTGAGGCCTGCGCCCGACCGGACGGTCTCCATCGCTTCGGCGAATGCCTCCAGCGGGTAGGTGTGGGTCACCATGCGGGTCCCGTCCACCCCTCCCGTGGCCAGGACATCGAGCGCTCGCCCGTAGGTCTGGAAGATGGCCAGGGAACTGAGCACGACCATCTCGCGGTTGAAGATCTCGGCCGCCTCCAGGCGGACGTTCTGACCCGGCGGGTAGACCCCGAACAGGAGCAGAGACCCACCGCGACCGACGGCGGTGAAGGCGGCCTCCGCGGCGACGACCGTGCCGGTGGCCTCGATGACCGCGTCGAAGCCGTCCGGGGCAAGGGCCGAGACGTCTTCGAGCGACGCCCCGACGGCGCCAAAGCCGAAGGTTCGGGCACGATCCCGCCGCGCCGGGTTCAGGTCGACCAGGCCGATCACCCGGGCCCCGCCCACGCGGGCCAGCTGGGCCAGGATGAGGCCCATGGTGCCGGCGCCGTAGACGAGCACGCTGTCCCCGACGCGGAGTGCCAGGCGTCCCATGCCGTGGAGGGCGCAGCCCACCGGCTCGGCCAGGGCCGCCTCACTGAAGGGCACTCCATCAGGCAGCCGGTAGGCCTGGGAGGCCAGCACCGCTGTGCGCTCGGCGAAGGCGCCCGGGAACGTCGTGCCGTAGCCGGTGAAACCCTGGCAGAGATTGCCCCGGCCACGCCGGCAGGGTCCGCAGGTGCCGCAGAAGATGGAAGGGTCGACGCCCACCCGGTCGCCGACCCGGAACCCGTCAACCCCACTCCCGACCTCGACCACCGTCCCGGCGAACTCGTGGCCCGGCACGCAGGGGTACCTGGCCAGGGCGAACTCGCCCGCCAGGATGTGCAGGTCGGTGCCACAGATGCCCGCCGCGCCGACCTCGATCACCAGGTGGCCGGGCGAAGAGGCGGGCTCGGGGATCTCGCGAACGCTGACAACGCCCGGGCGCTCGATCACTACTGCCTTCATCCCGCCACCTCCTGCGTGGGCTCGTCTGTGCTGCCGAGGAACAGTCGGGACACGGTCCGTTCTGCCTTGCGAATGCCTCACGCGCGGTCTCAACCACGAGCCCGCGTCGGCTTCCTACCCCCGCACCGGTTCGACCCTCGCCCGCGTCGCCACGACCTCGCGCTGCCGGAACTCCGCAGCGGCGCCGGCGAGCCTGACCGTGCGGGCGGCACGGATGTCCGCTGACGACGCGCCGATCGCGAAGGTGAAGTCGCCGGGCTCGCAGACGAACCGCATCGACGGGTCATAGAAGGCGAGGCGACTCGGGTGAACGGTGAAGGTCACCCGCTTCACCTCGCCGGGCGCAAGGTCGACCCGGGCGAAGCCGATGAGCCGGCGCTCCGGGCGCGCCACGCTCGCAACGGGGTCGGACGCGTAGAGCTGGACAACCTCCTCGCCCGCCATGGTGCCCGAGTTCGTCACCGAGACGCCGACCGTGATCGGATCCCGCGTACCGGCGGCCACAACGTCCATCTGGTTGTAGGCGAAGGTCGTGTAGCTCAGGCCGTGCCCGAATGGGAAGAGCGGGGTAGGCGGCGAGTCGACGTAGTCGGAGAGCCACGTGCTCTTGCCGCCGCCCGCGCGGAAGGCGTGATGGATCGGGACCTGGCCGACGTGCCGCGGGAGCGTGACCGGCAGCCGCCCCGACGGGTTGACCGTGCCGAGCAGCACGTCCGCCAGCCCATGGCCGCCCTCCTCGCCGAGCGGCCAGGCCTGTACGAGCGCGCTGGCCGCGTCGACGATGTCCGTGAGCGCGTGCGCGCGACCGGAGAGGACCACGACCACGACCGGGGTCCCCGTCGCGGCCACCGCGCGCACGAGGTCGGCCTGCACACCCGGCAGCCGCAGGTCGGTCACGTCGCGCGCCTCGCCGGAGGTGGCAGCCGGGCTCAGTCCGCTGCGGCCCGCGGCAACGACGATCGCGACGTCCGCGGCACGCGCGGCAGAGACCGCCTCGTCGAACCCCGAGCGATCCTCGCCGCGCACCTCGCAGCCCCGTGCCACGAGGATGACTGTCCCGGCCGGGAGCGCCTCTCGCAGCGCCGCGAGCGGCGTCACGTGCCGGGTGTACTCGGCCACGGGGCGGAACTCGTCGGGTGTCGGAGCCAGGTCCGGGCTGTCGACCGGGACGTCCCCGGGCTCGTCGCCGGGTGCCACGCGCTGGTGCGCCGGATAGTGGTAGTCACCCTGCAGCAGCCGGGGATCGTCGGCGCCGGGGCCGATAACCGCCACGGTCCGCAGGTCGGCACGGAGTGGGAGAAGCCCGCTGTTCTTCAGGACGACAACCGATCGCCCCGCGGCGCGACGGGCGAGCGAGCGCTGTGCCGGCGTCTCGAAGGCTGCGGGCGCCGCCTCGGCGTCGACGTACGGCCGCTCGAAGAGCCCGAGGCGGAACTTGAGGGTGAGCACGCGCCGCACCGACCGATCGACGAGCGCAACGTCGACCCTCCCCTCCTCCACCGCCCGCCGGAGCGGCTCGCCGTAGCAGGCGGCTGCCGGCAGCTCCAGGTCCATCCCGGCCGTGAGCGCGACCACCGCCGCCTCCGCGTTGTCGGCGGCGACGCGGTGCCGGAAGCGCAGCTGCTCGATCGCGAAGTAGTCAGACGAGGTCACGCCGTCGAAGCCCAGCTCGTCGCGGAGCAAGCCGTCCATGAGCTGCGCGGACCCGGAGCAGGGGAGCCCGTCCACGGAGTTGTAGGCCGGCATCACCGAGGCGATGCCAGACTCGCGAATGACGGCGGCGAAGGGCTCGGCGAACACCTCGCGCAGCTCGCGCGGCCCGAGCTGGACGGGTGCCTGGTTCATGCCTCCCTCGTGGAGGCCATGGCCGACGAAGTGCTTGGCGGTGCAGGCGATCCCCTCACGGAGGTCGCTGCCCTGCAGGCCCCGCACGTAGGCGACGCCGAGGGTCCCGTTGAGCACGGGGTCCTCCCCGTACGTCTCCTCGAGTCGGCCCCATCGCGGATCCCGCGCCACGTCGAGCACGGGGGCAAGCGCGTGGCGGCCGCCCACGGCGAGCAGCTGCTTGCGGATGACGCCGGCGATCTCCTCGATGAGGTCGGGGTCCCACATGCTCGCGAGGCCGATCGCCTGCGGGAACACGGTGGCGCCGCGCGCGCAGTACCCGGCGAGCGACTCCTCGTGGACGATCACCGGGATGCCCAGTCTCGTCCGTTCGACTGCAACCCGCTGGATCGCGTTGTGGAGGGCGGCACTCTCGGCGGGAAGCAGGTTTGTCGCTCCGCCGATCCGGGTCACCTCACCCGTCCCGTGAGGGATCCGCGCCGCGATCGCGTCGGGATCGACGAGTCCGTCGCCGAGCAGGCCGGGGCCCACGTGCCGGACAGCTGGGCGATCTTCTCGTCGATCGTCATCTCCGCCAGGAGCGCATCCACCCTGCTTTCGAGGTCGAGGCTCGGGTCGAGCCACCTTCGTTCCATCCGTCTTCTCCTCATCTGGGTCCTGCGACCACCCCACCCCCTTCGCGCCTTCGCCACCGGCACTCCGGACCGCAGGAGCGGAGGGGCCGCATGACCAGGACCCGGCGGTCGGGGTCGATCGTCTCACGAATTGCCGGCATCGGATCAGCGAGGGGACCTGCGGTCGTCAGGTCGCTGCGGTCGAGCTGTTCGATCTCGTCGCGACCTCCGCGGGAGCGGATCGCCGGGCGCGGACGGCAGCTCGGGCCTGATGGCCCGTGATCGATCGACGTCGAGGCCAGCGAATGCGGTCAGCCTTGCCGCCTGCTTGACACCGGGCGCTTCGTGTGCAGAATGTGAGTGGTCGCTCACTCTCATTGTTCATCATGAGGCACCGATGTCCGTCATCGCCACAACCGAGCTGACTCGTCGCTTCGGGCCGATCACGGCCCTCGACCGGCTCACGGTCGAGCTTCCTGCCGCCGGTGTCATCGGCCTTGTCGGGCCGAACGGGTCCGGGAAGTCCACGCTCATCCGGATCCTGCTGGGCTTGATCCGGCCAACGGGCGGCAGCGCCTCGGTCTTGGGCTCGGACATCAGCTCACCGCGCGACTACGCCTCGCGGGTGGGGGTCCTCATCGAGAGCCCGGCGTTCATCCCGGGGCTGTCGGCGCGCTCGAACCTGCTGTCGCTCGCCCGGCTTCGCCGCCTGCCGAACGAGCGGGTCGACGCGGTGCTGGCACAGGTCGGGCTGATCGGTCGCGACCGGGAGCCGGTGAAGCGCTTCTCCCTCGGCATGAAGCAGCGACTCGGGATCGCGGCGGCGCTGCTGTCCGATCCGGAGCTGCTCATCCTCGATGAGCCGACGAACGGCCTCGACCCGGCAGGGATCGTGGAGGTCCGGGAGCTGTTGCGCGATCTCGGACGCAACGGACGGACGGTCTTCGTCTCCTCGCACCAGCTGTCGGAGATCGAGGCCGTGTGCGACTACCTCGTGGTCATCCGCTTCGGCGAGCTCGTCTTCTCGGGACCGATGGCCGAGATGATGAAGCGGACCCGCGAGCACATCGACATCGCGGCCGAGCATGCCGCCGACATGGATCGCCTGGAGGCCGCGCTGGTCGCCGGTGGCTGGTCGGTGACCGCCGCGGACGACGTGCTGCGGGTCGCCACGGATGCCGCCCGGGCCGCCGACCTCAACCGGGCCGCGGCCGGCGCGGGCGTGACCCTCAGCCGGCTGATCGTCGCCCAGGACAGCCTGGAGGAGATCTTCCTGGAGATGACCGGGCGGGTGGACGGCGAGCTGGCAACCGATCGCGCGACCGTGAACGGGAAGGTGGCGTGATGTTCGCCGCGGTTCGCAGCGAGCTGACGCGCTTGCGCCAGCCCCGTCTCCTCGTCACCTGGTTCGGTCTCATGACCCTGTTCGCCCTGATGATCAACACGATCATGGTCACCTTCGTGTCCGGCGGACAAAGCCTGCCGCCCGGGGCGCCGGGCGTGGCGTTCCCCACCCTCGCCGAGCTGGAGAGTCCCTCCGGCCTCATGGCCGGACTGGCCGCCGCTTCGAACATGTTCGGCGTCGTGACCCTCTCCTTCTGGGCCGTGGCGACCGCGGCCGACTACAGCAGCGGCCTGATCCGCCTCCTCGTCGCCGCGGAGCCGCGCCGCTGGCGCCTGCTCGCGGGGAAGGTGGTCGCGCTGCTCGTCGTGACCGCGGCCGCGACGACGGTCGCAGCCATCGTCAACGTCTTCGCCGTTCTGCCGGCGGCCGGGGCAGCGGGCATCTCGACGGCCGCGTGGGGGACCGACCTGGTCGCGGTCGTCGGCGGCGCCTGGATGAACCTCTACCTCGCCCTCTGCGTCTGGGGCGTGCTCGGCCTCGTCATCGCCACCCTTGCCCGCTCGGCGGCCGTCGCGATCGCGATCGGCGTCGGATACGTGCTCGTCGTCGAGTCGATCGTCAAGATGCTGAAGGACGTCCCGTCCGACTGGCTCCTCGGCACGACCCTCAACGCCGTCGCCAGCGGCGGCACGGCTTCCGTCGCCTACGGTACCGCGCTCGTCCTCGCCCTCGGCTATGTCACGCTTGGTCTCGTCATCGCGGGTGCCGTATTCATCCGGCGGGACGTCACGGACTGATGGAATCGCTCGGGGTGTTGCGGCGACCGGGGCTCGAGGTAAGTGGATGACCCAGCGAGGCGAGGCCACACGGGCGAGGCTCATCGAGGCGACGCGCAACGTCGTCCGGGAGGTCGGCTACGCGCATGCGTCGACCCGGGCGATCGCCCAGGCGGCGGGCGTTGCCGAGGGAACGATCTACCGCCACTTCCCGGACAAGGCCGCGCTCTTCTTTGCGACCGTCCTCGAGTCGAACACCCCGATCGTCGCGTGGGTCATCGCGCTGCCCGCGCGGGCGGGCGAGGGTACGGTCGAGGAGAACCTCGCCGATGCCGCCGTCCGGCTCGCCGGCCTGCGAGACCAGATCCTGCCGCTGGAGCTGGCGATTGCCGCCGATCCCGAGCTCGCGGAGCAACGCCGCAGGGCGATGGCGGCTGCCGGCTCCTCGCTGCCGCCCGGCCCACCCGAGGCCGTTGCCGCCTACCTGGCCGCCGAGCAGCGGCTCGGGCGCGTCCGCGCGGACATCGACCCGCGAGAAGCCGCCGCCGTCTTCCTCGGGATGCTGTTTGCGCTGGGCGCCATGCCGGCGATGGGGGACAAGGGTCTCAGCCCCGACCGCGTCGCATCCGCGGTGCGGCTCATGGTCCGCGGGATCCAGCCGACTCTGCCCGGACCCTGACCGCCACCTTCGACCCCGACTTCGGTGGCGAGGGCTTTGGGGTGCTCCCGGAGGCCTGACCACGGCAGGGGCCGGAGGGATGTCCGGGGTGGAGGAGACGAGACGATGGCGGGAGCATCCCGGGTCCGGTTTGTCGCGATGGACCGGAACGACCCTCTGCGGTCCGTTCGCTATCAGTTCTCCCTCCCCGAGGGCGTGGTCGACCTCGACGGGGATTCCCTGGGCGCCAGGCCACGAACAGCCGTGGCGCGGGAGGCGAAGCCGAAGCGCAGGATGCGCGGCTCGCGGTAGTCGCCGACGACGCCTCGGTGGATCAGAGCCTGCATTGGATGACTCGCGGTATCGGACGCGCCCGGCCGTGACCTGAGCGACTCGCCCGTCGTCGAAGAATAGGGCCCGCACGCGAGGAATGCGGCGTGTATAGTTGTTCATGTCAACCCTTTAAGTCCGGCCCCGTGAGGCCGGGAAGGAGCGGACATGGACGCTACCGTCGACCGCCAGGCCGCGCTGCCGGGCGGTCTTTTCGTTGCGATGGAGCCACGGCACAGCAAGGCTCCGCCTGTTCATCGGCGCGGGGGACCGGCCGACAGTGGTGGCTACTGCCGCGAGTGCAGACAGGCCTGGCCCTGCGACGCCCGCCGCCTGCTGGATGGGGAGCGCCAGCGGATCGCGACGGCGCTGAGGGAACTGCCCACGATGGGCCACTGGGCGTTTGCCGAGGGGCACGTGATGCACGCGATACCGCTCCTGGATCGCGCCGCCGTCCTCGCCATCGTGGATGGCGCCGATGAAGGCATCGAATCGTGATCGGGACGTATCTGTCGGGGCGATGACACCCTCGAGAGCTGGTCGTCAGCTCCGCGAGGACTGAGCGTCTCCCTCAGCTTGGCCCCGCGGTTCGTCCCACGCGCATGTCGGGAGGCCGCATGCGCCGGGCGCCCCGGGCAGCGGGTCGTCGCCGGCTACGCATCCGCTCCCAGGTAGGCGAGAACCGCCAGCACGCGGCGGTGATCGTTCTCCGAGTCGGGAAGGTCGAGCTTGCCGAAGATGTTGCTGATGTGCTTCTCGGCGGCGCCCTCGGTGATCCCCAGGGCGGCGGCGATCCCCACGTTCGTCCGTCCCTCGGCCATCGCACCGAGCACCTCACGCTCCCGCGGTGTGAGCGCGATGAGTCGATCGTCCCGCCGCCGCCGGACCATGAGCTGGGCGACGACCTCGGGGTCGAGCGCTGTCCCCCCGCCGGCGACCCGGCGGAGGGCCTCCATGAACTCGTGGACATCGGCAACCCGGTCCTTCAGCAGATAGCCGACGCCGCCGGCTCCGTCGGCGAGAAGCTCGCTGGCGTACTGCCTCTCCACGTACTGGCTCAGGACAAGCACGGGCGAACCACGGACCCGTCGGCGCGCCTCGATCGCCGCGCGGAGCCCCTCGTCGCGCTGCGTCGGGGGCATGCGGACGTCAACGACTGACACGTCGGGCCGGTGCTCGACGACCGCCGCCACCAGCGACGGCCCGTCGCCGACGGCGGCGATGACGACCGCGCCGGAGTCCTCGATAAGGCGGATAAGGCCTTCGCGGAGGAGCACCGAGTCCTCGGCGATGACCACCCGGAGTGCGGGATCGTTCACCTGTCGATGATGCACCACTCAGCCTGGTCCGGGCGCGCCCCTGCCGGCCGATCCTGGGGATAACCCCACCTCGAAGACACCGGCTGCCCGGCTGGGCGGCGGGGGGCCTCGGCGGTAGCGTCGGACACGACACCGACCCGTCCGCAGGCCGAACCACACGGCCGAGCTTGACCGCTGCGGGATCGGCCGACGCCCGGCCTCCTGAAAGGGGACATCGATGAAACGCCTTCTCGTCATCGCGACCGCGGTCGCCGTTCTCCTCGCCCTCTCTGCCCCGGCCGTGCTCGCGGCCGAGACCTTGCCGGACACCGGGAAGGTGCTCGTCTCCGTCAACGGTTCCGTGGACATCCCGGCGGGCGATCACCTCGACCTGCTCGTCGTGATCGATGGGGACGCCCGGATCAGCGGCGACGTCAAGACGATCGTCGTGGCCAGGGGCGCAGCGACGCTTTCGGGAGCCACGGCCGAGACCCTGGTGGTGGTGAACGGCACCGCCGACCTGCAGGCGGGGACCACCGTGCTCGGAGACGTGCGGACGCTCGACGGGACGGTGACGCAACAGCCGGGCGCCACGGTCCGGGGATCGGTGAAGACCCTCGACGCAGAGCTCACGACACTGGGGTTGCTGCTGATCCCGGTCTTCATCCTGCTCTTCCTCGGCCTGGGCCTTGCAGCGGTCGTCGCCGCTCTCCTCGTGGCCGCCTTCGGCGCGCGCCAGGTTCGCGGGGTCGAGTCGCTCATCAGCCGGCAGCCCGGCCAGGTGCTCGTTGCCGGAATCGCCGGGACGGTCGCCCTTCCGCTTCTCGCGATCCTTCTGATCGTGACTGTTGTCGGCGCCCCGATCGGCTTCGCCCTCCTCCTCATCCTGCTGCCGGCGATGGCGTTCCTCGCCTGGATCGTGGCGGCGATCTGGGTCGGCGAGTGGATCGTGGCCCGCCGGCGCGGGGCCCCCGAGCCGGATCGTCCATACCGCGCCGCGGTTCTCGGCGTCGTCGTCCTGGCAGTCGCCGGGCTGCTCCCGTTCGTGACCGCGATCGCCACGCTGTTCGGTTTCGGGGCGCTCCTCCTGGCGGCATGGCGGATGCTTCGGCGCGAGGCGCCGCCGCTCGGCGAGACCGGCCCGATCCAGCCGGCGCCCAGCGCGAGCTGAGCGAGTTCATCGCGGACGCGCCGGTCGCGAGACAGCGCGTCCGCGAGCAACCGTGATGGTAGGGTGCGCGCGATGAGCAGCGGCGCGAGCAACCCGGACGTGGCCGGGGGCCCGCCAGGCCAGCCGAACCTCGTCCGTGCCTTCCTGCGGTCGCCGCTCGACCCGGCGACGTGGCGAGCGACACTGGCCACCTTCCTGGGGCTTGGGGTCGCGATGCTGTCGATCACCGCCCTGAGCGCCTGCTTCTCGGCCGGCGGCTCCCTCCTGATCTGGCTGGTCGGGATCCCGATCGTCGGCCTGGGCATCGAGTTCTGCCGGGCCTTCGCGCGAGTCGAGCGCTGGCGCATGACGATGATCGACCGGCGCCCGTTGCTGCCGCACCCCTACCGTCCATTCGACGGCCTCCCGCGCGGCCCGTACGGAGCCTGGATCCGAGGGTGGGCCGAAGCCCAGTTCCTGGATGCGAGACGGTGGCGGGACGTGGTCTACGTCCTCGTCCTGTTCCCGCTCGCGATCCTCGAGTTCATGGTCGTCGTCGGCCTGTGGGCCACAGCCATCGGTCTCGTGGCGTCGCCGCTGCTGTTCGCGGGGCTGCGATCGCTCGGGCTCGACCTGCCCCTCGCCGGGATCCCGGCCGTCTCGGCGGCGATGATGGTGGTGGCCGTGCTCATCGGCCTAGTCCTCGTACCGGTGGCCGCCACCGTCTCGCGGGGCGTGATGATCCTGCACCGGGCGGTCGTCGAAGGGCTCCTGTGCGTCGATCCCACCGAGGCGCTTCGGCAGGACGTGGAACGGCTGCGGGGAAGCCGGTCGGCCGCCCTGGGGCTGGAGGCGAGTGAGCTCCAGCGCATCGAACGCGACCTGCACGATGGCGCGCAGCAGCGCCTCGTCGCGCTGGCCATCGACCTGGGCCTTGCCGAGGACCGCATCGACAGCGATCCGGCGTCCGCGAAGACGCTGGTCAGCAGCGCCCGCGAGCAGGCGCGCCAGGCGCTCGCGGAGCTGCGAGACCTGGTCCGCGGCACCGCGCCCGCGATCCTGCTCGATCGAGGACTCGTGGCCGCGATCGGCGCCGTGGCGGGCGGCTGCCCGGTGCCGACGGTCCTGGACAGCTCCCTCGCGGCGGGCGAGCGGCTGCCCCCCGCGGTGGAGCGGGCGGCCTACTTCGTCGTCGCGGAGTCGCTGGCGAACGTCGCGAAGCACAGCTCGGCGACCCGATGCGACGTGAGCCTGGGCCGGGATGCCGCGCAGCTGGTCGTGGAGGTCCGTGACGACGGCGTCGGCAGTGCGACCGTTGTGCCCGGCGGCGGCCTTGCCGGTCTGCGCGACCGGGTGCAGGCGCTCGACGGCTCACTGGCCGTCTCGAGCCCGTCCGGCGGACCGACCATCGTGCACGTGGAGCTGCCGGTCAGGCCCGACTGAGACGGCTCCTTGGGAGGGGCGGTCGGATTGGCCTATCCTCGCGCCCACAGCGCCGCGCAGCGTGAGGAAGGCCCGCCATGTCCGTTCTCGTTGCCTACGCCAGCCGTCACGGAGCCACCCAGGGGATCGCCGAGCGGATCGCGGAGCGGCTGCGCGCCGCTGGGCTGGGGGCCGAGGCCCGCCGCGTATCCGACATCCGCGACGTCTCCGGGTACGACGCGTTCGTTATCGGGAGCGCGGCGTACATGTTCCATTGGCTGAAGGATGCCACCGGTTTCGTCAGGCGCCATCGCTCCGTCCTGGCCACCCGACCCGTCTGGCTCTTCAGCAGCGGGCCACTGGGCACGGACACTGTGGACGAAGACGGTCGAGACGTGCTCGTCACGACCGAGCCGAAGGAGTTCGTCGAGGTGCGGGCGATGCTCCGTCCGCGGGGCGATCGCGTCTTCTTCGGCGCCTGGGACCCGAGCGCGCCGCCCGCCAGCCTCACAGAGCGGATCGTCCTGCGCATGCCGGCGGCCCGAAAGGCGATGCCCGCCGGGGACTTCCGCGACTGGCCGGCCATCGACGCATGGGCCGACTCGATCGCGGCCGAGCTGGGTGCGACCGCAGTGGTTTCCCGCTGAGCCGCGAGACAGCCGTCGGCGCCCACGCCACGCCAGGATCCACAGGTACATCATATTGGGCTTGACTGTTATCATTCGGGCATGATCCGAACGCAGGTCTCCCTCACCGAGGACCAGATGCGACGCCTCCGGCGGGAGGCGCGTCGCAGGCACGTGTCCCTGGCGGCGGTCATCCGCGACGCGGTCGACCGGGTCGTGCCCGACGAGGACGTCCGGCGGCGCGAACGGATCGACACGCTCCTGGCCGCGGCCGGTTCGGCGGCATCCGGGACGGGTTCGGTTGCGCGAGACCACGACGCGGTGCTGGCGGGAGACCGCTGGTGACCATCTTCGTCGACTCGAGCGGGATCCTCGCCCTCGTGGACCGGGACGATCCGGCGCATGGGGGAGTCGTGGAGGCGTTCACGCTGGGGCGATCTGAGGCACTCTCGACACACGCGTACGTCATTGTCGAGACCCTGGCGGTGGCGCGCCGACGCTACGGCCCGGCGGTGGCGGCCGCCCTCATCGACCGCGTCATCCCTGCGCTGGACGTGGCACCGGTCGACGCCGCGCTGCATGCCGCTGCGGTCACGGCCTTCCGTGACACGGTCGAGTCGTCGGTCTCGCTCGTGGACCGGACGAGCTTCGCCTTCATGCGCCGGGAGGGGATCGAGCGCGCGATCGCCCTCGACACCGACTTCCGAACCGCGGGTTTCGACACGCTCCCGTGACTTCCGGGGGCCACTCTAGGCGCCCCGTTCGCCCCGGCCGCCGGTCAGCGTCGACGCAGGAAGACGGCACCCATGAGGTTCGGGCCCAGGTGGGGGGCGGTGGAGGCGCCGAGCAGGCCGATGGAGACGCGGGCCGGGTCGATGCCGCCCGGGGCCCGCGCGACAAGCTTGGCGCGGAACGCCTCGACCTCCTCGCTCGTGCTGGTCGGCGTGTGCACGATCGCGATGCGTTCGACCGGCTGGGCGGTGACGAGCTCGACGACGCGTTCGCGGGCCTTGGCCCGGGTCCGCGGACGCTCCGCGATCACCACGATCCCGTCGCGCACCGTGATGATCGGCTTGACCGAGAGGAGGGTGCCGATGGCCGCCCGCGCCGGCGAGAGGCGGCCGCCCTTCTTGAGGTACTCGAGGGTGTCGACGGCGACGTAGAGGTCGACGTCTGGAAGGCGGTCGCAGACGCCGGCCGCGATCTCGGCGGCAGGGGCGCCGGCCGCCGCCATCTCGGCCGCGAGCAGGGCCACGATCCCGGTCGCCATCGACGTCGATCCCGTGTCGATGACGTGAATTTCGCGGTCCGGCAGCGCCTGGGCGGCCAAGGTCGCGCTTTGGAACGTCGCCGACAGCTTCGAGCCGATCGTGGGGCAGACGATCGCGTCGGCGCCCTCGGCGAAGCAGGCCTCGAACGTCTCCCGGAACGTGCCCGGCGACGGCGCGGCGGTTGTCGGGAAGGGCGCGTCGGGAGCCAGCATCCGCATCCAGAACTGCTCCGTGGAGAGGTCGACCCCGACCCGGAACTCCGCGGCACCGAACCGCACAAACAGCGGCACCACCCGCACCCCGGCCGCTGCGGCCGCCTCGGGGGCCAGGTCGGCGGTGGAATTGGTGACGATCGCGATGCGTCTCATGGACCTCTCCTCGCTCTCCCGCCCGACGATCATACGCACGTTCCATGGACTGACGCTGTGCTCGGCCGACACGGACTTCGCCCGGTTCAGGGAGATCCGCTGAGAGAATCCGCTCCGGGCACCGTGATCTACGCCTGCGACAGCTCAGGGCAGCCCCCAGGCCGCTAGTCGAACGGGTCGCGGATCTCGATCCCCGAGAAGCGACGGAAGTCGCGATCCCTCGTCCAGATTGTGCGGACGTCGTTCTCGAGCATGAGGGCCACGACGTGGGCGTCCGCGACGAGGTTTCCCGTCGGGACGGCGTCGCGCGCAACCTCGCGGTACCGTGACCAGAAGCGATCGCCCTCGCCCGGGCTCTGGACGTGCGACCGGGCCAGCAACTGGTCGATGTTCCCGAGCGCCTCGTCTGCCGAAAGCGGCCGGGCGAACACCGCCAGGTGCGTGGCGATGCGCAGGTAGGCGACGATCGTGGGCCAGAACAGGTAGACGATCTCCGGCCCGGCGGCCATCCGGGATACGAACTCTCCGGCCCGCGCATGGAGGGGACTCGCCTCATCGGATGCGTAGAGGAGGACGTTCGCGTCGACCGTGTAGCTCACGTTTCCTCGTCCAGTGCGCGCCGCAGCGCCTCCGCATCCTCGAGATCCACTCGTGGCCCCATCGAGCGGGAGGTCCAGCGAAATGGGGCGGGGGTCTCGGGCTCGTCGCGGCGAAGTGCCGATGCCAGGAGCTCAGACACGAGGACCCCCAGGGTCTTCCCCTCGAGACGCTGTCGCTTCTTGAGCTCCCGCAGCACAGTCGGGTCGATGTCGATAGTCGTCCTGGCCATGATGCATGATGATGTCTACCGGCGCATCTGATGTCAAGCTCCTGCACAGGACCCGGCGCGGGGGCGACGGACCGGCCCTCGAGACGACAATGCCGGCCATCACGCGCGCGCGACGGCATCGTCGAGCGGCTCCGCGGAGATCGACCCTCGTTCATGGCGGAACGCGCCCAGGTGCAGGTGGTTCGGGTCGAGCGCCTCCCACTCTGCGGCGAGCCATCCCGCGAGCCCGCGGTCGACGGACGCGGGGAGCGCCACGAGGACGTCCCGCATCGGCACCAGGAGCAGGTGGGGCCCCGTACCAAGGAGGCGCTCGATACACTCGGGCACGAGGATGAGGACCGAGGCAATGCCCTGACCGGACTGGACGACGGTGAGCGGCACCCCGTCCATGGCGCTGCGGTGGATCGCGCTCGGACCACACGAGGCGGCGATGCGCCGAACGTTGGCCAGGGCGGTCGACGTGGCCGTCTCGACCCCGATGCCCCATCGCTCGAGCTGGTCGCGCCCGACCATGGCGAACGCCGGCCCGAGGTCCAGCCCGAAGCCCGTGAGGATCCCGGGTGGCACGATCGTCTGGACGAGGCCGTCCACGGGCACCGGCAGGGGCCGGGCACGCGGGAGCAGCGGGACGAGCCGCTCGCGGACGGTCTCCCACGGCGCGGTGGGGTCGAACTCGAGGCACGCCGCCTTGACCGTATCGAGGTCAGCCGTCACGTGCGGCCCGAGCGTCGGACCCTCGAAGACTGCGAACCGGTAGGGCCGCCTGGGAAGACGGGAAGGCAGCCCTCGGCGGCGGGAGTGATCGCGGCAGGCCAGTCGCTTCGCCATGGCGGCCATTGTGGCGGCCGTCCCTTATCCGGCGATGCACGACGGCTCACCACCCGCTTCGCAGGGGCACGCCAGAACCTGGGGCGCAGCATCCTCCTGGGCGTTGAGGTCCTGATCATCGCCGACATCGTGCTGACGGTGACCATCGATCAGACGATCGAGAGCGCCCTCACGCTGGGGGTCATCGTCCTGGTGCGGACGTTCCTCAGCTTCTCGCTGGATGTCGAGCTGGATGGCGTGGTCCCGTGGCACCGTGGGACGGAGCGAGGGGCGAGCTGACCCGCGAACGCCGTCGCGGGGCCGAATCCCCGCGGATGAGACAATCGGCGACATGAACCTGAGACTGCGCGATGCTTCGCTGCCGGCCACGGTGCTGCTCGTGGCCATGATGCTTGTCTCCTGCGCCGGGGCAGGTGGTCCCTCGACGGGGGCGGCGAGTGGCACGCCTGGCGCCTCCCCTGCGACCACGGAGACAGGCGCGCCGGCAGGCGTGGCGACCTTTGCCGGAGGCTGTTTCTGGTGCATGGAGGGACGCTTCGAGGCCATGCCGGGCGTGACCGAGGTGATCTCCGGCTATACGGGAGGAAGCGTCGCGAACCCGACCTACGAGCAGGTCTCGACCGGGGCGACCGGCCACGCCGAGGCGGTGCTCGTTCGGTTCGATCCCGGGCGGGTCACCTACGAGGAGCTGCTCGACGCCTTCTGGCGAGAGATCGACCCCACGGATGCCGGCGGGCAGTTCGTGGACCGCGGGAGCCAGTATCGGACCGCGATCTTCTACCACGACGAGGAGCAGCGACGGCTCGCGGAGGAGTCGAAGGCCCGCGTCGGGAGCAGCGGGCGGTTCGACGCGCCGATCGTGACCGAGATCGTGCCCGCCGGGCCGTTCTACGAGGCCGAGGAGTACCACCAGGACTACTACCGCAAGCACACCTGGCAGTACGAGTCCTACCGCGCCGGATCCGGACGGGAGACGTACATCGAGAAGACCTGGGGGTCAGAGACGGGTTCGCCCTGGAGGGGTTTTGTGAAGCCATCCGATGAGGAGCTGCAGACAGCGGCTGACGAGCTGCAGTACGACGTCACCCAAGCGAACGGGACGGAGCGCGCGTTCAGCAACGAGTTCTGGGACAACCACGCCGAGGGGATCTACGTCGACGTGGTCAGCGGCGAGCCGCTCTTCAGCTCGCAGGACAAGTTCGACAGCGGTACCGGGTGGCCGAGCTTCACCCGCCCGCTCGAGCCGGAGAACGTGGTCGACAAGGTCGACGCGTCCCTGCTCCCGGCGCGGACGGAGGTGCGGAGCCGGTTCGGGGACAGCCACCTTGGGCACGTGTTCGACGACGGCCCGGCGCCCACGGGGCTGCGCTACTGCATCAACAGCGCCGCTCTGCGCTTCGTGCCGAAGGAGAACCTCGAGGCCGAGGGGTACGGCGAGTACGCAGCAGCGTTCGAGCAGGGCAGCCCCTGAGAGGACCCGCGACGGCGCGAGTGCCGGCTGCCCGATCAGGCCATGAGGAGGGCGTGGAGGACGCCGAGGCCGATCGGGGCGCGGTGGCGCAGGTAGGCGATGCAGAAGACCAGCCCGATGGTGCCCTGCAGGACCATCGCGTTCGCCGCCGCGATTGACCAGTCCCCGCCGGCTTGCGGCAGGTTCATCGCGATGTGGACCACTCCGAAGGCCACCGCCGCGATCACCGCCGCGACGTCGCGCCGGCCCGCTACCGCTTCGAGCCTGGCTGTCAGGCCGACCTGGAGCAGGACCTGCTGCAGGATGCCGCTCCCCAGCCCGGCCACGGTCGCCGGCACGATGTCCAGGCCGTCCCGGGGGAGCTTCGGCAGCACGATCGCGAGGGCCAGCGGCCAGTAGGGCAGCCAACCCCGGATGACCCAGGCGAAGTCGGCCGCGCGCGGCCGGGCCAGGAGCACGATCACGACCCAGCCCGCGAGGCCGGCCGTGAACACGTCCGACGCCGACGGCCATGGCGCTTCTGGCCAGGGAGGAGCCGGCCAGGAGCCCAGGAACCACCCGCACAGGCCGACATAGGCGACCGCGATCGCGGCCAGCTCGGCTCGCGGCGCTCCGGACGGGGTCGGGCTCGGAACGCGCGCCGCGGACCCTGCCGGCGAACCAGGCAAGGAAACCGGCCACGAGGGCACCGCCGGCGATCACCGCAAGGAGCGGGACCATCCCCGGGCCACGCCGGGCCACGATGTAGACGGCGGCGGCGGCCTCGAGCCCGAGGAAGACGCGCGCAGGCCACCCGTGAAGGACCGTCCGCAGATCGCCGGCCAGATCGGCCGCCAGGGCGCGGAGGCCCGGCGCGCTGGAGGGCAGGCCGGATGCCGTCACCCCACGATTCTCCGGCCGGACGCAATGGGTCGATGGGGAGTGCGGTGCGGCCGGCCAGCCGGGTTCGCTCCACAGCGGGTTCGCTCCGCCCTTCACGGCCATTGCGGCTTGTGCGACCATGCGGGTGGACGCGGTTTCGCGGGTAGACCGATCGGTGCGGGAGGCGCGAGTGGTCACCGAGGCGCGGTTCTGTCGGCACTGCGGAACGCTGCGCGCTCCCGGCGCGCGGTTCTGCGAGGGATGCGGCGCTCCGTTCGCACCACCTGCCGCAGCCGGAGCCGAGTTCGCGGCCGGGCCCGATGCCGTTGGCAGAGCCGAGCCCTCCGTCGGTTCCGACGCCACCGAGTCGGGATCGTGGGCGGAACCGTCGCCCATTCCACCTCCTGTGGTGGCCCTGCCGGCTCCCGAGGCGCGGCCCTCGCCTCCGGGGGAGGGGCAGCGCCCGGGTGCTCCAGCCGCCCCGACCACACACCGCGGCCCGTCGCCGGGGCGGAGGCTCGCCAGGTCGCTCGACGCCACGGTGCGGACCGGCAGGCTCAGCGCGAGGCGGGTGTTCATGGCGCTGGGGGGCGCCCTCGCCGCAATCGGCGTCTACCTCCCGTGGCTCTCCGTGGGCGACGTCAGCGCGGACGGATCGAGCGTCGACTACATGTTCGGCGGGCCGTGGACGAGCGTGGCCTTCCTCCTTGCCATCGCGGCCATCGGCATTGCGGTCGCCCGGATCGCGTTCGCCGCCGCCCCGGCCCGTCTCGAGAACGTCGCGGCCCTGGCCGGCCTGGCGATCTTCGCGATCGCGATCGCCCGCATGGGGCCCATGAGCGAGTACGTCGCGGGCGGCGTGACTCTCGGGTACGGTTGGTCCGCGATGCTGTGGGGAGGCGTCATCGTCTTTGCCACCGGCATCTACCCGGCGGCCCGTCGGCGCCTCCGGAGGACACGCCAGCCCCGGTGACAGGGAGCCTCAGACTCGAGCGGGCTCAACCACGGTCGGCAGCGCACAGGACGGCGGGTTCCCGCACACGAACCGCTCGACGGGCCCGCCCGGCGCCGCCTGGACCACGCGCCAGAGGGCCGCAAACTCGCGCCCGCACACGTCACACAGCTTTCCCCCGGTCGGCCCGGTGGTCGGTGAGCCGACGGGAAGCGCTTCGGCGTCGGGCACGTCCGAAGAGGCCACCTTTGTGTTCGGGCCGGTGACCTCGTACCAGAATGGCTCGGCTTCGATGGTCCGCCGAAGGTCCGTTCCGCAGTCCGGGCAGTAGCCGAGAAGGGCTTCGCGCCGGAGCTCGCCGCAGGACGGGCAGTACGTCACGATCCCTTCCGTGGCACTCAGCCCCTGGCACCGCGGACAGACCCAGTCCGGATCCAGCCGGGCCAGCTTGAGAAGCGAGCCGACGAGCACGAACGGCTGGATCGTCGCCGCCGTCATGGTGGCGCCGACTCCGACCATGGACTGCATCCGCCCGCTCCGCCTCATGAGCCGCGCGAGGTCCGGGTTCGTGACCTGCTCATGCCGGCAGGTCGTGCAGACGTGGATCGTGCGAACGGGGAGCGCCTCGCGGATGCGCACTTGCTCGTGAAGGAGCTCCATCGCCCGCTGCTCCGGCTCCGTGAGCGGGATCTCAACGATCGCCTCGGTCGCGGCGTTCAGGGCGGCCTCCACGTCCAGGTCAAGCTGCTCGATCGTGGCCTCGGTCTCGCGCGGCGCAGAACCCGGCTGCGCCTGTGCCAGCACGGCGACCGCCAGGTGCGCCTGGGTCTCGGCAAGCGTCATCTCGGCGGCACGCGCGCCGGCTCCGAAGCGGACGACATCCACGTTCCGCCAGGCCAGCGGCGTGGGATCTGTGCTGGGGCCGTCGAGGACGCCGGCTGCCCGGTCAATGGCGGCGCCCTGGATACGGCTGCCGGCCCGGCGAAGCGTTTCGAGCGGGCCGAAGGTACCGACCGCGTTCCAGAAACGGGGCTCGGGGAAGCCAGCGGCGGCCGCGACCGGGTCGAGCCGCGCCATGGCCGAGTCCAGGCCGCTGCGGACCTCCTCGAAGACCTGGCGAAACGCCCAGTCCACGCCGACGGTGATGCCGAACAGGGTGACCGCGCCCCAGGCGTCCTGCAGCCGGCAGACCACGCGCGTGCGGGTGGCTCCCTCCGCGGTATCCGGCGCTGCAGTGGCCGGCATGGACCCCAGGGCGTCCGAGTCGCCTGCCCCTGCCCCAGCGCCGGCGTGCTCAAGGCGGAGGATCGCCGTCACCGGGAGGCGACGCGGCCTTGTCGCGAGGAGCGAGGAACGCCGGGAACCGCGACGCCCCTCGAGCAGGGCCAGCTGCTCGCTCGTGATCCGGAAGCCGAGTTCGCGAAGGGTCGTCGCCAGCGTGTTCCTCGCCTGCCACGAGGGCGCGGAGACAACACGCTCGAAGTCGTATCCGATAGTCGCCATACGTAACCCGCGTCCGTTCCCGGCTTTCACCCGGGCTGTCCGGGCCACGGCGGTCCTCCCCCGCGGCCGGCGGACAGACAGCTCGATTCTAGTGCCCGCGAAACGCAGTCCGGGTGCCGTCGAGGCGTGCTCTTGCGCCCAGGTGCCGGGCGCTGTGCGCGCCGGTGATGGGAGATCAGCGGTGGCCGGGAGCGCGCCGCCGTCCGGCCTCGATCGAGCGGATCTGCGTCTCGTCGATGCCGAAGTAATGGGCGACCTCATGGAGGACGGTGCCCTGCACGGCCTGCGCCCGCGCGGCCCGGTCCCGGTACATCAGCTCGTGCGGCCGGCGGAAGATCGTGATCTTCGAGGCATGGGGCGCGCCGCTCGCACCCCACGCCGTGCGCGGCACGCCCTGGTACAGCCCGAACAGGAGCTGACCCGGCGGCGCCTGGCCGGGCCGGGGATCATCCTCGATGACGATCGCGACGCCGCCAAGGTGGGCCGAGAACGGTTTCGGGATGGCGGCCACCGCCTCGTCCACGAGCGCCTCGAAATCCGCACGCGCCTGCTCCTCGAGATCGTGCTCCGGGTCGGGAACGTGGCTCATGCCACGCCGCTGCGGTGACGGTCGGGGTTCCCGTCAATCGCGCCAGCCCTTGTCAGGGCCGCGTCGTGGTCGGCGAACGCCGGGCGCCACGGCCCCGACCCCTCGATGAACGGCTGCATGACGGCACGCTCCGCCTGGACCGTATGCATGAGGTCGTGGCCGGCGAGGTACCGGAGCATCAGGGCCAGCGTCACCGGACCGTGTCGGGGGTGGCGCGCGGTGCGGGACAGGTCGTCCACGGCGAGACGGTCCACGGTCTGCAGGACCTCCGACCGAAGCCCGGCAAACCGCGTCGCCAGCTCGCGGGCCAACCGCCCGGCCTCTGCGGTCGACCCGGGCGTCTGCCACCGGGCAGCCGGGTGCGACGGGTCGAAATCCTGTCCGGCCAGGAGCGCCTCGATCCGGGGCAGCACCACCAGCTCCTCGTTGTCCACGAGGTGCTGCAGGCACTCGAGCGCCGACCATTCGCCAGGCGCCGGTGAACGGGCGAGCAGGTCGGCCGCGACGGTGTCGGCCAGGCTTGCCCAGCGCGCCGGCGTCGTCACGAGAATGGCCCGGGCATCGCGAAGCTCGTCCACCGTTCCTCCGTCCCTACGGCGGGTCGTCGACCCGCTCGAACGTCCCGGGCAGGGCCTCGTACCGCGGCGTGAACGTGTCCATCCACGCGTCGTCCGGCTCGAGTCGAGTGAACGTCGCCTGCCACTCCTGGATCGCCGGGCGGGCGGTCCACAGGTGATGCGCCAGGTCCTGCAGGGCGGCCGCGGGCGTGTCGCCACGTCCCTCGAAGCGCGCCGGGAGCAGGCCGCAGGCGATCGCCCGGTACCAGTCCCGGCCGGTGCCGAACGGTCCGCTCATCTCGATCCAGGTCGAATTCGCGGTCCGACAGCGCGTCCAGGGCGTCGACCCAGGCCGCGTCGAGGCTCCCGCCGGCCGCAGCCGCCCGGACGCCTGATCCTCCCTGCCACCCTCCCGCCCCGCGATCGCCGTGCATCTCGCTATCCTCAGACAATCCTGCGCCGTCCGTCCACCGCCCAGCGCCGGAGACCCTCCGCCGGGCTCCAGGCGTACATCGCGTCGTGGATGTTGATCGTCGGGTCGATGTGGGATGGGACCAGGAGGACCAGGTCGCCCACGTCGAGCGTGACGCCGGGGGCGACGCGCAGGCGGGCGTGCTCGTCGGCCAGCCCGATCACGGTCACCCCGGGGGTCGTGCAGAGCGGCATCCCGGACTCGGCCGACATCGCCTTCAGCCCACCGTTCAGCACCCCCGTGTCGGGCGCCCGCCGGCTGACCACGCGGGTGGCGCAGAAGAGCGCGTACTCGAACGGCAACCCCAGCCGCCCGTACGAGGAATCCATGAGCACGTACGACCCGGCCTGGACCTCGTTGTAGACGCCCGTCTGGCCGGTGAGGTCCCAGGTACCGGTCCCGCCCCCCGAAACGATCGGGCACGGGAACCCCGCCCGCTCGAGGCGCTCCTTCTCGTGCCGCACCTGCCGAGCGGCCTGCCAGACGAGCGTCCGGCGGATCTCGCGGTCGTCGCGGCTCTGCACGTGTCCCTCGTACGCGTGGATCCCGCGGAACGCCAGGCCGGGGGCCGCGTCGATTGCCTGCGCGACGGGGATCAGCCGGTCGCTGTCCACGGGAAGCCCACAACGCCCGATGCCGATGTCCAGCTCGACCAGGACGCCGATCTCCACGCCGTGGCGAGCTGCGACCTCCGCCAGGAGCGCCACGTGCCGCTCGTGATCGACGCAGGTCATGACGGTGGCCTTCCGCGCAGCGGCTGCCAGTGCATCCAGCGCGGCCGGCTCGGTCGTCTCGTTCGCGACGAGGATGTCCTCGATGCCCGCGTCCGCAAGGACGGCCGCCTCGTACGGCGTCTGGCAGGTGACGCCCGACGCATCCGCCCGCGGCCAGCTGCCGCCGCATCAACTCGGTGCACTTGTGGGCCTTGAAGTGGGGGCGCAGCCTGGCCGGGCCGTCGCGGAACAGCGCGGCCGCGATAGCGATATTGCGCTCGGCCGCCTCGATGTCGACGACCAGGCAGGGCGTTGGCAGCTGGGCGAGGATCTCGGCGGGCAGGCTCATGCGGCTCTCCATCGAGTGGCGTCGGTGACCGGGACCGGGTGGGCGGCGGCGTCCAGCGGATTGTCGCCGTTCCTCGCGTGGCGCGCCTGTATCCTCGCACCGGGATGGTCGAAACTCCAGTCCTGCCGCGGGCTCAACGCGGTCGTCACCGGCGCGTCCAGCGGCATCGGCGAGGCCATCGCTCGGCGCCTCGCACGCGAGGGTGCCCGCGTCGCTCTCGTCGCCAGGCGCGCGGACCGGCTCGAGGCCGTCGCGGCGGACGATCGGCCGAGCTGGAGGCGAGGCCATCGCGATCCCCTGCGACGTGGCCGACCGGGAGCGGGTGGCGGCGGCGGCGCGCGAGGCGGTCGAGCGCCTGGGAGGGCCATCGATATCCTCGTCAACAGCGCCGGTTACGGCCGGCACCGCCGCTTCCTCGACTGGGACCTCGACGACATCGAGGCCATGAACCGGGTGAACTACCTGGGGAGCGTGTACTGGACGAAGGCGCTCCTGCCCGGCATGGTCGGAACGGCGGCGCGGCTGGGTCGTCTTCGTGTCGTCGGTGGCGGGCAAGATCGGGGTGCCCGGCGAGACGGCCTACGCCGCGACGAAGTTCGCCCTCGTCGGGTTCGCGGAGGCGCTGTCGTTCGAGGTGGAGCGCGCGGGCGTCCACGTCATGACCGTCTGCCCGGGCACGGTGGACACCGACTTCTACGACGAGGCGATGCGGGCGACGATTCCCCCGCCGGGACGCCGCACGATGATCGGTCCAGACGAAGTTGCGGATGCCGTGCTGCGTGGGCTGGCCCGCGGAGCGCACGAGATCACTGTCCCGAGGAGGCTCGCCGTAGGGTACGTGGCGCGCGCCCTGGCTCCCGGCTTCCTCCGCTGGGGGGTGCGCCGGTCCACGATGAGGCGACGCCGGCCGGGACGGAACGCGTGACCGACGTCCTCGTCATCGGAGCCGGGACCGCCGGCCTTGCCGCTGCGCGCGAGCTGATGCGACGTGGAATTCGACGTGGATGTGCTCGAGGCGCGCGAGCGCATCGGCGGCCGCATCCACACGATCCGCGACGTCTGCGGCGTGCCGGTCGAGGCGGGGGCCGAGTTCATCCACGGCGTCCACGCGGCGACCTGGCCCGACGTCGCGCGCGCCGGGCTGACGACCCGTCCCTGCCCGAACACGACCGACTCCATGTTCGATCTCGGCTACGGCGCCCGGTGGCTCCCGCTTGTCCTGGCGCACCCGACGGCCGTGCGGCACCGACCTTCACGATCCGCGGCACAGGATCGGCGCCCGCGGCGGGCGCTTCGGCGGATCTGTCCGCTCGCGAGTTCGTGGAACGAGCCGGGTACCGCGGCCGGGCCCGGACGCTGGCGGCGATGGTCCTCACGGCCCACCTGCCGGGAAGCCTCGACGAGATCGGGGTGGTCGGCCTCGTCGAGGACGGGGTGCTGAAGCTCGAGCGAGGCCGGAACCTCCGGATCGCCGAGGGGTACGGCCGGCTGGTCGAGCACATAGCGACGGACTGTTCCAGTGGAGCGCGGGTTCATCGTCGAGTCCGTCGCATGGGGGACCGACAGGGTGCGCGTCCGGGCGACGGATGGGCGCGAGCGCGTGGCGAGCGCGGCCGTCTGCACGCTGCCGGTCGGCGTGCTCCAGTCGGGCGCGGTGCGGTTCTTGCCCGACCTGCCGGAACTCGAAACTGGCGGCGCTGGGGTCGATGGTCATGGGGCCGGTGAGCAAGATCGTCCTCGCCTTCGAGGACGCGTTTCTGGCCGCGCCGGCTGGCCACGCTCGCGTGCGGGGTCGGCCCCGTGACGCTGTACTGGCCGGTGTCCTACCGCGTGCCCGCGAGCGCCGGCGGCGGCGCCGAGCCGCCCGCGGTCCTGACCGCCTATGCCACCGGCCCGCGCGCCGCGGCGCTGGGGAAGATCTCCGACGATCAAGCCGTGGCAACGGTGCTGGCCCACCTGGGCCGGCTGTTCCCCCGGGCCGCACCCCGGCTGACCGGCCACCGGCGGATCGACTGGGCGGCCGACCCGTACAGCCGTGGCGGTTACACGTTCCTTCGGCCGGGCGGGACGGGCGCCCGGGCGCGCCTCGCTGCCGCCGACACGGGCGCGCTCTTCTGGGCGGGCGACGCGAGCGCGACGCGCGGGATCGCCGCCACGGTCGAGGGCGCCTTCACCAGCGGCCTCCGGGCGGCGGCGGAGGCCGGGTCGTTCCTGTCGGGAGGGCGGGGAGCGCGCTACTTCACGTCGTAGCGCTGGACCGGACTGAGAGCGCTGGCCTCGTTCACGAGGGTCCTGTTCGCGACCACCCGGACCTGCCACTGTCCAGCCGTCGTGAACTTCCAGGTCAGCTTCGCGACGCCCGACGCGCTCGCGTATCGATCCTTGCGGGCCGCGAGCCTCCAGGAGCTCCCGACCTTCCGGTAGATGAAGAAGCTGACCTTCGCCTTCGGGTTCTCCCATGCCGGCCTGACCGTGGCCGTGAACGTCACGCTCGTCCCCCTCTTCACTACCTTCGTCTTGCCCGCGTTCGACGGCTTGAGGGTGATCGTCTGGGCAACGGTGACGCGGACTGGTTCGCTGATGGACGCGGAGAGGCCCGGCGCCCCCGGGAAGACGGCACGCCAGTAGCTCGTGAACGCCGGACGACCGATGATGGCCCCGATGCCCGCCGTGTCGAGCGGCGCCCCGCCGAGCAGGTCCCAACCGACCCCGTCCCACGAGTACTGGATCTCGACCAGCTGGCCGGCCACGGCGACACCGCCCGAGGCCACCTGGACACCGAAGGTGACGCCCTGGCCGTACCGGATAGACGTGGAACTCGCCGAGATGATGGTCGCCGGCGCGAGAGCTACGCTCGTGCCAACCGAGAAGGGTTGCGTCGTCGCCTCGGCGGCGTCCGGCGAAATCGCCACCAGCGTGTAGCCGTTGCCGGGCGCCGTGATGAAGCAGCCGCTGAACGTGGCGACTCCGGCGGTCGCCTGGGCCCAGGTTCCTCCCGTGCAGCTCAGGCCTCCGCCGCCGCCGTTCGTGCCGATCGCAAGCTCGACCCAGATATCGCTTCCGGGCCCGGAGGTCACCGGCTGGCCCTGGTCATTCGTCACCTTCACGATGGGCTGCAGCGGCAGCGCCGCTCCCGCGTTGCCCCCGACCGGCTGCTGCTGGAACGCTAGCTCGAGCGGGGGTGGAGGGGCCGGAGGCTCGCCCGGCCCGCCCGTTGGTGGCGCGCCCAGGTTCAGGCGCCCCGCCCCGAACGTGTTGTTCGGTACGGGCGACCCGAGCGGCGTCGCATGCGACTTCAGCCAGGCTGCAACCTGCTGCGGCGTGAAGGTCGGGTTCGCCTGCACCACCAGTGCTGCGGCGCCACTCACAAACGGCGCCGACTGGCTGGTCCCACAGAACCCCCCTGGCTCGGTGGCAGTCGTCGCGCAGTCCCCTGCCACGAGATCGGGCTTGACCCTCCCGTCCACCGTGGGCCCGCGCGAGCTGTAGGGCTCGATGACGTTGGGGCTCGCGACATCGACGGCCCCCACCGCGAGCATCCCCGCGTTCCGGCTGTCGGGGCCGCTGGGGAGGGTGCCGTCGGGAACCCGGTACTGGAGGTCGGCCTCGTACACCAGCACCTGCATCCTGGAGGTCGGTTGACCTGCCGCCCGGCGCACCGAGATGTCATAGGTCCCGGTAAGGGGCGCTTCGAAGGAGAAGAACTCGGTTGGGTTTGCGGCCGCGGGCTGCGGGTCGTCTCCGCACGCAAGCGGATCGACGCCGTCCGCCTCGTAGATGCACACGTCGTAGTCGTTTGAAGAGGCGCCCCATGGGTCTGCCCACCGGAGGGCGACGCCGATGGTGTCGCCCGACCGGAGCTGAACCCGGTTCGACTCGTCGCTGCCGCTGAACTCGAGCCACCGATCGCCGTCACCGTCGAGCCAGGGACCGGCCCAGCCACTCAGGCCGTGGTTGCCGGCACTGTTGACCCAGAGCGCGCCACCGGCGACGGCCCGGTCGATCGTCGCGTAGATGGAGTCGGGACGGGGACTGGTGCCGTCGCCGGGTCCATGGAATTTCTGGTACGCCCACGACGCGTTGATGATGCGGACCCCGTTTGCGGTCATCCATTCGACCGTGGCCCGGTCATCGAGGGACGAGACGGGGTTCGCAACGTACAGCTCGGCACCGACGGCCGTGGAGAAGGCCGACTCCGCTACGGCAGTACCGTGGCTGGAGTCCCTCTCGCAGGCCGACAGGGAGTCGGAGAACGTGCCCGCTGCGGAATAGCAGCGTCCATGGACCTGGGCCGGCAGCGATGACCCGAGGCGCGTGGACAGGCCCACGAACCCGCTGTCGATGATCCCGATCTTCACGCCCGCGCCGGTGAAGCCCGAGGCCGTCCACGCCGGCGCGCCGTGCAGGGCCGCTGCATCCGCAAGGGTCGCGTGGGCGGCCCGCCCGCCGATGGGTTCCACCGACCGGATCCCGACCAGGCGCGCCAGATCCGCCAGCGCCGCGACCGGCACATACGCCTCGATGATCGGGTCGAGCCGGTTCGCAAGGTCGCCACCCAGCGATCGGACAGCTTCGACGACGTCGTCACCGCGTCCCGGCTCCGCGGTGATCGAGATGGCCACGCGGGTGCCAGTCGGCCCTGCGTCGGTGATCATCCCGGCGAGCGACGCCCCGCTCCCTGCGGCCGTGCCCCGCCGGCCGTCGGTCGCCGCCTCGGCCGCCGCCTCGGCCGCGACGCCGGCCAGGCCCCCGTGCAGGACACGTGCAAGCTCAGCGGGTGGGCGGGGGAGTGTATGCCTCACCCGGTCAGGCTCGCGGGCAACCACGGGCTGCGGGATGACAACGGAGAGCAGCAGCACGGCAGCGGCAGACATCGCCGCCAGTCGCGCGACCGAGCCGGAGTGGGACATGCTCTGCCTCCCTGACTGCGGGCAACGGGCAAGCCGTGCCGAGCCAGCATAGGTGGACGACCCAGCTCGAAGAAGTGCTGTTGGACCTGCTGCCGACGACGCTGCAGCCGGGCGGACCATCCCGTGGGCCGTGGCCGGACTCAGCCGGTCTTGCGGGCGCGCAGGAAGACGGAAGGTCCGGGGGTGAACGCGCCGAGGAGCGGCTGGAGCGGCCGCTCGATGGCAGCGAGCCAGCCCGGGCGGACGTGCCGGCTAACCGCCGGGAAACGGAAGAGCGAAGCCGTGAGCTGACGCTGAACGACGAACCCCGACCGGCGAAGGAGCCGGCGGACCTCGACCGGGTGGCGGTCGAAGTGAAGCGGGCGATACTCGAAGGGCTCGAGCGTGTGCGGCGACCACGACTGGCGGCGCAAGGCGTACTTCGCCATGGCCTTCAGGTGACGCTTGTTCGCGAATTCCAGGACGAGGATCCCGTCCGGACGAAGGATGCGGGCGAACTCCCGGAACACCGCCCCCGGATCGGTGAGATGGTGGACGACCCGGACGCAGACGACCGTGTCGAAGCGGCCGTCCTCGAACGGCAGGTGGTAGGCGTCGCCAAGGACCGCGCTGATGCGCGGCTCGCCGGCGAACTGAGCGCGGGCCGCCTCGACGTGCACCTCGGATGCGTCAAGCAGGACGATCTCGAGGTAGCCCAGGTACTCGTTCGCCAGCCGACCATAACCCGCTCCGATCTCCACGATCCGATCGCCGGCCGGCGGCAGGAGCCGGCGGATGGCGATCCGGTCGGCACGATCCTCGTAGTGGCGATCGGCCCAGAAGACATCGCGGTAGGCGAGGTCGGGATAGGCTGGGATCTCGTGGTTGGTGATCGTGGCGGTCGTGGGGGGCCCGGCCCCCTCGGGAGCCATCGGGTCGGTGCCTGGCACGGGCCGCATTGTACGTGGGCATACTCGCGCACCCTGGCGGACGACGCGAAGGCACCCCTTGCGGGCTGCGGGTCCGGCGGTTGCCACATTCCCACTGCTCGGGACCAGGGCAGGCGGGACGCGCTCCCGGACCGGTCGCGTGACGGTCGGGTGAACCCGCGCAGCAGCCGCTGAGCACGGGACCCGGGCCACAGCAGTCCGCGTCGTACGCTCAGGATCTTCCTGGCCCTACCCAGGTCCCGCCTGATGGGAAGCTGGCAGAACAGGCTCCCGGGGGCGCCCCGGCCCGGTCCGAAGTCCCGCGTGATGGGAACCTGACCAGAACGGGCTCCGGGGGCATCCGAGCGGGGTCCGAAGTCCCGCCTGGTGGGATCCGACAAGGAGCGGGGCCGTGGGCCACACCTCCCGCCCGGACCGGCTACCCTCCCGATATGCCGATCCCCTTCCCGCTCGACGCCCACCTCCACACGAACCTGTCGCCCGACGCCGACGTGCCCATCGACGCGTACGCCGCCCTCGCGCGCGAGAGGGGCATGTCCGAACTCCGTATCACGGATCACGTGGACTTCGACCCGGGCGACCCGGCATACGCGTTCACATCGTTCGACCTGCGCGAGCGGACCGTGCGCGAGGCGGCCGAGCGGTGGGCTGATTCGCCAGCGATACGTTTCGGTGCCGAGATCACCTACGAGCGCCGTCTCGAGGATGACATCTGCGAGCACCTCGCGCACCACCGGTACGACTACGTCATCGGCTCGGTGCATCCCTCTCTCCGAAACCCCATGCGCTCTCCCAGGGACACGGCCGAGTGGTGCGCGGGCAAGACCCACCGGGAGGCGAGCGCCTGGTACTGGGACGAGGTGGAGTCGGCCATCCGGAGCGGGCTCTTCGACACGATCGGCCACCTCGACTTCGTGAAGCGGTACATGCAGGTTCCGCTCGGCCCGTTCGAGTACGCGCCGCACGCCGACATCTACGACCGTTTGCTGACCGCCCTGGTCGAGACTGGGACGGCGCTCGAGGTGAACAGCTCGGGCCTCCGGCAGGAGCCCGCCGAGGCATACCCGGGACCGCTGGTCGTCGAGCGCTTCCGGCAGCTCGGCGGGGAGCTGGTCGTCGCCGGCAGCGATGCTCATCGCATCGAGAGCTTCGGCTTCGGCCTGCGCGAGGCGTACCGCTCGATCGCCGCCTCGGGCTTTCAGTCGCTGAGCTTCCGGCGAAGCGAAGGCCGCATTGCGGTCGAGATGTCGCGCGCGATCGTCGCGCGGGTCACGGAGACCGGGTCGGGCGAGATTGTCACGTACGGGCCGGGAGCCGACCTGGGGCCGGGCTGATGGCCGCCATGAAGGCCGCGATGAAAGCCGAGTCCGCTCGGCCGATCGAAGCCGCTCCGTCGCTCCGGCTCACCGTCATCGGCTGCGCGGCCGCCTGGAGCACCCGCCCGGGGCGAGCCTCTTCGTGCTACCTCGTCGAGATCGGGGACGATGCGCTCGTACTCGACATGGGCCAGGGCTCCTTCTCGCGGCTGGCAGCTCGGCGAGACCCGGGCTCACTACGTGCCGTCCTCATCAGCCACCTCCACGCCGACCACTGCATCGACCTCATCCCCCTGCGCCACTACCTGAAGTACGCGGCGCCACCTGGGGCGGCGCGGACATCAGGCGGCACCAGCGCACGCGTCAAGCCATTGACGGTGGCGATGGCGGACCCGCATCAGGAGCGCCCACACCAGGAGCACCCGCGACAGGAGGACCCGCGTGACGCGAGGCTCGAGCTGCACGGGCCGGTCGATCTCCCCGCCCGGTTCGACGACTTCGCCCGCGAGGCGCACCTGCTCGCACCGCTTGCCTTCCACCCGCTGGTGAGCGGTCCGCTGCGGCTTGGACCGTTCGACATCACCGTGGGACGCGTCACTCACGCGGAACGCAGCTTCGCATTCCGGGTCGCGCCGGCGAGACGAGCCGGCGAGCGGCGCAGTCCCCCCGGCCTTGTGTACTCGGGCGACTGTGGCGATCCCGCGGACCTCGTCCCGCTGGTGCGGCCCGGTGACACGCTTCTCGCTGAGGCGTACTGGGGGGCCGGGCCCGGGGTCCCGGAGGCGCACCACCTGGATGCCGCCGGCGCCGCGCGCGCCGCAAGCGAGGGTGGGGCGGCCCGCCTGGTCCTCACGCATCTCCAGGACGGCTTCAGCGCCTCCGCGGCACGCCGTGCGGCCCGGGCGTTCTTCGGCGGGGAGATCCTGGTCGCCAAGCCGGGCCTTGTTGTCGAGGTCCGCTCCGGCCGCTGAGACGGTCCGCCGGGCATTTCGGGCCTGGGGCGGGAAACGCCCAACGTCAGCCACGCGGAACGGCGGGCGCCCGTCAGGGTCAGGCGCCCGCCGTTCGGGGGGGTCGGGGAGGGCGGGACCCTCCACCGGGGTGTATGCGGGTTCGCGGGTCCTCTGCCCGCCGCGCATCTACGCGCGCTACAGGTCGGCCCGGCCGACCACCGGGGCTACTGCTTCCTGATCCGCTTCGGCAGCGGGCTCACTGCGAGCATGCCAGCCGAGACCAGGCCGAGGAGAGCCACGAAGAACACAAGCGAGCCGGGCGATGCCCCGCCATCCGAGGTGCCGCCGATGCCGCTGACGGATGTCTCGGGCATGGTGCTGGCGCTCGGGGCGGCTGTGGGCTCAACCGATCCGGACGGCGCCGGCGTCAGTTCCGGCGTCGGGGTCGGGGTTGGCGTGGGCGTGGGGGTGAATTCAGGTGTTGGGGTCGGGGTTGGCGTGGGCGTCGGGGTGGGGGCCGAATCGGTACCCACCGTCACGGGCTCGCCGCAGATATGGGCCACGGCCGCGTTCTTGGCGTCGCCGCTGTAGAGCGCGGACCAGCGATAGGTGCCCAGGCTGGTGAGAGCCACCGGGTTGGTGGTGGCCACGCCGTTTGCGAGGTTGACCGACTGCTGGAAGACCGGCGAAGCCTGGCAGGTCGGGTCGCTCGGCGGGTAGAGGTAGAAGGTCACCGAACCCGTCGGGCTGTCGCCGCCTTGCACGTAGGCAGTGTCGGTAATCGACGCGCCAAGCTGGACCTGGCTCGCCGAAGGCACCGTGCGGATGGTCGGCACCGCGAGGTTCACGTAGACGAACTCGTCGCACGCGCTCCAGGCCGGCTCGTTGTTGGCGTCACCGCCCCAGTACGCCCGCCACGAGTACGTCCCCGCGGCGTTGAAGGCGTGCTGGGCGCTCGCGGAGGCGCTGCTGATCGCGCCTTCGACATAGACCGACTCGCCCTGGCACGCGTTGCCGGCGTAGATGTAGAAGCCAACCGACCCGGTCGGGTTGTAGGCGTTCGAGATGGTCGCGGTGTCGGTAACGGTGGTGCCGATCGCTACCGAGAGCGCCTTGCTGCCGGGGCCGCTGCCGACCGACAACAGCGTGTCGATGGAGGGTTCGGCCTTCGTCACGACGACCTGTTCCTCCTGGCAACCGCTGCTGGCCGGGTTGTTGTTGCTGTCACCCGAGTAGGCAGCGGTCCAGCGATACGTCCCGACAGCCGCCGTGGTCCAGCCGGGCGAGGTGTTGTACCCGCCGTTGCCGCTGACGGTCACGCTCTCGGTGTACACCGCTCCGCCGTCGCAGCTGGGGCTGCTCGGGGGATAGAGCCTGAAGGTGATGGTGCCGGTGGGGCTGTTCCCGCCTGCCAGCGTGGCCGAGTCGTTGAGAACGACGCCGATGAAACCGCCGGCCGAGGGCGTCGTGCTGATCGTCGGCTGGCACAGGATCTTGGTGGTGGCCGTCTTCACGGCGAGTGGCACCGTCACTGGTGTCGCTGGCGGCCCGCCGGGAGCAGCATAGGGCAGCCAGACGTACTGGCTCGAGGAATCGGTGCTGTTCGACACGATCCCGCAGGGGTTGCCCGAGGCTGGGGCGGTCACGTGCACCGACTTCGACTTCTTGCTGCTGTCGCGCCCATCGAGAACGCCCCAGTCGCAGGTGAGAACCCCAGAAGCGATGGAACACCCGCTCGAGCCAGATGCGATCGACCACACAAAACCAGCGGGGAGTGTGTCCTTGAGTGTCACCGACTGGGTGAACCAGTCGCTGTTCGCCGTCGCGGTGATCGTGAAGCCGATCGTCCCCGGCGGGGTCACCGAGGCGGCATCCGCCGTCTTGGTGAGCGTCACGGCCGGGTCATGGTGGGCGAAGACCGCCGCCGGAAGAACGAGGAGCAACAGCAGTGCAGCCGTTGCCGCGAGCACCAGGGGCCGACGCCTTCCGCCGGGCGGTGAGGCTCCCGGATGGGCTGAACCTGTTGACATGTTTGTGTCTCCCTGTCTGTGGCTTCGGCGGATCCCCGCGAGTGCGGCGTCCCCGGTTGTGTCGACCCCGGTGTCCCCCGCCAACCGAGCGAGGGATCGTAACAGGGAGCAGGACCTTTGTCACTAGTGTTTTGATCCATTCGGCCTATCCGGCAGTGACGAACGACATGTTCCGGTGACACCGCGCACCGAGCCTCGCCAAGGGCGCGGCTCGCCTGGGCGCGGTGTGGCCCAGGACATCCCTCAGTCGTCCGCGCCGCACGTCGCGGCCGAGATGAAGAAAGACGGGCGCAGGTTCAGGCCTGCGCCCGTCTTCAAGCGGCGGGGAGAGTTCGGGGTCCCCTCCCGCGCCCGGGAACTACATCAGCTGCCTACCGGATGCGCCGGGGCACCGGGCTGAGAACGAGCAGCCCGCCAGCCGTCAAGGCCAGCATGACCAGGATCATCGGAAGCACGCCGCCATCCGAGGTGCCGCCGCTGCCGCTGACGGATGTCTCGGGCATGGTGCTGGCGCTCGGGGCGGCTGTGGGCTCAACCGATCCGGACGGCGCCGGCGTCAGTTCCGGCGTCGGGGTCGGGGTTGGCGTGGGCGTGGGGGTGAATTCAGGTGTTGGGGTCGGGGTTGGCGTGGGCGTCGGGGTGGGGGCCGAATCGGTACCCACCGTCACGGGCTCGCCGCAGATATGGGCCACGGCCGCGTTCTTGGCGTCGCCGCTGTAGAGCGCGGACCAGCGATAGGTGCCCAGGCTGGTGAGAGCCACCGGGTTGGTGGTGGCCACGCCGTTTGCGAGGTTGACCGACTGCTGGAAGACCGGCGAAGCCTGGCAGGTCGGGTCGCTCGGCGGGTAGAGGTAGAAGGTCACCGAACCCGTCGGGCTGTCGCCGCCTTGCACGTAGGCAGTGTCGGTAATCGACGCGCCAAGCTGGACCTGGCTCGCCGAAGGCACCGTGCGGATGGTCGGCACCGCGAGGTTCACGTAGACGAACTCGTCGCAGGCGCTCCAGGCCGGCTCGTTGTTGGCGTCACCGCCCCAGTACGCCCGCCACGAGTACGTCCCCGCGGCGTTGAAGGCGTGCTGGGCGCTCGCGGAGGCGCTGCTGATCGCGCCTTCGACATAGACCGACTCGCCCTGGCACGCGTTGCCGGCGTAGATGTAGAAGCCAACCGACCCGGTCGGGTTGTAGGCGTTCGAGATGGTCGCGGTGTCGGTAACGGTGGTGCCGATCGCTACCGAGAGCGCCTTGCTGCCGGGGCCGCTGCCGACCGACAACAGCGTGTCGATGGAGGGTTCGGCCTTCGTCACGACGACCTGTTCCTCCTGGCAACCGCTGCTGGCCGGGTTGTTGTTGCTGTCACCCGAGTAGGCAGCGGTCCAGCGATACGTCCCGACAGCCGCCGTGGTCCAGCCGGGCGAGGTGTTGTACCCGCCGTTGCCGCTGACGGTCACGCTCTCGGTGTACACCGCTCCGCCGTCACAGCTGGGGCTGCTCGGGGGATAGAGCCTGAAGGTGATGGTGCCGGTGGGGCTGTTCCCGCCTGCCAGCGTGGCCGAGTCGTTGAGAACGACGCCGATGAAACCGCCGGCCGAGGGGGTCGTGCTGATCGATGGGCTGGCCATGTCAGAGACGACGACCTGTTCTTCCTGGCAACCGCTGCTGGCCGGGTTGTTGTTGCTGTCACCCGAGTAGGCAGCGGTCCAGCGGTGCGTGCCGGCGACGGTCGTGGTCCAGCCGGGCGAGGTGTTGTACCCGCCGTTGCCGCTGACGGTCACGCTCTCGGTGTACACCGCTCCGCCGTCACAGCTGGGGCTGCTCGGGGGATAGAGCCTGAAGGTGATGGTGCCGGTGGGGCTGTTCCCGCCTGCCAGCGTGGCCGAGTCGTTGAGAACGACGCCGATGAAACCGCCGGCCGAGGGCGTCGTGCTGATCGATGGGCTGGCCTTCAGCACCTCGACCGGCTCGCCGCAGCCAGAGGTGGAGCTGGCCCAGTAGTCCGTGTTGCCGGAGGCATAGTCCACCTTCCAGCGCCAGATTCCCGCCTGATCCAGCGCACGGGCGGACGAGCTCGCGCTGCCCTTGTTCTGGCCCGAAACCTGGGACAGGGTCTGCGTTTCGCTCCAGACCGGCGCGCCGGAGCAGGTCGCATTACTGGGTGGGTACAGCTTGAACGTGACCGATCCCTGCGGCCAGCCGTGGTGTGCCGTGCCCGCGATCTCGACAGTCGCGCTGTCGGACACGGCGGTCCCGATCGGCACAGAGGACGCAGACGGCTGCGTCAGGACCCGGGTGCCGTCGCATGCCAGCACCGACGCCGGCAGGATGAGGAGCACCAGCAGTGCGGCTGCGGCCGCAAGCACAAGGGGACGGCGCGCGGGCCCTCCCCGGGCGATGCCCGCGCCGCCGAGACGTCGGGTCAACATAGGAACAACCTCCCATTTCGTGATATGCATCCACCGTCCCCGATGCGAACAGTGGAGACGTCCCCGGAACGTCAGGAGGCAAGCTTGGTACTCCCGACGCCCATTCGTCCAGTACGGATGAACCCCCGACAACCCCACCTGACCGCCCCAGACCCTGACACGGCGGCGGGGTGACATGCGATTGCGGTGACCGGTGGCAACGGGACCGGGCGCCTCGGACCGGTACCTTCGGCGAGTCGGCGTCCTCCCGGCTGGTCGCCGTCACTGCCTTGTTCCTGCCGATCCCTCCTCTCACGTCCCCGACACGTCACCCCGGCAGGGCACGCCGGGGGGCCGCCGGTGCAGGCCCCGTCTCGTCTGCACTGCGGACGATGAAGCATTGCGCGAAGTACCAGCGTTGTCCAGTACCTTGGGGCTACGTTCTTGTGCCTATTTCGCCGGATGCCCTCGTCCGGTGCGCGCGGCGGCGACCGGACGACACCCCTGCATCTGGGCGATGATCCGGGGGTGCTGCGCCGCTATCTCCGATCCTTCACCGGTTTCGAGCGGGACGCGCGGCTCTTCCTCGTTGTCACGCTCCTCGCCGGCGGGGCCCTCAGCCTCTACTGGATCGACTTCAACCTCTACCTGGCCAGCCTGGGGCTGAGCCCGGCGGTCATCGGGTCAGTCGCCACGGCGGCGAATGCGGCCGCGATGCTGGCCGCGTTTCCCACCAGCTACCTCTCGGACCGGTTCGGGCGGCGGTTCGTCCTGCTGGGCGCGGCGGTCCTGTCCGTGGTCGCGTTCGCCGGTCTCCTCTTCGCGACGCCGGTCGCGGTCATCGCGCTCCTGGCGTGCCTGTTCGCGGTCGCTCAATCGGCGTTCAGCGTCGTGAGCATGCCCTTTCTTGCCGAGAACAGCCGGTCGAATGAGCGAAGTGAGCTGTTCTCGCTCTGGTTCGCGATCTCGAGTGCAACGAATGTCGTGGCGGCGCTCCTCGGCGGGCTGATCGCCCAGGCGGTCTCCGCTTGGGCGGGTCACCCGCCTGACAGCCCGGAAACGTATCGCGTGCTCATCGCGCTCATGGTCGCGTTTAGCGTGGCTGCCCTGCTCGTCACGCTCCGCCTGCACGACGACCGGCCGCGCTGGCGGCGCATCGGGACGCCCGGTGTCGGGCCAGCCCGCGCCCCGATACCCGCAGACGATCCGGCCTGGGCTGGCGGCCCATACTCCGCGGACCGCTCGCCGTCGGAGGACGGGGTCACACCCGTGCGGTCAGTCGTGCCGGCAGCGGAGGCCGCATGGGCGGCGGGCCCTCCGGTGGACGGTTCCGGGACCAGGTCGGGTGGTCGCCTCCGGTCGGCATTGGGGGCGCTACGCGTGCCGATCGTGGATCGCGGTCGGTTCGTTCGCCTCCTCGTTCCCGGGTTCATCATCTCGATCGGGGCCGGGCAGGTGATCCCCTTCCTGAACCTCTTCGTTGAGCAGAAGTTCAGCCTCGACATCGCCTCCCTGAACGCGCTCTTCGCCGTGTCGAACCTCGGAACGCTGGTGGCGGTGCTGATCCAGCCGGCGCTTGCGCACCGGTTCGGCAAGGTCGGTTCTGTCGTGCTCGTCCAGGGAGCCAGCATCCCCTTCCTGCTCGTCCTGGGGTTCTCCCCTGCCTTCTGGACGGTGGCGATCGCTATGGCCGTCCGCAACTCACTGATGAATGCCGGGAACCCGATCGCCAACGCGTTCGCGATGGAACACGTGGCGCCGGTCGAGCGGGCCACCCTCTCTGCGGCAATGAGCCTGCTCTGGTCGCTGGGCTTTGTGATCGGCGCGGCGTGGTTCAGCGTGCTGCAGTCGGCGCTCGGGTTCGACGCGGGGTACGCGGTGAACTTCCTGACGATCACGGCGCTGTACACGATCGCAACCTGGCTCTACTGGGCATGGTTCCGGCCGGTGGAACGGCGGGAGATGGCGGCCGCACGGTCCGCGGCGCAGGCGGGACCGAGCGGCCGGTAGCGGGCGGACGGGTAGCGGGAGGACTGCCGCGGGCGGGTGCGGACGGAGAACCGACGGACGCTGCCGGGCATATCCACTCGGCTGCGGTCGTCGAGCCCCGGGCGCGATTCCGGCCGACAGGCCTGCGGACCCGCGGTGGGCGATACGGCCGCGCAGGAGCTGACCGTGAACAAACCCGTCCCTGCCCGACAAATCGTCGGCGGGACTGCGCTGACCATTTTGCAGGCCCGACGGCCCGAACCAGAGTGCCTGCACCGGCGGGTGTGCCCGGGCCTGGCCGCCACTCATCGTGAAGTCGGGCGAGAAGGTCGCGGCCGGCAACGGCGCGGGCGGCAGCCTCGAAGACCGGTGACACCAGCGGGCAGGGCGACGGCGGGATCTGGTTCGTCGTCGCGCCCTGAATGTGGCGCGGGTCGCCCGCGCGAGCACTTGCATCCCGCACGCGGCCGGACGCGTCCCCCACCCGTCCGGCCGCGTACCATCTCCTGGCCGTGAGCCAGGCCATGATGACCCACCCAGACTCCGGTGCCGCGCCGGCCGCCGACCCGGCTCGCACCCTCGTGCGTCGACGCATCGAGCAGGCATGGGCCCGCGCTACGAATTCGGGGACCTTGCCCGCCCTTCCCGAGGGCGCCGAGGTACCTGCGGTCGAGGTGACGCGGCCGGCTGATCCGGCGCACGGCGACTGCGCGACAAACCTGGCCTTCAGGCTGGCGAAGCCGTTGAGGATGGCGCCGCTCGAAATCGGCAGGCGACTCGCGGCAGAACTGGAAGGCGACCCTGTCGGTCGGGTGGAAGTCGCAGCTCCGGGCTTCATCAACCTGTGGCTCAACCCGGCGTACGTCGAGCGCGCAATCGACGCTGCTCGCGCCGCGCGCGCGGGCCACGGCCGGGTGGCAGCGGCGCGTCCGCTCCACGTCAACGTCGAGTTCGTTTCGGCCAACCCCACCGGGCCGCTCCACATCGGAAACGCGCGAGGGGCGTTCGTGGGCGACCTCCTCTGCCGGGTCCTGGAAGCGGCCGGGCACCGCGTCACGCGCGAGTACTACTTCAACGACTTCGGGTCGCAGATCCGCCAGCTGGGCGCGTCGGTCGTTGCGATCCGCGAGGGAACCGAGATCCCCGAGGACGGGTATCGGGGAGACTACGTGCACGATCTGGCTCGAGAGGTGCCGCCGGCCGTGTTGGAGGAATCGTCCGCGCCGGGCGCCGATGGTGACTGGATCGTGGGCCTCTGGGCGCAGGAGCGGGTGCGCGCAGGCATCGAGGCGAGCCTCGCCCACCTCGGGGTCCGTTTCGATGTCTGGAAGTCGGAAGGCTCGCTCTACGCGGAGAGCTGGGTCGAGCGGGCGATCCGGAGGCTCGACGATGCCGGCTTCATGTACGAGCAGGATGGGGCGCTCTGGTTCCGATCCACCGCCTTCGGGGACGACAAGGACCGCGTGGTGCGGCGCTCCAACGACGCGTACACCTACTTCGCGTCGGACGCCGGGTACGTTGTGGAGAAGTTCAGCCGCGGCTTCGACCACCTGGTCTACGTCTGGGGCGCCGATCACCACGGCACCGTTGCCAGGGTCCAGAACGCGGCCCAGGCGATGGGCTACGACCGCGGTGCTGTCGAGATGATCCTCATGGCCTGGGTACGTTTCGTGCGCGACGGGGTGGAAGTGTCGATGTCGAAGCGCGCGGGCGAGTTCATCTCGCTCGACGAGCTTCTCGCGGAAGTCGGTGTGGACGCGGCGCGCTGGTTCTTCGGCGCGCGCTCGCACAACAGCGGGATCGACTTCGACATCGAGCTGGCGAAGCGCCAGTCGGCCGACAACCCGGTCTACTACGTGCAGTACGCGCACGCGCGCATCTCGTCGATCTTGAGGAAGGCGGCCGGGACGGGGCTCGGCGAGGCCGCGTCGGTGGAGGGATCGCTGGGCGACGACCCGATCGGGCTCGGCCTGGCCAAGCTCCTGCTCCAGCTGCCCGAAGTCGTCGAGGACGCCGCAGAGCACCACGAGACCCAGGGCGTTACGGCGTTCGCGACGGAGCTGGCTACCGCCTTCCACGCCTACTACCGAGACCGGCGAGTTGTTGACCCGGCCGACCCGGCGACCTCGGCCGCGCGCCTCGCGCTCGTGTCGGCCGTTCGGCTCACGCTCGCCAACTCCCTGGCACTCCTCGGGATCTCCGCGCCCGAGTCGATGTAGTCCGAATCGGGGAACGTCGGGGCTCGGCAGGGCGATTGGCCGGGCAATTGGGCGCGGCGAGGCCGGGCGCTCGGCCGCGGGGAGCCTATCGTGGAGTGGCAGTCGAGCCTGCGTGAACTCGCGGTCGAGTCTCCGAGGAGCGGCGGCCGCCATGCTTTTCGGATGGATCCGATTCGCCTGGGCCGGTCGATCCGGGCGCTGAGACGTCGCCGCGGGTGACGCCAGGTAGACCTGGCTGAAGCCTGCGGAAGCTCCAAGTCCGCCGTGTCGCGGGTCGAGCTGGGGCGTCTTCGAGAGATATCCGCGGGGGCACTTGCGGCCATCGCCGAGGTGCTCGACGCGGAGTTGCTGGTGCAGCTGCGGTGGAACGGCGAGGAGCTCGACCGCCTGGTCGATGCCGCCCACGCCGATCTCGTCGAGCAGACCATGCGCCTCCTGCGCAGCATGGGCTGGGAGACGCGCTCCGAAGTCACCTTCAACGTGCGCGGGGAACGGGGCTCGGTTGACATCCTGGCGTGGTGGCCCGCAGGGAGAGGGTCCTCCTGATCGTCGAGATCAAGTCGCGGGTGCCCGACCTGCAGGCGATGCATGCCACCCTCGACCGCAAGACGCGCCTCGGGGCGCAGGGACGGCGGAGGGCGTGCCCCGTGCCAGCCGGCCGTCGCGGAGTTCCAGGACCTCGTCCACCAGGTCGAGGCCCTCGCGACGGTGCGTGATGAGGAGGACGGTGCGGTCGCCGGCCTCCTCGAGGACGTCGGAGACGAGGGCCTCCGCGGTGGGGCCGTCGAGATGGGCCGTGGGCTCGTCGAGGACGAGGATGGGCGCTCCGCCGAGGAGTACCCGCGCGATCCCCAGGCGCTGGCGCTGACCGCCGGAGAGGGCGGCGCCGAGCTCGCCGACCAGCGTGTCCAGACCGTCCGGAAGCGAGGCGGCCCAGTCCCAGAGGCGCGCGCGGCGGAGCGCCTCTGCGATGTCTTCGTCGGACGCCTCTGGCTTCGCCAGGCGCACGTTCTCGCGGATGCTGCTGTTGAAGATGTGCGCGTCCTGGCCGGCAAGGCCGATCGTCCGGCGGACGTCCTCCTGGCGGAGGTCGCGAAGATCGACTCCGTCCAGCGTGATGCGGCCGGCGGTGGGGTCACGGAAGCGGATGAGCAGCTCCGCGAGGCTGGTCTTGCCGGCTCCGGACGGGCCGATGAGAGCGACACGGCGGCCTGGCTCGAGCCGGAGGTCAATCCCGCGCAGCACGGCCTGGGCACCGTCTGCGTTGGCGTCGGCTTCGGTCGGCGGGCCCCCGGTCTGGGCAGCGTCGGCTTCGGTCGGCCGGCCGTCGACCTGGACGCGCAGGGCGTTGGGGAAGGCGGCTCGGCGGTGAACCCCATCGACCGCCGGCGCCTCGGGGCCGTACGCCAGCACGACGCCTTCGAGAACCAGCGTGGGGTGCGGTCCCGGCGAGGCGGCGGCGGCGGCCGGGTCCTGGACGGCCGGTTCCCGGTCGGCAAGGGCGAAGACCCGCCGTCCTGCCGCCGCAACACCGGCAAGGCGCTGGGCGGCGGTGGGCAGTGCCATGACGGCCTCGAACGTCGCCATGCACAGGAGGATGAGCATCGCCACGTAGACTCGCTCGATCTCCCCGGCCGCGGCCGCGACGACGGCGGTGGCGAGGACGGCCGTCATCGTGATCCCCACCACGGCCACCATGAGCCCATCGGCGAATCCGCCGACCGACGCATCGCGGCGAGCCAGCCGCGACAGCTCGGCCTCCGCGTCGCGAACGCGTCCGAGCGCGTCGTCGGTCCGGCCGTACGCCGCCAGGTCCGGGGCTGTCAAAAGGGCATCAACCAGCTCGGCCGTGAGGGCGGCCCGCGCGCCGGCGGTGCGCCGCTGCGCGTTCCGGCCGAGGAATCCCGCAACCGCGGGGACCGCGAGCCCCCCGACCAGGAGCCCGCCGGCCATGATCACGGCAGCGGCGGGTAGGAACACCGCGGCCACCAGGACGAGGAAGCCACCGGCCACGACGGCCACGATCGGCGGAGAAAGGCCGCGCAGGTACAGATCCTGGAGCGCGTCCACGTCCCCCACCATCCGCGCGAGCAGGTCGCCCCGGCGGAAGCCCCCGAGCTGCGAAGGCGCGAGCGGCTCGATCCGCTCATAGAGGCGGACGCGGAGGCGGCCGAGTACCCGGAACGCCAAGTCGTGAGATGCAAGTCGCTCGAGGTAGCGAGCGATGGGTCGAGAGATGCCGAAGAACCGGACCATGACGACGGCCACGGTCAGCGAAAGGATCGGGGGCTGCTCCGCGGCCCGCGAGATGAGATAGCCCGCCGTGCCCATGAGGCCGGCGCCGAAGATGACGGTGGTGGCGCCGAACAGGACCGCGACCGCCACGCGCCACCAGGCGGGGGAGGCGAGGTGCGCAAGGCGACGCAGCGTGCTCATCGGGTCGCCGCGATGTCGGGATTCGCGCCGAAGGCGTGGTGCGTGCCGTCGGAAGCGTGGTGCGTGCCGCCGGCGACTGGGCTGACCACCGCGCGGTCGTCGATGCTGATGACCCGCCCGTCCTCGAACCGCACGATCCGGTCCGCGCGCGCCGCGAGCAGTTCGTCGTGGACGATCAGAAGAACCGTGCGACCCTCGCGGAGCCGCTCGATCGCCTGGCCCACCACCGCGGCACTCGACGGGTCCAGGTCGGCCGTGGGCTCATCGAGGATGACGACCGGGGCGTCGCGCAGAAAGGCGCGCGCCAGGGCGATCCGGCGCCGCTCGCCGGCCGATAGCACGCGCCCTGCCTCCCCCAGCATCGTCCCGTATCCGTTCGGGAGGGAGGAAACGAACGCGTCGGCCCCCGCAAGGCGCGCGGCTTCGCGGACCCGCTCGTCGGATGCAGACGGATCGGCAAGCCGGATGTTCTCCGCCACGCTGGCGTGAAGAATCGCCGGCCGCTGAGGCAACCAGGCGAGAAGGCGGCGCCACGCAACGGGATCGAGATCGCCGAGGTCGAGTGCTCCATCGACGACGATCCGTCCGGCGGTTGGATCGGCGAGCCGCAGGAGAAGCGCCGCTACTGTGCTCTTCCCCGCGCCGCTCGGTCCGACAACCGCGACGGTCTCGCCGGGTCGCAGCTCGAGGTCCACGTCGTTCAGCACGTTCCCGGGCCGCGACGGGTAGGCGAACGAGACGCCCTCGAACCGGATCGGTGCCCTCCCCAGCTCGGCAGGGACCTCGCGTCCGCCGGAACGTACCGCCGGGGGCGCCTCCAGCAGTGTGAGCATCCGATCGGCGACGACCAGGCCGTCGGCGGCGGCGTGGAACTGCACGCCGAGCTGCCTCAACGGCGCGTACAGCTCGGGCGTGAGGATGAGCACCGTGAGGGCCGGGGCCAGCGTGATGCCGCCGTCAACGAGACGCACGCCCAGGGTAACCGCAACCAGGGCCGTCCCGATCGTGGCCGCAAGTTCCAGGACCGCTCCCGAGAGGAACGAGACGCGGAGCGTCCCCATCGTGGTCTCGCGGTACTGCTCGCTGACCTCTGCGATGCGGCCCACCTGGGCGCTGCCGCGGTTGAACGCACGCAGTGTCGGCAGCCCGCGCATGACATCGAGGAAGTGGCTGGAGAGCAACCGCAGGCTCTGGTACCGCTCGCGCGTCCGGCGCTCCGTGTACGTGCCCACGAGCCACATGAACACCGGCACCAGCGGCAACGTGAGCAGCATGATGATCGCCGAGGTCAGGTCGATAAGGGCACACCAGGCGATAACGGCGAGCGGCACCACTGCGGCCAGCGCAACCTGCGGCAGGTAGCGGCCGAAATACGTCCCGAGGCCCTCACCGCCCTGGACGACGGCCGCGGCCAGCTCGCCGCTCTCGACGGCGTCGAGGGCGGCCGGCTGATTCTCCAGGCGGTTCCGGACGAGGTCGAGCCGAAGATCTGACAGGACCCGGGTGGCGGCTGCGCGGCCGGCCACCTCGACCCCCCAGGTGAGGAGCGCACGACCCGCAACGACGCCGAGGAGCACGGCGATCAGACCGGGCGCGACCTCGGACAGCTCACCGTCGAACGCGCGGCCAACGACGCCGCCGACGAGCGTCCCCTGGGCGATGAGCAGGCAGGCCGCGAAGATGGCGGCGACCGCATCGAGCGCGAGCAGGCGGCGCACCGCAGCGGCGCGGCGCAGGAGGCGTCGGTCAAGGGCGCGCATGGGTGCGTCCGCAGGCTCTCACCCGCACGGGACGTTCGCCCGGCGTCGCGCCACGCCGCACGTCACGCGATGCGGCCCCAGCGGCGACGTACGGGCCGCCGCAGGCCGAGCGGGAGACGCGCCGCAAACGAGCCGCGCGGGGATCAGTGGCCGCCTCCGGCCTCCTGCCCCTTGGCCGCCTCCTTCGGCCCCATCATGCCGGCCGCGAACTCGAAGGGGTTGGTCGGCTCGTCCGCCCCGAAGTCGGCCCGGCTCAGGCGGCGGCGGAACACACGGTACGACCACGCCATGTAGAGCAGGATGATGGGAAGGAGGACCACCACCACGATCGTCATCACGGTGAGCGTGAGGTCGCTCGACGAGGAGTTCGCCACCGTGAGCGAGTTGGCCGGGTCGGTCGCCACGAGCACGCGCGGGTAGAGCGTCGCAAAGAAACCGATGACGGTCAGCGCCAGCGCCGCCATCGACGCCCCGAACGCGTAGGCCTCCCGGCGCGCGTTCGCGAAGACGAAGGAGAGGACGGCGGCCACCACGGCGAGCGCCGGGGCGATCCACCGTGGCCAGTCGCCGCCACCCACGACCAGCGTGGCGATAACGTAGATGAGCAGCACCGCGGCCGCGGGCCGGCTGAGCCGGAGGGCCCATGCGCGCGCGCGCTCGCGCACGCCCCCCTCGGCCTTGAGAACGAGGAAGTTGGCGCCGTGCACCAGGCACAGGAGAAGAAACGCGAGGCCGCCGAGTGCCGCGTAGACCGAGATGAGGTCCGGGATCGTGCCCGTGAACTCCTGGTCGGGCCCGATCGGGATGCCGACCAGCATCGCCGAGATCGCGTAGCCCCAGAGGAACGGCAGGAGCCAACTGCAGGCGATGAGAATCCTCGACCATGTCTCTCGCCAGCCCGCCGACTCAACCTTGCTGCGCCACTCCATCGCCACCGCCCGCAGGATGAGCAACAGGACGATCACGAGCAGCGGCAGATAGAAGGCGGAGAAGAGGGTCGCGTACCAGGCCGGGAACGCGGCAAAGGTGCCCGCCCCGGCGATGATGAGGAAGACCTCGTTCGCGTCCCAGTGCGGGCCGATGGCGTTGATGGCGACCTTGCGGTCGGTCTCGTCCTTCGCCACGATGGGCAGCAGCGCACCCACGCCGAAATCGAAGCCCTCGAGGACGAAGAAGAGCACCCAGACGACGGTGAGGAGAACGAACCAGAGGGTGGGCCAGTCCATCGTGGCGACTCCTCTCAGTAGCTCATGACGAAGGTGCCGGGCCCGCCTGGCTCAGCACCCTCGACTTCGTCCGCGGACGGCAGCTCCGTGCGCGCGTAGCGCGCCATGAGCCAGAAGTTCGTGATGGTCAGCACGCCGTAGAGGAGGACGAAGACGAGCAGGCTCGTCCCGACCATCCACATCGGCACGGCCGGCGAGACCCCGTTCGCGGTCAGCAGGAGGTTGTAGACCACCCACGGCTGGCGGGCGACCTCGGTGAAGACCCAGCCGGACGTAGCCATGACGAACGGCAACACGACCGCCGCGACCGACAGGTAGAGGAACCATCGGAAGTCCGCGAGCCGCTTCCGCCAGACCAGGAGGAGCCCGATGAACGCCAGCAGGGCGGTGATCCCGAGCGGGTAGATCATGATCCGCCACGCCCAGTACGCGATGAACACCGGTGGGAAGTAGACCCCCGGTCCGAACTGCTGCTCGTACTGCGCCTGGAGCTGGTTGATCCCCTCGATCGGGTCGGTGAAGTTCTTCTTGGCCAGGAACGTCAGCAGGCCGGGGATATCGATCGAGAAGATGGGCTCCTGGCTGTCCACGCTCCACCCGCCGAGCTGGATGACCGAGAAGGAGGCGGGCGCCTGGGTATCCCAGAGCGCCTCGGCCGCGGCCATCTTCATCGGCTGGTCGCGGACGGTCTCCATGCCCAGCTGGTCGCCGACGAGGATCTGCCCGATCGACGCCACGAGCAGGATGCTGCAGGCGACGCCGGCGACCTTCGTGAAGGCCTCGGTGTTCGAGCGCTTCAGCAGCTGCCAGGCCGCTACCGCCAGGACCACTGCTCCCGCGGTGATCGCCGCAGCGAGGAGCGTGTGCACGAACAGGAAGAGAACGAGAGGCTGGAAGAGCACGGCGAGGATGTCGTCCAGCAACGGGCTTGCCCGGTGGTTTCGTCTGATGCGATAGCCGACCGGGTGCTGCATCCACGAGTTGGCCGCCAGGATGAAGTACGCCGAGATGACCGTCCCGATGGCGGTCAGCCACATCATCGTCGCGTGAACGCCCTTCCGCATGCGGTTCCAGCCGAAGATCCAGAGCCCGATGAAGGTGGACTCCAGGGCGAATGCCGCGAGTCCTTCCATTGCCAGCGGCGCACCGAAGATGTCGCCGACGTACCGCGAGTAGGAGGACCAGTTCATCCCGAACTGGAACTCCTGCACGATGCCGGTGGCCACGCCGATGGCGAAGTTGATGAGGAACAGCCGTCCGAAGAACTTGGTCAGCCGGAGCCACATCTCGTTCCCGGTCCGGACGTAGGCCGTCTCGAACCCGGCGACCACGAAGGCCAGGCCGATCGTGATCGGCACGAACAGGAAGTGGTAGATGGTCGTCGTTGCGAACTGGAGTCGAGCCAAGTCCAGGGCAGTCACACCGCAGTACCCCCACCTTTCGATGCAGCACGGCTCGGTACACCCACTTCGCCGCCAGGGCCCGGCCGGCGAGGTGGCCGATCATGATAGCGCGTCGGCCGCGACGTTCCCACCGGTGTCACCTCCGCTGATTGGCCCGGTGTAGCCTGAGCGCGTGCCGACCACGCAGCTGATCCTTGCGCCAGGGGTCATCGACCTCTCCTGGGGCCTCCCCGACCCGGCTCTTATGCCCGTGGACGCCATCAGGGAGGCGGCCGCGTCCGCGCTCGTCCGCTACGGAGCCGATGCCCTCACCTATGGGTGGGCGGCGGGGCCGGAACCGCTCATCGACTGGCTCTGTGGACACCTGGGCGAGGTGGATGGGCGGGCTCCCCGGCCGGCCGAGGTTCTCGTCACCGGGGGCGTGTCGCACGCGCTCGACCAGGTCTGCACGCTGCTGACGCGTCCTGGCGACGCCGTCCTCGTCGAATCGCCCACGTACCACCTGGCGGTGCGCATCCTCCGCGATCACCCGCTCGAACTCGTCGAAGCGCCGGCCGATGCGGACGGGCTCGTGGTGGAGTCGCTCGCCGAGCGCATCGCCGCCCTGCGCGCCAGCGGACGCCGAGCTCGTCTCCTCTACCTCGTGCCGACGTTCAACAACCCGACCGGGGCGACCCTCCCGCCCGCGCGCCGGCGCGCGCTCGTCGAGGTCGCTGCCCGCGAGGGCGTCACAATCGTCGAGGACGACGTCTATCGCGAGCTGGCGTACGACGAGCCGGCTCCCGCGTCGCTCTGGAGCCTCGCGCCGCCCGGAACGGTGGTGCGTCTCGGATCGTTCTCGAAGACGCTCGCGCCCGGACTCCGGCTCGGCTGGCTGACCGCCGACGAGTCCACGGTCCGGCGGTTCTGGGAGGGCGGGCTCCTCGACAGCGGCGGCGGCATCAACCACTTCTCCGCGCTCGTGGCGGCGGAGGTCGCACGGAGCGGAGCCTACGGCCGCAACGTCGAGCGACTGCGCGGGGAGTACCGGGCTCGACGCGACGCGCTGGTCGCGGCACTCGCCCGGCACCTGCCGGCGGGGTGCAGGGTGACGCAACCCGGGGGCGGGTTCTTCCTCTGGGTGACGCTGCCGGAGGAGGACGGCGCGTCCGCGGAGTCAGGCGCGGTCGATTCCGCGGCGCTGCTCCCTCTCGTCGAAGCCGCCGGAACGTCCTGTGTCCCCGGTCATGCCTTCTTCGTGGGCCGGGGCGGTCGCTCGTCCATGCGGCTGGCGTTCAGCCTCTACGGCCCCGACGACCTCGCGGAGGCGGCCCGACGGCTCGGCGAGGCGCTATCGTCGGACAGGGCGCGATGAGCAGCCGCGTCAGCGCGGGCATCCTCCTCTACCGTTTCCGCGAGAAGCCGGACAGGAGCGCCGGGCTCGAGGTGCTCCTCGGTCATCCCGGCGGGCCGTACTCGACCAGCAGGGACCTCGGTCACTGGACGATCCCGAAGGGCGAGGTTGACGAGGGCGACGACCTCCTCGCCGTCGCCCATCGCGAGTTCGAGGAGGAGACAGGGCATGCCGCGCCGGCGGGCACGCCGCTGACGTTGGAAACCACCCGGCAGAAGGGCGGCAAGCTCGTGCACGCCTGGGCGCTGGAGGGCGACCTCGACCCAGCGGCCGCTCACAGCAACGCCTTCACCATGGAGTGGCCCCCGGGCTCGGGTGCGCTGCGCGAGTTCCCGGAGATCGACCGCGTCGAGTGGTTCACCCCCGAAGAGGCGCGCCTGCACATCAAGGATGCTCAAGCCGTGTTCATCGACCGGTTGGAGGGAGCGCTCGCCGCGCGTTCGGGCTGACCCGCCGCGCTCCTCGTGGAAGCCGGCGGGGAGCGCTCGGCCGTGACGCGGTGATCGCCGGTCCGGCGTGCGGACGATGGGCATGGTTGTCGCATCCCGGGCCCCCGCCTAGACTGGAGGCGTCCTAGGCAGGAGCCGTGGTGCCGGCAGGGTCCGGCGCTCAAGCGGCGCCTCGCCCGCGCACGGAGACGACTCATGCGATCGCACCGCACCGTCACCACGAGGGGCCTCTTCGCGGCCGCCGCCCTGCTGATCGGGGCCGTCCTGGCCCTCGGGCCGGGCGAACCCTCACCGGTGGCGGCGGGAGCCGTGGCAGTGCCCACGGGCGGCGGAGCTCCCGAGCCTGTCATCGTCGTCTTCCGCGACAAGGTCGCGAGCCCGGCGGCGCAGACGGCTGCGATGGGGCGGGACGAGGACTTCACCCCGACGTACGTCTACCGCCACGCCCTCAAGGGGTTCGCCGCGTCGCTGACGCCTCGTGCACAGGCTGCGCTTCTCCGGAACCCGGCGATCGCGTACATCGAGCCGGACGGGGTCGCCTCCGCGGCGGCCACGCAGACGAGCGCCACGTGGGGCCTTGACCGGATAGACCAGCGCTCCCGTCCGCTGAATGGCTCGTACGTCTACAACGCCACGGGAGCGGGGGTCACGGTCTACGTCATCGACTCGGGCATCCGGATCACTCACAGCGAGTTCGGCGGCCGCGCCTCGTACGGCTGGGTGGATCCCAACCTGCCGCTGCCGTATACGAGCAAGACCCCGAACGACGAGTACGGCCACGGGACGCACGTGGCCGGCACGATCGGCGGGGCGACCTACGGCGTGGCCAAGGGCGTCAACCTGGTCGCGGTGCGCGTCCTCAACCGGAGCGGCAGCGGCACGATGAGCGGCGTTACTGCCGCTGTCGACTGGGTCACCTCGGCCGTTGACCCGGACAGCGACGGGCGGGCGAACTTCCCCGCCGTCGCCAACCTGAGCCTCATCGGCCCGGCGACGACCGCACTCGACCAGGCGATCGCGAGGTCCATCTCCGTCGGCGTGAACTACGCGGTCGCGGCCGGGAACGGCACCTACAACCCGGGCACCGGGCTGACCACACCGGCCGACGCGTGCAACTACTCGCCGGCCCGCGCTCTGGACGCCATGACCGTCGGCGCAACCGACAGCTCTGACCGCAAGGCGTCGTTCTCGAACTACGGCAACTGCATCGATTGGTTTGCCCCCGGAGTGGCCATCACCTCGGCGTACTACCGCAGCAACACGGACACCGCAAGCATGAGCGGGACGTCCATGGCGTCGCCCCACACCGCCGGCGTCGCTGCGCTGTACCTGGGAATCAACCCCTCCGCCTCGCCCGTGCAGGTGCGCGCCGCAGTCTATGCGGCAACGACGAAGGGCATCGTCACCTCGTCGAGCACGGCGAACAACCACCTGCTCTACAGCCTGGTCGGTGGCGGGGCATCGCCCACGCCCACGCCCACACCGACACCCACGCCCACGCCGACACCGACACCCACGCCCACGCCCACACCCACGCCCACGCCCACACCGACGCCCACGCCCACACCGACACCGCACGCCGACACCCACGCCCACACCGACACCCACGCCCACACCGACGCCCACGCCCACACCGACACCCACGCCCGTGAGTGCCATGACAAACGGCGGCTTCGAGGCCGGGAGCTTCTCCGGCTGGTCAACGAGCGGGACGGCGGCCGTGCAGTCGACGGCTCGGTCGGGACTCTACGGCGCGCGCGCAGGCTCGACCGTGGCCCTGCTGCCGACCGGCGACAGCACGGTCGCCCAGACGTTCACCGTGCCGGCCGGCGGCGGGGCGCTTAGCTTCTGGTACCTCGTGCGCTGCCAGGAGACCGCCAGCTACGACTGGGCCACGGCAACCCTCCGCGACAACGTCACCGGAATCACCGCGACCGTCCTGCCGCGGACGTGCACGAACACCGGTCAGTGGGTCCGGCAGACCTACAGCCTCGCGGCGGCTGCCGGCCACAGCGTGACGCTCACCCTGGCGAACCGCGACGGCGGCACCTGGTTCAGGTCAACCTATACGCTCTTCGACGACGTCGCTGCGCCGTAGGGGGGCCAGGAGCGCCCCGTTTCCCGGCCCGGCCGTTCGTGGAAGACCGCCGCTACTTCACTTCCGTGTAGCGCACGACCTCCTTGCCATCCTTGTCGTAGATCGTGAGCGCGCCGCCCTCGGCGGTGTAGGTCGCGGCCTTCCCGAGGGCCGCCAGGTAGGCTGTCTCCGCATCGTTCGCGATCTGGTCGCACATCATCTTGGTCGACGCCAGCGGCCCGACGGTCAGGCTGCTGCCGGAGAGCGTGTAGGGGCCGTTGTACTGGTTGCAGCCCGAGGTGCCGGCGACGCTGCCGCCCTCGAAGCGCGCGTCCATGGGGACCGTGACCGGGGCGTCCTTCATCGCCCCGCTCGCGTCGGCGTACGCCCCGACGTCCCAGGCGATGCCCTCGATCGTTCCGCCCTTGCCACCGGAGGACGAGGAGCCGCAGGCGGCCACTCCGGCGAGAACGAGCGTGACGACGGCAAGAACGACAAGCAGGCGCGCGATCCTCACGGATGACCCTCCTGGTTCGATGCGCGTTGGCCTGACCCCTCCGGCCGGCCCTGATCACGCGCGCTTGCATTCTATCCTCAGGGCGGAACCCACCGACCCTGCGGCGGTCCCGGGGCAACCTCGCGCGGTTCTAGAAGAGCCCCACGATCTTCCCGTCGGCGTCGATGTCGATCTTCTCCCCGGCGGGATGCGACGGCAGGCCGGGCATGGTGCGCATGTCGCCTGCCAGGGGATAGATGAAGCCCGCCCCGGCGGAGAGGCGGACATCGCGGACCGGGAAGCGGAACCCGCTGGGCCGACCCTTGAGCGACGGATCGTGGCTGAGCGAGAGGTGGGTCTTGGCCACGCAGACCGGCAGGTGCCCGTAGCCAAGGGCGGTGTACTCGGCGAGGGCCTTCGTGGCGGCGGGGGCGAAGTCCACACCGGCCGCACCGTAGACGCGGGTGGCGATCGTCTCCACCTTCTCGCGGAGCGGCATCTCGTCGGGGTAGAGGAGGGTGAACCTGCCGCCATCCTCGCCGGTCGCATTCCAGACGGCGCCGGCGAGGGTCTCGGCTCCCCTGCCGCCCTCGGCCCAGTTGTGAGTCACCACCGCATCGCTGGCGCCGGCCGCGAGGGCCGCCTCGCGCATGACCTCGTGCTCGGCCGCGGTGTCGGTGGGGAAGGCGTTGATGGCCACCACGACGGGCACGCCGTAGAGGCGGACGATCTCGACGCACTTCGCCAGGTTCGCCCCGCCGGCCCGGACGGCCGCCACGTTCTCCGCGGTGAGAGCCGCGTCGAGCGGCTTGCCGGCCACCACCCTGGCGACCCCGCCGTGCATCTTCAGGGCGCGCACGGTCGCCACCACCACGGCGGCGTCGGGCCGCAGGCCGAGGCCCGGCACTTGATGTCGAAGAACTTCTCGGCCCCCATGTCGGCACCGAAGCCCGCCTCGGTCACGACGATCTCGCTGGTGGCGAGTGCGGCCCGGTCGGCCAGGATGGAACTGTTCCCGTGGGCGATGTTGGCGAAGGGGCCGCAGTGCACCCAGGCGGGTCCGCCTTCCAGGGTCTGGAGGAGGTTGGGCTTGATGGCATCGCGGAGAAGCACGGTCATGGCCCCCGCCACCCCCAGGTCCTCCGTGGTGACGGCCTTCCCGTCGCGCGTCGTGGCCAGCACGATGCGCCCGAGGCGCTCGCGCAGATCGCGCAGGCTCGAGGCGAGGGCAAGGATGGCCATGACCTCGGAGGCCACGGTGATCACCCACTCGGCCTCGCGCGGGGCGCCGTTCTCCTTGCCCCCGAGCCCGATGACCGCCCTTCGGATGGCCCGGTCGCTGATGTCCACGACCCGCGGCCAGCGGATGGAGAAGGGGTCGATGCCGAGGGCGTTCCCGTGGTGGAGGTGGTTGTCGAGAAAGGCGGAGGCGAGGTTGTGGGCGGCACCGATGGCGTGGATGTCGCCGGTGAGATGGAGGTTGAAGTCCTCCATGGGGATGATCTGGCTGTAGCCGCCCCCGGCCGCCCCGCCCTTGATCCCGAACACCGGGCCGAGCGACGGCTGGCGGATCGCCACCGCGGCCTTCTTCCCGATCCGGTTGAGGCCCTGGGCCAGGCCCACCGTGGTGGTCGTCTTGCCCTCGCCGAGCGGCGTCGGGGTGATGGCCGTCACCACGACGTACCGGCCGCGCGGGTTCTCGGCCTCGACGCGGTTGATCGCTTCCAGCGTGACCTTGGCCTTCGTCCGGCCGTACAGCTCGATCTCGTCCTCGCGGAGACCAAGATCGGCGGCCACATCGACGATGGGGCGCGGGGTGACGGAGTTCGCGATCTCGAGGTCGGACGGAAACGACATGGGGAGGACTCCTTGGCTGGGGGCTCAGCGGGCGCGATCGGCGGACACGGGGGTTCGGGGCAGGCTTCAGGCCGAGCCGGTGGAGGGCCGACGCTGGCGGCGTCGCTGCCGGCGGGCGGCCTCCGCCTGGGCATACGCGGCGTTCACCGTGTGGGTGATGAGGACGGCGCAGGTGAGGGGCCCGACACCGCCGGGAACCGGAGTGATGGCCGACGCCACGCGACTCGCCGAGGCGAAGTCCACGTCGCCGACGATCCTCTCGCCCTCCACGTTGATGCCCACGTCCACGACGACGGCCCCCGGCGAGAGCATGTCGCCGGTGACGAGGCGGGCGCGCCCAGCGGCCACGACCACGATCTCCGCGTCCCGCAGGTGGCGGGCGAGGTCACGGGTGCGGGAGTGGCACATGGTGACCGTGGCGTTGTGACGCTGGAGGAGGAGGGCGGCGGGCTTGCCCACGACGTTCGAGCGTCCGACGATGGCCACGCGCCGGCCCTCAAGGACGATCCCGGAGCGAACGAGGATCTCCACCGCCGCCTCCGCGGTGGCGGGCCAGAACCCCCCGAGCCCCTGGGCCACGAGCCCCGCGTTCAGGGGGTGGAGGCCGTCGATGTCCTTGCCGGGGTCGATCGCGTCGACCACCGTGGCCGAGTCGAGCGGCTTCGGCAGTGGCGCCTGCACGATGACCCCGGCCACCTCCCGGTCCGCGTCCAGTTCCTCGAGAGTGTGCCGGAGGCGGGCGTTCGAGATCCGACCCTCCAGGCGGACGAGCCTCCCCCGCAGGCCCACCGCCTCGCTGCTCCGGAGGATCTGCGCGAAGTACACCGCCGTGGCCTCGTCCCCGCCCGCCAGTACCGCGGCGATGGTGGGCACGTACCGGTACCGGCGGCTGAACGCGGCCACCCGCTCCTTCGCCTCGGCCCGCATGGCGGAGGCGATGGGGGCGCCCTTGAGGAGACGCGGAGATGCAGGCGACTCCCCTGTGGGCGACCGAGTGCCTGGCGAAGCGGAGGCGGGGTCTGGCATGGCTTCCCTGCAAGCGTACGACGCGGCCGGCCTCGTGCCTCACGCGCATGGCGCCAGCGCCGGTCAACAGTTGACACGATAGCACGGTGGTTGCGCCGGAATTGGAGGGTAACCGGACCGTATCGGCGACGATCATTGTCGCAAACGCCAGCCCGGTCGTCGCCCCGGCGTGTCGTCGCCCCGGCGTGTCGTCGCCCCGGCGGCTCGCGACTGAGGGTACACTCGCCGCTCCTGAGGGCGCAGCCCGACAAGCCAGCTCCGGGAGGCCTCGCTGCCATGACCCAGCCTCCATCCGATCCCGGCGTGCGCCGAGCGCACCGGCTGGCGCGTCTCCCCTCGCTGCTCGCCGAGCGGATCCTGGTGCTGGACGGCGCGATGGGAACGCTCATCCAGGCGCGCGGGTTGACCGAGGCCGACTTCCGCGGCGAGCGCCTTGCAGACCACCCGCAGGACCTGACCGGCAACAACGACCTCCTCTGCCTGACCCGGCCGGACGTCATCGGGGATATCCACCGAGCCTACCTCGACGCGGGCGCCGACATCATCGAGACGAACTCCTTCAACGGCACGGCCGTCTCGCAGGCCGCGTACGGAACCGAGGCCCTCGTCCACGAGATCAGCCTCGCGGCCGCGAGCGTGGCGCGGAAGGCGGCGGACGAGGCCGAGGCACGCGAGCCCGGCCGGTCCCGCTACGTTGCCGGGGCGATAGGCCCAACCGCCCGCATGGCCTCGATCCCGGCCGACTTCGCCGACCCTGCCAGCCGCGGCGTCACGTTCGCCGACCTTCGGGCCACCTACGGCGATGCGACGCGGGGGCTGCTGGAAGGAGGCGCGGACCTCCTCCTCATCGAGACGATCTACGACACGCTGAACGCGAAGGCCGCGATCTACGGGATCGAGGAGGCGTTCGACGCGCTCGGGGTGCGGGTCCCCATCATGCTCTCGGCGACGGTTGGGCGGGGGCGACGGATGCTCACCGGCCAGACGGTCGAGGCGTTCTGGAACGCCGTGGCGCACGCCCGGCCCCTGAGCGTGGGGCTCAATTGCGGGTCCGGCGCGGCCGACCTGCGGCCACCGCTCGAGGAGCTGTCGCGGATCGCGCCCGTGCTGGTGAGCGCGTACCCCAACGCGGGTCTGCCCGGCGCCGACGGAACGTACAGCGAGACGCCCGATGTCACCGCGGCGGCGCTGGGCGAGATCGCGGGGGCGGGACTGGTGAACATCGTCGGAGGCTGCTGCGGCACCACCCCCGACCACGTCCGCGCGATCGCCGAGGCCGTTCGGGGCGTCCAGCCGCGGGCCGTGCCCGACCTGCCAGCCATGGAGCGGTTGAGCGGCCTCCGGCCGTTCAACGTGGAGGCCGGGCGGCTCGCGGAGGCGATCAGCGATGCCGAGGCGGCGGGCTCCGACCCGGCCGCGCTGGCCTCGCTGATCGCCGCGGGCAGGTTCGACGATGCGATCGAACTGCTCCGCCGGCAGCCCGACGAGGGAGCGCCCATCGTCGTCATCGACACGGGGCCCGCGCCGGTCGAGGCGCCGGTGATGACCCGCCTTGTGAACCTGCTGGTGACCGAGCCTGACCTCGCGGCGCTGCCGTTCGCCATCCGCTCCGCGACGAAGGAGGCCGTGGAGGCCGCGCTGGCCTGCCTCCAGGGCCGGGCAGTGGTGCTGACCGGTGCAGTGGCGGGCGTCCCGGAGGTCCGCCTCGAGCGGTACGGTGCAGCGCTGCTGGGAGGCGAGATGTGAGCATCCGGATCACTGCCAAGGCCGAGGTCGCGGCCGATCCCGACACCGCGTTCCGCGCGTTTGTCGAGCAGATCGGCGAGTGGTGGCACGTCGACGGGCCGTACTGGAACGACGCGGAGCGACGAGTTGGCATGCGCATGGAGCCCGGCCCGGCAGGCCGGCTCGTCGAGGCGTACGGAGCGGCCACCGGGCAGGGCTTCGAGGTCGGGCGGATCGTGGGCTGGCAGCCGGGCAGGCGACTGGCCTTCCTGTGGCGGCAGGCGAACTGGCAACCGGGCGAATTGACCGAGGTCGAGGTTCTCTTCGTGGCGTCCGGACCGGGCACACGCGTGGCGCTCGAGCACACGGGCTGGGAGCGCGTGGCCAGCGACCCGGCGGCGTCAGAGGGCTACCGGGAGGGCTGGCACGAACTCCTGGGCTGGTACGCTGAGGTGGTGTCGAAGAGCTGAGCGGTGGCCGGCCAATTCCAGGCCGGGAACCGGGAGGTGTGAGCGTGATCGGACAGCGGCTCGTCGCGATCGGGGCGGCGCTCGGGACGCTCGCGTTCGCGTTCCTCCTTGAGCGCTATCTCCTGGGACCGGCCTACACCCGGGCCGTCGAGGATCCTGCCGACCCGTCATTGATGTGGCTCCTCGCGGCATCGTGGCTGCTGCTGGCGGGCTGTTTCGTGGGGCTGGCGACCCTGCTCCCGCGCATCCGGCACGACCAGGTGGTGGCGGCGGTGTACGTCGTGGTCGGCGGGATCGTCGTGCTCTTCCTCCCGGTGTGGAAGACGGTCGGCGGCGCGCCCGACTGGCTCGCGTGGCTGTACGACGCCATCGCCGGCAGGAACCTCCTGGTGTTCGCCAGCGGCGCGTTCATCGCCGTCCTGGGTGCCGCCGCTCTCGCATCGAGGGGGCGGCGCGGGGCGTACTGACGCCCTGCAGGTTCGGGTCCCCGGCAGATGACGCCCGCGCGCACCGTCCTCCGGGTCAGCGGCCGCGACGTCGCCGTCACGAACCCGGACAAGGTGTACTTCCCGGAGCGCGGTTACACGAAGCTCGACCTCGTCAGCTACTACCTCGCGGTTGCCGAGGGGGCGCTGCGGGGCGTGGCAGGACGGCCGATGGCGCTCAAGCGATACGTGAACGGGGCGGGAGCGGCGCCGTTCTTCCAGAAGCGCGCGCCGTCCTCCCGTCCCGACTGGATCGAGACGGTCGAGCTCGCTTTCCCCTCCGGGCGCACCGCCCACGAGATCGTGGTGCGCGATGCCGCCCAGCTCGCCTGGGTGGTGAACCTCGGCTGCATCGATCTCAACCCGCACCCCGTCCGGGCCGACGACCTTGAACACCCCGACGAGCTGCGGGTGGATCTCGACCCCGTGCCGGGGGTTCCGTGGGAGCAGGTTCGGCAGGTGGCGCTGCTGGTCCGAGAGGTGCTGGCCGAACACGGCCTGGCCGGATGGCCGAAGACGTCGGGCTCGCGGGGCATCCACGTCAACGTCCGGATCGACCGGCGCTGGACGTTCCCCGAAGTGCGGCAGGCGGCGCTCGCCCTTGCGCGCGACGTGGAGCGGCGGGCACCGACCGTCGCGTCGAGCCGCTGGTGGAAGGAAGAGCGGCAGGGCGTCTTCATCGACTACAACCAGAACGCGAAGGACCGCACCACTGCGTCGGCCTATTCGGTCCGGCCGACACCGGATGCGCGCGTGTCGACGCCCCTGACCTGGGACGAGGTGCCCGGCGTCGATCCGGCCGAGTTCACACTGGCCACCGTGCCGGAGCGCTTCGCCGCGCTCGGCGATCCCGCGGCCGGGATGGACACACCGGCCGGGTCGCTCGACTCGCTGCTCGAGCTGGCCGCACGGCAGGCGGCGGCCGGCATGCCCGATGCGCCGTGGCCGCCGCACTACGAGAAGGCCGCCGACGAGCCCCCGCGGGTCATGCCGTCCCGCCGACGCATGACCATGCCGCTCATCGAGATCGGGCGCGCGGAGACGCAGGAGGAGGCGCTGGCCGGTCTCGCCCGCTGGAAGGAGCGGCACCCCGCGGCCTGGGGCCATCTCCAGCCGGCCGACGTATTGGTCGACGCCATGCGCGGTCGTTTCACGACCTGGACGCGGATCCGGCTCAACCTGCGCAACGTGCCACCCGAGTTGCGCCCCCCGCAGGAGCCGCTCGATCCCGACTACAGCCCTTGGTAAGGTTGGCGGACGCCCAGAGCGCTTCTCGGAGGTACATCACAGGAGGCAGGTTCCGGTGGCAGTCGTCCTTGTTTCCGCCCCCTACATACTCCCGGACCTCGATCGCTTCCGCCCGATGCTGGAGGACCGCGGGATCGAACTGGTGATCCCCCCGGTTGCCGAGCGCCTCAGCGAGGCCGACCTGCTGGCGCTGGCCGGCACGTACGACGGGACGATATGCGGAGACGATCGCTACACCGCCCGTGTCCTGGAGGCCTGCGCCCCGCGCCTGAAGGTGATCTGCAAGTGGGGCACCGGCGTCGACTCGATCGACCAAGAGGGCGCCGCCCGGCTGGGGATCGCGGTGACGAACACGCCGAACGCCCACACCCTGGCCGTGGCTGAGACCGTCTTTGGCTTCATGTTCGCCTTCCTCCGCCGCCAGCCGTGGCTGGACCGGGCGATCAAGAACGGCGAATGGGAGAAGACCCAGGGACGCACGCTGGCCGAGAGCACGCTGGGGGTGATCGGCGTCGGCAACATCGGAAAGGCGGTCATCCGCCGGGCCCGTGCCTTTGGCGCGACCATCCTGGGCAACGACATCGTCGAGGTCGCCCACGACTTCGTCCGCGAGAACGCCGTCGAGATGGTCGGGCTCGATGAGCTGCTGCAGCGCTCCGACGTTGTCAGCCTGAACTGCGATCTGAACCCGACAAGCCGCCACCTAATCGACGCGCGCGCGCTGGCGCTGATGCAGCCGCATGCGGTGCTACTCAACACGGCCCGCGGCCCGGTGGTTGACGAGCCGGCGCTGATCGCCGCGCTCCAGGCCGGCACCATTGCCGGTGCAGGGCTGGACGTGTTCGAGGTCGAGCCCCTGCCGCCGGACAGCCCGCTCCTCAAGCTGGACAACGTGCTCCTCTCGCCGCACCACGCGAGCTCCAGCCCGGAGGGCTGGGAGCGCGTCCATCGCAACACGATTCGCAACCTGCTGGTCGGGCTCGGGCTGGAGCGGTAGCGATCAGCAGGCCGCGGGAGCCCGCGACGGCCTGCCCGGGCCGCCGTCAGCCGAAGATGCGGGCGAGCTCGAACGGGGGTGTCGTTTCCAGCTGGTCGTAACGGCAATCTCGAGGGGAGCGATCGAGCCGCCAGCGCCGGAAGGTCGTGGCGTGACGGAAGCGGTTTCCCTGCAGGTGGTCGTAGGCGACCTCGCAGACACGCTCGACCCGAAGCGGCTCCCAGGAGAGGTCGCGGCCGCGGTTCCAGCGGCTTGCCATCCCGGGGACACGCCGGCCGGACTCTGCGGCCCGAGCCTCCCACTCGGCCCACTCCGCCCAGGGGTGGCCTTCGAGCGCACGCTCCGCGGAGCGGCTGCCAGTTCCGTCACGAGCGCTGCGCGCTCGACAAGCGTGAAGCTCGAGGTGACGCCGACGTTCTGGAGGACGCCAGCTTCATCGAAGAGGCCGAGGACGAGCGACCCGACGAGGGTGCCGGGTCCGTTCTTGTGCCAGCGGAACCCGGCCACGGCGCAGTCCGCGGTGCGAACGTGCTTCACCTTGACCATGGCGCGCCGGCCGGGCTCGTAGACGCCGTCGAGCCGCTTCGCGACCACGCCGTCCAGGCCTGCTCCCTCGAACCGGTCGAACCAGTCGGCCGCTACCGTGGCGTCGCGGGTGACGGGGGTTACATGGACAGACGGGGCGCGGACCGCCGCAGGGAGCTGCATTGCCGCCTCGAGGCGAGCGCGCCGCTCGCCGAACGGGACGCGCCGCAGGTCCTCGCCGCCGAAGGCGAGCAGGTCCCACGCGACGTACGACGCGGGGCTCGCCGCTGCCAGCAGCGCAACTCGCGAGGCGGCAGGGTGGATGCGCAGGAGCAGCGCGTCGAAGTCGAGCCCGGTCGTTCCCGCAATGACAATCTCGCCGTCGAGCACGCACCGCTCGGGAAGGGCATCCTGCAGCGCCGGCGGCAGCTCGGGGAAGTAGCGGGCCAGCGGCTTCAGGTCGCGGCTCTGCACGTAGACCTCCTCGCCATCGCGGAAGACGAGGGCGCGGAAGCCGTCCCACTTCGGTTCGTAGAGCCAGCCCTCGCCGGTCGGGATGGCGGTGGCGGGCCGGGCGAGCATGGGCTCGAGCGGGGGCTCGAAGGGTAGCCGCATGTCGCGACTGTACCAGCGGCGGTCCGTTCTAGATGCGGACGCGGGCCGGGCCGGGGTTGGCCGGCATCGCGGTGTCGAGCAGCTCGTGGACGATGCGATCCGGATCCCAGCGGTCCTGGTTCGTCAGCACGACCACCGCGACGCCCTGGTCGGGGAGGTACCGCATCGCCGACCGGTAGCCGCCCAGGCGCCCGCTGTGACCGAGCGTCGCGAATCGTCCGAGCGCCAGCCGCTGCAACCCGTAGCCGTACGGCAGGTCCGCCTTCAGCCGCTGCGCCTCGGCGACGCTCTCCATGGCCTGGAGCGACGCCCCTGACAGGGCGGAACCACCATAGAGGGCACGCGCCCAGCGGGCGAGGTCCGCCGCGGTCGAGGCGAGCCCGCCGGCCGCCCAGGCCGCAGTGGCCACCGCCGTGAACGGCATGACCGACGTGCCGTCGCTCCAGTCGATCGGGACCGCAGCAGGGGCCAAGCTGTAGAAGTCGTACCCGTGGGAGACCGGACCCACCGGCGGTTCGGACCCCTGGAGGTGCGTGGAGCGCAGGCCGAGCGGTTCGATCGAACCGCTCTCGGTACAGCTCCGCGAGCGGCTTGCCGGTCGCCCGCTCGGCGACAAGCCCGAGGAGCACGTAGTTGGTGTTCGAGTAGTACCACGCGGTGCCCGGCGCCGTGCGCGGCGGACCCGCGTAGCGAAGCACCTCCATCGGGGTCCAGGTGCGCGTCTTTGGACGCCGGAGGGCGTTGTCAAGCGTGCCGCTGCCGAAGAAGTCGTCGAGGCCGCTGGTGTGGTCCAGGAGCCTGCGAAGCGTGATTCCCGGGCCGAGCAGTGACGCTGGGGCGGTGACCGTCGCACCGGGCTGCGCCGTCCCCGGCGCCGGGCCGGCCGGAAGCGACGGCACCCACTTGGAGACGGGATCGTCGAGTGACAGGACCCCATCCTCCGCGAGCTGGAGGATGAGCGCTGCCGTGAACGTCTTGGTAATGCTCCCGATGGAGAACTCCGTCTCTGCGGTCACACCGCGCTCCGCTTCGAGGTCCGCGTAGCCGGCGGCACCCATCCAGAGGCGGCCGTCCGGCCAGAGGATCGCGACGCTGACGCCCGGCAAGGCGTAGCGCTTCCGCGCTGCATTCACGGTGCGCTTGAGCGCGGCGGCCACCCGCGCGGAAGGTCGGAGGCCGGAGTTGACGACCGGCGCCGGCGGCCCGTAGACGGCCGAGGGATCGAGGCTGGGCCCCGGGGTCGGGGCCGCGGTCGTGGCCGGCCCGGCGAATGGCGGCGCGGAAGCCACCGAAGCGACCCCGTCCGGCCCCGTCGAAGCGGGTGGACCGCCGACCGCCTGCGGCGACGACGTGGCGAGCGGCTGGCCCGGCCCCCGGGCCGGGGGCGCAAACCCCGACGCAATGAGCAGGACCAGTGAGATCGCCAGGGCCGAGAGGCCGGCGACCGGAATGGTCAGCAACCAGCGCGTCCTGCGAGCGCGGCCGTCTGGCCTGCCAACCGGGTCTGCCGGACCTGGCGGACCGGGCGAACCCGCCGCCGAAGCGCCCTGAGGCAAGTCCGTGGAACCTCCCGAGCGCGGGGCAACGTGATGGGCGAGTGGCGTTGGCGGTCCATCAATCCGCGGATCCGGGCCCACCCCGAGCGCCCTCGCGTGCGTCCAGCCGGACGAAGGGCGAGATCAGCCCTCCGCGGCGGGAGACTCCTCTGTCGGCGCAGGCGCGCCCTCGGCCGGTGCGGCCGGCACCACCTCGGGCACATGCTCGACGCGCGGCCGGTTGACGTGCGCCACCGCCTCGTCCAGGTCGGTCAGCAGCGTCACCTGCGGCGGTATCACGAGGTCCCGAACATGGATGACATCGTCGAAGGTCGCCAGGGGGCTGATGTCGTACTCGATAGCCGACGGGATGTCGGCCGGCAGCGCGCGCACCCGCACCTGGTCGAGCGCATGGAGGAAGACGCCGTCATGCTTCTCCACGGCCGCCGACTCCCCGACCGGGACGAGCCGGACATCGACCGTCAGTTCCTCGGTCATCTTCACGAGGTGGAAATCGACGTGCACCGGCGTTCGCCGGACGGGATGCTCCTGGACCGTCTGGATCATGACCGGACGTGGCCGGCCGGAACCGATCTTCAGGTCGACGAGGGCGTGGCGGCCGGAGGAGCGACGGAGCGTGTCGAATTCGCGCGCGTCCACCTGGATCGACTCGGACGCGTGCCCGTGGCCGAACACGACGGCGGGGAGGATCCCCTCGCGGCGAAGACGCGCTACTTCCTTGCCGTGCAGTTCGCGCTTGCTGGCGCTCAGGGTAGGTCGGGTGCTCACGGAGTGACAACCTCGGGTGCTCTGGGAAGAGGTCGATGGTACCAGACGCCACTCGTTGTACGATGCTGGCACATGAACGCCACCATCCTCATCGTCGAGGACGAGTTCGCCGTCAGCCGGGGCATCGAGTACGCCCTCCAGCAGGAGGGATACACGGTCAAGGTCGCCCGCAACGGCGAGGAGGGCCTTGAGTTCGCTACGCAGCAGGCGCCGGACCTCGTCATCCTCGACGTCCGTCTCCCGGGGATGGACGGGTTCGAGGTCCTCAGGCGCCTGCGCACCGCCGGCACGAAGGCGCCCGTCCTCTTTCTCACGGCGCGCGACGATGAGGTGGACAAGGTCATCGGCCTCGAGCTCGGCGCCGACGACTACCTTACGAAGCCTTTCAGCCTGCGGGAACTCATGAGCCGGATCAAGGCACTCCTCCGCAGGGCATACGGCGAGTTCGCCGACGCGGCGGGCGGCCGGGTCATCCGCCACCGCGACCTGGTGATCGACCTCGAGCGGCGCCGGGTCTCGCGGGGCAGCCGCCGCATCGCACTCACCGCCACCGAGTTCGAGATCCTCCGTCACCTTGCGGCGCGGCCGGGCCGGGTCTACACGCGCCGCGAGCTCCTCGAGCTCATCCGCGATTACGAGGCGCTCGACCAGGACGAGAAGACGATCAACGTCCACGTCAGCCACCTGCGCGAGAAACTCGAGGACGACCCCTTCTCGCCGGCCTTCATCCTGACCGTGCGCGGTGCCGGCTACGCCTTCGCCGAGCGCTGACGCGCCGGTTGGCTCGCAGCACCCGCCCACGGCGATGATCGAGGGTGGGCCGGGGGCTGAGCCGGCGGACGAACTCGCCGCAGAGACCGCCGCGGAACCCGGGTCTTCCGCCCAGCGCGCCGGCGGGCGGGGGGCGAAACCCCGCCGCTCGTTGCCTTTCGTGCCGCGGACATCGCGCGGCCGGCTCGCCGTCGCCATCTCACTCGTGGTGGCCTTCTCGCTCCTGCTCGTGCTCGCGGTCCTGCCGCGCCTGCTCGACAGCTACTTCCGCCAGCAGGAAGACCAGAACCTGCAGGCCCGCGCGACGGCCGTGGGCCAGATCCTCTTCCAGCAGATCCGGCTCATCCAGCGCGGCGGCGCCGTGCCCGTCCTCGCCCCGACCGAGCCGCTCTCCGTCTCCGAGCTGATCCTCGCATCCCTAACGGAGCGTGGCCAGGCGCCCGACGACCGGTCCTACCTATCGGCCGTGGCCGATGCCGTCGCCCAGGCGGACCTCGAGGTGGCCTTCTACCCCGGCTCAAGCACGGAGGACGACCCGGTCGCGGTGCTTCGGGCGCAGGCAGCTGGCGGCGACCCCGGAAGCGGCCGCGAATCGGGCTCCCTCTCCGGTTCCTTCCAGCTTCCGGACTACTACTGGTCGCAGTTCTCGAGCTCCGTCCCAGTGAGGACGGTGGCGTTCACGCTGTCGAGCCCGATCACCTTCCGGGAGCGGACGATCACCACCGTCTTCACCGTCCTGGCTGTCGTCGCCATCGCCGCGCTCAGTCTCGCGGTCGTCGTCGCGTTTGTGCTCGCCGACCGCCTCACCACCCCGCTGCGACGCCTGACCGCGGCATCGCGGGCGCTCGCGGAGGGGAAGCTGGACGCCCGCGTCGACGTCGCTCCCACGTGGGCACCTGAGATGAGCGAGCTCGCCAGCGCGTTCAACCGCATGGCGGAGCGTCTCCAGGAATCGATGGAGTACATTCGCCACGACCGCGATCGCAGCCGCGAGTTCCTGGCGGACGTGAGCCACGAGTTGCGGACGCCGATCGCTGCGCTCATGACGTTCAACGAGCTCCTCCGCGACGGCGCGGTGAACGACGCAGGCACCCGCCAGGAGTTCCTCGAGACGAGCCACGAGCAGATCGAGCGCCTCGACTGGCTGGCCGCGAACCTGCTTGAGCTGTCGAAACTCGACTCCGGCCTCATCGCGCTCGAGCTGCGCCCCGACGACCTGCGCTCGCTGGTCGAAAGCGCGGTCCAGCAGGCCGAGCCCGGCGCGAAGCGCAAGGGCGTCGAGCTGACCGCGGAAGTCCCGGGCCAGCCCCTCCGGCAGCGTCACGACTCCCAGCGAATGGGGCAGGTGATGAGCAACCTCATCAGCAACGCCGTGAAGTTCACGCCGCCCGGTGGTTCGGTGACGGTTTCCCTGCGCGGGACGCGGGCCGGCGCGGTCATCACTGTCCGGGACACCGGCACGGGCATCGACGCGACCGAGCTGCCGCACGTCTTCGACCGCTTCTACCGCGGCTCCCGTTCGACGGAGATGCGGGCGGCCGGGTCTGGGCTGGGCCTCTCGATCGCCCGGTCGATCGTGGAGATGCACGGAGGGCGGATCGCCATCGCGAGCACCCTCGGCAAGGGAACCGCGGTCGAAGTCCTCCTGCCGAAAGAGGTCGCGGCGCACGACGTGATGGAATCTTCACCGGCCGCACCCCGCGCTTGAACCCGCGCCTGCGAGAGTTGGGGACAAGAAAGATCTCGACTCCCGATCCGGGTACTCCTCCGAGCGCCGGGAGCGGGCAGCGGGCCCACCGAACACCGATCACCCGATGAGGACATCCACACGATGAGCGAACCTGTGCAGCCCGGCGACTTCTCCAGCCGGTACAGCCCTCCCCCCGAGCCCAGGCCAACCTGGTCCCCAGAAGCCTGGCAGGCGGCCCAGCCGGGCCCCTGGTCCGGGTATGCGCCGCCGCCGCCCGCCCCCCAGCCGGCGCCCGCACGCGGGCGCACCGGCGGGCTCGTTGCGCTCGTCCTCGTCGTGGCCCTCCTGGCCGCAGGGCTCGCCTCGACCGGCACCTACCTGGCCCTGTCAGCAAGCGGCGCGCTCGACCGGCCCGCCCCGGTGGCAACCGGCCCGGCGGTCGCGAACACGGCCGCGACGCCCGTAGACCAGCGCACCGTCACGCTCGACGAGCAGTCGGCCATCATCACCGCGGCAGCCGCGGTGAACCCGGCGGTCGTCACCATCACCGTCAGCAGCGGCACAGGCGGTTCGCAGCTCGACCCGTACCAGCTCCCGACGCAGGGCGTCGGCTCGGGCATCCTCTATGACGCTTCCGGCTGGATACTCACGAACCGCCACGTCGTCGAAGGCGGGGACAATATCACCGTCCTCCTCCAGGACGGCCGCCAGTTCCCCGGCACGACGTACGGCGTTGACACGTACACGGACCTCGCGATCGTGAAGATCGAGGGCCCCAACCTCCCGGTCGCCCAAATCGGCGACTCGGCCACCCTGAAGCAGGGCCAGCGCATCGTGGCCATCGGCAGCCCCCTGGGCGACTTCACGAACAGCGTCACCGCGGGCGTCGTCAGCGCGCTCGGGCGCGCGATCACCGTGAACGACGAGCAGACCGGCCAGCCGGTCCGCGTTCGGAGCCTGATCCAGCACGACGCGTCGATCAACCCGGGCAATTCCGGCGGCGCGCTGGTGGACGTCTCGGGACAGGTCGTCGGCATCAACACCGCGGTCGCATCGACCGCCCAGGGGATCGGCTTCGCGATCCCCATCAACATCGCCAAGCCCATCATGATCGAGGCGGTGGCGGGCAAGGAACTGTCCCGGCCCTGGATCGGCATCTACTACACGCAGCTCGACCCCGCGACCGCGAAGGAGCTGAAGTCCCCGGTCGACTACGGCGCGCTCATCCAGCAGCCCGAAGGCAGCACCGCGCCTGCCGTCCAGCCCGACAGCCCAGCTGCGAAGGCCGGCCTGAAGGATGGCGACATCATCACCAAGATGGACGGCCAGCAGATCGACGCGGGCCGGTCGCTCGAGGACCTGCTCCTCTCCCACAACTCCGGTGACACGATCCAGGTCGAGGTGCTCCGCGACGGCCAGGCCGTCACCGTGTCCCTGACCCTGGGAACGCGCCCCCAAGCGGTCCAGTGAGCGCGCCCCGGTAGCTGCCGGGCGGGGTCCGCCCGCAGCCGCCGGGGGCTGCCGCTCTCCTCACCACGACGAATCCACCCATCGAGCGCCGACCGGCCCCCACCACCCGGTCGGCGCTCTCATGTCCGGACGGGCCGTCGCGGCCGGAAGATGGCCATTGCGGCTGCGACGGAGGTCAGCGGCTGCGGCCGAGCCTCCGGCCGGGCCGCGCCCGCACGATCTCGACCTCGGCGTAGTCGAGGAGCCCCGTGATGGGAACCTGTGTCTTGCGGATGCGGACGGCAACGCGGTCGATGGCGAAGGCGGCGAGCAACTCCTGGGCGATCCCCTCGGCGATGGCCTCGAGGAGCGTGAAATTGGTCGATTCGACCAGTTCCCGGCAGATGTCGTAGGCGCGGCCGTAATCGGCCGTCTTTGCGATGTCGTCGTCCAGGCCGGCCGGCTGCAGGTTCAGGTGGAGCTCGACGTCCACCTCGAGTGGCTGAGGACGCGAGCGCTCCTCCTCGGTGAGGCCGTGGTGGCCGACAAAGACCATCTTCCTGAGCGTGATACGGTCGGTCATCGACTGCTCCCCCGTGGTCAGCGGCGCACGATCGCGTCGCACATCCGGGCGACGCGGACGTTCGGCTCGACGTCGTGCACACGGACAATGTCCACGCCCGCTGCCACCCCGAGCGCAGTGGTGGCGAGCGTGCCCTCCAGGCGCTCCGTCACGGGCAGCCCGAGCACGATCCCGATGGTCGATTTGCGGCTCATGCCCAGGAGCACGGGCCGCCGCAGCAGGCGGAGCGCCGCCAGTTCGTGCAGGAGCACGAGGTTCTGCTCGGGCGTCTTGCCGAAGCCCATGCCCGGGTCCACGATGATGCGCTCCCACGGCACGCCGGCGGCGACGGCGCGCTCGACCGCACGCTGGAGATCGGCGATCACTTCGGCGATGACGTTGACGTACCGCGCCTCGCGCCGGTTGTGCATGATCACGAGGGGGACCTCCCGCTCGGCGGCGATCCGGGCAAGCGCGTCGGCCGAGCCCGTGCCCCAGATGTCGTTCAGGAGGTTTGCGCCAGCGTCGAGCGAAGCCTCGGCCACGCCGGGTTTTGTCGTGTCCACGCTGATCGGCAGCGCCGGAAGCGCCTCGCGGACCGCGCGCACGACCGGGACGACCCGGCGGAGCTCCTCGGGCTCTGCCACCTGGACCGCGGCCGGACGCGTCGATTCGCCGCCGACGTCGAGGAGGTCCGCGCCCTCGGCGACCATGCGCAGGGCCTGCGCGACGGCCGCCTCGACCATGGAGGCGGGGGCGGCGCCTCCCCGCGCCATGAGCCCATCGCCGCTGAATGAGTCCGGGGTGACGTTGACGATGCCCATGAGGTACGTCCGGGCGCCCCACCGGAAGGTCGCGGCCCCGATGCTGGTTTCGCCGAGGACCATGGCAGGCACGCCCGACCCCGCGTCCTCGGGCAGCGGGACATGGGTGGGCCGGCTCGACATCGCCCCCAGCCTACGCGATGAGCCCCCGCGACGCGAGCGAGGCGCGCACCGCGCCGACGAGGTAGAGAGAGCCCGCCACGACGACCGCACCCCCATCGCGGGCCGCGGCCTCCAGGGCCTCGCCCAGGGCGCGTTCCGGCGGCTCGACGGCCGTCGCTTCGGAACCGGGGGCGCGCTCTCGCCACGCTCGGGCGAGCCGTGCTGCCGGCATCGCCCGTTCGACGTCCACGCGCGTCGCCAGGATTCGCGCGCCCTTGATGGCGGGATGGCCGGAACAGCGCTCGAGGATGGCGGCGACGTCCTTGTCGGCCATGAACCCCGTGACGAGCGTCAGGCGTCCGGCCGACAGGTGCGGCCGCAAGTCTGTGAGGGCCCCCAGGAGCGCCTCAAAGCCGGCCGGGTTGTGGGCCCCGTCCAGGAGGACATCGACCGGCCCGCGGGACGCGTCCGGGCGCACGGTGAGCAGCTCCATCCGGCCCGGCCAGCGCGCGGCAGCGAGCCCTGCCCTGCGGGCGTCCGCGGGCGCAGCCGCGAGGCCGGCGGTCTCGAGCGCGTCGAGCGTCGCGAGGGCCACCGCCACGTTCGCGGCCTGGTGACGCCCGAGCAGTCCGACCCGGGTCGCGCCCAGGCCGGGCGCGTCGACGACGATGCCATCCCGGTCCACCCGGAGGACCGGCAGCGGCGCGACAATTGCGAGGGGAACGCGCATTCGGCTCGCCCGCCGCCTGATGACGGTGAGCGCCTCGCCCGTTGCGCCGGTTACCGCAAGATCTCCGCGTTTGATGATCGCGGCCTTCTCCCGGCCGATCGCCGAGAGGGTGTCCCCCAGGCGGTCCATGTGGTCGAAGGCGACGTTCGTCACCGCGGCCACGCCTCCGTCCCAGACGTTCGTGGCGTCCAGGCGCCCGCCCAGCCCCACCTCTACGACCGCAATATCGACGCGACAGCGCTCGAGCCAGGCGAAGGCGGCAGCGGTGAGGAGCTCGAATTCCGTGGGCGGACCCAACCGGCGCGGGATCCGGCCGGCCGCGGCCAGCACATCGCTGACGACGACGCCGAAATCCTCCTCCGCAATCGCTTCGCCGTCGACGACGATCCGCTCCCGGTACTCCACCAGGTGTGGCTTGGGGGTCTGCCCCACCCGCAGGCCGGCCTCGCGCAGCACCGCTGCCACCAGGGCCTGGACGCTGCCCTTGCCGTTCGTCCCGGCGATGAGCGCGCCCGGTATCTCGTCGTGGGGATCGCCGAGCTCGCGAAGGAGGGCCCGCGTCCTTCCGAGCCCGAGCCGGATACCGTACCGGCCTCGCGCCTGGAGCGCGGCAACGGCCTCCTGGTACGCGAACGTCATAGATCCGCGAGGTCGTCCTCGTAGAAGACGCACTGGTTGAAGCGCGCCGAGAGGCAGACGTCGGAGACGTAGCCCTGCTCGAGGTGAACGCCGCCGCGCAGCTGGCAGCGCGAGACGTTCGAGTCCTGCCGTGCCAGCGTCTTCAGGACATGGGGCGCATGCGCCGAGATCGGCCCGTGCGAGCCGGTCATGTAGAAGTGCGGACAGACGTTCCGGCGGTAGTTGGGGAGACCGAAGGCCAGGCGGCGCGCCAGGGGCGCCGTGGCGGTCGACAGGACGGCGCCACCACCGACCGGCGGCCGGACCGCAGGGTACGCCGGCATTGGGGGCCGAACCTGGACGCGGACGCGGCTCCACGGCGCAATCGGAATGGCTGATGAGCCACCCGAGCGAAATGGCGGCGCGGGTTTCGGCGGCTGCCGCTCCACACTCCCTCTCCAACCAGATGCGACCTAACCTGCCGCATCTGGACCGTAGCGTACACCGGGCCACAAGACAAATCCGAAGCCGGTCGGGCCGGCCTGGCTCGACCCCCGGGGTCCGGCGTCGGGGCTGGCAGCTCTCCTGCATCCGGCGTGCGAGAATCGAGCGACAGATGGCCACCCCTCCGCCCCACGGTCCCCGCACCCCGCCTCCGCCTCCTTCGCTCCGCCGCGTCCCATCCGCAAGGTACCGGCGCGTTGCACCGAACGATCGGTTCAGGACGCGCCTGCCGGGCGGCGCAACCTGGCAGCAGCCGGCAACGAAGCATGCCGCCCGCCTGCCCCTTCCGGTGCGGCTTGTCCTCTGGGCGGCCGTCATCGTGCTGGTCACGGTCGTGGTCTACTTCGGGGCGGGCCTCCTCCGCCCGGTAACCGATCGCGTCGGGGATTTCGTCGGCGGCTTCCTCGGCAACGTGGGCGCCCTTGTCGGCTCACCGACCCCGACGGCGAAGCCGGCGGTGCAGCAGCCGCCCCGGCTCGACCCGCCGGACCGGGCCGTGGTCAACAAGGAGGCGATCGATGTCCGCGGCTACGCCCCTGCGGACGCCGTCGAGGAGCCGGGCCACCGCGTTCGCATCTACGTCGGCGGTGAACTCGTCGCCGAGCAGCCCCTGCCGGGAACGCTGGACTTCACGGTGTCCGCCGTCCCACTCTCGGCCGGCCGGAACGTGATCACGGCGACTGTCGTCGGCCCCGAGGGCGAGAGCACGCACTCCGCGCCGGTCGAGGTGGCGCTCGACGCGGAGCCACCGCCGCTCGCGGTGTCCACGCCGAAGAAGGGCGCGCTCGTCGGGGGCGACCGGGTCCAGGTTTCCGGCAAGACCCAGGACGGAGCTGTCGTCACCGTCCGCAACACCACCACCGGCACGGCCGCCACGGCCGTCGCGACAGGCGGCGCGTTCGCCATCGAGATCACTCTCAACAACGGAGCCAACTCGCTCGTCGTCACTGCCACGGACCAGGCGGGCAACACGAAGTCGGCGAAGATCGATGTCACGCGAGGGCGGACCTCGGCGACCGCCAAGCTCCTCGTGTCGGTGCGAAGCCTGAAGGTGAGCGCGCTCCCGAAGCCTGTAACGATCACCGTGACGGTGAAGGATTCGCGGGGCAAGGCGATCAACGGCGCGGCCGTCAGCTTCGGCCTGTCGCTCCCCGGGCTGCCGACCACGAGCTTCGAGACGACGACCGCACGGGGCCAGGCGTCGTGGAAGACGACGGTGCCAAGGAGTGGCGTGCTCGCCGGAACCGCTCTCGTGACGGTGTTCGTGACGCTGCCGGACGGAACGGGCCTGCGAGAGTCGATGACCTTCGCGATCAGTTGACCGCCGGGGTCAGCTGACTGCCGGGGTCAGCCGACGGCGAAGAGAACGACGGGCTCGGGGTCCGGCCGCTCCCAGCACGCCATGATCTCGTCGCCCCGGAGCGGAATCCGGCGGCGGTCCTTCGCGCAGTAGCCGAGGCGAGCGACGACGGCACGCCGGTACAGCAGGCATGTCGAACAGATCGTCGACGGCCGCGAGCAGACCCAGCAGCGGGAGGTTTCCGGCTGGGGCGTGCCGCAGTGCGGACAGCGCCATGGGGCCATCGCCCACAGTGTAGCTGCGGAGTCCAGCCGGCGCGGGGCGATGTCCGAAGCGCCGTCCTGCCTCAGGGTGCCGGCGTCGGAGTGTCGACCGGGATCGGCGTCGGGGTGTCGGTGGGGATCGGAGTCGGCTCCGGCGTCGGGATCGGAGTCGGCTCCGGCGTCGGGATCGGAGTCGGCTCCGGCGTCGGCTCGAGGGTGGGTGTCGGGGTCGGGGTCGGCTCCGGCGTCGGGGTCGGGGTCGGCTCGGGCGTCGGGGTCGGGGTCGGCTCGGGACCCTTTGAGAGGACGTAGTCGACGGGCGTGCCGACGGCGACCTCGACGTTGGCCGCGGGGCTCTGGCCGATGACCTGGCCCTCGGGCGCAGCCTGGTCGAATTCCTCGCTGGCTGTCCCGGGCTTGAGCTTGGCGTCAAGGAGGACCTGGCGGGCCTCGTCCTCGCTCATCCCGCGCAGGTCGGGGACGGCCACGAGCTGCTTGCCGGAGACCACCGTCACCTTGACGATGGAGTCCCTGGGCACGGACGTACCGGCGACCGGATCCTGGGCGACGATCGTGCCCTCCGGCTGGTCGTTGCTCTGCTGGGTGCCGCCGATCTGGACCTCGAGGCCCGCGTTTGCCCCCTGGCCCTCGGCATCGACGAGCGTCTGGCCCACGAAGTTGGGGACCGAGACGTTGTCGGGCGCGGGCGTCGGGTTGACGGTGCCACGAGAGAGGACGAGGAAGATGGCGGCTCCGGCGAGGATGAGGATGACCAGGCCGAGCAGGCCCGCCGCCCAGCCCCACAATCCGGGGCCGCGCGGACCGTCCTCGAACTCGGGTTCCAGGCCGGGACCGCCCGCAGGCGGGATGTAGCCGCCCGGACCGTAGCCTCCGGCGACAGCTCCGGGTGGGTAGCCCGGGCCGCCGGGGCCGTAGCCGGTCGGCGTGGCCCCGTAGCCGTAGACGACGGGCCCTTGACCCCCATACCCGGTCCCGGCGTCGTAGCCCGTCGTGGACGGATCGTACCCGCCGCCCGGACCGTACCCGCGGGCCTGGGCGGGTGGCTGCATGCCCGGGTAGCCGCCGGCGCCCGGCGCCGCGCCGGGTGGTGGCGGCGGATAGCCTGCGCCGGCAACCCCGGCCGCACCGATGGCTGCGGCGCCCGCCGCGATCCCGCCCGCGGCGCGGGGCGGAACCCCGCTGGACGGCGGCAGGCCGGTCCCGGGAGCCACACCGCCCTGGGCGGCCGGGGCTCGGGGCGCCGTCCCAGGCGTGGAACCCGGTCCGGCACCGGCAGTGCCTGCGCCGGCCGCGCCACCTGCCGCCAGGCCCGCAGCAGCGCCTGCCGCCAGGCCGGCCGCGGCCCCACCGACCACGGCGGCACCCGCGACGCGTCCACCCGGCGAGTAGGCCGACGGCGCCGCGCCGGTCCGAGCCTGCCGAAGCGCGTCGGCCATCTCGCCGGCCGTGGCGAAGCGCTCGTTCGGGTCCGGATTGAGTGCCGTGATGACGATGTCGTCAAGCGCAGGGGGTACGTCCCCGCGCACCAGCGACGGGCGGGGCGCCGGGCCGCTCAGACGCGCTACCGCCACCGCGGCGGGGGTGTCGCCGGCGAACGCCCGCCGGCCGGTGAGCATCTCGTACAAAACGAGGCCCAGCGAGTAGATGTCGCTCGCGGCCGTGACGTGGTCGCCGCGCGCCTGTTCTGGGCTGAAGTAGTGAACGCTGCCGAGCGTGGTGCCGGCCACCGTCAGCTGCGCCTCCGCAACGGCACGCGCGATCCCGAAGTCCGCGACCCGCACGCGGCCGTCAGCCGACAGGAGGATATTGGAGGGCTTGACGTCGCGATGGATGATCCCCCGGGCATGGGCGGCGGCAAGTCCTTCGGCCACCTGCTCGGCGATCTTCGCGGCAACGAACGACGGGATCGCGCCCCGCTCGTGGAGAAGATCGGCAAGGTCCTGGCCGTCCACCAGCTCCATGACGATGAACGGGCCGGCCTCGTCCGTTCCGTAGTCAAAGACGCTGACGATGTTCGGGTGGCTCAGCGACGCGGCGGACTGCGCCTCCTGGCGGAACCGGGCAACGAACGCCGCGTCCCGGCCGTACTGGGGGCGCATGAGCTTGACCGCGACGCTGCGGTCGAGCTGCACGTCGTGCGCGCGGTAGATGGTGGCCATGCCGCCCTCGCCGAGGAGCTCGATGAGGCGGTAGCGACCTCCCAGGACTCGACCCACGTCGGGCACCGGTGCACTCCTCCCGTCGTTCGGCTACACGCGTTCCAGGTCCAGCTCGGACAGGTACTGCCGAAACTGGGGTCCCACGTCGGTCCGCTTGAGCGCCAGCTCGACCGACGCCTTCAGCCAGCCCATCGTCGTGCCGGCATCGTAGCGCACCCCCTCGAACGCGTACGCATAGACGTCCTGCTCTGCCATGAGGCGCTCGATGGCATCGGTGAGCTGGATCTCGCCGTTGGCGCCCCGCGCAGTCTGCTCGAGCTTGTCGAAGATCTTCGGCGTGAGGATGTAGCGCCCCACGATGCCGAGGTTCGACGGCGCCTCATCCGGCGGTGGTTTCTCCACCAGGCCGCGCACCCTGAACAGGCGCTCGTCGACCGTCGGGCCGGCCGGGGCCACGGGGTCGATGACGCCGTACCGATCGGTCTCCTGGGGATCCACCTCGAGGACCGCCACGACGGATGATCGCACCTGCTCGTAGACCCTCATGAGCTGGCCGATGCAGGGCTCCTCGCTCACGATGACGTCGTCCGAGAGGAGAACCGCGAACGGTTCGTGGCCGACTGCTTCCTTCGCCATCAGGACGGCGTGGCCGAGGCCGAGCTGCTCCTTCTGGCGGACGTAGCTGATCTGGGCCAGGTCGCTGATGTGGCGGACCCGCCGTAGCATTTCGATATCGCCCTTCAATTCGAGGAGGTGCTCCAGCTCGAACGAGATATCGAAGTGGTCCTCGATCGCGCGCTTCTGGCTCGAGGTCACGATGATGACGTGCTCGATCCCGGCGGCAACCGCCTCCTCGACCGCGTACTGGATCACCGGCTTGTCAACGAGCGGCAGCATCTCCTTGGGCTGCGCCTTCGTCGCGGGGAGGAAACGGGTCCCCCAGCCGGCGGCGGGGAACACGGCCTTGCGGACGCGCATGGAACCTCGCTGCGTTCGTGCCCCGGACCACGGTGCCGCGGCCCTGATCGTGTGACACTCGCCGGCAAGTATAGGGCCGGGGTGCTCCAGGCTCAGGCCGGGACGAACTCGTGCGCCTCGCGATGAAGCCCATCGCACAAGCCCCAGCGCACCTCCGCCCCGGGGATCGCCACCGGGCGCATGATCTCGCGGACGGCCGAGAGGCGGCAGAAGAGGTGGCCGCGCTCGCGGCACCAGGCCCGGAAATGGCTGGGATCGGGATGGAACTCGTGAGGGCCCGGGTTGACCCGCGCGCCTTCGCCGGCCCAGGAAGGCGCGGTTTCCGTCGCCACGATGTCAAGGATCGAGACGCGGAAGGGCACTCCGTCGATCAGCTCGCCGCACCCCTCGCACCGCCGGGAGCTGCTCTCGCTGAAGACCGTGGGGATGCGGATCCCCATGATCTCGCCGCCCCGGAATGTCGTAGCCATCGCCCGGGATTGTAGCGGTCTCCCGGCAGGAGCCGTCGGGCGGGACGACGCCGGGCCGGACGACGCCGGGCCGGACGGCCGTTCGGGACGAGCCGTCGCCTATACTCCGCCGGAGTGGCCGATTCTCCCTTCACCCTCGCCGATCCGGCGCTCGCCGCACGGCTCGCCCGCGTCATGGACCCAGAGGGCAAGATCGACCGCGCCCTCGATGCGATCGCCGGCCTGGCGGGTCGGCATGTTCTCGTCGTCGGGCCGGCCCGGGGTCGGCGGTCGGCTCAGCTCCGGGCCATGGGCGCGAGCGTGACCACCGCCCCCCTCGCGCGCTTGCCGGGGCTCGCGGCCGGGAGCGCCGATGCGGTGGTCGCGTGCTGGACCGCGCTCGACCGGCCGGGGCCTGCGGCTGAGCGAGGCCACGCGGCGGCAACGCAGATCCTCCGGCCCGGCGGGCGGCTCCTCCTGCTGACGGACTACGGCCGTGACGACGTGGCCGGCCTCTCGTCGGACGCGGACCCGACCGAGGAGCATGATCGGATGCGCAGTCGTGACACGTGGTTCGTCGCGCGCGGGTTCAAGCTTCACGTCATCCATGCGTGGTGGCGGTTCGAGTCGGTTGAGGCGGCCGGCGAGTTCCTCGGCGCCGCCTTCGGCGAGCGCGGACGGGCCGTTGCGGACGGGATGCGACGGCCGCGGCTGGCGCACAAGCTGGTCGTCTACCACCGTACACTCGACGCCGGAGAGGTGGCGTGACGGGCGGGTACCGCAACGCGAACGACCGCGAGGGGCCCGGCACAGGCGATCGCAGACCGCTCCGCAACCGGGCCGGAGCCCGTCACCGGACGATCGTCACGCCCGCGCGTCTCATGCTCCTGGTCGCGCTCGTCGGCTCCGTGGTCTTCCTCGCGTGGGGCATCCTCACCCGTGGCCCGACGCAGGTTCCCGTCCTGATCACCGGTCTCGGCATCCTGGGTCTAACGCTCGCCACTGTCGCGGTCGGCGGCGCGGTGGTGGCCTGGCGCTCGGGGACCCGGGGCAGGGGCGGACGGGCCTTCCTCGCAGCGTTCCTGGGCGGCATCATCGCCATCGCCGCCTTCGTCTGTTTCACCGCCGCCGCGATCCTCACGCTGCTCTGGAGGGCGACCTGAGACTGCTACACTCCGCGGGTCCGTGGCCCCATCGTCTAGAGGCCCAGGACGCCGCCCTTTCAAGGCGGAGATCAGGGGTTCGAATCCCCTTGGGGCCACCACCGCTGTCTTTCGAAGAACGGCCGCGCTTGCGGCGTCCAGTCAAGGCCCGCTGGACCAATTCGTCGATCGCGTGAGGGAGTGCCCCGAGCGCGAGGGCAGGGCGGCATCCTCGTCGCGAGCATGGCCGCTGCCACGCACGGGTACCGCGTCATGAGCCTGCTTCGCCCGATCCGCGACACCTTCACCACATCTGCCGGCCTTGCCCGAGAGCGCGTTCGGACGGTGGGCGTGCGTCGTCTCCTGCTCGCCTGGCTCCTTCAGGCGATCGCTCTCTTCGTCGTCGGGTGGCTGGTGCCGGGCATCCTCGTGACGAACCTGCTGGCGGCGCTGTCCGGCGCGCTCGTCATCGGCCTCCTGAACGCGCTGGTCAGGCCGGTGCTGATCCTGCTGACGCTGCCGCTGAGCGTCCTGTCCGTCGGGCTGATCTCGCTCGTGATCAATGCGCTCATGCTTGTGATTGCGGCGCCGTTCGTCCCGGGCCTGGAGGTGACCTCGTTCGCCGCCGCGTTCGCGGCCGCGATTCTCATCACCGTCGTCACCACCCTGATCTCGGTCGTGCTGTCGAGCGACCAGGACGATACGTTCTACAGCGAGCTCTCCCGGCGCCTCGCCCGGATGAACCAGCCGCCCGTACCCGGGGGTCGAGGCCTGGTCGTCATCCAGATCGACGGCCTGGCGGCGCCGATCCTGCGAAACGCGATCCGGGTCGGGCTCACGCCGCGTATGGCCTCCTGGGTCCGCGGCGGTCGGTACCGGTTCGTCGAGTGGGAGGCGTCACCGTCCTCGCAGACCTCGGCCAGCCAGGCGGGCATCCTCCACGGCAATAACGCAGACATCCCGGCATTCCGCTGGTATGAAAAGGAGCGGGGCCGGCTGATGGTCTCCAACCATCCCGCCGACGCGACCGAGATCGAACGGCGCATCTCAGACGGCAAGGGCCTGCTCGCGGCCGGCGGGAGCAGCATCGGCAACCTCTTCTCCGGCGACGCCGCGCGAACGTTGCTCACGATGAGCCGGATGGATCCTGGCCATGCTGCCGACGTGGATGCCTTCTCGCTCTACTTCGTGGATCCTGCCGCTTTCGTCCGCACGATCGTCCTGACGATCGGCGAGCTCGTGAAGGAATGGGTGGAGGCCCGGCGCCAGCGGGCCCTGGACCTCCAGCCCAGGATCCACCGCGGAGGCGCCTTCCCGGTCCTGCGGGCGGTCACCAACGTGGTCATGCGCGACCTCAACGTCACCTTCCTGATAAACGCGATCGGCCGGGGCACGCCGATCATGTACGTCGACTTCGTCGACTACGACGAGGTGGCGCACCATGCCGGACCCGAGCGGCTGGAGTCGCTTCGCTCGCTCGCCGGTGTCGATCAGGTCATCGCGACCATCGAGCGGGCGACGGCGAATGCCCCTCGCGACTACGAGATCGTCGTGCTCTCGGACCACGGACAGAGCCAGGGGGCCACCTTCCTCCAGCGCTACGGCAAGACGCTCGAGGGACTGATCCTCGAGCTGATGAGCGGAGAGGCGACCGCGCTGACGATCAACGCGGAGGGCGAGGGCTGGGGGCCGGTCAACGCGCTCCTTACCGAGATCCGACAGCGGCCTGGCGTGGCCGGCCGGGTGGCGTCGTCGGCGCTCCGCAACAGGACCGTTGACGGAGTCGTCGAGCTCGGGAAGCCGGCCGCCCTCACCGGACCGGGCGGCGAGACCCCCGAGCTGGTCGTCTGCGCCAGCGGCAACCTGGCGCTGACATACTTCACGGGCGCCACCGAGCGCCTGGCGCTCGAGGACATCGAAGCGCTCCATCCCGGTCTCGTCGAGGGGCTCGTGGCGCACCCCGGGATCGGGTTCGTGATGGTCCGGACCCAGGCGGTCGGCACCGTCATCATCGGGCGGGCGGGAGTCCATCACCTGGCGGATGGACGGGTCGAGGGCGAAGACCCCCTGGCACCGTTCGGGGCGCGGGCCGCGGACCACCTCCGTCGTGCCGATGGGTTCCAGCACGTCGGCGATCTGCTCGTCAGCAGCATCTACGACGAGGAGCTGGAAGAGGTCGCCGCGTTCGAGGAGCTTGTCGGCAGCCACGGCGGCTTCGGCGGGCCGCAGGTCCGCCCGTTCATCCTCGCCCCTGCCGACCTCCCGTTCGACGACCTGCCGATCGTCGGCGCTCCGGCCGTCTACCGACAACTGGTGCGCTGGGCCGATCTGCTGAGCGTCGGCCCCGGGTCGGGCGCCGGCGATTCGCCGGCGGTGCAGCCGGCCTCCATGCCCGAACCGCGGGGCATCGGCGTGCTCGCCGCGCTGATCGGACTTTCGAGCGCCATCTGGACGGCGCTCGGTGCGCTGGCGCTCGTCGGAGGGATCGTCGTGGGCGGCGCAGAGTACCTTGCCGTCGCCCTGGTCCTCCTCGGCTTCGGGGCCGCCGGGTTCGCAGTCGCATGGGGCCTCTGGCGACGGCGCGGCTGGGCGTGGCTGACCGCCATGGTCCTCGAAGGGCTCGCGGTCCTGCAGGTGCTGCTGACGGTCGCCGCCAACGGTCTCGAGGGGATCGTCAGGATCGGTCTCGTGCCGGTCGTCGTCGCGTTCCTCGCGTTCTTCTACCTCACGCGGCCCCACGTCGCCGCGGCGTTCGGACGCCGCGGTTCGGGCGGATCGCGGCGCTGAAACGACATCGCGGCCATCGTGATCGTACGAAACGTGAGGTAGACGGATGAGAAGACCCTGGCTGGGCGCTCGTCGCGACCGCGCCGAGCTCTACCTGCTCGTGACCATCGCAGCGTTCGCCATCACCGTGGCAGGCGTGCGCTGGTACCTCCAGCTCACGGGCTTCCCGAAGGTGGGCGGAGGAGGGCTGCATGTCGCCCACATGCTCTGGGGCGGCCTGCTGCTCGTCGTCGCGGCCGTTCTTCCCCTGCTCTTCGTCGGGCGAAGGGCGCTGCTGCTTTCGGCGCTCGCGGCGGGTGTCGGCGCCGGACTGTTCATCGATGAGGTGGGCAAGTTCATCACCGAATCGAATGACTACTTCTTCGCGCCGGCCGCTCCGCTCATCTACGGCGCCCTGTTGCTGCTTGTCGTCGTCTGGCTGGTCGTGCGGCGGACGCCCGCCGACTCGGCGAGCGACGCAATGCAGGCCGCGGTCGATGCCCTGCGCGACGGTGTCGACGGTCGGCTCACCAGGATGGACCGCGACCGTGTGGTCGAGGGACTGGCGCCGGCGCGCGCGGGCGACGACCCGGAGGTCGCGGGGCTGGCCGAACGGCAGGCGTCTCTGCTGACATCGCCCGAGATCGACGCGCTCCTCGTTCCGCCCGGCTGGGTGGCCCGTGGCGGGGCCCGCGCGCTGCTGGAACAGATCCTGCCGCGGAGGCTCGAGAAGGCCCTCGTCGTCCTCGGGCTCGCCTGGACAGCGCTCCTCGCCGCCTTCGCCTCGTTCCTGCTGCTGGCAATCCTGTGGGTGGGCGACCCCCTCGAAGTCCCGGTCTCACCCGGACCGATCGAGTTCCCGGAGGAGCCGTTGTGGACCGTCCTGCTCCTGGTGGTCGCAGTCGTGGTCGGCCTCGCCAGCGGGGTCGCCGCGGTGCTGATCCTGCGCCGCCGCGAGCGGGCCGGGATCCAGGTGGGGATCGGCGCGACCCTGCTGAACCTGGTCGCCGGAGGGCTGCTCACGTTCTACGTGGTGCAGTTCGGCGCGGTCGCTTCGACGCTCGAGCACCTGGTCCTGCTGGCACTACTCCTCGACTACGACCGGCGGCTTGACGCCCTCCAGTCGCTCCCGGTGACCGCTCCCGAACTGTGACGGCCACGTGAAACGACCGGCTCGGCTCCCGCCGTTCATCGTCGACATCGTCGCCGACCGGCCGGCGGTTCTGGCGCTGGTCGCCTCCTGCCTGGCGCTTGCCGCCGCGGGTCTCGACCCGCACGTCCTCGATCCCGGGAGCGTCCGGGTGCGCGCGGCGTTGGCCGAGGCGCCGTCACTGGAGGGCGCGCTCACGATCGCCGCGCTGGTGCAGGCCGGGTTCCTCCTGATTGGGGGCGCGGTCGCGGACATCTGGCGGTCGCAGCGGCTGCTCCAGGTGGCGCTCGTCGGGCTCGCCGTCGCGTCGGCGGGAGCGACGCTCATGCCCGAGGGTCCCGGCCTCGTCGCGAGCCGGGTGCTCGCCTGGGCATGCGACGGCTTGATCCTCCCGTTCGCGGTCGGCGTTGTGGCCCAGCTCTACCGGGCAGAGGCGCGCGCGACCGCCCTTGGCATCCTCTTCGCGGTGTACGGCGGCGCAACGGTGTTGGCGCCGGTACTGGTCGGGGTCTTCGGCGCCCGCGGTCCGGAGATCCAGGCGTTCGCCCTGTGCGCCGCGGTGGCGCTCGTGGCCGTGTGGGCCACCCGCCGCTGGCTGCCGGACCTGCCTGGGGCGCTCCCCTCCCAGCGGCTGACGGTTGCGACAACGGCGCTGTGGGCGTTCGGCGTGGTGACGGCGGTCGATGGGTTGGTGCAGCTCGAGATGTGGCTCGTGGTGCTGGGCGGCGTGCTCGTGGTGAGCGCCTTGGCCGTGCGGCGTGTCGCCCGCAGGCCACCCGAGGAGGGCGTCCACGCTCGGCTGGGCGGCGCCGCACTGGCGGCGGGCCTGGTCATCGGCTTCGCACAGTCGGTTCCGCTGGCCGCGCTGCCGGTGTTCTTCGCCGCAGTGCAGGGGATGGATGAGTTCCTAGCCACCATCCTCATTGCGCCGTTCGCCGTCGCCCTCATCGCCGCCGGCCCGATGGTCGGCTGGCTGCTCTCGCGCTTCTCGCCGCGCCTCCTGATCATCGGCGGGGTGTGGGCGATCGCGCTTGCCGACATCGCCTTCAGCGCGATCATCGCCCCGGCCACGCCGTACGTTTCGCTCATCCTCCCCTTCATGGTGGTCGGCGCCGGGTTCGTGGTCTCCACGGCGATCCGCACCGCGGTGATCTTCGCGAGCACGCCGCGACAACTCCCGGCGACAGCGGCTGCCCTCAACGAGGCGTCGGTCGGCGTGGGCACTCGTCTGGGCGCCACCCTGATCGTCCTCGTGCGCACAGGCGCCCTCGGCCAAGCATCGGACCTGCACTGGCTGCAGGTGAGCCTCCTGGTCGCCGGGGTCGTCGGGGTGATCGGCGGAATCGCGGTCTTCCTGCTGCTCGGATCGCGCGACCCAATACGCACGGTATGGGACCTTCGCGAGGAGCGGGCTGCGTCCGGATAGACGGGGGAGGGCCGACGTGACGCCAGGGGCCGCGCCCGGGCCCGCGACAAGCTGAAGGTGGACGTGCGCCAGACGCCGTTCACACGCGAGATCACGCTCACGGATGCGGTGCACGACGTCTCGCTCGAGCTCGAGGCGAAGCGCCTGGGCAGCCTCGGCGCAAAGGCACTCGTCGAGCTGCTGCTGCCAGGATGTGCCGTGCGGTCAGTCTGCACGAAGCGGACGGGGCGGCACCAGGCGCGGCGCCATCCAATCCTTGAGTTCGCACGAACCGGGTGCTGGAGGTCACCACATTGGCCTCCGGCGCTGGCGGGCGCCAGCGAAATCGGCATCGGAAGGAGAACAAACATGGCGAACCAGGTGGTCCTGGCCTTCTTCAAAGACGAGGCGGCTGCGGACGCCGCGGTCGATGCGCTGAAGGCGTGGGACAAGATCGACGACGACGTGAAGCTCAGCGCGATCGGCGTCCTCGCCCTCGACGAGCAGGGCAAGGTCAAGACGCAGAAGCTCGGGTCGCGGTCGATCACGAAGGGTGCCGGCATCGGCTTGCTGCTGGCGCTGATCACCCCGCTGGGCCTCGGCGTCGTCATCGCCGGTGCCGGCTTCGGGGCGCTGCACCACAAGGGCCTGGGCCTCAAGGCCGAGGACCGCGACCGGATCGCGGCCGAGCTGGCCGGAGGCAAGGCCGCGGTCGGCGTGCTGGTCAAGGACGCGCAAGCGACGATCGTTTCCGCGAAGCTCGCCGAGATCGGCGGAGTCCCGGAGACGCACGAGATCTCCGCCGAGGTCGAGGCCGAGGTCGTGGCGGCGGCCCCGGAGATCGAGGCCGAGGTGACAGCGCAGGCCTGATGGGAGCGGCCGACCGGTCGCCCTCTTCGTGACGACGTGACGCCCCCGGCCGACTCGGCCGGGGGCGTGCGAATGCGGGCTGCTGCCGCTCGTTCCGACGAACATGGACCTCGGCTCGGATCGCGCGACGCAACACGCACGGTGTGGGACCTTCGCGAGGAGCGGGCTGCGGCCGGAGGCAGAGAACCAGATGAAGGGGCTTGACCCGATGTCCGAGCGCTACTCTGACCAGAACCCTGTCCAGCCGGGAGATCCCATGGCCGAACCTCAGATCGACTTCCAGGCCACAGCGCCGGCCGTGACCGACTACACGAACGGCAGCCGGCAGGTCCGCTTCATCGCCATGCAGCACATCGCCCTGGCGGCCTTCTACGACGCCGCCGTTGCCGTGGTCCGCGAGGCGCAGCGAGACGGCTACATCCACTTCTACGAGTTCGTCGACATGTACCGCCTTGACGACATCGATCAGCGAAAGGTGCGCAGGCTGACGCAGTTTATGCCGATGCCCGACGTGTACGAGGGGCTGGCCCAGGCGCTCGGCCAGCAGCTTGAACTGCCGCTCGTCGCCCAGCAGTTCGACGCGTTCGTTGGCCTCGTCAACGACACCGACGTCAACGCGGATCTGGCCCCGGAGGACTTCCTCCGAAAGGTGGAGACGGCCATCGGGCCCATCGAGCTCACCCAGGAGGACCTCGACACCCCGATCCGGGAACCCGTCTCCCAGGGGATCCCGCAGGAACGGTGGATTCCGGCCGTCCTGGACGGCCGGAATGCGAACCTCGCCGCCATGGTCCACGCGTCCGAGCACCCGAGGATCGTGATCACCTACGGCGCCGCCCACGAACCCGGCTGGTTCTCGGAGATGCTGAAGCTCGACCCGAGCTGGAGCCGCAGGACCCTGGCGTGACAGGGGGCCACGCTCGGCGAAGGCAGCCGGATTACGGGGGCCCGATCTGTTCCTGGAGGTCGATCAGGGGCTGCTGGCTGACCTGAAGGTAGCCCTCCCGGGGCCGGTCGAGGTCGACGATTAGGGTGACGACCGCGCCCAGGACGACGATCAGCGCGATCGCGCTGATCAGGCTGCGCCTGCGGGTCAGGCCCGCGCTGAAGCCGACCATGCCGAGCGTCAGTGCCACGCCAGCGATGAGGAGGAGCACCACCGTCTCCGGCACGCGGGCGTAGACGATCGCGGTCACCCGCGTCTCGTGCAGGTCGATGGTCTCGTTGAGCGACTCGATGAAGAGAGCCAGGGTCTCCGAGCTCGGCGTATCGCGGGCCAGGTCCTCGGCCTCCGCCCACAGGTCGGCGAGGATCTCCCCCGAACGCGCGAAATTCGCCGCGAGCTGGCTCCGATCTGCGACATTGATGCGCAGGGGAACGTATTCGCGAAGCAGCTGCCGGATCTCGGTCGAGGTCGGCTCGGGCAGGTAGCCCGCCCTGAGGTAGGTCGTCCCGATCGAGTTCGCCTCCTCGAGGACCAGCCCCCGTCGCGCATCGAACCTGTCGGACGCCATTCCCATCGTGACCGCAAGCAGGAACGCCATGAGGGCCAGGATCGAGCCCACGAGCATGCCCGTGGGGCCCTCCTTCTCGTCGGGGGTTCGTTCCTGCCACCAACTCCCAATTCGGAATCCGACCTCGTAGGCGGCGAGGCAGAGTACGGCGACCACGACAAAGACGCCGAGAATTGGCAGCCAGTCCAGGAGTTGCTGCGAGTTCATGGTCCGGTCCGTCAGCGCCGCGCCCGGCGCATCTCGCGAACGTTGTCGCGCAGGATGATGAAGCCGACGGCGAGAAGGACGATGGCGAGGGACGCAGCCAGGTGCGTGACGACCAGGGCCACGGCCGCGACCACGGCGAGCAGGATCGTCAGGTCCAGGAGCAGGCGGAGGAAGCGCCGCCGCACGAGCGCCTCGATGACGACGTAGCCGACCGCGACAACGACAAGACCGACCCACCACAGGCCGGGCTCGGTGATCAGCAGCGCCCCCAGCAGCAGGATGGCGAGCGCGACGCTGATCGCGGACCAGACGTCGAGCACGCGGCTGCGGCGGATCTCGGCCGGGTCCTGCGGGTGAACGACATGACGAAGGTGGCCGCGAGGATCGCCGTGTTCGCCCGCGTGCACACGGGCCAGCTCGGCCTCGCTGTCGCTGATCGCGGCGAGGTCGCCGTCGGCCTGGACCCGCCGGTCCCGAAGCTCTTGCACGGCCCGGTCGCGGTCGGAGGCCAGGGCCGCCACGAAGGCCTCGGAACGGCCCGCCCGCTGCGCGGCGGCGACGCGGACCCCAAGCCGCTGCGAGGTGTCCTCGAGTTCGACGATCGCAGCCTGGTCGGCATCGAGATGGGCGGTGAGATCGGCGATCTCGGTCGTCAGCGCCTCGACCGTCCGCCCGGGTGGCGGTGTCGCGTCAAGTCCCGCAAACGCGATCGGGTCGATCCACGACTGCCTGGGGCGTCCGTTGCGCGCCCACTTCGGTCCGGCGGGGGCACGTTCGCCGGCGAGCCGATCCTCCGTGTCGAGACCGAACAGGCCGTCGTAGCCGGTCACCCAGGGGGTGCTGTCGTCGATCAGGACAGGAGTCCACGAGTTCGGCTGCCCCGGCCCGACGGACACGCCGTCGCCGCGGGCGTAGTCGACGAAGGGGATCGCGGCGACCTGGTTTGTCCTGCCGGGCGCGCTGCCCTGACCCTGCCCGAGGGTCGTCGTCCAGAACCGCCAGATGGCCGTCGCCGACGCCCGGATCCGTGACGGCAGCCGGAGCGGCACAGGCAGGAGGTACTCCCCGGGCTCGACGTACGCCGCGTGGGAACCGGCACCGGCGAACATGATGGGATGATTGCCCTCGCGCTGGAGCAGCGGATCATCCCACCGGCGCCGCAGGTCGGCCCCGACCTCATCGTGGGCGGCCCTCGCGAACCAGACCGGGGTCGACGACCCGTCGTCGTGCTCCTCGATGAAGACGAAGCACTGCTCCCAGTCGGCCTCATGGTCGTTTGCGCCCGCGAAGGACGATCGCCAGTCGTTCATGGCGTAGAAGAAGAGGTAGTGGCAGGCCGTCCAGCCGGCGTGCCGCACGACCCGTCCGTGATAGTAGAAGCCGGGGTTCCGCGACCGGATCGCAGCGTACTTGACCTCCGCCGCCGCCACCGTGCCGCCGGGAACCGTCCCCCGGACGAGAAGCGACAGGTCGAACCCGGCGTCGATGAGCCGCGCGGCGATCCCCACCCTGGCGAGCCGGCTCGGCGCGCTGAACCGCGGCCGCTCGGCGTGGTCGCCGCGCTGGGCGAGCGCCACCCCGCTCAACGGATCCTGGACGAACCGCAGGAAGAGCGACTGGTTCGGGGCTCGCGACCGCCAGAGCGGCAGGTCGTCGATCGTGAGCTGGCCGGCGGGCACGAGCACGACCTGCTCACCGCGCTCGGCCACAGCCCACAGGTCGCACTGGGCGACGTAGTCATCGACCGTCATCGGGAAGAAGAACTCCCCGTGCGTGTAGCGGACGATCGGTTCGTATTGGCGGAGCAGACCGAGGTCGCGGGCGCCCGTCATTCCTGCGACCGATCCGGCGTGACGCTGGCCAGGTGGCCTGAGATCCCGAACGCATCTCTGACCTGCCGCTGGTTCAGGTAGAAGACGGTCAGAATCTGGATGAGGAGCCAGACCTGCAGGGCCGCGCCCTGGGCCAACCAGAGGAAGAGCGATGATGCGAGTCCGAGTCCGGCCAGCAGCATCGTGATCGTCCAGCCCAGCTGGCGCATCCCCAGGAGCAGGACGCTTCCCGCCAGCGCAGCGATGCAGAGCGCCCCGGTGAGTGCCATCGCGATCGCCGCCGCCAGGTCGCGGGTCGACCCGATGCCGATCGCCGCGTTCCCGGCGAGGCTGTCGATCACCGCGGACCCGCCCGCAATCAACGCCACGAAGACCAACCCGTAGGCGAGCGCGTTGAGCAACTGGAGGATCGCCAGGATCGTGACAGCGGTCGGGCGTCGAGCGCGCGTCGGGCCACGCACGGCCGCGGACGCCGGCGAGCTGCCGGCGACAGAAGGCTCAACGTCGGGTTGGTCCACGGGTGCAGGAGCCTCCATCACACCGGGAGTGTAGCGGGGGCGTGCCTCAGTACACTCGGGGCCTGCGACGACCGGGGGCATGCCACCTCGTCGGCACCGGTGATGGGTTCCGCCCGAGGCGCCGCATGTGTCGACGTGCAGTGATTTGTCAGTCCAACTGATCAGTGAATTTGTCAGTCGGACGACTCGCCGGGGCCTCCCCGGAGCGGATGGCTACCTCGAGCGGTGAGCCCGGGGTGACCCGCCGCCAGGGATGGTCGGCCCGGGGAGGATAGCCCGCTGCGGGCGGTTGCGGCGCGGGGCTGGGGCGGCTGAGCGATGGACGGGCCCGCTCCAGGCTCCGCAGGCGCGATCGATCGAGGTCCGGGTGGGCCACCAGGAGGGTGCGCCCGCCGAGGACCACGTGGAGGCTCCCGTCGAGGCGGAGCTGCACGTCCACCCGCCGCCCGGCGTAGCCCCGTCTCCCCGGGAGCGGCGGCAGCTGGAGGACGAGACCGCCCACCCGCACGGTGTGGTCGAGCGCCACCACCCGGTGGAAGTGGAAGGCGCACACCTCGTCGAGGTCGACCTCCGCGGGCACCTCCCGCCAGGCGGGCTGGAGGCCCGCCGGCTCCACCGTGAAGCGGGCGTTGAAGTCGCCGACAAAGCCGCCGAGGACGCGGTTCGCCGTTTCCCGATCATCCGCCCCGGCCAGGCGCAGGCAGGTGACAAGGCGGTCCTGGCAGGTCCCCCAGAAGCGCTCGATGCGGCCCTTGGCCTGGGCCGAGTCGGCGGCCACCGAGCGGATCCCCAGGCGCCGCAGGGCCCGTCCCACCTGGGTGGGTCGCCGTGGATCGGCCAGGCGCAGGTCCGGGTCGGGGAGCTTGCCCAAGGGGGTCTCGAAGGCCCCGTGGCGGTCGCGGTAGAGGGCCAGGGGCAGGCCCTGGCGGCGCGCCGTGTCGCGGATGATCTCGAGGTACCCGGCGCTGTCCTCGGCGTCGCGGAAGGTGGCCGCGGTGACCAACCCGGTGGCGTCGTCGACGGCGGCCAGCAGGGTGAGCCGCGGTCCCCGTCCCTCCAGCCAGTGGATGCACCGAGCCGTCGACCTGGAGGAGCATGCCGGCCTGGGGCATGCGCTCCCGGCGGCTGCGGTGGCGGGGAGCCCGGCGCCGTCGCGGGGAGGGCCGTCCCGCTCCTCGGAGGATGCGGCGCACGGTCACCCGCGACAGAGCGATGCCTTCCTCCGCCGCGAGCAGCTCGGCGAGATGCGTGTCGTTGGCCCCGTCGTACCTCCCCGCGGCAGAGGCGAGGACCGCCTCTCGCACCTCGTCGGGGGTCCGCCGTGCTGAGGCCCGCCCCCGGTTGCCGTGGACGAGGGCGGCCGGGCCGGCGGAGAGGAAGCGGGCCCGCAGCCGCCAGGTGTGGCGCGCCGAGAGGCCCATGAGCCCCGCCGCCTCCTCGGTCGAGAGTTCACCGGCCACAAGGTGAGCCAGGGCATGGGCCCGCTGCTGTTCCCGGGCGGTCATCGTGATCGTCTCCTTTGGCATCGGGGGAGACTGACAGAATCACGGACCAGTTAGCTCTGACAGATTCACGGACCATCGACAGCCCGAGGCGCCCCATGCCACATACCACGTTAGACTGTCGTCGCCCGACAGCGGGCGGGTCCCCAAGCCCTTGGGGCCACCACCGCTGTCTTTCGAAGAACGGCCGCGCTTGCGGCGTCCAGTCGAGGCCCGCTGGACCAATTCGTCGATCACGTGAGGGAGTGCCCCGAGCGCGAGGGCAGGGCGGCATCCTCGTCGCGAGCATGGCCGCTGCCACGCACGGGTACCGCGTCATGAGCCTGCTTCGCCCGATCCGCGACACCTTCACCACATCTGCCGGCCTTGCCCGAGAGCGCGTTCGGACGGTGGGCGTGCGTCGTCTCCTGCTCGCCTGGCTCCTTCAGGCGATCGCTCTCTTCGTCGTCGGGTGGCTGGTGCCGGGCATCCTCGTGACGAACCTGCTGGCGGCGCTGTCCGGCGCGCTCGTCATCGGCCTCCTGAACGCCCTGGTCAGGCCGGTGCTGATCCTGCTGACGCTGCCGCTGAGCGTCCTGTCCGTCGGGTTGATCTCGCTCGTGATCAATGCGCTCATGCTTGTGATTGCGGCGCCGTTCGTCCCGGGCCTGGAGGTGACCTCGTTCGCCGCCGCGTTCGCGGCCGCGATTCTCATCACCGTCGTCACCACCCTGATCTCGGTCGTGCTGTCGAGCGACCAGGACGATACGTTCTACAGCGAGCTCTCCCGGCGCCTCGCCCGGATGAACCAACCACCCATCCCCGGGGGTCGAGGCCTGGTCGTCATCCAGATCGACGGCCTGGCGGCGCCGATCCTGCGAAACGCGATCCGGGTCGGGCTCACGCCGCGTATGGCCTCCTGGGTCCGCGGCGGTCGGTACCGGTTCGTCGAGTGGGAGGCGTCACCGTCCTCGCAGACCTCGGCCAGCCAGGCGGGCATCCTCCACGGCAACAACACCGACGTCCCGGCCTTCCGCTGGTACGAGAAGGAGCGGGGCCGGCTGATGGTCTCCAACCATCCCGCCGACGCGACCGAGATCGAACGTGAGCCCGCTCTCGCGAAAGGGTCCCGGTCCGGCTCGACTCAAACTCCAGATCCCCGGCCGATCTAGGCCGCTCCCACCACCAGCCTCACGCAGCCATCGACCAGCACGCCCCGGAGCCCATCCGCCCGGGCGATGCAGCCCGGGCATCTGAGACCGGTTGGCGGCGAGGCCGCCGTTCCTCCGGATGAAGCGCGCCGCCGGACCCTCGACTGGCGGGCGGCGACGGAGTCGTCGGCGCCGATCCGACTGCGTTACCAGGCGGTCTGACCGCCGTCGACCGCAACCACCGCCCCGTGCATGAACGACGCCGCGTCCGACGCCAGGAAGGCGATCACCGCCGCGATCTCGTCGGGCTTCCCGACGCGCCCGATTGCCTGCCGTGCCGCCATCTGCACCCGCAGCTCATCGGCATTCGGCGCCCCGGCAAGGATCGAGCCGACCCAGGGCGTGTCAGTCACTCCGGGTGCCACGGCGTTCGCACGGACGCCCAGGGACCCGAAGTCGATGGCGATCGACCTTGTGATCCCCACGACGGCGGCCTTGGTGGCCGCGTAGATCGCGCGATCGCGCGCCGCCTTGAGGGCCTGTGCCGAGGCCACGTTGACGATGGCGCCCCCACCCTCCTGGATCATGTGCGGGATCACCGCCCGACAGGTGATGAACGTGGCGCGGACGTTGACATCGAACAACCTCTGGTACCACTCGTCGGTTGTATCCACCAGGTTGCCCCGAAAGCCGGTGCCGGCGCAGTTGACGAGGATGTCAACCCGCTCCAGGCGCCTCATCGCCTCGGCGGTCGCATCCTCTGCCTGCGGCAGGTCCGAGAGGTCCCCGGTCACGCCGAGGAAGCGTGGCCCGAGCTTCTGCTCGAGGGCGGACAGGGCCGCAGTGTTGCGGCCGATCCCTGCCACGCGAGCCGCTCCACCGTCGATGAGCGCGAACACCGTGGCCTCACCGATCCCGGATGACGCCCCGGTCACGATTGCGTTTCGGCCAGCAAAGGTGCCGTTCACAGTAGCCTCCATCCTCTCGCGGGTCTGATCTCGCGCGGACGCGGTCAGGACTCGGCCAGGCTCCCGTGCAGAGCGACGTGGTCCGGTCGCACGATGAAGCTCACCCGGTGCTGGCCCGCGAAGAACTCCGGGTCGACGCCGTATCGGCGGGCGAGGCTGCGGATGTCGCGCTGCCCGCGCTCCGCATCACCGACCACCTCGGCCTCTCCCCGGATGATCACATAGTCCTCTCCGTCGAAGATGGCGAGGCTCATGCGCGGATCCCGACGCAGGTTGGCCGGCCAGCGGCGCCCTTCGAGCGAGTTGATGAGAACGCCGTCCTCGGCGAGCGAAAACCACACCACAGCCTGGTGCAGCATGTTGTCGGGGCCGAACGTGGCGATGGCAGCGCATCGAGGTGCCGACAGGAACTCCGCGATGGCAGGAGAGAACGGGCTGCTCACGACTGGAGTCCCCCTTGATTGACTGCCCCGACGTGGAGCGTCTTCACGAGAGCCGCGGTGTGCGCGGCTTGCTTCACCGCACGGGTGCGCTCGCGCTCCCCGTGAACTTGCCGACGACCACGGCGTTCGCGTAGGCCTCGCGGATGAGCCGGACGTTCTCGCGGCCGTCCTCGCCGGTGGTCGGGACCGGGCGCCCGGCATCGAGCGCATCGAGGAAGGCGCGCACGCTCGCGACGATTGATTCCTCCCACGTCATCGCGTCCACGTCCTCGAAAGTCCACGCTCGACCCTGGTAGCGCTCCAACCTCGGTTCCTGGGGCCGGAACCCGAACGAGATCTCCTCGAACCCGCCGATGCGAAGCACGGCGTCCTTGGTGACGACCTCGATGCTGTCATCGAACTGGCCATCCGGTCCGTAGTAGTTGGCCTCGATGACCCCGGCCGCCCCGCACGCGAACCGCACGTACACGATCGCCAGGCTCTCGCCCTCCGTGCTCGGGACATCCAGGATCGACCGGACGTCCGTGATCCGGCCGAACAGGTGTTGCGCGACGTAGAAGGCATGCGCGCCCGCATCGTTCATCAGTCCGCCGCCGGTCTTCACGGGGTCGGACCTCCACCCGGGGTACGGGTCGTGGATCCCGATCCGGTGTCGGAACAGCACTGGCACCCCGAGCGTGCCCGAGTCGATGAGCTCACGCGCCTTCACGATGGACGGCACGAACAGGCGGTTGTGGGAGACGCCGACGCGGACGCCCTTCCGGGACGCGGCCACGTTGATCTCGTCGCATTCGGCAACGGAGACCGCCATTGGCTTGTCGAGGAGCACGTGCTTGCCAGCAGTGATCGCCGCCATCGCGACCGGCCAGTGCAGGTCGTGGGGGAGGCAGATCGCGACGACATCGACGTCATCGCGGTCCAGGACCGCCCGCGCGTCGCGGTACCCTGCCGCCGAGTACTTCTCCGACACCCGCCTTGTCCGCTCGTCGTCGACGTCGCACGCGGCGGCGAGACGGGCGGAGGTCGATTGGGCGATGGCCTGCGCGTACACATCCCCGATGTCGCCCAAGCCGATGAGTCCAGCCCTCAGCATCACAACCTCCCTGACTGATGGTGCCCACTGAACGCAGCGCGCCGCGAGACGACCTGCCGCGCCCGCACGTCTTCTCCAGCCCGGCCACCCGGGCCCACGTCAGCCCGCCGCTGCGGTGAACTCCTCCACCGTGGTACGGTTGAAGCGAAGCGACTCCAGGACACGGTGCTCCTGTCGGAACACCGTCACCGTCATCACCCCGTCGAAGCTGACCTCCTTCAGGCCGCCGAACACGTCGGGCCAGTCGATCTCGCCGACCCCGATGTCGTTGTGCGAATGCACACGGGAACCGGGGGCGGGCGGGTTGAGGAAGATCCGCTCCGGCCGGAACGTGTCGGCGATGTGGACGTGGTCGAGCGTGTCACCGGCGTAGCGGATGATCTCGCCGTTGCTCGTGAACGGCCGGCCGATCAGCCCGGCCGCCGTCCGCGGGTCGATGCCGAGGTAGTAGGCGTGCGGCACGCAGTGCAGGTAGACGAGGTTCGCACTGCGGATGCCGCGGATGAAGTCGACGGCGCCGATCCCGGATTCGATGAAGTCGCCGGGGTGAGGCTCGATTGCGATCGTCACCCCCGCGCGTTCGCAGACCGGCAGGATCTCGTCGAGCGTTCGGAGCAGGGCGGCCTCGCCCTCCTGCGGGTACGCGGGATGGCCCGTGAGCTCGGCGTTGATCCTGGAGCACCCGAGTTCGGCCGTGATCTCGATCGCCTGCTTCCAGTACCGCACGGTTGCCGTCCGGATCGACTCGTCACTGCTCGCGGACGCGTACTCGAGGAAGACCGAGGCGACCTCGACCCCCGTGTCGCGGCTCGCCGCGCGCGCCTCCTCGACGGCCGCCTGGGATGCCCGTCGCCCCGCGTAGCTCGGCAGGAAGTCGTCGCGCGGCGAGAACTCGAGGTAGCGGTACCCGGCCTCGGCCACGGCCTCGAAGACTCCGGTGACGCTCCTGTTCCGGAGCATCCACGTATCGGTTGCCAGCTTCATGTCTCGCTCCCTTCTCGCCCTTCGCAGCCCTCCCCCGGGGCGCCCCGCGAGCAGGCCTCTGCGCAGCTCAGGCCTGGAGTCCCATGATCGCGCGGGCCTCGTCGGGCGTGGCGATCTCCCGGCCCATGGTCCTTGCCATGTCGACGACGACCCGTACGAGATCCGCGTTTGCCCGGGCCGGGGAACCGTCCGGCATGTACGGGTTGTCCTCCCAGCCCACGCGAACGTTCCCGCCCATCGCGATGGCGAGGGCGTGGAGCCGCCACTGCATGGGATCCATGACGCTCAGGTTCCAGATCATCCTCGGGGGGAGGTGGTTGACGAGATACAGGAGCGCATCGTGCGTCGGGGGCGTCCACGCACCGCCGGGCCAGCCCAGGAACAGGGTCGTCCAGACCGGGTCGTCGAGCACTCCGAGCTTGCGGATGTACTCGATGTTCCAGAAGGCGCCGGTGTAGAAGGACTCCACCTCCGTCTTCACCCCGTGCTCCTTGGCCGCGCGGCAGAACGTCTCGAGCTCATCGCGCGGGTGGATCGCGTACATCTCGTTGGCGGGGTATGCCTCGTCAGGCCGGAAGTACTCGTCGTGCACGTTGAACGCGTACGACATCATCTCGGGCTTCAGGTCCATGAGCCGGATCTTCTCCTCGATCCGGGCGCTGGCGATCCCGAACTGGACGATCGGGTTGCACTCGGCGCGGATGATCTCGGTCAGCCGCTTCCAGCCGTCGAAGTCCACCTTCGAGAGCCGCCGGCCGTCGGGCTGGATCTCGTGCTCCAGGTAGTGCACGCCATGATGGTGGACGATGCTGGCACCGGCGCGGACGGCGTCGATGTACTGGGCACCGATGGCCTCGACGTCTTCGATGGGGGGCATGAGCGGGTTGCCCGGATACGACATCGACGAGTCCACCGTCACGGTGATGATCAGCTTCTCCATGTCTCCACTCCCTGCTTGTGGCCTTCGTTGCAGCGGTGTCATCCGGTCCGGTTCAGCCGCCGGGGGTCGCCCCGGGCGCCGACGTTCACGTCGTCTCGAGGCGCAGGCGGGACCAACCACGACTGCGCCCGTCGACAGCGTGAGCCGACGCGTGTTCAGCTGGCCTGCTGGCTGATGGGACGGTAGGAACGGGCAATCCTCTCCCGGCGAAACCTCCTCAACGCGCCGAATACCGTGCGCAATGCCACGAGCAACGCAGCCCCCGCAAAGAGGACAAGCGCGACCGCAGCACTCCGCGGACTGGCGTCGAGGACGATGTCCTGCCACATGCGAAGCGGCAGGGGGACCGCGTTCGGCCCCGACATGAACAACGCGACGACCACGTCGTCGAAGGCGACGATGAACGCAAAGACAAACGAACTGACGAGGGCGGCTGCCAGCAGCGGCACGATCACGTGTCGCGCAACCGAGAGTGGTGGCGCCCCGAGACTCGAAGCCGCACGCTCGAGGGCCGGGTCCAGGTTCCTGAGGGCAGCACTCGTGATGAAGGCACTGAACGGCACGCCGAGCACGGTGTACCCGATGATGAAGGCGATGGGAGTGCCCTGGAGCCCGAAGGGCACGATGACGTAGAAGAGTCCGAGCGCGAACACGACGACGGGCGTGACCACGGGCGCGATGACGGCGATCATGACCAGCGTTCGGCCGCGGCCGCTCCCGCGCACGAGCCAGTACCCTGCCAGCGCCCCGATCGCTACGGCCAGGCCCGCTGACACCGTGGCTACTCCGATCGTGAACAGCGTCGAGTTCAGCCAGGCAGGGCTCGAGAAATAGGCCTCGATCCACTGGAGCGAGTAGGTCTCCGGGGGAAAGCGCAACGATGCCGATCCCGAGAACGCCCAGAGAACGACGACGATCATCGGTCCGGTGAGGAACAGGACGGTTGCCGCGGCCAGGACCGCGAGCACCGGCTTTCGCACGGCGCTGATGACGTCCGCGACGCCGTCCCCGGCCCTGTTTGCGACCGGAGCAAGCCCTTGCGCAAGGCGATCCCTCGCGTCGGCCACACGGACGGGTGAGGTCCAGCGCAGGCGGCGGCGCGCGGCACGGCCCGCCGTGGGCTCCACCACGCTCGTGCCGGGCATGGCGATGGCGATGTTCCGGTACAGGAGGGCCACCAAGAACAGGACGATGGCAAGCAGCACCACCGCCTGGGCGGAGGCGCCGGCGAAGTCCATGAGATTGCCGAACTGCACCTGGATCGTCTGCGCGACCATGGCGTCCCCGGGCCCGCCGAGCATCGCCGGGGTGATGAAGAAGCCGAGCGTGCTGACGAAGACGAGGCTCGCGCCGGCGGCGATGCCCGACATGGTCGCGGGACGATACACGTGCCAGAACGCCTTCGCCGGAACCGCTCCCAGGCTCTGCGCGGCAAGCACCTGGGCTCGGTCGATCCGGGTCATCACCGAGTACAGCGGCAGCACCATGAGCGGCAGCTGCACCTGGACGATGCCGATCATCATGCCCTGGAAGCTGAATGCGAGGACCGGGGGATCCGCGAGGCCGACCAGCTTCAGCAGGTTCTGCAGCAGGCCGTTCGAGCCGAGGATCGCGATCCACGCGTAGGAACGAATGAGGGTTGTCGTGAAGAACGGGATGGTCACCACGAGCAGCAGCGGCCAGGCGAGTCGCTGCGGCACGCGACTGATCACGTAGGCAAGCGGGTAGCCGACCAGAAGGCAGGCGATCGTCGTCAGCGCCGCCACCTCGAAGGTCCTGAGCAGGACGAGGGGATATCGCGCACTTGCCGCAAGGTTGGTGTAGTTGGAGAGCGTGAACTGACCGTTCTCGATCAGGCTGTCGACGGCAAGGCGACCGAGCGGGTACGCGAACGCGAGTGCGAGAACGACGAGGAGCGGCAGGACCGGCAGGTAGGAGGACAGACGGCGCGGCGTGGCCGCGCCGTCTGCGCCCATCTCGGTGGACACGCGCCGATCCTCTCAGCAGGTCAGGATCAGTACGTCGCGATCCACTCCTGCCACTTCTCGATGAGGACCTCTTCGTTGGTCTTGTCGGAGTTCGGTGCCTTGGACTCCCACCACGCGTAGTCCTGCACGACGGCGGTGCCCATGTTGGCGGCCGCGGTCGGGAGGAGCGCCTGGCGGGCCGGGTCGAGCTGCTCCAGCGCCTTCTGGTTGCCCGGCGAGTACGTGATGAGGTTAGCAAACGCGACCTGCTGCTCAGGCTGCTGCATGAAGGCGAGCAGCTTCTGCGCATTGGCGGCGTTCTTCGCGCCCTTGAGGATCGCCCACACGTCGTACTGGACGATCTGCTGGCCCCAGGAGAAGTCGATGGGCGTGCCCGCCTGCTGGCCGTTGTAGACCCTGCCGTTCCAGGCGCTGACCATCGCCGCCTGTCCGTCGTTGATGAGTTGGATGGGTTCGGCGCCGCTCTCCCAGAACTTCAGGATGTTCGGCTTGAACGCCTTCAGGAACGCGAGGGCCCGGTCGCCGTCGATCGGGTACAGCTTGTCGGGGGCGACCCCGTCCCCGAGCAGCGCGAGTTCGTACGTGCCGCCGCCGCGCACCCCACGCCCCCGGGGCGAACGCTCGCTTGCCCGGGTACTTGGTGGCATCGAAGATGTCGGGCCACCCCGAGACCGTCGCGTCGGCGAAGGTCTTCGAGCTCCATGCAGGCACCAGGCCGAAATAGTAGGCGGGCACGTAGAATTCCGTCGCCTTCGCCGGGCCGATGTCATCCTTGCTGACGCTGCCCCAGAGCGAGAAGTCGACCGGCTCGCATGCGCCTCTGCATGTATTGCTCGACGGTAGCGCCGTTGGGGTTGTTCAGGTCGTAGGGAGGTGCCCCTGCGAGGGTCTGTGCAAGGACGACCGAGGCATCGAAGTTGCCGGCATTTAGCGTGATCTTGATGCCGGTCGCCTTCTCGAAAGGATCGAAGTAGGCCTTCTTGAACGCCTCGGCCAGGGCGCCGCCGACGTCGGGGACGACGACTTCGCCGGTTCCGGAGAGGGAGGGCGCCGCGCTGGCCGGCGCGGCGCTCGGGACCGCCCGTCGGGGCCGCCGTCGACGCGGACGAGCACGCGGCGATGAGCCCCCCGCCGACCACGACTCCGGCTGATGCAAGGCCGGCCCTGATCAGGAACTTCCGTCGGCTCAGCAACGCATCGAGTTCGTTGAGTTCACTCACGTTCGGGACCTCCTCTTCGCCCCGCATTCCGGCGGGCAGCGGTCGGCATCCGCAGGCCACCCGAGAGTAGCCTCAGGTTCACTGACTGGTCGATCGAGCGAGAGGCTCTAGCAAGTGGTTCCTCAAAGGCTCTCATCCTCCTCGTAGACGTGGGTGTCATCGCTCCTCCAGCAGAGAGCGACTGTCTGTGAATGCGGAATTGTGGCCGAAGCCGTCGTCGCCGGCACACGGGGCGACGACGGTCCCGAAGGCCGTCTGCGCGACGTACGAGGTGCTCGCGCCCACATAGAGGATCTCGACGAGCTCGCCCGCGATGCCCTGCTCAGTGCAGCTGACCGGAGGCGCGACGCTGATCCGCTCGGGTTGGACGGCGACGCGAACCGGGGCTCCGACACCGGGCTGCGGATCAGCGCGGCGCCAGGCCGTGGAGAACGATGTCGTCGGAGAGGGCGACGTCGACGCTCCCGGCGTCTGCCGACACCACCCGACCGCGGAAGAAGTTGGACTCCCCGACGAAGCCGGCGATGAACGGGTTCCGGGGACGTTCGTAGAGATCCTCGGGGCTGCCGACCTGCTGAAGCACGCCGTGGCGCACGATCGCCACGCGATCTGCCATCGTCAGCGCTTCCTTGCCGTGCGTGACGTACAGCACGGTCGTCTCCAGGCGTCGCTGGAGCATCCGAAGCTCGATCTGCATCTCCTGTCGCAGCTTCCGGTCCAGGGCGCCGAGCGGCTCGTCCATCAGGAGGAGCGAGGGACGAAAGACGATTGCCCGGGCCAGGGCCACGCGTTGCTGCTGGCCGCCGGAGAGCTGGCGCGGGAAGCGCGACTCGAAGCCACCGAGTTGCACCAGATCGAGGCCCTCCGAGAACACGCGCTCGCTGCTGGCCCGACGGCACGTGGCGCATGCGCAGGGGAAACGCGATGTTGTCGGCGACCGTCATGTGCGGGAACAGGGCGTAGCGCTGGAACACCATCCCGATCCCCTCCGGTAGGGCGGCACCAGCGAGATGTCCCTGCCGTCGAGCAGCACCTGCCCGCTGGACGGCCGCTCGAAGCCGGCAATCAGGTTCAGGATCGTGGTCTTGCCGGACCCGGACGGCCCGAGCAGGGCGAGGAACTCCCCGCCTTCGACGCGGAGCGACACTCCCGCCACGGCGACCGTCGACCCGAACGTCTTGCGGAGGTCCACCAGCTCGATCTGGCCGCGTCGCTCGGCTTGTCCGCCCGGAGCGATCGCGCCGCTCGCTTCATCGCCGACAGCTTGCTGCGGTTCGGGCTGTCCGTTCAGCAACGCCACCTCCTCAACCCAGTCCTTCGACAGGCAGCCGGCCGCCTAGGGCAGCAACGGGCCCGGGCGGATGAGCGGATTGCGCAGCACGGGCCGAGAAGCCTTCACGCGTAGGCGACACCGGCCTGCAGACCGCGAAACCGTCCAACGATTTCCGCGTGTGTCACGAGATCCCACCCTGCGAACCTGGGCTGGCTCATCATCTGCGACTCGTGCATTCGGAGCAGCTCGCATTTCCTCTCGAACTGCCTGGTGATGTCCACGTAGACCCACTTGGCTGGAAGTCGAGCCCGGTGATCGTGTCCGTGTAGAAGACCGCGGGCGGCCGGTCCAGGGCCGGCTCGTCACGCCGGATCGGAGCCACCGCCGCCAGCAGGGCAGCCTGGGTGGCGATCTGGCCGGTGGTGATGTGGTCGATGCTGTAGTCGGTCGGCGGCGCGGTGAGAACGACGTCCACCGAGACCTGGCGGAAGAGCTGGACCAGCATGGTTCTGAGGTCGGGCTGATCCTGATGAAGCCGTCGTCCGCCCCGAGGCACACGTATGTCGCTCCGAGTGCCTCCGCAACGCGGGAGGCCTCCCGCTGGCGGATCGCAGCAACCTCCTCTGTCAGGGATCGTGAGGTCGAACCCGCCGCCCTTCTCGGCGCGCGAAACGCGACCAGCGTGACCTGATCGCCGCGCTCCCGGCACTTCGCCAGTGTGCCGAGACAGCTGAGCTCGTCGTCCGGATGCGCGTTCACGGCCACGATGCTGTGGACCATCTCGACGCTCCATCCCCTCCGCCACAGCTGCCCATCGCCCGGCACCCCGCCACGCCCGGTCGCCGTGTTGCGCCATGCGCAACGCGTTCTGCTCCACATCGTAGGCAGCGGCCGCCGCGGTTGTCAAGCATGCTCTTTGACTCCGCTCGGGGTCCAGTCCGTGCAGTCTCCGCAACAAGGTTGAGGCGCCGACGCCGTCCGCCGCTCGCGGTGGGACCCAGGAACCCGCGCGCGCCGCGCCGAGATCCAATTGCATCCGCCGCCGCGAATGTGTACGGTAGTCACCCCGCACCCGCACCCCGCACCGCGAGGCGCGACGGCCAGAGTAAGCACGCCTGGGCGGGCGTGTGCGCTGCAGCTGACGAACAGCTGGTGCGGTCACGTGCGCGAAGAGGACGAGGAGCCCGAACCATCGGCCGGAGCGTCCGGGGCGCGAAGATGACTCCGCCACGTGCGGCGTGACCGGCGGTGGACTGTGAGATGCCTGAGGAACGGGAATGATTTCCACGGAGGCGAGGCGCGACGGTTCCCCGCTCGGGATCGGCGTCGTGGGCCTCGGACGGATCAGCGCTGCCCACATCGAGGGCTATCAATGACACGACGGTGCCAGGCTCGTGGCGGCGTGCGACATCGACGCAGGACGGGTCGGGGAGGTCGCCGGCCGCCTGGGTGTCCGCGCGTATGCGGACTACCGCGAGCTGTTCGGGGATCCGGAGGTGAAGGCCGTCGCCCTTCTGCTCCCGCACCGGCTCCACCACCCCGCAGCCAGGGCGGCGCTCGAGTCGGGGAGGCATGTCTGCATCGAGAAGCCGCTCGCCGTGAGCACGGCCGAGTGCACCGATCTCATCGCTCTTGCCCGCGAGCGCGGCCTGACGCTCTCGGTGACGCAGAACACGCGGTTCGTGACGGCATACGTCGAGGCCGAGAAGATCATCCGCGAGGGCGGCCTGGGGGAGCTCCGGCTCGTGCGGTGCCTGAACGCAGGGAGCGAGACCCAGGACTTCCTTCACCCGGGTCCGGGAGATGCCTGGCGCGGCGAGAAGCACGGGATCGGCGCGCTCATCGACGTCTCGGTGCACTACCTGTATCCTCTAGCAAGTGGCTCTTCGGCGACGTCCTGGACGTCCAGGCGGTCGGTCGGAACGTCCTCCCCGGACTCGGCGTCGAGGACTACTCGCTCATGAGCGGGCGCTTCGTCGCGGGAGGCTGATTCTCCATCGAGTCCACCCTGACGGCCGAGATCCCCTGGCAGGAACGCCTCGAGATCTACGGGAGTGCCGGGTCGCTCGTCATCGATCATCGCGTCAACCCCCCGGCGGTCCTCTACCGCGGACCGGGCGACACGGGCGGCACCCCGGTGTCCGGCGTAGCGTTCGACCCGAAGGGCTGGCGCCAGGCGTCGATCGCCGCTTCAGTTGCCGACTTCATCGACGCAGTTTCGGCGCGGCGCGCTCCGACGGTGGTTCCCGAAGATGCGGCGTACGCAGTGAAGCTCGTCGAGAGGGCTCACAAATCGTTGGCCGCCGGGGGAACCGCGGTCCGCGTCTAGGCGCGCCGCAGGACTGCCCACCAGGTCGGTCCGACCGCCTCCCCCGGGCCGGGAGCCGCGTTGCGCCCTGCGCCACGCATCACGCGAACCGAAAGACACTTCCCGACGCCTCGTCCCGCCGAGGACGGCTTCCGGGATGCGGGCGCTGAACGCCGCGTGCGGGCTAGAGCTGCGCTTGAATTTGCCGAAGGCGTCGAGCCGGCCGATCTCCTCGCAGAGCCGGGTGCCGAGCTGAACGATGACCTCGTCGTTGAGACGGCTCGTTGGACCGGAGATCCCGATCGCGCCGATGAGTACCCCACCGATGGTGGCCGGGGCGGCCACGCAGGATCCGCCGGCGAAAGTCTCCTCCCGGTCAATGGCATAGCCGCGCGAGCGAGCTGCATCCACCCGGGTGCGCAGGTCCAGGGGGCCCTTCGCCGCACGATCGGTTCCTCCCGTGTAGGACAGGCGTCCAAGCTCTAGGTCGAGGGTCGCACCGTCGAGCGCGGAGAGGTACGCCTTGCCCAACGCCGAGCAGTGGATGGGGCGGGTCGTACCGATCCGTTCATGCACCGCCACCGCGTACCGCGATGGCAGGTAGGCCAGGTACACCATGATCCCGTTGGCGGGGACGCCGAGCACGACGGCCTCGCCGGAAGCGTCGCGGAGACTCGTGAGAGATCGGGTTGATGATCTCCGTGAGATCCCGGTGCTCGGGATGGTTCGCGATGAACCCGTAGAAGCGCTCCGGCCGGGTCGAGTACCGCTTCGTGCGATCGTCGCGGCGGACGTACCCTGCCGCGTCGAGTTCGTTCATGAGCCTGAGCGACGTGCTGCGATTGACGCCGATGCGTCGTGCAAGCTCCGAGGCGGTCTGCGACTCCGTGGTCAGCATCTCGAGCACTGCAGCCCGCGGATGAGCTGCGATTCCCGTTCGGGCGCGAACCTCCCTCATCCGCTCGCGCCCCTCGGCGTTGCGCGTGCCGCAGCACAGATCGGGGCTCCTGACCTGATGGACTCATCGCTCCACTCATCCTTGACGTGCGATTCGCCTGTACGGTAGCGTATGACGGACCACGTGTTGCATACGGCACAATTCCGGGGTCCCGGCATCGTCCCTGAAGGCGTCCCAGCAGGAGGGAGCGTGAAGACGAGCCACGGGGTCTCCAGCCCGGGAGCGGTGCTGCCGGGGACGATGCAGGCCGCTCTCGCGCGTGCCATACCGACTGGCACGCTCGAGATCGCCGGCGTGGCGACGCCGCTCCGTAACGGCTCCGGCGGATCTCATCGTGAGAGTCGACGCCTGCGGGATCTGCGGAACCGACCTCCACATTTCGAAGGCCACTGTATCGGCCGGAACTGCCGTTCGTGCTCGGACACGAGCCGGTCGGTGTTGTCGTGGCGGCCGGTCCGGCCGGCGCCGAGTGGGTCGGCCGCCGGATCGCCATCACGCTGTTCACCGGCTGCGGCACCTGTCCTGTCTGTGCGAGGGGCGACGAACGGCTCTGCCCCGATCTTCGCTCCATCACCGGGGTGCTCGTCGCGTGGGGCGGGTACGCGCAGTACATGCGAGTCCACGCGCCGCAGGCGCTCGAAGTCCCCGACGCACTGAGCAGTGAAGCCGCGGCCAGCCTGGTGGATTGCGGGGCCACTGCCGCGAACGCCGTGCGCCAGACGATGGCGCGGGCTCCGAGGTCCGTCCTCGTCGTCGGCGCAGGTCCGATCGGGTTCATGTGCGCCGAGCTCCTTGCCCGGCTCGGCGTGCCGTTGCAGGTGGTGCACCGCTCCCAGGTGCGGCGCGAGGCGCTCGCGGAGCTCGGCCACCGCGTCATGGCGTCGTTCGACGACGTGGACGGCGCACCCGACGTCGTGATCGACTGCGCCGGCGTGCCCGATGTCGCCACCCCGTCGCTGAAGATACTCGGCCCGAAGGGAGCCTACGTGCTGGCCGGCTACGCGCGCATCCCCGAGCTCGACTTGGCGATCGCGGCCCGCAAGGAACTGGCGATTTTCGGGGTCCGGTCGGGGACGCGGGCAGATCTCCAATCGATCATGGGCGCCGCAGCAGACGGCTCAATCCTGACTTCCCGAACTCGCCACCTGGCCCGCTCTCCGAGGTCAACGCGGCGCTCTCCGCGCTGCGCGAACGGCGAGTACGTGGGAAGGCGATCATCCTCCCGAGCGCTGGCAACATGTGAGGGCCAGCTGCGCCTGACCGTGGTGGCGGTGGCGTGATCTGGCCGTCAGCAACTGAACACACACCGGCGGCCGGGTCACATCCCATCAAGTGGGCTCAACTCGGCCTCCAGCCGGTACATAGCTCGACCTCGCGCGGTCGAGCGCCGCGAGCGCGGCGTCGCGACCACGAAGATCGATCAGAGCCCGGCGAGAGCGCGAAGCAGGCGCCGAAGTACCATGAGACGATCGCCGCGAGGTCCGCGACATCCCGCCGATGCACCGCGGCTTTCTACGGGGATCCGGTCAACGTGGGCACCCTCGGCGGCTTTGCGCGAGCCTCGTATCGGGGGCGCCTTACGTCGTCGACACCACCTCGCCCGCGGCGACGACCAAGACAGCGATGTCGAGCACGGCCGGGAGCCCACGGTAGACTATCGTCAGCCGACAGCGGGCAGGTCCCAAGCTCCTTGGGGCCACCAGCGTTCCCGGAGGTTCAGATGTGCGCCTGGTGACATGGCGACCGGCCCAGCGGACGCTCGACCAGCCGGCAAACCAGCACCGCCCGCGGCTCGGGCTCCTCGTCGGCGCCTCGCCCGAGTGCGCCGGCGGAACGGTCCTCCCGCTCGATGAGATCCCGGGGCTTGGCGATGACCGCGGGCGTGCCCGCGCCCTCGAGGACGGTGACCTGGCCGCGCTCCTCGCCGCAGACCCCGGGCTGGCGGTGACCCGCTCCGCTCTCGACCGCCTCGGCTCGGACGCCGCCCGCGAGCGGGCGCTCGCGCGCGACGCGGTGCGACTCCTCGCTCCCCTGCCACGCCCCGCGAAGATCGTCTGCGTCGGGCTCAACTACCGGGACCATGTCGAGGAGCAGCACATCGCGACGCCCGACCGCCCCACGCTCTTCTCGAAGTTCGCGAACGCCGTGGTGGCCGATGGTGAGCCGGTGATCCTGCCCGACGCCACCCACGCCCTCGACCTGGAGGCGGAACTCGCGTTCGTCGTCGGGCGCCGGGCCCGCCGGGTCCCCGCCGCCGAGGCCATGGCGGTTGTCGCCGGCTACTGCGCGGCGAACGACGTGTCGGCTCGCGACCTGCAGGGGCAGAAGGCCGCCCTGCGACCCGGCGAGCATGGCGACGGCCAGTGGCTGCGGGCGAAGGGGTCGGACACGTTCCTCCCGTTCGGGCCTGCGCTTGTGACCGCGGACGAGGTCGTTGACCCACCGCGGCTGCCCGTTCGCTCCTGGTTGACGAGTGCCGCGCGGCGCGCTCCAGCGGAGCACTCGCCCGCACCGTTCCAGATGCAGGACGGCAACACGGAGAACCTCGTTTTCGACGTTCCCCATCTGGTCGAGTTCATCAGCGCGGTGATCACGCTCGAGCCGGGGGATGTGGTCATCACGGGAACGCCGGCCGGCGTCGGTGTCTTCCGGAATCCGCCGATCCTCCTTGCGCCCGGCGATGTCGTGACCGTCGAGATTGGCGGGATCGGCCGCCTCACGAACCCCATCGTGGCGAGCGACGGGATGGCTCCGGCCGACTCCCCGGCTGCGCGGCTGCTCGACGACGAGGCGCGCTGAGGCCCGGCGGGGGGCGCGGAGGAACGATCGCGCAATGGCCGATGCGAGGGCCACTCCGGTGACGCAGGCAGCGCCCGCGGACACCAAGCCTGCGGGCGCTGCGGGCGCTGCGTCGGCCGACACCACGCCCGCGACGCGCGCCCCGGAGTTCTTCGTCCGCGACGTCACGGCAGCCGGTCGCGCACCCGCGTCGCTCGAGCCCGTCCCGGACGTCATGCGGGCGCTCGTCAAGGAGGTGCCCGGACCGGGGGCCCGGATCCGCGAGGTCCCCGTGCCCCGCCCGGGGCCGGGCGAGGTGCTCGTCCGGGTCGAGGCGGCAGGCATCGGCGGCACGGACGTCCGCATCGGCCGGTGGGACGAGTGGGCCGGGGCGAACGTCCGGCTGCCGATGATCCTCGGCCGCGAGGTGGCCGGGCGCGTGGTCAAGCTCGGCCAAGGCGTCACCCGCCTCCGCATCGGGCAGCTGGTTGCCGCCGAGTCGCACCTTGTCGACTGGACCTGCTATCCGTGCCGGACGGGCCGCGAGTACGTCTGCCAGAACCTCCGGGTCATCGGCGTCCATACGCCTGGCGTCTTCGCCGAGTACGCCGTCCTGCCGGAGGAGAACGCCTGGCCGAGCGACGGCCTCGCGCCAGAGATCGCGGCGCTGCAGGAGCCGATGGGGAGTGCCGTCTTCGCGACCTTCTTCGAGGAGCTCACCGGCGAGTCAGTGGCCGTGCTCGGCTGCGGGCCCGTCGGCCTCATGGCGGTGGCCGTCGCGAAGCGCGGCGGCGCGCGCCGGGTCTTCGCCACGGATGTCATCCGCGATCGGCTCGCCCTCGCGGAACGGATGGGCGCCGACGTCTGCATGGACGCGGCAGGCGACGTCGCGGCGCAGATCAGAGCGGAGACCGGAGGAGACGGCGTCGACGTCGTGCTCGAGATGTCGGGCACGGAACAGGCGCTCCACCAGGGGCTCGCGGCAGTTGCGAACGGCGGCCGGATCTCGCTCGCCGGCGCCCACGCGAACCCCGTCACCATCGACGTCTCGGGCGAACTGATCTCGAGGGGCGTTCGCATCCACGGGGTTACCGGTCGCCGGCTCTTCGAGACCTGGTACCACACCCGGGCCTTCCTCGAGGAGGGCCTGGATCTCACGCCGATCATCACCCACCGCCTGCCGCTGTCGCGGCACGCCGAGGCGTTCGGGCTCGTCGAGGCGAGGCGCGGCGGCAAGGTGATGCTTCTGCCACAGGAGGAATGAACCATGCGACCCGATCCGCTCGACTTCCTCTCCGCCGAGATCGCGGACCTGAAGGCGAAGGCGCTCTACCGGCCCCTGCGGGTGATGACCGGCGCCCAGGAGCCGGAGACGATCATGGACGGGCGCCCCGTGATCAGCCTGTCGTCGAACAACTACCTGGGGCTCGCCACGCACCCGCACCTGGTCCAGGCCGCGCTCGCGGCAGTCCGCGACCTCGGCGTCGGCAGCGGGGCGGTGCGCACCATCGCCGGGACCATGGAGCTCCACCAGGAACTGGAGCGGCGGCTGGCCATCTTCAAGCACACCGAGGCAGTTCTCACCTTCCAGTCAGGCTTCACCGCGAACAGCGGGGTCATCCCGACGGTCACGAGCGAGGAGGACCTGATCGTCAGCGACGAGCTGAACCACGCCTCGATCATCGATGGAGTCCGGCTCTCGAAAGCCTCCCGGACGGTGTACCCGCACCGCGACGTGGACGGCCTGGAGGCGGTGCTCCGCGAGGCGCGGGCGAAGGGGGCCGCGGGCCGCGGCCCGGCGGCTACCGCCACATCCTCGTCATCACCGACGGCGTCTTCAGCATGGACGGCGACATCGCGCCGCTCGCCGGGGATCTGCGAGGTGGCCGAGCGCCACGGCGCGGCGGTCATGGTGGACGACGCTCACGCGTCCGGCGTGCTTGGGCGCAACGGGCGCGGGACGGTCGATCACTTCGACCTCCACGGCCGGGTGGACATCCAGGTCGGAACGCTCTCGAAGGCGGTCGGGGTCCTCGGCGGCTACGTTGCCGGGCGGCAGCACCTCCGCGACTACCTGGTCCAGCGGTCGCGGCCGTTCCTCTTCAGCACGTCCCAACCGCCGGCCGTGGCTGCCGCCTGCCTCGCCGCCATCGACATCCTCGAGCAGGAACCGGAGCGGATCGACCGGCTCTGGGAGAACACCCGCTTCTTCAAGGCCGGGCTCGCGCGGCTCGGCTTCGACACCGGCGCGAGCGAGACGCCGATCACCCCGGTGATCGTCCGCGAGTCGGAGAAGGCGGGACGGATGAGCGACCGGCTCTTCGAGCTGGGCGTCTTCGCGCCGGCCGTCGTGTACCCCACCGTGGCGATCGACAAGGCGCGGATCCGGACGATCGTCACGAGCGAGCACACCCGCGACCAGCTGGAGCGCTGCCTGGCCGCCTTCGAGACGGTCGGGAGGGAGCTGCGGCTGATCTGACCACCCGCGGGCGCGGCCTCTGGCCGCGGCGTCTTGGTCGGTCTGCCGATGGTGACCTCCCCGAGCGTGCCGACGTCGCGCCGCCTGTCGCACTCTGCGCGTGCATGGTGTGGCCAGTGCCCGCGGCGTGGCCTCATGCGCGGGACGCATGACCGCGACCTGATTCGGCGACGGGCGGCCTGTGTCGGCCCGGCCATGGCCCGGCCGTGCAGGACCCGTGCGCGGGCTGCACGAGACCGGCAGGGAAGGGAGCCGACGACGGCCACCAGGAGCGGGCCCGTGCGGGTGACGCACATCGGCGACACGATGACCTGGAACGGCCGCACCGGGTGGTCACGGTGGTGCGCGTGACGCACGGCGCCGGGGCCGTCCGCCAGGCTGGGGGGCGCCGGGGCCGGGGCCGTCCCTGGCATCCCGAACATGAGCCTGTTCGCGGTCCCCGCAGTGGTCTACCTTCCCACACGGGAGGCCCGGAGTGATCTGCTCGAACTGCGGGACCGCGAACGAGGCGGGCCGGAAGTCCTGTGGGGAATGCGCTGCCTGTCTGGCAGTCGTCTGCCCCGCCTGCGCCGCACCGAACCCGCCGACGGTGAAGTTCTGCAGGTAATGCGCCACGCTGCTGGTCGCCTGCCTTGCCAGCGCTGCCGTCCCTGGCGTTGCCGCCTCCGCCCAGGCCTTCCCGCGATCCACCCCTATCGCCGCCCAACGGGTGGCCGAGCGGCGGCTCGTGTCGGTCCTGTTCGCCGATCTCGTGCGCTTCGCCTCGCTCACGGAAGGAAGAGATGCCGAGGCGGCGCGCGAGCTCCTGTCTCAGTAGGCGATACCGGCCGCGGTCGTGAGCTTCTGGAGCGTGGCGTCGTCGCTGGCGATGAGGATGAGTTTGCCCGTCGCGTCCGGACCCGAGAAGAGCCGCGCCGAGCCCAGCTCATCGACGAGCGGCGCCGCGGCTGTCGCGAACTCCTCCGCGTCCTGGGGCGTGTCCCACGCCGTCTTCCAGGCGACCGCCCACGCGCCGTTCGGACCGTCGTACGAGGCCAGGCGATCTCCGCCCCAGCCGGCCGCAGCGTCGTCGGCCGATGCCCGTGACGGGGCCGCCCTCGATCCACACCCGCGTCGCGAACTCGCCGACCGTGTCGGTCGCAGATTCCTTCCATCCGGACCCCAGCCGCTCGAGGACCGGCGGCAGGGTGACGGGGACCGGCTTCTCGCCCGAGGAGTACTTCTCAGGATGCAGGATCTGCTCGGTCGAATCCGGGAGCTTCCGATACGCGTCGTTGATGGCGTCCCACCCGCCCTGCATGTAGAGGCCGAGCGCGAACGACAGGCCGTCCTCGTACGGGAACGTGAACTGCTGGCGGAGGATCGGGGGGAGCCGGTCGAGCGCCGCCTGTGCGGCCGGGTCGGACGACTGCTGGACCAGTTCCACGAGCTCCTGGGGCGTCAGGTTCCCCTGGGCCCACAAGGTCATGAGGAGCGACGCATCGCCCTCCACGAGCGCGAGACGTGCAAGGCCGCGGTCGCCTTGGGTCGGGTCGTCGATCTGGAGCGAGTCCAGGCCGAACCGCTGATCTTGCAGCGCGTGCATGTACTCGTGCGACAGCGTCATCCGCTCGAGCGGGCCGAAGTCGCCGCTCCGCTGGACGATCGTCATCTGCCTGGTGTCATCGTCGTAGTAGCCGAGGATCTGCGAGGCCAGCGCCGACAGGTAGAGGTCGCGCAGGTCCAGGCCCGGCTCCATGAATCCGAGCCGCTCGAGGAGATCCTGCTGGATCTTCAGCTCGGCGGGTGGGTTCTCCTTGTCGAATGACCTCGTGAGGTCGTCGCGCGCTGCCGACTCGCTGAGCACGCGGTTCGGGACGTCGACCGTGGGGTCGATCCTCCGGATCGGCGGCACCTGCGCCTCCACGGCGGCGACCTGCTCGTCGAGGTTGCCTGGGATGGCCGTCGAGCCCGGGCTGCCCGATGGCGCCGGGGTGCCGGCGGCAGGCGTGGGGCTCGCCCCGAGCGTCGATCGGGGAGTCGGCGCGGCCGTGGCGGGCTCCGGCGAGACCGCCCCCGCGATCGGCGTTGGCGTGGCGACCGCGACGACGGAAGGGGAAGAGCCGCCGAGGGTGCCAAGCCGGTCGAGGACGAGATAGCCGATGCCGCCCAGCAGCAGCACGACGGCCACGATTGCCGAGGCGATGAGCAGGCGCTCGCCGCCCGAGCGGTCGGGAGTTGTCGGCCGCCCGGGCTGGCTCGCGGGCGGCGGGGTGGGCGGCGGGGTGGTCGGCGGGGTGGTCGGCGGGGTGGTCGGCTGGCTGGTCGTCGGGGTTGGCTCGTTCATGTCCGGGCTATTCTCGCAGGAGACCCGTCGGGCGACGACGGCGGGCGGTTGCGGGACGGTGAAGAAAGGCAGTTCGTTGCGGTTTCTTCACCATCTCGAGTCTTGGTCCTTCACCCGCGACCCCTAGGCTACGCATCAGGAACCGAGAAGCCTCCCTTCCAGTTCCCACCTCCCTCCCTCCGAACGAGGGGCGCCGATTGGGCAGGCGTCCCTCGTTCTTTTCGTGGGACAATCCCCGCCGATGGAGATCACCTGGCACGGGCAGGGCTGCGTCCGATTGAGGGGCAGAGAGGGAGTGATCGCGGTCGATCCCTTCCCGTCGCTGGTCGGTCCGACCGGCCGCGGCCTGACCGCCGACGTTATCGCCTTCACCCATCCCGACCCTCACCCACTGGCACGCCGTTCAGAGCGCAGGGCCGCCGGAGGCGGGCATGGTCCGGGCGGCCGCCCGCTGGTGGCCGCAGGCGACGATGTCCCCGTCCCGACCAGCCTCGAGTCCGCCTTCCGCCTGACCGGCCCGGGCGAATACGAGGTTCATGACATCCTCGTGACCGGCATCCGTACGGCCCGCGACGACGCCCGCGGCGAGGTGCGCGGCCTGAACACCTCGTACGTCTTCCAGCTCGACGGACTGCATGTCATGCACCTGGGCGACCTGGGCCACCTGCTGAGCGAGGAGCAGCTGCGGGAGATCGGCACGGTGGACGTCGTTTGCGTGCCAATCGGCGGGTCGCTCCCGGCGGCACGATCTGCCGAGGTGGTGGCGCAGCTGGACGCGAACCTCGTTGTGCCCCTCCCTGTGGGTGAGTCAGACGAGGGGTCCGAGGCGGGCATGGCCCGCTTCCTCCACGAGATGGGCGTGAAATCGCTCGTCCCGCAGGCGAAGCTGACGGTCAACCCGTCATCGATCCCGCAGGAACTGACGATCGTTCTGCTCGAGCCGCGCAACCGCAGCTGAGGCGGACCCCGCCGGCGAACGACTCGCCCGCAACGCGAGGCGACGGGTCAGGAGCGCTCGAAGACCACCAGCCCCCGCTTGACGACGGTTCGCACGAGGTCCGCCCCGAGCCAGTACGGGATCAGCGCGTGGGAGGGAACGTCCCAGACGGTGAGGTCGGCCTGGCGGCCGGGCTCGAGCGCGCCGTGGGTCTGGCCGAGCCGGAGGGCGTGCGCGGCGTTGACGGTCACGGCGGCGAGCGCCTCGGCCGGGGAGAGCCCGAGGCGCAGCACCGCGAGCGACATGACGAGCTGGAGGTTCGGGGTCGGGGACGTCCCGGGGTTGAAGTCGCTCCCGAGGGCCAGCGGGACTCCGCGGTCGATGAGTTCGCGGGCGGGGCCGTACTCGTCGTGTTTCAGGAAGAAGCTGGTGGCCGGAAGCAGGGTCGCCACGACCGGCACCCCGGCGTCGTTGGTCGCGGCCAGCGCGTCGATCCCGGCCTTCGAGGGGACCGCCAGGTGGTCGGCTGCCGCTGCGCCGAGCTCGGCCGCAAGCTCCGCGCCGCCGGACGGCCGGAGCTCGTCGGCGTGGAGGCGGAGCTTCAGGCCCAGGCGCGCGCCCGCCAGCAACACGCGGCGGGACTGGTCGGCCGAGAAGACGCCCTCCTCGCAGAAGACATCGCAGAACCGGGCGATCCCCTGTTGGGCCACCGCCGGCAGCTGAACGTGGACCACGTCGCGGATGTAGGCCTCGGTCGCGTCGGGCCGGCCACGGTACTCGGGTGCGACCGCATGCGCGCCCAGGAAGGTCGGCACGACCTCGATTGGTCCCTCCGCACCGAGCCGGCCCATCACGTCCAGCTGGCGCAGCTCCGTCTCACGGTCGAGCCCGTACCCGGACTTGGCCTCGACCGTGGTCGAGCCGTGGCGCAGCATCTCTCCCAGCCAGCGACGACCGTGCGCGAGAAGCTCGTCCGTCGAGGCGGCACGAGTTCGGGCGACCGTGGAGAGGATCCCGCCCCCGGCGGCGAGGATCTCGAGGTATGTCGCGCCGCGCTCCCGGAGCGCAATCTCGTCTTCGCGGGTCCCGGCAAACACGAGGTGGGTGTGCGGGTCGACGAGGCCGGGCGTGACGGTGCAGCCCGACGCGTCCAGCCGGGCGAACCGGGTCGCGTCGAGCGGGTCCAGGCCGTCCCCGGCCAGCCGGGTCCGGACCTCCGCCATGGTTCCCACGGCGACCACCCGGCCCTCCCAGGCCGCGATCGCCGGGCCCAGGTCGTCGCGGCGCGACGGTGTCTCGGCCGCGAGCAGCCCGAGGTCGGCCTGGGAGGAGCCACGACGGAGGCCGCCGGCGAACGTCGCGATCTCGGAGGCGCCGACCACCAGCATCCCCGGGCGCGGCTCGTCCGCAACCCCGCGCCTGATCGCGCCCTGCGGCCCGCCCATCAGCGTCCCGCGGCGGCCAGGCGCAGCTCGAGCGCCATGGTCGGCTCGTAGTCGCGCAGACAGAGCCAGCGGGCTGCGGCCGCCGCCCGCTCCTCGACGGCCAGGCCAGGCGACACCTCGATGTGGTCGGCCACGTCCGTGAACGCCGCGAGCGGCGCCAGGCCGATGAGCTCCGATTCGCGGAGCGCGACGCCGCGAGCCGACGCGAGCGCCTCTGCTTCCTCCCACACGCGCCAGAGCGGGGTCACGGCGAAGTCGAGCAGGTTCATCGACACCTGGGAGCGCCCCTCCTCGGCCAGGAAGAAACCCTTCGCCTGCACGCGGGGCAGACCGCCCGAGCTCTCGCGGATGGCCCTGGCGATCTCCTTCGCGACCTCGACGTCGCGGGTGTCGAGGTTGACATTCCAGGCGATCAGGAAGGGCCGCGCGCCGACCACGGTTGCCCCGCCCCGCGGGTGCATGCGCGCCGGCCCGAAATCGGGCGCACGGCCGGGCAACGCGATCTCGCGCTTGAGGCCCTCGTACTGGGGACGGCGGATCTCGTTGAGCACGACCCGATCGGGGCGCGTCGCCGCCCGTGCGTAGAGGTAGACAGGCAGGTCGAACCGCCTGGCGATACGCTCGCCGAACCGGCGCGCCAGCTCGACGCACTCGTCCATCGTCGTGTCGCCAAGCGGCACGAAGGGAACGACATCCACGGCCCCGATCCGCGGATGCTGTCCCTCGTGCTGCTCCATGTCGATGTGCTCGAGCGCGACCGGGACTGCCGCCTCCATCGCCGTCGCCACCGCCTCCGGCGGGCCGGCGAACGTCAGGACGCTGCGGTTGTGATCCGGGTCGGAGGTGACGTCCAGCAGATGTACCCCGGGTGTCGCCCGCACGGCACCCGCCAGGGCGTCGACCACATCGAGCCGGCGACCTTCGCTGAAGTTCGGCACGCACTCCACCAGCTTCGCCAACGCGCTCCTCCCCGTCCGGGATCCGGCCGCTCGATGCGTGCCTACAGCTCCCGGCGCATGGCCGGGAACCGGGGATCGTCCACCGCGACCGTGAAGTCCGCGGCGCACCAGAACGCCGCGGAGGCCGCGCTCGTCGCGTCCGGGGAAGCGCCGGGCTCCGGGTATGCCTCCACCGCCGTGAATCCGAGCCCGGCGAGGTCCGCGCAGACGGCTTCCACCAGGCGTTGTGCGTGGCCCATCCTGCGCGCCTCCGCCGTCGTGGCCACGCAGGTGATCACCGCCGGCAGCGGTGAGCTCGGCAGCTGCGGATAGAGGTCGCGGAGAGCCAGCGCGCGCGGGTACGCCGAGAGGGGGCCGAACTGCGCGTAGGCGGCCGGCACGCCGTCCGCCAGGAGGACCTTGGCGTAGCTGCCCGCGACGCCAAGACCGCGCTGGAGCAGCGCCAGCTTGCGGGGCGCCCCTGCCCGGGGGCCACGGGCCGGCCGCGGTGGAGGGACGAAGGGATTCTCGGCGGGAGCGGCGAAGGGATTGTCCTCGGGGAGCGCCATGCCGCCATCGCCGGCGCCCGCCCGCGGGTCGAACGGGTTGACTGCCGGCTCCCTGCGCGACACTTCCTCCAGGAACGGGTTGAAGGTGGAGGTCCGTTTCGCGGCGCCCGCCGAAACGTCGTCCCGATCCCGGTCGGCGGCCCGACCCAGCCACGAAGGCCGCGCGGCCTTCGACCCGGCCTCCGCGTTCTCCCAGTAGTCGCAGGTGCGATGGTCGAACGCGGGATCCGCGCATGGCGGCACCAGGTCGAACGCGTCCGCGTCGGTCACGTCCACGATCCGGATGTCGGTCATCGGTCGAGTTTAGCGCCGGGGGACGAGGCCGCTGCTAGATTCCGCGGGCATGCTTGCCTTCATCGACCAGATCGTCATTCCCTTCCTGAACACGCTCTACGGGGCCGTGGGCTACGCCGGGGTCTTCCTGGCGATGACGATCGAGTCGGCGATGATCCCCCTCCCGTCCGAGCTGATCCTGCCGTTCGCCGGCTTCCTGGTGTCGGATCCGACCCAGCTCGAACCGATCACGGGCCAACCCTGGTCCTTCTGGATCGTCGTGGTCGTGGCGACCGCCGGGAACACGGCCGGCTCGCTCATCGCATACGCGATCGGCGCCTGGGGCGGCCGTCCTTTCCTCGAGCGGTACGGGCGTTACATCCTCATCCGCCCTCACGAGATCGAGCTGGCCGACCGGTTCTTCGCCCGCTGGGGCTCCCAGACGGTGTTCATCGGACGTCTCCTGCCGGTCGTTCGCACCTTCATCAGTTTTCCCGCCGGGGTCGCGCGGATGCCGCTCGGCAAGTTCATCCTCTTCTCGACGCTGGGAGCCCTTCCCTGGTCGATCCTCCTCGCCTACGCCGGGGTGGTCCTGGGCGCGAACTGGGTGGACATCAGGCACGCACTTCAGCCCTTCGACCTCGCCATCGCCCTCGCCGTCGTCCTGGCCGTCCTGCTGTTCCTTGCCTGGCGGCTGGGGTTGCTGGAACGGCTCCGCCGGCGCACCTCGTGACGGCTGGTGCCACTGCCCGCGAACGCCTCCTCGGCGGCGTCGGCCGCAACGTCGTCGCTCTCGGTTTCGTCAGCCTGCTCACCGACGTCTCGAGCGAGATGCTCATCTACGTCGTCCCGCTCTTCCTCGCCAATGTCCTCGCCGCATCGACGTCGGTCATCGGCCTGATCGAGGGCATCGTCGAGAGCGCCTCGGCCTTCCTCAGGCTCGTCAGCGGCGCGATCAGCGATCGCCTCGGCCGCCGCCGCATCCTCGTCGGGACCGGCTACTCCACGTCGGTCGTGGCGAAGGCCCTCTACCTGGTTGCGGCGAGCTGGCCGATGGTGCTCCTGGCCCGGCTCGGCGACCGGGTGGGAAAGGGCATCCGGACGGCGCCCCGGGACGCGCTCATCGCCGACTCCACGCCCCCGGAAGCGAGGGGACGCGCCTTCGGGCTGCACCGGGCGATGGACACCGCCGGCGCGGTGGTCGGAGTGGGTCTTGCCGCGGTCGTGGTCGCCCTGTTCCAGGGTGACGCCCTGCTACTCGGGGAGGACACGTTCCACGCGCTCGTCCTGCTCGCGCTCGTGCCCGCGGTGGCGGCGGTCGGCGTGATCGTCGTGGCGGTCCGGGACGTGCGGACGCCGTCCGCCGCGGCGCAACCCGCACGGCCGGGGCCATCAGCGCAGGTCGCCGACACCGGGGCGGCCGCCCTCCGACCCCGATCCTGGACGGACCGCGCCCGGATGTTCCCGGCGGCCTTCTGGATCTTCGTCGGCGCAACCGTGGTCTTCACCCTGGGCAACTCGTCGGATGCGTTCATCGCGCTTCGCTCCCAGGCCCTGGGGGTGACCGTCCGGGACCTCCTTCTCATCGTCGTCCTCTTCAACGTGGTCGACGCGGTCATCGCGCTGCCTGCCGGCGCGCTGTCCGACGTGATCGGCCGGAGCCGTCTGCTCCTGGTGGCCTGGGGCTTCTACGCGGTCACGTACGCTGGGTTCGCGCTCGCGGGTTCGAGCATCGCGGTTCCCGTGCTCTGGGTCCTCTACGGCGTGTACTACGGGATCCTCGAGGCGGTCGGACGGGCGTTCATCGCGGACCTCGCACCCGTCGAGGCGCGAGCGACCGCGTTCGGCATCTACAACATGGCGATCGGCCTCGCGCTCCTGCCCGCCTCCATCGTGGCGGGGCTCCTCTGGGACAACGTCTCCCAGCCCGCGACCTTCTGGTTCGGGGCGGCGTGTGCGGCGGCGGCGGCGATCATGCTCGCGGTCTTCGTTCGGCGGCCGCACGGAGGTGCCGGGCCCGCGACCGCCGGGCGCGCGGCCGCCGGACCGGCGAGCCTGACGCAAGCGGCCTGACGCAAGCGGCCTGACTCGCGCTCCCGCGGCTGCCTGCGCTATCCTTCCCCGCACAGCCCGAGACACGCCTCCTCTTCGGGGCAGGGTGAGATTCCCGACCGGTGGTCGGTTCGCGGCGAACGCGCCGCGGGCCAGCCCACGAGCCGGCGCCGCACCACGGCAACGGCAGATCCCTGGCAGGGAGCCGACGGTCACAGTCCGGATGGAAGAAGAGGGACGCCGCTCGAGCATGTCGATGCCGGGTCGATGAGGCCCTGCGCAGTGCAGGCCCTGCCCACGGCATGACGCTCACGGTGACCCCGCTCTCCCGTCGCCCGCCCCTGGGTGGAAGGTGCCCTCGAGGCACAGCAGCACGCAGACGGGAGAGCACCACTGTCCGGCATCGTCATCCGCGACGTCGCACGTTCGTTCACCTCAAAGGAGCGGCAGCTCGCCGTCCTCGACGGGGTGAGCTTCACCGTTCCCGCAGGTTCGATCACGGCGCTGATCGGGCCGAACGGGTGCGGGAAGAGCACGCTCCTGCGCATCGTTGCGGGTCTGCTCGCGCCCGACCGGGGCGGCGTGGAGCTCGACGGCGATGCCGTGACCGGACCCGACCCCCGGGTGGGCTTCGTCTTCCAGGAGCCGCGGCTGCTCCCCTGGCGTGACGCACAATCGAACGTGGCGTTCCCGCTCGAGCTGGCCGGCTGGGAACGAGCGCGCCAGGACGAGCAGGTGCACGACCTGCTGGCGCTCGTCGGCCTCAGCGACTTCGCGCGGGCGCACCCGCACGAGCTGTCCGGCGGCATGCGCCAGCGTGTGTCGATCGCGCGGGCGCTCGCCCTTGGGCCCACGGTCCTCGTCCTCGACGAGCCGTTCAGCGCGCTCGACGCTCTTACGCGGGAACGGTTCAACGCGGAGCTCGTCGGCCTCTGGCGCACGACCGCGACGACGATCCTCCTCGTCACCCACTCCATCCCCGAGGCCGTGTACCTGGCCGACCAGGTGGTCGTCCTCTCTCCGCGGCCGGCGCGCGTGGCCGCGGTCGTCCCGGTGGAACTCGACCGTGCGCTGCGGACAGCGCAGCTGGATGTCCTGGGCGTCGGTCGCACAGCGGCCACCATCCGGAGTCACCTGGCCGACACCACCACCGACCCGACGCCGGCCGAACTGACCGCCGAGCTGGCCCGGCGACGTGCCCCGCAGGTTCCCATCGAGGCGATGGGCGTCCCGGCGTGGTTCGACCCGTTTGGCGGGGACGACCGGGCATGAGACCTGACCGCGTCAACGGTGCCGTCCGTTCGGAACCCGTCCCTGTCCACGCGGAGGGTCGCCCGTGAGCCCGCGTCGCCTCGCCGAGATCGCCGCTCTCCTTGCGGCGTTCCTCGTGGCCTGGAAGCTCATCGTCGTGGTTGCCGGGTACCCGGACTTCGTCCTTCCCGCGCCGGAGACCGTCGCAGGACGGTTCGTCTCCGCCTGGATCGACGGAACGCTCGAGGTGCACACGGCCCAGACGCTGAGCGAGGTGCTCGCCGGGTTCGCCGTCGGTGCGACGCTCGGGATCGTCATCGGCTACGTCCTGGCCCAGTCGGTCGCGGCCGAGCGGCTGCTTTCACCGTACTTCGTCGCCGCGCAGGCCACGCCCATCCTCGCGCTGGCGCCGCTCATCGCGCTCTGGTTCGGCAGCGGCCTGGTGAGCAAGGTCATCATCTGCGCGCTCATCGTCTTCTTCCCGGTCGCGGTGGCGACGATGGTCGGCGTCCGTTCGGTCGACCGGCGCCTCATCGAAATGGCTCGTGGCTTCCGGGCCACCCGCTGGCAGCTCATGCGCGAGGTCCGGATCCCGGCCGCCCTGCCGGCGATCTTCGGCGGCCTCCGTGTCGGCGTGACGCTCGCCGTCGTCGGTGCCATCGTGGCCGAGTGGGCTGGCGGCGAGCGCGGCCTCGGCGTCCTGATCAACCTCGCCCGCGGGAGTCTCTTCGACATCCCGCTCCTCTTCTCGACGCTCCTCGCCATTGCCCTCCTGGGGATCGTGCTCTACGGGCTCGTCGCGCTCGTGGAGCGGCGCCTCGTGGGGACGCGGGCGTGAGCTCTCCCGACGCCGTCCAGGTCACCATCACCGTCCTGGTGCCCTTCGCGTCCCGGTCACCTTCGCCGCTGAATCGAGGAATCGCCCAGTGAATGAGCGCCGCGCACCACTTGCCACCGTCCCTGCCGCCGTCGTTGCGGTCGCCTTGCTCGTCGCGGGCCTTGTCGCGGGGTGCGGCCCGTCATCGGGGCCGGGCGGAACCACGGTGGCACTCACCCCGCTCAAGATCGGCCTGGGCTACATCCCGTCCGTCCAGTTCGCCCACTTCTACCTTGCCGAACAGGCCGGCTACTACCGCGAGGCGGGATTGGACATCACGTTCGAGAACAAGATCGACCCTGATCTCGTGGTTCTCGTTGGCCAGGGGACGATCGACGCGGGGCTCGCCGACGGGACGAGTGTCATCCCGGCCGTGAGCCGGGGCATCTCGATCCGCTACCTCGCCACGATCTACGCGCAGTTCCCGAACGTCGTATTCGCAAAGACCGACAGCGGAATCAGCTTGGCTGCGGACCTGGAGGGCAAGCGCGTCGGGACGCCGGGCAGGTACGGCAGCAACTGGATCCAGCTCCAGGCGCTGCTCGCCTCGGCCGGCCTCACCCCGGACGACATCAGAGTGGTGACGTTCGACAATTTCGGGCAGGCGACCGGACTTGCCCGTGGCGCCATCGATGCCGCCACGGGCTACATCAACAACGACCCGATCCAGTTGTCCGAGCAGGGGATCCCGGTGACCATCGTGACGGGCGAGGGGGTAACCAGCCTGACCGGCCCCGGCATCATCGCCTCCACGGCAACCATCGCATCGAAGCCGGCGGCCTTGCGGGGCTTCATCGCAGCCACTCTGCGGGCCATGCAGGAGATCATCGACGACCCCGGGAAGGGGCTCGACGCTGCCATCCGCCACGTGCCCGAGCTGGGGACCGACCGCGAGGGTCAGCTCGCCATCCTGGAAGCGACCATCAAGACCTGGCAGTCGCCCTACACCGACGAGCATGGCCTCGGCGCGATCGACCCGCAGGCGTGGAGCGACTCGATCGCCTTCATGTCCACGCTCCCCGAGGGCTACGTCAAGAATCCCGTCACGGTCGACCAGCTGATCGATCCGTCACTGCTCCCGGCGAAGTAGTCAGGCGAGACCGACGATGTCTCCGGCCGCGTCGATGTCGATCGCCTCTCCCCCCGGCCGCTCGGGCAGGCCCGGCATGAAGCGCAGGTCGCCGGCTACCGCCGTGACGTAGCCCGCGCCGGCGGCCAGCCGGATCCCCCGGACGGGCAACCGGAAGCCGGTCGGCCGGCCGGCCAGCGCCGGGTCGTGGCTGAGCGAGTACGGGGTCTTGGCGATACAGATGGGCAATCTCCCGAACCCCGAGTCTTCCAGCTCCGCCAGCCGGCGTCCCGCCTCCTGGGAGTAGTCCACGGCTGCGGCGCCGTAGACACGACGAGCTATCGTCTCGATCTTCTCGGTCAGGGGCAGGTCATCGGGGTAGAGGAGCTGGAAGCCTGTGCCGCCGTCCGCTGCCGCCGACCAGACTGCCCGGGCGACGTCCATGGCACCCTCACCGCCTCGGGCGTGGTGGTGGCCGACCAGGGCGTCGTGCGCCCCCGCGCGCAGCGCCTCGCGGGTGACCGCCTCGAGATCGGCCGCCGCGTCCCCGGGGAAGGGGTTCACGGCCACGACCACCGGCACACCGAAGAGCCTGACGTTCTCGATCTGCTTCGCCAGGTTCTCCGGCCCGTGCGTCCGCACACCGCGGACCGTCGCGACGAGCACCGCCGCCGACGGCACGAGGCCGCTTCCGCGGCACTTGATGTCGAAGTACTTCTCGGCGCCGAGGTCGGCCCCGTAGCCCGACTCGGTGACGGCGGCGTCGGCAAGCCGGAGCGCCAGCCGGTCGGCGACAACCGAGCAGGTGCCGAGCGCCAGGTGCGCATACGACGTCCCGTGGACGAAGGCGGGGCCGCCCTCCAGCGTCTGGAGGAGATTCGGGCCGAGGGCGTCGCGCAGGAGCGCCGCCATGGCGCCGGCCACGTGCAGCTCTTCCATCGTGACGGGCGACCCATCGCTCCGGCGGCCGACGACGGCGCGTCCGAGCCTCGCCCGCAGGTCCGGCAGGTCGCGGGCGAGCGACAGGATTCCCATCGTCTCGGACGCCGCGGCGACGACCCATCCGGCCGGGGTGAGGCCTTCAAGGGCGCGATCGTTGATATCGCTCGTCCGTGGCCAGTCAATGGCGGCCGGGTCGATACCGAGCGGGTTACCGCGGGCCAGGTGGTTGTCCAGGAACGCCGCGGCCAGGTTCTGGGCGAGCGTGACCGCGTGGCTGTCGCCGGTGAGATGGAGGTTGATCGCCTCGAGCGGGACCACCTGGCAGCAGCCCCCGCCCGCGGCCCCCCCGCGCGTCCCGAATACGGGGCCCAGCGAGGGCTGGCGCAGCGTGACCGCGGCCCGGACGCCGATGCGGTTGAGCGCCTGGGCAAGCCCGATCGCCGTCGTGGTCTTCCCCTCGCCGGATGGGGCCGGCGTCATCGCGGTCACCAGGATCGCCCGCCCGGCTGGCCGGCCGGCCACACGATCGAGCGCAGCCAGGCGAACCTTGGCAATGTGCCGACCGCGGGGCTCGACCTCGGCCGGCAGCAGACGGAGGCCCGCGGCGATCTCCTCGATCGGGCGCAGGGTCGCCGAGCGTGCGAGGTCGAGATCGCTCACAGGGCAATCAGGGCGCTGACCCGGACGCCGCCGCCAGGGCGGGCGCCCGGGTCATGTCGCTTCGGCGTCCCGGAGCCTGCCGCTGGCCACGACCTCCCGGGCATGCGCCGCGAGGTCCTCGATCGCCTTCAGGTGCAGCATCACGTCAGCGGTCATCGAAGCCTCGAATCCCTCGTCCTTCACGGACGGCAGGTTGACCAGGACGTTGGCCGCCGCGCCGTGCGCCGCGGCATCCACGAGCAGGGCCGCCACGGTGATGTCGCTGGCAGCGTTGCGATTGCTGCGGCCGGCCATGGCCTCGATCTCCTCGGCGAGTGACCGGCACGCGCGCACCATCTCCATCGGGACGATCGCGGCCTCGCGCGCGGCCTGGCGCAGCGCCCCGGCGCGCGCTTCCTGTTCCTCGGACGTCTCGCGCGGCAGCTTCATCGCCGCCGCGAACGTCGCGTAAGCGGCGGCATCCCGGTCGGCAAGCTCGAGGAAACGGCCGCTCGCGGCTGCGCCGGCGGCCTCTGCTCGACCGTGCGTGGCGGCGTACTCCTCGTACTTCGGCCTGCCGGTCGAGAGGCGGGCGACCATCGCCAAAAGGGAGGCGGCGAGACTCGCGGCCATCGCGGAGGCACTCCCGCCGCCCGGGATCGGCTCGGGAGATGCCAGACGCTCGACGAACTCGGCGACGGTCATGGTGGCGAAGTGGTCGGCGGGCTCACTCATGGACGAGATTCTCGCACGCCGGGCTCCCTGCGGTCCGGGCTGGAGGCGGGTGCGGCAGGCGGGCACCGAACGGGCGCGAGAAGCGCGGTGGCCGGCGGAGGCGCGGTGGCCGGCACGGAGGGGAAGGGTCGCGCCGGCCACCCGCACGGTGAATGCGAAGATGAGGTTGCCCGGAAGCTCGGGCTTGCGTCTGCGAGACAGCGGCGTCTCCGCCGCCGACCGGGGACGTCAGGCGGCCCTGGTCACGAGGATTGAGCGCGGCTCGTACCGTTCGAGCACCCACCGGCGCTCGCGGTGGTGCAACGCGAGTCGCATGCGGGCGACCCGCGTGACGACCTCGTAGCTCGTCCGCGGTCCGGTCAGGGCCGGATAGGCAGCGGCCTCCTCCCGAACGCGCGAGATCAGGAGAACCGGCAGGGTCATACCATCCAGCCGCACCAGCTTCGGGCGCTGGTCAAGCCACCCACAGCGGACCTCAACCTCGTTGGGAACCGTCCTCACGACCGCCATGACGATGAGCTCCTTTCTCTCGGGTCCTGGTGGAGCTCTCGCCCGGTCCGGGGCACATCGGCGGGAGAGAACATATGTTCGTTTCTGGCGAGATCCTAAACCGAACGGATGTACGATGTCAAGAGGGCGGCCGTGGCTTCCCCACCCTGCGCGCCTCCGGGGCGTGCGAGAAGTCCCGCTCGAACGGCTCGGCAATCCGCCCCTCGAGGAGCCGCGCCCTGGTCAGGGCCCGGGAGCCGTAGCGGTGCCGGACCGCGTCCATCGCCTCGATCGCACGACGCCGCCGCTCGTCGCCGGCCGGGAAGAGCGTGGCCTGCTCCGCGTGCGTGAGGCCGCGCGCTGCGACACCGAGCAGGCGCACGCGGATCCCGCGCACCTGGGGCCGGACCAGTTCCACGGCGGTCCGCCAGATCGGGTCGGTGAGATCGGTCGGCTCCGGCAGCGTCCGCTGCCGGGTATGCGTCGCGAACGAGCTGTCGCGCACCTTCACGGCGATCGTGGTCGCGCGGACACCGCCCGCTCGCAGGCGCCCCGCGACCCCCTCGGCCAGCGCGAGCAGCGTTCGCTCGATCGTCTCCCAATCGGCCGTATCCACATCGAAGGTGTGTTCGTGGCTCACCGATTTCGCCTCGTGCCCGCCCTCGACCGGCGACGGGTCGATCCCGCGGGCCCGCGCCGCCAGCACCGGTCCGTTGACGCCGAAGCGCCGGTGCAGCACGTCGTCGGGCACCAGAGCCAGGTCGCCGATGAGGCGCACCCCGACCTCGCCGAGCGACAGCCGCGTCTTCTCGCCCACACCCCAGAGCCGCCGAATCGGAAGAGGCGCGAGGAATGCAGCCTCCTCGCCGGGCTCGACCACCACCAGGCCGTCGGGCTTGCGCAGGTCGGACGCGACCTTCGCCACCAGCTTGCTCGTGGCTACCCCCACCGAAGCGGTCAGCCCCAGCTCCGCCCGGATGGCAGCCTTGACCGCGACCGCGATCTCCGCCGGCTGGCCGAAGAGCGCCTCGGAGCCGGCAACATCGAGGAACGCCTCGTCGATCGAAACCTGCTCGACCCGGGGCGTGAAGCGCCGCAGGATCGCCATCACCTGCCGGCTTGCCGCGCTGTACTTGCGCCCATCCACCGGGAGGAACACCGCACTCGGGCAGAGCGCCGCGGCCGTGCGAAGGGGCATCGCGGAATGCACACCGAAGACACGGGCCTCGTAGGAAGCGGCGCTCACGACTCCCCGGTCGCCAGGTCCCCCACCGCCCACGACCACCGGCTTGCCACGCAACTCGGGCCGGTCGCGCTGCTCGACGGCCGCGAAGAAGGCATCCAGGTCGACGTGGAGAATCGTCGCGCGGGTCACGCCTCTATCATCGCGCGGTAGCGGTCGCCCAGCACCCCATTCAGCGATCCGGACCAGAGGAATCCATGCCTGCCGACCCAGCGGCAGTCCCGGGCACCCCGTCCGACGGTCAAGTGCCGCCGGACCCCGGCTCCGCCACGACGGCTTCCGTCCTCTACGAGCGCGCCATGGGCCGCCCGCTCGCCCTGCTCGTGTTCGCGGCGGCGCTCCTCGCGCTCGTCTATTCCATCCCCTGGCTTGCGGTGCCGGTCGTGTGGCCGTTCCTCCTGTTTGTCCCCGGCTGGTTCCTGGCGACGCGCGCGGCCCCCGGCATCTCGGCGGCCGGCCGTACAGGAATCGGCATCGTCGCCAGCGCGTACCTCTCGGCCCACCTCGTGAACCTGGCCGGCACACTGACCGTGGGGGTCCGCGTCCCGGTGATTCTCGGGGTGACGCTGCTGCTCATGGTGGCCGCGTGGGCACTGGCCCGGCTCCGGCTGCCGTTCCTGGCGCCACCTCCGGCGGTCGGGATTCGCCCGGCCATCCAGACACTGCGACAGGAACCGGCTCCATGGCTCATCGCCGGCACCGGTGCGCTCGTCGTCGGCGGTGTCCTCGCAGCAAGCATCTGGCACCTGGCGCCCGAGGGATGGGTGTCCGGCGGCTGGAACTGGAGCGATTTCCTCGTCCACATCTCGATCGGCAAGAGCATTGCCGCCGGCAACTTCCCGCCCCAGGTCCCGTACTTCGCCGGCGTGCCGCTGACGTACCACTGGTTCGCCGACTTCCACGGCGCGCTGACCGCCCTGGTCGCCGGGATCGACATCATCCCCGTCTACGCCATTTCCAGCGCCCTCATGGCCGGCGCCCTCGCGCTCGTCTCGTGGGAGCTTGCCCGCGTGCTGACCGACGACCGACGCGTCGCCGCCCTGGCAGCAGTGTTCGTCCTCTTCACCGGCGGCATGGGGTATCTCCGCCTGCCCATCGACCTGGCCGCGGGCGGCGGAAGCGTCACCGGGCTCCTGTCGAACACGTCCTACGACAACACCTGGTTCGGGGGCTGGCCGTATTTCCGCATCCCGTCGGTTCTCGGGACGGGTCTTCTCGCCCACCGGGCGACGACGTTCGGCCTGCCCGGCCTCGTCGCCAGCGTCCTGCTGGTGGCCCACTCGCTCGGGCGCCGACCCAGCGGGGTCGCGCTCGCGGGGGTGCTGGCGGCGCTCCTGGCACCGTTCCAGTTCTTCTTCTTCCCGGCGACGTATCTCATCGTGCTCCTTCTCGTCGTTGCGCGACGGACATGGCGGGAGCCCACCGCGCTCCGCGACGCGGCCCTCTTCGTCGCCCCGGTGGTCCTCGCCCTGCCGTTCGTGGTGAACCCGGTGCTCCAGCAGACGGGATCCGGTGCCGCGAGGCTCGTCCTCGGCTGGGAGTCGGCACCGCTGGCGGACGGGCCGCTTGCGATTGCCTTCTTCTACCTGACCAACCTTGGGATCCCGTTCCTGCTCGCGCTGGTCGCCGCCCTGCGGCGCGATCTGCCTTCCCGGTGGTTCCTCGTCGCCTGGCTCATCGCGCTCTTCCTCGTCCCCAACGTGGTCCAGGCGAGCGCCATCTCGTTCGACATGAACAAGTACTTCCAGGTGATGTGGATCGCGGTGGCGATCATGGCCGCCTGGCTCATCGCCCGGTGGCCGCGCCCGTTGATCGTTGTCGTCCTTGCCTTCTCCATCCTCTCACCGGTGCTCGTCGCGACCTGGTTCGTCATCGGGCAGCCGGTCGTGCTGACGGCCGGGCAAGAGCAGGCGGCCCGGTGGATCGAGACAAACACCCCCGAGCGCACGGTGTTCGTGACCGACGACTGGGTCGCCAGCCCCGTGGACCTGGCGGGCCGGCTGCGCCTGACGACCTTCGGCCCGTACGTCGCGAACCTGGGCTACGATCCCGGCCAACGCGCGGCGGACGTCCAGCGCGTCTATTGCGACGGCGACGCGGCGGCCGCAGATCTCATGCGGCAGTACGCGGCGACGTACGTGGTGTCGCCCGGATCGGGTGTGGACTGCGGCGGGAGCGAGCACACGCCCTTCGGATCGAGCCCGCTCTTCGAAAGCGTGTACGACGCCGAAGGGGTGTCGATCTGGCGCCTCCGGTGACCCGTCAGAAAGCCCAGGCTCCCTGGACGAAGAGCAAGGTGAGGAAGCCGAGAAGGATGACCGACACGGCCAGCAGGAGACCCCCCAGCACCGGCCGGTGGGCGAGGCGTCCCAGGGCGATGAACAGGGGGAACACGCCGAGCAGGTAGCGGGGGACGCTGATCGGCCAGGTGAGGGTCGTCAGCGTGAGCAGGGTCAGCCACGCATATGCCGCGTACGACGGTCGAGAGTAGCGCGAGGCGAGCGTCCAGATCGCGGTAGCCAGGAGCACCCCGAACGCGAGGAGAGGGGCGAGGTACAGGGTGGCCCAGTCGATCGTGGGTGACTGGCCCGCGATTCCATCGACGAGCCTGCCCAGGACCTCCCACGGGGGAGCCGCGGAGTGGAAGAAGTGCTCCCGCTGGACGGCCAGGAAGTAGAGCGGGTCTCCGAACGCGACCTGGTTGACGGCGAGGTAGACGAGCGTTCCCACAGGCACGAGCAGAAGCCAGAGGATCCCGACACCCAGCCTCCGGCACTGCGCGAGGTACTCGACCGCGAGCGACGGCGCGAGGAACAAGCCCTGGAGCCGTGCCGCCGAGGCCAGTGCACCAAGCGCAGCGGACCCGCCCCAGCCGCCCCGCCGGGCCAGGTAGAACGACCACACGACGAGACAGAGGAACACGGGCTCGCTGTAGGGCGGGATGAGGGCGAACGACGTGGGAAAGAGGTTGAGCGCGAGCACGGCGCCGAGTGCCGTCCGCCGGTCGCCGTCCAGGAGCACCAGCCGGTAGAGCCCGATCCCGGCGGCCAGCGTGGCCAGGAGCGAGACCAGCATGCCCGTCACGAGCGGCGGGAGCACGAGCGAGCCGGCGCGGATCAGGAGAGGGACCAGCGGGAAGAAGGCGATCTCGGCCGGATCGTGTGCCGGCCCATACCCGTACTGCGAGATCCCGATGTAGTGGGGCGCGTCCCAGGCGTTCCAGATCGAAAGGGCGTCGCGACCCCCGAGGCCCCCTTCGCCCGCCACCGCCAGGGCTGCCACGGCGAAGGCCATGAGCCCAGCCCGGATGACGATCGTGACGAGGACGACGTCGCGCAGCTCGTCGCCGCTGGCGACGCCGCGACCGCGGCTACCGCCGTCATCAACGCTCTTGGCCCGGCGCTGGTCCTCGGCATCGCGCCGGACCGGCCGGCCTGTCATCGCGCGCCCCTCGCGGAGGCCGGCCACCGGCCGGCTCCTGCTTCAGCTGAGGGACCGGGATCGCGCCTCAGCCCTTCGGCTCGACGACGATCGTCACCTCGGGCGTAAGGCCGGCGTAGACCTTGATCGCGACCTTGTACGTCCCGAGCGTCTTCAGCGGCTCGTCCAGCTCGACCTTATGGCGATCGACGACGATGCCGCGGCGGCCGAGCGCGTCGGCGATGTCCTTCGCGGTGATGGAGCCGTAGAGCTTGCCACCCTCGCCCACCTTCACGCCCATCGTGAGGGTCGTGCTCGTGATGCGGTGAGCGGCGATGTCGGCCTCGTCGCGCTCGCGGCGGCGCTTCTCTTCGCGGCTCTGGATGTCGTGCTGCCAGGCTCGGTAGGCGCCGCCGGCGGCGGGTACGGCCAAGCTCTGTGCGATGAGGTAGTTGCGGGCGTACCCGTCGGCGACGTCCTTCAGCTCGCCGCTCTTGCCGAGCTTGGCGACGTCGCTGGTCAAGATGACCTTCACGCGGGGAGATCCTCCGTTCTGAAAAGGGCGCGCACGCGGCGGTCCGCACCGCTGCGCCTGGCAAGGTCGCCGGCCTTCCGCACCGCCTCTGGGACGCGGGGTGCGACGCGCGCCGCATGGCGGAGCGGCCGGGGGATGAACCGGCGGACGATAGCCCGATCCTGGTGGAAGGCCGCCGAATCGAGGCCGAGGTCGACGAGCTTCTCGTCGATGAGCTCACCCGGCAGCCCGGCAAAGAAGAGCTCGAGGGACAGCACGACCACCACCACGTCGTCCACCGCGCCGAGCAGCGGGACCCACTCGGGAACGAGGTCGATAGGCGACAGCAGGTAGGCCGCCGCCCCCGCCAGGGCCGCCTTGCGGGCGGCCGGCACCCGCGGGTCCTGCACGAGCGCGAACAGCAGGCGCCCATAGTCGGGCGCCCGCGACGCGAGCGGCAGAAAGGCGAGGTAGTTGAGGGTGCGCCAGAGGCCGGGCCGGCCACGCGAGCGCCTCGATCGGGTCATCGGGACCGCTCAGTATAGCGACCGCACGCGAAGAAACGGCCGCCGCCCGACCGAACCGACCGCCGCCTCCCGCGTCAGGTCTTGACAATCGAACACCTGTTCTGTACCGTGGCTCCAGCGGAGGCGCCTGGTGACGAAACACGACGCAACTCGAAAGCAGCGCATCATCGACTACATCGCCGCGACCCTGCGGGCGCGCGGCTACCCGCCGTCCGTGCGTGAGATCGCGCAGGCCGTCGACCTCGCCTCGACCTCGGCGGTACACCACCACCTGGAGGTCCTCCAGAAGGAGGGCTACCTGGAGCGCGGGGCCACGCGATCGCGCGCGTTGCGCCTGACGCCCCGTGCCGCCCTCCATGCCGGCCTGACTTCGGAGCTCCTGCCCCAGGTGGCCGACCAGCCCAGCCACATCCTGGCCGTCGTGGGCGAGATCGCGGCGGGCGGCCCGATCGAGGCGTACGTAGACGTGAGCGAGACGCTGGCGGTGCCGGATTTCCTCGCGCCGGCAGGTGACGCCTACGTCCTCCGGGTGCGGGGCGATTCCATGATTGACGCGCACATCCAGGACGGGGACTTCGTCGTGATCCGGCCGCAGCAGACAGCGCACAACGGCGACATCGTCGTGGCGCAGGTCGAGGAGAACGCCGTCACGTTGAAGATCTTCTTCAAGGAGTCGGGACGCGTCCGGCTCCAGCCGGCGAACGAGACGTACCCCCCGCAGTACTACCAGGACGTCCGGATCCAAGGGAAGCTCATCGGGGTGATCCGCAGGCTCGACTGACGCCCTGTGGACGGCGAGCGGCCGCTTGTCCACAACCCGCCAACAGCCGTCCACGGGCAACCGGGGGCTGCGTGGACAGGTTCCGGGCGAGACTGGGGATAAGCCGCTTCCGTTCGCGGCCGGTTCCGCGGACCATGTCGAGGACGCATTTCGAGGTTGGCGGTCAGCGTCTACTGCGGGCCGCTGACCGAACCGCCAGGGAGGGACCGTGTCGATCGACCGCTTGCCACCGCAGTCCATCGATGCCGAGCAGTCCGTGCTCGGCGCCCTCCTCATCGACCGCGACGCGATCATCGAGGTCGCTGAGATCCTTCGCCCGCCCGACTTCTACCGCCCATCCCACGGCGAGGTCTTCGCGTCCATCCTCGACCTCTACGAGCGGCGCGAGCCGATCGACATCGTCACCGTGTCGGAGGTGCTGGAGCGTCGCGGCCAGCTCGAGGCCGCCGGCGGGTCGGCCTACCTGACCAGCCTGATCAACCTGACCCCCACGGCGGTCAACGCCGCCCACTACTCGCGCATCGTCGAGCGCAAGGCCGTGCTGCGCAGCCTCATCTCGGCAGCCGGGCGGATCGCCGCCATCGGCTACGACGAGACCCCCGACGTCGCGGAGTCCATCGACCGGGCCGAGTCCGAGCTCTTCGCGGTCAGCCAGCGCCGCGTCCAGAGCGGGTTCAGCGCCCTCAAGCCCCTCCTCCACGCCGCGTACGACCGGCTCGACTACCTTCACCAGCACAAGGGCGAGCTGTCCGGCGTGCCGTCCGGCTTCAAGGACCTGGATGCGCTCACGACCGGTTTCCAGAAGTCGGACCTCATCGTGGTCGCCGCCCGCCCCTCGATCGGCAAGACGAGCCTCGCCCTCAACATCGCCGAGCACGCTGCCGTCCGCGAGGGGAAGACGGTGGGCGTCTTCAGCCTGGAGATGAGCAAGGAGCAACTGGTCCTGCGCCTTCTCAGCTCAGTCGCCCGGATCGAGGGACAGCGGCTCCGCTCCGGCTTCCTCGAGGAGATGGACTTCACGCGCCTGGCCCCTGCGATGAATGCCCTGGCGGAGGCACCCATCTACATCGACGACACGCCGAACATCAGCACGATGGAACTGCGCACGAAAGCCCGCCGGCTGCAGGCGGAGGCCGGGCTCGACCTCCTCATCGTCGACTACATGCAGCTCATGCAGTCGAGCATCACCTCCCGCGACGCGAACCGGGTCCAGGAGGTGTCGGAGATCTCGCGAGGGATCAAGGGGCTCGCCCGCGAGCTGCAGGTGCCCATCATCGCCATCTCCCAGCTCTCGCGGCAGCCGGAGATGCGCGAGTCGAAGGAGCCCCGCCTCTCGGACCTCCGGGAATCGGGCAGCATCGAGCAGGACGCCGACCTCGTGCTCCTCCTCTGGCGGGAGAAAGAGCCCAGCGGCGGCTCGGGCGACGTGGATGGCGAGGCCATCAACCTCAACCTGGCCAAGCACCGCAACGGTCCCACCGATCGCCTCAAGCTCTGGTTCAAGAAGAGCGAGACCCGCTTCGTGTCGTATGCCGAGACGGAGCGCTACGCCGCCGAGTACGCGTAGCCGAGGTCGGCCCAGGGCCCGTCCCCCCGTACTACACTCAGGCCCTGCCCGAATCGGGCAGACAGGCGGGGGCGCCGGAGCGACCGTCACGCCGTCCGCGCGCCACCCTGGAGGTTGTGACAGATGGGTGTCTTCATCGTCCGCGAGGTCGTCGGCACGTCGCCCGTGTCCTGGAGCGACGCCGCGCGGCAGGCCGTCGCCACCGCCGCTCGCACCGTCAGGAACATCCGCGAGATCGAGGTCGTGAAGTCGTCCGCGGTCGTCGTGGAGGGCGCGATCTCCGAGTACCGCGTGCTTCTCAAGGTCGTCTTCGAGTACGAGGGCTGAGTCGAGCCGCGAGCCTGCCCGCGCGCAACCCTGGGTGACCCGAGCCCGCCGGCCGCAACCGCGTAAGCCGATGATGAGCGGCGGTCGTCACACTGCGGCCCATGCCCGACCGACTGGCCGCCGACGCCCAACCGCTGCCCGCCCGGGCGCCATCCGGACGCACGCCTCCCGGCCCGCAGCCGCGTGGGCACCCGGACTGGGACCGCCGCGCGATCCCGGTCCACATGACGGCCGACCTTGGTGGCGGCGTCCCCGGCCTTCACCTCGTGCCGGTAGGCCCCGGGCCAGCAAAGGCTCCCCCCGCCCCGTCCTTGTGGCCTGATTGCGTGAACGACCCGGCGATCGCGCGCGCCAAGATCACGCCAGCACCGGTTCGGGAGGCGACCCTCGCCCGTGAGCGCTTGCTGGGGTGGCTGGCCGAGAACATTGGGCGCCGCCTCATCGCGGTGGTGGCCGATACCGGCTACGGGAAGACCACGCTGCTCGCGGACTTCACGCGCCGGGCTGAGATCCGCTGTCTCTGGTACCGGCTCGACGCGGCGGATCGGGACTGGGTGGCGTTCCTGAACTACCTGGTCGCCGCCGGCCGCGAGTACTCCCCGGGATTCGGTACGACCACCCTCCAGATGCTCCAGGGGATCGGCACCACGGATCCGCCACTGGAGCGCGTCCTCTCGACGTTCATCGCGGAGCTCGACGCCCTGGGATCCGAGCCCACGGTTCTCATCCTGGATGACTACCACCTGGTGGACACGGACCCCGACATCCGCACGATCCTGACGCGCCTCATCGCGGATGCACCAGCCCGGTTCTCCTTCGTGCTCCTGAGTCGCCGGCGACCGCGGCTTGCGCTCGGGCGGCTTGCCGCGCAGGGCAGCGTCACCGAGCTTGGCACGGAGGAGCTCCGGTTCTCACCCGGCGAAACCGAGCAGCTGTTCCGTGACACGTATCACCTTCCGCTCGAGGGAGACACCCTCGCCCAGGTCGAGGCACGCACCGAGGGGTGGGCGGCGAGCCTCCAGATGCTGCGCTCGTCGCTCCACGGCCGGTCGCCGGAGGCGATCGGTCGCTTCGTTGGCACACTGAACGGCGCGGAAGGACGCATCTACGAGTACCTCGCCGAGGAGGTCATGGCGGAGCTCGAGCCTTCGTTGCAGCGCTTCCTTGCCCTGACCTCGATCCTCGACACGGTGACACCGGAACTGGTGAGCGCGATCTACGCCGCGGATCCGACGCACCCCGGCGACCAGGTGGTCGAGCGCTGGACACGTGAGGCCCACCAGGGAGGCCTGATGGCTCGGCGCGATGCCGTCGGCTCCGGTGAGCGCTACCACCCCCTGTTCCGCGACCTCCTGGCCCGCCACCTCAAACAGGTGGCGTCCGGGCAGGAGATCCGCGCCATGCACGTGCGAGTCGCGCGCGCGGCTGAGGACACCGACTGGCTCGTTTCCTCTCGCCACTACATCCGCGGCGGGTCCGAGTCGGACGCGATCCGGGTCCTGTCGGCCAACGTGACCCACGCCCTCGGCTCCGGCCAATGGGGTGAAGCCGCCGAGCTGATCCGTGAAGTCCGGGCCCCCGATGACGATCCCCGGCTGGCGGTCATCCTCGCCCGCGAGGACATCTACCGCGGCCGCCTCGAGGAGGGCCTCGCCCGCCTCGAGCGCTTCGACCTTGCCCTGCTCGACGGCCCCACCCGCGCCCTGCTCGTCCAAGCCCGCATCCACGCCCTTCTCTGGCTCGGTCGGCACGATGAGGTAGCTCCTCTGGCGGCCTCTCTAGAGCGGGACCGGTCGGTCCCCGACGACCTGCGCGAGATAGCGTCCGGCACCGTGGCGGTCGCTCTGTCGGCCCGCGACGGGTCACTGACAAGCGCCGGAGACATGCTGAGGCACCTCGCGGCCTCGCATAGGCGCGCAGGTCGGTACTGGTTTGAGGGCATCAGTCGACACAACCTACTCATCCTCCTGATCGCGCAGGGGGACCTTCATGACGCCGTTTACGAGGGCGGCCGTGCGCTTGAGGCGTTTGCCCGCCTGTCGCGACCGCCCGACGAGCAATTCTCGACGCACCTCGAGCTGGCGCGGGCCCACGCAGAGAAGGGGCAGGTCGAGTTGATGGAGCACCACCTTGCCGTCGCACTGTCGGGCGCCGGCATCGGTTTGCCGGAGCGGAAGCTCGAAGCTGCCCATCTGCGCGCGGTGCTCGGCGACGTCGCTCAGGCTAGGCAGCTCCTCCGAGACGCCCTCGAGTGTGGCGCTAGCGTGCGGGTGCAGAACGCCTTCGCAGCCGCGGTCGCTGAAGCGCGGGTTCGTCTGGCCGAGGGCCGCACCGACGGGGCGGCCGAAGCGCTGGGCGGGTCGCCAGACGGGTTCCCTGTGTGGACGACCGGCTCGTGGCTTCTGTGGCTGCATGCAAGGGCAGTGTGTTCTCTGGCCGCTCCTGTCCAAGACGGCGCCTCCGAGTGGGTGTCGGCCGGCGCGCACCTTGCGGACGCCCAAGGATCTCGCGCGTACCGGCGACGATTTGCCCTTCTCGAGGCCTTGGCCTGTGGAGACCGGAATGCGATTGCCGAGACGGTTTCCTCAGCCGAGGAGATGGATCTCCTCCTGTCGGTCGAGGCATTGGTCCCACGGCTGCATTTGTTCGGCGAGCTTCCTGAGGCTCTTCGTCGCTCGGTGGAGCGGTGGCCACAACGTTGGCTTCCTGCGCTGCGACAAGCGGTGGGGGAGCCTTTCGGCCCGTGGACGTTGGCGGCCGCAGAGCTCCTCGATCAGCGCGGCGACACCGAGGACGTTCCGGCGCTCCGCAGGGTGGCACGCGCAAGAGGTTCGCGCCATCCCGACCTCGGTCGCGCGCTGGCCCGCCGTCGCTCACCCAAGGTGATGATCCGTGATCTCGGCCGCGGGTCTATTGCTGTAGGGCCGCGGACGCTGGCAATCGCATCCATGAGACGCAGAGCGGCCGCCACGCTGTGTTTCCTCCTCTCAAGGGCCACGATGTCGGCGACCAAGGATCAGGCCCTCGAAGCCTTGTGGCCGGAGACCAGCCCCGAGGCGAGCCTCAACAGCCTCAACCAGACGCTGTACTTCCTGAGACGGCACATTGAGCCTGGGTTCGATGAGGAGCATTCGGCGAAGATCGTTCGGTTCGAAGGTGACCTACTGTGGTTGGATCAAGAACTAGTGGTCGCCGAGAGCCACCTGTTTCATGACGAAGCCAAGCGAGCCCTAGCAGACCGAACCACCTTCGAGCAGGCGTCGCAAGCCATTGAGCGCTACGCGGGAAGGTTCGCCCCGGAGTTCGAGTATGACGATTGGGCGTCGGCGTGGAGGGAGATGCTGCACGCCCAGTACCTCCACGTCGCAGAGCGGGTCATGGGGAGTCTGGTTTCGGAGCAAGAGCTCACGAGGGCGGTCGAGGTGGCAGTCCGTGTCCTCGCCATTGACCCGGACGTTGAGAGCGTCGAACGAACGCTGGTCTGGCTGTACGGTGCCCTTGGCGCCGAGGCTGCCGCCGCCGAACAGTACGGGCACTACTGCGCCTCGCTGCGTGACGCGGTCGGAGTCGAGCCGCCAAGCCTTGATGAGGTGCTACGTACTCCACCGGCGTCCGAGCTAGGCTGATCCGGTGTGCCCGACGACGTCCTGGGCTGGCGGCGCAACGCAACGGCACCGTCGCACGGAACTCAGCGGCAGTGCTTGTGCGTATGCATTCCTGCGTATTGACGCTGCCCCTGCAGGATCCCTATCGTCCGGCCCGGTTCTAGTACTCAGGTACTAGAGGCCAGCTGGAGTTCGGACGCGCCGAAGCTTCACCTGAATTGGGCACTTAGGGTGATGCCGAGCGAGTAGTGCAACCGACCGACGTCATCGTCGGGTCGGTTTCTGCGCTTGGGCGTGGAGGCCGCACAGCAAGCGAGCGCAGGTGGCGAGATGTCGATCAAGGGTTGGTAGGTCATGAGGACGCAGTGGGCAGCGCGGGCGACCATGCTCTTGGCCCTGGTAGCAATCATCCTCGGAGGCGCTGCGGCGGTTAGGCCGTTCTAGCGTCGCTGGCCTTGGTAGACGCACCCGGTTACAGTACCGTGGGATGAGGGACCGGCCGTGGGTTCGACTCTGTCTGGGCCCTGCTAAGCGGCAGGCGGCATTCGCGCGAGGCTCGCTCAGTTGTCCGTAAGGCTCAAGTTCACAATGCTGGCCGTCATCGTGGCGGCCAGCATTGTTATGGTCCTCGCGCTCACGGTCTGGCCCGTCTACTCGGGCATAGGGGGTGCGCTAGGGGTCACCTACTGGACGTTCCTCACGCTCGTCGCCTCGGCCTTCCCCGTGATGATGCCGAGGGGCACCTTGGTCAGCGTGTCGATTGCGCCGATCCTCGCTGGGGCCGCGCTCGGTGGGCCCGCCGCGGCAGCGGTCATCGCCGCCTTTGGCACGACTGAATGGCGAGAGCTTCGGGGTCGAATCCCCTGGTACGGCAGTCTCTACAACCACGCCGCCCTCGTCTTGCCTGCCGTGCTCGCGGCGCTCGTGTACGGCGTCGTTGCAGGCCCCGGCTTCAGCCCCGATCTACGCTCGTTCGGTGGCTTTCTCCTAGCGGGCTTGGCCTATTTCGCCGTCAACGCCCTCCTCGCGTCAACGGTGGCCGCGTTGCGGCTCGGGTTGCGTATCTCGCTAGTCCTGATGAGCGACGTCAGGATGGTCAGTGGCAGTCTCCTCGGGATGACGCCCCTCGCCTGGTTGATGGCCTTGGGCTGGCACTTCGTCTGGTGGTCAACGCTCCTATTCGCGCTTCCGTTGTACACGACCCGGGCGGCGTATCAGCAGGTGGTGGAGCTGCGGAGGATGTTCACGCAGACGGTGCGGGCGCTGGCGACAGCGATCGATGCACGGGATCCGTACACGAAGTTGCACAGCGACAACGTGCAGCAGATCTGCCTGGATGTGGGGCGGCTCATGCACTGCAGTGAGGCGGAGCTCGAGGCGCTCGAGTGGGGCGCGCTCCTGCACGACATCGGGAAGATCGGGATCGGCGACGCCGTGCTCCTTAAGCCGGCCAAGTTGAACCGCGAGGAGCGGATCCTCATGAACGACCATCCGGCCATGGGCGAGGAGATCATCCGGCCGGTGGATCGGCTCCAGGCTGAACTGCCCCTCATCCGCCATCACCACGAGTGGTACAACGGCTCGGGGTACCCGGATCACCTGGTGGGCGAGGCGATCCCGAAACTCGCCCGCATCATCCACGTCGCGGACGCCTGGGAGGCGATGACCGCGGCGCGCCCGTACCGGATGACCCCGCTCACGGCGGAGCAAGCGCTGGGGGAGCTGCGCAAGTTCGCGGGGATCCAGTTCGATCCGGCCGTGGTGGACGCGTTTGTGCAGACCGACTGGGTAGCGGGGGTACCCGATGCGGCGGCGCCTCCGCCACGGCCGAAGCCGGTGCCGCTCTTCCGCCGGGCGGCAGCCATCGCGTCGCGTGGCGGCAGCGGGGGCAACGGGCACACACGGGACGCTGGCTGACCGGGTGGCCCGGGTACCCACACGGCCGGGAGTCCTCTTCGCAGGGATCCGCGCCTGACCCTCGACGGGCTCGGTACACTCGCGCCGAGGTGAGGGCGACGGCGATCCGGCGGGCGGCAGGTCGATGCTGATCGGAGGCATCGTTCTCGGCCTGCTCGTTGGGCTTCTCGCCGGCGGGCGGCCATCGAACCTGGCCGGCGTCCAGTTCCGCTGGGTCGCCCTTCTCTTCCTCGCGGTCGCGCTCCGGTACTTCACGGAGGCGGCGATCTCGAACGGGGTCGCCGCCGTCGAGGCGGCCCGGCTGCCGCTGTACGCGAGCGCCTTCGCGCTCCTGGCCTGGTGGCTCTGGCTCAACCGCTGGTGGCCGGGGTTCCTCGTGGTGGCCGCCGGCGTGGTGGCGAACGGCTTCGCGATCGTCGTGAACGGCGGATGGATGCCGGTGTGGGGACCGGCGCTCGACGCGGCGGGCATGACGGAAGGTGATCTCGTCACCTCGTTCCATCGCCTGCTTCCCCCCACCGTCGACCTCCAGTTCCTCCTCCAGGCGGGCCCCCTCGCCGACCTCGTGCCCTTCCCGGTGCCCATTCTCACCAACGTCGCGAGCATCGGCGACGTCTTCATGTCACTGGGGCTCGCGTGGTTCGCCTTCAACGCGGTCCACCCGGGGACGCGACCAGGTCCCGCCGCGCGCGAGCAGGCGGAAGACCTCGCAGCGCCTGCAGGGCTCCCGACGCCGCTCTCCCTCTCGATCGTGCGGGCCCAGGGACTCGATGCGTCCCGGGGGATCGGGCCGCTCGTCCGGCCGGAGACGGGTCTCGCGCCGCTTGTCCTCGCCCCCGAGCTGGCGGTGGCCACGGCCAGCACGGGGGGTGGTGTTGCGGTCGGCGGTGGGGTGGCTGCCGCCATGCCTGTGGCGGCGGCGCTCCCTGCCCTGGCCGCGGGGGCGGTCGCCCTGCCCGTGCCCGCGGGACTGCGGGCCCGGGTCGCGGCACATCCGTACGCGCGCCTCGCTCGTGATCCGAGGTTCTCGGCGCTCTGGATCGCCCAGCTCATCAGCCTGTTCGGCGATCGCCTCCACCAGGTCGCGCTCGCCGTGCTCGTCCTGGGGGTGACTGGGTCGGCGCTCCAGGTCGGGCTTGTCTTTCTGGCGGCGACCCTGCCGAACCTGGTGGTGGGCCCGATCGCTGGCACGTTCGTGGACCGCTGGGACCAGAAGCGGGTCATGGTCCTGAGCGACGTGCTCCGGGCGGCCCTCGCGATCGCGCTGCCGTTCGCCGCAGACGCGAACATCTACCTCGTCTACCCCATCGTCTTTTCGATGACCGTGGTGAGCGTGTTCTTCCGGCCTGCCCGGGCGGCGGTCCTCCCGCGCATCGTCCGCCACGAGGACCTGATGCCGGCGAACGCGGCGATGTGGACGGGCGAAACGATCGCCGACATCGCGGGCTATCCGATCGCCGGGCTCTTCGTGGCGTTCGTGGGGAGCGCACTCGGGGTGGCTTTCTGGCTCGATGCGGGCTCGTACGTAGTGAGCGCGATCCTCATCGGCTCACTCACGATCCCTCCGGTCGTGCGCCGCGCGGGACCCGCCGTGGGGAACGCCCTCCGCGCCTTCTTCGCCGAGATGCGCGACGGTTGGCGGTTCCTCCGTCGCGAACCGGCGCTCATCTCGAACACGCTCATCAGCGCGGTCGCGCAGCTCTCCATCGGCGCGGTGATCGCGCTCACCGTGGTGTACGCCCGAGACGTGCTCGACGGGCGGTACATTCCCTACCCGCAGAGCTACGCCGCCATCGACACGGCGATCGGCGTGGGCAACCTGGTCGGCGGTTTCGTGATCGGCGCCATCGGCAACCGCTGGCGGAAGGGACCGCTCGTGATCCTGGGCTACGTCGTCGTGGGAGGGGCGACCGTCTTCCTTGGCATGACCGGGAATGTCCTGGCGGCGCTCGCGTGCGCGGGGATCATCGGTGTCGCGAACATGATGTTCATCATCCCGACGCAGACACTCTTCGCCGAGCGGACGCCCGAGGACCTCATGGGCCGGGTCGTGGGGATCCGCTTCAGCATCGTGTTCGGGTCGCTCACCGGCGCGATGGCCGTCTCGGGCGTCATCGCGGAATCGGTAGGGGTCGGGATCGTCTTCATCGCCTTTGGCGCGGTCACCGCGATAGCCGGGCTGGCCGGTGCCTTCATCCCCGCCGTGCGCAACGCATGATCCCTCGGCGATAATCGCGTGGCACGGGCGCGCGTGGGCGCGTTCCGTCTGCCGTGCCGGCCACACTCGGGCCGCCGGCGTCCGATGAGCCAGCGAGGAGCGAACGACCCGCATGACCGCCCGCAGGAACCAGCGCACCCAGAACCGACGAGGCCAGGCGGAACGAACGCCCGGCTCCCCTGCGCCGGCCGCGGGCGCGCCGCCGCCAGTGGAGCCCGCCGCGAACGGAGAAGCGAACGAGGATTGGGAGCTCGAGGGGGACGAGCTGGACGAAGAGACCGCCGAGAGGGCGGGTGCGCCCTCCGGGGCGCCCGCGGGCGGAGCGAAGGCGACAGCCGGCGCAGCGGGCACGGGGAGCGCCAAGGCCGCGAGCGGAGCCACGCCAGGTCGCCCGGCAGCGGCCGCCCCCCGGCCGGCCCCGGGCAAGGTCGCAGGCAAGGGCCGGCCGCCGGCAACGGCCGCCGCTCCGGGCGGCGAGACGCTCCCGTACATCGACGACCCCGTGTCGAAATGGTGGGTCGTGGGTGTGGCCGTCGTTTTCGGGCTGGTGTTCCTGTTCGCGATCGTCTTCGGCCAGGGGAGCATCACGGGACCGAAGCCGGCCCCCACGCCCGTGATCACGCCGATCTTCACCACGGTGCCCAGCGCCGCGCCTGCCGCGACACCGGCAGCGTCGGTCACGCCGAGCCAGGGCAGCCCTGGCGCCTCCGAGGTCAGCCCGAGCGTGCTGCCGAGCCCAACGCCGGCGCCCGCCACACCCACGCCTCTGCCTGTCACGCCCACGCCGGCAGGCACCCCCTCGCCGGCGCCGAGCTGATCTCCCGAGGCGCGCCGACGAGCGGGGAGGGCGAGACGCAGAGCCCTGACCAGTTCCTGGCCCGCCGCCAGGCAATGGTCCGCGACCAGCTCCGTGGCGGCGGTGTCCACGACGACGCCGTACTGGCGGCGTTCGGGCGGGTCCCGCGCGAGTGCTTCGTTCCGGCCGGGTCGATCGAGCGAGCCTATGCGGACTCCGCGCTCGGTATCGGGTGCGGCCAGACGATCTCCCAGCCGCTCATGGTTGCTGTCATGACCCAGGCGCTCGACATCCCCGGCTGGCGCGCGGCCCGTCCCGGCACCTCACCGCGCGCCCTGGACGTGGGCACGGGGTCCGGGTACCAGGCGGCCATCCTGGCCGAGCTGGGCGCGTCGGTGATCTCGATCGAACGCGATGACGGTTTGTCCTCCGCAGCCGCGGCACGGCTTGCCGAGCTGGGCTACGGCGCCCGGATCACCTGCGTGGTCGGTGATGGCAGCGAGGGCTACGAGCCCGGGGCGCCGTACGACGCGATCGTGGTCGGCGCTGCGGCGCCGACCGTTCCCGCGCCGCTGGTGAACCAGCTGGCCGACGGTGGCAGGCTGGTGATACCGGTCGGGCCCCGGGACCGCCAGGAACTCCGGCTCATCACGCACACCGGTGATACCCACGCGGAGCAGCGGATGGAGGCCTGCATCTTCGTGCCGCTGGTCGGCCGGCACGGGTTTCCTGGGTAGTCAGCGGGACGGAGCGACCCGTCGTGCACGCCTTCATCGCGCCCCATCCGGACGACGCCGCGCTCTCCTGCGGCGGGCTCATCGCCGTCCTGCGCGCGCACGGCGAGGAGGTGGCAATCGTCACGGTCTACTCCGGTGCATCAGGGGCGGGCGGCCTCACCGCGTACCAGCGGACTGCCCTCGGTTTCGGGGCGCGAGGCGAATCGGACGGTGATGCAATCGCCGCCAGTCGACGCGCCGAAGACGGCCGCTTCGCCAGGGACGCGGACGTCCGGATCCTGTGGCTCGACCTCCCGGACGCCGTGTACCGCGGGTACGAGGGCGATGCCTCCATCTTCGGTGAGGTTCGACCCGGTGATGACCCGCCCATCGAGCCGCTCCGCTCGGCGCTCTCCTCCCTGCGGGCCTCGCGCGTCTATGCCCCACTGGCCGTCGGCAATCACGTCGACCACCAGCTCTGCCGGGATGCAGCCGTGGCGCTGACCACGGCACGGGCCGAACTCAGCTTCTACGAGGACTTCCCGTACGCGTGGTGGTCCGGCTTCGCGGGTCCAGGCTTTGCAGGTCCCGGTTGCACAGGTCCCGGCTTTGCAGGTCCCGGCCCCTTGTCCGTGCTCGAGCCGGAGTATCTCGACATCACCGGTGTCCTCGACCGGAAGAGGGCCTGGGTGCTCGTTTACGCGAGCCAGGTCCCCGCGCTCTTCGGCGGAGGCGACGAGCTGGAGCAGGCACTCCGCGAGTACCACGCGCGGCTGGCCTGCGAGGGCGGGCTCGCCGGCTACGCCGAGCGAACCTGGGTGCCGGCGGGTGTGACTGCGGTCCCTGCCATGGCCCCGGCGCCCAGAGGGCCCTGATCCCCGGCCGTGGACGCTGCCCGACGACGGGCCATCTCGGCGGCGCCCTCGTCGTAGACCGACTCGACCTCGCGCACCATCCGTTCGATGCAGAAGCGGTCGTGGACGAGATCGTGCGCGGCGCGGGCAAGCGTGTCGGCCAGCGGGTGGTTCGACAGCAGCCGCACGATCGCGTCGGCCAGGGCGGTCTCGTCGTGCGGCGGCACCAGCAGCCCCGTGCGGCCATGCTCGATCATCTCGGGGATCCCGCCGACCGCCGAGGCAACAACCGGCCGGCTGAGCGCCATCGCCTCGAGGATCGAGAGCCCGAGGGCTTCCCGGTACGATGGCAGCACCGCGACGTCGAGCGCTGCGGTCACCGCAGGCACGTCGTCACGGCGGCCCGTGAAGATGACACGGGCGCCTTCCGGGGCCCCTCTCGTGCCGACCAGAGGCGCGGCCTCATCACCGATGAGTCCGAGCGCCCGGCAGCGCTCCTCGAGCGACTCGCGCCGAGACCCCTCGCCGACGATGAGCAAACGCGCCTCAGGCACGCGGTCGAGGACCGCCGGCCAGGCCTCGACGAGGGTAGCGTGCCCCTTCTCCGGCTCGAGCCGGGCCACGACCCCCGTGACCGGGACGTCCGGCGGGAACCCGTAGTCCTCCGGGAGCGTGCAGTGCGCCTCCTGGTGGTCGTATCGCTCGAGATCCACGCCGTTGTAGATGAGCGAAACCGGGGCTCCGGTGCGCCCTTCCCGCTCGAGCTTCTCGATGATCGACTGGCTGACCGCGATCAGGCGGTCCATGCGGGGCGTGAGGCGGCGGAGAACGTCGCGATCATCCACGCTTCGAATCCGGCTCGAGTGGACCGTGCCCGCGATGTAGGGCCGCACTACGCCGAGCTCCTCGAGCGCGAGCGCCGCGCGCGTTCCGACGAGCTCGGCGCGGAACATGTGATTGTGGATGATGTCCGGCGGGCGGGAGGCGAGGTACGCCGCCACGGTACCCACGGCGATCGCATCGTCCGGCTCGTCGAAGATGAACGTGGCAAAGCCTGCGTCCCGTATTCGTCGCGCGGTGCTGCCGTCGCTCAGCGAGATGACCAGCGGCTCGTAGCGGGTCCGATCGAGGCGGACGAGCAGCGAGTAGAGGTGCTCCTGGGCTCCGCCGTTCGTGCCGGTGGCGAGGATCTCCGCGATTCGTATGGGGCGGCCCTCGGGCAGCGGTGGGCGCTCGGCCAGTTCGAGGCACGGGTCGTCGGCGGCGGGTCTCGTCATCAGGATCGAGTTCGTGTCACGAGCACCCGGTGGATTGCCTCGTCCACCGCACCCCACTCGTACTTGTACGGCTCGCTGCCGCGAAGGAAGTCGAACGTGCGGCAGCCCGCCGCCAGGCGGTCGCGAAGGTACCAGGCGACGCCGATCACACCGGGTGACAGGTTTCGCGCTGCTGGCGCGGAACCCGCGTTGTAGAAGTACGCGGTGGCGCCATCGTGAAAGGCCGCGCTGGCGAAGACGGTCTGGTCTCCCACCAGGAGGCGACCGAGCGAGAGCTGCCCGCCGGGGCCCTCGAGAGCCGCAAGGCGAGCCAGGAAGCGACGGCTGCGAGCGCCGCCTTCCGTGTCCGGGAAGAGCCCGTCCTCGCCCCATCGGGCCTGGTGGATGGCGACGAACGCATCCACGAAGTCCGCCGGATCGGCGATCGTCTCAAAGTGGACCTCCCCGGCTGCCTCCGCCCGCCGGATCTTGCGCCGGATCTCGTGCCGGTCCTTGGAGTCGAGCGAGCCCAGGTACGTCTCCCAATCGCCGGTCGAGAGATGCAGGACCGGGCAGACATCCTCGGCTTCCTGCACGACCGACCAGCCGTGTTCGGGGGCAGCCGTCCGGAAGGCTCCGTCGAGCGCCTCGAGCGCCGGGTCGTCCCGGCGCAGTCGCCGGAGATCCACGACGTCCCAGTCCTGGGTACCGTGCGCGAGATCGGGACCGGCGGCGAGCGCGTCCACGACGGCCGCCGCGGCCGCCCCGAGGTCCTCCGGCGCGCAGAGGAGCGTGGCATAGTCCGCGTGGTAGCTGGCGCCGAAGAAGACGGCCTTGGCCGTCGGGGATACCGGCGTCGACGGGAGCCCGGCCTCGTGGCGGAGCGTCGTGCGCGTGATCGCGTCGTCGGGCTCGACTTCGTGGCGGTGCATGAGCGGGGCGATGGCAACGATCCCGGCGGGGTCAACCGAAGCACCGCCTCCGCCCGGTGCGCCATCCCGGGCCCGCTCCACGGCGCCGGCAGCGTCGACCGGTACGCACACCATGTAGTCCTCGTGGGCGGCGGCGCCGTACGCGTCCCACCAGGCGCGGTGAAATGCCCATCGATTGAACGGCGTCGGCCGGGCTGTTGCGGCGAGCAATCGATCCCAGGCGGAGCGGGGGATCGCGGCAAACGGCAGGCGCCGGGCGACCAGCGGCGAGGGAGACCGGAGGGGGACGAGGGCGTCGTGCACGGCTCGGACGGGAGCATAGCACCAGGACACACTCGGTCCGGGCGGTCCGGGCGGGGCCCGGACGATCGTACCCTGTTCGGCGCGTGGCGCCGTTGGTAGCATCAGCCGCCGTGACGAGCCTCGGTGCGCGCACGCAACACCGCACCGGCAGCGGCGCGGTCGTGACGGCACTCGCCCTCTTCGGTGCCGCCTTTGTCGCGCGCGTGGCGACATGGCTTGCGTTCCCGGACCCCGCCTACCCCGACTCCTTCTACTACGTGGCAGTCGCCCGCGAGCTTGCCGCGGGAACCGGCTTCCAGGTGCCGTTCCTGTGGAACTTTGTCGACGTCGGCGGTCACCTGCCCGCCGTGGCCGCGCTCCCGCTCCCGTCGAACGCCCACTGGATGCCGCTGGCATCGGTCGTGCAGGTGCCCTTCATCTGGCTCCTGGGTCCGACGGCGCTCGCCTCGAGCCTGCCGTTCTGGATCCTGGGCGCAATCGCCGCCCCGCTCACCTACGTGATCGGCCGGGACGCGGGGCTCGCCGATCGCGTGAGCGTGCCGGCGGGGGTTCTCATGATCCTCCCGGGCGCCGCGGCGGCATACCTGGGGCAGCCGGACAACTACGCGCTGTTCATGGTCCTGGGCGCCCTGGCACTCTGGGCGTGCTCGCGCGGACTCCGGGGCGACCGGCGGGCCTTCGCGCTCGGTGGCCTGGCCGTCGGGATGGCCACGCTCTCGCGCACCGATGGTCTCCTGCTCGGCGTGCCGTTCGCCCTCGCGTTCGTGGCCGAACAGTGGGCACGATGGGGACCGCGGCGCGCCGACGGCAGCGGCAGTGACCACAACCTGCCCCGGATCGGCTGGGGCGCGGCGTTCGCGTGCTTCGGGCTGTTCCTCCTGGTCGTGGTGCCCTGGCTGCTGCGCGACCTGGCCGTCTTCGGCTCGATCACGCCCTCGTCGGCGAGCGGCCGAATCCTGTGGCTGCGCGACTACCAGCAGCTCTTCAGCGCAAGCGACGAGACGACCCTGGCCACGTTCTTCGCCCAGGGTCCCGCATCGCTCCTCGCGAGCCGGATCGGCGGATTCGTCGCCGCGCTCGTCGTCATCGGTGGGACGCCGCTTCTCTTCTTCCTCGTCCCTCTTGGTCTCGCCGGAGCATGGCGCCGGCGAGCCGACTGCGCCTTCATCCCGTGGGTGACCTATGGGATCACCTTCCTCCTCTTCTGCGGACTCGTCTTCGCAGTCCACGTCCCGTTCGGGATGGCGCTCCACTCCGGGCTCGCACTCGTCCCGCACGCGTACCTCCTGGCATTCGTCGGCCTGGAAGCCACCGTCGCGTGGGTCGCCGCCCGCAGGTCCGGGTGGGACGTCCCGCGTGCCACGCGCAACCTGGCGGTGCTCGTTGTGGCCGTGGCGTGGGTCTTCGCCGGGCTGGCGACAGTTCGGCTCGCGGCCGAGTGGAACGCCGAGACGCAAGACCGAGCCGCGCTCGTCGCCGCACGGCCCCTCCCGCTAGCCGACCGGGTCATGAGCCCGGACCCCGGCGCCTTCTGGTACCGGTACGGGGTCGCCGGCGTTATCACCCCGAACGACCCGCTCCCCGTGATCGAGCAGGCAGCACGCGACTACGGCATCCGCTGGCTGGTGATCGAGCGCGAGCACGTCGTGCCGGCACTTCGCCCGGTGCTCGATGGGAGCGCCCGGCCCGCCTGGATCTCGGCACCGCTGGCGACCGTGCCAGCCGGGTTGACCGAGGCGGAAGGGAGCGCCGCCCTGCTCCGCGCCGCGCTTTATGCGGTCTGCACCACGCCCGGCGACGCCCGCTGCGCGGTCGGGCAGTAGGCAGGAGGGCGAGACAGGCCATGGACGCAGGGGGACCTGCGGGGTCCGCTCCGGCCGCCCGGTGGACCGAGCCGCTCGCCCTGTTCGCACTGGCCCTCGTCGTGCGCTCCATTCTCGCGGCGACGTACCCCGATCCGGGTTATCCGGACGGGGCCTACTACGTCGAGGTCGCGCGGAGCGTCGCGTCGGGCCGCGGGTTCAACGTCGACTTCCTCTGGACGTTCATCGAGGTGGGCGGCCGCATCCCGGCGGACCCGCACCTGCCGGTGCCGAGCAATCCGCACTGGGCGCCGCTGGCCTCGATGGTCCAGGTGCCCTTCATCTGGCTCTTCGGTCCCTCCATCGGCGCCTCCCTGGTCCCATTCGTTCTCATCGGGGCGCTTGCTGCGCCGCTCGCCTGGGCCATCGCCCGCGACGCCGGCGCCTCCCGGACCGTGCGGCTCGGAGCGGGCTTTCTCGGCGCCGTCCCGGCGGCCGCAACCGTCTTTACGGCGCAACCGGACAACGTGGCCCTGACCATGGTCCTGGGTGGCGGGGCCCTCTGGCTCAGCGCCCGCGGGCTGAAAGGGCACCCATGGTCGTTCGCGCTGGCCGGCCTCCTGGTGGGGCTCGCCACGCTCGCTCGGACGGACGGCATCCTCCTCGCCGCGGCGCCGGTCGCGGCCTTCGCATGGGACCGTTGGCGGGGTCCCGCCCGCATCCGCTGGACCGTGGCGCTCGGATGCGCCGGGCTTTTCCTGCTTGTCGTGGCGCCCTGGTACCTCCGCCAGGTCGCAGTCTTCGGCAGCCCCACCCCGTCGACCGCGGCGGGCGTGCTGTGGCTGCGCTCCTTTGCCGACCTCAACTCCGTGACCGCAGAGCGCACCCTCGATGCCGTCCTGGCCCAAGGGCTCGCGTCGCTGGTCGCGAGCCGCGCGCTGGCCCTCTGGCAAGCGCTCGCGGTGTTCGGCGGGCTGGTGTGCGGCGTGATCCTGGTCCCCTTCGCGGTCGCCGGGGCCTGGCGCCGTCGTCGCTCGCCGGATTTCGGCCCCGCCTTCGCGTTCGCCGGCGTCCTCCTGGTGGTCTCCGTCGTGTTCTTCGCGATCCACGTCCCGAACGGCATGTTCCTTCACGCTTCCGTCGCGCTGGCCCCGCACGTGTACGTTCTGGCCGTGGAATCGATCGCTGTCACCGGAGCGATCCTCGCGGGGAGGCGCGCCGGATGGAACAGCGAGCGCATGGCCGGACTTCTCGTCGTGGCCACTTGTGTGCTCGTCGCCGGGGTCGCCGTCCTCACCACCCTGGACGCCCGCACGACGTGGGATGCGCGCCGGCAGCGACATGAGGCGATCGCGGAGGGCCTCGACACGGCGGGTGCGTCGGTGGACGATCGCATCATGGCCACCGACACCGCCGGCTACCGGTACGTCGCGGGCAGGGGTGGCGTGGTCACCCCGGACGACCCGCTGCCGGTGATCGAGGAAGCCGCTCGCGCGTACGACATCCGCTGGATCATCGTCGAACGGGATGGTGCGGTTCGGTCGCTGGCGCCGCTGCTCGACGGATCACAGCGGCCCGCCTGGATCGGCGCGCCCGTGTTCACGATCCCCGGAACAGGCGACGGTGCCCTCGAGGCGGCGCTCTATCCGGTGTGCGTGGACCCGGGCGACCGGCGCTGCGAGGCCGGCCCATGAGCGCGAGCGCCCGGGCATCCACCGCGAGAAGCTCGTTCGCCCCGACAACTCGCGAGGCGTGGCTCACCGCAGCGGCCGTCTTTGCCCTCGCGCTTGCCGTGCGCGCGTGGGCGGCCGCCATGATCAGCTTCCCGGTCCCGGAGGACACGGCGTACTACTTCGGCGTCGCCCGCAACCTCCTCGAGGGCCGGGGCCTCGTCAGCGATGCGCTGTGGAGCTACCAGACCGCGCCCCTGGTGCTGCCCCGCCCGGCATTCGAGGTGTGGCTTCCGCTCCCGACCTTCCTGGCCGCGGTCCCCATGGCGGTGCTCGGAACGACATTCCGGGCCGGCCAGGTCGCGGCCGTGATGGTCGGCGCCATTGTGCCGGTCCTGGCGTGGCGGCTGGCTGTGGATGTCGCGGCGGAGAGCGCCCTCCCGGCGGGCCGGGCGCGGACGCTCGCAATCGGGACCGGCATCGCCGCCGCCGTCTACGGCCCGCTCGTGACCCACAGCGCCCTGACCGATTCGACGATGCCGTTCACGGTGCTTGCCCTCGCCGCGTGCCTCCTGATGACCCGGCTCCTGCGCGACCCGCGCGGCGCACGTGCCGGCGACCCCCGGCTTCTGGCGCTCGGGGCCCTGCTCGGCCTGGCGGCTCTCACGAGAAACGAGGCGATCTGGCTCGCCCTCGTCTGGGCAGCGCTCGCCTGGTGGGATCCGGGCCGTCACAAGCCCGACCGGGGGATCCGCATCCGGCGCATCCTGCTGCCGGCGGCCGTCGCGATCGTCGTGTTCGCCCCGTGGGCCCTGCGCGACCTGCTCGTCTTCGGCACCCCGCTACCCGGCCAGGCTGCGGCCAATGCGTTCTCTGTCACCGGCTTTGACGTGTTCGCCTGGCAGGATCAGCCGACGCTCGCTCGCTACCTCGCACAGGGGTCTGCGGCGCTCGTGAGCGCACGAGTCGACGGCTTCCTGCACAACCTCCTCCTGGTCCTGGTCGTCCCCGGAATCCCCGTCGGGCTCATCGGTCTCCTCACGCTCCCCTGGACCGGCCGCGGTGACGCGCTCCGGCCGCTCCTCGCCCTGAGCATCCTCATCTTCGCGGTCGCCACGCTCGCCTTCCCGGTCGCAACCCGGTGGGGCACCTTCCTCCATGCCGCCGGCCCGGTTCACGTGCTCCTCCTCGTCGCCTGCATCCGTGCGCTCGACATCGGCATCGCGCAACTCGGCCGCCGATTGGGCTGGACTCGGCCGGTGGCCTGGCTGGGGCCGCTCCTCGTGGTGGCCGTCGCGACGCCGCTCATGCTCCTCTCGGTTGCCACGCTCGGGAACCTGGCCCGCGAGACGGACCAGCGACATCGCGATCTTGCGCGCGTTCTCGCCGGATCGAACCTCCTCGAGCCGGCCCCGGGCGGCGCTGGATCTGGAGGCGGGCCCGTCATCGCCGACCACCCCGTCTGGGCCGCCGAGGCGTGGCGCATCCCCGCGCTCGCCCTTCCGGACGAGCCCCCGTCCAGCGTGGTCGACCTGGCGCGGACGTTCGACGCCCGCCTGCTCGTCACCTCGACTGACGACGAGGACCGCTGGCCGGCGATCCTGTCTGGCGGCGATCCCACCGCTGCGTGCTTCCAGCCGGTGAGCCTCCGCGACCCTGGGACGGGCGCCGTCCCCGCGTCGCTTGAGGACGTCCGTGTCTATCGTATCGATTGCCCGTGACGACACGGCCGCGTGACATGCCATGACTCCCAGGTCCGGCGCAGCCGCTCGGAGGGCCTATACTCGGTTGTCAATGGAGCGTGAACTCAGCGCCGAGCCGGGCGCGCGCCGCCTCGAGGAACAGTACGAGGAGGCTCGACGCCTCATCGGCGCTGCTGCCGGCCAGCTGCGCGCCACGGTGGAGCGCTACCGCGAGCTGTGCGCCGTCGGCGGGGAGGGTACGCCGCGGGAGTTCGGGGGCGAGGGCCGGCAGGCCGACCTGGCGAAACTGGAGCTGGCCGCCGCCCACCTTGAGCGAACGCAGCATTTCCTCGACGACGGTGACAACTCGCTCGTGCCGGGAGGCGACCCCGAGCTGCCCACGGACGTCCAGGTCCGCGTGGTCGAGGCGCAAGAGGCAGAACGGCAGCGGCTGGCGCAAGAGGTTCATGATGGGCCTGCACAGGCGCTGACCAACGCGATCTTCCAGGTCGAGTACATCGAGCGGCTCCAGGATCGCGACCCGACGGCGGCGCGTGGCGAGATGCGGTTCCTCCGCGATCGCCTGCGCCGCGAGCTGGCCGACGTCCGGACCTTCATCACCCAGCTGCGCCCGCCCCTCCTCGACGAGATCGGGCTCTATGGAGCGATCCGCGACCATGCGGACGGCCTGGCCGACGCTACGGGCGCGGAAGTCGACGTAGACCTCGCGGCGCCGCCGGACGCCCTGGGAGATACCCAGCAAACCGTCATCCTCCGGATCGTCCAAGAGGCACTCCAGAACATCCGGCGCCACGCGCACGCGCGCTACGTCCGGATCGTCACGCGCCTGGGTGAGGACGCGTCCGCAGGCGGGGACGCTGGCGGGCCGGGTGGCGCACGCGGGCCGGGTGACCGTCGCACATCCGCCGGCGAGATCGGGCGCGACTGGATCCTGGAGATCACGGATGATGGGCGCGGGTTCGATCCCGCGCAGGCTGCTACGTCGCGCGGTTCCCGCAGCTTCGGGCTGCGGTTCATGCGAGAGCGGGCGGACCTCATCGGCGCTCGCCTGTCGATCGATTTCCAGGCCGGACGGAGGCACGCGGATTCGCGTCCTCCTACCCGGCGGCACGGAGAGGAGGTAGGAGTATGCCCGGGGCTTTCGGAGGGCCGGAGCGGCGTCGGGGAGGGCCTGACCGTCGCAACGCTGACAAGATCCGGATTCTCGTCGTTGACGACCACCCCTTTTTCCGCCTGGGGCTGCGCGACACGCTGAGCCGGGAACGCGACCTCGAGGTGGTCGGGGAAGCCGACGACGCGCACTCGGCCATCGATCTCGCGGCGGAGACGACCCCCGACATCATCCTGATGGACCTGTCGCTTCCGGCGCCCGGGGGCATCGAGGCGACCTCGCGCATCAAGCGCCTCCTCCCGAGCGCCGGGATCATCGTCCTTGCCCAGGTCGAGGACGAGGAATCGCTCTTCGACGCGATCAAGGCAGGCGCCGCTGCGTTCATCCTGAAGGAGGTTTCGCCGGACGACCTGGTCATGATCGTCCGCCGGGTCCGGAACGGCGAGTACCTCATCAACGACAAGGTCTTCTCACGCCCTGCCGTCGCCAGCAGGGTCCTCAAGGAGTTCCGCGAGCTTGCCATCTACGGGCAGGAGTCGCAGCCGATCTTCGCGCCGCTCTCCCCCCGCGAGGTCGAGATCCTTGACAACATCGCGCAGGGCATGACCAACAAGCAGGTGGCCTACGCCCTGTCGATCAGCGAGCAGACGGTCAAGAACCACATGAGCAGCATCCTCCGGAAGCTGTCGGTGAACGACCGCACGCAGGCCGTCGTCTACGCGATGAAGCAGGGCTGGATCCGCATCCCGGAGGACTGAGTGACCGACCAGACGGGAGCGATCGCCGGGGCGCTGGCGGAGGCGCGGAGCCAGGTCGACCGGCTCGACACCGAGCTCGCCGAGATCACCCTGCTCGAGCAGGCGGCTGGCGCCGAGGCATCTCGCCATGAGCAGCGCCGGCTGCAGGCCGCCGACCGGCTGGCAGCCCTCCAGGGCCGGCCTGATGCGGACCCCGCGGAGGTGCGGGAGGCCACGACCCAGCTCGTGACGCTCGCGGGGCGCGCCGCCCTCATGCAAGCCCAGGTCGATGTCCTCGCCGGCAAGCAGAGAACGCTTACCAGGTTCCGTGAGAGCCTCGGCGGTCTCCTCGAAACCCTGGCGCCCACGACCGGCACGGGGGAAAGCATGGAGGACGCAGAGGCCGCCCAAGGCGGCATGACTCCCGGAAGAACGGCCGGAGGAGCGGCCGGCACGGCCGACGTGCCGCCGGCGGTGGCCCGCGCCATCCTCTCCGCCCAGGAGGACCTCCGACGCGAGATCGCCCGGGCCATGCACGATGGGCCGGCCCAGAGCCTGACGAACATCGTCCTCCAGGCCCAGATCGTGCAGCGTCTCATGGAGCGCGACCCGCAGCGCGGCGCGGAAGAGGCCGGCACGCTTGTTGCGATGGTCCAGCGGACGCTGGAGGCGACGAAGACCTTCATCTTCGACGTGCGTCCCATGGTGCTCGACGACCTCGGCCTCCTGCCGACGCTTCGGCGCGCTGCGCGCGACCGGGGGCGTCGGGCGCGAGTCCCGGTCACGTTCGACTCGCTCGGCGTAGACAGGCGACTGCCGCCCGACCTCGAGAGCGCCGTCTTTCGCATCCTCGACGAGGGCATGACTGGCCTCCTCTCGACCACCCCGATTCGGATGGATGTACAGCTCGACTGGTCCGAGAACGAGCTGCGGGCGCGCCTCAGCACCGTTCACCCGCCAGAACCCGAGCCGACGGAGGTCGCCGAGGAAACGCCCCCGGAGGCCGCGTCGTCGTCGGATCGCGCGATCGCGGGTCCGGCGGAGGAGATCCTGCCCCAGCTCGCGGCGATGATCCAGGAACAGCAGGACGGCGAGGCCGCGGCCTTGTACGCAGCAGAGGAGGCCGTCGTCCGGCGACGGGCGTTGCCGGCCTCGGTCTGGCGCGAAATCCAGCAACGGGCCGCCTCGGCCGGCATCGAGGTGGCGCTGGCCGAGGAGGGCCGTCGCCTGGACGTGCTCGTGCAGGTGCCTGCAGGCACCTGAAGTCGCGCAGCCTCTGCGGGGCGTGCGCGCACCGTCGGGCGGCTCCGGGGACCACGGCCCAGTGGGACTGTCGGGTGGTTGTCCTGCGCCTCGGGCGTGGGCTACGGTTCCGCTGCGGGATACCGGCACTTATCGTCGGGACCCGCAGGCAATCATCCGGTCCGTATGGGCCACGGAGCACCAGAGGTGGTCCCTCATGGCGCATCTCGTTCTCGAGGCGATCGAGCGCGAGAGAGGCCAAGGCTTGGCGGAGTACGCCATGATCCTGGCACTCATCGCCCTCGCCTGTATCGTCGCGCTGGCGTTCTTTGGTACGAACTTGAGTTCGTACCTGCAGATGATCGGGTCGAGCATCTGACCGGGTGCGATTCTGCACGCCGAGCGGCCCACGGACGGCCCGCCGGGTACGGACCGGCGGCGGGACTTGTTTCCTAGTGGACCGACCCGGCACCCCAGTCGATACTGCAGGCCCGATCAACGGATCGAGACTCTGGGAAAGGAGGTAGGCATCGTGCTCGTCCAGTACATCCTGTCGCTCTTCGACCGCGAGGAGGGCCAGGGACTCGCCGAATACGCACTGATCTTGGCGCTCATCGCCATCGTCGCCATCGTTGCGCTCATCTTCCTCGGCGGCCAGATCAGCGGCATCCTGAACACCGTCGGGACGTCGATCTAGCCTCGCTCTCAACCCGACGAGCCCAGAGGGCGCCAGCCGGACACCCGGCTGGCGCCCTATCGAATTCGCCGGGCCGATACCTGACCCTCGATCCGGGCGCGTCGCCCATGACGATGGGGGTGAGGGTCATGGTCCTTTCGTGTGATCGTCACCTCGCCGGACGCCACCTACATTGGTGCGTGTTGTCACCTCCGCAGTCAGGAGGACTGCTTTGAAGCGCTCCAGCAGGCTCATCCTCATCCTCGGCATCCTTCTTGCCGTGGCCGCATTCGGCGGCGTGCTGTTCCTCAGCTCGAACCTGAGCGGACAGAACACGCCCCCGCCACCCACCACGACCAAGGTGGTGGTGGCAGCCACGGACATCCCGCTGGGCACGACGGTCGTTCCGACCATCCTGGCGACGAAGGAGATTGCCATCACCGACTCGCCCCCGGACGGGTTCGGCGATCCTTCGAGCATCACCGGCCGCGTCGTGCGGCGTGACATTCGCACGGGCGAGATCCTCCGGTCCTCGGACTTCGCGAGTGGCGCAACCGCGCGCGGCGATGACGTGCTGCGGGCGCTGAAGTCGGGGCTCCGGGCCATGGCCATCCGCGTCGATCAGGCCACCGGCGTCGGCACAATCATCCAGCCGGGCGACCGGGTTGACATCATCGTCGGCTTCAAGGTCACCTCGCTCCTGCCTGGCAAGGAGGCCGGCGATCCGCCGTTCGAGATGCCGGGTGGACCTCAGCTGACGGTGAAGAACGTCATCCAGAATGTCGAAGTCCTGGCCACGCTCGTCGGGGTCCCGGAGGGCCAGACCGGCCAGACCGCGGCGCCGACACCCGCGCCGGACGGATCGACCGGCTCGACGCCCCAGTCCCCGGGCGTCGGGCTCACCGGGCAGGAACAGATCGTCATCGTCGCGGTCACGCCCGAGCAGGCAGAGGTGATCAAGTTCGCCCAGGTCAGGGCGATGGACGCGCCCGAGCTCACCGTGAGCCTCGTCCTGCGGTCGCCCGCCGACCGGGAGTTGCCTCCCGACAAGACAGGGGGCATCACCCTCAATACCCTCATCGAGAAGTACGGCGTCCTGCCGCCGTTCCCGCTGGCGGCAGAGCCCATCCGGTGACCACCGTGGCCGGCCCGATCAGGGTGCTCATCGTCGATGACATCCCGGAGACGCGAGAGCACCTGACGAAGCTGCTCGGCTTCGAGCCCGACATCGAGGTCGTGGCATCGGCTGCCTCGGGCCCCGAGGCCATCGAGGCGGGCGTCCGCCTGGTCCCCGATATCGTCCTCATGGACATCAATATGCCCGGAATGGACGGTATCGCGGCCACCGAGCAGCTGTCGTCGAGTGTCCCCGGCGCCGCCGTGATCATGATGAGCGTCCAGGGCGAAGCCGACTATCTCCGTCGCTCCATGCTCGCGGGCGCACGCGAGTTCCTGGTCAAACCCTTCGGCGCGGACGAGCTTGCCGCGTCGATCCGCCAGGTCTACGCGCGGGAGCGCGAGAAGCTCGGCCGAATCGCCGAGCGGCCCGGAGCGGCCGCGACCGCAACGGCCGCATCGCCAGGAGAGGCGGTCCCGGGAACGATCGTGACCGTCTTCTCGCCCAAGGGCGGCGTGGGCAGGACGACGATCGCGGTGAACCTCGCGGTGGCCGCCCAGGAGACCCTGGGGAAGCGGGTTGCGCTGGTCGACACCAGCCTCCAGTTCGGTGACGTAGGCGTGCTCCTCAACCTCAATTCACGCGCGAAGTCGATCGCCGACCTGGTCCCGGAGATGGCGGCCGGCGAGCCCGAGTCGCTCGAGACAGCCCTCGTGACCCATAGCTCCGGCGTCCAGGTGATGCTCGCTCCGCCGACCCCTGAGACGGCCGAGCTCATCACCGCCCCCTACGTCCGCCGCGTGCTGGAGCGTCTGCGGGAAACGCACGACCTTGTCGTCGTGGATGCCTGGCCCTGGTTCAACGACATGACGCTGACGGTCCTTGACGTGTCGGACCTCATCCTGACGGTCTTCACGCTCGAGATCACCAGCATCAAGAACCTGCGGCTCTTCTTCGAGGTGGCCGACCAGCTGGGCTACGAGAACGGCAAGGTGAAGCTCGTGCTCAACCGTGCCGACTCCACGCTCGGTATCCGCGTTGCGGATGTCGAGCACTCGATCGGGCGCAAGGTGGATCACTCCATCGTGAGCGACGGCCGGAACGTCGTCTACGCCCTGAACCGCGGCGTGCCGTTCGTGATCGGCAATCGCGAAACCCCCGTCAGCCAGGACATCGTCAAGCTCGCGCGAGCCGTCTGCGGCGAGCAGATCGAGCACCGGGCAACGAAGAAGCAACAGCCCGTTCGGCGATCGCTCTTCGCGTGGCGGTGAGGGAGCGAGCGCAATGTCCATGACCCGGCCTGGTGCCGTGACCCAGAGGGAGCACTGAGCGATGTCCCTGCTCCGACGCATCGAAAACGCGCGACCCGCGGCCCCGGGCGCGGGTACGGCGGTCGTGCCGCCACCCGTGGCCGGCTCGTACGCCCCGGGCGGCCAGGCCCCGCCGCGAACGCTGGCCCAGACGTCCGTCCGGGAGTCGTTCCGGGACCTGAAGTTCCGCATCCAGGGCCGCGTAGTCCAGGAACTCGATCCTCGCCTGGATCTCGAGAACCAGGTCGAAGTCCGCCGGCAGATCGAGGAGGTCTTCGGCCGGATCGTCGAAGAGGAAGGATTGGCCCTGACCCGCGCAGAGCGGGTGAGGATGCTCGAACAGATCACCGACGAGATCATCGGCCTCGGGCCCCTCGAGCCGCTCCTCCGCGACGAGACGGTTACCGAAGTCATGGTCAACGGCCCGCGCCAGGTGTACATCGAGCGCGAGGGCCGGATCGAGATGACGAACGTGGTCTTCCAGAACGAGGATCACGTCATGCGCATCATCGACCGCATCATCGCCCCTATCGGAAGGCGGATCGATGAAGCTTCGCCGATGGTGGACGCCCGTCTGCACGACGGCTCGCGCGTGAACGCGATCATCCCGCCGCTGAGCCTGGTGGGCCCGGTGCTCACGATCCGGAAGTTCGCCACCTCGCCGTTCCAGGTCGACGATCTCATCCGGTTCGGCACGGCCACGGCCGAGATGTTCGAGTTCCTGCGCGCCTGCGTGCAGGCCCGCCTCAACCTCTTCGTCTCGGGCGGCACGGGCTCGGGCAAGACGACCACGCTCAACGTCCTCTCGTCGTTCATCCCGGACGACGAGCGGATCATCACGATCGAGGACGCAGCGGAGCTCCAGCTCCGCCAGGAGCACGTGGTCACCCTCGAGTCCCGGCCGTCGAACATCGAAGGCAAGGGTGCCGTTCCGATCCGCGAACTCGTGCGGAACGCCCTCCGGATGCGGCCCGACCGCATCGTCGTCGGCGAGGTGCGCAGCGGCGAGGCGCTCGACATGCTGCAGGCCATGAACACCGGCCACGATGGCTCCATGTCCACCGGTCACGCCAACAGCCCTCGGGACATGCTCGCCCGTCTCGAGACCATGGTGCTGATGGCCGGCGTGGACCTGCCGCTCCGCGCGATCCGCGAGCAGACCGCCGCTGCGGTCGATCTCATCATCCACCAGAACCGCCTGAAGGACGGAACCCGCAAGATCGTAGCGATCACCGAGGTCCAGGGGATGGAAGGTGACGTCATCGTCATGCAGGACGTCTTCGTCTTCGAGCAGACGGGGATCGTGGACGGCAGGATCCAGGGCCGCCTTCGCCCCACGGGGATCCGCCCGAAGTTCACCGAGAAGTTCGAGGTGGCGGGTATCCACCTGCCCCAGGGCCTCTTCGGGTACTCGACCTAACGGGAGCGCTGGTCGTGAACCCCATGGCAATCGGGCTCGCCGCCGTCGCCGCGTTTGCGGTCATCCTGATCGCGCTCGGCCTGGCCGGGATGGGCCGGCCGTCCCTCGAGGATCGGCTGGAGCGCTACGCGACGCAGAAGCAGGACACACCGGACAAGAAGGGAAGCTCCGTCTCGCTGGGAGACATCATCCAGGGATCGGCGGCCCTCGCCCAGCTCAACCGTGGCCTCGAGCAGCGGGGATTCGGAGCCAACCTCGCCCGTGACATTGCCCGTGCCGACCTCAAGCTCAGGGTCAGCGAGTACCTGGCGATCTGGATCGGTGTCACGTTGGGTGTGCCCCTCGTGTTCATCCTCCTCAGCCCCGTCTTCCCGATGCTTGCGAACCCGGTGGCCTGGATCGTCGGCGCCGTTATCGGCTTTCTCCTCCCTCGCTTCTGGCTCGGCCATCGCAAGTCCAAGCGGCTGAAGGCGTTCAACGGCCAGCTCGCGGATACGATCACGCTCATCGCGAACGCGCTGCGCGCCGGTTCCTCGTTCCTGCAGGCCATCGAGCTGGTGGTCCGCGAGTCGCGCCCGCCGATCAACATCGAGTTCGGCCGGGTCATTCGCGAGGTCAACCTGGGGCTGGCCTTCGACGTGGCCCTCGAGAACATGGTCCGGCGGGTGCGCTCGGACGACCTCGAGCTCATGGTGACCGCCATCGCGATCCAGCACCAGGTCGGCGGGAACCTGGCCGAGATCCTCGACACGATCTCCCACACGATCCGTGAACGCGTCCGCATCAAGGGCGAGATCCGCTCGCTCACGGCGATGCAGCGCATGTCTGGCTACCTGGTCGCCTTCCTGCCGATCGGCCTGACCGGCATCATCTTCCTGATCGCTCCGACCTTCCTGGAGCCGATGTTCCAGAAGCCCCCGGAGCTGCTCGGGCTCCCGCTGGGCGTGTGCATCCTCGCGCTCGCCGGCTTCTCCATGATGATCGGTGTGCTCATCATCCGCCAAATCGTCGACATCGAGGTCTAGGTCGATGGACGTCTCACCCACGATGATCGCAATTGCGGCGCTGGGAGCGTGTGGCATGGTCCTGGCGGTGGTCGGCATTGCCAGCGGGCGCCAGACGGATCCAGTCCAGGCGCGGCTCAGTCAGCTGGGGACGGTGCAGGTCCGCAGCCTCGAGGAGCTGGAGCTGCAGCAGCCGCTCTTCGAGCGGACTGTCCGCCCGATCGCCCAGCGGCTGGCGGGCGTTGCAGGCCGGTTCACCAGCTCGACACAGGTCGGCCGTACAGAGCGGCGGCTGGCGATGGCGGGGAACCCCGCGAACATGGGTACGTCGGAGTTCCTGGGTCTCAAGGCCGTCGTGGCCCTCGTGGTGGCTGTGATCGCCTTCGTCGTGTTCGGCGTGGTGGACCAGAACCCGATGTTCGGCATCGCCATGGGCGTGCTCGCGATCGGGATCGGCTTCATGGCCCCTGAGTTCTGGCTGGGCCGCCGGATCAAGGGGCGGCAGCGCCAGATCCTGCGCGGCATTCCCGACACGCTCGACCTCCTGACCATCTCCGTCCGGGCCGGCCTGGGTTTCGACGCCGCGCTCGCCAAGGTCACCGAGAAGATGCGCGGGCCGCTCCCCGACGAGTTCCGCCGGGGACTGGCCGAGATCCGCATGGGCAAGACGCGCCGGGAGGCGCTGCGAGCGATCGTTGCCCGCACCGAGGTCCCGGCGCTTACGAGCTTCATCGGCGCAGTGATCCAGGCGGAGCAGCTCGGCGTGTCGATCAGCAAGGTGCTGCAGGTCCAGTCCGAGCAGCTGCGCATCGAGCGGCGCCAGCGCGCAGAGGAGATGGCCGCCAAGGCGCCGATCAAGATGCTTCTGCCGCTCGTCGGCTGCATCTTCCCGGCGCTGTTCGTGGTGATCCTGGGGCCCGCCATCATCCTCATCATGACGAACCTCGTCGGAGTCTAGGCAGGGCGCGAGCGGCCGGGTACGCTCAGGCTATGACGATCCATGGGGGCCTGCCCGGGGGCGCGTCCGGCGGAGCGTCCGGCGGCGCGGGCATGGCCCGTGACGGCTTCCTGGTACGCACGACGGCGGGCGACGACGTCCTCGCCAGCCGCGTGAGGCCTGCGCGGTCGATCTGGCGTCGTTTCCTCGGCCTCATGGGTCGGCCGCGCCTCGATGACGGCGAGGGGCTGTGGCTCCCCGGCGACGCGAGCATCCACATGCTGTTCATGCGTTTTCCGATCGACGCTGTGTTTCTTGCCGCGACAGATGAGCCAGGGACCTGGCGGGTCGTGACGGTCCGCGAGCATCTCCGGCCCTGGCGCGATGTGGTGTGGTGGGTTCGCGGCGCGAAGGGCTGCCTCGAGGTGGGGGCCGGAGCCGCGCGCGCGGCTGGGGTGCGCCCCGGGGATACCGTGCGCTTCGACTCAGCCTGAGGCCCGACCGTGGGTGACATGGCTGGTGGGACCCGGGCCGCGTGGACCCGGGGAGTCGGTGCGTGGCCGTCGCGGGACCGGTTCGCCTGGATCGACCGCCGGCTCGGCTTCTATTTCGTCCTCCTGGGCGTCGCGAACGGCCTGCTGTCGATCGCGGGACAAATCGGGTGGGACTTCGACATCTACTGGAGCGCCGGGAAGTCGGTCGCCGCGGGCGGGAGCGCGTACGCAGCGACACTGGCGCTCGGCGCGGACCAGTGGGGAGTGGGCCGGACCTACGTGTACCCGCCGTTCCTGGCCCATGTCATGGCACCGCTGACCGCGCTCCCGGAGGCCGTCGGCTTCGCCATCTTCACGGCTGCCGGGGTGGCGGCCGTCCTTCTCGCGTTTCGCCTGCTCGACGAGGTGCCGACGGCACGGCGCGTGCCGCGGATCGCGCTCGGCCTGGGAGCCCTGTGGATCACGGTGTTCGTCGGCCAGGTGAACCTGTTCGTCCTCGCCGGCCTCGTGCTCGTCGTCGGATCGCGAAACGACCGGCTGGCAGGAGCCGGCCTCGCGCTCGCGGTGCTCCTGCGGGTCACGCCGGCCGTCTTCGTGCTCGTCCTGCTCGCCCAGCGGCGATGGGCGGCGACGGCGTGGGCGGCCGTCTTCACGGCGCTGGGCGCGGCCGTGGGCTACGGCGAGTGGGAGTCGTACCTGGCGATCCTCCGGACGCTCGGCACGCTCCCTCCGGTTCAGTCGCTCTGGCAGACGTCGCTTGCCGCGATCTGGCTTCCGCTCGCCATCGTCGCGGCGGCGGCAGTGGCGGTTGTCTTCGTCGCCGCCGGGCGGCGCCCGTCCGAGGCTCATGTCATCCGCGGCACAGCCCTCGGGCTCGGGCTCCTCCTCGTGCCCGGGAGCGGCTGGTTCCACTGGGTGGCCTTCACGTCAGCGCCGCTCCTCGTCGACGGCCACCGCTTTGCCTGGAGCCGTCGCCTGCTGCTCGCCTTCGTCGTCGCGTCGTGGCTCATCGTGCCCGTCGGCTCGTGGGCCACGACGGCGGTCGCCGTCGTGGCGCTGACCGGCCTCTGCCGGCGCGTTCTCGCGGTGCCACGCGCGACGGTCTCGGCACCCACGGCTGAGCCGCTCCCCGAGCAACCCGGAGGTGAGTCCCGGTAGAGGAGGCGCCGGCGGGCGGAGGGTCCACGCGGAGTGCGCGGTACGTGCCCCGTACGTGCCCGGCGGGACCATTAACGGCGTGGCCGATCGTTCCCTTCTGACCGCGCTGCTCGACGGCATCTTCCCTCCGATGTGCCCCGGATGCGGGCTCGAGGGCGCCGTCCTGTGCTGGCGATGCCGTGGACCGCTCGAGCGACGGATGGATGAACCGCCGGGGGTGCCCATCGGACTCGTGGCGCCGCTGCCCGACGGCATTGCGCAGCTCGAGTGGTGCGCCTCGTTCAGCGGGCCCGTGCGGGAGGCGCTGCACGCGCTCAAGTACCGCGGAGAGCGACGGCTCGCGGCGCCGCTCGGGGAGGCCATCGCCCGGCGCTGGTCGCAGGCCGGCGTGGGCGGCGATCTCCTCGTCCCGGTCCCGATCCATCCAGAGCGGCTCCGCTCGCGCGGCTACGACCAGGCGGTGCTCCTTGCCAGGGCCGCGGGCACCCACCTCGGCCTGCCGGTTGCGCCAGCACTACGGCGCACTGTCGCGACGGCCGCGCAGCACCGGCTGGGCCGAGAGGGCAGGGCCGCCAACGTCGGCCGGGCCTTTGCCATCGAGGCAGGATGGGCGGACACGATCCGGGGCCGCTGGGTCGTCATCGTGGACGACATCGTCACCACCGGCGCCACGCTCTCCGGGTGCGCAGTCCCGCTCCTCGAGGCGGGAGCGACTGCCGTGGCCGGTCTCGCGGTGGCCCGTGAACGATGACGCTGGAAACCACCGTCCCGCAGGTAGAATCGGCCCAAGGAGGCGAACCGTGCGAACGATCGTCAAAGGCAAGAACCTCGACGTCAGCGACTCGGACCGCGGCTATGCCCAGCAGAAAGTGCAGCGCCTGGGGCGACTCCTCGACGACCGCAGCGACGTGATCGTCGAGCTGGCAAAGGAGCACAGCCCGAGCATCGATCAGCGCTACATCGTCGAGGTCACGCTCGTGATCGACGGTCAGCCGCTTCGTGGGGCAGCACGTGGATCGTCGTTCCGCGAGGCCACCGACTCGGTCGTAGACAAGGTGGAGCGGCTCGCCGTCGAGCACAAGAAGCGACCGCGCAACCGGGCCCGACCGGCCGAGGAGGAGGCCCTGCGCCGCACGCTTGCTGATGGGGAGACGCAGCCCGACAAGGTCGCCCCAAAGAAACCGTCGGTCGTCAAGATCAAGCGGTTCGCCATCGAGCCGATGTTCGAGGAGGACGCCGTTGCCAGGATGGAGGACCTCGGCCACAGCTTCTTCCTGTTCGTCAACGCGGAGAACGAGCGCCTCGCGGTCCTCTACCGCCGCCGGGATGGAGACTTCGGGCTCATCGAACCGGTCGTTGGCGGGGCCTACACCCAGGGACGCGCCAAGAAGTAGGGGTCGGCCGCAGACCGGAGGACCCGGCCCGGGTCCCAGCGCGCGGCGTCGCCATCGTCAGTCGGGCCACGCCGCGCGCGGTCGGAGCCGATACACGCGCGCCGAGCGGTCCATGAAGCGGTGGTCCACGAGATAACGGCGGAGCGCCGCGTAGTCCTCGTTCACCTCGGCGAGGCGCTCGTTCAGCTCCCGCTCAGGGTAGTCGTGCCCCTCCTCGAGAAGGGTCTCCGCCAGGTACCGGACGACCACGATGCGCTTCTTCTCCTGCATGGGGATCTGGAGGAGGCGACCGCCCTCGAAGAACGCCCGGAGGACCTTCGCCTCGAAGGCAGGGCGGGGGTTCCCGTCCGGACCGGGCGCAAGCGCCTGGGGCTCCCGCACGCCCCCGCTCGCCTGCGCGAGCTGCCGCCCGATCTCCTGGAGGCGAGCAAGGCGCAGCACGTACTCGACGTACGGGCGACGCGGCCGCGGCTCCACGAGCCCGGCCTCGCGGAGCCGCTTGAGGTGGTGCGCGACGGTCGGCGGCGTGAGACTGAGCGCATCTGCCAGTTCCTCGACGGCCATCGGGCGATCCGCCAGCATGCCGACGATCCTGAGACGCGAGGCGTCGGAGAGGGCCTTGAGGGTACAGAGGAGGTCCGGGTCCATGACCCATGGGATTGTGGATCGCGATTAGATGGCTGTCAAATCCTTTGCCCATGGATTACCATGCCCGAGTGAAGCCGAGCCCCGACGAGAACGCGACCCGACCCGGGGGGCACGGCCTCCGGAGGGGGCTCCGGGGCCGGCGGGTGGGCGTCCATGCGCCGCTCGGCCGGGGCATGGTGAAGGCCGCGCTTCGCGCGGCCGAGGTCGGTGCGAACACGATCCAGGTGTTCAGCGACAATCCGAGCGCCTGGAGGAGGCGCACGGATCCACCGGTGGAGCTTGGGGCGTTTCGTTCGACCCTCGCGGAGCACGACATCGCGCCCTTGGCGATCCACGGCCTCTACCTCCTGAACCTGGCCGGACCGGACGAAACGATCTGGGAGCGATCAATCGACACGCTGGCCCGGGAGCTGCGCGCCGCTGCTGCCTACGGGGCGTCGTTCGTGAACATCCACCTCGGATCCCACCGGGGGTCGGGGGTCGAGGTGGGCATCGGGAGAATCGGCACCGCCGTCGGGCGGGTGCTCGAGGCCGTGCCGCCGGGGCCTTCCGGGGCGCCGTTGCTCGTCCTGGAGAACTCGGCCGGAGGGGGCGACGGCATCGGCGGGACGGTCGAGGAGCTGGCGGCCGTCCTCGATTCGATCGAGTCGAGAGGAGGTGATGGGTCGAGGATCGCCTTCTGCCTGGACACGGCGCACGCCTGGGGATACGGCTACGAGCTGTCACGGCCGGAAGCGACCGACGCCCTGCTGGAACGTCTCGACATCCTCCTCGGGCACGGCCGGATCGCGATGGTTCACCTGAACGACTCGCGGGCCGCCCTGGGCTCTCACGCCGACCGGCACGAACACATCGGGGCCGGCCAGATCGGCGAGATCGGGATGGGCCACATTCTTCGCCACGAGCGCCTTCGAGGGGTTCCCTTCTACCTCGAGACACCGGGCATGGACGAGGGCTTCGACGCGGTGAACATGGACCGTGTCCGGCTTCTGCTGCAGGGCGGGCCGCTCCCGCCGATCCTGCCGGTCCCCGCCGAGGCGGCAGCCGTCCGCCGGTCCGGCCGGTGAACCGCGTCCCGGGCCCCGACGCCTATCGCCCCGATGTCCCCGAGGCCCGCTGGCTATCTGCAGCCCTCTGGGCCGTGTCGGTCGCCGGCTACCTCGTCGCCGCCTACGTCCTCCTGGTCCTCGCCCGCGACGCCCTGGTGCTGCACAACGGCGTGTACGTCGAGACCGGCGGGGCGGCGGGATGGGACAGCTACTCGACCTGGCTCGCGAGCCAGCATCTGCGGGCCGGCGATCCCGTCTATCCGGTCGGGCCGCAGCCCGGCATCGGGGCCATCTACTACCCGCCGCTGTACGTCCAGCTCACGGCGCCGCTCGGGCTGCTCCCCTGGCCCGCCTTCTCGGCGCTCGCCAGGCTCGTGGAGTTCGTCGCGGTCCGCGGGCTGGCAGGGTCCTGGCGCGCGACGGGGATCCTCCTGCTGTTCCCGCCGGTCCTCATGGAGGTGAATATCGCCAACATCGTCCTGCTCACGGCTCTCGGGACCAGCCTCGCACTCCGCGGCTGGACCTACCTGATCGTCCCGGCCGCGCTCCCGAAGTACGCTCCAGCCCTGGCGGCGCCGATCGTCTGGCGGCTGTGGCCGGAGGGGCGACGTGCCCTGCTGCTCGCGGCAGGGGCGATGGCGGCTGCGATTGCCTTGTCCTGTGCGGCAGATCCGGCCCTGTGGTCGGCCTGGGCAGACGCCGTGCTCCGGCTCCGCCAGTACGGCGACCTGGGGGTCCAGACGGGGTTCGATTCCGGGTTCTTCATCCGCCTTGGCGCCGCCGTCGCGCTGGTGGGCCTCGCGCTGGTTCCCCGGTGGCCTTTCCCGCGGGCTACGGCCCTGGTTGCGACAATGGTCGGCCTGCCGGCCCTGCGGTTCAGCTCGCTCGCCATCCTGGCCGGCCTGCCGCTGCTGCTGCGTGCCGACCTGGAAGCATCCGACTCACCTCCGTGGTGGAGAGGCCGAGGGCGGTGACCGGAGGCGCCACCCGTCACCCCGCCGCGAGTACGAACGGGCTATTTGCCTCCTGACACTCCCCCGCGATCATGCGTGCATGACCGCCCAGGAGGCGCGCGCCTTCAACGAGTGGCTGCGTGCGCAACTCAAGGCGAAGAAGATGTCGCAACGCCAGCTGGCGCAGCAGGCGGGGGTCGACCACTCGACGATCTCGCGGCTCGTCCGCGGCGACCGGACGCCGTCCCTCGGGACGGCGACGAAGCTCGCCCGCGGCCTGCGGGAGATCCGGGACGACACGGAGACGCCCGCGTACTTCGGCCAGCTGTCGAACGGGACGGCAAGTCCGCCCGCGCGCGTCGAGTACGCGCTGCGGGGCGACGACCTCCTCGCCGAAGCCCACGTCCGACAGGTTATGGAGTACTACCTCGCCATCCGCATGCGGCAGGCGGCGCGCGCAGGCATGATCCCACGGACCGCGTTGCCGGGCCGACCGCCCATGGCGGCCCGCGGCATGGTCCCCGCCGCCCGGGCCCCCATGCCCTCCCGCTACCCGGCGTCAATGCGGGCGCCGGTGGCGCGTGCAGGACGACCCATCCCGTTCCCGACCCCGGCGACCGGCCTGTCGAACAGCAACCGGGGCAACAACGGCAGGGCCAACAGCGAAACGTCCTGATCCCATCCCTCGTGCGGGCGCCGGACTCCTCCTCCTCCGCGCACCGCGAACAACCGGATGCCGGCCCCGCAGGCCGGCATCCGCGTGTCAGGCGGCCGGCTGGAGAGGCGCCCCGCGCGCCTTCGTCAGCGGCGACAGCAGGTAGACAAGCGTGCCGATCGCCACGACCGACAGCACGCTGATCGCTCGATCCACGAGCGCGATCGCCGTCGCTTCGGTGAAGGGCACGCCGTAGACGAGGGTGAGGATCCCCACCACGCCTGCCTCGACGACGCCGAGCCCCGCGGGGGTGAGCGGAATCGCGGTCAGCAGCGACGCCGCCAGGGCCACGAAGAAGGCGCCGCTGATCCCGAGATGCACGTCCGTGAACCCGAGCGCCTCGATGACGAGGAAGAGGCGGGCTGCCTCGGTGCTCCAGATGAGGACGGTCAGCACCCCGATCAGGGGAACGCGGCGTCGGTCGATGGAGAAGACGCCCGCCTCGAACCGTTCGTATAGCTCGAGGATGCGGTGCGGCGTCGGCAGCCGCGAGATAAGCCGCCGGCCGAAGTTGCGGAGGGTGAAGAGGCCGAGTGCCAGGAGGACGACCACCGCAACGCCGAACGCGAAGATGAACTGAACGTAGGGCGGAAGGCCTGATCGGAAGCTCCAGTAGCCGGCGGCCAGCCCAAGGGTGGCGATCGCGAACAAGTCGAACACGCGCTCGATGAAGACGGTTCCCAGCGTCAGGCTCAGCGACCATCCGAAGTTGGCCCTGGCGAGGTACGCCCGGTACACGTCGCCGAGCTTCGCCGGCACAAGGCAGTTGACCTGCCAGCTGATGAAGAGGATCTCGGTGGCGTCCCGCAGCCTCATGGGTGCACCGGCGCCCGCAAGCAGGATCGACCACCGGTAGCCGCGCAGCGGGAACCCGACGTAGTACACGAGGAAGGCCGCCAGGAGCAGCCAGGGGTTCGCGGAGAGGATCGCGTTGGCCAGCTGCTGGAAGTCGAACGCCTGGACGTTGATGATGACCAGGACGATGATGAGCACGGGAACGACGATCGAGATGATCGTGCGCGGCTGCCGGAGGCGCCGCGCGAGCGAGACCTGGTCGGTGACGACCTCCTGGCGGCCCGGTTCGAGGGCGTCGAGGACCGCGAGCGCTTCCTGGTCGGCGCCGCCGGTCTCCGGCCCGTTCGTCACGGAGTTCCCCCGGTCGGCACGCGTCGGTTCCCGCGGAGCCGCTGGACGACCTTGGCCACGGGCATGAAACCCCGCACGAGTATGGAGCCGCGACCCCGCACGAGCACCGCCGGCGTGATCCCCGCCAGGGCGCTCCGGAGCTCAGCCGCTGTCCCGACCGGTCCGTCGAGCACCGAGTAGGCGATCCCGACTTCCATCACCGTGTGGGCGTCGGAGACGGCGATCCCGGGGAGGCCGTGCTCGCGCGCAAACGCGGCGGCGCGGTCGTTCGCGCCCGCATACGGCACGCGCGCGTTGTGCGCCTCCACGAAGTCCACGAGCGGGGCGAGCCGCTCGAGCGCCCCGGCATCGTTTCCGGCGGCCATGCCAGAGAGGCGGAACCGGTCGAACGGGTGAGGGATGCCGGCCAACCCGCCCTGCGCACGGATGGCGTCCACGGTTTCCTCCGCCGGGAGACCGGGAGGGATCGCTCGCTCGAGGAAGAGCGCCACGAGGTCGCCGTCGGCTGTCTTCACCTCCTCGCCAACGATCACCGTCAGGCCGGCGGGCGCAGCGTCCCGGGCCCGGAGCGCACCCTCAATTCGGTCGTGGTCGGTGATGGCCAGGTGCGTGAGCCCTCGGTTCGCCGCGGCGCGCACCACCGCGACCGGGTCGCTCAGCGAGTCGAACGATGCGGACGTGTGGCAATGGAGGTCGACGAAGCAGCGTGCGGGCACCCCGGCCGCGGCCACGCCGGCGGCAGGGGTGCCTTCGGCTCCAGCCCTGCCGGGTTGGCCGTTCCCGATGTCCGCCGCCACGCTGCCCTACACCTGCTGGACCAGGGACTTCTTGAAGAAATCGAAGTGCTCGAGCGCCAGCCCCGTGCCGAGCGCCACGCAGTTGATCGCGTTCTCCGCCACGTGGCAGGGCACCCCGGTGACCTGGGTGAGCAGACGGTCGACGTTCCGCAGGAGCGAGCCGCCGCCCGACATCACCATCCCCTTGTCGATGATGTCGCTCGAGAGCTCCGGCGGCGTCTCTTCGAGAACCTGCCGCACCGCGGCCACGACCTGCTGGAGTGGCAACTCGATGGCCTCCATCACCTCGCTGCTCGTGAGCGGGATCGTGCGTGGAAGGCCGGCGATGAGGTCGCGGCCCCTGACCTCGACCATGAGTTCGCGCTCGAGCGGCAGCGCCGTCCCGATCTGGATCTTCACCTCTTCGGCCGTTCGTTCCCCGACCATGAGGTTGTACTTCTTGCGGATGTAGCTGGTGATCGCCTCGTCGAAACGGTTGCCAGCGACGCGGAGGCTCGTGCTGACGACGATCCCGCCCAGCGAGATGACCGCGATCTCGGTGGTGCCGCCGCCGATGTCGATGATGAGGTTCCCGGATGGTCCACTGATCGGCACGTTTGCGCCGATCGCGGCGGCGAGCGGTTCCTCGATGAGGTACGCCTCGCGCGCGCCGGCCTTCAGCGCCGCGTCCCGGACGGCCCGCTTCTCCACGCTCGTGCAGCCGGAAGGGACGCTGATCATGACGTCCGGCTTGAACCACGTGCGGCCGGCCTTCCGGATGAAGTACCGCAGCATGGCCTCCGTGATGACGTAATCGGCGATTACGCCGTCCTTCATCGGACGGATGGCCTGGATGTTGCCGGGTGTGCGCCCGATCATCTCGCGCGCCTCTTCGCCGACCGCGACGATGCGGTTGTCCTCACTGACGGCGACGACCGAGGGTTCCTGGATGACGATACCCTTGCCCTGGACGTAGACGAGGACGTTGGCCGTGCCGAGGTCGATGCCGATCTTCATGCCGGGAAGGGGGTGTCCTCCTCCGTCAGGCGATCCATGCGGGCGCCAAGGCTGACGAAACGCTCCTCGATGTTCTCATAGCCGCGGTGAACGTGGTGCGCGCCGTGGATCGTGCTTGTTCCCTCGGCCACGAGCGCCGCAAGGATCAGCGATGCGCCGGCTCGCAGGTCGCCGATCTCCACCTCGGCGCCGCGGAGGGGGCTCGGGCCGGTCACTTCCGCGTGGTGCGAGTCGGTCACCTCGACCCGACCGCCCATGCGCACGAGCTCCGAGAGCCACTCCAGGCGATCCTCGAAGATGGTTTCGTGGACTCGGCTCCTGCCCTCGGCCTGCAGGAGAAGCACGCAGGTGGGCGGCTGGAGATCCGTGGCGAAACCCGGGTAGGGCGCCGTCTCCACGTCGCAGGGCCGGTACCGTCCCGACGTGGGCGTGCCCCGGACTTCGATGCGGTCCCGCCCGCAGGTCACATCAACGCCCACCTGCATCACGAGGTCGATGAACGCTCCGAGTTCCTCGCATGGCGCGCCTTCGAGGGTCACCTCGCCCCCGGTCACCGCGGCGGCAACGATGAACGTGCCGGCCTCGATGCGGTCCGCGATGACGCGGTGCTCGGCACCCCGCAGGCGGCGTCGGCCCTCGATCTCGATCGTGTCGGGCGCGGTGCGCTCGACGGCAGCCCCCATCTTCTGGAGGAAGCTGATGAGGTCGTCCACCTCGGGTTCCGCGGCCGCCGGGTGAATCACGGTGTGGCCGGCGGCCAGCGTCGCGGCGAGCATCGCGTTCTCGGTGCCCATGACGGTGATGTTCGGGAAGTGGACCTGGCCCCCGCGAAGGCGCCCGGGCGCCTTCGCGAAGTAGTAACCGTTCCGGTAGTCGATCTGCGCCCCCAGTGTCCGCATTGCGTCCACGTGGAGGTCCACGGGCCGTCTGCCGATCCGGTCACCGCCCGGGTTCGAGATTATGACCTGGCCAAAGCGGGCCAGGAGCGGTCCCAGGAGGATGAAGCTCGCACGCATCTTCGCAGCCGCCTCGAGCGGCACGAACAGCCAGTCCACGTCGCCGGACGCGACCTCGTAGACGTGAGGCTCGGGATGATCCACCACGACCCCGAGGTCCTGGAGTGTCTCCACCATGACGCGCACGTCCTCGATCTCCGGGACGTTCGTGAACCGGCACCGCTCGCCGGTGAGGGTGGCCGCCGCCAGCAGCTTGAGGGCCGCGTTCTTCGAACCGCTGACCCTGACCGTCCCTCGGAGTGGCACGCCTCCTTCGACGCGGAGGACCTCGCGCCGGACCGCCGGCGGCGTGAACTCCCAGTGGAACGGCCGGGCGTCAGCCACCGTCCCGTCCGAACGTGCTTCTCCGCGGGCGCCGGCGGTGCTCGGCTACCCGGATGCGCAGGAGGGCCTTCCGCAGGTCCGCCCGCGCCCGGGCAAGGTCCGCCGGCTCGACGAACCCGGCCTCCAGCGCGCGCTCCGCCTCGCGCCGCGCAGCCTCGGCGACCTCGAGGTCGATCTCGGAGGCGAGATCGGCCGTCTCGGCCATGACGACCACGCGGTCCGGCAGCACCTGCACGAACCCCCCGGCGATGGCGAAGTACTCCTCCTCTTCGCCGCTCTTCCGGATCCGCAGCTCGCCGTAACCGAGGGACGAGAGGAGTGGTGCATGGTGCGGCAGGATGCCGATCTCGCCGTCGCTCGTGGGACACGCCACGAACTCGACGTCGTCGCGATAGACGAGGCGTTCCGGCGTGACGATCTCAAGCAACAGCGACATCACGACACCATCTTCTCCCCTGCCGCGCGGACATCGTCCATGGTGCCCTGGAGGAAGAACGCCTGCTCGGGCAGGTCGTCCGCCTTCCCCTCCAGGATCTGGCGGACGGAGGACACCGTGTCGCGGATCGGTACGTACTTGCCCTTGCGACCGGTGAACACCTCCGCGACGGTGAACGGCTGGCTCATGAAGCGCTGGAGGCGGCGCGCCCGCGCCACGGTTGCCTTGTCCTCTTCGGAGAGCTCGTCCATGCCGAGGATGGCGATGATGTCCTGGAGGTCCCGGTAGCGCTGGAGCACCCGCTGCGTCTCGCGAGCGACTTCGTAGTGCTCGGGGCCCACCACGAGCGGGTCGAGAACGCGCGAGGTCGAGGTGAGCGGGTCCACGGCCGGGTAGATGCCGAGCTCGGTCAGGTATCGCTCGAGCCGGATGGTGGAGTCCAGGTGGCCGAACGTCGTCGCCGGCGCGGGGTCGGTGTAGTCGTCCGCCGGGACGTAGATCGCCTGCAGCGAGGTGATGGAGCCCTTCTTCGTCGACGTGATGCGCTCCTGGAGAGCCGCCATCTCGGTTGCGAGGTTGGGCTGGTAGCCCACGGCCGAGGGCATCCTGCCAAGAAGCGCCGACACCTCGGAGCCCGCCTGCGTGAACCGGAAGATGTTGTCGATGAAGAGGAGGACGTCGCGTCCCTCGACGTCGCGGAAGTACTCGGCCATTGTCAGGCCGGTCAGGCCCACCCGCAGGCGTGCCCCGGGCGGCTCGTTCATCTGGCCGAAGACCATGCAGGTCTTGTCGATGACCCCGGACTCGGTCATGTCGTGGATGAGGTCATTGCCTTCGCGCGACCGCTCGCCGATACCCGCGAAGACCGAGTAGCCGCCGGCCTCTTTCGCCACGTTGTTGATGAGCTCGGTGATGATCACGGTCTTGCCGACGCCTGCCCCGCCGAAGACCCCGACCTTGCCGCCCTTCGCGAACGGGGCGATGAGATCGATGACCTTGATACCCGTCTCGAACACCTCGGTGGCAGTCGTCTGGTCGTCGAAGGTGGGGGTGGACCGATGAATCGGGAACCGCAGCTCCGTCTCGGCCGGCCCCTTGCCGTCGATGGGCTCACCAAGGACGTTGAAGACCCGCCCCAGCGTCTCGGGGCCCACCGGCACCGTGATCGGTCCTCCAGTGTCCACGGCGTTCGTTCCGCGGCCGAGGCCGTCCGTCGAGGTCATCGCCACCGTCCGGACCCAGTTGTTCCCGAGATGCTGCTGGACCTCGGCGATGATCGGGCTCCCCTCGCGCTGGATCTCGACGGCGTTGTAGATCGCCGGCAACTGCCCGGCGGGGAACTCGATGTCGACAACCGGGCCGGTGATCGCGATCACGTGGCCGGTCGCGGAGGGAGCAGCGATCGCCATGGTCGTGGAAATCCTCCGTCTCGCGTCTAGGTCGCCCGGGCGCCCGACGCAATCTCAATCATCTCGCGGGTGATGTTGGCCTGTCGCACCTTGTTGTAGCTGAGGGTCAGGTCGTCGATGAGCTCCTCGGCATTCTCGGTGGCACCCTTCATCGCGACCATGCGGCTTGACTGTTCGCTGGCGGTAGCCTCGAGGACGGCCTGGTAGACGCGCGTCGCGACGTATCGAGGAAGGATCTGCTCGAGAACCACCCGCGGACTCGGCTCGAAGATGAACTGGTTCCCCGGCACGCCGGCCTCGTCCTCGCCGGGACGGATCGGCAGGAGCGTGTCCATCCGCACACGCTGCACGAGCGTGGACACGAAGGCCGGGTAGATGAGATCAATGCGATCGTACGCTTCCGCCAGGTAGTCGTCGGTGAGGAGCCGGGCGAGCGGCAGGACATCGGTGAAGGTCGGCCGGTCTCCATAGCCCAGGAACGCCGCCGCGATCGGGACTCGCGCGCGGCGCATGGCGTCGCGGCCCTTGCGGCCGATGGTCACAACGGCGAGGTCGCCCTCGTGGTCGGCGATCTCGTGGGCGGCGAAGCGGATGAGGTTCGCATTCAACGGCCCCGCAAGACCGCGGTCGGTCGTGAAGAGCACCAGGCACCGGGTCCCGCCGTCGCGCTGGACGAGAAGCGGATGGTCCTCGTCGCCGAGGACCGCGGCGAGGTCGGCGAGAATCTCGTCGAGCTTGTCGCTGTAGGGACGCGCCGCCACCGTCGAAATCCTGGGCGCGCTTGAGCTTCGACGCCGCGACGAACTGCATCGCGCGGGTGATCTGCCGGATGTGCCGGACGGACGTGATGCGCCGCCGGATCTCGCGCTGGCTGGCCACGATGCTGGGCTCCTCGCCTGCTAGGCCATGAAGCTGTGCTTGAACGTCTCGGCCGCGTCGCTCAGGGCATCGATGAGCTCGGCGGACAGTGCCTTTGTCGCGGCTAGGTCGCCGAGAACCTGGGGCCGCTCCGTCTCGAGGAATCGGTAGAACTGGCCTTCGAACACGCGGATCCGGGAAGTGGGCACGTCATCCAGGTACCCGCGCGTGGCGACGAAGAGGATCGCCACCTGCTTCTCGACCGGGAGCGGCTCGTACTGGGGCTGCTTCAGCACCTCGGAGGTCTTTTCGCCTCGGGTGAGCTGATCGCGCGTCGCCTTGTCCAGGTCGGAGGCGAACTGGGCGAACGCGGCCAGCTCGCGGTACTGGGCCAGGTCCAGCTTGAGGGGCGCGGCGATCGCCTTCATCGCTTTCGTCTGGGCCGCCGATCCCACGCGCGACACCGAGATGCCGATGTTGAGGGCAGGTCGCTGGCCGGCGTTGAAGAGGTCGGTCTCGAGGTAGATCTGCCCATCGGTGATCGAGATGACGTTCGTCGGGATGTATGCCGAGACGTCCCCGGCCTGGGTCTCGATGATCGGCAGCGCGGTGAGCGAGCCGCCGCCGTGGTCCGGGTGCATGCGGGCCGCTCGCTCAAGGAGCCGGCTGTGCAGGTAGAAGATGTCGCCCGGGTACGCTTCGCGCCCCGGGGGGCGGCGGAGGAGCAGCGCCATCTCGCGGTAGGCCCAGGCGTGCTTCGAGAGGTCGTCGTAAACGCAGAGGGCGTCTTTCACGAGCGTGCCGCCCAGCTCGACACCGTTCTCCATGATCTCCTCGCCCATGGCGCAGCCGGCATACGGGGCGAGGTACTGGAGCGGGGCCGGGTCCTCGGCGCCGGCTACCACCACGATCGTGTGGTCCATGGCGCCGAACTTCTCGAGCGTTGCCACCGTTTTCGCTACGGTGGAGAGTTTCTGGCCGATCGCGACGTAGATGCAGACGAGCCCGGCGCCCTTCTGGTTGATGATCGCGTCGATGGCGATCGCCGTCTTGCCGGTTTGACGATCGCCGATGATGAGCTCGCGCTGGCCCCGCCCGATCGGGATGAGGGCATCGATCGCCTTGATCCCGGTCTGGACGGGCGTGTCGACGCCCTTGCGGACGATCACGCCCGGGGCGATGCGCTCGACGGGACGGGTTCGGGTGGCCCGGATCGGGCCCTTCTCGTCGAGTGGCCGACCAAGCGGGTCGACGACGCGGCCGACGAGCTCTCGCCCTACGGGCACCTCCGCGACGCGGCCGGTCGTCTTGACCGTGTCACCTTCCTTGATCCCGCGGTACTCGCCCAGGATGACGGCGCCCACCGTCTCCTCCGACAGGTTGAGGGCCATGCCCATCACGCCGCCCGGGAACTCGAGCAGTTCCGACGCGACAGCGTCGGAGAGGCCGTAGACCTGGGCGATGCCGTCACCGACCTCCACCACCGTGCCGACCGAGCGCATGTCGAGCGGCTGGTCGAAGCTGTCGATGACGGACTTGATGACGCTGGTGATCTCGTCGGAACGAATGGCCATCCTGGGATCTCCTAGAGGGCGCCGGCGGTAAGCTGGCCCCGAAGGCGCTCGAGGCGGCCCCTGACGCTCCCATCGATGAGGCGGTCGCCGATGCGCACGACGACGCCGCCGAGCAGCGAGCCATCGACCTGGGTCGTGATCTCCACGGGACCGCCCGCGACCTCCTCGAGGCTCACATGCAGAGACCGGAGCGCCGCGTCGTCGAGCACGGACGTGCTCGTGACAACGGCGCGGACGATGCCTGCACGGCGATCGAGAAGACGCTGGAACTCCCTCGAGATCTGCGGCAGGAGCTGGATGCGCCGCCGCTGGAGCAGCAGGAGCAGCAGGTTCGAGAAGGCGACCGGCAGTTGAACGGCCGCAACCGTCGCCACGAGGTCGCGCCGCGCTGCGGCGTTCACCGTCGGGCTGTGGGCAACGCGAGACACGCGCTCGTCGCCGAGGGCGGACACGGTTGCCTCGAACGCCGTGCTCCACGCGTCGAGGGCGCTGTCCCGCACCGCGATGTCGTAGCTGGCCTCGGCGTAGCGGCGCGCGCCGGAGGTGGCCTGCGCCATCAGCCGCGGACCCCCCGGTCTGATCCAACCTCGGCCAGGAACTGCTCGACGAGCCGCTGCTCGCGTTCCCCGGTCATGGTCTCGCCGAGGACACGGCCGGCCGCCCGGAGGGCGAGGTCGGCCACCTCGCCACGCACCTCGGCCAGGGCGCGCTGCTTCTCGCGCTCGATCTCGGCGACGGCCTCCTCTCGCATCCGCTGGAGCTCGCCCTGCACCGCGGCCAGCTCTCGCTCGCGGGTCTCATCGGCCAGCTTCTGGGCACGCTGCAGGATGTCGTTCGCCTCGTGCCGCGCCTCGGTCAGGGTGCTGAGGCGATCGAGGGCCGCCTGGTCGCGCTCCTGCCGCGCGGCGTCGGCGTCGCGGAGACCCTGCTCCACCCGCTGCCGACGCTCGTCGAGCATTCGCTGGATGGGGCCCATCCCGAAGCGATAGAGGAGGGCCAGGAAGAACAGGAAGTTGAAGGAAGAGACCAGGACCCAGAACAGGTTGATCTCGAGCCCGCCGCCCTCGGCCGCGGCGAACGCGCCGACGCCTCCGGGGGTCGCGACATCAACGACGGCCAGCAGGTCCACGGCGACGACTCCTGGGCGGGGCTGCTACCCGCCGCCCCCGCCCAGGACGAGGGCCATGATTCCGACGACGACCGCGAGCACGCCGAGCCCTTCGGCGAACGCCGCCCCGATGATGAAGGTGGCACGGATGGCAGGCGCAGCGTCGGGGTTCCTGCCCATCGCGCTCGTGGACATGCCTGTCAGGATGCCGATTGCCAGACCGGGTCCGATGACGCCGAGGGCCGCCAGGCCCGCACCCAGAGCTTCCATGAACTCGTATCCTCCTTATCCTGCCCGACGCACGAGATACGTGACCGGTGGTCTGATGTCCGGTGCGGCCCAGCGGCCGCAGGGGTTGGTGGCGATCATGCCGGGACGGGCGCTCCGTCCGCGGCGTGCGAGGCGGGGGTTCCGGCCCCCGCGGTCCCCTGCTCCTTGGCGTGCTCCTCCTCCTCGCCGTGTCCTTCGATGGCGATGAGCGTGAACATGAGGGTGAGGACCGAGAAGATGAGGGCCTGCACGAAGTTGAGGAGCAGCTCCAGGCCCATGAGCGCGACCGGGACCACCGCCACGGTCAGCGCCGTGACGACGCCCAGCGCCAGCTCGCCGCCGTAGATGTTGCCGAAGAGTCGCATCGACAGCGTGACGGGCTTGATGAACTCGAGGAAGAACTCCACGAAGCCAACCACCATCGCGATCAGCCCCGCGGAGATCCCTGCCCGGAACGTGCCCAGCGGGAAGAACTTGCCGAGGTAGCCGCGAAGGCCGAGCGAGCGGACGCCCTCGATGTGGAACACGCAGAAGCTGACGAGGGCGAGGCCGATGGTGATGTTGAGGTCGCTGGTGGGCGCGCGCAGGAACATGACCCGCCCGACGAGCGGGATCAGGCCGCTCCAGTTGGCGAGGAGGATGAATACGAAGAGGGCGGCGAAGAGCGGGACGTAGCGGCGCGCCCGTGGCCCGCCCAACGACACTGCGAAGCCCGCCAGGCTCTCGAGGACGAACTCGACCGCGTTCTGAAACGGGCCGAGGTTGTTCATCCGGAGTCGCCTCGTGGCGATGAACGCCACGAGCAGGATGAAGGCCATGATGATCCAGCTGGTGATGATCGTGTTCGAGATGCTCGGGTGGAAGTAGATGAGCTGGCCGTGCGGAGGCTCGCTCCCGTCCAGGGAGAAGACGGGCGCAGGCGGAGGGAAGTGGAAGTTCGCCGTGATGAAGTCTTTGGGATAGGCGGCAGCCGTGTCCGGGTGACCGGCGACGAAGGGCGGGGCAACGAAGAGGGCGAAGAGGTCGAAGACGACGATGGCGAGGATAGCCACGATCCAAACCGTTCGTCCGCTGCGTCGCCGGCCGGCGGCAGCCCCGCCGGTCCCGGTGGGCTCTGCCCCGCCGGCGTCTGCTACGTTGTCAACGCGACGTTCGTCGCCCGTCACGATCACTCCAGCAACGAGGGGAACGCGGCGATGACGCCGCGCGGTCCGTCAATCGAACCTCTTGAGGAACCTGGTGATCAGCCGGTTGACGCCGATCGCCCCGACCGCCATGCCGAGCGCGAGCCCGAGCAGCACGAATAGGGGGACCGTCCCCAGCTGCCTGTCGACCCAGTAGCCTCCCAGGGTGCCTCCGAGGATCGTGACCAGGAGCACCAGGCCGATCTCAGAGAAGAGGCCGAGATAGATCCCGGCGCGGCCTGGATCGTTCATCGGTCGGCCGCGCGGGCGCCGGAAGTATAGCAGGCACCCCTTGGCCCTCTCCTCTCCCCGGAGCACGCCGCCCCCCCGAAGGGCGCGGAAGCAACGGCGGCGGGACGTCCCGACGACCCCGGCGCCGGCGCCTTCGACCCGGGCACCGCAGCGCCCAGGGCGCCGAGCAGAATGATGATGGCCCCGATCACCGCGATGGCGACGAGCACCACCGATGTGTCGCGCCAGAGGAGCCGCCGCCCTTCGAGCAGGGTAGGAGCGGGCGGCAGCACGAGCTTGGCGGACATCGGGCGGGGCTGCAGATGGTACGTGTCGGGGGCATCCCCGTTCGGCAGCGCGGCCGGAGCGGCCGGCCCACCGGACGTGCGCCTGGCCAGGTCCGGGAGACGAGGTCCGTGGTCGGAGGCGGTCATTGCGGTCCCGCGGCCGGACTGTCGCCGCCCGTGCCACCTTCCTCGTACGTGCGCGCCTCGAGGGCCTCGCCCGACCGCATCGTGAGCAGGTAGAGCAGGAGGCCGCCACCGACGAGCGCACCGAGGAACGCGTACAGCTGGCCGGAGCCCGACAGCGTGAAGCAGAGCACCGCCAGCAGCGCACAGATGCCGTAGATGACGAGCACAGCCCCCCGGTGGGACAGGCCGAGATCGAGAAGCCGGTGGTGGAGGTGCCCGCGGTCCGACGCAAATGGCGAAGTCCCGTGGGCCAGGCGGCGCACGATGATCCAGAACGTGTCGATGATCGGTACACCGAGGACCAGGAGCGCGACTGCGACCTTCGCGGTTCCGAGGATCGACAGGACCGCCAGCGCGTACCCGATCATGAAGACGCCGGTCGTCCCGACGAACACCCGCGCGGGGTGGAAGTTCCACGGCAGAAAGCCGGCCAGCGACCCGGCGAGGACGAAACACAGGACCGCGACCATCGGCTGGTTCTGCGCCTCCGTGAGGGAGATGCCGCCGAGCGTCACCGCGGCGATCATCGATACGCCGGTGGAGAGGCCGTCGAGCCCGTCGATGAAGTTGATGCTGTTGATCATCCCCACCACCCAGAGCGCCGTCACGACCGCGGCGAAGGGGGCCGCAAACACGATCGTCCCGCTCCCGAACGGGTTGTTGATGAAGCCGATCGTGATCCCGGACACGACCACGATCGCGGCCAGGACGAGCTGGGCCGCGAACTGCCACCGCGCCTTGAGGTCGCGGAGGTCGTCGAGGAAGCCGAGGGCGGCGGCGATCGGAACGCCCGCGGCAAGGGCCGCCACCCCACCCACGGGCAGGTGGTAGGCGGCGGGCAGCACCCCCGACTGGATGGCGATTGCGGCCGCGCAGAGGCCGATGACGACAAAGGCGACCCCGATCGCGAGGCCGCCGGCTCGAGGCACCGGGCGAGCGTGAACGCGGCGCGCGTCGCCCGGCTGGTCGATCGCTCCGAGCGCCGTCGCCACCCGTGCGGCCAGGGGTGTCAGAAGAAACGCCAGCAGCGCCGCGACCGCGGCGGCAGCGAGCGCGAGGGGAAAGACAGCAGCTCCGGATGGGGTCACGACCCGGCCAGACCGAAACCGGCAGCCGGGCGCGGGTGGACGGTCATCGGCTGGCCTCCCGTGGACGCGTCCCGCCAGGGGCTCGCACCGCCGTGGTGAGACGCGGCTGATCCTGCGCCCACAAGTGTACGCGCGGGTGGTGCCTGCGGAGCCGGGCGGCCAGGCCGCAAGAAGGCGGGTCAGGCCCTCAGGCGCGCGGGTCAGACCGCGCCGCAGACTCCCCGAGGGCCGCCACCACGGCCTCGACGACGAGCGGGTACGGCAGGGCGCCGGGTCGCAGCAGGCGGAACTCGCCCTGCCCGGACAACGAGACGACCGTGGAAGGCACGCCGCCGGGGGACGGCCCGCCGTCCACCACCAGGCCGACCGAGCCGTCCAGCGCAGCGACCACGTCCCCCGCGGACAGCGCGTCCGGTTGGCCCGAGAGGTTCGCCGACGTCGTCGGCAGCGGACCCAGCTCGCGAGCGATGCCGCGCGGGACGGAATGGTCGGGGACACGGATACCCACGGCGCCGGTCCCCCCGGTGACCGCGTCGGGAAGAAGCACGCCGGGCCGGACGGCCAGCACGATGGTGAGCGGGCCGGGCCAGAACCGGTCCTCCAGGGCGCGTGCCGCCGGGGTCACCACGGCAAACGGCACCGCCTGGTCGAGCCGGTCCACGAGCAGCGTGATCCCCTTCGCCCGGGGACGATGTTTCGCCTCGAGCAGCCGATCGAGGGCGTGCGGGTCGAGGGCGCACGCGAGCCCGTAGACCGTCTCCGTCGGCATCGCCACCAGCCCGCGCGCACGCAGCACCGCGACCGCGGCCGCCACAGCCTCCGGGTCAGCCGCGGAGATGATCCGCGGAGACAGGTCGCGGCTCGTCACCCGGTCATCCTCCCTCGAGCGAACCGCGGCCAAGGACCAGGGCCTCGATGGCAATCGCCGCCCCGTCGTCCTCGAGCGAGACCGTCACGTGGCGCGCGGCCCGCCGGACCGCCTCGGGTGAGCCCGCCATGGCCACGCTGTGCCCCGCCTCGGCGAGCATCTCCACGTCGTTGTGCTGGTCCCCGATCGCCAGCGTCTGCGCGAGGGAGATGCCGAGCCGGCGGGCAAGCCAGCGCAGAGCCCTCCCCTTCGAGACGCCAAGGGCATTGAACTCGAGGTAGAGCGGGTCGGACACTGTCGGAAACGCGCGTCCCTCGAAGGCGGCCCGAGCCGACTCGAGCGCATCCTCCGGCATTGGCGGCTCGCCGACCGCGAGCACCTTCGTTGCCGGTCGGGTGACGGCCGCCTCAAGATCCTCGAAGTACTCGGCCTCCACCGTGGCGCGCCGCGAATACGCGCGGACACTCGGATCGTCTGCCTGGACCAGCAGACGGTCGTCGATGTTCGCGTGGGGCCAGAACCCGCGCTCACGCGACCAGCGGATGGCCGCCCGGGCGACCGCGGCGGCCATCGGCCGGTGGTAGAGGAGGCGGCCGGCGTCGCCGTTCGCTCCCGGCATCTCCCGAACGTACCCACCCTGGTAGCAGATGAGGGGTGCGCGCAGCCCGAGTGTCGACGCGTACGGCACGGTGCTCTGGTACATGCGCCCGGTGGCGAGCGTGACGACGACCCCCAGCGCGGCCGCCTCGGCCACGGCGGCTCGCACGCGCGGGCCAAGCACCCTGTCCCGCCCCATGAGCGTGCCGTCCAGGTCGAGCGCGACGAGACGGATCGGGAAGGCCCGTCGCTCATCGGTCACGGCCGGCCGACCTCGAGGACCCGCGGCAGACCGGCGAGATCCTGGTGAACCTCGTCGCGCCAGCCCGGCAGCGACGCCGCGGCCGACGCGCGCGCTCCTGCCTCCCGGTCTGCCCCGATCTCCAGCAGCGCCGTTCCGGAGGGCGCCAGGGCGGCAGGGAGCCTGAGCACGAGCGCCCGCAACGGGTCGAGCCCGTCGGCGCCGCCGTCCAGCGCAAGCGCCGGCTCGAACCGCGCGGCAATCGGTAGAGACGGCATCTGCGCGCTTGCCACGTACGGCAGGTTCGCCGCGACCAGGTCAAAGAGCGGCTCCGCCGGCGGCAGCAGGTCGGCCTCGCGGAAGCGGACACAGTCGGCCACGGCGTGCGCAACCGCGTTCTCAAGGGCGACCGCGAGCGCGTCCGCCGACACGTCCGTGGCCAGGATGTCGACCGACGGGAGCATGCCGCGGCGGAGCAGCGCCACGGCCAGCGCCACGGCCACGGCCCCGCTGCCCGTGCCGACGTCGGCAACCCGCAGCGGCGCGGACCCTTTCGGCCGCGGTGCCAGCGTCAGGCGCTCCACGATCCGGCCGAGCGCGAGATCGACCAGCAGCTCCGTCTCCGGCCGCGGGATGAGCACCCGCCGGTCCACCGCAAAGGCCAGGCCGTAGAACTCCTTCAGCCCTCGTATGTAGGCGACCGGCTCACCCGCAGCCCGGCGCACAACGCACTCCTCGAGGAGGACCCCCTCCGCCGGGCTGAGGCGCGTCTCCGGGTGCGCGAGGACGCCGGTTCGGTCGATTCCGAGGGCGTGGGCCGCGAGGACCTCGGCGTCCAGGCGCGGCGACTCGGATCCGCTCGTCCGCAGCCGCACGGCCGCATCGTCGACCCGGGAGCCAAGGACGAGCGATTCTGCCGCCGCCATCGAGGCCTCCGGGTCTCCCGGGTCTCGGCCGGATTTCAGCCCCCGGACGCCGGTCTGGCGCCGGGGGCGGCCTGCCGGGAGTCCTGCTCCACGAACGCCGCCAGCAGCTGAGCCTGGTCGGTGGCAATCAGCGTGTCGATCATGCGATCCAGGTCCCCGTCGAGAACGCCGGGCAGGTTGTGGAGGTCGAACCCGACCCGGTGGTCGGTCACGCGATCCTGCGGGAAGTTGTACGTCCGGATCTTCTCCGAGCGTTCACCCGATCCCACCATGGACCGCCGCTGTGCGGCCTCGGCTTCGTGAGCCTTCCGCTGTTCCATCTCGAGAAGTCGAGCCCGGAGCACGGCCATCGCCTTCGCCTTGTTCTTGTGCTGGCTCTTCTCGTCCTGGATGGCCACCACGATGCCGGTCGGCAGGTGCGTGATCCGCACGGCGGAGTCGGTCGTGTTCACGCTCTGGCCGCCCGGCCCCGTCGAGCGGTAGACGTCGATTCGCAGGTCCTTCTCGTCGATGTCGACGTCTACCTCGTCGGCCTCGGGGAGAACGGCCACGGTCGCGGTCGAGGTGTGGATCCGGCCGCTCAATTCGGTTTCCGGGACGCGCTGCACGCGGTGGACGCCACCCTCGAACTTGAGGCGGCTGTACGCGCCATGGCCAGTGACCTCGAAGATGACTTCCTTCATCCCGCCGATGCCGGTCTCGTTCGCGTCGATGACCTCGACCGACCAGCGGTGCCGCTCTGCGTAGCGAGCGTACATGCGGAAGAGCTGAGCCGCGAAGAGCGCGGCCTCCTCCCCCCCGGTGCCGGCCCGTATCTCGACGATAACGTTGCGCTCGTCGTACGGGTCGCGCGGTAAGAGGACGACCTTGAGCTCCTCGACGAGCGTGGCCTCGGCATCCTCGAGGCGGCGGATCTCCTCCTTCGCCATCTCGCGCATCTCCCCGTCGGGTTCTCCGTCACGGAGGGACCGGGCGTCTTCGAGCTCGCCGCGGACCGCGCGCAAGCGGTCCCACGCCGCGACGAGCGGCTCGAGGCGGGCGAGATCGCGTCCGAGACGCCGAAGAGCATCCGGGTCGCTCGCCACCTCTGGCCGGGCCAGCTCCTCCTGGATCGAGCGAGCCTGCTCGGCCAGGCCGGCCAGCCGGTCGTCGAGGCTCACGCTCGCGGTCCCTCCCCCGCCACCGGGTCCACGGAGACGGGCGGATCGGGGATCTCGTCGGGGCCGGCAGCCTCTGGCACGTTGACCGCGGAGACGGCCGCCTGGCCGGCGGGTCGTTTCTTCTCTTCGGCCGCCTCGCGGCGGATCCGTTCGCGTGTGGCGGCCTCGGCGTCGGCCATGGGCCGCCGATCGGGGTTGATGCTGCCCTCTGGGATCGACTCCTCGTCGGCGCGCAGAGCCTCCTGGAGTGAGACGATCGCAACCTCGATCATCCCGTCGTCGGGCTGGCGCGTGGTGATCTTCTGGAGCCAGATGCCCGGGATGAAGATCCAGTGGACGATCGGGTTCGAACGGTGCCGCGCCCCCCAACGGAGGACCTCGTAGCTGAGCGACACGATCACCGGGATGAACGCGATTCGGCCGACCACGGCCACGAGGAGACTCTGCCCGGCGAGGAGGCTGAAGACAAAGATGCTGACGACCACGACGACGAGAAGGAACTCGGTTCCGCAGCGCTGGTGAGCCGTTGGGTATCTCCGGATCGCTTCCGGCGTGAGCGGGTCGCCGTGCTCCAGCGCGTGGATCGACATGTGCTCGGCGCCGTGGTACTGGAACACCCGGCGGATCTCGCCGGACCGGCTGATGAGCAGCAGGTAGCCGATGAAGATCGCCAGGCGCAGGACGCCTTCGAGCAGGTGCTGCGCAAGCGAGCCGATGTTCTGGGAAGCCGCCGACGCCGCCTGTGAGAGGAGCAGCGGAAGGACGAAGAAAATGGCGACCCCGAACCCGAGTGACACGACAAGGGTGATTGCCAGCGCGCCGCGCCCGAGCTCCACGCCCTCCCCGGACGCCGAGATCGAGGCTGACCGCATGAGCCAGCGCGTTCCCAGCACGAGCTGCTCGTAGAGGACGACGAGTCCGCGGACGAACGGCCAGGTGGCGGCCCGGCTCCGGTGGACGCGCGACTCGTCGAGGCGCTCGGTCTCCCACACGACGTCACCATCGGGATGCCGGACGGCAACCGCGATGGCGTTGCGTCCCCGCATGAGGACGCCTTCGATGAGGGCCTGGCCCCCGTAGTTGAAGCGTGGCATCTGGGGGCCTCAGTGTAGCCCGCGACGAGCGGGGATCAGGCGCGCACGCGCCGTTCGAGCCGCTTCTGGAACCGCTCAACCTGGCCGGCGGTGTCGACGATGGTCTGCTTCCCCGTGAAGAACGGGTGGCACTGAGAGCAGACATCGACCCGGAGGCTCGGGCGGGTCGAGCCCACCGTGAGCGTGCGGCCGCAGGATCCGCAATGGACCTCCGCCTGGTGGTACTTGGGGTGGATCCCGTCCTTCACGTGTGTTGCTCCTGCCCGGCCGTCCGCCCGGGTGCAACCCGGCGGTGGTCCGCGGCGACTTGGGCGCGCGGCGTCAGGCCGTGACGGCCTCCGCCTCGACGCGAATGCGCTTCTTGCGGCGGGTCTGGTGCTCGAAGTGAACACGGCCCGTGGTGGTGGCGAAAACGGTGTAGTCCCGGCCGAGGCCGGTGCCCTCGCCGGCGATGAACGTCATCCCCCGCTGCCGCACGATGATGGCCCCGGCGGGGACAAGCTGACCGTCGCCGGCCTTCACGCCGAGGCGCTGGCCGACGCTGTCGCGCCCGTTCTTCGAGCTGGAACCTGCCTTCTTGTGGGCCATGGCTAGCTGTCCTTCGTTTCCTTCTTGGTGCCGCGGCCGACGCGACCCTTCGACTCCGGCGCGGGCGCCTGAGTCTTCGGCCGTGCCGGGGGCTTCGCTTCTGCCTTCACGGCGGGCTTGGTCCCGGCTTTGGACGCCTTCGCGGGCACTGGTTTGGCCGCGGTGCCCCTGCGAGCGGGCGGCGGCTTCGGCGCTGGTGTAGCGGGCTGCTCGGTCGTGGTCTCGACCCGTGCCGCCGCCAGCCGGTCGGCGAGGTCGCGGTCGGCTGCCGCACGGCTCTCGGCCGCCTCTGCCGCCTCTGCGGCACGACGCTGGTCTTCGGCGCGCTCCGCCTCCGAAAGGGCGGCGGCGCTGCGCCCACCGTGCACGATGTCCTCGATCCGCAGGACCGTCTGCTCCTGGCGATGGCCGTGCTTCACCCGCCGGCGAGCCTTGGGCCGATACTTGAAGACGATGACCTTGTCGGCGCGATCCTGGCGAAGGACGCTGGCAGTGACCCGCGCACCATCCACCACCGGGCGTCCGATCGCCGCCTCATCCCCGTCGGCGATCAGGAGCACCCGCTCGATCTCGAGCTGCTGCCCTGGATCGCCCTCGAGGCGCTCGACTGCGACCACGGTGCCGACTTCGACGCGGTACTGCTTCCCGCCCGTCTCGATGACTGCGTACATGGGACCTCTGATCGGCATGACAACGCGCCCGGCTCCTGCCGGGACGCGAACGGGCATGGTACTCCGGTGGGGCCCGCGCGTCAAAACCGCGCCCTCCTGCAGTCTGGATCGCAGAGTCGATTGGCGTCGGCGATGACGTGGAAGTGATCGGCCACGATGCGCGCGGCGGGGAACTGGCGGCGGGCCACCGCCCGATACCCCGCCTTGAGGTCGATGCACACCCCGGCGACCCGGGAGCGGACCTCCGCCGGGCAGCTCCGCCAGCCAGGCCTCCAGGGTGGCCTGGCGCTGGTCGGGCAGGAGCGAGAGGAGACGGCGGGTGGGACAGGCTGGTGAGCGGTGGCGGCCAGGCGGGTGCCCCGGAAGCTGTGCTCGTCGATGCCCAGGGTGACCGGGCCGTCGGCTGCCCAGTGAGGGCCTCCGAGTCGCACCACGGCAGGGGCAGGCGCAGGAGCGAGCGGCGGGCCCGCCCGTAGCTCACCCCGTGGCTGCGCGCGGAGGGCGGCGAAGCTCCCCTCGCGGAGCGCCGGACAGGAGGCTCACCTCGCCGGCCACGCTCATGCGGCCGTGGGGCCGCACGCCCGGGCAGGCGCTGGCTGAAGGGCCGGTGGCACTCGGCGCACCAGAGGCGGCGGCCGCGCCGGGAAGCAAGCCTGCCGGCTGGCACCCGCATCCAGGCGGGCGCACGCGACCATACGAAGAGGCTCGACCATGGAAGTCAGAAGGTGGAGCGAGCCTGGCGCAGGTTGATCGATTCGAGGATCCCGAGGCCGATGCCGATGCTGATGAGCGAGGCACCCCCGTGCGTGACGAAGGGGAGCGGGATCCCGGTCACGGGCATGATCCCGAGCACCATTCCCACGTTGACGAGGAGCTGGAAGAGGATCATCGACGCGACCGCCCCGCCAAAGGCGAGGCCGAACAGGTCCTCCGAGCGCCAGGCGGCCAGCAGGACGCGCCACAGGAGCAGCGCGAAGAGGGTGAACACCACCAGCGCCCCGATGAACCCGAGTTCCTCGGCAAGGACCGCGAAGACGAAGTCGGTCGTCTCCACCGGCAGGAAATCCAGCTGGTTCTGCGTGCTGTTGGTCAACCCCTTGCCAAGGAGGCCGCCCGATCCGACCGCGATCGTGGACTGGATGACGTGATACCCGGATCCCTGCGGGTCCGCCGCGGGATCGAGAAACGAGATCAGGCGCTGTTTCTGGTAGTCGCGCAGGAGGTACGTCCACGCGAACGGCGCCGCCGCGACGGCCGCCGCGCCCAGGACGGCGAGCCACCGCAGGCTCGCGCCGGCCATGAAGAGGGTTCCTGCCAGCATCGCGACGAACACGAGAGCCGTTCCCAGGTCCGGCTGGAGCGCCACCAGCACGAGCGGTGGAATCACAAGAAGCCCCCCACCGAGGATGGTGCCGAGGTTCGTGATCCGTTCCTCGCGGCTGGCGAGGAACGCCGCGAGGACGATCGCCATGAGGATCTTCGCCAGCTCCGAGAACTGGAACTGCAGGCCGAAGACGGAGACCCAGCGGGCCGAGCCTCCGACCCCGCTGCCGATGACGAGCGAGAGCACGAGCAGGCCGATGTTGACGAAGTACAGCGGCCACGCGAAACCCTTGAGCCAGCGATAGTCCACGGCCGCCGCGACGACGAACGCCACGAGCGCGAGAGCGGCCCAGACGAGGCCGCGCGTGAAGGTCGATCCCACGGTCAGCGGCGACGCGGCGCCGTTCACGCTGTTCGTGTACGCCATCACGAGGCCCATGCCTGACAGGAGCCCCGAGTAGATCACCATTTGGATGTCGAAGGTCGAGGTGACGGCCACGGCCCTGCCGGCGATCCCGTGCAGCCGGGAAGCCTCGACCTTCATGACACCCATGGCGGGTCCCCGACCCTCAGTTCCCGCCGTTCGGGAGGATGTTCTTGAGGTCGCGAAGGTCGACCTTCAGGTCGTAGTGGAGCTGGAGAAAGTACTTCACGATCTCGGTCGCGACGTTCCCGACGCTTCGGGACGAGTCATACGCGAACGCGATCACGGCCAGTTGCGCGTCGGGCTTTGCAGGGTCGCCGTTCTTGGGGACGAAGGCGACGAACCATGTGTGGAAGGGCAGATTGCCCTGGGAATCGCGCGTACCGAACTCCGCCGTGCCGGTCTTGCCGGCGATGACGAGCGGGAGGTCGACAAGGTTGCCCGTGTGACGCGAGGTCACCACCTGGCGGGCCGCCACCCGCATGACCCGGAGCACGGACGTGTTCGCCTTGAGCTTCCGGATGAGCTTGGGGGCGAACGGCCGGACGACCTCGCCGTTCGACCCCACGATCTGGCGGACGACCTGGGGCTGGTAGAGCTTGCCGCCGTTGGCCAGCGCCGCGTAGGCGTTCAGTAGCTGGAGCGGTGTGACCATGTCGTAGCCCTGCCCAATGCCCGCGAGGTACGTCTCACCCGGGAAGATCCTCTGGCCGAAGACGTCTTGCTTCCAGGCATTCGAAGGCACGGTGCCCGATGCCTCCGCCGGGAGATCGATCCCGGTCGGGCGCCCGAAGCCGTACTGATGCGCCCAGTACGCCAGGCGGTCGATCCCGAGCTTCGCGGCCACCTGGTAGAAGAATGTGTCGCTCGAGTGCGAGAAACCGCCGTAGATGTCGAGCATCCCCCAGCCGCGGCCGTTCCACTCGACGAAGCGATCGGTGCCGATCTCCAGGTACGGTCGCGTCTCGAGCTTCGTGCCGGTCGTGATCTTGCCGTCAGCGAGAGCGCCGGTCCCGGCCACGAGCTTGTAGGTGGAACCCGGCGGGTACTGTTCCGCGACCGCGTGGTTGAGAAGCGGCTGGTTCGGATTACTGGTCAGTTTTGCGAAGTCGGCCGAGGAGATGCCGCGCGCAAACAGGTTGTTGTCGTAGGTGGGAAGCGAAACCATCGCGAGGATCTCGCCGGTCTGCGGGTTCATCACGATCACGACGCCCTTCTTGAGCTTGGCAGCTCCCATTCCCCACTTGAGCGCCTGCTCGGCCTCCTTCTGCGTCTTCAGGTCGATGGTGAGTTGGAGCGAGGCGCCGGCCTCTGGTTCGCGCAACGGTCGAGAGCACCTGTAGCTTGCGCCCGGAGGCATCCCGCTCGATCTGCTCAACCCCGTAGTGGCCGCGAAGGTAGGACTCGTAGACGGCCTCCACGCCGGTCTTGCCCACGACGTCATCGGCGAGATACCCCTTCTCGCGGAGGCTGCGGAGCTCCTCGGCATCGACCGGTCCCAGGTAGCCCAGAACCTGCGAGAGCAACGTCCCCTGTGGGTAGTCCCGCCGGGACTCCACCGCGACCTCGACGCCCGGGAGCTGGAGCCGCTCCTCGGAGATGATCCGGGCGACATCCTCCGGCACATCGACGGCAATTCGCACGGAATCAAAGCGCGAGCCTGGGTTCGCGTCGATGGCCTCGTTGATGTCTACGGCCTGCATGTCGAGGAGGCTGCTGAGCCGTGCCACGACAGCGTCCCGGCGGCTGTACTGCAGGTCGGCCGGCGTGATCCTCACCGTGAAGGTCGGGACGTTCGCCACGACGGGTCGCCCAGATCGATCGTGGATGAGGCCGCGAGTGGACCGCACGGGCTGCAACACGACGCGGTTGAGGTCCGCTCGCTCGTTGTAGTACGTGCCGTTGGCGATCTGGAGCGTGAACAGGCGCGCGGTGAGCGTCGTCAGGACGATCACTACGACCACGACGAAGATGATGAAACGGCTGCCGAGGTGAGTGTTGCCCGCGCGGCTTCCCGCCGTGACGCCCATCAGCTCACCATTCCGCGCGCTCTCCCCACCGGAACCATGCCCAGCGGCCCAGCAGGGCGAACGGCAGGGAGATCGCCGTGTTGACGATCGCCGTCGGCAGGATCGATCCGATGGGGTCGACCGTCACGCGCGCCCCGGTCGTGAGGATGAGGGTCGCAGCGAGAATCGCGTGAAGAACGAACGTCAGGACGAAGACGAGGATCAGCGTGGTGTGGACCCGGCCCCGGCCGATGAACCTGATCAGGGCGACTCCCATCCCAACGGCAATGAGCAGCGAGAGCGTCGTAGCGCCGAGTGGGCGCACAGGGGCGGTCAAGATGTCCAGAATCAGGCCTCCGACGAAGGCGGCGAGGAATCCTTCCTCGGCCCCGATCGACACGGCCAAGACGACCGCACAGATCAGAACGAGATCTGGCGTGACACCCGATACGGACAGGTACGGCGCGACACTCGTCTCGAGCAGGGCCGCGACCACGGCAAGGACCACCGTGGCGACGCGGACACTCATCCAGTCGATCCCTCGTGGTTAGCCCGCCTGGCACCGGTCCGCAGGTGTAACGGGTCAGACGAACGAGTGGTAGCCGACCGAGTATACCCGAGGGCTCTCGCGACCCCGCCCCGGGGCGTCGAGAGGGCCGCGACTTGCTGCCGAGCGGGCGCGGCGCAGCATGTTTCACGTGCAACATCGCCAGGCGCTGAACCGACTGTTGCACGTGGAACATGCCGGTCGACTCCAGGCCCCAACGGACGCCCGACCCCAACGGATCCTCGGCGCTATCCGGCCGCAGCCGAGGCCTGTCCGCAGTCGTTGCCGGGCGTTGCCCGCGGAACGGCCGCACACACGACCGGAGGCGGCGGCGAGGGCCTCTCTCCGGTAGAATCGATCCTGTCGGATGCGGATGGACGGGGTGGTGAGTGGCCGGAACGATCGCGTGCGCCAACCAGAAGGGCGGAGTCGGGAAGACCACCACAGTCGTCAATCTCGGCACCTACCTGGCGCTCGGCGGCCGGCGCGTCCTCATCGTCGATCTCGACCCACAGGGCAACGCAACCAGCGGACTGGGCATTGACAAGGGCGACGTAAGTCGTTCAGTCTACGATCTCGTCTGTGAGTCGGCTCCGGCCTCGGAGCTCGTGCTCCACACCCGCGTCGAGCGGCTCGATGTGATCCCGTCATCGCTCGCCCTCGCAGGTGCCGAAGTTGAGCTGGCCGTGCTGCCGGATCGCGAGACTCGCCTCGTCCGGGCGCTCGAGGCCGTCCTGCCCGCCTACGACGACGCCTTCATCGACTGTCCGCCGTCGCTTGGCCTGCTGACCGTGAATGCCCTGACAGCCTCGGATGCCGTCCTCATCCCCCTGCAGTGCGAGTACTACGCGCTGGAGGGCCTCAGCCAGCTCATCGCAACCATCAACCTCGTCCGCGACCACCTGAACCCCGATCTCGCAATCGCGGGAGTGCTCCTGACCATGTTCGATGCGCGCACCAATCTCTCGGCGGAAGTCCGGGATGAGGCCCGACGCCACCTGGACGGTACGGTGTTCGACACCATCGTCCCGCGGAGCGTGCGCCTGTCCGAGGCACCCAGCTACGGCCTGCCCATCGCTCTCTACAGCCCGGAGTCGCGTGGCGCGGCCGCCTACCGCGACCTCGCCGCCGAGTACCTGGCGCGCGCGGGCCGCGCGCAGCCTATCGGCGCCTCGCCCCTCCACGATTCGGTGTCCTTCACGAGTGCGACACGATGAGCGGATCCGGCAGCCGGCACAGCGGTCTCGGCCGCGGCCTCGCCTCGCTCATCCCGACGAGCACCGCGATCCTCGCGGCTCCCACGGAGATCCCTCTCGCCCGCATACGGGCCAACCCGTACCAGCCGCGCCGGCGAATGGAGGAACAGGCCCTCCGCGACCTGGCCGCCAGCATCGCCCTGCACGGTGTCCTCCAGCCCGTGCTCGTCACCGAGACCCTCGACGGATACCAGCTCATCGCCGGCGAACGGCGCCTCAGGGCGGCGGCGATGGCGGGTCTCGAGCGCATCCCGGCGCTGGTTCGACAACTCGCGGGCGAGGAGCAGCTGGAGCTCGCCCTTGTCGAGAACATCCAGCGGGCCGACCTCAACCCGCTGGAAGAGGCCGGCGCATACCGCCAGCTGATCGACGACTTCGGCCTGAGCCAGGACGAGGTCGCGAAGCGGGTCGGTCGGGCTCGCTCGAGCGTCGCCAACACCCTCCGTCTCCTTGACCTGGCGCCCGCCGTGCAGGATGCCATCCGCGACGGGGCCATCTCCGAGGGGCACGGCCGGGCACTGGCATCGCTCGACTCCCCTGCGCAGCAGGAGGCGCTGCTGGCCGCCCTTGTCGCTCGCGGGCTTTCCGTGCGCCAGGCGGAAGAGCTCGCTCGCCGCCTCAAGGACCGTGCGGCCGCGGATGCCGCCATGGGTCCAACGGGTTCCCTCGACTCGAGGCCGGACGCCGACCCGGAGCTTGAGCGGATCGAGGCCGATCTCCGGGCGATCCTCGGCACGAAGGTCACGCTGACGCGCACCCGGACCGGGGGGCGGATCGTGATCGACTTCTACGGCGATGAGGAGCTGGCGAGGATCTACGAACGGCTCATGGAGAGTCAGGCGTGACCAGGCGCGGGGCCGAAAACCCGGATCCGGCCGCGAGCGGCGTCCCCGTCCGGAACGGCTCAGGAGCACCTCCCGGCACGTCGGCAGGAGCCCGCGGCACATCCGCACGCCACGGACGTGCGCGCGCAGCCGCGCCCACTGCGTACGACGCAAGTGCCATCCAAGTCCTCGAGGGGCTCGAAGGCGTCCGTCGGCGACCCGGCATGTACGTCGGCTCGACCGACGGTCGTGGTCTCCACCATCTCATCTGGGAGGTCGTGGACAATTCGATCGACGAGGCCATGGCCGGCTACGCCACGCGGATCGAGGTCGTGATCCGGGCGGACGGCAGCGTCCAGGTCACTGACAACGGCCGCGGCGTCCCGGTGGGCCGCCACAAGACCGGCAAGGACGCGCTCGAGGTCGTCCACACCGTGCTCCACGCGGGGGGCAAGTTCGGCGGCGGTGTCTACAAGGTCTCCGGCGGCCTGCACGGGGTCGGTGTCAGCGTGGTGAACGCCCTTTCCGAGTGGCTCGAAGTGGAGTCCTCGCGGGACGGCCAGGTGTGGGGCCAACGCTACGAACGGGGCCGACCGACCGGGCCGGTCACGGCTCTCCGGCCCTGGAACGGGGGACCAGGCACCACGACCCGGTTCATGGCCGACGGCGAGGTGTTCGATACCATCGACTGGTCCTTCGACGCGATCGTGCAGCGCCTTCGCGAGTCGGCATACCTCAACAAGGGAGTCTGGATCCGCCTCATCGATGAGCGGTCCAGCCCGCCCAGGGAGCGCTCGTTCTACTTCGAAGGTGGCCTCATCAGCTTCGTCCGGCACCTGAACCGGAACAAGGAAACGCTCCATCAGCGCCCGATCTACGTCGAGCGCCGGGACGGCCCTGCCGACCGTCAGACCATCGTGGAAGTAGCCCTCCAGTACAACGACACGTACGCGGAGACAGTCCTCGCCTTCGCGAACAACATCAACACGGTCGACGGCGGCACACACGTCACGGGCTTTCGTGCCGCGCTCACGACGTCGCTGAACGACTGGGCGCGGCGCGCCGCCGTGCTCAAGGAGTCGGACGCGAACCTCTCCGGCGACGATGTCCGCGAGGGGCTCACCGCCGTCATCAGCGTCAAGCTCCCGGAGCCCCAGTTCGAGGGTCAGACGAAGGCGAAGCTCGGCAACGCCGAGGTGAAGGGCCAGGTCCAGGCGACTCTCGCCGACGGGCTCGGCCAGTACCTGGACGAGAACCCGCAGGACGGCCGCCGAATCCTCGAGAAGTGCCTCACGGCCGCGCGCGCCCGCGAGGCCGCCCGCAAGGCGCGCGATCTCGTCATCCGCAAGGGGGCCCTGGAAGGGGCATCCCTTCCAGGCAAGCTGGCCGACTGCCAGGAGCGGGACCCGGCCCGGAGCGAGCTCTTCATCGTGGAGGGCGATTCCGCCGGGGGCTCGGCAAAGCAGGGTCGCGATCGGCGCTTCCAGGCGATCCTGCCGCTCCGCGGCAAGCTCCTCAACGTCGAGAAGGCGCGCCTCGACAAGATCCTTGGCTCCGAGAACATCCGGCCGCTCATCATCGCGCTCGGCGCCGGCATCGGCGACTCGCTCGACCTCGCGAAGCTTCGCTACCACCGGATCGTGCTCCTCTCTGACGCCGACGTGGACGGTGCCCACATCCGGACCCTCCTCCTGACGTTCTTCTACCGCCACCTGCCCCAGGTCATCGAGAACGGCTATCTCTACATCGCCCAGCCGCCCCTGTACCGGGTCAGCACCGGGAAGCAGACCCACTACGCGCAGGATGAGAAGGAACGCGAGCGGATCGTCCGAGACATGAAGGCCAAGAACGTGACCATCCAGCGTTTCAAGGGTCTCGGCGAGATGAACCCGGAGCAGCTGTGGGAGACCACGATGAACCCGGCCACGCGGACGCTCCTCCAGGCGAACATCGAAGACGCCGCGACGGCCGACGAGGTCTTCACGACCCTCATGGGCGAGAAGGTCGGGCCACGGCGCGAATTCATCAAGTCCGAGGCCCGGCGTGTCCGCAACCTCGATGTCTGAGCCAACAGCCACACCGCCCGGCCTGGCCGGGACGACCGGTCCGGGGGTCCGCACCATCCGGCTCGGCGGTTCCGGCATCGCGACCATGCGGTCGCACCACTGCTTCGCCTGCGGCGACCTGAACGTCCATGGCTTGCGGCTTCCGCTCCACCTCGACCACGGCATGTGCTGGACAGAGACCACGCTCGACCCAGGGTTCGCCGGGTGGGAGGGCGTCGCCCACGGAGGCATCCTGTGTGCCATCCTCGACGAGGTCATGGCCTGGGCGCTCATCGCGGAGGATTGCTGGGGAATGACCGCTCGCATGTCGGTCGACTTCAAGCGGCCCGTCCATGTCGGGCGGCAGATCCGGGCGGAAGGACGTTTTCTCGACCGCCGGCGGCGGCTCCTGCGGACCGACGGACGAATCCTCGACCGGACGAGCGGCGAGCTTCTCGCCACGGCCCAGGGCACCTACCTGGACGCCCCGTCCGACCGCAAGGACGAACTGAAGCGCCAGTACGAGTTTCGGGTGCTCACCGGGTGACTCCGCCATGAACGCCAGGGCCGTGAAGCCCAGTCCGGTGACGCAGCGTTCGGTCGCCTTCGTGGAGGCGCACCGGCCGCGTGCTCGCGGCCTTGGGGCCCAGGTCGGCGATCTCGTCGACCGGCCCGACGAGTTCCTGGCCGCCCTCGAGGAGGGACTGGCGGCGCTGGCCGACCCAGAGTACGCCGCGGGTCTCGTCCGCACTGCGCCGGGCGTGGGCCGCGTCCTCGGTGTGAGGACCCCGCTCCTCCAGACCGTGGCCCGTGGGCTGGACCCTTCGATCCGCCGCGCCAGCCCGGCCGAAGCGCTCTGGCTCGCCGAACGGGTGGCCGGCGCCGAGGCATTCGAGACGCGAACGTTCGCGACGGTTCTCCTGCGTCGCAGCCTCCCGGCCGACCCCGAGCGGAGCTGGCAGCTCGTGCGACGGATGGCGGCCCAGGCCTCGAGCTGGGTAGAGGTGGACACGCTGGCCCGCGTGGCTGCGCTCGGGATCGCGCGAGAGCCGTACCGCTGGGCCGAACTCGGCCAGCTCGTCTACTCGCCGGATCGGTGGGAGCGCCGCCTCGTCGGCTCGACCATCGCCTCGGTTCCGCTCGAGGTACCGGCCACCGGCAGGCACCACCTCGCCCGTTCGCCGGCGCTCGAGTTCGTCGGCCAGCTCATGGGCGACGACGAGCCCGATGTGCAGAAGGCACTCGGTTGGGCGCTCCGTACATGGGTCCGCGTGGATCCCGGCGGTGTCGCCGCCTTCCTCGAGGCCGAGACAAGCCGCGCGGCCGCCCGTGACGACGGAAACCGCGCCTGGGTGATCCGCGATAGCCTCCAGGCGCTGCCGGCGCACACGGCCGCGGATCTCCGTGACCGCCTGGCAGGGATTCGACGGCGCCCCGGCGCCGCGGGCACGAGCGCGGCCGCTGAGGCTGCGCGCGCGTTCGCGCGGCCCGCGGGCAAGGGGTCAGCCAGGGTGCCCGCGGGGGATCGCCCGAGCGCAGCGGAGAGGAGCGGGGTGGCGTGACCGAGGAGACCGGCCGGGTTCTCCCGATCCGCATCGAGGACGAGATGCGGCAGAGCTACCTGGACTACGCCATGAGCGTGATCGTGAGCCGGGCGCTGCCCGACGTCCGCGATGGTCTCAAGCCGGTGCACCGCCGGATCCTCTACACGATGCACGAGATGGGCCTGACATCGGGCGCCGGCTTTCGCAAATGCGCCGCGATCGTCGGCGAGGTCATGGGGAAGTACCACCCCCATGGCGATGTGGCGCTCTACGACGCGCTCGTGCGCCTGGCCCAGGACTTCTCGATGCGCTACCCGCTGGTGGACGGGCAGGGCAACTTCGGCTCGGTGGACGGCGATCCCGCTGCGGCGATGCGGTACACCGAGGCGCGCATGACCGCGATCGCGGCCGAGCTCCTCGCCGACATCGAGAAAGACACCGTCGACTTTGCCGACAATTACGACGGAACGAAGCGTGAGCCAACCGTCCTCCCGGCGAAGCTTCCGAACCTCCTCGCGAACGGCTCGTCCGGCATCGCCGTCGGCATGGCCACCAACATCCCGCCCCATCACCTCGGCGAGGTGGCCGCCGCCACGATCGCGCTCATCGAGAACCCCGAGCTCACCTCGGACGACCTCTGCGAGTACATCCACGGGCCCGACTTCCCGACCGGAGGCACGATCTTCCGTTACGAGCGGCAGAAGCACCCCGTCAGCGGCCAGTGGGAACAGGTGGACGCAATCCGCCAGATGTACGCGCACGGCCGCGGCCGGGTGATCATGCGGGCCCAGTGCGCCTTCGAGGAGACACGGGCGAACCGGATCGCCATCGTCGTCACCGAGCTGCCCTACCAGGTGAACAAGGCGCAGCTCGTCGAAAAGATCGCCGAACTGGCGTCGTCGAAGCGGGTCGAGGGCATCGCCGACCTCCGCGACGAATCGGACCGCGACGGCATGCGGCTGGTCATCGAGTGCAAGCGCGACGCAAACCCGCGCAAGGTGCTGAACAACCTCTTCAAGCACACCTCGCTGCAACTCGCCTTCAACATGAACATGCTGGCGCTCGTCGACGGCCAGCCCCAGACGCTGCCGGTGAAGGCCGTTCTCCAGCACCACATCGACTACCGGCGCGTCGTCGTCCGTCGGCGGACGGAGCACGACCTCAGCAAGGCCCGCGAGCGGGCGCACATCCTCGAGGGCCTCAAGATCGCCCTCGACAACCTTGACCAGGTGATCCGGACGATCCGCGAGTCCCGCGACGTCGACACGGCCCGCACGAACCTCATGGATCGCTTCGAGCTGTCCGAGATCCAGGCCCAGGCCATCCTCGACATGCGTCTCGCTCGCCTGGCCGCCCTCGAGCGGCAGAAGATCGAGGACGAGTACCGGGCGGTCATCGAGCTGATCGGCGAGCTGGAGGACATCCTCGCGAACCCCCGCCGCATCGATCTCATCATCGTGGACGAGCTGGAGGAACTTCGCCGCAAGTACGCCGGCAACCGGCGGACCCGGATCGCCGACGACGCCAGTCGCGAGATGACCGACGAGGACCTCATCGCCGACGAGGACGTCGTCGTCACCATCAGCGGACGGGGCTACATCAAGCGGCAGCCGCTTGCCACGTATCGCCGCCAGCACCGCGGCGGGAAGGGGGTCATCGGGGCGAAGACCGTCGAGGAGGACGCCCTCGAGCACCTCCTCGTGGCGAACACCCACGACTGGGCGCTCTTCTTCACGAACCGCGGCCGCGTCTTCAGCTCGAAGGTGCACCAGGTGCCGGACGCAACCCGCACGGCGAAGGGCATCCCGATCATCAACCTGGAGGGAGTCCAGGTCGAGCCCGGCGAGGTCCCCGCGGCGACGATCACGCTCCCGGACTTCAACGCCGGCCGGTACCTCGTCCTCGCGACGCGGAAGGGCGTCATCAAGAAGACGCCGCTCGAGCAGTTCGAGAAGGTCCGTTCGAGCGGGATCATCGCCATCACGCTCGCCGACGACGACGAGCTCGCCTGGGTGGGGGTGACCACCGGGGACGACGACATTACCCTGGCCTCCGCGCAGGGGAAGATCACGCGCTTCTCCGAGAAGGAGGTCCGGCCCATGGGCCGGGTCGCCGCCGGCGTCATCGGCATCCGTCTCGCCGGCAAGGGCGACCACGTTCTCGGCATGAGCGTCGTGGAGCCCGACGCCGACATCCTGGTCCTCACCGAGCAGGGCTTCGGGAAGCGCGTGGCGCTGCGGGACTTCATGAGGAAACACCGCGGCACGCAGGGGGTTCGCCTCATCCGGCTGGCCGGGAGGAAGACCGGGCCGCTGGCGGCGGTCCGGCTGGTGCGGGAGGACGACGAGGAACTGCTCCTCATCAGCAAGGGCGGCCAGGTCGTTCGTACCGATGTGAAATCGATCAACCGATACGGGCCCGACGCCACCGGCGTCAAGGTCATGACCACCAACGAAGGCGACGTGGTGGCCGGGATCGCGGTGTTCCGCGCGGGCTTGGCGGAACAGCGGGGCATGGGCGACAATGGCGAGACCGATGGGGACGCCGTCCCGCCCGGCGACGACGGGACAGACGAGCAGGTGACATGAAACCGGAGGCGCGGTGATGAGGCGGCTGGAACGGTGAGCGCGCTCGGCTTCCACGGTCTCCGCGCCGACACCGGGTACGGCGGGCTTTTCGACATCTACACCGGCAACGCCAACCCAGCCCTCGCGCGCAAGATCGCCCACTACCTCGGGACGGAGCTCGGCAGGGTCGAGGTCTTCCAGTTCGCAAACGAGAATATCTTCGTGAAGATACTCGACAACGCCCGCGAACGAGATGTTTTTTTGATCCAACCGACCTGTTCTCCGGTCAGCAACTCGATCATGGAGCTGCTGATCATGATCGACGCCTTCAAGCGGGCGAGCGCCGGGCGTATCACCGCCGTGGTGCCGTACTACGCGTACGGGCGATCCGACAAGAAGGACCAGCCCCGCGTCCCGATCACGGCGCGGCTCGTCGCCGACATGATCACGGTCGCCGGGGCCAACCGCCTCCTCACCGTGGACCTCCACCAGGGCCAGATCCAGGGGTTCTTCAACATCCCCGTGGACGAGCTGACCGCGGTCCACATGCTCTCGAACCACTTCCGCAAGCAGGAGGTGCCGAACCTCGTCGTCGTCACCGACCTCGGCTTCGCGAAGCGGGGGCGGACATTCGCACAGCTCCTCAACGCCCCGCTGGCGATCGTCGAGAAGCGGCGTCTCGGCAACAGCGATCAGGCCGAGGTGGTCAACATCATCGGCGACGTGCGCGGGCGCGAAGCGATCATCGTGGACGACGAGATCGACACGGCCGGCACCCTCATCGAGATCGTCCAGGCGCTCCGCCGCGAGGGGGTGGGGGAGGTATCCGCCTGCGCGACGCATGGGATCCTTTCCGACCCGGCCGTCGAGCGGATCGCACAGATCGGCCTGCGGGAGGTCGTCATCACCGATACGGTGCCGCTGCCGCTCCACAAGCGGATCCCCGAGGTCAAAGTGATGTCCGTCGCCCCGCTCATCGGCGAGGCGATCCGCCGGATCCACCAGGGCGAGTCGGTGGGCGCCCTCTTCACCAGCGAGATGGAGCTTGTGCAGGAGATGGTCCTCTGGGAGGACGGCGCCCCGGAGACCGACCCCGACCACGAAATCCCCGTGCCGGCTGCAGCCACGCGAGGTGAAGGGTGAGCCTGAAGCTCTATCGTCCCGGCCCCAGCGGGCTCGAGCCAGCCTCCGTCGTCACGGAGGACTACCGGACGCGCCTGCGCTCGCGACGCTGGCGGCTGCCGCCGCTGAAGAACCCCGAGGCGAAGCCGGTCACCGCGCTGGCCGGCGCAGTCATGATCGCCGCCCTCGCGGTGGCCACGTTCGCCATCCTTATCGCCGGGTACGCCAGCGGCTTCTGGGGGGTGTGAGCGCCGCGTGGCAGCGTCCGCGCCCCGGGCGGTGAGACGCCCACCTCCAGAGGCTGCGGGGCGCTGGGGCGGCGCAGGTCCGCCGAGCCCGGAGAGGGCCGGCCGGGACCCACGCCTATACTTGACCTTCCGATGCTGAACTTCCTTTCCCGCTTCGTCGACTCGAACGACCGCGAGCTGAAACGGCTCGAGCGCTACGTCGATGAGTCGAACGCCCTCGACGACGAATTCCAGGCACTGTCAGACGACGAGATCCGCGCCCGCATGGTCGAGGTGCGCCAGGAGATCAGCGAGGACGGCGCGCCCTCCGAGCCGTCCGAGGAGGAACTCGAACGCAGCGACAGTGAGCGCCGCCTCGAGCTCCGCAGGGAGCGCGAGAAGGCGGACTTGGCGCGCCTTCGCGAGGTCCTCGACGGCGCGCTCCCGGAGGTCTTCGCCGCGGCCCGCGAGGTGAGCCGCCGCAAGACCGGCATGCGGCACTTCGACGTGCAGCTGCTCGGGGGCGTCGTCCTCCACCAGGGGAAGATCGCGGAGATGAAGACCGGCGAGGGCAAGACGCTCGTCGCGCCGCTCGCCGCCGCCCTCAACGCGATGTCCGGCCGCGGCGTCCACATCGTCACCGTCAACGACTACCTGGCCAAGCGCGACACCCAGTGGATGGGCCCCATCTACCACGGCCTGGGGCTCTCGGTCGGCACGATCCAGCACGAATCGTCGTTCCTCTACGACCCGGACTACCGGACGAGCGACGAGCGGATGCTGTATCTGCGTCCGTGCAGCCGCCGCGAGGCGTACGCCGCTGACGTGACGTACGGCACGAACAACGAGTTCGGCTTCGACTATCTCCGCGACAACATGGTCACGGAGCTTCCCGAACGGGTCCAGCGCGAGCGCTACTTCGCCATCGTCGACGAGGTTGACAACATCCTCATTGACGAGGCGCGGACCCCGCTCATCATCAGCGGCCAGGCCGAGGAGTCGGCGGACCTCTACTACCAGTTCGCGCGTCTCGTCCCACGCCTCAAGCCCCGGCCCGACGGCGCAACCGAGGGCGGGGACTACTTCCTGGACCTCAAGGAACGCGCGGTGTCCCCGACCGAGGAGGGCATCGACAAGATCGAGCAGTGGCTGCGCGTGCCGAACCTCTTCGACACGGACCCGCGCCTGGCCCGCCATTTCGAACAGGCGCTGCGAGCGCACAGCCTCTTCAAGCGCGATCGCGACTACATCGTCAAGGACGCCGAGATCGTCATCGTCGACGAGTTCACCGGGCGCCAGATGCCCGGCCGTCGGTGGTCGGAAGGTCTCCACCAGGCGATCGAGGCAAAAGAGGGCCTCCGGGTCCAGCGCGAGTCGGTCACCCTCGCGACGATCACCTTCCAGAACTACTTCCGCCTGTACAGGAAGCTGGCCGGGATGACCGGCACGGCCATGACCGAGGCGGAGGAGTTCCACAAGATCTACAACCTCGAGGTCGTCGGGGTGCCGACCCACCGGCCGATGGTCCGCGATGACCTGCCCGACCTCGTCTACCGCACCGAGAACGGCAAGTTCAACTCCGTCATCGACGAGATCATCGAGATGCAGGAGCTGGGCCGGCCGGTGCTCGTCGGCACGGTGAGCGTCGAGAAGAGCGAACTGCTGGCTGACATGCTCAAGCGCAGGGGAATCCGCCACGAGGTCCTGAACGCGAAGTTCCACGAGAAGGAGGCCTCGATCATCGCCCAGGCCGGGCGGAGCGGGGCCGTGACGATCTCCACGAACATGGCCGGCCGCGGCACGGACATCGTCCTCGGCGGGAACCCGGCCGGGCTGGCCTCAGAGCTCCTGCACCGCCAGGGGATCAACCCGGCGGAGGCGCCGCAGGACGTCTACCAGGGTGCGCTGGCAGAGGCCCGCGAGATCTGCGGCGAGGACCACGAGCGGGTGGTTGCCGCAGGTGGCCTCCACATCGTCGGCACGGAGCGGCACGAAGCCCGGCGAATCGACAACCAGCTCCGCGGTCGCTCGGGGCGCCAGGGAGACCCGGGGACATCACGGTTCTACCTGTCGCTCGAGGATGACCTCATGAAGCGGTTCGCGTCGGACCGCGTGGCCGGGATCATGGATCGCCTCGGACTCGACGACGACGTGGCCATCGAGTCGCGTCTCGTCTCGAGGACCATCGAGAGCGCGCAGTCCCGGGTCGAGGGGTACAACTTCGACATCCGCAAGCGGGTCGTCGAGTTCGACGACATCATCAACAAGCAGCGCGAGACGATCTACGCCGAACGGGACAAGGTGCTTCACAACGAGGACCTGACCGAGACGGTCCGCGGCTTCCTCGACGGTGAAGTCGAGGCCCTGGTCGATGAACATCTCTCCGGTGAGGACCCGAACGAATGGAACGTGGACGCGCTCGCTGCCGCGGTCCGGACGCTGGGCCTGGGCGGTCCGGGAACAACCGCCGACGAGCTCTGGGAGGCCGGGACCAAGGCGGCCATGGGGCAGCATCTGCGCGACCTCTGCGACGTGAAGCTCGAGACGCTCGAGCAGGAATACGGCGAGGACACCTGGGCGCTGGTCGAGCGGCTCGTGCTGCTTCGCGCCGTCGACTCGCTCTGGGTGGAACACCTCACGGAGCTGGACGACATGCGCCGCGGCATCGGCCTGCGCGGGTACAGCGGCGAGGACCCGCTGAACGCGTTCCGCAAGGAGGCGTTCAAGCTCTACGAGGAGCTCCAGGGCTTCATCCAGCGCCAGGTAGCGACCTCCATCTTCCGGGTACAGGTAGTCCGCGAGGAACCTGCCCCGCTGGCACGCCCGCTGGCGGGTCCGGGCCAGCCGGCCCGTGACGAGGAGGTGGCCGAGGAGCCGGAGATGGTGGGCGCGGGAGCGGTTGACGCCTCCCCGGCCGGGGCGACCGTGGGAGCGTGGACGGCCCAGGGCGCCGGTGCGGGACCGACCGCTGCCGGCCTGGCAGACAAACCCACCACGCCCACCGCTGCGCGTCCCGGCTCGAGCACCGCGGGCGCTGCAGAAGGGGCGGCGGGGGGTGCGCCAGCGCGCGGCAAAGGGCTCGCCGCGGGCGGCCCCGAGGTGAAGGGCCTGGCCCCCGATGTGATGCGCCAGGTGGCGTCCGGGGCGAAATACCAGCAGCCGGCCGCGCAGCGTCCAGGCGGGTCGGCAAAGGTAGGGAGGAACGATCCCTGCCCATGCGGGAGCGGCCAGAAGTACAAGAAGTGTCACGGGCGCTGATCGGTCGAGACCCGCCCCGACCGCGTGAGGCCGACCGCCTCGACCCGGCCGGATAAGTGGCCCCGTCGTTCCGAGGCGATCTCGTTCGACTGGGGCTCGCCTGCGCCGGGGGGGCCGTGGCGGTCGCCGGTTACGGAACGTTACGGATCTGGCAGCAGGGCGAGACCGACGAGCGCGGTCGCCGGGTGGATGCGATCGTCGTTCTCGGTGCCGCGCACTACGGCAGCCATCCGTCGCCGGTATTCGCAGCCCGCCTCGACCATGCCGTGGACCTCTTCGCAGAGGGAGTGGCGCCGCGCGTGATCGTGACCGGCGGCAAGCTGGAAGGCGACGCGTTCACGGAGGCCGACGTCGCCCGCGCGTACCTCCAGGGTCGCGGGATCCCCGGGGCCGCCATCCTGGCGGAGACCATCGGCCGGGACACCGCCGAATCGCTGACGAATGTCGCCGCGCTCATGAAGGATGCGAGGATCGGCGCGGCGATGCTCGTGAGCGATCGTACGCACATGCTTCGGACCCTGCGAATCGCCGACGATCTCGGAATCGAAGCCTACGGATCGCCGACGCCGATCAGCCCGGCCGACCGCGATCCGGGCGCCCGGGCCCGGGCAACGCTGCACGAGCTCGGGGCGCTGGCACGATACCTCCTGTCCGGTCGGTGAGGCGGCGGTCGGAAGACGCGTCCGTCGTGCCGCCACCCGCCACGACTTTCGGAAAACTTCAAAGATTCCGGCCCTACCCCCTTGGCGACCGGTCGGCCACTTCATATACTTGCAGCGAACGCCGGAGGTCGCGCTCCGGTGTTGCATTTGCCACCCCGACGCTGCCCCGGCGCCTGCGCGGTGGATGAAGAAGTGAGGGAAGGGTGCGAGCTGACGTCGCCGAGGAAGGGTTCCTCGATCTGATCGCCTGCGAGCGGGACTGCCGTCGTTGCAGCTACGCAACCTGCCTCGACTGCGACGGCAACTGCGGCTCCTGCCTGCACAACGCCTACTGCCCCTGCGTGAACCCCGTCGTCGCTCGAAGCAAGACGGCCCTGCGCATGATCGAGCTCCGCCCGATCCTGCTGCAGGACCTCCGAGCCGATCGCTGATGGACGCGACACTCGTGCGCGACCTCGCCGATCGCGTGCGCGCGACCTCGGGGCGCCTTTGACCTCGGCGGCAAGGAAGAGCGCCTCGGAGTTCTCGACGATCAGGCCTCCCAGCCCGGGTTCTGGGATGACCCGCAGTCGGCTCAGCGCGTCCTGAGGCAATCGGAGGATCTCCGCGACGAGATTGCCACCTGGAGAGAGCTCGAGCGGCGGGCCCACGACCTCGAGGAGCTGAACGACCTCGCCTCCGGCGGCGACGACCCTGCGCTCGAGGCCGACCTCGCCGCGGAGTTCGAGAGTCTCGCCGCGGCGTACGGCCGCCTGCGGGCCGCCCTCCTCTTCAGCGGCGAGTACGACGAACGGGACGCCATCCTCACCATCAGTGCCGGGGCCGGAGGCACCGAGGCAACCGACTGGGCCCAGATGCTCCTCCGGATGTACCTCCGCTGGGCGGAGCGACACAGGTTCGCCACCGAGATCCTCGACCAGGCCGAGGGCGAGGAGGTCGGCCTCAAGAGCGTCACGGTGGCCGTGGACGGTCGGTCGGCGTACGGCTACCTCCGTGCGGAGCGGGGTGTTCACCGGCTCGTGCGCATCAGCCCGTTCGACTCGCAGAAGCGCCGCCATACGACGTTCGCCCTGATCGAGGTCCTTCCGGAGGTCGAGGACGACGTCGAGGCCGAGATCAGGGACGACGACCTTCGGATCGACACGTTCCGAGCCACCGGCCATGGCGGACAGAACGTCAACAAGACCGAAACGGCCGTGCGGATCACCCACGTGCCGACCGGCATCACCGCGCAGAGCCAGAACGAGCGGTCGCAGCTCCAGAACCGGGCGACCGCGATGAAGATCCTCCGTGCCCGGCTGCTGGAGCGCGCCCTCGAGGAACGGGAGGCGCACGCCGCCGAGCTGCGGGGTGAGCACGTCGAGGCTGGGTGGGGAAACCAGATCCGCTCGTACGTGCTCCACCCGTACCAGATGGTCAAGGATCACCGCACGAACCACGAGACGGGGAACACCGCTGCCGTCCTGGACGGCGACCTCGACACCTTCATGCAGGCCGAGCTCGAGCGCCTCGCGACAGCGGTGTCGGCGGAGGCGACGTGATCGTGACGGGGCCGCCCCGAGGCGGGAACGGGACGGGCGCCGGAGCGACGGCGTTTCTGCGTCCCATCACCCGGGAGGACATTCCCGCGTGCGTGGAGGTCTTCGACCTGGCCGAGGGCGCGCTGTACGAGCGGCTCAACCAGGAGCTGCCTCCCTCCGACCCGAGCTCGCTGGAGCGCCTGCTCGAGCACCTGCTCGAGCACGATCCCGGGCTGGCCTGGCTCGCCGAGCCGCCCTCGAGCACGGCCGACCCGGTCCGCCCGCCCGTCCTGGGCTTCGGCTCGGCCTTCCAGCGCGAGAACGCCTGGCACCTCTCGCTTCTCTATGTGCGGCCCGACGCTCAGCGGGAGGGATTGGGGAGACGGATCTTCCGCGCCTGCCTGCCGAAGGGACCCCGTCATCCGGACGCGGGCGCGGGTGGCGGCACGCTCGACGACTCCGGCGGGAGCCGTACCAACGAGCGGCAGACCGCGGCCCGCGGAACCCTGACGGTGTGCACGGACGCCGTGCAACCCGTTTCGACGGGGCTCTACGCGACCTACGGCCTGGTACCGCGGGTGCCCATCTTCACGGCCCTCGGGCGCCCGGCCCCCGGGTCATTCCCGGAACTGCCTGGGGGCGTCGTCGCTGCGGGGTTCGAGACGCTCGATGCCGGGCACGATGTCGCGGCAGCGCTCGATCGGGTGGATCGCGCGACCCTCGGCCACGTCCGCCCGGTCGACCACGCGCTCTGGCAAGGCGAGGGCCACCGTGGGGTCCTGTTCCACCGGGCGGGCGACCGCGAAGCTCTCGGCTACGGCTACACGAGCCCGGCGGGGCGCCTTGGCCCGCTCGCGCTCCTTGACCCGGTGATCACGCCGAGCGCGCTGGGCGTGCTGTTCAAGCGAGAAACGCCGCCGGGCGCGTGGGTCACCCTCGTTCCGGGCCCCTTCGACCGGGCGCTGGTCGCTCTCCTGCGGGCCGGGCTCCGGTTCGAGGGCTTCCCGGGGATGTTCGCCTCGACCCGGCAGGTCATGGCGCTCGATCGCTACATTCCGTTCAGCTTCGCCCTGCCGTGAGCGAAGCGGCGAGCGACCGGACGTTCGGCCCCGAATGGAGCGCCGAGCATCGCCGCGGCTCGGACCGCGAGCTCCGGGGCTGGCTGGACCTCGCGCTCCGCTGCTGCGACGAGGCCGACGGCATCGCGCGGCGGCACTTTGGCGGTCGCCTCGAGATCGACCGAAAGAGCGACGGCACGCTCGTGACGCAGGCCGACCAGGCCATCGAGCGGGTGCTCCGCGAGCGGATCCTGGCGGCATACCCCGCGCACGGCCTCGTGGGCGAGGAGTACGGCGAAGAGGCGGCAGGCGCGAGCGTCCGCTGGTATCTCGACCCGATCGACGGCACGCACAACTACGTCCGCGGCGTGCCCATCTTCGCCACCCTCATCGCGGTCGAGCGGGATGGCGAGGTCCAGGTCGGCGTGGCGAGCGCGCCCGCACTCGGGCAGCGCTGGTTCGCCTGGCGAGGGGGAGGCGCCTGGACCGTACCGATCGCACCCGACCGTTCCGCCCGGCGCGCCAGTGAGCCGACGCCCGGGCCCGGGCCCCGGCCCCGGCCTCGCAGGCTCCACGCGTCGATCATCGCCGACCTGACCAGGGCGTCGATCGTGTACGGGTCGCTCGGCGAGATCATCCGGGCGGGCTTCCGGGAGCCGCTGACCGTGCTCATCGACCGCGCCTGGAGAGATCGCGGCTTCGGCGAGTTCTGGGGGCACGCGCTGGTCGCCGAGGGCAAGGCCGAGGCGATGATCGAGATCGGTCTGCAGCCGTGGGATATCGCAGCGCTCCTCGTCCTGGTGGAGGAGGCAGGCGGACGGCTCACCGACGCCGGCGGCGGTCGCGGAGTCCACCTGCCCGAAGTCGTCACCTCAAACGGTCACCTGCATCGTCGGCTGCTGGAGATCCTGGCCCGGCGCTGAGGCGCAGCCAGCGAGCGCCCCGGGCAGGGAACCCGGTCGAGGCCGGATCCTGTGCTACTCTCGGGCCGTGGCCCTGCTCGGTGCGCCCCCGGTGCCTGAGGCACCGGATCTCGTCGACCCGCGGCGCGTTACGGTCGCCCTGCTGGACGTCGGGAAGACCTACCCGAACGGCCGGCAGGCACTCATCGATGTCGATCTCGTCATCCCCGACGGCGACTTCGTCTTCCTCGTCGGTCCGTCCGGGGCGGGCAAGAGCACGCTGACGAAGCTCCTCATCCGCGACGAGCTGCCCACTACCGGGACCGTGTTCGTCGCCGGCAAGGACGTCACGCGCCTGAGGCGCCGCGACGTCCCACGCCTCCGCCGCCAGATCGGGACAGTGTTCCAGGACTTCAAGCTCCTGCCCACGAAGACGGTCCGGGAGAACGTCGCCTTCGCGCTCGAGGTCACGGGCACCCCTGGCCGGCAGATCCGCCCGGCCGTGAGCCGGGTCCTCGAGCTGGTCGGCCTCACCGCACAGGCCGACCAGCTGCCCGCCCAGCTGTCGGGCGGCGAGCAGCAGCGAACGGCGATCGCCCGCGCCCTCGTCCACGATCCCCGGATCATCATTGCCGACGAGCCGACCGGGAACCTCGATCCCCTCATCAGCTGGGAGATCATCCAGCTCCTCCTGCGCATCAACGAGCTCGGGACAACCGTGCTCATGGCCACCCACAACGCCGAGGTCGTGACGGCCATGCGCAGGCGCGTCGTGGCCCTGGAGGACGGCCGGATCGTCCGCGACGAGGTCGGCGGCTACCACAGGGAGTACTGAGCGGCGTGATCGGCTTCCTCGCCTTCTCCGTCCGCCGCGGCTGGCAGGGCTTCTGGCGCAACGCCGTCATGAGCATCGCGGCGACGATCACGATGATGCTCATGCTCCTCCTGCTCGCGGGGCTGGTCATCGGGCTTTCCGGCCTTCAGGCGGGCCTGCGGTTCATCGAGCAGAAGGTGGAAGTGCAGGCCTTCATCGCCGACGGCACGCCGACAGACCGGGTCGACGCGCTCGCGGCACAGGTGAGCGCGAAGCCCGAGGTGGCGAGCGTCACCTACATCGACAAGGAGGCGGCCCTCGCCGAGTGGCGCGAGCAGCTGCGGGCGCAGGGCCGCACAGACTACACGACCGCGACCGGGATCAACCCGATCCCCGCGAGCCTTCGAATCAAGCTGAAGGATCCGCGCGTGTACGGCGACGTCGTGGAGACCCTGCAGTCGGCCACCGGCGTGGTGACCGACGTGCTCGAGACGCAGCGCGTCGTGGACGCCCTACTCGGCGTGACCGGATTCATGCGAACGGCCGGCATCGTCGTCATGCTCCTGGTGGGGGTCACGGTGCTGTTCATCGTGGTGAACACGATCCGAGTAGCGGTGATGGCCCGCGCGGAGGAGATCGAGATCATGCGTCTCGTGGGAGCCTCGGACGCCTTCATCCGCTGGCCGTTCATCGTCGAGGGGGTCCTGGTGGGCCTGCTGGGAGCGGCAGTGACGCTCTTCATCCTCGCCGTCGCGGCGGCCCCCCTGGGCCAGGTCGTGGCGACGCTGGTGGGCCGGGTTCCGATCGAGTTCGACAGCAATCTCGCCGTCGAGCTGGCGGGGGTGATCGTGGGGACCGGCGTGGCCCTCGGCGGCCTCGGCGCGTTTCTGTCGGTCCGGACCTACCTCATTCGCTGATGGGGCGGCGGCGAACCCGGGGGGCCGGTGTTATCGTCGCGGCTGCATGACCGACATACCCGACAGGCTGGCAGAGCCGGCCGGCGAGCCGACACCGGGTGAGACGGTGACGGGCTCATCGACCGCGGGCACACCGGCACCGCTCCAGCCGATGATGGACCATGTCCCCGATGCCCCGCCGCCCGGCGTTCCGACCCTTCGCCCGAGGGACCGTGGCGCCCTCACCTGGCTGGTCCTGGCTGCCGCGCTCGTACTGACCGGCACGGTGCTGTTCGTCGGCGGCCTGACCCTCGGACGCCAGACCGCGTTGTCCCCCGGGACGCCTGCCGACCTGCAGACGCAGTTCCAGCCCTTCTGGGACGCATACCACGCCATCGAGCAGCGCTACGCGGGCGGGCCGGTCGACGACGGGAAGCTCGTCGAAGGGGCGATCGACGGCATGTTCAAGTCCCTCGGCGATCCGTACTCGGCCTACATGAGCGCCGACGACTACCGGAGGTCGCTCTCCGGTCTCTCCGGCCAGTTCGAGGGGATCGGTGCCACGCTGACCACGCTCGACACCACCGGCAGCGAGGGCTGCAGCCCCGCCGGACCGGACTGCCGCGTGACCGTGGTGCGGCCGCTCCCTGGCTCGCCGGCGGAGAAGGCCGGCGTCCGGCCGGGTGACGTCATCGTGGCCGTGGACGGAGCATCGGTGGAGGGGAAGACGGTCGACGAGGTCGTCAAGCTCGTCCGGGGGCCCCGCGGCACCCAGGTGATGCTCACCGTGCAGCGCGACGGTGGGCCGCCCTTCGACCTGACAATCACCCGCGACGTCATCACCAGCGTAGACGTCAGCACGCGGCTCCTGGCAAACGGAGAGGTGGGCTACCTTCGTATCGGCAGCTTCAGCGCCAACGTCGCCCGCGACTTCGCCGAGCAGCTGCGCGACCTCGTGGGGGCGAAGAACGTCCGCAAGATCATCGTGGACGTTCGCGACGATCCGGGCGGGTTCGTCGACCAGGCCCGCACGATCGCGAGCCAGTTCGTCGCCTCCGGGCCGATCCTCTGGCAGGAAACCGCGGGCGCCTTGCAGACGCCGCTGGAGGCCGAGCCCGGAGGAGCGGCCACCGACCCATCGATCGAAGTCGTGGTCCTGGTGAACAAGGGCACGGCCAGCGCGAGCGAGATCGTGGCCGGAGCCCTCCAGGACACCGGCCGGGCCAGGCTGGTCGGCGAGCGGACGTACGGCAAGGGGACGATCCAGGAATGGCAGGTGCTCGGTGGCGAGGCCGGGGGCTTCCGGCTCACCGTCGCGAAGTGGCTGACACCGGCGAAGCGCTGGATCAACGGAGAGGGGCTGGCGCCCGACGTAACCGTGTCCGCGGCAGACCTCGCGGGTGCCGCGCCGGGCGCGGACCCGGCGCTCGACAAGGCGGTCGAGCTGCTCACAGGTGCGTCCGCGGTGGGTCGCCTCCTGCCCCTGGCAGCCTGAGGCCGTTTCGCGGGCCCGCGGCCGGCCGGACCCCGGTCCCCGGCCACCGCGGACTCCTTGCGCATCGTGGCGCTTTCCGCTATGGTCCGCACCAACGAAAGGAGGTGATGTGCAGTGATAGATAGTTGTCCTCGCTGCACCACCCCGCCGGAGGTCTCCGCGTAGCCTCTGCCGGGTGGTAAGCACTCGAACGCCGGCCGAAGCGGCCGGCGTTCGTGCGTCCTGGCGTTCGTGCGTCTCGCGGCGGTGCGGGAGTACGCTTGCCGGGCGCCCCGCCACCCTCCACCGTCTCGGCCCGACAGTCGGTCACCCACCAGCACCGAGTATCACCATGCGCGAGCAGACCATCACCGTCAACCGAAAGGCGCGCCACGACTACTCGATCGAGGACACGATCGAGGCAGGTATCGTGCTGACCGGGACCGAGATCAAGAGCGTGCGCGCCTCCCACGTGAACCTGAAGGAGTCCTACGCCCGCATCGAGAAGAGCGAGGCCTGGCTCATCGGCGCCCACATCGCCCCGTACGCCGGCGGCAACCGCGAGAACCACGAGCCGCGCCGCACCCGCAAGCTCCTCCTCCACCGCGGCGAGATCGACGATCTCCTCGGCCGCACGACCCGCAAGGGGCTGACGCTGGTGCCGCTCCGCCTCTACATTACGGGGCGTGGCCACGCAAAGGTGGAGCTCGGGCTCGCCCGCGGAAAGCAGCATCATGACCGGCGACGCGAGATCGCCGCGCGGGACGCGAAGCGGGACCTCGAGCGCGAGCTGTCGGAGGCAATGAGGAGGTGAGGTAGAATCATCACGGCGGGCGCGTGCCCGCCGACGGGGATGCGTGGTCTCGACAGGGCCGGATCCCCGGAGAACGCGAGCCGAGGTGCCGTCAGGCCTCGTTAAACAGGCGGCAAACGAAGTAACTGGCAACCGCCAGCCTGCTCTCGCCCTCGCCGCTTAGGCGGTAAGGTGAGCGTGGAAGCGGCCTCCGCCTCGCGGGCCGTGGAAGCGTCATTCAGCGGGGCTGCGGCTCCGGGTAGCGTCGCGTAGCCGGAGAACAAGCCCGCAAGGGGACGTGACTGGACCGTCCGGGATGCTGCCGATGGCAGCCCGGCCGGTCGACGACAAACCATCGGACACGCTCGTAGTGGTCTCCGGCTGATGGTTCTGGACGGGGAGTTCGACTCTCCCCCATCTCCACCAGGACCCAATGCAACGGCTCCCACCTGGGGGCCGTTGTCGATTCTCGTGCACGGTCCCGGCACGCAACAAACCCCGCCCGAAGGCGGGGTTTGTCCTGGTTAGCTCCAGAAGATGGGCGCCCGACCCGGAGGCCAAGGCGCCGCCAACGTCAGGCGCTGTGCACGTGGTTGGCGCGCGGGCCCTTGGGGCTTGCCTCGATCTCGAACTCGACCCGCTCGCCACCGACGAGGCGGTCGAAGTCGATCGAGGAGTCGAGGCCGCCGCGATGGAAGAAGTATTCCTTCCCATCCTCGGCAGCGATGAAGCCGAAGCCGCGATCGGCGATGACCTTCTTGATGGTTCCGGTGGTCACGAGGACCTCCACGTCTTCCCGAACGAGAACTGCAGGCGCACGGTCCGTTCGAGAAGGGAGTTGACCACGCGGAGCATCGCAGCGAATCGCCGCGAGCCGCAAACATAGCACATTTGTTCGAGTTCTCCTACGGCGAACCCGGTCGGGTTTGGCGGCGGGGTCCGCCAAGTTGCCTGAAGCGCTACTCTCCGGTCATGCGCGATGTCCTGCGATCGATCGATGGCGAGGGGGTTGTCCGGCTCCTCCGCGAGCTCATCGCGGCACCGTCCGAGAACCCGCCGGGCGGGGAAGCCGCGGTCGCCGCTGTGCTCCACCATCGGCTGGAACGGGCCGGGCTGGCGGTCACGGTTGATGAGGTCGCGCCGGGCCGGCCGAACCTGTCGGTGGTGCTGGGCGACGTGCCGGGGCCGGTGCTCCTGCTGAACGCGCATACCGACACGATGCCGGCCGGGGATGGGTGGACGCGCGACCCCTTCGGCGGGACCGTGGAGGCAGGACGCATGTACGGCCGGGGTGCGTGTGATGCAAAGGGCGGTCTCGCGGCCATGGTCGGGGCGATGCTCGCGGTCAAGAATGCTGGGATACAGCTGTTCGGGCGTGTCGTGCTCGACGCGGTGATCGACGAGGAGGCGGGCGCAGAGGGCACGCGTCGGACGATCGAGCGTGGTCGGCAGGCCGACTGGGCGATCGTCGCCGAGCCAACCGACCTGCGCGTCGTGCGGCTCGGAACCGGGCAGGTGGATCTCGAGGTGGAAGTGCGCGGGCGGGCAGCGCACGGCTCGACGCCGGAGATCGGGCGAAACGCCATCTCCGACGCGGCCGCCCTGGTTGCCGCCATCGAAGCGGACAACGCGCGATTGGCAGCCCTGGCACACCCGCACATCGGGCCGGCGAGCTGGAGCGTCGGGACGATCGAAGGCGGGATCCATACGTCGATCGTCCCGGCCAGCTGCCGGATGACCGTCGATCGGCGGCTCCTGCCTGGTCAGCGGACGGAGGAGGCCACCCGGGACCTCGACCGCATCATCGCGGAGGTGCGCGCGCGGCGCCCCGGCCTGGACGCGCGGTGCCGATCCTTCCTGGAGATCCCGGCATTCGAAACCCCCGCGGACGCGCCCGCGGCCCGCGCCCTGCTGCAGGCGGTCCATGACGTCGGCCGGGATCGAGAACCGGAAGACTCGGCGACCGGCCGCGGCTCGGAGGCCCGGGCGACCCCACGGGGACCCGGTGGTTTCGCCGGGATGCGCGCCACGTCCGACGCGGCCTGGCTCGTGGTGGCGGGAATCCCGACCGTGGTATTCGGTCCGGGGAGTATCACCGAGTCCGCCCACCGACCGGACGAGTTCGTGCCGCTCGCCGAGGTCTTCGCCGCGACCCGGGCGGTCGCCCTGACGATCGTGCGCCTCCTCGGCTGACAGGGCCAGCCGGTCGGCCATCGAGGACACTGCCTCCCGGCGGTCGGCGGCCGGGTCGTACCGTCTGGCGCATCTCCGACGTCCTCCCGGCATCGGAGGCCTGGGGGCCTGGGGGTTGCCGATCGCATACCAGACTCGGAGCGCCCGAGCCGCGGATGTCGCCCGGCCGGGCAGGCGACGTCCAGGAAGTGGTCACCGGTTGCGGGAGGCGCCGTACTCGCGGGCGGTCTGGAACATGGCGAGGACATTCGCCGCGGGCATGCCGGCCTGCACGTTGTGAATGGGGCTGAAGATGAAGCCGCCCCCGGGGGCCAGGTCGTCGATGCGGCGCTTCACCTCATCGGCCACCTGCTGCGGCGTCCCGAGGGGAAGGACCGACTGGCTGTCGCATCCGCCACCCCAGAATGTGATCTCCTTCCCGTACGCTCGCTTGAGCGATCTCGTGTCCATCCCCGCCGCGGAGACCTGGACGGGGTTCAGGGCATCCACGCCCATCTCGATGAAGTCCGGGATCAAGGGAGCGACGGCCCCGTCGCTGTGGAGCAGCAGGCGCGCCTGACAGTGCTCCCGGGCGTGGCGGAAGAGCCGGGCCTGATGCGGCTTCACCATCTGTCGATAGAGGTCGGGAGGAAGCAGGGGGCGGTCCTGCATGCCCAGGTCGTCCTCGAACTGGACTACGTCGACCCATGGCCCCACGAACCGGGCGAAATGCTCGAAGCGGCGAAGGTTCGACTCGGTGATGCGCACCATGCAGCGCGTCCGCGAACGAGCGGTTGTCCAGCAGATCCATCAGGAACGTCTCCCAGCCGCGCAGCGACTGTGCGGCCTGGAAGATGTGACCGCCGAAGTAGCCGATGACGAGGTAGTCGGTCTCCTCGCGGAGGCTTCGGGCAATGCGACCCAGGCCCTCGTACCCAAGGTCGAGATAGGAAGGCTGATCGTAGCCATCGATCTGTTCAAGGCACTTGTCGATGTCGCGAGGGCTTGTGGCATCGGCTAGAGGTGAGTGCACCGCGTCAAAGTAGAAACCGTCGGCAGGCATCCTCAGCACGACGTTGCCGCCGGCGTCGAACACCACGTCGGATCCGTCAGCGTGTCGCGCCGGCCTGAACCGATATGGCACGTCCGCTGGCAGCCCGTTCCGGAGACGGCTCCGACGCCACTCGACGGGCAGGTCAACAACGAGCGTCGTGTCCACACCCAGGATCTCGCGGACGTCATCTTCGACAAGTGCAATGCACGACGTCACATCCTGGATTCGAGTGACCGTCCGGGTCAGGCCGAGGGCCGCGCGGAGCTCCTGGTACGACAGGGCGGAGATGGTGCTGTCCACGGTGCCGCCGAAGTCGATGGGAACCCGGTCTGGCTCCTCGTGACGAAGGGCCGCCAGGGCCCGTTGCCGGTGATTCACATTCGGGGCCTCCCAGACCGAACGGAGCCGTGCCAAGCTCGATCACGGCCCGCCGATGGTAGCAGCCGTCACGGAGCCCGCGGCGGGCGGACCGAGTTGACAGGCGACTGATATCCTTGCCTGCCGGAGGGCCGAGGGTGAGTGGCGAGCGACGAACGTTCCTTGGGCTCGATGGCGGCCAGACGGGGACCCGGGCCGTCGTCGTGGACGGCGACGGCCGTGTCCTGGCACGAGGCGAGGCGGGGGGCCTGGTCCATGCCCTGCAGCCGGGCGGGGACGCCATGCTGCGCGACGCGCTCGGCGCGGTCCGGGACCAATGCCGCGTGGCCGGCCGCGACCCCGACGTCGCCTTCCTCGGCCTGACCGCGGTGGTACCGGGGACAGCCAGCGAGCCGGTCGGACTCCAGATCGCGGCCGAGATCTGGCCGGCCTCGCGGCGCGTCGTCGAGGGAGACGGGATCATCGCGTGGGCTGGCGCGACCGGCGGCGCCCCAGGGGTCGCAGCGATGGCCGGCACGGGGTCGGTCGTGGTGGCCGTGAACGAACGCGGCGAGCGGGTCGAGACCGGCGGCTGGGCCTACCTCTTCGGCGACTCCGGGAGCGGATGGCAGATCGGCTCCGACGCGGTCCGCGAAATGCTTCGCCGGTGGGACAGGGATCGTTCGGTCTCGGAGGTCGGTCAGGCGGTCCTCGACGCGTTCGCTGCCGCAGCCCCGCCCGAAGTGCCCGACCGCGTCTACTCGGGCGAGATCGACTACCGGGAGGTGGCCCGGCTCGCCGAGCGGGTCATCGGCCTGGCCCGGGCCGGCGACGACGATGCGACCCGCCTGGTCGCAGGTGCGGCGGCCGACTTCAGCCAGGACGTCGCCTTCGCGGTCAATCGCCTCCACTGGGAAACCGAGCCGGTCCTTGTCGGGATGCTCGGAGGCATCTTCCGGGCCGGCCCCGTCTACCGCGAGCCGTTCCTCCGCGGCCTCGAGGTGCTGACCCCACGCCGCGTCCGTCTCTCCGACCCGGTCCTCACGGGGCTCGGGGGCGCGGCCCTCCTGGCCCTCCGCGCAGGCGGGATCGCGCCGACGCCCGCACTCGTCGCGACCCTCGCGGCCCAGGGAATGGGAAGCGACGATGCCTGAGCAGAGGGCGCCGGACGACACGATGGAGGACGGCGCGATGGGAGTCGACCCGATGGAGACTGCGACCCATTACTTCGAGGCCATCACCGAACGGCTCGCCAACCTTCGGAAAGCCAACAAGCGGTCGATCCCCGCTGCGGCCGACATCGTGGCGGACACCGTCGAGCGCGATGGGATCATCCGGCTCTACGGCAGCGGCCACTCCCAGCTTCTCGCCCTCGAGGCGGTCGGGCGTGCCGGGGGGTATGCCGGGGTCCACGTCATCTTCGATCCAGGTTGGGGCCGCGCCGAGCAGATCGAGGGTTTCGCCGCCGCGGTCCTCCGGGACGAGGTGCTCGACCCGCGCGACTGCCTGTTCGTGATCAGCAACTCGGGGAGGAACCCGGCGCCCATCGAGGTCGCCATGGCGGGCCGCGCCGCGGGCCTGCCGATCATCGCGGTCACAGCCCTGGACTACGCCCGCCAGAGCCGGTCCCGGCATTCCTCGGGCAAGAGCCTCCACGACCTGGCCGATGTCGTGCTGGACACCTGCGCGGCGCCAGGCGATGCCGTGCTGGAGGTCGAGGGTGCGGTGGTTCCGACAGGGGCGACCTCGACGGTGCTGGGGGCGGCGCTGCTCAACGCGGTCCTCGCCGAGTCCGTGGCCGAGCTCGGCCGGCGAGGGATCGAGCCGCCCCTCGTCCGCTCCTACAACCTCGATGGGTCGGAGGCGCACAACGAGGGCGTCATGGACCGCTACCGCGGCCGGGTGCACCCGACCATCTGAGTAGGGGCGTGGCCGCCGAGGAACAGAACGCGACCGCAGCGCGACTCGTGCAGAAAGGGCGCGGCGGCCCCTGCGTGGAGGCCGCCGCGCATGCCGTCCAGTGGCGGCTTTACCCGGAGCCGCCGAGCTGAAGCCTCAGATCGATCCGGCCACCTCCTCGGGAGTGGCCTGGCGCTCGTAGGCGACCTCGCCGGCCTTCAGCAGCCATGTCTCCCCGCCCCGTGCGCGAGCGATGAGGAGGATCACGATGCCGACCAGAATCCAGACCGCCACGAAGATCGGGGCATAGAGGTACGGAGCGGCAAGCCCCTGCAGCGAGTAGTAGCCAACGGCGAGGATCGCCAAGATCGAGATCACCGGGACGATCAGGTGCCAGAACCAGTTGAACTCGTCTCGCCGCTCCTTCCAGTAGTAGCGGATGACGCCGACCGCCCCCAGGCCGTAGACGCCGATCAGGCCGAGGGTGATGGCAATCCCGAACCAGAAGAAGAGGACGTCCGGGGCGAAGCCACTCTCCGCCTCGGTCACGATGCCGAAGACCCATGACCCGATGTAGGCGATGGCGAGGCTCACGATCGCGTACAGGATGATCGCGTTCGAGGGCGTCTTGTACTTCGGGTGGACCTTGCCAAGCGCCTTCGGCAGGGCGCCGGCACGACCCATGGAGAACCACACCCGGGTGGCCGCGTTTGAGGCGGAGATGCCGACCGCGATGACGCTGTTCAGGATCGCCAGGAAGAGGACGATCCAGCCCCACGATCCGAAGAGCCGGTTGGCAAGCTCCATGAAGACGTTGGTGCCCTGGCCGGCGAACGTCTCATCGAACGTCTCCGTGCCCCAGCCGATGACGAGGCCGAACGTCGCGAAGAGGTAAAAGGCGCCCATGAGGACGAGCGCGATGACGACAGCCCTTGGCAGGTTCCGCCGCGGGTTCATGCTCTCCTCGGCCATGGGGGCGACGGCCTCGAAGCCGGTGAAGGCGAAGATGGCAAAGACGACGCCGACGAAGAGCTTGTCGATCCCGTAAGCCGGGTCGATCTGGAACGGGACCGCGTTCACGCCGCCGGGGCCCGGGCTCAGGATGCCCATCAGCGCGAACAGGAGCAGGGCGCCGATCTCGATCGCCGCGAGCACGATCATCGTCTTGCCCGACAGCTGGACGCCGCGGTAGATGATGGTGATCACGATCGCCGTCCCGAGCGCGACGGTGGCCCACCACGGGAACCAGATCCCGGCGTACGTCTGGAGCGTGGCCTCGAAGATGATTCCGGCGATCGCGAAGTTGATGGCCATCGCCGTCGGGTCGTAGAGGAAGTAGAGCCACGCGGTGATGAACCCGAACCGCGGGTGGAGCGTCCGACTCACGTAGGTGAAGTAGCCGCCGGCCGACGGCAGGTGCTTGGCCAGCTGGATCAGCGTGGCGCCGATCGACAGGCAGACCAGGAATGCACCGAAGTAGGCGAGCGGGACGCCGGTCCCGGCGTACGTTGCGATGAAGGTGGCACCGGTGAGGAACCCCATCGCTGGGGCGACGTGGGTGACCGCCTGGGCGACGATCGAACCCAACCCCATGGCGCCGGCGGCCAGTTCGGTCTGGGCGACCATGACCCCGGCTTCGGGCGGGGCGTACTCGGCGGAAGCGTTCTGATCAGCCATGACTCCCTCCTGGAAGTGCGACCCGCGCAGCCCGCGGGCGCCGATGGACAGCGTTCTCCATGTCACGTGCGGTCAGACTGCGAGGCTGGCCCGACAGCCCGCCGCGGTCGAGGAGGCGAGATGCGCCTCCGGCGCACGACGGCTCGTCCGCAAGGGGCCAGGCAACGAGATGGGCAATCTCGCGTGGCTGGCCGCTCCGTCCGAGGGGTCCGTGGCAGTCGATCGCAAGGCGCCCCGAGGGCATCAACCACCTCGGCCTCGTCTAGCTGTTCCCGGCGCGATGGTCGCGGGCGCCGATCCGCGATTCACACTCCTCCTCGGCATCCTCCTTCCCGTCGCCGTTCAGCCCGAGACGACGCCCCGGAGCCCCGCCGCCGTGTCGAGCGATCCCGGTTCGCACCCGGCACCGCCGGTCCATCGACCGCCGGCACGCCCGTACCTCCGCGGCGTGGACTCCAACTCGTCTGCTGACCTGCGGACTGCAGATGCTAGCCTACGGGCAGGCGTCAACTCCATGCGTTTCTGCGGGCCCGGGACCGCCGATCCCTGGCACTGCACATCCGCAACGAGCGGGTCAGCGGACTCGCTGACCCGCCGATGGTAGGGTACCGACGGCGGCCGCGTCCATACCCGACCTTGAGCCGGGCCCCGCCAGTCTCCGCGCCGCACCGTCGCCGGCCTGAGCCCGGCGGAGACCCGGGACGAGGACCTCGCGCCGGGCACCAGGAGGTCAAGATGAGCGTTGAGGCGCGAGCGATCACCAGGACTGCAGTGCGACGCGCCTGGCGCCATATGCCCGTTGCTGGTCGCGCCGACGGCGTCTACCTCTGGGATACCGACGGCAAGCGATACCTTGACGCAGCCTGCCGGATCGTCGAACCTGGTGACCATCGGGCACGGCGTCAAGAGTGTCCGCGATGCGATGTACGCCCAGATGGAGATGTTCTCCTACGCGGCGCCGCACGCCTTCGCCTCCGAGCCGCTCCTTCGTCTGGGTGACGAGGTCGCGAGCAGGGCCCACCAGAGTCTCGGTGGCGACTGGCGGAGCTGGTTCACCTGCACCGGCACCGACGCCGTGGACTCCGCCGTCCGGCTCGCACGCCAGTACCACGTGGCCAGGGGCGATCGTTCCAGGACGCCTGTCATCTCGCGCTGGCAGGGCTTCCATGGCAACAACCTGGCCGTCTCTGGCATCCACGGCTCCACCTTCCGCCGCCGCCTGTTCATGGGCATGAACATCAACAGCCCGCACATCCCGCCGGCCTACTGCTACCGCTGTCCGTTCGAGTTGAGCTACCCGTCGTGCGGCCTCAAGTGCGCCCGGGCGCTCGAGACGGAGATCCGCCAGCAGGGCGAGGAGAACGTCGCCGCCTTCATCGCCGAGCCCGTCGTCGGGTCGGCCCTCGGCGGCGTGCCGGCCCCCGACGGCTACTTCCAGGCGATCCGCGAGATCTGCGACCGGTACGGCGTGCTGCTGATCCTCGACGAGGTGATGACCGCCTTCGGCCGCCTCGGCCGCTGGTTCGGCATCGAGCACTGGGGCGTGACGCCGGACATCATCGCGACCGCGAAGGGCATGACCTCGGGCTACGCGACACTGGCAGCGACCATCGCCCGCGAGCAGCTCTGGTCGACCATCGAGGCGACCGGGACTCCCTTCCTGTCCGGGCACACGATGGACCTCAATCCCGTCGCCTGCGCGGCGACGCTCGAGGTCATCCGGGTGCTCGAGGACCAGGACCTGTTGTCGGCCGCGGAGGAGACGGGCGCGTACCTGGGATCGCGGCTGAGGGAACTGGAGGACATCGACATCGTCGACGACGTCCGGGGCATGGGCATGATGTGGGGCTTCGAGCTGGTGCGCGACAAGGAGACGAGGGAGCCCTTCGACCCCGGCCTCCACGCCAGCTACCGCGTGGAGGCAGAGGCGATGCGCCGCGGCCTGATCCTGTACTCGTGCACCGGGTCGGTCGATGGGGTGGCCGGCGACATGGTGATGGTGACGCCGCCGCTCGTGATCACCAGCGAGCAGGTGGACGACGTGGTGACCCTCACCAGGGAGTCGCTGGTGGCCGTCCGGAGCGAGCTGCTGTGAGCCCGATGGCAGGAGAACGCTGATGCGTCTGGGGACGCTCACCGGTGTCTGGTGGCTTGCCGAGGGCCTCTCGGCGGTCGAGTCGCTCGAGCGAGCTGCGGCGCTCGGCTTCCGCACCGTCGACCTCCACGGGGTCCTCCACGCGGGCCCCCGCCACCTGTCCGGCCGCGACCGGCGGGCGGTGGCCACGCGGCTCGAGCGCCTCGGTCTGGAGGCCCGCAACTACGTGCTCCACGCGCCGCACAACATCCCCGAGGCGGTGGGGACGCAGCGGGACGAGAACGTCGCCTACCTGCGGGAAGGCATCGACCTGGCTGTCTCCTGGGGCATCCGCCAGCTGATGCTGAACGCCGGCCGGTGGGTATTCGCGATGCCTCGCCGGGAGGCTTGGCGGCGGTCGGTCACGTACCTGCAGGAGATCTGCGACTACGCGTCCGACAGGGGGGTCTGGATCGCCCAGGAGACCGAGCCCTACCCGTGGTTCCTGGTCGACGACCTGGCGAGCGCCAGGGCGATGGCTGCCGACGTGAACCGCCCGAACTTCGTCCACCTCGTGGACCTCGGCCATATGGCACTGTCACGGGAGGGCGAGTCGGACCTGGCCAGCGTGGGGACGGGCGTGATCCACGCCCACCTCAGCGACCACGAGCCGATGAGGCACACGAACCAGGTGGTGGGCACCGGCTTCCTCCCGGCGGCCGACTACCTGGGCTGGCTCGGGTCGCTCGAGGATCGCGGCTGCCTGCGCCGGTTCGGGTACGACGAGTTGGTGGTCAGCTTCGAGTTGGGGGCGCCCGGCGACGCGATCTCCGACGCGGACGACTGGACACGGCGTTCCGTGGAACACGTGGAGCGCGTGGCCCCGTTCGTCCGGCGGTAGCGGAGGCCGAGTCTGGAAGAGGCCGGAGCGCGTCATGGGAGGCTCCGCCGGGGCTTGCCCGCGGCCTCTGCCCCGGCGTACACTGTCGTCTGTTGTCTGACGTCTTGCAGTCCGCGAGGTGCGTTCAGCCCGTGACCCTTGCCCGCGACCGTCGCCCGCTCGCGCTCCAGGTTCGTGACGAGGTTCCGCCATGGTCGCCGATGGCCGAGCTCGAAGCCCGGGCGACCAGCTCCCCTCCGAGGTCGATCTTGTGGTCCGCTTCGGGGTAGCCCGGACGACCGTCCGCGAAGCGCTCAAGCTCCTCGAGCAGGACGGCGTCATCCACGTCCAGCATGGAGTCGGCCGGTTCGTCGCCCCGTCGGTGGAACGGTCGATCACGCGCCTAGAGAGCGTGACGTCGATGATGGAGTCACTCGGGTACCGAGTCACCAACCGCGTCCTCGCGGTGAGCGAGCGGCCCGCGAGGACCGATGAGGCGACTGCCCTCCACCTCGCCCCGGGCGGGACCGTGGTCGGACTTGAACGCGTTCGCCTGCAGGGCGATGACCCGCTGATCTACTCCATCGACGTTGTCCCGCGAGCACTGCTGGGCGACCTGCCGCCCCGCCGCGAATGGGGCGGCTCGCTCGGCCGGCTCCTGGCTTCCCACGGCCTTGAGATGGCCAGCGCAACGGCCGAGATCCGCGCCGTGTCCCTCGATGGCACGCTCGCCCGACGGATCGGGTGGCCCGAGGGAAGCCCGTGGCTGCTGATGGTTCAGACCAACTTCACCCGCGATGGCCGCCCGATCATCTACTCTCATGACTACCACCGCGGAGACGTGTTTACCTTCAACGTGCTGCGCCGCGCCGACACCGGCGCACCCAGGAGCTGACCGATGACCTCTGTGGAACGCCACCCCTCCGACGCCGTCGCCAACGAGATCCCCGTTGAGACGATCGTCCGCTGGCACGCCGCGATCGCCGAAGAGCTGCGCGCGGCGTTCGAGGAATGCCTGCCGGCGAACCGGTTCACCCTCGGTCCGCACCTGTTGGCGTTCGAGAAGGAGTTCGCCGAGTATTGCGAGACAGCCCACGCGATCGGCGTCAGCAGCGGCACCGCGGCCCTCACGCTTGCCCTGAGAGCCCTCGGCGTCCGGCCCGGCGACGAGGTGGTCACCGTCCCCAACACGTACATCGCCACGGCGTTCGCGATCACCTACGCGGGGGCGGTCCCGGTGTTCGTCGACGTCGACCCCGTCACCGCCAACATGGATCCGGCCCGGGTGGCAGCCGCGGTGACCCCGAAGACGACGGCGATCATCCCGGTCCACATGTGGGGTCTGGCAGCCGACGTGGATGCCATCCGGGCCGCCGCGCCGGGCATCCCGATACTGGAGGACGCGGCCCACGCGCACGGCGCCACCCTCCGCGGGCGGAAGGTCGGCAGCCTCGGCGACGTCGCCGAGTTCAGCTTCTACCCGACGAAGGTCATGGGCGCGCTTGGCGACGGCGGGATGATGACGACGAACGATCCCGAGCTCGATGCGCGCCTCCGCCAGCTCCGTTACATGGGCCAGCGTGGCGCCAAGCACCAGCATCTCGAGCTCGGCTACCAGGAGCGGCTGGACGAACTCCAGGCGGCATTCCTCAGCGTGAAGTTGCGCCACCTCGACGAGCAGATCGAGGGGCGACGGCGGGTCGCCGCCCGCTACGACGAGTTGCTCGCCGGCACGCCGGTCGAGACGCCGGCCCCCGACGTGACCGGCCGCCACGTCTACTACATGTACACGGTGCGAGCGCCCCGACGGGAGGAACTCCGGGCGTACCTGGACGTGCACCGGATCCGGACGCAGCTGATCTACCCGACGTTGATCCCGGACCAGGGCGCCTACATCGACCAGCCGTGGCGCGCCGCGGATCTCCTTGAGGTCGCCCGTTCGCTCTCGCCGACCATCCTCTGTCTGCCGATGTTCGCCGAGCTGACGGACGAGGAGATCGTGCGGGTGGCAATGACGATCCGAACCTTCTACGGAGTGGACTGAGATGCGACTCGTCGTCCTGGGTGGCAGCGGCAGCTCCACGCCGGAGCTCGCGGACGCCCTCGCGGCCTGGCCGGGTGGCCTCGACCGGCGCCCGCCCCTCGAGGTCGTGCTCGTCGGCCGCTCGAAGGAGAAGCTCGAGCTCGTGGCGAGGGAGTTTCGGTTCCGGGCCGGGACGGACGGCCCGCCGCTGTCGACCATCGTGTCGCCCGACCGGGCCGGTGCCCTCGATGGCACGGACGTCATCCTGAACCAGGTCCGGGTGGGCGGCCTGGACGCCCGCGTCTTCGACGAGACGTTTCCCTGGGAGTTCGATCTTCCCGGCGAGGAGACAATGGGACCCGGCGGGTTCGCCAACGCGTTCCGCACCGTGCCGGCCCAGGCCGGGACGTGGGACGACGTCATGGCGCGTTGCCCGGCCGCGCTGGTCATCAACCTGACCAACCCGGCCGGAATCGTCCAGCAGGCCGCCGAGGCCGGCTGGCCGGGACTCCGCATCGTCTCCGCCTGCGACGCCCCCGTGACCTTCGCCCGGGCAATCAGCGAGCGGCTCGGGCGGCCGTACGGTCAGGTGCTGCGCCGCTGCATCGGCATGAACCACTGTGGCTGGTACGTGCCGGAGGACCCGTCCGAGCTGCCCGTTCTGGCCGGCCTCGTCGCGGGCATGGACCCGGGGGTCGTGGAAGCCCACGAGGCCCTGCCCGCGCCGTACGTGCGGTACTACGTCGATCCGAATCGTCAGCTGGAAGTGCAGCGCGGCCGCGAGAGCCGGGCGCAGCAACTGAAGGCAATCGACGCCGCATTGCTCGGCGCCTACGCCGCGGGCCCCTCCGCCGAGCGGCGCAAGCGCGGAGCGGCCTGGTACGCGCTGGTCGTCGTCCCGCTCATCGACGGGTGGCTCCACGGCTCCGACGAGCCAATGGTGCTGGGCGTCCGGAACGACGGGCGACTTCCGGAGGCGCCGGACAGCACCATGATCGAGATCTGCCACCGGTTGACGCCGGGGCGCCTGGAGCCGCTCGAGCCGCCGGAGCGTCCCGCGCTGCCGGCCGCGATGCTGGCCCAGCACGGAGTCTATGAGCAACTCGCGGCGGCGGCTTTCGCGGGCGGCGGCTCCGCGGAGGCGCGGCTGCGGGCCATGCTCGCGAACCCGATGGTGCGCGGATGGAAACAGGCCACGGGGTTGCTCGCCGCGATAGAGGGGCGGTCCCCCCGCGGGTGAGCTTCCCCTGCCGGGGCGCCCCCGGCGAACGAGAGGAGAACGACGAGTGAAGGATTTCACCGCACCGGCCGGTATCGAGATCGGATGGCAGCAGGGGCGGCCGGCGGTCGGCCCCGGGATCAGGATCGACGAGCGCGCCACGCGGCGGCTCTGCGCGATGGCCCCCGTCTCGGCGACGCCCGTCTCCCCGGGGTCGCGGCGGATCCAGTACTGGATGCTCAACAGCATCGTCCGCGAGGAGGATGCGGGCCGCGTGGACCCGCGGCTCTGCTACGACTTCACGTTCCTCCCCGACCGCCCGGTCGGCTGGGAGCGCACCAAGACCTTCGGACACTCCCACCCGAAGCCGGGACCGGGCAGGCTGGGCTTCGCCGAAGTGTTGGAGATCCTCGAGGGAACCGCCGGCTTCCTGCTGCATGACCTGCTCCCCGGACCGCGTTCGACCTATGCCGCGCTGGTCATCGGCCGGCCGGGCGAGCGGGTGATCTTCCCGCCGAGCCTGTCACACGCGTCGGTGAACCTGGCGAGTGGCCCGCTCGTCTTCAGCGACATCATCGACCGCCGCGTCGTCGAGCGCCAGCTCCCGTCGGACTACGGCCAGGTCGCGGCTGCGCACGGGCTGGCGTACTACATCGACCTTGACGGCGGGGCCCGGCCGAACCCCGCGTACCTGGAGGTGCCGCCCCTGGAACGCTTCACCGCGGAGGAGTGGTCGGGCCCGTCTCCGGACCGCCCGCTCTACCGGGACTACGTCGAGCGGCCCGGGGACTGGGACTGGCTCCACGACCCCGACCTCTTCCCCGCGCGCTTCCCGGCACTTTGGGAGCGGGTCGCGGACGTGGTCGCCCGGATGGACGAACAGCTCCTGGAGGGGAACTGGCGATGAGAGGACCCGAGAGCCAGGCGTTGTACGGCCTCGTCGACCTTGGCGGCACAAAGGTCGTGGTCGGGCTCGCCCGGGGTCGCGAAATCCTGGCGACCCGCCGGTTCGCCACCGACGTGCCGGAGGGCCCGGACGCGGGAATGCGACGAATGGCGCGCGAGACTCGGGACCTGCAGGCCGAACTGGGGCTTGCGGACCTGCCCCTCGCCGCAATCGGAGCGAGCATCCCCGGTCCCAATGATCTCGAGCGCGGAATCGTTCTGTCCTCCCATAACGTCGGGTGGTTCGACTACCCGTTCGTGGACCGGTACAGCGCCGAGCTGGGCGGCATCCCCGTCTTCATGGACGACGACGCGAACTGCGCCGGGGTGGGCGAGGCCCGATTCGGAGCCGGCGCCGGCATCCCGCACCAGGTCTACATCACGGTCAGCACGGGGATCGGCGGCGCGGTGATCATCGACGGCCGCATCTACCGCGGGTGGCAGGGCGTCGGCGGTGAGGTCGGGCACGTCACGGTCCTCCCCGACGGGCCGATCTGCCCGTGCGGCAACGTCGGCTGCGCGGAGGCCATCGCCTCCGGGCCCGTCATCGCCCGTCGCGGCGCGGCGCTGCTCGCCCAGCACCAGTCGGCGATGCTCGACGGGATGGCCGGCGGCGACCCCGCGGCCGTCACCACCGCGCTCGTCTTCGACGCGGCGCGGGCCGGCGACCCCGCCTGCACCAGGATCGTCGACGACGCGGCCCGGTTCCTCGGGATCCTCGCAGCCGGCCTGGTCCAGGTCCTGAACCCGCAGGCGATCGTCTGGGGAGGCGGCGTGATGATGGCCCAGTCGGACCTGCTCCTGCCCCGCATCGAGGCCGAGATGGGAATGCACGTCTACTCCGTGCACCGTCAGGGGCTCCTCATGAAGAAGGCCCTCCACGGCGACCGGAGTGGACTGTTCGGTGCGCTCGCCCTGGCGATGGAGGGCGTCGGCGATGCGTGAGCGGGGTGCACAGCGCGGTCGCGCGGGTGATCGATGGCGATGAGCCCCGGGCACGCGATGCGATCCCGTGAACGCCTCCTCGCCGCGATGCGGCGCGAGCAGCCGGACCGGGTTCCCTTCTGGAACCTCTGGCGCGCCCGGAGTGCGCCATTCGACCACCGGGACCAGGTCAGCCGCGCGGAGGCGGTCCTCGCCCTGGGACTCGACGACACGCTCCTCCTGCAGCCGCCCCTCAACAAGACCGAGCACTACGAGGCGGAGCGGGCGCCGGGGGTCACCGGTCGCTGCCGCCGGCGAGAGTCCCCCGACGGGCCGCTGCTCGTCCAGGAGTGGGGGACGCCGGCCGGGACGCTCCGCCAGGTGGTGCAGCACACCGACGACTGGCCGTACGGGCAGCACGTGCGCCTCTTCTCCGACCACAACGTCTCGCGCTCGCTCCGCTTCCCCGTCGTGGACGAGGCGGACCTGCCACGCCTGGCCTGCCTGCTGGGCGATCCCTCGGCCGAGCAGGTGCGCGAGTTCCGGGATCGCGCTGCCCAGCTGCGCCACGAGGCCGAGCGCGTCGGCGTCGTCCTGGAGGGAGGGTGGACGGCCCTCGGCGATGCCGCCCTCTGGCTGCTCGGGACCGAGGCCCTCCTCCTCGGACAGATGGACCGGCCGGAGTTCGTCGAGGCGGTCCTCGACCTCGTCTGGCGCTGGGAGATGCGGCGGGTCGAGCTTCTGCTCGAGGAGGGGGTCGACGTCCTCGTCCACTCGGCCTGGTACGAGTGCACCGACTTCTGGACCCCGACGACCTTCCGGCAGCTGCTGAAGCCCCGCCTCCGACGCCTGGTCGAGACGGCCCACCAGGCGGGCGCGCTCGTCTCCTACATCATCACGACCAGCTGGGGGCCGCTCCTCGACGACCTCGTGGAGATCGGGGTCGACAGCCTTGTCGGGCGTGGACCCGGTGCAGGGAAAGGCTCCGCTCGGGTGGGTGCGTGAGCATGCTTCCGGTCGGATCTGCCTCTGGGGCGGCGTCAACGGCGCGCTGACCCTGGGGCGTGGGACTGCCGACGAGATCGAGCGGGCGACCGTCGAGGCCATCGAGACGCTCGGGCCGGGGGGCGGCTTCGTACTGTCGGCAGTCGACCAGGTCGTGGCTGACACGCCATGGTCGAATGTGGAGGCGATGGTCCGTGCCTGGCGAGCCTGCGCCGGCTACCCGATCTCGAGTCGCGGCTGAGGCTGCGCCAATCAGCCTCCCGGAGGCGGCGGCCACAACTGGAGGCATCTGATGACCACCCAAATGCGACTGGAGATCGAGGAGACGCCAGAGGTCGCGGCCCGTCTCCTCGACGGACGTTGCCTCAAGCGCGTACCACGTGCGAGAGTAGAACCGAAGATGGCTGCCCGAAACGCCATGATCTGTCTCGGACACGGTCGATGAACCGTGAGGTAGTGCTCGGCAGGCTCGTGCTGGAGGACGGCGTCGAGCCCGGGCGAGTCGAGGTGGAGGCTGATCGAATCGTTGCCGTCGAGCCCGACGCGGCCGGTGCAGCCGGGCCCTTCGTGGCCCCGGGCTTCGTCGATCTCCACGTGCACGGCTGGGGCGGCCACGACGCGATGGGCCCGGGAGCGGCGCTCGACGGGATGTCCCGCGCCCTCCTGCGCGGGGGCGTGACCTCGTTCCTGCCCACCGCAGTGACAGCACCGCTCGACGAGCTGGCGAGTTTCGCAACGCGCGTCCGCCGCTGGTCTGCGGCCGCTCCCATCGACGGAGCTCAGCCGCTCGGCTTCAACCTCGAAGGACCCTTCTTGTCGGCGGCGAAGAGGGGAGCGCAGAACGTCGCCTTCATCCGGGCGCCGGAGGACGTTGCAGTGACGGACCTCGAGCCGCTCGTCGACGGGCTGCGGGTCGCCACGGTGGCGCCGGAGGTGCCCGGCGCGCTCGATCTCATCCGCTGGCTGCGCGAGCGCGGCGTCGCACCCTCACTGGGGCATTCGGAAGCCAGTGCGCCGGAGGCTTTCGCGGGCTACGACGCCGGCGCTGTCGGAACCACCCATCTCTTCAACGGCATGAGCGGCGTGGATCACCACGCTCCCGGCCTGGCAACCGCGGCACTCGCTCGCGACGACATCTTCGTCGAGCTGATCGCCGACGGCCACCACGTGGATCGCGCCCTGTGGCCGATCATCTTCCGCGCCAAGCCAACCGGGCGGGTGATCCTCATCAGCGACGCGGTCTGGCTGGCCGGGACCGACAACCGCCGCGGGCCGCTGGGCGGCCTGGAAGTAACGGTCGCGGACGGCCGGTGCACGCTTGCCTCCGATGGTCGGCTGGCAGGCTCGCTCATCGCCCTCGGCGACGCCGTTCGCAACGTCGTGGCCGCCGGCATCGACCTGCCGGTCGCAGTCGCCGCGGCCAGCCGCAATCCCTTGACCATGCTCGGCGTGCACGACCGCGGCCGGCTGGCGCCCGGCCAGCGGGCCGACCTGGTGGAGCTCGACGACGGGTTGGGGATCCGGCGCGTCATGCGCGCCGGACGCTGGTTCGAGACAACGTCGCCAGACACGAGAGCGAGCCAGGAGACATAACCCTGGAAGGGCGTTCGGTGACGATGCTGGGTACCGGGCTCATCGGCGAGTTCTGCACAATGGCCCTCCACGGTCAGCGCGGGCGGGACCGGGTCCGCCTCGTGTGCTCCCGGAGCGACAGCCGCGGCGCCGCCTTTGCCGAGCGCTGGCCCCTCCGGCTACGAGTCTCCGGGAGACACAGGTCCTTCGCGCCCCAGTCTTCCAAATGAAACCCATCCGAGGACGGATCGGAAGACGAGTCGCCGCGCCACTGGGACTCCCTTCTTCAGCTCAACAGAGGGCTCGCGGCCTCCACGCCTGCGCCTGGTGGCAACGGCCGGCCCAGGGCGCTGAGAGTGAGCTCCAAAGCCCGGATGGTGTGAAGGACGTGCAGCGAACTGGAGGTCGAGCTCATGTGCGCGATCCGCAGAACCTTACCGGCGACCTCCTCCAGCGCGCCGGCGATGATCACGCCGTGCTCGCGGCGCATCATCTTCGTGATGTCCGCCCCCGCGATGCCCTCGGGGTTCACGAGGGCCGTGACCGTGTTGGAGGCAGACGGCTCATCTTGCACATACAGCTCCAGGCCCATGGCACGCACTGCGGCGCGGATAGCCTGGCCAGCGATGCGGTTCTTGCGAAACCTTTCGGGCAGTCCCTCCTCCATCAGGACCCTCAGGCCTTCCAGCATGGCGTAGGTCAGCTGCGGTGCCGGCTCGACCACATGGCGCCGATGGCCCCAGATCTCTTTGCCTCCGCGAGACTCTGGGATCCACATCTCGATGTACTTGTAGAGGTCAAACGAGAAGCTCTGCCGGACCTTCCGCTTGGCCATGGCGGCCCAGGCGAAGTCGCTGACGCCCACGACGGCGAGCCCCGGCGGGCAGTTCAGGCACTTGTATCCGCAGGTGCAGGCCAGGTCCGCCTGCCACTCATCCATCTTCACCCAGTCGCCCCCGGCGGAGCTGACCACGTCCACCACGTAGAGGGCGCCGTACTCCTTCACGATCTTCCCGATCTCGGCCACCGGATTGGCAACGCCCGTGGAGGTCTCGTTGTGGACCACGGCCACGGCCTTGATCCCCTTCTCCGCTTTGAGTCTCTCCCGGACCAGTTCGGGGTCCACGCCGCGCCGCCAGTCGGCCGCCAGCTCGATATTCGTGCCGCCGGCCTGGGACACTGTGAGCCCCAGCCAGTGGCCGAAGACGCCATTGTTGACCGTCAGAATCCGATCCCCGGGCTCGATCACGCTGCAGAGCGCAGATTCCACGGCCACGCGCCCAGACCCCGGGAAGACGGCCACCTCATGCCGCGTCCCGAGGACCGTCTGCAGGAGGGCGGATGTCTCGTCGCAGGCCGCGATGAACTCCGGATCCCCAGGGGAGGTCGCGGGGTGCATCAGGGCCTTCAGGACACGCAGGGGGATCTCGGTCGGGCCCGGCATCATCATGAATTCGGTTGTCGGCATGGCATGTTCCTCCCTTACAACTCGGCCAGCATCACGGTGATCGAGCGGCGTCCTTGCGCGCCACGATCAGGCGGGTGAGCTGGATGACGGACCTTGGTCGTTCTTCTGATCTCAAGGATCGGATCGAACTCCCATGACCGTTGTCAGAAACCGGGCTGGCGCCGGCGGCGGCCTAAGGCCAGCCGACGCGGACCTTCGGGATGGCCAGGAGGCTCATGAAGCTCGCGTACTGTACCTCGCACACAAGGCATCCGTGGTTCCTGCCCACCATCCGCACCCTGTGGGCCTTCACCGAGGCCTGCCAAGATATGCTTGCCTTGGTCACCGATTCCCTGCTGCCGAACCCCAACATGGCGTGAAGCCTAGGAGGATCACAGATGAACGAGCTGACGGCCGACAGTGGCAGGACCGCCGTGCTGCGCGGTTCCTGGCGCACCTTGCCGGTGGCGGACCGCGGCGAGGGTATCTACCTGTTCGACGTGGACGGCAGGCGCTATCTCGACGGCTCGGCCGGGTCGTCGGTGGTGGTCAACATCGGCCACGGGGTGAAACCGGTCATCGACGCCATGTACGCGCAGATGCAGAAGGTCTCCTTCGCCGCCCCGCACGTCTTCGCCAATGAGCCGCTCCTCCGGACTGGCGCAGGTCGTGGCCGAGCGCGCGCCGGGCACGATGAAGGACAACTGCCGCACCTGGTTCACCTGCACCGGCACCGACGCCGTGGATGACGCCTTGCGCCTGACCCGCCAGTACTTCATCGCCAAGGGCAAGCGCTCGAAGACGATCTTCATCTCGCGCTGGCAGGGCTTCCACGGCAACAACCTGGCCGTGACGGGCATGCACGGCCACACCGGTCGGCGCCGAATGTTCATGGGCATGAACATCGGCAGCCCCCACATCCCGCCGGCCTACTGCTATCGCTGCCCCTACGAGATGACGCTGCCCGGCCTGCCGCCTGAAGTGCGCCCGGGCCCTCGAGACCGAGATCACGCCAGCAGGGCGAGGAGAACGTGGCGGCCTTCATCGCCGAGCCGGTGGTGGGGGCGGCCCTGGGCGCGGTGCCCGCGCCCGGAGGGCTACTTCCAGGTCATCCGCGAGATCTGCGACAAGTACGACGTCCTCTTCATCGCCGACGAGGTGATGACCGCCTGGGGGCGCATCGGCCACTGGTTCGGCATCGAGGAATGGGGCGTCACGCCCGACATCATCGCCACCGCCAAGGGGATGGCCTCGGGCTACGCGACCCTGGCGGCGACCATCGCCCGCGAGGAGATCTGGGGGGCCGTCGAGGCGACTGGCGCCCCCTACCTACGCCGGGCACACCATGGACCTCAACCCGGTGGCCTGCGCCGGGGCGCTCGAGGTCATCCGGTACGTCGAAGAGAACGACCTGGCGAAGAACAGCCGCGAGATGGGCGCCTACCTGCGAGAGCGTCTGGCGGAGCTGTACGACACCGGCATCGTCGGAGACGTGCGCGGCATGGGCCTCATGTGCGGGTTCGAGCTCGTGCGGGACAGGGGACGAAGGAGCCCTTCGACCCGGCCCTCCGGGTCAGTGCACGCGTCCAGGACGAGGCCTTCGCACGAGGGCTCATCCTGTTCTCCTGCACCGGCTGCGTCGACGGCGTGGCGGGCGACATGATGCTCGTCACTCCGCCCCTCACCATCACCCGGGCGCAGGTGGACGAGCTGGTGGCGATCACCAAGGATGCGGTGGAGGCGGTGCGGGCCGAGGTGATGTGAAGCGTGCGCCTCGCCGAGCGGGCGGACCGGCGGGCGCCCTGCGGAGGGGAGCGGGTCCGCTACGCGGGTGAGTCGTCGGCGGCTGTCCCTGTCACCGACCCGTCCGCCCGCAGGTCAGCGACGGCCTCGACCCCACCGTACAGGACCCCGTGGACGGTGGCCTCATGCACCTGCCCCGGCACAAGCGTGCGCGCCGTTCCCGCCTTGATCGCCTGGGCGAGGTCCATCGGCGCGCTCGTCCATGCCTCCATCGCCGAGTGGTAGTACCCGCGCCAGGCGCCGTACACCAGCCACAGGTACACCACCGGAAAGGCGGCGGGATCGAACACGAGCCCGAAGCCGCGCCTGAGCGCCCCGTCGGTGCAGGCTGCCCACCCGGCCCGGAGTCCGGTGAGGCGGTGCAGCGCGAGGCTCCCGGTATCGTCCGGCAGGACCCGGCGGATATCCACGGTGGTCCCGTTGTCCAGCCGGAGCCAAGGCCACTCGTAGCGGTCACCGATCTTGCCGATCCCCCCTCCGCCCGAATCATCGACTTCCCCGTTCGTCGCGGGTACGTCGAATTGATGGGCGGGCGAGATCGCCATGCCTGCGTGTGTGCCCCAGATGTAGTCGAAGGGCCGCATCCCCAGGTGCTCGATCCGGTAGCGAAGCTCCAGTACCGGTGCATCGTCGCGGAGCGTGATTACGCGGGTGAAGCGGGCCGGCGTGATGGGCGCCGTCACGGTCGCCTCGAGCGCGACCTGTCCGGGCTCGTCCGCGACGGCGCGCCAATCCCATCGCGAGCTCCAAAGTTCACCGAGGTACGGTGACGCCTCGCCGTAGCGGTCGGTGGAGGGCGCCCCGGTCGGGAAAGCCTCGTCCCAGCCGCCATACCAGTGGTCGTCGAAGCTCTGGAAGAGCTGTCCCTGGTGGGGCCTGATCCGCGGGTTCTCCCACAGGACGTTCCGGTCGGCGACTTTGTCGATGAGGCGGAAGATCTTTCCGCCGGTCTCCGGGAGAATCTCGACCGTGAGCCACCGGTTTTCCATCCGCACGGCAGGCAAGCCGCAGTAGCTCCAGTGCGGATCGATGCGCGCGTTCATGGACTGCCCTCCTCAGGTTGCCCGCCCGGGCTTTCTCGCTCCGCATCCTAGTCCCTGCGATGCGCGCAGGGAACGGGATGCCGCCGACGTATATGATCGCGTTCTAGCATGTGGGCAGGAGCACGTTCCTCGGGCCCGAGGAGAATGGTGCACGAGGGAGCAGATCGGCCACCTGCCGCGGGAGGAGATCATGGATCTGAGTGGGCGCACCTATGTCGTGACTGGTGGAGCGAGCGGCATCGGGCGGGCGACGGCCGAACTGCTGCGAGCCCGTGGAGCGCAGGTCGCCATCATCGATCGCAACGCAGAACGGGCCGCCGATGTCGAGCGAGCCTGCGGGGCGGTGGCCTTCATTGCCGACGTGGGAGACGAAACGCAGGTGGCGGCCGCGTTCGCCGGGATCGACGCGCGCTTCGGCGCGATCGACGGGATCCTTTCGAACGCAGGGGTTGCGATCCCGGAGGCCCTTATCCACGAAGAGCCCATCGAGACCTGGGACACGGTCATCCGGATCAACCTGCGCGGGACGTTCCTGTGCCTGCGCGAGGCCGTGAAGCGCCTCATGGCGCGCGGCTCCGGCGGCTCAATCGTGTGCACCGCGTCGATCGTGGCCACGAACGCCATCGTCGGCGGGACGAATGCCTACACGGCGTCCAAGGGCGCGATCCTCTCACTGGTCCGGCAGCTGGCGGCCGACCTGGGGCCCTACAAGATCCGGGTCAACTCGGTCTCCCCGGGGGCGACGGAGACGCCACTCATGTGGGACACCACCCCGCCCGAGCAGGTGGAGCCCACCCGCCGGATCATCGACGCGGCCGTGCCCCTGGGCCGGATCGGGCTGCCCGAGGAGATGGCGAACGCCGTTGTCTGGCTGCTGTCCGACGAGGCCAGCTACGTCTCTGGGGCAGAATTCATCGTGGACGGCGCGACGACCGCGAAATCGACCCTGCCGGTCTAGCGGCGACGCCATGAGGGAGCGCCCGTTGAAAACGGAACCCTTCGCCGAGCGCTGTCGACGAGCCGGGGATCTCGCCGGCGAGCGTGGTGCCGCTGCACTCCTTGCCGCGGATCCTGCCACCGTGCGCTGGCTCACCGGGCGCACAGCCGAGATCGAGTTCGGTCCCCCTCATCCGATCGGGGCGGGCACCTTCGTGGTGCTCGACCGTGCAGGCAGCGGAGTGATCGTCTGCACTGAAGACGATGTGGCGGCCGGGCCGGCTGTTCCCGGTCTTGCGGTCGCCACGTACGAAGCGTACAGCCTGACCCCCCTCCGGGCGTACGCGAACGCGTCGCGCCGCGTGGCCGAGGCCCTCCGGGACGCGGCCCCGGTCGCATTGGAGCCCGATGCGACCGCCCTGTCTGTGCTGGGTTCCGCAGCGGCCAAGCCGATCGTGTGGATCGACGTAGCCGAAGATCTGCGGGCACTGCGGATGGTGAAGGATGCAGCGGAGCTGGCCGCCATCGGCCGCGCCTGTACGGTAGTGTCGGCGGGGCAGCGCGCGTTCCGGGCCCAGGCGCGGCCCGGCATGCGCGAGATCGAGCTGTTTTCCGCGATCCATGCCGCCATGGAGGCCGAGGCCGGGAACTCGCGTCCCGGTGCTGCCCGACCTCATGTCAGGTGAACGCATGCTCGAGGTGGGTCGTCCGCCAACGGACCGAGTCCTCGGCGCAGGAGAGCTGGCGCTCTGTGACCTGGCGGCACGCGGTCCGCTTGGCTACTGGGCGGATTCCTGCACCACCATATGCCTCGGCACGCCGAGTCCCGAGATGAGGCGGCTCCATGATGCCTCCCGCCGCGCGCTCGATCGCGGCATAGAACTGGCGCGACCGGGAACAGTCGCCGGCGCCCTCGATGCCGAGCTTCGCGGGATCATGGCCGACGCCGGCTACTCGTGTCCGCACCACACCGGTCACGGGGTCGGGGTCGGATACCACGAGGAGCCCCGGGTCGTGCCGGGCTCAGCGGTCCGGCTCGAGTCCAGCATGGTGATCGCCCTCGAGCCGGCCGGTTTCGGCGATGGCATCGGCGCGCGCGTCGAACACGTCCTGGTCGTGACGCCCGACGGCGGTCGAGTCCTCACCGAGTATGAGACCCGCCTCGAGCAATGAGCCGACGCGGCGGCCGGATCGCGTCTCGATCACCGCCGGCAATGCAGAGACCAAGCACGGCCGAACATACTCGTCTCATTGAACACCACCAGATAGGAGGTCCCTGTGGCCGGCCAAGGACCCGGTAACGCGGCGCCGCCCGAGAGTGTGCGCGACCAAGTGCGAGCGGCCGTTGGCGCGCACGAGTCCGGCGATACGCCGACTACACTGGGCGGGATGCGCGCGCCCGGCGGTACCGCGGAAGCTGGGTACGTCCGCGGGGCCACGCGCTGCACGGGTCGGTCGTTGACCATGCGGGGCTGCCATGCATGATTCGGTCGGTCAGAGACTGCAGGTTCTTTCGCTTGGGCAGTGCGAGCGGATCCACCTCGCCAGCCTCGAGATCCTCGATCACACGGGGGTGCGCTTCCTGGAACCGGCGGCCTTGCGCCAACTCGCGGCAGCCGGTGCCATCGTCGATGAGCGGGAGGTCGCCCGCATCCCGCGGTCGCTCGTTGAGTGGGCGTTGCGGGTCACGCCGCCGCGGATCCTGCTCCACGACCGGCAGGGGCAGCCGGCGCTACGACTGGAGCCCCGCAACGTGTACTTCGGAACGGGCTCCGACTGCCACCACCTGATCGACCCCTGCACCGGCGAACGCCGGCGCTTCACGAAGCACGATGTGGAGGAAGGAATCCGCCTCTGCGATGCACTTCCCAACATCGACTTCGTGCTCTCGATTGGCCTCGTGTCGGACAGGCCCACCGCCTCGTCGGACGTGCACCAGTTTGACGCGATGATCCGCAACACCGCCAAACCGATCGTGTTCACCACGCACGATCTCGACAACTGCCGCACCATCATCGAGATGGCCGGAATCGTGGCCGGAGGCCGGGAACGGCTGCGAGCCGCGCCGTCGTTGGTCCATTTCGCGGAGGTCGATTGCCCGCTGAAGTTCGCCGCGGACACGTGCCAGAAGATCACCTACCTTGCCGAGCAGGGTATCCCCGTACTCCAGGGGGCCGGGCCGATGATGGGGGCCTCCGGGCCGCAGACCCAAGCTGGGGCTCTCGCCCTGGCGAATGCCGAGTGTCTGGCCGGGAATGTGCTCGTCCAGCTTGCGTGCCCGGGCACGCCGTTCATACGGGGCATCGGCGTGCACCCGTTTGACATGCGGGCGGGCACCCTGCCGTACGGCGCCCCTGAGCTCTCTCTCAACAACGCCGCAGCGGCCGACCTGGCTCGCTTCTACGGCATCCCGACGTGGGGCTACGCGGGGTGCAGCGATGCAAAAACGGTCGATCAGCAGGCTGCCACCGAGGCGACCGCGTCCATCGTGATGTCGCTGCTGAGCGGAGCCAACCTCGTCCACGACGTCGGCTACATCGAGAGCGGCATGACGAGCTCGTTCGAGATGATCGTCCTTTCGGACACGATCATCGAGATGAGTCGCGCCATGCTGAAGGAGATCGAGGTGTCGCCGGAAACCCTCGCCCTCGACGTGATTCACCGCGTCGGCCAGGATGGAAGCTACCTCGAGGAGGACCACACCCTGGCCCACTACCGTGAGGTGTGGTACTCCGAGGCACGCATGGTCGATCGCGATCGGTTCGCGACGTGGCTCGGGGCGGGCAGACCGACGATGGGTGACCGCCTCAACGGGCGCGTACGCGAGATTCTCGAGGCGCATCGCCCGCTGCCCGTACCCGACGGCGCCGCCGGCGGTCTCGTCGACCTCGTGGCGGAGGCAGACCGCCGGGCCGTGGCGAGTACATCCGGTTGAGGGGTTCGGTCGACCGAACCGCGCCGGGGGGTCTCAGCCGCCAGGTTGTTGACGCGGCCCGTGGATGCGCGCCGTCCTACGAGCCCAGTCGGATCGGCGGGTACGGCCCTGCCATGAGGATGACCCAGCAGACGACGCGGGCGTAGTAGCGGTAGTAGCCGCCGACGAGGTCGTACCCCCACTGCGGGTAGCGGCCGTTCATGAGCACCGGGATCCAGGTGATGAAGTTGAGGAACCCGACGACGATCCCGAGCAGCCAGAGCACGATCCAGTGCGGAATGGCGAGGATGGCACGGACCCAGATACCGAAGAACGGGATGCCCCACAACCGGTTCAGCCGCTGCCCGCGATCGAACGTCACGTCGACCGGATAGGAAGCGTTCGTGCTGAACGGCGGATAGGGAGAAGCCAGCAGAAGGACGTAGGCGGCCACGCGGACCAGCCACCGGGCATACCCCCCGACCAGGTCGTAACCCCACTCCGGGTAGCGGCCGCCGAGCAGGACCGGGATCCATGTCACCAACTGGAGCAGACCGACGACCACGCCGTAGAAGGCGAGGACAATCCAGTGCGGGATGGCCAGGATGGACCGCACGGCCACGCCGATGAGCGGGATGCCCCAGAGCTGGTTCAAAACCTGCTCCCGGTCGAAGGTCACGTCGATCGGGTACCCGCTTGCCGACCCGAAGAAGCCGGCGTCGGGGGGCGGTCCCCACCCCGCGGGGGGCGGGGGAGACGGAGTCACCCATCCCGGCGGCGGGGTGCCGGGGATCACGGGCGGGGCGCCGGCGGACCATGCGACCTCGGGTGCCTGGTCGGCGGGCGGTGGTCCTCCTGCCGGTTCGGCCGACGTGGGCGGGTTCGCGGGCGGAATCTCGGAGCCGGGCATAGATCGTCCTCCCTGTGTCATGGAGCGGCGCGAATGGCTGCCGGGGAACCGCCCGGGCGGCCCGCGTGAGGATCTATCGAGCGAGGCGGAGTCTAGCCGCCGGTCGGTGGTGGTTCCGTGGGCACGGGCGGTTCGGTGGGGAGCGGCGGTTCCGTGGGCACGGGCGGTTCGGGCGTGGGCTCCGCCTTTGCCTTGCCCACGAGCGTGATCCCGGTCACCGTGGCGTAGTGCGAGCGCCACGTGTCGTCATGGAGGACCTTCCCGTCCTTGTCCTTGACGAGCCGCTGGACCCAGACGTCGAACCCGTTCGCCGGCCACTCGATCCGCTTGGACTTCCCGGGCGCCAGGTCGTTCGTGTACTCGACCCTGTCACCGGCCCGGCGATAGTTGCTGATGTGGGACTTGGAGAACCACACCGTCCGGCCGTCGCGCACGCCCCAGATCTCGAAATGCACGACGCCGGGGCTGGCGCTCGAGCGGATGACGATCGGGTACGCAGTGTCGTTGCGGAAGACCATGTTCTGGCCCCCACCGCTGTCGGTCTTGGAAACGGTTGCGTCGAGGCCCTCGGGCGCGTACCGCGCGATCCAGTAGAAGTGGTTGTGCCGTTCGAGGATCTCCAGTCCTGCCCGCGCCGCCGCCTTGAAGAGCGTCGTGGAGCAGCTGCAGATCCCGCCGGCCAGCGCGCCCGTAGGCTGGCTTCGGCCGTTGATGATCGCGCCGCCGGCACCATATCCCGCTGCCCGGCTCACCTCACCGATCGCGTCCCAGAACCGGAAGGTGGCGCCCGCCTCCACGACGTAGCCGTTGAGCTTGAGGGTTGGGATGGTGATGTTCTTGCTCCAGAAGTTGCGCTCCGAGACCTCGTAGCGGACGGTCCAGCCGTACTTGCCGTCGGGCCCCTTCAGCCCGAGCGGCTTCATGAGCGGGGCGGTCTTCTCCGCTTCCTCCGTCGAGAGCGTGGGCTTCACCTTGACCACGGCGAGCGTCGCCGAAGCCGGCGACGCAGCGGCTGGAGCCTGGAGAGCGGACTCGATGGCCTGGAGCGTGGCATCGGGATCGAGTTCCTGGCCGTCGACGCCGGCGATCACCCCGACGGCCACGCCTTTGCCCACGAGGAACGACGCATCCTTGGGTGCCTTCTTGACCTTGGGAGCGTACTTCTCGACCGCGGCCCGGGCGGCGGCCGTCACCAGCGTCGGGTGGAACCCACCATCCGCCGTAGCCGTGAAGGCCACCCAGCTCCGCAGGGTCGCGGCGGACACCTTGAAGGTGGACTTGCCGTCCGGCGTCGTCAACGTCAGGCCGGAAGCGGTCATCGATTCGGCGAGCGACTTCGCCGACTCCGCCTCCGGTGTCGTGATCGAGGGCTCGGGCGACGATACGGGGACGTCGACCGTCACGTCGGCGGGGTCGGTGGTCGCAACGGCCTGGACGATCGCCCCGCTGAGCGCGACCCGGTCCACCTGCCGCCCCCCGACCGCCGGGACAACCACGAAGGCGCCGCCTGGACCCCGCTCGACCGAGGCATCGGTGGCCACGACTTCGAAGCGCGTCGCGTGCGCGGCGACAGCCGCTTCGATCGCCGCGCGATCGTATCGCGCAAGCACGCCGATGTCATGGCCCCGGGTGAGGGCACGGATCTCGTCCAGCGCCACCTCGATGGGCGTGCCGCTCCGGCCGAAGGCGATCGCCTGGTCGAGCATCGCCTCGTAGTCGTAATCGCGGCCGATCTGCGAGTACGGAATCGTCTCGGTCTGATCCCCGTAGACGAGGACCACCTTCCCTGCGGAGAGCGACGGGAGTTCGGCGCGCAGGCGGGCCTCGGCCGTCGCACGCTCGGAACTGCCGACCGGCACGCCGGCCACGCTGACGCCGGGGAGTGGCTGGGCCGCGCTCAGCTGCGCGATCCCAAACAGGAAGCCGACCGCCAGCGCGGCAACGAGCACGACCGTCACGGCGAGCGAGCCGACCATGCGGGCGAACGAGAAGCGGGATCGGGTCGCGGAGGTCGGCTGGTCGGTGGTCATGGCCCTTATCGTATCCGGGTTTGTCAAAAGTAACGCAACGGCGTCGTATTCGGTTCCGTCACGCCTCGGTCCTGATGATGACAACGCGGCGGTTCGGCTCCTCACCGATCGACTGCGTACGGATCCCCGATCGGTCGCGCAGGGCAAGGTGGATCCAGCGGCGCTCGAGGGCCGGCATCGCCTCGAGCTGGAGCATCTTGCCGGTCTCCTCGACCCGGTCGGCGGCCCGAAGGGCGATCTCGTGGAGCTGCCGCTCGCGGCGACCGCGGTAGTCCTCGACGTCGACGAGAACGCGCGTCCAGGTCCCCATCCGCTTTGACAACAGGAGATTGACGATGTGCTGCAGTGCTGACAGGCGCTCGCCCTTGCGGCCGATGAGGGCGCCCAGTGCCTCCTTCTCGGCCCCGTCCGCGGTCACGTTGATCTTCGACGTCTCGCCGGCGTGGACGGTCACGGACGCAGCGAAACCGAGGTGCTCGAGGATGGTCTCGAGGATCTCCTTGCCCGCGGCGAGGGCCTCCGGCGTGGCCTCGGCCGCCTGGAGCTCCTCACGCTCCACGGACAACGGCGCGCGGGCGGCGGCCAGTTGCTCCTGCTCCTGGACGGAGAGTCCGGTGCCGGTTCGCCCGCCCTCGCGGGGGCCTCGCTCGCCGCGGTCGCTGCGTCCCGCGCGGTCGTACCTTCCGCTCGGCGCCGGGGCCTGATCGCCGGCGCTCGCGGAGGGGCCGGGGCCGGGCTCGACGGAGGGCGCAGCGGAGGGGGCGGGTCGCCCTGTGCGGTCGTGCCGCCCGCCGCGCTCTCGTCGCCGCACGCGGTCGACGTCGTCGCGCCCCTCCTGGTCGCGGGGAGGGCGGGCGGGCGGCGGAGGGGGCGCCTCCGCGGCGGCCGCCTCCCTGCGCGGCGCAGCGCCTCCGAGCGCCGAGCGCGCCGCGGCGATGATCCTCGCGGGCTCCGCGCCCATGCCGAGGACGCCGCGGCTGCCGGGCGTGAGGATCTCGAAGTCCATGTCGTCAAGCGACGTGACCTCGAACGCGTCGCGAGCCGCCTTCAGCGCCTCCTCGACGGTCTTTCCCGTGAACTCCTGGTATTCGCTCATCTGCGTCTCCCCCGCCGGCTTGTTCGGGCTCGCTGCTTGTTCGGACGGACCGTGCCCGCCGCGCTGTCCGCGGCCGACCGGCGCGCCGCCTGGTCGCCATCCTTGGCCGGGGTCCGCAGCGGCGGGACCTCGGTGATCGCAAACCGCGGCGTGTGATCCCGGGCGAAGGCAGGCGTCCAGCCGAACAAGGGGAAGATCGAACCCCAGCCTGCGATCAGGTATTGCTGCACGACCGAGAAGATCGTGGTGACGATCCAGTAGATGAAGAGCCCTGCCGGCAGGAACGAGCCGTACACGACCGAGAGGAGCGGCAGGAGGAGGAAGGTGCGCTGCTGCGCCTTCATCTGAGGGTCGGAGGTGGCCGGCGTCATCATGCGGGTCTGAACCAGTTGCAGAAGCGCGGAGATGATGGCGAGGATGCTCACGCCGAAGCCGATGATCGGCAGGGTGAAGGCGATCTCCGGGACGGCTGCGTTCAGGTTGCCGAGCCACCAGATGTACGGGTTCAGACACGAGGCTGCGCCGGTGGCCGCCCCCGGTTGGCATGTGACGTCGATGACCTGCACGCCAAATACGGTGAGCATCGAGTCGATGTTCGCCGCGGACAGGCCCTGGGTGAAGACCTGGTACATCGGGAAGAGCAGTACCAGCGTCAGAAGGGTGGGCAGGCATCCCGACGCGGGGCTGTAGCCGCGCTCCTGGTAGAGCCGCATCTGCTCCTGGCTGATCTTTTGGCGGTCGCCCTTGTACTTCTGGGAGATCGCCTTGACCTCGGGCTGGAGCAGTTGCATCCGCCGCTGCGAGACGATCTGGCGCCGGTAGATCGGAATGAGGATCAGGCGGATGAGGAGCGTCGTCAGGATGATGGCGATCCCGATGTCGCCGGCGACGTTGTAGAAGACGACGAGCATCATGAAGATCGCCTGGAAGATCGGCGTGAAGACCCAGGCGATCCAGCTGAAGGGGTCCCCAGTGCTCGGCTGCGCCGGGCAGAGGTTCTGATAGTGGGTCGGCGTCGGGACCGGGGTCTGTCCCGGCAACAGGGACGGCGCCGCGGTGGGCGGAGCCGGTGTCGGGTTGGGGCAGGGCGGTGTCGGAGACGCGGCAACCGCCGACGCGCTGACAGGCCCCGACGGCGTCACGGACGCCCCGGGCGCGGCAGTGACCGCGGGTGCCACGCTCGGCGCCGGCGACTCCGCCAGCGCCGGGGCCCCGATCGCGATGAGGAGGAGCGCCGCGGCGACGGGAAGGAGGAGGTGCCGCCGCCGCAGACCGGGCACGCGTGTCGCCCTCACATCGCCTCCTGACGCATTCCGCCAACGCTACCGGACCGGATCATAGCCGCCGGGGTTCCACGGGTGACAGCGGGCAATCCGCCGCATGCCCATCCACGATCCCTTCACCAGCCCGTACTTCTGGATGGCCTGCTCGGTGTACCGCGAGCAGCTCGGCTCGAACCGGCAGGAAGATGGCAGCCACGCGAAGACGATCCGATACAGCCGGATCGCCCCGGTGCCCAGGGCCACGCCCAGCGCCTTCATGATGCGCCTTCGTGGTTGCGCACGATCCCCGCCCGGGCGAAGAGCCGTTCGATCGATCCCGCCAGTTCCTGATGGCTCGCCTCGGCACACGTCGGACGCGCCACGACGAGGATGTCCCATCCGCGCTCGAGGCGGGGTGTCGCGTCCCGGACGATCACCCGCAGCCGCCGCCGTATGCGGTTGCGGACCACCGCCGTGCCGAGCTTCCGGCTGGTGGAGAAGCCGAACCGAGTCCGACCCAGCCCGTTACGCACCAAGCGAACACTGAGGTACCGGTCTGCGCGACCGGAGCCGTCACGTTGCAGGGTGGCGAAATCCGCCGGGCGGGTCAGCATCTCGATCGGGATCGCCATGGCGACCCGGGCCGGCCGGCCTCAGACCGTGAGGCGGTGGCGGCCCTTGGCGCGGCGGGCGGCCAGCACGCGCCTTCCACCCCGGGTCCTCATCCTTGCGCGGAAGCCGTGCTCGCGGGAGCGGTGGCGCTTCTTGGGCTGGTACGTCTGTTTCATGGGGGTGCCGGCGGCTCCTAACGGGCGGAGGACCAGATGTACGGCAGGAGGGCCCCTCTCGGCCCATCTGCCCCAGAAGGCGCAGAGACGCGCCGGGCGCACAATGGCGCATCGACGCGTCGCACGTCCGGCGGATTATAGGAACCGCTCGATCCGGGTGTCAAACGCGGGGGCCAACCGTCGCCGTTGTGGAGCACGCAGCCACTATACTCCCTGGGAGTATTACAGATTGCCGATTGCGGGGCCCAAATCCGGGTGCTACTCTCTCCCGGCCCCCAGTGTCTGGACGCTGGATGGCGACCGTGATGACGCCGGCTGGTGACGGCTCGCGGCCAGGAGCGCGGCGCGACGATGGGCGCATCCGCACCCGTCTGGCGCTGGGTGGTCTGAGGGAGGCATGGACGCGAAGCAGGTCTGGCGAGCGGCCCTCGGCGAGCTCCAGGTGTCGCTGTCGCCCGCCAATTTCGAGACCTGGCTTCGCGACACGGCGCTCGCGGAGGTGGATGACCGGCGCTTCGTGGTCGCCGTGCCGAACGGCTTTGCCAAGGACTGGCTGGAGTCGCGGTACCGCTCCCTGATCAGCCAGACGCTCGCCCGCATCGTCGGCTACGGCGTCCACGTCGAGTTCGAGGTCCGGCCGATGCCGGCGGCACCGGCAGCCGAGGCGCCCGCCCAACCCGTCCGCGTGGAGCCCGCCCGGGTCGGCGGGGAGGGCGGAGCCAGCAACCTCAACCCCCGGTACACGTTCGCCAACTTCATCGTCGGCTCGGCCAACCGCCTGGCCCATGCAGCGAGCCTGTCGGTGGCCGAGCGCCCGGGACACGCCTACAACCCGCTCTTCCTTTACGGAGGAGTCGGCCTGGGCAAGACGCACCTCATGCACGCGGTCGGCAACCAGGTTGTGGCGCGCTTCCCCCGCAAGAAGGTCGTCTACGCGACCAGCGAGAAGTTCACGAACGAGTTCATCACGAGCATCCAGCAGGGCCGCGTCGACGAGTTCCGCGCCCGCTACCGGAAGATCGACGTCCTCCTCATCGACGACATCCAGTTCATCGCCGACAAGGAGCGGACGCAGGAGGAGTTCTTCCACACGTTCAACACCATCCACGAGGATGGCAAGCAGATCGTCCTCTCGTCCGACCGGCCGCCGAAGCAGATCATCACGCTCGAGGAGCGCCTGCGGAGCCGGTTCGAGTGGGGCCTCATCGCCGACCTGACGCCGCCCGACCTCGAGACCCGCATCGCGATCCTTCGGTCCAAGGCGGAGGACCAGGCGGTCCCGATCAGCTCCGAGGTCATCGAGTTCATCGCCCGCAAGATCGTCAGCAACATCCGGGAGCTCGAGGGGGCGCTCAACCGGATCGTCGCCTGGGCGAACCTGAACGCCGCACCGATCACGATCGAGCTGGCCCAGGCCGTCCTGTCGAACGTCCTCTACAACCCGCGGCGGCGCACGGTGACGCCCGAGCGGGTCGTGCGCGTGGTCAGCGACTACTACGGGGTCGACCTGGAGACCATGCGTGGCCAGAAGCGTGACAAGTCGATCGTCGCCCCCCGGCACATCGCCATGTACCTCATGCGAGAGGAGACCGATGTGTCACTGCTGCGAATCGGCGCCGAACTCGGCGGGCGCGACCACTCCACGGTGCTCCACGCCTGCGACAAGATCGGGCGCGAGAGCCAGGAAAACGACGACCTGCGGCGCGAGCTGGCGTCTCTCCGCGAGCTCCTCTACGCGGAGTAGCGCCTGCCGCTCGGGCCCGGGACGGCATCGCAACGGCAGGCCCCCCGCCGACCAATTCCCGGCCGGTTCTGTGGAAAAGGCCCCTCCGGGCGTGGACAACGTGGTCCCGATGTGGATAAGGCGGCGCACTCTCGGCCCCCGTCTCATCCTTGCAGCATCGCGGGCCGGACACCGAATCCCGGGTCGGGCCGAGGCCATGCCATCTCCGCGTACGCAGCGGCTCCACCTCGGCTCCACGACTCCCGGCCGGGCCGTCCACCATCCAGGCCTGGTTCTCCACCACGCAGCTTCGCACGAACACGCACAGCCATCCACCGCATCAACACCATGATGATGATGGGGGTGGAGTGAGAAGATATGGATTACTCAGACGGCCTGTCCACGATCCCCGCCCGGCCGCACCAACGGCCACCTGGAGGAGCACGAAGTACCGTGAAGCTGTCGCTCATGCGGGAGAACCTCGCTCGCGGCCTGGGAATCGTGAGCCGCGCCGTTCCCACCCGCACCTCTACTCTGCCGGTTCTGTCCAACGTTCTGTTGCACACGGCTGACGCCGGGCTCAAGCTCACCGCAACCAACCTCGAGATTGGTATCACCCACTGGGTCCAGGGCAAAGTCGAGGAGGACGGCGCCCTCACGGTTCCGGCACGGCTGCTGACCGACTTCGTGAACTCGCTGCCGGAAGAACTCATCGAGCTCGAGACGCGACCGGGGAACACGCTCCATCTGCACTGTGGGCGGCAACAGGCCCAGATCAAGGGGATCGATGCGGACGAGTTCCCGGCGATCCCGTCGGCAGGGGAGCGCCCGACGACCCGCGTCGAACAGCGGGTGTTCCGCCAGGCGCTGGGCGAGGTCACGTTTGCCGCAGCATCTGACGAGGCGCGACCGATCCTGACCGGCGTTCTGACCCGCTTCTCGGGCGACCGCATCACGCTTGCAGCTGCGGACAACTACCGGATTGCCGTCAAGACATTCGGGGTGATGGACGCGGTCGAGGAGAAGAGCGTCGTTGTCCCGGCGCGCTCGTACATCGAGCTGGCGAGGATCCTCCAGGATACCGACGAGCCGCTCGAGATCATCCTGGCCCCGGCGAAGAACCAGATCGTCTTCCACACACCCGTGGCCGACCTGGTCAGCCGGCTCATCGACGGCCAGTTCCCCAACTACCAGCAGGTCCTGCCTTCCTCGCACGCAACCCGCGCCGTCGTCGAGCGCGAGGAGATACTCAAGGCGGTTCGCCTGTCGGCGCTCATCGCCGTGCAATCCGCGAATGTCATCAAGGTCGGGATCCCCGGCGACGGGACAACCGCGCTCACGGTTTCAGCCGCGGCGGAGATCGGCGAGAACGAGGGCGAGATCGACGCCGCCGTCGAGGGCGACGCGACCACCATCGCGTTCAACGCCCGGTACCTCGAGCAGGCGCTGCAGAACATGGAGGGCGAGCAGGTTGCCCTCGAATTCAACGGGCCACTATCGCCCGGCGTTCTCCGCCCCGTGGGCGACGCCGACTACATCCACGTCATCATGCCGGTCCGGACTGCGTCGTAGGCTGCGGCCCGGGTTGGTGTGCGCGTCAAGGAGCTCCGACTGACCGACTTCCGGAGTTACGCGGAACTCCGTACCGCGTTCCCTCCGGGCCCGCAGGTCATCGTCGGCCCGAATGCGGTTGGCAAGACGAACCTGCTCGAGGCCCTTTCGGTGCTTGCGCTCGGCCACTCGCACCGGACGAGGGCCGACCCGGAGCTTGTCCGGTGGGGGGCGGGCTTCGCCCGGCTCGAGGCCACCGTCGAGGGGCCGGCCGGGGCCGCGCTGCCCCCCGGCGCCGACTCCCCTTCGGAAGAACTGGAGGTCCTGCTGCCCGGCAGCGGCGTACCGGGGCTGCGGAAGCAGGTGCGCATCAATGGCGTGCCGCGTCGTGCCGACGTCCTCGGGTATCCCCTCCGTGCCGTCATGTTCTCGCCGGAGGCGATGCTGCTCGTGGTCGGACCGCCCGCGCTGCGCCGCGACGAGGTCGACGGGCTGGCGGGCCAGCTGTGGCCTGTCCATCGGCGCGCGCTCGCGACGTACGGCCGGGCACTCGCCCAGCGCAACAGCCTGCTCCGCCGCATCCGCGAGGGGCAGGCGTCGCGGGACCAGCTTCCGTTCTGGGATCGCGCCATCATCGAAGAAGGGGGCGGCATCACGGAGCGGCGGCTGCGCGTCATCAGCGAGCTGGGCGGACCGCTTTCGGCCGCCCACGCGGAGATCGCCCCCGAGGAGCCCGAACTGGCGTTGTCGTACGTCTCCTCGGCTCCGCCCCACGCGGGCGAGTCCCCGGGCGCGGCGCTGAGGCGGCGGCTCGGCGAGACCGCCGACAAGGAGATCTGGAACGGTATGACGCTCGTGGGTCCACACCGCGATGACGCCGCGTTCCAGCTCGGGGGACGGCAGCTCGCGGCATTCGGTTCGCGCGGACAGCAGCGGACCGCGATCCTCGCCCTCAAGCTCGCGGAGCTCGACACACTCACCCGTTCCGGCGGCAGCTCGCCGCTCCTGCTTCTGGACGACGTCTTCAGCGAGCTGGACCCGGACCGCCGGGCTCACCTCGTCGGGCGGATCGAGGCGCTGCCGCAGGCGTTCATCACGACCACCGCCCTGGGGGACCTCGACCCCGTGCTCGTCGCCCGCGCCACGGCGTGGGAGGTGTCGCCCGGGAGACTCATGCGAGCGGCGGGATGAACGCCGCGTGGCAGGTGGCGGCTTGAACGCGCGACGACGGCCGATGCGACGCGTTGGCGACCTCCTGCCGGCGGCGGCAGCGGCGCTCGGCATCGACGAGGAGTTCCGGCGCGCCCGCGCGGCGGACGCGTGGGCGCACGCGGTGGCTGCCGTGGTGCCTGCCGCGGCCGGGGCCAGCCGCCTGGTGGGGTTCCGCGGGGACACGGTCGTCGTGTCGGCGACAGCGCCGGTGCTGGCCCAGGAGCTGCTCCTCCATCGAGACGACCTCCTGGGCGCCTTCACAACCGCCGCGGGGGGCCGTTCCGCGACCGACCTTCGGGTGGTCGTCCAGGCCCGGCAGGAAGACGGACCGGCAGGCGGCCCCGCCAAGCGCCGGGAACCCGGCGTGTAGACTGGGCTCCGCCATGGCCGTGCGCCTGCTGACCAGGATCGGTGTCGTCCCGGACGACGAGCGGCCGGAATCCGCGCCGGACGCGGCCCTCGTCTATGAACCCACCCTCGGCGCGACCGCGCGGTCGAAGGGCGGCGCCTACATCATCGTCGCGGTGAGCCCCGACCTGCCCCACGGCGACGAGATCGCCGCGTTCCTCGCGAACGCTGTCCGCCACGAGTACTACTACGACGAATCGGCCGGCATTCCGATCTGCCTGGAGAAGGCGATCCGGACCGCCTACCGCAAGCTGGCGAGCCACCGCGAGGCGCACGGCGTCGACGAGCACGCCGTCGCGGTCGCGGCGGCGGTGATCCGCGAGCACGAACTCTACGTGGCGACGGCCGGCGAGGTTGACGTGTACCTGGCCCGCCAGGGCCGCCTCCTCACCATCCACGACGAAAGCCGCCGGGTACCCGCGCCAATCCCGGGACTGCCGGGGGTCGCCGCCGGGGCCGCGATCCCGGGAGTGCTCGATGCCGGAACGGCCGGCCGCCTCCAGCCGCAGGCGTCAGCGGCCGGGGCGCCGCCAGCCGGAGATGGAGAAGTCCACGCCATCGTCTGGCGTGGCGAGGCCGGCCCGGGGGACACGCTCCTGCTGGTTTCCCGGGAGATACCGCGACGGCTCGGCCTGGACGCCGTCCGCCGGTCGCTCACCACGCTGCACCCCGAATCCGCGGCCCAGCATCTCCACCACCAGTTCATCGCCGAGGGGGGCGGCGCACCCGCCGCTCTTCTCGTTGTCGAGGTGACCGAACCGGCGGGGGCCCTGGCGGGGGCGCCCGTCACGCCGGGGATCACGCCCCGGATCGGATCCGCGGCCGCCGGAGCGGCGAACGCCGGCGCAGCGGCCGCACTGGATGGCGGCGCAGCGCCCGGGACCGCGGACGGGGGTCGCGCCCGCCGGGGCGCCGACGCCGGAGCGTCGGTGACCGCACCTCTTCGCGCAGCGGCCGCGGGGGTCGGTGCGGCGTTCGCCGGGGTTGCGGCGCGGGCCGGCCACCTCCTCCCGCGACGTCGCATGGTGTACGAGCAGGTGACGCCGCTCGCCGACCGCCGCTCCGCCCAGCGGCGGTGGGCGCGCGGCGTGCTGGTGATCCTCGCCGTTGTCCTCGTCGGCGGGCTCGGGGTTTGGCTGCTCGGCGGCGGTGGCAAGGGCGAGTCGATCCGCGACGCGAAGACCGGGGAAGCGGCCCTCGCCGCAGCCCTGGAGCAGGTCAACCGGGTCTTCGGCGGCGGAAGCGACCTCGTCGCCGCAGATCCCCAGAAGGCCCTCACGTTCCTCCGCGAGGCCTGGAAGCAGCTCGACGTCGCGCAACAGGCAGGGGTCACCGAGGGGAAGGTCCGGCCGCTCCGCGACCAGGTCATGGGCGGCCTCGATCGGCTCTACGGCGTCGTGCGAACCGGCGCCTCGACGGTGGTGCCACCCGCGCGGATCTCCGATGCGCCGGACCTCCACGATCTCGTGCGCGGGCCGGACGGTGCCGCCTACTCGATCGACCGATCCACGCAGTCGGTGGTCCGCCTGGACCTTGCGCGGAAGACCGCCCAGGTCGTGGTCAAGATGGGCGACGGCCCGGGGAACGGCGTCGGCGAGCCGATGCTCCTCGCGGCAGGCGGGCCGGACGTCCTCATCGTCGACCGCAACGGCGGGCTCTGGCGGTGGCGCCCTTCCGATCGCACCGGGCGGGGGACCCTTGGCCAGCTCCGCGTCGGTGGCACGGTCACCTGGGGGACCGACATCCGCGACGTCGACACCTACCTGCGAAACGCGGACGCCGGCATCTACAACCTCTATGTCATCGACCCCAGCTCCGAGCAGGTCCTCAGGTACACGCCGGCCGCCGACGGCAGCGGGTTCCCGCAGGACCCCACCGGCTACCTCGCGACTGCCACCGATGTCTCGGGCTGGGAGCAGATGTTCGTCGATGGGGACATCTACATCCTGGAGCCGGATGGGGTGACCCGCTACGCGAACGGCCGGCCCGGCGACTTCAAGCTCGGGGCGCTACCGGACGAGGTGGATCTGCGCCCCGGTCACGACTACCGACTGTTCACCGCATCAGCGAGCCGTCGGGAAGGGCGCATCTACGTCTGGGACGGCAAGAACGGCCGGGTGATCGCGTTCGACAAGGCGACCGGCGACTACCTCGAGCAGTATCTCCCCGTCTCGTCCGCCCCGGCCTTCAGCGACGTGCGCGGGATGTTCGTGGTGCCGGGCGCCCAGGGAAAGGCCCCGTCGCTCTTCTGGGCCGGACCGGATCGCCTCTACCGGACCGTCCTCCAGGCGGTGGCGCAGCCGACGCCGTCGCCGAGCGCCGCGGCGAGCGGCGCACCCGGAACGACGATCCCATCCGGGCCCGCCCTTGCCGCGACGATTGCCGCGGGCAAGGAACCCGACGTCGCCACCGGGTACGGCAAGGCCGTCTCCGTCACGAACGGCGATCCGGTGACGATCCGTGTCGAGTTGACCCCGGCCTCCGCCGGAGCGACCGTTGAGCTGTACAGGCGCATCGACAAGACGGGCGAGTGGACGCAGGTCGCCACCGCCCAGACGGACGCCTCCGGCGCGGCCGCCTGGGCGCAGGCCGTCACGGTTCCCGCGAAGGCCACCGGCTACGGCCGGTACGTCTACTTCAGGGTGCTGCTGAAACCGGGCGGCACCGAGGCGTCGGTCTGGTCGAACGCGGTCCGCGCGGTCGCCGAATAGGGCCCGGCGGTCCGGGGGCTCCGGGCCGCACGTATACAATCGGTCCATGCTGCCAGCGGGCCTCAGCGAGATGGTTGTCGAGAGCGTGCGCGTGAACATGCTCAACAGCCAGCACGTGGTGATCCTCAAGGAGGTCGGACGGGAGCGGTACCTGCCCATCTGGATCGGGCCCTGGGAGGCGGACGCGATCGCGCGGAAACTGCAGGACCTCTCGCCCGAGCGGCCGCTGACGCACGACCTCTTCGCGGCCACGCTCGTGCGAATCGGCGCGGTCCTGCAGAACGTGATCATCTCGGAGATCGCCGACGAGACGTACAAGGCGAACCTGCGGATTGAGATCAACGGCCACACCCACGAGGTGGACGCGCGGCCGAGCGACGCCATCGCCCTCGCCGTCCGCGTCGGCGCGACGATCTACGCGACGGAGGAGGTGCTCGACCGGGCCGGCGTCCTGCCGGAGTCCGAGGAAGACGAGAGGCTCGCCCCGTTCCGCGAGTTCGTCAACTCGCTCGACTCCGACCTCGACGTGCCCAGCGAGGGCGGACCCCCGGCAGCCCTCGACGACTGACCCGGGGCAGCCCGGTCAGGCTCGTCCGGCGTCGGCCCGGGCGGCCCCCCCGAGTACGGGCTCTCCTCGAGACAGCGCCGCGCGGCGGCCCGTCCAGAGGAGGAGTCGCAGGCGCCAGAAGTCGCGCACCGCACGCAGGACCACCTTCGGGTTTGCGCCGCTCTGCTGCCCGGCGAGCCGGGGGTAGTGCGGAACCCCTACCTCTGCGACGCGCCGGCCGCGGGCGCGCATCTTGATGAACAGCTCGGCAGACAGGAACGCCCCGCCCGACTCGAGCCGCACGTCCTCAAGGGCGGCCTGCCGGAAGACCTTGCAGGCGCAATCGACGTCGTGGAGCTGCAGGCGGTACCAAACGCGCAGCGCGAACCGGTAGAACCGCGCGTAGATGAGGCGGATTGCCGGGTCGGCGCGCGCCAGGCGGTAGCCCGCCACCGCGTCCGGCGAGTCGGGGCCACCGAGACGCTCGAGCAACCGTCCCAGGTCGGCCACCCGGAACTGCCGGTCGCCGTCGGTGAACCCCACGATCTCGTACCTCGCCGCGCGGAACCCGCTCCGCAGAGCGGCGCCGTAGCCCAGGTTCGTCGGGTGATGGACCGCGCGAACCACGTCCGGGTGTGCGGCAGCCAGCCGATCCGCGATGGCCGGCGTCTCGTCGCGGCTGCCGTCATCGACCGCGATGATCTCGAAGCGCTCGGCGAGGGCCGGCAGGGTCGCCAGGGCCTCCTCCACGAGGCTCTCGATGTTCTCCGCCTCGTTGTGCGCCGGGAAGAAGTAGCTGAACGCGAGGACGCGGCGCCGATCGGGCCCTCCTACAGCGGCGCGGTCCTTCGGACGCTCATCGGTTCCGGCGGTGCTGGCCGGCGGCTCTTCGGTCACGTCACGACCCTCCACAAGGGGCTGTGGCCCGGGATCGTCTGCACCGGCTCGAGCTGATAGCGCGCGCCCAAGCCGGCGAGCCAGCCCTCGCCCGGGATGAGGTAGACGGGCCGACCCTGGGCCAGGAACCGGTCGATCGTCTCGGGGACCTCGCCCCAGCCTTCGTCCAGGCGCACCCGGTCGTCAGCCACGAGGATATCCGGTCGGAGCCCGAGAACAGACTGCTGGTACCAGAGGTTGGTCGAGTAGCTCCACCAGGAGACGACCACCGCATTCGGCTCGAGCGCAGCGAGCGCAGCTGCACCCCACCGGGCCCCATCCGTGTCGCCTGATGCGTCGCTCTGCGTCCAACCGTCGGCAGCGCGCCAAACCGGGTAGGCGAGGAAGAGGAACGCCACGAGCACCGGGAGCACGATGCGGGCCGCCGCGCCGATCCTGCCCGATGGGGGGGAGTAGCGGTCGACGACCCCCAGCGCGCCGTCCAGCAGGGCCGACGCCCCGACGGCCGCCCACAGCGCGAGGATGGCAAGCGGGCCGAGGTAGTAGCGGTCCACGAAGCCATCGCCATACCCGGCCGAGAAGACCGTGGTGATGACGAACCACAGCGCCGTGAGCAGGGCCAGCCTGGGCCCGAGCCACCCGGTCCGGCCGGCGCCAAGCGCCAGCGACGCGAGGCCGATCAGGCCGAGCGCGACAGGGATCCATCCCGCCTGTGTCACGAAGACGTCGACGATCGGCCCGATTCCCCGCGCCAGGGGGTCCTGGAGGAGGCCGACGAATTGCGCCGCGCTCACCAGGAAGAGGAACCCCTCGAGCGACGAGGGGTGCGCGTAGTTGAGCGGCGGGTTCATCGACGCCCGGATCGGAATGTAGGCATAGAGCGCGACCACGGTCAGCAGGATGATCGCGGCGCAGGCAGCGACGAGGCGCCATTGCCTGATGATCGAGGGTTGCACGGCGACGAGATACGCGGCGATGCCGGGAGCGAGGAGCACGGTGAGGCCATGGTTCCCGAGCGAGAGCCCGTAGATGAAGGATGCCTCCAGGAGTGGCCGGGAGGCGCGCGGAGACCCTGCCCGCGCCGCCTGGCCCCACGCCACGAGCCGCTCGAGCAGCACCGCCAGGAGGAAGAGATGGAGGGCATGGGCGTCCGCCCGGGTCGCGGTCCACCACGTGATCGGCGCGACCGCCAGGAGGAGACCGGCGCCCAGGGCGAGGACGGGGCGCCCGAGGACGCGCTGGGTGGCCAGGGCGACAAACGCGGCAGCGCCCGCGACGAGAAGCGCCGACAGCAGGTTCATCCGGAGCGCGGTCTCGCCGACCGGAGACAGGAGCACGGTCGCGAGCCAACCCAGGAGCGTGTACGTCGGGAAGCCAGTGGGGTGGGCAATCCCCAGCACCGGGCCCACCGTCTGGAATTCCGCGGTGTCCCAGAATCCCACGCCGGGCATCAGCGTTGGGACGTACATGCCGAGCGAGATGGCGAACGTGACGAGGCCGACGGCCGGGAGGACATGCTCGCCGGCGGCGGCTCTCGCGCGGAGTCGGTCGAGTCGCGACGGCGCCGCGACTGGCGAGCCCGTGGTCGTCACCATCCGCTCATGATCCCCCAATAGACGCCCCAGAGGTTCACTGCGACCGAGATCGCGACGAGCACGACGACGAGCCGGTCCACGCCCCGCCGGGCGATGGCGAGCGTGACGAGGACGAGCGCGAACGGCGCCCAGTCGTTGCTGAAGCGGTAGCCGAACTGTACCCAACCCTGGCTGAAGTGTGCGAGGTTGGCGAGCCCGATGGCGGCGATCGCGAGGACCGCACCCAGCACGACCGGCAGGTGGAGGTTGCGCCACGCGTAGGGAACCGCGAGGAGGTACGCGGGGCTCACGAGCAGCACGCTCATGCCGAGCGGGTTCGGCGCGAGCGTCCCACACGCGGGATCGAAGATGCCGATCCCGCACTCGGGGTGGACCTCGGGCGGCAGGCCCAGGGCGATGAAGAGGTTCTGGGGGATGTACCGCAGGTCCTCCAGTCCCCAGTCCGGATGGTAGAACTCCGGGACCGGATGGAGTTCCGCGGCGGCCGCGTAAGCGTACGCGGGGTGGAAGAGCGCGCCAGTCGTAGCCAGGTTGTAGGCACAGAGGGCCGCGACGGGTATGCCAATCCCCAGCCCGACGGCAAGGGCGCGCCGCCAAGGCGGACCGGACCCCGCCAGGAGCAGGAACGGCGCGCCAAGGACGACCGTGAGGCGGGCGAGGCCGGCGAGGCCGAGGAGAAGCCCCGCCACGAACAGCCGGCCGTCGGACGACCCCGCGAGGCGGCTCCACCGTGACCATCGTCCGCCGTCCCCGAGTGCGACGGTCACCGCAAGCAGCGTCAGGCCGAGGGCCACGACGTGGGCAAAGAACCACGTGCTCCCGATCATGCTCGCGTACCAGGCGACCGTGCCGAACCCGAAGAACAGGGTAGCGGCGAGCGCGACAGGACGGCTCTGCGAGAGCCGCCACGTCAGCCGCCATGCGAGGACCACGTTGGCGGCGCCGAGCACCGCCCCGACGAAGGCCTGCGGTGCGCTCATGCCGAAGATGGCCACGAACGGGAGCAGCAGGATGGCCGGAAGGGGTGGGTACGGAATCAGGCCGAAGCCGTACCGGTCCGGCAGCGGCATGACGTCCTGGTAGTAGTCGTTGGCGTGCGGGGCCGCCGGAACCGGGAACTCGATCGCCGCTCGCCCGTGGAGCCACGCGTCGGCCTGGAAGACGAAGTGGATGTAGAGCGTCTCCCAGTAGGGTCGGAAGACCAGGTACACGAGGCATGCGACACTGAAGAGGATGAGGGGGATGGCGCGAGCCGGCGCACGGTCGATCGCCCGGCTCAGTGCGCCAAAGCGCCGGCCCGGCGGACCGGTGGGCGTAGTTTCGGAGGAGCGCCCCGGCTCCGGCCGGGCACCGGCTACTATGCTGGCGTCCACTTCCTCGCTCGTCCAGGAGGCTCACACGTCTTGAGTGCACCCCGAGGGGGTGGGCCCGATCGAGGCCTCGATGCACAGCGCGGCCCGGACCGAGCACCGGCGGCCGTCCCTGCAATAGCGCTGCTGCTGTTCGCGGGGCTCGCCCTGCGGCTCATCATCGCATACGTCCTCTTCCCCGGTTCCGGGTTCGAGACGGACGTCAACAGCTTCTCCTCGTGGGCGTGGACGCTCGCCCAGGAAGGGCCAGGGCGCTTCTACGAGACCGCGGGCTTCGCCGACTACGTCCCGGGGTACCTCTATGTCCTCTGGCTGATCGGGCTCGCGGGCCAGCTCGTAAACACGCTCTCCGGAATCCCGCCGTTCGAGACGATCCAGGCGTTGCTCAAGCTGCCGGCGATCCTCATGGACATCGCTGTCGCCTACGTGATGTACCGCGTTGTCCTGTCCTGGGGACACACCGACCGAGGCGACGAGACGCGCCGGAGGCGGGTTCGCCGGGCTGCCCTGGTCGTTGCGGCGCTCTACGTTCTCAACCCGGTGACCTGGTACGACTCCGCGCTGTGGGCACAGGTGGACTCATTCGGCGCCATGGTCATGCTGCTGACGGTGATCGCGCTCGTCTCGGGGTACTCTGAAGCGGCGGCCGGGCTCACCGTGCTGGCCGGTCTCCTGAAGCCGCAGTATGCCGTCGTATTGCTCCCGGTGGTCGGGGTCATCCTCCTGCGCCGGCACCTGTTCGCCCCCGGCTCCGGGCCGCGCCCGCGGCTGCGTCCAGGGCGACTCGCCGATTGGTTCGCCGACGAGCAGGGCCCCTGGCGCCTCGTATCGTCCGCGGCGGTCGGCCTGGCCATGCTCGTCGTGCTCATCCTGCCGTTCAATCTCGACCTCTTCGGCCTGCTGCGGATCGCCGCAGGCGCGGCCGGTGAGTACAACTACCTGAGCGTCAACGCCTACAACCCGTGGGCGCTCGTGGGCGCCGGCGGCACGCCGTCCATCGCAGAGTCGGGGCTCTGGTCCGAGGACACCCTGGCGCTTCTCGGCCCGATCCCCGGCGTGGCCATCGGCGTCGTTCTCCTGGTGATCGGCTTCGCAGTCGGGGTGGCGCACCTCGCCCTGCGGGACGGGCGGCGAGCGATCGTGCTCGGCCTGGTCTTCTTCGCCCTGGCGTTCTTCGTCCTCCCCACGCGCGTTCACGAGCGATACCTGTTCCCGGCCTTCGTCTTCATGCCTCTGCTCGCGATCGCGTCGGGACGGTGGAGGATCGCGACGATTGTGCTCGCCTGCGCCACGCTCGTGAACTTCCATGCCATCCTCACGATCCCGCTCTACGGGACCCCCAACGTCGACGACCTGGCCGGCGGCGCCCTTTTCCGATCGCAGTTCTTCGTGACGGCCTCGGCTCTCGCGTCCGTAGGGGTATTCGCCCTGGCGCTCTGGGAGATCGAGCCCGTCGGGCGTCTGGTGGCCCGGCTGCGCGGGAGCCTCCCGCTCGAGGAAGAGCCCGAACTCGGCGAGGAGCCTGCCCTCGGGGATCTCCCGCCGCCGGGTCCGGCAGAGGCAGAGGCGGACGTTCTCGCAGCGGACGTTCTCGCAGCGGGCGTCGCGACAGCCGGGGTTGCGGACCAGGCCGTCGTGGTTGCTCCGGCGGACGAGCCACCGACGCCGGGGATTGGGCCGTCCACGCTGACGACCGATTTCCCCACTGCCGTCGAACCACTCACCGCCCCAGCCGAGCCACCCGCCGCCCGCGCTCGTCTTCGCATCCCCCTGCCCCGCCCGCTCCGGGCGTCGCTCGATGCCCGGTCGGCGCGTGCCGACCGCACCGCCCTCCTTGCTCGAGAGCCCGGGGGCAGGCTTGACCGGATCGACCTCGTGCTGGTCGCTCTCATCGTCGTCGGCGCCCTCACCCTGCGCACCTGGCGCCTCGACGAGCCGAAGGACATGTACTTCGACGAGGTGTACCACGCGCGGACGGCCACCGAGTTCCTCCAGGACTGGCGGTACGGGATCCCGCACGACATCTACGAGTTCACCCACCCGCACCTGGCGAAGTACCTGATCGCCGGGGGCCTCGTCGCATTCGGGAACGACAGGGTCACGGGAGAGAGCTCGTTGGGGACGTCAGTCGAGGATGCCGCGATCGAGCGATCGTGGAGCCCTCCGGAGAGCCCGTCGGTTCGAAACGGCGACCGCCTGTACGTCGCCACGGGGTCGGAGGTCCGCGTCTACGACCTCGAGGGCCGCGGGCTGGTCGCGACGATAGCGGTTCCGGGCGCCTCCGCGCTCGCGGTTGACCCCCTTTCCCACGTTCTGTTTGCCGGCGCCTCCGACGGGAGCCTCTGGAGGATCGACACCGGGCTGGTCGACGACGCGCGCCTGGCGGGGGAGGCCGGGCCAGACCTGCGCCTCGACGCCACCAAGCTGGCGGCGGGCGGCGCCGAGGGTCCCGTGAGACGCCTCACCGTCGCCTCCGGCGGCTCGGTGCTCGTCGCCCAGGCCGCGGACGGCTCGCTCGTCAGCGTGGATCCCGTGAGCGGGGCCGTCTTCGGCCGTGCCGGTCCGTCCGAGGTGGCCGGGATCGTCGCGCTCGACGCGACGGACCGTGTCGTGGTGGACGTTGCGACCCTGGCCGACCCGCAGGCCGGCGCAGCGCGTGTCGCGGATGCCCTTGGCGAGGACCCGGAACGGCTGAGCCAGCTGTTTGCGACCGAACCGCGTCGCGTCGCCGTGGCCGCGTTCCTGGACACCGACCGGCGCGCGGCCGTCGAGTCGGCGCTCGCCGACCTTCCCGCTGTGGCCATCGAGGCCGGCGGGATACTCGCGGTGAGCGGCGGCGATGCCGTGCGATTCCTGGACGCCGAGACGCTCGACGAGCTCACGCGGGTGGACGTGTCGGGGGACGGCCCGGTCGGTGGGCTGGCGCTCGTGCGGAACGACAAGCCGCGTCTCTACGTCGCCGCCGGTCCCTCGCTCCAGGTTGTCGACGTCGAGACCGGCAAGGCGCCGGCGGCCGGCCCGACCATCCGCATGCCGAACCAGGCCACTGACGTGCGCTGGGACGAGGCGACCAACCTCGTGCACGTCCTGGGCGCCACCCCCGACGGGAGCGGATCGACGGTCTACGTCGTCGAGCCGAACGGGAACGCCGTGTTTGCGGACGCCCGCCTGCCGTTCGCGCCAGCGGCATGGCTCATCGATGAGCAGCCCGACCGGCCGTCGGCCGATCGCCAGGAGGTCGTGGCGCTGGCCGGTGACGGGACGGCGGCGGTCATCGATGCGGGGAGCCACGCCTTCGCCTGGCGATTGCCGGGGGTGATCGCCGGCGCGCTGATGGCAGCGCTCCTCTACCTTCTCGCGCGCGTGCTGTTCCGCCGCCGCCTCGTGGCCCTCCTTGTCGCCCTCATCGGCCTGTTCGACGGCATGTTCTTCGCGAACGCCCGCATCGCCATGAACGACACGTACGAGGCGCTCTTCATCGTTGCCGCGCTCGCGGTGTTCGCCACGCTCTACCTCGGGCGCTGGCGGGGGAGATCTGCTCTCGTCGTCGGGCTGCCGCTTCTCGGCCTGCTGCTTGGTCTCGCGCTGGCGACGAAGTGGGTCGGGCTCTATGCGATCGGAGCTGTCGTCCTGCTCGTGCTCCTGCGCTCGGCCCTGGGGCGGCTCATCGCACTTGCGGCCATGGTCGGGATGAGCGGCATCCTCGGTTACCTGGCCATCAGCCACGCCCCCGAGGTCCTGGCGCCCCAGACGAACTACCTGTTCCTCCTGCTCATGGGGGCGCTCACCTTCCTCCTCGCCGCCGCCATCGTCCTCCGCCCCGTCCGGTTCACGCTCGAAGAGGTGAGGTTCGGCGTGGGCGCCCCGCTGGTGCTCGGCGCCGCCCTCGGTTTCGCAGCCATGATCCTCGGCGGAAACCTCCCGGCCGAGGGGCTCATCACCCGCGAGGTCCTGCTGGCCGCGGGATTCGGCCTCGTCCTCCTGTCCGGGCTCTTCTACCTCGCCGTCTCGGTCGGCCGCCGGCTCGGCGTCGGCCCGCTCGCTGCCCCTGCCGGGCCGGATGACTCGCGCGCCCTCCTCCCGCCGCCGTCCGATCCGCCAGACGGATGGCTCCTTCCCGGCGCCGGCTTCGGCGCGCCGTTCGCCTGGGCGCTCGTCTGCCTCGCGGTCGTCCCGCTCGTCGTCTACGTGGCGAGCTACATTCCCTGGCTGGCGCTCGGCAACCAGCTCGTCACCGGCTTCCCGCCGGGGAACACGGGGCAGACCTTCATTGACCTCCAGCGGTCGATGTACGAGTACCACGACAACCTGCGCGCCACGCACGCCGCGTCGTCGCCGTGGTGGGCCTGGCCGTTGGACCTCAAGCCCGTCTGGTTCCAGCAGGGCGGCTACGCGAACGATACTGCATCGTCGATCTACGACACGGGCAACCTGGTGCTCTTCTGGCTGAGCATCCCGGCTGCGGCCTGGGCGGCCTGGCAGGCCTGGCGACGGCGCAGCCTCGCGCTCACGCTTGTCGTGATCGTCGCCGCCTGCCTCTGGTTGCCGTGGACGCGCATCGACCGTGCCACGTTCCAGTACCACTACTTCACGGCCCTGCCGTTCGTCTTCCTCGCGCTCGCCTACTTCCTCGCGGAGCTCTGGCACGGGCCATCCGGGCGTACCTGGGTCCTTGCGCGCGTCGCCGCCGCGGTCGCCCTCCTGGGGCCGCCCCTTCTCTGGCTCCTGAAGGCGCCGCTCTGCGCCATCGCCGGCACTGCCAAGGTCGCTCCGAACTCGCAAGCCTGCGGCTCGGTTGCGGGGTCGTTGGTCGTCACGGAGCGGGTCGCCGCCACCATCCTCATCCTGGTGATCGGGGCCGGGGCGCTCCTGTGGCAGCTTCGCCTCCACGAGAGAGACGGTGGCGGCGAGGCCGGCGCCTCGTCCCGGGCGCGGGGACTGTGGCGATCGGGCTGGCTCCTGCTCACCGCGGCGCTCACGCTCGTCGCGCTCGTTGTCGCACAGGCGAGGTTCGGGGAGACGCCGGTTGTCTCGGGCCAGCTCGGGAACGTGGGTCCGCTCCTGATCGCGGCCGTCGTCGGGGTTCTTCTGCTCGCCCCCGCCTGGCTCATCCTGGGTGCCCGCGACCCGCGCCGGTTCGTCGTCGGCGCGATGATCGCGGCGGGGCTCTGGTTCGTCGTCTTCTACCCGAACATCTCGGCCCTGCCGCTGCCCGGGCTCATCGTGAACTCGTTCCAGGGGCTGCTGCCGACCTGGATCTACGATCTCCAGTTCGCGGTGAACACCGACCCGCCGGCGAACGCGCCGCTCCTGGGCCGTGATGCCATACTCCTGACCGGGATGATCGGTGTGGCCACACTGGCGGTCATGTACGCCACGTGGACGTGGCGCCTCGAGCTTGCTGTCCGGCGCGCCCGCCGTGCAGCGGGCTCGAGCTCCGGCCCGCCAGCGGGGCCCGGACCGGAGGCAGAACCTCTCCCCGAGCCCTGATGCTCAGGCGGGCTCGACGGGGGTACCCGCGGGCGCCCCGGGCGGGGGCGACGCAACGTGCCCGGCCGGCGGGATCTCACCGTGGAAGCCAGCCGGGAGGCGCCCCTGCGCGGCCAGCCGCCGGATGACGAACCCGTAGTAATCGTCCACGCGCGCAGCGACCTGGTCCCAGCCGAAGGCCTTTGCCCGTTCCCGCCCGGAGGCCGCCATCCGGGCCCGGCGTTCCGGATCGCCGAGCAGTTCGCCGATCGCCGCGGCAAGCACCTCGGGGTCGCGCGGCGGGACGAGCAGCGCCTGCTCGCCGCGCTTCACCACGCCCTTGTATCCATGGATGTCGCTGCAGACGATCGGTACGCCGGCGGCCATGGCCTCCAGGAGCACGATACCGAAGGACTCCCGGCCAGTGGCTGGCGAGACGAAGAGATCGGCGGTCGCGAGCCAGCGGGCCTTCTCCGTGTCGCTCACCCGGCCGAGGAACTCGATCCCGGTCACCCGCCTCGTGTAGACATAGCGGCGCACTTCCCGTTGCTGCGGCCCACCCCCGACGAGCAGCAGCCGGCAGTCGTGGCCCGCGCGCTGGAGGATGCGGTGGGCCTTCACGAGGTACATCAGCCCCTTGCGCTCCTCGAACCGGCCGATGAAGAGCACGTTCGGCGTCCCGTCGCGCCAGCGCTCGAACGGTTCGCCGTTCGCGAAGAGTCCGATGTCAACCCCGTTTGGGATGATCTTGTAGTCACCCGCGAAGAAGCGGGAGATGAAGTGGCGGGCCGCGGCGCTGACCGCGATCCGGCCGTGGAGCCGGCGTGCGTACCCGCCGAGCGTGCGCTGCGCAAACTCGTACGCGGGGCTGAAGCCGCCATAGGCGTGGAACGTGGCGACGTTGACGCTCGTCGAATTCGCGGAGCACGACGGGTGACAGGAATGGCACGAACGGCTCGTGGAGGTGGAGGAGGTCGAACTGCTCGTGCCGGAGGACGTCGCGAACCTGCGAGAGGAAGCGCGGCGAGACCGTGAGCGTGCCGACCGATCCGTTCGACGGGATGCTGAACCCGCGGCCGATGCGGATGATGTCGCCCTCGCTCGAGCGCTGGAGACCGTGGGTGCTGCTGATAATGCGCACATCGTGCCCGCGCCCCCTGAGCTGCTCGTAGAGCTGCCCGACGTGGGCGTTCACGCCGCCCGGGAGCGGGAAGATGTACGGGGTCACCAGCCCGATCTTCACGGCTCGGCGTCCCGCTGTCCCGTGCTTCCCGTCCGTGGCAGTTGCGGCGTGCGCTCGGCGAGCACCCGCTCCAGCTCGGCCGGATCGTAGCGTTCCGGACGCGCCCGCCCGCCCGGGTAGCCGAGGTCCCGCCCGGTCCCGTCCCGGGTCACGGTCCCCAGCAGCTGGTCCCGGATGTCGCGGCTGTACTTGCGCAACTGGCTGCGAAACATACCCACCTGGAAGCCGAAGCTCCAGAACTCGCCCTGCGAGGTGGTCCGGGCATCGAGGATGGCCAGCCTGAGGTCGGCAGCGGTCCGCCCGGCGAACCCGGTGTGGCCGCTCCGGATGGCGTGCAGGAGGTGGGCGTCGCTTCCGCCCACGGCGGCCAAACCCAGCTCCGCGGCGAGGGCGACGGCCCGCGCATGGTGTGTCCGGCCGGGGGTCGTGGGATTGAACGTCTCGAGTCCGTCGAGGTGGAAGATGGGGTCGGGGTCATCGTGGAGCCGCCGAACGGATCGCTCGCTCACGCAGCTCGGGTACGGCGCCAGGGGATGCGATGCGATCGCGAGTCCTCCCTGCTCGTGGACACGGGCAACGGACGCGCGCAGCGACTGCAGCGGCCGGATGCGCTTCTCGATGAAGAGCGCCAGGAGGTGCCCGCCCCGGGTCGTGATCTCCTCGCCCACCACGATCTCCACGCGCATTCCGCGGTGGCGGGCGATCTCGCGGGCTGCGATGGCGGCATCGACGCGCTCGTGGTCGGTGATCGCGAGGACATGGAGGTCGGTGCGGTGTTCAACGTGCTCGAGGATGTCGAGCACGCCGGCCGTGCCGTCCGAGGCCATGGTGTGGACGTGCACGTCCGCAATCCCCCGTCGCGCCCCGTCAGGGAGGCCGTCAGCCGAGAGAACATCTGCGCGCAGCACTGGGACCCCGGCCGTGCCGTGGCCGTTCACGCTCGAGCCCTCGCCGGGAGGTCCCGCCAGACCGGGAAGAACACCGCGGTCCACTGCTCGGGGGCGTCGGCGATCAGCGACTCGAACGCACGCGCCTCGGCCTCCACGAACCGCGCTACCCTGTCCCGCAGGGCGCCCTCGGCGGTCGCCGTCAGCTCGACGATATGGGTCGCGTAGCGTCCCCAGCCAACGCGCCGGATGGCAACGACGTAGGCCGGGATGCCTCCACCGATCGCCATGAGAGCGGGGCCGACGGGCAGGGTCGTCGGGTGCCCGAACAGCTCGACCGCGGTACCGGCCCCGCTGATGTCACGGTCGCCGACGATGGCCACGACCTCGCCCCGCCGGAGGGCATCCCGGAGTTCCCTCTGCGCCGAGGCAAGCTGGACGAGCCGCACCCCTGATGACATCCGCATCCGCACCAGGTAGTCCTGCATCGGCTCGTTGTCGAGGGTCTCCATGGGCGCCACAACGCGCCGCCCGTATCTCTCCGTGACATAACGGAGCGCCATCTCCAGGAAGCCGAAGTGGAGGCCGATGAACATCGGGCACCGCCCACCACATCCGGTCTCCAGCGCAGCGTCCATCGCCTCGCGCGCCTGTCGGCTCTCCGGGTCGACGGAAACCCGCGGGTCGAGGTCGTTCCAGCTGTGGCGAGGCGCGACCAGGACCTCGAGGTACGAGCGAGCGCGATGCTGGAATGCGGAGCGAACCAGCCTGTCGAGGGCCCGGGGATCGGTGGCCGCACTCCTGGCGGCCGGGGTCGCCCGGTTCGATGCCGCGAGCGCGGCGCAGACGCGACCGAGGTTGGCCCGTGCCATCGAGCGCTGGCCAGGCGCGATGAGGTACCAGAACGTGCCGGCCGCGTGCGCGGCCCGGTGGGAGAGGCCATCGGGCACCCTCTTCGCCACCGCGGCGCCGAGCCGCACGAGGCGGACGGCGATCCGCTGGGCAAGGACGCGCGCCGTCATCCGGTCGCCCCGGCCACCGGTGCATGGCCGGCTGCTGCAGCACGTTCCGCCAGCGCCGCCGACTCGGCGTCCGTGGCAGGCCAGATCGGTTTGAAGGCGTGCCACTGCGCCGGAGCAGGCCGAATCATGCGCTCGAGCGCGTCAGCGATCGACTGTGTCGCGCGCGCGACCTCCCCCGGGGACGCGTCCCGGACCTCGATTGGATCGAGGAACTCGGCCTGCAGCCGGTCGTCCTCCATCCGGCGGTTCACCACCGGGACAATGACGGCTCCCGTCCGTCCGGCCAGGAGGGCAGGGCCGGCAGGGAGCGTCGTCCAGGCCCCGAAAAGACGGACGGGCACATCCTCCGGCCGGTACCCCCAGTCGATGAGCAGCGCGAGGATCGAGCGGTCCCGCAGCACGCGGAACACCTCCCGCAGGTTTCGCCAGGCGATCTCCCGAACGCCCCAGCGTGCCCGCTGGCGCTCGAGGAGAGCATACAGCTCCGGGTAGGCGGAATCGTCGGCCACGCCGTAGACCGGCCAGCCACGACCGGCCACCGAGGCGATGAGTTCCTCGATGCACCCAATGTGGGCCGACACGACGATCATCCCGCGACCCTCGTCGCGGAGACGCTCGTAGAGCCGCGCGAACGTGTCAACCGTTTCTTCGTTGTCGGGCGAGAACGACCGGGCCACCGTCTCCGTCGCGACCCACGGCAGCCGCATGAGGTCCACGATGTACCGCGCATAGAGCCGGTAGACACTGCGCACGTGTCGCGTCAGCCGGGGATCGCCCGGCGGCAGTCCGAGGACGTGGCTCGCGTTCGCCTCGACGATCCGCCGTCTGGCCGGCCAGGCCAGGTAGCCGGCCAGGAAGACCAGCTCCATCACGGGGCCGGTGATTTCCTCCGGGACATGGCCGAACGCCCACGACGCGGCCCGGTACCCCGCCACGACCGCCTGTTCCTGGGCCCGCCAGAGGGCGCGGCGAAGGCGACCGCCCCCGGACGCGCGGCGGTGGGGAGCGTAGTCGACGCCGCTCGAGGGTGCGCTCTCGCGCGGCGCCCGGCTTCCAGCCCCGGGTCGAGCGACGGGCCGGGTCGCGCCCTCGGCGGCTCCGGTCGCGGAGTGTTCGGCCACGGTGTCCGTACGCTGCTCCCTAGCCCGCCGCGGGGCCCGCCTTCGGCCGCCCGGTGGTCGGGGCTTTCCGCGCCCGCTTCGCGACCGGCTCCTCGGTCCCGACGCGGACCTCGTTGTCCTCGCCCCGGATGAACGCCTCGGTCCGCTCGCGGGCGAGGTCGTCCGGGATCTGTACCGGGGGGCTCTTCTTGAAATAGCTTGACGGGCCGACGAGCGCGCCGGCCAGGCCCCGGTCGAGGGCGAGCCTGAGACAGCGGACGGCATCGATGACCACGCCCGCGCTGTTCGGGCTGTCCCAGACCTCGAGCTTGAGCTCCAGGTTGAGCGGGACGTCGCCGAAGGTCGTGCCCTCCATCCGGATGTGGCACCACTTCCGGTCCTTCAGCCACGGCACGTAGTCCGACGGACCGACGTGGACGTCGTCCGGGTCCAGGTCGTAGTCGAGCATCGATGTGACCGCATTCGTCTTCGAGATCTTCTTTGACTCGAGCCGCGCGCGCTCGAGCATGTTGAGGAAGTCGGTGTTGCCGCCGAAGTTGAGCTGGTAGGTGCGGTCGATCCTCACGCCGCGGTCCATGAAGAGCCGGGTGAGGACGCGGTGGGTGATCGTGGCACCGACCTGGCTCTTGATGTCGTCGCCGATGATCGGCAGGCCGGCCTCCGCGAAGCGGCGCTGCCAGTACGGCTCGCGGGCGATGAAGACCGGGATGCAGTTGACGAAGGCAACACCTGCATTCAGGCACTGCTCGACGTACCACTTCGTCGCCTCTTCCGACCCCACCGGAAGGTAGGAGACGACGACGTCGACTTCGCGCTCCTTCAGGATGCCCACGATGTCGGCCGTGGGCCCGGGCGCCTTCTCGATGATCTCGCTCAGGTACTTGCCCAGGCCGTCGTGGGTCATGCCGCGCTCGACGGGCACGCCGAGGTGTGGCACCTGCTCAAAGACGTACGTGTTGTTCGGCTTCTCGTAGATCGCCTCCGACAGGTCCTTGCCGACCTTGTTCTTGTCGATGTCGAAGGCCGCCACGAACTCGATATCGCGGATGTGGTACCCGCCGAGGTTGACGTGCATGATGCCCGGGATCGTGTCGCCGGGCTTCGCGTCCTCGTAGTAGTAGCGACCCTGGACGAGGCTGCTCGCGCAGTTCCCGACGCCGATGATGGCGACCCGGATCTTCCCGTCCCTGCGCTTCCCCCCTGCCCATGTGCCTCCGGTGTCGTTGTTGCCTGCGCTCTTGCTGTTCACGTCGCGTGCGCTCCCGCCTGTTCCGTCTTTCGTGGCCATTGGTGGTTCGGTCGTGCCTCCTGATGGGGTGGATGGTCGAAGATCAGGTGGATCAGGGCGCGCCGGATGGTGGCGCTCCCCGCACGTCACTCTCCGCCACCGCCGAAACGATGGCGACCGCCGCGTGCGCCTGGGCGCGCGTGCGCAGGACGCGCTGGATGACGGTGATCGTCGCGAGGATGGCAATGGCGCCAAGGGCGACGGCGAGGAGGAACGACCCGGTCGCATCCGCGGACACGCCGAGCCCGGTGTTCTCCCCGAACAGCTCGACCGGCACGACACCGCCGGCAAGCCCCGCGGCGAGCAGGCCCAGGGTCAGGACGACGAGCCGGATCTCGCGGGGCATGAGGCCCACCTCGGCCATGCCGGTCCCCGCGGAGAACCCGAGGCCCTCGGCCTTTGCGCGGGCGTAGCTCACCAGGAACGCCGACGCCATCGCCGCTCCCGCCAGCCAGGCGCCGGGGTCGAAGCCCGCCCGGCTGGTGCCCACGATGAGTCCCACGTACACGAGGGCCTCGCCCCACCGGTCGAACACCGAATCCATGAACGCGCCGAGCTTCGATACGCGGCCCGTCGCACGGGCCAGGGTTCCGTCGAACATGTCGAAGACGCCCCCGACGAACACGACCAGGCCACCCGGTATCCACAGCCCGAACGCGAGGAGTACGGCGCCGGCCGTGGTGATGGCAAAGCCGATCAGCGTGAGCCCGTCAGGGGTGAGCCCGAGTCTCCCGAAGAAGAGGGCGATCGGTTCGCCGATCCTCTTGACGCGGCCGCGCGTTTCGTTCGAGATCGTCATCCTGTCCCCATCTGATCAGATTGCCGGTCAGCTCGCGATTCCGAGGATGGCCCGCTCGCGCTCCGCGAGCTCAGCGAACGCCTCCGGCCGGAGGGAACAGATGACCTCGCGACCGGACCGGCGGGTCTGAACGAGCCCGGCGAGCCGCAGCGCCCGCACGTGCCAGGACACGAGCGGCTGCGAGAGATCCACGTGGTGCTTGAGTTCGCCCACGGTGGCCGGCGACTTCGCGAGTCGCTGGATGAGCCGGAGGCGGGTGACGTCCGCGAGCGTCTTGTGGTAGGTGCGGAGATCCCGCAGGTCCTCCGGGGCGGCCGCGTAGTTCGCGAGCGTGGATCGGATGCGGGCCGGCGTCGGCAGGGTGAACCCTCCCTCGATGCATAAAGGCTCGTTGATGTTATCTGCGATTGAGCAGATCGTCAAGGTCGGGCGGGTTTGAGCGCATCCCGCGGCGGTGGAGTCGAGCAGGCTGGGCCGCCCACGGCCCGGCTACACTGCCGCCGTGGACCGCCGTGCGTCGCTCGCCCTGATGGTCGCCCTGGGCACAGGGGTCTTCCTGGCGGGGCTCGAGCTGATGATCACGGCCGTGGCACTGCCGTCGATCGTCGTGGATCTTGCCGACTGGGCCCAGCTTCGCCACGCGTCGTGGATCGTGAACGGTTACCTCGTCGCGTACGTGGCGATGATGCCGCTGGCGGGAAGGCTCTCCGACCGGTTCGGGGTGATTCGACCCTTCGGCGTGGCGCTCGTCGCCTTCGGCGTCGGGTCCGCGCTGTCGGGGGCGGCCCAGACACTGGACCAGCTCATCGCCGCGCGCGTGCTCCAGGGACTGGGCGGCGGGGCCCTGGTGCCGCTGGCCACCGCGGGCGCCAGCCATCTCTACGAGGGGCGCGCCCGGGCTCGGGCCATCGGGATCATCGGGGCGCTGACCTTCCTCGGGATGGCCGCGGGCCCGTTTGTGGGTGCGGCCATCCTCTCCTCGCTCGACCTCCGACGCGCGCTCGTCACCGCGGGGCTCGGATCGACCGCTCTCATGGACCTGGCCGCGCCGGCGTGGCGCTGGGTCTTCTACATCGATGTGCCGGTCGCGCTCCTCGCCCTCGTCTACGCGTGGGCCGCTTCCCCGGGGTGGAGCGTGCCGCGGTCGCCGGTTCCCCTGCGGGTTCCGCTCCTGGGGCTCTTCACCGCCGGGCTCGTGGGCCTGCTGCTCACGCTCACATGGGCCGGCGCTGCGGACGCGCCCGGCGGTGTTCCCGGCCTCGTGGGGATCGGGCTCGCCTCCCTGGCCGCCTTGGCCGTCGCGGTCGCCTGGGGGGCCCGCGTCCATGACCCGCTGCTGGACCCCAGGGCCTACCGCGACCCCGCGTACGGAGGCGCGGTGGCCGTGAGTGCCCTCACCGGGTACGCGCTCGCCACCGCGCTCATCGGCGGTGCGGTCTTCGTCGATCGCGTCCTCTACGGCGGCCCGGCGGACCAGCGCGTCGCGCTCGGTGCCCTTGCCGCGGCGATGGCCCTGGGCGCGCTCGTGTCCGGCCTCATCCTGGGGCGCGTGGGCGTCGTCCCGGTCAGTTTGGCCGGCCTTGGCGCGAGCGTCGCCGGCCTCGTGATGCTCGGGGCGACTTCCCCGGCCACGCCGCTGCTCACCTTCTCCGGGCTCCTCGCCCTCTTCGGCCTGGGGTTCGGCCTGACGGTCTCGCCGCGGTCCACGGCCGCGGTGGAGGCCCTGGGCCGGGCCGCCTACGGGGTCGCGTCCGCGGCGGTGACGGTCGCGCGCATGCTCGGGATGGCCGTCGGCCTGGCGGTCCTGACCGCGCTCGGCTCGAACCGCATCGAGACGCTGAGCGCCGTCTACTGGGACGCCGGATACCGGGACAGCGTCCTCCCCGCGGCGCTGCAGGGCCGACCGCTGGAGGATGTGCTGGTCGTCGACGCCCTCGAGCGGTGGGCAGCGGCCGAAGCGGCGTCGATCCTCGCCATGCTGTTTCTGATCGCCGGCCTCGTCACCGCGGCCGCCGTGATCCCGGCCCTCTTCATGGGGCGCGGTCGCCCTGCGGCGGCCGTCGAGACGGGGCAGACTGACGCCGTGCAACCGGCACTCGCAGCGGACACCGCGTCGTGACACCCTCTTCCGCGGCCATCCCTGCCGCGGGCATCCCCGCTGACGTCGAGCGCGCACCCGCCGATGACGCCGTCCCGCGGTTCCGGGCCTGGGCGTGGCGGGATGGGCGCGTCGAAACCCTGCCGGACGTCGATGCCGTCGGTGTGGCGGCCGCTGATCCCGGCGTCTACCTGTGGGTTGACGTTCCCCACGATGACCCCGTCCTCCTCGCCGAGCTCTCCGCCCACCTCGGTCTGCACGAGCTGGTCGTGGAAGACATCGTCGAACAGAACCAGCGGGCGAAGTTCGAGCTCACGGACAACGTCCTCCATCTCGTCATGTTTGCCCTCTCCTACGACGGAGGGCTCGAGAGCACGGAGATCGATTACGTGCTCGGTGAGCGGTTCCTCCTCAGCGCGCACGCGCCGACCTGGGACGCACAGGGCGGCCATCACTTCAGGGGCGGCGTCGATCCGTTCCTGGCCGGCGGGCCGGACTACGTGCTGTGGGCGATCGTCGACGAGCTCGTGGACGGCTACTTCCCGGTCTTCGACCGGCTCGGGGACAAGCTCGACGACATCCAGGACGAGGTCGTGAGGAAGCCGTCCCGCGGGATCGTGGAGGACCTCTTCGCCATCAAGCGCGACCTGCTGGCAATCCGCCACGCCATCAACCCGCAGCGCGAGATCTTCAACCAGCTGACGAACCGGGAGCTCACGCTCGTGCGGCCCGAGCGGATCATCTACTTCCGGGACGTCTACGATCACCTCATCCGGCTCACCGACGAGCTGGACAGCCTCCGCGACATGGTCGGGACGACGCTCGACGCGTACCTCACGACGATCAACAACGACCTGTCCGAGGTCATGAAGCGGCTGACGGCGGTCACGGTTATCCTCGCGGGGGTCGCCGCCATCAGCGGGCTCTTCGGGATGAGCGAGGCCGGGTCGGCGTTCGAGGGGGCGCAGCACTTCGGGTTCTGGATCGTGATCGGCGTGGCAGTCGCGCTCGCCGCGATCGCCCTCGCGTACTTCCGGCGGATCGGCTGGCTGTAGGCGGGCGGGATCGGGCCCAATCGGTGATCGGGCCCGATTTCAGGAACGGGCCCCGGTCAGGAGCACTTCCGCGGCTTCGGCGTCGGGTTCGCCTCGGCGGGATCGGCGTCCTGCACGAGCACAGGCTTGGCCACCACCTGGAGCTTCGTGCCCTCGGCAAACGGCGTCTCGCTCGTCTGGAGGATCAGCTGCTCCTCGCCTTCGGGGATCTCCGTGACCGACCAGTCCGTCCGCTCAACACCCCGCTTCACCAGGCTGATCTCGTACCGATACACCTTGTTCTCGCTGGTGTAGACGAGCACGGTGTACCCGAGCATCTTCTTCCCGTTGCTCAGTTTGGACCGCTCGAGCAGCGGGAGGAACATCCCCTCCCGGGCGTGCGCGTAGAGGTACGTCGTGCCGGGCTGTCCAGGCTGCTTGAAGCTCGGCAGGTAGAGGGCGACGTCGCAGGGTGGGAACGGCTCATTGCCCTCGATGATCGGCAGGTCGATCTTGAGGGCCGGCACGACGACACGCGTGGCCGTGCCGGCGGGGAACGGGGTGGGCGTCGGGGTGGGCGTCGGGGTCGCAGGGATCGGCGGTGAGAAGCCGGGGCTGCCGGTCGCGCCGGGCCGGGGGGTCGGCGTACCGGGCGCGGCCGACGGCGCCGTGGTGGGGGGCGGCGTGTCGATCCCGCCGGCGAACGGAGGGGTTGGCCCGGCGCTGCCGGCCGGCGGGGCGTAGGCAAGGATGCCAGCGGCGAGCAGCGTCACACCGGCCGCCGTCAGCAGGGCCGGGACAACGCGGTGTTCGATGCGGCGAAGGCCGCGCGCGATATCGGGCATCGGAGAGGGATCGTAGCACCAGGGCCCCCGCGCCCCGATGTGCCGGCGGGGGCGAGTGCCGCAGGCCCGCTGCGACACGCTGCGGCACCAAGGGCGGCCCGCATCGTACACTCCGCGTCGATGCGCTCCACCGTCTCCGGCGTCGCCGTCGGCCTGCTGGTCGCGGCGATCCTCGTCGTTGTCGCTCTCACGGTCCTGCCCGATCTCGTGCCCGGTGCTGGACCGACCGCGGTGCCAACCCCCAGGGACATCTCGGGCGGCTCGCCGGGTCCCGGGGAATCGCCTGCACCCCCGTCGCCCGGCTCAACCACTGCCCCGAGCGCGAGCCCCGACCCGGGCGCGTCCTTCTCGCCGGCTCCGTCTTCCGCGCCGGACATCGGCCTCGCGGTGGGCCAGCAGGCACCCTCGCTCATCGTCGACAGGTTGGGTGGGGGGACGCTCGACCTCTCCACGTTCCGTGGGTCACCGGTCTGGGTCAACTTCATGGCGACCTGGTGCCCGTCATGCCGCGACGAGATCCCGCAGATGATGAAGTACCAGGCGCTACTCGGCGACCGCGGTCTCGTCGTCGTGCTCGTTGACGTTCGCGAGGACGCGGACACCGTCGAGCCCTTCGTGCAGTCGTTCGAGCTGGAATTGCCCGTGGGTCTCGACCTGGTGGGGCGGGCGCAGCGGGCCTGGGGGGCTTTCGCGCTGCCGATCCACTACTTCATCGACGCCGACGGCATCGTGCGCTCGGTCATGTACGGGGAGCCGAGCCCGCCGATGTTCGAGGAGGCCCTCACCAAGATCATTCCCGGCCTGAGCTTCGAGCCGTCGCCCTCGCCATCGCAGCCGGCGGGATCCGGGGAGCCGGGAGCGTCCGAGGAGCCCGCGGCCTCGGCCGCGCCGTGACCCGGAGACGCGGAGCGTCGATCCCTCCGCGCGCGACCGGCCCGGTCGCCACCGCCCCACTCGACCGGCTGCCGTCGAGCGTCTCCGGCGCCGGCCGCCTGCATGGCTCGCCCGCCGACCACCCGGCGGTCGAAACCGCCCCCGTCTACGGCAGCCGCGACGCGCTCGCGCTCGTATGGCCCGACCTGGACCGCCGCCCCGTGCTCATCGCGACCGACTTCGATGGGACCGTGAGCCATATCGTCATGGATCCCTGGGGGGCGCAGATCCTGCCGGCCGCCCGGCGGGCCCTGCGGCGACTCGCCGGCACGCCGGGGGTGACGGTGGCGGTCCTCTCCGGCCGGACCGCGAGGGACGCCGCATCCCGGGCGCGCATCGGGGGCGCGATCTACCTGGGCGACCACGGGCTCGAGCGGGGCGTGCTCGGGCGCGGCGCCCGGGCCGAATCGGTCGACGTGACGCTGGACGCCGCGTACGCGCCCTACGCCGCGGATGCCGAGCGCGTCGCGGCCGCGGTCGCCGCCCGCATCGCCGAGCCGTGGCTGGTGGTCGAGCTGAAGGGCCCCACGTTCACGTTCCACTTCCGGTCCGCCCCTGATATCGGGCGGGCGGGCGTGCGCATCGCAGAGGCCGTCGACGAGGCGGACCCGGGGCACCGGTTCGAGCGGTTTCGGGGCCGACGCGCGTTCGAACTCCGGCCGCCGGGCGCGACCGCAAAGGGTGACGCCATGCGCGAGCTCCTGGACGAGGTGAGGCCCGGCCTCGCATTCGCGCTGGGGGACGACCGGAGCGACGCGCAGGCTTTCGCCGTCCTGCGGGAGGCGCGCGAAGCCGGGCGCGTCCGGGGCCTGGCCGTCGGGGTCCATGCGCACGCCGAGCTTCAGCTCGAGGTCGCCGAGGGGTCGGACATCGTCCTCGCGTCGCCGAACGAAGCGGCCGCCTTCCTCTCCGTGCTGGCGAGGCGGCTGGCGGGGTCGGGGATGGGCCACACCTGAGGCAGGCGTTGGCCGCCGGCCTCGGTCTCGGTCTCGACCCCGCTCCGTCGCAGGCTCCCGATTGAGCTCCCACTCGGCCTCGGTCTCGGACTCGAGCTCCCTTTCGCGTTGGATCGGAGCCGGTCCCGGCCGGAAGATGCCGGATACCATTGGGGTGAGTGGTACGCAATCCGGGACGCGGCTGGTCGCGGCATCGAGACGCGGTTGGCAGGCCTTCGCTGCTGTGTCAGTGCGCCAGACGCGGCGTTCGTGCGTGCGGGCGGCCGCGCAAGGCGCCCGAATTCGGTAGGCCGGCAGCGCCAGAGCCTTCGGGCCACGTAGTACTCGCGGTGTTGGTGCCCGGCAGGCCACGGGCAACCGCACGCCTGTTAGGCCTTTCCGGGCCAGCGGGCGCGCGCCCAGCGAGCCGGGCACCAGCCAGGTTGGTGGTTACAGGAGGGCTTTGGCCGCCGCTTCCACCGCCGCGGCGATCTGGGTCGGGAAGAGCCCGATGGCGACCGTGAGGATCGCCGCCACGGCCAGGCCCGCCCGCATCGCGGCGCTCTTGGCGATCGGTGGCGCGCCCTCCGGCGGCTCCCGCATGTACATGTAGACGACGACGCGCAGGTAGTAGAAGGCTGCGATCGCCGCGTTCAGCACCGCGACAACGGCGAGGAAGTTGAGCCAGCCCCCGACCTGCACCGCGGCGAGGATCACGTACGCCTTGGCGAGGAAGCCGGCGAGCGGCGGGATGCCGGTCAGCGAGATGAGGAACAGCGTCATGAGGGCCCCTTCCACTGGGGCGCGCCGTCCGAGGCCGGCGAAGGTATCCAGCTCGCTCGTCACGCCGGGCCGCCGCTGGAGCGCGCCCACGACCGCGAACGCGCCGAGGTTCATGAACGTGTACGCCACCGCGTAGAAGAGAACGCTCTGGAGCGCCGCCGTCTCGGCCGCCGATCCCGCCGGGGCGGCCGCGTAGGCGGCCAGCCCGACGAGGATGTACCCGGTGTGGGCGATCGAGCTGTAGGCCAGCATGCGCTTGACGTTCGATTCGGTCAGCGCCACCAGGTTCCCCAGCGTCATGGTGGCGACGGCGAGCACGACCACGACCACCGCCCAGTCGGCCTTCACGGGCCCCAGGCCCTCCACGAAGAGCCGCAGGATGAGGGCAAACGCAGCGATCTTCGGCCCAACCGAGAGGTAGCCGGTCACGGGGGTCGGAGAGCCCTGGTACGCGTCCGGCGTCCAGTAGTGGAACGGGACGGCGGCGATCTTGAAGGAGGCGCCGGTGAAGAGGAAGGCGAGTCCCATGGCGAGCCCGACCGAGAGCGGCGCGGTGCCAGCGGCGACCGTCGCCATGGCCTCCGACACCCCGGCTACCCGCGTCGTCCCGGTGAACGCCCACACGTACGCCAGTCCGAAGAGGAAGATCGCGCTCGAGAACGAGCCGAGAAGGAAGTACTTGATGGCGCCTTCGGTGGAGAGCCCGTCCCGCTTCGCGAAGCCGGCGAGCATGTAGCCGGGGAGCACGAGGAGCTCGAGGCCGAGGAACAGGACCAGCAGGTCGCGCGCAGCCGACAGGAGCATGGCGCCGCTGATGGCGAAGATGAGCGTGGCCGAGAACTCGGCCAGCGGCAGCCCACGCGGCAGGAGATAGTCGGGGGCGAAGAGGAGCGTGAGGAGCGCGATCGAGAGGAAGAGGACGTCGAGGACGGTGGTGAAGGGATCGACGACATAGGCGCCCCCGAACGCCTCCCGCGGACCGGGCTGGAGGCCCACGGCCACCGTCACGACCATGCCGATGGCGATCCCGACGACGGCCACCGTCGCGGCCAGCCGGTCGCGCCCGGGGCGGATCATGTCGGCGACGATGACCGCGCCGGCAACGAGGATCGTCCAGATGAAGGGCAGCGCCGTGACCAGGTCGTCGAGCGTCACCTCGGCCTCCTCACGGCGTGAGCCCGAGGAGCGACAGTAGGTTCACGGCGGTTCCCTGCGACGCCTGCGCCAGGAACTCGCGCACGGGCACCTGGATCAGGTCGAGCACCGGGCCTGGGAAGATGCCGATCGCGAGCACGAGCACCGCCAATGGGACGAGCGTCACGACCTCGAGCCGGGTCATGTCGGTGAGCCTGGCTCCAAGGTCGCGGAGGAAGTCCGAGAGCTCGCCGAAGATGACCTGCTGGTACATGAAGAGCAGGTAGGTCGCGCCGAGAACCATGACCGTGGCCGCGAGAACCGCGACGAGCGGCGCCACCGTGAACGTCCCGAGAAGCACGAGGAACTCGCCGACGAACCCGGCAAGGCCCGGCAGCCCGGCGCTGGCGAGGGTGAAGAAGCCGAGGGAGGCGGCGTAGAGCGGTGCCCGGCCCGCGAGTCCGCCCATGTTGGCGAACTGGCGGTCGTGGGTGCGGTCGTACACGACCCCCACCAGGAGGAAGAGGGCGCCGGTGATGAGCCCGTGGTTCACCATCTGCAGGATCGCACCCTGCGCCCCCTGCGACTGGAAGATGAAGAGCCCGAGGGTGACGAACCCCATGTGGCTCACCGAGCTATACGCCACGAGCTTCTTGAAGTCGGGCTGAACCACGGCGACGATGGCGCCGTAGATGATCGCCACGATGGAGAGCGCGATGATCAGCGGCGCGAACGATTGTGCCGCCTCCGGGTAGAGCGGGATCGCGAAGCGAATGAAGCCGTAGCCGCCCAGCTTGAGCAGGACCCCCGCGAGGATGACCGAGCCGGCCGTGGGGGCCTCCACGTGGGCATCGGGGAGCCACGTGTGAAACGGGAACATGGGGACTTTGATGGCGAACGCGAGGAAGAAGGCGATGAAGGCGAACGCCTGCAGCGTCCCCGCGAAGTCGTGGGCCTGGAGGTCGACCAGGCTGAAGCTCCACGTCCCGGTGGCCGCCTGGTAGGCGTACGCCGTCGCCAGGATGGCCACCAGCATCAGCAGCGAGCCGAAGAGCGTGTAGAGGACGAACTTGATCGTCGCGTACACGCGGTTCGGGCCGCCCCAGACCCCGATGATGAGGTACATCGGGACGAGGACGACCTCCCAGAAGATGTAGAAGAGGAAGAGGTCGAGGGAGGCGAACACGCCGATCATCCCGACCTCGAGCACGAGGAAGCTGATCATGTATTCCTTCACCCGGTCGCGGATCGGGCGGAAGGAAGCGAGGATGCTGACGGCGGTGAGGAGGGTCGTGAGCACGATGAGCAGCAGGCTGATGCCGTCGATGCCCACCTGGTAGTCGATCCCGAAGCCGGGGATCCAGGGAACGTCCTCGACGAACTGGTAGCCGACCCGGTTCGGGTCGAACCCGGCCACGAGGAGAAGCGAGAAGCCGAGCGAGGCGAGAGCGAACGCGAACGCCGTCCACCGGACCAGGTCGACCCGGGCGCGCGGGATGAAGACGATGGCGAGGGCGCCCACGAGCGGCGTGAAGATCGTGAGGCTGAGGAGGGGGAGCCCGCTCATCGGGCTGGCACCGGCTGCATGCGCGCGACGGCCATCATCCCACCGCCCATCACCGCACGGCCATGACGAGGAAGGCAGCTGCCATGGCGAGCAGCCCGAACGCGATCCCGAGCGCGTAATTCTGGACCCGCCCGGTCTGGATATGGCTGAGGCCGCGCCCCGACGACCGGACAAGCTCGCCGATGTCGTTCACCGTGCCGTCCACGATGTTCGTGTCGAACCACCAGGCGGCGCGGGCGACGGCCCCGCCGAAGCGATAGAAGACGGCGTGGTTGATGTCGTCGAACCACCACTTCGCAGCCGAGGCGACGTAGAGCGGGTGCAGCCGCCGGGTCCAGCGCTCAACGACCCCAGGCTCGGGGGCGACGTCCCGGCCCGGGAGGCGGATGCCGAAGAGCCGAACCGCGACCACCATGCCGAGGGCGGCGACCGTGACGCTCACGAGAATGAGCGCGCCATCCACGCCGAAGAACTCGAAGGGGGCGGGCTCATGGCCGAGCACCGCCTGTGCCTGCTCGAAGACCGGCTCGAGCCACGTCGCAATGAGGCCGTGCTCGGGCGGCCACCCGATCGCGAGCCCCAGGAACGCCGACGGGATGGCCAGGAGGATGAGCGGGATCGTCATCGACCGAGGGGACTCGTGGACCTTGTCCGCGACCTCTGGATCGACGTGGCTCGGCCCGTAGAACGTCTTGCCCATGAGCCGGAACATGTAGAACGCGGTGAGGGCGGCCACGAGCACGCCCACGGCCCAGACCCAGTAGAACCCGAACTTGAAGCTCTCGCCCAGGATCGAGTCCTTGCTCAGGAAGCCGGAGAGGGGCGGGATGCCGGCGATCGCGAGCGCGCCGACGAGCATCGTGGCGTGGGTAATGGGGATCTTCCGCCATAGGCCGCCCATCCGGTTCATGTCCTGCTCCCCGTGGACGGCGTGGATGACCGAGCCCGAATCGAGGAAGAGCAGGCCCTTGAAGAAGCCATGGGCAACGAGGTGGAAGATCGCCGCGACGTACGCGCCGACGCCGAGCGCGGCGAACATGTAGCCGAGCTGGGAGAGCGTGGAGTACGCCAGGACGCGCTTGATGTCCCTCTGGGTGAGGGCAATCGTGGCGGCCAGGATCGCGGTGAAGATCCCGATCGCTGCCACGACCACCATGGCCGTGGACGACTGGACGAAGATGGGGTTCGTCCGCGCGACCATGTATACGCCGGCGTTCACCATGGTCGCGGCGTGGATGAGGGCGCTGACCGGGGTGGGGCCCTCCATGGCGTCGGGGAGCCAGACGTGGAGCGGGAACTGGGCGCTCTTTCCGACCGCGCCGGCGAAGACGCAGAGCGCGACCACCGTCACCACCCACGCCGGGATCTCGCCGCCCGCGGCCTTCTCGGGGAAGATCGTGAAGACGTCGCTGAAGTTCAGCGAGCCCACGATCGTCCAGATGGCGAAGATGCCGATGGCGAGCCCGAGGTCGCCGATGCGGTTGACCAGGAAGGCCTTCTTCGCCGCCAGCGCGGCGCTGCGGCGCCTGTACCAGAAGCCGATGAGCGCGTAGCTCGAGAGGCCCACGAGCTCCCAGGCCACGAAGAGGAGCAGGAAGTTCGCCGCCAGCACCAGCAGCAGCATGCTGAACATGAAGAAGTTCAGGAACGCGAAGAAGCGCCAGCGCCCCGGATCGTGGGCCATGTACCCGATCGAGTACACGTGGACCAGCATGCCCACCGTGGTGACGACGATGAGGAGCACGGCCGTCAGGTTGTCCACGGCGAAGTTGACGCCGACCTCGAACGTACCGGCCGGGATCCAGCGGTAGAAGGTGAATTCCAGGCCCTCCGGACCGAAGGCGCCGGTCAGCGCCTGGAAGACGACCACCATGGCAATGGCCCAGGTGACGAGCACGAGGGGAACGGCGAAGAGCCACGGCCTCGCGTTGAGGCGCGGGCCGACCGCCAGCGTCAGGACGCAGCCGAGGAGCGGGAGCGCGATGAGCAGGAGGACAAGGGTCTCGCTGGCCGTCACCGCCGCTACTCCCGCATCGAGTCGTACTCGTCAACCAGCGGGGTGCGCCGGTTGCGGAAGATGGCGATGACGATCGCGAGGCCCACGGTGGCCTCGCCCGCGGCCACGGCCATGACCATGAGGGCCATGACCGACGCGTGGACGGTGAGTGCGGGGATGAACGCCCCGAACGCGACGATCGAGAGGTTCACGGCGTTCAGCATGAGTTCGATCGACATGAGCATGGCGATGGCGTTGCGGCGGGCGAGGAAGCCAAACATGCCGATGGCGAAGAGGAGGCCCGAGAGCGCGAGGTAGGCCTCCAGGGATCCGCTCACGCCGTCAATCCTCCGTCCCCGGCTCGTCCTCGCGCTTGGCGAGGAACACGCCGCCGATCACTGCGGCAAGGAGGAGGACGCTGACCACCTCGAGCGGAAGGACGTACTCGTCGAGGAGCAGCCGGGCGACGGCGTCGGTCGCGGTGTGGCTCGCGGTCGAGGTTGCGCCCGGCCACGCGGCGGCCGTCACGACCGCGCCGAGCGTTGCGGCGAGGGCGATCGCCGCAACGGCAGCCGCCCACGCCTGGCGGTGGAAGACGAGGCGCACCGGGCCCAGCTTCGTCTGGGTCAGCATGATCGCGAAGAGCATCAGGACGGCGACGGCGCCGATGTAGATGAGCACCTGTGCGGCAGCCACGACCGGCGCGTTCAGGAGGACGTAGATGCCCGCCAGCGCCGCGAACGAGGTGATGAGCGCGAGGCCCGAGCGGATGATGTCCCTCGAAAGGACGACGAAGAGGGCCGACGCGACGAGCGCGCCGCCGAGGACGAGGAACAGGAGGTCGTTCCACGTCCAGTTGAGCAGCGGGAGCGTGAGTCCGCCGATGCCGTCGCTCACCGGCTCACGTTCCTTCCGTTCCCGTCGCTCCCACCCGGGGCGAGCCAGTCGCGCTCGCGCCGGACGTAGCTGATCTCCGTATCGCGGTCCATGGCCGCGATGGCCATGAGGTCGATCATGGGCTCCTCGCGGCTCTCGTGGGCAAGCTCGAAGTCGGGACCGCAGCGGAGCGCATCGTACGGGCAGGCGTCCACGCAGATCCCGCAGAGGATGCAGCGGCTCTCATCCACATCGTACTTCTCGAGCACCCGCGGTTTCGGCATGAGCGCGCCGGTCGGGCAGGTCTCGGCGCAGCGGCCGCAGGACACACAGGGCGTGTCGTTCAGGCTCATGTCGAGCGGCGTCGTCACGAGCGTGTCGATGCCAAGGCGCATGAAGTCGTAGCAGGCCGCGCCCACGACCTCCTTGCAGACGTTCGCGCAGCGCCCGCAGTCGATGCAGCGCGACGGCTCCCGCAGGATGAAGGCGTGGCTGTCGTCGCGGACGTAATCGTGGTTGTACCCGGTGAAGCGGTTCTCCGTCACGCTGCGGTGGCTCAGGCCGGTGCGATCCGGGTCGAGGGTGCGGAGTGTCGTGCCGTACTCGATCCCGAGGCGCCGCAGGTCGCAGAACCCGATGGCCTCGCAGGTGCACTGGAGGCAGCGCCGCGATTCGGCCATCGCCTCTTCCTGCGTGTACGGGATCTCGTACTCCACGTAGCTCGCGCCGCGCACCTCGGGAGGCATCGCCTTCAGGCGGTAGCGCGGCTCCTTCGCCTCGCCCGTGTAGGGGACGATGGAGAGGAACTGGGGTTCCGGCTCGGCGAGCGTCTGGCGGGTCCGGATCTCCCCGAGATCCTTCCCCCGCAGGTACGCGTCGATGGCGTACGCGGCGCGCCGGCCCTCCGCGACGGCCTGGACGACGGTGGAGGCGCCGATCCGGACGTCGCCGGCGCCGAAGACACCCGGCCGGCCGGTGTCGAAGGTGACCGCGTCGGCCGCGAGGCGCCGGTTCTTCGTCGCGCCGACCCCCTCTGCACCCGTCGCCGCCCAGGACAGGTCGGGCCCCTGCCCGATGGCCAGGAGCACGCGGTCGCATTCGATCACGAACTCGGTTCCCGCGACCGGCTCCGGACGTCGCCGACCGGAGGCGTCGGGCGCCCCCATCTGCATGCGCTGAAACTCGACGCCGGTCGCCCGGTTCCGGTCGTCCACCAGCACCCGCGTCGGTGCCGCCTGGAAGATCATCACGGCGCCCTCTTCAAGGGCCTCGTGGACCTCGCTCGCGGCCGGCATCTCCTTCATGTCGCGCCGGTAGACGAGGGTGACCTCCTTGGCCCCCTGGCGGATGGACGTTCGGGTGCAATCCATGGCGGTGAAGCCACCGCCGATGACCACGACCCGGCTCCCGGCGTGGCCCGGGTATGGCAGGCCGAGGGTGGCCGTACGCAGGTAGTCGAGGCCCTCCAGGACGCCCTCGGCGTCCTCTCCCGGCACCCCCAGCTTGTTCGTGTCGTAGCAGCCCACGGCAAGGCACACGGCGTCATGGCCCTGTGCCTGGAGGTCTTCCACCGTGAACGAGCGTCCCAGTTCGGCCGAGCCGACAAACTCGATGCCCAGGTCCCAGAGACACTGGTATTCGGCGTCGAGAACCGCGACCTTCGGCAGCCGGTACTCGGGGATCCCGTACCGAAGCATCCCGCCCGGTTCGGGATCGCGGTCGTAGATCGTGACCGAGTGGCCGGCGATGGCGAGGTAGTAGGCGGCCGAGGCGCCGGCCGGGCCGGACCCGACGACCGCCACGCGCTTCCCGGTCCTGGCCTGGAGCGTGAACGGGACGGGTGCCTCGGCGCCGCTCGCCTGCGCGCGGAGCACCTGGTCGCCGGCGTACCGGTGGCTGTCGCGGATCGCGATCGCCTCGTCCACCTCGTCGCGTCGGCAGTGCTCCTCGCAGGGCGCCGGGCAGACCCGCCCGAGCACGCTCGGGAAGGGGATCGTGCGCTTGAAGATGCGCGCCGATTCGACGAACTCGCCTTCTGTGCTGGCCTTCAGGAAGCCCGGGATGTCGATGTGGCTGGGGCACTTGTTCTGGCAGGGCGGGAGGCAGTAGGCGTTGTGATCGCTGAAGATGAGCTCGAGGTTCGTCTTCCGGATCTCGCGGAGACGCGGCGTCTGGGTCCGCACGACCATGCCGGCCTCGGCCTCGCGGGAGCAGCTGATGGGCGGCTGCTCCTCGCCCTCGACCTCCACGACGCACATGCGGCAGGCACCGAACCCCGGCAGCTTGGGCTCGTAGCAGAGGGTCGGAACCTCGATCCCGTTTGCGCGGCATACCTCCAGGATCGTCTGGCCCTCGAACACCGGGAGCCGGCGGCCGTCGATCTCCATCGTGAATGCCGGGCCGGCGAGCGGGCGCTGCGGGGCCTGGACGGTGAGGAGCCGCTCGGCGGTGGCGTCCTGCGCCGACACCGCGGGGGCGGACTGGGGCCCCGGCCCGCGGACGATCGTCGTCTCGCTCATGTTCCTGCCGCCACGCGCAGCGGCCTGCAGACACCGGCAGGGCAGACACCGTCGCGAATGTGCGCGTCGTACTCGGCCGCGAAGTGCCGGAGGCCGCTCGTGAGCGGGTTAGGGGCGTTGATGCCGTGTCCGCAGAGCGAGCCGTCGCGCACGTCCGCCGAGAGATCCCCGAGCAGGGAACGATCCGTCGGGCGCGGCCGTCCGGTCGCTATGCGGTCCGCGATCTCGTAGAGGCGGCGCGTCCCGATCCGGCAGGGGATGCACTTCCCGCAGGCCTCGTCGCTCATGTAGCGCTCGAGGACGCGGCCGAGGTCCACGATGCAGGCGCGCTCGTCGAGGACGGTGATGGACCCGGAACCCATGATCGCCCCCACGGCCCGGAGCGCGGCGGGGTCGAGCGGCGTGTCGAGCAGGCCGGGCGGGAGGAATTCCACCGGCTGGACCGCCGACCAGGACGGCTTTCAGGGTGCTCCCCTCCGCTGGCCCCCCGGCCACCCGCTCGATGATCTCCCGGAGGGGCGTGCCAAGCGGGATCTCCGCCATCCCCGGCTGCCGCACGGCGCCCGACACCTGCACGAGCTTCGTCCCCGTGCAACCGTTGCGCTCCAGGGAGGCGAAAGCAGCCGGACCGTGCTGCACGATCCACGGGACGGCCGCCAGGGTCTCGACACTGTGAACGACGGTCGGCTTCCCGAAGAGCCCCCGGACCTCCGGGTGCGGCGGCCGCTGGTCGGGCATGGCGCGCTTCCCCTCGAGGGCCCGCAGGAGCGCCGTCTCTTCGCCGATGATCGCAGCGCCCCGGAGCGGCCGGACCTCGATCACGACGTCGAAGCCGGCGTCCATGGCGTTGGTGCCGATGTAGCCCGCCTCGTCGGCCTCGTCGACCGCGGCCTGCAGCAGATCGACGGCCAAGCCGTAGTCGGCTCGCACGGCCAGGAACGCCTCGCGCGCGCCAACTGCGTACGCGGCGAGCGCCAGGCCCTCGACGACCGCGTGCGGGTCAAGCTCCATGAGCGTGCGGTCGACGGCCGTGCCGGGGTCGGCCTCGTAGCCGTTCGCGACGGCGTAGCGGACGGGGCTTGCCTGGGCGCGGCAGGTACGCCACTTGCGGGCAGCCGGATAGCCCGCGCCGCCGCGGCCGGCGAGGTCCGCCTCGTCCATCAGCCGAACGAGCGCCTCGGGCGCATACGTGTCGACCGCGTGGCGCCACGAGGTCCAGGCGCCGCGCGCCTCCGCCGCCGAGAGCCCGTCCGCCGGGTCGTACGTGCCGGCGCGGGCGAGCGTGACGCGGGGCCAGCCCTCAGGGGTGGGAAGCAGTTGCGACACCGTCCGGCGCGTCCTCACGCCCGGCCCGGCGACACGGCGACGGCCACAAGCGAACGTGCCAGCTCGGTGGCCTGGGCGGCATTGAGACCGGCCCTTTGCCCGCCGTCGACGATCACGAACGGCGTCCCGCCGTTCTCCCCATGGCAGTCGACCGCTGCCAGGGACACCCTTCCGTCCGGTGTCGTCCCGCCCAGCTCGATCCCAAGGGCGCCCTCGAGTGCAGCCCGCACGGCACCGCCACCGACGACCGCGCACGCCGGGCACCGGCAGATCCCCACGGTCCGCGGCGCCGACGCCTCGAAACGCAGGTGTCGCAGCAGCGACGCCGTCCCGAATGCCTCCGCGTACCAGGCGCCGGTTGAATGGCTGATGTGCTTCAACGCGGCGACCGGCAGGCGACCGTACGCGTCCTGGACTCGCTCGAGGATCCGGAGCATGCGCCGCGGGTCGTAGTCCTCATCGACGAGGATCGCCTCGAGCGGCGCCAGGTCGACCCGCTCGAACGAGACGAACGCGGTGTCGGGCACGGTGCGCCCTGACCGGCGGAGCGCCGATTCCTCACGCCGCTCCGCGTACTGCTCGGCCGGGCCCCAGTGGACATAGAAACGATCGCGCGTATCCGTGCCACCCATGTCGATGCACTCGATCGGGCACGCCTGCGCGCACTGGAAGCACGTCTCGCACTTGATCGTGCCGTATTCGTCGTAGAGGAGCTGCAGGCGGCCGCGGTGCTTCGGCGGGATGGAGGGCGTCTGCTCGGGGTACTGGACCGTGACCTTGGGCTGGAAGAAGCGCCGCAGGGTCAGTGCCATGCCCTTGGCGATGCCGGCGCCCGGGACGGAGCTCATGCGCCGCTCACTTCCCGATCACCAGGACCGCCAGGGCCGTCACGAAGATGTTGATGAGTGCGGCCGGCAGGAGCCACTTCCAGGCCAGGCCCATGAGCTGGTCGATGCGGATCCGCGGCAGCGTTCCGCGCAGCCAGACGAACGTGAAAACAAAGGCGTAGGACTTCGCCATGAACCAGAGGAGACCGACCACGGCCTCGACGCTTGCGGCGATGAGCAGGAGGGCGGCGCCGAGAGCGACGAAGGTGAAGAGCACCGCGCCCACGAGAAACGCCTGCCAGAACGGCGGTCGCGGCGGCAGGACCCAGACGAGGAACGACAGGAGCGCGATCCCCAGGGGCGGGATCACGAGAAGGATCGGGATCCACTCGAGCCCGAGCGAGGCGAGGTCGAGGTTCGTGGGGATGGGCCACGGCCACCCGAGCGGGGCGGTCCAGCCGCCGAAGAAGAAGACCACCGCCAGCGCCGAGACGACGAAGACGTTCACGTACTCGGCGAAGAAGAAGAACCCGAACCGCATCCCGCTGTACTCGGTGGCGAACCCGCCGACCAGCTCCTGGTCGGCCTCGCTCATGTCGAAGGGGGTGCGATTCGCCTCCGCGGTCGCGGCGAGGATGAAGATGAGGAACGCGAGCGGCTGACGCACGAAGAACCAGTCGAGGAAGCTCCCCGATTGCGCGTCGACGATGCCGTTCAGGCTCATCGTCCCGGCGAGCATGATGACGCCCACCACCGACAGGGCGAGCGGGATCTCGTACGTCACGAGCTGCGCCGCGCTTCGCAGGCCTCCGAGCAGGGAGTACTTGTTGTAGCTTGCCCAGCCGCCCATCAGCATGCCGGCCACGCTGAGCCCACCCATCGCAAACAGGTAGAGCGCGGCGATGTTCATGTCCTGGCCGATGAGCCCCGGCCCGAAGGGGATCACCAGGAACACCATGACGATCCCCACGAACGTCACGACCGGCGCCATGGTGAACACCACGACGTCCACTCCCAGCGGAGTGAAGTCCTCTTTCGACAGCACCTTGAGGCCGTGGAACACGCTCGCGAGCGTGCCCCAGGGCCCCGTCCGGTTGGGCCCGATGCGGAGGTTCATGAAGGCGATGACCTTCAGTTCCAGGAAGATGATGATGAAGGCGGTCGGAATGGTGAGGACCAGGACCGCCACGATCGCGACAGCGAAGCGGACGATTCCGTTGTTTGCCCCGAGCACCCCCCAGGCCCAGGAGATGAACCACGGGATGAGGTCGGTGACGACCCCGAGGACGAGGAGGAGGGCGAGGATGACGAGCGCGACGGTGAGGCCCATCGCGATCTTCCCCCGGACCCCGGGCTGGCCCGCCGGCCGCGGGGCGGGCTGAACGGCGACGCTCATCGGGCGCGGCTCGCTTCCCCGATCACTTGTCGATTCCACCCATGATGGGGTCGAGGCTCGCAAAGATCGGCATGTTGTCGGCGAGGAGGTTCCCGCGCAGCAGGTCGGGGAGGACCTGGAGGTTCACGAACGAGGGGTCGTGGATCCTGAAGCGGAACGGCTGGTCCGTGCCGTCGCTGATCGCGTAGCAGCCGTACTGGCCGCGCGGGCTCTCGACCGCCGCCCATGCGCGACCCGGGCGCGGCCGGATGAGCCGGGGGATCTTCGCCATGCACGGCCCGTCGGGCATTTGGTGGATCACCTGGTCGATGATGTGGATGCTCTGCTTGATCTCGTCCACGCGGAGCAGGTACCGCGCGTACGAATCGCCCTCCTCGCGCACGGGAACCTCGAACTCGAGCTCGGGGTAGACACCGTACGGGTGGGCGCGTCGGACATCGTAGGGGACGCCGGAGGCGCGAAGCACGGGCCCAGTGAGCCCCATCCGGAGGGCCGTCTGGCGGTCGATGGCCCCCAGGCCGCGGGTGCGGGCAACGAAGATCTCGTTCTCGTTGATGAGCGTGGTGCTCGCCTCGATGTGGGCGGCCGCGCGACCCATCCATTCGCCCAGGCGGCTGAGGAACTCGTGGTTGAGATCGCCGTTCACGCCGCCGATGCGCATGTAGTTGAAGAGCATCCGCTGGCCGGTGATCGCGGCCAGCATCTCCACGATCTCGTCGCGCTCGATGAACGCGTAGAGGATCGGCGTGATGCCGCCCATGTCGAGCGCCATCCAGCCCATGAAGAGGGCGTGGCTCGAGATGCGGTTCAGCTCGCAGACGAGGACCCGGATGTACTCCGCGCGTCGCGGCACCTCGAGGTCGAGGAGCTTCTCGAAGGCCATGACCGGGGCCAGCTCGTTGAAGAGCGAGCTGATGTACTCGAGCGGATCGGTGTAGCAGATGGCCTGGTGGTAATCGGCGTTCTCGGCGAGCTTCTCGATGCCCCGGTGGAGGTACCCGAGTACCGGATCGACGTCCATCACCTGCTCGCCAGTGATCTTGACGACGAGGCGGAGCACGCCGTGCGTCGCGGGGTGCTGCGGCCCGAGGTTCACCAGCATCTCGCCGTCACGGAGCCTGTAGAACTCCGCCTCGCGCTCGCTCCGCGGCGGGTACGGCGGGATCGCGTCGTAGATCGTCGCAGGCGTGTCGACGAAGACCCGCGGATCGTCGAGGGACGGGATCCGGGTTGCTGGGCCGCCTGCCGGGTCGCTCACGTTGCCTGCCACGTCACCTGCGCCATCTAGCTCACCTTCGCCCGGCGCACGCGCGTGCCCCGGGGGGCCTCCGCCGGCGCGTCGACCTGCTCGAGATGGCGGACGCCCTCGGCCGCGGAGCGGGACACGTCGTCGGCCAGGTAGAAGTCCTTGCGGAGCGGGAAGCTCTCGTAGCCCGGCGGCATGTAGATCCTCCGGAGGTCGCGGTTCCCCTCGAAGACAATCCCGAACATGTCGTACGCCTCGCGCTCCTGCCACTCGGCGCCCTTCCAGAGGAACGTCGCCGAGGGGACGCGCGGGTCGTCACGGTCGAGGCCATCGACGATGACCCGGAGCCAGTCGGGCGTGAGCGGCGACCAGAAGTGGTAGACGACCTGCATGTGCGTGCCGGTGTCCACGCCGGCGAGGTCGGCGAGAACCTCGAACCGGAAGGCGGGATCGTCGTGGAGGGTGCGCAGGACGTCGGTCACCGCCCCGGCCCCGATGCGGATCTCGGTCGTGTCGTGGCGAGCGCTCACCGGGGCCAGCAGGTGGGTCGAGAGGCGAGACCCAAGGCGGCGACGCAGCGCGGTGTCCGTGGCCGTCCCTCCCTCAGATCCCGTCCGGCACGGTGGGGCCCACGGGGCGCTTCGCCCATTCGCCGCGGCGCTCGCGGATGAGCTGCTGGAGCTTCATCATCCCGTAGATGAGTCCCTCGGGGCGCGGCGGGCAGCCGGGGACGTACACATCCACCGGCATGAGCCGGTCAATCCCCTGGACCACGCTGTAGGAGCGCTTGAAGCGCCCGCCGGAGCAGGTGCAGTCGCCCATTGCCACGCACCACTTCGGCTCGGGCATCTCCTCCCAGAGCCGGACGAGGGGTCCGGCCATCTTCGTTGTCAGGGTGCCCGCGACGATGAGAACGTCGGCCTGCCGGGGGCTCGCGCGGAACGGGAACATGTTGAAGCGGTCCATGTCGTTGCGGCTCGTCGCCGCGGACATCATGTCGATCGCGCAGCAGGAGAGTCCGGACAGCAAGGGCCAGAGGCTGTTCAGCCGGATGAGGTCCAGGATGTAGTCCGCGTAGGTCGGGATGATCTCGAGCGTGCCGGACCAGCGGGCGTTGTCGCTCTTGTCGCCGTGCTCGAGCTCCCTGAGATGGTTGATCGTGGGGGCCCGGCCGCCGCCGTACGCGGTGGGGCTCGCCGCCGACCAGGCGCGGTTGGGGACGATGATCGGCTCGGCCACGGATCGGTCGTCGGGCACGACGAGCGGCGACCCCGGTGCCGACGACGCTGCTGCCCGTGACTCGGGGGCAGGCGTGACGGGCACGGGCTCGTTCCCGGGCCCTTTCGTGTCCGCGCTCATCGCCACCGCAGGACGCCCTTCCGCCACGCGTACCCCAGGCCGAGCACCAGGATCCCGACAAAGACCGCCATGCTGAGGAATCCGCCGATGAGCACGTCGCGGAACACGATGGCCCAGAGGTAGATGAAGACGACCTCGATGTCGAAGGCCACGAAGAGGAGGGCGTAGACGTAGAAGGAGAGCCCGAAGCGGCCCCAGGTGTCGCCGTGCGTGTCGATACCGGACTCGTAGGGCAGACCCTTGTGCCGATCGCCCTTCCAGCGGTGGCTGATGAGCCACGCGAGGCCGATCACCAGAAAGACGAATCCAAACCCGAAGACCAGGAACCCGAGGACGTACCAGAGCCCGGCCAAGACAACCTCACTGATGCCGACTGGTGCCGCCGGCGCAGACCCACCAAGGCTCGGTGGCGGGCCGGGACGCTCGCGCCAAGCCCCGCCATTATCGCAGGAGGAGGGGCAGGCCGGGGCCCACGAGCGTATGGCCGCCGAGGAGGATCGGGTTCGGGGAGGCAGCGGCGGAGGCGGTCACCGCTCGGAGCCAGTGATCCTCGACGGCGTCCGCGCGCAGGAGATCGCTGGCAAAGCGGTCCTCCGCGGGCGGCCACGCATCCTCCTCCGGCCCGAGGTGGTCAGCGAGCAGGACGCGGGAGTCGATGAGGGCGCCGTCCGCCAGCTCCCCCACGATCTGCGCAAGGGCGCCGGGGCCATGGGCCGCGAGGAGACGGCCGAGGGTGGCTCGGGGTGGCCGCTGGCGCGCGGGCACCGTCGCGAACGGGCCGAGCGCAAGCGGCGTGCTTGCGCGGAGGCCGCGCTCCTCGGCCAGGAAGCGGACCCGGCAGGGCACGCTGCGCTCCAGCCAGGCCATCGTCCGTGAAGGGCTGCGGCCGAAGACGAGGAGCTCGCGGCGCGGGTTCGCCGTCACGGCGCGGAGGTCGTCGAGGCGGGGGACGGCCAGGCCGTGCTCGTGGGCGAGCGCCCGCAGCGGACGGGGGAATGCCGCCCCGGACGCGGCCAGGATGGCGAGATCGAGTGGCGAATCGAGGTCGAAGGCGAGGCGGGCTCGCGCGGGCAGCTCGTCCACCTCGAACCCCGCGGACTCTTCGAGCCAGCGCGGCAGCGCGTTGTCGCCTGGGAATGGCGGCAGGTCCGCGAGGGGGGCTGCATCGGACAGGGCGCACAGGTCCGACGAGTAGCGGTTGTTGGTCGCGGCGTGCCGGCCTGCAGCTGACGCGGCGGCCACGAGGCGCCGGGCGTCACCCGGGCGGATGCGGACGGCCGCGCCGCTTCCGAGGACGACGAGGCCCCGGATCCGTTCGGCTGTGACAAGTCCCGCCAGCGTCCGGCCCCACGACGGGTCCTGGCGAGGGGTTCCCGGAGCGACGAGGACCCGGTCGGCGCCGGCCCGCTGGAACAGCGCCGCCTGGTGCCCGGCGAGGCGCTCGCGGGCCTCGGCCAGCAGGCGCGAAAGGGGCGGGTCGTCACGGCCCGCGGGGCGGTGGAAGATGACCACGGTGACCGGTCGCATGGCGGCTGCCCGAGTGTACGCGGCGCCAGGGACTCGTAGACTGGGCGCGATGGATGGCGCGGCGTGAGCACTCCGGCGGTGCGCCCTCGACGGCTCGAGGCGGGTGGCAGCCGGGCGATCGTGGTGGGTGCTGTCGCGCTCCTCGCGACGGGCCTGGCCGCCCTGGTGCTCGTGGTCCGCGGCAGCGCGGGACCCGGACGTTTTGCGGCGAACCTGCGCCGGTACTCCGCGCCCAGCGCATGGGCCTACGATCGCGTTCTCGCCCCGCTGCTCGGGGGCCTCTACCGGCTCATCGCAGACGACGCCGCGGCCGTGGTCGCCGCGACGTGCCCCACCGGGTCCTTGCTCGAGATCGGCGGCGGGCCCGGGCATGGGGCCGTTCTCCTCGCCCGGCGCGCGTCGGAAGTGAGGATCACCGGCGCCGACATCGACCCGGCGATGGTCGCCCGCGCGGCGGATCGTGTCGCCCGCGAGGGACTGGAAGACCGCGTTCGCTTCGAGGTCGCCGACGTGGCCCGGCTGCCGCATCCCGATTCAGCCTTCGACCTTGTCCTCAGCAGCTTCTCCATGCACCACTGGGAGGACCCGGCAAAGGCCTTCGCGGAGATCCACCGCGTGCTTCGGCCGGGCGGCCGGGCGATCATCTACGACCTCTCACGGGCGTGGACTCGGTTCGAGCTGCAGGCCCCCGATCCGGCCGATGTCGCCGCGGCGAGCGCCTTCCGGGGCGGGCGGCAAGTGCAGGTTCGCTGGCCGGGCCGGGTGCCTTCGTGCGTCCGCCTGGAGCTTCTGCGCCCGGCCGACGGCGGGACAGAGCCCGGATCCGCGACCGGATCCTGGACGCCACCCGCCGCGGGGCGCTCGTCATGAGCCGGGCGGGCCGCGTCCGCGCGTACATCGGGCTCGGGTCGAACGTCGGCGACCCGCCGGCCACCCTCGGTCGGGCGGTCCTCGCGCTCGACGCGCTTCCCGGGGTCCGCGTTCGCGCCGTCTCGCCGCTCTACCTCACGCGGCCCGTCGGCGTGACGGACCAGCCCGATTTCCACAACGCCGTCGTCGCGCTCGACGTGCCCGCAGGCCCGAACCCGGAGACGGGCGCCCTGGCGCTGCTGGCCGTGCTCAAGGATCTCGAGCGCGCGCTCGGACGACGCGAGGGCCGGCGCTGGGGACCCCGCGAGGTCGATCTCGACCTCCTCGTCTTTGGGCGGGCGAGGGTTCGCGTCGGGCGCCCGGCACCAGTCGACGGGCTGCCGTTCGATCCTGCGTTCACCGGCCACGACGGCGAGCGGCGCGAGAACGGCAGCGCCGCGGCCGCGTCCGGGGTCGGGGCACGCCCGGGGGCCTCGGCCCGACGGATGGTCGCCCGCGGCGCCCCGCCGCCGCCTCGCCTCCTGGAGGTCCCCCACCCGGCGGCGCGCGACCGGCTGTTCGTCCTCGTCCCGCTGGCGGACCTCGCTCCCGGGCTCGTCCCCCCGGGCTGGGGGGAGACGGTGGATCGCGCCCGGAGGCGCCGTGAAACCGTCGAGGGGCCGGGCGCCGTACTGCTGGCAGGCACGTGGGTGCGCGAGACCCGGGGCTGGAAGCTGGTCGCGGGATCGCACCGGCAGCCCGGAGGGGGTGGATCATGATCGGGGACCCCCGCGCCGTCGCCCGGGCGCGTGTGCTGGAGGCTATCGACGCCATGGTGTCCGACCTGGTCGGTGCCGTCACCGACCTGATCAGGGTCCCCAGCGTCAGCCCCACCTACCCAGGCTGCGTCTACGAGGAGCTGGTGGGCGGCGAGAAGGCGGCGAACGAACGGCTGGCTCTCCTCTACACCGAGGCCGGAGCGGAACTCACCTGGATGGAACCGGTTCAGGGCAGGGCGAACCTGCTCGGCCTCATCCGGGGAGCCGGGGGCGACGGCGCCCGTTCGCTCGTCTTCAACGGCCACATCGACACGGTGCCCTTCGGCGACCCCGCGAAATGGCGGGGCGGCGATCCCTGCAGTGGCCGCGTCGTGGACGGCCGCATCTACGGCCGCGGCGCCTCCGACCAGAAGGGCGGGCTGGTCGCCACGGCCGTGGCCGCCATCGCCCTGCGTCGTTCGGGGGTGCGCCTCGCGGGGGACCTCGTCATGGAGAGCACATGCGGCGAGGAGGTTGGTGACCACGAGGCGGGGATCGCGCCGCTGGTGAACGCCTACCGTGCCGACGGGGTGGTCGTCACGGAGCCCACGGCCGCGGTGGCCCCCGATCCGACGAATCCACCGTACCGGCTTCTCGTCTGCCCGGTCACCGCCGGACTCCTCTGGATGACCCTGGAGGTGGAGGGCAAGGCCGGCCACAACAACCTGCGGCCCGAGCTGGTGCGGGCCGGGGGCGTGGGCCCGGCCGCCGGGGTGAACGCCATCGAGAAGGGCGTCTATCTGCTCAACCGGCTCCAGGACCTGGAGCAGCAGTGGGGCCAGTCGTACCTTCACCCGCTCTTCAAGCCCGGCCACTTCAGCCTCCACCCGGGGGTGATCGTGGGCGGGCCCCACGGCGCCCTCGTGCCCTTCTTCAGCTCGGAGTTCTGCCGGATCGAGTACTCGATCCTCTACCCGCCGCAGGTGGGTGCGGAGCCCATCAAGCGGGAGGTCGAGGGCTTCGTTCTCCACGCCTCGCGTCTCGATCCGTGGCTGCGCGAGCACCCCGCACGGATCACCTGGAACCTCGACTGGCCGCCTGCCGTGCTGGAAGCGGTCCACCCCCTCACTCAGACCATCGCCCGGGCCCGTCGGGAGGCTCTCGGGGAGGCGGCCTGGACCGGCCCGGAGGCAGACCCGCGCATCCGCGGCTTCGACGCCGTCTGCCACGCCACGAACTTCATGGCCGCCGGCATGCCTGCCGTCATCTGTGGCCCCGGCTCCATCCAGTTCGCCCATGCCGTGGACGAGAGCGTGGGCGTGGAGGAACTGGTACGGGCGGCGAAACTCTACGCCCTGGCCGCGATGGACTGGTGCGGGGTGGCGGAAGCGTAGGACGGGACGGGCGCCGGGCTCGCCCCCGTTCCTGCCCGCGACTCATACCCAATGAGGCCACCCGTCCCGCCCGCGGCCCCGCGCGTCGCCGGCCTGACCGACACTGGACCCGACACTGCGCCGGCCTGATCGCCACCGCCACCGGCACCGGCACCGGCACTGCCAGGTTCCCGTCACACGGGACGCCGGCAGTGTCGGGGTTCCCCACGGCCGCCTTCTCGGGCCGCGACGGTCCGCTTTCATCCCCGCCCGAGCTTGGCCCGGGACAACCCCGGTCGGTCGGCGGGCGGCGACTCCCGCCCGTGCCGGCCTGGCTCCCGGCTGGCGGGAAGGTGGCACCCACGGCGCCCGTGGACGGCCGGTCCGCGCTGGTCGCGGTGGCGCGCTGGTCGCGGTGGCGCGCTGGTCGCGGTCCTCGCCCTCGATGGTCCTCAGTGGCGGAAGTGACGGCTCCCGGTGAAGACCATCGCCATGTGGTGCCGGTCGGCGACCTCGATCGCCATCTCGTCCCGGCTCGAGCCGCCCGGCTGGATGACCGCCGTCACCCCGCGCTCGGCGGCCAGCTGGATCGCGTCGGCAAAGGGGAAGTACGCGTCCGCGCCCAGGCAGGCGAGCTTCGCCCGCCCGCCCGCCCGGTGGAGAGCGATCTCGACAGCGGACATCCGGCTCGTCTGGCCCGCGCCCACGCCGACCAGCGCCATGTTGCGGGCCAGCACGATTGCGTTGCTCGGGGCGTGGCGCACCGCCCGCCAGGCGAAGAGCAGATCCGTCAGCTCCTCGAGCGTGGGATGGCGTCGCGTAACCACGCGGATCTGCTGCCGTGACGCCTCGAGGCGATCGATCGTCTCCACCAGCAGGCCGCCGCTCACCCGCAGGAAGTCGAGGTTGGCTATCCCGTAGTCGGACAGCCCATCCGTGGGCGAGGGAGGCACGTGGAGCACCCGCAGGTCGGCCTTGTGGCGGAGTACGGACAGGGCGTTGTCGGCGTAGCCGGGCGCGACGATCCCCTCGTAGGCGTTCCCCAGCACCTCGTTTGCTGTCGCCGCATCGATCGGCCGGTTCGCTGCGACGACCGCGCCGGTCGCATTCACCGGGTCGCCCTCGAGCGCCCTGCGGTACGCCTCCGCCAGGTCGTCCCGGGACGCGAGCCCAACGGGTGACACCCCTCGGGCAATGCACACCGTGGGGGCGGTGAAGTCCGACGTGATCCGGAACGCCGTGTCCATCGCGAGCAGGTCGTTGAAGGACGGCGGGCCGCCATGGAGCTGGACCGCGTCGGCCAGGGACCCGGACCGATGGGTGGTCTCCCGGTAGAAGGCCGCCGCCTGGTGCGGGTTCTCGCCGTAGGCCAGGTCCGTCCGTTTCTCCAGCACGAGCGTGAGCCGCTCGGGAAAGCGCACGCCGCTCAGGTGGTTGAGGTAGCCGGCGACCTCCGCGTCGTACGCGGCCACCGTCGCGAATGCGTCGGCCGCGAGACGCCCGCGCAACTCGGCCGAAACCATCCCCCGCGTCCGCAGGTCGGCGATCACCTCCGCGTATCGACTCGGGCTCGAGATGACGGCGACCGCCGCGAAGTTGCGGGCTGCCGCGGACAGGAGCGCGATCCCGCCGATGTCGATCATCTCGATCGCTTCGTCGAGCGGGACGATGCGAGAGCCTACCTGCGGGGCGAACGGCCGGACGTTGACGACCACGATGTCGAGGAGGTCGATTCCCTGCGCCGCCAGCTCGGCCAGCTCGTCGGGGCGGTCGCGTCGCGCGAGGATCCCGGCGTAGATCGACGGGTGGAAGGTCCTGACCTGGCCGCCGAGGAGCGTCGGAGCGCCAGTCAGGTCGGTCGCCGACCGCGTCGGGACACCGGCCGCCGCGAGGTAGTCGCCCGTGCCTTCTGTCGCCACGAGCTCGACGCCGAGCGCGACGAGGTCGCGGGCCAGCTCGACGAGGCCGTCGCGGTCCGCCACCGACAGCAGGGCTCGCACGCGGGCTTCTCCTCCCTCGACCAACCCTGGCGCGCGCACTGGGCCCCACGGCACGCGCGGCGACAGGTTGACGACCAGTGCGGTCGACCGGTCACCGAGTATACCAACGGACCCGCCGGGGTCGGCCCCGGCCTCCTCGTGGCCTCGCTGGCCGTCCGCGCCCTGCCGGACCGCCCACAAGTCGCTATCCTGACCGGCAGTCCGCGTCAGGATCGGACAGGAGATCGGAGACACCCCGTGACGCTCGCGCCCTGGGAGTACCTGTTCGTGGCCTTCAACGCCGCGAACTTCCCGGACCTCTTCTGGCCCATGGTCGTCGCCGGCATCGCCCTGCTCGTCGGCCAGATCGTCCTCTACAACGTGCGCGTCCGGCAGCTCCGCAAGCACGAGCCGCTCGTCACGCTCAACGAGTGGCTGCTCTGGACGGGCGTCATCGTGTTCTCGCTGCTGGTCATCGAGGCCGTTTTCGTCTGGTACTTCGTGTTCGTCCTCGCCACGATCCTCGTTGGTCTCGTCGTCTTCTTCTGGGTCCGGTTCTTCCGGTTCCCGCCGATGATCGCCGAGTACAACGAGTACCTCCGGCGTACGAGGTTCTTCAGCCAGGAGAAGTACAAGCACCCCGAGGCCACCATTCGGCCGCGCCGCCGCCGTCGCCGCGCCTAGGGCCTGGCGCCGCGGAGGTGCCCCCGTGGACATCCGTCGCTTCGGCCCGGGCCATCGCCGCCCTGACGGTCCACCCGGCACGCGAGGCGTCAGCGGCCAGGTAATCCAGCAGGACGCCCGTGGGTCGATCGCGGAGCTGGCGTTCGGTCCCCGCGCGGCGCTGGCGCCGCACACGAACCCCAACACGACCTACTTCGTCGTGATCAGTGGCGGGGGTTTCGCGCAGGTCGGCGACGAGCGGGTGGCCGTGAACCATGGCGAGGCGGTGGTGTGGCCCGCCGGCGAGCCTCACGCGGCGTGGACAGAGGGCACCGAGATGCGGGCGATCGTGGTCGAGTTTGCGGGCGAGGACGACGCGTGGGCGCGGGCCGTCCTGGCCGGCGGCACGACGGCCGCTCGCGTCTCGGACGCTGGGCTCGACCCGGGTCGCGGGGAGGCCGTGCCGCCGGGGCGCGTTGCGCTCGTCCTCCCCGATACCCCCGGGTCTGCCGGCCGCGACGAGACCTCCGGCGAACCCTGGTAGACCGGAAGCCGCAAGACGGTCAGACGCTGACCTGCGAGACGTTACCGATCGAGGATCGCCCCCAGCTGGCCCAGGACGCGAGCAGTCGCGCCCCACACGCGCAGGCCATCCGCCGGGAACACGCCGTAGCGCATCCGCCAGCCGCTTCGGTCCTCCTCGACGATCTCGATCGGGGCGCCTGCCAGGAAGTGCCGGAGCGGGACCTCCAGCACGCGCTCGACCTCGTGCGGGTCGGCGCGGAACGTCGGTCTCCGTTCGGCGAGGGCGAGCACTGGGACAAGCTCGAACCCGGACGCCCGGATCTCGACCACGCCAAGCCGTCCCAGGATCCGCACGCCGGGCTCCTGTGCGTCGAGACCCACCTCTTCCCGGGCCTCGCGAAGCGCGGCGGCCTCCACCGACGGATCGGATCCCTCGATCTCGCCTCCGGGGAACGAGATCTCCCCCGGATGGCGCAGATCGCCGTGCGGCCGCTCGATGAGGACGACATGCGCCTCGCCGGTCGCCGACGGGTAGAGGAGGACCAGCGCCGCAGCGCGTCGCCGGGGCGCCGGCGGCCACGGGATCCGGGCATCCACCGGCACCGCGGGATGACGCGGCCGGCCATCGGCGGATCCCCGGCTGATCGCCGGTCCCCGGTGGACCGCTACGTCGCTCGGCCCCAGAACGAGCGGATTCAGCTCGGATGGGGGCCCAGGCAGGACGGCCGGAACCGTCGCCAGTCGCTCGATGACCTCCTCGAAGTGCATGGACGCGATGGTATCCCGGCAGGCCGAGTTCGATCGGGTAAGGCGTACGGACGGGGGATGGCCGGCCCAGACTCCGGCCAGGCGACGGCGCCGTAAGGCCCGCAACCTTCGCAGTTCGTCGAAGGCGGCGCTCACGCTACGCACGTGTGCGAATCCCGGTAGCGTTGGCCTCCCCGGCGGTGGTCCGCGCAGGCCTGGGGAGCCCAGGGGCCAGCCCCGATGCCCCGACTCACGCTCGGGCCGGGACATCGGGCGACGGTCGGGGATGCCCTGTCGGTGGTCCTGCCGGATCGATCCCGGCCAAGGCTACGGGGGTTTCCGTATGACCTGGTCGGCCCCCTTGCTGGGCAGTGCAGGCCCCGGGTCGGTCTCGGGGTGTCGACGCCGAGCCCCTCACTTCCGCCGGCTGGCTCGCCCCCGCGGGCATCGGCGTGTGACGGACGTGCCGGATGGGCGTCTGGGAACGGCGATGACCGAAACGAGAGTGCCCCACGAGCGCGGCCGCTGACAGGAGCTGAGGCCGCGGCTGGGCGGCCCCGGTTTCCGCCACAGCGACAGGCGGTGAGCACTACGCGACCTCGGGGTCCCCGAACCGCGGGACCGGACCCCGGTGCCCGTCGATTCCGTCCCTGCCCACGCTCACGCCGGGAGGTTCGTCGACGCTGCCACCCCCCTGCGGCGTCGCGGCCCTCGCGTAGTGCTCGTGGCGTGGCGAGTCGGCGGAGACCTGGGCCCATCCACCTGTGGGGCGGCCACGACCGCCCAGGGCGGCCGCCGGTCGCTCGCCGGTCGCCCGCCGGTCCGCTCCCGCGGTCCGGTCGGCGAGGTCGCCTACTGGATGATCGGGCCGCCGTCTGTGGGCTTCTTGCGGGTGGCGCGATCGATGAGCTGATCGAGGGCATCGCCGGTGCCGGAGGCAGCGCCGCCCCCGCGGCCGCCCGTCGCCCCCGCACCCACGCCCAGCCGCCGGCGCCCGCGACCGCGCGGGCGTCCCGGCGGTCTGCCCCGGACGCGACCACGGTGGCCTCGCCGGCGGTGAAGACGATCGTCCGGGATACCGTGTCGGCGTCGGCGACGATTCTCGATCCCGGCGGGAACTGCCCCTCGAGGATGGCCTTTGCCAGCGGGTTCTCCAGGAGCCGCTGGATGGCCCGCTTGAGCGGCCGCGCCCCGTACGCCGGGTCGTGGCCCTCGACTGCGATGACCTGCCGGGCGGCCGGCGTGAGTGACAGCTCCAGGTCGGTGTCCACCAACCGGTGCTGGAGATCCGCCACCAGCAGGTCGACGATCGCCGCCAGGTCGGCGTCGGTGAGCGATCGGAAGACGATGACCTCGTCCACCCGGTTCAGGAACTCCGGGCGGAACTGGAGCCGCATCGCCTCCACCACCTGGCGCTTCATCTGTTCGTACGAGTCCTCATCCGTCTTGCCGGTGAACGAGGCGATGAACTGGCTCCCCACGTTGCTCGTCATGATGAGCACGGTGTCCTTGAAGCTCACCACGCGCCCCTGGCCGTCGGTCAGGCGCCCGTCGTCGAGGATCTGGAGGAGGACGTTGAACACGTCGGGGTGAGCCTTCTCGATCTCGTCGAGGAGGATCACCTGGTACGGCCGCCTGCGGACCGACTCGGTCAGCTGGCCGCCCTCCTCGTACCCCACGTAGCCGGGGGGCGCGCCCATGAGCCGGCTCACCGCGAAGCGCTCCACGTACTCGCTCATGTCGAGCCGGGTCATGGCCTGGTCGTCATCGAACAGGAACTCGGCGAGCGCGCGCGCCAGCTCGGTCTTTCCCACGCCCGTCGGGCCCAGGAAGATGAACGAGCCGATCGGCCGCCTGGGGTCCTTGAGGCCCGCCCGGGCGCGGCGGACCGCGTCGCTCACCGCCTGGATCGCCTCGTCCTGGCCGACGATACGCTGGTGGAGCCGTTCCTCCATGTGGACGAGCTTCGCCTGCTCGCCCTCCATCAGTTTCGTGACCGGGATGCCCGTCCACGCGCTGACCGTCTTCGCGACGTCGTCAGCGTCCACCTCTTCCTTCAGGAGCCGGCCGGGGCCCTGGAGCGCGGCCAGCGCCGCCTCCTCCCCGTGCATCCGGTTCTGCAGCTCGACCTGGCGGCCGTACTTCAGCTCGGCGGCCTTCCCGTAGTCGGCCGCCCGCTCCGCGGTCTCGATCTCGTGCTGCATCCCCTCCAGCTCGCTCTTCGTCTCGCGGAGCGCCGCGATGGCGTCCTTCTCCGCTTCCCAGCGCTGTTTCAGGCCACCGGACTCCTCGCCGATCTCGGCCAGCTCCCGCTCGAGCGCCTCGAGCCGCCCCTTCGAGGCCTCGTCGGTCTCCTTGCGGAGCGCCTCGCGCTCGATCTCGAGCTGGATGCGCCTCCGCTCCAGCTCGTCGAGCTCGGCGGGCATCGAATCGATCTCCATCCGCAGCCGGCTCGCCGCCTCGTCCACCAGGTCGATCGCCTTGTCCGGAAGGAAGCGGCCGGAGATGTACCGGTGGGAGAGCACCGCCGCCGCGACCAGCGCAGAGTCCTTGATGCGCACGCCGTGGTGCACCTCGTAGCGGTCACGGAGACCGCGGAGGATGCTCACGGTCTCCTCGACGGATGGCTCGCCGACGTACACGGGCTGGAAGCGCCGCTCGAGCGCCGCGTCCTTCTCGACGTGCTGGCGGTACTCATCCAGGGTCGTGGCGCCGATGGCATGAAGCTCGCCGCGGGCGAGCATGGGCTTGAGCAGGTTTGAGGCGTCCATGGCGCCCTCGGCCGCGCCGGCGCCCACGACCGTGTGGAGCTCGTCGATGAAGAGGATGATCCGGCCGTTCGACTCGGCGATCTCCTTGAGCACGGCCTTGAGCCGTTCCTCGAACTCGCCCCGGTATTTCGCGCCGGCGATGAGGGCGCCCATGTCGAGGGCCACGACCCGCTTGTCCTTGAGCGTCTCCGGCACGTCGCGGCGCATGATCCGCTGGGCCAGGCCCTCGGCGATCGCGGTCTTGCCGACGCCCGGCTCGCCGATGAGGACGGGGTTGTTCTTGGTCCGGCGGGACAGGACCTGGATCACGCGGCGGATCTCCTCGTCGCGCCCGATCACCGGGTCGAGTTTCCCGGCCGCGGCGTCCTTCGTGAGGTCGCGGCCGTACTTTTCCAGCGCCTGGTACGTGCCCTCGGGCGTGGGGGAGGTCACCCGCTGGCTGCCGCGCACCTGGGTGAGGGCGGCAAGGATCGCCTCGTGGGTAGCGCCGTTCGCGGTGAGGATTCGCTGTGCGTCGCCGCCCGACTGGGAGGCCGCGAGGAGGAGGTGCTCCGTGGAGACGTACTCATCCTTGAGGCGCTTCGCCTCGTCCTCGGCGCGCTCGATGAGGGCGCGCGCTCGTGGATCGAGGGCCAGGGTCCCGCCCTGGATCCGCGCCCGCCGGGATAGCGCCGCCGCGAGCTCCATGCGGACCGCGGCCGGATCGCCCCCCATGCGGCGAAGCGTGGCGACCGGGATCCCCTCCTCGTCCTCGAGGAGCGCGGCGAGCAGGTGCTCCACGTCGAGAATTGGGCTTTGCTGCTCAGTCGCGATGCGCTGCGCGACGAGGATGGCCTGCTGGGCCCGTTCGGTGTAGCGGTCGAGCTTCATGGTCGGGTGCCTGCCTCAGGTGGTGAAGACGCGCTCCGGCCGGAGCGCGTGCCGGGGGTGTTCCGTGGATCGGGTCTGCGTGGATCGGGTCTGCGTGGATCGGGCTGCTTGATGGCTTCGAGGAACCGCTCGGCGAGTTCGCGTTCGCCTTCGGACAGCTCCGAGGGGAGGACGACGCGGACGTGGACCAGGAGATCGCCCCGGCCGTCGGCACGGAACCTCGGGAGCCCCTGCCCGCGGAGGCGGAAGATGCGGCCCGGTTGGGTGCCGGCCGGGACCGTGAGCAAGAGCCGCTTCCCGGACAGCGTCTCGACCGGGACATCGTGGCCGAGGAGCGCCTCGCCCAGCGTCACGCGCACCTCGGCGCGTGAGGTTCGCGCCCTCGCGCCCGAAGGCCGCGTGTGGCGCGACCTTCACCCGAACGTAGATGTCGCCGGCCCCGGGGCCGGAACCTGCCTTGCCCGACAGCCGGATCCGCTGGCCGTCGGCGACACCGGCGGGGATCTTCACCTCGAGCCGGCTGCCGTCGAGCTGGAGGAGGCGCACGGTGCCTGACTCGACCTCCTCGAGCGTCACCTCGGCGTCCACCTCGATGTCGCCTGCGCGGGGACGCCCTCGCGCGGAGGCTCCGGTCCGTGCCCGCGCGTGCCCGCCTCGGCCTGTCGCGCCGGTGCCGTCGGGGCCCTCGAGCTCGAGCCCCTCCAGATCGAGCCCGTCGAGGCCGAACAGGTCGAACGTGGAGGCGCCGCCCGGCCGACCGCCGGAAGGGCCGCCGGGGGCCTGCCCGCCCGGGGCGCGTCGTGCGGTCCGAACCCGGGTCTTCCCGGCCGCGCCGCCGGTCCGCGTCAGGTCGCCGGCGTCGAATCCCGAGCCGAAACCGCCGAACATGGCGCGGAAGAAGTCGCTGAAGCCGGCCAGGTCTTCCGGGCTGCCGCGATACTCGAAGCGGATCCCCCCGGGGAAGCCTCCGCCCGTGGCGAAGCCCCCGGGGCTCCGAAACCCGGCGCCCGGGGACCCGCCGCCGAACCCGCCGCCGAACCCGCCCCCGGATGCGCCCCCGGACCGGGCCTGGCGCAGGAACTCCTCGAACGGCATGCCGGCCCCGGCGGCCTGCTGGTAGGCGGCCCAGTTCGTACCGAGCTGGTCGTACGCCTTGCGCTTCTGGAGGTCGCTGAGGACCTCGTTGGCCTCGTTGATCTCCTTGAAGCGCTGCTCGGCGCCGGGCTTGCCCTTGCTCGTGTCGGGGTGGTACTGGCGGGCGAGCTTTCGGAAGGCCTTCTTGATGTCGGCCTGCGTCGCCGTCCGCGGCACCCCCAGGATCGCGTAGTAGTCCTTGTACTCCATGCTCGCACGGGCCTCGGGTCGCGGCTCCGGCTCAGTGTTCGATAGCGGGTTTCATCGCCGGCGGCGGAACCGCGGGCGGAAAGGATCCGCGGCCGACCCCGACCGGTTCCGGTTCAGGAGACGGAGAGGGAGGCCGCTCGCCTGTCCCCCCGCCCTCGGCGGGCGTCGAGGCAAGCGGCGTCGGCATGCGCCGCAGGGCGGCGTCGAGCACCTGGTCCATGTTGTCCACGAGGACGAGCTTGATCTGCTTGCGGATCTCGTCCGGGATGTCGCGCAGATCCTTCTCGTTCTTCCTCGGCAGGATCACCATCCGCGCTCCCGCGAGGTGCGCGGCGAGGATCTTGCTCTTCAGGCCGCCGATCGGCAGGACCCGGCCGCGGAGCGTGATCTCGCCGGTCATGGCCACGTCCTTCCGGACGGGAATGCCGGTGAACGCGCTGACGATCGCCAGCGCCATGGTGATCCCGGCCGACGGTCCATCCTTCGGGATGGCGCCCGCGGGGACGTGGATGTGGAGGGTGTTCTTCTCGAAGACCTCGCGGGTGATGCCCAGCTGGCCGGCATGGGCGCGCGTCCAGGAAAGCCCCGCCCGTGCCGACTCGCGCATGACCTCGCCGAGCTGGCCGGTGAGGATGAAGTCCTCCTTGCCCTCCATCTTGGTGACCTCGACGGAGACGACGTCCCCGCCGAACTCGGTCACGACGAGCCCGGTGGCGGCGCCGACCTGGTCCTCGGCCTCGATCTCGCCGTACTCGAAGCGCGGCGGCCCAAGGAACTCCTCGAGCTTCTTGAGGTCCACGACGGTCTTCCGCTTGCGCCCCTCGGCCACGGTCTTGGCGACCTTGCGCATGATGTTGGCGATCTCGCGCTCGAGGTTCCGGACGCCGGCCTCCTTCGTGTAGGCCTGGACGATCTCCGTGAGCGTCTCGTCCGTGATGACGATGTGTTTCGCCGTGAGGCCGTGGTTCGTCATCTGCTTCGGAACGAGGAAGCGCTTCGCGATCTCGGTCTTCTCCAGCTGGGTGTAGCCCGGCAGCTGGATGACCTCCATGCGGTCCCTCAGCGGCGCCGGGATCGGGTCGAGAAGGTTGCCGGTGGTGATGAAGAGCACCTTCGACAGGTCAAACGGGACCTCGAGGTAGTTGTCCTGGAACGTGTTGTTCTGCTCCGGGTCGAGCACCTCGAGGAGCGCCGAACTGGGGTCTCCCCGGAAGTCCATGCCGATCTTGTCGACCTCGTCGAGCATGAACACGGGGTTGTTCGAGCCTGCCGTCTTGACACTCTGGATGATCCGGCCGGGGAGCGCCCCGATGTACGTGCGGCGGTGGCCGCGGACCTCGGCCTCGTCGTGGATGCCGCCGAGGCTCATCCGCACGAACTTGCGCCCCATGGCCCGCGCGATGCTCCGTCCAAGCGACGTCTTGCCCACGCCGGGCGGCCCGACGAAGGAGAGGATGGGGCTGCGGATCGTGTCGGCCAGGGTCCGGACCGCCAGGTACTCGAGGATGCGCTCCTTGATCTTCTCGAGGCCGTAGTGATCCTCGTCGAGGATCTTCGCGGCCTCCCTGATGTCCAGGCGGTCATCGGTCGAAACGTTCCAGGGCAGGCTGATGAGCCAATCCACGTATGTGCGGATGACGCCGACCTCGGGAGAGGCGGAGGGGATCCGGCTCATCCGGTCGACCTCCTTCGTTGCCCGCGCCTTGACCTCGTCGGGCATTCCGGACGCCTCGATCTTCTCGCGAAGCTCGTTGATCTCGGCCTGCTGCGGGTCTTCCTCGCCCAGCTCCCGCTGGATGGCCTTCATCTGCTCGCGGAGGATGTATTCGCGCTGGGTCTTGTCCATCTCGGACCTGACCTCGGACTGGATCTTGCCCTTGAGCTCGAGGATCTCGATCTGGCGCGCGAGGAACGCCGAGACGAGCTTGAGGCGCTCGACGACGTCGATCGTCTCGAGCATCTCCTGGCGCTGCTCGGTGCTCATGTCCGGGCTGTAGGCGACCATGTCGGCGAGGAGCCCGGGTTCGGTGATGTTCCGGGCGGCGACTGCCGCCTCGGGCGGCACGGGCGCTCCCGACTGGACGTATTGCTCGATCTGGCCCTGCACGGTTCGGACCAGCGCCTGCACCTCGACGCTCTCCGGCTTCTCGTCCTCGAGCAGCTCGACCGTGGCGATGATGTACGGGTCGGTCTGGATGAACGCCTTCACGCGGAGGCGCTGCTGTCCCTGCACGATCGCTCGAACGGTGCCGTCCTGCAGCTGGACGACCTGGGCGACCTTCGCCAGCGTGCCGATGGCGTAGAGCTCGGACGGCGCCACGATCTCCTCGCGCTCGGCCTCGCGCTGCGTCACGAGGGCGATCGGCGAGCTGTCGGCGACGGCGGTGTTCAGGGCCTTCACCGATTTCTCGCGGCCAACCTGGAGCGGGACGATCATCTCCGGGAAGATCACCGTCTCGCGGAGGGCGAGCAGCGGCAGGTCGCGCACCCGCCCGGCCTCGGGCGTGGCTTCAGTGGGGGGCCGCGTCTCGTCGGGGGTCGACGGGCGATCGGTCATCAGCGTCTCCTTGGTGGGGATGGCGGCAAGCCGGGGCGCGCGCCTCCCGGGTCCTGGTGGTCGTGGGTCGAGTCCGGCGGATCCTCGTCGCCGGACGCAGGAGGTTCTTCGTAGAGCGCTTCGAGAATCGGCATCTGGAGTTTCTCTTCGAGTTCGAACAGGATGCGGATGCCCGCCAGGTTCACGCCCAGGTTCTGTGTCAGGTGGCGAATCCAGAGAGCGCGTCGGATGTCATCGTCCGAGTAGAGGCGTATGTTCGTGGGCGTGCGCGCCGGGCAGAGAAGCCCCTCATCCTCGTAGATGCGGAGGGTCCTGGGGTGGACCCGCAGGATGCCCGCCGCCACGCTGATCACGTAGACGGGTCGCCTGGGGTCCGGAACCCGGTTGCGCACGCCCTGTCCCCTCGTTCTTTCGCGGTGTGGTCCTATCCGCCGGCGATCGCTCCGCGCGAGCGGGTCCGCGCCGTCGCCGGAAAGCGAGAGAGTAGAACCTGACAATAAGGTTGTCAAGGTTGTTGTGACATCTTCACCCGATGACTTGTGCCATCGGTTGTAAGGATGGCTATCAACTCGAGGGCAGGATCTCGACGACCTCGATGCGCCAGGCATGATCCGCCGGCCCCAGGCCAAGGGGAGGCGGCAGCTCGACGAGCGTCAGCCGCACGGTCCCGATCCGTTCGATCACCACTGTCCGCAGGCTGGCCGTGGGGAACAGACCGAGGAATGTGTCGTGGACCTGGACCCGCCGAACGACGTTGATCGCCGCCGTCGCCGCGCCCGCATTGTCGGGTGCGCTGCCGGCCCCATCGTCCCCGAGCGGTTCGAGCACGAACTCGAGGCTTCGAAACGGCCGGTCTGCATCCACGCCTCCCCCGCCCTCCGGGCCTGCATCCAGGCTCGCGGCAATCGCGCGGAGGCGCGAGGCGATGCGATCCTCCTGTGCTCGCCACTCGGCGCCGAGCGTTTCCGGCGACGTCGGGGCGGCCAGGTAGCCGGACGCCCGCCCCGGCTCGTCGGCCCGCCAGGCCACGATGTAGTGCTCGAGCGCGGATTCCGGGGTCGCGCCGCGCCCGGCGACCATCCAGAACGCGGTGAACACCAGCGTCGCCGGGATGACCAGGGCGAGGAGCAGGAGCGCTGCCCGGCCGCGGGCCTCGATCCGCGGCTCGCCGGTCGCGACTCCGGTCGCCCCGTCGGCTGTGCTTCCCGCCCCGGGTTCGGCACTTCGCTCGTCTCCCGGCTCCGGGCGGCCCGAACCGCGCGCGGCCACCCGGAATGCGTGCACTGCCTGCGCGGCCCAGGCCACGAAGAACAGCGCGACAGCCGTGAACACCAGGTCGTCCGACGTGCCGGCCGCCCGTGGCAGCAGGAACAGGGCGAGCACCGCCACGAAAGCCACCTCGGCGGCAAGGAGCAGCCACCCGCGCCGCAGGCCCAGCGCAAGGTGTCCGGCGCCCCACAGCACGAGGCTGCGCTGGAGCACGCTCGCGGGGCTGGCGTTGGGTGAGGCCTGGACGCGGTCTATGGCGGCTGGCGGCAACGACGGCGACGGCACGACGACGGCGACGGCGGCATGGGTGGCAGTATCGGAGACGAGGCGGGTGTACCGGCCTCCGTCAGGCCTCGGTCGCCTCGACCGGGCTCTCCCCGATGAGCAGGCGCTGCACATCGTCCTGGGTGTCCGTTCGGCTGAGCGCCACGACCTTGTCCCCGGGCTGCAGCACCGTGTCGGACCGGATCACCTCGAGGACGTCGTTTCGAATGAGGGCGAAGATGATGCAGCCGTCGGGGAGCGATAGCTGTCGCGCGAACTGCCCGACGGCCGGCGAATCCTCCGTGATCTGCGCCTCGACCACCTCGATGTCGCCGTGCTGCAGCTGCGCGAGGTGGAGCAGTTCGTGCACCGGGATGTCCTGCTCGATGGCCGCGAGGGCGTTTCGCGTCGCGCTGATGACGTCGCTGACGCCGAGCTCCCGGAACAGCTCACCATTCTTCGGGTTGTCGACCCGGGCGATCGTCCGCGGCACGTTGAAGTGATGCTTCGCCATCTGGCAGATGACCAGGTTGTCCTCGTCGTCCCCGGTCACCGCGACAACCACGTCAGCTCGGTTTGCGCCGGCGGACTCGAGATCCCGGCCCTCGCAGCCGTCACGGTTGATGACGATGCTGCCGAGGTCGCTCGATACCTGGGCGGCCCGGAGCGGATCCTTCTCGATGAGGACGACCTCGTGGCCGGAGGCCAGCAACTCCTTCGTGAGGTAGTAGCCGACTCGGCCGGCGCCGACGACCATGATGAACATCAGGACGCCTCCGTCACCTTTGCCTGGTCGCGCTCTCCGGTCGTCTCCCAGACTGTCTGCGCGTGCGGGTCGCTCTCCATGCCCAGGAAGCGCTTCAGGGCATCCACCATCATCGCGGTCCGGCAGATGCAGTTGAGGCCGAGGGCCGTGTAGGCCTCCGCCCGGACGGGATCGTTGATCTTCGCCACGGCACGCTTCACAGCGAAGACATCCCGGGCGAGCTGCGCGGCGAGGACGTTCCGGTTGTCCCCCTCGGTCAGGGCAAAGAAGAGGTCCGCACCCTGGGCCCCGGCTCGCCGCAGAACGTCGCCGTCGGTCCCGTCACCCCGGATCGCCGATCCGGCAAAGTCCGGCCGCAGGCGCCTGAACGCGGTGGAGGACACGTCGATGATGGTCACCTCGTGGCCTGATCCCACGAGGGCCTCCGCGATGCCGGCGCCGGTGCGCCCGCATCCAACAATGATGGCTCGCATCCTTCTCCTGTCATGCGTGTCCGCGGCCGGGCCCGGCCCGGCGGCTATGTCGTTCCGCGCCCCGGCTCGGCCGGCGCAAGGACGGGCGCGCGGGTGATCCACACGGCCATGGGCGCGTTCTGGAGAACGTACGGCACGACCTGGCCGAAACGGAAGTCGCCGCCGAACCGCTTCCTGTACGGAAGCCCGAGGATGATGAGGTCAGCCCCGACCGCTACTGCCTCATCAACGATCGCGGCGCCCACGTCACGCGCCTGGAGGAGAGTGGTCGTCATGGCGACCTTGTTCCGTTCCGCGGTCGTCTCCGCGAGGTCGAGGATCGTGGAGGCCCGCTCGTGGCTGCCGGGGATGACGTCCGTCAGGGCGTGCTTCCAGTCCACTTCCACGACATGGATGGCGGTGAGCTCGGCCTTGCTGGCCTTGGCCAGCTCACAGGCGGCGTGCACGACGAGCAAATCAGTCGAACCACCGTTCAGCCCGAGGACGGCGCGCCTGAAGGCGGGGCTGGTGCGAGTCTCCGGCATGCGGCCGCTAGGGTACCACCGCTCGGACAGGCTCCGGGCGGTCAGTGGTCCTGCCGGTACGGCAGGGAAACGATGACCGTGTTCGGACGGCCGATGAGCTCGTGCCGCAGTCGCTCCGCGACCTGGTTGTGGAGGTACCGCTCCCACCAGTGCCGCACGAGGTACTCCGGAAGGATCACGAAGGTGAGCGTCTCGGGGTCAGGGGCCATCACGTCGACGTAGCTCACAAACGGGCCGACAAGCTGCCGGTACGGCGACTCCACCAGGACCAGCCGCACGCCGGGCACCTGCCGCTCGAACTGGATGCGCACCCGCTCCGCCTCGTCCAGGTCGTCGGTGATATGGACAGCGGTCACGTCGTCGGCGATGGTGCGGCCGACGGTGATGGCCTGCTCCACCGCTCTCGTCAGCCCGGGGATGGGGATGATCACCCGTCGGCGCCGGGGGGACTTCTCGACCACGAGGTCGGAGGGGACCGCCTGCTCGCTGGCCACCCGCGCGTAATGGCGATGGATGAGCAGCATCATCGTGACGAGGACCGGTATGAGCACGATGACGAGAAGCGAGACCGGCGCCTTGACCAGCACCACGACCACGGTGACGATCGCCGTCAGGACGCAGCCGAATGCGTTGATCGACAGCCGCCGGCGCCAGCCCGGCTCGCGCGTCTCGAGCCAGTGTTTCACCATGCCCGACTGGCTGATGGTGAAGTCGATGAACACCCCGACTGCGTAGAGGGGGATGATCGCGTGCGTGTTGCCGCCGAAGACCACGATGATGGACGCGGCGATCACGCCGAGGGCGATGATCCCGCGCGAGAAGGCCAGGCGGTCCCCGCGGAAGGAGAGCTGGCGGGGCATGTAGCCATCCTGGGCGAGGATGGCGGACAGGCGAGGAAAGGCATTGAAACTCGTGTTTGCCGCGAGGAAGAGGATGAGCGCGGTGAACGCCTGGAAGAGGTAGAAGCCGATCGAGTCGGCCCCGTAGACCTGCGAGGCGACCTGCGCCGGGATCGTCTGCTTCGTCGGTTCGTCGATGAGCACGATCCCGTAGGCTGCCGCGAGGGCCATGATCCCGACGAAGAGGACCCCGAGGAGCGCGGCCATGATGAGGAGCGTGGTAGCCGCGTTTCTCGATTCCGGAGGCTTGAATGCCCGGACGCCCGTTGCGATCGCCTCGGTCCCGGTCAGGGCGACGGCGCCACCCGCGAATGCCCGGACAAGAAGGATGATGGTCACCGGCTCGAGGACCGACGGGGCTCCCGGAAGCGGGATCCTGCGGTGTGCCGCCCTCGCCGAGGACGAGCACCCTGAACGCGCCGATCGCGATCATCAGGAGGGCGCTGCCGACGAACAGGTACGTCGGCAGCGCGAAGATGTTGCCGGACTCGCGGAGGCCCCTGAGGTTGCCGAGAGTGATGAGCGCGATGGCACCCACGCCGATGAAGACCCGGAAGGGCACGAGTTCGGGGACTGCCGACGTGATCTGCTCGACAGCGGAGGACGTGGAGACCGCAACGGTCATGACGTAGTCGATGAGGAGGGCCGACGCCGCAACGAGCGAGGGCACCTGACCGAAGTTGGCCCGGGCAACGGAGTATGAGCCGCCGCCCTGCGGATACGCGTAGACCACCTGGCGGTAGCTGATGGCGACGGTGGCCAGCATCACGACGATCGCGATGGACACCGGCAGACCAAGCACCAGGGCGGCCGGGCCCGCCAGCACGAGCACGCGGAGGATCTCCTCCGGGGCGTAGGCGCTCGAACTGATGGCGTCCGAGCTGAAGATGGCGAGCGCCTTCTTCTTGGGCAGGCGCTCCTCGAGCTCCTGCTCGCTCGCGAGCGGCCGGCCCACGAGCGCTCCTCGGATGCGCGCCATTCCGCGGCCGAGGCGGGTCGTGGGCTCCGTTGCCTTCGCGCGCGCGGTGAGGATCCCCGGGCTCGTGTGCCGGAAGTAGGCTGCCTGTGGCCGCTCGATGCGGACGCGCCGGTCTCCCGGCTTCCGGCCTCGGAGCGGCTGGGGCCCTCCGCTCACCGAAATACTCTCCTCCTGTCCCGCTCCTGGCGCCTACTGCTCTCGACGGTACGGCAGCGAGGCAATCACCGTGTTCGGTCTGCCGACCAGCGCCCGCCGCAGGCGCGCCGCGTCCTGGTTCGCAAGCATTCGCTCCCACCAGTGCCTGGTGGCGAACTCGGGCAGGATGACCACCGTGATCGCCTCAGGATCCGGGTCCATGACGTCGAGGTAGCTGAGGAACGGGTTCACGAGCTGCCGGTACGGCGACTCGACGATCGTCAACGGGACACCGGGAAGCTGCCGCTCGAAGCGGCCGCGCACGCGTTCCCCCTCCTCAACGTCGTCGCTGATGAAGACGACCCGTACGTCGTCTGAGATCGTCCGCGCGAAGTTGACGGCCTGGACTGTCACCCGGGTGAGCCCCTGGATGGGGACGACGACACGCTCCCGGCGACCGGGCGGGCCGAACACGAGATCCTCCCGGACGGCGAGCTCCTTCTCCTGACGAGCGTAGAAGCGGTGGATCACGAGCATCATCACCACCAGCGCGGGACCGAGGACGAACACGATCCAGGCCCCCAGCGGGAACTTGATGACGGCGACCACGACGGCCACCGTCGCGGTGAGGACCATGCCGAACGCGTTGATCGCGAGGCGCCGCCGCCATCCCGGGCCGTGCTCGTCGAACCAGTGACGCACCATCCCTGCCTGCGAGATGGTGAAGCTGACGAACACCCCGACGGCGTAGAGCGGGATCAGCAGGTGCGCATCGGCACCGAACAGGACCATGAGCAACGCGGCGACAAGGCCGAGGATCACGATCCCGGCGGTGAAGGCAAGCCGGTCGCCACGGAAGGCGAACTGGCGCGGGAAGTACCCGTCCTGCGCCAGGATCGCGGCAAGGCGCGGGAAGGCGTTGAAGCTCGTGTTGGAGGCCAGGAACAGGATAAGGGCCGTCGCGAGCTGGAACACGTAGAACATCGGCCCATCGCCGACCGCCGCGCGGGCAACCAACGATGGGACCGACTGTTTCGTGGGAACGTCGATCGGAAGAATCCCGAAGAGGGCCGCGACTGCGGCGATGCCCACGAAGATGATCCCGAGCAGCAGCGCCATGACGATGAGCGTGTTGGCGGCGTTCTTCGGCTCCGGCGGCTTGAAGGCGGGAACGCCGTTCGCGATCGCCTCCGTACCGGTGAGGGCGACCGAGCCGCCGGCGAAGGCGCGCACGAGCAGGAGAACGCCGAACGCTTCGGTCGCTGGCGGCGTGTCAGCGGCCGTGTAGCCCACTGCCGCTGGATCGTTCAGAACGAGTGCTTTGAACAGCCCGGTGGCCACCACGAACAGGGCCGAGAAGACGAACAGGTACGTGGGCAGGGCGAAGATGTTGCCCGATTCGCGAAGGCCGCGCAGGTTGCCGACGGTGATGATTGCTATTGCCGCGACGGCCAGCTCGACCCGCAGGTCGTAGAGTGCCGGCACGGCCGAGTAGATCTGCTCGACCGCCGAGGACGTCGACACGGCCACGGTCATCACGTAGTCGATGAGGAGCGCCGCGGCGGCGACGAGCGCGAACATCTTCGGCAGGTTGGCCATCGCCACGGCGTACGCGCCGCCGCCGGATGGGTACGCGTGGCAGATCTGGCGGTAGCTGATCGCCACGAGCGCAAGAAGCAGGGAGATGGCAATCGCCACCGGCACCGAGAACATGAGTGCGGCCGCGCCGCCGAGGACGAGGACGCGCAGGATTTCTTCGGGCGCATAGGCGCTCGAGGAAATGGCGTCCGAGCTCAGGATCGCGAGCGCCTTCTTCTTGGGCAGGCGCTCCTCGATCTCCTGCTCGGTCGCGAGAGGGCTCCCAACGAAGACCCGGCGGACCCTCGCTGACAGCCGCTCCGCCCCCGTCCTGGGAGCGGCCGCCTTCGGCCGCGCGGTGATCACCCCGGGTGCGGCATAGCGGAAGTACGAGGCGTGGGGCCGCTCGACGCGGACCCGTTGGTCGCCCGGCTTCCGCCCGCGGAGGGGCTTCGCGCCGGGCTGCCGGGAGCTCCGCGAGCCAGGCGGCTCGGACGCCGATGGGGACGGCGGCTCGGGGGTCGTCACGCGGCCGATGATGGCATACCCGCCATCCCTCTGGCCACCCGCATCTGCACCATCCGGGGGAGCGAGCGCATCACGAATGCGGGACGTGAAGACCGGGATCGAGCGGCGTTCAGGCTATCAGCGGCCGTGCGACAGCCGTTCGATGAGCCGGCGGGGGAGTTTCGCCGCGCGCATGGCCGCCTGGACTTCTTCGACGGCGTAGCTCACGCGTCGCCAGGTGAGCGTGCGCGCCTCGGTGTCCAGGAGGAACGCGGACGCACGCGGATCCCCGTCACGAGGCTGGCCGACGCTGCCGGGGTTGGCGATGAGCCGCCGCTCATCGAGCTCGATGGTCGTGCCGTCCCGGGCGAGGATCACCTCCATGTCCTCGCCGTCAAGGCGGAACAGTACGGGAATGTGCGAGTGGCCGACTGCCCCGTAGGCGGAGGCGAGGGTCTCGATGGACGGACGGGCTGTCGCCCGCGACATCACGTACTCGAACAGCGGCTCTCGCGGCGATCCGTGGACCAGCGTGAAGTCGTCCACCACCACGGTCTCGTGCAGGGAGGACAGCCAGTGGCGCGCCGCCGGGGTGAGCTGATCGGCCGTCCACTGGATCGCGGCCCGGGCATCGTCGTTGAACCAGTCGGAGCCGATCGTGCCGAGGACGGCCGCGTCGTGGTTGCCGAGGACGCTCGTGGCCTGCACGGCTGCAAGGCGTTCGATGGCCTCGACCGGTTGCGGGCCGTAGCCCACGACATCCCCGATGTGCCAGACCGCGTCGAACGGGCGGAGTGCGTCGAGCATTGCGTCGAGCGCGACGACGTTCGAATGGACATCGGAGACGACGGCGATTCGCACCCGGTCAGGGTAGCAGGGGGAACCGGCGGTTCGGGCGACCGTCGGGCTTCTCGGCTGTTGCCGCACCGGGAGCGCGGGCGACCCCGGCGGGCTGGCGCCCTGGTCCTGGCCCTAGCGGTCCGGCGGCCGGCCCAGCCGATGCGTCGGACGGGGGAACCGGGACGGCGTCGTCGCGTGCTTGGTCACCACGACGAGCCGGTGGTCTTCGAGCCCGGCCAGGAGTACCTGCTCGACGCGGACGGCCGGTGACGCGCCGAGCGGGGCCAGCAGCGGTCGGGCTTCGCCGACCTCCGTCTCCAGGCTGCCGTCGCCAGGATCGCGCTTCCAGGCGACGAGCACGCCGCCGCGGTGCAGCAGCGGAAGCGCCAGCTCCACGAGCACGGGCAGCGGAGCGATCGCGCGGCCGGTCACGACGTCCCATCGGCCGCGGTGCGCCGGGTCGCGGCCGAGGTCCTCTGCCCGGCATCGGACGGTCCGGAGCGCCGGCGGCTCCTCGCCGGCGGCCGAGAGCGCATCGCGCGCCGCCGCCGCCGCCACGTCGAGGAACGCCGTCTTCTTCGCCACGGAGTCGACCAGCGCCGCGGCGGCGACCGGCACGGCCACGGCCACCGGGATGCCGGGGTAACCGGCGCCGCTGCCGAGGTCGAGCAGCCGAGCCGTGCGGCGGCGAGCCTTCCGGTTCGCGAGGAGATCGAGGAGCAGCGGCACCGCTGCGAGGCTGTCGGCGACGTGCTCGAGGGCGATGGCGCCCTCGCCGCGAATGGCCGTCAGGTTCACGTGGGCGTTCCAGGCGAGCAGCAGCCGGGCCTGCGCCTCGATCGCCGCGCGCATCCCCGGCGTGAGCTCGAGCGCGAGCTGCACCAGCGCGCGGTCGAGGGCTGCGCGAAAGGTCTCACCCGTGGGCGGCAACAGCGCCGGGTCGCGCGGGAGCGGTTCACGTGCGCGCACGCGCACGGCCGGCTCCGGTGCGGACGTGGTCCTGTCCGGGCGCAAGGACGCCGGGAGCGCGTTGGCCATGTCCGGCGTCCCTCCTCCCGGAGGAATCTCCGGCGCCGCGGGCGAACCCTGCTCCCGGCGTCTTGACTTCGTGTGCACCTCCGGCCTTTCGGTCTTCCGCCGCCCGTTCGGATCCGACGACCGGTCTCCCGGTCCCCTCGCGGCCCGCGTTACCGTACTTGGCCACTTCGGTGCAGGCCGCAGTCTTGCCCGCCGCGCACCCGCGGGTCAACATGGTTATCCACGAACCACGCGGGCGGCAAGCGACCTGTGGATAACTCCGCTCCGTGGCCGAGGTCAGCGCCGTCCGACTGTGGAAAACCCAGGCCGATGGCCACCGGCGTCGGGCCACCGGCAGCCCAGCGGCTGCCCAGTCGCTACTCCGGAGCCGCTTTCGTCCCGCGGACCGGGCGGCCCAGGGTCCGGCGGACGACGTCCATGACCTCCTCTGTGTACTCCTGGGCGTTGCCGGTCTCCACCGCGGTCCGCAGGCAGCCGGCGATGTGGTCCTCGAGGACGAGGACGGCGACTGCGTCCACGGCGGCGCGAAGGGCGGCGGTCTGCTGGAGGATGTCGATGCAGTACTCGTCGCGTTCGATCATCCGCGCGATGCCGCGCACCTGGCCCTCGACGCGCGCCAGCCGCCGGAGCAGGAGCTGCCGGTCGCGGGCGTAGCTGTGCCGGAACGTGGCCTTCCCGTCGGGCGCTCCGCCATCCATCGCAGCATGGCCGTGCGGCGTCGGTGCGCGGCCGCCACGCTCGCCGGCGGCGCTCTTGTCGCTGGTCAACGGTTCTCCCTGACTGCTGATACTCCCCCGCAGTATAGCAACGCCCGGTAGCCCGTTCCCGCGGCCTGCCCACGTGGGGCCGCGACGGGTAGACTGATGGTGTGAATCGGGAGGACTGGCTTCGCTCGGAGCTGGCGACCATGGCCTGCGAGTCCTGCGGCAATGCGTACGCTGCGAGCCGCGTCCGCGTCCTCGCCCGCCGCGAAGGCATCTACCTTGCCGGCCTGACCTGTTCGAGCTGCGGGACTTCGGCCGTCGCCATCGTCTCGTTCGAGCACGATCCCGGCCACCGCGACCTGTCGCCTCTGGCGGGCCCCGTGGATCGTCGCCGCGACCGGCCTCGGGCGGAGGCACGCGCCGCCGACGTGGACGTGGACGACGTGGTTGACATGCACCGGTTTCTCGAGAGTTTCGACGGCGACTTCCGGCGGCTCTTCGGTACGACGCACGGCGGCTCCGTAACGCGTGGACGAGGTGCGTGAGGCCGCCGCTCCCTCGGGCGTGATCGCCCCAGTGTTCGCCCACGCGAGCGAGGCCGAACTCGCTCGCATCCTCGACTACTACGGCATCGAGTGGCAGTACGAGCCGACGGCCTTCCCCATCCTGTGGAACCTGGACGGCAACGTCGTCGAGAGCTTTGCCCCCGATTTCTACCTGCCGGAGTTCGACCTCTACGTCGAGCTGACGACCCTGAAGCAGAGCCTGGTGCGAAAGAAGAACCGCAAGCTGCGCCGCCTGCGGGAGCTCTACCCCGACGTCAGGATCAAGCTCCTCTACGCGCGTGACTTCCGGGCCCTCATGATGAAGTACGGTCGCCTCGGGCTCCTCGACTCGCTGAGCGGGACCGAGGGCCAGGTGACCGTCGTGCACGACGATCTGCCGCGGGGCGACGCCGGCGCGGCACCGCCGCGCGCACCGGGTGGGGCGCCGCGCTCGCGAACGCGACGACGTCAGGCCGCGGTCGCGGGTGATCCCGCGGCACCCGGTGAACCGTTGACGACTACCACGGAGCGATGCCGATGAGACAGCCCGACCTGAGGGACGACGTCGCGAGCGTCCTCATCACCGAGGAAGAGATCCGCGCGCGCGTGGCGGACCTGGGCCGGCGGATCAGCGAGGACTACGAGGGCAAGGAGTTGACGCTGGTGAGCGTCCTCAAGGGTTCGCTCCCGTTCATGGCCGACCTGATGCGCGCGATCACCATCCCGGTGGCCATCGACCTCATGGAGGTGAGCTCGTATGGGACGGCGACCGAGTCGTCGGGCCTGGTCCGCATCCTCAAGGACCTGAGCTCGTCGATCGACGGCCGCGACGTCCTCATCGTCGAGGACATCATCGACACCGGGCTCACCCTCAACTACCTGGTGCGGTACCTGCGTGGCAAGAACCCGCGCTCGCTTCGCATCTGCACGCTCGTGGACAAGCCCGCCCGTCGGCTGGTGGATATCCCGATCGACTACCGCGGTTTCGAGATCCCGGACCAGTTCGTCATCGGCTACGGTCTGGACTACGGCGAGTACTACCGTAACCTGCCGTTCATCGGTGTCCTCAAGCCGGAGGTCTACACCTCCTCATGAAGCGTCGTTCTCTGGGCCGGGGCCGGCTGCTCGTCGGCATCGGCTCGGTCGTCATCCTGGTGGCCTGCCTGTTCCCGTGGGGCCAGACGGCTGGTGTCGGCCTTCCCCCGGAGCGGACGGGCGCCTTTGATGGCTTCGGGATCGTCGTCTTCATCGCCGCCGTCCTGCTGCTCGCCCTCCTCGTGCTGCCGTACGCGGGCGGTGACCAGCCGATCGTCCTCGATCGCCCGCTTGTCTTCGCCATCGTCCTCGGAGCCGGCGCAGTCGGGTTCCTGCTCAAGCTCGTGCAGGTGATCCAGGACGACGTGCTGGGCCTCCCCGACCGGTCGCTCGGGCTCTGGCTCGCCGGTATCGGCCTGGCCGTCGCGGCCTGGGGCGTTGCGGAGATGACGACGGAGGTCGCCGAGACGTAGCGACCCTACGAGCGCGTGATCCTGGCGCGTTGGCGTATGATGTCACCGGCGTCCACGCCGCCCGATGATGGCGAGCGCCCCGGGCGTGTGCGGTTTGGCCGATGGCCACCCCACCCGGTGCGGCGCGCTCGAAGCAGCGAATCTGCGGCAGGGCCGGCAGTTGTGCCCGCCCAGCGGACGCCAGGCGACTCCACCACGAGGATCGTCCCGCCGCCGTGCACATGCAGGCCTTGAACGATCGAACCGACCAGGTACGACGCATGCCGCTGCACGGCGGGATCGGAGCCGCCGGAATGAGAACTGTCCGGGACGAGGCGCGCGACCGCGCCGCCGGACGCATCGACATGGCACCCACGGGTGCCCGGACCCGGCCCGTCGGAGGGCGGCCGGATCAACACAGGAGACGCGCGTGAGCAAGAACGTTGCCGTCTTCGTGGACGTGGCGAACATCTTCTACGCGGCCAAGGCGGCCGGCGTGGACATCGATTACGTCACTCTCCTGAAGTCGGCTACCGCGGGGCGGGACTTCGTCCGCGCCTACGCATACACGGGGCTCGACCCCGACAATGAGAACCAGCGCCAGTTCCAGTCCTTCCTTGCCCGGAACGGGTTCAAGGTCGTCACGAAGGACATTCGCAAGTACGGCGACGGCAAGGTCAAGGCCAACCTCGACATCGAGCTCGTCGTGGACCTCATGAAGACCGCCCGCAACCTCGACGTGGCGGTGGTGGTCTCGGGCGACGGCGACTTTGCCCCGGCGATCCGGGCCGTCCAGGAGACGGGCGTGCGGGTCGAGGTCATCAGTTTCCGGGGCAACACGAGCTCGGACCTCATGGAGGTTGCCGACCTCTTCACGGATATCACCCAGATTGCCAAGGTCGAGCGGGGTTCCGTCAGGAGCGGGCGGCGGGTGGCCGCGAGCGAGGACCTCTCGATGACGGAGGTCCCCGACAAGGAGACGGAGGGAGCGGCGCAGCGGAAGCGCCGCGCACGAGGCGCGACCCGCGAGGGCGCGCGCGAGGGCCTGGGCGAGGTAGCGCGCGCGGGGCGCGGCGCAAGGCGGCCCACCACACGGCCGACCGCGGACGTTGAGGAGCCGGCGGCGCCTGTCGGGTCACTCGTGGTCCTCCCCGGCGAGAAGCTGCGCCGCGCCGTCGATACGGCAGACGCGGCGGTGCCCGAGGGAGTGCCGGCCGACGCTGCGGCCCCGGGCGACGCATCCGGCGAAGTGGTCGAGGCCGGCCGAGTGGCGGTGCTCGACGGCGATGAGCAGGGTGCCGGCGACGGCAGCGGACGCCGCCGCCGCCGCCGCGGGGGTCGTGGTCGCGGCCGCGGCCGCGGTGGCGAGGGCACGGGGCTGCCCGAGCAGCCGGGCGAGGAGAGCCTGGAGGACGAGGAGGAGGAGATCACCGACCTGGTGGCACCCCTTCCTGCCCGGCCTACGTTCGGGTCGGTGTGGGACAGCCAGCTCGGCATGCCGACGGCTGCTTCCGGGACTGCGGCGTCGGCCGACGAACTCGATGAGGACCTGGAGGAACCGGCGATCCCGGAGTACCTGCTGGCCGAGCGGCGGCGCCGCGGCGGTCGGGGCCGTCAACCGCGCGGCCGCGGCGGCCGCGCTTCTACCTACCAGCAGGCGCTCGATCGCGAGCGGTTCGGTCGCAGCGCGATGAATGCGCCCGCCGTGCCGGCCGCGCCCGCGCCGCGGCGCGACCGCGGCCCCGCCGCACGAGGCGGGCGACCGGGTGGTCCCGGCCGGGTCGATCGCGACCGCCCGCGCCCTCCCCGCGATGCCGTGGGGCCCTCCCGGCCGTCAAGTGGCGGGGATCCCTGGAGCGAAGTCCCGCCGGAGATCGAGGAACTCCTGCGGGCTGAACTGTCGAAGCAGGGTGCGCGCGAAGCGGTTCCCGCTGGTGCCGGCGCGCGCCCGGCAGGGGCACCGTCCGGCGCCGCAGCCGGCGAGGCCGTCACAGCGTCCCGCGGACGCGGACGCGGCGGTCGAGGACGTGGGCGCGGCCCAGGACTCGCGAGTCCGACCGGAGATGCCGGCGCGGTGGCCCCGGCCGGCGCGACGAGCGTCGGCGACGAGCCCCCGCCGCCGGCCGCTGTCACGGCCCAGCGTGGACGGGGGCGCCGCCGCCCGGCGGCGCCAGGCCCGAGCGTCGATGCCGGCGCTCCTGTCGCGGCGTCCGGCGCAGAGTCGCCCGCCGCGGCGGCGAAGCCGGCGGCCCGGACGCGGCGATCGGCAGCGAGCCCGCGAACCCCCAGCGGAGGTGGCGAAACCGTAGGCGTTGAACCGGCCGCGGTCACCGGACCCGACGCGGAACCGAATCCGCAGACCCGGGCCCCCCGCAAGCCGCGAGCCTCGAAGACGGGCACGGCCGACGGCGCAGGTGCCGCAGGCGCCGACAAGGCACCGGCGAAGCGCGCCCCGCGTCGGCGGAAGGCCGAGCCGGAGGGCTGATCGGCGGTGCCCGCCTGGCGAGCTCGCGGGCATCCTGCCGCGCTCGCGATGGTCGCTCGCGCGGTCGCCGCGCGCATGCCGCCCCAGTCGCTGCTGATCGTCGGGCCGGAGGGCGCCGGCAAGACGACGCTCGCCCTCGACCTTGCGGCCGGGCTCCTCTGCGGAGAGCACGACCCGACAGCCCGGCCGTGCGGCCGGTGCCCGTCGTGCCGGAAGGTCACGCACGGCAATCACGCGGACATCCACCGCCTCGCGCCGCAGGGCGCCGGCCGGGCAATTCGCATCGGCGCTGCGACCAACCCGGAACCCGGCACGGTCCGTTGGCTCATTCGCGAGCTTGCCCTCGCGCCGATGGAGGGCGCGGTCCGTGTCGCGGTCGTGGAGGACGCGGGCCGCATGAACGAGGATGCACAGAACGCACTCCTGAAGACGCTCGAGGAGCCGCCTCCGGGTTCGTGCCTTGTCCTCTGTGCCGTCAACGAGGAGGCGGTGCTCCCAACCGTCCGGTCTCGCTGCGCAAGGCTGCGCATCGGACGGGTCCCCGACGCCGACGTGGCAGCCGTCCTCGGAGAGCGCGGCCTCGCGGACGCCGCGCGCGCGGCGGCGATCGCGAGGGTCGCGGACGGGAGACCCGGCCGGGCGATCGCGCTCGCGTGCGCCCCGGAGGCCATGCTCGCGCGCGACCGCATCGCGCGCGAACTCCTCGACCTGGCGGACGCCGGTCCCGAGGCGAGGCTGGCGGCAGCCCGTGGGCTCATCGCCGCGGCCGCTGATATCGAAAACGCGCTCGAGCGGGCGATGGCGACAGCCGCGGACGCCGGAAGGTGGAGCGCGGCGGGCCCGCGCCCGGCCGCTCGCGGGGGCCCGGCTCGTGCCTCGGGCGCCGCGGCTGTCGACGCCGACCCCGGGGTAACCCCTCCGGCCGGCGCGGCCCCGGACGACGCCCCGTCGGCCGGGGTGGGCGACTCCGGACCCGAGGCCGGCGATGCCCGCGCTGCACCTGCGGCCCGCCGCCGTGCCGTTCTCTCGCTCGGGTCGACCTGGCGCGGCCTCGCCAGGGACCTCGCCGTCGCGCGCCGCGGCGGGCGGGCGGAACTGCGCGAGGTGGGGCTCCTCGAGGAGATCACCGAGCTGGCGGGGCGCATCGGCGATGGCGAGATCGAGCGCTTTCTCGATCTCCTCGACCGCTACCTCGCAGCCGTTGAGCTGAACGCGAACCCCGAGCTGATCGCGGACGTGCTGCTTCTCTCCTGGCCCCGCCCCGGGGAGAGCGAGACCCCGTGACGCCAGACGCATCCGTCCGGGCCATCGAAGCGGTGGTCCGCGGTCACGTCCAGGGCGTCGGGTTCCGCTGGTTCGTGCTCCGCCAGGCGGCCGTGCTGGACGTCTCTGGGTGGGTCGCGAACGAGCTGGATGGCGCCGTGCGGGTCGTCGCCGAGGGACCGGCCGAACAGGTCGGGCTGCTCCTGGCCGCGCTCCGCGATGGCCCGCCGGGCGCGGACGTGACGGGGGTATCCGTGACGGAGCGCCCGGCTACCGGCGGGTTCGACCGGTTCTCGGTCCGCAGCGGCTGGCACTCCGGCGACTGACTGCCTCCCGCGGCCGCGTCCGCCCTCAGCAGGGGACGACCGGGTCGATCGGGTACGGGCTGAGAAGCTGGCCCCCCTCGGGGGTGACCCGGTACACGTCCTCGAAGCGCGCGCCGCCGAAACCGGGGATGGCGAGGATCGTGTGTCCGATCGTCATCGTCATCCCCTCCAGGAGCTGCACCGCGCGATGGGGCGGGATGATCGTCGGCGCGGGGGTCTCCTCGAAGCGCAGGCCCAGCCCGTGGCCGATCCCGTCGACGCGGTGCTCGCCGAGACCCCGCCGATCGCACACCTCCGCGGCTCGCTCGTCGAGGTCCCGCACCGTCGCTCCCGGGCGCATCGCCAGCCGGACCGGCTCGACGAGCTCGGCGGCCGTGTCGAGGAGCAGCCGCTGACGCTCGCTCGGCTCACCGAGGACGAACGTCCGGGCGAGGTTCGAACAGTAGCCCTCGATCTGCGGGGTGAGGTCGACGACCGCCAGATCGCCCTTCGCCGCGGTCCTCGGGCTCTGGCGCCCGTGGAGCATGCAGGTCTCGATGCCGAGGTTCACGTGGATGGGGGTTGACGTCTTCTCCGCGCCGGCCTTCATCATCGCGTAGAGGGCCTCGGTGGCGACCTCGTGCGCCGAGACACCCGGCTTCAGGACCTCCCGCGCGCGGTCCATGCCAAGTCCGGCGACTCGCTGCGCCTCGGTCATGAGCGCGATCTCGTCGGGATCCTTGACCATGCGCAGCCGGTCCATGACCGGATCGGAAGAGACGAGCTCCACCTTCGGGTTCGTCTGCCGGAACAGGTCCACGAGGAAAGCCGGCGTCTCGAACCACATCTGCATGCCGATCCGCGGCCGCGCATCCGGGTCGCCGCCCTGCCCCACCACCATCTCCCGCAATCGCCGCACGACGTCGTGGATCTGTTGGCCCACGCTGGTGAAGATGGCGACGTCACCTTCGCCGATGAGCGCCCGCAGCTCCGGTTCTTCACCCGCGAACGTGATGAGGGTGGGAGCGCCGCGGGCCGGGATGATCGCCCTGGGTTGCGCCCGGTCGGTGCCGAGGAAGTACCGGTAGTCGTCGTGGTTCAGCACCACGATGCCGGCGATGTCCTGCTCCTTCATGAGCGCCTGGGCGCGGGCGATTCGGTCGTATCGGATGGTCATGGGCTGGTCTCCGGGCCTCTAACTACTACTAGTGCGGTGCTAGTTTAGCGTGGAACCGGGTGCCGTTGCCTTCCGCTGCGCTGCCAGAACCACGAGTTCAGCCGCCGCGTCGTACCCGAGCGTCCCGGTATCGATGACGAGGTCGTAGTGCGAGGCGTCCTGCCAGTCGCGGCCGTAGATCTGGCGCATGTAGGCTTCGCGGTTGGCGTCGGTCTCCCGCAGGCGGGTGCGAGCGGCCGCCTCGTCGATCCCGAAGCGCTCCATCGCGGTCTTCAGCCGCACGGGCTCGGCCGCCCGGAGGAAGACATGGAGTGCACCGGGAAGGTCGGCCAGCACGAAGGCGCCGCCCCGACCCACGATCACGACGTTGCCGTGCCGGGCGGTCTCGCGGATGACCTCCTCGGTGAGATTCACCACCACGCGCCGCGGGTCGTACTTCGGGTCCGGGTACGGCGGCTGCCAGGCCATTCCGAGCCCACCCGAGAGCGGGGAGAGCACGTCCAGCAGGCCGCTGAACCGGCCGCTTGCGACGTGTTCGTCTTCGGCCCGCACGCGGTCCTCGGCTTCCCCGAGTCGCGCCGCGATGGCGGCGACGAGCGACTGGTCGACGATCTCCAACCCGAGCCGCTCGGCGGCGATCCGGGCGACCGACGCGCCGCCCGCCCCGAACTGGCGGGCCACGGTGATGACTGGCATGCCTGCTTCCCCCGTCGCGCTATTCGGCGGTGGCGATGTCCAGGTCCCCGAGGTCGGTGGTCTCGCCCGGCTGCACGAGGACCTCCTTGTCGCCGATACGGAACTGGTCGGTCAGCCGCAGCCACTTGCCATCGGGACCGCGCACCGTGATGGCGTACCGCCCCACGGGCAGCTTCGTGAACGCGAAGACGCCGTCGTCGTTCGTCGTCGTGAGCTTGTGGAATGCCTGATCGGCGCACGGTGTGTCCCCTGAGAACATCATGCCAACGAACTCGACGCACGCCTCCACCTTGAGACCGGCCTTGGGGTCGCCGCTCTCGACCACCCGCCCGCTGAGCGTCCCCGGGTCCTTCTCGACCATCTCCGGAAGCGTGGGCCCGCGCGCCGCGACGCCGATCGAGTAGACCTCGTTGTCGCGGATCTCCGAATCGGACATGTGGTACACGGTCCACTTCTTGCCCTCGAGCACGGCGAGTCCCCACTCCGTCCCGAGCCAGATGCGGCCTTTGGCATCGGCCGTGATGGCCCGGACGTGGTCGCTCGGCAGGTCGCTGTTCCCGCGGTTGTACGTCGTCCACTTCTTCCCGTCGAAGGACGACACGCCCTCCGAGTACGTCCCGACCCAGACCCTGTTCTTCGGGTCGACGGCCACCGCCTTGGACTGCGACAGGAACTCCTTGGAGAGGATCGACCACTTCTTCCCGTCGTAGAGGAGCAGCTCGGTCCCGCCCGTCGTCACCCACGCGCGATCCTTGAGGTCCACCGCGACCTGTTCGAAGAAGTACTCCTTCTTGAACCCCTTGCCCTTCTCCCAGAAGCGCCATGCGGTGCCGTCCCAGGTGGCGACGCTGTTGGCGGTGACGGCCCAGACCCGGCCGTCCGAGGCCACGGCGACGTCCTTCACCTGGTCGACGTACTTCCCCGTGCCGAATTCGGATGCGGGGTGCGTCGTCATCGACTCGCCGTCGAAGTAGTAGACGCCCTGGTAGCCGGCGAGCCACACGCCCTTCTTCGGGTCGCAGGCGACCGCTTCGAAGCCCTTGTTCTCGGTGAGGGTCGAATGGTTCACCCAGGTCTGACCGTCGGTCGAGACGAGGCCGGACGAATCGGCCAGCCAGGTGGTGCCATCGGCGCAGACCGCGATGTCGGCCAGCTGGCCGTTCGTGAGCGGCGTGTTCGTCTCGTCGAAGACCTTCCAGCCTTCCTCGTCGATGCAGGCCGCGCCGCTGCCGAAGGAGCCCACCCATGCCTCGCCCGGGCCGCAGGTCACGTCGGGCGTCATCGTCGCCTGGCTGCCCGGGGGCGGCGACTCGGGGACCGCCGGCTCGCTGGCCGCCGGGCCGCTGGCCGCAGGCCCCGAAGCAACCGCGGTTGGCTCGCCGCTCGCGGGGTTGGACCCCGTCGGGAAGGAGTTACCCCCGCAGCCTGCGGCGAGAACGGCGAGAACGATGGTGATCAGCGACAACCGGTGCGCCGGGGACATGCGTCGGATCATCTCGCTCCCCTTCCCGAGGGCGGCCGGACGCCCCTGTGCCGGCTCGTTCCCTCGCCTCGCGACGTGTTTCATCGGCCTGAGGACAATTCTGCGCGGCGGATGCCTGCGGGGTAGTGCCGGACGGCCCCACGGGCACGGGCGACCAGGGGGAGTCTCTCATCGGTACTGCGACTGCCCGCGGATGTGGCTGTCGGTGACCGCTCAGGCGAGCTGGATGTCGGTCTTCGCGAAGTCGTCGCCCTTGGCGAGGAGCGGCTGCCCTGCCACTCGCGCGGTGGCGTAGGCGAGGCAGTCCCCGAGGTTCAGGCTCGCGGGATGCCGCGATTTGCCGTACCGCCACCAGGCAGACACGGCTTCCTGCCAATGAGCCGGGCCGAACTCGATCACGACCGCCTCGGCGGCTGCGATCAGTTCGGCGAGCAGTTCGCCCGCGTCCTCCCCGGTACGGGCGGACAGGACTATGCCGGCCTCGACGAGGGTCGGCGCGGCCACTGCGACCACGTCCGCCGCGTCGATCTTGGCCACGAACGCCTCCCGCTCAGGCTCGTCCAGGGCGATGGCCACGAGCACGGAGCTGTCCAGGATCACAGGCCCTCCGGACCGAAGCCGAGGATCGCCTCCTCCTCGTCCTTGCTCAGCGTGCGCCCGCGCACGCCATCAGGGAGCCGCGGCCACAAGCGCCTCTCGAGCACCGCGACCATGCGATCGCCTCGTCCCGGTAGGCTCCGCGCGAGAAGGATCCGCTGCTTTCGCTCGGTGAGGGCCTGCCTGACGGCGCCGGTCTTGGACTCGCCGGTAAGCGCGGCGATCTCGCTGGCCAGTCGCTCTGTCTCTGGGTCCTTGATGTTCAATGCCACGGTGTAAGAATAGCCCAATGGTGTAACGAAGGTCGGATCGACAAGGAAGGTCGGATCGAACCTGGCACCCGGGCTGTCAGCCGAGGCGCAGGATCTGCCGCTGTGGTCGGGCCGGCAGTCTCTCGAGGCTCGCCGGTTCAGTGGGCACTACGCATCCTTCTCGATGAAGTCGGGTTCCACCCTGACGCCCAGGTGACCGGACGCCAGCGGTGGCAGGAGGTGCGAAAGCAGTTGCTCGGCCGTCATGGGGCGGACGACGCCGTTCGGGCCGGTGACTGCAGTTCCCGGGTCCGCCGAACAAGGCGCCGCGTCGGTCGTGCTACGCGGGTCCCATCCTCAGCAGTTCCATCGGGAATGGCTGGCCGTGCCCGGGGTAGACGGTCCGTATCTCCAGGTTCCGCAGCCTGTCGAGGCTGGCCTCGAGGTCCGCCGGATCATCGACCAGGGAGTTGGGCTTCGCCTCGCCAAGGTTGGTGAGCAGGTCGCCGCAGAACAGGTCTCCATCGGCCGTCAGGACCCCGATGGAGCCCTGCGAGTGCCCCGGGAGATGAAGAACCCTGGCGTCGAGTCCGTGGCCGGAGAGGTCGTCCCCGTCCTCGAGGTGCAGGTCGGGCTCGAACCTGTCGGCCGTGCGCAGCCCGGCGAAACGGAACAGCAGGCCACCGACCGTCCGCCTGAGAAACGGCATGCGTCCTCTGCTCAGGAGCATGTTCCCGCGTTCGACCGCCTGCCATTCGGCGCGATGCATGGCGATCCGGGCGCCGTACGTGCCGCGGAGATAGGCGGCATTGCCGGCGTGGTCCGCGTCTCCGTGGGTGATCACGATGAGCCGGAGGTCACCCGGCCTGCAGCCCGCACCCTCGAGGGCTCGCGCGAGCTCGGCCCGCCTGGTCGAGAGTCCAGTATCGATCAGCACATGGCCGGCGTCGCCCTTCACGAGGTAGCAGTTCACGGCGTACAGCCGGCCATGCAGGGTGATCGTCCTGATCTCCTGCGGCATCATCTCCTCCGCGACAGGATGGCGTTTGGGCGCCTTGCCGGGCCAATCCGCTGCGAGCCGCCTCGCGAGAGCGGTTACTGACCCGCGTGGGTGCTCACGCCCAAGCCGATGGGGCAGGAGATGCCCGCCCTGTCGCCCCGGGAGTAGCCGTCGGGATCATCCACAGGCGTGGCATGCTTCGAGGCCCGTCGGTCCAGTGGGCGTCACGCCTCCTTCTCGATGACGTCGGGTTCCACCCTGATACTGACGTGGCCGAACGCGAGCGGTGGCAGGAGGTGCGAGAGCAGTTGCTCGGCGGTCATCGGGCGGACGACGCCGTTCGGGCCGGTTTGTGTCCAGCCGTTCTTCGCCCGGCGGTAGCGTTGCTCGAAGCCGCGCTTGGTCGTGATGTAGATCGTGCACTCGGTGTTCTTCACCCTCCAGGCCCCTTCATCACCGCAGCGTACTCGGCAGCGGTCGATGGGTCCACCTCGGCGCCTACCGTCCGGGTGCCCTGACCCCGAGCCCGACCGGGCAGGCGACACCCGTTCCGTGGTCCGGGCAGTAACCGTCCGGGTTCTTCGCGAGGTACTGCTGGTGATACGCCTCGGCATAGAAGAACGGGCCAGCGTCAAGGATCTCGGTCGTGATGGGTCCGTAGCCGGCGTCGCGAAGCCGCTCCTGGTAGGCATCGCGCGACGCCTCGGCCGCCCGGCGCTCAGCCTCGCTCCCGACGAAGATCGCAGAGCGGTACTGGGTGCCGAGGTCGTTGCCCTGGCGCATTCCCTGGGTCGGGTCGTGGTTCTCCCAGAAGAGGCGGAGGAGCTCCTCGTAGGTCACTCGAGCGGGGTCGTAGACCGCCAGGACGGTCTCCGCGTGGCCCGTGCGGCCGGTGCAAACCTCGTCGTAGGTCGGGTTCGGCGTGTACCCGCCGGCATAGCCCACGGCCGTGCTCACGACCCCGGGCGTCTCCCAGAAGCGGCGCTCGGCGCCCCAGAAGCAGCCCAGCGCGAACGACGCCGTGCATGTTCCCGCCGGCCAGGGTGACGCGAGCGGCGCGCCGTTGACGAAGTGGCGTGCGGGCACAGCTATCGGCTCCGGGCGACCGGGGAGGGCCTTCTCGGGTGCCGGCATCGCGGCGTCCTTGCGGAAAAGGAACATGGTCCGAGGAGTGTAGGCGGAAGACCGCCATCGCGCCGCGTGCCATCATCGGGCGCAGGGAGGCGCAGATGGGACGTCCCCGGCCCGCCCCCGGCACGGAGCCCGCAGCATGAACACAGCCGACAAGCCAGCATGGCCGAAGTCTCCACCGGAACTCGTGGAGCGTTTCAAGTCCGCCATGGAGGACTTCCCGGCGGCTGAGCGGCGCTTGATGTTCGGCTGTCCCTGCGCGTTCCTGAACGGGCACATGTTCACGGGCCTGCATGGGGAGCAGTGGTTCGTCCGGCTGGACGACGATGATCGCGCCCGCCTCCTCGCGATCGAGGGTGCCGGTCCATTCGAGCCCATGCCCGGCCGGCCGATGTCCGGGTACGCTGTGCTGCCCGCGGCCACGATCCACGACGGCGACGCTGTCCACGAGTGGATCACGCGAGCTGCGGCCTTCGTCGGACGGCTGCCGCCGAAGGCGCCCGGGTCCCGCGCCGGCAAGCCGAAAACGAAGAAGGCGGGCATATCGCCGGCGTGACGCCGGAAGCTCCTCTGTCGCTGCCCCTGCGCCCTTGCGCACCGTGCTGACCACGGACGACAATGGCCGCACGAGGAATCCCGATGGGGAGACGGGAAAGCGAGGGTCCGCCATGCGTCCGTTCCGGGAGCTCGCGAAGCTGCTCCGTCTGCCGGCCGGTTTCCACCTGTCGCCCGGTACGCCGGGACGAGCTGGCGTCGCCATCATCGCCGGTTTCGTCGCCTTTGCGGTCGTCGCGTCGGTCACCGCGCCCGACGTCTCCGCGGCGACGGTCGTCCAGACCTGGCAGACGCGAATCGGCGCGAAGAACGCACTCAACGACACAGCCACGATCCAGGTCTACGACACGACGAAGGGTGTTCTGCGGATCCGGGCGACGAAGCTCCGCGCCAGCTCCGTCTACACCGTGAACCTGTACCGGGGACGCTGCGGGTTCATGGCCACCGTGCTGTACCGGATGCCGTCGGTGACGACCAACTCCTCGGGCAACGTCTCGAAGAACCTCGCGCTGAGCGTCGCCCAGGTGAAGAAGATCCGTTCGACATGGAACGCCGGCTCCGGCGTCGCGATCCAGCTGGCGAAGGGGTCGAGCAAGCGCTGCGGCGACTTCGGGGCCTACACCACGGTCGGCAAGGCGGCCCGGCTCGAGGACGAGCAGACCCACACGGTCGTCAGCGCCGAGACGTGGGGCGGAGACGGCCTCTGGAAACCGGAAGAGGGATCGTCCTACGTCACGGTCTACCTCCGCATCAAGGCGCTGACCGACACGAACTACAACCCGCTCGACTACTCGCTCATCGACGGGACCGGCAAGGAGTGGGGCGGGCTCGTGCTCGGCGACCGGGAACCCGACCTGGGCAGCGGCGACTTGTCGAAGGGAGCGACCGTGGAGGCCTGGGTAACCCTCATCGCTCCCAACGAATCAGCTGAACCGGCTCATCCTCGCCTACCGGATGAACAGCATGATCCACGGGCCCACGCTCTACGTGCCCCTGGGCACCCTCGTCACCCCGGCGCCCGGGCCGTCGCCAACGCCCGGGCCGTCACCCAGTCCGAGTCCCTCGGCTTCGCCGTCTGCCCCGCCCTGGTAGCCCGCCGCACGGCCGCAGGAGCCGCTGCCGCGTCCTGAGCTTCGAGCGGAAGAAGCCCGCCAGCTTCTGCTCGTACTCATCGGGGTGGAGGAACATGGCCTCGACATGGCCGGCGCCGGGTACCAGCCAGAGCTCCCAGCTGGCGCCGCGCCCGGCGAGGGCCTGCGCGAGGTCGAGGGCGTGGTGGACGTTCATCCGGCCGTCCGCCGCACCGTGCGTAAGAAAGACGGGCCGATCGCCGAGGCGCTCGACCGCCCGGAGCGGGCTCCTGCCGAGGAGATCGTCGCCCGAGATGAGCTTGCCGATCCATAGACCCCCCGGCGCAAGGAAGGTCGGGTAGCCCTTCCGGGCCAGCTCGTCCCTCGCCGCGATCATCGCGTCGGCGAAGGAACTGTCGGCCCAGACTGCCGCGAGACCCGGCTCCTCGGCCGCCGCGATGAGCGCCGTCGCGGCGCCCATCGACGCGCCCCAGGCGCCGATCTGCTCCGCGCTCGATCCCCTTCTCGACTGCAGCCAGTCCCAGGCGCCCAGGAGGTCGCGGTATTCCTCCGAGCCGCCCGCATGCCGGCCGTCCTCGATCGTCGAATCACCGTGGTCGCGGAGGTCCAGCAGGAGCACGCTGAACCCGTGGCGATGGAGCATGCCCGCCGGCAGGAGCACCACCGGGTCGCGCCTGCAGGCGCCGTGCCCGTGCACGAGGATGACCGCTGGCGCGCGTGCAGGGGCCGGACCCTCCCCGGCCGGCGCGCTCGCCGCCGTTTCGCTCGCCGCCGCTTCGCCCGCTCCCGGAACCCACCACGCGCGCAGGGTGATACCGGGATCGCGGCTCGGGATCGAGACCTCTTCGAACGTCGGCATCCGGTAGGGCGCCGTGTCGAGGGGGAACCCCTTCGCGTCGAACGAGGCGGGCGTGAAGCCGGCGAACCGTCCTCCGCAGCGCGCCTCAATCCGCGACATCCGGTCGTAGACAAACGCGCTGACCGCCAGGTAGGCGCCTCCGGCGGCGGCCGTCATGGCGGCCAGCCCGGCACCGATGGCGATGGTGCGGCGACGGGCCATGGCTGCCCCCCTGCAAGTCGAGCCGGATACGCCCGGATTCTAGTCCGCCGTTCCAGCGCAGCCGCCCGCAGGCACAGCGCGCCGGCGTGACTGCGTCCGGTAGCGGCTCAGTCGGGCAAGCAGTACCGGGCGGGTGCCGACTCCCCAGTCGCATTGAAGGGGCGGATCTCCCAGCAGCGGTCGCTGCCCCCGAGCGTGAGCTGCCGCACCGCATCGGAGCGGTGCTCGCCGCAACTGGCGCCGAGCAACCTTGGCGGTGGGTAGAGCCGGGTGGCCCATCGTGCGTGGCACGGTCGGCGTGCCGGGCACCGCAGGGTACCGTTGACGCGTCGCACCGGTACCTCCGGCGACTCGCGAATGGCCCCCTCTCGCGATACGGTGCGAGCTGTGAAGATCGTTCCATGGGTGGCCATGCCCTTCGCGCTGGTCGCCGCGGTCGCGATCGGCTTGGCCGTCGTGCCCGCACTCGGGGTGTCTTCGGCTGCGGCCCCGGTGGCCGCTGCCGCGATCGCCTCATTCGTTGCGCTCGCCGTCGGGTGCCTCGTCACCTCGGGCCTCGCCCAGCGTGGGCTCAACGTGATGGCCGACGCGCTCGAGCGGATCACGGACGGCCAGCGCGACGTTGCCGTCCGGCACGGCGGGACCGGGGCCGAGCGGCGGATGGGGAAGGCGATCGGGCAGGTCTCGGAGTCGCTCGAGGCCGCGCGTTCGGCGGCCACGGTCGATCGACTCACCGGCGTGCTGAACCGTCCCGCCCTGTTCGGCGAGCTCCTCCGAGCGGTGGAGGAAGCCGACCGCTACGACCGGCCGCTGACCGTTGCGTTCGTGGACATCGACAGGTTCAAGGCGGTGAACGACACCCATGGACACCAGGCCGGCGACAGCATCCTCCGCCAGCTCGCCCAGACGCTGCAGGCGAACGTCAGGGCCAGCGACGTCGTGGGCCGCTATGGCGGCGAGGAGTTTCTCCTTGTCTTCCCTAGCACGGCGCCGGACGAGGGCGCGCAGAAGGCCGAGTCGCTCCGCCAGCTCATCCAGCGCGGGCACTTCCGGCTGACGTCGGCCCAGTCGGGGAAACCGATCGACCTCGAGTTGACCGTGTCGATCGGCCTGGCCGGAGGCACCGGCCATCCCCACCACCTCGACGAGCTCATCCGCCATGCCGACGAGGCGATGTACTCGGCGAAGGGACTCGGCCGCAACCGGACGTGCGTGTACGCAGAGGAAGACGACAACATCCAGATCTCCCGGGCCATCGTCTCGCTCGAGGGCCGAGGGCGAGCGACCGAGGTCGGCCGCCTGGCGACGAGCGCGGCCGAGCGTGCCCTGACCGCAGTCGCGGAACCCTACAGCCGCTGCGGAGGCGCAGCCGCCCCGTCGATCGCTCTCATCGCCGTCCGCATGGCGCGGCGCCTGGGCCTGCCCCGAAGCGAGATCGAGCGGATCCGCATCGCCGCCCTCCTCCGAGATATCGGGAAAGTCGCTTTGCCACGGTCCATCCTGGACAAGCCGGCTGCTCTCAGCGAGACCGAGTTCCGGATCGTCGCCCAGCACCCGCGGATCGGCCAGCTCATCCTCGAGCAGTCGAGCGTCCTCGCGGAAGCCGCCCCGATCGTGCTCCATCACCACGAACGGTTCGCCGGCCTCGGCTACCCCTACGGGCTGCGAGGAGAGCAGATCCCGCTCGGCGCGCGGATCGTGGCCATCGCCGAGGCGTATGACGCCATGACCCACGACCGTCCCTACCGAACGGCAATGAACCATGACGAGGCCATCCGCGAGCTGCGACGGATGGCTGGAAGCCACTTCGACCCGGAGTTGGTGAGCGTGTTCTGCGAGCTTCACGCGGAGCCCGGACGTGCCGGGGATGCCTGGCCGGCCCTCGTCGCCGACCTGTCCGGCCGAGACGGACGCCGCTCCGGCGGGCGCAGCGGCAACCGCACGTCCCCTTCGCCGCGGTCCGCCTGAGAAGAGCGCCCCGCGATGACCGTCCGTGGCAGAGGAACCTCCGGCCGGGGAACGCGTCGCAGCCCGCCGATCCTCCTCGCCGCCTACCTCGTTGGCCTTGTGGCGGTGGCCGTTGCTGCCGGCTCGGAGGTCGTGCGGGCATCATCCGCGTCGGTGCTGGACGGGGCGTTCGAGGACGCACCGGCGGCCCTGTCAAGCGGCACCGGGCCACTCCTCGCAGTGCTCGAGACCGCGCGGCGCGATCTCCTCGTGACGACGATCGCGGCAGGGCTGGGCGCGGCGCTTCTTCTGTACGTCGTGTACCGGGCGGCGCGCGTCCATCTCGACCGGCAGGCCGCACGACTGGGAGAAGCGTCCGAGCGCGACGGGTTGACCACGATGCCCAGCCACGGGGCGCTCGTCAACGAGCTGGGGGCCGCGATCGAGTCGGCCCGGCAGGACGGCAGCACGATCTCCGTCGCCCTCATCGACCTCGACAGCTTCCGACTGCTGAACGACACGCATGGCCACCGGGCAGGTGACGAGGCGCTCGTCCGAGTCGGGAGGCTTCTCCAGCACGAGCTGCCGCGCGGCATGCGCGTTGGCCGGTACGGCCCCGACGAGTTCCTGGTCATCGGCCCGCGGGTCGCCCTCGCCCAGCTGGAGGCATCCGTCCGGTGCTTCCGCGGCTCACTCACGGCCGTGTCGCTCCGACTTGACCAGCCCGATCCCGTCCCCGTTACGGTGAGCGCGGGCCTCGCTGCCTACCCTCAGCACGCCCAGTCGGTCACTGCCCTGCTTTCAGTTGCTGCGCTGACGCTCGCTGAGGCGAAGGTCAGCGGCGGCGACTCGGTCCAGGTCGCAGGCGTCATCGCCCACGACCCGGTCGCCACCCGCAGCTTCGACGTGCTCAAGGGCCTCGTCCAGGCGGTGGACACGAAGGACCACTACACGAAGCGTCATTCGGACGACGTCGCGCGCTACGCCGTCTTCATTGCCGAGCAGCTCGGCATGACCGAGCACTTCGCCCGGGCGCTCGACATCGCCGGGCAGCTGCATGACATCGGGAAGATCGGCGTACCGGACGCCATCCTGCGCAAGCCGGGGCGGCTCCTGGCGGACGAGCTGAGAGTGATGGAGCAGCACGCCACGCTCGGCGACATGATCGTGCGCGACCTCCCGGACATCGACCTGGTCCGGGCCGGCGTCCGCCACCACCACGAGCGGTGGGATGGGCGCGGCTACCCAGACCGGATTGCCGGAGAGGCGATCCCCCTCATCGCCCGCGTCCTCTCGGTAGCCGACGCGTTCTCGGCGATGACCACGACCCGCCCGTACCGCAAGGCCTACTCGATGCGCCACGCGCTGCAGCGCCTCGAGAGGGCCGCGGGCACGCAACTCGATGCCGACCTGGTCCAGGTGTTCGTGCATGGGGTGCGGACCGTGCCAGACGCGCCGGTACCGCACCGCGCGCAGCCACGCCAGGCTCTCGGCTGGGTCACCGGTCGCGAGGTCGCCTGAGGCAGCGGCCGCCGCCGCCGCGGCAGTGTCGCCGCGCCGGCCGGCCCAGTCTGCTCTACAGTGGAGCCGGTCCCCGCGGTGGCGCGACCGGACGAGCGGTCGTAGTGCACCCGCCCGGCACAAGGAGGTTCCGTGAAGGCTCTTGTCGTCATCGACATGCTGAACGATTTCGTGACGGGGAAGATCGCCAATCCCCGCGCGCGGGCGATCATCCCGAACATCGCCGAACTCCTGCGGGTCGCGCGGTCCGACCGGTCGAACTGGATCGTGGTCTACGCCAACGACGCGCACCTGCCCCAGGACTTCGAGCTGGGTGTCTGGGGAGAGCACGCCATGTCCGGTACGGCTGGCGCCGAGGTCATCCCCGAGCTGGCGGCCGCTCCGGGCGACTTCGTTCTCCCCAAGCGAACCTACTCGAGCTTCCACGAGACGGGGCTCGACCCACTCCTTCGTCAGTGCGGAGCGGACACCGTCGTCCTCACCGGCCAGCACACGAACATCTGTCTGCGGCACACGAGCGCCGACGCGTTCTTCCGCGGCTACCGGATTGTCGTCCCCACGGATGCCGCGGAGGCGTTCAGCGACGAAGACCAGGCGGCGGGTCTCGACTACCTGCGCATGGCTTACAAGGTCGAGACGCCGACGACTCAGGAGCTGCTCGCCGCGTAGGACAGCTCGGGCATGGGGTACAGTGCGACCGCCCACGCAGCACCCGGAGGGAGAGAGGCCTGACGGACGCCCCGCTCGAGGATGCCCCTTACTCAGGCCTGCAGGCGGCGGCCGCTGCCGATCGGCCTGCCCCTGTACCTGCAGACGTGGGAGGCCGGCTTCGCGCTGCGCCTGACCGGCGCCGAGGCTGGCTGGGTGCTCGAGGACAACGACCGGATGCGGGGCTGCTCGAGAAGGTCGGCGCCCGCGTCTACCGGACGTACCGGATCCACGAAGCGCCCCTCTGAGGGACCCGAGACGGTCCGGAACCGGCGGTCTACCCGCCCGGGGCGATTGACCGCCCGGGGGCCGCGTGGGACGATGCGCGGCCTCATGAAGATGTACGGCCTCTACCTCGAATCCGGACCCCGACGGCGCAAGACGATGGTGCACGTCCTCGACCTGCTGGGCTGCGTGGCGGTGGGACCGACGACGGAAGATGCGCTCGCGGCGGCGCCGGCCGCCATCCGTGCGTACCGCGCGTTCTTGCTCGGGCACGGCGAACCTCTCGACCCGGCCGAGGACCTCGACGTGCACGTCGTCGAGCACATCACCGAAGGCCTATGGCTCGGCAACGGGTCTCCGTACCTCGTGTTCGGCCCGGATCTGCAGGCCGTGACGGCCGCGGAGATCGATGTGTTCCTGCGATGGTTCGGCTGGCTGCGGGGGGACCTTGCCGCGTGGGCGGCGAGCCGGACCGATGAGCAGCTCGATGAACCCCCGGCCGGGGGCGGACGAACTGCTCGGGCCATCCTGCTTCACGCCCTGGGGGCCACCGGGGGGTATCTCGGCGCGGCGCTTGGCGGCGCACCGGGTTTCTCACGGGTCGTCGGCGCAGCCGAGCGCGGCGACATGAGCCTGCCGGACGCGCTCCGGCGGACCCTGGCCCTGGCCGCCGAGCGGGTCCGGGCCACGACACCAGAAGAGCGCGCCGCGGTCATCGAGCGACCGCGTGACCGCCGGACCCTCCGCAAGGCCCTCCGCAGGATGCTCGAGCACGACTGGGAACACCTGGCCGAGCTGTCCCGGCGCCCGGGCGGCCCTCGCTCCCAGGGGCCGGCGTCCTGGCCTGTCCCGGCCAAGGGTAGAGTCCTCGAGACGGGGACTGCAGCAGGAAACGACTGATGGGAAAGCCGCACCTTCCGCGCCTCAGGGTTGTCCGCACCGCTGACGTTCCGCTCCGAGAGGTCTCGGGGATCTGCCTGCGTCGCGGCGCCGGTGGCGTGATGGCGCTCCTCGCGATCGGCGACCGGGCCGCGGTTGGGGCCTGGGTCGAGATCCCCCGCGACCGCGACGAGGAGCTCAACTGGCAGACCGTCCCTCTCGGGGGCCTCGAAGGCACCCGGATCCCCGAGGACGACCCGCAGATCGAGGCCGTCTGCGCTGATGGCGCCGGGCGGGTGCTGCTGCTCCAGGAGTCACCCGCCCGGGCAGAGCTGGTCGATCCTGCCGCCCGCCGGGTGGTGGCTTCGATCCTGCTGGAGGTCCCACCGGGCCATCCGCTGGCGCGGGCCTGGGCCGACCCGGCAGGCTCGCGCGGGGAGGGAGCCGTCTTCCTGGCGAACGGTCACGTGATCGTGGCCAAGGAAAAGGACCCGCCGGCGCTCATCGAGTTCGGCCCGGCTGGGGATCGCGCCGGTGGCTTCAAGGTGGGCGCCGCGCTTGCCGGAGGAGCGGCTTGGCCGGTGGCGCCCGGGGACCACGTGTTCGTCCCACTCGCTACCTGGCGGCCGGACAAGGCGCTCGGGGATGCCTGCGCGGACCTGAGCGACCTGGAGGTCGGACCCGACCACCACCTCTACGTCCTCAGCGACAAGTCCGCTGTCGTGGCCCGGGTCGCGGACCTGGATCCTGCTGATGGTTCGGCGCGGCCAGACGCGGCCTGGTCGCTCGGCCGCCTCGACGGCAAGCCGGAAGGCCTCGCCTTCACGGCAGCGGGCGCGGCCATCGTCGCTCTTGACACCCGCAAGGCGAGGCACAACATCGTGCTTCTCGAGCCACCCATCGCGGCACCCGGCTGAGGTCCCCGCCGGGCCCCTGATCGCCGGGAGCATCCGGCTGCCTCACCCGCGATTCCAGGAGTGGCGCGCCCGGCGGGACTCGAACCCACGGCCTTCTGCTCCGGAGGCAGACGCTCTATCCGCTGAGCTACGGGCGCGCGGCGGTCAGTCTAGCAGGGTGCCGTAACCGTCCTGGCAGAGATGTTGGCCTGCCGGGACAACCGGTGTCCCAGTACGACCGGCCTGGGAGGATCAAGAGCGTCGACGAAGCCCCGGCCTGCCCGACCGACGCGCTCGCGCTCGAGGCTCTTGTGCCCGGGGCGCCCACGACCGACCCGAATCGCTGCCATCGCTATTGCCCAGTCTTCGGGGTCGCGAACGAACGCGACCCTTGTTTCCGGTCGCGCGTTGGCCCACCGGTGGGCGACTCGCGTGGTGCTGCCACCGTGCCGAGCACGCCCTCGGCCCATGCGCGCCCGCCGCAGCCGTCCGAGACGACAGCGAACCCGCCAGCGGAGACCGAAGTCCATGGAATAGCGACGCAGGCAGTGCCGGTTGCCGCTTGGGGTCGCACACGTCGCCCGATGCGGCCGCCGGGGGTCTGTCGGGGGTTACGCAATCGGGAATCCCCAGTCAATCCCCGGGTATGCGAAAGGCCCCTCAAGAGGGGCCTTTCACCACTGTCCCGGGAAGTACGCGGTCTCACGACCTCGACTTCTGCCGCGTCGCGCGGTATCTATAACGCCGGCTGCACCGGCTACCCTAACCCAACCTACCCATACCCCGCGACTGGGGCAGTAGCTGACGAGCAGCAGACAGAGTGTATCCCGGACTCCGGCCGCGGCTCAAGGCATTCTCGGGGTCTTTTGGTTAATAAATCGCAACCTTGCACGATCTCGGACCTGAATCTGTTCGCCAACGACCCGCACGTGTACGGATGAAGGCGCCGGTCGGCTTCACTCCTCGCCGATCGTGACCTTTTCCATGCGGACCTCTTCGGTCGGGCGATCGTTTCGATCGGTGGCCACGGCGCCGATCCGGTCCACGACGTCGGTGCCCAGGGTCACGTGCCCGAAGATCGTGTAGTTCTTCGGCAGCTTCCCGCGGAGGTCGGCCGTGCAGACGAACCACTGGCTCCCGTTGGTGTTCGGTCCCGAGTTCGCCATCGCCACCGCGTACTTCGCGTAGTCGAGATCCTTTCCCGGCAGCTCGTCATCGAACTTGTAGCCCGGCCCACCGCGCCCGGTCCCGGTGGGGTCGCCGCCCTGGATGACGAAGCCCGGGACGATCCGGTGGAAGATGACTCCGTCGTAGAAACCCTCGCGGGCGAGCTTCTCGAAGTTGGCGACGGTATTCGGGGCGGCGTCGCGATCGAATTCGATGGTGAACGCCCCGTGGTTCGTCTCGATCGTAGCTGACATGCGGTCTCCTTGAGCTGGGCGGGCCGCGCCGGTGGCGCGACCGGTCAGGGCTTCTCGAGGGTGACGCGGACGATCCGGACGGGTTCGAGCGCCTGGTCGTCCTTGGGCCCGCCGCGGGGCCCGTTGACGATCGTCTCGGCGACGTCCATGCCGCTCACGACCCGGCCGAAGACCGTGTAGTCCTTCGCGAGCTGGCCGCGCAGGTCGCTCATGACGATGAAGAACTGCGAGCCGTTCGTGTTCGGACCGCCGTTCGCCATGGCTACCATGCCACGCTCGTAGTCGCCGGCGAACGGTTCGTCCGTGAACGCGTAGCCGGGACCGCCGGTGCCGTCGCCTCGCGGATCACCCCCCTGGATGACGAAGCCGGGGATGATCCGGTGGAACGGTGTGCCGTCGTAGTAACCGCCGGAGGCGAGGTTGGCGAAGTTCTGGGCGGCAACGGGCGCGCTGTCGGTGAACAGCTCGATGACGACGGTGCCCTTCTCGGTCTCGATGATGGCGCGTGTGCCGTCGCCCGCAGGCGCCGCTGCAGCCGATGCAAGCGGCGTGGCGGTGGGAGGCTTCGGGACGAACGGGGTTGCCGGCGCGGGAGTGACGGGCGCCGGGGTCGGCGTTGCCGCCGGGGTCGCAGCACTCGGAGCGGAGGCCCCCAGGGTGGCCGGGGCGCTCGAGGAACAGGCAGCGAGCACCGCGGCCAGGACGACGCCGGCGAGGGCCGCCGTGGCCGGCCTCTTGAACCAGGGTGTGCGCGAGGGCGGACGCGGTACGGGCGCTGCGCCCGCAGACGGGCTCGCGATGGACACGAACGGACTCCTCTGATGCGATCGGGCAGGGGGCTGAATCAGGGTACCCGGAAACCGCCGATCTCGCGCTCCGCGACCTACGTCGCGCGGCTGCGCCCCGGGACTCCTCAGGAGGCGGGCGGCCGGGTGGGTCCGCCGCCCTCACCCGCCAGCAGTCGCCTGTGGAAGCTGATCGGCAGGCTCCCGGAGTAGAGCAGGTTGTCGTGGAACTGCTTCAGCGAGAAGGCGGTCCCCAGCCGCCGCTTCTCGTCCTCGCGCAGGCGTAAGAGCAGGACTTTGCCGAGCAGGTAGCTCAGCTGGTAGGTCGGCGTGTACGTGTAGCGGAGGATCTCGGCCCGCGCCGACGGCCGCTCGAAGGAGGTGTGTCTCGGCCAGGAACGTCGGTCGCCTCGTCCACCGTCAGCTTCTCCCCGATGCATCCGAACGTCGAGGATGATGCGACAGGACCGCCAGATGGCGTCGGTGTAGAGCGCCACGAGTCGACTCCGGCGCGGTATCGAATCCCTCCTCGCGCATCATCTGCTCGCAGTACATCGCCCAGCCCTCGACGAACTCGGGCGGGTCGGTGAGGATCCGCACCAGGCTCGGATGGCGCACCGCGGCCGACATCTGGAGATGGTGCCCGGGGTAGGCCTCGTGGATGCCCGTGTTCGAGATGCTGGCGTAGTAGTGCTCGCGCATCGCCCGCGGATCGCCGTCCACCGATGGGGTGACGATGTAGATCCCCGACGGGTTCGGGTCGAACTTCGGCGGGTCGAAGTACGCGGCGAAGGGGATGACGTGCCGCAGGTATTCCGGGGTGGGGATGACGTCGAGCCGCTCACCGGGCGGCACCGTGGCGAGGTCACGGTCGATCACGTACTGGCGCGCGTCGAACATGACGCGCCGGTACGCCTCCAGCGCCTCCTCGAAGGTCGCCGGGTGGTTCGACTTCACGCGGTCCACCACCTCGGCCTCAGAGGCGCGCGAGTCCACGCGCCGCGCCGCATCGCGGCGGGCCTGCTCGTTCTTCTCGAGCTGGTCCCAGCCGACGGCGAGGATCTCGTCGGTAGTGAGGTCGTCGAAGGCGCGGAGCGAAACGAGCTCGTCGAGGAGATCGCCCCCCAGGGCCCAGTCGTCGGTCGCTCGCTCATCTTGCCCGCGCAGCCAACCTGCGTACTCTTCGACGGCCGCCGACGCGCGGGTCGCAGCTTCCTCCAGCCGGCGGAGGTCGGGGCTGCCCTCGGCCCACGTCGCACGCCCCGACGCCACGACCTGCGCGAACAGTGAAGGCATGTCCTCGGCCGATTCCAGCTCGAGGTTGTTCCACGTGCGGACGGGTCGCGGCCCGAGGCGGGTCCGATGCTCGGCCAGGAGATGAGGGACGCCTTCCAGGCGCGACGTGATCGACGCCAGGCGCTCCCCCAACGGCGCGAAGTCGCGGGCGAGGATGGCGAAGACGCCATCGCCCACCTCGTCCATGGCGGTCGAGCGCCGCTCCCAGACGCGGTGCGTCTCCGTGTCCCAGATCGACCGCTTCGCGCCGTAGATCGCGAGGTCGCGCTCGAATCGGGCCGCCTCGGACAGAGCGGCCGGGTCGAGCGCCTCGAGCTGGGCCAGGAACCGCTTCTCGTCGGCGAGGTGGTCCTCGACGGCCTCCCGGGTGCCGTCCCCGAACCGGCCGTCCTCGGTGTGGATGCCGAGGAACGTCGCGTAGACGGGGAACGCCTGGACGATGTCGTCGAAGCGGTCCTGGACGAGGCTCCAGAATTGGGCGTCAAGCTGGTCGGTCATGCTTTCCCTTTCGTGCCCTCTTTCTGGCGAGGGGTCCCGACGTGCTGCGCGCCGCCGACCTGGCCTACCGTGACGCCGGCGCGGCGCCGCACGCGGCGAGGGCATCCCGGCAGGCCACGATCACTCGATCGATGTGGGCCTGCTCGATCCCGTAGTGGGTGACCGCCCGGACCTGGTCGTGGGGGTACTCGACGAACAGGACGCCGCGTTCGCGGAGGGAACCCAGGAAGCGGGCGCGCAGCTCGCGGGGGGTGAGCTTCGCGGCCGGGCCTGCAGGGTCGGCGGCGGCCACGCGGAAGAGCACGAAGTTCGTGCGCGCACGCGAGGGGTCGAGCCCGACGACACCGGGCATGACTGCGAGGCCGTCTGCAAGGCGGCGGGCGTTCGCGTGGTCGTCGGCGAGACGGTCGATCATGCCCGCAGGGCCGTCGCGAAGCGCCACGAGGCCCGCCGCGGCGAGCACGCCGACCTGGCGCATGCCGCCGCCGAGCAGCTTGCGGGCGCGCCGGGCGCGGCGGACGAATTCGCGGCTCCCCACCACCACCGACCCGACCGGGCAGGCGAGGCCCTTGGAGAGGCAGAAGGTCAGCGAGTCGGCCGGCTCGGCAAGCGCCGCGGCCGTGGTGCCGAGGGCGACCACGGCGTTGAAGAAGCGGGCGCCGTCGATGTGGAGCGGCACGCCGTGCGCGTGGGCGATCCCGGCGATCTCGGCCGTGTACCCAGCGGTGAGCGGCTGGCCCATGCTGTGGGCGTGCGCGTTCTCGAGGATCACGAGCGAGCTGAGGGGCTCGTGGACGTCATCCGGGTCGCGGAACGCCGCCGCGACCGCGGCAGGGTCCATGGTCCCGTCAGACCGGACGGGGATGCCCTGGATGGACGCCCCCACCACCACGGCATGGCCGGCACCCTCATCCCAGATGGGATGCGATTCGGCCGCGGCGATGATCTCGCCGCCCCTCGGGACCTGGGCCACCTGGCTGACGAGGTTGCCCATGGTCCCCGACGCCACGAAGAGGCCAGCCTCCTTGCCGAGCAGGTCGGCTGCGCGCTCCTCAAGGGCGATCACGGTGGGATCGTCGCCGAACACGTCGTCCCCCAGCTCGGCCTCGTACATCACGCGGCGCATCTCCGGAGTGGGGTGCGTGACGGTGTCCGAGCGCAGGTCGATCAAGCTTGCGGGGGAGGGCATCGCGGGGAGTATAGGAGCGGCCACTTCACTGCGCCTTACGCGCTACGCTCAACCTGCAATTGAACCGACAACCCGCGATTGAACCGACAACCCGCGATTGAACCGAGACCGGAAGGAGCGCCCTCGTGACGATCAGCCCCGAAACCCTGCGCCGGCTAGCCTCGATCGATACACCCACGATCTGCAACGTCATCGAGCTCTTTGCCGTGCGCCCGCAGAACCAGGGCTACATGGACCAGCGCATCCGCGCTGCGTTTCCCGAGCTGCCCCCGATGGTCGGGTTCGCCGCGACCGCCTCGTTCCGGAGTGCTGCACCGCCCGATTCCAGCGCCGGCTACGCGACGTTTGACCGCCAGATCGAACACCTCGCGGGGCTGCCGCGGCCGACCGTCGTCGTGGTACAGGACCTCGACGATCCGCCCGTGGCAGCCGCCTTCGGGGAGGTCCTCTGCTCGTCATACAAGGCGTTCGGCTCGGCCGGCCTCGTGACGTCGGGCAGCGGACGCGACCTCGCCCAGGTCCGGGCGATGGAGTTCCCCGTCTTCATCGGCTCGACGATCGGCGCCCACGGCTACCCGAACGTGATGTATCTCGGACAGCCAGTGCGGGTCGGCGGCCAGATGGTCCACGAGGGCGACCTGCTCCACGGCGACGCCGATGGCGTCACGGGCATCCCGCCCGAGATCGCGGCGGACATCCCCGACGCGGCGGCCGAGTACGCTGCTGCCGAGCACTTCGTCATCGACTACGCGCGGCGAACCGCGGATCCCACCGTGACCGGGTACCGGGAGGCGTGGGCAGCGTTCCGCGCCGCCCTGGACGACCTCAAGCGGAGAGTTCGCGGGCGGGACGGCTGAGCGAGCGCGGGCCTTCCGATCACCGGGTGCGGTTTGCTGGTGCTAGACTCCCGGCGCGCAGCGGACCCGTGGTGTAGCGGCCCAACATGCCAGCCTGTCACGCTGGAGATCGCCGGTTCGAATCCGGTCGGGTCCGCCAGATTGCGTTCTCGGTGAGCCTCTCGCCGAGCGAGGATTTCCCACCGTGTTCGATCGTCTGAGCCGCGAGCCGTCCGGCCGGGAAGACGTCCGCCGAGCGGTCGAAACCGTGGCGGCCGCCGCTGTCGCGCTGGCCCTGGGTACGCTTGTCGTCTTCCTCATCGAGAGCCCGCCGATCGGAATCGCCGACGCGTCCCCCGTCTACCTCATCCCGGTGGTATTCATCGCGTCGCGGTACGGGACGTGGCCCGGGCTGGTCACTGCGGTTGCGGCAGTCGCCGTCTACGACCTCCTCTTCACGGAACCGCGGTTCACCCTCGTCGTAGCCGACCCGCGAGAGTGGCTCGACCTCATCCTCTTCCTCTTCGTCGCCCTCGCGGTGGGACGACTCGTGGCAATCAATGCGGAACGCGCAGCCGTCGCCGATCGGCGTGCGGCAGAGTCGGAGGCGCTTTTCGCCGTTAGCCGCCAGCTCGCGTCGTCCGAGTTCGACGAGGCGGTGCAGGCGATCGCGGAGCGGCTGCAGCGTGACACGGGTTTTGACCGCGTGTGGGTCAGCATCGAGAAGGGCGGACGCGAGCGCGTCATCGGCGATACCTCGCGCGGCCGGCCGATCCCTGCATCGTCGCTCACGGATACGCTGGTTCCGTCGGCAGCAGACGAGCCGACGCGGTGGCTGCGTGCGCACGAGCAGGTTCGGCGCGCCGCGGGCCGGCAGATCCACGCGCGCGTCCTGCGCGTGCCCATCGAGGCCGACGGGGACGTGCTCGGCTCCCTGTCGGCGGTGGCCGGCGACATCGGGCGGCTCTCCCCCGAGACGACGCGGCTGCTTGCGCTTGCTGCTGACCAGCTCGCTCTCGCGCTGCACCGGGAGCGTCTGCGACGGGCCGCCACAGACGCGGAGATCGCCCGGCGCAGCGACGAGCTGAAGAGCGCACTCGTCGCATCCGTGTCGCACGACCTGCGCACACCGCTGGCGAGCATCCGTGCGGCCGCCGAGAACCTGCTTGATCCCGAGGTTGCCTGGAGTACGGACGAAGCGCGCGCCGCGGCGTCGTCGATCGAATCCGAGGCGGAGCGACTCGACCGGCTCGTCCGGGGCCTCCTCGACCTGAGCAGGATCGAGGCCGGCACGCTCCGCCCGGAGCTCGAGGTCTGCGACCTGGGCTCGATGGTGGAGGAGGTGGTCGACCGCCTGCGACGAGCGCTCGGCAACCGGCCGGTGATCCTGGAACTGCCGGAGTCGTTGCCGCCGGTCCGCGTCGACGCCCTGCTCTTCGACCAGCTCCTTTCGAACCTCATCGAGAACGTGGCGCGCCACGCTCCCCCGCCGGTTCCCGTCGCGGTCAGCGCCGATGCGGCCGTGGAGGACGGCTACACTCAGCTCGTCGTTGAAGACGGTGGGCCGGGTGTCCCGGCCGGTATCCTCGGCCGGCTGTTCGAGAGCCCCGGGCAATTCGACCGGCGCGCGGCAGGATCCCGCCGCGGGACGGGTACTGGCCTCGTGGTCGTCGCCGGCTTCGCCCGGGCAATGGACATCGGCCTCTCGGCCGGCCAGAGCCGGCTCGGAGGGCTGGCGGTCACGCTCCGAATACCCGTCGCCCGTCCACCGGAGGTGCCTTCGCCATGAGAGCGGGCAGCGAAGCGGCAAGCATTCGCCCCGATCCGCCGGGTGGCGGGCCCCGCCTGCTCCTCGTCGAGGACGACGAGCCGACCCGACGCATGGTCGCGTCCAACCTCTTCGCGCACGGCTACCGTGTCGCCGAAGCTGCGGACGCGCGAGAGGCGCTCCGGAAATGGGACGGCGACAGACCCGACCTCATCGTGCTCGATCTGGGGCTCCCCGACAGGGACGGCACGATCGTGATCCGGCGCGTCCGCCGCGACTCCAGCACGCCGATTCTCATCCTGTCAGCGCGAGGCGAGGAGCGCGACAAGATCCTGGCGCTGGATGAGGGCGCCGACGACTACGTCACCAAGCCCTTCGGTCTTGGCGAACTTCGCGCCCGGGTTGCCGCCCTCCTTCGTCGTGCCGCCGGTCCCGCGGCGGATGCAGCCGGCCGCCTGTCTGTGGGACCCGTGTGCCTGGACATTGGCCGTCGAGAGGTCACCGTCCGCGGCCGTCCGGTTGATCTGACGCCGCGCGAGTACGAGCTCCTCAAGACCATACTCGGGCAGCCCGACCGGGTCATCACCAAGAACCGCCTCCTGCGCGCAGTCTGGGGAGACCAGTACGCAGCGGAAGCCCACTATCTGCACGTCTACGTCAGCCGCCTGCGCCGAAAGCTGGCCGCCGCGGACCCCACCGGCGCCGCAGGCCGGATGATCACTGCCGAGCCGGGCATCGGCTATCGCCTGCGGGATCCCGACGCCCAGTATTGAGCGCTTGTTGAGCGGTCGCGGCCTGTCTCCCCCACCCCGCCTCTTGGCGCGGTGCGGACGATGAGGGTATGGATCTCGTCGCCCCGATGGAGTTCGCGCGACCGCACGAGGATGTCCTCGAGCGTGATATCGAGACCGTGGTCGGTGCCATCGACATGGTCGCGGGGGGTGGTGCCACCCGGATGCGGCTGGGCGGGCTGGCTGACCCGAGGGCTTCCGCGGCTGAAAGCCTCCCGGTCGCGCAACGGGCGCGCGTCCGGCTGATCGTCGACCAGGACGCTGCCGGAGGGGCCACCATCCTCGTCGGGCCGCGGTACTGAGGTGACCCTCAGCAGGCTGGCCGGGACCGTTGCCGGCGACTGCGTGACCTAGCGGCCCTCCCCGGGCTTCCTCTCCTCGGCAGACGGCGTCTGGCTCTCAGTACGATTCCGCGCGGCTCCCCCCCGGTTCCGCCTGGCTCCCATCCCGTTCGGCCCCGTCGCTGTCGGCTGGCGCGCGGCGGTTCACGCGCCACGAAACGGCGATGGCCATCACGCTGAAGAAGATGGCGCCGAGCGTCAGCAGGAACGGCAGCGGCCCGACATCGGGGAGGGTTTCGACGGCGAAGCTGAGGAAGAGAAGCGCGATCGCCACCATGGCGAAGCGGTTGATGTTGCGGCGATCCTCGAGCATGCTCATGTGCCATCCATTGTGACGACTCGGGCTCCCCGGCGCTGACCGCCGGCTTCAGCGCTGACCGCCGGCTTCAGCGCAGACCGGCGAAGAGGTCGTCCTCCGGCAGGCGCACGCCGATCCGCGACTCGCGAAGCGTGTATGCCTCGGTCGGAGCCACGAGCCTCCATTCCTCCGGCGTCAGGGCGAGGAACGGGCTGTCCGACCCGATCTGCGAGCGGTGCTCGCCGAGGGCGGCGTGCTTGGCCGCGAGGAACGCCCCGACGTCAACGCGGGTCGTGATCGGGCCCTGGGCGGCCGCCATCTGCGCGAGCCAGCCCTCCCGCTCGGCGCGCTGCTCATCGGTCTCGCCGGGCTCCGGGTCCCACCAGCCGGTGATCCCGCGGTCCGCGAGCATGCGGGTCATCTCCTCCCGGCGGTCGATCTCCATGACCATCTCGTAGAGCTTGGCCGGCGCCCACGGCTCGAGCCGTGGCTCCACCGCGCCGGGGTCGCCCGCCCGGGCGAACGCGGCCTTCGTGACGAGCGCCGCCCGGATGTGGTCGGGGTGGCCGTAGCCGCCGAAGTCGTTGTAGCTGACCAGGACGTCCGGACGGGCTAGCCGCACGAGGCGGACGAGGCGCCCGGTGGCCTCGTCGAGGTCGGCCTGCCAGAGGCAGCGAGAGTCGTCGTTGTCCGGCGTCCCGATCATCCCGGAGTCGCGATAGCCCAGGAAGTGGTGCTCGATCCGGCCGAGGTGCGCGAGCGCGCGGGCGAGTTCTTCGCGACGGAGCTCGCCGAGGTTCGCCCTGTTCTCCGGGGTGTCGAGCTCCGGCCGGACGATCTCGCCGACCTCGCCGCCCGTGCAGGTGACGCACACTACGCGCAGCCCCTCGGCCGCATAGCGGGCCATCGCGCCGCCCGTGCCGATGACCTCGTCGTCGGGGTGGGCATGCACGACCATGAGCGTGAGGGCGTGGCCGGCGGGAACTGCCATCGCCCTGAATGGTACCGGCCCTGCCCAAAGGCGCAGAATCGGCACGGTGGACACGTTCCAGGGGAACCAGCCGGCATCGGAGGACCCGTGATGAAGGCGCGGCTGCTCGGCTTTGGCCTGCTCGAGATCGACGGACGGCGGTACGAGGACGACCTGGTCATCGACCGGGGCGACGTGCGGAAGCGCCGGAAGAAGCCGTCGAAGCCATACCGCGACCGGTATGGGCACACGCCCCTGTCCGCAGACGAGGAGATCCCGTGGGGCGGGTCCCGGCTGATTGTCGGGACGGGGGCGCACGGCTCGCTGCCGGTCATGCCGGAGGTCGAGAACGAGGCCCGGCGGCGCGGCGTTGAGCTCGTCGCCGTTCCGACCGCGGAGGCCTGCCGCCTCATCGAGGGCCTCGACCGGCGCGACGTGCGCGCTGTCCTCCACGCCACCTGCTGACGGCGCGGCCGCGGTCCGGGCACAATCAACGAAGTGGCCGCAGTCGTCGTCCTGGGGAGCGTCAACGTCGATCTGGTGGTCGCGGGCGCGCGCTTGCCCCGGGCCGGCGAGACCGTGACCGGCGGCCGTTTCGAGCGACACCAGGGGGGAAAGGGCGGGAACCAGGCTGTGGCCGCGGCCCGCGCGCTCCGGGGCGGACCGGCACATGGCAGCGTCGCGATCGTGGGCGCAGTGGGCGACGACGATCTCGGTCGGGAGGCGATCGCCGCGCTGGAAGCCGAGGGCGTGGACTGCTCGGCGCTTGCCGTCCGGCAGGGCATGACGACCGGAGTCGCGCTCATCGTGGTGGATGACGCGGGTGAGAACCAGATTGCCGTGGCGCCAGGGGCGAACGCCACCCTCTCGCCGGCGGAGGTGGAGAAGGCGCTGGCGCGACTGCTCGGCCGGGAATCCGTGCTGCTCGCCTGCCTCGAGGTGCCGATCGACGCAGTGCTGGCCGGTGCGCTTGCCGCGCGGGCAGCCGGCGCCTGCTTCGTGCTCAACCCCGCTCCGGCGCAGCAGGTCCCGTTCGATTTGCTCCGCTTGGCCGGCGTCGTGACGCCCAACGAGCACGAGGTCAGCCGCCTCATCTACGGCCAGGCCGGCGGAGGCGCCAGCGGCTCGGCCGGCACTGAGGGCACGCCGGAGGACCACGCCCGGGCGCTGTGGACCGGCCTGCCGAGCTTGTGGTGCGTGGTGACCCTGGGAAGCCGCGGCGCGTTCCTGGTTGGGCCGGAAACACCGGAGGGCAGACACGTTGCGGCTCTGTCGGTGCACCCGGTGGACACGACCGGCGCCGGCGATGCGCTCAACGGCGCCCTTGCGGCGGCCCTCGCCGAAGGGCGGACGCTGACCGAGGCCGTCGCCCGCGGCGTTGTCGCGGGTGGACTGGCGACCTTGCGGATCGGGGCGCGAGAGGCCCTGCCGCTTCGCGAGGAGATCGACCGGGCGGCCGCTGAGGAGACCGCCGGGAGCTTGGAGGCCGGACGATGAGCGGACCCGAATCGGCCGAGCAGCCCACCCCGCAGCCGGCGGGAGCAACGCCGGCGGGAGCAACGCTGACGGGGGCAACGCCGGCGGGGCTGGGGGCGCTGCGCGAGTTCGAGCTCGAGCGGTTCTTCGACCGCTTCGAGTTCGACCTGCCGTACCAGATGGGGTCGTCGGACCCGGAGACTCTGTCCCTGGGGGACCTCCTCGACCACGCCGGCCGCCGCCTCCGGGCGCGCTGGAGCAAGCTTCGTCTCGGCTACCGGACCGCGGCCGGTGACCCGGACCTGCGGGCGGCCATCGCGGCGACCTACCGGGGACGCCACGCGGACGACGTCATCGTGACAGTCGGCGCCGCCGAGGCGCTCCTCCTTGCCTTCGCCGCCGTCATCGAGCCGGGGGACCGGGTCGTGGCGCTGTCCCCGGCATACCAGTCGCTCCACGAGGTTCCGCGGTCGATGGGAGCGGGTCTGGAGCTCGTCGGGGTGCCCCAGGCCGCGGAGGGAGAGTGGCGCTTCCCGCTCGACCGGCTTCTCGATGCCCTCCAGCCCGGCGTGCGGCTGCTCGTCCTCAACGTCCCGCACAACCCGACGGGAGTCACGGTCACGCCCGACCAGCTGCGGATCATCGTCTCGCGCTGCGAAGCCCTGGGGATCCGCGTCCTGGGTGACGAGGTGTACCGCGGGCTGGAGTGGGCGGGGCCGACGCCGCGGTCGGTGACCGAGCTGTCCGACACGGCGCTCGCGGTGGGCGTCACCTCCAAGGTGTACGGGCTCGCGGGCCTCCGCATCGGGTGGCTCGTCACCGGTGACGCCGAGTGCCGGGGCCGGATGGTCTCGATCAAGGACTACACGACGCTCTGCGCCGCCGGTCCCTCCGAAGTGCTTGCCATGATCGCGATGCGCGCAAACGCCGCCCTGCGCGAACGGACCCGGACGCGGTGTCTCAGGAACATGGCGCATCTCGAGGCGTTCGTCGATGCGCGCCCGGATCTCTTCGCCTGGCGCCGTCCGGCAGCAACCACGATCTCCGTTGCCCGGGTCGCGCCCCAGCTCCTCGCCCGGCACGATGGCGATCCCGAGCGCGTGTTCGCCCACTGGCGCGAGACGGCGGGGGTCGTGGTCGCGCCAGGACTGGCCTTCGGCTGCGCTGCCGACCAGTTCCGGCTCGGGTTCGGGCGGGCCGATCTTCCGAGAGCGCTCGAGGCGCTGGCTGCCGCGGGCTGAAAAGCTCTGGGCCGCTCGCGGGCCCAGTGAACCCAGCCCGTCATGCGGCCGTCACATGAACGGCCGATGATGGCTGGCTTCGCAGAAGAACGCCCAACGGAGACATCACCGTGCCCGACCCCCTGACCGCTCTCTCGATCCCCGGCCAATCGCCGGCACCCCGCCGCCGCGGCCTCGCGCCTGCGACGCTTGTCCTCGGCGCCGTCCTTCTCGTCGCTGCGTGCGGGTCCTCCACCCCGGCGGCCTCTTCGTCCCCGACGGGCGCCGCGACGCCGGCCGGTGCTCTGGACCCCGGCATCACGGCCGACCCCGTCGACACGATGGCCCCCGCAACCCCCGGGTCCAGCCCTGCACCCAGGGCGCAGTCCACGGCCGCACCAGCGGGGTCCGGGTCCGCCCCGTCCGGCGGCACAGGGGCTGCTCCCGCCATCGCCGCCGCCTGGGCGAACCTCACGCTAACGGACGTTCGCACCGGGCAGGCGTTCGCCATCGCCGACCTCGCCGGGAAGGTGATCTTCGTCGAGCCGATGGCCGCGTGGTGCTCGAAGTGCAAGGCCCAGCAGGAGATCGCGAAGGGTTCCGTGGCCACCCTGCCGGACGTCGTCTACATCTCGCTGGGCGTCGACCCCGGGGAATCGGACGCGACCCTGGCGAAGTACGCGGACCGCAGCGGCTTCCCGTGGACATACGCCGTGGCCACGCGCGACGTGGCGAGGGCGCTCGCCGATGCCTTCGGTCCGAATGTCCTCAACCCGCCTGCCACGCCGATCATCGTGATCGGGACCGACGGGAAGGTGACCCTGACGCCGTTCGGCGAGAAGTCCGCCGAGCAGCTCGTCGAGCTCGCGCGCGAGCACGGCGCCGGCGCGTGACGCGAGGCGACGTGCAGCCGTCCCGGGCGACCACGCTGGCCGCCTCGACCGTCGCCTGACGGATCGTCATGGAAACCCTGTTGCTCGCCTTCGGCGCCGGAGTTGGCTCCGCCGCCGCCCCGTGCCTCTTGCCGCTCTACCCGGGCTTCCTCGCCTACCTCGCCGGTTCGGCCCGACCGGACGGTGAGTCGCGGCCCACCTGGCCTCTCGGCTTCTTCGTGCTCTTCGGCGTGCTGAGCGCGATGCTCGTCATCGGGCTCATCGTGGCCATCGTGGGCGCGAGCGTGAGCGGGCTGATCGGCTACCTCATCCCGATCATCAACCTCGTCCTGATCCTGCTCGGGGTGCTACTCATCGCCGGGCGGAACCCCTTTGCCCGGCTGCCGCAGATCCGCGTGCCGGTCGTGCGGCACCCCTACGCCGGCGCGTATGTGTACGGGCTCTTCCTGGGACCGATTGCCCTTCCCTGCGCCGGTCCATTCCTCGTCGTTCTCTTCGTCATCTCGGTCGGCCTCGCCGACGCCGTTGCCAGCCTCGCCACGTTCTTCGTGTTCGGGCTTGGCTTCGGACTGCCCCTGCTCCTCCTCTCGCTCCTCGCCGGGGCGACAGGGACGCGGCTCACCCGGTTCATCGCACGGCATCATCGCGTAATCGACGTGGTCGCCGGGATCGTCCTCATCATCGCCGCGCTCTACGACCTGTGGGCGAATGCCGACGCGATCGGGGCGACCTTCGGGATCGGGTAGCGGCCTCGGCCGCCGCGGGCGGGCCGCGAGCCTACGCGGGGAGGCTGAACCAGAACTGCGTGTGGTCCGCTCGGGACTCCGCACCGACGCGCCCGCCACCCGTCTCGACCAGTTCCTTGACGATGGCAAGGCCGATCCCTGCGCCCCCGCAGGCTTGATCCCGTGACTTCTCGACACGGTAGAAGCGCTCGAAGACGCGGGCGAGGTCGGCCTCCGGGATAGCCGGACCGGTGTTGACAACCGACACGAGCACGCTGCCCGGCCGCGACTCCGCCTTCACCCAGCAGCGCCCGGCCTCCGGCGTGTACCTGACGGCGTTGTGCAGGAGGTTGCCAAGGACCTGCGCGAGGTGGTCCGGACGGGCGCGCACGGGCAGCCTGGCCGGCAGGTCCACCGAGAGGCCGATGCCGCCCCGGGCGAACGCCGGCTGGGCAAGGTCGACGGCGGCCTGGACGGCGACGGCGAGGTCGAGGTCCTCCGGCAGCTCAGCCGTGTCATCCGCGCTCTCCGCCAGCGTCTCGAGCGACCGGGCCAGCCGGGTCAGGCGGTCGACCTCCTCGCGAAGCGAGTCGAACGTCGCCGCGTCGGCCGGGACGACCCCGTCGCGCATCGCCTCGAGGTACCCCTGCAGGTTCGTGAGCGGGGTCCGCAGCTCGTGCGATGCGTTCACTACGAAGTCGCGCCGGAGCTGCTCCTGGCGCCCAAGACTCTCGGCCATCTGGTTGAACGAGTCGGCCAGCGAGACGAGTTCCTCGGGTCCTGCTCGACGCACCCGGGCCGCGTAGTCGCCTTCTGCCACGCGGCGGGCCGCCGCTGCGAGGTCATCGAGTGGGCGGGTCAGGCGACGCGCGACGAGAACCGCAAGAACCACGCTCACCAGCGCGCTCACCAGCACGGCGGCGATCACGACTGCGGTGACCGTTGAGTCGAACATCGCGTGCGAAGCGGCGACCGTCTCACCGTGCTCCACCATGAGCGCCTCGAAGGCGCGGCCACCGAACCAGATCACGCCCACGCTGACCAGGAGGATGGCCGTGCCCGCGACGAGCAAGGTGGCGACGACGATGCGAGCGGACACGCCTCGGAGCATGTGGCGGGGGCTCATCCGGGTGCGCCCTCGGCCCCGCCCGCGGTCGCATCGGCCCCGCTCATCGCCGCGCGGTACCCGACGCCGCGGACGGTGGTCACGTAGCGTGGGCTCTCCGGGTCATCACCCAGCTTCTCGCGCAGGCGGCCCACGTAGACGTCCACGGTGCGGTCCAGCGCCTCTCCTTCGCCCTTGCCGTACAGCGCATCGAGCAGCTGGTCCCGGGTGCGAACCCGGCCCCCTGCCTCGACGAGCGCGGCGAGCAGCCGGAACTCGGCGGTCGTGAGAGGCACCGTCTCTGCGCCGCGGCGCACCTGGTGCCGGTCCAGGTCGATCTCCAGGTCGGCGAGGCACAGCGTGCCCCGGTCGGGTTCTGGCGGCATCGGGCCCGGACCCATCGCCCCCGAGCCGGCGGGCGCCCCGGCGCGCCGCAAGATGGTCTGCACGCGGACCACCAGCTCGGCCGGCGAAAAGGGTTTCGGCAGGTAGTCGTCGGCACCGGTCGCCAGCCCGCGCACACGATCGGCCACGGTCCCCCGCGCGGACAGGATGAGGATCGGGACGGGCATCTCGTCACGGACGAGACGCATCACCGTCATCCCGTCCAGCTCGGGAAGCATGAGGTCGAGGATGACGAGGCTGGGCCGGTGCTCAAGGATCGACTGCAGAGCCGTGCGACCATCGCCGGCAGTGATCACCGGGTATCCCGCGCGCTCTAGGTAGACGCGCACGAGGGCAACGATCTTCGGGTCGTCGTCCACGACGAGGATGGGGCGGCCATCGGCGCCGGGTCCGGAACCCGGCTGGGCAGAGGGGACAAGAGAGGGCATGGTCGGCTGCATCGTAGCGTGCAATCGTCGCGCCCCCGTGTGACGGGGTGATGACGCGAGCGAGAGCGAGCACGGGCAGGGTGGCACAATTGAGGAGCGGGACGGAGCGGCACAGCCGGCCGCCGCAGGGGAGGTTGCCGTGGTCACAATCTCGGTCGAGCGGGCGGTTCCCGGACCGCCCGGGGATGCCTACTACGCGCTCACTCACGCCGCCGTGCTGCACGACTGGCTCTGCGATTTCGCCAGTGTCTCGCCACGCCCGGGCGGGCCCGTCTACCTGCGGTGGCACGACAGCACGTACGTCTGCGGCGAGTTCCTGTCGCTCGATGAGGATCGGTCTGTCGCGTTGTCGTGGCGCGGCCCGGCAGATGCAGCGCCGGGGCGGGTCGCGGTGCGGTTCTCGGAGGTGAACGCGAAGGCGAAGACTGGGACTATCGTAGCCATCGAGCACGAGATGCCGGACGAGGACTCCGCCGGCGAGCGAGCCGCCGCGGCGGAGCAGCGCTGGACCGAGGCGCTCGGGAACCTGGCGTACCTGCTCGAGACCGGCCTCGACCGACGGACGCAGGAGCGACCGTTGCTCGGGATCTACGTCTCGGATTTCAACCCCGTGATCGCCAGGACGCTGGGCGTGCCCGTGGTCCACGGTATGCGCCTGGACGGCGTCTCGGAGGGTCTGGGGGCGGACGCGGCGGGCCTCCGGAAGGACGATGTGCTGGTCGAGATGGCCGGTTTCCCGATCCGCAGCGAGTTTGGATCGGTTGTCGCGGCGCTCCAGGGCAAGCGCGGAGGCGATCGAGTGGAGGTCGTCTTCTATCGCGGTCCGGAGCGTCGAACGGTGACCATGGAGCTGTCGCGCCGGCCCGTGCCGGAGGTTCCGCTGGGAGCCTCGACGCTCGCCGAGGCTGTGAAGGCCCGACGGGCCGAGGGGCTTGATGCGCTCGTGGCATGCCTCCGCGACGCGGATGACGAGGCGGCCGGCCGCCGGCCCGCTGAGGGCGGGTGGAACGCGAAGGAAGTGCTGGCTCACCTCGTCCACGTCGACCGGGCGACGCTCGCCAACGTGGTCGATCTCGTCGGGGGACACGAGCGCGTGGCGGACGACGACGGCGGAAACCTTGACGCCGCGGTCCAGGCGACGGTCTCGGCCTTCCCGACGGTGGCCGAGCTCATGGACGAGCTGCGGCGCCTCGCGGTTGAGGCCGAGGCGCTGGCGGCAGCGTTGCCTCCGGAGTTCGTCGCCCGAACCTGCACGTACGTTCCCGTGGCCCAGCAACTGCTCGACACCGGGTACCACGTGCAGTCACACGTGGGCCAGATCGAGGCCGCGGTTCGGGGTCAGCCAGCAGGGCCGCCCACTTCCTGACGACAGTCCTATCCCTCGCGGCCCGGCACCGCCGAGGTCAGTCCGCCTCGACTATCTCGATGAACGTCTCGACGGCCGTCTCGGCGCGCAGCGTCGCCTTCACCGAGCAGTAGCGGTCGCTGCTGAGTTTCACGGCCTTCTCGACGGCCTCGCGCTTCAGGCTCTTGCCCGTGGCGGTGTACGTGAGGACGATCCGGGTGAACGGCCACGGCGGGTCGGGCTCCTGCTCGGCCGACACGAGGACCCGCAGGCCGCGGAGGTCCTGGCGTTGCTTGCGGAGGATCTCGACGACGTCCCAGGCGGTGCAACCGGCGAGGCCGGCGAGGAACGCGTCGGTCGCGCTCATGGCGGTGAGGTCCGGCGCCCGGCCGTGCACGCGTTCGCCCGGGGCCGCGACGGTGATCGTGTGGTCGGGGCGTGCCCCGTGGGCGACGAAGGTCGACGTGTCGGGCTGCCAGACGACGGTGACGAGTTTCACGGGACTCCTCGGGTGGCTTCGCGGCTCCCTGCCGGCGGCAGGTGGAGGATAGCGGGACGGCGCCCGGACGGGATACTCGGTCGCTCGCGGGTAGACTCCGGGATGATGACAGGGGTCGCTCGCCGCACCGGAGAGTCCGGAGGGACCGGATCGTGACAACCGTGACCATGCCCCAGTTGGGCGAGGGCGTGTCGGAAGGTACCATCGGGCGCTGGCTGAAGCAGCCCGGCGACCGCGTCGAGAAGGACGAACCGCTCGTGGAGGTGATCACCGAGAAGGTGAACGCCGAAGCCCCGTCCCCCGTCGCGGGCACGCTGGTACGGATCCTGGCACCCGAGGGAGAGAAGGTCGCCGTCCTGGCGCCGATCGCAGAGATTGCAGAGATCGACGAGATCTCCGGGACCGCTGCAGCAATCAGGCCTGTCGCCGAACCCGCCCGGGCGCCAGGGCCCGCTCCAGCGTCCGAGCCCGTCGCGACGCCCTCGAGCCCGGCGTCGGCTGCCACGCCTCCGCCGGAGCGTGCCCAGGCAGCGGCGCGGGGCGCGTTCGATGGTCGTGCAGCGCCCGCGGTCCGCCGACTGGCCCTGGAGCTCGGCGTGGACCTCGCCGACGTGGCCGCTGCCCAGGCCCCAGGCGCTGGTCGCCTCAGCCGCGAGGACGTGGTGGCGTATTCGGCCGGTCGCGGCCCGGCCGTGCGAGAGGCCGCTCAGCCAGCTGCCCAGCCGGCACCCGCACCTGCAGCCGCCTCCCCGGCCCCCAACGAGGTGATCGTGCCGCTCTCGCGTCTGCGACTGGGGATCGCGGCGCAGATGACGCGGGCGGGGGCCGTGCCCCACGCGTACGTAACGGCCGAGATCGACATGACCCCGGTTGTCCGTCGCCGCGCATCCATCCGTGCCGAGTACCAGGCGCGGGAGGGGATCTCGATCGGCTTCGTTCCGTTCGTGGTCAAGGCCGTGGTCGAGGCCCTGCGCCGTCACCCGGACCTGAACGCGCACTGGACCGAGCAGGGGCTCGTGCGGAAGCGGCAGGTCAACGTCGGGATCGCCGTCGCGGTCGACGACGGCCTGCTCGTTCCCGTCGTCCACGACGCCGACCAGCTGTCGATCAACGGGCTCAACCACGCCATCGTCGAGGTCGCGGCGCGCGCCCGCGAAGGTCGCCTCCGCCTGGGCGACGTCCAGGGCGGGACGTTCACCGTGGACAACGCGGGGGCGTTCGGCTCCATCTTCACCGTCCCGCTCCTCAACGTGCCCGAGATCGCCATCGTGACCATGGAAGCGATCGTGAAGCGGCCGGTGGTTCGGGAAGAAGTCGGCGGCGATGTGATCGCGATTCGTTCGATGATGACCATGGTGGCGGGCTTCGATCACCGCGCCACCGACGGCGCCCAGGTCGGCAGGTTCCTCCAGGATGTCCGGGCCTGGCTGGAGTCGCTGGACGAGCGAACGCCGCTCTGGTAGGCGTCTTCACCACATCTTCACCGCGCGGTCCGATCCTGCTCTCAGCAACCATAGGAGATACAGCAAGGAGGCCAGCATGCCCCGACTCCTCCGCCTCATCGGCACCGCCGCGATCCCGACAGCGTTGGCGATCGCCCTCGTCGGCGTCCCGGCCGTGGCGGCCGTCGAGCCGGCCCCGACTCCCACCCCGGCCTCGGCAGCGCTTACCTTGGATCCCGTCCCCGGCGGCCTGGCCGCCTTCGGGCACGGCAGCGCGCGGATCCACATCCCCCAGGACGGCAACGTCACCGGCAAGATGACCCTCGGCCGCCTGCGTGTGCGCGGCGCGGACGCCGTCATCGTCGAGGCCTACGCCTCCCGGGAGACGCTGAAGGACGGCTCCGTCCTCTACCGCGGCGTCCGCGGTCCCTTCAGCTCACCGGCCGCACGTTCACCGTGTGGCTCGCCGGCGACGACCTGCGCTTCGCCGCGACCGGCGACGGCATCGCGGTTCTCAGGGGCCACGGCAAGTTCCGCGTGGACGGCCGCGCTGTTCGCGGCTGGACCCTCCGCGGCATCCACGTGCGCTTCTGAGCCTCGCGTCGCCCCGGCCGCCCCACGTCGTCACCCGCTGTCCAGGTCGCTCGTCTCCTCGACCGACGACCCGCTCATCCGGAAGCGGGTCGCCTTCACGCTCGCTGGCAGGTCCGCCGTCCGTGCGCTAGCATCGCGGCCTATTCAGCATGCATAGGGCTTATGCAGCCGCCCGATGCGGGGCCGCGAACGGGAGGCGACCGTGGACTCCACCGAGATCAGGCAGGCGCAGGCCGCGCACGCGCGCCGTGCAGGAGGCCGCCGTTCGTCAACCGGCGCGACCTGGCGCGCGCCCTTGGCCCGGACGGGAAGCCCGCGGTAAGCCGGCGCGCGCCCATCTGGGCCGACGTGCCCGGACGAGCAGTGGAACGACTGGCGCTGGCAGCTCAGCAAGCGCCTGAACGAGCTCGACGGGATCGCCCAGGTCCTCAACCTCACCGAGGAGGAGCGCGAGGGCCTGTCCGCGCCCGACAAGTTCCGGGTGGACATCACGCCGTACTTCCTCAGCCTCATCGACCCGGACGACCCGAACGATCCGATCCGCCGGCAGGTGATCCCCCTCGGTCGCGAGCTGAACGCCTTCACCGGGATGATGGAGGACTCGCTCGCAGAGGACCGCCACTCGCCCGTCCCCGGCCTCGTCCACCGTTACCCGGACCGCGTGCTCATGCTTGTCACCACCCAGTGCGCGAGCTACTGCCGGTACTGCACCCGCGCGCGGATCGTCGGCGACCCGGGCCAGAACTTCAACAAGCGCGAGGTCGAGGCGCAGCTCGAGTACCTGCGCCGGACGCCGCAGGTCCGCGACGTCCTCATCTCGGGCGGCGATCCGCTCACGATCGCGCCAAAGACGCTCGACTGGGTCCTCCGGAGCCTGCGCGAGATCCCCCACCTCGAGATCGTCCGGATCGGGACGCGCGTGCCGGTCTTCATGCCGCAGCGGGTGGACGACGACCTGTGCGACATGCTGCAGCGCTACCACCCGCTCTGGATGAACCTCCACTTCAACCACCCGAACGAGATCACGCCGGAGGTCGCCCGGGCGGTGGACAAGCTGACGCGGGCTGGGGTCCCGATCGGCAACCAGTCCGTGCTCCTCGCCGGCGTGAACGATTGCGTCCACGTCATGCGGGCACTCGTCCAGAAACTCGTCGAGATCCGGGTTCGGCCGTACTACCTGTACCAGTGCGACCTGATCGAGGGCGCGGGCCACCTCCGGACGCCCGTCGGGAAGGGGCTGGAGATCATCGAGGGCCTGCGCGGCCACACCTCCGGTTTCGCGGTCCCAACGTACTGCATCGACGCTCCCGGCGGCGGCGGCAAGATCCCGGTCATGCCCAACTACCTCATCAGCTACTCAGACCACAAGGTCGTCCTCCGCAACTTCGAGGGGTTCATCACCACCTACGAGGAGCCGCAGGACTACGCGGCCCACGACCGGCGGACCTGCTCCTACTGCAGGAACAAGCGGCCCGAGCCGGGCCAGGAGGGCCTGACCGGGCTGCTCGACGGCGACGCCATGTGGATCGAGCCCGCCGGGTTCGCCCGGATGCACGAGCGTGGCAACATCGAGGCACACCGGCTCCAGGACGCCTCGAAGTGGGTGCCCTACGGCGTCGGCGCGATCGAGGGTCAGCCGGTCATGCCCGGCCTGGCGCCCGGGACCGACGACAGGGAGGATCGCCCGGCCGAAAGCTGAACCAGCGGCCGCCCCGACCCGCGCCGTGGTTCCTCAGCCCGTGCCCTCACCCGCCAGCAGAGACAGCACGGCCACGAGGTATATCGCGTACGGCAGCAGCCAGCCGAGGGGGAAGACCGCGTCCGCCCACCGCGAACCCATGCCGCGCTCCCGCAGGGGAGATGCGCTGACGAGCAGCGCGGGCGGCAAGACGATCGAGCTGTACACGACGACGAACTGCCAGAAGTAGATCGTCACGAGGTAAACGAGCGCGGGCCCGATCGGGGCCCCGCCAAGGAGCACGTCCCCCAGCAGCCAGTCGACCCCGGTCTGGTACAGCCCGCCGAGCAGGAGAACCGCCGGCACGGAGAACCGCCAGCGGTCGTGGTACCTCACGAACAGCGCCACGAGGCCGATGTACCACGGCATCGTGAGCGCCAGGTCGACGAGCAGGTTGGGGTGCGCCGCGGCCCCCTCGGCCCAGAACAGCGCCCGGCAGGCGAGAAAGACCGTCTCCACGACTGCAGCGTTGGCGATCCCGAGCAGCGTCGCATTCCGCCGCGGGTGAGCGAGCAGCCGTGGCGCCCAGGCGCGGAAGGCCAGGACGTACAGGATGGTCAGGAGGCCGGAGGCCTCGATCGCGACCGCCTGGGCAACCGACGAGGGAGCGGGCGACCCGAGTGTCCCGATCAGGAGCGACGACTGCCCCCACGCGACCCCGAGCAGCGTGACCCAGGCCAGGAATGGGAGCCGGGCCGGGGCGGCCGGGGCGACGTCCGGAACGTCGCCGTCTCCGATCCCGCTCGTGTCGTCCGGGCGCTCCTCTGGAAGGGTCGTCAGGGGCAGGGACATCAGCGTCAAGTATCGCGGGTCCCGCGGGACGCGGCGTCTCCCGCATGCCCGGCGTCCCTGCACAGCTGACGGCTGAAGGCGCGATCATCGGTCGGGCGGCAACCCCTGGCTAAAATCGCCATGCCCGCAGCCCCTGCCCCACGCCCACGAAGGAGGTCCCCCATGCCCGGCCTGAAGCTCGGAATCCTGCTCTGGAGCCAGGCGACCGAGTGGCCGCCCCTGCTCGACGCGGCGAAGCGCATCGACCAGCTCGGCTACGACCACCTGTGGACCTGGGATCACCTCTACGCGATCTGGGGCGAGCCTGACCAGCCGATCTTCGAGGGATGGACGACGCTGGCGGCGTGGGCGGCGGTCACCGAGCGCGTTCGTCTCGGACTCATGGTCGGGGCGAACACGTTCCGCAACCCGGGTCTCTTCGCGAAGACGGCGACCACGCTCGACCATATCAGCGGCGGCCGGGCCATCCTGGGGATCGGCGGGGCGTGGTTCGAACTCGAGCACACCGCCCACGGCATCGAGTTCGGCTCGGGGTTCGGGCAGCGGCTCGACTGGATGGACGAGTCGGTCGGTGTCATGCGGAAGCTCCTCGATGGCGAGGAGGTCACCTTCGCGAGCGAGAAGTACCGCTTCGAGAAGCTCGCCCACCTCCCGCTCCCGATGCAGAAGCACCTCCCGATCATGATCGGCGGCATCGGCGAGAAGAAGACGCTGCGCACGATCGCGAAGTACGGCGACATGTGGAACGGCTTCGGCACGCCCGAGGAGCTGAAGCACAAGGACGAGGTACTGCGCCGGCACTGCGAGGACGTCGGGCGGGACGAGCGCGAGATCGAGCGGACCGTGGGATGCCAGCTCGTCATCCGCGACACGGAGGAGGAGGCGCGCCGGTTCTGGATGTTCCAGCTGGAGCAGAACCGCTGCGAGTTCGAGGACTCGTCGTCGCTCTGGCTCGGGCCCCCCGAGCAGATTGTCGAACGCTGCCGTGCCTTTGGCGAGATCGGCTTCCATACGGTGGTCGCCGAGCTGCCGGCTCCTTTCGACATGGAGACGATCGAGCGGCTCATGGTCGAAGTGAAGCCCATGGTGGAGGGATAGCGGCGCGCCTCCCCGTCGGCCCGCCGCCCCGTCGGCCTGCGGGCTCGTCAGCCCAAGGGCTTCTGCCTCCTATTCCCCACCGCAATGGTGGACGCGACCGGAGTCCCTGCCGCCGCAGCCCGCGAGCATCGCCGCGCACCTTCGGCGCTTCCTGCGTGCTGTCCACGTTCGGCGAGCGCCGGGTCAGGCTGTCCGCCATGGTGGGCCGTGCCTCGGGCCCGCCCGCTCCCTCGCCTACCATTCCCCTGGGCGATAACTGGCGATTCCCGCGCCGGCCCAGGCGCGGGTCAGCCGTGCGGCTCGTCGGCCGACGGGAGCAGCTCGGCGCGGGCGGCCGCGAGGTATCGGTACGTCCACTCCTCGGCCAGCGGCCGCGTCTCGGCGAACACGATCGGGATCTCCGGGTACCGGACCTGGACGCGGGCCAGGAGGTCGAGAAGGAAGCCACCCGGCACGCGGGGGGCCTTGACGAGTGACGAGTAGCGGTCCTCGACGACAACTGCGGCTCGAGCAACCTGGCCCAGCTTTGCCAGCTGGAAGACCAGCGATCCGTTGTTCAGCGAGCTCGCGAGGTCGTTGAGCGATTTGCGCTCGACCACGGCGACCGGCGCGCCGTCTGCTCCCAGCACCCCGTAGTCCCCGGCCACGAGCGCCCCTCTGGTCGTGCCCGTCTGCTGCCGAGCGAAGCGGTAGGGATATCGCTCTCGCGTGTCGATGACGATGGTGAGCTCGGACGTCTCGCTCGCCCGGCGCGTCGGGATCCGCGCCCCGGGCCGCGCCGTGCCCACCACCTTGCGGGTCTGCCAGAAGATGCCCTCGCGACCGCCGGGCAGCGTGGTGAACACGAACTGGGAGCGGCTCTCGCGCCTGCGGTCCAGCACGAGGTCCACTGCCACTCCACGGCGGCGACAGAGAACGACTGGCACCTCCTCTATCAGCTCGGCTCCATCAGGCCAACCCGCGTCGAGCCGCGCACAGAAGACGCGGCTCGTGCGCGGCCAGGTGTCCCGCACCTTCAGGACGAGACCCGCGCCGAGCGGAAGGCGGACGAGATAGGGGAGGCTGCTCTCCAGATCGGGGTTGCGCGCGATGAGAAAGGAGGGAGACTCGCTCATCTGGGGGCCGGGTGTCGCACTCGCCGTCTCCGGACGCTCAGTTCCGGCGGCCGCCGAAGATGGCTCTGGCGAGGGTGACCTCCTCGCGGTCGTCGGCGTCCGGGGCCTCCTCCAGGTACCGCTCGAGGCCCGCGACCGCATCCGTGAAGCGGCCGACGCGACCGAAGAGCAGGGCTCGATCGCGGCGAAGGCTGGGATCGGCAGGGTCGAGGACGACGAGGTACTCCACGACCCAGAGCGCGCTGGCCCACTCCCGGCGCGCCAGGAAGATGCCCCGCAGGTTGCCGAGGAGGCGCGCCAGGATCTCCCGGTGCGTGGCGGGGCGCAGCACGGACCGGTCGATCGACAGCGGCCGACCCGTGGCCTCGAGCACGAGCACGCGGCAGTCGGCGGCCGAGAGGCGTCGCCCGCCTCCATACGGGTCGAGGAGGAGGCCGCCGGGTCCGCCCACGATGAAGTGCCCTGGCAACCCGATGCCATAAAGCGGGAGGCCGACGCGCCAGCCAACCTCGAGCTCGATGAGGCCGAGGGCGATCGGAAGGCCTCGCCGGCGGCGCAGCACTCCGTCCAGGTAGGTGTGGCCGGGCTCCCAGACATCCCGCGGCGCTGCCCGCAGGCCCATGTCGCCGTACAGCACGTCGTGGAGGGCATCGAGGATGGTGTCCAGCTGGCCGGACGTGCGGATGGCGCTGTCGGGCCTGGCGGCGAGTTGGAGCGAGGGGTCAAGGCGGGCCCGTACGCGCTCGGCGAGGGCGTCCAGCTCGGCGACGAGCGCAGCCGGGTCGGCGAGCGGCTCAGCCTCCGTACTGATGCACGCCCACGCGGCCCCCAGGTCGATGAGCGGGTCCGGGCGCGAGACGAGCTGCGCGAACCGTACCCGCATCTCGGACGGTTCCGAGGCCGGGCTGCGACGGTCATGCGCCGATCGATCGCTCACCAGCCGATGGTAGGCGAGGAAGCGGAGGAACGCCATGGGGCGCCGCTCAGTGGGGAACCGACCCTGTGCTACGCTCGAGGTGCCCTCCCGCGACCGGACCAGCCCACAGGAAGCACCATGACCGACAGCCAGACCGCCTCCTCGGACCACGTCTGGGTGAACGGTCGCCTGGAGCCTGCCGGCGGATCCCACCTGTCCGTCTCGGATCGCGGCTTCCAGTTCGGCGATGCGGTCTACGAGACCGCGCGATGCGTCGGCGGCCGGGTGGTCGAGCTTGCAGAACACGTCGCCCGGCTGCGTCATTCTGCCGACGCCCTGGACATCCCGCTCCCGGCCGACATCGAGCGGCTGCTCGCCGGCGGCATCAGCAGACTGCTGAAGGCGAACGGCCTCGACGCGGAAGGCATGTCGGCGTCGATCCGGGTCACCGTCAGCCGGGGAGCGACCGACGACCGGACGCTGCTCCCTGCGGCTCCCGTCCCGCCCACCATCGTCGTCCAGGCATGTCGTGCCTCGTCGTCACAGATGGCCGGCGGCTCGACGAAGGGGATCCACGTCATCGCCAGCTCGGTACGCCACGACCCGCGTGATCCGATGGCCACCATCAAGACGACCAGTCGTGGCCCCTTCATCTTCGCCCGCGTCGAGGCCCGGCGGGCCGGCGCCGACGACGCGATCTTCCTTACCACTGACGGCCACCTGGCCGAGGCCACCCAGGCGAGCCTGTTCTTTGTGCGGCACGGCGAGCGCGGACCCCAGCTGTGCACGCCATCGCTCGACTGCGGCATCCTCGAGGGGACGACACGGACCTGGATCCTGCGCTGGGCCGAGCGCTCCGGGCTGCGACCGGTCGAGGGCTGGTTCACCCCGGACGACCTGGCGGCAGCCGATGAGGCCTTCGTCTGCGCCAGCGTCATGGGAGTTGTGCCAGTGGTACGTTTCAATGGCAAACCGGTCGGGACCGGCGAACCGGGACCCTGGACGCTGCGCGCCCGCGACGACCGCGAGGCCCACGCGCAAGGCGGCCGGTAGGGAAGCGGCTGCCGGGGAGGAGCAAACGACCATGTGCCACGCTGCCGACGCCCATCCGCCCGAACTGCCCGCCGACCTGCGGCGCGCCCCGCCGATGGCCGGCGGCGCTATCGAGGCGCACGATCTCGTGCTGACCGCGAGCGATGGCAACCGGTTCGCCGCGTTTGCCGCCCGGGCGCCCTCCCCGACCGGCGCCGGCGTCGTCATCTTCCCCGACATCCGCGGGCTCTTCGGCTTCTACGAGGACCTCGCGATGCGGTTCGCGGAGGCCGGCGTGGACGCCGTCGCGTTCGACTACTACGGCCGCACGGCCGGCGCCGAGAAGCGCGACGCCGCCTTCGACTACATGGCCCACGTCGTGCGCACCCGACCCGAGACGGTCGCCGAGGATGCCGCGGCGGCCTCCGCGTACCTGCGGTCGGCGGAGGGCGGCGCCGTGCGGGCCGTCGTCACGGTCGGGTTCTGCTTCGGCGGCCGGAACAGCTTCCTGGCGGCCGTGAAGGGCTCGCCGGTCGCCCCGGCCGGGGTTGTCGCCTTCTACGGGCAGCTGGGACCCGACCGCCAGGGCCGCCCCGGCCCGATTGCGTTCGCCTCGCAGATGAGCGTCCCCGTCCTCGGGCTCTTCGGCGGTGCCGATGAGAGCATCCCGCTCGACCGGGTCGCCGAGTTCGACGCGGGGCTTGCCGCAGCGGCCGTGCCGCATGACTTCCATGTCTACGCCGGAGCGCCGCACTCCTTCTTCGACCGGGCGATGGGCGACTGGGCGAAGGAGGCGGACAACGCCTGGCACCGGGTGCTCGCGTTCGTCCGCGCAAACACGTCCGCCCGACTGACGTGAACCCCCACCCTTCGTCCGACACGTCCGGGTTCGTGCCGGCGGTTGGCGGCGACCACGTCGTCCCGTCAGCGGACCGAATCGCGCGCGACTACATCCTGCTGGCGCTTCGGCTCGATCAGCACGCGCCGGGGCTCGTCGATGCGTACGTCGGCCCGCGCGACCTGAAGGCGCGGGTCGACACGGAGAGCTTGCGGCCGCCCGTCCGCCTGGCCGGGGACGCCGCGGAGCTGCGCGGCCGCGTTTCGGCGGAAGCAGCCGAGCCGGACCGCGCGCGCTGGATCGACCGCCAGCTCGTCGCGCTCGAGACGCAGGCCCTGCTCCTCACCGGCATCGATCTGCCGTATGTCGAGCTCGTATCGCGCTGCTTCGACGCCTCCCCCGAACCGCTGCCCGGCGAGACCTACGCGTCCGTCCGCCAGGACCTCGATCGGCTGCTCCCGGGAGCCGGGGACCTGCGGAGCCGGCTGGATGCGTGGGACGCACGGTTCGTCATCCCGGCGGACCGCGTGCGCACGATCGTCGACTGGTTCGTGCCGCGCCTCCGCGAGGCGTCCGAGATCCGTTTCCCGGCGCCCGCCGGGGAATCGGTGGCCGTCAACCTCGTCACCGGCCAGCCGTGGAGCGGCTACAACTGGTACGACGGCGGCCTCCGTTCGCGGATCGACATCAACGTCGACCTCCCGCTCCGTCCCCATGACCTCGTGGCGACGCTCAGCCACGAGACCTTCCCGGGGCACCACCTCGAGCACGCGTGGAAGGAACAGCGACTCGTCCACGAGCAGCGCCGGCTCGAAGCCGCCGTCCTGCTCATCAACACCCCGGAGTGCTACGTGAGCGAGGGCCTGGCCGAGCTGGGGCGCCGTTTCGTCATCGACGCGGACGCGTGGCGGATGTTGCTCGGTGGCGCCTACCGGCTGGCCGGCATCGAGGCGGACGAGGACGATGCGACGCGCCAGGTCGCCATCGGCGATGCGCTCCACCGCATCCGCGGCGCGGGCGGGGACGCTGCGCTGCGTCTCCACGCCGACGGGGAGTCGCGCGACGAGGTGCGCCGCTTCCTGGAGGACGAGGCGCTCATGGATCCCGATCGAGCAGAGCGGCGGCTCCGGTTCCTCGAGCACCCCCTCTGGCGCACGTACGTGTTCAGCTACGCCGGAGGCGAACGGTTGCTGGCCGGCTGGTGCGACGCGGCAGGGTCACCGGAGGGGGCACGCTCCCGCTTCCTGCGGCTGCTCACCGAGCAGCTCACCCCGTCAGGGATCCGCGAGGACCTCGCCGAAGGCCCCGGCGGAGCGCCATGAGCCGGATGTTCGCGGACCGGCCCGGTACACTGGTGCCCCGATGAGTCATCCTGCGCGCGGGCTCCCGCCCGCCACACCCGTCCAACATGCCGCGGCGGCCGCGCGGTTCCGCGCGGATCGCGCCTCTGTCGCGCTGAGCGCGGTCGAGGCGGCGTTCGCCCGCGATCCCGGACTGGGCGCCCGCTACGACGAACCGATGGTTCGCCGGCTGGTGCGGGATGGTGAGCGCCACGCGGAGCAGCTTGCCCGAGCGCTCGAGACAGGTGAGGACGCGTGGGCAGTCGAGTATGCGTCGTGGATCGTGCCGGTGATGCGCCGCCGGGGCATGCCCATGAAGGACTTGGAGACGCTATTCCTCGGGCTCGGGGACGCGGTGCGACCGCTGGTGGGACCGGAGGCGGCGGGGGAGGTCGACCGCCTCGTGGCAGCGATGGTCGCCGTCCTCGACCGGCCGCGGCACCTGCAGGGCGATCGCCGGCGGAACCCGCTCGCGGGCTTCTTCTGGAAGGCCTCCGGGATCGCGGGCTGGTAGGGGGCTGGCGATGACGATCCAGTGGGTGAAGGTCGATCCGCTCGTCATGAACGGCGAGCCATTCTGCTATGGCTCCCGCCTGACGGTCCGTAACCTGCTGGAGATGCGCGCCGCCGGCATGACGCCGTCGCGGATCGTCGCCGAGCACCCGGAACTGAAGTCGATCGGCGTCGCCGAGGCGTACCGGTATGCGGCCCAGCATCCCGAGCGCTACGTGGATCTCCTGGGCCCGGACGGCGGCTTCCGAGGGCCAGACGTTTCTGACTGAATTAGTCGGAATTGCGTGGTAGGATGTCGGCGAACCTTCCACGCAGGGACGTCAGCGCATGAGTGACATTGCCACCGAACGACCGGGCCCCGGCCCGGTGCCGCCAGAGCCCGCCCCGACCGAGAGCGCCGGACTTGCCTTCGACCCGGTTCGCCGGGCGACCGAGCTCGCCGTTCTCGACGCGCTCCGCACGGTGGTGGATCCCGAGATCGGGATGAACGTTGTCGAGCTGGCCCTCATCAGGCAGGTCGTGATCGGCAACGGCACCACCGAGATCAAGATGATCCTGACGACGCCGTTCTGTCCGTACGCCGGGTCCATGCTCCAGCAGGTGAAGGAGGCGGCCGAAGAGGTCGTCGGTCACGACGTCAAGGTGACGCTGCTGGCCGAGCGCTGGGACCCGCGAGACGCGGGCCTCATCTGGTGAGCGCACGCCGGCCCGCCATCCGCCGGAGCGCCGTCGCCACGGGCCTCGGGGACGACGGCACGACCGGCCTGCTCTTCGGAGGGTCGCGCATCCTCAAGGACGAGTTGCAGACCGAGGCGAGCGGGTCGATCGACGAGGCGGTTGCCGCGCTCGGCGTAGCACGCGCCGAGCTGCGCGCCCTGGCCGACCACGGCTCGCTTCCTCCGCCGCTGGCCGGCCTGGCGGATCTCGTCCTGCGGCTCCAGCGGGAGTTGTTCGTCGCGGGCGCCGAGCTCGCCTGCAGCCCCGGGGAGTGGGACCGGCTCGAGGACGGCGTCAGCCGTGTGTCGGCCCCGATGCTCGACGCGCTCGAGGCGGCGCTCGGCGAGCACGAGCGCGCGGTGGCGATGCCGCGCGATTTCGTCATCCCCGGTGAGACCCGGGTCTCCGCGGCCCTCGAGGTCGCCCGCACCGCCGTCCGCCGAGCGGAGCGGCGCGCCGTGAGCGTCCGTGCTGCGGGCCTGCTGCCCGGGGAATGGTGCATCGCCTACCTCAACCGCCTCGCGGACCTCCTGTGGGTCCTCGCCCGCGTGGCCGAAGCCGGGGAGACAAGGCCCTCGACCACGCTTCGGGGTTGAGCTCGCGGGGTGAGCTCCCATGGCGGTGCCAATCCGCGCCCGAGTGTTCATCCGTACACTAGTGACAACGACCGCAGGGGTCGCAGCAAGGAGTAAGGAACCCGTGTTCAACCAGAACCCCTACGACCAGAACCGATCCGAGGTTCGCGAGCAGGGGCCGAACCCCGCCACCTACGGGTACGCCACCGGCTCGGCCGGGGCCGCCGGCACCGCCGGTGCGATCACCGTCCCTCGCGAGGGCTACCTCACCGCCGCGTTCGTGTGGATGTTCCTCGCGCTCCTGGTGAGCGCGGCGACGGCCGCCATGACGATCGCGAACGAGGCGGCGCTCGCGACGGTCATGGACTGGTGGTGGATCCTCCTCATCGGCCAGTTCGCGCTCGTCATCGTGCTGACCGCGGCCATCAACCGGATGAGCTCCAGCGTGGCCGTGCTCATGCTCTTCGTCTACGCCGCCCTGACCGGCGCGACGCTCTCGGTGATCGTCCTGTCGTTCACGGTGGCCTCGGTGACGTCGGCCTTCATCGGCGCAGCCGCCATCTTCGGCGCGGCGGCGCTCTACGGCGCGGTCACGCGTCGCGACCTGACCAGCCTGGGCGGGTACCTCTTCGTCGGGCTCATCGGGATCATCGTGGCGTCGCTGGTGAACATCTTCATCGGCGGCACCACGCTCAGCTTCATCATCGGGATCGTCGGCGTCCTCATCTTCACCGGCCTCACGGCGTGGGACGTCCAGCGGATCAAGACCGGCCGGCTCAACTGGGTGCAGAACGCCCAGAACGCATCGGTCGTGGCCGCTCTCTCCCTCTACCTCGACTTCATCAACCTCTTCCTCATGATGCTGCGGATCTTCGGGCAGCAGCGCTAGCGGCAGGACGGGCATGAGCGTGAATCCAGGAACTCCGGGCGCGGAGCCCGGCGAGCTGCCGGTGATCCCGGGTTTCCCGGTGCAGCGGGTCGAGAAGCCGACCCAGATGCGCCGGATCATCGCGAACCGGATGCGCACCGGCCTTGCCACGACTGCTCAGCTCACGCTGACCGCGGAGGCCGACCTGACGGCGCTGGGGGCCGAGCTGAAGCGCCTCACGGAGGCCTGGGGGCGTCGTGCCTCCTACACCGAGGCTGCCATCAGGGCCTGCGCGATCGCGCTCCGCGACCACCCGAGGATGACCGCGATCCTGGTCGAGGGTCAGCTCCTCTACCCGTCCCAGATCGACATCGGCGTGGCGATCGCGCTCACCGAAGGGCTCGTCGCGCCGATCATCCGCAACGCCGACCGCAAGGGCCTCGCCGAGCTGAACATCGAGATCGCCGAGCTTGCCGAGAAGGCCCGGACGGGGCGGCTCAGCCTCGACGAGCTGCTGGGCGGGTGCTTCACCGTCACGAACCTCGGCGGTTACCGCATCGACGCCTTCACCCCGGTCATCAACCCGCCCCAATCGGCGATCCTCGGCATGGGCCGAGGCCGGCTCCGGCCGGCCGTCGTCGACGGGGTCGTCGTTCCGCGGAACCTCGCGGTCCTCAGCCTCACCATCGACCACCAGGTCGTGGACGGGGCCCCGGGCGCCGCGTTCCTCGGCGACGTCCTCGGCCTCCTGGAGGATCCCGCGCGCCTCACGGCCGAGCCGTAGGGCCGCGCCCACGCACACGACCACGCACACGACGCCACACAGGGAAGGAGCACGATCATGGGCCGCAAGGCGAACCGCAGCGCATCCGCCGTCTGGCAGGGCAACCTTCTCGAGGGATCCGGCACGTTCGAGGTCGGCAGCAAGGCGCTTCCCCGGCTCCCCGTCACCTGGAAAGCCCGGACCTCGTCCGACGACCCCATGACCACGCCCGAGGAGCTCATTGCCGCGGCGCACTCTTCGTGCTTCTCGATGGCCCTGTCGGGCGGGCTGGCGGGCGAGGGCTACACCGCCGAGCGGCTCTCCACCGACGTGACCGTGACGTTCGCAGAGCAGGACGCCGGCGGCTGGAAGATCGCCGAGTCGCACATCAAGGTGCGCGGCAAGGTCCCCGGCATGACGCGCGATGCCTTCATCAAGGCGGCGGAGGGCGCCAGCCAGGGCTGCCCCGTGTCCGGGGCGCTGAAGGGGAACCTCGCGATCACTCTCGACGCCGACCTCGAGTAGCCGCGGAGCCGGCCCCGGGAAGCACAGCCACAGCATCCGGCGGGCACTCCCGGGGTTGCCTCGAGCTGCCCGCGTGCCCGTCCCTAGGCCTAGGACGGCCAGGCATCACGTCGTCCGGATGTCGTCCTCGGCCGAACCTGCATCGTCCGCCCGTGCCGCGATGACGGCCTCGCGGTTGACGAGCGCGAAGGCGTAGCGCGCAATGGGCTCGCCGCTTGCTGCGACAACCTCGACGTCGGACATCGGCACGAACGCCGGGTCGTGCGACTCCAGGTAGGCCAGGAGCGACCCGTCCATCGGAAGGTGAATCGACCCGTGCGCCACGACGCCGGGAAGCACGAAGGTGATCTGGCGCCTCAGCTTCGGGATGACCGCCGCAGGGTGAGCGGCGGACGACGCGCCGGTCTGCCGCTGGCCGACGACGTAGAGGTGCTCCCGGAAGACGCTGAGCGTCGGTACTGAGCCTGCCAGTGTCCGGTGCCGCGGCGACAGGATCTCGACATCCGAGAGTGCGAGGAGACCGTGCTGCAGGTTGAGGCAGTCGGACACGCGGTTGAAGGCGCCCAGGGCCAGTGAGCCGCGGACGAGCATGTTGGCGGCCAGCAGTTCCACGCGCTCCGATGTCCCAGGAGCAGCGAATGGGCCTGGCGCCGTGACCTGACCCGCGCCCGCGCCCGCCCCGTCGGGATCCGTGGCAGAAACGGGTCCGCCGGTCCCCGTCTCCGGGGCTGGCCAGCTCACACGTGGCCTCCTGTGCGGCGCCACATCCCGACGCACGGGGAGCACGGCGCCCAGGGCGGCGCCGGGCTTTGGGCGACGCGGGGATTCTCGCCGGACCGTGCGGCGGCTACGGGACGATGAGGTGCACCGGGTTGCCGCGGATGCTCACCATCCAGGTCGTCGTGTCATTGCCGCCGCTCACGTCGTACTGGATCTTCCACCAGCCGGGGCCGGGCTCGCCCGCCGGGGTGAGGTTCTTGGTGCCGTAGTCGGCGGGAAGCTTCACGTAGATCGTGATCCAGGCGTTGTTGTAGTAGCTGGTGCCGCCCGAGGCGGTCGTGATCGAGGTGACGTTGTTGCCGCTCCTCCCGTTCGACGCCGTGTAGCTGAACGTCGCCGCGTTGTAACTCCCGCCGTACGGGCTGTAAATCTTCATGGTGGCGGTTCCGCTGACGTCACCGGGGTCGAACAGGTCGATCTGCATGGTCTTGCCGCCGTGGACCCCGTCGATCTGGGCGAGGTAGAAGCGCTGGGTCCCGGCCACGAGGTTCGTGTAGGCGCACATCTTGCCGGAGCCGTAGATCCGCGGCGTTGTCGAGCCGGACGCGGTGACCTCGATCCCGAACATGTTCTCGGCGTTCGTGCTGGCGTTGATCGACCCGTCGCCGGCGTTCGTGGTCGTCACCTGCAGCCGATAGAGTCCGGCGCTCAGGCCCGACGCCAGGGTCCACCACTGGTTGTGGTACGGGCTGGCGGCGCAGTCCGGGGCGTACGCGACGGTGGGGTTCTGGTTCTGGTCGCCCCACTGGTTCAGCCCATAGTCCCCGCTGCGGTCTACCACCAGGTTGTTCTCGAACAACGTGCCCGAACTGGCGACGAGGGAGTCGTCGCCCCAGTCGTACGGCGTGTCGTTCATGTTGTAGAGCCGGTAGTACGTGGAGACACCAGGCGGCGTGGTTGCCGAACCGCCCACCCAGTGATCGCCCGTCCCGTAGTACCCGCCCGAGGTGTTGCGCGACGTAGCGCAGAACATCGGGTCGAACAGGTAGACGCGGCCGTTCGTGTCGGCAGCTGGGATCTCCACCGTGTACATGTAGCCGTTGGGGTCGTAGTTCACGTTCGCCGTCGGGCTCGGGTTGTACATCGGCGAGAAGGCGTCGCCGTTCGCCCGGTTTGCGCCCTTCGTGAAGACGCCGCCCCAGAAGCCCTTGGGGGCCAGGTTGCCCGCGCCTGACGCATCGGGGACCGGGAGCGTCGACTTGGCGTTGCGCTGGAGCTCGTTGATGCCGTAGTAGTTCTCCGGGCTGCCCATCGGCACGGGCAGCACGAACTCCGCCTTGGCCCGGCGTGTCGCCTGGATGCAGTCGATTCCAAAGATGCGCATGAAGAACGTCGGGACGGGGGCCGATACGGTGACGTTCATCCTCCGCGCGTTGGCCGTGTCCTGCGTCGGCGTCACCACCACCGTCCGGATGGACGAGTTCTGGCAGGTGATCGGTTGCGTGCCGTTGGTGTAGCCGTTCTTCGTCGCCTCGCCCCGGGAGGTGGTCACGCCCTTGGCCACATCGCCGGGCAGGTAGATGACCCCCGCGAGGGCTGCGGCGTCCGCTGCGCGCTGCACCTTGAGCGTATTGGCCCAGTACCAAGTCACGTCGATCACCAGGGCGACCGTCCCGGTCAGCACGAAGATCCCGACCGCAAAGAGGACTAGGACCTGGCCCTGCGATCGGCGGCGGGAGCGCTGCCTGGTGGAGTGCTCATCCGTCGGGCCCGGAGCCCCGGCGGCACCCTTCTGGTCGCGCCGTCCGAGACGACGGGCGAGGGATGCGATGCGACCGTCCATGGACGTGCCTCTGGCTCTCTACTGCGTGGGGTTGAGCTGCATGATGGTGCGGTCACCCATCGTGAGCGTGGTGTTGAGGGGTGGGTTCTGCTGGTTCCCCCACATTCGCGCCAGCAGCTGGTTGAGGGACCCGAGCGGCGTGATGAAGTTGTACCGGTAGACGATGCTCACGCCGATCGATCCCGGAGGGTTGGCGTTGCTGCGGCTGCACGCGGACCACGAAACCGAGCCCTGGACGAAATCGAGGTTCTGACCGTCGATGACCGGCCCGGCGCCCGCGCTGTACGCCCAGTCGTTGCCCTTGCCGGTGATCGTCCCCGAGGTCGTGACCTCGAAGATCCGGATCCCCTGGACCTGGCTGATGTCGATCGGGCGGAGGATGGGCACGTCGTTCGGCGGTTCCTTGAGCACTCGCTCCACCGCCGCGATGATCTGCGGGTCCACGGTTGCCGCGTTGGGAGACTGACCGGAGCTGCACCCGAGCGTCCCGCCGCCGTTCACGAGCGCTGCGCCCGTGCGCGCGCCTTCGCGCGTCGCGTACTCCAGGGTGAGCTGCCGGTTGAACGCGACACCAAACTCCATCATCCCCAGCAGGAGGAGGAGGAACAACGGGATGATGAAGGCGAACTCGACGAGGGCCTGGCCTGCGCTCGAAGGGCGATGCCCTCCGGCGACCCGGCGAAGACGTTGCGTGAAGCGCGCCGTGAGCGACATCGCCATGCCCTCCCTACAGCACCGGCTCCATCCGCATGATGCTCGACTTCACGATGTCGTAGCCGGGTGCGGGCAGCGGCGCCCCCGGGGGAACCCCGTGGCCCGGGAGCATCTGCAGGAGGCCCGCCAGCGGGGTGTGCCAGGGATAGTGATACGTGATCGCGACCCCGATCGTGTCCAGCTGCGTGCGGCCGAGGGCAGGGCAGCCCCCGATGTAGTTGCAGCGGTCCTCTTCCGGGTAACCGGACGACACCAGGGTGTACGGCACCGTGAGGGTGGAATCGTCCGGGTAGGTGCAGGTCGTGGACCCGGAACGGTCGTAGACGTTCGCCGAGCCTCCGATCTGCGTGCCGTTGTGGTCGGACCGATAGATGGATACCTGGACGATGCGGGAGTCGGCCGCCGGCGCGCTGATGTCCCCATCGACGCTCTGGAGGATGACGCAATCGGCTCCGGGGGCGCTGCCGGCCTCCGCGGCGAGCAGCGCGGCGTCACGAGCCGCGAAGTTTGCCCCGAGCACGGCGTTCAGGAGGAAGCCGAACTCGAGCACCCCCATCACCAGGACCAGGAAGATCGGGAGGATGAGGGCGAACTCGACGAGCGCCTGCCCCCGCGTGTCGCGGGCGGCCACACGGGCCCGTCGAGATGTGTGTTGCCGCTGCGTCGGCAGGCACGGCGCCGCTGGCGACCGAGGGGGCGACAGGCCCCGGCGCTCCCGTCTCGACATCATCGTGGCTCCCACAATCAAGGGTGCCTCTACTCCATCTCGAGGGACCTGCCCCCGAGACGGATAAACCGTAGCCGCTGACGCCGGGCATGGGGACTTACCCATTCGTACCGGGCGGGGAGCCGCAAAGGTACCCTGTCCGCCCAGGGCCCGAGTCCCCGAGCACGCGGCCCCCGGCACGTCAGAGGGGGCACGCGGAGTTCAGAGGATGACCGCAGGGGTCAGTGTGCGCGCGGGTCCAGGTGGCGGCAGCGTGGTGCGACCGGGCACCGGTCGCATGCCGGCCGGCGGGCGGTGCAGGTCCGCCTGCCGTGGGTGATGAGGTTGACGTGTGCCTCGTAGACGCGGTCGAGGGGCAGGATCTCGAGCGCGAGGTCGTGGGCGCGGTCCGCCGTGGTCCCCGGGGGGATCAGGCCGATCCGGCCGGTGACGCGGTGAACGTGCGTGTCGACCGGCATGAGTGGCAGCCCGAAGCAGAAGAGCAGGACGACCGACGCGGTCTTGGGGCCGACGCCGTCGAGGCGGGTGAGCCAGGCGCGGGCTTCGTGCGGATCCAGTTCCGCGAGGAACGCAAGACCGTAGTCGCCGCGCTCGGCGTGGATGCGCCGAAGCGCGTGCTGGATTCGCGGCGCCTTCTGGGCGGCGAGCCCGCCCGAGGTGATCGCGGCAGCGACACCTTCCTGGGGAGCGGCCATGACCTCGTCCCACGTGGGGAACCGGCGGCGAAGATCGCCGAAGGCGCGCTCCGCGTTCAGGTCGCTCGTGTGTTGCGACAGGATCGTCAGGACGAGTTCGTCGGTCGGGTCGCGCCGGGGCGCCCACTCGGGGACGCCGTAGAGACTGGCCAGCGCATCGAGCACGAACCCGACGAGCCCCGGCCGCTCTTCCTCGATCGGCGGAGCGGCGCTCACGCGCGCCCTGCGAGCCGCTCGCCGACCGAAATGAGGCGTGCGATCTGCGCGGCGGAACGTTCCACTGGCGCAACACCGGCTGCCATCGAGGCTTCGAGCGTCCCCGGTCCCTCGCTCACCGGCACGGCGGTGGCGCCGACGCGCTCGAGCACGGCCCGGCCCTCCGGCGTGACCGACCCGCCCACGGCGATGCACGGGACGCCGTGCGCAGCCGCCCGCCGCGCAACGCCGAGGGCCGTCTTGCCGTAGGCCGTCTGCTCGTCGATGCGGCCCTCGCCGGTCAGCACCAGGTCGGCGTCGGCCAGGCGCTCGCCAAAGCCGGTCAGCTCCATCACCGTCTCGATGCCCGCCTGCACCTCGACCGATGCGAACCGGCCCGCGATCCCGAGCAGCCCGGCGACCGTGCCACCGGCTGCCCCCGCCCCCGCGACATCGCGAACCGATCGCCCGGTCGCCGCCTCCAGGACGTCGGCAAACCGCCCGAGCGCCCGGTCGAGCTCGAGGACGTCCGCCTCGCTCGCCCCCTTCTGCGGCCCGTAGACCGCCGCCGCGCCGCGCTCGCCGAGGAGGGGATTGGTGACGTCGGATGCGATGACCAGGTCCACCTCCGTCAGCGCCGGAGCCACTCCCGAAAGGTCGATGCGGCGGAGCCGTGCCAGCGCAGCCCCGCCCGGCGGCAGGTCGCCGCCCTCGCTGTCGAGCAACCGCGCCCCGAGCGCGGACAGCAACCCGGCGCCGCCGTCGGTGGTCGCGCTTCCGCCCACCCCCAGGACGATCTCCCGCACACCGAGCCCGACCGCCGCGGCGAGCGTCAGCCCGGTCCCGAAGGTCGTGGCGCGGAGTGCGTCTCGCTCGCCGGCCGCCAGCCGCGACAGCCCCGACGCGTCGGCCAGCTCGACGACCCCGCGAGGGCCGTCGCGCAGGAACCGTCCCGCGATCGGCCGGCCCAGGGGATCGCGCGTCGAGACCGGCATGGAGGCCCAGCCCCGCCCGGCCGCAAGGATCGCCTCGATCGTTCCCTCGCCGCCGTCCGCGAGCGGCGCCAGCTCGACGCGATCGCGCGGGCGCACACGCAGCCATCCGTCGGCGAGCGCCCGCGCCACCTCGACGCTCGTGAGCGATCCCTTGAACGAGTCGGGCGCGATCGAGAACGCGAAGGCTCACCCGCCGCCCCGGCGCCGCTCGAGATACTCGGGGATGCGGATCATCGGGGGCCGTTCCTGGTCGGCCAGCTCGATGACCTCGAGCGAGAGCCGCGTCGGCGTGGACCGCGGCAGCTTCATGGTGGAGCCGATCTCCGCGAACAGCCTCGCCCGCCGGCGCTCCTCCAGCCGCTTCATCACTGCCTGCAGGATGACGAAGCTCATCCGCGACAGCCCCTCCAGCTCCTGGTTGCGGTGGACCCGCCGGTCCAGGTCGACCTGGCCGAGGCCCTCGAGCCCGACCCGGTCGAGGGCGTCGAGCAGGTGGCCGATCTCCACGGCATAGCCGGTGAAGAAGGGGATCGACTCGAGGAGCGAGCGGCGGCCGGCGTACTCGCCCGACAGCGGCTGGATCATCCCGGAGAGCTCGGGGAAGAAGAGGTTGATGAGCGGTCGCGCGACGAGTTCCGTCACACGTCCCCCGCCGCCCTCCTTGAGGACCCCGTCCTCGACGATCGGCCGCTGGTAGTAGCCCTTCACGTAGCTGATGCGGGGCTCGGTGAGCAGCGGACCGAGCGTGCCGTAGACCATGCGCGGGTCCCAGTCCAGGACATCCGTGTCGCACCAGGCGACGAGGTCGCCACTCGCCTCGAAAAGGCTCTTCCACAGCCCCTCACCCTTGCCGCGGAAGCTCCCGTACTGCGGCAGGACGTCGGCGTGCTGGACGACCCGGGCCCCCTCGGCAGCGGCGACCTGGCACGTGGTGTCTTCCGACGCCGAATCGATGACCAGGAGTTCGTCCACCAGCGGGACCCGTTCGACCAGCTCACGTCGCGCGGCGCGCACGATCGGACCGATCGTCTTCGCCTCGTTGAGGGTGGGCAGGACCAGGCTGATGGTCAGGCCCTGCTTCTCCTTGAGGGTCGCGAGGCGCCGCAGGTCGCTGTACTCGCGATGGTGGAAGTTGGACTCGGCGAACCAGCGATCGACCAGCGCGGGTACGCTGCGCGCCTGCTCGACCGCGCGTCCGACGGCCTCCAGCGTCTCCGCCTGCCGGGCGGCTCGCTCGAAGGTCGCGCGCGTGGGCGTCTCCCGGGTGCGGACGACGATGACCGTCGTCGCCGCCTTGCCGGCGATCGCTTCCGGCAGCGCGCCGAAGAGCGCCCCGTTTGCGGGGGTCGCCGCGGACGCCGGCGACGCGCCTGCCCTGCGCACGGCCCCGGCACCCCTGGTTCGCGTGGGGCTCGCCCCGCCGGCCGCGCTGCCCGTGACCGCCACCGCCGCGCCCATGACCACGAGATCGGCCGTCTCGGCCTCGCGCAGGATGACGTTGCGGACGTTGATCCCCTCGCGGACGAGCGGCGTGGACCGGCCGCGGGCATGCTGCCGGATCATGGCGACCAGCGCGCGCTCAGCCTGCGTGCGCATGGCGTCTCCCATGCCGGGCGGGATGACATGGAGGACATCCACCTGGGCGTCGAAGCGGCGGCCGAGTGCGTCGGCGAGCCGCAGCGCGAGCTCGGCGTGGGGGCCGCCGCGGACGGGGACGAGGATGCGGTGCACCTCCCCGATGCCCCGCTGCTTCACGACCGCGATGTCGCACGGTGCGTCGCGGACGACCTCGTCGATCGTCGGCGTGAAGACCGCGGCGGCGCCGCGCTTCCCGCCGGGTTTGCCGCCCCAACCGAAGATGATGAGGTCGGCGTCTTCCTCGGCCGCGGTCTCGCAGATCCCCTCCGCGGCCCGCCGGCCGATGCGGACCATGGTGTGGACCTCGACCCCCTCCGGCGCGAAGTCGAGGACGCGCTGGAGAAGCCGCCGCGACTGGCGGGCCTTCGTGGCGCCCTCGGAGAGCGGCATCCCCTCTGGCACCTCGACGATGCTGAGCGCGGTGAGGCTCCCCGCCCGGTCCATGACCCCAGCGCCGATTGCCACGAGGTCGGCCGCGGTGCGCGGGTTCGCGAGCGGGATCAGGATGCGGCCCGGGAGGCCTGCTCGGGGCGGCACGGTCAGCCCGTTCCGCCGTCGGCCGTCGGGCGCCAGCGCCCGACGAGGTATGACTTCGACAGCTCGAAGGCGCGAGCCTGCCGCTCGACCACCTGTTCCGCCTGCTCGACCGTGAGGCTGCGGACCTCGAGCACCAGGCTTCCGACGCGGCCGAAGTAGAGCGGCACGAGCGCGGCCACAATCCGCTCGAGCGGCAGCGCACCGACGTGTGCGGCCACGCAGACGTCGTACACGACCCGCGCCCACGTCTCGTCGGGGAAGCCGAAGCGGATCTCCTCGATCGGGGTGGGTGCGTCCGCCCGTCCGGCGGCGTCCACGACCGTCCCCGCCTCCTCGGCGAGCTCCGCGACGACCTCCGCGGTGTCCGAGGCGAGCATGACGGCCCACGCTTCGTCGTGGACCAGGGCGCCCCGCCGGAACTCGTCGAGGAGCCGCAGCACGTTGACGTCGAGCGGCGGGGGGTCGCCGACGCGCTCGAACCCGTAGGCAGGGACCTCGTGGGAGCCGCGGCCCCCGATCCACCGCTCGGCATTCTCATCGGTGAGGCGAAGAAGCGTCCCGAGCACCTGCCCGAACATCGGTCCCAGGTCGGCGCCGGGGTCTTTCGGGTCGTGGACCTTCGCCCCGAGGCGCGCCTGGCACACGGCGAACCCCCCGGTGATCGCGTGCGTGGTCATCCAGATGTCGATCCCGAAGCGGCTCACGTCGGGCGTCCAGTCGTCGAGCTCGAGGTAGTGGCGCACGAGGTCGCCGCTCACCCCGAAGTCGCCCCCGATCGGCTGGCGGATGCGCAGCCCATAGAGCGCCCGGGTCAGGGGAAACGCCACGGTGTTCGTGATCGTGCTGTCGTTCTTGTGGCGGGTGTAGAGCGGCGAGACGTAGTCGAAGCCGCCCTTGAGAACGGGGCCCGCGAGCAGCTCGATCCACTCGGGGACGATCGAGCGCAGGTCGGAGTCGACGAGCACGAGCGCCTGCACGCCGAGCGAGTTGGCGATCTCGAAGATCGTCCGCATGGCCGCGCCCTTGCCGCCGACGCCGTCCACCGGCGGGTAGGTGAGGCTGATGCGCTGGAGCCGGTTCCTGGGGCGGACGAGGAGGATCCGCTCGACGTAGTCGGGCGGCTCCGTCTCGACGACCACGCGCTGGGTGCCGTCGGGCGAGCCGGCGTCGGCGTTGACCACCACCGGCCGGAGGTCCGGGAAGTACTGCACGAGGCCGGCCTGCGCGGCGCGCACCACGTGGCCGATGGTCGCCGCGTTCCGGTAGCTGGGGATGCCGACCATGATGTCGGCCTTGCCCAGTCGCCCGACCGCGTCGCGGAGCGCCGGTGACAGCGGAGCGTGGGGCATCGGCCCCACTCTACCAGCGGACCGGGAGTGACGGCTGTGGGGCCCCACGTCGGCGCGCCGCTGCTGTCACCGGGGAGCGGCCAGCCGTCCGCTGTCTGGCATGTCTCGCCGAACCGGCTGTACCTGTATAGTGACCGATGGAGGTGGTCAGCTGGTGCACGGCACGTCGTACGTGGGGATCGACATCGGCACGAGCGGCTGCAAGGCCGTCCTCCTGAGCGACGCGGGGGCAGTCCTTCACACCGCGTGGGAGGGTTACGCCGCGTACCGCGGTACCGACGGCGAGGTTTCCCAGGACGCCGGCGATTGGGACCGCGCGGCCGCCGCCACGCTGGCGGGCTGCGGGGCCGCCGCCAGGGAGGCGGGGTTGGACGTCGGCGGCATCTGCTGCACCGGGGTGGCCCACACGATGGTGCTCCTCGACGAGCGCGACGAGCCGCTGGATCGCGCCATCCTGCCGTTCGATCGCCGCAGTGCCGACGCCGCGGCCCGGATGCTCGAGCGGTTCGGCCCGGCGCTCTTCGACCGTGCGTTCGTGCAGCTCGGTCCCTCCTGGACCCTGCCCCAGCTCGCCTGGTTGCGCGGGCGTTCGCCCGAGATGTGGCCGCGGATCCGCAGGGCCTTCGTCACCAAGGACTACCTGACGTACCGGCTCACGGGGCGGGCGGCCACCGACCCGAGCGACGCGGCGGGGACCGCCATGTTCGACCAGCTGACGGGCGACTGGGCGGACGACCTCCTGCAGGAAGCGGGCCTCTCGAGAGATCGGGTCGCGCCGGTCCTGCCCGCGACCGCTGTCGCCGGCGGGCTGACGGCCGAATGGGCGGCGATCACAGGCATACCGGCCGGGACGCCGGTGGCGGTCGGGGCCACCGACACGGCGGCCGAACTGGTTTCGCTCGGCGCGACCGAGCCCGGCAGCGGGCTGGTGAAGATCGCCAGCACCGGGACGGTGGTGGCAGTCCTGGACAGACCGCATCCGAACCCGGCGGTCCTCACGTACCCGTGCGCGATCCCGGCCCGCTGGTACCAGATGACAGCCACCAACACCGCCGCCACGGCCTACGCGTGGCTGCGCGAGACCGTGTTCGCCGCAGCTCGCGGCGAGCCGGCGGCGACGTACGCGGAGATGGACGAATTCGCGTCGGTGGTGCCGCCGGGGTCCGAGGGGGTGCTCTTCCTTCCCTTCCTCGAGGGAGAGCGCAGCCCGTACTGGGATCCCGATCTGCGCGCGGCGTTCCTGGGCGTCTCGAGCGCGCACCAGCGATCGCACCTGGCCCGCGCGGTGCTCGAGGGCGTCGCCCTGTCCATCCGCGACTGCCGCGATCAGCTGTCCGGGTTGGGCATCAGCGTGGCGCGGCCGGTCTTCACCGGAGGTGGAGCCACCAGCCGGCTGTGGCGCACGATCCTCGCGTCCGTGCTCGACACACCCGGCAGCCTCGCGACCCCCAGGGGCCGGCCGTCGGCGCAGCCCAGATCGCGGCGGCCGCGGCGAGCGGCCAGGATCTCCGCGAACGGCTGGCGGCTGCCCGCCCGACGCTCGAGCCGGTCGAGCCTGAATCGACGTGGGTGCCGATCTACGATCGCGTGTACGCGACCTACCGCGAAGCGGCCCGCGGTCTCGCGGGCATCAGCCACCAGATGGTCCGCACGGCCCGGGAGGCGGCCAGCCGACCATGACGGTGACAGTCGAATTCGCCGATCCCCCTGTACCTGCAGATCGAGGAGGAGCTCCGCGGTCTCGTCGAATCGGGCGAGCTGGGGCCCATGGCGCGGGTCCCCTCGGAGAGCGAGCTGTCCGAGCGTTTCGGCGTCAGTCGCATGACCGCGCGCAAGGCGCTCGACCGTCTTGTCGCCGACGGGATCCTCTTCCGCCAGCCGGGCAAGGGCACGTTCGTGGCCCAGCCGAAGATCGCCCACGGCCCGTCGCAGCTCCTGAGCTTCTCCGCCGCCATGACCGCCCAGGGCGTCCGGCAGAGCACGCGCGTCCTCGACGCCGGTATGGTCCCGGCGCCGGGCACGGTCGCCCGCGACCTGCGGATCACCCCGGGCTCCCCGATCGTGCTCGTGCGCCGCCTCCGCCTCATCGACGAGGAGCCGGCGGCCATCCACCGCTCGTACGTTCCGGCCCGGTTCGCGGCCATCCTGCAGGGCGATCTCAGCGGGTCCCTCACCCAGCTCATGGTCAAGGCGGGAGCGCGGGTGACCTACACGAACGACACGATCGAGGCCGTGCTGGCTTCGCCCGAGGATGCCCGCCTGCTCGCCGTCCGAACCGGCTCCCCCCTCGTCTTCATCAGCGGCGTGGCGTTCTCGCTCGAGATGGAACCGCTTCGATCCACGCAGGCCCTCTACCGGGGCGACCGGTTCCGCTTCCGGGTGGACACCACGGGCATGCCCGACCTGCGCATGGAACGCAAGGCCGAGGAGTAAGTGAGCTCGGCCCGCTGGGATGGGTACATTGACACAGCCTTTCGTCGTCCTTACCCTGTCCGGTGTATTGGGCGACCGGTCGCCCTGGCACCCGCGCCGGTGGCGGTTCCTCGACGCAACTTGGGGGAGGAGGCACGGTGTCTGACCGACCGACCGTGAAGCACTACGACGCCTTCATGGACGTGGGGGGCGAGGACCCCCGTGTTCCGTTCATGAACGAGCTGATCCGGCTCGGCGAGACGGACGACCGCATCGTCATGGTGGACGCCGATGTCTCGCGTCGAACGCTCACTCGCAACTACCGCGACCGTTTCCCGGACCGCTTCTGGGACTTCGGGGTGGCCGAGCAGAACATGATGGGCGTGACGGCCGGCCTTGCCGCAGCGGGGCGCATCCCCTTTGCCTTCGCCTTCTCGATTTTCACCTCGACGCGGGCGGTGGAACAGCTGCGCACGTCCATCTGCTACCCGCGCCTGAACGCCAAGATCATCGGCGGCTACGCCGGCCTCAGCAACGGCAAGGACGGCGCCACCCACCAGTCGATCGAAGACATCGGGATCACCCGCAGCATCCCCAACCTGGTGGTCCTGTCCCCCTCCGATCCGGTCATCGCGACGAAGATGGCGCGCGCTGCGTACGAGTACGAAGGCCCCGTCTACATCCGCATGGAGTACGAGAACACGCCCGCGATCCACGACCCCGGCCTTGCCTTCGAGATCGGGAGGGGCTACCGGGTGCGCGAGGGGCGGGACGTCACCATCGCCACGTACGGCATCGCCCTGGCCCGGGCGGTGGACGCGGCCGGCGCGCTTGCCGCGGAGGGCATCGACGCCGAGGTCATCGACATGCCGACCCTCAAGCCGCTCGATGCCGCCCTTCTCGAAGCCTCCGTGCGCAAGACCGGCGCCCTCGTCACCCTCGAGGACCACAACGTCATCGGCGGCCTCGCCTCCGCGGCCTGTGATGCCCTCGTTCGGGCCGGCCTCGCCCCGGCGTTCCGGGCCCTCGGCATCCAGGATGTGTTCACGGAGTCGGGCAAGAACGACGAGCTGCGGGCGAAGTTCGGCATCGACGCCCGGGCGGTCGTCCGCGCGGCGCGGGAACTGGTGGCCGCTCGCCGGACGGAGACGGAAGGAGAGTCCCAGCGATGATCGGGCAGGACTCGGAGGCGCTCCAGCCCGGGGGCGCGGCCGCCGATCGCGCGGCCCTGGTCGGGCTCCTCTCCAGGAAGGCCTATGAGCTGCGCCGCGACGTGGTGGACATGGTCTACAACGCCGGGAGCGGACACCTCGGCGGCTCCTTCTCGTCGGCCGAGATCGTGGCCATGCTCTACTGGCACGTCATGAGGATCGACCCGGCCCGTCCGACCTGGGAGGAGCGCGACCGTCTCGTCCTCTCCAAGGGCCACTGCGCGCCGATCGTCTACGCCGCTCTCGCCCGCCGTGGCTACTTCGACCCCGAAATCCTCAAGACCTTCCGCAGGATCGGCAGCATCCTGCAGGGCCACCCCGACTTCCGCAAGACCCCCGGCCTGGACATGACCTCGGGGTCGCTGGGCCACGGGCTCTCGGTCGGCCTCGGCATGGCCCTCGCCAGCCGCCAGTCGCGGGTCCCCTTCAACGTGTACGTCCTCATGTCCGACGGCGAAATGCAGGAGGGCATGGTCTGGGAGGCGGCCATGGCCGCGGCCCACTACGGGGTCGGGAACCTCACCGTCTTCGTGGACAAGAACCGCCTCCAGGTGGACGGCTTCGTGGCCGACATCGTGGGCATCGACCCGCTGCCCGACAAGTGGCGGGCCTTCGGCTGGGAGGTGTTCCGCACCGACGGACACGACGTCGCGGCTCTTCTCGACGTGATCGACGCTCGCTGGGCCGCCCACGGGCCCGGCAGACCCGCCGTCATCATCTGCGATACGGTAAAGGGCAAGGGAGTGTCGTGGATGGAGAACGTCACCGAGTGGCATGGCGGCTCGCTGAACGACGAGCTCCGGGCGCTCGCGCTCGAGGAGCTGGACCAGGCCATCAATCAGCTGGAGACCCGACGATGACTATCCGCATTGCCTCGCTTGACACGATTCCCCGCGCTGGACCTTCCGGGCCGCAAGCTCCAGTGGCTGGTGACGCCGGAAACCATCGGCGCCCGGAACGTCTCGATGGCCGTCATGGACTGCCCTCCCGGGGCGGTCGTCCGGCCGCTGCACAGCCATCGCGATATCGAGGAGTTCATCTTCATCCTCGAGGGCGAGGGCGAGGCCTTGGTGGACGGCGAGGTGGCCCCCTTCAAGGCCGGCGACGCCGTCATGTTCCCGGCCAATTCCCGCCACATGGTGCGCAACACCGGTTCAACCCGGATGCGGACGTGCTCGGTGTTCTCGCCCCCGACCAGCCCCGAGTCGTACACCCTGCACGAGGGCGAGGGGTGGTAGCGGGGCCGCCGCGAGATCCCATGCAGCCAGGAGGTCCCACGATGCCCGCGATACCCTCGTACCCGGATCTCCTCCGCCTGGACGGTCGGGTCGCCCTCGTCACCGGGTCCGGCGGGGGCATCGGCCGGACGCTGGCCGTCGCCTTCATGCAGGCCGGTGCACAGATCGCCCTTCACGACCGAAGCGAAGACCAGCTGGGCACCGCACGGGCGCTGCTCGACGAGGTCGGCGGGCGCTACCGGACGTTCGTCGCCGACTTGGCCAGCGTCGAGGAGTGCCGCGGGCTGATCCGGGAGGTCCACGAGGCGTTCGGCCGGCTCGACATCCTGGTGAACTGCGCCGGGATTCCCTACCGCGGATCTATCCTCGAGGCCACGCCCGAAGGCTTCGACCGCATCGTGGCCGTGGACCAGCGAGCGCCCTTCTTCCTGTCCCAGGCGGCGCACCCGATCATGAAGGCGCATGGCGGGGGCAAGATCCTCCACATCGGCTCGCTCAACATCTTCTACGGCCTTGCCGGCGTCTCGGTATACGGTGCGGCCAAGGGCGCGGTCGGGCAGATGGCGAAGACGATGGCCGCGGAATGGGCGCCCGACAACATCCAGGTGAACTGCCTCGCGCCGGGCATCATGATCACGCCGATCAACGAGGAAGCCATCTGGGGCAACCCGCGGAAGCGGGCGTGGATCATGGACCGCACGCCGGCCGGCCGGCCGGGTGTTCCCGACGACCTCGTGGGGGCGGCGATTCTGCTCGTCTCGCCGGCGAGCGATTTCATCACCGGGCAGACGATCCTGGTGGATGGCGGCTTCATGGCCGGCGGCTCCTGGGACTACCAGGGGCCGCTGAAGGACGGGTAGCCCATGCCGCTGACGGCGGAGCAGCTGCTCCGTGGCTACGAGACGATGCTCCTCATCCGGGGCTTCGAGGAGTCGATCAGGAAGCTCCACGGGCGAGGCAAGCTTCCCGGCTTCATGCACGTGTCGGTGGGGCAGGAGGCGGTCCCCACCGGCGTGAGCCTCATGCTCCGCGAGGACGACGTCATCACCGCTCCCCATCGCAACCACGGCGACGTCATCGCCAAGGGGGTGCCGGTCGAGGGGATGTTCGCCGAGGTGTACGGCCACGTCGGGGGCACCTGCCGGGCGAAGGGCGGCTCGCTGCACATCGCGAGCGTGGCCCACGGCGTCCTGGGTGCGAACGGCATCGTCGGGGCCGGTCTGCCCATCGCGGTCGGCGCGGCGCTCGCCCTGAAGCGGCAGGGAGGCGACCGGGTGATGGTCGCGTACGCGGGGGACGGGGCCATCGCCACCGGCGCGTCCCACGAGGCGCTGAACATGGCTTCGCTCTGGAAGGTGCCGCTCGTGTTCGTTCGCGAGGACAACCAGTACGCGGAGTCCACGCCCCGCGACGCGTACCAGTCGATGCCCGATGTCGTGCGCTACGTCGAGGGCTACGGGATCCCGGCGGAGGCCGTTGACGGCAACGACCTGGAGGCGGTGGCCGACGCTGCCGCGCGGGCGGTCGCCCGGGCGCGCCAGGGTGGCGGGCCCGGGCTTCCTGCAGTGCGCGACGTACCGCTGGTACGGCCACAACATCGGCGACACCGGTGCCTACCGGCCGAAGGAGGAGGTGGCGGCCTGGCGGGCGCGCGACCCCATCGAGCGCGTTCGGCAGCACCTGCGTCGAGTCGGGTGGTGCGACGGCCGCCGAGCTCGATGCCGTGGACGCGGCGGTGAACGAGCGGATTGGGAAAGCCATCGCCTGGGCGGAGGCGCAGCCCGAGCCACCCCCGGAGTGGGCGCGGGAAGACGTCTTCAGCGATCCGCAGTTCGCCTGGCTCGCAGGGTGGTCGGCCGGGACCGGGGAGAGTGCCCGATGACCCGCCTGCGCTACCGCGAGGCCCTGAACCAGGCGCTCCGCGAGGAGATGGAGCGCGACCCGGCGGTCCTTCTCGTTGGGGAGGACCTTCGCGAGCCGTGGGGCGGAACGTTCAAGGTGACGGAGGGGCTCTCGACCGAGTTCGGCGACGACCGGGTCCTCAACACGCCGATCTCCGAGAACGGGATCGTCGGCGTTGCGCTGGGCGCCGCCCTGATGGGCCTTCGTCCCGTGGCCGAGCTCATGTTCCTCGACTTCGCCTTCCTGGCCATGGACCAGATCGCCAACCAGGTCGCGAAGATCCGCTACATGACCGGCGGCCAGGTGAAGGTGCCGCTCGTCATCCGGATGCCGGGGGGCGGGTACAAGAACGCCGCAGCGCAGCACAGCCAGAGCCTCGAATCCCTCTTCGCCCACATCCCCGGCCTGCTGGTGGCGATGCCCGCCTCCCCGGCCGACGCGAAGGGACTGCTGAAGACGGCCATCCGCCTCGACGACCCGGTGATCTTCATCGAGCACAAGAGCATGTACCTGGACACCGGGGACGTGCCTGACGGCGAGCACCTCGTGCCCTTCGGGCAGCCGACGTCAAGCGCCGTGGCTCGGACGTGACCGTCGTGGCGTGGTCCCGGATGGTGCCGTTCTCGCTCAGGGCAGCCGAGCAGCTCGCCGCCGACGGCATCGATGTCGAGGTCGTCGACCTGCGCACGCTCGTCCCCCTCGATGAAGCGGCCGTGCTCGCTTCGGTGGCCAGGACCGGGCGCCTCGTCGTCGTCCAGGAGGCGCCGCGACGGGCTGGCTTCGGGTCCGAGGTCGCTGCCCTGGTCGCGGAGCAGATCCCGGACGAGCTGCGGGCGCCGATCCGGCGAGTCGGCGCGCTCAACACTCCGCTGCCGATGGCGCCAGCGCTCGAGCGCGAGGTCCTGCCCCAGGTCGACTGGATCGTCCGGGCTGTTCGCGAGAGCGTTGGAGCGGCGTGATGCATTGGCGGGCTGAGGTGGCCGGCGCAAGCTACGACATCAATGGCGGCTGGTTCATGACGTGAGCGGCGGCTCGCCGGCGCTCGGGTTCCCCCTGGAGGCAGCACGATGACCGACACGAAGGCCGGACCTGGCGTACCGGAGCTCGAGCCCGGCTGGTTCGAGAACATGGCGCCGGGGCAGTTGTTCTCGCTCCGCGGCAAGGTCGTGGTCGTGACCGGCGCCGCAGGCGGGATCGGCCGGTGGTTCTGCGCCGCGTTCGGCGCCGCGGGCGCGAAGATCGTTGCCACGGATATCGCGCTCGAGCCGGCGCAGCGCCTGTGCGACGCGCTGGCGGAGCGAGGCGTGGAGGCCCACGCCGTGGCGGCGGATCTCGCGGACGGGGGTGCCCCGGAACGCATCGTGAAGGCCGCCGTCGACCGCTTTGGCAGGCTGGACATCCTGGTCAACAACGCCGGCATCAACAAGCGCGAGCCGATGCTGGACGTCACACCCGAGTTCCTCGAGCACATCTGGCGGGTCGACTACGTCAGCTGCTACCGGTTGTCGCAGGAGGCAGCGCGGGTGATGATCGAGCAGGGCGGCGGGGCCATCCTGCACATCGGCTCGATGGGCGGCCTGGTCGGACTCGAGGACGTGTCGGCGTACGGCCCGCTCAAGGCGGCGCTCAGTCAGCTCGCAAAGGTGCAGTCGGTCGAGTGGTCCCGCTTCGGCATCCGCATCAACGTGGTTGCCCCGGGCTTCTTCACCACCCCCATCAACGCCACGCACTGGTCGCACCCGACGCGCGCGCCCTGGATCATGGACCGCATCCCGATGTGCCGGCCGGGCCAGCCGCGGGAACTTGTCGGGGCGGCGCTGCTCCTTGTCTCGGATGCCGCATCCTTCATCACCGGACAGACGATCTACGTGGACGGCGGGTTCACGTCCGGCAGCCGCTGGAACGTGCCGCCTGGCACGGGGTACGAGACGTACAGGGAGAAGTACGCTCCGAAGGAGTAGCCGGGGAGTGCCGGCGGACGTCTACGTCCCGACGGCGCGCGGGGCCGCGACGCGCCGCGGCACTTCGGCATACTCGAGCAGGGGGGCCGCCGGACCGGCGAGGTCCTCGGCACCGACCAGCGACCGTTCGAGGACGTGCATCGCATCCTTCGCCGGGAGGAAGCCGGCGGCCGCGCAGGCGGCCTCGTGGTCGCGGAGCATCGGGGGATCCGGGTCAGGCAAACGCAGGCGGATCGGCCCTCCGAGCGCGTCACGGACGGCCGTCGCGATCTCGAGGCACGCTCCGGCATCGCCGGCGAGCAGAGACGCATGCGGGCTCTCGTCAAACGGGGAGCCCGCGCTGGAGGGGACGACCGCGAGGCCCCAGTTGTCGCCGTCCTCGTGGGCGAGCACTTCCCCGGCGCGCAGGTGCTCGGCGAAACGCTCGGCCGTGAAGGCTTGCACCGACCAGGCGCGCCGTTCATACAGACCGTGGGACGCGCGAAACGTTGGATCGCCGGCAACCCGGTCCCACCACGCGCCGACTGCCCTGCCGCCCTCGCCGGAGTCGGCCTCGAGCAGCAGACCCGTCCGCCGCAGCGCTTCCGCGACCCGTTCCCGGCCCGGCGCCGCGGCCTCCGGCGGGGGCGTCGGCGGACGGTCGTCCTCGTCCGGCGTCTCGGGACGCTCGTAGCTGCGGAACCCGCCCACGACCCGGAACCCGAAGCGGTCGCCGATCCGGTGGGATCCCTCGTTGCGCTCGCCCGTGGCGTAGCGGACAGTGCGTGCCCCGTTCACCCGTGCCCAGGTCATGGATGCGGCGTGGATCAGGCTCCCGACGTGCCGGTTGCGGACACCCGGGTCGACCCGGAGGCCCTCGAGCCACGCCTCGTCGGAGGAGAGCATCGCCATCCGGGTCATGGCGATCGGGCGGTCCGGCGCGAGCACCCTGCCGAACCTGTCCAGCTCCGGCGGCTCCCCGGCACCGGGCGGGCGCGGCGTCGCCACGAGAAGCACCCCGTCGGCGGCTGCGAGCCAGGCGTGCCAGACGATCGGGATGTAGTCCCAGCCGTTCCACGTCGTCCGGGTGAACGAGAGGACGGCGTCGGCGTCGCCGGGCCGCGCGCGACGGACGACGATCGGGAGCGCCGCAGGCGGTGTCCCGGCCCGCTCGGAACCGAACGGCTCGGTGCTCACCTCGCAGGCGAGAGGACCGAGACCCACTCGTCGGTCTCGTACCCGGGGCGGTAGCGGCTGTTCGACGCCTTGAGGACGGCCCCGCGGAACCCGGCCGCACGCCAGGTGCGGAGCCAGCCGGCGAGCGGTGGCTGCGTGTGGGGTGAGACCCGGACGCGCTCGTCCTGGACGACGATCGACTCGAGAACGCGCTTGCGCTCGAGCAGCGGGATGTCGAACAGGTCCTGCCGGTCAAGCCGCAGGAGGTCCACCGCCACGAAGGCCACGGGCGTCGCCTCATCGAGCTTGCCGGGGGCGACGTCCGTGGACACAGACGGACCGGACACGACGTTGAGTTTCTTCGTCTTCAGCTTCGGCAGGAGCGAGACCGAGTCGCCGGGCCTGGTCGCCTGCGTCGTCAGGAAGCCATCGATCACCGCGTCCCGGGCGCGGATCGCGTCGCGCAACAGGTCGGTGACGTCGGCTTCGAGGTCGGTCACATCTTCACCATCGTCGGCGATGAGGCGTAGCCGGGCGGGGCCAGCCGCGCTCCCCGGCGTCGCCTCGTAGTGAGCGAGGACATGATCGCCGTCCCACATCGGCTCGATGATGGCGTTGGCAACGTCGCGCCGCGTGCGCGTGGGCAGCGGGCGCTGGGGTCGCCATTCGAGGGGATCGTCCGGCACGGCCGGGAGGCTTCTCGATTGTGGTGTCATGGTGCGCCTCCTGTGGACGCGAGTGCGACGCGCGGGCCAGCCGAGCGCGACGCCGTGCCCAAGGTCGTGCAGGGGCCATCGTACGCCGGGATCGGATTCCGGCATCGGATTCCGGCATCGGACGCCGGGTTGAACGCCGGGATTGAACGCCGGGATCCGGGCCTGCCCGGATGCCGCCCCACGCATCGGGTGCGGGACTCCGTGTGGACGCGGCAACACCGCGTCGGTACCATCACGCTCACGCTCCGAAACGGAGCGAGCGAGCCGGAGCCGATCGAGCCGCGGGGTCTTGACCGATGACCTACTCACCGTTCACGTGTCCGAACGGCCACCGCGTTGCCGACGCGCGGCAGCGCTTCTGCGAGGTGTGCGGTGCGCCGATCGGGACCGGCGTTGTGGTCCCCGGCCCGAGCCGAGTCCCGCCGCCCGGTTACACCCAGCGGGTCAACGTGCCGTCACCTGGCCGCGCGTACCCGGCTCGCCGCCAGGCCAGCCGTCGCACGTTCAACCCGATGATCGTCGTGGTCGTGGCTCTCCTCGTCGTCGCCGGCGTGTTGGGCGCAATCGTCCTGCAGCTCTCGCAGGGCTCCTCGCCGGGTTCCTCGCCCGGCGGGATCGCCGGCGCATCCGGGTCCCCCGCGCTCAGCCCGGGCACGACCGACGTGCGCACGGCGTCGCCCGCCCCCGGCACCAGCGTCGAGCCGTCTGCGCCCGCGGGTGAGTCGGCCGCCGCGAGCGGCAGCCCTGCGCCGAGCAAGTCGCCGGCCGTCGCGCTCGTCCGGTGCACATCGGAGCCCAACCGGTTCACCATCGGCTACCCAAAGGGCTGGCACACCGTGAAGAACGACGCCACGTGGACGTGCATGCTCTTCGACCCCGAGCCGATCACCATTGAGCCGGCAACCGAGCTGCCACCGGTCGCGGTCCTGGTGAGCGCGATCGCCACGCCGCTGGACACGGTCTACGCGGGGATCACCGACGAGACGTTCTGGAAGCCGCTGTCCAAACCGGTGAAGACGAAGGTTGCCGGCCAGGCGGCAACCCGCCTCGAGCTGGTCGCCACGGGCGACGGGTACGAGGGGGCCGGCTCGCTCGCGTACATGTACATGTTCGAGCGTGACGGGACCACGTACATCCTGGAGACCCACGGCTCGGCCGGGGCGGACGGGAAGCCCAACCCGAAGAATCCCGAGTACAAGGCGAACAAGCGGATCCTCGACGCGATGGCGAAGTCCATGAAGCTGACGTGAGCAGGGCCGCTCGACGGCAGTCGGTCAACGCGGTAGGTCGGCAGGGGAGCCGCCTCCAGCCGGTGTGACCCTGCCGGTCAGTCCACGTAGCCGTCCGGGTGGGTCTCGCGCCAGAGCCACGCGGACCCGATCATCTCCTCGAGGGTCCCCCGCCGGGGCTCCCATCCGAGGATCTCCCGTGCGCGGTCGTTCGATGCGACAAGCGCCGGCGGATCGCCCGGCCGCCGCGGGCCGACCCTGTGGGGGATGTCGCGGCCGGTGATCGACTGGGCCGCTGCCAGCACCTGCCGGACGGTGAACCCGGAGCCCGAACCGAGGTTGATCACATCGAACGTGCCGCCCGCTTTCCCTCCCGGGGGCGAGGACGTGAACTCGAGCGCGGCGAGATGGGCGTCGGCCAGGTCCTCGACGTGGATGTAGTCGCGAATTGGTGTCCCGTCGCGCGTCGGGTAGTCGTCGCCGTGGATGGTCAGTTGACCCTGGCCGAGAGCCGCACGGAGGATGTTCGGGATCAGGTGCGTCTCCGGCCGGTGGTCCTCGCCCTGGGCTGCGGTGGCGCCTGCGACGTTGAAGTAGCGGAGCGACACGCAGCGCAGCCCGTAGGCCTCCGCGAACCAGCGCATCGCCCCTTCGAACGAGCGTTTCGTCTCGCCGTAGGGGTTGATCGGCCGGAGCGCGGCGTCCTCGGTGATCGGGACGCGATCGGGCTCGCCGTAGACGGCGGCCGTCGACGAGAACACGATCCGTCCGACACCCGCCGCGCACATGGCGTCGAGGAGCGCGACCCCGCCTGCGACGTTCTCCGCGTAGTAGAGCGCCGGATCGGCCATCGATTTCGGGAACGAGCGAGCGGGCCGCGCAGTGGAGGACGGCGTCGACGCCGGCGCGCCGAAGGAGGCGCTCGACCGACTCCTGGTCGCGGGTGCTCTCGACGACGAGACGCGCCTCGCGCGGGACTGCAGTGCGGTGACCGGTCACGAGGCTGTCAAGAACGAGCACGTCGTGGCCGGCGGCCACCAGCCGCTCAACCGACACGCTCCCGACGTACCCGGCGCCGCCCGTCACGAGAACCCGCATCGCCCCGCTTGCCTCCTGTTGCCTCCGGCCGACTCCGGTCGATTCCGGCCGATTCCGGCCGCCGACCCGCGTCGCGACGCGACCCGACGCCTGATCCTCCTCACCCGCGACGAAGGATACGGCTCAGCAGCGACCGGCGCTCCTCGACGGCAGGCCGATCCCGGGCGGAGAAGACGGCGCTCTCCCGTGTGGTCTCGGCTGCTTCCTCCGCGGCCGCCGCGGGCCGCTGGACCGGCTGGCCTCGAGCGGCGAGCACCTCGGATAGGCGCGTCTCCATCCGCAGGGCTGCCTCGTCGTCGGGATCGACCGCCAGCGCCTCGACGGCGAACCGATAGGCACCGGCCTCGTCGCCCCGCTCGAGCGCGACGCGTGAAAGCCCCACCAGCGCGGCGGCCGGCGGCCGATCTCCGCTGCGGGCGCGCTGGAAAGCCGCCTCGGCCCGGTCGATGAGCCCGAAGAGGAGCAGCCGTTCGCCGTCAAGAAGGAGATCGCGCGTCTCGGGGTCGACTCCCCGCGCCTGGGGGTCGACTCCCCGCGCCTCTGGATCGACTACCCGTGTCACCGAACCGACGCCCCGCCGGGTGAGTCTCCGGTGCCGTTCTCCGCGTCTGTTCCCCGCGAGCTTCCACCATCCAGCAGGTCGGGGAGCCAGCCACGCGCATCGATGAAGGCCTGGCGCCGCGTATTGCGTGACGGGTCCGCGGTACAGGAGTCGAGGAGCCGACCGAGCAGCCTCCCGATGACGGGTCCCTCGGGAAGGCCGAATTCGCGTCGAAGATCGTCGCCATCCACGGCCAGGTCGGCGACGCGGAGCGGAAAGCCGCGGTCCAGCTCCCGCCCGATCCGCGAGCGCAACTCGGCCAGGCCGGGATCCGCCGCGAAACCGGTATCGGCCGCGGCCCCTCCGCTCCCCAAGGCGTCGGCCTCGCGCAGGCACAGCAGGTCGTCCCAGAGGTCCGGCCCCACTCGCTGGACGAAGCGCCGCACCGCCGCGTCGCTCCACGACGGCTCGTACCTGAACATGTGGTTGCCTACGAGGCGGACGACCCGAACGATCTCCTCACGAGGGAATGCCAGCCGGCGAAGCGCGTGTTCCGTGATCTCCGCGCCGATCTCCTCGTGCCCGGGGAAGCGGCCGTCCGTCAGGGCCCGTGGTTTGCCGGCATCGTGGAAGAGCGCAGCCAGGGGGAGAAGTTCGGCGGGACCGCGGGCAGCTTCGGCGCGACCACGCGAAAGCGCGGCTGCGGCATCGACGGTCGCGAGCGTGTGCTCCCAGCAATCGGCGCCTGGGGCCTTGTCCTGGAGAAGACCTCGCTGCACCCCCAGCTCCGGAAGCGTCCGCTCGATCAGGCCTGTGTCGGCCAGGAGCCGAAGCCCGCGCGAGGGGCGGTCGCCGCGGAGCAGCTTGCGCAGCTCCTGGCCGATCCGCTCGGGCGAGACGTGCCGGACGTGATCAGCCAGGCGCTCCATCGCCCTCCGGGTCGCCGGTTCGATCGCGAAGTCGAGCTGTCCCGCCAGGCGCGCCGCCCTGACGAGGCGCAGGGCATCCTCGTCGAATCGAGCGTGCGGGTCGCCGACTGCGCGTATGAACCCGGCCCGCAGGTCATCCAGCCCGCCCGCGACGTCCACCAGGCGCGGCGGAGCGTCGGTTTCGCCGCCCTCCCGCCCCCACGCCAGCGCGTTCACGGTGAAGTCCCGGCGACCGAGGTCCAGTTCGAGGGACTCGCTGAAGGTGACCGTGTCGGGGCGGCGGTGATCGGCGTACGTGTGGTCCGAGCGGAACGTGGTGACTTCCACCGGTCCGTCGCCGGTCAGCACCAGGACCGTCCCGAAGCGGTTCTCGTAGTGGCTGCGCGGGAACAGCTCGCGAAGGCGCTCCGGACGGGCGCTGGTGGCGATGTCCCAGTCGAGCTCGGGGCGGCGGAGCAGCGCGTCGCGCAGTGACCCGCCGACAACATACGCCCCTCGGCCGTCCGACCACAGCCGTCCGAGCAGCCAGCGGACGTGCTGGGGGATGCGGGGCTCCAGGCGCGAGGGGTCGAGCAGCTCGCGCCGGTACTGCCTGTCCGACGGCGCGGTCTCGTCGCCAGGCGAGGTCTCGCCGACCGGGGCGGTTTCGTCAAACGGCATGGCGCCGCTGCCTGATCGCGGCCCGATCAGGCGCGACCCAGGAACAGGTACGAACGCCAGGGCTCGTTCCGCGAGTCGGCCAGGTACGGCGTGAACAGGGCGTACACGTCGCAGCGCGGCTCGACCGCCGGTCGCAGGAGCCGGAGATGTACCTCTTCCGGGAGCTTCCCGCCCTTGCGGTGATTGCACGAGCGACAGGCGGTGACGACGTTCTCCCAGGCGTGCTCCCCGCCCCGGTGCCGAGGGACCACGTGGTCCAACGTGAGATCGTGGCCCTGGTGTCCGCAGTACTGGCAGGTGTGAGCATCGCGAGCGAGGATCTCCCGGCGCGTCAGCTTCACGCGCGGGCGCGGCCGCCGGACGAGGTGCTGCACGCGGATGACGCTGGGCGCACGGTACTCTTCGCGCGCGCTCCGCACGACCTGGTGGTCGTACTCGAGCACCTCGGCCTTCGCTCCGAAGACGAGCCGGAACGCCCGCCGCAGGTCGCAGACGTTGAGCGGCTCGTAATTCGAGTTGAGGACGAGAACCTGGCCTTGCATCGTTTCCTGGAGCAGCCCGGACCGGACAGGCGCCGGAGCGGCTTCGCTCGCGTGCATCGTAGCAAGGCGGCCCCGGAGATGCCGCCGCCAGGGCTCGCCCTCAGCGTTCGTCGCCCGGGTCGCCAGCGTTGTCGTCAGGGCGGATCGGCAGGGTCATAGCGGTAGACGCCTCGGCGCCAGACCCGCTCGAACCCCATCCGGAGCTGGTTCCGCTCCGAGGGTCCGTCGTAGGCCACCTGCGTGGTCAGCACCGTGCAACCAAGCCGTTCCGCCAGTCGCGCCCGGGCGGCGATGAGCGCGGCATGGATCCCACGCCCGCGGTACGCCGGCAGGACGCTCGCCGGTCCGAGGTTGCCCACGCCGCGGTAGACGAAGAGGCCGGCGCCCCCGACCGGCACACGATCGATCTCGGCGACGAGGAGATGGAGCCGCCGATCGCGTGCCAGCGAGGGCGCGACTCGCATCCAGGCCTCGCCGGTGACTGCGTCCATCTCGAACCCGGCGACCACGACCTCCTCCCAGCGAAGCACGTCTACGTCCGGGCCCGCTCCGCGTCCCTGGCCCGGACCCAGGCCATGGTCGCGGCCGGCCGCGGCTGGGCCGGCGATTGAGCGGACAACGAGACCCGGGGTTGGGCGGGGCTCCCGAACGCGTGCCGGTTCTGCCGCGAGCACTGCGCCGAGGCGTTCGGGCACAGCCCCCGTCCACGGCGGCTCGGCCACATCGAGCCACCCCACCACCCTGTGCGCGCGGAAGTAGGCAAGCGCCTCGGGCATGAGATGCGGGAGTGTCCGCAGCCCGACGGCCATGTTGAAGTTGGCGTCCGGAACGGAGGGTGTCGCGGCCACCGCCAGGTCGCCGTCGTCGAGGAGCCGCAGGTCGATGCCGCCGGCGATGGCTGCCCGCCAGGTCGCCAGGGCGTACGCTCGCTCCGCGGCATCGAGGTAGTCGAGGAGGCGGTGCGTTGGCGCCAGCGAGCCCGGCGTGGGCGGAAGTACCCGCACGGAGTCGCCCTCGCGCACGTGCCCCGGCTCGAGCACGCGGGCATACAGCCGCGAGTCGCCGGGGTGGGCGAGGACCGACACGCGACCGATCTGACGATCCGTGAAGCTGCCTCGGATGGTTGCGCATGGGTTGCACGGGCCGGAGATCTCGAGGACGACCCGCTCGCCTACTGTCAGCCGGTCGCCGGGGTACAGGTCTCCCAGCTCGATCCCCTCGAGAGTCAGGTTCTCGCCGAGCGACCCGGGCCCGACCGGGTGGCCCTCGGCGCGGAGGCGAGCCAGCGCTTCGATCGAGTAGAGGCAGACGGCGCGGTGCGGCCCGCCGTGCTCCGTTCGGTCGTGATGGCCGTCGCCCTCGAGGCCGAGGGCCCCGACCCGCGCTGAGGGCACGGGCTGTTTCGGTACGCCGCCGGGGGAGACGCTGACCCGGACGACTCGCCCGCTCGTCGCGGCCATGGGAAACGCGGTGCGCACATCGGGGGTTGTTGAGCGCCGCTCCCCTCGCCTGCCGACGAGGTCGGCCACGTCGTTGAAATCGGCCAGGCTGATCGCCCGCCGCAGAACATCGTCGAGCATCGAGGCCGTCAGGCGCCCCGTGAAGGTGTTCTGCTGGCTCGGGTGGTAACTGCCGATGAGCCGGCACGGGCCGATCGCCGCCTCCGCACCGTGCCCGAAGCGGGGAACCGGCCTGGCCGTGTGACCGAGGGCGGCGACCGCCCGAAGGATGCCATCCCACGCGAACGCCCCGAGCGCGACGATGACGCGCGCGTCGCGGAGCGCGGCCAGCTCGCGGGCCAGGAAGGGCACGCACCGGTCGCGCTCGTCCGGCGCCGGCCGGTTCGCGGGCGGACAGCATCGCACGACGGCTGTGATGAACACGTCGCGGAGCGCCAGCCCATCCTCGACCGAGCGGGAAACCGGTTGGCTGGCGAGCCCCACACGGTGGAGCGCTGCGTGGAGAAAATCGCCCGCCCGGTCGCCGGTGAACATGCGGCCCGTCCGGTTCGAGCCATGGGCACCCGGCGCCAGCCCGACCACCACGATCCCCGCTGCGGGCTCTCCCCAGCCCGGCACCGGGCGACCCCAGTACGTCTCGCCCGCGTACCGCTGCACCTTGCTGGACGCAGCCGCCTCCCGCCAGTTGACGAGCCGCGGGCACGCGCGACACACAACGACCTCCGCCTCGACCGCGGCAAGGATCCCGCTGCGGACTTCGGCAGGGCGGGGAACATCCTCCACGCCCCGTTTGTACCACGAGCGAGCATGGCCCCGGCATGGCCCGAGCGTGCCGGCAACGCCATGTGCCGGGGCGGTGCGGGCGCGCCGTTGCTCGTTCAGCGAGGCTTCCGCTGGCGGACCGACGGGCGAGCCGCCCAGAGCCGATCGCCGCGCACTGCCACCCAGAGGATTGCGGGGTCAGCCGGCATTGACCGAGACGTGCTCAGGGCGGCCAACCACGCGGATCCGGAGCCCGGAAACCGGGCGGCGAAGAGGGCGCCGTGATCCGCGACGAGGCGCCGGTTCCGCAGGGTGGACCGCACGACCCAGCAGCCGCACACTCGTGGCGGCCGCTCGTCGCCCACCGGCGCCCGGCCGATCGCGGCCGCGCCCACCCTGGAGATCCGTCGGTCCCAGGCGCGGAAAGCGGCACCGACGTCGTCGAACCAGTCCCAGGCATCGATGAGGGCGTGCTCCTGCCCGCGCCTGAGAAGGACGTCGGCGGCCCGCGAGCGCGAGCGGTCGGCATCGATCGGCGCCTCTGGCAGGGCCATCCACCCTCCGTGGGCCGCCGTCCGCACGATCAGCTCTTGGTGGCGGAGATGGACCGCGTCACGGGGGCCATCTGCGGCCGAAGTCGCCTCCAGGTATGCGCGCAGGTCGGTCCCCGTCGCACGGGCAACACGGCACCAGACGCGGAGGGACACGCAGGAGCCCCGGCCGCGCTCCAGTTCGCTCACCGTAGACTGCGCAACCGCTGCCGCGCCCGCGACCGCCCGCTGCGTTCGATTCTCCCGGTGGCGGGCGTCCCGCACCGAGCGGCCGAGGGCCCCCGCGAGCGTGCGCGCCCGCTCGTCCGCCGCGACCTGCTCGCGGGATCGCCTGACCCGAGATCGTCTGCGCGCCGGCATATCAGTAGTAGTGTTGCCATCGGCGGTTACCGCCGCCTTACCGCCAGATGACGCGGGTGCCTGCTCGCCCTGGACACGGACGCGGAGGAAGATCACCCCCCCGGACGGTGCCCGGGTCCTCGAGCCCGGTTGTTGCGTGTCGAGCTGAGGGCTCCGGAGTGCGCCCGCGAGCATCAGTGACGTCCGCTCGGCAGGCCCGGTCCTTCCCGCCTGGTCCCCTCCGCGCATCCTGCAGCCCGCCGCTCGCTTTGTCTCCGGCCCCCGCCCCTCGCTCCCGCCGGCGTTGCCTCATACCAGTACTACTGATCGCGGACGGGCTGGGCGGCAGCGGCAGGGCTGCTGGCAGCGGACGGGTTGGCCGCTGCGGACGAGCTCACGGGCGCTGGTGATCCGCGAAGCGCGGAGGGTCGGCGACGAGCAGCGAACGTTCTGACCGCGCGACACCGCGGGACGGGCGGGTGACCGGTCACCCATTCGCGACGAATGCCGTAATGCCCGGCCCGCCAGCCGTGCGATAATCGGCACGGGCGCAACGATCGGTCCCGTGCGGCGGTGGTATGCCGCGGATAAGGGGACCGGCCAAGCAGCGCCGTCGATCCTGAGGACAGATTCGACCGATGAGCACCGAAACGTCGACGTGGGCGACCAAGAAGGGTCTCGCCCAGATGCTCAAGGGCGGCGTCATCATGGACGTCGTCACCGCCGAGCACGCGAAGATCGCCGAGGATGCGGGTGCGTGCGCCGTGATGGCGCTCGAGCGCGTACCGGCGGACATTCGCGCCTCGGGCGGCGTGGCGCGCATGAGCGACCCGGCCCTCATCGAGCAGATCATGAACGCCGTGACCATCCCGGTGATGGCCAAGGCTCGCATCGGCCACTTCGTCGAGGCGCAGATCCTCGAAGCGCTCGGCGTCGACTACATCGACGAGTCCGAAGTTCTCACGCCGGCCGACGAGGCGTATCACATCGACAAGCACCAGTTCAAGGTCCCGTTCGTCTGCGGGTGCCGCGACCTGGGCGAGGCGCTCAGGCGCATCGCCGAGGGAGCCGCCATGATCCGCACGAAGGGCGAGGCCGGCAGCGGCAACATCGTCGAGGCGGTGCGGCACATCCGCTCCGTCTGGTCGGGCATTCACCGGCTCGAGTCGATGCGTCCAGATGAGCTGTTTACCGCGGCCAAGGAGCTGCAGGCCCCGTATGAGCTCGTCAAGGAGGTCGCGGCGGCCGGGAAGCTCCCCGTCGTCAACTTCGTTGCCGGCGGCATCTCAACCCCGGCGGATGCCGCGCTTGCCATGCAGCTCGGTGCCGAGGGCGTTTTCGTCGGCTCGGGCATCTTCAAGTCCGAGGACCCCGCCCGCCGCGCTCGCGCCATCGTCCAGGCCACCACGCACTTCAACGATCCGAAGATCCTCGCCGAGGTGTCAAAGGGTCTCGGGACGCCGATGCGCGGGCTCGAGATCTCCACCATCCCCGAGGCCGAGCGGCTCGCGGTCCGCGGCTGGTAGGACGGCGGATCGAGAAGGCAAGGCTGCGGGGACGGCCGGCGAGAGACCGGACGCACCGGATGGCCCGGCCATGAAGATCGGCGTCCTGGCGCTCCAGGGAGCGTTCATCGAGCACGTTCACGTCCTCCGCCGGATCGGCGTCGAGGCCGTCGAGGTGCGCCTGCCCGAGCACCTCGAAGGCATCAGCGGTCTGATCCTCCCCGGCGGGGAGAGCACGACCATGCGCCTGCTGCTCGACCGCTGGGAGCTCCGGGAGCCGATCCTCCGGTTCGCCCACGAGGGCGCGCCGATCCTGGGAACCTGCGCCGGGATGATCCTGCTGGCCCGCTGCATCGTGGACGGCGATGAGCCGGTGCTGCCGCTCGTGGACATCGACGTCCGGCGGAATGCCTTCGGCCGGCAGCTCGAGAGCTTCGAGGCGGACCTGCTCGTACCGGTCCTGGGCGACGTGCCCGTGCACGGGGTGTTCATCCGGGCCCCCATCGTGGAGCGCGCCGGTCCCGACGTGGACGTCCTTGCCGCGCTGCCGGACGGGCGGATCGTCGCCGTGCGCCAGCGGAACGTGATCGCGCTGGCGTTCCATCCGGAACTGGCGGCCGAGGTTAGGTTCCACCGACTCCTGACCACGATGGCCGAGGAGTGGGAGAGCCCCGGCGAGGGGACGGGCCGCCGCCGTCACCCGCTGCGGCGTGACGGCCGCGACGCCGGCAACACCCTCGACGCCCGCCAGCTCGTCTCGGAGGCGGACGGATGAACAGCCGTCCCGGCCGGGTGCGCGCCGCGCGCCTGACGGACCTGGCGGCGCTCGGCGACCTCTCCCGCCTCTCCCACGACGCGGATGGGAAAGACGCGCCCGGCGTGCGCTCACTGGGCCTGCCGGTGCATCCGAGCAGTCTGGGGGTCTTCAACCTGTTCCGGATGCCGCTTGCCGCCTTCCGGCCCACCGACCAGCTCTACGTGTACGAGGAGGGCAACCGCCTCGCGGGCCTGGCGCGGGTCGAGCGCGACTCGCAGCGCGACGAGTGGACGATCGTCGAGCTGGACGCCGTCGGGTTCCTGGAGGCGGGTGACATCCGGCTGCGACTGGTCCAGCACCTGCTGCGCGATGGCGCCCGGCGAGGCGTGGCCCGAGTGCACGTCGCGTGCGCCGACGAGGGCGGAAACGTGGCGCTCTTCATGCAGGCCGGGTTCGTCAGCTACAGCCAGGAGCGGATCCTCTACCGCTCGCCCGACCAGCCGCTCCCGTCCGGCATCGACACCGCCGCGAAGCGGCCCAGTGGGGCGTTCGAGGGGATCCGGCCGGCCGTTCCACTCGACGCGCTGGCCCTCAGCCGCGCGTACGGTGCGGTCACCCCCGCGCCGGTTGCCCGCCTCGAAAGCTACCGTCTGGGCGACTGGGAGCGGCAGGGCAGCCAGTGGCGGGTTCCCCGGAGCAGCCTCACTCCGATACTGCGCTTCGCCGACGTCGAGGCTTACGTGCAGGAGGCGCCCGGAGGGGGACCCGACGGTACGCAGCTCGCGGGGTTCGTGCAGGTCGGCGTGGCGAAGGAAGACCAGCCGGACTACCTTCGAGTGCTCGTCCTCCCGGGACACGACCCGGAGCCGCTCATCCTCTTCGGGCTGGGGATCATCGGCGAGAGCGCCGCGTCGCACCGGGGGAGCGGGCACCGTCAAGAGCATGGGATCCTCTGTCCCGTGCGAACCTACGAGTCGCCCGTCGACCGCCGGCTCGAGGACCACGGCTTCGAGGCGACGGCGACGGTTACCCTGCTCCTGAAGGACGCGCTCGTCCGCGTGGCCGAGCCCGTGCTCGTGCCGGCGATCAGGTGAACCGCCATCAGGTGAAAGGAGAACTCGTGTCTGGGTCTGAACCGACCACGACCGACGACCTCGACGCCCTGCTGGTGGCGCTCCCGCCGGAGATCGCGGAGCGACTTCGGGTGCTGCCCCGTGAGCGCGATTTCATCGAGCTGGTGATGGACCTCGGCAGGCGTCCCGAGGCGCGCTTCGGAACCGGCGGCGGGGAGGAACTCCTGCTGGATCGCGAAGTCGCGGAGAATGATCTGCGCTACGTGGCCGACCACGTGGGGACGTTCGGAGATGACAACCGCGCGGGCATCGAGCGCACGCTCCACCGCATCAGCGCCATCCGAAACCGCGCGGGCAAGATCGTTGGACTCACCTGCCGCGTGGGTCGCGCGGTCTTCGGCACCATCGAGATCGTCGAGGACCTCGTCGAATCCGGGAGGTCCATCCTCATCATGGGCCGGCCCGGCATCGGCAAGACGACGATGCTGCGCGAGGCCGCCCGCGTGCTCGCCGACAAGATGGACAAGCGGGTCGTGGTGGTGGACACGTCCAACGAGATCGCCGGCGACGGCGACATCCCGCACCCGGGCATCGGTCGGGCGCGGCGGATGCAGGTGAAGACGCCCACGCTCCAGCACGCCGTGATGATCGAGGCGGTGGAGAACCACATGCCCGAGGTGATCGTCATCGACGAGATCGGGACGGAGCTGGAGGCACTGGCTGCGCGGACGATCGCGGAGCGCGGCGTCCAGCTCATCGGCACCGCCCACGGCAACACCCTCGACAACCTCATGTTGAACCCGACCCTGTCTGACCTGATCGGCGGGATCCAGACGGTCACGCTCGGAGACGAAGAGGCTCGTCGTCGCCGAACGCAGAAGAGCGTGCTCGAGCGGAAGGCGCCGCCGACCTTCGATGTCGTGGTGGAGATCCAGGAGCGGGACCGGGTCATGGTCCACACGAGCGTCGCCGACAGCGTGGACGCCCTGCTCCGCGGCGATCCTGTCTCGCCCGAGCTCCGGTGGCGCGACGAGGGCGGCGTGCACCGCAGCCAGGCGCGTCCGCGGCCCGCGCCGTCGAAGGGTCTTGCCGACCGCTTCGCCGGTCTCGTCGGGAACGGCATGTGGCGGACCGAGCCGGGCTGGCGGGGAGACACCGGGTACCGTTCGACGAACCCATGGGAGCCCGAGCGGGACATCCGTTCGGGACCGGGCGGCCGCGGCTCCCCGGCCGGGTGGCGCGCCGGCGCCGGCCGTGGGGGCGCCGGCCGCGGGAGCGGGTATGTCGCCGCCGGCCAGGGTCCGTACCGCGCAGGCGAGATCGCCGACCGCCGCCCGGTCGAGGCCGGTTCCGTGCCTGCGCCGGAGCTGCGCGAGCGCGACGTGCGGGAGATCGAGCGTGAGCGTGCCTGGCGGGACTCGGCCGAGCGCGCGCTCGAGGGACGGATTGCAGAGGGGCCCGACCGACCCACTGTCGGTGAGCCCGAGGCCGGCCGACCCGAGGACGACCGGCTCGATGCCGGCGATCCTGATGCCGGCGGGGCAGGCCTCGGCGTCGAGCCGGGTGGGTACCCCGCGGACGGCCAGCCGGGTGTCACGCGCCGCGCCTCCTACGACACGCTCGGGAGCGTCGCGCCCGACGGTTACGCGACGTCTCTGCCCACCCTCCGCGTCCTCGGCTTCGGGATCAGCCGCAAGCGGCTTGAACAGGCCGTCCGTGAGCTGCAGCTTCCCGTCGTGGTCGTCCGCGACGCCGAGGAGGCCGACGTCGTGATCACGCTCCGGACGTACTACCGGCAGAAGCCCGCGGCGATCCGCGATGCCGAGGAACGGGCGATCCCCATCTACGTCCTCAAGTCGAACACGATCATCCAGATGGAGGCCTGCCTGACCTCGCTCTTTGCCATCCAGGTGGATCCGCGCGAGGCGGCGCTGCGTGAGACCGAGGAAGCGATCGGGCTCGTCCTCGATCGCGCGGAGCCCGTGGAGCTCTCGCCGCAGAACGCGTACGTGCGACGGCTTCAGCATCAGATGGCCGAGCGCGCGAACGTCGTGTCCCAGTCCAAGGGGCGTGAACCGTACCGGCGCGTCCGCCTCTACCCCGACCGGCCCGACCGCTCGCGCGCCTGGCGGTAGGGCGGACGACGGGGATGGCAGCCGGGTTTCGCGGGCGCTTCGTCACCATCGAGGGACCGGACGGATCGGGCAAGTCGACGCAGGCCGCCCGGCTAGCAGTGTCGCTCCGATCCGCCGGCCGTGCCGTCTGCCTCACCCGCGAGCCCGGCGGCACGGCCGTCGGCGAGCGCATCCGCGGCGTCCTGCTGGGTCTCTCCGGCGAGCAGCACGCTCCGCTCACCGACGCGTTCCTGTTCAACGCCGCCCGGATCCAGCACGTCGCCGAGGTGATCCGCCCGGCACTTGAGCGGGGCGAAATCGTGGTCTGCGATCGCTTCGCCGACTCGACCCTCGCGTACCAGGGATATGGAAGCGGTGCCGCCCTGGCGACGCTCCGGGAACTCGAACAGGCGGTGATCGGCACGGTGCGGCCGGATCTGACCATCCTGCTGGACCTGCCGGTCGCGGTGGGGCTGGCGCGGCGCCTTCGGGGTCCAGCGGACGAGGTGTCACGGTTCGAGGCGGACCCCACCTTCGACGTTGCGTTCCACGAGCGGGTCCGCGCGGGGTACCTCGAGATGGCGCGCGGAGAGCCCGCGCGGTGGCGGGTCGTGGACGCGGACGGGAGAGCGGACGACCTGGCGGCGCGGGTGCTGCAGGTCGTCGAGGAGGCCCTGGCCTAGCTGGCCTCGACCACCGTGCCGGGACGGCGCTTCTGGGCCGCCATCAACGCCTTCTCGGCCACCGCGAGCAACTCCTCCGCCGTTTCGCCATGGACCGGGTAGCTGGCCACGCCGGCGCTCACCGACACCCGCTTCCGGCCGATCACGGCGGGCATGCGGGCCACCGTCTGCGCGGCGCGAGTCGCCATCACGACCCCGTCCGACACCGGGCCGACGACAACGAAACCATCCGGCCCCGTGCGGGCCACCGCGTCCACGAGGCGGACGGTCCCGGCAAGGCTGGCCCCGACCGCCCGGAGCACATTGTCGGCCGCGGCATCGCCCCTCTCGGACCGGATCCTGTCGAGGCCGTCCACGGCGAACATGGCCACCCCGAGTGCAGTCTGCCAGCGGGCGGCGCGCGCCAGCTCGTGCGCGAGCACCCTGTCGAGCGCGCGCCGGTTCGCGAGGCCGGTGAGAGCATCGGTGTGGGCCAGCCGGTCCAGCCAGTCAGATCGCTCCGCCAGGGCGATCTCGAGACGGGCCTGCTGAGCGGCGACCGACAGGAGCGCGACCAGCCCCGCAAGGATCCCCTGCCGGCGGGCCGTGGGCGGGGGTCCGTCGAACCCAAGGACGAGCACGCCCTCGACCTCGGACCCCCCGGCCGGGCTGTCGCAGACGAGCGGCAGGTGCAGCGTCGACGCGAGACCGTCGTCGAGGCCGAGGAGGGGCGAGGCGACGCTCGGGCGGCTGCCGTCGGCGGCCCCGCGGATGACCGATCGTGTCGATCGATCGTGCGCGGCGACCGCGGTGGCGTCGTCCGCACCCGGGCGGAGCGTGGCGAGCTGCTCGGCGGCGTCCCTGCCTGCGCCCGCCGACGCGACCGGCGACAGGACCCCGGTCTCGATGTTGCGCAGGTAGACCGCGGCCACCCGGGCGTCCGTCTCATCGGCCGCTGCGAGGGCCAACCCGGAACAACGGGCGACCAGGTCATGCGTGGTCGCGAGGAGGCGTGCCCCCGAGAGGAGGAGGCCGCGCTGCTGGACCGACCGTGCGGGCACGGCCGCATCATACGCGACGCTTCGGCGCCCGCACAGTACATCGGCGGGCCGGCACTCGACAGGCCAGCACTTGGGAAGGCCGTGTGGCCCTATACTCCGACGCGTGAAGCTCGTGATGGCAGTGGTCCAGAACGAGGACGCGGGCCCCCTCGTGGCGGCCCTGCTGGAACGCGATTTCCGCGCCACGCGCCTTCACTCGTCCGGTGGGTTCCTGAAGCAAACGAACGCAACCGTCATGGTCGGCGTTGCCGAAGAGCAGCTCGACGACGTCCTCGCGGTCATCCGGGAGAACTGCCACGCACGCACGCAGCTCGTCAACCCGATGCCGCCGATCATGGAGCCCGGCGAGCTCTACATGCCGTACCCGCTCGAGGTCGAGGTCGGGGGCGCAATGGTGTTCGTCCTGCCCGTCGAGCGCGTCGAGCGGCTGTAGCGGTCGTACGGGCCGGCGGCGCAGGAGGGATCGATCGCACGTGTTGCAGGGCACCCGCACATCCCCCGCCGGAGCTGAGCCAGGCGACCAGGAGGAGGCGGCGGTGCCCGCTCGGCGACGGCCATCGAAGGTCGATTCGATCCGACCCACCTACGGCTTCGAGGACGTCTCGCTGGCGCCGGGCACCGATACGGTCGAGCCGGCGGACGTTGACACGTCAGTCGAGTTCGCCGGCATCCGGCTGGCAATCCCCGTGCTCGCTGCCGCTATGGACGCCGTGGTGGACGCGCGGCTCGCGGGCGCGCTGGCCCGGCTCGGAGGCCTCGCGGTTCTCAACCTCGAGGGGTTGCAGACCCGCCATGACGAGCCGGACGCGCTCCTCGAGCGGATCGCAGCAGCGTCGGACGGCGAGGTCCAAGCCGTCCTTTCCGACGCGTACGCCAGGCCGATCCGCGAGGAGTTGATCGGGCGGCGGATGGTGGAGATCCGCGATGCGGGGAGCCCCGTCGCCGTGTCCGCGACGCCCGCGGTCGCCCGCCGTTTCGGGCCGCTCTGCGCAGAGCACGGGGCGGATCTCTTCCTTGTCCAATCCCAGGTGAGCAGCGCGCGCCACCTCGCCACCGGGTACGAGGCGCTCGAGCTCAACGAGTTCACCCGGCTCATGCACATCCCGGTCGCGGTCGGCAACACCACCTCGTTCGACGCCGCCTACCAGCTCATGCACCAGGGGATCGTGGCGATCTTCGTCGGGGTCGGGCCGGGGGCGGCATGCACGACCCGCGAGGTCCTCGGAATCGGGGTCCCGCAGATCACGGCCGTCAGCGACGTGGCCGCTGCCCGCGACACCTATTTCGACGAGACCGGGAGGTACGTGTCGGTGGTTGCCGACGGCGGCATGCGCAAGGGAGGCGAGATCGCCAAGGCGATCGCTGCCGGAGCCGATGCGGTCATGCTCGGCTCGCCCCTCGCCCGCGCCGAGGAGGCGCCGGGCCGGGGCACGAACTGGGGGATGGCAACGCCCTCGCCCACCCTCCCGCGCGGCACGCGCATCCGGGTGGGCACTGCCGGACCGCTCGAGCGAATCCTCTTCGGCCCGGCCCACGTCACTGACGGCACGGAGAATCTCCTGGGCGCGCTCCGCCAGTCGATGGCCGCCCTCGGCGCCCGCACCATCCGCGAGATGCAGCAGGTCGAGATGGTCTACGCCCCGGCCATCGCGACCGAGGGCAAGGCCTGGCAGACGAGACGGTAGCCGGGCGCGTCAGCAGCCGAAGAGGCCGTTGGGCGGAGCCGTCTCGTCCGGCAGCGGCGCCGCGCCCTTGAACGCGTCGCGGATGGCCTTCCGTATCTTGGTGACGTCCGAGCCGGTGATGTACGCGTTGATGGTGGGTGGCACGAAGGTCCGTTTCGAGATCCGGCTGGTGTCCACCCTGTCGGCGAGGGCGATGAGCCCCGGCAGCTGACCGACGGGGATGTTCGTCCAGAGCGTCTCCTTGGCGATCTTCACGAACTGGGAGAGCCGCGGCAGCATGGAGCAGGGGTTGAGCTGCTTGCGGATCGCGAGAAGGGTGAGCTGCTGGCGCTGCATCCGGCCATAGTCGGAATCCTGGTGTCGCGTGCGGGCGAAGGCGAGGGCCATCGAGCCGTTCAGCCGCTGGTACCCGGGGTTGATGATGAGGACCTTCGTTCCGCTGCCGTCCTCCTTGGGGTAGGCCCTGTCGTAGATCCGGTACGGCACGTTGATCCAGAGCCCGCCGAGGGCGTCGACGACCTTCACGAAGCCGTTCAGATCGACCGACACGACCCCGTCGATCTTGACGTTGGCCAGGTAGCCGATGGTGTCCGAGAGCGCCCGGTAGCCGCGCGTGACACCGTTGCCCGGGAACACGTCAGGGCGCGACTGCGCGTACCGGTACAGCGCGTTCAGGAGGTCGGGGAAGCACTTGCACTTGAACAACGACTGATACTTGGGCGGCAGAGGCACGTTCACGAGGTTCCGCGGGAAGCCAAACAGGGCGGCCCTCGCCGTCTTGAGGTCTACCGTCAGGAGGATCATCGAGTCCGTGCGCAGCCCGGTCCGCCCCGGGCCCGCGTCGCCGCCGATGAGCAGCACGTTGAGCCGCCCATCCGTCGCCCAGTACGGCGTCGCGGGCGTGGGCGTGGGCGTCGGTGATGGTGATGGCGAGGGCGATGACGACGCTGTGAGGTCGCTCGATCCCGTGGCGGGGTCCAGCGACGCCGCCAGGCCGACCAGCGCGGCGGAAGCCTCTGGAGAAACCGCTACTCCCTCGGGCGCCTCCAAGAGATCGGGCAGCTGAGACGCGACGCCATCTCCCCAGTTCGGTCCGCCCCCTCCGTTGTCGCCTGCGAAGACGCTCGAGACAAGGTCGTAGCCGTTCCAGTCCACGTAGGCGATGACCCCGTGAAAGGCGAAGGTGAGGGCGAGGAGCCCGGCGAGCACAGCCATCGCGCCCGCGCTCCGCGGCCTCGCCGGGAGGGCGGCGCCACGGGCAACGCGGTCCGCGTCGAGAATCGCCCAGGACCGGTATGCGAGCAGCGCGAGGTTGACTGCGAAGAACGCCAGCAGGACCGTGGGCTGGAGCAGGAGACCGAGGACGTAGCCGCGTTCGGGCGATGCGACCAGGACGACCAGCACCAGTGCGACCAATGCGAGGAACGGCACCGCGATCAACGCCCCGCGTCGCCTCGCGCCGGCCCACCCCTGCCCGAGTCCAGGGACGAGGAACGAGAGAGCGGCGGCAACCGACGGCGAGCGGGGCCGGTGCGGCTCGCCTGCGTCCGGTCGGGTGGAACGTGGGCTGTCGGCCATGGGGTTCTCCCGGCGGGTCGTCGGAACGATCTTCGCGCGGTATGATACCGCCTCGCCTGAGCCCGGAACCACGGACTGGGGAGCGGACCTGCACGTGACGAACGACGACGCGGTCGATGCGCCGCGGACCGGCGTCCCGGGCCTCGCTCGGGCTGGGGCGATTGTCGTCGTCGGGTTCGTGGTCGCGCGGGCACTCGGCTACGTCAGGGTCGTCGCGACGGGCGCGGCGTTCGGCGCCTCGAGCGAGCTCGATGCGTTCTGGGTGGCCTTCCGCCTCCCTGATCTCGTCCTGAACCTCGTGGCCACCGGCGCGCTGGCCGCGTCGCTCGTATCCGGCGCTTTCCGGTCTGCTCGCCATCGGGAGCACCGAGCGCGCGTGGCGGACCGCCTCCTCCCTCCTGGCCGCGGCCGGGGTCGCCTTTGCGCTCTTCGGGGTCTTCCTCTTCGTCGCGGCCCCGTGGCTCGTGCCTCTCCTGGCGCCGGGGTTCGACGACGCATCGACCGCGCTCGCTGTCCAGCTCACCAGGGAGATGAGCCCGGCCCCGCTCATCCTCGGGGTCGCCGCGCTCATGGCGGGGGCGCTCAACGCGATGGGTCGTTTCACGGCCAGCATCCTCGGGCCGATCGCTTACAACGTCATGACCATCATCGGGGCGTTGTGGCTGTCAGGGCCGTTCGGGGTGCACGGCCTGGCGATCGGCGTGGTGCTGGGCTCGATCGCCTACCTCGTGATCCAGGTCATCGCCCTCCTCCGCAGCGAGTTCCGGTTCCGGCGGGTCGTCGACCTGGGTGACGCCGGGGTGCGCCGGGCGCTGGGGCTCCTCCTCCCCCGGGCCATCGGCCTCTCGACCGCGCAGCTCCAGCTGGTCGTGGCCGTCGCCCTCGCGAGCTCGCTCCCGAGCGGCTCCGTGACCGCCTTCACCATCGCCTACACCCTGTTCCTGATACCCGCGGGAACGCTCGGGGTCCCGATCGGCACCGTCGCCCTGCCCCTGCTGGCCGCCCGCCACGCAGCCGGGCAGCTCGCCGAGGTCGGGCGCCTGCTAACAGCCGGCCTTCGTTTCGTCGTCTTCGCCATGCTCCCGGTGGTCACGGTGTCGATTGCGCTGGCGCCTGAACTCGTGACCCTGCTGTTCGGGTACGGCCGGTACGATGCGAGCGACGTTGCGACGACCGCCGCGGCCGCGGAGGTCCTCTTTCTGGGCTTGCCCGCGGAAGCGATGACCGCGGTTTCCGCCCGTGCCCTGTACGCGGCGGACAAGACCGCCCCGACGCTCCTGGCCGCCGGCGTCGACCTGGGGGCGACGGCGGTGCTGGCGCTCATCCTGGTCCAGCCGTACGGGCTCGCCGGCCTCGCCCTCGCCTTCGCGATCTCCGCCTGGATCGAGACCCTGATCCTGCTCGTTGCTCTCCGCTGGCACGTACCAGAACTCCGCCTCGCGGCGCTGGTGCGGAGCGGGATCGGCTGGCTCGCCGTCGCCGTCGCCGTCGGGATCGGGGTTGCCATCATCGCCGACCGACTGGTGGTCCTGGACGCCCCGCCGCATGGGCGCCTCGCGCTCCTCGTGGCCGTGGTCGCGTGCGGCGGTCTTGCCGTCGCGGTCTACCTTGGCCTGGCCGTGGCGGTACGGGCGCCCGAGGTCGCCGTCCTGCGGTCGTTTCTCCAGCGGCGCAGACAGCGCGGTGCAGGGGCCTGACCGGCCCTTCCCGACGCTGGCGGCGCCGCCCGGCGAGCGAGTCCTCGAAGATCCCCGGGACACCGGCGGCCGGACGGCGGAGGCCCGGTCTACACTTGGCGAGCCAGGGCATGAGCGGGGAAGGGGAGCGTTGAGCGAGTCGGGCGGCAAGGAAACCTGGAGCCCATCACGGAGGCCCGCGGGCCGGGTGGCCAGCTTGACCTCGGCATGGGGCCCCAGGGACGCGGGCGGGTCGCCGCCGGATCTCCACGAGCGACCGCCGAAGCCGGAGCGCGGCAAGACCGTCCACGGCGAGGCGGCGAACGCCGGGCACCGCGTCCTGGCCCCGGACGACGCCGAGTTCGAGGCCTACCTCGAGACGGCGCTGAAGGCGGCGGCGCCCGGCCCGGCCCGAGGTCGACCTGCCCCGCCGCGCCGTTCCGGTGGCGAGCCGAGCGCGGCGACTCCTGACACGGTGGTCGTCCTCGATTTCGGCAGCCAGTACGCCCAGCTCATCGCGCGCCGGGTCCGCGAGCTGAACGTCTACTCCGAACTGCTGCCGTTCGACACGCCGTGGGACGAGATCGAGCGGCACCGGCCGGTGGCGATCATCCTCTCCGGCGGTCCGAACAGCGTCTACGACGAGGGTGCCCCAGGCCCGACCCGGCGCTCTGGGCTGGGGGGTGCCCGTCCTCGGCATCTGCTACGGGCTCCACCTGATGGCTCAGCAGCTCGGCGGCGAGGTGATTGCAGCTGCCAACCGCGAGTACGGACCGGCCACCATCTCGATCGTGGAGGACGCCGACACGCCACCCGCCGGCGCCTGTTCGCCGGACTGCCGCGCGAACAGCCCGTATGGATGAGCCACGGCGACTCGATCGTCCGGCTGCCGCAGGGTTTCGAGGCAACCGCGCAGACTCCGTCCACCCCGTACGCGGGCATCGCGGATCCGCGCGGCGACTGTTCGGGATCCAGTTTCACCCGGAGGTCGTCCACACGCCGACGGGCAGGGACATCCTGCGCAACTTCGTGCTCGGGGTCGCCGGGGCGCGGCCGACTTGGACGCCCGCGAACTTCATCGATCCACCGTCGCCGAGATCCGCTCGCGGGTGGACGCCCACGCGCGCGAGACGGATCGGACGGGCTCGTCATCTGCGCCCTCTCGGGCGGCGTCGACTCCGCCGGTTGCGGCCACCCTCGTGCACCGGGCCGTGGGCGATCGGCTGACCTGCATCTACGTGGACCACGGCCTCATGCGCAAGCGCGAGTCCGAGCTGCTGCGTCGGGACCTTCGAGCGAACCTCGGGATGCGGCTCGTCATGGTCGATGCCCGGGACCGGTTCCTCTCGAGCCTGCTGGGCGTGGTCGACCCCGAGGAGAAGCGCCGCATCATCGGGGGCGAGTTCATCCACGTCTTCGAGGAAGAGGCGGCGAAGCTCGGGCAGATCGACTTCCTCACCCAGGGGACGCTCTATCCCGACGTGATCGAGTCGACCGCGCCCGAGACGAAGGCGGCCCAGAAGATCAAGACCCACCACAACGTCGGCGGCCTGCCGCCTGATCTGCGGTTCACGCTCATCGAGCCCCTGCGGTACCTCTTCAAGGACGAGGTGCGCGCAGGTGGGCCTCGCGCTCGGCCTGCCCGAGGCGATGGTGTTCCGCCAGCCCTTCCCCGGGCCGGGGCTCGCCATCCGGATCATCGGCGAGGTGACCGCCGAGCGGCTCGACACGCTGCGCGAGGCCGACTGGATCGTCATCGACGAGATCAAGGCCGCGGGGCTGTACCGCTCGCTCTGGCAGTCGTTCGCGATCCTCACGCCGGTGCGCAGCGTGGGCGTCATGGGCGACGGCCGAACCTACGCGAACGTGGTGGCCATCCGCGCCGTGACGAGCGACGACGGCATGACGGCCGACTGGGCGCAAGCTTCCCGTACGACGTGCTCGGCGAAGATCAGCTCGCGGATCGTGAACGAGGTGCCCGGGGTGAACCGGGTCGTCTACGACATCAGCTCGAAGCCGCCGGCCACGATCGAGTGGGAGTGAGTCGCGCGGCGCGGTAAGCTCCCGACATGGCGGACGATTTCGACCGGGCCTTCGATCCCAGCATCGATCTGGGCGACTACCAGGCGCCGGGCCCGGCCCGGGAGGTCCCGGCCTGCGCGTGGTGCAACGCACCGCTCGACGATCCGTCGGTGCGGGTCTGTCCGCACTGCGGCGCGGCTCTCCGGCCGGAGGGCGACGAGCCGGCGGTTCCCGGCGTGACCGTGACGCCGTGGGACCCGCGCGTGGCCCGTGCTGCCTCCGACGCGCTCGCATCGGCGGCGGGTGCTGGTCTGCCGGACGAAGCGCTCGACGGGACCGGCCACCCAGCCTTCGCGCCTCCTGCCCCGGAGGTCCGGCGCGCCATGCGGGAGGTGGCTGCGTCGACAGCCGCGCCCGCCCGCCCGGCGGCCGATGGAAGTCCGGTGAAATCGGAGCCGCCAGTCGCTCGCGGCCGCGGCCCGCCGGATTCGGCGGGGAGGAGTACGTCCCGCCCCGGCGGCTCCCGATCCCCGGTCCGTCGTTCGTCCCCGAGCTGGAACTGACGGTCGGTCGGCCGGGACCCGGGCCGGATCTGCGCGTCCACGTGGGCATGACGGCACCGTCCATGACCGACGATGGCTGGTGGCTGGCGGTGCTCTTCGCGCGCGACGACGCGGGCCTCGTGGAGGCCGAGGAGATTGCCTCGCCAGCGGGCCCGCCGGCCGTGCCGCCGCTCGCGGTCATGGGACCCGTGTTCTCGGGCGCCCTCTCGGGGCTGGTCGCCGAGCAGGGGGGCCGCCAGCAGCTCCGGCTGGCGCTTCCGGCGAGCGACGACGAGCAGCATCCGTGGCGTCGCCCGCTCGTTGTCCGGCTCGCCGTCCGGTGGGAGCCCGCCCGCGCCGTCACCATGAGCCAGGAGCAACTCGCCTCCGAGGTCGTCGCAGCCTTCCGCCGCGCGCTGGAGGCGGCCGGCCGGCCGACCTGACGGGTGCCATCCGGCGAGCCTGCCGTCCCCGCATTCCGGCCCGCGCTGCAGCGCTGCCTCGCGTCACCCGCCGGGTGGCTGAACGGCATCGCGGGATTCCTCGCCCGCGGCGGGATCGTCGCTGTTCGCACTTCCCGTCTGGGTCCTTCCGACGCCGGTGGGCGTTTCGCTGTTGCTTGGTCCGGTGGATGTCACGGGGCCGCCGCAGCGGCGTGACTGCCGCGGTCCTGGCGCTGGCCGGCGTTGCTGGCGCCCTGCTCCTGCTGATGGCGCGTCGCGGCGGCCAGCGACGTCGCCGCCTACGGGCGGCTGCTGGGCGATGCGCACGGACCTGAGGATCCTGGCGGGGAGCCTGCCGACGGAGAGCCGCCCGCAACCGGATCCGCGTCCCGGCCGGCGGCATCCCGGCTGGGGCGACGCACGGCTGGTCGCGGGCCTGGTCGCCATCGAGGCGGTCGCCGTGCTCCCGGCCGCCGCGGTCGCGCTGGCGGCCGCAGGCCGGTTGGTCGCGGTGGGGCGGCAGGAGTACTTCCTGCCGAGCTCGCTCGACGTGCCATTCGCGCTCAGGGTGATTTCCGGCGCGCAGAGGTGAGGTCGTCGCGCTCGCTGGCTGCCTCGTGCTCGCCGACCTCGTCTACGCGGTCATGTCGCGATGGCTGTTCCACCGTCGCGGGCCCCGACCTGTCGCGCACGGTTCCGCCAGCTCCCGCCGTCCACGCCGCCCGGGGAGCCGAGGCCTGGGTCGGCTCCTGGCTCGTCACCGCCGCGTTCGTCCTGCCGGGGCTCGTGCTCGTCGGTGAGGCCTGGGCCATCGTCCACGAGGTTGTCGCGGGTCGTGGGCTGCCCGGGTCGCCCGGAGAGCTCGCCGGCTCGCTCGCGGCGATCGCACTCTTCGTGGCGTGCTGGGCGATCGCGGTCGTCGCGGCTGGGGCGAGCTCGGTCATCCGATCGGTCATGTGGAGCGTGGCCCTCCTTCGCTGAGGGGACCCTCTGCTACACTCGGCCCGCCGCCGGCCTCGGTGGCCTCCTGGTGACGCGGAGGCCGGGCCGGTCGCCGGAGGACACTGAGCGGGCTCGATGGGCGACATCCTCAGTGCCATCGAAGGCGCGATCAACGGGTTCCTCTCCAACCCGTACGTCCAGCTCGCGGGCCGGGCCATCCTCCTCTACCTCGTCCTGCTCTGGCTGGCGAGCGCGTACTGGGCGTACCGCGACCTCCAGTCCCGTACGGCGAACCCGATCGCGCCGTACCTGGCCGCCGTGTTCATCATCCTGTTCACCCCGTTCCTCTTCGTGTTCGGCATCCTGCTGTACAGGCTCATCCGGCCGCACGAGACCGTCGAGGAGGCGAACGAGCGGGCGCTCGCCCAGGAGGCGATGCTCCGCGAGATGCAGACGCAGCACTGCCAGACCTGCGGGAGGCGGGTCGAGGCGGACTGGCTCATCTGCCCGTACTGCCGCGGGAGGCTGCGGACGCTCTGCCCGGCCTGCAGCCGGATCTATGAGCTCGACTGGCAGGTGTGCGCCTGGTGCGGGATCGATCCGCGGGCGCTCGGTCTGCCGGTCACGATGCCCACGGTCGTGCCTGCCGGCCCCGAACCGCATCCCGGTGCCCGCGCCGATGGCCCGGCCGATGTCGGGGCCCTTCCCCGGGGTGCCGCGAGTGGGGTAGCGCACAGGCCGGTCCTGCACTGCAGCCGGTTGTCGCTGACGCGCCCGAAACAACGGTCGTCGCGGTCGCGGACGCGACGGGCGCGCCGGTGGCGATCGCCGAGCGGCGCTCGACCCGCCGCCGACGCAGCGACCGAGATGTCGGCGAGGAGCAGGACGCCGGCGCCACGGCCGCGCCACTGACGGGGGCGTCGGCCAAGGCCCAACCCGGCGGCGCGGGCGCGTCCGGGCGTTGACCCGCGCGCCGGCGCGGGGTCTCTACCTCGCGACCTGGATCCTCGCGGTCGCCGGCGTCGCCGTTGCGGTCGCGGCGGTGGCCGCTCCCATCCCGTCCGGCGGCGCACGGCTCCTCCTCACCGGGGGCATCGGCCTTCTCACGTGCGGCTTCGTGGCGGCCACGGCGTACCAGGCCGCGGTGCGAGCTGGCCGGCCCGCGGGCGGCGTACCGTGGTCCGTCGCCCGTCGTGGTCCTCGTCGCCGCGACCGGGATCACGTCCGTCGCGGTGGCCGCGGCCAGCTGGTTGGGCGTGATCGACCTCGCGACCCCGTTGGGTGTCTTCGCGAGCCTGCTCGCGAGCGCGACTGTCTACGCGGGACTCGTCTGGGCGCTGGTCGTGCGGACCGGGGTGCTCGGCTGGGCCGACATGGGCTGGCCGGTCCGGGGTCCAGCCCGCGCGGCCCGTTACGCGCGGGACGTGGCCGCGGCGATCGGGATCGTCGCGCCGACGTATCTCGCCTCGGCATTGCTTGGTGGAATGCTCGCGCTGGCGCTCGGTGTCCGCCTCGAGAGTCCGCTCCCTGCGCCGTCCTCGGCTGCGGATCTGCTGCTGACGACCCTGGGAGCGGCGTTCGTCGCCCCGATCGGCGAGGAGTTGTTCTTCCGGGGGTTCGCGCTGACCGCGTGGTGGCGCGACCTCGGTGCGCCCGCTGCGCTTGTCAGGTCCACCATCTTCTTCGCGGTCATCCACGTCCTCAACGTCTCGAGTGCTTCGGCCGACGAACTCATCCGGCTGGCACTACTGCAGTTCGCCGTCATCCTGCCGGTGGGGTATGTCCTCGGCTGGCTGTTCATCCGCCGAGGGATGGTCGCCGCCATCGCGGGGCACATGACCTTCAACGGCATAGCGCTCATCCTCTTCGTCGCGGCCTCCACGGCCGGCTGAGAGCCGTCCCCCGGACCCCGTGAACTCCGCGGGAAGTCCGCGTGATGTTGCCGCTGAGCGGGGAGAGAGCCCGCGCAAAGCGCCGGGGCCTAGGATGCGCGACGCTCCCGGGTCCGGGTGGTGGGGGAATCGGCGGGCTCCATCACACGGGCCCGGGAGCGCCAAGGAACGGAGAGCGCGGCGTTCACGGCCCGCCTGGATCGGAGTGGAGGAGTCGACGTGGCGAAACCGGGGAGCGCGGAGCCGCGGTTGGGCGAGCCGGTCGCTGTGCCGCTGGAACGGGAACCCGTCGTTGCGTGCCGGCCCCCGGCCGCGCGGCCGAGACGGCCGACGCGCAGCGCACCGGTCGTGGCACGAACCGGGCGCGTGGCGGCCGCCACGGACGTCGTGCCTCCACCTCGACGAGCCCTGCGAGAGGTACCGCCCGAGGAGCGGCCGCGCGAACGGCTCGCCGTCCGTGGTCCCGCCGGGCTCTCGAGCGCCGAGCTGATCGCCATCATCTGGGGCAGCGGGACGGCGGGACGGAACGTCGTGGATCTCGCCTCAGACGCGGTTGCGGTTCACGGAGGGCTTGCGTCGTTGGCCGCCGCGACCCCGGCCGAGCTGGCCGTGCTGCCCGGGGTGGGCACGGCGCGCGCCGCCCAGTTGCTCGCCGCATTCGAGCTGGGCCGCCGGCTCGTCGCCGACTGGCCGGCCGGGCGGCTCCTGGTGCGGACACCTCGCGACCTGGCCGACCGGCTCGTCCCCCAGATGGGTCGGCTGGAGCGCGAGGAACTTCGCGTCATCCTCCTGACCGCGAAGAACCAGGTCCTGGGGATCCGGACCGTCTACCAGGGCAACGTGTCGTCGACCCTCGTGCGCGTCGGCGAGCTGTTCCACGACGCGGTTCGCCAGCACGCCGCGGGGATCATCCTCGTCCACAACCATCCGTCAGGCGACCCGACTCCCTCCCCGGACGATCTCCACCTCACCGCCGAGGCGGTGGCCGCCGGCCGCCTCCTGGACCTACCCGTCCTTGATCACCTCGTCATCGGCCACGACTCGTTCGTGAGCCTGCGCGATCGGGGAGTCGTCTTCGACCGACCGGGCGCGAAGGCCTGAACCTCGCCCGGCGGACGGGGTTCGCCCGGCCGCCGGGATCCCCCGGCTGTCCTCAACCAGGCCGGGCCTGCCGCTCGCGATCGAAGAGCGGCGGCAAGATCCCCGGCGGCACCGACGGGGACGGGACGGGAGTGCCTGCTGCGAGCTGGATCGGAATGATCCCCACCCAGGGCCCGGATCCTGCGCCCTCGTCGTCCTTCGGCGCTTCGTCGCGCACCTTCGCGGAGGCTTCGTCGACGGGGATCGAAACGACGACCACCTCGCGAAGCTCACGTGCTCCCGGCTCCCGGGCCTCCGCCCAGCGGCCCGGGACGAAGTGGTCCATGATGCAGCGCAGGGCCTCCAGCCGCTCCGCCTCGTCGGTCACGAGGTGCGCCGCCCCGAAGAGCACGACGGACCGGTAGTTCACCGAGTGCTCGCACGCGGAGCGCGCCAGCACGAGGCCGTCGAGCACCGTCACCGACAGGCACACCTCGGCTCCAGCGGCGAGGTGCCGGAGCATGCGGCTCTCCCGGTGGCCGTGGAGGTAGAGCCGGTCGCCGCGACGGCCGTAGTTCATCGGGATGACGTACGGCTGGCCGTCGATCACCAGGCCGACGTGGCAGATGAACGCCTCGTCGAGGATCGCCTCGATCAGCCGCCGGTCGTGCGTCCCGCGTCCGGGCAGCCTGCGTACGACCGTTCGCGCCGTGACCGGTACCCGGTCGGGGTGTCTCTCATCGACCATCACGTATCCCTCCGTCACCGCCACAACGCTCTCTTGCGAGACCGCACGGCGAGGCTCTCCCCCGCGCGCTCATGATGCCCCTTTCGCCCGCCACGTCGCCGCGCGCCGTGCGCATCGACACGCGCTTCCGGAGCGGCAGAAGTGCAGCGCTATACTCACGCGTGCGCCTCACGGCGGTCGATTGCGCCTGCGCCGGGGCCACCGCCGTCCCTCGTTTCTCCCCGGTCATCCTGAAGCAGCAGGTCAGAACCCCCGACCCACATGCTCGACGCATTCTTCGGCCTCTTCTCCCGCGACATCGGTATCGATCTGGGCACCGCGAACACGCTCGTGCACGTCCGCGACCGGGGGATCGTCATCGCCGAGCCCTCCGTGGTCGCCATCCACACCAAGACGCGCAAGGTGCTTGCCATCGGGTCCGAGGCCAAGCGAATGGTGGGGCGCACCCCGGCCGACATCATCGCCATACGCCCGCTCCACGACGGGGTCATCAGCGACTTCGACGTGACCGAGCAGATGATCAAGTACTTCGTGCGCAAGGTGCATGACCGGATCGGGCTCATCCCGCGGCCCCGGATGCTCCTCGGCGTTCCCTCCGGCGTGACCGAGGTGGAGAAGCGGGCCGTCCGCGACGCTGCCCTGAACGCCGGCGCCCGGTGGGCCCGCCTGATCGAAGAGCCGATGGCGGCCGCGATCGGCGCCGGGCTTCCCATCAGCGAGCCGTCCGGCAGCATGATCGTCGACATCGGCGGGGGCACCACCGAGGTCGCCGTGATCAGCCTCGGCGGGATCGTGGTGAGCCGCAGCATCCGCGTCGGCGGCGACGAGATGGACCAGGACATCATCAACTGGGCTCGCCGAGAGTACAACCTTCTCCTCGGGGAACGGACGGCGGAGGACGTGAAGATCGCGGTCGGTTCCGGGCATCCGGGAGACTGGGACCTGCAACGGGTCACCCTCCGTGGGCGCGATCTCCTCACCGGCCTGCCACGTGCCGTGGAGGTCTCGGCTTTGCAGATCCGCGAGGCCATCGAGCCGTCCGTGCAGCAGATCGTCGAGGTCATCAAGGACACCATCGAGGACACCCCGCCCGAGCTCGTGGCCGACGTCATGGACCAGGGGCTCGTCATGGCCGGCGGCGGCGCGCTTCTCCTCGGGCTGGACCGGCGCGTGGCGGAGGCGACGCAGATGCCCGTGCGCGTGGCGGACGACCCGCTGACCTGCGTGGCGCGCGGGACGGGGATCGCGCTCCAGGAGCTCGCCTCGCTCGAGCGGTCCCTCGTGGCGGAGACGTACGCCCGGCCGCCGCGCTAGCGACGCCTCGGGCTCGCGATGTTCGCGTCACCAACCAGCCGCCGGCGGGGGATCCTCTTCGCGGCGCTGCTGGCCATCTGCCTGCTGCTGCTTGCGACGAGCGGGACCGCCCCTGTGCGCGAGCTCCAGCGCGGGTTCGGCTTCGCCCTCAGCCCCATCCAGGGTGTCCTCTCGGGCACGACCCGCAGCGTGACCTCGGCCCTCGGCGCGATCTTCGAAATCGAGCGCCTGCGACAGGAGAACGAGCGGCTCCAGGCGCGGATCGAGGCGCTCGAGGTGGAGAACCGGCGCCTCGAGGAAGTGCGCATCCAGAACGAGCAGCTGGCAAGCCTGCTCAAGGTCCGCGGGACGCTCGACTACAAGACGGTGGCCGCCGCAGTCATCGCCCGCCAGGTCAACGAGTACGAGCGGATCATTACCATCGACCAGGGCACCGACCGTGGAATCCGCGTGGGTGACGTGGCCGTGGCCGGCGGGGCGGCACTCGTGGGCCGCGTCGTGGAGGCCGGTCCTAACTTCGCCCGAATCCTTCTCATCAACGACACGCGGTCGACGGTGATCGGCCTGGTCGAGTCGAGCCGGGCGACGGGGAATGTCGTCGGCCAGCCTGGTGGGGCGCTGGTCATGGAGGACGTGGCGGCCACCGAGCGGGTGAACCTCGATGACCAGGTCGTGACTGCCGGGATCGACCTCGGCGAGGGCGTGCGGTCCCCGTTCCCAAAGGGCCTGCTCATCGGACGGGTGATCGACGTCCAGCGGGACCCGAACGCGGTGGTGCAGACATCGTTCCTCGCCCCGGCCGCCGATCTCGACAAGCTCGAGTACGTGCTCGTCGTGATCAGCTACGAAGGCGGGCTTGGCCCCACGCCGGGGCAGTCGGCGGAGCCCGGGGAGACCGCCGCGCCGGAGGACACGTCCGCTCCCGAGGAGACGCCCGGCGATACGACGTTGCCGGGCGAGGAATCGCCGCTTTCCAGCCCGGTTCCGCTGCCCGAGCCCTCGCTGCTGCCGGCGCCCTGAGGCGCGCTGAGGCGGCTGTCAGGGCTGCGGCGCGGCCCGACGACGGCCCAGCGTCTCGAGACGGAGACCGGCCGCCTGGACCGCTGTGGCATCGACGATGTTGCGCGCGTCGTAGATGAGGTCGCCGCGCATGGCCGCGGCGATCCCCGACCAGTCGAGCGAGCGGTACTCGGGCCACTCGGTCGCGACGACGACCGCGTCGGCACGCGCGGCGGCGGTGGCGACGTCCGGCGCGATCTCCATGGCCGGGTCGGCCCGGCGCGCGGCGCCGCTCGCTCGCGGGTCGTGGCCGATCACGGAAGCACCAGCCTCGCGCAGCAGCCGGGCGATGGCGAGGGCGGGGGACTCGCGGACGTCGTCCGTGCCGGCCTTGAAGGCAAGTCCGAGCATCGCGACCCGGATGCCCGCCAGATGGGCGGTGCCGGGTGACTCGAGAGCGGCCCGGCCGAGAAGCCGCGCCACTCGTTCGACGATGGCCTGCTGGTGGGCGCGGTTCGATAGGCCGGCGGCGTCGATGACGGGCGTGCGAAGGCGGAGCGAACCGGCGAACGCGGACAGGGCGACCGCCTGCTCGGGAAGACACGACCCGCCGTAGCCGGGACCGGGGCCGAGGAACGCCCGGCCGATCCGGTCGTCCAGCCCCACGCCCGCGGTCACCACGTCCACGTCGGCACCCACGGCGTCGCAGAGCCGGGCCAGCTCGTTCGCATACGCGATCTTGGTGGCGAGGAAGACGTTGGAACCGAGTTTGATGAGGGCGACCGAGAGCGCGTCAGCCACCAGCGTCGGCGCCGCCAGCCCGGTGTAGAGAGCCGCGGCGGCCTCGGCCGCGGGCCTGTCCTCTGGACGGAGGAAGCCCGCCACGACCCGGCTCGGCCGGTCGAAATCGGCGAGGCCGGCGCCCTCGCGCATGAACTCGGGGTTCGTCACCACTGCGGCGCACCGGCCCGCTCCGACTTCCGCCTCCCGGGCCGCGACCAGCCGGGAGAGTCTCGCGGGGCCCTCGACCGGGAGCGTCGAGCGGACCACGATCACGTGCTCGGGCGGCGCCGCGGCGAGGATCGCCGCGACCGCGCGCTCCACCTGGTCGGTCGCGAGCGGGCCGTCCGGCCCGGTCGGCGTCCCCACGCACACGATGGAGAACGAGGCGCCCGGCGGCGGTACCAGGTCGGTGGTGTAGTCGAGCCGTCCCTCTGCTGCCCCCTCCCGGAGCGCGTCATCCAGTCCCGGCTCGTAGATCGGCGACCGACCCAGGCGGAGACCCGCGATTCGCTCCCCGTCGATGTCCGCGACGGTGACATGGTGTCCCAGCCGCGCGAACCCGGCGGCGGTGACGAGGCCGACCGGGCCGGCCCCGACGAGGAAGAGGTGCACGAGGAGCGGTCCTCCCTTCGACAGTCGGACCCCGGGGGTGGCGTCCGAGGTCACGCGCGTGGCGGTCTGCCGCCCGCAGGGCTACAGGAGCGTGCGGGCGGCGGCGCCGTCCACCCCGACGACTGCTCCCGAGACATAGCTGGCCCGTGTCGAGCAGAGGAAGGCCACCACGGCTCCGAGCTCCGCCGGGTCGCCGTACCGGCCGAGCGGGATTGCGGCACGCTGGGTTGCCTCCACCTCGGCAAGCGGGCGTCCCGAGCGAGCCGCCGCGTCCTGGTCGAGCTCGCGGAGGCGCTCCGTGGCGATGCGCCCGGGGGCCACCGCGTTGACCAGGATGCCGTCCGGCGCCAGCTCGACGGAGAGCGTCTTCATGAGCCCCACCACCCCCGGCCGGAGGGCGTTGCTCGTGACGAGGTTCGGGACCGGGCTCCGAACGGAGATGCTGGTGATGAAAACGATGCGGCCGCCACCGGCCCGCCGCACGCGTTCCTCGCGAAGGTGCGGCAGGGCGGCACGTACGAGGCGGACCCCCGAGCGGAACGTCGTCTCGACGGCGCGATCCCACTGGTGCTCGGAGATGCTCTCGAACGGCCCGGCCGGAGGGCCGCCCGCGTTCACCACGACGATGTCGAGCCGGCCGAAGCGCTTGACCGTGGTGGAGACCGCCCGGTCCGGTCCCTCCGGGTCCGCGACGTCGGCGGCGAGCCAGTCGATGCGCTCCGACTCGGGCGCCGGAGTACCGGTCTGGCGCTGCCCGAGCCAGATGTCGGCGTCGTCCGCCGTGACCGGGTCGAGGCGGTCGGAGGCGCGCCGGCGCGGCACCGCAGCCTGGCGGGCGAGCTCGTCGGCAGCGCCGGCCAGCCGCTCGGCGTCCCGCGCCACCAGGAGCACGGACGCGCCCTCCCGGAGCAGCTCCAAAGCGCTCGCCCTTCCGAGCCCACGACTCGCGCCCGTCACGAGGGCGACCCGTCCCTCAAGCCCCAGGTCCATTCACGTCCTCCGGTACGTCGCCAGCCCGGCCCGATCCACCAGACCGCCGACAGCCTGTCTTGCGGCATGGTGCCATACTGGGGCGGAGGGTGGTGCGACACCTGTGCCCTGTGCGCGTGCCCCCGGCAAGAGAAGAGGCCGATCGGGTCAGCCTCGCAGGGACGTTCGTGGCCTAGCGGCCCGAGACCCGAACGGCGCACGCTATGCCAGTTGCGGGCGTTCCGCGCCGCGCACAGAGAGAGACAGGTGCAGATCCGGACGAAGGCGTTCAACGCCGTCATCGCCGTAGCCCTGCTCGGGCTCATCGCCACTCCGTTGCTCCCGTGGACCGGCGCCGCGCGTGCCGCCGATCCCGTGCGCCCCAAGGTCGTCGTGGTGGTCGGCCCCACACACGGCCTGACCGCCTCGAATCTGGCCGATGGCGAGCGGATGGCCAGGATCGCCGAAGCGCACGGCGCCGACGTTCGCCGCGTGTTCCATCCGGACGCGACCTGGGCCGCGGTTGTGGCGGAATCGCAGGGCGCGAACGTACTCATCTACCTGGGCCACGGGAACGGCTTCCCATCCCCCCGCGGCTCGACACTCATGGCGGACCGCCACGACGGGATGGGGCTGAACCCCGTGGCGGGCGGCTCGTCCTCGACCGTCAAGTACTACGGCGAGCAGTACGTCGCCGCCGAGATCCGCCTCGCCCCGAACGCGGTCGTCATCCTGAACCACGCCTGCTACACGGCCGGGAGCAGCGAACCGGGCTATCCGGACCCGACCCCGGACGTCGCCGTGCGGCGCGTTGACAACTTCGCGGCGGGATTCCTCGCGGCCGGGGCGGGGGTCGTGGTCGCCCTCGGCCTCTACGATGCCGACCCGGTGCTCGAGGGGCTGTGGGGAGCGCCGCAGACCCTGGACCAGCTGTTCATGGCGAAGGGAGCGATCGGGAAGTACGAGATCCACGCCGACTCCGTGCGGACCCCTGGAGCGAAGCTCCACCTTGACCCGCAGGCGCCGACCGAGTTCTACCGGGCCATCAGCGGGCGCCTCGACCTGCTCACCACCGACGTCCTGACCGCTGCCCCCGTGGCGCCGCCGCCACCCCCTGCCCCGGACACGGCGCCGCCGCGCGCAGGGATCGTGGACCTGCCGGATACGGTCGCCGAGGACGCCTTCGCCGTCGGGTGGAAGGCGGTGGACGCTGGTTCCGGCGTGGCCGCCTGCGACGTGCAGGTGTCCGCCGACGCCGGTCCCTGGAGCGACTGGCTTGCCGGCACCACCGGCTCCAGCGCGCTGTACGTCGGCCGCAGCGGGCACGGCTACGCGTTCCGCGTCCGGTGCACCGATGGCAAGGGCAACCAGGGCGATTGGGGCGTGTCGACGACGTGGGCCCCCGCGCCAAAGCTCGCGGTTGGCGGGTTCGGCCGCGTCGCCGTCGGGCCGCTCAACATGCGCGCCGCGCCGAGCACGTCGGCGACGAAGCTCGGCACGCTCCCGGCGGGCTCTATCGTCGCACTCACAGACGGCCCGGCCAGCGCGAACGGCTACGCGTGGTTCCGCGTCACCGCCCCGATCCGCGAATGGGCGCCCGTCGGCGAGGCCCAGTCGGGCGTCTGGGTCGCCGCGTCGGGGTCGGACACCGAGTACGTTGTGCCTGTCCAGGCGCCGAACGCCACCACGGTCTCCCCGGCGATCGGCTACCTGTCGCTGTCACCCATACCTGCGCCCGGTGGCCGCGGCCGCGGAGGGATCGGCAGAGCCGGCCCCGATCTCCTTCACGCCCGACGGCGACGGCCGGAACGACGCGCTGCGGATCGGCTACCGGTTGCGCTGGGATCTCGCCTCCCTCCGCCTCAACGTCTACCGGGCCGCGGACAGCGTCCTGCTCGGAGCGATCGATCTGCAGGGGCTCTCGGCCGGCGACCAGGCGTTCGACTGGGACGGCCGGCTGGACGGCGTGCGCGTACCGGACGGCCAGGTCGTCATCCAGCTCGTCGGCCAGCGCGGGGCCACGACGTACCGCGCGCCCGGCGGCGACATCGCGAACCCCGCAGTGCGAGCCGCGACGACCGTGACCGTGGCCACGACCCCGGTCAGGACGGCCGCCCTCCGGATCGCCGGCGGGTACCGATCGAGGCTCACGACCGCGTTCTCGACGGCCGTGGGCGTCCGCAACGGGACGTACATCACGCTCCGGGCGACGATCGCGCCGGCCGAGGGCAGCGTAGCCGTCAGGTTCTACCAGCGGGTCGGAAAGGGCGGCGCCTGGACGCTCCTCTCGACCGGGCGAACGGACGCGTCGGGAATGGCGACCTGGTCGAGGGTCGTGAAGGTCGCTCCCACCGCCACCGGCTACGGCCGCTACGTCTACTTCAAGGTGTCCGTGGTGTCCGCGGCATCCGAAGCGACACCTGGTGAAGGCTGGTCGAACGCGGTCCGTGCCTCCGTCAGGTGAAGCGTGGCAGGCGCCTGCCCCGGTGACGCCCGGTGCTCCCGGGTTGACCGGTTCGCCGGACCGGGTGTACGGTGAGGCCGGTGCCCGCTCGTGGTGCGGGGCGTTTCGTGCCAGGCGCCCCTCTCCGGCTGCGCGTTCGCTGTCCGTCCTCACCCGGGCGGCTGCGGATCGGCGCACGTTGACGGAGGCTGGCGTGCCGCATCGACGTCCCGCGATCGCACCCTTCGCTCGGATCCTCGGCTGCGCTCGTCACGGCTGCCTTGTCGTGCTGCCGGTGGGGCCCTGGCCGCGGCCCCGGTGGCGGCCCGCGCCCCGACTCAGGCAGGCGGCGGCGCCGGGCTTGCTGGAGGAGAGCCAGTCGCCGCACGCCAGGAGCCCTCCGCCCACTACCTCGACTGGCTGGCGCACACGGGCGATCCGGTCTCGTTCACCCCGGGCGGCCCCGCCACCGTGCCATTCCGCCCGCGCCCGGGTGACCGCTGGCGCATCAGCGGGCACGCGCCGGTGGCGCTCCCGGCGGCCGCGTCCTGCGGCCGCAGGGCTCAGGCCGGAGCCGAGCACGGCGGGAGCCGGGCTGGGGGCCGCCGCCCAGGTCGACCCCAACGGGCTCCGCCGCGAGGTCTTCGGGTTCCTGCCGTACTGGGAACTGAGCGACGCCGACCTGCGGCTCGACTACTCCGTTCTTTCCACGATCGGGTACTTCGGGGTCGGCGCGGACGGACAGGGCCGGCTTGTCAAGGCAGAGTCGGACGGAACGCGGACGGCCGGATGGTCGGGCTGGACGAGTTCGCGCCTGACGCAGGTGATCGACGAGGCACACCGCGCCGGCACCCGCGTGGTGCTCGTGATCCAGCGTTTCAGCTGGACGACCAGCCAGCGGGGCGAGACGGTGGCCCTGCTGTCAAGCCCGGATGCTCGCCAGGCGCTCGCGACGGAGATCGCCTTGGCCGTACGCGAGCGCGGGATCGACGGCGTCAACCTCGACTTCGAGCCGGTCCCCACTGGGCAACGCGACAACTTCGTGGCGTTCGTCCGGACGCTCCGGCAGGCGCTGGACGCGCAGGCGCCGGGATACCAGCTCACCTTCGACACGACGGGGGAGATCGCGAACTACGACGTCACCGCGCTGACCGCCGCAGGCGCTGCCGACGCCGTCCTCGTCATGGGCTACGACTATCGCACCGCGAGCGCGGCCAAGGCGGGGTCGATCGCGCCTCTCGACGGGAGGGCGTACGACCTGGCCGACACGGTGGACGCGTACCTCGCGCGCACCACCGCCGACAAGTTGATCCTGGCGCTGCCATGGTATGGGCGGGCCTGGTCGACCGTGAGCGACGACCTGCACGCGGCGACACGGGCGCAGGGCGCGAAGTACGGCTACTCGGGGTCGGTCACGTACGAGAACGCGGTTGTCCTGGCGGCGGAGCACGGCCGCCGCTATGACCAGCTCGAGCAGTCGGCCTGGTTTGCCTACCAGCGCCAGAACTGCGATACCTGCCCGACGACGTGGCGGCAGGTCTACTACGACGACCCGGAGAGCCTGGGCGCCAAGTACGACCTCGTGAACCGTTCGAACCTTCGCGGCACCGGGATCTGGGCCCTCGGCTACGACGGCGACCGGCCGGAGCTGGCGGCCACCCTCGCCGCGAAGTTCCTCGCCGATCGCACCCCGCCCTCGGCGGGCATCGTCGATCTCCCGGCCACGGTCAAGACCGCCGCATTCACCGTGTCGTGGCTCGCCGTCGACGACTGGTCCGGGGTGACCGGGAACGACGTCCAGGTATCGGCGGACGGCGGTCCCTGGGCGGACTGGGATGACCGATGTCGCCGCCACCAGCGCGGTGTTCGTGGGGCAGAACGGCCACGGCTACTGCGTTCCGGGTTCGCGCTCGTGACGGGAGGGGAACACGGGGCCGTGGGATGTGACCTCGTCTGGAGCGCGTCGCCGGCTGATCGCGGCGGCGGGTTCGCGCGGGTTTCGTCGGATCGGCTGAACATGCGCGAGCGTCCGAGCACCTCCGCTGCCACCATGGGGACCATTCCGGCAGGCACGCTCCTCGCGCTCGTCGAGGGCCCGGTGAGCGCGGGCGGATACAGCTGGTTCCGGCGTCAGGGTCCCGTCCCGAGTGGGCGCCGGTGAGCCGCGTCCAGGGCGGGTTCTGGGTCGCGGCTTCGGGATCGGGAGCGCAGTTCCTGGTGCCGGCCCAGGCCCCCAACGCGACGACCGTTTCCCCGGCGGCCGCCGTTGCGGTCGGCCTGGCGGCCATCCCCGGCACAACGGTTGCCGTCGGCGGGTCGGTCATCCTCCGCGCGACGTCCTCGCTCGCCTCAGCCCGCCAGGAGATCGTCTTCCAGGCGAGACCGGCGGGATCGGATGCCTTCGCGCCGATCGGCACGGTGACGACCGACGCGAGCGGCCGGGCCGACCTCCGCGTGAACGCCACCGCCACCACCAGCTACCAGGTCACGCTTATCGGGAACGGGTCGGCTGGGGCGACCAGCGCGGCCCTCGACCATCACGGTCGTGCCGAAGGTGACCCTGCAGTGTCGCGGCCGGCACGCGCACCCGCCTGGCGACCGCCTACGGCCTCGCCGTCACGGTCCGGAGCGGCTCGTACGTCACGCTCCGGGTCCGCCTGAGCCCGGCACTGGCGAACGCCCCGGTCCAGTTCTTCCAGCGGATCGGCAAGACCGGCGCCTGGAAGCGGATCACCACCGGCCGCACCGACCGCACCGGGACCGCCACCTGGTCGCGCCTCGTCAGCGTCCCGTCCGCCGCGACCGGCTATGGCCGCTATGTCTACTTCATGGTCCGCGTGCCCGCGGTGTCCGGCTACGGGGAGACCTCATCGACCGCCGTGAGGGTCGTGGCGACCCGGTAGACTGGCGCAGATGACCGAGTCCCCTGGGCCCAGGGGGATCGGCCGGGCGAGCGCGAAGGTTCCCACCGCTGGAGAGACCATCGCCGAGGCCGCCGTCTGGTGCGCCGGCGCTACGCCGGGACCTGGGTCGTCCTTCCCACGTATGACGAGGCGGAGAACCTCGAGCCGATCGCGGCCGCGATCCTGGGGCACCTTCCTGGGGCGACGCTGCTGGTCGTGGACGACAACTCGCCGGACGGGACCGGTGCGATCGCCGACGCGCTCGCCGCGCGCGACCCGCGGGTGCGCGTGCGGCACCGCCCTGGCAAGCAGGGCCTCGGGCGCGCGTACAGCGATGGGTTCCGCGTCGCGCTGGATGGAGGAGCGAGCGGTTCGTCCAGATGGACGCCGATGGGTCACACGACCCCGCGGCCCTGCCCGGACTCCTCGGGCCGCTCGGGGCCGGCCGCGGCGGACGGCGTCGCGGACCTCGTCATCGGGTCCCGCTATGTTTCCGGCGGCGGTGTGCGCGACTGGGGGGTCTTCAGGCGTCTCGTGTCGCGCGGCGGCTCGCTGTTCGCCCGGATCGTGCTGCGGCTTCCTGCCCACGACCTCACCGGGGGCTTCAAGGCGTGGAATCGTGAAACGCTCGCCGGCGATCCCCTGGCGTGGCGTGCACTCCGGCGGGTACGTGTTTCAGATCGAGACGACGTACCTGGCCCACCGGCTGGGGGCGCGGATCGCCGAGGTCCCCATCGTCTTCACGGACCGGCGGGTCGGGGTCAGCAAGATGTCACGCCGGATCATCGGCGAGGCGCTCCTGGTCGTGCTAACGCTGCGCTGGGACGAGCTGCGCGGGCGGGGACCGCGGCGGGGCGCCGCGAGCGATGCAAACGGCAGCGGCGCGGCCTGGGCGGCCGGATGCGCGAACGTGCCGGGGTGACGCCCCGGCCTGAGCCGACGCCGTCCGGGATGCGCGTCGTCATCGACCTTCGGCCGCTCCAGGAGCCGGAGCACGCGGCGATCACGGCCGCCTACCTCGAGCACCTGCTGGCCGCGTTCGCCGCCGACCCCTCGCCCGGCGAGTCGTTCGTCCCCCTCGTGCGTGGGCTGCGGCCGGACCCGACGGAGGCGCTGGAGGCCGCCGGGCTCGTCGTCGCCGGACGGCGCTGGTTGCCACCGACGGCCCGTCTGCTGCGGGCGGCCGGTCTGACGCTGGACTCGTTCCTGCTGCGCGCCGCCGCCGTGGGGACGACGTCGGGCGGGTCTGCCCCTCCGATCGCCGTCTACCACACTGCGGGCGGGGCGGTGCCCCTGGGGTCGTCGCTGCCGGTGGTGGCTACCCTCCTCGACCTCGCGCCGTGGGAGTTGCCGGCGGTCTACGCGGCCAGCCCGGCGGCCCGCTTCGGACATCGCCTTCGGACGCGCATCCTCCGTGACGCAACGCGGCTCATCGTCTGCTCCCGCACGGTGGCCGAGAGCGCCCGCCGCCGTGTCCACATCGACCCGTCCCGGATCGCCGTCGTCCCGCTCGCTCCGACCCCGGCGTTCGCGCCGCCGGCGGGGGACTCCGGCGCGGACAGCCGCGGTCCGGACCCGCCTCGGGTTGCCCGAGCGGTACCTGGTCTTCGCCGGCCGGTTCGATGCCCGGAAGGACTTCGCCTCGCTCTTCGCCGCACTCGACGGCCTGCGGAAGGAGGAGCCGCCTGCACGCGAGGACAGGCGGCTTGCGCTCCCGTGGCCGCCGGTCGTCGTGGTCGCCGCGCCGGCAGACGTGTCGGACGAGGAGCGTGACGCGCTCACCCGGGCCATCGAGCGTCACGGGCTGGCCTCGGTTGTGCGGGTCACCCCGCCCCTGGTGGCCGGGGATGCGGCGGCCCTCGAGGCTGGGGCGCGGGGATTCGTGTACCCGGCGCGCAGCGAGGCAACCGGACTCCAGGTCATCGACGCACTTGCGCTCGGCGTGCCGGTCGTGGCGTCGCGGGTCGGCGCCCTCATCGACATCGTCGGCCCGGCGGGCATCCTCGTCGAGCCCCGCGACCCGGCCCGCCTGGCGGCCGCCGTCCGCGCCATCTGGGCGGCAGACCGCATCCACGAGCAGCTCGCCCGCGTCGCCCGACAGCGTGCGGAGGCGAGCCCTCGTACCTGGGCGGACGTGGCCCGCGAGACGCGCGACGTCTACGCGGCCGCCGCGCTCGAGAGGCGCGCCGGCGCCGGTCCCGCCGAGTCGGAGTAGCCTTGCGGAAAGCGCCCGGTTTGGACGTGAGCGGAGGTGAACGCGATGAGCGACGACGACGACCGGGACCCGGCCCAGGCCGAGCAGGCACGCGGCGTCCCGGTCGAGGACGCGGGAGTGGTGCGCAGCGATGCGTCCGCCGAGGCCCGCGGCGGGCCGTTCCACGTCGAGCTGCAGCGCGACGCCGTGTCCGAGATCATTGCCGAGACGGTGGTCGTCCGGCAGGGGGCCGTCCAGCGGATCGACGCGAATGACGTCGAGATCAAGCAGGCGGGCGTTCTCTTCGCCCGTGCAGAGACCCTCGATATCACCCAGGCGGGCGTCATGGGCGCGCTCGCGGGTGAGGTCAACCTCGAGCTGTCGGCCGCGAGGTTCGTGGGGCGCGCGAGAGCCTCCGGCTGGAGCAGTCCGCGGCGCTCATCGCGCTCGGCAACCACGTCGAGGTCGCGCCGAACTCGGCGGTGGGCGTGCTCATCGCCCGAACGGTCGACGGCGACGTCCGACCGCTCTTCGACTGGAGGGCCGCGGCGGTTTTCGGGGCGGTGGCGGGCTTCGTCTACGCGGCGGTCAGGCTCCTGTTCCGTGCGCGAGGCTGACGACGGTGGGCCGGCTCAGATCGCGGGGTGCAGATCGAAGGGATGGGAACATCCGGTAGACTCCGCGAGGCAGCGGGCAACGATGCTTCCGGCCCGCAGCTGCGTCACGAGCTGGTGACCGCTCACGCGAGGTTCGGACGCCACCCACCGCTCACCTTGTCCCGTCTGTTCGCCACGACCCTGTGCCCTGAAGGAGCCGCCCGCCCATGATCCACCCCTCGGCCGACGTGTCACCCGACGCCCGGATCGGTGAGCGCACCAGGATCTGGAATCGAGCCCAGGTGCGGGAAGGCGCGGTCATCGGCGAGGACTGCATCATCGGAAAGGACGTCTACATCGACTTCGACGTCCATATCGGCGACCGGGTGAAGATCCAGAACGGCTCGCTCGTCTACCACGGCGTGACGATCGAGACCGGCGTCTTCGTCGGGCCGGGCGCCATCTTCACGAACGACCGATTTCCCCGGAGCATCACCCCCGAGGGCGATCTCGCCGGGGCCGACGACTGGGTGGTCAGCCCGATCACCCTGGGGTACGGCTGCTCGATCGGTGCGGGAGCGGTCGTGGTAGCCGGGAACGACGTGGGCCGCTTCGCCACCGTCGGCGCGGGCGCCATCGTCACCAGGAGCGTCCCGGACTTCGCACTGGTGGTCGGAAACCCCGCCCGGCGAACCGGGTGGGTCTGCGCCTGTGGCCGCCGCCTCGAGGACGAAGCCGGCCGCTCGTTTGGGCCCGACGGGAGCGGCTCCGCCCGCTGCCCGGGCTGCCCGCGCACCTACAGCGTCAATGAAGGCGCCTGTACGCCCGAGGGGACTCCGTGACCCGGGCGGCGTCGCGCCCGCCCCACGTCACCCGGGAGATCGACCGCGTGATCCATATCTCGAAGCCCGACATCGGTCCAGCCGAGGAGGAGGCCGTCCTCGAGGTCCTTCGCTCCGGCATGCTCGCGATGGGGAGGAAGACGGCCGAGTTCGAGTCGGCCTGGGCCGAGTATTGCGGCGTGAAGACACGCGGTCCTGATGGCGAACGGGACGGTCGCCAGCGAGGCGATCCTCAGGTGCCTGGGGATCGGCCCCGGTGACGAGGTGATCACCGTCAGCTTCACGTTCAACGCGACCGTGAGCGTGATCCTCCAGGCCGGCGCGCGCCCGGTCTTCGTGGACATCCGTGAATCGGACTTCACCATCGACCCCGACCTCGTGGAAGCGGCGATCACGCCCCGCACGAAGGCCATCATGCCGGTCCACCTCTACGGGCTGATGGCCGAGATGGAGCCGCTGGCGGACATCGCGCGGCGGCACGGTCTCGCGCTCATCGAGGACGCCGCCCAGGCCCACGGTGCGACATGCGGCGGGAGGAAGGCCGGGCAGTTCGGGCCGTCGATGTTCAGCCTCTACGCGACGAAGAACCTCATGACCGGCGAGGGCGGTTTCGCCACGACCGACGACGACACGCTCGTCGAGAAGCTCCGCCTCTACCGGAACCACGGGATGCGGGTCCGGTACCACCACGACGAGCTGGGCACCAACTTCAAGCCCACCGACCTTGCGGCCGCGCTCGGCCTGGCCCAGCTGGCGCGGCTCGACGAGCGGACCGAGCAGCGGCGCCGGAACGCCGCGCGGCTCACCGAGGGCCTGCGTGGCTACCTCACTCCGCGGGAGCCCGAGGGGCGCGGCCACGTCTGGCACCAGTACACGATGCGGTTCCCCGGGGAGCGAGACGCGGTCGTGAAGGGACTCACGGAGCGCGGCATCGGAACGCTCATCTACTATCCCGTGCCGGTCCACCGGCAGGCGTACCTCCAGGAATACGTCCCGGGCGCCGCGGACTTCGACCTGCCGGTGACCAACCGCCTTTCCGGGGAAGTGCTGTCGATCCCGGTCCGTCCGAATCTCACCGGCGAAGAGCTGGAAACGATCATCGCGGCCGTCCGCGAGGTCGCGACACCGGTGGGCGCGGTGTCTCCTGCCGAGGGAGGTGCTGCGTGAGCTCGCCAGGCGCGCCCGCTCGCCTCCGGGTCGGCCTTGCCGGCCTGGGGTCGATGGGTCGCAACCACCTGCGCAACCTCGTCGCCCGCGAGGACGTGACTCTCGTCGCGCTCGCCGACCCCAGCGAGGCGTGCCGCGGTGCGGCCGCCGAGCACACCACGGCCACGACCTTCGCCGATCCGCTCGCCATGGTCGCCGAGGAACGGCTCGACGCTGTCGTCATCGCCGCACCCACCACCCTGCATCATCGGATCGCCCTGGCAGCGATCGAGCAGGGCGTGGCGGTCCTGGTCGAAAAGCCCCTCGCGGCGACCGTCGCGGAGGGCCGTGAGCTCGTGCTGGCCGCCGAGACCAGGGGCGTCGTCCTCCAGGCCGGGCACATCGAGCGCTTCAACCCCGCCGTTGTCGAGCTCGGTCGGCGCCTCCGGGACGGTGCACTCAGCCGGATCTACAGCGTGAAGACCCTTCGCGCCGGCCCGTTCCCGGCCCGCATTCGCGATGTCGGCGTGGCGGTCGACCTTGCCACCCACGACGTGGACATCATCTGTCACCTGGCCGGCGAGCGGCCCGAGCGCGTCTACGCGGAAACCACCCGGCACGTGCACACCACGCACGAGGACCTCGTCTTTGGCCTCCTCCACTTCCCGGGCGGCGCCGTCGGGCTCCTCGACGTGAACTGGCTCACGCCGGAGAAGCAGCGGAGCATCACCGTGCTCGGCGAGGAGGGCATGTTCCGGGTGGACTACCTGGCCCAGTCGCTCACATTCACCCGGGGGGCCGCGGACCTGGCGCCGACGTACCTCGACGGCTACGCTCCGACCTTCGCGGGCGAGACGGCGTCGCTGCCGGTGACGCCCGCCGAGCCGCTCCGCCTCGAACTCGACGCGTTCTTCGCGGCAGTCCGCGACGGCGGACCCGGCGGCATCACCGGCGCGGAGGGCCTGTGGGCCGTTGCGCTCGCCAATCAGCTTCTCGAATTCGGCGGCGGCCCATGCGCCGATCGCCGTTCGCTCACCGGAGGTTTCCGACTGATGGCCCAGTTCGTCCGTCCCTGGCGTGGAGAGCCCGGCACCGTCGGTACCGTCGCCGTCATCGGCATGGGCAAGATCGGGCTGCCGCTCGCGGCGCAGTACGCGGGCGCCGGCTGGCACGTCATCGGTGTGGACATCCAGCCGTCGGTCGTGGAGACGCTCAACACCGGGCGCGTCCACTTCGACGAGGAGCCCGGGCTCGCCGAGCGGATCGCCGCCGCCCACGCGGCAGGACTCTTCCGGGCGACCACCTCGCACGCCGACGCGACCCGGGAGTCCGACGTCGTGGTGGTCATCGTGCCGGTCATGCTGTCCGATGCGAAGGAGCCGGACTACCGGTACATCGATCCCGCGACCGAATCGGTGGCTGCCGGCCTGCACACCGGCTGCCTGGTGCTCTACGAGACGACGCTCCCGGTCGGCGACACGCGGAGCCGGTTCTGCCCGCTTCTCGAGCGGGCAAGCGGGCTGAGCTGCGGCGACCCGGACGGGGGCTTCCTTCTCGCATTCAGCCCCGAGCGGGTCTTCAGCGGGCGCATCTTCCGTGATCTCGACACGTACCCGAAGCTCGTGGGCGGGGTGGACGGGCCGAGCGGCGAGCGCGCCGTCGCTTTCTACCGGAGCGTTCTGCCGGCCGAGGCATGGCTCCTCTCCACAGCCGAGGCAGCGGAGTTCGCGAAGCTTGCCGAGACGACGTATCGCGACGTGAACATCGCCCTGGCGAACGAGTTCGCCCGCTATGCGGAACGGATGGGCGTGGACATCCAGGAGGTCATCCGGGGCTCGAACAGCCAGCCGTTCAGCCACATCCACCAGCCTGGCATCGGCGTCGGCGGCCACTGCATCCCGGTCTACCCGCACTTCCTGGTCAGCCGTGCGCCGGAGCTGGAGATCCCGGCTCTCTCCCGCCGCGTGAACGACGGCCAGGTCGGCCTCGCGGTCCAGGCGCTCCAGCGGGAGCTCGGGTCGCTCGAGGGCGTGCCCGTGCTTGTTCTCGGCCTGACGTACCGGGAAGACGTGAAGGAGCTGGCGTACACGCGAGCCCTCCCGCTCATGGAGCGGCTCGGCGTTCACGGCGCCGAGGTCTGGGCGTGGGACCCGCTCATGTCCGATGACGAGGTGGCGAAGACCGGCGCGAGGACGTGGCGATGGGGCGAGCCGGCCCCGTTCAAGGCGATCGTCGTGCAGACCGGCGCCCGCCGGTTCCGCGACCTCGACTTCCGCTGGTTCCCGGAGCTGGCGGTGCTCTACGACGGCCGGAACTCGATGCGCGGCGTGGTCCTGCCGGACGCCGTCCGCTACGTCGGGGTCGGCGTCCCGGATCCGCGGCAGCAGGCCCGTCCCTCGCGACATCCCGCGCCGGCCGGGAGCACCGGCCAGCGGTAGGGTCGACCGGGCTGCGCGTGGCGCGACCGAATGGCAGGGCGAGTCCCGCCGGGATGAGAATGGGAGCGCCATGAAGCTCGCCTGCATTGTCGGTACACGGCCCCAGATCATCAAGGCGGCCGCGCTCTGGCCGGCGCTGCGCCGGGACCATGACGCCGTGCTCATCGACACTGGCCAGCACTACGACGAGGACATGGCAGGCAGCTTCTTCGACGAGCTGAGCCTGCCGCGACCTGGCCATTCGCTGGGGGTTGGATCCGGGTCGCATGCGGCGCAGGTGGCCGCGATGATCGGGGGCCTTGAGCCCCTGCTTGACGGGGACCGCCCGGACGGGGTCGTCGTGTTCGGGGACACGAACTCGACCCTCGCCGCCGGCCTTGTCGCCACAAAGATGGACCTGCCGCTCGCCCACGTCGAGGCGGGGCTGCGGTCGTTCGACCGGCGCATGCCCGAGGAGATCAACCGGGTGGTGGTCGATCACCTGGCCCAGTTGCTCCTTGCCCCGAACGAGAACGCGCGGGCGAACCTGCGGGCGGAGGGGATCGGCCCGGGTCTTGTCGGGAGCGGCGTGGGCTGGCCCGCAGGAAGCGAGGTCCGGGTGGAGGTGGTCGGCGACCTCATGCAGGACCTCTGCGCCGCGACCGTTCCCCGGGTGCGAGACCAGGCGTCGATCGGCACTGCCGCGCCCGCCCTGGTGGCGGCGCTCGGCCTGCGCACCGGCGAGTACCTCTTCGCCACCGTCCATCGCGCCGAGAACCGGGAGCCGGATGCGCTCGCCGGCTGGGTCGGGGTCATGGGGGCGCTCGGAGCGCCGATCGTGCTCTCGCTCCACCCCGGCACGCGGCAGGCGCTGCAGTCCTCCGGGCCCGTGCTCCCCCCGAACGTGCGCCTCGTTCCCCCGCTGGGCTACCGGACGACGCTCGCGCTCCAGCTGCACGCCGCCGCCGTCGTGACCGACTCGGGCGGGGTCCAGCGAGAGGCGGCCTGGCTGGGGACGCCGGCCCTCGTCCTGCGGGAGACGACCGAGTGGGTCGAGACGCTCGAGGAGCGGGGCGGGCGGAGCGCGCTGGTGGGACGTGACGCGGCCCGGGCGCTCGCCGCCATGGAGCGGCTGGCGCCGGCCGGAACGGCGCGGGAGAGCGCGATCAGCCGCGCGGCGACGGCCGAGGTGCCGCCCGCCGGAGCTGCCGAGGCGATCTCGGCCTCCCTCGGGTCGTGGCTGCGGCCTTGACCGGCGCGCCCGCTGTCTCTCCGGCCCGTCGGCTGAAGGTCGCGATCGTCGCGGCGAACACGTTCGAGTACGACTCGCGCCTGCTGCGCACGGGCCGGGCGCTCGCGGCCGACGGGCACCGGGTCACGCTCGTCGCGTTCGCCGCGCCCGGGCTCCCCGCGCGCGAGACGCTCGGGGACAGCCTCGAGGTCCGGCGGGTCCCCCTGGACCGCCGCGTCACGAGCGCGTTCCGCCCGCTGCCCCGATCTGCGCGGCGGGGGCTCGCGCGGCTGCTCGGCTTCGCGCCGGACGCCACCGCCCTTCCCCCGGCCCGGGCGCGCGGCCTCGACCGCCTGCGGGCGCCGATTCGCCGAGTCGTCGAGATCGCGGCGCACCAGCGCCGTGTCGGGCCCTGGCGCGACGCCGTCCTGCGGGCCGTGCCGGACGCCGACGTCTACCACTGCAAGGCGCTCATCGCCCTGCCCGTGGTGCGGGGCGCTGCCCGCCGGATCCGCCGCCCGCTTCGTCTACGACCTCGCGGATCTCCACACGGAGGCGGCCCGCCTCGCCCGGATGCCGGGCCCCGTGCGGTCAGCCGTCCGGCGCCGTGAGGCCGGCTGGATCCGCGACGCCGCGCTTCCTCACGGCCGTGAGCGAGGGCGTGGCGGTCGAGGCCGCGCGCCGGTTCGGCGTTTCCAGGCCCGTCGTCGTCCCGAACTGCCCGCCTGCCTGGCGTCCCCGAGGAGCCGGGCCTCCGGCCTCGACCCGCCTTCGCGACGCCACGGGGATCGCCCCCGGCCGTCCCATCGTCCTCTACCAGGGCGGGTTCAGCGTGGACCGGGGGATCGAGGAGCTCATCGCCGCGCTCGACGAACCGGCGCTGCGCGACGTCGACGCAGCGGTCGTTCTCCTCGGCTATGGGAGACTCCGGGAGCGGCTCGGCGCCGAGGCAGAGCGCCGCCCCGGCCGCCTCTTCGTCCTCGACGCCGTCCCGCCGGGCGAGCTCCTCGACTGGACGGCGTCGGCCGACCTCGGCTACGTCGGCCAGCCGCCGCGCACCCTCAACCAGCGGCTCAACCTCGCCAACAAGCTCTTTGAGAGCATCATGGCCGGGGTTCCCGTGCTCGTCGCTGCGGAGACCGAGCACTGCCGGTTCGTGACCGCGGAGGGCGTCGGTGCGTGCTGCGACATCGAATCGCCGGCCGCCATCGCCCGGGCCGCGGCCGGCCTGCTCGGTGCGCCGGACGACGCTCGCCGGGCTCTGCGCGCGCACTGCCGGACGGTCGCCCTGGAGCGCTGGACGTGGGAGCGGCAGCAGGCCGGGCTGGTCGGCGCGTATCGTTCGCTCGCCATGGAGGTCGGGCGATGAGCCGCGTCGTCATGTTCGTCTTCAACGACTGCACCATGGACACGCGCGTCCTCCGCGAAGCGGCCACGCTCCAGGCGGCCGGCCACCGGGTCACCATCATGGCCCGGCCCCGGGACGTCCGCGCCGAGGAGGGCGAGCGCGAGACGCTCGACAACGGGGTCGAGATCGTGCGCGTGCCCCTGCCGCAGGGATGGCGGCGCTGGTACGTGCTGGCGCGCTACCCCTGGCGGGCGCGGGGCTGGATTCGCTTCCGCCTCGCCTACGACCTCCGTCGCCCCCCGTTCGGCTTGATCGAGGCCATCGGAATCGCCGTCGCGATCCTCGTGGGGATCCCGTGGATCCTCCTCACGGCCGCCGCCTACGCCATGGAGCGGCTGCTGGCCGGCGGGACGCCGCGCCCCGGCGGAGATCTCATCGACTGGTGGGTCCGCTGGCGCTGGTCGATCCAGGGCTGGGCGCAGGCGGCTGCGCGGGCCGCTCCCGCCGCCGACGTGTACCACGGCCATGACCTGACCGGGCTCCCCGGCGCCGTCGCCGCCAGCGCGAGGAACGGCGGCCTCGTCGTCTACGACAGCCACGAGGTGTTTCTCGAGTCGGGCTCGAACGCCCGACGGCCGCGGTGGGCCCGCGGGCTCCTCGCGCGAGATGAGCGACGCTGGACCCGGCAGGCCGCCGCCATGGTCACGGTGAACCGCGGCCTGGAGGAGGAACTGGGGCGCCGCTACCGCCCGCGCCGGACGGTCGTCGTCTACAACTGCCCGCCGCGTTGGACGCCGCCGGAGCCACGGCCGGATCATCTCCGCCGCGCCGCCGGGATCCCGCCCGGCGCCCCGATCGTCCTCTACCACGGGGGCTTCTCGGGCGATCGCGGCCTCCTCCCGCTCGCGGAGGCGATGCGGGAACCCGGCCTCGCGCGCGCCCACCTCGTCTTCCTCGGGTTCGGCGACATGCGAAAGCGCCTCGAGCAGGAGGCGGCGGATCAGCGATACGGCGGACGGCTCCACGTGCTCCCGGGCGTGCCGCCCGACGTGCTCAACGAGTGGGTCGCCTCGGCGGATCTGGGGGCCATGCCGAACCAGCCGGCCACCCTGAACGAGCGCCTGTCCACCCCGAACAAGCTCTTCGAGAGCATCGCCGCGGGGATCCCGGTGGTCCTCTCCGATTTCCCCGAACGCCGCCGGATCGTGATGGAGGACCCGGACGGGCCGCTCGGCGCGGTGTGCGACCCGACAGAGCCGGCGGACATCGCCCGCGCGATCCGTTCGCTCATCGACCTGCCCCCGACCGAGGCCGCCGCGCTCAGGCTCCGGTGTCTGAAGGCTGCCCACGAGCGATGGAACTGGGAGACCGAGGGGGCGAAGCTCGTCGCCCTCTACGAGGACCTGGCCGGGAGCTCCTGATGGCGAAGCCGAGGGTTGCGCTCCTCTTCGGGAACACCGCGGAACACAACTCCCGCGCCATGCGCATGGCTGCGTCGCTCGTCGAGGCGGGCAGCGAGGTTACGCTCGTCGCCCGTGCGGGCCCCGGTCTTCCGGACAGGGAGAGCCGCCACGGGTACCGAGTCGTGCGCCTGCCTGCGCCAAGCGGGCCCCGCTGGCTTCCGGCCCCGCCGCTGCCCGGACGCGGGTCGGCCTCCGGGGTGCGCGGACCCTCCGGGGTGCGAGGACCCTCAGGGCTGCGAGGCGCCCTCCGCGAGGGACCCGGCCGGCTCGCCCAGGCCTTCCGCTTCCTCGCCCTCGCCCGCGCCTGGGCCGACGCCATCGACCGCGTCGTCGAGCCGGTCGATGCATGGCAGGCCGACGGCCTGGTCATGTTGCCGGTGGCGCTCGAGCTGCGGCGGCGCCACGGCGGCCGTGCGATCTACGACTCCCTCGAGATCCACGTCGAGAGTGGCGCCTTCGCCCGGCTGCCGGGCCCGTGGAAGCGGCTCCTCGCGCGCCGAGAACGGACGTGGGCGCAGGACGCCGACGCGGTCATCACCGTGAGCCGGGCCTACGCGGACGTCATCGGGCCGCGGCTGGGGGTGGACCCGGTGGTCGTGATGAACTGCCCGCCGCGACCGCCCAAGGCGCCTGCGGACCCCGCGGCCGCCCCGTCCGCCGGCTCAGCCCGGCTCGCCGTTCCTGCCGCTTCCCCCGCGCTCACCCGGCCGCGCCGCTTCCACGACCTCCTCGGCCTCCCCGCGGAGACCGCGATCGTCCTCTACCACGGTTACGTCTTCCCGCACCGCGGGATCGAGCGGCTCTTCGAGGCGATCGCGCTCGTCCCCGGAGCCCACCTCGTCGTCATGGGGTTCGGCCCCCCGTTCGACGAATACGTCGCGCGTGCAGCTGCGCTCCCCCACGCGGATCGCGTCCACGTCATCCCGGGCGTTCCGCCGGAGGAACTCAACGACTGGGTTGCCTCCGCGGACGTCGCGGCCATGCCGATCGAGGGCGACACACTCAACCACCGCCTGACAACGCCGAACAAGCTGTTCGAGGCGATGAGCGCGGGTGTCCCGGTGGTCGCGAGCGACCTCCCGGGGATGGCGGCGATCGTCCGCGACACCGGCGCGGGCGTTCTCTGCGACCCGGACGATCCGGCGGATATCGCCGGGAGGATCCGCTGCATCCTGGACGCGACGCCCTCCGATCGCGCGGATTTCCGCGACCGCGCCCTTGCCGCCGCCCGGGACACGTACAACTGGGAGCGCCAGGCGGAGGCGTATCTCGCGGTATACCGTCGCCTCGGCGTCATTCCCGGCGCAGACGCTGGGTGAGAGTGGGGCGGCCGAGCTCAGGACAGGGCGCTGCCCGCCACGAGGTGCTCCGGGCCGCCCTGCTGGCCCCGCCAGATCGTCTCGACGGCAGCCAGCGTGTCGATCTCGTCGGGTGACTTGTCCCGACGCAGGCGCGCGATCCGCGGGAAGCGAAGCGCGAACCCCGACGCGTGGCGGCCCGAGCGCATGATCACGTCGAAGGCGACCTCCACCACGACCGACGGCTCGACCACGTGGAACCGTCCGTGCCGGCGGATGGTGTGGGCCTCGAACCAGGCGGTCATCTCGGCGATCTCGGCGTCGGTGAGGCCGCTGTACGCCTTGCCGATCGTGACCAACCCGCCGGTCGCCTCGTCGCGGACCGCGAACGTGTAGTCCGAGAGCACGCCGTGGCGCTTCCCGTGGCCGACCTCCACGCCGACCACCACGCAGTCGAGGGTCGCGAGGGCCTTCTTCATCTTCAGCCAGCCGTACCCTCGCCGCCCCGGCGAGTAGGTGCTCATCGGGTCCTTGGCCATGAGTCCCTCGTTGCGACGTGCCCGAGCCTCGGCGAATGCGGCCTCGAGCCCATCGGCCGAATCGACCGACACCAGGTGCGAGAGGGCGAAGCGGGCGGGATCGCTCTCCGCCAGCCCCAGGCTCTCCAGCCGGCGGCGGCGTACCTCGAGCGGTTCTCGCAGCAGAGGCTCCACCTCGGCCGCGCGCGGACCGAGCGCGAGCGCATCGAAGGCAACGTAGGCGACCGGCACGTCCGCGCGGATGGACGCCGGCGGCGCCTTGCGCCCCAGCCGCCGCTGGAGCGCAAGGAAGGGGAGCACGGCGCCGTCGCGAAACGCCAAGACCTCCCCGTCGAGGATCCCGTCCCATCCCAGGCCGGCAGCTCCCTCCACGATCTCGGGGAACTGGCCGCTCACGTCGTGGAGGTCGCGGCTGAAGAGGCGGACCTCGTCCTCTCGCCGGTGAAGCTGGGCACGGATCCCGTCGTACTTGTCCTCCACCCAGGTGACGGGTCCGAGCCGGGCCATGATCTCGGCGGCGTTCTCGGCGGGAGACGCGAGCATGAACCTGAGCGGGTGCATGAGCCGCAGGCGCGCGTCTGCCAGCCGGTCCTCGCGGGCCAGGCGCGCTGTCTCGCCGGCATCGCCGGTGAGCATGCCCGCCCACTGGACATCGGCAAGCGGCCGGTCGAACGCCGACGCGATGGCGGCCTCCAGTAGCCCTTCCCGCAGCCCGATCCGCAGCTCGCCGGTCAGCACCTTCACGACGTACTTGGCGGTGAGGGGGTCGCAGCGCCCGAGGAGCGCCCCGAAGAGGTCGCCTTTCTGTGCGGCTCCGGAGGCGGTCTCGATCTCCGCGATCGCCCGCGATACCTCGGAGAGCGATGGTGAAAGCCCTGGCGCCGCCGCGCCCGCAGCTCGATCCGGCCGCCCGGCCAGTACGTCCGCGACGGCCGTGCCCAGGTCGGAGGAGCGATCGTAGGCTTCCCCGAGTGCCCCCGGGCCGGAACCGGAAACCCGCGCCGTGACCTCCGCGATCGTCGACCACCCCAGCCCAAGCGCGCGCTGGTCGGCCTCCGGGAACGGCCGCCCCGTGAAGTAGACCGCGGCCGCGGCAAGATCTCCTGCCGGCAGCGACCGCAGGTACTCGGCCAGGAGCCGCGTCTTCTCAGACGTGCGGGTTGTCCCGGCGACGGCCTCGGCTACCTCGGCCCAGCGACGCATGGGAACATGGTATTAGGGCGAGGGGCGCGCTACCCGGCTGCCGGCGGTGAGGCGAAGCGCTTTGCCTCGGTCTCCAGGAGCGCCTTCTTCTGGCGGACGCGGTCGCGGTAGAGGTCTACCGTCCCGGCCGGGTCGCCCTCGTGCATGATCTGGCCCTTCTCCAGGAGGATGGCCCGGTTGCAGAACTCGGTGACGAACGAGAGGTCGTGGGTGACCAGCACGATCGCCTTCGCCCGGTCGATGAGCTCGCGGATGCGGGCCTGGCTGCGGGCGCGGAAGTCCTGGTCGCCCGTCCCCAGCACCTCGTCGAGCAGGAGGATGTCTGGCGTGACCGCGGTGGCGATGGAGAATCCGAGTCGCGCGCGCATGCCCGTCGAGTAGGTCCGGACGGGTGCGTCGATGAACGGACCGATGTCGGCGAACTCGATGATCGACGGCGTGAGCGCAGTGATCGTCTTGCGGTCGATCCCCATGAACGCCGCGGCGAGGGCGATGTTGTCCCGCCCGGAGATCTCCATCTCGAACCCGGCGCCAAGCGTCAGGAGCGTGGACACTCGGCCGCTCACATCGACCACTCCTTCGGAGGGCTCGAGGATCCCCGCCAGCGCCAGGAGGAGCGTGCTCTTCCCGGCGCCGTTCGGCCCGATGATGGCGAGGGCTTCGCCGTGGTCCACGGCGAAGCTGATGTGCCGAAGGGCCCAGAAATGGGTGGGTCGATCCTGGCGCCGTCCGAACATCTCGGCCAGGGAACCCTTCAGCGTCGTCCGCCGCGTGAGCCGCAGGTCGTAGCGGATGCCGAGGTCGCGGACGTCGACCGCCTGGCCATTCGTGCCCATTACAGGATCTTCGCGAAGCCGGCTTCGACTCGCTTGAAGAGGCCCATCCCGAGGAGGGAGAGCACGAGCGAGACGAGCAGCACGACAGCGAGACCGGCCCAGTCGGGCGGTGCGTGGCCGTAGACGATGTTGCGGTAGGACTCGAAGATCGGCGTGAAGGGGTTCAGCCTGAGGATGGCCTGCATGCTAGGGCTGCTGACCTGGTCAACCGAGTAGAGGGCGGGCGACAGGTAGAACCAGAGCCGAAGGGCATGGGTGAGGACGTTCTGCACGTCGCGGTAGAAGGCGTTGGCAGCCGCCACGAAGAACGCGAGCGCGAAGGTGAAGGCGAACTGCACGGCGGCGATGAGGGGCAGGGTCACCAGCCAGGGGCTGATGCGACTGTGGTAGTAGAGGAGGAGCGCCGCAAGCGAGACGAGCCCAAAGATGAAGCTCACGGTACCCGCCACCACCGAGGCTGCCGGCAGTACCACCTTGGGGAACTGCACCTGGCGGATGAGCGTGTTCCGGGCCGTGACCGAGGTGGCCGCGTCCTTGAGGGTGGTGTTGAACCACTTCCACGGGAGGATCGCGCAGAAGATGAAGAGCGGGTAGTCGGGGACGTTGCGCTCGAAGACCACCGTCACGAGCACGACGTAGATGAGCATCTGGAGGAACGGGTCGATGATCCACCAGAGCTGTCCGATGATCGTGTCCGCGTGCGTCCGCCGCAGGTCCGCGGCGACGAGGTAGCGGATCAGGTGTCCGCGGGACCGGAGTTCCCGGAAGCCCTCCCGGATGAGGCCGAAGAACCCGGGCCGCGCGGCGCGGCTGCCTGGGGTGACGGCGTCAGCCGCCGGGGAGGGGGTGGCCATCGGCGTCGGTACGGTAGCATGCCGGTCGTGACGCCGTCTAACCGGCCGGCCGGCTCCAGCGCCCGACGGCGCCCGGTCCTCATGCTCACGCACTCGTACTACGAGGAGGACCCGCGGGTTCGCCGGGAGGCTGAGGCGCTCGTGGCGGCCGGCCGCGCGGTGGACGTGATCGCGCTGCGGCGCCCGGGCCTGCCCGCGCAGGACACCGTCGCAGGCGTGGCCGTCCACCGGCTTCCCGTCCAGCGACACCAGGGGTCCGGCATCGTCTCGTACCTCCTCGAGTACGCGGCGTTCTTCTGGCGGTCGGCGTTCACGGCTGCGCGGCTCCACCGCCGCCGGCGCTACTGCCTGGCGCAGGTCCACACGCTCCCCGATCCGCTCATCTTCGCCGTCGCTCCCCTCCGGGGGACCGGCGTGCCCCTCGTCCTCGATCTCCACGAAGCGATGCCGGAGTTCTTTCGCAGCCGGTTCCCGGGGGCGTCACACCCGGCGGTCTACCGGGCGCTGACGATGGCGGAGCGGGTTTCTGTGGCGTTCGCCGGCTGTGCACTCACGGTCAACGATGCGCTGGCCGAACGGCTGGCTCACCTCGGGGTGCCGCCCTCGAAGATAGCGGTGATCCTCAACAGCCCGAGCGGCGCGCTCTTCGACCCGGAACGGTATCCGGTGCGCCCGTTCATGGCCGACGGGACGCTGCGGCTCGTCTATGCCGGCGCGCTCACTCCGCTCTACCAGGTCGAAACGGTCATCGAGGCGATGGCCCTCCTGCGGGACGGCTGCCCGGACGCGCCGCCGACGTCATGGCCGGCCTCGCTCGACGTCTACGGCAGGGGCGACGCGCTCGACTCCCTCCGGGCCGCGGCGCGGGCCCGTGGCCTGCTGGACCGCGTCACGTTCCACGGCCGGATCGCGCTCGACGAGGTCCCCGGTCGCCTCGCCGCGGCGGATGCCGGCCTTGCTCCGACCCGCCGGGACGTTTACACCGACCTCAGCCTCTCGACCAAGGTCCTCGAGTGCGCCGCGATGGGCAAGCCCGTGCTCGCCTCCCGGCTTCCCACGGTCGAGCGCTACCTTGGCGAGGACACGGTCTACTACTTCGAGCCCGGCGACGCGGTGTCCCTGGCCGCCGCGGTTCGACGGATGGTCGACGATCCGGAGTGGCGCGCTGAGGCCGTGCGACAGGCGGGCAAGCGCGTCGCCGAGCTGTCGTGGGAGCGGGAGTCCGCCCGCTACGTCGCGCTCGTGGACGCGCTCGCGGGCCCGCTCGCCCGCGACTGAGCCTGGTCGGCCAGCCAGCGGGCCGTCCCGGGGCAGAGCAGCGCCTCGCCCGACTCGAGAAGCGGCTCGACGGCGAGCACGTCATAGCCGTCCAGGCAGATGACCCCGGGCGGTCGGCCGCTGCACCCTGGAACGATCCCTTCGAGGGCTGTCCGGATCCCCTCGCGCGCGGCGATGAGGCGCATCTCCGCCGGGTGGTTGTGGGCCCACCGCGCCCGGCGCCACCGCAGCGGATGGAGCAGGACCCGCGCTGCCCGGGCCGCGGGGCCGATCCCGGAAGGGCGGCTGGACCGGAAGGCCGCAACGGCCCGATGCTGCGCTGACAGGAGGTCCACCTCGATGACGCCGGCCAGTCCGGCGACGAGCATTCGGTCGGTGCCTGCGACGGTCACGAGCGTGAGCCCGGTCCGCGCGGCCTGCGGCAACCCGCCGAGCAGCCGGGTCGCCCGGGTCCGGTTGAACCCGACGACGACGCCCGGTCCCGGTGCGGCGACGGCGGGAGTACGGGGGGTATCGTCCGTCTCGGCGGCCGCGGTTGCGTCCGCACCTGCCCCCGTGCCCCCGGCTCGGTCACCCAGGACCTCGTCGTAGAGGCCGAGGAGCTGCCGCGCGAACACCTCCGGCCCGAACCGCCCCTCCACGTGGCGGCGCAACAGCCGCGGGTCGAAGGCGGCCCGCCGGTCGAGTGCACCGATCGTCGCCTGGGCGAGGGCTTCCGCATTGTCGACCGCCACGAGCGCGCCGAGCGACCCGGGCTCGGCGCCCAGCACGCCCTCGACGCCGCCCGATCGCGTTGCCACCACGGGCAATCCAGATGCGAGCGCCTCGACTGCAACCATGCCGAAGGTTTCGGCGCGGCTCGGGTGGATGAAGAGGTCCGCCCGCCGCATCGCCGCGGCCACGCCCTCCCGGTCCGCCGGAGGCTCGAACGTGACGGCGTCAGCGATGCCGAGCTCGGCGGCCATCTGTCGGAGCCGGTCGTCCAGCTCCGCTGGACGCGCGAGACCGATCAGTCGAAGCGCGGCGCCGGGGCGAGCCTCACGCACCAAGGCAAAGGCCCGGAGAAGCGCCGGCATTCCCTTCGCCTCGGTGCGGGCGCCGACCCACAACAGCTCTCCGGGTCGCCGCGTCTCACCCTCCGCCGGAAGGACGAAGACGTCGAGCGGGACCGGATTTGGGATCACCCGCAGCCGGTCTTCGACGGCCGGGTGGATTGCCCTGAGCGTGGTGGCCATGCGCTCGCTGACAGCGATCACCCGAGCGGCCGCGTCGAGCGCCCGGACGTACTGCTCGCGCACGGCCTGGTCAGCGAGCAACTCCTCGAGCCCGGAGGTGTGCTCCGTGATGACGAGCGGGCAGCCCGCGGCAGCGGCGACGCCCGCTGCTGCCGCGCCGTCCGGGTAGGCGGTGTGCGCATGGACCAGGTCGGGCCGGCCGTTCCAGCCGCCGGGGCCGCGGACGAAGGGTTCGAGCGCGGCAGCGTGATCGGCGGCCTGTCGCTCGCGTTCGTGGGCGACGTCGGCGCCGCTGGCCACGGGAAGCCGGGCCACCGGGAGTCCGACGGGGTGGTCGCGCCGCGCGGAGACAGCACTTCCGGAAGCGTCGAGACTGCCTTTCCGAAGGCGCGCGCGATCACTCTGCGCTGCTGCTGGCGCTCCTCGGGCGTGCCCCTGACCGTCACGTGCTCGAAGGACGCGACCCGGGCATCGACCCGGCCCGTAGCCGTCAGGGCTGCCACCTGGTCGGCCACGAACGACCCGCGCGCCGGGTCGTCGTGTGCCGGGAACCAGCGGGCGACCACGACCACCCGTAGCGGCGGCCGGCCGCCCCGACCGGGCCGGTCGGATACGGTTGCCCATGGCATCTGCGCCGGCTCGCGACCGGTAATGACCTTCCCTCCGTTGTGCTGGGGGCCTGCGCCGGAGTCTATCGCTGCCCGGCGGGGTACGCGAGGGGTCCGCGCACGTCTACCATGTGCCCATGCCACGCCACCGGCACCCGGCCGAGTCGCTCGACGCGGACTTCCGCGCATGCGACGGTGGCTACCGCGCCATCGTCCAGCGCGCGCCGTGCCTGATCGCCCGGTACGACTCGCACCTGCGCCTCTGCAACGTCAACGACGCGATCGTCGCCGCCTCCGGCCGGGCCCGCGACCACTGGGTCGGCCGGACCACGGCCGAGGCCGGTGTCCCCGGCTGCCGTCACGGCGGCGCCGAGGACGCGTCGGCAGAGGCGTGGGTCCGCACGCTGGGTGAGGCGTTCGCGGCGGGTCGCGATGTCCGGGTCGAGCACGAGATCGACACGCTCGACGGGCCTCGCACCTACGCGGTGCATTTCCTGCCCGACCGCGACATGGACGGGTCGGTATCGTCGGTCGTGGTGATCGGCCATGACGTCACGGCCCACGCCCGGGCCGAGCAGGAGCTGCGAGACCGCGAGCAGGTGCTGAGGGCTGCGCTGGACGCCGCCGGGGTGGGCGTCGCCGTTGTGAACAGAGACGGCGTCATCGCGGAATGGAGCCCAGCCCAGGAGCGGCTGACCGGCATCCCCGGAGCGGAGGCGCTGGGCCGGCCTGCATGGGAGCTCCAGTCGGCGCTTCTGCCCGCGGAAAGCCGCGGCCCGGACAACGCCGAGCGCGTGCGGGCCAGCTACGCGGCGCTGCTGGCCGGAGGTGCCGCCGGGCACACGGGCTGGCCGGTGCCGTTCATGGTCGAGCGGGGGGACGGCACCCGCCGGCTCGTCGAGACGACCGCCGCCGTGGCCCGGGATGCCGGGCACAGGGGAGCGCTGCTGGTGACCCGCGAGGTCGAGCGGAGGCCGAGAACCGACCGCCCCGGCGGGGAGCACGGCCCCGCCTGAGAACGAGCTACGCCGTGACGAACGACGCGAAGTTCGTGAAGGCGCCCAGGAAGCCCACGAAAGCGAGGACCGCCAGGAACTTCGGGCGGTGGCGGAGGGCATACGCACCGAAGGCGAGCGCCGAGAGCCCGATCACCTTGACCAGGTAGACCGCGCCGGGGCCCAGGTCGTGGAGGACGCCGCCGAGGGCGCCCACCTCGCTTCCGGGGACGCTGTGGCCGATGACCACGGCGAACGTCAACAGGTCGGCCAGCTGGCCGACGACCACGAGCGCGACAAGGATCATCGTCAGCCTCGGGATCGAGCGGACGGCGACAAGCGGAGCAGTGGTCATGGTGCGGGGCCCTCGCAGCACGGTCGATCAGGTGGGTCCTGCGTCCTCCCGGCTACTTCGCCGGGATGACCCGAGAGTACTACCCGGAGCTGGTACCTGCTCCCGGAGATTTCGAACGGGAGGCGTCGATTCGTTGCCTCACCGCACCACATTCAAGGGTACCGAACCCTCCCCAACCGACACGTGATCGACGACCCCGTTCGCATCGGGGTCGGCTTGACCCGGGCTACACTTCGCCCGGGAGGTCTACCGACATGGCCGACACCGCGACCGGGCCCGAAACGGCCCCCGCTCCGCGCCCGGGATACCGCGTGGAGCGCGATCCCCTCGGCTGGCTCGAGGTACCCGATGACGCGTACTACGGCGTCCAGTCCGCGCGGGCCATCGCGAATTTCCCGATCAGCGGCATGCGGCCAAACCCGGCCCTCGTCCGGGCGGCCGTGCAGGTGAAGAAGGCGGCCGCCCGCGCGAACCACGCCACGCGGCGCCTGCCGGACGATCTCCACGCTGCGATCGTCCGGGCCGCGGACGAGCTGATGCTGCTCACGCCCGAGCGCGACACGCCCGAGGCGCAGGCGCTTGCGGCCCGCCTCCTCGACTCGTTCCGGGTGGACCCGTTCCAGGCGGGCGCCGGGGTCAGCCACAACATGAACACGAACGAGGTCCTGGCAAACCGGGCGATCGAGATCCTCCACGAGTGGGGGCTCGGCTCGGGTCGCCGGGGAGACTACTCGCTGGTCAGCCCCAACGACCACGTCAACATGGCGCAGTCCACGAACGATGTCTTCCCCACCGCGATGCGGGTGGCGACGCTCGACCTCCTCCGCGACTCCCTGCCGGCCTTCGATGAGCTGATCGACGCGCTCGATTCCAAGGGGCGGGAGTTCGATCGGGTCCTGAAGTCCGGTCGTACGCACATGCAGGACGCTGTGCCGATCCGGCTCGGCCAGGAGTTTGCCGCCTACGCGCTCACCCTTCGGCGGGCAAAGGAGCGGCTGCTCATCGCGGCCGACGCCATCCGTGAGCAGAACATCGGGGCCACCGCCGTGGGCACCGGCCTGAACGCCGAGCCGCAGTATGTCCGGCTCGTCATCGGCTTCCTGTCCGAGCAGACCGGCCACCAGCTGCGCACCGCGGAGAACCTCGTACAGGCGACCCAGTCGATGGGCCCCATGCTCGAGGTGTCGGCTGCGTTGCGCGGTCTTGCCGTGGACCTGGCGAAGATCATGGAGGACCTGCTCCTCATGTCGTCGGGGCCGCGGACGGGCTTCGGCGAGATCCGGCTCCCGGCCCGGCAGCCGGGCTCCTCGATCATGCCGGGCAAGGTGAACCCGGTCATGGTCGAGAACCTCTCCATGATCTGCTATCACGTGATCGGCAACGACACGTGCGTGGCCTGGGCTGCCTCCCGCGGTCAGCTCGAACTCAACGTGATGATGCCGGTCATCGCCCACGACACGCTCGAGTCGCTCACGATCCTCACCTCCGGGTGCCGGCAGTTCGCGCGCGAGTGCGTTGCTGGCATCGAAACGGACGAGGAACGCTGCGCCGACCTGCTCGAGCAGTCGAGCGCGATGGCCACGCCCCTCGCGCCATACATCGGCTACCGGCTGGCCGCGGACATCGCCAAGGAGGCCGTCCGAACCGGGAAGACCATTCGCGAGCTGGTCATCGAGAAGGGCATCTTCTCGCGAGCGGACCTGGACGAGATCCTCTCGCCCTACGAGCTGACAGAGCCCGGCGTCGCCGGCGGGTTCCGCTTCGAACCGACGATGCCCGACGGCTACGAACGCCCGACCGGACCGCCGGGCACGGGCGGGTAGCCGCGGGGCGGCGTCGGGCTGCCCGGTCCCGGCCCGGGCCGCACCCCGCCGTTCGCAACCTGCTCGCGGCTCGACTCCCGCCCCCCGCACCAATTCGGTCGGTGGTAGCGAGCCGCTCGGGGCGCGAGCGGCTAAGACGGCACGACCACCCTCACCCGAGGCGGTCCCTGGCGCGGAAACGGGTTCTCGCCGCTCCGGCAGACCGCGGCTTCTCAGCTTGCACTCATGGAGTTGGTGGGCCAGAGGCGCGGGCTCGCCCTCGGCCGCCTCCGCCTCTGCCCATGCGTCCGCCTACTCCTCCTCCGCCACCTCCGCCGCTGCCTCCGTCCGGTCCATCGCCTCGTCCTCCTGCCACGGCGGCGGCGGCTCCCGCATCGAGCGCAGCGGCCGGAGCAGAAGCGGCAGCACGCCGGTCAGTGCGGCGGCGCAGCTGAACAAGATCGCCTCCCGGATGCCGATCGCCGTGGCCAGCCCCCCGCCGATGAGCGATCCGATCGGCATGACCCCCCAGATGAAGAACCGCATCGTCGCGTTCATGCGCCCCTGGAGGCGGTCCGGCGTGATCGACTGGCGAAGGCTCACCTGCACGATGTTGAAGGCCGTCAGCATCAGGCTGGAGATCCCGAGACCGACCACGAGCGCGGCAAAGGCGTAGGCGGGGCTCGCGAGAGGGACGACGAGCAGCGCCAGACCGCCGGCCAGGTCAGTCGCGATGAGCGTCCGACCGACCCCGAGCCGTTTTGCGACGCGCCCGGAAACGAGCGCGCCCGCGATCGCGCCGAGGTTCGCGAGACCGAAAGCGAGCCCGATCTCGACAGCACCCAGCCCCTGGTCTCGCGTCAGGAAGAGGATGAGTGTGGCGAAGGCCATCGAGCTGAAGAGGTTGGAGAGCGCGATGGAGGCGGCGATCGCACGGAGGACCGGGTTTCGGAGGACGACGCCCAGGCCCTCGCGGATCTCGGTCACGATGTGCCGGCGGGGTGCGGCAGGATCGGCCACAAGCGGGGGCTCAGGCTTGCGGATGAACCAGAGCATCACGGCGCTGAAGAGGAAGGAGATCGCATCGAAGAGGATCGCCACCGGCGCCGTCAGCCACCCGACCAGGACGCCGGCGATTCCCGGGACCCGCGAACTGCGCAGCCGACCGTGACAGCTCGAGCTTGCTGTTGCCGTCGACGAGCTGATCGCGGTCCACGAGGGAGGGCAGGTACGCCTGGTACGCGACGTCGAAGAACACGGTGGCGGTGCCGGTGACGAGCGCGACGCCGTACAGAACTGGCATCGACAGGTGACCGGTGACGGCGGTGACCGGCACGGCCAGGAGCGCGACCGCGCGAACGAGATCAGCGGAGATCAGGATGGGGCGCCGTCGCAGGCGATCGACCCAGGCCCCCGCAGGGAGGCTGACCAGCAGGAAGGGAAGCGTCTCGAGCGCCGCGAGGATGCCCATTTGCGCCGGTGTGGCCTGGAGGACGATCGCGGCGGCCAACGGCACGGCCAGCGCGGTGATCTGCGAGCCGAACTGGCTGATCGTGTCCCCGACCCAGAGCTTGAGGAAGTCGGGGTGCCGCCAGAGCGAGCGCCGCGGCGGCGCCGGGGCGGGTGCCCCGCCGAGGGTAACAGCAGTCACGCGGCGCCTCTCGCTCCCGCGGCCGTCGCTACAGCTCCTGGCGCCGGAAGGCGGCCCAGCTCCCCACGAGGACGAGCACCACGAACCCCACACTCGTGAGAAGCGGCCCGGCGAGGTTGCCGGGGTCCTCGCCGAGCGCCAGTGCGGCGGCGGGACCGTTCAGGCTCCCCGGCATCCACGGCCCGATCGTCGGCAGCGCGGACAGCACCCCCAGGACGATGAGGAAGGCGATGCCGAGCCCCGCCGCGGGGAGGATCGAGCGGCTCAGGGTGCTCCCGAGGAAGGTCGCCGCGGCGTAGACGAGCAGCGAGATCCAGAAGAGGACGCACATCGCCACGAAACCGGTCGGCGGCACCGGCTCGAACAGCAGCGCCGTGTAGAGGTATCCGGCAAGCCCGGCGAGGGCCGTCGCGACCGCGAGCGTGAAGGCAATGGCGAGGAACTTCGACAGGAGGAACGCACCGCGCGAGGCCGGCTTCGTGAGGACGAACGCGGCGGTCCCACGTTCCTTCTCCGAGGCCACCGCGCCCATCGCCAGCAGGACGGCCGCCAGCGTACCGGTCGTGCTCAGGTTCTTCAGGAGCTGGTCGACCGCCATCGCCGTCGATGGCGGCGGGATGATCCCGGCGTACTGCTCGCCGGCGAGGGCCCCGATCAGGTCCGGCATGTACTTCGCGAGGACCGGCGAGACGAGTCCTATTGCCAGGAAGATCGCTCCGGTGACGAGCAAGCGCATCGTCCGGACCTGCTCCAGCGTCTCCTTTCGGAGAAGAACCGCGAAGCCGGTCACGCGGCCGCCCCGTGGGCGCGCCCGTCGCCCCCGGGCTCCCCGCCGCTATCTCGCACGGCACCGTCCCCGACCAGTCCGAGGAAGACGTCCTCGAGGTTAGGTCGAACGCGCTCGAAACCGGTGAGCTGTACCCCGGAGCTGGCGAGGAGTGGCAGCATCGCCGGGCCCGCGACGGCGGGGTCGTCCACGAGCACCCGCACGTAGCCGTGCTCCACGAGGACCTCGCGCGTCCATGGCTCGCCGCGCAGCGTCTCGATCAGCCGGGCGACCGCCTCTCCCTGCCCCGGCTCGGGGTCGAGGCGGTAGACGGGACGCGCGTAGCGGTCAAGGAGCTCGTCGATCGGCGCTTCCGTGACGAGCCGCCCGTGGTCCAGGATGCCGACCCTGTCGCATACCCGCTCGACGTCGTTGAGGATGTGGGTGGACATGAAGACGGTGGTCGTGCCACGCAGGCGGGCGATGATCTCCAGCACGTCCCGACGCCCTTCCGGGTCGAGCGAGCTGACCGGCTCGTCGAGGAACAGGACGGCCGGACGGGCGAGCATCGCCTGGGCGAGCCCGAGTCGCTGACGCATGCCGCCCGAGAAGCCGCCCACGGAACGGTCTGCGGCTTCCGAGAGCCCGGCCAGCTCGAGCGCCTCCGCCACCCGCGAGCGCAGCCCCGGGCCCTGCATGCCGTAGAGGCGACCGACGAAGCCCAGGAGCTCGGCGGCGCGCATCCATCCGTAGAAGCGGGGATCCTGGTCGAGGTACCCGATGCGGCGAGACAACCCCGCGTCCCTGGCCCCCAGTGGGACACCTGCAACCGATGCTGAGCCCGCGGTGGGCCGGGCGAGCCCGGTGAGGAGCCGCAGGGTGGTCGTCTTTCCTGCACCGTTGGGGCCGAGGAACCCGAACACGCTGCCCGCGGGGACGTCGAGGTCCAGGCGATCCAGCGCCAGGACAGGCCCGAACCGCTTCGTCAGGCCGCGACACGTGATGGCCGAGCCGGCTGCTCCCCCTGTCCCCGCGCCGGCTGGTGCGGTCACGCGTCTTCCCGACCGAAGAGGAAGTAGATGAGCGGGCCTATCAACCCGAAGATGACGATGACCACGCCCCAGATCAGCTTGTTGTCGCCTCGCACCCGCCGATACGGCCTCAGGAGGTCGTACAGCCCGAAGACGATGAGCGCGACCTGGACGAGGGCCAGGGGGATGAGCAGCGGCAGGATCTCGTTGAGCGACACGGATGCACCTCGGGCAGAACAGGGCAGGCCAGGGCAGGGCCTGCACACCCGTACGCTAGCCGGTCGCGGCCCGACGTGCCGGTCGCTCGCGCAGCGCTAGACTGCCTTTCTCATGTCCGAGCTGCCGGTCCATCCCTTGTCGCGTGTGCCCCCGCAGGTCGACCCGGAGCGCTACAGGGAGCTCATCGGCCGGTTCGCGACGGGGGTCACCGTGGTGACGACCTTCTTCCGCGAGCCGTACGACGGCGCTGCTGTCCTCGCGGATACGGACGACTGGAGTGGCGGGTTCCATCCATGGGGCACGACGGTGAACGCCTTCACCGGCCTCTCGCTGGACCCGCCGCTCGTGCTGGTCTGTATCGGACGGGGCCGCAAGATTTACCCAGTCATCGCCCGGGCGGGCCGCTTCGCGGTGAACATCCTCGGTGAGGACGGACAGGACCTTTCGGACTGCTTCGCCGGTGCGCCCTCGTCGTTCCCGCGCTCGGCGTTCTGCAACGCCCCGTACCGGGTCGGCGTCACCGGGGTCCCCGTCCTCGAGGCGGCGATCGCCCACCTCGAGTGCACGCTGGAGCGCTCGATCGACGCCGGAGACCACACGATCTACGTCGGGCGGGTGGTCGACGTCGGGGCCCGCGAGGACGCCGCCCTGCCGCTCCTCTACTTCCGGCGGCACTACCTGCGGATCGAGCGAGCGGCAAGCGCCGACCTGCTAGGCATTCCGGACGTCTGAGCGATCCGGATCGACCCCGAAGGAGCATCCTGCCCAATGCCCACCGTCCGCGCGAACGGGCTCGACATCTCCTACACAGTCGACGGGGACGGTCCTCCGCTCGTCCTGCTCCACGGCGCCAGCTCGTCGGCGGTCGAGGACTGGGCGACGCAACGGCCCCTGCTCCGGCAGTTCTTCCGGCTCTACCTCGTGGACGCCCGGGGTCACGCCGGCACGCGGTGGGTGGAGCCCGAGGCGGCCACGGGAGTAGGACCGCCCGGCACGGAATCCCCGGCGCGGGACGGCGATGTCCTTGCGAGGGGGCTCGGAATCGACACGCTGGTGGCCGACCTGGGTGCCTTCGTCGACGCGCTCGGGCTTGACGGCTTCCACGCGGGGGGTTTCAGCATGGGCGCAATGACCGCACTCCGGTTCGCGGCCCGGAGCCCGGAGCGTCTCCTCTCCCTCGTCCTGGTCGGCGCGGACGTCGAACCCGAGCCCGGCACGAGCGTCGCGCGCGTCATGCTCGACCCTGACCGGATCGCCCGCGACGACCCCGAGTGGGCGGCGCAACTCGAGCGCCGCCACGGTCCCGTGCAGGGTTCCGGCGCGTGGCGCCGCCTTCTGCCGATCGTCGTCGGGGCGATGGCCCAACGGTCCCCGCTGACCTCCGCGGACCTCCGCCGCGTCCAGGTCCCGGCACTCGTCGTCTGCGGGGACCGTGACCCGTTCGTGCCGGTGGACCATGCCGCACGGCTGAAGCGCCAGCTGCCCGACGCTCGGCTGCTGGTGGCGCCGGACGCGGCGCACCTTGTCATGCTCACGCGCCCGGAGGTCGTGGCCGCAGGCCTGCAGGCCTTCTACGGGACCCTCGGGATCGGGGGATCGAGCGCCCCTGACTGGACCGACAGACGCCGCGCCGCTCTCACACAACAGCCCACACCCGGGAGGCCGTTCGATGACCCGTGACCTTCATCGCCCCGTCCGCGAGGCCTGGATCGTCAGCGCGGTCCGCACGCCGGTCGGTCGCTACGCCGGCGCGCTCAAGGACGTGCGGTCGGACGACCTCGCAGCGCTTGCCATCGGCGCCGCAGTCGAGCGGGCCGGCATCGACCCTGCCCAGGTCGAGGACGTCGTGCTGGGCTGCGCGAACCAGGCCGGCGAGGACAACCGCAACGTCGCGCGGATGGCGCTCCTGCTCGCGGGCTTCCCGGTCGAGGTGGCGGGGCAGACGGTGAACCGCCTCTGCGCATCCGGGCTCCAGGCCATCGCGTCGGCGGCGCAGTCGATCATGCTCGACGAGGGCGATGTCTTCGTGGCCGGCGGCGTCGAGAGCATGACCCGCGCGCCGTGGGTCATGGCGAAACCGACCGAGGCGTTCGACCGAGGTCCCCGGCAAATGGAGGACACCACGCTCGGCTGGCGCTTCCTGAACCCGAAGCTCGCGAAGTTGCACACGCCGTACTCGATGGGGGAGACCGGCGAGAACGTGGCCGAGCGATACGGCATCACCCGCGAGGAGCAGGACGAGTTCGCCCTCCTCTCCCACCGCAGAGCCGTTGCGGCCATCGAGTCGGGCGCCTTCGACGGGCAGATCGTGCCGGTCACGGTCCCCCAGCGGAAGGGCGACCCGGTCGTCGTCAGCCGCGACGAGCACCCCCGCCCGGACACGTCGATGGAGGCGCTGGCCCGGTTGCGGCCGGTCTTCCGCGAGGGCGGCACGATCACCGCCGGGAACAGCTCCGGGATGAACGACGCGGCCGCGGCCGTGGTCCTCATGGCGGCCGATCGTGCCCGGTCACTCGGCCTGAAGCCGCTCGGACGCGTGGTGGCGTCCGCCGTCGCGGGCGTGGATCCGGCGGTCATGGGCCTGGGCCCCATCCCCGCCACTCGCAAGTTGCTGGAGCGCACGGGCCTCACCGTGGCCGATCTCGATCTCGTCGAGCTGAACGAGGCGTTCGCCAGCCAGTCGATCGTGTGTATCCGCGAACTCGGGCTCGACCCCGAGAAGGTGAACGTGAACGGCGGAGCCATCGCGCTCGGCCATCCGCTCGGGATGAGCGGGGCACGCCTCGTGGTCATGCTCGTCCACGAGATGGCGCGCCGCGGCGGCCAGTTCGGCCTGGCCACCCTCTGCATCGGGGTCGGCCAGGGCATGGCCATGATCATCGAGCGCCCGCCCGAGGTGTGAGCACCACATTCTGCGGGCGGCCTTGCCTATATCCGACCGCGCGGGTAGGATTAGCCCATGACCACCGAGAGCCCGCCGACCACCGATACCCAGCCGGCCGCCGAGCCGACCGCCCAGCCGCTGGTCAGCCTGACCGAGGCCGCCGCCTCCAGGCTCCGCGAGTTGACTGCGCAGGAGAGCAGCCCGGATATCGGGTTGCGGGTCTACGTCTACAGCGGCGGCTGCTCGGGCTACCGGTACGGGATGATGCTGGAGGATCAGCCGACCCCGGAGGACGCCCGTGTCGAGGCCAACGGCATCCGCGTCTACGTGGACGGCGAGAGCAGCCGGTTCCTGGCGGGCTCGGAGATCGACTACGTAGACACCCTGATGGGCGCCGGGTTCACCGTGAACAACCCGAACGCCGCGGCCGGCTGCGGCTGCGGTGGCAGTTTCCGGACGGCCGAGGACGCCGGCTCCCCGCGCTCCTGCGCCTGCTGACCGCTACGAGCGGCGCCGCCGTCGGGTCGACGTCCGCCGAGGTGCGCTGACCCCGAGCACTCCGAAGATCCCCCGAAGCAGCGTGTTCGTCGTGCTGCTCGTGAGGATGCGCGTGCCCATCTTCGCCGCCTCTTCGAGATCCACGCCCCCATCGTCCGGCGGGGGCTGTGCACGACGCGACCGGGACGTCCGGGCGGGCTCCGGCGGTGCCTCCCACGGCTCGCGTCCGCGCGCGCCCGGGCCGCCACCCGAACCGCCGGCCGAACCGGCATCCCAGGTCGGCGTCCCGTCCGGCCCCGTCTGCCAGGGCTCCGGCGCCGCGGGCTGCGGCGGGGTCCAGGCCTGCTGGGAGGCGGCCTTCATGCGCGCGGCCAGCATCTCCTTCGCGGAGTTGGGATCCACGTCCGCCGCGTAGTCGCCGGCGATGGCCGACGCCGACACGATCGCATCGAACGCCGCGGGGTCCACGGGGGCCATGAGTGAGCGGGGCGGCCGCATGACGCAGTGGACCGTCGGCATCGGCACGCCCCGCGGCGAGAGGGCCGTGACGAGCGCCTCCCCGATGCCGAGCGAGACGAGCTCCCGCGCCACGTCGTACTGGTCGGTCATGGGGAACGTGCGCGCGGTGGCCTGGATCATCTTCTGGTCGTCGGGTGTGAAGGCGCGGAGAGCGTGCTGGACCCGGTTCCCGAGCTGCGCGAGCACCTTCTGCGGCACGTCCTGCGGCGACTGGGTGACGAAGTAGACGCCCACGCCCTTGCTGCGGATGAGCCGCGCCACCAGCTCGATCTGATCGAGGAACGTCTCGTTCGCGTCGTCGAACAGGAGGTGTGCCTCGTCGAAGAAGAAGACGAGCTTCGGCTTGTCGACGTCCCCGACCTCGGGAAGCGTGTGGTACAGCTCGCTCAGCATCCACATCATGAAGGTGCTGAACAGCTTCGGCCGGTCCTGCATGTCGGCGACCTCCAGGACGCTGACCATGCCCCGGCCATCGGCAGCCGTTCGAAGGAGATCGTGGATGTCGAACTCGGGGTCTCCGAAGAACGCGTCCGCGCCCTGCTGCTCAAGCTCGACGATCTTGCGGATCATCACCCCGGCGGTCGCGGTGGCGATGCCGCCGTACTCCGCCATCGCGGCCTTGCCTTCGTCGCCGTTGAGGTAGTTGAGCGTCGCCCGCAGGTCGGACAGGTCCACGAGGGGGAGCTTCTGGTCATCCGCGTACTTGAAGACGAGGGCGAGGACGCTCTGCTGCGTCTCGTTCAGGTCCAGCACCTTCGCCAGCAGGATGGGGCCGAACGAGCTGACGGTCGCCCGCACGCGGGCGCCGCGCCCACCGCGGTTGAGCGTGAGGAACTCGACCGGGTACGCCCGCGGCGCGTAGTCCAACAGGCCGAGCTGCGTGACCCGGGCGTTGAGCCGGTCGTCCGGCCTCGCGGGCGCCGCCAGCCCGGAGATGTCGCCCTTGATGTCGCAGAGGAAGACCGGGACGCCTGCATCGGAGAGCTGCTCGGTGAGGACCTGCAGGGTCTTCGTCTTCCCTGTGCCAGTCGCCCCGGCGACGAGCCCGTGGCGGTTCGCCATGCGCAGCGGCATGCGGACGCGGACCGCCGGGTAGGTAGCATCGCCCAGGAACGCCGCCCCGAACTCGAGGGCGGGCTCCTGGAAGGCGTACGCCCCGCCGATCAACGCCTCGAAGGCCTCATTTGCCATCCTCATCCTCCGAGACCGGCCGCAGTTCAGCCGGGCGAATTGCGTGTCGCGTGGCCGGACCCCGGGAGTATAGCCACGGGATCCTGTCGCTCCGGGTCCATGGAAAGCCGGGCAGACGGTCGCGAGGACCCCGCGCTAGAGTGTCGCCAATCGGGAGCGGTACCTTCCGGTGGCCGCGTCGGAGAGAAGGAGGTGCGATCGTGTGGGGTGAGTTCCGGGCCTTCCTGACGAAGACAAACGCCCTTGCGCTGGCGATCGGCGTCATCATCGGCGCGGCGCTGGGTGCCGTGGTCACCTCGCTCGTCAACGACATCATCATGCCGCTGATCGGCTACCTGCTCGGAGGCGTCGACTTCAGCCAGATGAAGATCGTCCTGCAGCCGGCTGTCGATCCGGCGAAGGAGGTGGCGATCCGCTACGGCCAGTTCATCAACGTCGTCATCATCTTCATCATCGTCGCCCTGGTGGTGTTCCTCATCGCCCGCTCCTTCATCAAGGAGGAGGCGGCGGCACCGACGAAGGAATGCGCGTTCTGCAAGGAGCAGGTCGCCGAGGCCGCCACGAAGTGCAGGTTCTGTGGCAGCTCGCTGTAGGCAGCCCGCTGCCGCGCGGCCCGGCCCGGCCTGAGTCGTGGACGTACCCCTCTTTCCTCTCCAGACCGTCCTGTCGCCGGGTCTCGTCCTCCCGCTCCATGTCTTCGAGCCTCGGTATCGCCTCCTGACCGAACGCTGCCTGGACGAGCGCTCGCCATTCGGCGTCGTCCTCATCCGCGAGGGAAGGGAGGTCGGGGAGGCGGCAACGCGGCTGGCGCGGGTGGGGACCCTGGCCGAGATCCGCCAGGCAGGTCGTTTCCCGGATGGCCGGTACGCCCTGCTTGTCGAGGGAACACGTCGGTTCACCGTGGACCGGGTCGACGCGGAGCGTGAACCCTACCTGGTCGGCGACGTCACGCTTCTCCCGGAGGCCGCGGGCGACGAGACACGGAGCCGCGAGGCCGCGCGGCGCGTGCTGGATCGTTTCCTGGAGTACGTCGTCATCTACCAGACGCTGGCCTCCGGGCAACGCCAGGCCGGGGACGCGGGATCCGACACGGGTTCGGTCGCCGATCCGGGCGGTACTGCGGAGATCGGCGGGACCGCGCCGGGCCAGCCGCCGGGCGGGCTGGACTGGCACGAGGATGTCGTCCGCTCGATCCGGCGGCTCAGCTCACCGGACGATCCCGTCACCGTATCGCACCTGGTCGGCGGGCTTCTCCAGGTGGACCTCGGTGATCGCCAGGCGCTTCTCGAGGAGCCCACCGCGGAGGCTCGGCTGGCGCGGCTCGAGGCGCTCCTCGACCGCGAGCTCCAGCTCCTCGGCCGAGGACTGCCACCCTACCGCGTCGACCGGCGCTCGTCACTCCACCGGTTGAACTGAGCGGCCCCTGTAGCCCGGATCAGCGGTTGCGGATCCGCCGCTCGAGGTGGGCTCGGTCGACGATACCAAGGACGAGGACCACCCGGTCCTCGTCGATCACGTCGTACATGATCCGGTGGTCGCCGACTCGAAGGCGGCGAAACAAACCCCTGCCCCGCGGATCGTCTTGACCCTCTTCCCACCGATACGGCCAGGCTGTGCCACGTCAATCGCAAGCGTCATCAGGACTGCCCGCATCTGCCCGCGGATCTCGGCCGGCAGTCGCTCGAACGCGCGCGCGGCGCCCGGAGCCAGCCTGACGGCCTCCCTGAGTGGTCCTGTACCACCCGGGTCGCACGCGGGCTCGTCGGAGCTACCCGGAGTGGCGCTTCGCTCTCGCGACGAGTCGTGCAGGACTGTTCAGGTCCAGATCTTCCGTTTCACAGGTCCTGGGCGCGTGGGTGCCTGCCGCCGGCCGACCGCCGTTGCCGGGCGCAGTTCGTCGAAGGCGGCGCTCACGCTACGCACACGTATGCAAATCCCCGTAGCGTTGGCTACCCCGGCGGCGGTCAGCACAAGCCTTGAGGGCCCCAGGGCCCGGCCCGAATGTCCCGACTCACGCTCGGGCCGGGACATCGGGCTACAGTCGGGGATGCCCGGTCGATGGTCTTGCCCGAGCGCTCCCGGTCACGGCTACGGGGGCTTGCGTATGTGCTGGTCGGTCCCCTGTCGCTGGGCAGTGCAGGCGCCGAGTCAGTCGCGGGCGACTTCGCCCTCGTCACGTACCTGACCCGGTGGGGATCCCTGCGTAACAGACGCGCGGGACAGGCACAACCCCTTGCGCCCGGTGTCGATCGAGAATAGACTAGTCTCAGACTAGTGGGAGGCAATCATGCGACGCGTCGGCTCGTACGAGGCGAAGACCCACCTCCCGCGCCTGCTTGATGAGGTGGCGGGCGGTGCGACGATCACGATCACGAAGCACGGCGTGCCCGTTGCCGTGCTCGTGCCACCGCTCGCGAGCGGCACTGTCTCGGTGCGGGAGGCCGCGGATGGGCTCCGTGCGTTCAGGGGACGCCACCGCCTCCGAGGCATGACGATTCGGCAGTTGATAGACGAAGGCCGGCGCTGATGTTCGTGATCGACGCCTCGGTCGCGCTCGCTTGGTGCTTCGAGGACGAGTCCAGTGTCGATGCGGACCGGGTCCTCGCTCGCTTGGAGCAGGAGGAGGCCCTCGCACCCGCCCACTGGCCGCTCGAGATCGCGAACGCCCTCCGCACGGCCGAACGACGTGGGCGGATGGAAGCCTCCGAGCTGCCACGGCTCCGCGTGCTCCTCGCAGCCCTGCCGGTCGAGATCGCCCCGATCGAGCTGACGACGGCGACCGGCGGGATCCTCGAGGCCGCGCGGACGTACGACCTCACCGCGTACGACGCGGCGTATCTCGACCTGGCTGCGATCCGTGGGCTGCCGCTCGCGACGGTCGACGAGCGGCTGCGCGCTGCCTGCGCGCGGGCAGGCGTCGAGGTCGTGACATGAGGAGCGAACCCCGGCGCGGGTGACGGGGTCCGGCTGATATCAGCAGGTCGGGATTCCCCTATTCGCTGAAGCGCTCCTCCCGCCAGGGATCGGCCTCGTTGTGGTAGCCGTAGCGCTCCCAGAAGCCGGGCGAGTCGGCGGTGAGGAACTCGAGGCCGCGCAGCCACTTCGCGCTCTTCCAGAAGTAGCGCTTCGGGACGAAGAGGCGCAGCGGAAAGCCGTGTTCGGGCGCGAGCGGCTCGCCGCCGTAGGTGTCGGCCAGGAGGACGTCGTCGTCGGCCAGCACCTCGAGGGGCAGGTTCGTGGTGTAGCCCTGCTCGCAGTGGGCGATGACGTACCGGGCGGCGGGCTTCGGTTGCGCGCGCTCGAGGATCGCCCCGATCGGCACGCCGGCGAAGTCCACATCGAGCTTGCTCCACCGCGTGACGCAGTGGATGTCCGTGTGGACCGAGGTGTGAGGCAGCGCCTGGAACCCGGTCCAGTCGAGGGAGAACGGGTTCTCGACCTCGCCCCAGACCCGGAAGTCCCACGTGTCGCAGGTCGGCGCGCGGCACCGAGCCGTAATGCAGCACCGGGAACTTCTCGGTGACGTACTGGCCCGGCGGGACCCGCTTCTTCTGTTCGTCGGTCAGGCGGCGCCCGCCCATGAGTCGATCGAGCATCATGCCCTCTCTACGGATGACACCGAGCGGCGGATGGTACCGCGGCGACGCCCGGGCCGCTCAGGCGTCGTCCAGCGCCCGGTCGACGGCCCGCAGGATGAGTCGTGCGGCCTCTGGGCTCTTGCCGCCGAGCGCGGTCCCGTCCTGACCGGCGAGCACGAGCGAGAGATCGCGGAGGGCCTGGTCGAGCGCAGGCGTGCGCTGGAGGGCACTGCCGATGAACGCGCGCTCCAGCCGCTCGTTGACCAGGCGGGCGGCGTCGACCGCGTGGCCCTTGCCGGCGATGAGGCCGCGAACCTCGGCGCGGGCCTGGTCGGCGGCCGCTCCGGGCGTGGGGCTCGCCGGGGTCACGGCCCCGGTTCCCTGTGCTGCGCCTGCCAGTCCTGATCGAGGATTCCCATGTGGATCTCGTCCCAGAAGCGGCCGTCCCTCCAGACCGCCTCGCGCGCCCGCCCCTCGATGATGAACCCGGCCTTCTCGTATGAGCGGATGGCTCGTTCGTTGAAGGCGAAGACGCTGAGGCCCACCCGGTGGACCCCAAGCCGCGTGAACGCGTGCCCCACCATCAGCCGGGTCGCCTCGGTGCCGTACCCATGTCCCCAGGCCTCCGGCTCGCCGATCGTGATGTGGAACATGACACTGCGGTTGTCCGGGTCGAGCTGGCTGAAGGTGGTCGTCCCGATGAGGGCCTCGTCAGTCGCGCAGTGGATCGCGTACGCGAAGGAATCCGGGGAAATGAGCCGCGCGTTGAAGTAGGCCCGGACCTCCTCGTCGGTGACGGGGCCGACGTGGAAGCGGGTGAGCCGAGCAAGCTCGGGATCGCGATACCAGCGTGACACCGTTTCGAAGTGCTCCGGCCGGTGGGGCCGCAGGATGATCGATCGTCCGGCGATGACCTGCGGATGCCAGCTTTCTCGATCAAGCTCCCGTTCCGCCGGCGTGCGGCCATCGGCTCGCCGATCCCCGGTCTCCCGCGCCGGCTTCGACGGTGACAGGAAGCGCGTCCACCGGGTCATCGATCGCCGCTCCGCCGAGGTCCGAGGTCGACCATCACGCGTGCTCGCGCAGCCAGGCGAGCACGGATGCGCTGCCGGAGACGATGAGGCTCTCGCCGGCGGCCAGGGACCGGTCGGGACCGGGGTTCGCCTCGTATTCGCCAGACTCGCGGACGATCGCCAGCGTGAAGATACCCTGGTCGCGCAGGTCGCCCACGGTGCTGCCGACGACGGAGCCACCGCCGGTCGCGGTGACCTCCTCGAGCGCGAAGGCGAGATCACCGTGCGACAGCGCGGCGTCCACGAAGTCCACGACTCGGGGGCGCAGTGCCAGGCCGGCCAGCCGGTGGCCCGCCATGCCGTACGGCGACACGACCCGGTCGGCGCCTGCGCGGACGAGCCGGGCCTCCGCCCCGACCTGGTTCGCCCGGGCGACGACGAAGAGCTCCGGGTTGATGGCCCGGGCCGAGAGGATGACGTAGATGTTCGCGGCATCCAATCGACGGTCGTGATGATTCCCCGCGCCCGCTCCAGGCCGGCGGCGCGGAGCGTCGCATCGTCCGTCGCATCGCCGGCCACGACAAGGAACCCGTCGCGACGGGCCCGCTCGAGCGATTCGGGGATGTCGTCGATGATGACCACCGGCACACCCTCGTGGCGGAGTTGCCGGGCCACCGTCGAGCCGACGCGTCCGAAGCCGCAGAGGACGTAATGGTCGCGCAGCGTGTCGATCTCGCGAGTCATCCGCCGTGCCTCCCGTTTGCCGCTGGTCACCTCGACGACCATCGCCTCGGCGACGATGCCCACCAGGGCGAAGATGAGACCCACCCCCGACACCGCCAGCACCATCGTCCAGGCCTGGCCAGCCGTGTCGAGCGGGCGGACCTCCCGGAACCCCACCGTGGTGATCGTGATGACGGTCATGTACAGGGAGTCCCACGCTCCCCAGCCCTCGAGGAGGGCATAGCCTGCCGTGCCGGCGGCGATCCCACCGCGACCGCGACCAGCCAGAGCCGCACGTGCGACAGCCCGAAGGGCGAGCCCGACGCCTGCTCCTTCGCCGTGCCCCGGCCTGCCCCGGCGCGCCGCGTGACTTCCGGGCGCGCAGGCTGCCGGTCGGTCGCGAGGTCGCTCACGAGGGCATTGTATGGCGGCCCGCGGCCGTCGCGACCTGCCGTCGCGGCCTGCAGCCGCGGCCTGCAGTCGCAGCAATCCCCTACCGCTCGACCGGAAGGTCCAGGCGCGATCCCCATTCCGCCCAGCCCGCGTCGTACACCGTCACGTCCTCGTGTCCGATCAACTCGAGGGCGAAGGCCACCTTCGTCGCCGCCACTCCCGTCGAGTCGTAGACGACGACCCGCTTCCCCCGGCGTACCCCGGCGTTCGTCACCGCGCGCGCCAGCTGCCCGGCATCCCTGAAGCGGGCACTGCCGGTCTCGGTCACGAGGGATGCCGGGAGATTGACGGCGCCCGGGATGTGTCCCAGGCGGGCCGACCCGCCCTGGCTCCCGGCGTAGTCGGCGGGGCTGCGCGCGTCGACCAGCTCGAGATCGAGAGAGCCGAGCAGCGCCCTCACGTCCGTGGTGGAGAGGCGCCGACGCGGATCGACGCGCGGGGTGAAGGTGACGTGGTCGATCGGGTGCTGCGCGGTCGAGCTCGGCCGCCCGCTCTCCACCCAGGCCCCCCACCCGCCATCGAGGACCCGCACGGCCTGGAACCCGTAGGCCTGCAGGCTCCACCACGTGCGGCAGGCGAAGAGCGCACCCGCGTCGTCGTAGAGGACCGCCGCCATCCCGTCCCCGATCCCGGCTCGTCCCAGGGCGGCGACGATCTGCTCCGGCCCGGCGAGCTGGAACGGGACCGAATCATCGGGATCGACGAGGTCGGCGGCCCAGTCGAGGTGGACGGCGCCGGGAACGTGGCCCGCCGCGAAGAGACGCTTTGCCGTGCCATCCGGGCGCCAGCGGCAGTCCACGATCCGCAGGCCGGCACGGGAGATGTTCTCGGCGACCCAGTCGGCGCTGGCGAGGAGCTCGGGCCTGGCATAGGCGGGGGGCATCGACGGCTATCATAGCCGCCCATGCTCGCGCCCCTTCCGCCCGCGGACAGCGAGAAGGTCGCCCTTCTGCGGGCCCAGCTCCCGGCGACCGACGCCGGCATCTACCTGGACACCGGCTGGGTGGGGCCGCTGCCGGCCGATACGGCGAGGGCGATGCGCGAGCTCGAGGACTTCGAGCTCCGGTACGGCCGGGCGACACCCGATGCCCGGGAGGAGCTTCGCGGGCGCATGGACGAGGCGCGCGCGGTCGTCGCGGCGCTGCTTGGTGCCGACCCTGTGGCGATCGCCCTGACGCATTCGACGACCGACGGCATGGGCGTCGCCGCGTGGGCCCTCGGCTGGCGGCCCGGTGACGAGATCGTGACCACGAGCCAGGAGCATGCGGGGGCACTCGCGCCGCTGACCACGATCCGTGACCGGTTCGGGGTGGCGCTGCGCTTTGCCGATATCGGCGACGGGGGCGACGACGAGCGGACGCTCGCGTCAATCGAGACGGAGTTGACCGGGCGGACGCGGCTCGTGGCGGTCCCTCACGTGACCTGGCTCACCGGCGCGGTCCTGCCGGTGGAGCGGATCGGGGAGCTGGCGCGCAGGCGGGGAGCGTGGCTCGCCGTGGACGGGGCCCAGGCGGCGGGGGCGATCCCGGTCGACATCCCGGCGCTGGGTGCCGACTTCTACGCACTGCCCGCCCAGAAGTGGCTCCTGGGGCCCGAGGGCATTGGCGCGCTCTGGGCCTCCCCGCGTGCCGTCGCCGAGGCTCGCCAGTCGGCCGCCGGCTTGCACAACTTCGAGTCCCTGCCGCCGTCCGGTGAGGCCAGCCGCTTCGCGGACGCGCGCCGGTTCGATGCCACCGGCTTCCACCGCCCGTCCGTCGGGGGGTTCGCCCGGAGTGTCGGCTGGCTCGAGATGCACGTCGGTCTCGACTGGGCCTTCGCCCGTGCCGCCCGGCTGGCCCGCTGGACGGCCGAGGCGCTGGCGGCCGTGCCGGGCGTGGAGGTGCTGACGCCGCGCGACCGAATGGCGACCCTGGTGGCCTTCCGTGTCACGGGGTGGACGCCGGGGGAGGCGATTAGGGTCCTGGCACGGCGTCACTTCGCAGTCCTGCGGACGCTTCTGCCCCTCCGGGCGCTCCGGGCGAGCGTCGGCTTCTTCAACACCGAGCCCGAGCTTGCCCGCTTCGTCGAGGGCGTCGCCGAGGTGGCGAGCCACACGCCCGATTCGCTTCCCGACCGCCCCGAGCTCGTGGTGCTGTCGGACTGAGGAACCCGGGTCGGATGCGATCGCTGCACCGCCGGCCTTCTCGTGCTACCGTTCGCGGCTTTCCTGACATCCGAAGGAGACAGCGGTGGCCATGACGCATGAACTCCCTGGAACTGGGCTGGACGACGCAGCGATCCGCGTCTTTCGGCAGCGGGTGCGCGGCAGCGTCATTTCGCCGAGCGATGCGACGTACGACGAGGCTCGCCAGGTCTGGAACACGCGATACGATCGCCATCCGGCCCTGGTCGTGCGGCCGGCGACACGAGCGACATCGTGAGGACCGTGGCCTTCGCCGCCGAGACGCGGCTCCCGCTCGCGGTGCGCAGCGGGGGCCACAGCCCCGCCGGCCACGGCAGCGGGGACGGTGCGATTGTGCTGGACCTGTCCAGCCATGCGGGAGCTGTCCATCGATGTCGCAGCGGCGTCTGCCTGGGCCGGGCCCGGGCTCACGGCGGGCGAATACACTGCCGCCGCCCACGAACACGGGCTGGTGACGCCGTTCGGTGACACGGGGTCGGTGGGGCTGGGCGGGCTGACGCTGGGAGGGGGCATCGGCTACCTCGTGCGGAAACACGGCATGACCATCGACAACCTCCTGTCGATCGACGTCGTGACCGCCGACGGACGCGCTCTGACTGCCAGCGCCGAAGAGGAGCCCGAGCTGTTCTGGGCTATGCGTGGTGGTGGGGGCAACTTCGGCATCGCGACCCGCCTCCAGTACCGGCTCCACACTGTCGATGGTGTATGGCGGGTTGCTGGTCCTGCCGGCGACGCGCGAGGTCGTGCGTGGTTCCTGCCCGTTGTTGCGAGCGCCCCCGACGAGCTCACGACCATCGGCGTCGTGTTCCACGCGCCGCCGATGCCGTTCCTCCCGCCCGAGACGCACGGGAAACTCGTCTTCGGCGTCATCGTCTGCTACGCGGGCGATCCGGCCGGCGGGAGGACAGGCGGTCGCGCCGCTCCGGGCGCTGGCCACCCCGCTGGCCGACACGCTGGGCCCGATGCCCTACCCGGCGTTGTTTGCGTTCACCGCGGAGGCCGGAAACCCCGGACCGTCGATGGTCCGCGCAATGTTCCTGCGCGACCTTTCGGATGGCAGGGGTGGATACGGTCCTGGAGCACATGCACCGCGCGACATCGCCGGCGGCCATGGCGCAGATCCGGGTCCTCGGGGGAGCCATGGCTCGCGTCGGCGATGGCGAGACGGCGTTTGCCCAACGCGGCCAGCGCATCATGTTCACGATCATCACGCCGTTCGTGCCGCCGGCCCCGGCGGAGGCCAATGCCGCATGGACCGAGGAGTCTCGCGAAGCGCGATCCGGCCGCGGGCGACCGGCGCTTTCGCGAGTTTCCTCGAGGAGGAGGGCCCCGACGGCGTGCGGGCGGCGTATCCACCCGGAACCTACTCGCGCCTCGCGGCGCTCAAGCGACGGTACGATCCCACGAACCTGTTCCGCTTGAACCAGAACATCCCGCCGGCCCTGTGAGGGCTACGATGCGCCTGCGGCGGGGGAGTAGCTCCATCGGTTAGAGCATCCGCCCTATACGCACCCCGCTCAGTGCGATGTGCTAGCGAGCGTGGAAGTCGTGCAGGATTTCGGCTCTGTTCGCTGCTCAGTTGGGCTCTCGCGACTGAGCAACCGCCTACTGGGACGACTCGGCCCCGACACGGCGGCTCGAACTGGCCGGCACATCGGTTCTTGCGAGAGCCGACGCGAACCGGGATCGTCGTCCGCCCGTGGACTGGGCCGAGGGAAAGGCTACGACGCAGCATTCATCTCGCGGTGGTTTGCCAAACGAGTGCGTTCGGCGGGCAGCGTAGTACTGCGCGGCTCTTCGAGAGGGTCGGCGCCGAGTCCCCCCAGACGTACACTCAAGGAGTCTTCCGTGCCGAAGATCGTGGTCACTGCGGCGGTCAAGGATGTCGAGGCCTGGCTGAAGTTCAAGCCGGAGCTCGTCGCCCAGTTGTCCGCCGTCGCGTCGGACGGGACGAGTTACGTCGCGGCGGATGGCAGCAACCGCGTCGCCAGCACATGGGACGTCGCCGACCTGGAGGCCTTTCAGGCGGCCCAGACCGCAGCCTCTCCCGAGATGGCGGCGGCGATGGAGCGGTACGGGATGATCCCGCCAGTCACGGTCTACATCGAGAAGTAGCCGGCCGAAGCCGGGATCGTCGTCCGCCCGTGGAGCGACGCCGGGGGGACACCAGCGTGCCGCTTGCGGACGGCTTGGAGCGGCACCAAGCGGGTCTCAGGTCCGCGACGCCCGCGAGTCCACTCGCGCCGGGCACCAGACTCGCAGATTACCTAGTGCGCTGCCAGTTCGGGGATGCGCCGGGTCAGCTCGGCCCAGTCGTCCCCGATCGCCTTCTGGACGAGGAGCTTGAGTCCCGCGAATGCTTCGGCAGGCAGCACCATCTGCTGGATGCGGAGCATGTTCTCGCGGTCGTCGTTGCCGATGAGAGGGAAGATCCAGGCGACCACCTCCGGGAAGCGGTCCTGGGGAACCCTGTTGGCCATGATGCCGACTGCCTTGCCCTGGTCGGGCAGGGAGACACGCTCGCGGACGATCCGGTACAGGTGCGTGTCCTCCTTGGCCAGATGCAGGTCGAGATGGAACCTGAAGGCGGCGGAGGCGCGCGCCGTCGCCAGCGCGTCACCGGCGGAGAAGGCCCCGTTCAGGGCGTCGAATGCAGCGTCCAGGCCCCGGTGGTCCTGCACGTAGGTCTCGGAAACCAACGGTGCGACCTGCTCGACGGCGGGGAAGATGGCCACTTCCTCTCCATCGGCGTGCCACACCAGCACCTCATTGAAGAACCGGAACCGCTCCACCGTCGCCGCGAGACCCGGTGTGCCGCGCGCTGTGCCGAGCGCCGCGGCGTCGATATCGGCCATGTCTCGCCGGAACGCGTTGTGGAACGCCACGATAGCGTCGATTGGACTGGTCATAACCGCCGTCCTCCATGCAACCCGCGGGTTCCGGGTCATCCCCCGCCGACCCTCCCCAGGTCGGTCGCGGACGGGCCGAGTCTACGGCGTGGTGCGGCGTAACGATTGACACGGTAGAGGTTTCACATTCGGGCAGGCCCCGACACGGCGCCCGGACTGGCCGGCCGGAGCCGGGATCGTCGTCCGCCCGTGGAGCGGGCTTGTCGACAGGGTACCTGCCTTCCCGCAAGGGGTCAGCATCGGTAGACGCCCCCGCCCGCGCCCTTCTGACGCCCGAATGAACGCCCCAGGCGGGAAGGAGTACACTCCGCGGCTGCTCTCAGGGCTGGCAGCTTACGATGCGTCCCCTTGCACCGTTCCCTCACCCAGCCCATTGCTGGTGGCCGAGGCACGCTCGCTTTCGATGCGTCTTTGCCGTACGGGACGCCCGTCCGGCCACAATCGATCGGAGAACATAGATGGCCCTCATGGCAGCAGCCTTTCCCATTCCGCCCGGCAAGACCGACGAATGGAAGCGCTGGCAGAGCGAGATAAACGGCGCGCGGCACCGCGAGTTCGTGGCTTCCCGTCAGGCGGTGGGTGTCCGTGAGCGGACGTTCCTGCAGTCCACCCTGATGGGCGACCTCGTCATCGTCACCCTCGAGGGTGACGACCCGGCCGGGTCCTTTGCGCGGATGATCGGCGCCACCGACGCGTTCACCACCTGGTTCGTCGGCAAGGCCAAGGAGATTCACGGCGTCGATCTCAGCGCCGTGCCCGAGGGCCCCATGTCCCAGCTCGTGGTGGACTCGGCCGCCTGAAGCGGGCATCTGCGGCGCGCTCGGGCTTTGGTCGGCCGGAGCCCGGGCGTCCACGCCTGGCTGGATGCCTCTTCAGCGCGCGTCCCCTCTACCTATGGGGGTCGGCTGGCGCTGACATCTGCTCACTTGGTGAGGGAAGGGGACTCTCGATGACCGTACCCCGACTCGTGGCACCGGGGGCCCGGCTGAAGTCGGCGTCGACCGATGGCTGACGGCCTGACCGCCGCCGCTGCGCTCCTCGTGGCCGGGCCGGTCCTGGGGGTGGTGGGTCTGTTCCGCCCGGCCCTGTTCCGCGTGTGGACGGCACCCCGGGACGAGCACCTGGCCATGGTGGGCGCGCATCGCGGAGCATGGGTATCGGCCAATGCGGGTTTCACCAGCGCCGCCGTCCTCACAGCGGCGGGGCTCGTTGTCCTTGCCGGATCCCTGGACGTGGATGAGGGCCCGAAGGGCTGTCCTGGCCGCCGCCGCCGTCATCTACGCCATCGCGGGGACGCTGTGGTGTGCCGTCGTGGCGATCCGGACCCGGACCACCCCGGCGCTCGCCGAGATGGTGGAGGCCGGCACTCCCACCGAGCCTGCCGAGACCCTTCTCGGCGCCGCCATCGGCGGCTTGTTCGCCGCCTTCACCCTTCTGACGGGCGCGGCGCTCGTGGCTCTCGGAGTCGCGCTCGCGCTGGGCGGCGGCGTCGCTGCCCCATCGCGTGGCTCGCGGCGCTGATCGCGGGCCTTATTGTCGCCCGCTTCCTCGCGTCTGGAGACGCCATCCCGGCGTTCCTCTACTTCCCGACGTTGCTCATCGGCCTCGCGCTGCTGCTCGGCTGGACCTGAGTCCCACAACCCGGTCGCCCGCGCACCCGGGCCCATGGAGGCAGTCTGGAACCCGCCGGGCGCCGGCTCAGCGGACAGTGATCGACTGGCCCCGACACGGCGGCTCGAACTGGCCGGCACATCGGTTCTTGCAAGAGCCGACGCGAGCCGGGATCGTCATCCGCCCCTGGAGCGGGGCCGGGCGAGCCGGGACCCGCCACGTGAGACCAGGGCGGCACGGCCGTGAAACAATCTCCCATGCGTTGTGCCGTGGTGGAGGTGAGCCGACGATGCCCGTCCTTCTGCTAATTGGAGCGATCGGCCTTGTGGGGGGCCTACTCTCCGGACTGTTCGGGATCGGTGGGGGCCTGGTGATCGTGCCCGGCCTCGTCCTACTTGCCGGCTTCGGAATGACCCAGGCGGCCGGCACATCGCTGGCGGCGCTTCTCCTCCCGGTCGGGCTCCTGGGAGCCATCGAGTACTGGCGGGCGGGCGAGGTGGACATACGTGCCGCGGTCATCATCGCCGGCGGACTTCTTGTCGGGGCGTTCTTTGGCGCCCGCCTCGCAACGTCCTTGCCTGCGGACACGGTTCAGAGAGCGTTCGGGGCCTTCCTGTTGGTCGTCGGGGCGCGGCTGCTCTTCTTCCGCTAGGCGTCGACCCGGCCCGTCTTACCTGGCACCGCCGTCGATGGCCCCGACACGGCGGCTCGAGCTGGCCGGCCTGAGCCGGGATCGTCGTCGACGCGCGGAGCGGGCCGTCAGGGCCGGCCCGTCGTCGGCACCCGGGCTGAACGGGCGCACGGCGTGATCGTTGGCCGTCTTACTTCGGGGCCCAAGCGTCCCACCCGGACCCCGGAGCCCGATACCCTACGCCAAACAGGCACACTCGTACAGGCTCGCGGTTTCGCATCCGCCCGCTGTGGACAAGGCACTTGACAACGTCGGCGTCGGATCGTACAAACGCGGGCTTTCGCGGACGCCCCGGCCACGTCCCGCTCCGAGCTACGGAGCAGACCGGGGGACCGGCGCTGCCGGACCCGCGGGCAAAGGACAGTACGATGGCCGTCGCGACAAAGGCCGAGCAGAAGCGTCTGGACGCTCCAGACGTGACTCGCAAGTTCGCAAAGGGCCGCACCGAGGTGGTCACTGTCGGTGGCACCACCCTGGGACGGTTCACCTTCGAGCCGGGGTGGCACTGGCTCGAGCACGTGAAGCCCATCGCCGGTACCGACCTCTGCATGGTGCCGCACCTCCAGTACGTCATCTCCGGTCGACTGCGCACCCGGTTGCAGTCCGGCGAGGAGTTCGAGGTGGGCGCCGGCGAGGCGGCGTGGATCCCGCCCGGCCACGACGGCTGGGTCATTGGCAACGAGCCCTTTGTCGGCATCGAGGTCATGGGCGCCGCCGAGTACGCCAAGCCGGAGTAGATAGCCAGGCGGACCCCACGGCCCGTGAGGTTGGGGCCGCCGCGCCACAGAACACAGCCGCCCCGGATGGCCGGTGCCCGCAAGGATCTCGGGCCCGGCCTCGAGACGCCCCACCGCTGAATAGCGCACGCGGAGCGTTCATGGGCGGCCCTATCCGCCCATTGAACCGTAGGGCGCCCTTCGGGTCGCGGTTCACACGCACCCCGTCAGAGATGATGCGGTGCGAGCGGCGGCGCGCTCGTGCTCCGGGAGCATCGCCAACGCCTCGTTGATGAGGTCAGGAGGGCGCGCTCGATCGGCGTGAGTTCGGTGTTCATTCCTTGCTCCCTTCGATGACGGGCAGGCGCGGTCCGGCCGGTCGACCACGCCCGCGAGCAGTCCCGCGTTGAGCTGGGCCAGGGACTTCGCGGCATCCGAGAAGGTCAGGCCGAGCCGTAACCGTGACAGGGGCGACAGCCCGAAGCGGGCCTCGAACTGCCGGATCTCCGGGTCCAGGACCGCGATCTGCCGCATGAGCGGGTTCGGCACAGGCTCGCCCTTGGGGCCGGCGACGAACCGGCCGAGAGCACGGACGGCTGGTCGGCCCTCCCGTTCGATGAGCTTGGGGCAGATGCCCGCCTTCGTCTTCTCGACGGTGACGTAGCGGACGTGGCCCTCGGAGAGCAGCGAGCGGATGAGGTAGCTGGCGATGTCGCCGGAGAGGCCGGCGGCCTCGTACAGCACCAGCATCCGGTGCTCGAGAGGTTCCTTGTCGTAGGCGAGGACCCTTTGCGATATGGCCGACAAGGCGTAGCAGGCAGAGGGCGGGAAGAGGCCGAGCACCTGCTCGACGAGGTAGCTCTTTCCCCCCGCAGATGTAGCAGCATGTCGCCCGCCTCCGCTCGAGAGGCGCCGGCGCGGAATCGGGGGTCGGGGCTGCCCGTCCACCACGCACCTCCGACCTGGCCGCCTCGGACGTCTGAACCGCCGGGGCGGCTTTTCGTGAGCGGGCCCGGGCCGAGCGGAACGCGAGACGAGCAAAGTAGGCCCGCCTGGCGAGCGCCGCCCGACGTGAGCGTTCCTGGGGGCTGAGGCTCCCGACGGGGTCGGCCTCAGCCTCGAAGCGGCTGCTCGACGGACGGATCGTGCCGCCGTGGGCATCGTGGGACTCGAGGTGGCGGACCAAGGCGTCGAGCGCCGCCCAGCTAGATCCGGGAGGTCTTCGGTTACCGGGACGCGGCGAGGTGGAGAGCGAAGGAGTGCCGTAGACTCGTGAGAGCGTCAGGAGCGTAGGTGGAGGTCGGCATTGGGACCTTCCGTTGGCTGCTCAGTAGTGCGACGTGCTAACGATAGACCGGTGCCGCCTTGCCGGTAACGGCTCAGTTTCGTGCGTGGACTGAGCATCCGCTCGCGGGGGAGTAGCTCAATCGGTTAGAGCATCCGCCTTATACGCGGCTGGTTCCTGGTTCGAGTCCAGGCTCCCCTACCACCGTCGCCCTCTTCGCCCGGCGTTCCTACAGCAGCGGCGAGAGGACGTCCATCGCACGGTCCCAGGCGCGCTGGAGCGGCTTGGTGGGGATCTCGACCGGGGCGGACACCGCCTCGAAGGCGTCGAAGACGTGCTCCTGCACGCGCTGGGCCACTCCGGCATCCTCGAACAGCAGGTTCAGCTCGAAGTTGTGGAAGAGGCTGAGGGCGTCGAGGTTGCAGCCGCCGAGCATGGCCGTGTCGTCGACGCGCATGACCTTGGCGTGCGCCATGTCGGGGTGCTTGACGGTGCGGATCCCGGCATCGGCCAGGCGCTGGTAGTTGGCCCGCATCGCGGCGGCAGGATACGGGGGGGTGGGCTTGCCGGGAACGATGACCAGCACGTCCACGCCGCGCTCGGCGGCGTCCATCAGCCGCTCGAGGATGCCGTGATCGGTGATGTAGGGGTTGACGATGGCGATGCGGCGCTCGGCGGTCTCCAGGAGCTGCTCGGTCGCGTCGCTGATGGGATGGTGGCCCGTGCCGGGGACGTTGACGAGCACGGTGGTCCGGATGCCACCCTCCGCCGGCGCCTCCAGCAACGGGAACAGCGGGTCCAGCGGGTCCGGGCCTGCCGGAAGCTCTCCTCCCTGGCAGAGCCAGGTCGAGAGGAACACGGCCTGGAGCTGGGCGACCACGGGTCCCTCGACCCGGGTCATCGTGTCGTAGAACTGCTCGTCGTTGAAGTGGTCCTCGATGCCGCTCCCGCCGACGTACCCGATCCGCCCGTCCACCACCATCATCTTGCGGTGATCGAAGTGACCCAGGTCGTCGAACCGCGGGTCGAGCCTGCGGGTTCCGCCGAGGGGGCCGTCGATGTCGGGGCCGAGGCCCTCGTTCATCACGATCGCCACCCCGCCGTCCACGAGCTCGCGGTAGAGCTGCTTGGACCCCATCCGCACCTCGCTGCCGAGGCTGTCGACGGACAGGCGCACGGGCACCCCCTCGCCGACCTTCGCGACCAGGGCGTCGCGGAACTCGCTCCCGATGTCGCCCACCTTGAAGCCGTAGATGAGGAGGTGGACCGAGGAGGTCGCCCCCCGGATGTCCTCGAGCATGCGCGGGAAGTACTCGTGGCCATGCACCAGGGGCTCAACCTGCGTGGCCAGAGAGGGCGCGTAGGAAACGGCCAGGTCCCGCCGTCCGACGTGCGCAACCTCTCCCAGTCGGGCGATCCACTCCCGTGCCCCCTCGGCGCTGACCGCGTCGGATCCCGACGGGTATGCGGGCACTCTCCTGACGCGGGCCCGTGCGTAGACTGCCGCGGCGGCCGCCGAGACCGCGGCGCCGGTCGCCATGATGGCGATGCGCGTCCGGTTGCCCATGCTTGTTCTCCTCATACGTTTCGAGAAGTATGCCGCAGCCTGCCGCATCCGCCCGGGAGACGACCGGAGGCGCCGCGGTCAGTCCCGACCGGCGCGGATGAGCACCCGGATCGGCTCGATGAGGCGCGGTCGCGCCAGGGTGGATCGCCAGTAGAGGTACGCGGAGACGATCGACATGCCGATGATCGCGCCCCAGAGCTGCCAGGGCATCGGCGCCAGCTGGAAGAAGCCCGGCAGGATGACCGGGCCGGCGACCCCGACGATGACGAGGAGCACGCCCAGGGCCGCCTCCCGGGGCCGCCGCCGGAACGAGCGCGGGAAGAAGGGCGAAACGCCCTGGACGTCCCAATACACCACGACCCCGTAGGCCAGCGCGACGATGGAAAGCGCGCTCCGGGCCAGGTTCACGTCGTTGCCAAAACCGAAGTAGGCGATCGCGTAGGCCGCCGCCAGGACGAGCGCTCCCAGCACGCCGGTCACGACCACCATGCCGATGACCTCGCGGGTGAAGTCGTGCACCCGCCGGGGCCGGAGAAGGCCGAGCGACACGAGGAGCGACGGCACGCCGGTGGTCATGATCGTGACCCAGGACAGCTGGCGGACCTGGCCGGGGAAGGGGAGGGCCATGAACCCGACAAGGATCACGGCGAGGATCATGTAGGCGTTCTTCGAGAGGAGCATGCGCGTCGAGGCGTAGATCTTCTGGGTGGTGAGCTCCCCCTCCGCCATCGCCTTCGGAAGGGTCGTCAGGGCGTTGTCCATCAGCACGAGATCCGAGACGTCCTTCGCCATCTGGGCGCCGTTGGCCATGGCGATCCCCATCCGGGATTCCTTCAGGGCCGGGACGTCGTTGACGCCGTCGCCGACCATGGCGACGTACGCGCCGCGCTTCGTCAGCTGTATGGCGATCCGCTTCTTCTCCTCGGGCGAGATGCGGGCGAAGACGTTGGTGCGCGCGACTGTGTCGGCGTATTCCTCGCCCTGCAGGGTTTCCAGCTCCGGGCCGGTGATGGCGCCCCGCACGTCCATACCCGCCTCGCGCGCGACCGCCAGCACCGTCTCCAGGCCGTCGCCGGAGATCACCCGCAGGTTGATGCCCCGCGCGGCCAGCGAGCGCAGCGTCTCGGCGACGTCCGGCCGCACGCGGTCCCGGAGGACGACCAGGGCGCTCGGCGCCAGGCTGGCCGGCGGGTTGCCGTCCACCGGCGCCTTCACCGCCGTCCCGAACGCCACAACCCGCAGGCCGCGCGTCGCCGACTCGGCGACCCGGGCCAGGACGTCCGCGTCTGCCACGAGCGCGTCGGGCGCGCCCAGCACCATCGTGGACCCGCCCGCGAAGGTGACGGCCCCCCATCGACGGGCCGACTTGAAGGAGAGCTCTCCGATCTTCGCGACGTCACCCTGCGTCCTCCCGACCGCGTCGCCGATGGCCGCGGCGGTGCGGTTCTCGGTGGCCAGGTTGCCCACGTACATGGCGAGATCCCGGCGCACCTCCTCCTCGCCGCGGCCGTCCAGGGGAAGGATCGCTTCGAGGGTGAGCACGTTCAGCGTGAGGGTACCGGTCTTGTCGAAGCAGAGATCGGTCACGTTGCCCATCGACTCGACGGCATTGATGCGCTGGACGAGCGTCCGCTGGAGCCCGATGCGGATGGCCCCGTAGCTGAGCGCGATGGTCGTCGCCAGCACGAGCCCCTGCGGCACGAACGTGGTCACCAGCACGACCGCGTTCCGGACCATGTCCACCAGGCTCACGCCGCCAACGTAGCCCTGGACGAAGATGAGAGGCCCGAAGATGAGCATGAGCAGCACCGAGATCTGGACGATGGCGTCCACCGCGCGCTGGATCGGCGTCTGCGAGTGCTTGTAGCCGGCGGCAGTCGCCCCCAGCCGGTTGACGAAGGAGTCGACGCCGACCTTCTCGGCGCGCATGATCCCACGCCCCGCGATGACGAACGAGCCCGAGGTGAGCTGGTCACCTACCGACTTGGCAACCGCGTCCGACTCGCCGGTGATGGGACTCTCGTCCATCTCGAGGGCGTCGGCGAAGGCGCACGGTCCATCGACGGCGATCCGGTCGCCCGGCTGAACGTCAACCAGGTCATCGAGCACGACCTCGCCGGGCGGGATCTCCGCCGTCGCGCCGTCGCGGCGAACCCGTACGGTTCCCGCGGCCACGCGCGCCAGGTACTCGATCTGCCGCTTCGCCCGGATCTCCTGGATGAGCCCCGCGACCGTGTTGATGACCACCGCGCTCGCCGCGAACAGGGTGTCGCCGAGCTGGCCGAGGGCAAGCAGGACGACCAGGAGGACCGTGAGCGTGATGTTGAACGGCGTGATGAGGTTGTCGCGGAAGATGTCGCGGTACGAGCGGCCGGTGGAGGGCCGGTAGGCGTTCGTCTGTCCGTTCGCGACGCGATCGGCGACCTCGACCGAGGTGAGGCCATGGAGCGACGCCGCGGGGACCTGCGCGCGCTCGATGCTCACACGCGAAGCATAGGAGGCGCCGCTGCCATCCGTTGCCGCCGCGGCAGCGAACCGCTGACATGACGCCACAGATGCCAAGACGCTCACGGGTCGCAGCCGCCCTCGCCGGGGCGCACCGCCTTGCGGCCCTCGGGATGGTTCCGCTCGTCCTGCTCGCGTGGGCCGGCCCCGTCAGCGCACACGCGCCGTCGGTGGCCAGCGGCAACGAGCTCCCCGCAACGGCACAGGTGCTGGAGGATCCGACCCTGTCTCGTGCGATCGGCGCGACCATCGCCAGCCCAGGCGAGGTTGACTGGTACCGGATGGATCTCGGGGCAGGCGACCCGCTGGTCGTCGAGATGACCGCGCCCGACGCCGCCGGGGGTATCGCGGCCCGCTTCACGATCCTGGGTCCCGGGCTCCCGGCGCCGGTCGGTGAGGCGGTCGCCCTGGCCGCGCAGGTTGGCGCCGCGGGGTCGCAGGCCTGGGCGCCCGAGGGCGAACCCGACCGGACGAACCACGCCGGTCTCGGCTTTCTCGAGTACGGCGGCGTGCGGACGCAGGCGCCGGCGACCGGCGCCTACTGGATCGCGGTCGCCGCGGTTGAGGCCGGGTCGACCGGGAAGTACGTCCTGGCGCCGGGTGTCCGGGAGGCGTTCGGCCCGGGCGATCTCGTTGGGTACGCCTCGCTCGCCGGCTTCTTCGCCGATCCCTGGCCCCCGGACTCGGGCTTGCCCGGCTGGGTTCCGATCGCGATTGTCGGCGCGTTGATCATCGCCGCGATTGCGGCGCTCGCAGCAGCCTCGGTTCTCCTCCGTAGACGGTCCCGGCAGCCCCGGTCAGCCGTCAGCGGCGGATCGTAGGAGCCGCCCGTCTCAGTCTCCGACGCGGGCCCCGCGTTCCCGGCCCATGATCTCGGCCGCTGCCCACAAGGAGCGCGCAGTCATCCACGCCGCGGCGTTGAGGAGGCGCGCCCGCCGTGCGCTCTCCGGGTCGCTCCGCAGGACGAAGGCGGGGGTGAACGAGACGAACGCGATCTCCTCTCCCGCCAGGCACCATGAGCCGAGCAGCGGCGACACCGTGACGGCCTCCCGTTCAGCCCTGTTGAGGTCGTTCGCCAGCCTGGCGGACGCCGCCCCGGGCATGGTCAGCGGGAGCCGGAGCAGCGCAAGAAGCCCCGAGCCGAGTTCGGGGTGCTGATCGTCCGCGGTGAGCTGGAGCAGTGCCGTCTCAAGCCCGGCCTCGTCGGGGTCATCCGGGCGGCGCCGGTCGCCTGCCGAGCCGCGCGGGACCGCCCGGACCTGGGCACGTGCCGGACCGCTCCCCGGCGCCCGCCCACCCGCCGGTGTCCCGCCGAGGAAGGGGACCTCGGCAGTCAGGGCCCGGCCACCGGTGGTCGCAACCAGCCAGAGCTGCTCGCCCTCCCGCGCCGCGGCCTCGAAGTCGCCGGGGGTGTAGGGGGAAGGCGCCCCCCCGCCTCGGTCACGAACCCGCCGATGCCGAGCATCTCGTCGGGCTCCGGCCGCTCGCCGCGATCGGGGTGCGCCGAGACGGCCACCCGTCCGCCAACCACCTCGCGGATGGCGTCGACGCTCGCCTCGCAGGTGGCCGCCTGGAGCACCGCCGCGGTGCTGAGCAGGTTCACCTGCCAGGTGTTCTCCCGGTGGAACCAGGCGTGGCTGTGAGCGGAGATGGTGCCGTCTGGGTCCATCACGAAGCCCCCGAGCGTTGCCGTCAGGTTCGCCTCGGCCAGCAGACAGGAGGACCTCGTCCGTGACTGGGACCTCGCGCAGGACCTCGGTGGCGACGTGCACGCGCGTGACTGCTCCCCGTACGCGCTCGCGGACCGGCTCGGCCCAGGCGCGTTGCGCCAGCCGGTGCGGCCACCAGGTGAACCCCCGGTTCTCCGGCACGCGCCACTCCGCGTCGACCTGGAGGAGGGCCTCGATCGCCTCGAGCGCCCACGGTCCCAGGTCGGGTTCTCCCTCGGGAACCGGCGGCACCTCGACGCCGCCGACGTATTCGTCGCTCATCGAAGGCCGATGACCACGACGCCGGCCAGCACCATGCCGATCCCCACCCACTGCGTGGGGCGAAGCCGCTCCCCCAGCCAGCCGACGCCGAAGAACACCGTGATGATGGGTGCGAAGCTGCCCGCGAGGCCCACCAGCCACGCCATCGAGCCCTCCAGCCCGATGGAGAACGCAACGTAGCCGCAGGCGTCGAAGACACCCATCGCCACCATGAGCAGGATGGTGGACCTCACTCGCAGCGCCCGCCGCAGGCTCGCTGGATCGCGGACCGCCGCAGATACCGTCGGCTGGTCGCCGGACATCTCCGTGCCGTCAGCCGCCGGCTCTGGGTGTGGCGCACGGGACCAGAGAAACCACAGTGCCGCGGCCACGATGATCCACAGGACGATCCCGGTCACCGTTCGCGAGACCGCGATCACCGGGAGCCATCCGGCGGACCTGATCGGGCCGGCGAGGAGGATCGTGAACCAGGCCCAGAGGAGCATGGCGATCAGGGCGAACACCACCCCCGGGCTCACCAGCCGGGTGCGCCGCAGGTCGCGGTCGAGCACGACCCCCGCAAGGACCACGCCCAGCGTGGCGACGACCGCGCCCAGCGCCTGCACGGCTGTCAGCGTCTCGCCGAGGATGATGACGGCGAGGATGACGGTGAGGCCGCCGTAGGCCGACATCACCGGGCTCACCACGCTGAGTGGCCCGAGCCGGAACGCCTGGTACGTGGCGAGGTACCCGGCGGCAGAGAGGGCACCCACGGCTACCACCTGGACGAAGTCGATGGGGTTGGCCGGCAGCGATTGGCCGCTGAGAAGAAAGAGACCCCCGATGAGCACGACCGCGGTGACCTGCATGGCCGCCGCCGTGAGGAGGGTGCCGACGCGGCGCGACACGACCGTCGCGGAGATGTCGGTCAGACCCCACGCCAGCGCCGCCCCCAGACCGAACAGCAGCCCCGTCGTCGGCGTCATCGGCCGGTCAGCGGCCGTGGGAGGCGGAGGAGGTCCGTGATCATGCCGAGAGGCTACCGGACTGCCGTCGGCGTGTCGCCGGCCGTGGTCGCCGCCGGCCCGTGGTCGCGGCCGGATCAGCGCCTCACGGGATGATTGCCACCAGGCAGGTGGGCCCGCCGTCTGCGCGCGTGAACTCCTCGAGATCCACCTCGACGACGCTCTCTCCGGCGGCGCGCAGGGCGGCGGCCGTGAGCGGGTTTCCGGCCGCGATGAATGCAGCGCCCGCCGAGGGCGAGGACGTTGGCGCCGCCCGGCTCGCCGTCCGGGACGAGGATGCGCTCGACCTCGCAGCCGGGCGCAACGTCCGGCCCTGCGGCGTCGAGCGAGGCGAACCCCGCGGCCGTGCCGACGAGCCGGCGCGGCCCGAGCGCCGTCACGCCCGAAGCAAGGTGCAGACGGTCGGTGACCGGACAGAGAAACGCGCGGTAGCCCGCCGTCTGAACGGCCAGCGCCAGCTGACCGGCGCCGCAGACGTTCGACCGCCCGGAGACACCGATCGCGACGCGGTCGCCAAAAACGACGATATCCCCGCCATCGAGCGTGCCCGGATCCTCGATTCTCGACCTCGTCCGCCTGGGCCGGGACGAGGGCGCGAGCGGCGGCCGCGACCGACTCGACCTCGAGCCGGCGCGATGCGGCCCCCGGCCGGGTCACCACGAGCAGCGCCGTCCGGCCGCCGGGATCGTCGGCCCGTGGCAGGGCGAGCAGCGTGTCCGACACGAACGTCGCGTCCGGGAGATCCGGTTCGGGCGGCAGCGCCACGACCGGGACGCCGGCAGCGGCGAGTGCAGCCACGAAACCCTGGTGCTGGGCGACGGCCCGCTGCGGGTCGATGCGGTGTCGCTCCGGATGCTCCGACAGCGCCTGGCAGAATGCCGCGCCGGGTGCGCGAACGAGAACGTTCATCCGCGAATCGTACGCGCCCGGGCCGAGCCTGGCCCCCGGGCGCCGGTGGCATCGCGCAGACACGTCCGCTGCACGGGTCCTGGGCGTGGGCGCCTGCTCTTCATCTCGCATGCCAAATCCCCGTAGCGTTGGCCGCCCGGCGAGTGCTCGGCGCAGGCCTGGGAGCCCCAGGGTCCGGCCCTGACTGTCCCGACTCACGCTCGGGCCGGGAGATCCGGCGTCGGTCGGGGATTCCTTGTTGGTGGTCCTGCCGGGTCGCTCCCGGCCAAGGCAACGGGGGCTTGCCTATGACCTGGTCGGTCCCCCCTCGCTGGGCAGCGCAGGGCTCGAGTCGGTCACGGGCGACTTCCCTCTCGCCCGCTTTCTCGCCCCGCTGGGGATCGATGTGCCACGGACGTGCCGGACGCGCAAAGAGGCATATTGACAGTGCTACGTTGTGATGTCATAATCGCGCCATGGGAGAGCAGACCGCGTACAGCCTTGCCGATCTCTGCGAGCTCGCCGAGGTCACGCCGCGCACCGTTCGGTACTACATCGCCGAGGGCCTCCTCCGTTCGCCGGGGACTGGACCAGGGGCGAAGTACGACGACGGCCACCTGGCCCGGCTTCGAATAGTCCGCCGACTTCAGCGTGAGCACCTTCCGCTCGCGGAGATCCGTAACCGGCTGCGCGGGCTGTCAGATGATGACGTCCGCGAGATCGTGGCATCGCCGCCGCAGCCGCCAGCGGGTTCGGCCGCCGACTACGTCCGTTCGGTGCTGGCATCCAGGGGAACGGCTCCGACGCGCACGCTCGGGCCGGTGGATCGCGGCCGGCACGAGCAGCGACCGGTCCATCCGCTGCGGGGCCTCCTTTCGGCCGGAAGGGTCGCCGAGTCGCCGTCCCTGTACGCGGTGCCCGGCGTGCCCGGCGTGCCCGGCGTGCCCGCCGCTCCGGCAGCCCCGGCCGTGGCCCCGCCCGTGCCGGAGAACGTCTCGGGCGACGCGATGCTCGCCCTGAAGGCCCGCGCGGCGGTCCGCGAGATCAACACCGAGTACGACGCGCCGCCCCACGAGGTCGTTGCCCGGCACGAACCTGCCGACCACGCACTCCCCGAACGCTCCCAGTGGGAGCGGATCTCCCTGACGCCGGACTTGGAGCTGCACGTCCGGCGCCCGCTATCACGCCTGCAGAACCGTCAACTCGCGCGCCTGCTCCAGCTCGCCCGCGGGCTCCTCGAGGAGGACATGCCGTGACCTTCACCGTCCGCGCCGACCGGCGCTTCATTCGTCCAGGTCATCGCTCGAAGCGCCACGTGCTCGCGAGCGTCACCGCACCCGAGCGGCGCCGCGAGCATCCCCGGCCCCCAGTCAACGTCGCCTTCGTCCTCGATCGCTCCGGCTCGATGAGCGGCCAGAAGATTGCCCTTGCCCGGCAGGCGGTGAACCGCGCCGTGCAGGGCCTCGATCCCCGGGATCGCTTCGCCGTCGTCGTCTACGACGATCAGATCGACGTCCTCATCGAGAGCACCGCGGCGTCTGGCGAGGCGAAACGCATGGTGCTGGGACGCCTCGCCACCACCGATGCGCGCGGCAGCACGAACCTCGCCGAGGGATGGCTCCGCGGCTGCGAGCAGGTCAGCACCAACCTTGACGGCGCGACGGTCGGGAGGTGCCTCCTCCTCACGGACGGGCTCGCGAACGTCGGTATCACCGACCCCGTCGAGCTCGAGCATCACGCGCGGGAGCTCCGGAAGAGGGGGGTCACGACGACCACCCTCGGCGTCGGCGCGGACTTTGACGAGGCTCTGCTCCGCGGGATGTCGACCGCCAGCGGGGGCAACTTCCACTTCATCGAGCATGCCGCGCAAATCCCGGACGTGCTCGCCACCGAGCTCGGCGAGGCGCTCGACATCGTGGTCCGCGATGCCGTCCTCGAGATCGAGACTGACCCACGCGTCCACGTTGAGCCGCTGGCCCTGAAGCACGTCGAGTCCCACGAGGGGTTGACCCAGGTCATGCTCGGCGACCTTGTGTCGGCGCAGATACTCGACGTCGTCCTTCGACTTGGCTTCCCGTACGGCACCCTCGGTGGCATCGTTCGGGCGACGCTCCGTCTCCGTGATCGCGACGGCCTGCTTCCCTCGGTGCCGCAGAACGTCGTCTTCGAGTACGCGGGCGATGAGGTCAACGACACGCAGCCGCGCGACCGCGACATCGACCGTCTCGTGGCCTCGCTGGAGGCCGCGAAGGTTCGCGAGGAGGCGATCTACCGCAACCGTCTCGGCGAGTTCGACCAGGCCAGGGCGGGCCTGGAAAGAGCCGCGCAGATGGTCCTCTCATACGCGGGGAATGACCCGGAGCTCCTGGCGATCGCCGCCGAACTCCAACGCGAAGCGACCCAGTTCGCGCGGGAGGTCCGCGAGATGGACCGCAAGAAGATGTACTTCGCCGCCAGCAACGTCGCCGCGATGCGCGGCCCCCAGGGGCAGGCCAGGCGGAGTCGGCCGCCGCAGGACGCGCGGTAGGCAACAACAGGCGACAGGGCTCGGCGACCGCTCGCCATCGGGCTCTGCGCCGGGGTCAGCCCTGCTCGAGGATGGGGCGGGCGACGTCAGGTTTGTCGACCACGAACGCGAACATGGCGCGGTCGCCCCAGCGGCCGATGAAGAGGTGGCCGTAGATGTTGACACCGGCGTCGGCGAGACGGCGCGATATCTCGGCCATCCCGCCCGGCCGGTCGGGCACCTCGGTGATCAGCGACTCGCCCTCGTGGTATTTGTAGCCGCCCTCGTTGAGCACGGCGCGGGTTGTGTCGTCGTCGGCCGTGGTCATGATGACATGGCCCGAGTCGCCGATGCCGCCGCCCCCGATGGCACGGAGGTCCACGCCGCGGGCGGCGAGGGCCTCGGCGAGTGTCGCGAGGCCGCCCGGCTCGTTGCGGAGCTGGACGATGAACTGCTGGGCCATCCACGTTCCTCCACGGCTCGTCCCGGGCGCCGCACCTGCGCCGCCGGGCGATTCTACGCGCGCCGGAGTCAGCCGGAGGTGACGGCGACGTCCCGGGTCAGCGTGTGCGCCGCAGCCGCTGTCCTTGTCCGGGCGCGCCGGGTCGAGACGGACAGGGCGATCCGGTAGACGAGGAGGAACACCACCGCGACAGTGGCGCCCACGTAGATCCCCCATGCCCAGGGGGTGCCGCTGTCGGAACCGGCCTGCAGACCGTGCAGCGTTGACGTGAGGAACGCCAGGAAGGTCACGTAGTGAAGAAGCCGCCAGGCGCGCTGACCGATCCGGCCCCGGACGTAGAAACTGGCAACGACCACGAGGGAGAGGTAGAAGGCGATCTGCCCGAACCCGACCCAGAGCGGCCGGTACGGGGCCGCGAACGGCACGAGGAGGTCGGCATAGGGAGAACGGGACGGCGCCGTCCAGCGTGAGCAGGAGGGCATGGACCCCGGCGAGCCCGAGGCCGACCAGGGCCAGGTCCTTGTGCAGCGCGAACGTGACCGGCCGGTGGGCGATCGCGTCCAGCAGTCTCGTGGTGAGGAGAAGCCCGTAGATGACGGACCCCGCGACCGCCAGGTAGGCGAGGAAGGCGAAGAGGCGGGTTCCGTACCAGGGGAGCTTGTCCTGCTGGGCGACTGCCGCCGCGATGAGCGACTGGATGGCGCCGGGCGCTGTTGCCCCCAAAACGAACCCGATACCGACAAGGAACAGGCCCCAACCGGCAAGGCGGACACGCGGGTCAAGACCCTGGTAGCGGACGGCACCTCCCGGGCGCGCGGGTCGCGGAAGAGGCGGCGCAGGCCGAGAGGATGCGTTCACGCCGCGAGCCACAGGGACGTCTGGGGCAGGGCGAACGACTCGCCGCGGGCGGTGAGAACCACCGCGCCGAGAGCACCGATCCGGTCCAGGTAGGCGAGGCCGGCGGCCGCTCCCAGGATGACCGCGGTCTTGGCGAAGGCCTCGGCCTCCCGCGCCGTGCCGGCCAGGACGGTCGCCTGGACAACGTCAGTGGCTGCCGGCTGGCCGGTGCGCGGATCGATCAGGTGGTGTCGCGGCTCGTCCTCGGGACCCCAGCGGTGGACGGAGACTCCCGAGGTTGCCAGCCCGAACCGGGCCGGGATACCCGGGCGGGGCGCCTCCAGCCGGAACACCGCCAGGTCCAGCGAAGAGTCGCGAGGATCCTCGACCGAGATCTCCCAGCTGTCTCCCGGGGCAACCCGGATGGAGAGATCGCCGTCCGCGTCTACGAGCGCCCCGGCAGCACCCCGGAGGAGTCCGAGGGCACGGTCCGCGATCCAGCCCTTGGCCACGCCGTCGAGGTCGAACCGCACGCCGGGGCGCCGCAGAAGCATGGTCGAGCGCGGCATGGCCGCCCCGGGGAGGCGGTGCCCCATGTCGGCGAGCCGCCATCGTGGCGCGACGCGGTGTCGCGTGCGAGCGGGATCCTCGTCGTGGGCGTCCGGCCCGGCGCCCGCCACGGCCTCGGGCGCGGCGCCCGGCGGCACGGCGTTGTCCCAGGCCGTGGCCTCCGCAGCCAGGCGCTCGTCGAGAAGGGTCACGTCGACGATCCCGCCTGTCAGCCAGGCGGCCTCGGCTGCCCACTCGAGTGCCTCCGCGATCGTCGGTGGCACCGGGACCAGCGTCCGCCGGTCCTGGTTCAGCAGGGTCAGCTGTGAGTCCGGCTCGAAGCGGTTCAGCCGCACTGCCCACGAACGAACGCGCCGGGCAACCTGCAGGGCCAGGCCCTCGGCCGCGGGCTCCTCCGGCTCCGGCACCGCAAGGTGGATCCCGAGGCGGCCCCCCATGGCCCGCTCCAAGAGCGAGACGTGCACCAGCGTATGCCCGGCTTGCCCCGGCCCGGTCACCGCGACGCCCCCCGCGAGGTTCATGGTTTCCCTCCGGACTGGCTCGTCACGATGATAACCCGCTTCCTTGGAGCGGCAGTCGCGGGAGCGGGCGCCGACGTCTTCGGCGCGGCGGTCGGCCTTGGGGTGGGCGCCTGTAGCCTGGTCACGAGGGCCTGCGGGGGAGGCGTCTGGCCCGGCGCGAGATAGATGTACCGCGTCACGTGCTGGACGATCGTGGGCGGCTCGCCGGCGGTGGACCCTGCCGGCGACAACGAGGCGCCCGCCGCAGCACCAGCGGCAGCTTCGGCAGTGCCGGGGGAGGCAGTGGCGGCATCCGACGCTCCACCCGTTCCATCCACGGCCACGATCGGAGCCGGCGGCGCGACGACCGCCCCGACCAACGCGGACAGCGCGGCGAGGCCGCCCAGGCCCAGGACCAGCCGCATGGGCCGGGGGTCGGGGCGCTGTCTCGGTTCGTGCGCGCCGGTCATCTCAGTCGTCCCCACCTTCGGGCTCGCCGTCGCCATCCTCTTCATCTTCGTGCTCGCCGCCGCGCGCCACCCGCACGATGATCACGGGACCCTCGTCGGCGGCTGCCGGCGCCGGCGTCGCGGCCACAGCCCGGGGAGGATCGGCCGGCTGCGGCGTCCCGGCTGCCGGGATGTACACGTTGTCGTAGACGATCTTCACTCGAGGGTCGGGCGCAGCCGCCTCGGACGGGGGAGCGGGAGCAGCGGTTGTGCCGGCGGTCCCCGCAGGGGTCCCGGAAGTGTCAGTGGCGACCGTCGCCTTCGGTCCGTGGGCTGCCCGGCGCGAAGCCGGCGGCCGCCAGGGCGATCGCGAGGGTCGCACCCGCGGCGGCGGCGGCGAGGATGAGCCCGGCTCGGTGGATCATGACCGGCACGTTTCTCCCTGGCTCGGTGGTGCGTTCGCGCGCCACCAGTGAGATGTGGACAGCGGGAACGGGCCCGCAGCATTGGCTATCGTGCGAGCGTGCCGTTGGACGTCGATGTGGCACAGATGTGAATGCCCAAAGAAACGGACCAGGGCTCGATTGACGGCCAGAAAGCCGCCCCGTGGCCGTTGACGGCGGCGGCGCGGACCGTGAGGATGAGGGACCATGCGGATCCTGGTCGTCGAGGACGAGCCGAAGATGGGCGAGCTGATCCGGCGCGTCCTTGTTTCCGAACGCCACGTCGCCGACATCGCGCCGGATGGGGTGGGCGCGCTCGCGCTCGCCGCCGGAGAACCCTACGACGTCATCGTGCTCGACCGGATGCTCCCCGACATGGACGGCGTCGAGGTACTCAGGCTCCTGCGTGCACGCGGCGTGGCGACCCCGGTGCTGATGCTGACCGCGCTGGATGCGGTCGAGCACCGAGTCGCGGGGCTCGACGCCGGCGCCGACGACTACCTGGCGAAGCCGTTCGCGTTCGCGGAGCTCCTGGCCCGGCTGCGGGCTCTCGGTCGCCGGTCGGTCGTACCGGAGGGGGAGCACCTCGCAGCCGGTGACATCGAGCTCGACGAGATGCGGCACGTCGCCCGGGTCGGCGACGAGGCGGTTGAGCTGTCGGCGCGAGAGTTCGCGTTGCTCGCCTACTTCGTGCGCCATGCTGGCCAGGTGCTCAACCGCCGGCAGATCCTCGACGCGGTCTGGGGAGCCGAGCCGGACGTCTATTCGAACGTCGTGGACCTGTACGTCCATTACCTGCGCCGCAAGCTCGCCGAGGTGGGGCGCCCCGACGCAATTCATACGGTGCGCGGCGTTGGCTATGCCCTTCGGCCCGAGGCCTGACATGCTCGTCGACGGCAGCTCGTCCGCCAGCGGCGGTTCGTCCGCCAGCGGCGGTTCGTCCGCCAACGGCGGTTCGTCCGTTGGCGGCGGTCCACCCGACCGGGCGGCCACGTCGGGAGAGCGGCTCCTCCGGCAGACGCGTTGGCGCATCGCCGCGGTCACCCTGGCCCTCGTCGCGGCGCTGGTCGCGGTCGTCGGCATGACCATCGCCGTCGTCGCCATCCAGGCGCTGGAGGCGAACGTCGACCGCGCCCTGGAGGCGACCGCGCGGTCGGCGGTGGCGCAGCTGGAGGACGGGATACCCGAGGCAGGCGGCGAGGGCGATGACGGGGGCGGCGAGACCGAGCACCTGCCCGCTTCCGCCGACACGTTCGTCGTCGTGCTGGACGCCGTGGGGCAGCGTCGCGGCGAACCCGTCGCGTGTCGTGCTGGCGCAGTATCCCGATCCCGCCCCGGCCGTGGAGAACGCCCGGGCGAACGGGCGGGACCTGCGCACGGTGTCGCTCGGCGGCGTTCCCGTCCGCCTCCTGACGCTCCCGCTTCTCTCGGGCGAGGACGGCGGTGCGGCAGACCCCGCCGGGTTCGTGCAGGCCGGGTTCGTGATGACGCTTCACGACCAGCAGGTCACCAGCCTCATCTCCGCGGTCATCGGGGCCGGTCTGCTCGGGCTCATCGGGGCGGCGCTCGTGACCGCCGTGGTGACGGCGAGGGCGCTTGCGCCGGTGCGTGCCGCGTTCGCTCGCGAGCGCAGGTTCGTCGCGGACGCTTCGCATGAGCTGCGCACCCCGGTCGCGCTCGTCCACGCGTCCGCCGAGGTGCTGCAGCGGGAAGACCTGGTACGGGCCGACGGCCGGCCGCTCGTCGACGACATCCTGGCCGAGTCCGGCCGGCTGGGCCGCCTTGTCGGCGATCTCCTCACCCTGGCCGCGTCCGACGCGCATGCCCTCACCGTCGAGCGCGCCCCGCTCGACCTCGCGGAGCTTGCTCGCGACACCGTCCGCCGGGCAACCCCGCTGGCCGGCGAGCGGGGCCTGGCCCTCGTTCTCGGCTGCCCTCGCGGCTGGCCGCATTGCCGGTGCTCGGGCGACCGGGATCGGCTGGACGCAGCTCCTCCTGGTCCTCCTCGACAACGCGTTTTCCCATTCGCCTCCTGGCGGGACGGTCAGGGTTGCGGCCGATCGCGCCGGTGGCAGCGCCCGAGTCGTCGTGTGCGACCAGGGGCCCGGCGTCGCCCGCGACGATCGCGAGCGGATCTTCGAGCCGTTCGCCCGGTCGGCCGGGACTCGCGCCCGCGACCGCGGAGGAACGGGCCTCGGGCTCGCCATCGCGAAGGAGATCGCCGAGCGGCACCAGGGGACCATCGATGTCGACGATGCGCCCGGCGGTGGCGCGCGGTTCGTCGTGGCTATTCCGCTGGCGTAGCCTCGCCCCGGAACCAGTCCTCGACCACGAGGAGCCGACGGTAGCCCAGGTGCTCGTTGAGCGCGAGCATGTCGCGGTTCGTCGTGTCGTTGTCGGTGTGGATCACGGCTATCCCCTGCTCCGCCATCCAGCAAATCGTGACGAGCTTGACGAGATGCGCGAGGCCGCGGCGACGGAAATCGGGGTGCGTGCCCGTCAGGTCGTTCGCGGCTCGCCGCCCGTCGCGGTCCACGAGGAGCCACGCCTGGGACACGGGGCGGTCGCCCGCCAGGAGGTAGAAGCTTCCATCCCGGTCCACGAGCGGCCGGGCGAACGAGTGCCGGCGCCACGCAGCGTAGCTGTACCCGATCGGGTCGTCCCACGGAGCGTCGCGGTCGCAGGCGAGGTAGAGGTCGAACAGGTCACGAGGCCTGCCTTCCAGGTCCCGGAGCGGCGCGAGCCGGAAGCCCCCGGCCTCGGCCCGGCTGAGCCGGTCCGGCAGGTCGGACGTGTCAACCGTGCGTGGGTCGAGACTCCACACCTGGTTTGCGCGCTTCTGCCGAAATCCGCGCCGCCGCAGGAACGCGGCGCTCTCCTCGTCACCGGCCGCGCAGCCTGACCACGTGGGGGGCGAGCCGAGCGCGAGAGGTGGTCGTCAAGGGCGCGGTAGAGGCGTCTCGCCGACGCCCGTGCGCCGGGCGTCGGGGAGCACCCCGAACCAGGCGAACGCGGTGCGGTCGACGGTCATGTACTCGAGACCCCCGGCTGCGTACCCGATAACGCGATCACCCTCGATCGCGACCCAGCGGCGGATGTGCTCCGAGCGGCTCGCGTGACGAGTCTGCCAGGCGAGGTCGTCGGCCGTGAGGATGTCCCACGGCCAGAGCACGCGGAACAGCTCGACCACGCCAGGCAGGTCCACCCGTCGGAGTGGTCGCACCCTTGCCGCGTCGACCGGTCCCATGCGCCGCTCCCGGCTACTCGGCGCGGAGGGCCGCGATCGGCTGGAGGTAGGCCGCCCGCCGGGCCGGGTACAGTCCGAAAAGGAGGCCCACGCCCACGCTGATGAGCGCGGCGACGGCGACCGCGGCCGGCGTCACGATGGCCTGGACGGGGCTGAACGAGCCGATGAGCCAGGCGAAAGCGAGCGCGAGGAGGATCCCCAGCGCCCCGCCGATCGAGGTGAGGACCACCGCCTCCACGAGGAACTGGCCGAGGATGTCGCGGCGCCGCGCCCCGAGAGCCTTCCGCAGGCCGATCTCGCGCGTTCGCTCCGTGACGCTCACCAGCATGATGTTCATGATCCCGATCCCGCCGACGATGAGGCTCACTCCCCCGATGAGACCGAGGAGGACGGTGAAGACATCGGCCGTGAGGGCGGCGGTCGCGAGCAGGTCCTGCTGCGTCGAGACCGTGAAATCGTTCGGGATCGCCCTCGTGCAGGCGGTGCCGCCGCCGGAGGATGTCGGTGGCATCATCCTGGACCTGCGTGGTGGCGTCAGCGTTCCTGGCGGAGATCGTGATCGTGCTGAGGCTGTCGCGCCCGAAGATGCGCTTCTGCGACGTCGTGATCGGAACGACGACGATGTCGTCGCGGTTGAAGAAGCCCGCGATGTTCCCCTTCGGCTCGAGCACGCCGACGACCTTCAGGCGCAGGGTCACGGCGCCGCCCTCCTGCACGTACCTGACGGTGAACGAGCGGTCCACGGCGGCCTTCGTCCCGAACAGCGCCTTTGCCGTGTCTCCGCCCAGGACGGCCACCGGGGCGGCCGCCGTCATGTCGCCGCTCGTCAGGAACCTGCCGTACTCGACGCCCCAGTCGCGGACGGCGCTGTAGTCCGGGCTCGTGCCGACGATCCGGGTGCTGCGCGTTTCGCTGCCGGCGCGCAGCTGGGCGTATCCGCCCTGCTCGGGAACGATGGTCGTGGCGTCGGGCACCGCGCCGGGTTCTCCAGGGCAGCCAGGTCACCGAAGGTGATCGATGTCGGTGCCCCCGGCGGCCGACTGGAGGAAGGTCGTCGAGCGGGTTCCCGGGGTGACGAACACGGCGTTCGTGCCGAGTCCCTGGAGCGACGACTGGACGAGGTCCGAGGCGCCCTGCCCGACCGACACCATCCCGATCACGGCGGCCACGCCGATGGTCACTCCGAGGATGGTCAGGAACGCCCGGAGCCGGTTCGCGGCGACCGAAACGAGCGCGGACCGGATCGTCTCAGCGATGGGCACGGTCGGACTCCAGCACCCGGAGGCCGGGCTCCTCGTCGTTGTCCCCCTCGAGGTCCTCGACGATGAGGCCGTCGCGGAGCCTGATCTGCCGGCGAGCCTGGGCCGCCACCACCGGCTCGTGGGTGACGATGACGAGCGTCCGCCCGGACTCGTTGAGTTCGCGGAAGATCCGCATGACCTCCTCGCCGGTGGCCGTGTCGAGCGAGCCCGTCGGTTCGTCCGCGAGGACGAGTGCCGGGTCGGTCACCAGAGCGCGGGCGATGGCGACGCGCTGCTGCTCGCCGCCGGAGAGCGCGTTCGGGTGATGGTCGGCGCGCGCCTGCAGCCCGACGGAGCGCAGCGCCTCCATCGCCCGTCGCTGGCGGTCGCGGTCGCCCCGGTACGAGAGTGGCAGCGCAACGTTATCGAGCGCGGACGTCCGGGCCAGGAGGTTCCACTGCTGGAACACGAACCCCACGAACCGGTTCCGGATCCGTGCCAGCTGGTCGTCGGTGAGGCCCGCAACGTCCGTGCCCGCCAGCCTGTAGGTTCCTCCGTCGGCTACGTCGAGGCAGCCGATCAGGTTCATGAGCGTGCTCTTGCCGGACCCCGACGGCCCAACGATTGCCACGAACTCGCCGGGCTTGATGATAAGGTCGATGCCCCTCAGGGCGTGGACCGCTGCCTCGCCGGTCCCGTAGGTCTTCGTGGTCCCGCGCATCTCGACGACGGGCGCCGGAGTGTCGCCGTGCCCGGTCATGACGATGCAGGGAGGACGATCGTCTGACCTTCGCTCAGCCCGGAGACGATCTCCGTCTGTCCGCCGTTCGTCAGGCCGGTCTCAACCGGCACGTCGCTCGTCCGACCGTCGCCGCCGACGACCGTCACCGTGGGCTGGCCGTCCACGAGCCGGACCGCCTCGGTCGGCACCAGGAGGGCGCCCTCGCGGCGGGCGATCACGACATTCACCGTGGCCGTCATCCCCGCTCGCAGCCTCGGCTCGGCCTCGGGCAGGCAGATCGTGACCTCGTAGTTCGTGACGCCCTCGACCTGCGTCCCGATCGTACCGATTTCGCAGACCGATCCCTCTAGCTGCGTGTCCTCCAGGGCGTCAAGCGTCACGGTCGCGCCCTGTCCGATCGACAGCTTGGGGAGGTCGATCTCCGACGCTTCGGCACGCACCCGCAGGCGCGCCAGGTCCTGGATCTGGACCGTCCCGCTGAGCCCCGCCGCTCCCGGCCCCATGACGACCGCGGCTCCCGTCACCCGTTGACCTGTTTCCAGCCCTACGTCGGTCACGGTGCCGCCGATCGGGGCGGTGAGGGTCACGTCGCGCAGCGCCTCGCGCGCCTGCGCAAGCGACGCCTGCGCGGCTGCGATGGCGGTCCGATCCGCATCGAGCGTGGCGTTCCGGACGGCGTCTGGCAGGTCCTTGGTCGTCTCGTCGCGATCGGCGACATACCGCGAGCGCGCGCTGGTCAGTGCCGCCTGGGCCGCCTTCACCTGCAGGTCGATGACCGAGGTGTCGAGTTTCGCCAGGCTCTGGCCGGTCCGGACCACGTCACCGTCGCGCACGTACACCTCGGAGACTGTCCCGGGCGTCTCGAATCCCACCGTGCGGGTCTGCTCGGGCTCCACTGATCCGCTCAGCTCGACGGTGACCTCGATGGGGCCGCTGGTAGCGGTTGCCGTGGGCGGCTTCTCCGTCTCACGGAAGGGCTGGGCGACAACAACGACAACGGCCGCCACGACCGCAGCGGCGAGCACGAGAAGGACGATGATCCGGCGCACGGCGCGATGATCTCACGGACGGCGCGATTCCCGCGCGAGGCGTCAGCGAATCCCGGTGTCGTACTCGACGTCAACCCGCTGCGGAACCTCGCCGGGGCCGGTGACGCGGACCGTGATCAACCCCGGCGTTCCCATGAGACCCTCGACGGGCTGCGGTGCCATCTCGTAGACGCCGGGCGCGAGACTCGTCTCGTAGCGTCCCCCTGCCCCGCTCGTGACCCGGGCGACGTCGCGACCGGTCGTGTCGGTCACGATGAGGACGGCGCCCTCGACCGCGCGCGGTGCGCAGGCCGGGTCCGGCGGGTCCCGCTCGACCGGGCAGACCGGTCCGGCCGTCACGAGCCCGACCACGACGCTGCTGCCTTCCGGGAGCTCATCGCCGGACTCCCGGACGAGTCGGACCGCGCGGTCGGGACCCACGCTGTACACCCATGAGTGGCCGCTGATACAGCCTGCCGGGCAGTCGCCCCAGCCGATCAGGACCGTGACCTCGTACCCGGGTCCGATCTCGCGGACCTCGTACCAGCTTCCCTGGCCGATCAGGCCGGGATCTCGTGGGCCGAGACCCGCGAACCGCGGGTCACCGGAGAGGACCAGGGCGACCGCTTCCTGCTCGGTCGGCGGGCCGGCCGCGACCGAGGGGACCGGAGACGGCGAGCCGCGCGGGCCGGTCAATTCGTCCGGTGTGACAGAGCCGCCCAATGCCGGGGTCTGCCCCGGCTCGGCAGTCGCCGACGCACCCGGGACGGAGGTACCGGGACCATCCGGGGAGGTCGTCGGCGCGCCCGAACCCGCCGAGCACGACACCAGGAGGATGGACGCAGCCACGAGCAGACGAAACCGGAGGAGCGGCAACATCGCCGAGGGCGGCCCCGGACGACGTGGCGACGGACTCATGCGCGGATGACGTGCGGTCCTCGTCGGCGGTTCCGGTGGGGCGCCGCGGGGGTGGGCATCAAGGGGCTGTCCCCTACGGCGGCTCACCCGGTGGTTCCCGCCCCCGAGACCGAGATGTCGGGGCGCTCGCGCTCGTCCGGTGCGGCCTCGAAGAAGTCGCGCGACTGCCAGCCGAAGAGACCCGCCAGGAAGACCGCCGGCGCCTGGCGGATCGTCGCGTTGTGGAGGTACACGGAGTCGTTGTAGAACTCGCGCCGGGCCGCGATGAGCGTCTCCAGGCGCTCGATCTCGTCCTGGAGGGCCGAGACGTTCTCCTGTGAGCGCATCGCGGGGTACCCCTCCATCACGGCGAAGAGGGAGCGGATAGCGGCGCTCGTCGCGTCGGACGTGGCGGCCTGGCGCGAGAGGGGGTCGGCCGGTGCATAGGCGGCGCGCCGGCGCGTGACCTCCTCGAGGACGTCGCGCTCGAAGGCCATGATCCCGCGGACCGCCTCCACCAGGTTCGGAAGCTCGTCGTGGCGCTGTCTCAGGGCGACCTCGATGTTCGCCCATGCCTTGTCGGCCCGCTTCTGGAGCGCGACGACCGAGTTGTAGGTGACAAGGCCGACGGCCAGCACGAGCACGAGGACGAGGCCGATGGCGAACGCGAGCACGGCCGGTACGACGGGCATCAGACGGCGCCTCCGACCTGCAGGAGAAGGACCGCGGCCGACGCGACCGCGAGGACGGCCCCGCCGAGGCCGATCCAGAAGCGGGCTTCATGCCTGCCGGCGGCCTGGGTGGGGGTGCCCTCGTGGATGGCGAGCGGGCGCCCGGCGATCCCGGCGATGACCAGGTCGTTCGGCCCCAGTTCGTAGTCGAGGCCAGTGCCCTCGCCGGCCGTTCCCGGGCGGGAGCCCGGTGCACCACCCGCGTCCCTCGTGGCGTTCGGGTCGCCCGGATCCAGCTCCGGGGACCACGCCGGTTGCCCTATGCCGAACCCCGGGATCGCGGCGTTTCCCCATGCATCCCTCGCGGTGGGACGCAGCGTCCCCTTCGCGAGCGCCTCGGCCAGGTCGGCGGCGATCTCCGGGTCGTCGAGCGGCGAGGCAGCTTCGCCCGACTCATCCGCCGCGAGGTCGGGCAGCTCCCCGTAGGGCACGGCCGCCCCGATGACTGTGATCGTGTCGCCCGGCGCCACCCGCTCCTCCCGGTACTCCAGGCGCTCGGCAACCGCGCCAAGGCTCACGAGGTCGGACGGCCCGAAGCCGTCGTCTGTCCCTTCGGTCGCGGCCATCCCGGTGCGCGGATCGTGGACCGTGAGGAGCGCCGCGATCTGCGTCTCGCGGTCCTGCTGCGTCATCGTCATGGGAGTCCCGGAGTTGAGATCGAGCTCCGGCGGCGGGTCGCCCCACACGCCGGTGCCTCCGGTGAACCGCGGCTCGATCGACCAGGTCGCACCCACCGGGAAGACCACGATCGCACCAGCCTCGTCTCGCAGCCGGAAGCTCACCGAGCGCTCCTCGTCGAGGACCGTGTCCGTGTCCCTGCCCCGGTGACGGACGATCCGCGAGCGGTAGTGGACGCACGGGACGCTCTGCAGGCGCGAAACCAGGGTGGTTGGCCCCGGCTCGACGGTGCCCGTCAGACTGACCTCGCCCGCGGCCATGCTTGCCGTCGATGAGCAAGCGATGCTCGACACTTGCGCGGCCGTGCGATAGGCGAGGAGGCCACGAGCGAAGACCGCGAGGCCGCCGGCGATCCCGAGTAGCGACAGGAAGATGAGCCAGGGGCCCGACTCGATCACGCCGCAATCGTACGGGAGGCGCAGCGCGCTGAGGGCGGTGGCCTGGCCGGGAACGTTCGGGGGGCGCGGCGAAACCCCGGGTCAGCCTGCGCGCAGGACGACGATGTGCTGGTGGACGATGTTCGGGACGAAGCTCCGCGGGTAGCCATACGGCCGCAGCCGCGTTCCCGCCTGGTACCAGATGAGGTCGCCCTTCGGGACGAAGCCCGCGGCTGAGGCGCGCGCCGCCAGGTCCGCGGCGGTGAACCGGTAGCGGCCGTCCTGGTAGGCGTCGCGCACGATGACCGCAGCGTAGCGACGGTCGCGAAGGACGCGGCGCAGCTCGCGGAAGACCTCCTCCATCCGGTCGAGGTACTCGCCATAGCTCGTGCTGTTCGCCAGGTCGGCCGGCGAGTCCGTGACCATGGCGTAGTCCGTCCGGCGGTTCGCGTGCTCGCGCGCGAGCGGTCCACCGGACATCGTGATGCGGAGTTGTGGGTTGTACGGTGGATCGGTGGCCACGAAGTCGACCGTGCCGTCGGCCATCCCCGGCAGGAGGGTGAGGGCGTCTCCGGTCAGCAGCTCGCACCCGGATGGGTCGAAGGTCCGCGGACCGCCCGGATCCGACGCCCCCATGTCGGCGAGCTGAGCGCCCCGGCCATCCCGCTCCGCGAGCGCCTCCTGGACGACCTCCTCGTAGATCGCCGCCCAGCGTGGCTCGAGCTCGAAGCCCACTGCCCGCCTCGGCGCCCGGCAGACCGCTGCGCCGAGCAGCGTGCCGCCCACGCCGGCGAACGGGTCGAGAACGAGTTCGCCGCCTCGCGTGAAGAACTCGATGAGCCGGGCCATGAGCCGCGGCGGTTTGTTCGCGCCGTGCGCCTTCCGGAGCTGGTGCCCCAGCTCCGACGGGTACGCAGTCGTCCAGAGCGACTTCGTGAAGTAGAGCCACTCCTCGCCGGAGAGCTCGTTCAGGTCGTTGTCCGGGTGGACGGGCGGGCGGGTTTCGCTCACGCAGGAACCTCTTGGGCGGTGGCCTCTTGCCGTGTCAGGAGACGGCGGACCGGGTTGCCGAGGATCCACAGGCCACCGGCCGCCACGGCCGCGGCCGCCGACACGGCGATCCACGTGGGCGCCCCCGGGGCCAGGTCGAGCATGAGGCCCCCGACGGGAGGACCCACGGCCGAGCCCAGGCCGACGGCCGCCCCGAGCATCCCCTGGTACCGGCCGCGCACCGCGACCGGGGACAGGTCCGCCACGAACGACGCCTCGTACGGGTAGACGAGCATCTCCCCGACGGTGGCGAGGATGACCGCGAGCGCCAGCGCGGGCACGGCGCCTTCGGGCCCGACGACCGGCGCGATGGCCAGGTAGGCCAGGCCGTACGCGAGGAGACCGAGCGCCATTGCTCGGGGCTTCAGCATCCGCTCGGTCGAGCTCGTCACCCGCAGCTGGAAGAGGACGATGAGGATGCCGTTGAACGCAAACAGCAGGCCCCACGTCGTTGTCGAGACGCCGAGGTCGCGGTTGGCGTGGATCGGCAGCGTCGCCACCCACTGGAAGGAGACCGCGTGGATGACGACGCAGACGGGCAGGAAGGCGAGGAAGATCCGCCGAGCAAGGGCAGGGTCGGCTGCATCGAGCGTAACGCGCGATCGCGCGGCTTGCCCGAGCCCCGCATAGAGCGCGTCGGGGTCGATCGGCACCACCTCGGTTGCCGGTCGACCTCCGCCCGAGCTGCCCGAGCTACCCGAGTTACCCGACCCACCTGGCGCCGCAGGCGCGGCCCTGGCCCTCGCCGCGTGGGTTTCCGGCTTCGTCTCCCGGAAGCCGAAAACGAGGATGAACGTATACCCGGCCAGGATGACGCCCGAGATGAAGAAGAGAAAGCTGTAGCCGAGAACCGCAAGCCCGGCGCCGATCGCGGGGCCGGCGATCCAGCCGACGCTCGCGGCAACCGTGAGAAGGCTGTAGGCACGCGGGCGTTTCTCCTCCGGGACGACGTCCGCCACGGCTGCGCGCGCCGCCGGGATGAACGGCGGGTCCACGAGCCCGAGGACCATCGTCAGGGCCCCGACTGCTCGAAGGTCGCTCACCTGTCCCATGAGCGCCACGACGATCGCCGTGAGGGTGATCGACACCGTCATCACGATCTTCCGCCCGAACCGATCCGCGAGCCAACCGCCCGCCGCGTTGGAGAAGATCGAGCAGATCGAGTAGGCCCCCAGGACGAGCCCCGCCTCCGTCGCGCTTGCCCCGAGGTTGGACACCAGGAAGATCGTCAGGAACGGGAAGATGAGGCTGAACCCGAAACTGGCGACGAGGTCGCCGGCGGCGAGCACGAAGATCGCGCGGTCGAACTCCTGCCGCAGCTCGCGATACGCGCGGACCGGCCCGAGCCGGCCCCAGGCTCCACTCACCGGGCAAGTATCGCAAATGGGCGGGGGCTTTCATGAGACCTTTCCTATGCGTGGCTCCAAGGCACCGCAAACCCATTCTGGCCCTAGGACGGGGGGTGGTCGGGCTCGTATGCTTGGGCCATGGGCTTCGTCGGGCGGGAGCGCGAGCTCGGCCGCCTTGGTGCGGCATTGGAGCGGGCCGCGGACGGTCAGCTGGCGCGTGTGGTCGTCACGGGATCAACGGGTCTCGGGACGAGCCGCCTGCTCACCGAGCTGGAGCGTCGCCTGTTCGGCGAGCCCGGCTTCACGGTCGCCCGGGGAACCGCCTGGGAGCCCTTCAACGGCCATCCCTACGGCGCCCTCTCCGAGGCCCTCCACGGTCCGCTTTCCGCGCTCTCGGACGACGAGCTTCGCGATGTCGCCGGCTCTGCCGGGCACGAGCTGGCGATGCTCCTGCCCGACCTGGGCCCCCGCCTGGCGCTGGCCGGCGCTATCTCGGCGGAGCCCCTCCTGTCCGCGCCGGACCAGCGCGGCAGCCGGCTTGTCGAGGCTGTCCTCGGCGTCGTTGGCCGGCTCGCCCGGGGCGGGGCGGTGCTCCTCGCCCTCGACGACCTCCACTGGGCAGACGCCGGGACTCGCGCGTTCGTCGAGGCCGTCCTGCGGGTCAGCCTGCAGGTGCCGCTCTGCCTCGTGGTTGCGTACCACCACGACGAGCTGGAGCGCCGCCACCCGCTCGGGCCGCTTGCCGAGATGCTCGCCAATCGCGATCTTGTCGAGACGGTCGAGCTGCAGCCGCTCGGGCGGGACGAGATCCTCGCGCTCATCGAGAGCGAGACCGGCGAGCGTCCGACTGCCGGCCTGGTCGCCGCGGTCGTTGAGCGCTCGAAGGGCAACCCGCTCATCGCCGAACAGCTGCTGGCCGCGCGGCGGAGTGTTCCCGCTCTCCGCCTCTCCGATTCCTTCGATGAGATCCTGGAGGCGCGGCTGGCCGTCCTGAGCGGGTCCGCCGTGCGCTGCCTCCGCGTTCTCGCGGCGCTCCGCCGGCCCCTGCCGATCGACGCGCTCCTTGGCCTCGACTCGGGCGAGGGGCGTCTCTCCGGCGCCGGCCTCGACGAGGCGCTCGAGAGCGGCCTCGCGGTCGAGCATCGAGACGGCGTGATGATCGCCCAGACCATCTACGCGGAGGCGCTCGAGTCGGCCCTCGATCCGGCGCGTCGGCAGACGGTTCACGCTGTGCTGGCCGCAGCCGTTGACGGGCCGCCGGCGGAGATCGCCTGGCACTGGGAACGCGCCATGCTCCTCGCCCAGGCGCGAGACGCGCATATCGCGGCCGGCGAGGCGGCGGAGCTTCTCGACCCGGGCGGGACGGCGCTGGAGCACTACCTGCGGGCGATCGAGCTGGACGGCCACGACGGGTGCCCGAGGGCGGCATCGCTCGGGGTCCGGCCGTGGATGAGCCGTGCCGCGGTGGAGGCCTGGACGAGCGGAGCCGGGGGGCCCCTGGACCGGCAGGAGTCCGCCGCGGCGCGCGAAGCCGAACCCATGGCCGCCGGCCGTGTCGGCGCGGGCACCCGGGGCGCGCGGCGCGCAACGCATGACCTCGGGGTCGACCGGGCAGGGCTCCTGGCGCGGGCGGCACAGGCCGCCTTCGTGGTCGGCGCCTTCCGGCGCGCATCGGCCCTGGCCTCGCTCGCCATCGACGCACGCGTCGGGACCGGATCGGCGCTCCTGCGGCCGAGCGCGGCGCGTGGCGCCTCCCACGTCAGGGGGATGGAGCTTGCCCTCCTGTACGAACGGCTCGGCCGCTACCGGTGGGCGGCGGGCGACGTCGAGGCCGCGCTGTCGGCCTTCCGCACGGCCGTCCAGATGGCTCCGCCCGACCCGAGCCCGGATCGGGCGCGCGTGCTCGCGGCGCTCGCCCAGGCCCTCATGCTCGAGGGACGTTTCGCCGAGAGCACGAAGGTCGCCACGCGGTCGCTCGAGGTGGCGAGGGCGGTCGGCGCCGGGTCGCTCGCCGAGCTCGGCCACGCGACCTGCACGCTCGGTGTGGATATCGCCTACGGCGGCGACCTCGAGGCGGGGCTCGAGCTGCTGCGCGAGGCGGCGTCACTCTCGCGCAAGGCCGGCCGGCTCGACGACCTCATGCGGGCGTACGCGAACCAGACGACCGTTCTCGACCTTGACTCTCGGCGCGAGGAGGCGCTCGCCGTGGTGGAGGAGGGGATCACCGAGGCGCGCCGCTGGGGCCAGGAGGCCGTGTACGGCGCCTTCCTGAGGGGCAATGCCGCGGACTGCCTCTTCGTGCTCGGACGGTGGCAGGAGTCGGAGGCGATGTGTCGCCAGGCGCTCGAGTGGAGCCCGACCGGGGTGGCCTGGTTCAACCCGCTCGTGGCGCTCGCGCTCGTACGCGTCGAATCTGCGGCCGACGAGGAGGCGGGCAGGGTGCTCGGTCAGCTGCTGCTGCAGCTCGAAACCGTCCCGGATGCGCAGTGGACGGCCACCGTGCAGCGGGCGACGGTCAGCTTTGCCCTCTGGCGCGAGGACCTCGCCGACGCGCGGCGCGCGGTCACCTGGGGGTGGGAGCGGATCCGCCGGACGGACGACTGGAAACAGATCGCGCTCGCCGCCTCGACCGCGCTCGAGGTCGCCGCGGCGCTCGCCGAGGCCTCGCGGAGCCGCCGCGACACGCAGGGAGTCGCGGAGGCGGCGGGCCTCGCCGATGACGTGCTCGCCGAGGCCGAGCGGCGGCTCTCGGCGAACGGGATGCCGCGCACGCTGGGCGCGCGCCGCGAGGCGGATCTCCACCTGGCGACTGCCCGTGCCCACCGCGAGCGGCTCCGCGGCCAGCCCGATGCCGACGCTTGGCGCGCCATTGCCGAAGCGTGGGCCGCGGTGCCGGTGCCGTACCTGGAGGCGCGAGCGTACTGGTGGGAGGCGGAGGCGGTCCTGCGCACCCGGTCCGACCAGCCGCGGGCCCGGGCGGACCGAGCACGGGCTCGGCGAGCGATCCAGGACGCGTGGCAGATCGCGACCGATCTCGGCGCCGCGCCGCTCCAGCGAGAACTCATCCGCCTCGCCGCGCGGGCGAGGATCTCGCTGCCCGTGATGGCCCGTCACGCCGCCGCAGCGGCTGCCGCTGCCGCTGCGGCCGTGGCCGAGCTGTTCCCTGCAGCCGGGACCGGCACCGGCCTGGGCGATGAGGCGGTCGGCATCGCAGGAGAACCAGGTGTGCATCGCGGCATCGACGAGGCCATCAGGGCGCCGGGGGGTCTCTTCGGGGAGCCCGGCGAGGTGGCTCAGGGAGGCGAGATGGGCGGCGCCGAGGCACCGGCCGCGGCCGTCGGCGAGCGCGAGGCCAGGCCGCCCACACCGCTGTTCCCCCTCGCGGGGAGGCGGGCAGCAGGATCAGCGGGGTTCGGGCCGGCCGGCCGGGAGGCGGAAGAGGACCGCGGAGCCGTCTTCCCGGCGGCCGGGATGGCAGAGGCCGGCCGGCAGATGGCCGGCCGGCCATCGGGTGGGGCCGTGCCGCGCAGCGCCTACTCCCCGGGTCTCGCGCAGCGCCTGGCGCCGGAGCCCGCGGTCGCGCCCGCCGACCCCTTCAACCTGAGCCCGCGGGAGCGCGAGGTGCTCGGCGTGCTCGCGGAGGGCTGCACCAATCGCGAGATCGCCCACCGGCTCTTCATCAGCGAGCGGACGGTGGCCGTGCACGTCGGGAACATCCTGGCGAAGCTCGGGGCGTCCGGGCGCGTCGAGGCGGCCATGGTCGCGCTCCGCCTGGGCCTCGTGCCGTCCACGCCGCCCGCGACCGCCATGGGCGCGCTCGCGCGTCCTGCGCCCCTGCCCGCGGCCCCGCGCTCGATGCACCCGTCGGTCATCCCGGGCGCTTCGCAGCCCGCAGGGTCTCGCTGGGGAGCCCGGCCGGCGCCCGCGCGCGCTCGCACCGACCAGCCACGACCGGCCGGGAAGCCGCGCTTCTGATCCCGTCGGGCACGCCGCGCCGTTGCCCTACACTAGCCGAGACCCAGCAGTCGCGGCCCAATGGTCGCGACCCAGTAGGGGGTGCCGTGACCGATCTCATCGCCCACCGCGACGCCTATGCCCACGCCGTGGAGGCCGTCATCGACGCCGTGGAACCGTCGCCCGACGGTCTCATCGTCCGCCTCGACCGCACCGTCTTCTACCCCGGCGGCGGCGGCCAGCCCTCCGACGCCGGCACACTGCTCGCGCTCGACCCCGTCTGGGGCGGCCAGCGCTGGCAGGTCGCCTCGGCGAAGAAGGCCGGTGACGACGTCTGGCATCTCCTGAGCGGCGTGGCGGCCGCGGAGGGCCCGGAGGCCGGCATGCCCGTCCGGGCAGATATCGACTGGGAGCGCCGCTACCTCCTCATGCGAACGCACACCGCGCTGCACTGCCTCTGTGGTGTCGTGTGGCGCGACTACGGGGCGCAGGTCACCGGCGGGAACATGGAGCCGGGGTCCGGGCGCATGGACTTCGAGTTCGAGCACATGTCGGGCGACCTGGTCGGGGAGATCGAGGCCAGGGTGAACGCCGAGATCGCTGGAGCCCGGGACGTGAGCGTGCGCGTCCTGCCCCGCAACGAGGCGTTCGCCATCCCCGACCTCATCCGCACGAAGGTGAACCTCCTTCCCGAGGGCATCGCGGTCATCCGCGTCGTCGAGATCGCCGGCCTCGACCTCCAGGCGGACGGCGGGACCCACGTCGCCAACACCGGCGAGGTTGGCGGCATCCGGGTCACCGGCTACGAGTCGAAGGGTCGCATCAACAAGCGGATCCGGATCGAGCTGGCGAGCCGGCCGTAGCCCGGTCTGCGCGTGACGACCGCAGGCGGGGACCGGCCCGGGGACCCTCGACGCGGCCAGCCGGTCAGGTCGAGACGATTCGGTCCACGAAGTCGCCGCTCTCCGGGTCCTTGAGGATGAGCTTGTGGCGTCCGTCGGGCAGCGTCTCGCGCTTGATGACGACCAGGCCGTCGTACGTCTCGGGCCGGATGGCGATCCTCGGGGTGGTCCCGCCGCGCCACTCCAGCGTCACCGGCTCCCACCGGCGGGTTTTCGCGGAGCGATAGGATGGTTCACGGCCGCTGCCAAGTCCGTGGTGTGCTCCGGGACGTCCCAGCGCTCCGCGTACGCCCTGCCGCGGCCGTCGCTCCGGGAGTAGACGACGCGCACGCGATCGCGGCCGCGCTGGCCGTGGAGGCTCATGGCGTGGTCGGTCCGCCCCTATCATCCGCCCTGCCGGAATGCCGCGGAGGTGATGGGTGAGCGAACACGCGCGCGACGCGACCACTGCCGCGTCCGACCGCGACTCGCTCACCGTTGCAGCGGTTCCCGGGATCGGCCGCTCCTACGCGGTTCACCTCGGGCTCCTCTCCCTCATGTGGGGGAGCAGCTACCTCTTCATCAAGATCGGCGTCGAGACCCTGCCGCCCCTGTCGGTGGCTACCCTCCGGATCGCCATCGGGCTGGCCATCCTTGCCGTCGCGGTGGCGGTCACCCGGACCCCGCTCCCCCGGGACCGGCAAACGCTCCGCCACCTCGCCGTGCTGGGTGTCGTCAACGTCGCGATCCCCTTCTGGCTCATCGGCTGGGCGGAGCAGCGGATCGACTCGGGCCTGGCGGGCATGCTCCAGGCCTCGGCGCCTATCTTCACCCTCGTCATCGCCGGGGCGTTCCTGAACGACGAGCGCATCACCCCCGTCCGGCTCACCGGGGTCCTCGTCGGCTTCGCCGGGATCGTCGTCCTTTCCGGCCGCAACCTGGGCGAGCTCGGGAGCGAGGCGGGCCTGGATCGGCTGTTGGGCGACCTGGCCATCGTCGCAAGCTCCCTCTGTTACGCGATAGGCAACGTGTACGCGCGGCGCAACCTGCGACAGGTGCGGCCGCTCGTCCTCGCAACCGGCCAGGTCGGCGCCGGACTCGTGGTTCTGCTCGCCCTGGCGTTCCTCGTCGACGGTGGGGTCATGATGCCGTCAGTCCCGGGCGCAGCCGTGTCCGTCCTCTGGCTCGGCGCGGTGGGGACCGGCCTCGCCTACATCGTGTTCTTCCGCCTGCTGACGACCTGGGGCGCCACCCGGGCGTCGCTGGTCGCCTACTTGATGCCCGTCGTCTCGGTCGCCCTCGGCATCATCGTCCTGGGCGAGACCATCGACGCCACCTTCCTCATGGGGGCGCTGCTGGCACTCACCGGGATCTGGATCGCGAACCGGAGGTCATAGCGCGGCGAACCCAGGGCCGTTCGGCGAGTCTTCCCGGGCCGATGGTCATGACGGCAGGTCGGCCGGTTCCCATCGTGGTCGATGTCTTCCACCCGTCGGCGCATGGTTGGCCCGTGCTATGCTGCCGCGCGCTCCGGCGTACTGCCGATAGGCGCTCGGGCGCGCACGGCGCGACGAGCGTTCCGGCGAACGATCCCCACTTGCCGCTTGAAGGGACAGAGGTTGCCCGTGGCCCCCTGGGAGCACCTGGAACACCTGAGCCGCCTCGGTCCCCGCCCCATTGGGTCGCCGTCCAACGGTGCGGCGGCCGCCTACATCACCGGCGTATTCGCCCGGGCCGGGCTGGCCGTCGAGGAACAACCATACGCCTGCACGTCCTGGGAGCACGCACGGACGAGCCTGCGCATCCGCGGCGGCGAGAACCCCGAGGTCGACGCCGAGGCCAATGCCTTCTCGGTGTCGTGCGATGTCACCGCCCCCGTGGTCGCCGCCGGCACGGTGGACGAATTGGAGGCCGTGGCAGGCACCGGCAGAATCCTCGTCTTGTACGGGGACCTGGCCCGCACCCCGCTCGCGCCGAAATCCTGGTTCCTGAAGGACGAGCGGGACGATCGGATCATCCGCGCCCTGGAGGCGATGCGTCCCGCTGCCGTGTTGTCGCCCCCCACCGGTACGGACTACTACGGGCAGCTGACGGAGGACTGGGAGCTCGACCTCCCGGCTGCGACGATCTCCCCCGCCGATGCCCGGCGGATCCTTCGCCTGCGTGGAGCCGAGCTGCATCTGCGGATCGACGCGCACCGGGCGGCCGCCACGGCCCGCAACATCGTCGGACGATCCGGGGCCGCGGCCGGACGGCGCATCGTCGTCTGTGCCCACTTCGACACCAAGTTCGGGACCCCCGGCGCCTGCGACAACGGGGGAGGTGCGGCGACGCTCCTGGCGCTCGCGGAGCGCCTCGCCCGGCCGGACGGCGCGGACGGAGCCCCGTTGCCTGCGCTCGAGTTCGTCGCCTTCAACGGCGAGGAGTACCTGCCGGTCGGGGACGACGAGTACCTGCGCCGCCGTGAAGGGCGCCTGGATGACGTGGCCGCGGCGGTCAACTTGGATGGAGTCGGGCTGCTGCTCGGCGCACCCACCATCACGACCATGTCGCCCGGTGACGAGTTCGACACGACCGTGAGGGCGGTCGCCGCCCGCCGCCCCGGCGTGGTCTGGGTCGATCCGTGGCCGGAGAGCAACCACTCGACGTTCGCCATGCGCGGCATCCCGAGCGTCGCCCTGAGCAGCACGGGTGCCGCTCGCGTCTCCCACTACCCAACGGACACGGTCGACGGGCTCGCCCCGGAGAGGCTCGAGGAGGTCGCCGGGCTCGTCGACAAGATCGTGAGGCGACTGGCGCCGATCTCCTGACGCCCTCAGGCGGAGACGCGCGATTTGGAGGTGCGAGCGCCGCCCTCGCCGTCCTCCACTCGGCTCAGCTCGGCCTCCACCTCGGCAAGACCGCGAAGAACACCCACGCGCATCCCATCGAGCTCGGCCGCGACCGCGCCGGACGCTGTCGCGATGGAGGTGAGCCGGCTCTTCATGCCCTGGATGGTCGAAAGCTGCGTGCGGATCCCTTCGAGCGCGCGATGGACCGCGTCCGGGCGGATCTGCACGGGCGCGGCGCGGAGCGAGTCGAGCGCGAAGATCCGCGCCAGGCGCACCGCGCACTCCAGCGGCAGGCGGTCCGGCGCCCCCGGGTCCACGACGCACCAGACATCGCGCCCCACGATGGCCAGCGGGTGGGCGCTCGCCGGGGCGTGCTGCGGCGTGAACACCACGATCGCCCCCTGCGCCGACCGGTTGTGGCGGGCCTCCGCGAGCTCCTCCGTGATGGCCCGCACGCTCACCGCCCGGTCCTTGGACTCGACCACGACGCGCAGCTGGTGGCCGCCGGTCCGGCTCGGGTCGACGGTGAGGACGAAGTCGCCCTTCTTGCCCCTGATCTCGTCGCCCTCGATCGTCCCCGTCCGCTCAAGGACATCGCCGAGCCCCTGCGCGATCGGGCCCAGCATGCCCTCGAGGACGTCCTCGAAATCACCACCCTTGGCAGTCCCCTTGGCGCGCTCATCCCGGCGCGCCCGGTCAGCCTCGGCCTGGGCCTTGATCTCCGCCGCGAGAATGTCGAGCCGCCGGGTGATCTCCGAGTGGAAGCGGTACAGGGGCGAACCTTCGCGGGTGGGATCGAGCAGCTGGGCGAGCCGGCTGCTGTCGCCGTCGAAGTAGGTCCCCAGGACGGTCTCGAACTTCCCGATGGCGGATTCGCGGCTGCGCGGGTCGAACAGCTCGGCAACGAGCTTGCGGAACTGGCCCTGGTCGCCCAGGAACCGCTCCAGCGTACGGGGCAGCCGCCCGCCATCCTCAGCGAACTCCTGCCGCAGGGTCGAATCGAGGGCCAGGCTGGCCTGGCGGTTTCGCTCGTCGACCTGGACGAGGAGCCGCTCGATTTCCTTCTGGACGAAGTCGACGTTGACGGTGACGCCCGCGTCCCGAAGGGCCAGGAGCCCGATCTTGAGGGCCCGCTCGACCAGGTCGGGTCGGTCCGCCTCCTCGCGCTCCTCCACCATCCGGGCGAGTTCGGCGTCGACCAGCTCGAGGTGCTCGACGACGATCCGGTCGGCGGTGACGGTGACCTGCGTGCTCACGCGGCGATTATGCGCCGCCGCTATCCGCCGCCGCCCCGGCCGGCAAGCTGGTCGAGCAGGCACGCCGCCGCCGAGCGGGCGACCGGGAGCTGCGGGAACAGCGTCGCCTGGTAGACGTGGTAGATGTCCGGCTTCCCGACCCACACGGTCGACGCGGGCTCGTTCTCCGGGCTCAGCTCATGGTGCCAGCTGCCCCCCTCCCGGTCGATGAAACACGTCGCGGCATGGTCCCACCAGGTCCGGTACCAGCTCTCGTAGTACGCGTCGCCTGTCCGCCGGAGGAGTGCGGCCGCTGCCGCGATCCCCTCCGCGACGACCCAGTGCATTCGCGCTCGCACCACGGGCCGGCCATACAGGTCGATGGTGTAGACGAACCCCGGCTGCCCATCCGCGGCCCAGCCATCGCGCACGGCCGCACGGAACAGCGCTCCCGCATCATCGACCAGCCAGGCCGGAGCCTCGTCGCTGGACGCCGCCAGCGATGCCTCCAGGCCCACGAGGAGCCGGGACCACTCCAGCCAGTGGCCGACCGTGAACCCGTACGGCCGAAACGGATCGTCCCGGTGGTCCGCGTTGTACTCGAGAAGCGGGCGCCACTCCTCGTCATAGTGCTCCGGCACCCTCCACGCCATGTCGCGAGCCTGCTGATGGATGACAAATGCAGCGATGCGCAGCGCCCGCCGGCGCCACCTGGCGTCGCCGGTGACGTCTGCCGCGGCCAGGAAGCACTCGACGGCGTGCATGTTGCTGTTGCCGCCGCGGTACGGCTCGAGCACGGTCCAGTCGCGGTCCCATGACTCGACGCACTTGCCCTCGTCCTCCCGCCAGAAGCGCTGCTCGACGACGGCCAGCGCGTCGGAGAGGAGGTCGTTGGCGCCCGGCCGCCCGGCCGCGGTCGCGCTCGAGGCTGCGAGGACCACGAACGCGTGCTGGTAAGCGGCCTTTTCGGTCGACAGCGGGCGGCCTTCCGGCTCGACTGCACTGAACCAGCCCCCATGCTCGCTGTCGCGGAGCGGCCCGCGAAGGGCGGCGAGCCCGTGATCGGCCAGCTCTGCTGCCCCGGGTGTCCCGCGAAGGCTCGCCAGCGAGAACACGTGGGTCATGCGAGCCGTGATCCAGGTGTGGACCGCACCGTCAGGGTTCGCCTCCCCGTGATCGTCCAGCCATCCGAACCCGCCGCCGGGCAGCCGCGCTCGCGCTGCGAACTCGAGCAGCCGGCCCCCCTCGCCGTCGAGCCACGCCCGATGTGACGCCAGGTCGATCCAGGATCCTGCCATTCCCGGATTATGAGCACAGCGCGGCCCGGCGGGCAGGGTGCCCCGGTCCGGCGGCGGTCATGAGGCGTCTGCCGTCCTCAAGAGCCGGGCGTGATCTCCGCGGCCGACACCAGGGTCGGGTCCTGCAGCACTGGCTCGAGGGCCAGTTCGGCCGCACCGAGGAGGGCCGCATCGTCGCCGAGGGCGCCGGGGACGATCTCGAGGCCGGCACGGGCCGCCTCGAGCCCGCGGCGGTCGATTTCCTCGAGGAGGCGGTCGATCACGCACGGGAAGATCCGGGTGAGGAAGCCGCCGAGGATGATGCGTCGCGGACCGAGGATGTTGAGGAGTCCCGCGAGACCAATTCCAAGCCAGCGGCCCTCCGCTTCCATCGCTTCGAGGGCGCGCCGATCGCCGCGGGCGGCGGCCTCGATCACGCGCTCGATTGCGTCACCGGAGCCGCGGGCTTGGCTCTTGGCGTGGCCGGGCGCCTCGGACATGCCGGCGCGGCGCAGCAGCGTCTCGGCTGCGACCTCGGTGCGCCAGCAACCGATCGACCCGCAGAGGCATCGTCCCCCATCCGGGTTCAGCGGCAGGTGGCCGATCTCGCCGAGATGCCCGTCCTGGCTGGACAGCGCACGGCCCCCCAGGATGGCGCCACCGCCAATCTCGCCGGAGACGTACAGCAGGTCGCCCACGCCGATCCCGGCCCCCCGGATGTGCTCGGCCTTCGCGGCGAGGTCTGCCTCGTTGCCGAGGTAGACAGGCAGGTCCAGGTCGAGGTGGTCAGCCATCAGCTCGACGAGGGCGAGCCTCCTCCAGCCCAGGCCAAGGCTGGGGGCCACGTCGACGACGCCGTCCGGCTGCGAGACAACGCCGGCCACGGAGACGCCGACGGCGATCATGCTCCGCCCGCCTGCCGTTGCCAGCAGATCGCGGGCGGCCGGCTCCAGGGCGCTGATCGTCGCGGCCGGAGAGCCGTCCTCGACTGGGTGGGGCAGGCGGACCTGTCCGTATACATGGCCGCCGAGACCCACGACGGCCGCGGCGATCGTGTCGGCGGCGATGTCGATGGCGAGCACGCGCACGCTGTCGTGCCGCACGTCGACGACCGATGATGGACGGCCCGGCACACCGACGCCCTGGCCTGCGCTCTCCGCTGCGAGGCCGCGGCGCGCCAGGTCCTCGACCAGGCCGCCGATCGTGCTCCTGTCGAGCAGCGTCCGTGCCACCAGCTCCGAGCGCGTCAGGGGCCCGCTGACGTGGATCTGCCTGCAGGATGCGACCGAGGTTGTCGCGGCGCACCCGCTCCGCGTTGAGGCCGGGGTCGGGCTCGCGCGGGGGGCTTCCGTCCACCTGGTCCGGGTCCCGAGGCATCCGGGTTGACATCGCATGGTGGAGAGTACTACCTTCTGGTTTGCAGATCGATCCACCAAACCAGGGCCCGCGCGCCGCTCGGTCACCCGGCCAACCGGCTCACGACAGCCAGCCCACGAGGAGCACCCGATGGCCACCGTCACTTTCGACCACGTCTGGAAGAAGTTCGGGGACGTCGTCGCCGTGAACGACCTCACGCTCGACATCCAGGACGAGGAGTTCCTCGTACTCGTCGGACCGTCGGGCTGCGGGAAGACCACCTCGCTGCGCATGATCGCGGGTCTCGAGGAGGTGACCAGCGGCACGGTCATGATCGGGGAGCGGGTGGTGAACGACCTGGCGCCGAAGGACCGCGACGTGGCCATGGTCTTCCAGAGCTACGCCCTCTACCCCCACATGTCGGTCAAGGACAACCTCGCCTTCGGGCTGAAGCTCCGCAAGGTCCCCAAGGCGGACATCGAGCGGCGGGTGGCCGAGGCCGCCAAGATCCTCGACCTTTCTCCGCTCCTCGACCGCAAGCCCAAGGCCCTCTCCGGTGGCCAGCGCCAGCGCGTGGCCCTCGGTCGGGCGATCGTCCGGGAGCCCAAGGTCTTCCTCATGGACGAGCCGCTCTCCAACCTCGACGCGAAACTCCGGGTGGCCACACGAGCCGAGCTCAGCCGCCTCCACCAGCGCCTCCGGACCACCATCGTCTACGTCACCCACGACCAGGTCGAGGCGATGACGATGGGGACCCGGATCGCGGTCATGAACCAGGGCCTCCTCCAGCAGGTGGGTCCCCCGCAGGAGCTCTACGAACGCCCGGTGAACCGTTTCGTGGCCGGCTTCATCGGCTCGCCCTCCATGAACTTCCTGCCGATGACGGTGACGAAGAGCGACGGCTCGATCGCCTTCGCGGGCACGCACCTCACGCTCCCCGCTCCCACGCGGTTCCGCGACGCACTGGCTTCCCGGGAGGGCCGTGAGGTGACCGTGGGCTTCCGTCCCGAGCACCTCTCCCTCGTCGACGTGGGTCCGGAGGCCGTGACCATCCACGCCGCCGCCGACGTCGTCGAGTACCTGGGCAACGACGAGCTGCTCCACCTCCGCGTCGGCGAGCTCGACCTCGTCGCCGTGGTCGACGCCGCTCACCGCGTCCAGGTCGGCCAGCAGCTGGCGCTGCGCATTCCCCACGAGCGCCTCTACGTCTTTGATGGGGAGACCGGGGACGCCATCACTGCCACGGTACCCGCCGAAGCGACCGCCGAGGCGACCGCCGCGGCGTAAGGAAGGCGGGCTCATCCGCCGTGCGGGCTCCTCCCTGACGGGTAGGATGGGGCCCATGAGCCAATTGGCGGCTCCCGAGCTCGTCGCGACGGGGCCCGAAATCGTCGCGATCGGCGAGGCCCTGGTCGACTTCATCCCCGACGAGTCCGCGGGGGAGTGGCGGTACACGGCACGGCCCGGCGGGGCCCCGGCCAACGTGGCGGTTGGGCTGGCCCGACTGGGACGGCGGGTCGCGTTCGTGGGGCGCGTGGGGGCCGACCCGCTTGGGCGCCTCGTCGCCGACGCCCTGCAGAGCGCCGGCGTGGATGTCCGCTGGGTCCAGCGCGACCGGCGGCGGGCCACCACCGTCGCCGTCGTCATGCCCGCGACCGAATTGCACACACGTTTCCTCATCTACCGGTCGGGCGCCGCCGACGCGGCACTGCGCCGTTCGGAGGTGCCGCTCGGGGTTGTCCGAGTTGCGCGGCTTGTTCACGCGGGGACGCTCTCCCTGGCAGCGGCTGCGTCGCGGCACGCCACGCTTGCCGCGGTCGATGCAGCCCGGGCCGCCGGCGTGACGGTGTCCGTTGACGTCAACCTGCGGCCGGTCGTCTGGCGCGACGCGCGCCGCATGGCGGAAGCTGCTCGCGAGCTGCTCGCGCGGGCAGACATCGCGAAGCTGACACACGAGGAGCTGGGGGCTCTCGGCCTGACGCCCGCCGACGTGCTCGACCTTGGGCCGGGCCTCGTGCTCGTGACCGACGGCGAAAACGGCGCGGCCGCGCACACGCGGGAAGGGTCGGTGAGCCGGCCCGCCCTCCGCGTCCCGGTCGTCGACCCGACGGGGGCCGGCGACGCCTTCATGGCCACCTTCCTCCATGTCGTTCTGGAGAGCCTGGTGGATCTGGAGAGTTCCGGTGAGTCGCGGGGACGCACGGCCGGGTCCCGCGGCCCCGCCGGGTCCGGGGTGCGCGGCATCCCCATGGCCGTCGTCGAGGAGGCCCTCGGCGCGGCCATCTGGGCCGGAGCGTTCGCCGTCCAGCGCGTCGGCGCGATGGAGAGCCTGCCGACGCGGGAGGACCTTGGCGGCCTCAGGTCGTCAGCGTGACCTTCGATAGCCCTGCGGGGGCGTCCGGGTCGAGGCCGCGCCGCCGGGCAACAGCCTCGGCGACCAGCTGGCCGGGGATGACGTACGTCAGGGGCGTCAGCGCCTCGGGCAGGTCGTCGAGCACGAGCGGCTCCTGGGCCTCGGGGTCGTCGCGTCCTGCAGTCCCCGGGACCGTGCCGGAACGCAACTCCTGGCCCCCGACGTACCAGGGGCGGGTACCGCCGGCCACCGCTCGCTCAAGATCGGTGTCGAGACCTCGCCCCATGGGGCCGTCCGGCCGGAACACGAGCAGCGGCACGCGCGGGCCGGCCAGCGTGACCGGGCCGTGCAGGAGATCGGCCGTCGAGTAGCCGTCGGCGAAGATCCGGCTCGTCTCCTTGAGCTTGAGGGCGACCTCCAGGGCCGTCGCGTAGTTGAACCCGCGCGAGACGACGAGGGCGCGGTCGGCCACCGCGAGGGCAGCCAGGAGCGCCTGCTGGCGGTCGAGCCACGCGTCTCCCTCGCGCACGGCTGCGGCGATGGCGTCCGGCAGCGCGTGCACCGCGCGGGCGAGCGGGGTTTCGGGCGCCAGTTCCCCGATGAGGGCGGCCACGGCGGCAAGCTCGGCCACGTACGTCTTCGTGGCCGCCACCGATCGTTCCTCTCCCGCGTGACACGGGAGCACGTGCGCGGCCGCGCTCGCGAGCGGCGACGTCGGATCGTTCGTGATCGCGACCGTGAGAGCGCCCCCCGATCTGGCGGCCTCGGTCACCTCGCGGATATCGGGGCTCTGGCCGGACTGCGAGAAGGCGAGCAGGAGGGTGTCCTGCCAGCAGAGCCGGGCGCCGTACACCGTCGTGACCGACGGAGCCACCATCCCGGCCACGATGCCGAGGTGGGTCTCGACCAGGTACCGGGCGTACGTGCCGGCATGGTCGGAGGTCCCCCTCGCCACGATCGCCACGAACTGCGGACTGGCGGCCCGGATCGCGGTGGCGACCGCGCGAGCCTCGGCGGGCACGGCCTCGAGGATGCGCGTGACGACACCCGGCGTCTCGCCGATCTCGCGCCGCATGTGGGTCGTCACCCCCTGCACCTCCCTGCGTCTCGCCCGCGATCCGCGCTGCCCGCGACCCGTGTGAGGATGCCGAGATGAGTCTACGTGCTCGCCTGCTACCATCGCCCGCGCGTTGATAGAGCTTCTCGTCGCTTTCGTCCTGGCCATCGCCGCGGGCGGCTTCGGCGCCCTCGTCGGGATCGGGGGCGGGATCATCATCGTGCCGGTCCTCACGATCCTCCTCCACGTTCCCATCAAGATCGCGATTGCCGCCAGCCTGATCGCGGTGATCGCGACTTCGACGGCTGCAGCCGCGCCGTACATCGATCGTGGCCTGACCGACCGGAGGGTCGGCCTCGTCCTGCTGGTGGCAACCACGGCCGGCGGCGTCACGGGGGGCCTGACGGCCGGGCTGCTCGACCCTCGGGTCCTCGCCGGGCTCTTCGGGCTGATTCTCCTGGTGGTCGCGGCCCAGATGCTGCGCACCAAGCCGCCCGTCGACGGCGGCGCGACCCTCCTCACGAATGGCGAGGGCGCGGCCTTTACGTCGACCTTCGTTGAACCCCTGTCGGGGGTGGAGACGCCCTACGCCGTGCGACGGGTCGGGACCGGGGTGGCCACGTCGCTCGTCGCCGGCAACATCTCCGGTCTCCTCGGCGTGGGCGGCGGGATCATCAACGTCCCGACGATGAACCTCCTGATGGGCGTACCGCTCCGCGTGGCCACCGCTACGAGCACGTACATGCTGGGCGCGACGGCGGTGGCCAGCGGCATCCTCTACTACTCGCGTGGCCAGGTGGATCCACTCGTCGCGGCCCCTGTCGCCCTCGGTGTGTTCCTCGGCTCGCGCACGGCCTCCCGGCTGGCACATCGCGTTCGCCCGGACATCCTGAGGTGGATCTTCATCGTCGTTGCTCTCGTCTTCGCGGCGCAGATGTTCGCCCGGGCGGCGGGCCTCGCATGAAAGCGGGCGCGCCGACACGCGCGGGAAGGCCGACTCCGGCCAGCGAGCGAGCGCGTCCTCGCGTCCCGTCCCGTGCGACCGTGGCCGTCCTGACGGCCGGTTCGCTGCTGTCGGCAGGTCTGTTCCTCGTGGCGGTCCTTCTTGTTGCCGCCGGCAGGCCGGCGGGCTCTGGCGGCGCGCTCGACCCCGCGTCAGCCGTCGCCGGTCTCGGCACCCTCGACCCGCGCGCCTGGGCCTCCGCGGGCGTCCTCGTGCTCATCGCAACGCCGGTCGTTGGCCTCGTCACGACCGCCGCGGAGCACTGGCGTCCGGATCGCCGCTTCGCCCTCGTGGCGCTGCTGGTCCTCCTTGTTCTTGCGGTCAGCCTGGCGATCGCCTGGCTCAGGTAGCCGACGCGGCCCGCGCGATCCTGGTCGATTCAGCCGGGGTTCTGCGTCAGCCGGCCCGCGGCGCCCTCGTGGGTCAGCCGCGGAGCTGCAGGTTCTCGATCTCGAGCGGCGGGAGTTGGTCGGCAGGATCGAAGCCGAAGAGACGCCCGAAGAAGGTCAGTTCGGCCTCGAGGCACCGCTGGAGCGTCTCGGCTCGCTTGAAGCCGTGCCCTTCCCCCTCGAACGCCAGGTACGCGACCGGTAGCCCCCGGGCCCGCAGCGCCGAGGCCATGAGCTCCGCCTGGTTCGGGGGCACGACGCGATCGTCGAGGCCCTGGAAGATGATGACCGGGCACGAGAGCCGCTCGACGTGGTGGATCGGCGAGCGCTCCCGGTAGACGGCCTCCGCCTCCGGCCACGGCCCGACCAGTCCATCGAGATACCGCGACTCGAACTTGTGCGTGTCGCGCGCGAGCGCCTCCAGGTCACCGATCCCGTAGTAGCTCGCACCGGCGCGGAAGACATCCCGGAAGGTGAGCGCGGCCAGCGTCGTGAAGCCGCCCGCGCTGCCCCCCTCGATGGCCAGCCGCTCGGGGTCCACGAGGCCGCGGTCCGCGAGGTGGCGCGCGGCATTGACGCAGTCGTCCACGTCCACGATGCCCCAGCACCCGTCGAGCCGGCGGCGGAACTCCCGTCCGTACCCGCTGCTCCCGCCGTAGTTCACGTCCACGACGGCGACCCCGCGGCTGGTCCAGAACTGGACCTCCAGGTCCAGCCCGGTGGACGCGGCATCGGTCGGGCCGCCGTGGCTCTTCACGAGGAGCGGCGGTCGCTCGCCGGGCGGCGGGGCGAAGTCCGGGTTCCGCGGCGGGTAGAAGAGGGCATGTGCGGTCAGGCCGCCGGCCGTGGGGAACTCGATCGACTCGGGTTGGGAGAGGAATTGCTCATCGACGTCCGTGCCCGACGCGCGTCGCAGGGTCCGATGCTCCCCGGTCGTCACGTCCAGTTCCACGACCCGGCGGTCGTGCTTCGGTGAGGCGGCGAGGAATACGGCCGTGCCGGCTTCGGGACGCGTCCGAACCTGCATGTACTCGGTGTACGGCAGCGGGACGGGCGTTAGCCCGCCGGCGCGCACGTCCAGGACCGCCAGCTCCCAGGTCCCGGCGCGCGTGTACGTGCAGAGAATCCGGGCGGCATCCAGGAAGGCGTAGGTGGATAGGCCGAACACCCAGGTTGGCTGCCCGAACTCCGCCTCCATCGGCGCGAGCGGCTCCACGATACCGGCGTTCTCGTTCCAACGGTGCAGGTTCCACCAGCCCGACCGGTCGGAGACGAAGTGGAGCACACCGTCGGGCGACCATGACGGCCCGAAGATCGACTCGTGGGCGCCGCCGGCCACCAGCTCCGCGCGCCCCACCGACCCGTCCGCCCCCAGCTCGCCCACCCACAGCTCGCACCCGTCCCAGGGCATGTTCGGGTGGTTCCAGCTGAGCCATGCCAGCCGGTTGCCATCGGGGCTGAGACGCGGGTTCGAGTAGAAGTCGTTGCCTGCGACGAGGGTGGTCGATGCGCCCGGTTCGGTGTTCCATGGCTCCAGCTGCACGGCGACGACCGTGTTGACCGCCTCGGACGCATCCGTCGTGTGATCTTCGCGGACGCAGACGGCGCGGTCGCGTTTCCGGTCGATGACGATGTCGGCATGCCGGACGCCGGCATCCGGGGCGATCGCCGTGAGCCGCCGCGGGGCCGACCAGCGCGGCGTCGCTCGATCTGGCCCGACGAGCCGGCGTTGCCGGTAGAGCGCCCCGTCCGCGAAGTCCGCAAACACCACCGTTCGGCCGGAGACGGCGAACGAGCCGCCGCCGTACTCGTGCACGCGGCTTCGCACGCTGAACTCCGGGGGCGTCACGTCCTCCACGCCTCCGTCCGGGCTCCGCCGCACCAGCACCGCCCTGCCCGCCTCGGTCGGCCGCAGCTCGAGCCAGTAGACGTCGTCGCCGTCGAGCGCGATCTGCCCGAGCCTCACCCCACCGGATGCGACCAGCTCGGCCGTGATCGGCGAACGCCACGAGCCGTACGGTGCGACGACCTTCGGGGTCACGACTCCGCGTCCGGGCCATCCCAGGCTGCGTTGCGAAGCGCTTGCCAGGAGTCGTCCTCCGGCCACCGCGTCACCTTGTCCCGCAGCGTGCCTGCGAGCGACCGATTGTGGCGAGGCGGGAGGACATCGACGAGGAGGTGACCGTCCTCGACTCGCTGGATCACTTCGTCGCCGGTGTGGATGGACAGCTGCTCCCGGATCTCCTTGTCAATTGTGATTCGACCATCCTTCCGTACTCGACTGGACATGATGCTAAAGCCCTCGATACCTTCGTTCTGCACGCTTTGCCGCCCTGAGCACGACGACGAGGCGGCGCCGGTCGTCGACGAGATAGACGAGACGAAGACCGCCGACCCTCACCCGCCAGAAGCTGGTGCCCTCCAGCTTCGCAGATCCGGGCGGTCGCGGGTCGAGAGCGAGCGCCAGGAGCGGGCCACGGAGTCGCGCCCCATCGGCCGGGGAGAGGTGCCGGAACTGCCGCTGGGCGGCTGGCGCCACCTCCACCCGGTACGTCTGTCGGGAGGTCACGTGGGATCCGACCCATACCTGGATCGCACCTCGGCGGCCATGTGCTGCAGGAACTCCTCGGCCGCGATGCCTCCCTCACGCTCGTACTCGGCAAGCGCCTCAGCAGCGCCCGTCCGGTCCTCCTCGTCCTCACGGCGCTCGAGCCACTCGCGGAGCGCCCCCTCCACCACATCGCGCACGGACCGGTCGGACCGAGCAGCCTCCACCTTGATCGCGCGGTACAGCTCGGCATCGGCCAGGTCGATCGTCACCTTCATGGAGGCCAGTATACCAGTAAGATGGTTAGATGGGATGGGCCAGCTTGTGGGACTTGACCGACGCGGGTAACCGCGGTAGTCGTGGTGCATGGCACCGATGAAGTCGCCGAAGCCGCCCAAGCAACCGCCCCGCGACAAGATCCCGCCCCACGATCTGTTCGCCCCGGTAGCCGGCGAGGTCCGCTTCATCGACGTGCCGGAGATGTCCTTCCTCATGGTGGACGGGGAAGGCAACCCGAACACCCCGCCCGAGCAGGACGCCTTGTTCCATGACGCGCTACAGGCCCTCTATTCCATCTCGTACGGGCTGCGCTTCGGGCTCAAGGCCGAGGGCATCGAGTTCACGGTCGCGCCGCTGGAGGCGCTCTGGTGGACGGACGATCTGCCCGGCTCCGTGCCGTCGGTCACGACCGCGGAAAGCGCCTGGCACTGGCGCGCGCTGATGTGGCAGCCGGACGTCGTCACACCCGAGCAGGTCGAGCGCTTCCGTCTCGAGGCCGAGCGGAAGGCCGTTGCCAAGAAGGAGCCCCGGCCCGGGCTCGCGCGCATCCGCTTCGAACGCTGGCGCGAGGGGCCCAGCGCCCAGGTCCTCCACATCGGCCCGTATGACGCCGAAGCGCCGACCATCGCCCGCCTGCACGAGGCCATCGCTGCCCGAGGCCTTCGCCTCCGTGGCCGCCACCACGAGATCTACCTGGGCGACCCCCGCCGGACCGCGCCGGAACGCCGAGACCGTCGCCCAAACTCGGCTGATCAAGGAAGATCACCGTCACCGCCGCCTGGCCCAATTCGTCCAGCACGACCTGTTGCGCACCCAGGTTGCGCGCCAGGCGATCCGGACTCAAGCACAGCAGGGTCGGTAAGGCGCCGATGGCCGCAACGTCCCGCAGCCGATCCAATCCTGGCCGGGCCAGGTGTTTGCCACTGACCGCTTGGTCGATGAACTGAAGCTCAGGCGGAATCTCATAGTCATGCTGCCGAGCGTAGCTCAGCAGCCGATCCAACTGGCTCTCGATGGTCGCTTCTTGTTCCTGCCGCCGGGTCGACACCCGGGCATACAAGGCCGCGCGTTGCATCACAGGACTCCTTTGCCGATGCGGGGGCGGGCACAGTCGCCCACCGCCACAACTGTCCGTAGGCGTGCTCTAGCCGCCGATTGCTATCGTGCCGCAACTGGCCGACCAGTTCGACCCGATAGATCCGTTCTGCTGCCATCGTTGCCTCCCGCTACGCATTCTGCGGCGAGCAGCATCACCGATGACGGCCTACTTGTCTAGCGCCGCGCCAGCCTTGCAGGAAGTTCTATGCGGTTGTTAAAAGTGCCAAGCGTACCGTGAGTCGGTTGCATCCCGTGCATCGTGATGCGTGATGCGTAGAACGCGTGGGTTTCGTCCTTTGTCGTTCGTCATTCGTCGTCACCCATTGATTCGCCAATTCGCTCATTCGCCATGCTAATCTCCGCCCGCTCCATCAGTCTGCGCGCCGCCGGAATCCTGCGGCCAGGGATTGGTGGTCGCGTTCTGGCCAGTTTCGAGCGCGTCTGCGACCTGGTCACCGATTCGGCGGTGAGGTGGTCGCGCTGGTGTGGGGCGGGATCGGGAACGGGCCGTTGAACGTTGTGCTGGCGCAGAGGTTGGGGGTCAGCCTGCCGGCGGGTGCTCGATTTACCGTCACCGGGGAGGGCGACGTCGTCCGATCCGAACCGGTCGATCGCGGACCCGGTCTCACCGGCTACAGGAAGTCAGATTAGGATGCGGGTTCCGCAGCCTGGAGTGGAGGCTTTAGCCGGTCGGGTGGTGTGCGGCAGGCAACCGGCTGAAGCCTCGAGTCCGGAAAGCCGTCCGGCCATCTCACCCATCGTGATCGACCTGGCGACTGCCATCCCCTGGAATCCTCAGCCGGATTGGGATCATCTACGGGCGCGCAGGCGGCAGATCGCAGCCGGAGCGAGAATAGTCGCCGGGATCCTGGCTGAGGCCGGCTGGACACTGACGCGCTGCGGACTGCCCGAGGCAGTTTGCGAGCAAGCGGCCCGCGGCCAGGCCGCGGCCATGCGCGCGCTCGTTGGGCTAGGTCCCGGCCTGACACCCGCCGGCGACGATTGGCTGGCCGGCTGGCTGCTGGCGCAACATCTCGCCGAAGACCTGACAGGTTTGCGAAACCTGTCAGGTCTCGTCGTCGCGAAGTGGCCGCCGACCGCACGACGACCCTCAGCCGCGCCCTACTCACCTGCGCGGCCGCCGGCGAGGCCGACGCCGCATGGCACGCGCTGCTCGCAACATTGGCGGAGGTCCCGATGACCCATCTACCCATCTACCAATCTACCCAAACCATCCTTTCCCACGGCGCGACCTCCGGCGCCGCCATGCTCACCGGCTTCTGCACCGGCGTTGCGCACCTGACTCCTGACGCCTGTTCCCTGATCCCTGATTCCTGTCTCCGTCGAGGTCTCTTATGTCTACTCTCACCCGCATCAAACCCTCCGCCTACCACGACTCGGTCACCCTGATGTTGGTCGCCCAGGCGGTGCTGAAGCTGCCCGGCGTGCAGGACGCTGCGGTCGTCATGGGCACGCCCGCCAACCGGGAGATCATCGCCGCGGCAGGGCTGCTGACGCCCGAGGCCGCGGGCGCGCGGCCCGATGATCTGCTGATCGTCATCAAGGCCGTGGACGAGGCTTCTGCCCTGGCCGCGCTGGCGCAGGCCGAAGAGATCCTCGCCGCGAAGGCGCCCCGAGCTGAAACCGGCGCGGCGCACCGGCCCAAGTCGCTGGCATCGGCCATCGCCGCGGCGCCGGGCGCCAACCTGGCGGTGATCTCGGTCGCAGGGCGTTATGCCGCGGGCGAGGCGCGCACCGCGCTGGAAAACGGGCTGCACGTGCTGCTCTTCTCCGACAACGTGCCGCTCGAGGATGAGATCGCGCTCAAGAAGCTGGCGGCCGACCGCGGGCTGCTGTGCATGGGGCCGGACGCGGGCACGGCGATCATCAACGGCGTCGCGCTGGGGTTCGCCAACGCCGTGCCGCGCGGCAACGTGGGGCTGGTCGAGCGCGGCGGGCACCGGCTTGCAGGGGGTCACGTGCGGGCTGGCGCGCGCCGGCGCAGGGGTCTCACAGGCCATCGGCACGGGCGGCCGCGATCTGAGCGAGGCGGTCGGCGGCGCGACGATGCTGGCGGGGCTGGCCGCGCTGCAAGCTGATCCGGCCACCGATGTGATTGTGCTGATCTCCAAACCGCCGGCCGCGGCCGTGGCGGCGCAGGTCCTGGCAGCAGTGCGTGCGTACCAGTCTGCCGCAGTTGGCGACTTCGCAACGGTTGCAGCGACTTCCAGTCGTGCTCGGCGCCGCCGCCCAAGCCTACCGTCGTCTGCTTCCTCGGCGCCGAGCCTGGGCCCATCGAGGCCGCGGGCGCGATCCCGGCGACCAACCTGACGCAGGCGGCCGCGCTGGCCGCGGCTGTCGCCGCCGCGACCGCAAGCGCGACCGGGGTCAACTGGTGCGACGCGCTGGTCCGGCTGGAGGAAGCGAGCATCGGGCTGATCGCCTTGGCTGCGGCCGAGCAGGCGAAGCTGGCGCCCGGCCAATACGCTCTGCGCGGGCTGTTCGCCGGCGGCACCTTCTGCTATGAGGCGCAACTCATCCTGAAGAACCTGCCCGAGCCGGTGCTCAGCAACGCGCCGCTGGTCAAGGCGAACAAGATGCCCGACAGCCACGTGAGCCGCGGCCACGTCTGCGTCGACCTGGGCGAGGACGAGTTCACCCAGGGCCGGCTCCACCCGATGATCGATCCGAGCCTGCGCAACCGGCGCATCCTCCAGGAGGCGCGCGACCCGGCCACGGCGGTCATCCTGCTGGACATCGTGCTCGGCTACGGCGCGCACCCCGATCCGGCCGGCGCGACAGTGGAGGCGATCCGCGAGGCGCAGCATCTGGCGGCGGCCGCAGGCCGGCATCTGGTTTTCGTGGCGTCGGTTTGCGGGACAGAGGGTGACCCACAGCCGCTCAGTCAGCAGGAGGAGAAGTTGCGCGCGGCCGGTGTGCTCGTGCTGCCGGACAACGCTTCTGCGGCGCGGCTGGCGGGGTTGATCACGCAGGCGCTACACGCGTAAAAACTTCGCAAAGACTCGGAGCGCATCAACTCCGCAACAGGGGGCGATCAATGACTTCAACCAGATTTTGCGGCGCCAAACAAACCAGCCAGGGGAAACATCTCTTCTTTTGCCTGCTCATTTTGGCGCTGGCTGGATGCGTGGCGCCTGCTCCGCCCGCGCCTGTGCCGCCGACACCCCTGACGGCGCAGATCCCCACCCCGGAGTTTCTGAGCGCACAGGAAAACACGCCCATCCCCACTCTGGAGCCGACCGCCACGGCTCAAGTCGCACAACCGACACCGACCGACGAAGCGCCAGCCGCGGCACAAACGTTGGGGCCGCTTGCGACCGTCGCTGAAAAACTCGCGGCCGGGGACGCGGCGCTGCTCAACAGCGGTTTTGGCGGGGCCGAGGCATCCTATCGAGCAGTGCTCAAGGCCGATCCCGGCTCCGCGGCGGCGCACACCGGTCTGAGCCGAACCTACTACGAGCAAATGGGCGAACAGAAACGCGCCCTCGACGAAGCCCAACTGGCCATCGCCAGCGATCCTGACTTCGCGCCCGGTTGGGTGGCATTGGCTGAAGTTCAGGCTGTGCTGGGCCTGGCTGCAGATGCGCTGGTGTCGGCCCAGCAGGCGATCAAGCTCGCCGATACTGCCAACGCACAGGCGGCTCTCGCCAGCGCCTACCTCACCGACCTCCGTTTCGACGACGCGTTGACTGCGGCGAGAGCCGCGGTCAAGCGAGACCCCAAGTCAGCAAGGGCGTATGCTGCCCTCGCCGAGGTTCTGTTGGCGCGGCGTGACCTTGGCCGTGCTCGCGCGGCAGCGCAGGAGGCGGTCCGCCTGCAGCCAAAATCTGTCTCATGGCTGCTGCTGTTGGCCGACATCGAGTCTCAACGTGGTTCGGGGGAACTTGCGGCCGCGGCGTACGACCAAATTTTCCAGATTGCCCCCAGTCTCGGTTACGCGCAGATCGGCTCGGCTTGGCGCTTTGCGGCCAATGGCGACGCCGAAAACGCCATCAAAGTATTGGACGAGTTGCGCGCGGCGCATCCAAAGGCGTTTGAGCCGCGATTCACGTTGGCGGAAGTCATCCGCTATCTCGACGGCGCCGGCGCGGCTGAGGGTCGCTACCAGGAAGCGTTGCGCCTGGATCCTTCAAATGTTAACGGCCGCCTCGGTCTTGCTATGGCCTGGTATGAAGACGGTGACTGCAAACGCGCCGCTACCGAGCTGACAAGCCTGCAGGAGAAATGGCCCCGCAACGCCGAAGTAAGCGCGGCGCTCAGCAGCGCACAGCTTTGTCTGAGTGACAATACCGCGGCGCTCAAAAATTCTGAGCGTGCAACAACGCTCAACCCTTTCTCGCCCACGGCGTGGATCGCGCTCGGTGAAGCCCTCCTGACCGACAACCAAACCGATGAAGCGATTGACGCTTACCTCCGCGCACTACGACTGGCGTACGCTGATGGTCGGCAGGATTTCGCATTCGGTCAATTATACTACCAGGCCGGCGACTTGAAGCGGGCGGAACAAGAATATCGCCGGTCGGCGGAGCTCTGGCCCGGATGGGCTGCGCCATCGCAGGCGCTCTGCACTGTGCTGCTCGAACTGGATCGCCTCGCTGAAGCGCGAACGGCCTGTAGCACGGCGTACCAGGCTGAAGCGAGCACACCGGAGATGGCGCGACTGTACGCGGGAGCCCTGCTGCGCTCGGGAAAAGCAGAGGAGGCGCTTGACGTACTGACCACCATGTCTGACATCAACAATGCGCAGACTAAGCTTGTCCTCGGCATCACCTACTACCTCCTGAGGCGGTATCCCGAAGCGGCCGAGGCGCTGAACCGCTTCATGGCTTGGAATCCGGGCGATGAGCCCGGTGTCGCCGATTTCGTTCAGGCACTGAATGAAGGCTATGATGTCTCCCATGCGAAGGCACAACAGCTCGCCGAACGGGGTGTGCCGGCAGCTTTGGGGCGACCTGTGACTATCACATATCACGACGAGGCAGGACGCAAGGGCCTTGTCATCGAAGTGAAGGGGCAAGCCGGTGAAGATCCGGCGAACATCACCCTCGCCGCGCTCAGGGCGCTGATCTACATGGCGCAGATCGCACCACGTATGACGCCTGCGGTGGATGGCGCACACGTGCAGGCAGTCACGAGCGATGGTGAAGCGCTCTTTGGCGCGTACGCAGGCGTCGATATCCTGCGCGAGCAGATGACCGGATTGATCAGCACCGAGCAATTCCTCGGCCAACTTGATTACGAGCCGCTGGACCCACAAGCTGACAGGCAACTCTGGCAAGAGGCAGACGTGCGCGAGCTGGGCCAGCAAGTAGAACTGGTGCGCGGCTTGCCCGCGGTCCGTCCCGTGCCATTTCGGGCCATCACGCAAGCCGAACTGCATGACGAAGTGACGGCTCAGACCGACGAGGATGTTGCGGCGCTGCGCCAGGATGAGGCCGCGCTGCGACTGCTGGGGTTGATTGATCGCGATGATGATTTGGCCAAATTGCTGGCGCAATCGCAGTCCGACACGCTTCTTGGTTACTATGACCCGCAGGAGCAAGCGTTCGTCTATGTGACGGACAAGGCGCCTGGCGCAATCGAAGAACTCACCATTGCGCACGAGTATGTCCATGCGCTCCAGGATCAACACTTCACGCTGGCCCTGCCAGCAGCGCAGCTAGACGATGATAGCCGGCTGGCCATTCGCGCGCTGGTTGAAGGGGATGCCAGTCTGTCAGCGAAGCTGTATGCCGACAGCGCATTGGGCTTCAGCGACTTGCTGTCGACATTCTCCGCCTCGCCCCAGTTGGACAACGCGACCCTGGCCCGGCTTCCTGACGCACTCACGGAGATGCTGCAGTTCCCCTACGAGGCTGGGACCGCTTTCGTGGGCGCGCTGTATGACCAAGGTGGCCTGAAGGCGGTAGACAATGCATTCGCGGCGCCACCCCGCTCCACCGAGCAAATCCTGCATGCCAACAAATATCTGGCACAGGAACAACCGATCTCCGTTAAGGCCCCAGCGCTGCCTACCGCACTACAAAATACGTGGCGCGTGGCTAACAGCAACGTACTCGGCGAGCTCGGCTGGCGCATGGCGTTACAGAGTAGGCTTGAGCCGATGGCTGCTAATATCGGCGCAGCGGGTTGGGGCGGCGATCGGTATACGCTGTTCCAGAAAGGTGAGAAGCAAACCTATATGCTGGCCGCCATCTCCGCCTGGGACACCGAGGCCGATGCGCAGGAGTTCGCCGAGTTGTACACTGCCGGAATGAACAACCAGCTTGCCGAAGAAACCTCTACCGACCTGTTTAGCGACAACCCGGTCCGCACCTGGTCACACGATGGCTTGTATACCGGCCTGGCTCACAACGGACAGCAGGTCGCGCTCGTTGTTGGCCCCGATGCTGAGACGGTACAGGAGATGATGACCACGCTATCCCAGAGACTCAAACCCTGAATATGCGGCCAATTTACTCGTGCTGCCGGATAACGCCTCTGCCGCGCGGCTGGCAGGGCTGATCACGCAGGCGTTACACGCGTGAACGCGCAACGAATCAGCGAATCCGGTCTGGCTCACAGCGGCACAAGACCCAGGCTGATCTTGATCGCTTCATCCACCTGGCGCATGATTGCCGCGTCCAACTGGCCAACATAGCGTTCCAGACGACGCTTATCTATCGTCCGAATCTGGTCCAGTCTGATCGAGGAGTTCTGTTCGAGACCAGCCGTGTTTGCGGTAATTCGAACTTCGGTCGGGTAAGGCTTGGGAGGCAAAGCGGCGGTGAGCGCCGCTACGATGGTCGTTGGGGAAAACAGATTGCCCGTGTTGTTCTGAACGATCAATACGGGTCGGCGGCCCGCCTGCTCATGCCCGACGATAGGATCGAGATTGGCGTAGTAGATCTGGCCACGTCGATACTCACTCGCCATCGCTAGACCTCCCAGGGCGCGTAAGGATCCGCGACTTCTTGTTCGGCAGCGAAGAACTCCTGAGCCAGTTGACGGCTCTCTTCAGCCCGAAACAAATAGCCTTCTTTCAGGAGTTCACGTAGCTCCTGCTGGCGTTGAGCCTCAACGTATTGCGTCAGCGCCTCACGGATCAGCCGGCTGCGGCTGAAGTTCAGCTTGGCCGCCACGTCTTCAACCTGTGTCAACAGCGCGGGCGGAATCGTGATGATGACTCGTTGCATGGTCGTAGCAGTTGGCATAGCGACAGCACCTCCCATGAAGATGTGGCCGAAGTATATACCCCGATAGCATACTTGTCAACGGAACCAGTATGAACTCAAACATCAATTTCATCCCCGGCCTGGAGCTCGCCCGCCGCTTCTACTGGGAGGCGGTGCGGCCGGTGCTGGACGCTGACTTTCCTGGCCTGCGCCACAGCGCCGCGCTGATCGGCACCGGCTCGGAGGTGCTGGGCTTCGACACGCCGATGTCGTCCGATCATCACTGGGGGCCGCGCGCCATGCTGTTCCTGGCCGAGGATGACTACGAACGGCAGCGACGATCACGCATCACCGAATCGTTCCGCTGGAAGTTGCCCCACCGCTTCCTGGGCTATCCGACCAATTTCAGCGCGCCGAACCCGGACGACAACGGCACGCAACTGCTCGCCGCGATCGAGACCGGCCCGGTGAACCACCGCGTCGAGATCTGCACGATCCGCGGCTTCTTCCGGGACTATCTCAGACTTCGACATCGCCGGCGAGATCGCACCGGCTGACTGGCTGACCTTCGGCGAGCAGGCGCTGCGGACGATCACCGCGGGCGCCGTGTTCCACGACGATCTCGGGCTGGCGGCGGTGCGGGCGCGTTTCGCCTACTACCCGCGCGATGTGTGGCTCTACATGCTGGCAGCCGGGTGGGCGCGCATCGGCCAGGAGGAGCACCTGATGGGGCGCGCCGGCCTGGTCGGTGACGAGATCGGCTCGGCGCTGATCGGCGCGCGGCTGGTGCGTGACGTGATGCGGCTGTGCTTCCTGATGGAACGCCAGTATGCGCCGTATCCGAAATGGTTCGGCACGGCGTTCCAGCGTCTCGCGTGCGCATCCGCACTTACGGACGATCTTCGGCGCACGCAACTGGCCGCCACGTGGCAGGAACGCGAAAGCCATCTGTGTGCGGCGTACGAAGTTGTGGCGGCCATGCACAACCGGCTGGCGATCACCGAGCCGCTGCCGGCGCAGGTGCGGCCCTTCTGGGGGCGGCCGTTCCGGGTCATCGGCGGCGAACGTTTCGCCACGGCGCTGCGTGGCCAGATCTCGGACCCGGCCGTGGTTCGCATCGCCGAGCGGGGCGTGATCGGGGGCAGCGATCAGTTCAGCGACTCCACCGACCTGCTGTCCGATCCGGGCTGGCGAGGGACACTGCGTAAGCTGTACATCTGAGCGGACATGAGCATTTGTGGACTTTTCGGACTTCAGCAGGAGGCCTTCGGATGGAACTCTTTCAACAACCCCTGCGCCCCATCAACCTGGGCCTGGAGAGCTTCTACGACAGCATGGCCAGCCAGGGCGCCGAGCCGGTGGCGGTGGACTGGCGGCCGCCGCTCGAAGGTTACGCCGAGCTGACACACACCCGCGCCGGCATCGACATCGACGCGGCCAACGCCGAGGCGGTGCGCCGGATCTGCGCGGGCCGGCCCATGCTGGTCGGCATGGGGATCGCCCGCGACGTGATCCCCGGCTTTGCCCCGTCGGGGAAGGCGCGGCATGTTGATCACCCACAGCGGCCCGCCGATCACCTGGCCGCGCATGTGCGGCCCGACGCGCGGCGCGATCATGGGCGCGCTGATCTACGAAGGGCTGGCCGAGACGCCGGAGGACGCGGCCGCGCTGGCCGCGTCCGGCGAGATCGAGTTCGCGCCGTGCCACCACTACCACGCAGTCGGTCCGATGGCCGGGATCATCAGCCCCTCGATGCCGGTGTTCATTGTCAGGAACGAAGCCACCGGCGACCCTTCGATCGCGAAGCACTCAGGGCAAGCTGTCGCGTACGCCACGCAAAACGAAGGGTTGGGCAAGGTGCTCCGCTACGGCGCCTACGGCCCGGAGGTGATCCGCCGG
>CAVOJY010000007.1:0-416698 GCA_963696405.1 uncultured Chloroflexia bacterium
CCTCGATGAGTTGAGCGAAGGTCTCCGGCGGGCGACCTTTGCCAGAAAGATCGTCCCGATCCTCTGCGGCTCAGCCACCCGGAACATGGGTGCCACCCCTCTCATGGATCAGGATCATCTCCTGGTGCCCTTCCCCTCTGGACCGTCCGAGAGCGAAGGAGAGAACCCGAAGACCAAAGAGAAGGAGACCCGAAAGGCGGCAGAAGAGGAGCCCCTGGCAGCCCTCGTCTTCAGAGACATTGGCGGATCCTTATCCGGGGAAGCTGACCCTCTTCCGGGTCTATTCGGGTCATCTCGATTCCGATTCCTCGGTTTATAATGCCAGTAAAGGCATCAGGGAGCAGGTAGGACAACTGGTTCAATTGCGAGGCAAGAACCAGGTCCCGGTGTCCACCCTGGGGTCCGGGGGAGTTGGGGGCCATGGTAAAGTTGAAGGAGACCAGCACCGGAGATAGCCTTTATTGCGACGAAAAGTCCCCCATCCTGTTTCCTGCCGTCACGATCCCCCAACCTGTGATCTCCCTCGCTATCGAGCCCAAATAGAAGGGAGATGAGGAAAAACTCTCCTCCGGCCTGGCTCGCCTGGTCGAGGAAGATCCCTCGCTTCGATTCGGTCGAGACCCCAGACCAAAGAGGCCCTGATTTCCGGGGTGGGGGAGATGCATCTGGATATCGCCGTGGCGCGATTGAGGCGAAAATTCGGGGTGGAGGTCAATGTCAAAACGCCCAGAGTCCCCTACAAGGAGACCATTCGTGCTTCTTCGGAGACGCAGGGAAATCTAAAAACAAGCGGGAGGACATGGCCAGTTGCGGAGACTGTTGGGTGAAGGTGGAGCCTCTCCCCCACGGGGGAGGTTACAAGTAGTCAATCAGATCGTGGGAGGGGTCATCCCCCGGCAATACATCCCGGCGGTGGAGAAGGGCGTCATCGAGGCCATGGAGGAGGGCGCCCTCGCAGGGTATGCCGTAACGGATATCAAAGTAACCTGTACGATAGGGTCTTGTCGGCCTGTCGATTCCTCGGAGATGGCCTTTAAGATCGCGGGCTCGATGGGCTTCAAGAAGGCGGTGTTAGGGGCCTCACCGGTGCTGTTGGAGCCCATCATGAACGTGGAGGTTATAGTTCCCGACGAATCGATGGGCGATGTCATTGGCGATCTCAACAGCAAACGGGGGCGAGTGCAGGGAGGACCTCAACGAGCGAGGCGTGGCAGAGGCGAGAGCCGTGCCGCTGGACACGATCGTCTACCGCTTGCGGGCCGCTCACGCGACGATCCGCGCCTCGATCGTGTCGCCCACGCTCGGCCTGATCCCTTACCGGGTCGGCTCGCGGTCGTACACCCCCAGCGAGCACCTGGAGGTGGTGCGCGACCACATCCGGGCCCATGCCCGCAGCCTCGAGCGCGCATCGGATCTACGCCGCAGGCGGACCAGGCGCTCTGCCCGCGACGTTGAGGCCACCTGAGGGTTGGCTAGGCGGGCGGGCCCGCCGGCACAACGCCGAGCTGCTGCATCATCGCCAGAGCATCGAGGACACCCCAGTGCTCGCGCACGAGCCCATCGTCGCCGAAGCGAAACATGTCGATGAGCTGCACTTCGACGCGCTTTCCGGTGGCCGGCATGCCCATGAACTCACCCCGGTTGGTCCCCGTGAACCTCACTCGCGCGACGGCCTTGTCACCGTTCGCGACGACGTCTTCCACGTCCATGCGCATGTCCGGGAACGCTTCGAGCTGCATCCGGAAGAAAGCCTTGACCCCGTCTTTCGTTGGCGCGAGGCCGGGCGTCTCCTCGTGCTCGACGAAATCGTCTGCCAGGTGCCTGGCGAACCGCTCGATATCTCCCGCGTTGATCAAGTCGTACAGGCGTCGTGCCGCAGCAGCGTGATCCAGGTTCTGATCCGTTGACGAGGCCACAGTTTCCCTTTCTGGGCGCACGAAACGCCCGCCCGGAGGGCTCGGTCTCGCCATTGGCCCTGCGCGACGGTCGAGGCGACCGTATGGGGACGCCGCGCTGGTGGGAGCCCGAAGGCACCCGTGCCTACCTGCCGAGCAGCGGAGTATGCACGCCAGCGGGCTTCCTGTCCCTGCGCGATCCCCGCGGGTCGACGAAGCGTATGTCCGAGGGCGAGACGCCCGTCAGTAGTTCCCCGCGCCTCGCGGCGATGAACTTCGCTGCACACCACACGGCATAATCCTTCGATGATCGCTGGCCAACCGCCCAGGATCGAGCTCCACGTGCACCTCGAGGGGAGCGTCCGGCCCGGCCGGCTCCTCGAGATCGCGCGACGAAACGACACCCCGTTGCCGGTCGCGAGCGAGGCCGAGCTCGCCGAGCTCTACCGCTTTCGTGACTTCGCCCACTTCCTCGAGATCTGGATGCTCACGACCGCTGCGCTCCGGACTGCCGACGACTTCCGGCAGGTGACGGTCGACTACGCGGAGGAAGCCGCGGGTCACGGAGCGGTGTACCTCGAGGCGATCTTCTCGCCAGCCGAGGCCGTTCGCCGGGGCACGGACTGGTCAGAGGTGTTCTCGGGGTATTGCGACGGCATCGACGAGGCGCGTGAACGGTTCGGCATCGAGATCCGGCTGACGCCGGACATCCCGCGCGGCTGGTCGATCGAGGAGGCCGAGGCCACGGCCCGATGGGCCGTGCGGTTCCGCGATCGGGGTGTGGTGGGGCTCGGACTCGGCGGACCGGAATCGGACTATCCGCCGGAACCGTTCGCCCGTGCGTTCGCGATCGCCCGCGACGGCGGCGTCGGGTCGGTGCCCCACGCGGGCGAGGTCGCAGGGGAGGCATCCATCCGCGGGTGCCTCGACGTCCTGCACGCAGATCGGCTTCGGCACGGGATCCGCGCGGTCGAGTCACCGGCGCTTGTCGCCGAGCTCGCTGCCCGCGGCGTGGTCCTCGACGTGTGTCCCACGTCGAACCTCTGCACCGGCGCCGTGGCCTCGCTCGAGTCCCATCCGCTCCCGGTGCTCATCGCCGCGGGGGTCCGCTGCACGGTCAATACCGATGATCCGGCCATGTTCGGCACGAATCTCGCGCGCGAGCATGAGGTGGCCATGCAGTTGGGCGCCGACACGGCCACGCTCTATGCGGCCGGGGTCGAGGGGGCGCTTTGCGACGAGCCGACGCGCGAACGGCTGCGGACGATCGGACGGACGGCGTTCCCCGAGTCAGCGGGCGTGGCCAGCCGGAGCGTCACCCCGCCCAGTTGACGGCCGCGGCCGCGCCGGATCCGCGGCCGCTTTGCTCGTCGGTCTCAGTACTCACAGCAGGTCGGCAGAGACCTCGTTCGCCTCGCCCACCCAGCGACCAGCTTCCGCGTCGAGGAGGGCCGGGATGATGCCCAGGCGATCCACGACGGCTCCGGCCCGCGTGATGACCCGCTGGAACTCGGGCGCCATGCGCAGCCGGCCCAGCCGCTCGGCGTCGCCGCGCAGCAGGAAGAAACCGCCGAGATCTCCGCCGTGTGCCTCGAGCAGCACGGTCTCGAAGCGTTCGATCTCGCCCGATCGCTGCAGCCCGGTCCAGTACGCAACGGCTTCTCCGAAGACGGTGCCCGCTGCGACCTCGCGACCCGGGCGTGGCGAGCCGAAACCGATGAAGAGTCCGAAGTCGGCCATGGGAAGACCCCTTGTGGGACGCTCGAGTGCCGCACGGGTCATATGCCGGGGGCTGCCTCAAAGCCGCGGAGTATGCACCCAGCGGGCCGCGCAGCCGCCGGGAGCGCATGCCCCAGGCCGGCATGCTCCTCCAGGTCGACGGCTCGGTGCAACCACTGGCTGGAGGGACGGGACTGCGGCTCACCCTGCTGGCCGCCGTCGACGACGCCACCGGGTTGGTCACCGCGGCCACCTACCGCGACGAAGAGGACAGCGCCGGGTACCTCGAGATCAACGGCGACGCGGCGCGCCGCCAGGGCCTGCCCCTGGCCCTCTACCGCGACCGCCACGGGGCCTTCGAGACCCCCTTGGGCAGCTCCCCGACGCGGACCTGCGCCTGGCCGATCCACGGCGACGCACCCAGGTGGGACGGGCCTGCGGCGCCGGGGGATCCGCTCGGTGGCCGCCGGCTCGGCCCAGGCCGAGGGCCGCCGAGCGCTGCTGGGGGACCTGCCAGGACCGCCGCGTCACCTGCCTGCGCCTGGCCGGGGCGGATGATCGGGAAACGGCGAACCGCGTCCTCAGCGGCTTTGTCGGGATACTCTGTCCATGCGCGAGGGTGCCGGGCACAGCGAGTTCGAGGAGGGGGGCGCGTGGCGGCGGCCCGCGCGAGCGACCCTCCGCCGCGATGCTACCGGTACGATGTTCGGGCATGATCGGTCGTGTCCGCTTGCCAGTGGCAGATCGGCGCAGCTCGGAGGGACCAATGGTGAGTGGCGGGTTCGAAGAGCTGGCCCTCGGCGGCGAGCCAGCGCGTCTGTACGCGAGTGGCACCGGCGACACGACACCCGGCGTCGTGGTCTTCCACGCGTGGTGGGGCCTGAACGGCGACGTGATCGCGTACGCGGACCGGCTCGCCGGTGCGGGGTTCTCGGTCGTGGCGCCTGACCTGGTCCGTGGTCGCGTCGCGTCGACCGTCGAGGAGGCTGAGCGCCTGGCCTCAGACCAGGACGAGGACCACGCCGACGCTGTCGCGCTGGCCGCCATCGACCGGCTCGCGGCGTCGGGCGGCGCGGTGATGGTCGGCGCCGTGGGCTTCTCCATGGGTGGCGCGTGGGCGATGTGGTGCGCGGCGCAGCGCCCGGCCGTGGCTGCCTCGGTCGTCTACTACGGCTCCCTGGAGGGTCCGAGCCTCACGCGGGCGTCGGTGCCGGTCCTCGGCCATTTCGCGGAGGCGGACCCGTACGAGCCGGATGACGGGGTGCTGGCCTTCGAGCGCACGCTGCGCGGCGCCGGGCGCAGCGTCGTCATCCACCGCTACCCGGGGACCGGTCACTGGTTCGCCGAGCCTTCGCGGGACGCGTGGCGGCCGGAGGCGGCGGATCTCGCGTTCGAACGGACCGTGACCTTCCTCCGGGAGCACCTGGTACCGGGCCGGCGCCCCGGCTGAGGCCCGGCATCTTGCTCCCGGCGTCCGGCCGGGGGCGCCGACGCCTGTCCGGCTACGCGCAGAAGCGGGTAGCGACTTCCGTCACAACCTCGCGGCAGGTCTCCACAGAGGGCAGATCGACCCACTCCGCCGCACCGTGATGATCCTCGCCGTGGGGCCCGAACACGACGGAGGGGATTCCCGCGGCGGTCAGGATCGACGCATCGGTCCAGAAGGGGGCCCCGACGATCTCGGAGGGGCGGCCCGTTCGCGCTTTGAGTTCGCGGGCGATCATCCGGGCAGGCGGTTGGCCTGGAGACCCGTCGAGCCACGGCCTCGAGAAGGTGGTTCGAACGCTCGCGCGGAAGTCGGGATCAGACCGGGCGATGTCGTCGAGGAGTGCCTGGATCTCCTCCTGAACGTCGAGATCGGTCTCGGGCGGGACTGTTCGACGCTCGATCGTGAGCAGGCAGTCCGCGGGGTAGGTCGATACCTCGTGACCGCCGTGAATGAGCGATGCATGCACCGAGCCGGCTCCGAGGAGCCGATGAGAGGGCTTCCCCGCCAGCCTTCTGCCGAGCGCATCGATGCCCACGAGAACCGGACCCATCTTCGCGATCGCGTCGATCCCGGCGTCGGGTAGCGATCCGTGGGCCGCCCTGCCCCGGGTGGCGATCTCCAGCCACACGAACCCCTTGTGCGCGACGGCGATGCCAAGGCTCGTCGGCTCCGCCACGATGGCGGCGTCGGCTCGGTAGTTCCGGACGAGAGAGGTCGTTCCCAGGCTGGCGTACTCCTCGTCGATCACCGCTGCGAGCACCACGTCGCCCCTGAGATCGCGCTCGGCCAGGTCCGCCGAGGCCAGCATGAGTGCCGCCAGGCCGCCTTTCATGTCGCACGCCCCACGACCGTAGAGCCGTTCACCCTCGATCCGCGGCTCGAGGCCGTCGGGCATGGCGTCAAGCCCCACGGTGTCCATGTGGCCGTTCAGCATCAGCGTCCGACCGCCACCGCTCCCACGGGCCACCGCGACGACGTTCGGGCGGTGGGGGTGCTCTGTCTCCTGGAGTTGAACGTTGAGCCCGCGAGAGGCGAGCCAGTCGGCGACGAACTCGGCAATCCGACGTTCGCCTTTGCCATCCACTGCCAGGTCCGGGTTGACCGAGTCGATGGCCACGAGTTGGCAGAGGAGTTCAGAGGCTTCTCCGGTCACTCGTCGGCCTCCGTCTTCAGCCCGCGGCTAGAAGTCGGCGCTGCCCGGCGTGCGCGGGAACGGGATGACGTCGCGGATGTTCGCCATCCCGGTGGCGTAGGCCACCGATCGATCGAACCCGAGCCCGAACCCGGCGTGTGGCACCGTACCGTACCGGCGCAGATCCCGATACCACCAGTACGCCGCGGGATCGAGCCCCATCTCGCGGATTCGCGCATCCAGCACGTCGAGGCGCTCCTCGCGCTGGCTGCCGCCGACGATCTCGCCGATGCCGGGGGCCAGCACGTCCATCGCCGCCACGGTGCGCTCGTCGTCGTTCAGGCGCATGTAGAACGCCTTGATCTCCTTCGGGAAGTTGAGGACCACGACCGGGCGCCTGGCGTACTCCTCGCAGAGGTACCGCTCGTGCTCGGCCTGCAGGGCGAGTCCCCACTCCACCGGGAACTCGAAGGAACGGCCGGACCGCTTCAGGATCTCCACGGCCTCCGTGTACTCAATTCGCGCAAAGCTGGATGAGACGAAGTCCTCGAGCCGGGACACAGCCTGTGGGTCGATGCGCTCGGCGAAGAACGCCATGTCGTCTGGGCGCTCGTCCAGCACCACGCGGAAGATGGAACGGAGCAGATCCTCCGCCAGGTCGGCGTTGGCCGCGAGGTCGGCGAAGGCGATCTCAGGCTCGACCATCCAGAACTCGGAGAGATGGCGGCTGGTGTTGGAGTTCTCCGCACGGAAGGTGGGCCCGAAGGTGTAGACGCGCGTGAGCGCCAGGCAGTAGCTCTCGACGTTGAGCTGTCCAGAGACGGTGAGGTAGGCCGGCTTGCCGAAGAAATCCTGGGAGAAATCGATCGCGCCCTCAGGCGTGCGAGGGGGGTTGGCCAGGTCGAGCGTCGAGACGCGGAACATCTCTCCGGCGCCCTCGGCATCGCTGGCGGTCACGATCGGCGTGTGCACCCAGTAGAAGCCATGCTCATGGAAGAAGCGATGGATGGCCATGGCGAGGCAGTGCCGGACCCTGGCAACTGCGCCGAGGGTGTTGGTCCGCACCCGCAGGTGCCCCACCTCCCGGAGGTACTCGAAGGTGTGCCGCTTCGGCGTGATCGGGTAGCTGTCCGGATCGTCCACCCAGCCAACCACGACCAAGGACTCGGCGAGCAGCTCCACCGCCTGGCCCTTGCCCTGCGAGGGAGCGAGGATCCCCGTGGCGGTGACGGCGCAGCCGGCAGTCAGGCGCAGGATCTCATCCTGGTAGTTGGGAAGTGCGGCCGGGGCCACCACCTGCAGGGGATCGAAGCAGGACCCGTCATGAAGATGCAGGAAGGAAAGCCCGGCCTGGGAATCGCGACGTGTACGGATCCAGCCCTGGACCGTCACGCGCGCGCCGGCCGGCATCCGGCCCGCGAGGATATCGGCGATTCGGTCTGCCTGCGGCATGAAGACCTCCCTCTGGCCCGGAGGGTAGCGCGACTCGATGTCGGGCGGCGATCCTGGAGACGCGTCGCGATCTTACCGCTACTTCTTGTACGGCCCGATGGGCAGCACCACGCGGCCGTAGAGCTCGTTCCAGACCTGGGCGATGGAGGCATACACCGCGGAGAGGCCCACGAATATCCCCTCCCAGCCGGCGATCTTCGTGATCGTCGCGTTTCCCGTCCAGTTGCCGATGGCGAGCAGCACGAACAGGATGGTGAGACCGAGGAAGACAACCTGCAGCGCGCGGTTGATGCGCAGGGTGCCGATGAACATGAGTCCCGTGAAGACGCCCCACGCCATCAGGTACCAGCCCATGGCCACCTTGTCGGGGCCGTCCACGCCCATCCACTCGGGGAAGACGATGAGCCCCACCAGCGTGAGCCAGAAGAGGCCGAACGAGAGGAAGGCGGTCAGACCGAAGGTGTTGTTCTTCTTCCACTCCATGATGCCGGCCACGACCTGGGCGAGGCCGCCATAGAAGATGCCCATGGCGAGGATCATGGTGTTCATCTCGTAGAAGCCGGCGTTGTGGATGTTGAGCAAGACGGTCGTCATGCCGAACGCGATGAGGCCCAGGGGAGCCGGATTGGCGGTGGTATCGCGCAGTGTCGCCGCGACGGTGCGGTTCTCGGCCATGACCCCGGCGTCGGCGGACGCCTTGGCCCCATCTGCAGTCATCAAGTCGAAGCCTCCACTCTCGGCTGTCGTGTGGGAAGGATGAGGACGCGTGAGACGACCGAGGCCGCGCGCCGAGTCCGCCGAGTTGTATCACGACCGTCTGTGCAGGCCAAGCCCCGAACGGCCGTCAGCCGGCGGCCGAACGGCCCGCTGCGTCGCGTGCGGCCGGAGCGCAAGCGCGGGACGGCCCACAGCATGACGCGGGCACCGGTGTCGGCGCGACGGGCGTCTCGGGGGTGCCCTCTGGCCCTCGTCATCTCGGGAACTGCGGCTTACACTCCCACGCTAGCGATCCGCGTCCGTACCTGGGAGGAGGGGGCTGTGGGCTGGCACGTCGGTCATCGAGGTGCTGGATTGCGCTACCGGGTGCTACCCATCGTCGCGCTGATCGCCGCCATCGCCAGCGGCTCGGGCTGCACCGCCTCGCCATTCGACCCCTACCTCGACGAGTACGTCAGTGACACCGGGCTGACGGACGGCTCCGATCTCGCCGGCCCGTATCGCGTTGGCAAGCTGGTCGCGATCGACCCCCGCGGCCGCGGGCTCGACGGGCGACTCCAGGATGCGCTACCGGCCGACCTCCGCGCGGCCGGGCCCGACGAGGTCGGTACGATCGTCTGGGTCACGTGGGGCTACCACCAGGTGGGCACGTACAAGGACGCCGTCAGCGAGCGCGAGCGAGGCAAGGCGTTCCAGGGCTACTGTGAGATCACCGTGATCGACCGGGCGGCGGCGCTCATCGTGGAACGGCGCACCTTCGACGCCCCCACGCCACCCTCCACGTCCACGGCCGCAGGCGATGTCCGCACCGAGGTCGACGTCGACGCAGTCGTGCGGTACCTGGTTGACCTGACCGATGAAGCTCCGCACACGCCTTCGCTTGCCGCTGCGCCCTCTCTCGAGCCCGGTTCGAAGCTCACCATCAAGCTGAGCGGCCCCGATTCGGGGACCTACTCCAGGGCGGAGGTCTTCTGCTCGCGCACCGAAGGCGCCCCGCTGGACGAATGGTCTGTCAAGGATGCTGGTCCTGCCGCGGACGATCACAGCCTTGGCGGGTTCTCGTTCCACGGGTGGTTGGGCTCTTCACCCGTTGACGTGGCGTCCACCACGACCGACCTCGATACGACGGTCAGGATTGGCCCGCTCGTCTCGGATCGGACGTACGTGGTGTCGAAGAGCGAGGGCGGCTCCGGCACGTTCTCGCTCGACGATCGGGGAACGAGCGCCACCATCACCTTCGTTGGGAAGACGGCCTCCGGCGTGCTCATGGCATGGACTGCCGAGTGCGGGAGCGATGCGACAACCACGCCAACCCCCCAGCCGACGCCGAAGCCGACGCCGCCGCCCGAGGAGGCGCTGGTTGCGGCGTGTGACGGAACACCCGTCTCCTGGGCTGCACCCTATGCCGGCAAGGTCCACCCGCTGGTCGTCGTCGACAGCGAGGGGTTCTCCTCCTCCTATGCCATCAACAAGAAGTGGCGCGACGAGAAATGGACCAGCCCGATCCAGCTGGTCGTCTGCGTTCCGGATGGCACGGAGGACAGCGTGAAGGTGGGCTCCTGCGGCCGCTGGAAGAGGCAGAGCGACGGGGTGTGGGGCGAGTTGGTCCAGTACAGGTACAAGTCGACCATCCGGGTGGTGATCGCCGAGACGGGCAAGACCCTGCAGAGGAAGGCCCTCTACGGCTCCGTCCCGCCGTGCGGCAACGCGCCCGAGGATCAGTACTCGATACCCGACATGAACGAGAAACCACCCTGGCACCTCTACGGCGTTGAAGTCACGCCCTCCCAGGTCCAGAAGTACGCCACGGAGGTGTCGACGCAGAAGGTCCAGTAGTCCGTCGGGTGGCGGCTCGGGACACGAGGCCCACGCTCTCGCGGCGACCAGGAACACACCTCCATCGCGCAGTGGGCTTGCGGTCAGGAGACGGCCGGGTGTGCGCGGACCCTCGCGTGACCGGAGCCGACCGTCCTGCGCGGCCCGGCGGCCTCCTGCCCGGCAAGAGAAGGAAGTAGATAGATGCCGCGCTTCACCCGCATGGCCGTTCTGAGCACCATCCTGGAGATTGGGGTCGTCCCAACCTTCACGCCCCGGGACACGGAAGGCGCATGGCGAGTCATCACCGCCTGCCGAGATGCGGGTGCGCCGGTCATCGAGATCACCTACCGTGCCACGAACAGCCTCGACGTGTTCCGCGAGATAGAAGCGAGGGCAGCATCGGAGGCGCCAGAGGTGATCCTCGGGGCGGGGACCGTCTACGATGCCCCGACGGCCGCCCTCTTCGTCGCCGCAGGTGCGAACTTCATCGTCAGCCCCATCCTCAATCCTGAGATTGCCCGCTTCTGCAACCGCCGCAAGGTTGCCTGCATCCCTGGCTGCGGATCGGCTACCGAGATCTCGGAGGCGGAGGAACTCGGCGCCGAGATCGTCAAGCTCTTCCCGGCCGGCGCCTTCGACGGACCGGCGTTCATCAGGGCGCTGCTCAACCCGAGCCCCTGGTCCCGGATCATGCCGACCGCGGTTCCCCCGACCGAAGAGCGCATCGCCGCCTACTTCCGGGCGGGAGCCGCCGCCGTGGGCGTCGGCCCGGATCTCATCACCGACGAGCTGCAGGCGGAGCCTGACACGTCGCTCCTTGCCGGCCGCATCCGGGGACTTCTTGGGTGGATCCGGGCGGCTCGACACTAAGTCGGCCAGCCGTCGCTCCTTCGCCCGGCGCTAGATCCCCACGTTCTGTGGAAGGCTGAACACGAAGAACAGGGCGACCGCGAAGAACAGCATCGCGAATCCCACCATTACGACGCGGACTCGATACCCCTTGAACTTCGTGCCCACGCCTGCGAAGAAGAGCACCGAGGCGAAGAGGACCGCAAGCAGCACGAAGTTGTCGCCGACCTGGTTCGCCTCGCGCGCCTCCGCCGCGGATTCCTCCGCCTGCCGCTCCAGTTCCTCAGCTTGGATCTTGTCTGCTGGCGCGTACTCCGGCATGGCGAACGGCGTCCCCGGCGGGACCTCTCCTTCGGGCACGGTGGCCAGCCAGGCCTCGAAGGCGGGCTTGAATTCCGGACGGAACCGCTCCTCCCAGAACGCCGCCAGCTTCTCATCCTGCGCGCGACGAGCCTCGACATACGTGAGGAACACCGAGACGTCGATGTTGACCAGGGCGAAGAACCGGCTGGAGGCGCGCACGGACTCCTGGCGCGCCGCCGCCGCGGTTGCGTAGGCGTTGGCCTGGACGCCGCTCCACCGGGTCGCCTGGTAGGCGCACCAAGCGGCGGAGATGGTCGCCAGCGCGAGCAGCAGCGCCGAGAGCAGCTCGATCCAGTCGGATTTCTGGAAGCGATGGGCCACCCCATCGGCACGCACCTCGGCGCGCTCCACGAGGCCCGGTTCGTCGAGGCTCGGGTCGTCTCGGCTGGGGCTGGGATTCGCCGGGCTGGACTACTTCGGACACCTGGACTCCGACTGGCTGGCTGAGGTCGGGGCTGACGTCCCAGTGGCGCTGGGGCGGACGAAGAGCCAGTCTAGCCTGCGCGGCCGCCGAGACGGAGCCGACAGATCGGCACGCAGCCAGCGTTGGGCCTGTAGCATTGCGGGCGAGCCCGTGTGGGCCCGCCCAAGGGAAGTGGAGGAGAACTCGTGGACACTGCTATCGGAACAACGCTGCTCCGGAGCGCCCGGAGCGCGCTGAATCACGGCCGTATCGCGCTGACGCTCGCCGCGATGACGCTGTTCCTCGCCGCATGCGACCGGGTGGGGACGAGCACGCATCACGTTCTGGGACGTAATGCTGTCGATGATCGTCTTCTTCTTCTGGTTCATGCTCATCTGGGTCTGGATCGGCTGCCTGGCCGACCTCTTCCGGCGGAATGACCTCTCCGGCGGGTGGAAGGCCGTTTGGGTCTCGTCATCATCTTCCTGCCGCTCCTCGGCTGCCTCATCTACCTCGATCGCGCGGCCGAAGGTCACGGCGCAGGATGTCCAGCTGGCCGCCCAGGCGGAGGCTGCGCAGAAGGCGGCCGCCGGCGTCTCGACCGCCGACGAGCTGGCAAAGCTCCAGGCCCTCAGGGATGCCGGGACGATCTCCGCGGCCGAGTTCGAGGACCTCAAGAAGAAGCTTCTCGCCTGAACGTTCTGGCCGGGTGACCCCGGCCGCCCGACGCCGACTTCACGGCCCCGCCGCAGCATGTGGTGGGGCCGTTTCGGTTTGCCCGCCGACCTCCTACTGAGCGTCAGCTCCGGTGGTCCAGCCCGCCGCGTGACAGACCCGTTGTGCGACTCGCCCCCCTTGCGTCCGACGCTCGCCGGGCGTGTAATGCAGCCATCGAGTGAAGGAGGATGCCATGAGAGCGTGGATGGTCGTCGTGGTGCTGGTGATCATCGGCATCATCGGCGCGTGGGTCGGGTACTGGATCGGTCATGCCTTCGGCTGGAGCACCAACGCGGAGTTCCCGCTCAAGATCGGGGGAGGGGACCGGGCGATCCTCCTGTCCATCCTCCTGTCGTTCGGGAGCGTGATGGCCGGCATCGGGTGGTTCGTGGCGAGGCCGCTCCGCCGCGTGCGGCAGCTGCTGGCGACCGGCACCCCCGGACACGCCACGGTCCGCAGGTTCTGGCGGACGGGCTTCCGCATGCGCTCGGGCTCCGACAGCCCCCGGCGCCAGCTGGGTTTCGAGCTCGACGTGCACCCTGACGGCGGCCGGGACTACGCCGCGACGGCGGCCGGGCTGCTGACCGACGCCGAGGAGGCGGCACTCAAGCCCGGGGCAGAAGTGGCCATCCGCTACGACCCGGCAAAGCCGTCCTCGGTGGCGGTCGTGGGGCCGCTGGCGACGCAGGCTGGGTAGCGCGGCTCGACAATCAGGGCGATCGGGTCTGTCGTCGTGCGGGATTTCGCCTCGGAGGCGGGCCAGCCTGTTCCATGAGCATCCGGACCAACCAGGCGGTCAGCATCTCGAAGAAGCCCGGGGCGCGTCGCAGGTGCCCGGGCCGAACCCACGCACGTGCGCAGCTTCTTGCGCGGCGGCACGAGTTCGCCGTAAGCTTTACTCATGGACAGACGAGTAAAGACCGGGCGTCGTCGTGGCTACACTCGGCTGAGCGCCAAGCACCAGGTGACGATCCCAACGGAAGCCCTCCTGCGAGCGGGCCTCCGCACCGGTGATCGGTTGCGGGCCGAAGCCCGCGGACCGGGCGCGGTGGTCCTCGTACGGGAGGCCGATCCTCTCGAGCGGTACGCCGGCGCGCTGACCGGTGTCTACCCGGCAGGCTACCTGGACGAGCTGCGACGCGAATGGAGGTGACGGTTGTCGACGCCGGGGTCGTCATCGCCATTCTCGATTCGAGTGACGCCCATCACGCGGTCGCGCGGCAGGCGGTGGCGCACGCGATGGACCGCGGCGACCGGCTCGTGATCCCGGCATCAGCCTACGCGGAGGTCCTCGTGGCACCGTACGGTCGTGGCGCGGAGGCGGTTGCCACGGTCGAGGGGTTTCTCGACGCCCTCCCGATCATCATCGAGCCGGCTACCCGAGAAATCACCGCGGTGGCCGCCGAGCTGTGGTCCCGCCACGGCCGTCGGCTCCCGCTTCCAGATGCGCTCGTCGTGGCTACCGCCAGTGCCATCTCCGCGGCCCGCGTGCTCACGACCGATGCCCGCTGGCCGCGCGTGCCGGTCAGCGTCGAGATCGTCCGTCCGGTCGCTGGCTGAGCGATCCGGCCGGGTCAACCGAAGGTCGCGGACGCCTCCAGGAAGGCGGCGATGTTTGCCCACGGCACGTCCGGCTCGTCGATATCGTAGGCGGGGCAGAGGACGAGCCCGGCGGGGCCCAGCGTCTCGATCCGGGTCCGAACTTCCCGGCGGATCTCATCCGGGCTGGCGAAGCTGAAGGTGGTCTGGCGGCCGACGGTGCCCCAGAACGCCAGTCGCGGGCCAAAACGCCGGCGGATGCGGGCCGCGTCCATGTGCTCGGGCTGGAGCGGGTTGACCGCGTTGACGCCTATCTCCACGAGATCGTCGATGATCGGCTCGAAGTGCCCGTCGCTGTGGAAGAGGACGCGGAGGTCGGGCTTCGCCGTCCTGGCGGCACCGATGACCCCGGCCAGGCGCTGCTTGAAGAACTCCCGCCAGAGCGCGGGGCTGATGATCATCCCGCCGGGCATGCCCACGTCGTCGTCGAGGGCCAGCAGGTCTACGCCGGCCAGCGCCACCGCCTCCGCGTTGCGGCGCGCGTGTTCCGCGAGCCGGTCGAGCAGGAAGTGCGCCCACTCCTTTCGACAGAGCAGGTCGATGAGGAAGTTCTCGAGCCCGCGCAGCCGCCAGGCCGCCTCGAACAGCTCGCCGCCCAGGTGTGGCAGGTTGCCCCCTGCCGCGAGGCCACGCGCGTGGATGTCGTCGACCTGGCCCGCGAGACCCTCTGCGATGTACGGGCCGCTCGCCTCGGGGAAGGGGAAGCTCCGCAGGTCATCCAGCGAGCGAGCCAGGCCGAGCGGGTTGGACTTCCGGGCCGCCGCGGGCCGGTAGTGCCAGCGCGAGTAGGTCGCCGCCTGGGCCGGGCTGCCGAGGCGCGTATCGCCGTCGTATGGCATGGCCTGCCGGCTCAACTTCGCTTCCTCGGGCGACACCGGGAAGGTGACGAAGTCGGCGTCGATGAACTCATCGCGCCAGGCTCCCGGCGGGGCGAGGCCCCGGCCATCGACGTGGTAGAAGCCGAGCGCCCGGGGGACGCGGTCGGGCGCCTCCCCGTCGAGCGCCGTCAGCACCCGCTCACGCCCGTTCACGGATCGCCGCACCCCCGCTGTTCGCTCGTCTGAGGAGGTTCCGCCTGCAGTCTAGTCGTCGCTCCGCTTGAGCGGACCCGACGCCCGCGGCTCAGCGCACAAGCGAGCCGGCTACGGGGCACAATGGCTCCCGTGACCGAGTTCGCAGAACTGGAGAAGGCCGGCTGGGAGCGGACGGTAGACGACTACTACGCGGCCTGCCGCCCCGTGACGCACCGGCTCATCGCCCCGCTTCTCGACGCTGCCCGGGTGACGGCCGGATCGCGGGTCCTGGATGTCGGAACCGGCCCGGGCGACGTGGCCGCGGAGGCGGCCGCGCGGGGCGCAGATGTCATCGGCCTGGATTTCGCCAGGGCCATGATCACCCTCGCGGTGCGACTCCACCCGGCCCTTACGTTCGTCGTTGCTGACGCCGTGTCGCCGCCGTTCGAGGATCGCACGTTCGACGCAGTCGTCGGCAACTTCACGTTCCACCACATCCCCGACCAGCAGCGCGCGCTCGCGTCCTGGCGCCACCTGCTGCGAGACGGCGGATGCCTGGCCCTCACGGTCTGGGACGATCCCTCTGCGTGTCGCATGCTGGGGCTCTTCGTCGACGCCGTCGCGGCGGCGGGCATCAGGTCCGCCGACGACCACCCACTTGCCCCTGCCATGGCTGCCAGCGATGAGACCTACCGCGCGCTCCTGCACGCGGCCGGGTTCCACCCGACGTCCGTCACCACCATCGGGTTCACCATCCATCCGGTCAGCGTTGACGCCCTCTGGACGTCCGTGCTCGCAGCGACGGTGCGCACCGCCTCGACCATCACGCGAGAGAGCCTCACCGTCCAGCAGCAGATTCGCGCCGCGTTCGATCGACTCACGACCGACTACCTGACGGAGGACGGGCTGGTCGTCCCCGTGTCGGTCAAGCTGATCGCCGGCAGGGCCGCCTGAGGTCCGTCGCCCGACCCGATCGCGGAGCGGTGATCAGACGAACAGCGACCGCATCTCCTGCTCCGCGAGGATCGCCCGCATTTGCTCTTCCGTGGGTCCCTGCGTGAAGCGGCTGGCGGCGTCGAGGACCCGCGGCAGCAGGTCCATGTCCCCGGGCGTGATGAGGAAGATGCCCGGCCGCTGCAGCACCCAGCCGACGGCGGCATCGATGGCGGGCTGCTCCTCCAGTGGCTCATACCAGGTGGGGCGGGTGTGCTCGGCCCCCTCGTCCCACGGCCGCCGCAGCAGGCCCTTGATCGCCTGCACCGCCACGTTCCGCTCCTGGCACAACGCCACCAGGGCTTCGTAGTCGTCCCGGTAGTGGGGCATGGTCATGACCATGTGGTTGTAGGGAAGCAGGACGGAGTCGAAATCGAAGCGCTCGAGGCTGCGCTTGTGCCTGGCGGCCACCGACAGACCGTGCCCGGTAACGCCGATGAAGCGGACCAGACCCTCCCGGCGAGCCTCGACGGCGGCTTCCAGGGCGCCGCCCGGGCCCATCGCGATCTCCCAATCGGCCGGATCGACGAGATGGTGGAGCTGGAGCAGGTCGATGTGATCGGTCTGGAGGCGCTCGAGCGAGCGGCGGATCTCGTCATGAGCGGCGCCGTAGCGACGCTCGAGGGTCTTCGTGGCGAGGAAGAACCGGTCCCGGTGCTCCGCCATCCACGGGCCGATGCGCAGCTCCGCGTCGCCGTAGCTGGGAGCCGTATCGATGTGGTTGACGCCGTACCGAAGCAGGACCTCGAGGCTGCGATCGGCCTCGTCCTGGGTGGCTTCGCCGAGGGCGGCCGCGCCGAAGATGGCTCGCGTACTCACGTGGCCCGTGCGACCGAACGTCTGGGTCGGGATCATCCTCCACCTCCAGGCGGCGATATGAGATGGTCGCGTAGATTGTCCCATCGTTGACCCTCGGTCAGCGTGGACATCTCGATGCCCAGGGGAGGCACCGAACATGAGCGATCGCGCCCGCCACAGGGAACTCCGCGCGCAATACGAGAGCACCCGACCGGAGGCGGGCGTGTACCTCATCCGCAACAGCCGGAATGGCCGGGCACTGCTCGGCTCAACGTCGAACCTGGCCAGCCTGCGCAACAAGATGGCCTTCGCGCGCGCGACCGACATGCCCGGGGCGCTCGACCTGCGCCTGCGCGGAGACATCCGCGAGTTCGGCATCGACGCCTTCTCCATCGAGGTGCTGGACGTCCTTGACACGAAGCCGGACATGACCGCGGCCGAGATCCTCGACGACCTCGCCGTGCTCGAGAAGCTCTGGCGCGAGAAGCTGGACCCAGCGACGCTGTACTGACGACCGGTTGCCGCCTGGGTGGGGGACGCCTGGCGGCGGCAGAGAGGACGCGTGACCACCTGCACGCGGCCGTGTGGCGGCCGCGTGCAAAGGACGCGCATAGTCTGCCAGGACGTGGCACCGGGCTGGCCGAGGCACGACACGAGCCAGGCGGCGCACGCTTCACGGAACCATGCGCGGCCACCACGGGCGCGCCGCGAGGCCCGCGGAAGCCGCCAGGATCTGCCAATCCGCGGGCGGGGACGGTTTCCAACACCCTGCACGCACCGACGAGCTCCAGCCGGCCACCCGAAATCCGGCTTGCGGCCGGGCACTTGACGCGCAATGCGCGTACCTTGCACGCGCCGGGGCGCCGCCGACGGCTTCGCTTGTCCTATACTGTCAATGTGACATTGACCTTCTCCGACGAGAGTGCCGGGCGCGCCGAGCACCCCGACCATCCCGAACAGCCCGGACGCCCTGAGCGCCGCGAGCGCACCCACCCGACCCCGGGGCACGATCGGGGTGGCCGGCGACTCGTCGCCGAGCGTGCTCGACGAGCTGACCGGGTGGAGCGCGCGGGACCGTGCGGGCGCGTTTCGGAGCTGGCACCGCGGCGCCCTGAGCCTCGTGCATCTGAACGTCCTGACCGTCCTCGAGGCGGAGGGCCCGCTCCCCATGAGCCGCCTTGCCGAGGAGCTCGACGTATCGGACGCGAGCGCGACCGGCATCGTGGACCGGATGGAGCGGCGAGGCCTCGTGGAGCGACGCCACGGCACCGGCGACCGCCGGGTCGTCGCCGTTCACCTCACCGACCAGGGATCGGCCGTTTTCCGCGACATCGAGGAGCAGCGTCGCGAGCGGTTGTCCCGGCTGCTCGAGGAGCTTACCGAGGACGAGCTCGCCGGATTCCTCGCCGGGGTGCGCGCGCTCCACGGGGCGCACGCGCGTGTAGCTCGGCACGGATCTGATCGATGACCAGGCTCCTCACCACCTACCTCCGGCCCTATCGGCGATGGATCCTCCTCGTGATGGTGCTTCTCCTCATCCAGGCCATCACCAACCTGTACCTCCCCAGCCTGAACGCCGACATCATCAACAACGGTGTCGTCCCGGGGGACGTCGACTACATCATCTCCACCGGCGGTTTGATGCTGGTGGTGACGTTCCTGCTGGCGATCTGCTCGATCGTGGCCGTCTACTGGGGTTCGAAGACGGCAATGGCCTTCGGGCGCGACGTTCGCAGCGCCATCTTCCGCAAGGTCGTCAGCTTCTCGCAGACGGAGACGAACCTCTTCGGCACGCCTACCCTGATCACCCGCAACACGAACGACGTGCAGCAGGTGCAGATGGTCGTGGTCATGGCCCTCAACGTCATGATCATCGCCCCCATCATGTGCGTGGGCGGGATCATCATGGCCCTGAACGAGGATGTGCCGCTCTCCGCCCTCCTCATCGTGATCCTGCCGGCCATGGGCGTGGTCATCGGCATCATGATGGTCAGGGCGGTGCCCCTGTTCCAGGCGATGCAGGTCAAGATCGACCGCATCAACCAGGTCACCCGCGAGACGCTGAGCGGGATCCGCGTGATCCGGGCCTTCGTGCGGACGGCCCACGAGGAGGAGCGGTTCGACGACGCCAACCTCGACCTGACCGCTACCTCCCTCAGCGTCGGGCGGCTGTTCGCGCTCATGATCCCGACGCTCTTCGCGATCCTCAACCTGTCCACCGTGGCGATCATGTGGTTCGGCGCCATCCGGGTGGACAGCGGGGCCATGCCCATCGGAAACCTGACCGCCTTCATCCAGTACGTCATGCTGATCATGTTCTCGGTCGTGATGGCGGTGGTCATGTTCGTGATGGTGCCGCGCGCCGCCGTGTCCGGGGCCCGCATCCAGAAGGTGCTGGACACCGAGCTGACTCTGCGGGACCCTGAGCCGCCCTCGTCGGCCGGCGTCACGAGCGGGCTCGTCGAATTCCGGGACGTCGAGTTCCGCTACCCCGGGGCCGAGGACGCCGTCCTGCGGGGCATCTCCTTCACCGCCGCCCCGGGGGAGACCACGGCGATCGTCGGCAGCACGGGCAGTGGCAAGTCGACCCTGGTCAACCTCATCCCCCGCTTCTACGACGTGAACGGCGGCAGCCTCACCATCGATGGGGTAGACGTCCGCGCCATGCGGCAGGAGGACCTCTGGCGTGCCGTCGGGGTCATCCCCCAGGCGGCCTTTCTCTTCAGCGGGACGGTGGCCAGCAATCTGCGCTATGGCGATGCGGGCGCCACCGACGACGATCTGTGGCACGCGCTCGAGACCGCCCAGGCGCGTGAGTTCGTGGCCGACATGCCGGAGCAGCTCGAGGCGCACATCGACCAGGGCGGCACGAATGTGTCGGGGGGCCAGCGCCAGCGCCTTGCCATCGCCCGGGCCCTGGTCAAGAAGCCGCGCATCTACATCTTCGACGACAGCTTCTCCGCGCTCGACTTCAAGACCGACTCCCTGCTCCGGGCCGCCCTCCGGGAGGAGACCCGGTCGGTGACGGTCATCATCGTCGCCCAGCGCGTCGGCACGATCATGCATGCCGACCGGATCGTGGTCATGGACGAGGGTGCCGTCGTCGGCATCGGCACCCACGCCGAGCTCATGGACACCTGCGAGACGTACCGCGAGATCGTGTACTCGCAGATCTCCGAGGAGGAGGCGGCGTGAGCGGGCCGCCGGGCGCGGCCGCCGGCCGCCGCGGGCGCGGTCCCCGGGGGGGTTTCGGCCCTCCCGGCCACATGGGGATGATGCCGGTCGAGAAGCCGAAGAACTTCCGGGGCTCGCTGAACCGGCTGGTGGGCGAGCTTCGACCCGAGACTGGTCGGATCGTGCTGGTGATGGCGCTCGCCATCGTCAGTGTCGCGTTCAGCGTCGCCGCGCCCAAGATCCTGGGCAACGCCACGAACATCATTTTCGAGGGAGTCGTCGGCAAGCAGATTCCGCCCGGGGTCACCCAGCAGCAGGCCATCGACGTGCTCCGGGCGACAGGACAGAACCAGCAGGCTGACATGCTCTCGGGCATGACCGTGACGCCAGGGGCGGGCGTCGATTTCGCCGCCCTCGGACAGGTGCTGCTCCTGGTGGCGCTGGTGTACCTGCTGAGCGCCGTCTTCAGCTGGGGTCAGGCGTACATCATGGCCGGGGTCGCCCAGAGGACCGTGTACGGCCTGCGCCGGAACGTTGACCTCAAGCTCGCCCGGCTGCCGCTCAAGTACTTCGACGGTCACTCCCGCGGCGACATTCTCAGCCGCATGACCAACGACATCGACAACATCTCGCAGATCCTCCAGCAGGGCCTCACCCAGATCATCACGTCGTTCTTCACGATCATCGGCATCCTGATCATGATGTTGTGGATCAGCCCGCTGCTCGCCGTCATCTCGCTGCTGGTCGTCCCGGTCTCGGTCGTGGTCACCATGCTCATCGCCAAGCGCTCGCAGAAGCAGTTCGCCATCCAGTGGGAACGGACGGGGACGCTCAATGGGCACGTCGAGGAGACGCACACGGGTCACAACGTGGTGAAGGTCTTCGGCCACCAGCGCGAGGCCGTGGAGCGGTTCGACGAGGAGAACCAGAAGCTCTACGAAGCGAGCTTCCAGGCGCAGTTCATCTCCGGGATCATCATGCCGGTCATGACCTTCGTGGGGAACCTGAACTACGTGGCGATCGCCGTCATCGGCGGGGTGCAGGTCGCCAACGGCACCATGTCGCTGGGCGACGTCCAGGCCTTCATCCAGTACTCCCGGCAGTTCACCTTCCCGATCGCCCAGGTCGCCGGCATCATGAACCTCCTGCAGTCGGCGGTGGCGTCGGCCGAACGGGTCTTTGAACTGCTCGATGAGGCGGAGGAGATCCCCGACACCGAGAGTCCGCGCGTGCTGACCGCGGCCGCCGGCCGCGTGCAGCTCCAGGACGTCTCGTTCCGGTACGTGGCCGACACGCCGCTCATCGAGGACTTCGACCTCGACGTCCAGCCGGGCGAGACTGTCGCGATCGTCGGGCCGACCGGAGCCGGGAAGACGACCGTGGTCAATCTGCTCATGCGCTTCTACGAGATCGATCGGGGGCGCATCTCGGTCGACGGGATCGATACCCGCGATATGACCCGGGACAACCTCCGCCGGACCTTCGGGATGGTGCTCCAGGACACGTGGCTGTTCGGTGGCACGATCCGGGAGAACATCGCCTACGGGGCCGACGGCGCCAGCGAGGACCAGGTCCACGCCGCGGCCCGGGCGGCCCACGTCGACCACTTCGTCCGCACCCTGGCCGACGGGTACGACACGGTGATTGACGACGATGCGTCCAACCTGTCGCAGGGCGAGAAGCAGCTGCTCACCATCGCTCGGGCCTTCCTCGCCGATCCGCCGATTCTCATCCTGGACGAGGCCACCAGCTCGGTCGACACCCGCACCGAGGTGCTCATTCAGCGGGCCATGGCCCGGTTGATGAAGGGCCGGACCAGCTTCGTCATCGCCCACCGGCTCTCGACGATCCGCGATGCCGACACGATCCTCGTGATGAACCAGGGGCGGATCGTGGAGCAGGGAACGCACGAGGAATTGCTCGCGCGCCGCGGTTTCTACCACGACCTCTACAACAGCCAGTTCGTGGAGGCGCTCGTCGAGGTGGCGTAGGGGAGGGCCGCGCCGCCAGGCCGACAGACCTACCGGCGAGGGCCGCCGGTCGCTATGCAGGCGGCGTGCTGCGCCCGCCCGAGAGGGACCGTGGCCAGCTGACGGACATGCTGGCGCCGCCGGCGGGGGACGAGCCGATCTTCCAGCGGCCGTTCGTTGCACGGACGATGGCGTCGGCGATGGAGAGGCCCAACCCGGCACCGCCGGGCGCGTCGCTCGCCCGGTGGAAGCGGTCGAAGATCCGCCCGCGCTCCTCCGCCGCGATTCCCGGGCCCGAGTCGTCCACGGTGACGGAGACGCGCCCGCCATCGGCGCCGACGGAGACCGCGACGCCTCCGCCCTCCGGCGAGTATCGGCAAGCATTGTCGAGGAGTACGCCGAGCAGTCGGTCGAGCCATTCGGGCGGAGCGGTGACCACGTTCGTGCCCGGCGCCGCTGTGACGGACAGGGCCAGCCGGCGCGCCTCGGCGACGATCCCGAACCGGTCGGCGGCCTGCTCGGCGAGCACGCCGAGGTCCACCGGCTCCGCGTTCGGGACGCCGCGGGCGGCATCGAAGCGGGCCAGCCACAACAGGTCGTCGAGGAGCCGGCGCATGCGCTGGCTCTCCGTGTCCACGCGCGCGAAGGCCGTCCGGTACCAGGCGTCATCGCGCTCCTGCGCCAGCGCCAGGCTGGTCTGGGCCTCGATCACCGAGAGCGGCGTCCGCAGCTCATGGGAAGCGTCGGCGGTGAACTCCATCTGGCGGCGCCGGGCAAGCTCGATCGGCGAGGCGACGCGACGGCCGATGGTGACCGCGCCCAGGAAGACCACGAGCAGCAGGATGGGCGCGATCACGAGCTCGGCCAGGATGACCGTCGCCTGGGCCTGGGAGACGCTCTCCATGGTCCGGCCGACGACGACGTGCGCCGAGCCGACAGAGGTCCCGTCGATGCGGACGTCCGTCCCACCGATCGAGACGGTCTGCGGCTCGGTCACCTGCAGGTACTGGTCGGGCAGGATCGCCTCGGAGTTCGTCGCCGCCACGGTGCCGTCCGGGCTCACCGTCCAGAGAAGGAGTTCCGGTCCAAACGGCCGTCTCGGCGGCGGCGCGTCGAACGGCTGGCCGCTCGGCGGGGGAGGCTGGCGGCCGACACGATCGAGCGCCTCCGTGAGCCCGGCGTCGATCTGCCTGGTCAGGTCGGTGGTGACGATCAGGACGACGGCCACGGCGATGAGCAGGTAGACCAGGCCGACGATCGCTGTCGCCGCGAGGGCGACCCGGATGGAGGTCGATCGTACGCTCGGGATCGCCTGGCTCACGTCTCCTCCAGCCGGTATCCGGCCCCGCGCACGGTGACGATCTGGACGCCCGCAGAGGGCAGTTTCGCGCGTAGCCGGCTCATCTGGACGTCGATGGCGTTGGAGCCAAGGGGATCGGTTTCATCGCGCCACGCGTGCTCGGCGATCGCCTTGCGGTCGACGACCGCAGGGGAACGGCGCATGAGCAGCTCGAGGATGCTGTACTCGGTTGCGGTCAGGGCGAGCCGCCGACCGCGAACCGTGACTTCCCGGCGCGCGGGGTCCAGGGCCACGTCCCCGCGGCTGATGACCGGTGCGTCCACACCCCGCGGCCGCCGCTGCAGCGCACGCACGCGCGCAAGGAGCTCGCCGAAGTCGAACGGCTTGACGAGGTAGTCGTCGGCGCCGGCGTCGAGCCCGCGGATCCTGTCGGGGGGCGCGTCGCGGGCCGTCAGCATGAGGAGCGCGGTAGGGCGAGCCTGCTTGCGCGCCCAGGCGACCACATCGATCCCCTCGGCGCCCGGCATCCGCCAGTCGATGATCGCGACGTCGTATTCGTAGAACTTGAGCATGTCGATCGCGTCATCGCCGCGGTCGACGGCGTCGACGAAATAGCCCTGGTCCCCGAGGCCGAGCACAAGGACCTCCCGCAGGCCGGGATCGTCTTCAGCGACGAGGATGCGCATGCTCCCTTTCCACCACGCGGAAGTATGAACCGGCGGGCGCCGAGCCTGGGCGAGGGTTGCCGCGCGCACGCTCACCACGGAAGCGTGGGGCGGACCACCTTTCGGAACGGTTACAGCCGGCGTAACCGGCCCGAAAGGGTCGCTGCGCGAGAGTCTGCGGCATGGACACAGCCGTTCTCTCAACTCCCGGCGACCTTCTCGAGGGGCTCAAGCTCGGCCTGTTCCAGGACCGGATCTTCGTCTTCACGCCGGAGGGCGACGTTGAGGACCTGCCGGCCGGTTCGACTCCCCTCGATTTCGCGTACGCCCTGGGCACGGAGATCGGGCACCGCTGCTTCGCCGCACGGGTGAACAACCGCCTCGTGCGCCTCGACTGCCGCTTGAGGAACGGCGACATCGTCGAAATCGTCACGACCAACGTGCCCGCTGGTCCGTCCCGGGACTGGCTTTCCATCGTGCGGTCCCCACAGGCCCGCGAAGAGATCCAGGACTGGTTCGGCCGGCATGCGTGAAAGGAGACCTGCCATGATCGCTCTCGATCGGACGACCTCTGAGGTGGACCCGGCGATCGCGGAGGCGGACACTGACCCCTTGATGTCCGCCGGTCCGCCGGAGCGCACCGGGACCGATGGGCGCGTCCGGCGCCGCGCCGGCACCCGGACGGTGGTTGCCGCAGCGGCGCTCTCGGGCCTGCTTTCAACTGCCGCGACGCTGGGGATTGCGTTCTCGATCCCGGGGGCGCCGGCCGGCGGGGCCGGGGCGTCCCCGGATACGGTCAACGCTCAGCTCGCTGTCGCGGCGACGACGCCGACAGCTGGGCTCGCCGAGGCGATCTCGTCGGTGGTGACCATCACGACCGAATCGGCGTCGCGCGGTTTGGCCGGGCCGGTCTCACAGGCGAGCGGCACGGGTTCAGGGATCATCCTGACCGCGGACGGCCTCATCCTGACGAATGACCACGTCATAGCGGGCGCCAGCTCCTTCACGGTCCAACTCGCCGACGGCCGCGAGGTGTCGGCCACCGTCGTCACGACGGACGCGTCCAGCGACCTCTCGGTCATCCGGGCTGACGCGACCGGCCTCACCCCGGCAACGCTGGGAGATTCGTCCTCGATCCAGGTCGGCGACACGGTGCTGGCCATCGGCAGCCCGCTCGGCACGTTCACGGGGACGGTCACCGAGGGGATCATCTCGGCCACGAACCGCACCATCACGGTCACCGACGACCAGACAGGCGCGGTCACCCGCCTTGCCGGCCTCATCCAGACGGATGCTGCCATCAACCCCGGGAACTCCGGCGGAGCCCTCATCAACGCGAGCGGTGAGGTGATCGCCGTGACGACCGCCGCCTCGGGCAGCGCGGAAGGACTGGGCTTCGCCATCCCGATCAACGCCGCGAAGGCGCTGGTCGGCCAGGCCCAAGCGTCGGCGTAACGGAATCGAAAGAGACGTGATGCCAGGGTGCAGATCATGAACACCACCGAGCCGACGCCGGCCGTCGATATCGCCGTCCCGGTGCACAACGAGGAGGGCGACCTGGAGCGAAGCGTCCGCCGCCTCCACGCGTACCTCGCGGGCCGGTTCCCGTTTCCGGCCCGGATCACGATCGTGGACAACGCGAGTACCGACGCGACGTGGGCGATCGCGCAGCGCCTGGCCGCCGAACCGGACGGCGGCGTCCGCGCCATGCGGCTCCCCGAGAAGGGCCGCGGCCGGGCGCTCCGCACGGCCTGGTCCGCGAGCGACGCCCCCGTCGTCGCGTACATGGACGTCGACCTGTCCACCGATCTCGACGCTCTCCTTCCGCTCGTCGCGCCCCTTCTGTCCGGCCACAGCGACGTGGCCATCGGGAGCCGGCTCTCACCCGGATCCCGGGTGACCAGGGGCCCGAAACGGGAGTTCATCTCGCGTGCCTACAACCTGCTCCTGCGGACGGTCCTCCGCGTCCGCTTCCGGGACGCCCAATGCGGCTTCAAGGCCGTTCGCACGCCCGTGGCGGGTCGCCTTCTTCCCGCGATCGAGGACCAGGCGTGGTTCTTCGACACCGAGCTCCTCGTCCTCGCCGAACGAACAGGCCTCCGTATTCACGAGGTCCCGGTCGACTGGCTTGATGACCCCGACTCCCGAGTTGACATCCGCTCGACGGCCGCGGCCGACCTGCGCGGGATCGCCCGCTTGTTGCGCTCCCGACTGGCGGGCCGGCCGCTGCCGGCCACCGACGATCTCCGAGCACCTGCGCCCCGGTCCGTTCTGCCTGGGCAGGTGCGGCGTTTCGTGGCGATCGGCGTCGTCAGCACGATCGCGTACGCGCTGCTCTTCCTGCTGTTCCGGGCAGCGATGCCCGCCGTCGCCGCAAACGCACTCGCCCTTCTCCTGACGGCGATCGGCAACACCGCGGCGAACCGCCGCCTGACGTTCGCCGTGCGCGGCACGGACGGCCTGGCGCGGGACCACGCCGCCGGGCTCGTCGCCTTCGGGGTCGCGCTCGCGATCACATCCGGATCGGTCCTCGCGCTCCAGCTCGTCGCCCCCGGTGCCGGGCGAGCAATCGAACTCACCGTCCTGGTTGTCTCGAACGTTCTTGCCACTGTCGCACGCTTCGTTCTGTTGCGCGCCTGGATCGACCGCCCTCGCCGGCCTTCGACGTTCGTGCCGAGCCGGGTTGAAAGGATCGCCCGATGACCACCCTCGTCCGCCCCCGAATCCTCGGCCCAGGAGAAACGCCCCGCGGAGAAGCGCGCCGCAGGCGGGTCGGCCTGGTCGCCCGCCTCATCCGCGGCCGCGAGGAGGACGCCTCCTGGGTGCGCCCAGCCTTCCTCGGCGTGACCGCCCTGGCCGCCGTGCTCTACCTCTGGAACCTTGCTGCCAACGGCTTCGCCAACTCGTACTACTCGATGGCCGCCCAGGCCGCCTCGCAGAGCTGGAGCGCGCTCTTCTTCGGTTCGCTCGACGCGGGCAACTTCATCACCATCGACAAACCGCCGCTCGCGATCTGGCTGATGGGAATCTCGGTCCGTCTCCTCGGCCTCAACTCGTGGGCCATCCTCCTTCCCGAGGCGCTGCTGGGGATCGCAACCGTCGTCCTCCTCTTCGTCACCGTGCGGCGTTCGTTCGGCCCGGTCGCGGCCGTCATCGCGGGCCTGGCAATGGCGCTCACTCCGGTCGCCGTGCTCATGTTCCGCTTCAACAACCCCGACGCCCTCCTGACCTTCCTCCTCGTGGCCTCGGCGGCTGCCCTGCTGTACTCGTTTGAGACCGGGCACCGGCGGTGGCTCCTCGTCACCGGGCTGCTCGTCGGCCTGGCCTTCAACACGAAGTTCCTGCAGGCGTATCTCGTGCTGCCGGCTTTCGCCCTGACCGTTCTCGTCGCGGCGCCCGGCTCGTGGAGGCGGCGGATCGTCGATCTCCTTGCCCTGGGTGCGGCAACGCTCGTCGCCAGCGCCTGGTGGGTCGCGATCGTCGAAGTCCTCCCGGCGACGATGCGCCCGTACATCGGTGGCAGCAACACAAACTCAGCCCTGGATCTCCTGTTCGGCTACGACGGCCTGGGCCGCATCTTCGGGTTCTTCGGCCTCGATGGCGGTGGCGGCGGTGGCGGGGGCGCGAATTTCGGCGGCGTCGCCGGCTTCCTGCGTCTCTTCAACGCGGAGTGGGCCGGCCAGATCGCCTGGCTCTTCCCGTTTGCGGCCGTCGCTCTCGTCGGGGGCCTGTGGTTCCGCCGCCGTTCGGGGCGAACCGACCCGGGCGTCGCTGGGTACCTGCTGTGGGGCGGCTGGCTCCTCGTGACCGCGGCAGTCTTCAGTTTCATGTCCGGTACCGTCCACCCGTACTACGCCGTCGCCCTGGCGCCCGCCATCGCCGCGCTAGTCGGCGCTGGTGCCGTGGATCTCTGGCGGCTCCGAGCGCAGTCCCGCTTCGGCGGCCTGCCCCTCGCGGCAGCGATCCTCGCCACGGTCGTCGTTGCGGTGGCGCTCCTGGCCCGGACCCCGGAGTTTCTTCCAGGACTGGACGTCGCGATCATCGCGGTGGGAGTCGCGGCAGCGGTCGTCGTGGCCGTGCCGGCGTATCTCGTGCCGAGGCGCGTCGCGCTCGTCGTGGCGGCCGCAGGTCTCGCGGCGGTCATGGCTGCCCCGACTGCGTATGCACTCGACACCGTGGGCACCGTCTACAGAGGATCCACCCCATCCGCGGGCCCAAGCATGGGGGCCAGCGGTTTCGGGAACCGAGCGGCCGGCGGTTTCGATGGCGCCGGACAGCCCAACGCTGGCACGCCGCCGAGTGGCACGCCGCCCAACGGCACGCCTGCGCAGGGGACGGCCGACGCGCCCTCTGCGATCGGCGGCGGCGGCTTCGGCGGTGGCGACCGCGGCGGGTCCCTCGACCAGGCCCTCATCGACTACCTGGTGGCGAACCGCGGGTCCGCGACATGGCTCGTCGCGGTGAGCGGCTCGCAGCAGGCGGCATCCATCCAGCTCTCGACCGGCATTCCGGTGATGGCTATCGGGGGCTTCACCGGCTCCGACCCGGCCCCGTCTCTTGAACGGCTCCAGGCCTGGGTGGCCGCAGGGCAGCTGCGATTCGTGTTCCTGGGCGGCTCGGGCCAGGGCGGCCCCGGCGGCTCCGGAAACACCGCAAGCGAGCGCGACGCGTGGGTCACCGCGACCTGCAGTCCCGTCACCGACGCCGTCTCCTCCTCCGGCTCCGGCGGCGGGACGCTCTACGACTGTTCCGGCGCCGCCGGAACGTCGGGCGGATGACCGCGCTGAGCACACGTCTCGCGCGTGGGGCCCGGGTGATCCCGGGCCCCACCGCCATGCTCACGGCGATCCTGGCTGCAGGTCTCCTGTTGCGGCTCGTCCTTGCGTACTTCGTGTTCGCCGGGCAGGGGTTTGCCACCGATCTCTCGCTCTTCCAGGACTGGGCCAGCACGCTGGCGCAGACGGGGCCCGGCTCGTTCTATGCGGCCGCGGGGTCGGCCAACTATCCGCCTGGTTACCTGTACGTCCTGTGGTTCATCGGCGTCCTCGCCACGCCGGCCGGGACCCTGCTCGGGGTACCAAGCGGTGACGCGGTGGTGCTTCTCCTCAAGCTGCCGCCGATCGCCGCCGACCTCGCCATCGCGGCGCTTCTCTACTGGGCGGGCCGGCGCTGGTTCGGGGACCGGACGGGCCTCGTCGCCGCGGCTCTCTATCTCTTCATCCCGGTGACCTGGTACGACTCGGCGATCTGGGGCCAGGTCGAGGCGGTGGGGACGCTGGCGATGCTGGCGGCCCCGGTATTGCTCATGGCCTTTGCCTTCTACGCGCTGCCCACCCGCGTCCACGAGCGGTACCTCTTCCCGTTCTTCGCGCCCGCGGCGCTCCTGGCAGCCGGCGGCATCGGGACCGCTGCCGCGTACGTCGGGGTCGGCTTCCTCAACGCGGTGAACATCCACGCGGTGCTGGCCGCGCCGCTCGAGATGGCCGGCGGCCTTGCGCGAGGCCTTGGCCCTGGCGGCGCCCCCAGTCGTGCGGGCGGCCTCGGCCCGGGCGCTCTCGGTCCGGGCGGCCCGCCCACGGGGTCCGGTCCCGGCCTGCGCACGACGGTCGAGTCGGTAGTTCTGCCGCTCGCCGACGCTGCCCGAAGCGAGCTGGCCGTCACCCTGGCCGCGCTCGGCCAGACGGCGGCACTGGTGGCCCTGCTCGCGGGCTGGTTCGTGGTGGTCCTGCGCCCAGCGGCGGCCGCATCCCGGCGCTCGCCAGAGCAGGGGCACGCCTGGCGGGCGAGCTCACTCCACCTGGACGAGGAGGGCCCAATCGCGGAACCCCTCGGCGTTTGTTCCCAGCGACTCGATGACCTGTGACCCGCTGGTAGCGTACGTGCCGATCGTCGAGAAGCTGCCGTCGGTGGGGTCGTACTTGCGGATCACCACACGGGGTCCGGAGGCCGCGAACTCGGTCAGGTCGAGGGTGATCGGTCGCCGCGTTGGCATGTAGACGAGCCCGAGGCTGGTGGAGAAGCGGGCCGCGGCCCGCGTGTCTCCGGTCTGTTCGCCGGCCGTCAGGAAGGTGCCGGTGGTGTCGGGGACGGTGAGCTGCCAGCCGGAGGCCGCTCTCACGAAGGCGGCGAACCGCGCCAGGTCCCTCGTTCCATCGTCGAGGTCCCCGTCGGGGTCCTTGAGGGTCTCCTCCCACGTGCCGAGGTACGGCGCATAGGGGCTGCCGGGATAGGCCGACCCGAAGTACCAGCGAGGGTTGTTGCCGAAGACCGTCCCGAAGCCGCCCGCGCAGAACGGCCCGTACATCATCTCGCGAAGCTGCTGACGCGTGGGGGAGTTGGGAGGGACGCCCGTGTTGTCGCTCTCATAGGTTCCTTCCATCCAGAAGAACGGGGTGGCGGGCGAGTGCCACGCGGCGCCGGTCGCCAGGACTTCGTCGACGACGTCGTGCGTGTAGATGTAGATGTTGTCCAGGTCGAGCCAGGAAGGATGCGAGCCCCAGTAGGTCGTGAACAGGCCGTGGGGACCGTGGCCGGTGATCAGGTGGCTGGAGTGGTTTCGCAGGCCGGTGGCAAGCGATTTCGAACCTCTTCTTGTACCGCGCGTTGCCGGGATCGTTGATGCTTCCCTTGTCGCCGCCGATCACCCAGATGATGTTGGGCGAGCTCTCGTAGCGTTGAGCGAGGAACTCGCCGTACGCTTCGATCTGGGATTCCGAAGCGGCCAGCGTCTGCGTGCCGATCCCGTCGTCGCCCCATCCGACGTAGAGGGGAACGGCGAGGATGGTGATGCCGCGGGCTGCGGCCTCCGACACGAGGTCATCGACAAACGCCCAGTACGCCGGGTTGGGCTTCGATTGAAACATGTCGCCCACGTACGGTGGGTCGCCGGCCTTCGTGTTGGGCGCGTTCTCCGAGTAGTAGCCCTCGATCAGCGACACGAGGATGGCGTTGATCCCGTGCGCCTCCAGCTGGTCGAGGTACCAGGTGACCTGGGCCGGGGTCAGCGTTCCGATGATCGACCAGGCGGCGTCGCCCACCAGCGGCCAGGGGGCGCCGAACTGATCGACCACGAAGCGCCCCGTCGGGTCGACGCGGAGGGGGAACGCCGCCGAACCGGGCCCCCGGGCGTCCTGCAGCCGAACGAAGATCACCCCAGTGGCGATGACGGCACCGAGCGCCATCAGGGCCAACAGGCCCAGGCCCCGTCTCGATCTCGACGTCCGAACCTCATCCTCGACCATTGCCGTTCCCCCTTCGGCCAGCCTCAGCCCGGATCGACCGCCTTCAACCCGACCAGCCAGGAACCTCGGTGGCCACGCCATCCACGACGCCGCGCGCGACGCTCCCGCTCGCAGACACCATCCGTATCGCGGGGATCTGTTCGCCCAGCATAGTACGCTTGGCTTCTGCCTGGTCCGGGCCCGCTGGCAGCGGCGACCGACGCGCCCTCGGGAGCCTCGACGCCAGGCTCGCTCCTACCCGGATGTCAACCACGACGGCCGCCATGGCGGTTCCTCGCCGTGTAGACTGCTGCGCTCAGGTCCCTGTCCGCCGGGGCCGTACGCCCACCGAGATCACCGGAACCCGCATCCAGGTCCCACCGTGATCCCCGACGACCTCGCCTCCGCCGCCAGGCCGAACCTGCCGGACATCCCGCACCTGCCCCTGGAGCAGCTGGCGGCGCTCGGCCTGCGCCGGCTGCAGGACTTCGCGACCTTCGAGCGGGCGAACAGGTCCCTGCTGTATCGCGACAAGTGGGGCGCGGCGGGCATCAGGCCCGAGGACATCAGGACCTACGACGATCTCGCGAGGATCCCGTACCTCACGAGCCGTGAGCTCCGGGCGGCGATGAATGACGGCCCCCTCGAGGAGATCCTGTGCTCGCCCGACGTTGCCCACTGGTTCGCGACGACCGGCACGACGGGCATGCCGAAGTGGATCCCCTACGGTCGAAGAGACATCGACGTCTTCATGGAGATCCGCGACCGCTGCGCCACCATGCTGCCGTCGGCGGACGGGATGAGGGGCTTCGGCGTGACGGCGCCCGCGCCGTTCGTCGAGGATGGTCTCGGCGCCTTCGAGATGATCCGCCGCATGTCCAGCGGCCGGCCGGGCGAGGGAGTGGCTGTCTCACTCACGGAAGTGGAGCACGAAGAGGCAGTCAGCTTCGCGCTCGACCTCAAGCCTCACATCATCGCCGCCTTCCCCGGTTTTGCCGCGCGCATGGCGGAGATCATCGAGGAGCGCGCTCCCGAGGTGGCACGCCAGGAGCTGCAGAGGGCCCGGACCCCCAGGAACCTGGCTGCGTATCTCGTGACGCGCGTCAGAAGGATCCGACCGCGGGACCTGTCCCGGTACAGCTGGGGCCTCTTCGGCGGAGAGCCCCTTGATCCGTACCGTGCGGCCCTTCGGGAGCGCTTCGGCCTCGAGGCCTACGACATGTACCTGTTCACCGAGTTCCTGTACCCGGCCATCGAATGTGGCCAGCATGACGGTATGCACGTCTGGATGGACATCTGCGTCCCCGAGATCATCCCGCAATCCGAGCTGGAGCTCGAGAGCAGGGACGACGCCCACATCCCACGTGCGGTCCCGCTCTGGGAAGCCGAGCGAGGCCTGAGAGGGGAGTACGTGCTGACCACCTTCGGGGAGGTCCTGCCCCTCGTGCGGTATCGCTTCGGGGACCTGATCGAGATCGTCGGGACCGAGCCCTGCCGCTGTGGAATCACGCACCCCAGGATCAAGGTGCCTCGCCGATCGGACGGCACGATCTGCCTGGGAGCCGTCCGCTTCCCGGCGACGCAGCTCGACGAGATCCTGCTTCGGCCGTCGGAGAACGGCCAGGTGCGCCGCTGGCAGCTCGAGATCACTCGCGAGGGCTACCGCCCCAAGCCGATCCTCCGGGTCGAGCCGGTGGACGGGGTCGTGGACTCGGCGGCCTTCCTGGGCGAGATCGGTGGCAGGCTGGAGGAACTGGAGATCCTGAGGCTCGGAATTGAGAACCGGATGGTCGCCCAGCCGGTGGTCTGTCTCGCGGCCCAGATCACGGACGAGGGACGACGCGTGACGGAGGCGGGCCGCGTGATCGACGAGGGAGAGAAGCAGTGAGCGCGGCCGAGACGAACGAGGAGTTCGAACGCGCGGCGCTGGGGTCCCTCGTCGAGGCCGTGAACAGCAGGCTTCCGGAGGTCGTGTCGCGGGCCTACGAGTCGCCCCTGTACCGGGACCTCTGGCGTGCGGCCGGGGTCCACCCGGGCCGGGTGCACGGGCTGGCGGACCTCCATCTGGTGCCGCTCCTGACCCGGGAGCGCCTCTTCGAGGTGACACGGTCTCGCCGGTCGGCCGTCGCCTGCGGACCGGTCGCCCAGTGGTTCGCGGGATCGAGCCGGGCGAACGCGTACGAGTGGTTCCCGCACGGCATCGACGACTTCCTGGGGATCGCGCCCCTGCTCGCGCGCATGGCCCGGGTCGTGGGGATGCGGGCCGGGGACATCGTGCTGGCGGTCAAGGACACGAGCCCGAGAATCGACGCCACCATCCCCTACCTGTGGACGCGCTCGGAGGACCACGGGCTTCCCCGGGTCGAGTGGATCTCCGGTTCGCTGGACTGGTATGACTCGATTGGCATGACCTGGATCGACTTCGTCCAGAAGAGGCGGCCGACCGTCCTGTTCACCTCGACCGAAAACGCCCTGGCACTGGCGGACAAGATCCGCCGTGACCTGGGCGTGCGGGCCGCAGACGTGCTGACGAAGACCCGGATCGGGGTCTTCTACGGGGGATCGCCGAGCGCCAGTCGGGACACGCTCGCCGAGGCGTACTCCCTGGAGTCATTCGAAGTCTATTCACCCACCGAGCACATGGCGCTCTGTACCGAGTGTCCCGCGCACGAAGGCATCCACCTCTGGATGGACGCCTGCATCCCGGAGGTGGTCCCTGCAGACGGCGCGGAGGCCGTTCCGGTCTGGGAGACCACCCCCGGCACCACAGGCGAACTGGTGCTGACCACCTTCGCCCGCTGCCTGCCGCTGGTCCGGTTCAGGACCGGAGAGTTGATCCGCGTCGAAGGCATCGACGCCTGTGCGTGCGGACGAACGCATCCGCGCATCAGCCGCGTGCGGCGGGGTCCGGCCTAGGGCGGCCTAGGGCGCCTTCCCTGACGTCACCGCGTACACCGGCACTGCGAACTCCAGTTTTCCTGGAAGGCGTCTTTGCAGGAGCCGCTGCGCTCAGGGTTGGCAGGCGCACACGCTTCCAGGCCCGCCTGCCCGGCGCGGTAGTCGCAGCCCGCGAACCCCAGGACGCGACACACATCATCACAGGTGACGCCTGCGGCCGGAGCCGACTGCCCAACGTGGATTCCGTCGGTGCAAACGCCAAAGACGCCGCGGATGAGAGCGTCCCGCGCTCCGCCGGCCGTCGGCGCGGGAGAGGACGCGGACCCGCCGCTGCAGGCCGCCGTAACGACGACCAGGAGGGCGATGCTCGCGAGAGCGACGCCCAGGAGACGAGGGAGTTTCACGGGGCTGGCCCTACGCCCGCTTGAGCAGGTAGCCCAGGTCTTCGACCAGCGCCTGCAGGTCCTCCTCGTGCTCGATCTCGTCCTGCAGGATCTGGACGGCGAGGTTGTAGGTGACCGGGTCCTTGCCGGCGACTTCCTTCATGAGCGCGTTGTAGACGCCGATGGCGCACTGCTCGCCGGCGACATTCTGCTCGAGGATCTTCTCGACGAAGGGATCGGCAGGCTCCTCGTAGCCGCAGTTCGTGAGGTCGAACCACTTCCGGGGCGTCGTGACCGGCGTGCCCCCGAGCTGGATGATGCGGCTGGACACCATGTCGGCGTGCCGAAGCTCGTCGGTCGCGTGCTGCATGAGCTCGGCGATGACGGCATCCTTCATCGGCCCGCTGACGATCTTCGCACCCATCCAGTACTGGTAGTAGGCGAGCCACTCGTCTGCGAGTGCCTTGTTGAGGAGTTCCACGATCCGCTCGGCGTGTTCCGCGACGATCTCCCGCCCCTTCGTTCCCACGTCATGTCCCTCCGTTTGCGCCGGCCTCGTCGGCCGGGCGACGATCCCCGGGCTTCCCACCCTGACTGCCACGGATTCTCGCACCGCGGCGCTCTCCGCGAGGCGCGCCCGCGTCAGGCCAGATAGGCGATCGTCTGGGGACCCTCTGGAAGCACGGCTACGCGACACCCGGGCCCGTATTCGTCGATCAGCCGCTCGAGCGCTGCCCCGAGGTCCTCGACCGGTTCGAACCACGCGGCGCGGATCGCATCGCTGTCGAGTCCCGAGGCGTGGACCATCACGCGCACCCGCTCCAGCACGAGGGCCTGCTTCTGGACCTGCCACTGGTCGTGGGTCCGGACCTCCCCGCTCGCGAGAGCCCGCAGGTACTCGGCCGGCCCGGGGTGCGAGGCCAGGAGCGCCCGGTAGCGCCCGTGGTCCGGGAGCCCGTCCGAGCACTCGCTCGCCACGAGGATGGTGCCGCCGGGCCGAACGATCCCGTCCGCGGCGCAGATCCCCTTCACCGTCTGGTAGAGGTTCAGGTCGAGGGGGTAGCCGCTGTTCGTGGTCACCACGATGTCGAAGGGCTCGTCGACGGGGACCATGGACGTCGCGCGCACCGCCTCGCACCCGGTGCGGTGGGCTTCCCACGGCCGTCCCGCGAAGACGCCTGTGATTCGTTTGTCCGCGTCGAGCGAGACGTCGAGGGCGAACGCGATGTCCACGGCGTTCGCCACCTGCTCGATCGCCTCGTGGACGGGATTGCCGTCGAGGATGCCGAAGGTGGCGGCTGGATGGGCGATCCGGGCCGCCGAGTGCAGTTCGAGCACGGTGTCGATGCTGGCGAGGCCGGGAGCGACCATCTTCGGCCCGCCCGAGAACCCGGCGAAGAAGTGGGGCTCGATGAAGCCGAGGGTGATGCGAACGTCCTGGTCGAGGAACCGCCGGTCGATGAGCGCCGGCTGCCCGGACGCGCCGATACTGCAGACCTCGCGGTGGTCGCTGGCTTCGAACGCGTCGTGCTGGACGACATCGACGCGCCCCAGCGCGGGGGCCCCGAGCATCTGCACAAGCTCCTCCGTCGAGTTCGCCCGGTGCGTCCCGGTCGCGATGAAGACGGTGACATCTGCGTCCGGGATCTCATCGAGCAGCACGGGGAGTACCGACGAACTCGGGAACGGCCTCGTCACGTCGCAGACGGAGATGCCGGCTCGCGCTCCGGAGGGGACGAGGTTCCGGAGCGCCGGTCCTGAACGAGGCTGCCGTATGGCGTCCCGGAGCGAGGCCTCGGCGTCCGCGAGGGGAGGGCCGTGCCGAGGCCGGATGACCGTGGCCGGGACGGGCAGCCGGAGGTCGAGACCGGTTCGACCGTAGGCCAGCCTCACGACCGAGCCGGCCTGGTAGACGGCGCTCATCCGGCCTCCCGTTCCACTGCCTGCCTCCGCCTGATCGTGAGCTCTTCGAGGGCGAAGAGCGCGAAGCCGCACAGACCGACCACCGCGGCCACCACCAGCGCGGGCCGGAGGCCGATGGCGGTCGCAAGGAGGCCGCCGACGATCGGCGCCACCATCAGTGCGACGTTCTGGGCGGTGTAGTCGACAGATGTGAACGTCACGCCGTGGCGCGCCGGCACGCGCTTCATCAGCTCGTCGAAGAGCCCGAGGTTCAGGCCAGCGGTGAACACGCCGGAGACAACGGCGAGGGCCGCGACGGCGCTGAGGTTGGTCAGCAGCGCGAGGACGAGTGGTGCGAGCGCACACCCGAGGAGCGCGGGCAGGAGGACCCAATGGCTCCCTCGGCGGCGCGACACCTGGCGCGCGGCGAGGTACCCGCCCAACGTGCCCGCGGCCTGCCCAGCGACGATGATCCCGATCCAGGCGTCGGGCGCGTGCACCTCCCGCACGTAGAACAGGGGAATGAGGGGCATCGCCAGCCCGATCGAGGCGGTGACGACGAACGCACGGACTTCGTAGGCGACGAGGGGTCGTTCGTCTCTCACGAGCGAGATGAACTCACCGACCCGTGCCCGAAGCGAGGCGCCCGGTCGTGGCGTGGCCGGCACCTGGTCCGGCACGCGGATCTGCCGCGAGAACCAGAAGCTGAAGAGCCCGGCGACCGAGAAGCCCGCGAACAGCAGACCGTAGTTGACCGGGAAGACGATCAGGCCCAGTAGCTGCCCCGCGAGGACGACGGTGACCGCGGTCGCGAGGCCCATGATGGCCCAGCGCCGGCTGAGCAACTCGTAGCGACCGGCCGGACCGGACGCCCCGTCCATGACGACCGGGAAGGCCACCAGCCCTACGGTGAGAGGAATGGTCGCCGCGGCCCAGATCACGAGGATCGCGCCCACCGCCCATTCAGGGGACGCGACCACGATGGCGACCCCAATCGCCGCGTAGCTCATCTGCGCGACGAGCCGCGAACGGCTGTACCACGGGACGATGTTGCGCTTGCGTTGCAGCCATCGCCCGATGGGGAGCGCCAGCACGACCCCCGTGAGCGCCGGCAGCGCCGTCAGGAGGCCGACGAGCGTGCTGGTCGCGCCAAGCCTGGCCAGGAGGACGGGGAGGTAAGGCGTCGAGGCGTTGACGACGCCCATGGCGACCGAGTCGGCCTGGATGACGGCGTAGTTGTGCCGCCGCACGGAGCCCGATGGGACGGCGACGGGACGCGGTGGTTCGCCCTGCGGCGAGGGTGTCGCACCGTCGGACGGCGGCTCGGGATCCACCCCCGGAGCGTAGCGCGGTCTCCGGGATTCGCGCTGCCCCTGGCTCCGGGGCGCCGCGGGTGTTCCCGGCCCCTCGGTTCCCTCCGTCGTCCGGCGGAGCCTCACCCGGCCGGCGTCACGGACGCGCTTGTGCCAGGCGGGCTTCGAGCCGGTCAGCCTCGACGTCCAGGGCAGCCGGGAGACGATCGCCGAACTGGGCGAAGTGCTCCCGGATGAGCGGCACCTCGGCCAGCCAGCCATCCACGTCCACGTCCAGCAGCTGGCTCATCGCGTCTGGCGAAACGTCGAGGCCTGCCAGGTCGAGCGCGCCATCGGCCGGCAGGCGGCCGATCGGCGTGTCCACGGCGGCCGCCGCGCCAGAGAGTCGCTCGAAGATCCACTTGAGGACGCGGCTGTTCTCGCCGTAGCCCGGCCAGAGGAACTTGCCGTCCGCGTCGCGCCGGAACCAGTTGACGTAGAAGATCCGCGGCAGCTTCGCCGGGATCGGCCTGTGCCCCGATCTTCAGCCAGTGGGCGAAGTAGTCGCCCATGTGGTAGCCGCAGAAGGGGAGCATGGCCATCGGGTCGCGGCGCAGCTGGCCGACCTGCCCGACCGCGGCGGCGGTCGTCTCGCTGCTGGCCGTGGCGCCCAGGAACGTGCCGTGCTGCCAGTCGAACGCCTCGATGACGAGCGGCACGACGTGCGAGCGCCGGCCGCCGAAGAGGATCGCGTCGATCGGCACGCCCGCGGGATCCTCCCACTCGGGCGCGATGACCGGGCACTGCCGGGCGGGCGCGGTGAACCGGGCGTTGGGATGCGCCGCCTTGCGCCCCGCTCCCGGTGATCCAGGGCCGGCGCAGCCAGTCGATCAGCTCGGCCGGCGGCTGGTCGGTCATCTCCTCCCACCAGACGTCGCCGTCGGGGGTGATCGCGCAGTTGGTGAAGATGGCGTTGCGTTCGGTGGTGCGCAGGGCGTTCGGGTTGGACTTCATGCTCGTGCCCGGCGCCACGCCGAAGAAGCCCGCCTCGGGGTTGATCGCGTGCAGCCGGCCGTCCGGCCCGAACTTCATCCAGGCGATGTCGTCGCCCGACGGTCTCGACCTTCCAGCCGGGGACGGTGGGGTTCAGCATGGCCAGGTTGGTCTTGCCGCAGGCCGAGGGGAAGGCGCCGGCGACGTACTTCACGTCACCGTCCGGGTTGGTGAGCTTGAGGATGAGCATGTGCTCGGCCATCCAGCCCTCGTCGCGCGCCTGGACCGAGGCGATGCGCAGCGCGTGGCACTTCTTGCCGAGCAGGGCGTTGCCGCCGTAGCCCGAGCCGAACGACCAGATCTCGCGCGTCTCGGGGAAGTGCGAGATGTACTTGTGCTCGCGCGTTGCACGGCCACGGCGAGTCGGGATCGCTCGGGCCGAGCGGGGCGCCGACCGAGTGCAGGCCGCGGACGAACTCGCCGTCCTCGCCGAGCACGTCGAGGACCGTGCGTTCCCACGCGGGTCATGATGTGCATGTTGGCCACGACGTAGGGCGAGTCGGTGAGCTCGACGCCGATCTTCGCGATGGGCGAGCCGATGGGGCCCATGCTGTAGGGGATGACGTACATCGTGCGGCCCTTCATGGAGCCCGGTGAAGAGCCCGGCGAGCATGGCCTTCATCTCGCCCGGGTCCGCCCAGTTGTTGGTCGGGCCGGCGTCCTCCTTCGTCCTCGAGCAGATGAAGGTGCGGTCCTCCACGCGGGCCACGTCCGCGGGATCCGAGCGGACGAAGATGCTGCCGGGGCGCTTCGCTTCGTCCAGCGGGATGGCGGTGCCCGCCTGGACCATCAGCCGGAGCATCTCCTGGTACTCGGCGGCCGACCCGTCGCACCAGTGGACGCGGTCCGGCTGGCACATGGCGGCCACTTCCTCGACCCACGCCTCGAGCTTCGCGTGCTGGACCATGGCGCTTCCTCGCTTCGCGTCATTGCTCATCAGAATCCGGGGAAGCGCAATTCTATACGGCCAAGGGGGTCCGCTGCGCGGTTCCTTTCGCCGCGCGGCTACAGGCCCAGCTGGCGGTAGAAATCGTTGCCCTTGTCGTCCACGAGGATGAAGGCCGGGAAATCGACCACCTCGATCTTCCAGACGGCCTCCATGCCCAGCTCCGGGAAGTCGATGCACTCGACCGAGCGGATGTTCTCCTCGGCGAGAACCGCGGCCGGGCCGCCGATGGAGCCCAGGTAGAAGCCCCCGTGTTTCCGGCAGGCCTCGGTCACCGCCGCGCTGCGGTTCCCCTTGGCGATCATGACCAGCGACGCGCCGTGCGACTGGAGCAGATCCACGTACGAATCCATGCGCCCCGCGGTCGTGGGCCCGAACGAGCCGGACGGCTTCCCGGCCGGCGTCTTCGCCGGCCCGGCATAGTAGACGGGGTGCCTCTGCAAGTACTCGGGTACGCCCAGGCCCGCGTCGATGCGCTCCTTGAACCTTGCGTGGGCGATGTCGCGGGCCACCACGAGGGTCCCGGTGAGGAGGAGGGGAGTGGACACCGGGTGCTTCGAGAGCTCGGCGAGGATCTCCGGCATCGGCCGATCCAGGTCGATCCGGACGCCGTGCTCATGCTTCCCCGTCCGGTACTCGGCGGGGAGGAGGCGGCCGGGATCGTGGTCCAGCTCCTCGAGCCAGATGCCGTCGCGGTCGATGCGGGCTTTCGCGTTGCGGTCCGCGGAGCAGGAGACGGCCATTCCCACCGGCAGCGAGGCGCCGTGGCGGGGAAGGCGGATGACCCGCACGTCGTGGGCGAAGGCGGTGCCGCCGAACTGGGCGCCGATCCCGAGCGACTTCGCAGCGTCCGCCAGCTTCGCCTCGAGCTCGAGGTCGCGGAAGGCAACGCCGTGCGGGCCGCCCATCGTGGGGAGCCCGTCGTAGTAGCCGGTCGAGGCGAGCTTGACGGTCTTGAGGCAGGCCTCCGCGGAGGTGCCGCCGATGACGATCGCGATGTGATACGGCGGGCAGGCCGCGGTGCCGAGTGAGCGCATCTTCTCGACCAGGAACGCCTCGAGCCTCGCCGGGTCGAGGAGCGCCCGCGTCTCCTGCCAGAGCATCGTCTTGTTCGCCGATCCGCCGCCCTTGGCCAGGAAGAGGAACTCGTACGCTGCGCCCGGGACGGCGAAGATGTCGATCTGGGCCGGAAGGTTGTCCCCGGTGTTCTTCTCTTCGTACAAGGAGAGGGCGCTCACCAGGGAGTAGCGCAGGTTCTCCTCCTGGTACGTCTCCCAGATGCCTCGCGAGAGGTGCTCCTCGTCGCGGGCACCCGTCCACACCTGCTGGCCCTTCTTCGCGACGACCGTGGCGGTTCCGGTGTCCTGGCAGACGGGGAGCACGCCCATCGCGGCGATCTCCGCGTTGCGCATCAAGGCGAGGGCAACGCCACGGTCGTTGTCCGACGCATCCGGGTCCGAGAGGATGGCGGCGACCTGCTCATTGTGGGCGCGGCGCAGGTAGAAGGAGCACTCCCGCATGGCCTCTCGCGCCAGGAAGGTGAGGGCGGACGGCTCGACCTTCAGGACCTCCGAGCCCTCGAACACGGCCGTTGAGACCCCTTCGCCTGTCAGGAGTCGGTACGAGGTCCCGTCCACACCTCGCGGGAATGGATCGTAGTACTGGAACTCCGGGCTGGCCACGCTTGCGGTCTCCTCGGGTGCACTGTCCTCGCAGTCACTATGGCAGACCGCGACCCGGCCGTCCCGGCGCTAGCTGATGACGAACCAGGCGAACCTCACGTTGGCCGGGGCCGTCGCGGTGAGGTAGACGATGAAGTACGACGGCAGTCTCGAGCGGGTATTGTCGAAGACCCGGACGTACTTCAACGTCGCTCGGCCGGGATCCGACATGAGCGTAACCAGGATCTTCGATCTCTGGCCGAGCGGCACCGGCGGTACTACCTTCGCGCTTGCCGCGCCCTTCAGCACGGTGCCCAGCCCCGAACTGCTGAACTGCACCGCTCCTTCGACCTTGAGGGCGGCGCCTGTCCCGGAGACGGCTCGTACTCCGATCCCCGCGGTCGACTCTCCGGCGACGCCGATGGGGCCGGTTCCCCGGACGCCGGGAGCCGCCTCCGAGGAGCCCCAGACGGCGGGCCCGTTGACGCACTCGGCCTGCACTGCGGGCTGTGAGCCGCTGCCATCCACCGCCGCCATCAACGCTGTGCCCTGGGGGCTATACGCGGAGACCGCCAGACCGTCCCCCTCGGCGTGGATGGCGGCGCCCTGGTTCCTGCTCTGGACGCTGAAGGCGGGCGCCACCATGGCATCCGCGCGCTGGTAGCGGATCGACGTCTCGCTCGAGGAGAGGTTCACCTCGCCCAGCTTCACCGAGTCATGATCCGCCGCGACTGCCGACAGTGGTCGAGCGAGGGACTCCGCCGCTAGCGCCGCCGCGGCCCCTCCAGCTGCAGCCAGAAGAGCGCGGCGCGACGGCCGCGCGCTGGTTCCCTCGCCCACTACAACCTCCCCCGGGCGCCAAGACGCCCTGCGCTCGTGCGTTGACCCGCCGCTGGCACGTTAAGCGTGCCTTGGGGTAGCGCGGCACAGGCCGCGCTACATCTCCCTCTTACCTGACGCGCGCGCGCCGCGCAAGGGCCCATCAGGCCAATCGTCGCTAGGACCTACCAAGAGGGGGTGCCGGTGCGCATCGGCCGGCGGCCCACGCACTCCGGCACCATCCCGACCGCGGAACGGTACGGACCGCTCGCTTGGGCGGGCGGTCCGTACCGTTGGGGACGCCTACTTCGGCTTGGCGTACTCGGCGGCGCCCATGACCTCGATACCGACGAACGCCTCGTTGCCGACGACCCAGCCGTCGTGGCCGGGCGGTATCCACGCCGCCTCGCCGGCGCCCACCTCGAACTCCTCGCCGGACTGCAGCCGGGTGCGCAGTCGACCGGAGATCACGTACTGGAGGTGCGGCACCATGCAGAGGTCGGTACCGGCGATGGGCTTCACGTGCTCGACCCAGTGCCAGCCCGGCTCGAGGGTGAACCGTCCAAGGGTGGTGCCACCGACGGTGACCACCTCGGTGCGGCCCCTGGGAAACTTCCGGGTCTCGTCGGGAGCGTCCAGGCGCTTGCGCTCGGCCTTCGTTGCGACGGCCATCGTATCGTCCTTTGCCCGCGGATCCGGCACCGCCGGTGCCCCGGTCTGCTCCATAGCTCGGAGCGGGACGTGGCCGGGGCGTCCGCGAAAGCCCGCGTTTATACGCCTCCGACGCGTTTCCGTCAAATGACGCTTCGAACGGCACCGTCGGGGACGGATCTCACGGCAAATGGTGGCTTGGCGAGGGTCGTGCGTCGTCCTAGACTGCCCGCAGGTTAGCGACGAATGCACCGCGTCAAGGGAGGGAGACGATGTCGGGTTCCAACAAGCTCACGGCGGTCGAGGCGGCGGCGGTGGCCACGCAGCTGGGGATCGACTTCAAGAACGAGGCCTTCAGCCTCGACAAGTTCCGGATCGGGATGGGCGTGGAACTCGCCTCGGCGACGGAGGGCGTCGCGGACGAGCAGCTGGCAGAGGCAGGCAAGGCGGTCGCCGCGCGCCTGCGGGAGGCGCCCGACTTCTACACGCCGGTCGTCAAGAAGGGGGCCAAAGCGGCCGCCGCCGTCGCGGCACCCGCGGCGGCCGCAGCTCCGTCCGGTTCCCCTTCTCTGTGGGAGCGGATCAAGGGCTGGCTGGGGGGCTAGCAGCGATCCAGATCCGCGGCGGCTCCTCGCATCCTGGACGGCCAGCCGCGTAGCCCCGGTGGCCGGGGGAACGAGCGGTCTGCCGTCCGGCACGTATCGACCAGGGGTCCGGTAACCGCGATCGCCTGGCACCGTCGTCCGCGAGGCACCGCTCGTCGAATAGCCGGTCCGGCCGTGGGCGCTGCCTGTCGGCGAGCCGTAGCGACTCGGTCCCCGCAGGGGGGCCTTCCCCCGGCGCGTACTCCTACGCGCTCGGGCCCTGGCGCGACCGCCAGACGCTGTAGACGATTCCGATACCCAGCGCGATCACGATGATCGGCCAGATGATGTCCCAGTTGAGCTCCGGGATGTCGAACCCGAGCGTGTTGCGCAGGAGGTAGTAGACGCCGACGAGCAGGAGGATCGCCCCGAAGATCAGTCCTCCGATGTTCAGATCGCGTCGAGGCCCCGTCATCCCTCTTCCCTCCGTTCCCACCCCGCGCCGTGCCTCGGCGCCTGGACCGAAGGCTCCACCCTGGGACGGGCGCCTGGCAAGGGCCGTTCGTCTCTGTCGCGCGGCGCGTAACCGTCTCCATGGGCGACACCTCGGATGTCGCCGGCGCGACGTGTGGCGCTGCACGAAGAACACTCTCCCGTTGTCTATCACGGGGTCGCCTGCTTGAGTCTCCCGCCTCATGATCCTTCCATCGAACCCACCAGCCGCGAGAAGGCACCAGGCGGATCGGAAGGCAGGGACTCAGATGTACCGGGCAATGCCACAGGGGCAAATGACGATCGTCCGGCAGTACCACGCACGCCACGACGGCGAAGGCGCCCGCCGACCGCGTCGGGTTCCTCGCCCGGGTCCGTGCGCTGGTCCACCCGTCGCCGAAGGCCCCGAAGCCGATGGCAGGCTGACACTCGCGAGGGCCGAAGCGACTGGCGCCGATGCGGCTCCCGTCTCACCAGGCATTGTCTTACCGGCGGGAACCGCGGCTGGACGGGTTGGGCTTGTGCCGTCCAGCACGGGCGGGGAGATGCCCGTCAGGGCGACGGGGCCGGGGATGCGGTGCTACTTGCGGGCGGGACCGGATCCAGAAGAGAGATCCACTGCCGTGTGCGTGAGTCGAAGGCGCTCACGCCGGTGGCCTTCCCGTCGTCGTATCCGGATACACAGACGATGCGCCTGCTGAGCGCGTCGTAGACGGCGTCGTTGGCGAGGCACGCTGTGTAGGGCAGGCTCCCCACGACCGTCCCGGTCCAGCTTTGTGCCTTCGCGTCGTACCCGATCACCCTGTCGCCCAGGCCGGACACGAACTCCGCCATGCCCGTTGCCTCGTCGAACCCCACACTGGTGCCGCACGGCGCGTAGCACGTCGGAGAGAACGCCGGGTCGCCCGTTCGTACCGGGGTCCACGTGCCCGCTCTTGGGTCGAACAGCCAGGTGCCAAGAGCTGCGTTCCACCCCACCAGCCGGTCGATCGAGGCGTCGTAGCCGAACGCCCGGAAGCCCCCAGCGGCCGCAAGTAGGTTTTCCTGCCGCACCTTTGTCCAGGTGTCCGTCTCGACCTCGTACGCCCAGACGCCCGCGTTGCCGTCGCCCGAGCCAACGCGCGTGACAAGGAGCCCGGACACCGGGTCGTAGATGAGACCGTCTGCGTCGAGCGGTGCGTCGGTGCCCCGGGACCAGTGGTTCGCCGCGAGGTCGTAGATCCAGGTTTCCAGCCTCGCTTCGGAGCTGACCAGTGCGACGGTGCGGTCAGAATCGGCGTCGTACGCAAGCGAGGAAGCGCCGCCTGGCGGTTCCTGGTCTGGCTGCATCAGCTGCCAGGTGTTGGTGCACACGTCGAAGGTCCAGGTTCGCGAGGCGTTGCTGGTCGGAGTTGCGTAGCTGGAGGCCAGGGCCAGGAGGACGATCCTGCCTGCCCGCCGGTCGAAGGCCATCGTCTGGTCCCACAGGGTGCCTACATCTCGGGTGGGACGGAGCTGGTCGGCCGGTCCGGGCTGGTCGGGATTCGTGCCCGGTGGGCAGGTGGCCGCCGGCGGCGTCGCGCGGGCTCGTGTCGTGGCCAGGATGTCCGTGCCCTCGGCGACGCCGGTTGTCGCCGCCGGGGGGTCGGCGTCGGCCGGACCTGCGTGACGGGGTCGGCGTCGGCAGGACCTGCGTCGGCGGCCCGAACGCATCGATCGGCCGGACCCACGCCGCGTCGGCGTGTCCCGCGTTCTGCTCGTACGACCCGATCACGAGCAGCTTGTCGCCGCAGGGGAAGACCTTGCTGAGCCTGGCGCCCTCGAACGTCGGGTCGGCGGCCTCGCGGGTCCACGTGCGCCCGTCGGACGAGTTCCACACGACGCCGCGCGCCGGAACGCGTGCCCAGTGGTCGGTCGCGCCCTCCTCGCCGACGATGACGAAGCCGGCCCCCGCCGCGGTCACTGCGGAGGTCAAGACATATGACGGCCACACGGGTTGGGCCGAATCCCACCCTGATGGCCGGGGATACGCGGGGGCCGCAGGTGCGAACGGGGTCATGTCGGCCGCCGCGGACCAGCTGAGGCCGTCTGCGGAGTGCCAGACGAGAGGGTGATAGTCGACGTGTGTTCTCGATGGCGACGAGCGTGCCGCCCGGGCCCGCCGCGACGCTCTCCAGCCGGTTGTCCGCCTTCCGGGCATCCGCGGATGCCGGGGTCCAGGTCAGCCCATCGGATGACCACCACGCCGCCTCCCCGATGGGTTCGATGAGATCAGGGTTTCTCCCGATCCCGACGGCCACCAGCCCGGGGCCGCCCGCAGTGACCGCCAGCGGATACGGGCCCCACCCGGCGTGAGTTGACCCTGAATCGGTCGAAGCTCTCGACCCGATTCCACTGCACACCGTCGTCGGAGATCCAGAAGGTCTGGAGGCCCGCCTTGTCGCTCCAGCCCTGGGCGACGAGGCGGCCGTCGAGGGACTCGAGGTCGTTGATCATGTCGCCAACGGAGAACCCGGACTCGGTGACGAGCTGGTCGTCGGGAACCCGGGTCCATGCCTGGCCGTCGGGCGAGGTCCAGACCGCGACTCGATCCCCGCTGGAGGTGGATCGGTAGCCCGCGGCGATGTAGCCCGGACCGCCGCGGGCGATGGCCGTGATCATGCCGTCGCGGAACGCGTCGATTGCAGGCTCCAGCGTCCAGTTGACGCAGTCGGGGGACGTCCACACCTCGGCTTGGCCGAATGCAGCCCCCGGCCCCTCCCACGGCGAGGACGCCGGCCGGCGTCTGGATCACGTCGCTGACCGAGCCCGCCGCCGGGAAGGCCACCCGCTGCCATGCGGCCGGGTGGCTGTCCTTGTGCTGCTGCGCGCCGACGAACAGGACCGAGCCGATGAGGGCGACCGCGAGGGCGAGGACCAGCAGGATCCAGGCGACCCTCGGCATACCCGCGAGACGCCAGGGCAGGGCGAGCCCCCGAGCCTGACGCCTTGGTGCGGCTGCTGCCACCGTGCGTGCAAACCCGGCCGCGTCGAACTCGGTCGGGCCGGCCTCGACGTAGCGACCGAGCGCGTCGCGGAGGCGGGTCTCGAACGCGTCGTGCTCAGTCATCGGTGAGTTCCTTCCGGAGGCGGTCCACCAGGCGCGACAGGCGTGACCTGACGCCGGATGCCGACAACCCGACGAGCGGACCGATCTCGGCCGAGTCGAGGTCTGCGACGTAGCGAAGGGCGAGGAGGGTCCGGTCTTCCGGCTTCAGATGGTGGAGGGCGTTGGCAAGGTCCAGCCGATCGATCTCGGTGGACGGATCGCAGTCGGCAGCGTCGAGGGGCCTGAGCTTGAGCTCGACGACCGCGCGGCGATACTGGCGGCGGACGAGCTGGCGGGCCTCGTTCGCAGCCACCGAAAGCAGCCAGGGGCGCAGCCGTTCGGGATCTCGCAACGAGGGGAGCTTCCGCCAGGCGATCCACAGGGCCGACTCGGCTGCATCCTGCGCGAGGCTCCAGTCGCCGCAGACGACGTAGCCGACCCGGACCATCTCGGCGTGGTGGGCTGCGGCGATCCGGGCGAAGGCGGTCTCGTCACCCTCGGCCGCCAGCTGCACGACCGATGCGTTCGCGGTGCCGGGTGCGATGCTCGCCATTTCGCCGAGGCTCGCCATGACCCTTAGATGCCGCAGGGGGCCCGGGCTGTCCCAGCCGCGGCCAGGGAAACGGGCCGCGCGCTGGAGCCTCCCGCCCGGTTCGGATTGTCTCACCGCGGGATAGCCGCCCGGCGACAATACGGCCGTGCAGCCCAGCGCCCTGTCCCCGGTCCTCGCCCTGATCCCCGCCCACAACGAGGCGCCGCGGGTTGGAGCGGTCGTGCGCGGAGCGAGCGCCCACCTGCCGGTGCTCGTGGTGGACGACGGCTCGACCGATGAGACGGCCGCCGTAGCGCGCGATGCCGGTGCGACGGTGCTCGTGCAGCACCCGAACCAGGGGAAAGGGGCGGCCCTGCGCGCCGGGTTTCGGCGGGCGATCGCGGGCGGGTGCGAGGCCGTCGTCACGCTCGATGCGGACGGCCAGCACGATCCGGCCGACCTCCCGGGCTTCCTGGAGGCGTGGAACCGGCGCCACGCCGACCTGATCATCGGCAGGCGCGATTTCCGTCAGATCCCGCTCGTGCGCCGCCTCGCAAACGAGCTCGGGACCGCGGTCTTCTCGTGGGCGGTCGGACAGCGCATCCCCGACAACCAGTCGGGCTACCGGCTAATCAGCCGACGCCTCATGGAGGCCGTCCTGGACAGCGAAGAGACCGGCTTCGAGTTCGAGGTGGAGATGATCACCACGTGCATCCGCGCCGGCTACGCTCTCGAGTGGGTTCCCATCCGGACCATCTACGCCGGCGAACCCAGCCACATCCGGCCCTGGCACCACGTTGCGAGCTTCCTGCGGGTCGCCCGCCAGGCCCGCCGCACGGTGAGGACGCCCCTGGATCACCACACGTAGCCGCGCAAGCTGTTATCCTACTGGATGCCAGTATGGTGGTATGATAGGCTCTGTCAACAGCGTGGACACGAGGAGGAGGTGCGATTTGCTCACCAAACCGGAGTTCCTCCGGGCGTACGAGACGATGTGTCTTATCCGGGAGTTCGAGGAGTCGCTCGTCCGGATGCACGGCGAGGCGCGCGTCCCGGGCTTCGTCCACGTGTCCGTGTGGCAGGAAGCGGTATCCACGGGCGTGAGCATGTGGCTGCGTCCCGATGACCTCATGATCACCACCCACCGCGGCCACGGCGACATCATCGCGAAGGGCGCGAGCATCGAGCGGATGTTCGCCGAGCTCCTCGCGCGCGCTCCGGGCTACTGCCGCGCCAAGGGCGGTTCGATGCACGTCACTGACGTGGCGCTCGGAGTGCTCGGCGCGAACGGCATCGTGGGCGCGAGCATGCCGATCGGGACGGGTGCCGCGCTGTCGATGAAGAAGCAGGGCCGTGACAGCGTCGTCGTCGTGTACACGGGCGACGGCGCGATCGCCCAGGGTCTCACGCACGAGGCCCTGAACATGGCCTCGCTCTGGCAGCTTCCGGTCATCTACGTGCGGACCGATAACCAGTACGCCGAATCCACGTCGCCGCGCGCGTACCGCGGCATCCCGGACGTCGTGCGCTACGTCGAGGGCTACGGCATCCATGCGGAAGCGGTCGACGGGAACGATGTCGAGGCGGTCTCAGATGCCGCGAAGCGGGCGGTCGAGCGGACGCGCGGTGGCGGTGGTCCGAGCTTCCTGACCTGTTCCACGTATCGGCGCTACGGCCACAACACCTCCGACGTCGGTGCGTACCGCACGCCCGAGGAGGTCGCCGCATGGCAGGCACGTGATCCCCTCTCGGTCGCCCGCAGCCGCCTCGTGTCAGAGCGCGGTCTCACCGAGCCCGAGATGGACGCGATCGATGCTCGCGTGAAGGAGCGGATCGACGCCGCGATCGCGTGGGCGGACGCCGAGCCCGAGCCCCCGGTCGAGTGGGCGTTCGAGGACCTGTACGCCGATCCGGCAACGCTCGCCGCCTTCGGAGGAGCCGTTCGATGACTGTGATGCGTTTCCGTGAAGCACTGAACGAGGCCCTCCGCGAGGAGATGGATCGCGATCCCCGCGTCTTCCTCTTCGGCGAGGACCTCCGCGACCCGTGGGGCGGGACGTTCCGGGTCACCCAGGGTCTCTCCACGCAATACGGCGACGACCGCGTGCTGAACACGCCGATCTCCGAGAACGGGCTCCTGGACGCCGCGCTCGGCTGCGCAATCACGGGACTGCGACCGGTGGTCGAGTTCATGCACATGGACTTCACCGTGATGGCCATGGACGGGCTCGTCAACCAGGTGCCGAAGGCGCGGTACATGACGGGCGGCCAGGTGACGGTGCCGATGGTGATTCGGACCCCCGCCGGCGGCTATCGGTCGTCCGCAGCGCAGCACGGTCAGTCCCTGGAGTCGCTCTACACGCACATCCCGGGCATGCTCGTCGTCGCGCCGTCGACCCCGGCGGACGCCAAGGGGCTCCTCAAGACCGCGATCCGCCTGGATGATCCGGTGTTCTTCGTCGAGCACAAGAGCCTGTACATGCTCAAGGGCGAGGTGCCCGATGGCGAGCACCTCGTGCCGCTGGGCAAGGCGGATGTCAAGCGCGAGGGAAGTGACTGCACGATCGCGGCCTGGTCGTTCATGGTCCACAAGGCGCTCGAGGCGGCAGAGAAGCTGGCGGCCGAGGGGATCCAGGCCGAGGTCATCGACCTGCGGTCCCTGGTCCCGCTCGACGAGGAAGCGCTCCTCGCATCGGTCGCGAAGACGGGTCGCCTCGTCATCGTCCACGAGGCGCCCGAGCGCACGGGGTACGGTGCAGAGATCGCCGCGTTCGTCGCAGGCCGTGGGTTCGCGTCGCTGAAGACGGGGATTCGCCGGGTCGCTGCGCGCAACTTCCCGTTGCCCATGGCGCCGAAGCTGGAGAATGCGGTCCTGCCGCAGACCGAGTGGATCGTGGACGCGGTCCGGGCTGCCGTGAAAGGGGATGCCGCCTGATGCGCGTCGCGATCGAGATGCCGAAGCTGAACTACGAGATGGAGACCGGCGTTGTCCAGGCCTGGCGCAAGGCGGTGGGCGACCCGGTCGAGAAGGGCGAGATCGTCGCCGACATCGAGAGCGAGAAGGCGATGGTCGAGCTGGAATTGCCCACCACGGGCACCCTCGTCGAGATCGTCCACGGGCCGGGCGACGAGGTTGACGTGAAGACCCCGATCGCCTGGATCGAAGCCGCGGACTGACGCGGCACGGCTGACCGGCCACCCGCTCCTCCTCCGCGGTGGCCGGTCAGCTACTCTGCCTGCCGCGCCGGGATGTGCGGCGGAATCCTGCCCGCGCAGCTGCCTGTGGGCGCCTCCGCCGGCTCGCCGCTCGGGACGGCGCCGCACCACCGCTCGAGGTCGTCGAGCCAGCGCTCCCATTCCTCGAAGCCGAGGCTGAAGGTGATCCCGCGCTGGCGTGCGGTGACCCCGTCGGGCGTCGCCTCCACCTCGGCGGCGTAGCCGGCCGCGATCCGGTCATCGAAGTGCGTGATGACGTTGCGAATGCCGCGGACACGCTCGCGCACGGCCTCGAAGCCCGCGAGGTCCATGAGGCCTGAGCCGGCGGGGCCTTCAGTGTCCGTGCCCCGGGGTACGTGGCCGACCCCTGCAGCTCCACCCGGCAGCATCCACCGGGCCGCGTTCAGCGCGTGATCGAGCGCGATGAGCCCGAGGCGCAGCTCGCCGGCCCGGTCGGTCTCCCGCAGGCGGTCCGGCCCAGGTTGGCTCAGCGCCATCGCCGAGTACAGTCGTCGCCGGCTCGCACGCGCCCACAGGAGGCACTGGGCGGCCGGATCGGACCCGGTTGCCATGGGGCCACGATAGCCCTCCGCGAGCGCCTCGCCAAGCTGCGGCCCGCGGTCCTGCCCTCCGTGGAACGGGTCTCGGGGCCGCGGATGGTAGGCTGTCGCAGCGCTCGGCCCGTCACCACGCACGCGAGCCCGGGCTTCAGTCGATGAGGTCGATTCCCAATGGATGAGCCAACGCCGAATCGCGAACTCCCGGATGGCACCGCAGCCGCGCCGATGGAGGCCGTCGGCTCGGGCATCGCCGGCGCGAGCGAAGAGGGAGCGTCGGCAGAGCCGGTCGCTTCTGCCCACCCGTCCGAGTCCTCGACCGGCGAAGCCCCGACCGTTTACGAGCGCGTGACCGCCGCCGGCACCGGCCCGGGATCCTCGCTCCGCAGCGGCCAGCCCCTGTGGACCGCCTTCCTCACGCCGATCGCCGTGATCATCGGCGCCGCGATCATCGCGGGAGCCGTTTGGTACTCGCGCGACAGCTGGGCCTCTGGCGCGGCCGGGGCCGCGGTCCCCTCCGCCGGCCCGACGCTGGTCGCGGTCGCCACACCGGCCGTGCCGACGGCCACGCCCGTTCCCACCGCGACGCCCGTGCCCACGCCGGCACCGCCCACCAGCGCTGCCTTCGAGGCGTTCGCCTCGCAGCTCGGCCTCGACCTCCCGAAGTTCCAGGCCTGCCTCAAGGACGCCGCGGTCGCCTCCAGGGTGGACGCACAGCAACAGGTCGGCATCGCCGCGGGTGTCGGGGGCACGCCCACGTTCTTCATCAACAACAAGCGGCTCGTCGGCGCGATGCCGTGGACGATCATGAACGAGGTCATCCAGGCTGAACTCAAGGGCAGCCCGACCTCGCTCGACGGCTACTCCGACACGATCAAGCAACTCGCCGCCAACAGCCCCCCGTACTTCGAGATCCTCAAGGAGGCGCCGAAGGTGGAGGGGATGGCCGTCGAGGGAAGCCCGGGCGCGAAGGTGAAGGTCATCGAGTTCAGCGACTTCCAGTGCCCGTACTGCAAGCGCTGGATCGACGAAACGTACGCCAGCCTGAAGCCGTTGCTCGGCGCCGACGTCTCGCTCGGCTTCGCCCAGTTCCCGCTGACGCAGATCCATCCGAACGCCCCCGGCGCGGCGGTCGCCGCCGAGTGCGCCGGCGCGCAGGACAAGTTCTGGGAGATGCACGATCTGCTCTTCGCCAGCCAGGACGCCTGGTCGAGCCTCACCCCGAGCTGATCAGGCCTGCCGGTCGCGCCCCTACTTGAGCAGCGCGCGCTCCAGCCGCGCGGCCGCGATCGCCAGCCCGATCAGCCCCATCAGCAGCAGGTAGCCTGCGTCGATCAGCATGTACGGCCCCACCGCCCCGGTCGTCAGGCCGCGCAGCAGGCTGACGCCGTGATAGAGGGGCGTCAGGGCGACCACGATCTGCAGCGGTTCCGGGTACACCGAGATCGGGTAGAAGGTCGCCGAGAAGAGGAAGAGCGGGAGCAGCACGATCTGGACGAGGTCGAAGTCGCGCCAGGAGCGGACGAACGTGGTGACCGCCACACCCACTGCGGCGAAGGCGAAGCCGATGAGCATGGCAGCCGGCAGCGCGAACACCGCCCAGGGCGACGCCACGAGCCCGAGGGCGAGCATGACCAGGATGAACCCGGCAGCGTAGATCGAACCCCGGAGAAGCGCCCAGGTGATCTCGCCGATGGCCACGTCCCCGATCCCCAGCGGCGTGGCCAGCACCGCGTCGTACGTCTTCGCGTAGCGCAGCTTGAAGAACACGTTGAACGTGCTGTCGTAGATCGCGCCGTTCATCGCCGATGACGCCATGAGAGCCGGCGCCACGTAGAGCGTGTAGGGGATCGCCTGGCCCTCGGGGCCGGTGATCGTCCCAACGAGCGTCCCAATTCCAAACCCGATCCCGAGCAGGTAGAAGAGCGGCTCGAAGAAGCCCGAGAAGATGACCATCCAGGCTCGCCGGTAGACCATGATGTTCCGCTCGACGAGCCGTCCCGCGCGTCGGCTCCTGAAAAGAACGGGCGGCAGCACCCGCAGGGCGAGCGTCGCCTGGTGGCGTGCGGCGGTCACGTGACGAGCCTCCGCGCGAGCGAGACCCGGGCAACCACGAGGCCCGCGGCGACGTACGCGAAGAGGACAGCCACGTTCACGACGGCCAGGGCCGGTTCGATCGTCCCCAGCGTCAATCCCCGCGTCAGGCTCACCCCGTGCCACAGAGGCGTGACGTAGGCGATCGGCTGCAGGAAGGCCGGCAGTTGGTCGATGGGGAAGAACGTCCCGCTGAACAGGAAGAGCGGCGTGATCACGAACCGGAAGAGGGCGTTGAAGCCCGCGTCGTTGTTCAGCCGTGCCGAGTACCCGATGATCGGCGCAGCGAACGCGAGCCCGGTGAGCATCCCGGCCGGGATCGCGAAGATGCCAAGAGGTGACAATACGGCCCTGAATGCCACCATCACGCCGAAGAAGACCGTGCAGACCATGGCCATCCGCAGGGTGATCCATATGATCTCGCCCACCAGGAGGTCACCCACCCCGAGCGGCGAAGCCAGCATGGCGAAGTAGGTCTTGTCCCACTTCACCCTGCCCAGGATCGGCCACGCGGCCTCGCCGGAGGCGGTCTGCATGGCCTGCGCCGCGAGGAGACCGGGCGCGAGGAACTCGAGGTAGCTCACCCCGCCGACCGTGCCGCCTCCGCTGCTCACGAACGATCCCAGGCCGACGCCCATGGCGGCGAGGAAGAGCACGGGCTCGAGGAACGACGAGAAGACCGACCCCCGCCAGTTGCGGCGGTAGACCGCGACGTTGAACTCGAGCACGTGGATCCCGGGCACCCGCGAGGGCGCTGGCCGCGCGACCGCGCTCATCAGTCGATCAGCCGACGCCCGGTGAGCCGCAGGAACACGTCCTCCAGGGTGCTGCGCCGAACGAGGACACTATCCGGGCGCAGGCCCCGTGCGTGGACGGCCGCCGCCGCGGCCTCTCCGTCGACCGTGTAGAGGAGGGTGCGGTCTGGCAGGATCTCGACCCGCTCGGATGACCCCTCGAGGGCGCCCCTGAGCTCACCGGGCGACCAGCCCTCCGGCACGCCCGAGGTGGCCTCACCTGCCGTGGTCCCGTCATGTGCTGCCCGGCGCGATTCCCGCCCGTCGCCCAGATCCGGGGCGTCTGCCCGGCCGCTGCCCGCTGTGCCCGACTCCAGCGCGTACGGGCCTGCCACGGCACTTACGGGCTCGACCTCGTGTGGTGCGAGTGGTGCCTTGTCCGATCCGGCGTCCGCCGATGCCGAGACGGCCTCCGCGTAGAGGGCCGCCTGCGTTTCGGCCGGGAAGCGCAGCTCCAGGACCTCGCGCGTGACATACCGGTCGATGAGCTCGCGAGGCGAGCCCTCGGCCACGATCCGGGCCCGGTCCATGATCACGAGGCGATCGCAGAGCTGCTCGGCCTCGTCCATGTAGTGGGTGGTCAGGACGAGGGTGACGCCGCGCTGCTTCAGCCGGTAGAGGCGGTCCCAGAGCAGGTGCCTGGCCTGCGGGTCGAGTCCGGTGGTTGGCTCGTCAAGGAGAAGCATGTCGGGCTCGTTGATGAGCGCCCGGGCGATCGTGAGCCGGCGCTTCATCCCTCCGGAGAGCGGTTCGACCTCGTCCCTGGCGCGTTCGGTGAGCTGGACGAAATCCAGGAGTTCGGCCGCCCGCTGCCTGATCAACCCGCGCGGCAGGTCGAAGTATCGGCCGTGGATGAGCAGGTTCTCCAGGACCGTGAGCTCGTTGTCGAGCGTGTTCTCCTGCGGCACCACGCCGAGCCGGGCGCGGATGCGCGGGCCGGCGGTGGCGGGATCCATGCCGAGCACCCGCAGCGTTCCCTCCGTCACGGGAGAAACGCAGCCGATCATGCGCATGGTGGACGTCTTCCCGGCGCCGTTCGGACCAAGGAAGCCGAACGCCTCCCCGGGAGCGACGTCGAAGTCGACTGCATCGACGGCGGTCAGCGCGCCGAAGCGCTTCGACAGGCCCCGGGCATGGACGACGGCCCCGTCGGCTCCCGTCCGACGGGTGGGAGAGAGGGCGGTCACCCGACGGATGCTAGCGCACCGGGCTCGGCCGCGGCCGTCCGAGCCCGCCGGCCGTCCTTACAGAACCGGGCCCACCGTCCACGGCGCGAACTCCTCGTCACCCACGCCCTGCTCCTCGCTCTTAGTCCGCCGGCCGCTTGCCACCGCGAGGAGCTTCTCGAAGATGGCAGCCCCGACATCTTCGACAGACGCTCCGTCCAGGATCACGCCGGCATCGAGGTCCATGTCGTCCGACATGTGCCGATAGAGCCCGGACGTCGTGGCGATCTTGAGACATGGCGTCGGCTTGCAGCCGTAGACGGAGCCGCGGCCGGTAGTGAAGGCGCACACGTTCGCGCCGCCCGCCACGACCCCGGTGAGCGAGATCGGGTCGTTGCCCGGCGTGTCCATCACGACCAGCCCAGGCGCGGTCACCGCCTCGGCGTACCGGTAGACGGCGGTGAGCGGCGTGGACCCGCCCTTCGCCACCGCCCCGAGCGACTTCTCGTAGATCGTGGTCAGGCCGCCCGCCTTGTTGCCCGGGGTCGGGTTGTTGTCGATCGAGGCGCCGAACACGCCCGCGTACCACACCCACCAGCGGATGCGCTCAAGCAGCGCCTCCCCGACCTCGCGGCTCACTGCCCGCGTGGTGAGGATGTGCTCGGCGCCGAACAGCTCCGGCGTCTCCGGCAGGATGACCGTGCCGCCCTGCGCGACGAGCAGGTCGGCCGCGACGCCGAGGGCGGGGTTCGCGGTGATCCCGCTGAACCCGTCCGAGCCCCCGCACTGGGTGCCGAGCACGAGCATGGACGCGGGCAGCTCGGTCCGCTCCACTGCGGCGGCCCCCGGCAGGAGCTCGCGAAGCGCCGCCACCCCCGCCTCGACGGTCCTCCGCAGCCCGCCCTGCTCCTGGATGACGAGCGTTCGGATCCCGCTTCGACCTCCCAGGCCCTGCCGCTCGATGACCGATGCTGCCTGCGCAACCTCGCAGCCCAGGCCGACCAGCAGGCAGGCGCCCACGTTCGGGTGGCCGGCGAACCCCGCCAGCACGCGCTCGAGTCGGAGGTGATCGTCTCCGTCGAGGGGTCCCGTGCAGCCGCCCTTGTGGGTGAGCGCGAGGACGCCGTCGATCGACGGGTACGAGGCGAGAACGTCCTGCGGCAGGCGCTCCGCGATGAACCGCGAGGCGGACGCGGAGCAGTTCACGGTCGAGATGACGGCCACGTAGTTGCGGGTTCCGGCGCGCCTGTCGGGGCGGAGGTAGCCCCGGAACGTGCGCGGCGTCGCCGCGAGGGGAGGGGGCCGCAGGTCGGTGGCGAACTCGTACGCCCGATTGAAGCCGTCGGCGGTGACGTTGTGGGCGTGGACGTGCGACCCCGGCCCGATGTCCTCTCCCGCGAAGCCAATGGTCTGCCCGTAGCGACGGATGGGCGTTCCCGCGGGGATCGCGACCAGGCTCACCTTGTGGCCCGCGGGGACCGCGTCGCGCGCCAGCAGTCCACCCGCGCCGGAACCGGGCGGGTTGACCGGGTCGCCCGGCGCCAGCGCGTCGACTGCGACAGCCACGGTGTCGTCCGGTGCGAGGCGGATGACGCGGGGTGTGCTCACGATGCCTCCCTGGGCTCGACCACGCGGCGCTCCTCTCGCATCAGGACGGCGTACACCAGGCCAACCGTGATTCCCACCGGCAGCGCGGCCGTGATCTGCTCGCGGATCTCCGGGAAGCCATAGGCGAAGATCCAGTACGCGGCCGTCCCGCCGGCGAGGCAGGCGATCCCCGCCAGTTCACGCCGCGCCCATACCAGTACGTCCCGCCGGCCTCCCGGAACAGGTCGGTCGAGTAGCGGCCGCGCCGCACCCAGAAGTAGTCCACCAGCACGATGACCCAGAGCGGTACCACGATCGCCCCCAGGAAGTCGAGCCAGAAGACGTACGTTGCCTGGAAGCCGGTGACCGCGAGCGGCAGGAGCGCCAGCGGGACGACGATCACCGCAACGATTGCGATGAGCCGTCGCAGCCCGAGGCGTTCCCCCAGGCTCGGGGCGATGTTGGAAATGGCGAGCGCCGAAGCGGTGAGGTTCCCGGCGTTCGTCGAGATCGTTGCGGCCACGATGATGACCGCCGCCATCCAGCCGAGACCGAGCGCCGTGGTGAGCGAGGAGGGGTCCGACGCCTCGGGACGGAAGGCCCCCGTCGTCGTGGCCAGGTAGACGACCCCCAGGGCGCCCACCCCGAACCACCATGTCTGGGCCACGTTCGCGCCGAGGAAGGGCCCGCCCGCGCCCGCGGCGGGTGTGCGGGCGAAGCGGCTGAAGTCGCCGATGAACTCCCAGGTCCAGTTGTAGGCGATGAGGAGATCGACGAGGAGCGCGAAGGTGATCGTGTAGGTGAAGGGTCCGATGGCGGTGGTGAGGCCCCCCGCCGGCGGCTGCCAGCTCATCAGGGCGGCCGGATCCCAGTGCGTGAAGACGAGCCAGAGCTGGACCGCGCCAAGGCCGAGGAGGCAGATCGTAGCGCCCCACTGGAGCACCTTGAGCACCCGGTGCCCGGCGATGGCGAAGGTGGCCTGAAGAGCGCAGACGATGAGGATGGCGACTGCCATGGGCCCCTCGTAGCCGGGCTCGAGAAACGCGGGGGTGCCCAGCCAGCCGGCGCCGACGAAGCTCAGCCCGATGGCGCCCAGGAAGACGTTCACGGCCGCCCACCCGAACCCGAAGACCAGGTAGAGGGCGGACGGGAAGGCCGACCCGCGGAGCCCGAATGCCGGCCGGACCATGGCCGTGGAGCAGGCGCCCGTGCGGGCGGCGATCCAGCCGAGGAACGCCCACGGGACCAGGGTGAGCGGGCTGACCACGAGCATGAGCAGAAGCGCGCCCGGCATGCCGTTCGCGCCTACCATGAGGGCACCGTAGAACCAGGCCGCCGGAAGGCAGGTGGCGGCGAACCAGAAGGCGGCCTGGTCCCACCCACCGAAGACCCGAGCTCGCGGCGGGACCTGTTCGAGTGCCGGGTACTCGTGGCTGATGGCGGCAAGACCGCGGCGGTGCTCGACCGACTCGGCGGCGCTGCCCTGGGGCTCGGGCGCTGTCACGGGTTGTGCTCCTTCGACTGGTGGGGATCCGGGTGCTCCGAGGTGGCCGGCGTCGGGCCCGGCAGCAGGTAGCCGCGCTCGGCGAGCGCCGCCGCTGCGCGCTCGAGCCGCGCCGGGTCGCTCGACTCGAGCGTGTGGAGATGGACGCCGTCGGTGAGTTCCGACAGGAGGTGCGCGCGCGTCTCGGCGGTGGCCTTCGCCCACGCCCGGACGTCGTCCGGCGAGTCGAGGAGGAGCGGGCCACGCAGCTCACCGTACATGGGGTGGTCCACGGCGACGTCCACCACCCGGACGCCCACGTCCACGATGGCCTGGAGCTCGTCCTGCGCCTGCTCGGCAGTATGGCGGACGGCGACGACCAGGCGGTTCGCGTGAACGCCCGCGGCGGGGGCCAGCAGGTAACCGCGGACGGTCGCCACGACGGGAGCGCCGGCGGCCCGCAGAATCGCGACGTCCTGGACGATCGCCTGGCGGCTCACCCCGAGCTCCCGGGCGAGCGCGGTCCCGGCGACCGGCTCCGCGGAGGAGCGCAGTACGTCGAGGATCCGCTCGCGGCGCGATCCGGAGGAGGGATCTGCAAGGTGGGCCGGCGGCTCCGTCACGGTGCGGGCATGATAGCTGACAAGACAGCTGCCATTCGGGACCGACCCGCAACGGCGAGGGAAGGCCGCCCCCTGACGTGCTACCGTGCGGTTTCCGTGCTCGCGCCACGGCAAGGCGGCGCGAGCCGAGACGCCATCTCGGACGGTTGACCGTCCTGCCCCAGACACTCGAGGGAGTCGCAGATGCCAGGCCCGGTGACCATCGCCTACTACTACCGAACCCGCTGGGGGCACCACGAGGAATTCGTCGAGCTGTTCACCCGGAACCACTACCCGATCCTCCGGGCCCAGGTCGAATTCGGGGCGGATGCACGAGGTCAAGGCGTATACGCCCCGGTTCCACGGCGACGGGCGCGCTGACTGGGACTTCATGGTGACGATCACCTACCGTGACTGGCCCGCCGTGGAGGCGCACTCGGACCGGGCGCTCACAGAGCGGCTCTACCCTGACCAGGCGCTCTACGCGGCCGAGGAACAGCGCCGGTTCGAGCTGCTGGAGGCCCATTGGGATGTGCCGCTCTCCGAGCAGCCGCTCGACCGCTAGGCGCGCGCCGCCGACCGTCCGCGGGGGGCGGCCGGGCGCGGAACGCCCTCCCGGCGTGGAACCGGGGACGTAGACTGGTGAGGCAGGCTCAAACGCGAGGGAGGAGAAAGGCCTTGGAACGCCCTACTGAACCGATGGGCCCGACGAGGGTTCGGAGGAGCCTGGTGGCTGCCCTGGCGGCCGCGGGAGTCGCGCTCGTGCTGGCGGTAAGCCCCGTCACAGCGACCGAGATCTACCGCAACACTGCCTACCTCTACAACCAGACGCAGGCGACCTGGTACGGCACGGCGACCCTTGACCGGTGGTTCAGCAGCAGCCCGCCCGCGCCCCTCAAGACGCACCTCAAGCTCGACATGGTCGGTCTGAACGGGTCGCGCTGGCACTGGGTCCGCGTGGTGGCCGGCGACTGCTGGGGTGAGGGCGTCAAGCTGGCCAGCATCCGGGTGCAGTCGGGCGTGTCCGGAAAGATCAAGAAGACGCTCGTCCTGACCGCGACCCAGCGCCGCGCCGTCCAGAAGGCGTACGACAGGGGCTGGCCGCTCATCGTGACCTTCATCGGCGGGGGCCGGGACCTGTGCGGCGAACTCGAATAGTGACTGACGGGCGATCCCGGCACCGGGGTGCGTCCGCGGAGGGAGGAACCAGATGAGCGCAGCCGAACTGTTCTGCGAGCAGTGTGGAACGCGGGTCGGACCCACGGCCGCCTTTTGCGGGTCGTGCGGGGCGCCAACGGGCCGCGACGCGAAGCCCGCCGCCGGACCGCCCCAGGCCCAGGTCCCGCCGCCGCCGGTGGGTCCACCCCCCGGTCCGCCGCCAGGCCTGCCGCCGGTTCCACCGGTCGGTGTGGCCCCCGTGGCTGCCCAGGGCCCGGGTCCGTCCGCGCCTCCCCCCGGGCCGTCGGCCGGCTGGGGTGCTTCGCCGCCGATCGCAGGCGGAACGCCGCCGCCGTACGGTCCGCCGCCCGGGCCTCCTCAGGGACCCCCGCCCGGGGCCGCCGCAGCGGCAGGCGGGGCCGCGGCCGGCCGGCCCTCCGTGGCTTCACAGCTGCCCTCGCTGGCGCAGCTTGCCGCCCAGGCCGACTACATCGCCATCATCGGCGGCGTGATCGTGGCGGTCGCCATCGTCCTCCCCGTGTACGCGAGCGTGTCGCTCATCAGCCTCCCGATCTGGATGCTCTTCACGCCGCTGCTTCTCGCGGCCGGGCCGATCATCGTCGGGTTCCTGCGTCGCAACGGCCAGGTGGGCACGCAGTTCGCGATGGCGACCTACCTGAGCTTCGGCGCACTCGAAGCCACGACCTACTGGGGCTACTTCTTCTACGGCGTCTTTGGCGGCGGGCTCTTCAGCGGCTTCGGCATCGGGTCGCTCGTCGGCGGGATCGGGGCGATCATCGTGATCGTCGCGGGGGTCGCGCTCCTGCGGGCCAATCCGGTTCGCTGAGAGCGCAGGATCTCTCGGCGAACCCCCTTGACTCTCACCCCGGGTGAGACGGCAGGCTGACTGGAGACGGCGCGCGCGGGCGCGCCGACAGAGGGCCCGCGATGAGGAACCTGGTCCCGATCGGTCGATTCTCCCGGCTCTGCCGGCTGACGATCCCGGCGCTCCGGCTCTACGACGAGCTCGGGCTGCTGAAGCCTGCTTCCATCGACCCGGATACAGGCTACCGGTACTACAGCCTGGCCCAGGCGGCGGAGGCGGAACGGATCCGCGCACTGCGTTCGGTGGACATGCCGCTCGACGAGATCCGCGCGCTCCTTTCCGAGCGCGATCCGGATGAGATTCGGGCGCGGCTCGACCGTCACCGTCGCGAGCTCTGTGCGCGGATCGCAGGCTACCAGGGGGCTGTCGCGCATCTCGAGCGGCTCATGCACGAGGAGACAGGACAGATGGACTACGACATCAGCGTTCGCGATGTGGTCTCACAGCCCATCGTCGGCATCCGGGCGCGCACCTCGCTCGCGCAGATGCCTGCGTTCATGGGGGGCGCGTACGGCGAGCTCTTCCAGCTCATCGGCCGGCTGGGCGCGCGCCCGGCAGGACCTCCGTTCGTCATCTACTACGACCCCGAGTTCAAGGAGGACGACATCGACGTGGAGGCGGGGGTGCCTGTCTCCGATCCGATCGAGGGATCCGGACGCGTGCTCGGCAGCACCCTTCCCGCCGGGACCATCGCCTGCACCCTCCACCTGGGGCCGTACGAGGGGATCGGCGGCGCATACCGCGCGGTGACCGCGTGGGTGGAGGAGCACGGGCGCGAGTTCGCCGGCCCGCCGCGCGAGGTCTACCTCGTGGGTGTGGGCCAGGCCGAGCCCTCCGGCTACCGCACCGAGGTCCAGTTCCCGATCAGGTAGGCGCAGGAAACGGGTCGGGCTGGCGTACCCGGGCCGGCCTCTGGCACGATGAGCGGGATGTCCCCGGAGAACGACGCCCCGCCGTCAGGATTGAACCGGCAGTTCGTGGCGGCCGCGCTGGCGGTGATGGCGTTCGCGGCCGCCATGGCCTACCTGGAGTCGGCCGTCGTCGTGTACCTGCGGGCGGCACTCGGGCTCGAGCCGGGCGTCATCTTCCCGTTGCAGGAACCCGCGGCGGTGGGGTCGTTCGCCGTAATCGAGGTCGGCCGGGAGATGGCGACCCTCGTCATGCTCGCCGCGGTCGGCTGGCTGGCCGGGCGGAGCGCGATCGAGCGGCTGGCCTGGACTGCCGTCGCGTTCGGTACATGGGACATCTTCTACTACGCATGGCTGTGGGTCTTCATCGGGTGGCCGCCCGCGCCCGACACCTGGGATCTCCTCTTCCTCATCCCGGTCCCGTGGGTCGGCCCGGTCTGGGCGCCGCTCGTCGTGAGCGTCGCCCTGGTGGGGTTCGGGTTGTGGGCCGCCCTGCGCATTCGCCGTGGAGGGCGGGTCGCGGTCGGGCCCTGGCAGGTGCTGGGCGGCATCGCCGGCGGCGTGATCGTGGTCGTGAGTTTCACGCTCCAGGCCGGTGAGATCGTGGCAGGAGGGCTACCGCACGACTACGCGTGGATCGTCTTTGTCGCCGGCATGGCCGTGGCGACGGCCGCGGCACTGTCGGCACTGCTGCCGGGCCGCAGCTCACCCTGAGGCGCGGTCGTCACCGCCGTCCCGACGCCGCCGTTGCCCGATGACCTCGACCACGCCGCCGGCGAAGGCCGCGATCGCCGCCGCGGTCGCGCAGGAGATGCCGAGGTCGGCCCGGATCGCCTCTGGCGGAGCGCCTGCCGCGAGGAGCACGGCCTCGGCACTGGTGAACGCGAGGTACGAGGCGATGCCGATGGGGGGACCCATCGCCACGCCGACCCAGGCCGCCCACGGCCGTTTCCCGAGCACCGAGAGCGCGAGGGCCACGGCGGCCAGCACGAAGATGAACGCGTACCGGGTACCGTTCTCGCCCGCGTTCGCGACCGTCACGCTCGCGGTCCCCGCGGACGCCCAGGGGAAGACGACCGCGACGGCGCTGAAGCCGGCAGCGATCAGCAGGAGAAGCTCGCCGACGCGCCATCGGCCGAAGTAGCGGTACTCCACGCGTTCGTCCCTCGTGGCCGTGCCGCGGACCCGGCGGGTCGCGGTGCCGCTGATCATGCTAGCCCGCGGCCGCGGTGCGCGGCCATCGGCGCCGCACCGCTGGGCCGACCCCCCGTGCCGTCCGTGATTTTGCCGGAGCCTGCCGGCCTCTACTCGCAGGCGGCCCAGCGGTCCAGGCCCTTGAATCGCTCGACTCTCAGGAACGCGTCGCGGACGCGGGACGCGGGGAGGCGACCGGCCTCCACGGCGGCCGCGAGATGGTCGATCACCTCGACGATGCGCGTGTCACCGGACAGGATGGCCAGGTCGATTCCCGCGCCGATCGCCTGCTCCACGGCCACGGGCAGGTCCCACCGCGAGGCGATGGCGCCCATGTCCATCGCGTCGGCCACGACAAGCCCGGTGAACTTGAGCTCACCGCGCAGGAGTCCTCCGATCACCTTCGGGGAGAGCGTGGCCGGGAGGTAAGGATCGACCGCACGCACGAGGAGGTGGCCGACCATCACCGCCGGGACGTCATCCTTGATCGCCGCCTCGAACGGCGGCAGGGCGCGCTTGCGCAGCTGGGCGAGGGACGACTCCACGACCGGCAGATCGGTGTGGGAGTCGGTCACGCTCTCGCCGTGCCCCGGGAAGTGCTTGGCGACGCCGGTGACCCCGGCCTCCTGCAGCCCCCGGAGGAACGCCACGCCGGCGCGTGACACGGCAGCCGGGCTGGATCCGAACGAGCGGTCGCCGATCACCGAATCCCCCTCGGCGCCGGTGACGTCCAGGACCGGCGCGAGGTCGGTCGTGATGCCGAGGCTCGCGAGGCTCGCGCCGATCTTCTTGCCGATCGCGCGGACCTCGGAGGCCGGCTTCTTGCCCAGCGACCGAGCGGTCGGCGTGTCCGGCAGGACGCCGGCCTGCGCCAGGCGGGCCACTCGTCCGGGCTCCTCGTCAACCGCGACGACAAGCGGCACCTGGGCCTCCGCCTGCAGGGCCGCGATGAGCTCCCGCAACTGGGGAGCAGATTCGATGTTCGACGTGAAGAGGAGGATCCCGCCCACGCCCTGCTGAACGATCTCGAGGCTCGATGCGTTGGGCTCCGTGCCGGGAACCGGGACGAGGAGGAGCTGCGCCACCTGGAGGCGGAGCGGCGGGAGCGAGCAGACGCCCGACGGCGGCTCAGTGCCGATACCCGACGCCGCCGGCACGGCCGTTCCCGCGGAGGACGACGATGAGCCGGCCGGGGAAGGGGAGGGCGCTGAGAGTGACGGCGCCGCACCGCAGCCCACGACGGCCAGCCCGAAGAGGAGGGCGAGAGCCCCCAGGCGCATCGGCGAGCTCCTGCCGGTCACGGCCGAAGCATAGCGGCCGCGCCCTTCACGGCGCCCGACCCGCGCTCGCGGTGCGGGCGCGCTGCCGCTCCTGCCCGGCGACCCCTGCATCCGCGGAGCCATTCGGCGCGTAGCATCCTTTAGGTGGAGTGGTGAGTTTGGATCCGCAGGGGTTCGTGCGCACGAACGATCACTACGAGACCTCGCTCCCCGGCCTGTTTGCCGCGGGCGACGTCCGTGCCGGATCAACGAAGCAGATCGGCAGCGCCGCCGGCGAGGGCATCGCGGCTTTGGGGCGGTACCTCCAGGAGCGCGGGCAGTGGCGGAGCCCGCGCAGAATGGGGCACCGCAGGCCTGAAGGCCAAGGGCACTCTCGGGTCCGGCCGACGGCAGGCGCTTCAGGATGACCCGCGCACCGACCCATCCTCTGCACACCGACGCGCGCGCCGGCGCCGCTGTGAGAGGACTCAATACGGCCGTGCTTGTCTTCCTCATGAGCCGCCCGAGCCATCTCCTCCTCCAGGCCGTGGTCTTCCTGCTCGGGATCGCGGTTGCGAGGGCACACGATGTCCCCATCGATCCGGTCCGCTGGGCCGTGGGCCTGGCGGTCTTCCTTCCCTTGGCGGGGAGTGTCCACGTGGCGAACGAATATGCCGACCACGAGACCGATGCCCTGACCGTGCGTACGCCATTCTCCGGCGGTTCGGGAACCCTCCCGCGCACCGGGCGGTCCCCGGCGCTCGCGCTTGCCGCGGCAGGGGCGCTCCTCGCGGGGGGTACGGCGCTTGCCGTGGCGGCAGCCGTCACGGGTACCTTGCATCCGGTTGCGGCCGCGCTGCTGGCCCTGGGCACCCTCGGCGGCTGGGCCTACTCGGTCGGGCCGTTCCCCCTGGGGTGGCACGGGCTGGGGGAGGTGACCAACTCTCTCCTCGGCGGGATGGTGCTGCCGCTCTACGGCGTCGCAGTGGCGGGCGGCGCCGTTGATGCGGAGGCCGCCCTCGTCTTCCTGCCCTTCACGCTCCTCGTGGGGGCAAACCTGCTGGCGACGACGTGGCCGGACCGCGATGCGGACGCCCGCGTCGGGAAGCGGACACTCGCGACCCGCTGGCCGGTTCCGTGGCTGCGGGCGGTCTATGCGGCGACGAACGCGGCGTTCGTCGCCGCGACCGTGCTGCTCGCTCCCGGTCCGCTCGATCCTCGTGTCGCGGCAGCCAGTCTCCTGGTCGTCCCGCTCGTCGGCTTTGGCATGCTGGTGTACACGCGGTGGCGATCGCCGTTCCCGGCGGTGGCGGCCATGGTCGCAGTCGCGATCATCCAGCTGGCCGCCTGGTGGGCGGTCGGCTGAAGGCAGTGCCAGTGGCGCGCAGCCGAGCCCGGAGGAACGGCCGGTCTGCGACCAGGCAGCCGTCCCTCGCCTAGCGGCCCGTGCGGAGGGCCCGGGCCATCAGCCGAAGCCCCGGCTTCTGGCCGTACATCAGTACGCCGGCGGCGTAGATCCGCGCGGCAATCCACACGCAGATGGCGATCGTGATGACCACCAGGAGCATCGCGATGACCGCTTCCCACGGGGCAGCCTTGCCGGCCATGAGCCGCGTCGGCATCAGGTACGGGCTCAGGAAGGGTACGTACGAGAGGGCCACGACCCAGGGCGCGTCGAGTTCGAAGAGCCCCGTCGCGGCGTAGACCGACACGAGGTAGCCCGCCGTCGAGATGAGCATCATCGGCGCGATGATCTGGTTGACGTCCTCCTGCCGGCTCACCAGTGACCCGGCGGCGGCGAACAGGACGGCGTACATACCGAAGCCGAGCACGAGGAAGATCGTGAAGGCGAGCAGGACCGGGATGGTGAGGCCCGAGGGGAGGGCGAGGTCTCCGGTAGATCCGCCCAGGATCATGGCCGCGATCTGGCCCTGGAAGATGAGCGCGATCGCTGCCGGCACGATGACCACGACGTACTGCGTGAGGGCCACCGCCCCGACGCCCAGCACCTTGCCCCCGAGAAGCTCGACCGGCGTCGCCGCCCCCAGGATGATCTCCATGACCCGGCTGCTCTTCTCCTCGACCACGCTCATGGCGACCCACGTCCCGTAGAGGACGATGGCCATGAAGATGAAGATCGCGAGAGCGGAGCCCACCAGCGTGTTCGTGATGTCCTGCGTCAGCCCGGATTGGCTCGACTGGGGCTTCGAGGGATCGGGGTTCTGGATCGAGTACTCCGGAGGGACGAAGAGCCGCCCCTGCTGCGCCGGATCCAGCCCGGCCTGCGCAAGGCGGTCCCCGATGGCGATCGCCGTCGAGGCCTGCTGAATGAGCTGCGGCGTTCGCCCGAACGGCCGGTCGTTCGTGTAGAGCGTGAAGTCGAGATCGCCGGAGCCGGAGCGCGAGATCACGAGCAGAGCGTTGAGCTTGCCGTCGAGGACGGCCGCCCGGCCCTCCTCCTCGCTGGGCACCGTCGAGATGGAGAAATCCTTGTCGGCTGTGGCTCCCGCCCCGGCCTCGCCTGTGTCCGCGCCGCCCGAACCGATCCTGGCCTGGGCGTTGAGGAGCGCGTCGAGCGTGACCACGGGATCGCCGTGCGGGTCCGCGCCGCCCGTGTACACGCCGACCTTCTGGCTCTCGTTTCGATCGAAGTAGCTGATGATGGTGGGCGCCATGGCGAGGCCAACGGCCGCGATCAGCAGGACGATCGTGGTGACGATGAACGTTCTCGTGCTCGCCCGCCATGTGTATTCCCGCCGGGCGACCGCATAGACGTTGCCGAGCGTGTGCCGCGGGCTCAGGGAGCGCTTCATGACGGATGTGCCTCCGGCACGGCGGCCAGCGTTCTCTCGTCGCGGTCGACCGTCCCCACGTGCTCGATGAAGATGTCCTCGATGGTGGGATCGCCGATCTCGAAACGGGTGATCGACTCACCCCGGGCAAGGGCCGCCTGGAGGATTGACCCGGGTTCGCGGCCCGCCGCAACCCGCAACTCCGAGTAGTCACGGCCCCAGCGAGTGATGGTGACGCCATCGAGTTCGGTCAGCCAGGGAAGGTCCGGGTCGCCGGCCACCCCGAGGCGGACCACCTGGCGCCCGCTCTGGCGGCGCACCTCCTGCACGGGTCCGCCCACCACCATCCGCCCCCGGTCGATGATGGCAATCGAATCGGCCAGTTCCTCGACCATCTCCATCTGGTGCGTGCTGAAGACGAGGGTCTTTCCACGGTCGCGCATCGCCAGGAACGCCTCCTTGAGGAGCGCGACGTTCACCGGGTCGAGCGCGGCGAACGGCTCATCCATGAGGAGAACATCCGGGTCGTGGAGGATGGCGGCGATGAACTGGATCTTCTGCTGGTTGCCCTTCGACAGCTCCTCCGCTCGACGGTCGGCGTATTCGGGCACCCGGAAGCGGGTCAGCCAGTAGCGGACCTCGTCTGCTGCTTTCCGGCGAGGGATCCCGTAGAGCGACGCGAAGAAGACGAGCTGGTCGAGGATCTTCATTCGCGGATAGAGGCCGCGCTCCTCCGGGAGGTAACCCCAGGTCCGGCGCGGGATGTGCCGAGCGTCGCTGCCGTTCCACGTGACCGAGCCTTCGTCCGGACGGAGGATGTCGAGGATGATCCGCATCGTCGTGGTCTTCCCCGCGCCGTTCGCTCCGAGGAAGCCGAAGACGACGCCGGGCTCCACGCTGAAGCTGATCCCGTCGAGCGCCTGGACCTCTTCGAACCGCTTCTTCAGGCCGTCGATGACGAGCGCCATGCGCAGACCTCCTGTTGCCTCGTACGAGGAGCAAGGAGCAAGGAGCCTGGAGCAGGGATCCTGGTCTCCTGCCGCGGGCGGGCCATCCGGGTCCGACCGTGCGCTGCATGAGGGTACCGCGGGCGGCGCGGCGGTGCGCCCGCGCCGCGGTGCGGCGATATACTCGCCCGCTGCGGTCGCAGCCGCGGAACGACACTACCTGGGAGACGGGCGATGGAACCGATCGAGACACTCTGGGAAGCTCCGCCCGACGCCGATGAGCCGAAGGAGCATCGCGGCGGCCTCCTTCCTCCAAGGCTCCGGGAACTGCACCCCAGCCCCCTGTCGATCGGTCTGCGGAGCGACCGCCCCACGGTGATCGCGAACTTCGTCGCCACGATTGACGGCACGGTCGCGCTGGATCGCCGAGGACAGACGGCCGCCGGCGAGATCAGCGGCTTTGCGGAGCCGGATCGCTTCTTCGTCGGCCTCCTCCGGTCGCTCGCCGACGTCGTCCTCGTTGGCGCCGCAACCTTCCGGGCGACCCGCGACCACGTGTGGACGCCCGCCGGAGTGTTCCCGCCAAGCATGGTCGGCTACGCGGAGCTGCGCAGAGTGGCCGGCGTCCGGTCGCAGGAGCCCTCCCTGGCCGTCGTCTCCGCGCGCGGAGAGATCAACCCCGGGCACCCGGGGCTGAACGCACCGAACGTGCCCGTCATCCTCGCCACGACCCTCGCCGGAGACCGGACCTTCCGCGCTGCAGCGTCCACCCGCGGTCCGCGCGCTTCGAGCGCCCCGCTGCGCATCGAGGTGCTTGGTGAGGGCGACGCGATCTCCCCGCGGGCGCTCATCGACTCCTTCCGACGCCTCGGCGCGCGCCTCGTGCTCTGCGAAGGTGGCCCACACCTGCTCGGCCAGTTGCTGGCGGCGGGGCTGGTCGATGAGCTGTTCCTCACGATTTCGCCGCAGCTGGTGGGTCGCGACGACGGACACGAGCGGCTTGCGCTCGTCGAGGGCGCCACTCTTCCCCCGGGTCCGGGTCGCTGGGGCAGCCTGCGCTCGGTGCGACGCTCGCGGGATTTCCTGTTCCTGCGCTATCGCCTGGCCCCCCGGGCGGCCGCGCCCGCTCCCGCCGTGGAGGCGGCCGCGGTACGCGAAGTCGGCTGAGCGGCCGGCCCGGCGAAGGAGTCCGGTGAGAGCCACTCGCCCTGCGGCCCGCCCTGGGGGAACGGCTCCGCGAGCGCAGGGGAGGCGACCCCGCGTCGTGGTCGTCGGCGCAGGCTTCGCGGGGCTGGCCGCCGTCCGCGCGCTGGGGAAGGTCGCGGTCGAGGTCGTCCTGGTTGACCAACACAACTTCCATCTCTTCACCCCGCTCGCGTACCAGGTCGCCTCGGCCCTCCTGGATCCTTCCGAGATCGCCCACCCCGTGCGCGGGATCGTGAGGGGCCAGGGCAATGTCCGCTTCCGCCTGGGCACCGCGGCCGGGGTGGACCTCGATGCCCGGGAGCTCGAGCTGGAGGACGGTCGTCTGCCCTACGACTACCTTGTGCTCGCCGCCGGCAGCGTGACCGACTTCTTCGGGAATGACACTCTCCGTGAGCACGCCTACCCGCTGAAAGACCTGCAGGACGCGCTCGACCTCCGGTATCGCGTGCTCGAGCAGTTCGAGACAGCATCGGTCACGCCCGACCCGGTCCTCAGGCGGCGGCTCCTGACCTTCGCAGTCGTGGGGGGTGGGCCCACCGGCGTGGAGTACGCCGGGGCGCTGTCCGAACTGATCCGCCTCGTGCTGCGCGGTGACTTCCCCGAGCTCGACGTGGACGACGTGCGGATCTACCTTCTCGAAGGCGCGGATCGAATCCTCGGCGCGTTCGAGCGGCGACTGGCTCGGGCGGCTTCGCGAATCCTCAGGCGAAAGGGCATCGCGGTTGTGCCGAGGGCCCTGGTGGCGGAGGTCGGCGATGGCATCATCAGGCTCTCCGATGGACGCGAGCTGGAGGCGGGCACCGTGGTGTGGACGGCCGGGGTCCGTGGCTCTGAGCTGGCTCGGACCCTGGGTCGGCCACTCGGGCGTGCCGGCCGCGTACCGGTTGCCCCGACGCTCCGGCTGCCCGGCTCGCGCGAGGTCTTCGTGATAGGTGACATGGCCGAGCTGAGCGATCGCGCGTCAGGCGGCGCACCGCTGCCGATGCTGGCGCCGGTGGCGATCCAGGAGGGTACGTACGCCGGCCGGGCCATCGCCGGCCTCCTCGAGGGACGGGACCCGGAGCCGTTCCGCTACCGCGACCGCGGCACGATGGCCACCATTGGTCGCAACGCTGCAGTCGCCCAGATCGGCCGCCTTCGCTTCGCCGGTCGGCTCGCCTGGCTCGCCTGGCTCTTCGTGCACCTGGCCCAGATCATCGGCTTCCGCAACCGGCTGGTTGTGCTCGTCAACTGGGCCTGGGACTACTTCTTCTACGACCGCCCGATCCGGCTCATGGCGAGCTCTGCTCGCGGAGCTGCGGTTGACACAGGCTCGCGGCCGATGCTACGGTCCGCGGCTTGCCCCGGCCGCGCCGGGGTCACGGTCGTCGACACGATGAACACGAAGGAGTCGGAGATGGCGAAGTACCTGCTCGCGTATCACGGTGGCGACATGCCGCAGAGCCCGGAGGAACAGGCCCGCATCATGGCGGCGTGGGAGAAGTGGTACGGCGCGCTCGGCCCTGCGGTGGTCGATCCGGGCAACCCCGTCGGTCACGCGCGGACCATTGCCCGCGATCGGTCCGTGAGCGAGGGTGGCGGTTCCAACCCGGTGAGTGGATACACGGTCATCCAGGCCGACACCCTGGACGCGGCGGTCGCCCTGGCCAGGGGATGCCCGGTTCTCGACGGCAACGGCAGCGTCGAGGTCTGCGAGACGTTCGACGTCATGTGACCGCCGCGGGGGGATGATCGCCGCGGGGGGATGATCGCGTCTGGGGCGTGATCGCCGCGGTGGCGCGCTCGTCGTATCCTCGGCTCGAGACCAGCAGGCCCGGGCCGGCATGCCCGGTGCGAGGGAGAGCGCCATGACCAGGGACCTCCGCCTCGACGCGATTCATCGACCCCTCCAACTCCCGTACCATCCGCTGTACCGCTTCTACCAGGGCGGCGGGCTCGCCCAGGGGTTCCGCGGGCTGCCCGCGCCGAAGGACAGCTGGTGGAGCGAGGACTGGGTCGGGTCGGTGACGACCGCCGGCAACCCCGACCCGGACGGCAACGTCCAGGGCCTCTCCCGGGTGGACGTGCCCGGAGTGGGCGAGGTCGCCCTCCGCGAGCTCGTCGAGGCGTACCCGGAGGAGATGATCGGCACGGCCTTCGCGGACCGCTGGGGGGTGACCACCGGTGTCCTTGTCAAACTCCTCGCGCCCGGGGGCCGCGTCCCGCTCCACGGCCACCCGAACCGCACCTGGGCCTCGGAGCACCTCGGTTCACCGTGGGGCAAGGCCGAGGCATGGATCCTGCTGGACACGCCCGGCACCGCCGAGGAGCCGCCGTACGCGGGGATCGGCTTCCGCGAGGGCGTGACGTACAAGGGCTTCCGTGCGGCGATGGATCGCCAGGACAGCGTCGAGCTCCGGGCGATGCTCCACCGTACCGAGATCCGCCCCGGCGAGACCTGGCTCGATGAATCCGCGCGTGCCTCACCTGCTCGGCCCGCAGCTCCTGTTCATCGAGATCCAGGAACCCTCCGACCACATCGTGATTCCCGAGTGGTGGGCGTCGGGCGTCGACCAGGACGCGGCGACGATGGGCCTGGGCTGGGATCTGGCACTCGAGATGCTCGACTTCTCCGCGACGGTGACCCGGGAGGAGGCGCTTGGGCAGGCGCGTCAGCCGGAGACAGTGCTGCGATCGTCGGGCGGGGGCGCGGCCCGCGCCGACGGCGGGGCAACCCGGGAGACCCGGCTCTTCGCTCCCGATGCCCTGCAGTTCTTCGATGCGCACCGGCTCGAGGTAGCCGATCAGCTGCCGGTCGAGGACCGGCGCTTCTCCATCGACGTTGTGACCGGAGGCGATGGCTGGATCGAGGGCGAGTGGGGCCGGACGCCCATCGCGCGCGGCCGGACCTTCGCCACGGCGGCGTCCTTGCCGCACCGGTTCGTCGCCGGGTCGATCGCTCTCGAGGTCGTCCGTTGCATGGGCCCGGCCCTGGAGTAGCGGAGTTGGCGCGACCGCGGACCGCGAACGCGGAGAGGGCGCACGTTGCCGCGCGCCCTCTCGTGGCCAGCTGGTCGGGCCGAGCGCCTACATGAGGCCGACGATGTGGCCCTCGGGGTCGGCGAAGAGCGCGATCGTCGTGCCCGGCGCGATCTCCGTGAGCGGCTGGATCACGCGACCGCCGCGAGCCTCGACGCGCCGGAGGGTAGCCGCCGCGTCGTCGGCGTGCACGTAGAACGTGACGTGTCCCGGTGACCCCGCGGGCGCCTGGCCGATGCCACCGCCGATGCCGTGGTCGCCCTCGGCCACCATCCCGTAGCCGTCCGGGTTGTTCGTGTCGAGCTTCCAGCCGAAGACGTCGGAGTAGAACCGCTGGAGCGCAGGTCCATCCTTGCCCAGGACCTCGAAGTGAACGACATGGCTTGCCATCATGAACTCCCTTTCCTGGCTTGCGCCGTCGGCCCCTGGTGGGCCGTAGCTCGACAAGACGAACGGGATGCGGGGGAATCGACATCACCGCTCGACAGGGGGGCCGCCCGGGTGTACAAGTAGCGGCTGCCAGGAGGGCCCGGGAGGCGATGCTCTTCCGCCTTTCGGTCAATTCCGTCTCCGCCGTTCGTCTTCTCCGGGACGACAGGGCGAGCCGTTCGATCGGGTCGCCTCGACTCTTGTCCGCCGGAAGGAGAACCGATGCAGTACCTGTTCCTCATCTACCAGCCCACCGCGACCGCCGAGCCGACCGAGGTCGAGATGGCTGCCATGTGGGAGGCCTACAGCGCGTTCAACCGGGAGGCCGTGGACCGCGGCGTGATTCGAGGAGGCGAAGCGCTCGCGCCCGTATCCGCGGCGACCACGGTCCGGGTTCGAGGCGCCAGCACGCTCATCACCGACGGCCCGTTCGCCGAGACGAAAGAGACGCTGGGCGGCTACTACCTGCTCGATTGCCGGGACCTTGACGAGGCGATCGAGCTCGCCGCGAAGATCCCGGGCGCCCGCAACGGAGCGATCGAGATCCGGCCGATCATCCCGACCCCCGAGCCCCGGGCATCGGCCTGAGCAGCGGCGCGTGGACGACGCGGGGCACGCCGATCGACCTGGAACCTCTCCGGAGCCGGCCGGCCCTCACGATATCGTCGACCGCGTGTTCCGCGAAGAAGCGGGGCACGCGGTGGCGACGCTCATCCGGGTCCTCGGTGACTTCGACCTTGCCGAGGAGGCCGTCCAGGACGCCTTCGTCGTTGCGCTGGAGCGCTGGCCGGTCGATGGCGTCCCCGCGAACCCGTACGCGTGGATCCTGACCACGGCCCGCCGCCGGGCGATCGACCGGATCCGGCGCGCCCGCCGGCTGGTGGACAAGCTCGAGCTCCTTCGCTCGCAGCAGATCGCCGAAGGGGAAGGGCTGGCGGATCTCGGCGGCGAAGCGCCATCCGGCGGAGCGGACCAGGCCCAGTACCCGGGAGAGGGCACCGACGTGGACGATCGACTGCGGCTCATCTTCACCTGTTGCCACCCGGCGCTCCAGCTCGACGCGCGCGTGGCGCTGACCCTTCGCGCCCTCGGCGGGCTCCAGACCCCGGAGATCGCCCGCGCCTTTCTCGTCCCCGAGTCCACCATGGCACAGCGCCTCGTCCGTGCGAAGCGGAAGATCCGCGACGCCGGGATCCCGTACCGGGTGCCACCCGCGGAGCAGCTGCCCGAACGGCTCGACGGTGTCCTGGGCGTTCTCTACCTCGTCTTCAACGAGGGGTACTCGGCGAGCACGGGCGACTCGCTCATGCGCCGCGAGCTCTCTTCGGAGGCGATACGCCTTGGCCGCGTGCTGTCGGACCTGATGCCTGGAGAGCCCGAGGCGCTCGGCCTCCTCGCCCTCATGCTGCTCCAGGACGCTCGTCGTAATTCGCGGGTGAGCCCCGCGGGCGACCTGGTCCTGCTCGCCGACCAGGATCGATCGCAGTGGGACAGCCGGCAGATCGAGGAGGGGGCTGCGCTCATCGAGCGTGCCCTGAGGATGGGCCGACCCGGTCCGTACCAGCTCCAGGCGGCCATCGCGGCCGTTCACAACCAGGCGCGGGCAGCCGAGTCCACGGACTGGCGCCAGATCACCGCGTTGTACGGCGAACTGAACCGCCTCGCGCCCTCCCCGGTGGTCGAGCTGAACCGGGCGGTCGCCGTCGCGATGCTGCAGGGACCCGAAGCAGGCCTCGCGCTCGTGGACCCCCTGCTGGGCTCGGAGCGAGACCCCGGGCAGCTCGCCCGGTATCACCTGGCACATGCCGCGCGCGCGGACATGCTTCGCCGGCTCGGCCGTCGGGCGGAGGCGGCCGGCAGCGTACCGGACCGCCCTCGAGATCACGGCGAACGAGGCCGAGCGGCGCTTCCTCCAGATGCGGCTGCGCGAGACGCTGGACGCCTGATCGGGGCTCGCGCGGCCTCACCGCCGGGCTCTGGCGGTCGCCTACTCCTCGACCCAGATCTGGTCGTGCTCGCGGACGTGGTCGTCGACTTTGAGCGCCACGTCGTCACCCGGATCGGCGGCCTCGACAGACCGGTGATCAACCTCCATCGACCGCACCGGCTGCACCAGGTCGGTCGTGTGCCCGCGCAGGTGGATCTGGTCCCCAACCTTCAGGGGTGCCGTGAGCTTGACTGCCGCCACCCCGAGGTGCGAGTAGTAGTGGGTGACGATCCCGATGGCCTCTTCCTGCAAGTGCGTATCGGACATCCTCTTGCTCCTCCCCGGCTTCCGCAGCACGCCGCCAACCCCGCGGCTCGTTCCTCCCGCCCAAACGCTACACCCGCGCAGCCCGCAGGTCGAGAGGCACGCCTGGTCGAGAGGCACGCCTGGATGGCGGCACGTCGCGGCCCGGCGTGCGACCATCGTCGGCGATGGACCACGCCGAGCACGTCATGCTCCTTCGGGACGGCGTCCCGGCCGGCGGCGCCTGGGCCGACCTCGGATCGGGTGCCGGCGCCTTCACGCTCGCGTTGGCCGACCTTGTCGGCGCGACGGGCGAGATCTACTCGGTCGACCGCGACGCCGGCGCGCTGCGGACGCAGGAGCGGGCGCTTCGCCTGCGCTTTCCCGCCGTGCCCGTCCGCTCGATCCAGGCGGACTTCACGCGGCCACTCGAGCTTCCGCCGCTCGACGGAATCGTCATGGCCAACTCCCTCCACTTCCAGCGCGACAAGCGGCCGGTGCTGTCGCTCGTGAGGGGCTACCTGAAGCCCGGCGGGCGGCTGATCCTCGTCGAGTACAACGTCGATCGAGGGAACCCGTGGGTGCCGTACCCGATCTCGTACCGGTCCTGGGTGAAGCTCGCGGCGCGCTGCCAGTTCCGCGAGACCCGGATGCTCGCCACCGTCCCCAGCGGCTTCCTGGACGAGATCTACGCCGCGCAGAGCCTGCGCTGACCGCCTGCGGACGCCGTCAGCCCAGGCCAAACCCGCGGGCGACGGCGACAATGATGACTCCCACCACGAGCCCTGGGAGGAGGTTTCGGCGCCAGGCCATCAGCACGATCGACGCCCCGACGGCCAGCCACTCGATCCCGACGTGGAAGGATGGCCCGTCATCCGTCGCGACCACCATGACGCTCACCGCGGCAAGTGCGGCGAGGACCGCCGGTCCCACGAGCCGGAGGTAGTCCAGCGCGCGCTCGGGCAGCCGCTCGATGCCGGGGGCCAGGAGCGGGATGGCCCGCGACGGGTACGTGACCGCCGCCATGAGAACCGCCAGCAGCACGAGCTCGCTGCTCATGGAAGGCCCGTCTCGTCGATCGGCTTCACCGCGGCCTCGACCAGTGGCCGGGGGGTCGCCAACGCGGCCAGCGGACCGAGCAGACCACCCGCGACGATCCCGACCCCGGGTCCGGCGGCGAGGCTGACGACGACCCCGACACTTGCTCCCACCGCCGCCGCCACGAGCTCACGCCGGCCGGTCACCAGGCCCACGCACAGCCCGGCCATCGCTGCAGGGAACACCGCGTCGAGCCCGTAGCGGGAGGGATCTGCGATCTGGCCGCCGAGGACCACCCCTGCCAGCGTCGCGAGGTTCCACGGGATGAACGTCGACCACGTCGCGGCGATCCAGTAGCCGCGCTCGTCCGCCCGGCCCAGCCGCCGGAAGTGGGCTATCGAGAGCGCGAACGCCTCATCGGTAAGGACGTGGGCCATGGCCACCCGACGGAGGAACGAGCGATCCCTGAGCCACGGGGCGAGCGCCGCCGAGTACAGGAGGTGGCGCGCGTTGAGAAGGGCCGTGAGCACGACGACGCCCGGCCACGCGAGCCCCCCGGCGACGTAGCCGACAGCGGCGAACTGGGACGCGCCGGCGAACACGAGGAGGCTCATCACCATGGCCTCGAGCGGGCTGAAGCCGGCGTTCCTGGCTGTCAGCCCATAGACGAGCCCGAAGCTCGCCGACGAGACGGCGATGCCCGCGATCTCGGTCCACAGGCGGCGCCGCGAGGCCGCGAGTTCCTGTGGCGACGATCCTGCGGTCATGTCCGGCTCGTGATCAGGTGCCGTCACTCGGGGACGAGGGCGTCGATGATCTCGGCGAGGCCGCACAGATCGGGCAACTCGCCGGCACGCGCAAGGTCGCTCGCCTCGGCCATGCGGTTGATCCAGACACAGCGAAGGCCGAGCTGGGCGCACGGCGCCACATCATGGAACAGGGAGGCCGCCACGTGGACGTGGCGCCCCGGGTCCGCGCGACTCTCCTGGAAGAAGACCTCCCAATGACCGCGCGCGGGCTTGTACGAGCCGATCTCCGAGGCGACGATCCGCAGATCCACCGGCACGCCGACGGCCCGGATCGAAGCGTCGAGCAGATCGGGATCAGTGTTCGAGAGGATGGCGATCTTCCAGCCATGCGCTCGAACCCTCACCAGTTCTGCCGGGACCTCGGGGAAGACCGGCCATCCCGGCAGTGACGCCCCGAGGGCATCCTCTCTGCCAGCCGGCACGACCAGGCGAGCGGCGTCCGCCAGCCTCGCCAGGGTTTCCGCCATGACCACGCGATAGGAGATCCCCCGGCCGGCCTGGACGGCGGGCTCGATCCGGTGATACCCGGCCAGGAGCGCATGGGCATCTTCATCCGGCCACACGCTCCCCAGCGCTGCCCGGATGCCACCCATCCAGTCAAGCAGCGTGCCGTAGCAGTCGAAGGTCGCCCAGCGCTCGCTCACTCCCCAGAGTCTATCGGCCGCGAGGGCCTCCCGAACGCGCTGCGAGGACATGAGATCAGTCGCTAACCTGACGGGATGCCACCGGTCCTGCTCAAGCTGCTCCTGACGCCTCTCGTCATCGGCGGCGCAAGCCTGGCCGGGCACCGATGGGGGCCCGCCATCGGGGGCTGGATGGTGTCGCTCCCGCTGATCTCCGGCCCCGTTGTGTTCTTCCTCGCCATCGATCAGGGTGCGTCGTTTGCCGCGGAGGCGGCCAGGGGCTCCTGCGCCGGCAACGCCGCGCTTGCCGTCTGTTTCCTCGCCTACGCGCGGGTGGCACGCCGAGCGCAGTGGCAGGCGGCAGTGGGCGCGGCGACACTCGGCTGGGCGGTCGGCGCGATCGCCCTCCAGCCCGCCCTGGCCTGGCCGGTCGCCGCCGTGTTCGTGGCGGTCGTTGCGGTTGTGCTCGTCGCGCTCCGCTTGATGCCCGCGAAGACCGGGCCTCGACCACTCGCAGCCGCACCCCGCTGGGAGGTGCCGTTCCGGATGGCCGTGGGCACGGCAGTCGTGCTCGTCCTGACGGCAGCCGCACCGTACCTGGGCGCGGGCCTCGCCGGCCTGTTCGCGATGCTGCCGGTCATCACCCTCGTTCTCAGCGTCTTCACCCAACGACGGGAGGGGGCCGGCAGCACCACGGAGTTCCTGCGCGGCGATCTCGCCGGCCTGATTGGGACGGCCGCATTCCTGGCGGTCGTCGGCGGCTCGATCGAAGGGCTCGGCATCGCGGCGTCCTTCGGTGCCGCAATCGTCACGACGATCGTGATCCAGAGCGTGACGCTGCGTGCCCTGCGAACCGGGAGTGCCTCGAGTCTCACCCTCCCGCGAGCAGGCTGAGCACGACAGCCGCCGGCGGCAGACCGGCGGCCGAGCGCCGCCGCCGTCCTCGCACGGCGTCGCGGGCCGGTCCGGCCTGGGCGCGGCAGCCGTCGCCTACGGCGCCGTGGCGTCTCGCGCGACCAGCGCCGCCAGCGCCTCGACCTCGCCTGCCAGCTGATCGACCATCAAGCTCGTGCTCCTGTGCCTGAAGACGGCCAGCAGCTGGGTGTAGTACCAGAGCTGATCGCGAGGGCCAGCCCTGAACCGGTCCCACACCACAGCCCCGCCGGCGTCTACATCGGCCACGATCGACCGGCAGTTGTAGAGCTTGTCGGCCAGGGCCACCCGGACGACCTCGGGCGGAGCTTCCAGGATCACGCGGAGGAAGCCCTCCTTGCGGCCTCGCCATGGAGGCTTCGGCTCGTCGAGCGAATCGCTGCACGCTTCGACGATGAGCGCAACGTGGGCGCCGAACCGGCGCTCGATGTCCGCGAGCCGCCCGCGGCCTCCGTGGTCCTCGGCTGCGTCGTGCAGGAGGGCGCCGATTGCCTCGTCCTCGTCGCCGCCGTCGCCGAGAACGAGGCTCGCCACGCCCAGAAGGTGAGCGATGTACGGGACGGACGTGCCCTTCCGACATTGGCTCTGGTGCACGTCCCAGGCGTAGACCATCGCGTCGGCGAAGCGGCGCCCGAGCGGCGGCGAGATCATCCGTGACTCCCGTGATGGTTCATGCTCGAATCATGCCCGGTCGGCGATCCGCCTGCGCTGTCCTGCGCCCGGTGTCGAAGCGCGCTAGACTCGCCCACCGTTGGCGGGCCAACAGCCTCCGACGGTGGGCTCCAGCAGAGCCAGCGAACCCAGGGCTGGGATCCCGGCCCCCTTGCCGGTCGCTTCGGGCGCCCGGTCCGAAAAGACGAGCAGCAGCGGGCGCTCCGGGGCCTCTCCGGAGCGCCCGTGCCGCTTCATGCGGGCCCGGCCGGCCGGCAGCCGTTTGCCTGACCGGGAGTACACTCCCCGGGCCTGGACCCGCGTGGCAGGCGGGCAGGACCACGGACCGAACGGGAGGTGACAGATGCAGACGGGTGGAACGCGCCCGACCGGGATCACGATCCTGGCGATCCTTGCCGCGATCGCCGGGGTCTTCGGGATCTTCGGGGCGCTGGGGCTGCTCGGGCTGGGCTCGATCGGCGTGTTCGGCGGCGTCGCGGGTGCGGGGGCGGCGATCACGATCATCGGGCTCCTGCTCCTCGCGCTCAGCGTCGTCGAACTGGTGCTCGCATACGGCTTCTGGATGCTGCTACCGTGGGCGTGGTTGCTCGGTGTCGTCCTCCAGGCGGCATCGATCGCGCTGAGCGTTCTCGAGCTGGTTCTCGGTTACGCCACCATCGGCGGGATCCTCGTGAGCGTCGCGGTCGCGGCGGCGATCCTCTACTACCTCAACATGCCCGCCGTGCGGAGTGCGTTCGGCCGGTAGCGCACACTGCGTCCCGGCCGCGGCCCTCCGCCTCGGGTTCGTCTCAGGGCGCACCCGCGGGCTGTCTGGTACCGTTCACGGCCGCCGCTGGGTCGGCCGCAGGTAGAGCCCGGCACGGTCGCGGCCCGAGGAGGAGATCGCACGTGTTGAAACGCATCCTGTCGGTCGTCCCGCTCGTCGTGGGGCTGGTCTTTGCCTTGGCGGCATGTACAAGCGGAGCCGGCGGGACGGGCGCGCCCTCGGGTTCGAGCCCGGCGCCCGCGTCTGGGGCCGCCGCGACGCCCACCGCGACCCCTCCAGGGGCGACGGCCATCCCGGGCGCTTCCGCCGCGCCGGTTGGCAGCGTCGCCGGAACGAGTTGGAACCTCGCCGAGATCGACGACCAGCCGATCGCCACCGGCGTCGAGGCCACCATTGCGTTCGGAGCGGACGGCCAGGCGACCGGCTCGGGTGGCTGCAACACGTTCAACGGTCCGTACACCGTGGACGGCATGTCGATCAAGATCGGGCCGCTGGCGGCCACCATGATGGCCTGCCCCGAGCCGCAGATGACCGTCGAAGCGTCCTACTTCGCCGCCCTGGACAAGGTCACCACGTGGCAGGTCCCCCAGGACGTCCCGATCGCGCAAGGTCCGCTCGTGCTGGCGGGCCCGGGCGGTCAGCCCAAGCTCACGTTTGCGCCGGCTGCGCCGGCGGCCGCCGGTTTGGCCGGCACGAGCTGGGTCCTGGCCGGCCTCGGCAACCTCCCGCTCCCGGGGAACGTCCAGGTCACGGCCCAGTTCGGTACGGATGGCACCGTGTCCGGCAACGCGGGCTGCAACACGTACAGCGGCTCGTACACCGTCGACGGCGTGTCGATCGCCTTCGGCCCCCTCATCTCGACGAGGATAGCGTGCCCCGAAGCGCAGATGGTCGTCGAGACGGCCTACCTGGCGGCGCTCGGCAAGGCCGCCGCCTGGTCGATCGGGACGGACGGCAAGCTGTCCATCTCCGGCCCGGATGGCAAGGTGGCGCTCGTGTTCGACCCGGCCGCCAGCCTCGCGGGCACGAGCTGGATGCTCACCCAGCAGGATGGCAAGCCGGTGCCCGCGGGCGTGACCATCACCGCCGGGTTCGGGGGAGACGGGAGCGTCTCCGGATCTGGAGGCTGCAACAACTACAACGGCCCGTACACGGTCGAGGGCGGGTCCATCACGTTCGGCGCGTTGGCCTCCACCATGATGGCCTGCCCCGAGCCGCAGATGGGCGCTGAGACCGCCTACCTCGGGGCGCTCAAGGAGGTTAATGCCTGGACGGTTGAGGGAACGACGCTCACCCTCGCCGGGCCGGGCGGCCAGCCGGGGCTCGTGTTCACCCGGTCGCTCGCCGGCACCACCTGGTCGCTCGCCGGGCTGAACGGCCTGCCGCTGCCGGAAAAGGTCCAGGTCACGGCCGAGTTCGGATCGGACGGCACCGTGTCTGGCAGCGCGGGCTGCAACACCTACAGCGGCTCGTACACCGTCGATGGCGGATCGATCAACATCGGCTCCCTCGCCTCGACGGAGATGGCCTGCCCGGAGCCGCAGATGGCCGTCGAGACAGCCTACCTGGCCGCGCTCGGCAAGGCCACCGCGTGGACGATCGACTCGGAGGGCAAGCTCTCCCTGACCGGAGCTGACGCCAAGCTGTCGCTCGTCTTCACCGCCGCCCCGCCGGCGGAATAGGCCCCGGCTGCCGGTCGGCACCGGTCGGCACCAGTCGGCGCCGGGAGACGCACCCCGGTGAGTTAGGCTGTCCGGGTGACCACGTGGAACCGGTCCGCCAAGATCGCGTTCGTCGGCTCGCACGGCGTCCGGAAGACGACCGCCGCCCATGCGTTCGCCAGCACGATGCAGCGGGCGGGACGCTCGGTCGAATACGGGCGCGAGGTGATCCGCGACAACCCGCTCCCGATCAACGAGGCCGCCACCGGCGAGGCGCAGCTCTGGGTCCTCGTCTCCCAGGTCCGGCAGGAGCTGGAGCTGGCTCCGAAGGCCGAGGTCCTGGTGACCGATCGCGCGGTCGTCGACAACTATGCGTACTACCTCCGGGCCTGCGGCATGGTCGATCGCTTCCAGGTGGAGCCGCTCGTCCGCACCTGGGCGACCACCTACGACCTGGTCGTCCGACTCAGGCCGGACGTCGCGCTGCGAGCCGACCGGATGCGCAGCACCAGCGATGCGTTTCGAGGGGAGATCGAAGCGATCCTCGACGAGGTCCTGCCCCGCCTCGTTCCCGCCTCGCGGTTCGTCACGATCCCGGCCTCCGAGGTGACCGACACGTACGACTGGTGGCCGCTGGCCGAACGGCTGGCGGTGATCGTGGGCGAACCGTTGCTCGCGGAGGGAGTCGCCCGTCACCGCCGGCCTCGGCGCCACGTCGATCGCGTACCCGCGGCATCTCCGGCCTCGCCAGGGTCCCAGCTCGAGCTGGAGTTCGAGGCGAGGCCGGGCGCCGAGGAGGCCTGATCCCGACCAGCGCCGTTGCGCAGCTCGCGGACGTGTGCAGTCGTCCGTGGGAGGCGGTAGGCTGCCACGCATGAACGACGAGGTGAGGCACGGCGAGGTAATCGACGTCGCTGGTGCGGGCGAGTACCGCCAGTGGACGGACGAGCGACGCCGCCCGGGGGTTCCCATCCTCGGCATCCTGCTCCTGGCACTCGGCGGGATCCTGTTGGTGAACCAGCTCGCGCCCGGGGCCGTGAACCTGGTGTTCTCGGCCGCCGGCCTGGCCATCGGGCTGGGGTTCCTGTACTCCTGGTTCCGCGGCGGTTGGGGGCTCTACCCGGGCATCCTCTTCATCGCCCTGTCGCTCCCCGGCCTCCTCGTCGGCCTGGGCGTGCTGCCGCAGCGCGACGGCTACAGCACGCTGCTTCTCGGGGTCGGCCTGCTCGCCGTCGCCCTCCTGCGGCTCCGCGACCGGCGAGGGTTTGGCTGGCAGGGGATCCTCGGGCTGGTCCTGGCGCTGGTCGGCGGCGCCGCCATTGCGGGCGACATCGGCGTCGGAGCGTTCATCTGGGCCGCCGTCCTCATCGGGGCCGGAGTCATGATCATCTTCCGTCGGTAGAGAGGAGTCGCTCCGATGCCTGTGTCCATCGACCTCGGCGGGTTCGGCTCGCTCGGTACCTTTGGGTCCCACACTGGAACGGCCCCGTCTCCGTTCGACGCCCTCAATGGGCCCCGGCTCGCTGGACCGCAGGGGAGCCATCCGCTGCATTCGGTCCGCGCCGAGGAGCTCGTCCGGGCGGTGGGCGGCGCGGTCACCGGCGAGATCATCGTTGACCACCCGGTCATGGTTGGCGAGGGGATCACCGGGACGATCCGGCTGGTCGCCGTTGATCGGGTGGCCGCCCGGGGGGCCGCGCTCCGCCTCGTGGGCCTGCGTCTCGACGAGGTTCCTCGCTCGGAGGAGGACCGCGACTCAGACGGCCACGTCACGCGCTCCGAGTACTGGGTCGAGACCCAGGGCAAGCTCTTTGTCCAGGACGCTTTCACCGAGCCGGCCATCCCCGCGAGTCTCGAGCCGGGCGTGGCCTGGGAAGGTGGGTTTGCCATCCCGGCCCCGCCCCTCGGGCCACCATCGGCCCACCTGGGCGAGGCGATCATTGCCTGGGCGCTGGAGGTCCGCTGGGACATCGCCCACGGCGCCGACCACTTCGTGGCGACCTACCTCCCGGTCGCCCAGCACCCCGACCTCCTCCGTGCCGGGGTCGGCAAGCAGGGTGGAATGAGCCTGATGGACATCGTGCCCGTGGACGGCGCGACGATCTCCGTGACCTCGCCGCTGCCCGCCCCGGCCGGTTCGGAGATGGTCGTGCGGGTCGCATGGCCGTCCGCTCCCGGTGGCGGACGGGCCGCGCGGATCGAGCTCCACCGCCGCACCAACGCGCCGAACGGTGCAGAAGGGATCATCGCGTCGGCGACCATCGATTCAGGGCTCCTGCCGAGTGGGGCGGCCGAGGCCCGTCTCCTGGTGCCGGCCGGGTCGGCTCCGTCGTTCGACGGGGCGGGCCTCGAGATCAACTATGTGATCCGGGCCCTTGTCGATCGGCGCTTCCGGTCGGATGCAGCCATCGAGCGCCCGGTGGCCATCGTCTGACCCGGTCGCGCCGCGGCCCTAGCGAAACGGATCGACCACCAGGACCCCGTCGAAGTCCTGCCCGTGCTGAAGGTCCTCCGAGCACAGCGTGTCGCACGAAAGAGAGCGGGCGGCCTCGACGATTGCGGCGTCCCAGTAGTTGATCTGCCAGCGGGCCCTGGTGACGAGCGCCGCCTGCATGAGGGGCACGGTCATCTCCTGCACTGGGAACCGGAGCAGGGCGTTCATCAACGCCACGGCCGCGTCGTGGGCGACTGGCGCCGCCGCGGACGAGCGCGTGGCCTGCACGTAGAACTCCTGCAGTACCTGCACGGAGAGCGCCAGGTCCGGCTCGTTCAGGAGCGCCGCCGCTCGGTCCGCCTTGGCTGCTTCCTCCGGATCAGAGCTGATCGCGTAGAGCAGGACGTTCGTGTCAACGAAGCGCATGGCGCTCGTGGACCTCATCGCGCGTCATGCGCGCGGCGGCGGAGTGGCCCGCGTGGTCGGCGCGAATCCGGGCGATTGCCTGGTTCTGATCGCGCTGCATGCGCTCGAACCCGGGCTCTTCCTCGGTCATCCGGACGAGGTACTCGCGCACGAGTGCCGACAGCGACCGCCGCTTCTCGGCCGCCCTGACCCGGGCACGGTGGTACAGCTCGTCATTCACGGATACTGTGATGTTCTTCACGTATTCACAGTAACGCAAACCTGGCGGCCCGGCAAGCGGCGCCGGCGCAGTTCAGACGTGGCCAAGGCTGACGTGGCGTGTCTCGGGCAGGAACGCGATGCAGGGGAGGGCGAGCAGCGCCGAGGCCGCCGCCACGATCAGCGCCCCCTGCAGGCCGATGAGCTCCGCCAGCGCCCCCACGAGGACGGTGCCCAGGGCCCCCGCGACCATTGTCACGAAACTGTTGAGCGCGACTGCGACGCTCCGGTTGTCGGGCAGCAGCTCCTGCATCATCACGAGCTGCACCGGTCCGGCGCTCAGGAACACGAGGCCGGCCAGGGCGAAGGCCGCGAGCTGGATGGGGGCGGGAGGCGTCAGCAGGGCGAGCGCGAGGAGTGGCGCGCCGATGCCTGCGCTGGCCGCGAGCACCGTCCGCCGCCCGAGCCGGTCGGAGAGGGTGCCGCCGACGAACGCACCCGCCGCCGCGCCGAGCCCGAACGAGGTCAACGCCGCGCCGGCGAAGAGGATGTCGGCGCCTTCACCCACGAGGTAGGTGGGACCGAAGACCAGGAGGGTCGCGGTGGCGGTCGCGACGAGCGCACCCGCGGCCGCGAGGAGGAGGAAGCCGCGCTGGACGACCGAGAACGCCCGACGCAGGGGGGTGGTCGCATAGCGGACCTGCAGGCCCGGCCTCCTGGCAAACAACCAGAAGAGGCCGAGGGAGGTGACGAGGCCGGGCGCGACGACCACCCAGCTCCAGCCGAGTCCGACCGTGGCCAGCACGGCGGCCATCGCGAACGGGCCCACGGCACGGGCGAGCTCTCCGCCGGTCATGAAGTACGACGTCGCTCGCCCCCACTGGCTGCCGGCCGCCCTCGTCACCCAGGCGCCGGCCGGCGGGTGGAAGACCGATGAGCTCAGGCCGACGATCGCCAGCAGCGCCGCAACCGCGAGAGGTGAAGGGGCAATCCCGAGCAGGCTGATGGCCAGCGCGGTCACCGCCGGCGGCAGGATGACCCAGTAGCGGGTGTCCACGCGGTCGGCTACCCATCCCAGCACGGGCTGCACGATCGTCGCCCAGCGGAGCGTGGACGCGAGAAGCCCGGCCGTTACCAGGCTGATGCCCAGCTTCGGGATGAGCAGGGGCAGAAGCACGCCGATGAATGCGGGGTACACATCGTGCACGAAATGCGCCCCTGACACCGCGAGGATGGTGGTCGTGTCGAAGGCCCCCCGCTGGACGGCATTCGCGGCCCCGATCTCCCGGGGTCCGGTTGCCTCGACGAAGGAGGGCGCGGCGGCGACGGCAGGCTCGGATTCGATCACTCGGTCGCACTCCAGGCGCCAGGACGGGCGCAGCCCGGCTCACCCCTGGTCATGTCATGCTGTGGGCGGAAGGAGTGAGCACGTGAAGATTACCGGTCTCGACGCGGTGGAGCAGGTCGAGGTGACCCTGGAGGGAGCCCGCAACGTCCGCAAGCAGATTCCCATTGGCGCAGCCGACGGGACGCCGAACCTGTCGGTGCGCGTGTTCACCATCGAGCCCGACGGTCACACTCCCTATCACCGCCACGCCTTCGAGCACCTGAACTACGTCGTCCGTGGCACCGGGGCCATCGTCACCGAGACCGGCGAGGAACGGCCCGTCAGGGAAGGGGACTTCGCCCTCGTTCTCCCGGACGAGCTGCATCGCTACCGGAACACCTCTGACAGCGAACCCTTCGTCATGATCTGCGCAGTGCCCAAGGAGTACGAGTAGCTCGGGCGTATGGCCGAGGCCTCTTGACATGTCAATACCCCGTGGGGGTATTCAGAGCAGCGCGAATGGTGTATGATTTCGCTCACAGGGCCGTGTCAAGACTTGACACGGCAATGCCTGTGTCCGGCGCCCGGCGCGCCTGAGGCGTTCGCCTTGTCGGACGACGGGTGACCAGGACCCGGCGAGATCCGGGGACGTATCAGAGTCATGAGAGACGACCGCGGGCGGCGAGGCGAGGTGGCCGCTGCGGAACGTGAGCGAGGTCGGGCGCGTCCCCCGGCCGAGTCGGGGCGCTGAAGCTCCGGATCGGGCCCACCAGGACCCACCACGCGAGGATTGTCCTTGTCGATCGGCGTCACCGCCGAGATCAAGTCGAAGCTCGACATCGTCGAGATCGTCGGCGAGAGCGTCCCCCTCAAGAAGGCGGGAACGACATTCAAGGGGCTCTGCCCGTTCCACGGCGAGCGGACGCCCTCGTTCGTGGTCACCCCTGCGCGGGAGAGCTGGCACTGCTTCGGCTGCGGCCTGGGCGGCGACGTCTTCAGCTTCGTCATGCAGCGCGAGGGGGTCGACTTCCCGGAGGCGTTGCGCCGGCTGGCCGCGAGGGCGGGGGTCGAGCTGGATGAGCGGACGAGCCGCGAGGACGCCCGGAAGAAGCGTCTGCGCGAGGTGATGGAGGCGGCGATCGCGTTCTACCACCAGGTGCTCACCGCGAGCCGGCACGGGCAGCCCGCGCTCGACTACCTGCGGGGGAGGGGGCTCACCGACAAGACGATCGAGACGTTCCGCCTGGGCTGGGCGCCGGATGCCTGGGACCCGCTCACCCGCGCGCTCACCCGCAAGCGCGATGTGCGCGAGGACGAGCTGGAGGCGGCGGGCCTGGCAGTCCGCGGGCGGCGCCAGGGCGTCTACGACCGGTTCCGCGGCCGGATCATCTTCCCCATTCGCGACGCGTCCGGCAACGCCACCGGGATGGGCGGCCGGTTGCTGCCCGGGGCCGGGGTTGCCGGCCGCACTGGGGCGGGCGGAGCCGACAAGGACGGCGACGCAGATCGCGGCCCCAAGTACCTCAACTCTCCCGCGACCCCCCTCTTCGACAAGAGCCGCACCCTCTACCTCATCGACCGGGCGAAGGGCCCCATGCGCCGGTCCAAGCAGGCGGTCATCGTCGAGGGCTACACGGATGCCCTCATGGCCCACCAGGAGGGGTTCGAGAACGTCGTCGCCGGCCTCGGCACCGCGCTCACCGCCGGACAGGTCGAGCTGGTCACCCGCTACGCTCCGTCGATCGCGCTCGCGTACGACGTGGACCCGGCTGGGCAGAGCGCGGGCACCTTCGGCGCCACCGAGCTGAGCGCGCTCATCGGGGAGATCGGGCGGAGCGGCGCCAAGGTGGGCATCGCCGACGTCGGCGTCGTCCGCCTCCCCGAGGGCAAGGACCCCGACGAGGTCATCCGCGAGGACCGAGCCGCGTGGGAGGCGGCGGTCGCCGAGCCCCAGGGCATCGTGGACTACCTGATCGACTACTACGCCGGTCGTCACGACGTGCGCACGCCGCAGGGACGAAAGCGCCTCGTCGCGGCGATGGTGCCGACGCTGCGCGTCATTGGAGACCCCACGGTCCGCGACTACTACATGCAGCGCCTGGCGAACCGCAGTGGCATCGAAGTCCGTGTGCTGCGCGAGGAGATGGCCCGGCCGGCGTCCGTCGGTGGGCGCGGGGCGGGGCGAGGGGAGGGCGAACACGCCGGTTCGCGGATCACCGCCGACGCCGTGCTCGCCGCGCGCGATTCGGTGGACCCGGAGACCGCGCTGCGCGCCATCGACCCGATCGAGCAGACGCTTCTGCGACTCCTCCTGCGCTACCCGGAGCAGCAGCAGCGCCTCGAGAAGGAGCTGGCGCCCGAGCAGCTCCTCACAACCCCGGCCCGCGAGCTGTGGACACGGCTCCTGGCGGATCGAGCCGCGGTGGCCCCCGGCTCGTCCGGCTCCTTCGACCTGGCGGGCTTCGTCCGCGGCCTCGACCCGGAGCTGGGGATCCTCGCCCGTGCCCTTGTCACGCGCGAGGACGCGCCTGTTCCGGAACACCTCATCGGCCAGGGCGTCGACCAGTGCCTCGTCAGGCTCGATCAGCGCCGCCTCGCCGAGCACGTGGATTTCGTCCGCGCGGAGCTCGCCGAGGCCGAGGCGCGACACGACACCGGCGCCCACGATTCGCTCGTCGACCAGATTCGCACCCTCGAGCAGCAGCGAGCCGAGCTGGACCGCCGTGCGGCATCCATCACGGTCCTCACCCGCATCTCCCCCGCGCCGATCCCGTCTTCAAACGCGGACCCATCCGGACCCGCGGCCCCGTCCGCACCCGGGGACGCGTCTGCACTCCCAGCCTCGCCCGCCCCAGCCCCAGGAGGCCATCCGTGACCGACCCCGGCGACAAGAACCTCGTCGCGTCCGTCCTCGAGCGCGACAAGCGCCAGCCCGCCTACGAGGACGGCTTCATCGGCCCGAAAGAAGAGGGCGAAGAGGACGTCGTCCATGCCCCGGAGATCGCCCCCGCCGAGCTAGGCGTTGACGTCGCCGTCGAGGACGCCGGCGGCTGGCCGGAACCGCCCGCCAAACTCACCGTCGAGGAAGCCGACGAACCTACCCCGGAGGAGATCGAGGCCCTCACGGCCGACATGATCGGGATCGACGACCCGGTCCGCATGTACCTCAAGGAGATCGGCAAGGTCCCGCTCCTGACCGCGGAAGAGGAGGTCGTTCTCGCCAAGGCCATCGAGCTCGGCGAGCAGATCGCCGAGGAACCCTGGAAGGGGATCCTCCAGCTCTACGAGTGGACCAGGAACGACACCGAGCGTGTCACCCGGACAAAACGCCCGCAGCACCGCCTGCCGTACGGCCCGGACGCGGAGCGAATCGTGGTCGCCGCGTTCATCCAGGCCGAGGCGGACGGCTCCCTGAGCGTGGTGCCCGACCTCCATCTCGTGCGGGCCCAGCGCGAGGCGACGGGGGAGGGGACCAAGGGCCTCCTCCGGGAAGCCAAGCACAAGGTCGCCGACTACAACGCGGCGGCCGATGCGGCCAAGTTCACGAGCCTCGTGGATTTCGCCTTCGTGGCCGTCCACAACGGCGACCTGGAGTCCCGCGACAACCCAGGCCTGCGAGCGCTCTACGACTGGTCGCGAGAGGTGGGCCACGAGTTCCTGCGCCGGTGGATCGGCGCCGAGAACGATGCTGAGCTCCTGCGCGAGATGGGTTGGGACCCGGCCGTGCCGGTGGGCACCAAGCTGCGCGACCGGCGGGGGACGCTCGTCCGGATGGGACGCGACGCGCGCGAGCAGCTGACGTCCGCCAACCTGCGACTTGTCGTGTCCATTGCCAAGAAGTACATCGGCCGCGGGATGAGCTTCCTCGACCTCATCCAGGAAGGCAACATCGGGCTCATCCGCGCGGTCGAGAAGTTCGACTACGAGAAGGGCTACAAGTTCTCCACTTACGCCACGTGGTGGATCAGACAGGCCATCACCCGAGCCATTGCGGACCAGGCCCGCACGATCCGCATTCCCGTGCACATGGTGGAGACGATCAACCGGCTCATCCGCGTTTCCCGGGGTCTCCTCCAGGAGCTCGGCCGCGAGCCCACGGTCGAGGAGATCGCCGAGGCCATGTCGCGCGGCCAGGAGGTCCTGGTCACGCCGGACAAGGTCCGGGAGATCATCAAGGTCTCGCAGGAGCCCGTGTCGCTCGAGACGCCGATCGGCGAGGAGGAGGATTCGCACCTCGGCGACTTCATCGAGGATCGAGCCGCCCTCGCGCCAGCGGAGGCGGCCTCGCATCAGCTGCTCAAGGAGCAGGTGGAGGCGGTGCTCGACTCGCTGACCGGCCGCGAGCGACGGGTGCTCCAGCTGCGCTTCGGCCTCGAGGACGGCCGCGCGCGGACCCTCGAAGAGGTGGGCAAGGAGTTCAACGTCACCAGGGAGCGCATCCGCCAGATCGAGGCGAAGGCGCTCCGCAAGCTCCGCCACCCCTCGCGCTCCCGCAAACTCAAGGACTACCTGGAATAGCGCTGTGCGCGTGAATGCACCCACCTCGAGCCGCCACAGCCGCTCGGTGACCCAGGGCGCCCGGCGGTAGCGGGACTCGGGGGAGAGGCGGCCTCCGGCTCGAGCGTGATCTGCGAATGCACGCCCAAGCGGGCAGACCATCCCCGGACTTGCGTGAGGGGGAGGGGAAACGCATGAGCGATTTCGGCTCTTGACACCTGCCCGCGCGATGCAGCTCGACCGCCGGACACGGAGAGGCCACCGGGAGCCGGACGGGGGCAGGCGAGACGCCACCCGGTCGTCCGGGTGGCGTCCTCTGCTGCTCGTTGGTCGGGCGAAGACTAGACCGACTGCCCGACCGTAGTGAGAAGGCCGCTGATCTGGCCGCCGAGGAAGATGAGCGCAACGATGGCGACGATGGCGATCAGCACCAGGATCAGTGCATATTCGGCGAGTCCCTGGCCCTCCTCGCGGTCGAAGAGCGACAGGATGTACTGAACGAGCACGATTGGCTACCCCCTTTCCCCGAAGTCTCGATCCGCAGATCGGTCCTCGCAGTATCGACGGGGGTCCTGCGCCAGTCGACTGGGACGGCCTGCATCGAACCACACCAGACCGTACTCGCGAGGCGATTAGCGGTGCAGGCGTGCACCGCTCGGTAATGGGACCGCCGGGGCAGGCCGCAAACGATCCCGGACAGGCCGGTTGCCCCGGTTGGACGTGCGCGAGCGGCGCACCCGTCAGGGGAGGAGGACGATCGCCCTGGCCGCGGTCGCGTCGTCGGGCGCGGTGACACCGAACGCCGTGTCGCCGCGGATGTAGAAGTACGCGCCGCCCTGGTCATCGGTCGAGGCGTTCTTGAAAACGTCGCGACCACCGAGGGACATCTGCTGGAGGTCCTCGCCGGCCTGTTGCGCGGAAGCCACGAAGACGCGCTTCATTGCGCCCTCGTCTGCCCCGGCCACGCGGACCGCGAGGAAGACGACGTCGCCGGTCTGGCTGGAGGCGCCCGCGATGCTGAGATCGGCAAGCGACTTTCCGACGCTCGCGAGGACCTGGGCCGTCTCCTCGCTTTGTCCGGCCGCTTCTGCGCCGCTCATGCTGAACTTCATGAGCTTCGTCCCACCGTACTCGTTGGGCAGCAGAGCCTCGAGGTCCTTGGCGGTGGAGGGGAGCTGGAAGCTCGCGCCCGGGGCGTCGGACGGGGCGTCGGTGGCCTCGGCCGGGGATGCGTCGCTCATCGCGGGGCTCTCGATTGCCTCGGTCGCCGGAGCCTCGGTGGCGGGCGCCGCGGACATGGCAGGCGCGGGCGTCGCGGCGGGGGCGGCCGTGGTTGCCGGCGAGGCCGTCGGCCCGGCGCTGGTGGGCGATGCGGCCGGCGTGCCCGACGACGAGCTGCCGCACGCCGCGACGACGAGTGCGAGCGAGGCCGCGACGAGGGCGACCCGCGCACGTGTGGGTGTCATGAATGCTCCTTCGGTCTACGGCGGCGGGGTGACGGGACTGCGGCACGGACCGGTGTGCGCGACAAGCCGTCAGGAGGCTTCTTGCCGACCCCCTGGGACCGGGCCATACAGCATATCATCGCCGGGCCGTATGGCCCTGCAGGCAACGCGAGCAAGGCGCAGAGAAGCACAGGGTCATGCCGCAGGTGGGTGCTCGGCTATACTGCCGGCGGGTTCGCGTTCCGGCGTAGCTCAGTCGGTAGAGCGGGCGGCTGTTAACCGCTTGGTCGCAGGTTCGAGTCCTGCCGCCGGAGCCACCTTTCATGCGAGCAGTTCGGTGCCATGCGCCGTGCACGAAGGCCATTGGGTTCGCGCTGGGGCCCGGTTCCCGCGGGCGCCTTGACCATTCGTGGGTGGGTCCTGGTGTGCGCCCTCACGGCCGTCGCCGCCGAAGCGGCCGGGTGCGGCCCGGTTGTCAGCCGCCCGGGTCCCGAGAGGGAGGGGTCCATGCCCGCCGGCTCGGTCATCCCGCTGCCCAGCCCGCGTCTCGATGGCCCGATGTCGCTCGAGGAGACCTTGGGCCGGCGCCGGTCCGTGCGCTTCTTCAGCTCGGACCCGGTGTCACGGGCGGATGTGTCGCAACTCCTCTGGGCGGCGCAGGGCATCACCGATCCGAGTGGCAAGCGGACGGCGCCGTCCGCAGGGGCGCTCTATCCCCTCGAGACGTACGCCGTGACGCCGGACGGCATCTACCACTACGATCCGGGTGCCCATGCCCTCGTCATCGTCCGGCCGGGAGACCACCGGCAGGAGCTCTACGACGCGGCGCTCATGATGGACTCCGTGCGCCGGGCGCCGCTGACGATCGCCCTGGCCGCCGTCTATGCCCGGACCGAGGGGCGCTACGGCCGCGACCGTGCTCCACGGTACGTGCACTTCGAGGCCGGTCACGCGGCCCAGGACATCCTTCTCCAGGCCGTGGCGCTCGGGCTTGGCGCGGTGCCGATCGGCGCCTTCCTGGACGACGAGGTCGGCGAGGTCCTGGGGTTGACGTCTGACCAGAGTCCGCTCTACCTGGTGTCAATCGGGCACCCGGAGTAGGGAACCTGCCGGCGCGAGACGCCCGCAAATGGGGCCAGTCCAGCGCAAGACCCACGAGTCGGTTCGCCTCATCCGCAGCGGCCGCCCCACGAACCCCCCGGCGGCCGTCTTGGCGATCTCCCCAGCGGCTGCCGCGGCGCGGTACTGGGCCGCCGGCGGGCCTTCTCGGCAGTTCTCGATATACTCCCCCCGTTCCGACAGGAAGACTGCTGGAAACCGCGAGGGAGGGAATGAGCATCTCGCGCCGCCCTGATCAATATGCAGTCCAACGCCCAGCTCAGGGCCTGCTTTCAGGTGCCAATATCTGCTCGTCTGATATTCATCAGATCCTCGCGACGTCGTTTGTTGGCGCGCAGCCCGCCACCCGCGGGCCGGATCGTTGAGGAGCGACGGCGAGCGCTGGCACGGCCGGCGCTGTCCCTGGGCTGACGCGGACCCGCTCCTCGGGGCGTACCACGACCAGGAGCGCGGCCGGTTCCCCTCCACCGAGACTTCGCTGTTTGAGGCGCTCAGCCTCGAGATCCTCCAGGGCGGCTGCGCCTGGCGGGACATCCTGACTCGGCGGGAGGTACTCCGTCGGGCCTTCGCCGGCTTCGACCCCGACCAGCTGATCGAGGCGGGCGAGCCGCGGCTCAGCCGGGCCTGCCACACCGTCGGCCTCGACCGCCATCGCGGCCGGGTCCGGGCGGTGGTGCAGAACGCCCCCGTGCTGGTCGCTGCCCGGACCGAGTGGGGGAGCGGACCGGAGGATCGCGAGGCCTTCGGGAGGTGGCTCTGGGCGATGCCGCGCGAGCAGGTGCGCACCGAGCTGGGCAGCCGGTTCCACGCGGTCAGTGCGAGCGGCGCACGCAACTTCACTGAGGCGGTCGGCCTGGTTCCGCTCGGCCATGCGCCCGGCTGCTGGCGGGCGCGCGCGGTTATCCTCGACCTGGATGGGGTTGTCCTCGACTCCGAGATCTGGTGGCGCGAGGTTCGCGAGGAGATGCTGGCCGAGGTCGGGCGCACGTGGAGCGACGCCGACCAGGCCGCGGTCATGGGGCGAAATACCAGGCAATGGGCGGAGGTCATGGTCGAGCGGCACGGCCTTGGCGGCGACCCGGACGCCGTCGCGTCCGAGGTGATCCGGCGGATGGTGGAACGGTACCGGCGGCGCGGCGCCCCCGCCATAGATGGTGTCGCTGGCGCTGTGCGTGCGCTGGCTGATCGCCATCCGCTCGCGATCGCGAGCTCGGCCCCCCGCGAACTCATCGAGGTAGCGATCGAGTCGGCAGGACTCGCCGGGGTCTTCGAGGTGATCACCACGTCCGACGAGGTACCGGAGGGGAAGCCGGCACCCGACGTGTATCGGCTGACCGCCCGGCGGCTGGCCCTGCGGCCGTGCGACTGCGTGGTCGTGGAGGACACGCTGAACGGGGTGCTGGCCGCCAGGGGAGCCGGCATGGCCACGGTCCTCGTGCCGAACGCCGCGGTTCCACCCGCGCCCGGAGCACGTGAGAGTGCGACGGCTGTCCTCGACCGCCTCTCCGACCTGGATCCCGACGCGATCCTCGAGGCCTGGGACGCGTCCAGGCCGCGGCACGCTGCCCCGGCCGCAGAGGGCGTTCGGTCCGACGCGCGTCCGATCGAGCGTGCCTGGCCGGGCGCCGCCCTGGACTGCTGAGTGCGATAATCCCGGTCGTGAGCACGACCGGCCTCGCCGCCACCCCGGAGCAGTACCGCAGTCGGCTGGATCAGCAGCCCGACCCCCAGATCGATGCGTGGGCCATCGAGCTCATGCGCGACCTCTCCATCCGCCGAGGCGTGCGCCCGGTGATCGACGGCTTCTGCCGGACGACCGGGCTTGACCGGCCGGGGTTCGAGCGGGTGTTCGCGGCCGGCGGTGGCGCCCCCTCCACGCTCGGATACACGGCCGGCGGGGAGCTGATGGTGCCGGCGATCGAGCTGTGGTGCCTGGTGCCCGGGCTCCGGCAGGAGCTCCCCGACGGCCGGGCGCGGCTCATTGACTACCTCGTGGCCAACTTCCACGAGATGACCTACACGTAGGGGACGCCGATCGAGTCGCCGCCACGGACCGGTCCGGCAGTGTCGAGCCTGCGGGCAGCTGTGGTCGTTCACCCCTTCCCATCGATCCTGAATGGCGCCGCAGTCGCGGCGATCGCGCTCGTCGCCGGCGGATCGCCTGCCGCCGCCGGAGTGGCGGCGGTGGCGATGACGGGCATCCAGTTTGGTATCGGGGCCCTGAACGACGTGCTCGACCTTGAGCGCGACAGGCTCGTCCAGCCGTCCAAGCCGCTGCCGGTGGGCTTGCTGACCAGGCGGTCCGCGGAGTTGATCGCTCTCGGGGCAGCCGCGATTGGGCTCGGGCTGTCGGCGCTCCTGGGCACCCCGGAGTTCCTCGTGGCCGCTGCCGGACTCGCGGTCGGGATCGCATATGACCTGCGGCTCAAGCGGACGCCGCTTGGCTGGCTGCCCTACGCTGCCGGTCTCCCGCTGCTCGTGGTGTTTGCCTGGCTGGCGGGCTCGGGCACGGTTCCCCCCGCGATGCCGACCCTTGTCCTGCTGGGGTTCCTCGCCGGCCTCGCCATCGCGCTGGCCAACGGGCTCGTGGACCTGGAGGCGGACGCTTCCACGCGGGGGAGGGGGCCAGCAACCTGGCTTGGCCGACGACGAGCGCTCACGGTCCTGGCCGTGGTCGATGCGGCAATCCTGCTCTCCGCCTGGACGGTGGTTGTCGGTGACGTCGACGGACACGTGCTCATGTTCGCCGTCCTCGGATCGGCGGCCGTGGCCGCAGGCTGGATCGGCTCGAGCCGCGGCGCGCGCCGCTGGCGCGAGCGCGGATGGGAGGCCCAGGCCGTCGGGATCGCGCTCCTGGGGACGGCCTGGCTGAGCGCCGTCGCGGCCTAGATCAGAACTGCTCGCGCGACCGGCCGGCGCGAAGCTGGGCGATGGCGTTCTCCAGCCGCAGCTTGGCGATCGTCAGGTACTTCGCAAGGTTCGCGCGATCGACCTCGGACAGCTGTCCGGGCGTCTCGGCAGACCGGAGAACACCCATCAGCTCGCCGAGCGCGTCAGTCAGGTGTGACTTCGCGGCCACGAGCGAATTCTCGGTGAGGACCGGAGCCTCGCCGGGCTCGGCCTCTGTGCTTGCCTGCGTCACGTCGTCTGCGGACCGCTCATCGATCGCGGCATCGGTCGGCGTTTCGCCGGGCGAGCCCAGGGATCGTTCGGCGGCTTGACGCGTTCGACGACGCTGCGCAGGGGCCGCGCCATCCGGGGTGCGTCCTTCAATGCGGATCCGGAGCTTGGCCAGCGTCAGCTCGCCGCGGGCGACCTGCTCCGCCAGACGACGCCGCCGCCTGGGATCGGAAACCTTGAGCAGCTCGTACGCATGCGACAGCGTGTCTTTGCGCAAAGACACCAGCTCGCGGACTTCGGGAGGCGCATCGACCAACCGCAGGCGGTTCTCGATGTAGCCCTTGTTCTTGCTGAGCTTCTGGGCGAGCTTCCTGACGCTGTAGCCGTGCTCCTGCGTCATGCGCTGGTACATCGACGCCTCTTCGAGCGGCGATAGGTCCTCGCGCTGCAGGTTCTCGATGATCGCGATCTCGAGGGCGGTCTCATCATCGATTTCCTCGATGAGGGCCGGGATGGTCTCGATCCCTGCAAGCATCGATGCGCGCCAGCGACGCTCTCCGGCCACAAGCTGGTAGCGACCGCCGGTGAGCGGGCGCACGAGGATCGGCTGGAGAACGCCGTGCTCCTTGATGGAGGCCGCAAGGTCGTTGAGCCCCTCCTTGTCGAGTGCAAGCCGCGGCTGCTCCGGGCTGGGGTCGATCCGTGCGACGGGGACTTGCCGAACGGCGCCGGTATGGGCGGTGCCCTCGGGCGAGAGGAGGCTGATGATGGACGGCGAGAGGTCACCCTCCTCCGACAGCCGCTTCGCGGCCTGGGTGCGGAAGTCGGGTCTAGCCAAGATCGACCACCTCCTGTGCGAGCTCGCGGAAGGCGCGCGCGGCGTCTGACGAGCTGGCGTACGACGTGACGGGTCGCCCGACGAGGGGGGCCTCGCCGAGACGAACGGTGTTCTTGATGATCGTGTTGAAGACGTGGTGGTCCCCCATCTCGCGGAGCTCGTCGAGCATCTCGCGGCCGAGCAGGGTCCGGCCATCGAAGAACGTGGGGAGCAGGCCCAGTATCTGGAGGTTGCGATTCAGCCCGCGCGTGCGGATCTGGTTGATGACCTTGACGAGAGCCGCGAGCCCCTTGAGCGCGTAGTACTGCGTCTGGACCGGGATGATGACGCCGTCTGCCGCCACTAGGCCGTTGATCGTCAGCAGGCCGAGCGCCGGCGGGCAATCGACAAGGATGTAGTCGTAGATGTCCTGGGCGTCGTAGAGGGCATCGCGCAGGATCTGCTCCCGGCCGATGGCCGTGAAGAGCTCGACCTCCGTGGATGCCAGCTCGATGGTGGAGGGAACGACATCGACGCCCTGCGTTTCCGTCGGCAGGACGACTTCCTGGAGCGCGGCTCGCGAATCGCCGAGGAGATCCGCGATCGAGACCGTCACCGTGGCCAGGTTGATTCCGAGTCCGACCGTCAGGTTGGCCTGCGGGTCCATGTCCACGCAGAGCACGCGGCGCTGCAGCTCTGCGAGCGCACCGCCCAGGTTGATCGCCGTCGTTGTCTTGCCGACGCCGCCCTTCTGGTTGGCGATTGCGATCACGTTTGCCACGGGCAGGAACCTCTTCTGCACGGATGACGGCATCCCGGCGCCGAATCGCGCGACCATCTACGTCGTGTGCTCGTGAGTGTAACGCGGTGTAGCGCCCATGGGAACACCTCCCGTGCCGTCAAGGGGCCGGCCGGAGGTCAACCGGGGCTGCCACTCCCCGCGGGACGCCCGTGCAAGCTGCCGGCGGCGCGGTTCGGACGGTGGATGCGCGACCGGGCTTTTCCACAGAATGGGCGGTTTGTGCACCGTTTCTGTGGATAACCCGATCGGGGCCAGATGGGCCCGCCCGGCCGCCCGGGCAGCCCTGGGGTGGGGCGTCGCGCCGGCTCAGGGGTCGACGAGGGCGGCCCGTCGGCGCCGGGTCCGTCTTTGTGCAAAGACATCGAGACGTGCCGCGGGGCGTCGGCCCCGTGCGCCGATGGCCCGGGGCCGGTACTATCGACGCACCGGCATCGGGATCCTTACCGGCGGAGTGGCCCGCGGGGCGGCGCGGCAGGACGGGTCACGGACCCCAGCGCTCGCCGGGAGCAGGTGGGTTGATGAGCAGTACCAGCGAACCGCAGAGACGACCGCAGGACGCCGAGGCGGAAACGGCCAACCCCGGGGGAGGGGTGGACGCCCCACGCGAGCGCTGGCGCGCAACCACGCGGGCAGCGGCCCTTGCCGGTCAGCCTGAACGGCAGGCGCGGTTTGCGACGTCGAGCGGCATCGAAGTGAACGATCTCTACTCGCCGGCGGACACCGCCGGCCTCGACGAGGATCGCGACCTCGGCAGGCCGGGCGAGTACCCGTTCACACGGGGCGTGCAGCCGACGATGTATCGCGGACGGCTCTGGACCATGCGCCAGTACGCCGGGTTTGCGAGCGCCGAGCAGACGAACCAGCGCTTCCGGTACCTTCTCGAACACGGACAGACAGGCCTGTCTGTCGCATTCGACCTGCCAACGCAGATGGGCTACGACTCGGACGCGGCCCCCGCCCTGGGCGAGGTAGGACGCGTGGGGGTTCCCGTGAGCTCGCTCGCGGACCTGGAGATCCTTCTCGACGGCATCCCGCTCGACCGCGTGAGCACGTCGATGACGATCAATGCCACTGCTGCCATCCTGCTCGCGTTCTACGTGGTGGCCGCGGAGCGCAGGGGCGTCGACCCGGCGGCGCTCAGCGGCACCATCCAGAACGACATCCTGAAGGAATACGTGGCGCGAGGCACGTATATCTACCCGCCCCAAGCATCCATGCGGCTTGTCACCGATGTTTTCGAGTTCTGCTCCTCCGCCATGCCAAGGTGGAACACCATTTCCATATCCGGATACCACATGCGCGAGGCGGGAGCGACTGCGGCCCAGGAGCTGGCGTTCACACTGGCGGACGCAATCGCGTACGTGGATGGTGCGCTGGCGCGCGGGCTGGACGTGGACCGGTTCGCCGGGCGGCTGAGTTTCTTCTTCGCGGCCTGGAGCGAATTGTTCGAGGAGGTGGCGAAGTTCCGCGCTGCCCGGCGGATGTGGGCAAGGATCGTCCGCGACCGCTTCGGGGCGCGGAACGAGCGATCCATGGCCTGCCGGTTCCATGTCCAGACGGCCGGGAGCAGCCTCGCCGCGCGCTCGATCGACAACAACGTCGTCCGCACCACCATCCAGGCGCTCGCCGCCGTGCTGGGTGGGACGCAGAGCCTGCACACGAACGCCCGCGATGAAGCCCTCGCACTGCCGACGGAGGAGTCCGCGCGTCTCGCCCTGCGCACACAGCAGATCCTTGCTCACGAGGCGGGTGTGACGGAGACGCCGGACCCGCTGGCCGGCAGCTACTTCGTCGAGACGCTGACTGACCAGGTCGAGGCGGCTGCCCAGGCCTACCTGGACGAGATCGATGCGTTGGGCGGCACGCTGGCGGCGATCGAGGCGGGGTACCCGCAGCGCCAGATCCAGGAAGCGGCATACCGGCGCCAGCGCGCGGTCGAGACGGGCGAGGCGGTCGTGGTCGGCGTCAACGCCTTCGTTGACGACGCCTGGTCGGTGCCGCCGCTCCAGCGGATCGACCCCGATGAGGAACAGCGCCAGGTGGCGCGGGTCCAGGCTGCGCGCACAAACCGCGACCCGGCAGCCTGGGCGCGGGCGCTGGACCGGATGGGCCAGGCCGCCAGGGGAACCGACAATCTCGTTCCCCTGCTCATCGAGGCCGTTCGAGCCGGGGCGACACTCGGAGAGATGAGCGATGTGCTGCGGGCCGCGTGGGGCGAGCACCGCGAGTTTGTGATCATCTGAAGGGAGGGTTCGGCAGGTGAGATCTCAACGACCCCCCGCCGAGCTTGCCCGCCTGCACGGGCTCGGGCGGGTCAATCACATCGCGGTCGTCGTCCGCGACCTCGACGCCGCGCTCCGCGTCTACCGCGATGCCCTTGGGCTGCCCCTCGAGAACATCATGCCGATCCCTTCGGACGGGGTCCGCATCGCCTTCCTGCCGGTCGGCGAAAGCAAGATCGAGCTGGTCGAGCCCACCGTCCCGGACACCGGGATCGCCCGGTTCCTCGAGAAGCGCGGCGAGGGGTTCCACCACGTCTGCTTCGAGGTGGCGCACCTCGCCGAGACGCTCATGCGCCTCGCCATCGATGGCGTCGAGCTCATCGACGACGCGCCGCGCAAGGGTGCCGAGGGGCCGGTGGCCTTCATTCACCCGCGAGCCTGCAACGGGATGCTCGTCGAGCTCATCGAGGCCGAGGGCGGTCCAGCCTGGGAGGCGCTGGGTTATTGACTGCCGGGGGGCTGCGACGGCTATCCGGGCTGGACACCCTGCTCCGCGAGGAGTGACGCCACCTGCCCGGGGGTCTCGGCGACCCGGATCCCGGCCGCCTCGAGGGCGGCGATCTTGGCCGCTGCCGTGCCGGTGCCGCCGCTGATGATGGCCCCGGCGTGGCCCATGCGCTTGCCTTCGGGCGCCGTGCGGCCGGCGATGAAGGCGGCCATCGGGGTTCCGCGGAGATGCTCGGCCGCCCAGGCCGCCGCCTCCTCCTCGGCGCTCCCGCCGATCTCCCCGATGAGGACGATGGCCTCCGTCTCGGGATCCTCGGCGAAGAGCCGGAGCATGTCGAGGTGGCTGCTGCCCACGATCGGGTCGCCGCCGATCCCGACGCAGGTGGACTGCCCGATGCCGGCGTCGGTGAGCGCCTGCACGACCTCGTAGGTGAGGGTCCCGGAGCGGCTCACGACTCCCACGCGGCCCTCGCAGTGGATGGAGGCCGGGATGATGCCGACCTTGGCGCGGCCGGGCGAGGTGGCCCCCGGACAGTTCGGGCCCACGAGGCGGGCCGCGGCGTCGTGCACGACCGGCATGACCTTCAGCATGTCGAGCGCGGGGATGCCCTCCGTGATGCAGAAGACGGTGGCGATGCCCGCGTCAACGGCCTCGAAGATGGCGTCCGGTGCCCCCGAAGCGGGGACATAGATGACGCTCGTGTTGGCGCCCGTCTCGCGGACGGCCCGGGCCGCCGTGTCGAAGACGGGCACCGTGCCGTCGAGGGCGCGCATGCCGCCCTTTCCGGGCGAGGTGCCGGCGACGATCCGGGTCCCATACGCCTGCATCTGGCGGGCGTGGAACTCGCCCTCGCGCCCGGTGATGCCCTGGACCAGGAGCCGGGTATCCCGGCCAACGAGGATGCTCATGGCGCTGCCCCGGGACGCGCGCGCCGGCCGCACCCGCGCGCCGGACGGCCGCAACCGCCCGCTCGGCGGCCTCCTCGAGCGACGACGCCGTCTCGAACGCGGCCGCCCGCAGGATCGCCGCCGCCTCCGAGGCGTTCGTGCCCACGATCCGCACGACCATGGGCACCTCCCGCGACTGCACGGCCCGCGCCTCGACCAGGCCGTGGGCCACCTCGTCGCCGCGGGTGATGCCGCCGAAGATGTTCACGAGGATCGCCATCACCTGTGGATCGGCCAGGATGAGCCGCATGGCGGCGGCCACCTTGTCGGCCTTGGCGCCACCGCCGATGTCGAGGAAGTTGGCGGGCTCGCCGCCTGCGCGCTTCACCAGGTCCATGGTCGTCATGGCAAGCCCCGCGCCGTTCACCAGGCAGCCGATGGTGCCGTCGAGATGGATGAAGTTGATGCCCTGGGCCCGGGCCTCCGCGTCGGCGGGATCCTCCTCGTCGAGATCGCGGCGGGCATCGAGGTCGGGGTGGCGGGGGAGGGCAGAGTCGTCGAGGGTGATCTTGGCGTCGAGGCAGGCCAGCCGCTCGGTCACCAGTCCGTCTGGACCGGTCACGCGCACAACCGCCAGGGGGTTGACCTCGACGAGATCGGCATCGTTCTCCAGCATGACCCGGACGATGCCCTTGGCGATCGCCACCGCATCGCGGAGGAAGGGACCGCCGAGACCCAGCGTGAGCGCCATCGAGCGGGCCTGATAGTCGAGGAGTCCGAGGTAGGGGTGGGCGTGGAGCCGGACGATCGCTTCCGGTTTCCGCCGGGCCACTTCCTCGATCTCCACCCCGCCCTCCGCCGAGCCCATGAGCAGGATCCGCTGGGCCGCCCGGTCGAGGATCGCGCCGAGGTAGTACTCGCGGACGATGTCCGGCCCCGGAGCGATCAGGACGCGCCGGACGGTGATCCCCTTGATCGACATGCCGAGGATTGCCAAGCCGGCGGCCTCCGCCGCCTCCGCCGTTGCCGCCAGCTTCACGCCGCCGGCCTTTCCGCGGCCACCGACCAGGACCTGGGCCTTCACGACGACCTGCGACGCGCCCGCAGCGAACAGCTCCGCGGCCGCGGCGCGGACTTCGGCCGGCGTGCTCGCCACGCGACCCCGCGGCACCGGCAGGCCCGCGGCGGACAGCAGCTCGCGCGCGTGGAACTCCTGGAGCTTCATGCCACGCAGGATAGCGTGCGCTCCGGGGGCGAGCCATGCGATGGCGGCGGCAGTGACCGAGGATTGCGCTCCTGGCCGTACGCTACTCGCAGCGAATGCCCCGGAGGTACACCATGCTCCTCGCACAGATCGAAGCCTTTCTCGCCATCGCACGCTCCGGCAGCATGCGCGAGGCCGCGACGCGCATCTCCGTGGGGCAGCCCGCGATCACCGCGCGGATACAGGCGCTCGAGGCCGAGCTCGGCGCGTCGCTGTTCACGCGGACATCCCGGGGCATGCGCCTGACCGAGGCCGGCCTGGCGTTCCTCCCGTACGCCGACCGCGCAGCGGAGGCGATCCGGGACGGGGCCGAGCTGGTCGCCGAGGTCGATCACGGTTTCGCCGGAGAACTCGTGCTCGGCGCGGCGCCCGCCGTCAGCGCGTACGTGCTCCCGGAGGTCCTGGCTCGGTTCTCGCGCGAGCGGCCGGGAGTCCGGCTCAAGGTCCGGACGGCGCACTCCGAAGACGTGATCGAGATGGTGGCCCGTGGCGAGGTCCGGCTGGGGGTGGTCCGCGAGTACCGCGACGCCCGTGTCGAGGTACAGCCCCTGTACGACGACGAGTTGCTCGTCGTGGCGCGCCCTGATCTGCCGGGCTTCGCCGCGGGGACGGTCGGCGGCCCGGAGCTGCGCGATACCAGGCTCATCGTGTTCGCTCGGACGTCCGCGTACTACGACCTGACGGATGGCCTCCTCCGGCAGGCGGGCGTGCCATCCCGAAGCGTCATGGAAGTCGACAACATCGAGGCCGCCAAGCGGATGGCCGAACGCGGCCTGGGGCTGGCCCTGCTGCCGTCGACGGCCGTCGCCGACGCGCTCGCCGCCGGCACCCTGAGGAAGATCGACATCGCGGGTTTCCGTGCGCGCGAGTTGCACGACCGGGTCGTCCTCGTGCGCCGCCTCGGGTCGGACCGTGCGGGGGACAGACCGACGCCATCGACGCGCTCTGCGCTCTCCTCCACGAGATCCCCGACACGATCCCGGGAGCCCGCCGGGTGCCTGCCGAGGAGAGTTGACGTGCGGGATTCCTGGCCCGTGATTCGACTCGGTATACCGGTTATCAACTTCTCTGATCGTCTCAATCGCAGAGTTCGATTGGACTGATCGCGGGCCTGCGCCTATTGTCGGTCCCGGCGGATGTGCCGCCGACGGGATCGAACGGAGAGGCGCCGGTGCAGGCCTACGGCCGCGCGATATCGAGGGATCAGCTTCGCCCGAGCGAGTACGGGATGGGCGTCGCGAGCGTGGTCGCGGCAGCCGCGTCGTTCGGGTTGCTCGGCGCGCTGTCGGTGCTGGCGTACGAAGGAGGGATGGCGCCCTCTACCTTCGCCGCCCTGCGGGCGGTCGTGGGCGCGGGTGTCCTCACCGCGGTCGCGGGCCTGGGTGGGGAGGTGAGCGTCGGCCTGGGGCGCCTCGCACGCCGCGAGCAGTTGATGCTCGCCGTCGCCATCGTGGCGAACGCTTCGCTCAGCCTGGTTCTTTTCACGGCGTACGGGGCGATGGCCGTCACGCTCGTCCTGGCGATCTACTTCACCTACCCGCTCCTGGTTGCGATGGCGTCGGTTGCGCTCGGTCGCGAGCGCTTCACTGCTGTCCGGGTCTGCGGCCTCGCGCTGGCGCTCGCGGGAGTCGCGCTCGTGCTCGTCGGTCAGATCGGCCCGGGCGCTCACGTGTCTCTGCTGGGGGTTGTGTGCGCCGCGGCCGCCGCCGTCTGCCAGGCGACCTACCTCGTGGTCTCACGCTCCGGCTACACGAGGGTTCCACCGGTGCAGGCGACACGCCTCATCCTCTTCGGCGGCGGACTGCTGGCCGGAGTGGTGGCCGTGGCTCTGGACCTGCCGTCCGGACGCCTCCTGGGCTGGATCGCGTCGCCGCAGGCGTGGGCCTGCGTGCTCGTGGCCGGCACCGTGTGCGCGGCCTTCGCGAAGGTCTGCCTCCTTCGCGGCGTGCGCCGCATCGGCGGTACGCGAACCGCGGTGCTCATGCTCGGCGAGCCAGTGATCGGCGCTGTCGTGGCGGCCGTTGTCCTCGGTCAGCAGCTCACGCCGACAGCTGCGGTCGGCGGGGCGGCGATCCTCGTCGCCGCGGCGCTCGTGCAGCGGCCGAGCACGAAACCCGCGGTCCACCGGGTCTGAGCTGAGCAGTCGGGCGGTGCACAGGCCCGGAGACGACGGCGCTTCGCTCCGTGCATACTGAGCCCGTCGTCGTGGGTGCAGGAGGCTCCATGCTGTTCCGATACCGAGGCGGCGAGGGGATGCTCGCCTGGGCCTTCCACCGTGTCAGCGGCATCGCCATCTGGGCGTTCATCATCCTCCACGTCGTCGACATCTACCTGGTGGGCGGCGACCCGAAGGCGTACGACGACATCCTGGCCATCTACGCCAGCCCGATCGGGCGGATCGGCGAGGTGCTCCTCGGGGCGGCCCTCCTGTACCACGCCCTCAACGGCCTGCGGATCCTGATCATCGACCTCTGGCCGGCGATGACGAAGTACCAGCGGGCGCTGTGGTACGCCAGCTGGGTGATCTTCGTGGCCGTCTTCATCCCGGGCGCCTGGATCATCCTCATGCCGGTCCTTCGGCCGGCGCTGGGCTTCTAGGGAGGGCGGGCCATGATCTCGATCGACCCGCGCACCCGCGGACGGGCCCGACCCCGGGGCAGCGGCCTGGAGCTCTTTGCCTGGTACGCCATGCGGGTCACCGGCGTGGCGCTCTTCGTCCTCGCCCTTGCCCACTTCGCGATCATCCACTTCGTCTTCGACGTGGAGGGGCAGACCGCGGAGTGGATCGCCCAGCAGCGCTGGAACCAGGTCCTCTGGCGGGCCTTCGACTGGGCCCTCCTCATGACCGTCCTCTTCCACAGCTTCATGGGCATGCGGACCGTGCTCGGCGACTACGTGCGGGCGCCGCGGGCCCGGATGGTCGTCCTCACCGTGCTCTACGTCACGGCCATCTTCCTTGTGGTGATCGGCACGGCCGTGGTGATGACGCTGCCCACACCGGGGTCGAACTGATGGGCGGCCCGCCCCTGGGCGGCGGCCTCGCCGGCCGTGCCCCGGTCCTCCACGAGGTGGACACCGTGGTCGTGGGCGGCGGCGGGGCCGGCCTCTACGCCGCCCTCGAGCTGGCCCGGCAGGGCGTCCCCGCCGCGGTGCTCTCCAAGACCTACCCCACGCGCAGCCACACCGGCACCGCCCAGGGGGGCATCTGCGCCGCCCTCGGCAACGTGGAGGAGGACCACCCCGAGTGGCACATGTTCGACACCGTGAAGGGCGGCGACTACCTGGTGGACCAGGACGCCGCCGAGATCCTGGCCCGCGAGGCGGTGGAGACGGTGATCGAACTGGAGCACGAGGGCCTGCCCTTCAACCGCACTCCCGAGGGGAAGATCGACCAGCGCCGCTTCGGCGGCCATACCCGCAACTTCGGGGAGGCCCCCGTCAAGCGCGCCTGCTACGCCGCCGATCGCACGGGGCACATGATCCTCCAGACGCTCTACCAGCAGTGCACCAAGCGGGGCGTCCGCTTCTACGACGAGTACGCCGTGGTGGACCTCCTGGTGGACGGCGGCCTCTGCCGCGGGGTGGTGGCCTACCGGGTGGCCGACGGCGAGATCCACATCTTCCGGGCCAAGGCGGTCCTCCTGGCCACCGGCGGCTTCGGGCGGATGTTCCGCATCACCTCCAATGCCCACACGTACACCGGCGACGGCCCGGCCCTGGCCTACCGGCGGGGCATCCCGCTCGAGGACATGGAGTTCTACCAGTTCCATCCCACCGGTCTCTACGGCCTCGGCGTCCTGCTCAGTGAGGCGGCCCGGGGGGAGGGCGCCTACCTGCGCAACGGCCTGGGCGAGCGGTTCATGGAGCGCTATGCCCCGCGGCTCATGGAGCTGGCCCCCCGGGATCTCACCAGCCGGGCCATCTACACCGAGATCCGCGAGGGCCGCGGGGTGGACGGCAAGGACTACGTCTGGCTCGACCTCACGCACCTGGGCCGCAAGGTCATCGACGAGAAGCTCCCCGACATCACGGACTTCGCCCGCGTGTACCAGGGAGTGGAGCCCATCACGCAACCCATCGCCATCGTGCCCACCGCCCACTACGCCATGGGCGGGGTACCCACCAACGCCGACGCCCAGGTGGTGGTCGACGAGGCGAACACCGTGCTCCCCGGGCTCTACGCCGCCGGCGAGTGTGCCTGCGTGTCGGTGCACGGGGCGAACCGCCTGGGCACGAACTCACTGCTCGACATCCTCGTCTTCGGCCGGCGGGCCGGGCGCGACATGGCCCGCTTCGCTCGAGCGAGCGCGCTCCCCGAGGTGGCGGCCGATGTCCACGAGCCGGTCCAGGCCGACATCGAGACCCTGCGCTCCCGGCGGGAGGGCGAACCGGCCGCCCGCCTCCGCGACGAGCTCGCCGCGGCGATGATGGAGGACTGCGGGGTCTTCCGCACCGACGAGACGCTGCGCCGGACCCAGAAGACGGTGCGCGAGCTCCGCGAGCGGTACCGGCGAGTGCGGGTTCAGAACCAGGGTGCGGCCTTCAATACCGACCTCATCGATGCCCTCGAGCTGGGGTACCTGCTCGACTGCGCCGAGGTGACTGTGGCGGCCTGCCTCGCGCGCACGGAGTCCCGCGGCGCCCATTACCGGGAGGACTACCCCGACCGCGACGACACCAACTGGCTGAAGCACTCCCTGGCGTACGCGGAGGAGGGCGGCCCCGCCCTCCGCTACAAGCCGGTCACCATCACGCGCTTCGAACCGAAGCCGCGGACGTACTGAGCGGGGTGCCAGGCGATGCAGGTTGAGCTGCGCATCCAGCGCTTCGATCCGGCGCGCGACCGAAAGCCGCGCTGGGAGCAGTACCGGGTCGAGGCCGAACCGATGGCGCGCGTCCTCGATCTCCTCCACGCGGTGCAGTGGGAACAGGACGGCACGCTCGCCTTCCGGCGGTCCTGTGCCCACGGCATCTGCGGCTCGGACGCCATGTTCATCAACGGCCGCAACCGTCTTGCCTGCAAGACGCGGGTGGATCAGCTGGGCCGGAAGATCAGCGTCGCGCCGCTGCCCGGTCTGCCGGTCCTCCGGGACCTCATCGTGGACATGGAGGGCTTCTTCGCGAAGTACCGCACGGTGATGCCGTTCCTCGTGAACGACAGCGAGCCTCCAGTGGCCGAGAGGCTCCAATCGCCTGCCGAACGGGCCCGCTTCGATGACACCACGAAGTGCATCCTCTGCGGGGCCTGCACGGCCTCCTGCCCGTCCTTCTGGGCCCAGCCCGCGTACGTGGGCCCGGCGGCCATCGTCAACGCCCACCGCTTCATCTTCGACTCCCGCGACGAGGCGGCGCGCGAGCGCCTGGACATCCTGGCCGACGCCGACGGCGTGTGGCGCTGCCGGACGATCTTCAACTGCGTGGACGCCTGCCCCCGGGGCATCAACATCACGCGGGCCATCCTGGAGGTCTCCCGGGCCGTCGTGGAGAAGCACGCCTGAGCGGCGAGGCGCGCCCGGTCGGCGACCTCCGGCTCGTGATCCGGGCAGACGGGGCAGCACGCGGCAACCCCGGCCCGGCCTCCTGCGGGGCCGTGCTCATCGACGCCTCGTTCCCGGGCGCCCTTGAGCCCGATGCAGCGCCGCTCGCGGTGATCGCACGCGCGCTCGGGACGAAGACCAACAACGTGGCCGAGTACACCGGCGTCCTGCTCGCGCTCCGTCTGGCGCAGCGCCTCGGCGCCGCGGAGGTGGACCTCGTGCTCGATTCGAACCTCGTGGTGGAGCAGCTCAACCTGCGCTGGAAGGTGCGCGACGCGAAGCTCCGCCCGCTCTTCGCCGAGGTACGGCGGCTTCTTGCCGGGTTCCGGCGCTGGAGCGCCGTGCACGAGCCTCGCGAGCGGAACCGGGCCGCCGACGCTCTCTGCAACCTCGCGCTCGACGATCCGCAGGCGGCCGCGGAGGCCGAGCGCCGGTTCGCCGGGCCGTTCGCCGAACCGGACGGTGCGCCGCTCACCCCGGGGCCCGGGAGAGGGGAGGCGACGGACGTGCCCGGTCAGCCGGGACTCTTCGAACCGGGCGGCTGATCAGCCGGGTCCTCCTCGCCCGGGGTCTGCCCGAGGTCGGCCGAGGCAGGGCGCGACTCGGCCTGGGGTCCCGGCCTCGGGTTCGGCATGATCGCGGCGGCCGTGCCCGTGATGCTCGCGTCGCCGCTCGTGACTGCCCTGGTGGCCGCCCTCTTCGTCCCAGTCGCTCCAGGGTACGTCGTGGTGCGACAGGTACTCCTTGACCGCGACACCGAGGGTGGGGAAGAACAGCTCCCTTCCGATCTGCGAGGTGAGCCCGTAGCGCATGAGCCGGTCCTTGACGGGATCCTTCATCTCGGCGAACCCAAGCTCGATGCCCTGCGCTTCGAGCTCATCCTCGAGCTCCTGGAGCATGTCGGCGGCGGTCGAGTCTACGTCGGTGACCGGCTCGGCCGCGACCACCACCCAGCGCGCCGGCGGGTCGGCCGCCGCGATCGCCCGGCGGATTCGTCCGCGGAAGAGGTCCGCATTGGCGAAGAACAGCGGCGCATCCCAGCGGAACAGGACGAGACCGGGGACCGTGCGGGCGTCGGGGTAGCGGGTCACGTCGTGGTAGCCCTTGAGGCCCTCGACCCGGCCGAGGACCGCGTCGTGGGGACGCCACGCTCGCCGCAGGAAGTCGAGCAGTGACAGGGCCACGGCCACGGCGATTCCGTTCAGCACGCCGAGTACCGCCACGGCGAGGAAGCTCCCCAGTGCGAGGGCGAACTCCTCGCGCCGCACCCGGTACAGCCGGCGGACGCCCTCCACCTCGAACAGGCCGAGCGCGGCCGAGATGACGACCGCGGCGAGCGCGGCCATGGGCAGGTAGTACACCAGGCCGGGCGCCGCGACGAGGAGGAGGGCGATGGCCAGGGCACCCACCACGCCGGTCAGCTGGGTCTTTGCCCCGGCCGATTCGGCAACCGGGGTTCGGGACGCGCTGCTGCTGATCGGGAACCCCTGCACGAACCCGCACGCCAGGCTGGCCGCCCCGAGCGCCACCAGCTCCTGGTTCGGGTCGACTTCGTAGCGGCCGCGGATCGCGAACGTGCGAGACAGGACGCTCGTCTCGGCGAACGAGACAAGCGCGATCCCCAGCGCGGCCGTGAAGAGCGATCCCAGGTCGGCGAGGCCGACCGAGGGGATCGCCGGGACCGGGAGACCCTGGGGAACGGGGCCGACGACCCGGACCTGGTCTGCCAGCCCGAGCACGGCGACCGCAATCGTGGCGAGGACGACTGCCACGAGCACAGCCGGGAACCGTGGGGCCAGCCGTTTCGCGATGAGGATCAGCGCGAGGCAGGCCACACCGATCACGAGCGCCGGCACGACGGTCCGACCCTCGACGAGGCCGCCCGCGAAGGCGATCGTCCCGGGAATGACGCCGCTCACGTCGACGGAGAACCCGAACAGCTTCGGCAGCTGGCTGACGATGACCGTCAGCGCGATGCCGTTCATGTAGCCGAAGCGCACCGGTTTCGAGATGAGCTCGGTGACGAACCCGAGGCGGGCCAGGCCGGCGGCCACGCCGATCGCCCCGGTGAAGATCGCGAGCATGCCCGCCAGTGCAACCGCGCGCTGCGGGTCGCCGGCCGCCAGCGGAAGGATCGCGGCCGCGATGAGTGGGGCGAGCCCCGAGTCCGGCCCGACCACGAGAATCCGTGACGGGCCGAAGATCGCATACGCGACCAGCGGCACGATGGTGGCGTAGAGCCCGGTGATGGCAGGAAGGCCGGCCGCCTCGGCGTAGGCCATCCCGGCCGGCACGAGGAGGGCCGAGAGGATGAGTCCGGCGGCGATGTCCTGTCGGAGCCACGGCAGCTGGTAGGTGCGGGCGGTTCGGAGCCCGGGCAGCCACCTCTCGGGCCTGGTCGCCGCCTGGCTCATCGGACCGCGGTCCGGTGCGATCCCGGGAGTGCGCGCAACGTTCGCGGCAGCATGCGGTGCAGTGTAGACAAGTGGAATCGAGACTCCACGGGTCCTGCGCGTAGAATCCGGCGGTCAGCGAGACGGCCGGACGGTCGCGGGCCGCCGGGGTTTCCCGGTCGGTTCGAGGAAAGTCCGAGCTCCATGACGCAGGGCAGCGGGTAACGCCCGTCCGCCGCGAGGCGAGGACCAGCGCCACAGAGACGAGTCCGGCTTCGGCCGGGGTGAAACGCGGCAAGCTCTGCCCGGTGCAAGGCCGAATAGGGGGACGATGCCGGGCTCCGGCCCGGCGAGAGGCGCGTCACCGAGTCCCCGGGTAGGCCGCTAGAGCCGGCGGGCAACCGCCGGTCGCAGATGGATGACCGTCGCCGCGGCCGGGCCGCGGCACAGAACTCGGCTTACAGGCCGTCTCGCTGACACCCAGGCCCGCTGCGCCGGCTTCCCGTGCCCGGTTCAGTCCTCGTCGGGGCGGAAGATGTTCGTCGCCTCGCACGTATCGCAGATCGGGCGGGCCGTCTCCAGGTCCCCGAGCGGCAGGGGAACCGCGTGCTCCGCGCGCAGGCACTCGACCTCGTAGAGCGGCAGCGCGCCGCCGCGAAGCAGCGCCATTCGCCGGAAGTTGCAGCGGCGAATGTGCGTCCGGGCGCCTCCCTGATGCAGCGCCGGGTTCCTCACCAGCTCCCTGATTGCCACGGCGGATGGATTCCCTCCGGCCGACAGCGTAACCGCGCCGTCGCCGGCGCGAAGCGACCAGATCGTACCAGCGTTGTCCACCCCTTCCGCCTACGGGAGCCGGGTCCCATGACGAAAGAACCCTCGATACCCCATTGACGACGCCCTCCTGAGGTGTAGAATGCCCACCGAATGGCGCGAAGTGGCGCCAAGTGGGGAACAGAGGGGAAGACGGACGGCGGCGAGAGGCCCTGGTGGGGCATCCGCGCCGGTGGCGGCGTCTCCGATGGACCCCGGTGGGACGGGAACGAGGGAAGGGGCCGAACGGCGTGTTCATCGGCGAGTACCGCCACACGGTGGACGAGAAGGGACGGATCGCCGTTCCCGTCCGTTTCCGTGCGCAGTTCCCCGAGGGCGCCGTTGTCGCACGCTGGCTCGACGGCTGCGGTGCCATCCACCCACCAGAGGAGTGGGACAAGGTCATGGCCCGGCTCGATTCGCTTCCGATCAGCGACCGGAATGCGCGGCAGACCGATCGCGCGCTGTCGTCGCGAGCGTTCCCCCTCGACATGGACAAGCAGGGGCGGTTCGTCGTCCCGCAGATGGTCCGGGAATGGGCGGGCCTCACCGACGAGGTCGTCATCGTCGGGCGCCCGCGACCACGTCGAGCTCTGGGAGCCGTCCCGGTGGGCCGAGTACATCGCCGCCACGGAGTCCCCCGACGCGCTCGGCGAGCTCCTCCAGGGGCTCGGGATCTAGGCGGATCGAGAGATGCCGTCGACGACGCCCACCCGGCAGCCCTCTTCCCGGCCCAGGAGCAACCCCGCATCGACGGCGGCGCGGCCGCCACGCATCTCCAGGGTCCGGACGGATCCGCCCGACAACCGGTCGTCCGTGGAAGAAGGGCACCTGCCCGTGATGGCGGAAGAGGTCCTGAACGCCCTCTCCCCCCATCCGGGCAGCTTCCAGGTCGATGCCACGGTCGGGGGCGGAGGGCACGCCGTCCGGATCCTGGAGGCCACCTCGCCCGACGGCCGGCTCCTCGGTCTCGATGCTGACCCGGCCGCCGTGAGACGCACGCGCACGACGTCTTGCACGGTTCGGCGGGCGGGCGGTCCTCCGACAGGCGAACTTCGAGCACCTCGCCGGGATCGCGACCGCAACAGGGTTCGACGTCGTGGACGGCGTCCTTTTCGACCTGGGTCTGAGCTCACACCAGCTCGCGGAGGAGGCCCGCGGTTTCAGCTTCCGCGCCGACGGTCCTCTCGACATGCGGTTCGACCCGACGCGCGGCGAGCCGGCATCCGCCCTGGTTGAGCGACTCGACCAGCGCGAGCTCGCCCGTCTCTTCCGCGCCTACGGCGAGGAGCCGTTTGCGCCCCGGATCGCTCGGGCCATCGTCGCGGCGCGGGAGAGCCGGCCCATCCGGACCTCTCGCGAGCTCGCGGAGATCATCGAAGCGGTGGTCCCCCGCCCGCGCGCCGGGAGGCGGAGCATCCATCCGGCGACACGGACGTTCCAGGCCCTCCGCATCGCTGTCAACCGCGAGCTCGAGGTCCTGGAAGGCGCTCTCGCGGCGGCCTGCGACCTGCTGCGGCCCGGTGGCCGGCTGGTGGTCCTCAGCTACCACTCGCTCGAGGACCGCATCGTGAAGCGCTATTTCGCCGCCGAGAGACGCGGCTGCGTCTGCCCGCCGTCCCTGCCGGTCTGCGTGTGCGGCCGCATCCCCCGCCTTCGCCCCGTCGGGCGCAATCCGGGGCGGCCCTCGCAGTTGGAGATCGATACCAATCCACGTGCGCGGAGCGCCCGCCTGCGGGCTGCCGAGCGCCTGGCCGCCTGAGCCTGTCCCGGGGGTGCGAGCCCGAGGGAAGGCCAGGCCGAACGACGGAAGGTCGAGAAGGGAAGGAAGGGGGTCGAACGATGTCGAGAAGGCACCAACTCACCAGGCGGCGCTCCTACGCACGCCGGCAGCGGGAGCTTCGGCGGATCGGCACCGGGCACGGCCCGGCGCGCCTCCACGGCGCGCCGATGTGGCTCATTGCCGAACCGGGCGAGCCCGACGGAGCCGGTCCTGGGTTCATCGGCGTGCCGATGCTGCTCCCGTGCGTCGCTGAGGGCCGCATCTGATGGCGGTCTACGAGGGCGCACGGCCGCAGCCGTTCGCGCTGGCCCGGCGGCGTCAGCCCGTCCCAGTCCGGGCGGGCCGGCGAACGAGCCGGGTCGGCCTCGCCCTCGCCGGGATCCTGGTCGCTTTCCTGTTGGGGCTCTTCTACCTGACCCAGACAGTCCATGTTGCGGCAACGAACTACGACATCGGCGCGCTCGCGCAGGAGCGTGATCGGATGAGCCAGCAGTTGCAGTCGCTCCAGGGCGACATCGCACGGCTCGGCGCCGAGTACGCCATCGGCAGGCGCGCGCAGGAGCTGGGCCTCAATCCACTCGGGGCCGCGGTCTGGGTTCCGGCGCCCTAGGCCGCCATGCTCGGCCGGGTCAGCAACCGACGCCTGATCGTCGTCCTGGCCATCCTGCTCGTGTTCGCCTCGGCGGCGGTCATGCGGCTGGCGTACTGGCAGGTCGTGGTGCAGGATCGGCTTGCGGCCGTGGCCCGTTCCCGTCTCGAGGTCGAGACGGTACAGGAGGCGCGGCGCGGATCGATCTACGACCGGACTGGTACGGTCCTTCTCGCGACCACGGTCTACCGGGACCAGCTGGTTGCGTACCCCGCGCTGGTTCCGCCGGACAAGCGGTCGGCCCTCGCCGCCCGTCTCGTCAAGGTCCTGGGGCTCAAGGGTAGCGCCGCGCGCGACCTCACCGCGAACGTGCAGGCCGGCGCGGGTTACGCCGTCCTCGCCGGCGAGCTGACGCCCGCCCAGAGCGACGCCGTCCGTGCGGCCCTGGCCGACGGCACGGTTGCCGAGGTGGACCTCATTCCCCGGCCGCAGCGCGTCTACCCGAACCCGGGTGGGGCGCCGAACACGACCCTCGCGAGCCAGCTGCTCGGGTTCGTGAACCTGGACGGGGAGGGCCAGTACGGCGTGGAGCAGCGCTACCAGGGACTCCTCGCCGGCCGCAACCGGGTGGTGGTGAACCGGACGATCGCGAGCGGCGGCGAGGACCCGACGGACGTGCGCGAGCCGGGAACGCCGGGCCTGGACCTGCGGCTCACGGTCGACGCCGGTCTGCAGCTGCAGGTCGAGAAGGAGCTCCACGCCGCGTGGGTGGCAGACCGGGCGAAGTCGGTGAGCGCCATCGTGATGGACGTGGCGACCGGGGAGATCGTCGCATGGGCGACCGTCCCCGGGTACGATGCCAACGACTACCGGGCCGTGGCAGAGGCCGATCCATCGCGCTTCGTCGATCCGATCGTCGCCCACGTGTACGAGCCCGGTTCCGTGATGAAGACGTACGTTGCTGCCGCCGCCTACCAGGCGAAGGTCCTGAAGCCGACCACGAAGATCAACGACAGCGGCACCCTGAAGATCGGCCCGAACCAGGTGGACGACGCCGACCGCAAGGCCATGGGCTCGATCCCGTTTCGCGACGTGATCGCCTACTCGCGCAACGTCGGCGCAGCCAGGGCGGCCCGGATGCTGGGGAAGACCGTGCGCAGCTCCTCGATCGTGCTGTATCGCACGTGGACGAAGCTCGGGATCGGACTGCAGACCGGGATCGACGTGACCGGCGAGGTGACGGGCATGGTGGACGACCCGGCGATCAAGCCGTGGGCGGCGATCGACCTGGCGAACCGCTCGTTCGGACAGGGCGTGGCGGTCACCCTCGTCCAGCTGGCGCGGTCGTACGCCGCGATGGTGAACGGCGGATATCTCGTCGAGCCGCACGTCGCGACGGCCGTCGGCGACCGGTCGATCGAGCGGCAGGAGCCGACCCGCGTGCTCAGCGCGTCGCTGTCGAAGAGCCTCGTCACCCTCCTGAAGTACGTCGTGACGAAGGTGCCCTGGTACGCCACGGGCACCCTCATCCCCGGCTACCTTGTGGGGGGCAAGACGGGGACCGCCCAGATCTGGGACAGCAAGAAGCACGATTGGGTAGACAACGTCTTCAACTTCACCTTCGTGGGGTTCCTGGGGCGGACGAAGCCCGAGTACGTCATTGCGGTGCGCCTCGAGCGGTCCCGCCCGGAGGTGGTCAAGCAGGGCGTGCTGCGCCAGCCAATCACCTCGAACGAGCTGTTCCGGCGGGTTGCGCTCAACGTCATCGGGGTCCTCGACCTTCCGTCGTCGGAGGCGCCGGGCGCCGGGGCGAGCCCCCCGGCGGGGTCAGCGGCCTTGCCGGGCTCCTCCCCGAAGGCAACTGGCAAGCCGACTGCCAAGGCGACGGCCCGTCCGACACCGAACCCATCGTCGAGGCCGACGCCGTCGTCGATGGCCGAGCCGTCGCCGGAGTCCTCGCCCGAGCCCGGGGTCGTGCCGCCGGGGTCGCCGTCCCCGTCGGACGGCCTGCCCGGCTGGGCGCCCTGAGTGTCCGTGCGACAATGGCCGCGACCGTGACGGACTCCACCAGACCACCCGCGGCGCCCGGCGCCGACGCGTTCTTCGACGGGCAGGGCATCGCACTGGCGGCCGCGGGCGTGCTCCTGCGTTCATCGGGGCGCCCGGTGCGCGGCGGTGCCGTCGACTCCCGACGCGTCGAGCCAGGCAACGCGTTCTTCGCGCTGCCTGGCGAGCGAACCGACGGTCACCAGTTCCTGCCCGACGCCGCGGCCCGTGGGGCGGCCGCCCTGGTGGTCAGTCGCGATCTTCTCGACGACGAGCTTGATGGGCTGGCGGCTCTCGCCGAAGGCGGGGTCTCTATCGTGCGCGTCCCGGACTCGCTTCGGGCGCTCCACGCCGTCGCGGGCGCATGGCGCTCGCGGTTCACGCCCGTCGTCGTCGGCGTCACGGGATCGGTGGGCAAGACGTCCACGAAGGAGGCCGTGGCGACCGTCCTGGCGGGGCGCTGGGACGTGCTGCGGAGCGAGGGCAACGAGAACAACGAGATCGGCCTGCCGCTCACGCTGCTGCGCCTCGACCGGTCGCACGACGTCGCCGTCGTGGAGATGGGCATGTACGTGGCCGGGGAGATCGCGGAGCTGGCGGCGATCGCTCGCCCCGTGGTGGGCGTGGTCACCGCTGTTCGCGGCGTGCACCTGGAGCGGGCGGGGTCCATGGACGAGATCGAGCGGGGCAAGGGGCAGCTCGTCGAGGCACTTCCGGACGACGGCGCCGCGGTGCTGAACGGCGACGATCCCCGCGTCCGGCGGATGGCCTCGCGGACCCGTGCGCGTGCGATCACCTACGGCTTCGATCCCGGGAATGACGTGGTCGCCGACGCGGTCGAGCCGGCTGGAGCCGAAGGAAGTCGCTTCGTCCTGCGGACCGGAACCGGGGCCTCTGCCTTCGCGCCGGCCGCCACGGCGGTCCGGCTGCCCGTGCCCGGGCGTCACAGCGTGGAGAACGCCCTCGCCGCGGCCGCCGTGGGCCTCGTCCTGGGTCTCGACAGCGGCACGGTTGTCGCCGGGCTGGAACGAGGCTGGAGCGCCCCCCACCGGACGCAGTTGATCCGCGCGGGCGGCTGGCTCCTCCTCGACGACAGCTACAACGCCGGCCCGGACTCGATGATGGCCGCCCTCGACCTGCTGACCACCCTGCCCGGCCGGCACGTCGCGGTCCTCGGACAGATGCTCGAGCTGGGACCCGACGCGTCCGCCCTCCACCGCGAGGTGGGCCGCCATGCCGCGGGTCGCGCCGACCTGGTCGTTGTCGTTGGCGAGGGCGCGCGCCCGATCGCCGGCGGCGCGCGGGAAGCCGGCATGCCTCCGGAGCTTGTCGTCGAGGTGCCCGACCGAACGGCGGCTCTCGGCCGCCTTGGCAGCCTCCTCGCAGCGGGAGACACGGTGCTCTTCAAGGGGTCCCGGGGTGCGGCGCTCGACGAGCTGGTGGCCGCGGTCGTCGACCTCGCCGCACTGGAGGGGGAGCGATCGTGAACGTTCAGCTCATCCAGGGGCTGCTGCTCGCCTTCGCCCTCGTCGTGATCCTCATGCGGCCGTACCTTCGGCTGCTGCGGTGGATGGGGTTTGGCAAGCACATCCGCGAGGAGGAGCCGGACACCCACTATCACAAAGAGGGCACGCTCACCATGGGCGGCCTGCTCATGATCGGCGTGGCGCTCGTCCTGACGATCGTGATGGGCATCTTCGATGCGTCGACGTATGCCCCGGCGCTCGCGCTGGCCGGTGTCGGCGCCCTCGGGGGCATCGACGACTACCTGAACGCCCGCACGGGGACAGGCCTGCGGGTCCGCCAGAAACTTGTCTGGCAGATCGTGGTGGCGATCATCGCCGCGATCTACATCCAGCGCCACTACGACTTCACGGGCTTCCGGGTGCCGTTCATCGGGGACGTCCACGTCGAGCCGTGGCTCTTCATCCTCCTGGCCGCGATCGCCATCGTGAGTGCCATCAACGGCGTGAACATCACCGACGGGCTGGACGGGCTCGCGGCGGGCACGCTCATGTTCAGCTTCGCGGCCTACGCCATCATCGCCCTGCTGAACGTGCCGAACCAGGAGAACCTGGCGGTCTTCTCGATGATCATCATCGGGGCGCTGCTCGGTTTCCTCTGGTTCAACGTCCACCCCGCGCAGATCTTCATGGGCGACTCCGGAGCGTTATCCATGGGCGCAGCCCTGGCCGTCACCGCGCTCATCACCGGACAGGTGCTCATCCTCCCGCTGATCGGCATCATCTTCGTGGTCGAGACGATGTCCGTGATCATCCAGGTGGTGAGCTTCAAGCTCGTCGGCCGCCGTGTCTTCCGCATGACCCCGATCCACTACCAGTTCGAGTTGCAGGGCTGGGATGAGGAGAAGGTGACGATGCGCTTCTGGATCATCGCGGCACTGGCGGCCATGCTTGGCGTGGTCCTGTTCCTCTCATCCCTCCACATGCTGAGCTGAGCGAGACGGGGGATGGCCGTGGCGCAGGGGCTGACCGGGAACCGGGCGAGGAGCCGTCGGGCGATCCGTCTCGATCGCCTCGGCCTCGGGTCGTTCGCGGGCCGGCCGGTGGCGGTCCTGGGGTTCGCCCGCAGCGGGGTCGCCCTGGCGCGGTTTCTCGCCGACCGCGGCGCCTGCGTGACCGTCTACGACGGGCGGAGCCGCGACGAGCTGAGGCGGTCGGTGGAGTCGCTGGAGGGGAGACCCGTGCGCCTGCTGCTGGGGCCGGATGTCGATCCTGCCGAAGCGCTCGCCGGGCAGGCGCTCGTCACCTGTTCCCCGTCCGTCAGCAGCCGGTTCCCGACCACCGAGCCGCGACTGCGGACCGCGCTAGCGGCGCTCGAGGCAGCGGGCTCGGTGCCGGTCCTGAGCGAGGTTGACCTCTTCCTGCGGCTCTGCCCCGCGGTCACGGTCGGCGTGACGGGGACGAAGGGCAAGACGACCACGGCGTCGCTGGTCGCGGCGGTGCTCGCCGAGGGCGCCGCACCGGTCGTCCTGGGCGGGAACATCGGGACTCCGCTCATCGAGCGGCTCCCGGAGCTGACGCCGGACCACCGCGTCGTCCTCGAGCTGTCCGAACTGCAGCTGCCGACGCTCTCGCGGGGCACGACGGCCGCCGTCTACACGCACGTGACGCAGGATCACCTCGACCGCCACGGGTCGATGGAGGCGTACCGCGCGGTGAAGCGGATCCTCGCCGAGCGGGTCGATCACCGGGGCGCCCTCGTCCTGAACGCCGAGGACCCGGTGAGCGCCGCATATGCGGCTCTCGGCACGGCCCGGGCGGTCATGTACCGCCGCTCGCACCCCATGGCCGGCGGGGTCGGCGTCGCCGGCGGCTGGGTGGTCGCCGAGCGTGTCGAGCGCCTGTCGCGTGCCGGGGGCGGCGCCGCGGCGACGGGCGCGGACGGTCGAATCCTTCCCGTCGCGGAGATCCCGCTCTTCGGCGACCACAACATCAGCAACGTCCTCGCGGCCGTAGCAACGGGCCTGATCTTCGGCATCGCGCCCGATGCGATCCGCCGGGCGGTCGCCTGCTTTCCCGGTGTGGAGCACCGCCTCGAGCCGGTCGCCGAGGTGGACGGCGTTCTCTTCGTCAACGACTCTCAGGGGACCCAGCCCGACGCAGTGATCGCAGCGCTGCGGAGCTTCGAGCCGCCGATCGTGCTCATCGCCGGTGGCCGAGGGAAGGGCGTGCCGCTCGATGCGCTCGCCAAGGAGGCGACTCGCCGCGCCGCCGCCGTCGTGCTCATCGGCGAGAACGCGCCGCAGCTTGACGCCGAGCTTGCGCGCGCCGGGCACCCGCGGGTCGTGCACGCCGGATCGCTGGCCGATGCGGTCGAGCACGCCGACCTCCTCGCGCGCGATGCGCTTGCGCGCGAGGCTCCCGGAGGCGCGCAGCGCGCCGAGGCCGCCAGGGCGATCGTCCTCCTCAGCCCGGCGCGCGGCGAGCTTCGACATGTTCGAGGATTACGCGGCCCGAGGATTGGCCTTCAAGGAGGCGGTGCGTGCCCTGGCTGCGCAGTGGCCGCAGCCGGTGCGGGCCGCAGCAGAGGGGCCACCGGGCCCGCCGTCGGCGAAGCCGGCGGGGGCCGGACGGTGAGCGGCGCCGCGCTGCCCCGCCGGCTACCCCCGCCGACGGGTGTCCGCTGGCCCGCGCCGGACCAGGGGTCCGGACCGCGCCTCGGTCCTGCTTCGACACCCGTGCGCTGGCGAGGTACCGACGCCGCGGCTCCTGCCCGCAGGAATGGCGCAGCCCCCTCCCGTGCCGCCCGGACGCACGCGCAGGCGCGTGCGACGGGCGTGGCCCGCCCGCGGCCCGGGCTCGGGGTGACTCTCCGATCGCTCCTCGCGGGCGGCACCGCACCGGCCGGCCGGTTCATGGAGATGCCGCGTCAGCGGCACCAGCCGGAGTATCTCGTCGTGCTGGCGGTGGTTGCCCTCACGGCCGTCGGCATCCTGATGGTCTACTCGAGTTCGGCCATCCGGGCCTACGTGGCCGAGCAGGACACGCTCGCGGTGGTCGGCCCGCAGTTGCTGTGGGCCCTCCTGGGCGTCGTTGCGATGGTGGTCCTGATGCGGATCGACTACCGGGTCCTGCGGTACCTGTCGATCCCCATGTACGTCGCGGCGCTTGTCATGCTCGTTCTCGTCCTGCTCCCGGGAGTGGGCATCCGCGTGGGTGGATCGGCGCGCTGGCTGCAGATCGGCCCGCTGCCCGCGCTGCACCCCGCGGAGTTCGCCAAGCTGGCCCTGGTCGTCTACCTCGCCCACTGGTTCTCCCGGCGCGACACGGCCGTGGGCAGCATCCGCAGCGGGACGATCCCGTTCCTGCTCATCGCCGGCCCCATCGTCCTCCTCGTCCTGCGCGAACCCGACCTGGGTACGACGGGGGTGCTCGCCCTCTCCGCCGTCACGATGTTCTTCGTCGCCGGCGCGAACCTCTGGCAGTTCGTCCTGCTGATTCCGGCCGGTGTGGCGGCGGTGACCATGGTGGTGATCAGCAACGCCTACCAGCTCGAACGCGTACGCGCGTTCCTGGATCCGTGGCGCGACACGGGCGGGGCCGGCTTCCAAACCGTCCAGGGGCTCCTCGCGCTCGGCCTGGGCGGGATCATCGGGACCGGGCTGGGCACGAGCCGCAGCGCCGGCGGGCTCCTTCTACCGAACGCGTCGAACGACTTCATCTTCGCGATCATCGGCCAGGAATTCGGCCTCATCGGCGGCGTGCTCGTGATCGGGCTGTTCGTCCTCTTCGCCTACGAGGGGATCAAGGTGGCGATGCACGCGCCCGACACGTTCGGAGGCCTGCTCGCGGCCGGGGTCACCGCCTGGATCACCTTCCAGGCGCTCATCAACATCGGGGTCGTCGTGACGCTCGTGCCGATCACGGGCATCACGCTTCCCTTCATCAGCGCCGGCGGCTCCTCGCTCACGATCAGCCTGGCCGCTGTCGGCATTCTCCTCTCGGTCTCGCGTGAGACCCTACCCCGAGGGATGTGGAGCGATGCAGATCCTGATCGCGGCGGGCGGCACGGGCGGGCACATCTACCCGGCCCTGGCGGTCGCCCGGTCCCTGACGAAGCGGACACCGCCGCCTGAGCTCCGCTGGATCGGCGGCCACCGGGGCCTGGAGGCGGGCATCGTCCCGGGCACCGGGGTCCCGCTGACCCGGCTGCTCCTCCGCTCCCTTCGGACGGTCGACCTGTCGCCTGCGGCGGCTGCTCGACCCGCTGCGCCTCGGCCTCTCGTACCCGCAGGCGCTCGCCCTGCTCGCGACGCTGGCGCCCGGCGGCGATCTTCACCACCGGCGGATACGTCTCGCTGCCGGTTGCGATGGCCGCGGCGACGCTGCGCATCCCGATCGCTCGTCTGGGAGGGCAACGTCGTCCCCGGCAGGAGCACGCGCGTCGTCGCCCGGCTTGGCCTCGTGCTCGGCGGTCAGCTTCGCGCAGACGTGCCGGACGCTGCGGGACCCGTGCTTCCGCACCGGCACGCCCATCCGCGACCTCGCCGGAACGGACCGCGCTGGCCGCCCGACGCAGGTTCGAGGTGCCCGCCGACGCCCGCTGTCGTGCTCCTCTTCGGGGGGTCCCAGGCGGTCGCGCCGGTTCGACGCGGCCGTGGACGAGGCGCTGCCCGAGCTCGTCGGCCGCGCCGTCGTGCTGCACGTCACGGGCGAGGAGGGTTTCGACGCGGCGCTGGCCCGACGCGAGCGCCTGCCGCCCGACGTCGCGGCCGCGCTACCGCCCGTACCCGTTCCTGCGCGACGAGATGTACGACGCCTACGCGGCGGCCGACCTCTCGTGGGCCGCGCCGGGTCCTCGACGATCGCCGAGACGACCGCCTTCGGGCTCCCGCTCGTCGTCGTGCCCGTATCCCCACGCCGCGGGCCACCAGGCGGCGAACGCCCGGCTGGTCGAGGAGGCGGGCGCCGGGCTGGGTCATCCCGGACGAGGCGTTCGACGGTCCGCGCTGCTCCTCGACGCGACGGCCATCCTGGGCGAGCCGCGCCGCCACGTCGAGATGGCCGCCGCCAGCCGCGGCCTCGGGAGGCCGGGCGCGGCCGACGCCGTCGCCGAGCTGGTCCTGGCGCTCGCGGAGCGCAGGCCGCTCCCGGAGCCCGAGAAGATCGAGCGGCTCAGCCGCGAAGGCGGACGCGCCGGATGGACCGCCGCGCGGATCGGCCGAGGCACGGACCGCGTGACCCGCCGCCTGCGGCCGACGAGAAGGCCGCCGGCTGGGCACGGAGATCGCAGCGCCGGCTCGGCGTGCGGGTCGAGCGCGACCGAGCCGCTGGCACCGCTCACCACGATGCGCGTCGGCGGCCCGGCCGACCTCTTCGCGGAGGTGCGCAACCTCTTCGAGCTGCGCGGCATCGTCCGGTTCGCGCGCGCCCGTGAGCTTCCCATCTTCCTTCTCGGCCGCGGCTCCGACCTGGTCATCAGCGACGCGGGGATGGGCGGCCTCGTGGTCCAGGTGCGGGCCGAGGGGCACCGTGTCGAGGGCGAGCGGATCCGCTGCGAAGCCGGCGCTGCCGATGGCCCGGCGGCCACGGTGGCGAAGGACGCCGGCCTGTCGGGGCTGGAGTTCGGGCTGGCCATCCCGGGCACCGTGGGCGGGGCGGTCTGGGCGAACGCCGGCGCCCACGGTGCGGACGTGCGGTCGATCCTGGTCGAGGCGAGTGTCATTCCCGGCGACGGCGGCCCGGAGCGAGTCCTGCGACGCGGACGCGCCTGGGCCTGGCCTACCGGTCGAGCCGGTGCTCAAGCGCGAGCGCGGATGCCCCGGCACGTTCCCGGACGTCGTGACCGCGGCCACGTTCGCCCTCGCGCCCGCGGAGCCGGCCGCGATCGCAGCGCGGCTCGACGAGATCCGCCGCTGGCGGCAGGCCCACCAGCCGGTCGGGATGCCCTCCGCGGGGAGCGTCTTCCGCAACCCGCCGACGGTCCGGCGCGGGCGCGCTCATCGAGGCCGCGGCGCTCAAGGGGACGCGCGTCGGCGGCGCGTCGGTCAGCCAGAAGCACGCCAACTTCATCGTCAACGACCGGGGCGCGACCGCGGCGGACGTGCGCCGCCTGGCCGAGCTCGTCCGGCGACCGGGTCGCAGAGGAGGCGGGCATCGAGCTTCGCTACGAGGTCGTGTTCGCCGGCGACTGGTCCGGCTGGGTAGAGGGAGCCGTGGCATGAAGCAGCCCGTCGCCGTCCTGGCTGGGCGGCCCGTCCGCGGAGCACGACGTGTCGCTCGTGTCCGGTCGCGCGATCGCGGCGCGCCCTCGCCGAGCGCGGCCATGCCGTCGAGGGCTGGCTCATCGGCCTCGACGGCTCGTGGTGGCGTCTGCCCGCGCCGGCGCTGGACCCGCGCCTCCCGGCGATCGCCTACGACGACCCGGCCGTCGCTCGGGGCCCACGGGCCGCATGGGGCGGCAGCGGCCCTGGCGGTGCTCGCCGCGCAGGACCCGCGCCCGGTCGTCTTCATCGCCCTCCACGGGCCGTTCGGTGAGGATGGCACGGTCCAGGCGCTCTGCGAGTCCGAGGGCCTTGCCTACACCGGCAGCGGGCCGGCCGCGTCCGCGCTGGGCATGGACAAGGCGCTGTTCAAGCGGCTCGTGCGAGGGGCAGGGCATTCCCGTCGTCCGCTGGCTGGAGGCGACCTCGGGCGAGTTCGCCGCTGACCGACGCGCAGTCCTCGCGGCTGCTCGGGGCGTTCTCGCGGGCGCTCCCCGACCCGCGACTCATCGTGAAGCCGGCATGCCTCGGCTCGAGCATCGGCATGACCGTGGTCGAACACCCGGACGATGCGTCGGAGCTGGAGGGTGCGCTGGAGGAGGCGTTCCGCTTCGACGATCGCGCGCTCGTCGAGCAGTACCTCGATCACGCCCGGGAGCTGGAGGTGAGCGTGGTGGGCAACGGCGCCCACGACGTCGAGGTGTTTGGCCCGGGAGAGGTCTTCCCCGGCCACGCGTTCTACGACTACGTGGCGAAGTACGCCGCCGGCGTGTCCACCACGACCACGTCGCCCGACGTCGACGCCGGCCTGCGCGCGCGGACGCGCGACGCGGCGCGTGCCGCCTACCTGGCCATCGGCGCGCAGGGGTTCTCCCGGGTGGACTTCCTCGTCGGTCGCTCGGACCCGTACCGGGGCGAGCTGTTCCTGAACGAGATCAACACGATCCCCGGCTTCACGCCGATCAGCCTCTTCCCGATGATGTGCGCCGAGGGCGGCTACGACTTCGGTGGCATCTGCGAGCGTATCGTCGATCTCGCGCTGGACCGTGAGGCCCGGCGCCCCTCGGCGCGTCTCACGCGCGCGGACCTGCCGTGACGCTGCCGGTCCGCGCCGCAAACCGGTCGCGACGGCAGAAGCCGCCGGTCCGCCGCGCGTCGGCGGGGATCTCGGCCGCGAGGGTTGCGGCGGCTCTGGTGGCGCTGGTCACGGCTGCTGCGTTCTACGGCGTCGTGGCATCGCCCGCCTTTGCGCTCCAGCGGCTCGAGCTGGCGGGGGCCCGGTTCACCGGCCGTGAGGTCGTCGAGAGGGCCGCTGGTCTCGTGGCGAGCCCCGCCCCGAACGCGTTCACGTTCGACACGGAGGTCGTCCGGGCCGAATTGCGCACGCTGCCGGCCGTGATCGACGTCGATGTCGAGGTGGCGCTCCCCGATCTCCTCCGGGTTCGCCTGGTGGAGCGCGAGCCCGTTCTGGCGTGGCAGGTGGACGGGCGTTCATTCCTGGTCAGCGCCGACGGCGTCGTTCTGTCCGAGACGGAGGGACCCGCGGCCGATCTCCCGGTGTTTGCCGATGAGCGGACCGGCCGCCCCGTTCCGACGCCCGGTAGAACGCTCGACGAGACGGACCTTGCGGCCGCCCGGCGGCTGGGCTCGCTGACGCCGGAGCTTGCCGGCTCGAAGGCCGATGGGCTGGTCTTCCAGATCACCGACAACGAGGGTTTCGTCGTCACGGCGCCCCCCAAGCGCTGGCGAGCGGTCTTCGGGATCTACACGCCGACCCTCAGGCCCCCGGACACCATCCCGTCCCAGGTCCAGTGCCTGGCGGGCCTTCTTGCCGCGCAGGGCGAAGCCAGGCTGGAGGCCGTGTACCTCTTCCCCGAGGGGGATCGCTGCGGCACGTTCGTTCTTCGCAAGGGAGCGGCGTCGTGACCGGACCTCGATCTACCGGGAGGCTTGCCGCGCCCGTTCGGGGTCGAGTAGCCTTGGCGGGTTCGGGAGCGTGGAGGTGGTGGCGGCGTGTGGTTGCCCCTGGTCGGGCTGCTTACGGGCGTGATCCTGGGGCTCCTGCTCCAGGTGGACGTCAGCTTCGAGCTTGCCCGGTACTCGGCCGTGGCGATCCTCGCCGCATTCGACTCGATCCTGGGGGCTGTCCGCGCCGAGCTGGATGGGAACTACGACAACCGCATCTTCATCTCGGGGTTCGTCGTCAATGCTCTCGTCGCCGTGCTCCTGACGTTCGTGGGCGACCGGCTCGGCCTGGATCTCTACCTGGTCGCGCTCATCGCCTTCGGGCTGCGCATCTTCCAGAACGTCGCCATCATCCGGCGACACTTTCTCTAACAGACCGAAGCAGGTGAGGGGATAGCCGTGGAGCGGGAAGCGGTCCTCGTCGCGATCGACGTCGGGACGAGCAAGTGCGTGGCGCTCATCGGCGAGGTGACGACCGACGGCAGCCTCACCATCATCGGCAAGGGCGCGCCGGCGGCAGCCGGTCTGCGCAAGGGCGTCGTGGTCAACATCGACCAGACCGTGGCCTCGATCCGGGGCGCGGTCGAGCAGGCCGAGCGCCTGAGCGGCTACCGGCTGGAGTCGGCCTTCGTCAACGTCGGTGGCAGCCATATCGAGAGCCAGAACTCGCGCGGTGCGGTGGCCGTGAGCGGTCACAACCGCGAGGTCGCTCGCGAGGACGTTGCCCGGGCGACGGAGGTGGCGCGAGCGGTGACCATCCCGTCGAGCCGCGCCGTCCTGCACGTCCTGCCCCGGGGATTCATCGTGGATGGCCAGGAGGGAGTGAAGGACCCGATCGGCATGAGCGCCATCCGGCTCGAGGTGGAGACTCACATCGTCACCGCGAGCGCGACCGGGGTGCAGAACCTCGCGAAGTGCGTGACCCAGGCGGGGATACGTGTCGACGAACTGGTGGCAAGCTCGCTCGCCGCGGCCGAGGCCGTCCTCACGGACACCGAGCGCGACCTGGGCGTCGCGGTCGCCGACATCGGGGCCGGGACCACCGACCTCGCGCTCTTCCTCGATGGATACCCCTTTCACACCGCAGTCCTCCCCATCGGCGGCAACAACGTCACCAACGACCTGGCGATCGGTCTGAAGACGAGCCTGCCCGCTGCGGAGGACGTGAAGATCCGCTTCGGAAGCGCAGACGTCCGAGCGGTCGACAGCGACGAGGAGATCACCGTCGAGGTCCTGGGGACCGACCACGGCCGGACGATCAGCCGGGCGGATGCCTGCGACATCATCGAGGCCCGCATGCGCGAGCTCTTCGAGAAGCTCGGGGAGGAGATCGGGCGTGCCGGCCACGGGGGGATGCTGCCGGCGGGGGTCGTCCTCACGGGCGGAGCTTCCCAGCTCGCGGGTATCGCCGAGCTGGGCCGCGAGGTGATGAAGATGCCCGTCCGGGTGGCCGCGCCGTCGGGGATCGGCGGCCTCGTGGATTACCTCCTGACGCCGACTTTCAGCACGTCGATCGGCCTGCTCATCTGGGGTGCCCGGACGATCATGTCGCAGGAGCCCGGCCGCTACGAGAGCGCCCCGTCGCGGGGCGGCTTCGGCCGCGCCCGGTCCTGGGTCCGCGGGCTCTTCCCGTGAGTCGATCGACCTCCGCGTGAAGGGCGTCCTGATCGTCCCGTGAAGACGACCGAGATCGAAGTTCGCGCCGGCCGGGACCGGTTGGTCGACCTGACGGAGGCCTGCGCGCGTTTCGTCGCCGGCGAGGGTGACGGCCTGCTGGTTGTGTTCGCCCCCCACGCCACCGCGGGCATCATCGTCATGGAGCTGGGGGCCGGCTCGGAGGAAGACCTCCTCGTGACGCTCGATCGACTCCTGCCCCGGGACGACCGCTGGCGCCACCGCCATGGTTCGCCGGGGCACGGAGCAGACCACGTCCTGCCGCTCCTCGCGTCCCCGTCGGTAACCGTGCCGGTGCTCTCTGGTCGCCTCGCGCTGGGGACCTGGCAGTCAATCGCGCTGGTCGACCCGAACGTCGACCGGTCCGAGCGCGTCGTGCGCCTGGGCTTCCTTCCGGGGTAGGCGCGCGGCGGGTCCCCCGCGTGCCGCCAATCCCTGCAGGGTAAGGCGCGCCTGCGGCTATACTTGCGTTTCTTTCAGACGGCAGACAGCCGGAGGGAGCGTATGCCGCTGCGGTCCGATTCCGAAAACTTCGCGCTCATTCGAGTCCTCGGCATCGGGGGCGGCGGTAGCAACGCCGTCAACCGGATGATTCGAGCTGAGCTCATGGGCGTCGAGTTCATCGCGGTGAACACCGATGCCCAGGCGCTTCTCCAGTCGGACGCGCCGCACAAGATCCGGATCGGCGACAAGATCACCCAGGGGCTCGGCGCCGGGGGCGACCCGGCCATCGGGCAGCGTTCCGCGGAGGACGATTCGGAACGCATCCGCGATGCGCTGCGGGGATCCGACATGGTCTTCATCACGGCCGGCCTGGGGGGCGGGACCGGCTCGGGCGCGGCGCCGGTGATCGCCGAGATCGCGCGCGAGGAAGGCGCGCTCACCATTGGCGTGGTCACCAAGCCCTTCGATTTCGAGGGCCACAAGCGTCGCATGACCGCCGAGAAGGCCTCCGAGCTGCTGCGCGACAAGGTGGACGCCCTCATCACGATCCCCAACGATCGCCTGCGCGACATCGTGGGAAAGAACACGTCGATCATCGAGGCCTTCCGGGTCGTGGATGACGTGCTGCGCCAGGGCGTCCAGGGGATCAGCGACCTCATCACCATCCCGGGCCTCATCAACCTCGATTTCGCCGACGTCCGGACGGTCATGAAGAACGCCGGGTCGGCGCTCATGGGCATCGGCCGGGCGAGCGGAGAGAACCGGGCGGCGGAGGCTGCGCGCGAGGCGATCGCGAGCCCGCTCCTGGAGATCAACATCACGGGCGCCCAGGGAGTCCTCTTCAACATCACCGGCGGCGCGAACCTCGGTTTGTTCGAGGTGAACGAGGCGGCGCAGATCATCAAGGAAGCTGCCGACCCCGAGGCGAACATCATCTTCGGTACCGTCATCGACGAGCGTCTTGCGGACGATGTGATGCTGACGGTCATCGCCACGGGCTTCGACACGGCGCGGCGACGCGAATACGCGCGGGTGGCACAGCCCGCCGCCGGGGACTACGGCGTGACGGCGGGCGCACGGTCCCGTGACCGCGACATTCTCTCCGTGTTCGCCCAGGAACAGCAGCACCTGCAGGAGCAGGCGCCAGCCTCGACCGCCGAGCCGCCGCTGTCGCCGGTCCCGTCCGACCGTGGCGAGCGTTCGCCCGAGACGGCGCCGAGGCGTCCGACGTACGAAACCGAGGACCTGGATATCCCGGCGTTCCTCCGCCGCAATCGCTGACCCTGGCCCGGGTGATCGATCTCGCCGCTCCCGCGGACGTCGCGCGGCTGCGCGCGGCCCACGACAACATCCTCCGCAGGATCGAAGCGGCGTGCCTGCGTGCCGGCCGCGACCCGGCCGGCGTCGAGCTCGTCGCGGTCTCGAAGACGGTTCCCGCCGAGGTGCTCCGCGCGGCCGTGGCCTCGGGGCTGGCCGTCCTGGGGGAGAACCGCGTGCAGGAGGCCCTGGAGAAGGTAGGTGCCGTCGCTGGCGCTCGCTGGCACCTGGTCGGCCACCTCCAGGCCAACAAGGCGGGCCGTGCGCTCGAGCTCTTCGACGAGATCGAGTCGGTCGACTCCGTCCGGCTGGCCCAGCGGCTGGACCACCTCGTCGAGACGCGGTTGGCCCACCGCCGGACCGTCCGCTGCGCCCCGGGACCGCTGCCGGTCTACGTGCAGGTGAACGTGGACGCCGATCCCGCCAAGGGTGGTTTCACCGTGGCGGACATCGAGCGCGAACTCCCGGAGCTCGCTGCGCTTCCCCACCTCGAACTCCGCGGCCTCATGACCGTCGGGCGGCTGTCGGAAGCGCCTGAGCTTTCGCGCCCGACGTTCGCGCGGCTGCGCGAGCTGAGCGTGCTGCTGCGCAGGGCGGAACCGCGCCTGGGGCCGGCGCTATCGATGGGAATGACCGACGACTTCGAGATCGCGGTCGAAGAGGGGTCCACGCTCGTGCGAATCGGACGGGCCATCTTCGGGGAACGGCCCCTGGCCTGAACCTATACTCGGCTCGTGGGCTTCCTCTGGACATTCCTGCGGTTCTTCTTCGTCGCGCTGGAGGTCCTCATCCTCGGCAGGGTCCTCATGAGCTGGCTGAACCCGCGCTTCGAGGGGCCGGTGGCCCGCTTCCTCTTCGAGACGACCGAGCCGATTCTGGCCCCGATCAGGAGGATCCTTCCCTCGACCGGCATGGTCGACTTCTCGCCGATCGTCGCCTTCCTGCTCATCGGGCTCCTCGCCGCCGCCGTCGGGATCCGGTAGCCAAGGCGGCTCGCGCCCGAGACCGCCCTCAGCGAACCCGCGACACCACCGGCCGTGGGCGCGACACCACCGGCCGTTCCTGGACCGCTTCTGCCGCCTATGCGCCGGGGTGATGGCAGGTGGGGCGCTGCCCGTCGGCCGCCAGTCCGACCGCGCCGAGTGGCTGTCCGCGGCGTCAAGCTCGTGCTCAATCCAGCCAGGGCCGGGATGACCGGGACTGCCCCCACCGGCTCCGACGCCGTGCGCGGCCCGCCCATCTCCGGATACGATGACTCGGGCGCACTGGCGGCTTCTGGGACCTGCCGTCGCGCCGGATCTGCCGGTGGCGCCGCCGCCGACGCCATCATCTGCCGTCCCGTCGTTGACGCTCGCCGGTGCCGGGGCGGATAATCCGCCTCGCCGCACCTGCGGGGAGCGGCAGGTCGCGTGGGCGATTGGCTCAGCTGGTTAGAGCGCACGGTTCACATCCGTGAGGTCACTGGTTCGAATCCAGTATCGCCCACCACCTCCCCCTCGACCTCCAGCACTGCGCCGCGCTCGGCCGCGTCCGGGTGTCCCGACCGCCATGCCTGCTCGAGTCGCCCGTGCTGCCCCGGCTGCGATACCCTCCAGGATGGACAATACGCGGGTCTGCCACGAGGTCGCCATCCCCGATGAACTCCCAGTCCCGCCCGCCGCTCCCGCCGCCTCCTCGATTTCGCGCCGCCGCCGTGTTTCTTGGCGCGTGTCTTGCGGCCTGGGTGCTTATAGGTGCCTGCGGCGCTGCGCGGCAGCCGGCGGGCGACAATCCGACTGCGCCGCTGTTCTCCGGTTCGCCCCCGGCCGACGGGCCAGTGGCGGAGCTCTCCCCCGGCGGATCGACAGCCTCGGGCGGGCCGGCCGCAGCGGGTTCGGCACTTCCATCGTCGACACGAGCGACCGCGACGCCCGGGTCGCCGCCGGCATCGAGCGAGGCCATCGCGGCGGCGTCTCAGACGGTCGTGCTGGTCGGTGCCGGGGACATCGCCGACTGCGGGCGGCTGGCGGATGCGCAGGCCACCGCCGGCCTCGTGCGCACACTCATCGCGGGCCGTCGCGGCATGGTCTTCACCGCCGGCGACAATGCCTACCCGAACGGAAGCACCCGGGACTTCGCGCGCTGCTACGACCCGACGTGGGGCGCCGTGCGGAAGCGGACAAGGCCCGCCGTGGGCAACCACGAGTACAACACCGCGGGGGCGGCCCCGTACTTCGCCTACTTCGACCGCGCCGCGGGTAAGCCGGGCCGGGCCTGGTACGCATACGACCTTGGCGCATGGCGGATCTACGTGCTCGATTCGAGCTGCGCCGGCCAGGCCAGCTGCAGGCGCGGGTCGGCGCAGGAACGCTGGCTGCGGGCGGACCTTGCGACGAACCCGCGGCAGTGCGTGGCAGCGATCTGGCACCACGCCCGCTGGAGCTCCGGCTACCACGGGAGCGACGCCCGCACGACCGACCTGGTCGCCGACCTGCACGCCGCCGGTGCGGAACTGATCATCGCGGGCCACGATCACCACTACGAGCGTTTCGCGCCCCAGACGCCCGGCGGAAAGCGGGACCTGGCGAGGGGCATCCGCGAGTTCGTGGTGGGGACGGGTGGCGGGAGGCTGTACCCGACGTTCCTGCCGCGCTCGAACAGCGAGGTGCGCTCCAGCTCGACGCACGGCGTGCTGGCCCTGACCCTGGAGCCCGGCGGGTACTCCTGGCGGTTCGTGCCGACGAAGTCCGGGGGGTTCACCGATAGCGGACGCGGTGCCTGCCACTGAGCCGCCCGCCTGTGCAAGGGACGCGCGTTGACCGCAGCCAGCGCCGACAGGGCCTGTCGTCGCGCGGACCACGCGCCGCCTGGCCGCGCAGATCAGGCGCCGTGGCCGCGCAGACCGAGTACCGCGTCGCTGATGGGGCGGGTTGGCCGCCCTCCCGATGGCGCCAGGGGGCTGGTGAAGCCTGCGAACCGCGGTCGACTTCGCTCGAGGGTGACTGGCCGGGGTGGCGCGCGGCAGTGACCACGGTGGCGCGCGGCGTTTCGACGCTCAAGGCGCGTGCTTTGCACGCCGCCGTCGTCGACGGGGGACATTTCGGGCCATCAGCCGCTGCTATACTGCGCCGGTTCGAGACGCGGGCACGAGACCCGCATCCCGGATGGAGGTGCCGTTGCTCGAAGCAGGGGCGGCGTCGGTCGGTCCCGTGAGGCTGGCCGTGGCGCTTGCCCGGAAGCACCGCCGGCCCGTCTGCGGCCGGCAAGAGCCGCAGTCTACCCGGGTCCCGGCCGCTGGCCGGGACCTTTGCGTTCCCGCTCGGAGCCAGGCGAGCCGCACCCGGGACGCGCGGACCCGGGTGCCCGATGCGCCGGGCGGGTGGATCGACCCGGAGGCCAGCTGAATGCCCGTGACCATCGTCGTCGGACTCCAGTGGGGAGACGAAGGCAAGGGGAAGACCACCGACCTGCTTGCCGAATCGGTGGACCTGGTCGTCCGCTACCAGGGCGGCGACAACGCAGGCCACACGGTCGTCCTTGGTGACGACGTCTTCAAGCTGCACCTCGTCCCAAGCGGCGTCTTCTACTCGCACATCACGCCCGTCATCGGGAACGGCGTGGTCGTGAATCCCCGGACCCTGATCGACGAGATGGCCATGCTCGAGTCGCGCGGCGTCCCGGCGGCGAGGCTGCGGGTGAGCGGTTCGGCCCACGTGATCATGCCGTACCACGTCGCCCTCGACGGGGCGATGGAGGCCCGCCTCGCCGGCGAGGAGATCGGGACGACGCACCGGGGAATCGGGCCCGCGTACGCCGACCGTGCATGGCGGATCGGCCTGCGCATGGCCGACCTGCTCGATCCCGCGGGCCTCCGCGCCAAGCTGGCGCGGATCCTGCCGGAGAAGAACGCGGTCCTCGTCCAGACCCACGGCCTGGAGCCCTTCGACGCGGACGAGCTTGGGGCAACGGCGGCCGGCTGGGGTGAGCAGCTCCGCCAGCACATCACCGACACCACGGTCCTCGTGCAATCGGCGCTCCGGGATGGAAGGCACGTTCTCTTCGAGGGGGCGCAGGGCGCCCTGCTCGACCTCGATCATGGCACGTACCCGTACGTCACGAGCTCGAACCCGGTCGCGGGGGGAGCGTGCACCGGCGGCGGCATCGGGCCGCTCCAGGTGGACGAGGTCATCGGGGTCATGAAGGCATACTCGACGCGGGTGGGCTCGGGACCCTTCCCGACCGAACTGAAGGACGAGACCGGCGAGCACCTTCTCCAGAAGGGGCGCGAGTTCGGGACGACGACCGGGCGGCGGCGGCGGTGCGGCTGGTTCGACGTGGTCCCGCTCAGGCACGCCATCGGGATCAACAGCGTGACGAGCATCATGCTGAACAAGCTGGACATCCTCTCCGGTCTGCCGGCGGTGAAGCTCTGCGTGGCGTACCGCATCGACGGCCGGCGGGTGGAGACGTGGCCGGCGAGCGCGGACGTGCTGGCCCGGGCCGAGCCTGTCTACGAAACGTTCGAGGGCTGGGAGGAGGACCTGACCGGCATTCGCCGCACGGCCGACCTTCCTCCCAGCGCGCTGCGGTACGTGGCCGCCGTCGAGGAGCTGGCAGGGGCGCCGATCGCGATCGTGAGCGTGGGCGCCGACCGGCGGGCGACGATCTTCCGCGCTGAGCGGCCGCGGCGGTCGGGCGGGCCCGTGGTGGGCGGCGGCCTCCCGGCGGACCGTACGCGTGGAGCCGGCGCGGTCTGATGGAGCAACTGATGGAGCGGGCGATGGAACAGGCGACCGACCTCGCCCACGTCCCCGTGCCGGGACGCGTGCTCGTCGTGGGGAGCGGCGCCCGCGAGCACGCCCTCGCCTGGCGCCTTGGCCTCGACCCGGGCATCGACCGCGTCCTCGTCGCGCCGGGCAACCCCGGCCACGCCGACGTCGCGGAGGTCCACCCGGAGACCGGCGCGGAGGATGCCGGGGCGCTGCTGCGGCTCGTTCGCCAGCGGGCGGTGGATCTCGTGATCGTGGGACCGGAGGCGCCGCTCGTGGCCGGGGTCACGGACCGCCTCGCCGACGCGGGTATCCCGGTGTTCGGGCCCACCGCCGGCGCCGCGGCGCTCGAGGGCAGCAAGTCATTCTGCCGGCAGGTGGCCGCGGAGGCCGGCGTCGCGATGGCCGAGGGCGAGGTTTTCGACGCGCTCCGGCCGGCGGTCGCGTACGCGGAGCGGCTCGGCGCGCCGCTCGTGGTGAAGGCCGACGGACTGGCGGCCGGTAAGGGGGTCACCGTCTGTGCCACGGTTGCCGAGGCCGTGTCCGCCCTGGGAGACGCCATCGAGCGGCGCGTCTTCGGGGAGGCCGGCGCCCGGGTCGTCGTGGAGCGTGCCCTGCACGGACCGGAGGCCAGTCTCATCGCCATCTGCGACGCGACGACGGCCCTTGCGCTCGCGCCGGCGCGTGACCACAAGCGCATTTTCGACGGCGATCGCGGCCCGAACACGGGCGGCATGGGAGCCTACTCGCCGCTCCCCGACCTGGACGCTGCGGCCTGCCGCGACCTCGTGGAGCGCATCCACCGGCCCGTTCTCGCCGCGATGGCCGCGTGCGGCACCCCGTTTCGCGGCGCGCTGTACGCAGGGATCATGCTCACGGCCGAGGGGCCACGCCTGCTCGAGTTCAACGTGCGCTTCGGAGATCCGGAGGCACAGGTCGTGCTGCCGCGGCTCGACGTCCCGCTGGCGCCGCTCCTGCACGCCGCGGCCACCGACCGGCTCGCGGCGGCCGCGGCCGCGCTCGGCGTGGACGACACCCTCCTCCCTTCGACCGGCGACGCGGCGGTGGGGGTGGTCTTCGCCGCCGAGGGCTACCCGGGAACCTCCGCCTCGGGCGACGAGATCACCGGGATCGCCGAGGCGCGCGGCAGCGGCGCGCTCGTCTTTGAGGCCGGGACAACCCGCAGCAACGACGGCACGCCGCTGACAAGGGGCGGCCGGGTCCTCACCGTCGTGGGGCGCGGCCCAGACCTCGCCGCGGCCGCCGCGGCCGCGTACGAGGCCGGGGCGCACGTCCGGTTCCGCGGCCGGCAGTTCCGCGGCGACATCGGGAGGACGCCATCGTGAGGACGCCATCGTGATCCCGCGCTACACGCTCCCCGAGATGGGTGCGATCTGGGCCGACCGGGCCCGCTTCGACGCCATGCTCCGCGTCGAGCTCGCGGTGGCACGGGCGCAGGTGGCCCGCGGGATCGTGCCGGCCGAGGCCTGCGAGGCCATGCACGCGCGGGCGCGGGTGGACGTCGCCCGCATCGACGAGCTGGAGAAGACGACCGACCACGACGTCATCGCCTTCGTCAGCCAGGTGGCCGAGTCGATCGGACCGGAGGGTCGCTACCTCCACCTGGGCCTGACCAGCAGCGATGTCCTCGATACCGCGCTGGCCCTCCAGTGCCGCGCCGCCGCGGACCGGCTCATCGGCGACCTGGACGCCGCGATCGCCGCGGCCGTGCATCGCGCCCGCGAGCATGCCGGGACCGTGATGATGGGCCGCACGCACTCGGTCCACGCCGAGCCGATAACCCTCGGGCTCAAGCTCGCCTCCTGGGCCTTCGAGCTGGACCGCGATCGCGAGCGGCTCCGCTTCGCCGCGGACGACCTCTCGGTGGGGAAGATCTCGGGGCCGGTCGGCTCGTACAGCCACCTCGACCCCGACCTGGAGGCCGAGGTGCTCATCTCGCTCGACCTCATCCCCGACCCGGTGAGCACGCAGGTCGTGCAGCGCGACCGCCATGCCGGGCTGCTCACCGCGGTCGCCATCACCGGCGGTTCGATCGAGCGGTTCGCCACCGAGATCAGGAACCTCCAGCACACCGAGATCGCGGAGGTCCAGGAGCCGTTCAAGGCGGGGCAGAAGGGCTCCAGCGCGATGCCCCACAAGCGCAACCCGATCGTCTCGGAGCGGCTGGCCGGGATGGCCCGCCTGCTGCGCGGCTACGCGCAGGTCGCGCTGGAGAACCAGGCGCTCTGGCACGAGCGCGACATCAGCCACTCCTCGGCCGAGCGGGTGATCCTCGCCGACTCCACCATCCTCCTCGACTACATGCTGGTGAAGTTCGCCGGGCTCGTCGATCGGCTGGTGGTTCGACCGGAACGGATGCGGGAGAACATCGACCGGGGGCTCGGGCTCCACTGCTCGAGCCGCGTCCTTCTCGCTCTCGTCGAGGAAGGGGGCCTGTCGCGCGAGGATGCGTACGAGGTCGTCCAGCGCCACGCCATGAAGGCCGCGGACCGGCGCCTGCCGTTTCGCGAGCTTCTCGAGGACGACCCGGCCGTTGTGTCGGCCGTGGGTCCCGAGCGGCTCGCGGAGTGCTTCGACGATGGCTACTTCCTGCGGAACGTCCCGGCAGCCATGGCGCGACTCGACCGGATTGCGCCGACCGTCGAGGCGGGAACTGCCGCCCGGCCCGGCGGGGCGGCAGGCACCCTGTCGGACGCGCGAGCGGCCCGGTCGCACCAGGAGGAGGGTTCCCGTGACAACGACTGACCGAGGCCCCGGCTTCCTGCGCTCGGGCAAGGTCCGCGACCTCTACGCGCTCGATGACGAGCGCCTGCTCCTCGTGGCGTCCGACCGGATCAGCGCCTTCGACGTCGTCATGCCCACGCCGATTCCCGACAAGGGCCGCGTCCTGACGGGCCTCTCGCGCTTCTGGTTCGCCGAGATCGAGCGGACGGGGCTCGTCCCAAACCATCTGCTGGGCACCGATCCGGGCACCCTTCCGGAGCCGTTCGCGAGCGATGGCGGCGAGCTGCGCGGCCGCATCATGATCTGCCGCCGGGCCAGCATCCTGCCCGTCGAGGTCATCGTCCGCGGGTATGTATCCGGCAGCGGCTGGAAGGAGTACCGGCAGACCGGCGCGATCTGCGGGATCCGGCCTGCCCGCCGGCCTGCGGGAGAGCGACCGGCTGCCCAGCCCGATCTTCACGCCGTCCACGAAGGCGGAGGTCGGGCACGACGAGAACATCGGCTTCGAGCAGGTCGTCGAGCTGATCGGGCGTCCGCTCGGGGAGCGCGTCCGTGACACCGCCATCGCCCTCTACGAGCTCGGGGCGGCGCGGACCGCCGAGGCGGGCATCATCCTGGCCGACACGAAATTCGAGTTCGGCCTCCTGCCCGACGGTGGGCTGATCCTCGTGGACGAGGTCCTGACGCCCGACTCGTCCCGGTTCTGGGACGCTGCGACCTACGAGCCGGGACACGGGCAGCCCTCGTACGACAAGCAGTACGTGCGCGACTGGCTCGAGGGGCAGCCGTGGGGCAAGACGTACCCCGGGCCCGAGCTGCCGGCCGACGTCGTGGCCGGCACCCGGTCGCGGTACGTCGCGGCCTTCGAGAAGATCACCGGCGCCAGCTTCGATCGGTACCTGGCCGAGGACACCCTGGCGCCGGCCAGGGCCGGCGGCGCGGGAGGTGGGTTCTGATGGGCGAGTACCGCTACGCCGTCTCGGTCATGCCAAAGCAGGGGATCCTGGACCCGCAGGGCCGGGCGGTGGAGGCCTCCCTGCCGCACCTGCACGTCGACAACGTGCGCGGCGTGCGGGTCGGCCGGCGGGTCGAGCTTACCGTGGAGGAGGCCGACGAGCCGTCGGCGCGGGCGACGGTCGAGCGGCTGGCGGGCGAGCTCTTCGCCAACCCGCTCATCGAGACCTGGGCCATCGAGCCGATCGGAGGCGGACGCGAGCCGTGAGGGTCGGCATCATCGTCTTCCCGGGATCCAACTGCGACCGCGACGCGTTCCACGCGGCGCGGCTCGCGGGCGCCGAGGCGATCATGCTCTGGCACGAGACGCCCGACCTGCGCGGCTGCGACCTCGTGGTCCTGCCGGGCGGCTTTGCGTACGGCGACTACCTGCGGGCCGGGGTGCTGGCCCGCTTCAGCCCGATCATGGCGGCCGTGCGCGACCACGCCGCCGGGGGCGGGTTGGCCCTGGGCATCTGCAACGGCTTCCAGATTCTCGCCGAGGCCGGGCTGGTCCCCGGAGCGCTCTTGCGGAACGAGTCGCTTCGTTTCGAGCACCGCTGGGTGAGGCTCACCGTGGAGCGTCTCGACACACCGTTCACGCGCGCCGTTCCGGCCGGGCGCACGCTGCGGATGCCGGTCGCGCACGGGGAAGGCAACTACTACCTGCCCGATGAGGCCCTCCACGCCCTGGAGGAGAACCGCCAGGTCCTGTTCCGCTACGCAGCGCCGGAGGGCAACCCGAACGGCTCACTCCACCACATCGCCGGTGTGACCGATGTCGGCGGGCGGGTCTGCGGGCTCATGCCCCACCCGGAGCGGGCGTCCGAACCGGTCCTTGGTTCGGACGACGGGATGCTTCTGTTCCGCTCCATCGCCGAGAGCGTGGCGGCGACCGTCGGGAGCACCCGATGACGGAGCCGGAGGGAAGCGGAGGGGTGCCGCTCCACCGCGCCCTCGGGCTCACCGACTTCGAGCTTGACGAGATCCGCCACAAGCTCGAGCGCGAGCCGACGCACCTCGAACTGGCCATGTTCAGCGTGATGTGGAGCGAGCACTGCTCGTACAAGAGCTCGAAGCCGCTGCTCAAGCACGCTGCCCACGGCGGGATCAGGCGTGCTGGCCGGGCCGGGCGAGAACGCCGGGATCGTGTCGATCGGAGACGGCCTCGCCGTGGCCTTCAAGCTCGAGTCCCACAACCATCCGAGCGCCGTGGAGCCGTACCAGGGAGCGGCCACCGGCGTCGGCGGCATCCTCCGCGACATCTTCACCATGGGCGCCCGGCCCATCGCGGTCCTCGACGGGCTCAAGTTCGGCGACCCCTCCGACCGGCGCACCCGGTACCTGGTGGGCGGCGTCGTGCGCGGCGTCGGCGGGTATGGCAACTGCGTCGGCGTCCCGACGATCGGCGGGGAGCTCGTGTTCCACCCGTCGTACGCGGGGAACCCGCTGGTCAACGTGATGGCCGTGGGCCTGCTCGAGGAGCGCAACCTCACCTTCGCCTCGGCGCCCGGACCGGGGAACCTCGCCGTGCTCCTGGGTTCCACCACGGGCCGCGACGGGATCGGCGGGGCGTCGGTTCTCGCCAGCAACGTCTTTGGCGAGGACGACCCTCGAAGCGTCCGAGCGTCCAGGTGGGCGACCCGTTCGCGGAGAAGCTCCTCATCGAGGCGAGCCTGGAGCTGGCCGAGCGCAGGCTCGTGGAGGGCCTCCAGGACCTGGGGGCCGCGGGGATCACCTGCGCCGTCTCCGAGACGGCCGACCGCGCCGGGACGGGGATCGTCGTGGACCTCGACGTGATCCCGCGTCGCGAGGAAGGGATGGAGCCGTTCGAGGTCATGATCAGCGAGTCCCAGGAGCGGATGCTCGCGATCGTGACGCCCGAGCGGCTGGCCGAGGTGCTGGAGGTCTGCGCGCGCTGGGCCATCCCGGCGACCGTCATCGGGCGCGTCGCCGACGACGGCTGCGTGACGGTGGTGACGGGCGGCCTCGACGAGGCGGGCGCGCCGAGGCCCGGTGCGGAGGTGCTCGCCCGGATCCCGGCCCCCGCGCTCACGTCTGATGCGATCGTCTACGAGCGCGAGTCCCGGGCCCCCACCCACCGCCGGCAGGCGCCCGCGCCCGGTGCCCCCGACTGGGCCTCGGACCGCCTGCCGGAGCGCGGCATGGACCCCGGCGCCGTGCTCCTGGCGCTGCTCGGCAGCCCGAACCTCGGCAGCCGCGCCTGGGTCACCACGCAGTACGACGCGACCGTCGGGGCCGACACGGTCGAGGCCTCCGAGCGTGCCGCCGGGATCCTCCGGGTCAAGGGGACGGCAAAGGCCCTCGTCGTCGCCACGGACGCCGTGGCCGGGGTCGCCGCGCTCGACCCGTGCCTTGGTGCCGCCATGGGCGTCGCCGAGTGCACCCGGAACGTGGCGGTGACGGGCGCGCGGCCGCTCGGCGTGACGAACTGCCTCAACTTCGGCAACCCCGAGAAGCCCGAGGCGTTCTGGCAATTCGCCGAGGCGATCCGGGGGCTGGGTTCCGCCTGCCGGGCGCTGGACATCCCGGTCACCGGCGGCAACGTGAGCTTCTACAACGAGTCGCCCTCGGGCCAGATCATGCCGACGCCCCAGATCGGCGTGGTGGGGCTCCTCGACGACGTCGAGCGACGCGTGGGCCCCGCCTTCCGGGCCGAGGGCGACGTGGTCGTTCTCGTGGGCGAGGCGGTTCCGGGGCTTGCCGGGTCGGAGTACGCCGCGCTTGCCGGGGTCGCCGCCGAGGAGCGCCTTCCCAGCCTTGATCTCGCCCGCGAGGCGGCACTCCAGCGCTTCCTGGTGGACGCCGCCGCCGAGGGTGTCGTGGCGTCAGCCCAGGACGTGAGCGGTGGCGGCCTGGCGGTCGCACTTGCCGAATGCGCGATCTGGGGCCGCGCCGGCGCGCGGCTCTCGCTCAGGGTGAGTTCGGAACCCGCCGTGGAGCTGTTCGGGGAGAGCCCGTCTCGCGCCGTTGTGTCGGCCAGGCCGGAGCGCCTCGCCGGGCTTCTTGCCGTCGCGCATCGCTACGACCTTCCCGTGGAACGGCTCGGCGTGGTGGGCGGGCAGACGCTGTCGGTCACGCTCGTGGGGGAGGGGGCCACCGGCGCCGCGGAGGGGCGCGGCGCGTCGGTCGCCGACGCCCTCGAGGTGCCCATCGCCGATCTCCGGCGCGCGTGGGAGCGGGCGCTCCCGCGTGCCCTCGGCGACCTCGGCTTCCGGCCGCCGGAGCCCTGAGCGAGGGCCGGGGTCATGTGCGGCGTCGTGGGCATCTATGCGCCGGGCCAGGGAGCCGCCGGCCTCGCGGCCCTCGGCCTCTTCGCGCTCCAGCACCGCGGCCAGGAGTCCGCCGGCGTGGCGGTGAGCGACGGCGACCAGGTGATGGTCTACAAGGACCTGGGGATGGTCGCGCAGGTGCTCGACGAGCGGCGCCTGCCGTCGCTGCAGGGCCATCTGGCGATCGCCCATTGCCGCTACTCCACGACCGGGTCGACCGTGTGGGAGAACAGCCAGCCCGCGTTCCGCCTGGGTCCCCGGCGGGTGGTCGCCGTGGGGCACAACGGGAACCTCGTGAACACGCGCCATCTCCTCGACCTGCTCCCCGGGGGCCGGCGCCGCCTGCGGGGCTCGACGGACACCGAACTCCTCACGGCGCTCCTCTCGGGCCAGCCGGGAGGCGACCTGGTGGACATCCTCGTGGAGGTCCTGCCGCAGGTCTCCGGCGCGTATGCCCTGGTCGTGATGGATGAGACCCGGGTGATCGGCGTTCGCGACCCGCACGGCTTCCGGCCGCTTGCGCTGGGCCGGTTGCGGGCTGGGAGGGACGAGGCCGTCTGGGCCGAGAAGGCTGGCGCGCCGGGGGATACCGCCGTGGCCGGGGGCACCGCCCTGGCCGCGGTCGATGGCTGGTGTCTCGCTTCGGAGACGGCGGCGCTCGACATCCTCGGCGCCGAGTACGTCCGCGACGTCGAGCCCGGCGAACTGGTCGTCCTGGGTGAGCCCGGTGGCCCTCGCTCGGTCCGTTTCGCGCCGGGCAGGGAGAACCTGTGCGTCTTCGAGCTCATCTACTTTGCCCGGCCGGACTCGTACATGCTCGGCCGCAATCTCTACGAGGTTCGCCGGCGGATGGGCGAGGCGCTGGCCCGCGAGGCGCCGGTGGCCGCCGACCTCGTCATGCCCGTCCCGGACACCGGCGCCCCTGCGGCGGCCGGGTACGCCGAGGCGTCGGGGATCCCGTACCGCGAGGGCATGGTGCGGAACCGGTATGCCGGACGGACCTTCATCGAGCCGCGCCAGTCGATGCGCCAGCGGGGCGTGAGCGTCAAGCTCAACCCGCTTCGCGAGCAGGTGCGCGACCGCCGGCTCGTGGTCGTGGACGACTCGATCGTGCGGGGCACCACGACCCGCCAGATCGTCGCGCTCCTCCGTCGCGCCGGAGCGCGCGAGATCCACCTCCGGATCAGCGCGCCGCCGATCTACCACCCCTGCTTCTATGGCATCGACACGCAGATCGAGGCGGAGCTGATCGCCTCGACGCATACCGTCGAGGAGATCCGCCAGTACGTGGGCGCCGATTCCCTTTCGTACCTCTCGATCGACGGGGTCCTGGAGGCGATCGACCTGCCCCGCGAGCGGTTCTGTTTCGCGTGCTTCGACGGGAACTACCCGGTTCCCGTTCCGTACGACGTCGCGTCGCACAAGTTCATCCTCGAGCAGATGCCGGGAGCCGGCAGGCGGCACCACTGATGGGCGAGGGCCGGTGATGGGCGAGGGCGACGTCCACGAGCGCATCGCGCGTCTCCGGGCCGGGTCGCCGCCGGCACGGCCTGCCTACGCCGCAGCGGGCGTGGACGTGGACGCCGGCGAGCGGGCCGTCGAGCTGATGCGGGCGCGCGTCATCGCCACGCACGGGCCGGAGGTGCTCGACGGGATCGGCGGGTTCGCCTCGGCCGTTTCCCTGCCGCCCGGGTACCGCGACCCGGTGCTCGTCAGCGCGACGGACGGGGTGGGGACGAAGACCGCGCTGGCGCGGGCCATGCGGCGGTTCGACACGATCGGCATCGACCTGGTGGCGATGTGCGCGGATGACGTGGTCTGCCGCGGCGCCCGTCCGCTCTTCTTCCTCGACTACCTCGCGGTCGGGCGGGTCGATCCACCCGTGGTGGCCGAGATCGTGGGCGGCATCGCCGGCGGGTGTGAGCTGGCCGGGTGCTCCCTGGTGGGCGGCGAGACGGCAGAGCACCCGGGGCTGATGGCGCCGGACGAGTTCGACCTGGCGGGGTTCTGCGTCGGGATCGCCGAGCGCGCGGAGCTCTTCGACCAGGGGGCTGTGCGCGCAGGGGATATCCTGGTCGGGATCGCCTCCTCCGGCCTCCACGCAAACGGGTACTCGCTCGTGCGGGCGATTGTCGCCGACCATCGCCTCGACCTGGAGCGGCCGTACCTCGACGTGCTGCGTGACCACCTCGGGAACGCCGAGGCCGAGGCGCTCTCGGACGCGGAGCCGACCGTCGCGCCGGCCACGCTCGGTGAAGCGCTGCTCGCGCCCACCCGCATCTACGCCCCGGACATCCTGGCGCTCCGTGACGAGCTGGCTGGTGCCGGGGCGCCGCTCGCCGGCGTGGCCCACGTGACGGGCGGAGGGCTGCCCGGCAATGTCCCGCGGGTCCTGCCCGATGGTCTGGCCGCCGCGGTACACCCGGGGAGCTGGCCGGAGCCGTCGGTGGTGCGGCTGGTGGCGGCGCTCGGCGCGGCTCGAGGGGCCCGAGGTCCGGGCGACGCTGAACGCGGGGATCGGCATGGTGGCCGTGGTGCCGATGGCCGGCACGGAGCGGGCGCTCGGCTTCCTCGCGTACCGCGGCCTGCGGGCGTGGGCGATCGGGGAGGTCGTGCCGATCTCGGCGACCGGCGGACCCCGCTACCTGGAAACAACGTGAGGCCGGAGGGCAGGAGGTCGACAGGATGACGCGTGATGGGGTTGCGGACGGCTGGGCGGATGGCGCGACCGCCGCGCGAGAGAGCAGCAACTTCCGATCGGAGGATCCGCCGGAGGCCCGCGTCGCCGTGTGCGTCTCCGGCCAGGGGAGCAATCTCCGCGCGCTCCATCGCGCCGAACGACTCGCCGCGCTCGGGGGGCGCATCGTTCTCGTCCTCGCCGATCGCGAGTGCCCCGGCCTGGCCTGGGCGCGGGGAGCTGGCATCGACACCGCGGTCGTCAGCCCTGCCGGGTTCGCGGACCGGGCGGCCTGGGACGAGGCCGTGGCGGACCGGCTGCGAGCGAGCGGCGCCGGCCTGGTCGCCCTGGCCGGTTTCATGCGGCTCGTCGGGCCTGCGACGCTCGCTGCGTTCCCCGGGCGCATCCTCAACGTCCATCCCGCCCTGCTGCCTTCGTTCCGCGGCGCCAACGGGGTGAGCGACGCTCTCGCCGCGGGCGTCAAGGTCACCGGCGTCACCGTCCACGTCGTCACGGCGGAGCTCGACGGCGGGCCGATCGTCCTCCAGGAGGCCGTGCCGATCCTGCCCGGAGACGACGGAGAGCGTCTGCTCGGGCGCATCCACGAGGCGGAGCATCGGCTCTTCCCGCGCGCGGTGCGGCTCATGGCAGGCGGTGCGCTGATCGAGGCGGACGGCGTTGTCTCCATCGACCCGGCGCGGGCCGCGGAGCTGCCCCGCCCCCGCCGGGCGCTGCTGTCCGTCTCGGACAAGACGGGCCTCGCCGAGCTTGCGGCGGGGCTTGCCGGCCTCGGCTTTGAGCTGGTGTCGACCGGCGGCACCGGGCGGGCCTTGCGAGACGCTGGACTGGAAGTGACCGACGTTGCCGCGGTCACCGGCTTTCCGGAGATGCTCGACGGCCGCGTGAAGACGCTTCACCCGCGGATCGAGGGTGCGATCCTCGCCGATCTCCGGCTGCCGGCCCACCGAGCGCAGATCGCCGTCCACGGCATCGACCCCTTCGAGATCGTGGTCGTGAACCTCTACCCCTTTGCCGCTGCGGCTGCCCGGCCCGGCCTCTCGCTCGACCAGCTGGTCGAGGAGATCGACATCGGCGGTCCGACGCTCGTCCGCGCCGCCGCCAAGAACCACGCGTCGGTCGCGATCGTCACCGATCCATCCCAGTACGCCGGTGTGCTGGCCGAGCTGCGAGACAGCGGGGCCATCGGCGACGAGACTCGGCGGCGGCTGGCCGCCGCGGCATTCCGGCACACGGCGCGGTACGACACGCTGATCTCGTCGGTCCTGCCGGCGCGGATGGGCCTGCAGCCACCCGCCGGAGCCGAGGGAGCCGTTGGTGCCGAGGGGGCCGATGCACGGCTGCCGTCCTCCGTTGACTTGCGCCTCGAGCGTGTCCAGCTCCTCCGATACGGCGAGAACCCCCACCAGGCGGCCGCGCTCTACCGGGTCCCGGGGACGGCGTCCGATGCCGGCCCCTTCGCCGACGGCGTCAGCCTGCGGCAGGGGAAGCCCCTCAGCTACAACAACCTCCTCGACGCGGCAGTCGCGGCCGGGGTGGCGCGCGACCTGCGGGGGCCGGGGTGCGTCATCGTCAAGCACGGGAACCCCTGCGGCGTCGCGGAGGCCGCCGACATGCCCGCGGCCTGGGACCTTGCCCTCGCCGGCGACCCGGTCAGCGCGTTCGGCGGGGTGACCGCCGTGACGCGTCCCATCGACGAAGCGCTCGCGCGACGCCTCACCTCGATCTTCCTCGAGGTCGTGGTGGCACCCGGCATCGAGGCGGGGGCCGAGCCGATCCTGGCCGAGAAGGCGAACCTCCGCGTCCTCGTCGACTCCTGGCTGGGCCGGCCCGCGGCACCGCCGCTGGTCGAGTACCGGAGCGCCGGGGGAGGGGTGCTGGCGACGGAGGCGGACACGCGCCCCGACGACCCGGCCGCATGGCGGCTCGTCACGAGCCGGTCGCCGACGGATCCCGAGCGGCGGGACCTGGAGCTTGCCTGGCGCATCGCACGGCATGTGAAGTCGAACGCGATCGTCCTGGTGAAGGACGGCGCGCTCGTGGGCGTGGGGGCGGGACAGATGAGCCGCGTGGACAGCGCGCGGCTGGCCGTGGCCAAGGCTGGCCCCGAACGGGCGCGCGGCGCGGTGTGCGCGTCGGACGCCTTCTACCCGTTTCCCGACGGCGTGGCCGTCTGCGCCGAAGCCGGCGTCACGGCGTTCGTCCAGCCGGGTGGGTCGCTGCGGGACGAGGAGGTCGTCGCGGCAGCCGAAGCTGCGGGGTGCTCGATGCTCGTGACGGGCGTTCGGCACTTCCGGCACTGACTTCGTGGGCACGGCATCGGCGCCGCCGTCGGGCGCCTGCGGCCGGCGTGGTGCCGCGGTGCGTGCGCGCTAGACTCCACCGAGAAGCCGGACCTTGCGCCCGGCCACGCAGCCTCGGGAGGCAGATCCATGGACGAGAGCGCGAAGAAGGAAGCCGACGCAGACGCCGGCGTTCCCGCGGGCGGCGATGCCGGAGCGGCGGAGGCCGAGGCGGGCGCCTCCGCCTGGAAGGTCGGCGGGGAGAGCGGGGCAACCTGGCTGACCCAGCTGCAGGCGATGATCGACAACGTCGCCACGCAGGCCGGCCCGGTGGTCCGGGAAGTGGCCGCAAAGGCAGCCGAGCTGGCCGCCGTTGCCGCGGATCACGCGGGGCCCATCGCCCAGCGGGCCGCAGCCGTCACCCAGGACGTGAGCGTGAAGGTGGCCGAGCGCAGCCGACAGGTCGCTGCCGATCTCCGGCACGCGACCGACCAGGCGCCAGCCGAGGGCGACGAGCCCGCGGCCGACGCGGCGCCGCCGGACGTCCCGGAGGCCCCCGAGCCGTAAGCTGAGCGATCCCGGCGCGCAGCGGCCGCCTGCTACCATCCGGGGGCCCATGAGCGATCGCCCCCGGTTCTACCTGACGACCGCCATCGCGTACGCGAACAACCGCCCCGGCCTCCACACGCTCTTCGAGGTGGTCGGCGCGGACGTCATCGCCCGCTGGTACCGCATGCGCGGGTTCGACACGCGGTTCCTCACGGGCACCGACGAGCACTCCGTCAACATCGCGATGAAGGCGGCCGAGCGAGGTCAGCCACCGAAGGCGTTCGTTGACGAGATGGTGGGCCTCTTCCAGGCGGCAGAAGCGGCGCTGGGGATCTCACCCGACCGTTTCATCCGGACCACCGATCCCGACCACCGCCGGGCCGCCCAGGAGATGGTGCGCCGAGCCTTCGCCAACGGCGACATCTACCTCGGGCGGTACGAGGGCTGGTACTGCCCGAACGAGGGGTTCCGCGCGCCGAGCGACCTGGTCGAGGATGAGCGGGGGGTCCGCTGCCCGAACCACCCCGACGTCGAGCTGCAGTGGCTGACCGAGCGGAACTGGTTCTTCCGGCTCTCCGCCTACCAGGATCGCCTCGAGCGCCACTACGCGGAGCACCCCGGCTGGGTGCAGCCGGACTACCGCCGCAACGAGATGCTCGGCTTCATCCGCCAGGGGCTCGAGGATTTCAGCATCAGCCGCGAGGGCGCGAGCTGGGGCATCCCGTTCCCCATCCGCGAGGATGGAACCGATGCGGTGCTGGCCGATGGCTCGCCCGACCCCAACGCCGGGACGATCTACGTCTGGTACGACGCGCTCATCAACTACATCACCGGCGCCGGTTACCCGGATGACATGGCGACGTTCGGGAAATGGTGGCCCGCGGACCTCCACGTCATCGGGAAGGACATCGCGCGGTTCCACACCATCTACTGGCCGGCCATGCTCTGGAGCGCCGGGCTCGAAGCGCCGCGACACGTGTGGATCCACGGCTGGCTCCTCGCCCAGGGTGAGCGGATGAGCAAGAGCCGCGGCAACTTCCTCGACCCGAACGCGGTCGTATCCGCGCTGGGCATGGACGGGGCCCGGTACACGGTGCTTCGGGAGGTCGCCTTCGACCGCGACAGCGACGTGTCCTGGGATTCGTTCATCCGCCGCTACAACGCCGACCTCGCGAACGACTTCGGCAACCTCGTCAACCGCAGCCTCTCGATGAGCGCACGGTACCTCGGGAGCGAGCGGCCGGATCCCCGGCCGGGTGGCGAGGCGCCCCTGGCGACAACCTGGCGTTCGGTCGTCGCCGTCTACGAGCAGAAGCTGGATGCGCGCCTCCTCCACGATGCCCTGGCGGCGCTCTGGGAGTTCGTGGGCGCAGCCAACAGGTTCGTGGACGCGGAGCAGCCGTGGGTGCTGGCGAAGGCCGCGAAGGCGGGCGACACCGAAGCTGACGAGCGTCTGCGGGGCGTGCTCGGCGATCTCCTGGAGGCCTGTCGCCTCGTCGGCTTCGCGGCGGCCCCGTTCCTGCCGGCCGCGGCCCCCCGGCTGGCCGAGCAGCTCGGGATCGAGTATCCGTACGGGCCGGACGGCAATGGCGGCCCGCCGCTGGGTGATCTTCTCCGCTGGGGCGCTTGCCCGCCCGGTGGCAGGATCGGCACGCCCGCGCCGCTGTTCCCGCGCGTCGAGATCGAGCCGGCCGAGAGTTGACCCCTCCCGTGGGGCTCGTGGACGCGCACGCCCACCTCCAGGCGGACGCGTTCGCGACCGATCTCGAGTCCGTGCTGCAGGCCGCCGCCGCAGCCGGCGTCGAGGAGATCCTCGTTCCGGGATGGGACCTCCCGTCATCCCGAGCCGCCGTGGCGCTCGCACACCGCTGGACCGGCGAATCGTCCCTTCCGCGCCTGCACGCCGCGGTGGGCGTCCATCCGCACGCGGCCGCGGCCGCCGATGAAGCAGCCTGGGCCGAGGTCATCGAAGCCGCCGAGGACCCTGCCGTCGTGGCGATCGGGGAGACCGGGCTCGACTACGACCGCATGTTCTCCCCGCGCGATGCGCAGCTTGCGAGCCTGCGCCGTCACCTCAAGCTGGCGTTCGAGACCGGCCGGCCGGCGATCCTCCACTGCCGGTCGGCACCGGGCAGCCGGGCGGCGCAGGACGACCTCCTCGCCGAGCTGCGCCGCGCAGGCGTCGGCGGACCCCAGTGGTCGGAGCGCTTCGGCGCACGGCCGCCCGCCGTCCTGCACTCCTTCTCGGGATCGTCGGACTATGCGGAAGCCGCGCTGGGTCTGGGCCTGGCGATCAGCTTCAGTGCGCTCGTCTTCCGGCGAGGGGAGGAGGCGTCGGCAGAGGCCGCCAGGCTGGTCCCCGCCTCCCGCCTGCTGGTCGAGACGGATTCACCGTACCTGTCGCCGCCGGGGCGCTCCCGCCGGCGCAACGAGCCATGCTGGGTCGCCGACGTTGCCGCCTGGCTCGCGGATCAGCGCGGGCAGGGCCTCCCGGAGGTCGGCTCGGCGATCCGGGGGAGCTTCTCGCAGTTCATCGGGCTGGCCTCCGCCGAAACCATCAGGTAGAACGGCCGCCCGGCCGGTCCACGACGCCGCGGAACTGCGCCGCGCCATCCTCGCCGGCGAGCAGGTAACCCCAGCCTCCCGGCACCGGCCAGGCACGCCCGGTGAGCCGCGCCTCCGGCAGGGCCGGCTGCAGGAACTCCAGCCCGTAGCGCCGAGGGCACGACTCGAGCAGAGCCGATCCGCCGGCGGCGGCGACCGCTTCCTCGAGGTGATCCAGGTAGACGGCGTTGTTCATGTGGCGCATCGGATCAATCTCGCTCCGGCGCACGACGACGTCGATCTCGGCCTCCGCGGCCGCACTGCCGCCGCGCGTACGCCCCGGGGACCCGGGCAACTCGAGCCGCCCGGGAGCCTGGCTGCTGCCCGGGACCGGAAACGCGGCGGCCATGGCCCCGGGGATCCGGGCGGGACGGCCGCCCGCGTCGGTCATGATCCAGTCGATGCGGGCAACGGCGGCAAGCGCTCCGTCCGGAAGCCGGAACTCGCTCACGCGCCGAGCCCAGACCCGCCGCATCGCAATCACCTCCGTCGAGACCGTCACCTCGGCCCCATACGGCACGGGCGACAACACCCGCAACTCGATGCAGCGGACCAGCCAGAAGCGGTCCTGCGACGCGTACCACGCCATGTCGAACCCGACCGACGTCGAGTGCTGCCAGGCGACGTCCTGCATGTAGCGCAGGTGGGCGGACGCGCGGAGCGCACCGGTCCCGTCGGCCTCGTCGAAGCGGACGCGGTAGAGCGCGGAGAACCGGAGGCCAGAAGGGCCGGCTGCCATCGCGGAGAGTATGCCCCGGCCGGAGGCAAGCGGGCACGCGACTTGACAGGCCTCACCCTGTCGCGCTAGGCTCTTAGCACTCTCCAGTCGAGAGTGCTAATCAATCCCCAGCCCGCAAGCAGCGTTCAGGAGGAATACGCGTTGGCGACTGCCACTGCGCCCAAGCTTCGCCCGCTCGGCGACCGCGTCGTCGTCAAGCCGACGCCGCGAGAGGAAATGACGAAGAGCGGTATCGTCCTGCCGGACACGGCCAAGGAGAAGCCGCAGGAGGGGAGCGTACTCGCCATAGGGCCGGGTCGCATCCTTGATGATGGTTCCCGGGAGGCCATGGACGTGAAGGTGGGGGACAAGGTCCTCTACGCGAAGTACGCCGGCACCGAGTTCAAGATTGACGACGAGGAACTCCTCATCGTGAGTCAGAAGGACATCCTCGCCATCGTCGTGCGATAGGCCGACGTCGCCGCCGGCCGCGAACCACCGGCCGGACCCCACGGGCCCGGCCGCGTCGATTCCAAGGAGGAAAGCCACACAGTGGCCAAGCAGATCGTTTTCGACGAGGCCGCTCGTCGCTCACTGAGGAACGGCGTCGACCGCCTCGCCGGTGCCGTGCGCGTCACGCTCGGCCCCAAGGGCCGCAACGTCGTGCTCGACAAGAAATACGGTTCTCCGACGATCACGAACGATGGTGTGACCATCGCGCGTGACATCGAGCTCGAGGATGCCCTCGAGAACATGGGCGCCCAGCTCGTCCGCGAGGTGGCGTCCAAGACCGATGACGTCGCCGGCGACGGAACGACGACCGCGGTCGTCCTGGCCCAGGCGATGGTGACGGAGGGTCTCAAGAACGTCACCGCCGGCGCCAATCCGATGATCGTCAAGCACGGTCTCGACAAGGCCGTGGACTCGGTCGTTGCGGAGCTGAAGAAGCACGCCCGCCCCGTCGCGACCCGCGAGGACATCGCGGCGGTCGCCGGGATCAGCGCGGCCGACCCGGCGATCGGCGAGCTGATCGCCGAGGTCATGGACAAGACCGGCAAGGACGGCGTCATCACGGTCGAGGAAGGCCAGACAATCGGCCTCGACAAGGAATACGTCGAGGGCATGCAGTTCGACCGCGGCTACATCTCGCCGTATTTCGTCACGAACACCGACCGCATGGAAGCGGTGCTCGAGAACGCCGCCGTCGTCATCACCGACCGGAAGATTTCCAGCATCCAGGACCTGCTCCCGGCGCTCGAGAAGGCCGTCCAGGTCGGCAAGCCGCTTCTCATCGTCGCCGAGGACGTCGAGGGCGAGGCCCTCGCCACGATCGTGGTCAACAAGCTCCGCGGCACCGTGCAGGCTTTGGCCGTCAAGGCCCCCGGTTTCGGTGACCGACGCAAGGAGATGCTGCGCGACATCGCCATCCTCACCGGCGGCAGCGTCATCAGCGAGGAGCTCGGTCGGAAGCTCGAGAGCGTGACCGCCGAGGACTTCGGGGGCGCCCGTCGCATCGTCGCGACCAAGGACGATACGACCATCATCGATGGCGACGGGAAGGAAGACGAGATCAAGGCGCGCATGGCGGCCATCAAGGTCCAGATCGAGGACACCACCTCGGACTACGACCGCGAGAAGCTCCAGGAGCGCCTGGCGAAGCTCGCCGGCGGCGTGGCCGTGATCAAGGTCGGGGCCGCGACCGAAGTCGAATTGAAGGAGAAGAAGCACCGCATCGAGGATGCGCTGTCGACCACGCGCGCGGCGGTCGAGGAAGGCCTGGTCGCCGGCGGCGGCACGGCCCTCCTCCAGGCCATCCCGGCGCTCGACAAGCTCAAGCTCGCGGGCGACGAGGCCGTCGGCGTGGCCATCGTGCGCAGGGCGCTCGAGGCGCCCATCCGCCAGATCGCCGAGAACGCCGGTGTCGAGGGGTCGGTCATCGCGTCCGCCGTTCGCGGTGCGAAGCGCGGCCACGGGTACGACGCCCTTCGCGGCGAGTACGTCGACATGTTCGAGAAGGGCATCGTCGACGCGCTCAAGGTGACGCGCTCGGCGCTCCAGAACGCGGCCTCGATCGCCGGCATGGTGCTGACGACCGAGACGCTGGTGGCGGATATCCCCGAGAAGAAGGAAGCTGCCATGCCGGCCGGGCCGCCCGGCGGCGGGATGGACTTCTAGTCCCGACACCATTCCGCGACGGAGTTCGCGGCAGATGAGGGGACCTCCGGCTTCGGCCGGGGGTCCCTTGTTTTCGGCGTACTGTGCGAGGGCAGGATGACGACAGGAGAGCCCGGCACGCCGCTTGCGTACACGATGCGGCAGGGCACCGAGATCTGGCACGACGGCGCGGTGGCGGCCGAGCTGTCCGCCGCGATCGCGGCCGGCGCCACGGGGGCAACGTCGAACCCATCGCTCGTGCTCGATGCCGTCGACCGCGAGCGCGCCCTCTGGACCGGCCGCGTCCGGGCGCTGGCCGCCGATCGGCCGGGCGCCACGGACGCGGACCTCGCCGCGGCTGTCGTCCGGGAGATCGCCGTGCGCGGCGGTGGTCTTCTCGCGCCCACCTTCGATCGCGAGCAGGGGAGGCGCGGCCGGTTCGCGTCGCAGGTCTCGCCGGCCATCTACGGCGACGCCGGCGCCACCCTCGCCGAGAGCCTTGCGATCGCGGCGAGCGGGCCAAACCTCCAGCCAAAGATCCCTGCCACGCGCGCCGGGCTCGAGGCACTCGAGGAGCTCTCCGCGCGCGGCGTGACCGCGATGGCGACCGCGTGCTTCACGGTCTCCCAGGCAGTCGCCGTGGCAGAGGCGGTCGAGCGCGGCCTCGAGCGGGCCGCCGCCTCCGGGCATGACACTGGGAGCATGACGCCACTCTGCGTCTTCCTCGTGGGCCGGACAGACGACTGGTTCGCCGCGCTCGCGGAGCGCGAGGGAGGGGCGATCGATCCCTCCGATCTCGAATGGCCCGGCATCTCCTGCGTGAAGGCGGCGTACCGCGTGTACCGCGAACGCGGCTACCGGACGCGGCTGCTCGTGGCCGGTTTCCGCCGGGAGCTTCACTGGTCCGCCTTCGTCGGCGGCGACCTCGTGCTCAGCCTCACGCCGCCGTGGTGGCGCCGCATCGAAGCGTCGGGGGCGCCGGCGCCAGCCGCCATTGACGAGCCCGTGGACCCGAGCCGCATCTCGCGGCTGAGCCGGGCGTTCCCGGACTTCCCCAGGGCGCTGGAGGTCGACGGCTACCGCATCGAGGACTTCGACGGCCTTGCCCCGATGGTCCGGACGCTGCGCGGGTTCCTGCGGGCGCGGCACGAGCTTCTCGCGTTCGTGGCGGATGCCTTGCTGCCGGATCCCCTGGCGCCGCGAGAGAAGGGCGGCGACTCCCCGTCCGGACGGGATTCACTGCACGAGTGACTGCAGCCGGACGCAGTCTCCCGGGTCCGGCGATAGACTGCGAACCGTGATCGAGCCCCACGCGGTCTCCACCCCTGGCGCGGAGCCCCCCCGGTCCGGCCAGGCCGCCGGTTCACGGCCCTGGCGGCCGCTCCGGTGGATTGCCGCCGCGCTCGCCGCGATCCTCGTCGCCGGGCTCATCGTGGTTCCGCGTGTCGCCTGGCCGACAAGTTTCCGGGCCGGTGAGCCCGCGAACCAGGCGCCGGGGGACCGCTCGACGGTTCGCGTGTACGGCTCTGCGCCGCAAACGTTCGATCCGGCGCTCCAGGGCGAGGTCGGGACCGCGGCGGCCCTGTCGCAGCTGTTCGAGGGCCTGACCGCGTTCGCCCCCGACCTCTCCGTCAAGCCGGCCCTGGCGCGCGCCTGGCAACTCGGGGCCGGCGGGATGGGGCTCGTCTTCGAGCTGCGCCCGGGAATCACCTACTCCGACGGCACCGCAATCCGCGCCGAGGACGTCGTCGAGAGCTGGCTCCACCTGCTCGACCCGGCGACGAAGGCCCCGCTGGCCTCCATCCTCGACGACATCGAGGGGGCCGTCGAGTACCGCACCGGCCGCGGGACGCGGGAGGCGGTTGGCCTCCGCACCGACGGCGACCGCGTCGAGGTCCGCTTCCGCCGACCGGCGTCCTATTTCGTGGCCATCGCCGCGTCCCCGTCGCTCGCCGTGGTACCGCCGGCGATGCGCGGTGCGCTTTCCGGGCAGCAGGCGCCGAGCGACTTCGTCGGCTCGGGCGCATACGTTGTCGAGGGGCAGGATGCCACCAGCCTGACGCTGCGGGCGAACGACAGGTACTGGGCAGGGAAGCCCGCTATCGACACGGTGCAGGTCATCACCGACCTCGGCGGCCGGAGCCCGGTGGACGTCTTCCTCGACGGCGACCTTGACTACGTCCCGGTGCCGTTCTACGACGCCCAGTGGATGAAGTACGACGCCGACCTCGGTCCGCAGCTCCGGGAGACCGGGTCCCTCTCCGTCGACTACTACGGCTTCGACACGACGCGCCCGCCGTTCGACGACGCGCGGGTCCGCCGCGCCTTCGCCCGGGCGGTGGACTGGCGGCGCCTGGCGGCCCTCACTCCGGGCGTCGAGGTGGCCACCTCGCTTGTACCGCAGGGCATCCCGGGACGCGGCTCCGGCGACTACCTGCCGGCGTACGACCCGGATGCCGCGCGGGCCGACCTGGCAGCGGCCGGGTTCCCGGGTGGTGCGGGGTTTCCCCAGGTGACGCTGGTCACCTCCGGCGTCGACTACGACGAGGCGGTGGTGGCCGAGCTGAACGAGGTGCTCGGCGTGAGCGTGGTGCTGGAGACCATGCCGTTCTCGGAGTACCTGGTGCGCCTCGATCGGATCCGCCCGCATTCTGGAGCGTGTCCTGGATCGCCGACTACCCGGCGCCCGAGGACTTCCTCGGGCTGCTCCTCTCCAGTGGTGCGACGTCGAACTACGGCCACTGGAGCAACCCCGCGTTCGATGACGCGCTCGCCGCGGCCGGCCGCAGCCCCGATGCAGCCGAGCAGGTGCGCCACTATGACGCGGCACAGCGCATCGTTCAGGAGGAGGCGCCCCTTGTGCCGGTGAGTTACGGCGAGACCTGGGCGCTCAGCCGGACCGGGCTGCTGGGCGCGGTCGACCCCGGCATCGGCATCGTCCGTTTCGCCGGCCTCGCATGGGACGAGGACTCGTGACCGGGCCCCGGGCCGCGGCCCTTGCCGCCCTTCTCGTGCTGGCAGGCGCGATCTCCGCGTTTGCGCCCGCCTCGGCGCTGGCGGCAGATGACGTGATGTTCGGCGAACCGGAGGCTCGCGCGACGCTCGGACAACCCATCGAGTTCTCGCAGGGCTTCCGCTCATCGGTGACCCCGGCCCGGGTCGAGCTGGTCACCCGGCTGGCCTACGATCCCGCCTCCGAGGTCCGGTCCGCCGACGTCAGCGGGGGCGGTCCCGCGTTTGTCGCCACGGTCGAGATCGAGGACCATGTCCGGCCGAACACGACGTTCCTCTATCACCTGCGGGTCACGCTGCCCGACGGTGCGGTCAGCGAGGGACCGGAGGGCCGGGTCACCGTGGTGGACGACCGGTTCGAGTGGCAATCGGATTCGGGGTCTGCGGTGACCGTCCACTGGTACGACGCGGACGCGTCGTTCGGGCGTCGTGCGCTCCGCGCCGCCGAGGATGCCGTCTCCGGCGCGTCGTCGCTCCTGGGGCTGACCGACGCAGGTCGCATGGACTACTTCATCTACGGCAGCTCGCGCGCCCTCTACGAGGCTCTCGGGGCCGGCACCCAGGGGGAGGTCGGCGGCCAGTACTACCCGCCGATCCGCACCGCCTACGCCGAGATCACGCCGAGTGAGGCCGACTCATCCTGGGCGCAGGAGGTCATCGCCCACGAGGTGGTGCATCACGTGTTCGACCAGGCGACCGGCAACCCCTACCATGAGCCGCCAACCTGGCTGAACGAGGGGATCGCCGTGTATGTGGCGGAGGGGGGGCCGGAGGATCGGGCGCCGGAGCTTCGAGCTGCTGTGCGCGACGGGACCGTGCTTCCCCTCGACGCGCTGACGGAGGCGTTTCCCCGGGTGAGCGGGCCATTTTCGCTCGCATACGCGGAGTCGGCCTCCGCGGTGGACTTCCTGATCGAGCGGTACGGCCGGAAGGCTGTCGCCGAGCTGGCAGGGCTCTACCGAGGCGGGGCGAGCGACGACGAGGCATTCCGAGCCGTTACCGGGGGCACGCTCGCCGAGTTTGACGCAGCGTGGCAGGCGATGATCGGAGCCGAGCCACCCCCGGCGTACGGGCCGCAGCCTGCCCCGGCCGGCCCGCTGCCCCGCGAGTGGCTGGAGGAGACGGCCGGCGTGTCGACTGCGGCACCCATTCCCGTCCCGGCGTCGCCAGGGCCGGCGGCGCCCGGGCAGGCGACAGCAGACGCCAGCCCTGTCATCTCGTGGCCGTCCTCAGGGACACGCGCGGGGATCACCGACCTCCTGCCGATCCTGCTGGTCGTCGGCCTGCTCGTCGGCGGGGTTCTCGCCGCGGTCGTCGCCGTGGAGCGCCGTGGGCGGCACGGGGGCCCGGCATGAGCGGGCTCGCCGGACGTCTCCGCGCGATCCCGTCGTGGCAGGTTGCCCTGTTCGGAGCGCTCCTGGTGGTCGGCTTCCTCGTCATCACGCAGCTCCGCGCGGAGGCGCCGAGGGTCCGGTACACGAGCCAGGAGCGCCGGCCGCTCCTCGAGACCGCGCTCGAGCTGCAGGCGCGCCAGGAGACCCTCAAAGACCGCATCCTGGCGCTGCGCGCCTCCATCTCGGACGTCGAGTCGACGTCGGCCGGCACGAACGCGCTCGTGGCCGACCTCAACCGGCAGCTGGAGGAGGCACGGACCGCCGCCGGCCTCGTCGAACTGGAGGGGCCGGGTATCGCTCTCCAACTCGAGGATTCCACGGCGCCCGTCCCGCCCGGTGAACCAGCCGGCGACTACCGTGTGTCGGGCGTCGACCTGCGGCGCGTGGTCGATGAGCTGTGGCTTGCCGGGGCGGAGGCCGTGGGAGTGAACGGCGAGCGGATCACGGCCACGAGCGCCTTCACCGATATCGGGTCGTCCGTGCTCGTGAACAGCGCGTACCTGCAGCCTCCCTACCAGGTGGTCGCGATCGGATCGCCCGACCTGTACGCCCGGCTCACCGGGTCGCCCACGTTCGTCGACTTCGTCCGCGCCCGGGTCCGTGATCTCGGCATCCGGCTGGGGGTGGCGCAGCTGGATCAGGCCGTCGTGCCCGCGTACGCCGGTTCGGTGCGGCTCGTGTACGCGCAGCCCGTCGCGTCTCCGTCACCGCCGCCCGGCCGTTCGACCCCGCTGCCATGAGAGGCCGGCGCGCGCAGCTCGCGGTCGCGGCGGTCCTCTTCATCCTGGGCTTCCTGGCCATCGTCCAGCTTCGATCCCAGGGGGGAGGTTCCGGGCTGGACACGCTGACCACGCAGGACCTGTCGGCACTGATCGCCAACCTCAACGTGCGGAACGAGCAGCTCGCCACGGAGGTGACCACGCTCGAGATCCAGCTGCGCGACATGGAAGCAGGGCGCGCCCGCGGCGAGACGTCCGTCGGAGGACTGCGGTCCGACCTGCGGCGGCTTCGCCTCTGGGCGGGGCTCGATCCCGTCCGCGGCCAGGGCGTGACCGTGGACGTCAGCGGGACGATCGACGCGGACGCGGTCAACGACCTCCTCAACGAGCTGCGCTCGGCGGGAGCGGAGGCGCTGGCCATCGGCGACGCGCGCGTGGTGGCGACCACGGTCGTGGCCGGCGAGCCGGGCGCTCTCATGCTGGACGGGGCCCCGGTACCCGGCGCCTTCCGCGTGAGCGCGATCGGCAACCCGGTGAACCTCGCGGCGGCGCTCACAAGGGTCGGCGGGGTGGTGGGCCGCATCCAGGTCGCCAATCCGGACGCGGTGATCACCGTGGCCCCGGCGGATGCACTCGCTCTACCGGCGTCGGACCGGAGCCTCGCTCCCCGGTATGCCCGCCAGCGGGTCTGAGGGGCTCGGAAACCGGCCGCCCAGCGCTATTGCTCTGCTACCCTGTGCGGCGATGAGCCACAGCCGGCTGCCGCACGCGCGCGAGTCCGGCCTGCACCGGCGGCACGGGTCCAGCAGCGCGAGGTGAGCGTGGCGGACCGTCCGGTGCTCGAGCTGCGCTTGGGCGACCGCGTGCGTCTTCGCAAGCCCCATCCGTGCGGCGGGCGCACTTGGGAGGTCGTTCGCGTGGGGGCCGACATCGGGCTCCTGTGCGACACGTGCGGGCGGCGAGTGCTCCTCGAGCGTCGCGACCTCGAGCGACGCCTGACCGGCTTCCTTGAGCGCGGACCCGAACCCGGGATCGTTGTCCCGGGAGACGCCCCATGACGGACGAGGCGACCGCCCTCCGGACGCCGTCTCCGCAGCGTTCCTCCCCGCCTCCCCCGGTTTCCTCCGGGCCGTTCGGCGTCCTCTCGAACCGGCGGTTCCTGTCACTCTGGCTGGCGCAGGTCTCGTCCCAGGTCGGCGGAAACATGGTCCTCTACGGCCTGACCATCCTCGTCTTCGGCGAGACCGGCTCGAGCTCGGCCGTCAGCCTCCTCATCCTCACGTTCCTGGTGCCGTCGGTCCTCTTCAGCGTGCTGGCCGGCGTCTACGTGGACCGTTTCGATCGTCGCATCATCCTCATCGCCACGAACGTGCTGCGAGGCGCTGCGTTCATCGCGATGGCGCTCGTCAGTGACCAGATCGTCGTCGTCTACGCGCTCAACGTCTTCCAGTCGACCGTGACGGCGTTCTTCGCTCCGGCGGAGCTGGCGATGATCCCCGTCGTTGTGGAGCGAGAGCGGCTTCTCCAGGCGACCGGTCTCTTCAACCTGACGATGAACGCAGCGTTCGCGCTCGGGTTCGCCCTCCTCGGGCCGCTCGTCACGAACCTGCTGGGCCCGGAAGTGCTCCTCTTCGTGGTCGCGGTCACCTATCTCGTCGCGGCGGGGCTGTGTGTGACGCTCCCGAAGGCTCCTGCTGCGCAGCTCACCGCGGCCGCGAAGACCGCTGCGGGCGGCGCCCGGCAGGCGATGGCCACCCTCACTGCGCAGCTTCGCGAGGGGCTCGTCTATGTTCGCGCCAACCCGCAGATCTACTGGCCGCTCGCCTACCTGGCCATCACCGCGTCGCTCGTCGGTGTGCTCGGCGCCCTTGGTCCCGCCTACGCGACAGCCGTCCTCGGCCTGACGGAGAGCGACTTCGTCGTCGTGGTGATCCCCATGGCGGCCGGCATCGTGACCGGGGTCCTCGTCCTCAACGCGTACGGGCGATTCCTTCCACGACGGCGGGTCATCGAGGGCGGCCTCGTCGCCCTTGCCGTGCTCATCGCCGTCCTCTCCGGGTCCGGCCCGATCGCCCGGTTCCTCGCGGGTCATCCCCGACTCGGCGGCGTGGACGTCGGGAGCGTCGTCTCGCTCCTCGCGGTGGTCATCGTGATCGCCTTTCTCGCCGGCATCGCCTATGCCTTCGTGGCGATCCCTGCCCAGGCCCAGCTCCAGGAGGAGCTGGACGAGGATGTCCGGGGACGCGTGTTCGGCGTGCTCAACACGCTGGTGAGCATCGCAAGCTTCTTGCCGATCCTCGTCGTGGGTCCCATCTCCGACGCGCTCGGCCCCTCCGCGGTGCTGCTGGCCACGGCGTTCGTGCTGTTGGCAGCGGGCGTCGGGTCCATCCTCCTCGTCCACCCCGCCTACATGGCGTCGGCAGCCCCCGCGGCCCACGTCGCGCCCCTCGATCCCGTCACGACGGTCGAGGAATACGAGGTCGACGTCCTCGAGCAGGGAAGAATGTGGGTGGCCGGTGAGCCGGTTGTCGCGCCCCCCGGAGCGGCCGATCCCCCGGGAGCGGCCGATCCTCCAGGGCGGACGATCCCTCCAGGGCGGACGGCTGATGCCGCGCGTGGCGGTCGTCTTCACCGGCGGCACCATCGCCATGCGGCACGACCCGGCCGCCGGTGGGCCGGTGCCGGTCCTGCGCGGTGCGGACATCCTGGCCCGGACCGGGGGGCTGGAGGCGATCGCGGACGTCGAGGCGGTCGACTGGGGGCTCGTGCCCGCCTCGCACCTGACACTTGACCGGGTCCTGGAGCTGGCCGCGGTCGTCCACTCGCAACTCGAGCGTTCCGGGATCGACGGGGCAGTCCTCGTCCAGGGGACCGACACGATCGAGGAGACGAGCTTCGCGCTCGAGCTCGTTCACCGGAGCGAGAAGCCGCTCGTCGTGACGGGCGCGATGCGGAATGCCGGCGACGATGGTTACGACGGTCCCTCCAACCTCCGCGGAGCGGTCCGCTGCGCCGCGGAGCCCGCACTCCGGGCCCAGGGGGTCCTCGTCGTGATGGCGGGAGAGATCCACGCGGCCGACGCGGTGGTGAAGACGCACACCGACGCCATCGCGACGTTTCGCAGCCCCGATCTTGGCCCCCTCGGGTTCGTCACGGACGCGGCTGTCATGGACGCCGCTGTCACGGTGCTCCGCGCCCGCGGCAGGCGCCGCGTGCTGGACCGGGTGCCGGATCGTGCGGCCGAGCCGGTGGTCCTGGTCACGGCGGTGTCGGGCGGGGACGGTGAGCTGGTTCGACTGGCTGCGCGTGCCGGCGCGCGCGGTTTCGTGGTTGCCGCCACCGGTGCGGGCAACACGGCCCCGGACCTCCTCGACGCGTGCCGCGAGGTGATGAGAGATCGCTTGCCGGTGGTGCTGGCGAGCAGGTGTCCGGCTGGCGCCGCGCGTCCGCTCTACGGGTTCCCCGGCGGCGGGCGGTCGTGGGCGGCGGCCGGCGCGATCTTCGCGGGGCACCTGCACCCGCTCAAGGCGCGCGTGGCGGTCGCGCTCGGGCTGGGGGCCGGCCTCGACTGCGACGGGATCAGGGCTCTGCTCGAGGAGAGGGCCCTGTTCGAGCAATAGGACGACAGGGGGCCGGGCGGCCCGAGTAGCCTGGAGGGCACGGCGTTGACAGACCAGATGGCTGACGCGATCCGGGGGGTCGTGGAGTCTGCTCGGCGCATGGGCGTGGAGATCGACGAGGAGGATGCATCCCGCTGGGTCGAGGCGATGGAGGTCGAAGCGCGCGGAGGCGACCTCGTCGTGGACGTTGACACCGGGACCTACGGCCACCGCGTGTCGATGCTCGACTTCCAGCCGACCGAACTCGCCCGGTTCCGCGAGATCGGCAAGATCGTCGGGATCGACGATCGCCCGGGGACGGTCTTCACGGCCCTGGCCATATCGGGCTCGGCCGCCCAGGGGCGCATCCAGGCCTACCCGGGAGACTGCGACTACTTCGAGCGCGTCCATATCAAGGCCCCGACCCGCGAGGGCGCGTGCCGGATCGCCGCGGACGTGATCCGCGAGAAGGCGCTCTCGACGCTGCGCGGCCCCACCTACCGCCTCTGGGAGGTGAAGTTCGGGAGCTACCCGTGGGATGGCGAGCGCGACGGCAACCCGGTCCGTCGCGGCGGACCGGTCAGCTGGAACGCGGGCGAGGTGGTGGCCGGGCAGTTCGACCTGCGCCGGGCGGACGGGTCGGCGGCCACGCTGACGTGGGAGGAGGCGAGCGCCGAGCCCGGCTGGTGCAAGCTCGACTGGATCGTCTCCGATCCGGCCCGCCACGGCCTCGCCAACGCGAGCAACATGCTCGATGTCACCTGGGAGGCTCTCGACGGCACCATCACGCCGCTCGACGGCTTCGTTGACCCCTATTTCCAGGAGGTCTACCTCGAGCCGGAGTCACTGCCCCTGTTCGAGCAGCTGATCAAGGGGCTGCGGGCGGACGCCGTGGACGAGTACGTCCGCCAGCTCGAGCACGAGGTCCACAAGTACGTCGTCGACACGCCGAGCTACGGCAAGGCGGCCAGGCGCATGTACAACATCTTCCGGCTCACCGGCCGCTACGCGGACGCCGCATACCTGCGGGAGCTGTTCGATGAGCCCGCCACGGCGCTCTACCAGCTGGCCGCGCTCGTCCGCACCGTCGACGAGGCGGCTGCACCCGGCGGCGACTTCGACACCGAGACGCTCGTCCGGCAGGTCGACCAGCTCATCATGGCCGCGATCGCCGGCCTCGAGGGAACAGCGGAATCGCAGGTCGTCACGCACCTGCTCCACGTCCGCGACTGCGTGTCGCGGTTCGGCCAGGGTGTCGACCGCGCGGCGGACGTGCGAGAGGTGGCGTCGGAAGCCCTCGCCGCGGTGAACACTTTCTTCCTGGACCGCCTGAACGCGGTCGAATCGATCCGCGCGTACCTCGATGCCATCCGGGCGGGGGAGGGGACGAGCCCGGCCTGAGGTCCGCCCCCGCCGCTCGCCCTTACGCCGCTCCCCGCACCAGCTCCTCGGCCATGGACACCACGTCGTCGGAGGTCATCCTGTAGCGCCACAGGAGGTCGTTCACGTGCCCCGTGTGGATGAAGTCCTCGGGGTCGGAGCCGATGGCCCCCACGCGCTTCCCGATGCCCCGGGAAACCAGGGCCTCGGCCACGAGCGAGTGGAGACCGCCTGAAGTGCAGTGGTTCTCGAGCGTGATGAGGCAGCCCACCTTCCCGGCCTGGTCGTAGAGGAGGTCGCGGTCGAAGGGCTTGAGGGAGGGGTGGTGGTCGATCCGCACGCCGATGCCCAGCTTGCGGAGCTTCTCGGCGGCAAGGCGCGCGGTCTGGATCATGAAGCCGGTGGTGACCAGGCCCACGTCGGCCCCCTCGTCGAGCGCCGTCACGCCCTTTCCGAGACGGAACTGGTAGCCGTCGGGGAGCTCGTTCTCTTCGACCTCGCAGCGCACGATGCGCAGGTAGAAGGGGCCGGGGGTCTCGGCGGCGACCCGCAGGACCTGGCGCATCTCGAGGTTGCAGCCGGGCTCGATCACCCGCAGGTTGGGGACCCGCAGGAGCACCCCCAGCTCCTTGTCGCTCTGGTGGGTGGCCCCCGCCTTGCCGGTGAACAGACCCACGTACGCACCGATGACCTTCACGTTGAGGTCGCTGTAGGCCACCGTCACGTAGAGCTGGTCGAGGAAGCGGCGGCTGAATGCGTCGAAGGTGCAGGGAAAGGGGATGTAGCCCTCCTGGGAGAGCCCCGCCGCCATGCTGATGAGGTTCTGCTCGGCGATGCCCGACTTCACCAGCTTCGCGGGGTGGTAGTGCTCGAAGATGTGGAGGCCGGTGGAGCTGCGCAGGTCGGCATCGAGGGCGATGATCTTGGGGTACTCCGCCGCCAGGTCGGCGAGGGCGTAGCCCAGCTCGTAGCGCATCTCCTTGTTCGTGGCGCGGTCGGGCAGGATGAACTGGGCCATCGCGTCGTTCTCCTCCCTACTGCTGGCGGTCGGTGATCGTGTCGGGGCTCTCGTGGAGCGGGGGCACGATCTCGATGGCCGCGGTGAGGGCTGCGGGGAAGGCCTCGGGGATCCCCAGGCGCCGCCCGTCCTGCTCCCAGATCTCGCGGATCCAGAGGCCCGCCGCCTCCGCGTTGCGGGGGGCCGAGGTGTGCCAGTTGGGGTTGTACTGCGCCTCGCGGACCTTCTTGCCCTTCACCGAGTTGAGGATGACCGCCGTGGGCTTGCCGTGGCGCTGGGAGGAGAGGCGGGTGAAGAGGTCGATCAGCTCGGAGACGTCGTGCGCGTTCTGCGTCTCGCGGACGTCGAGGTTGAAGGCGCGCAGCTTGTCGGCCAAGGGTTCGAGGCTCATGTCCTGGGCTATGAAGCCCTTGGCCTCGACCTTGTTGTAGTCGATGACGAAGACGAGGTTGTCGAGCTTGTAGTGGCCGGCTGCCATGAAGGCCTCCCACACCGAGCCCTCGTTGCACTCGCCGTCGCCGAGGAGGGCGTAGACCATGCGGTCGCCGTGGTCGGGGCCGTTGAAGCGCAGGCCGAGGGCCCGCCCCACCGCCACCCCGGGGATCTGCCCCAGGGAGCCGCCGCTGACCTCGATGCCCGGGGTCACCTTGGAGTCGGGGTGCGACTCGAGGCCCGAGTCCCAGGAGCCGTAGCCCTTGAGCCGCGCGACCGGGAAGTAGCCGAAGAGGGCAAGGACGGTGTAGACCGCCGGGCAGGAATGGGCCTTGCTGAGGTAGAAGACGTCGCGCATGGGCCAGTCCGGGTGGGCCGGGTCGAAGCGGAGCACGTAGTTGAAGAGGACCGCCAGGAACTCCGCCTCGGAGAAGCTGCCGCCCGGGTGCCCCAGGGCGCCGCAGGTCATCTCCCAGGTGGTGTAGCTGCGGATGAGGTAGGCCAGCGTCTCGGTGTTGCGCAGCAGCTCGGGGTACTCGGCGTGGAAGGGCAGGCAGTCGACGCGCCCGAGCGTGTCGGAGCGGAACGGTGTCCAGAACCGGGACGCGTCGAGGGGGTCGAAGGGCAGGGTCGGGCCGCCATGGCGACGTCAGCCATGGTCCCGGCTACTTCCAGGCCTCCGGGAAGACCTGGGTGCCGTGGCGGCCCGACTGCAGCCAGTCGAGGTACTGCTCCTGGAAGGCCATGGTGCGCTTCCCGGGCTTCCCGTCGCCGATGGGCCAGCCGTCGATGTTGGTGACCGGGGCGATGCCGGCCACCGTGTTGGTCATCATGACCTCGTCGGCGCTGGTGAAGTCGAAGACGGTGTAGAAGCCGGTCTCCACGTCCATGCCGGCGTCGCGGGCCATCTCCATGACCGCACCGCGGGTGATGCCCACCAGGATCCCCCGCGACGGGGTGAAGAGGGTGTTGCCCTTGATGGCCGAGATGTTGAAGCCGGGGCACTCGCAGGCGTAGCCGCGGTCGTCGAGGAACATGCCCTCGTCGTAGCCGGCGTCCCAGGCCTCCAGCTTGCCCAGCACGTTGTTGAGGTAGTTGAGGCTCTTGATCTGGGGCTCCAGGCCCTCGTGGGAGAGCTTGCGCAGGGCGAGCACCTTGATGCGGATCCCGGCATCGAGCTTCTCCGGGGTGACCTCGTACTGGGTGGGCCGCGCGTAGATGACCACGCTCGCCTCACCGCACTTGCGGGGGTCGATGACCGGGTGCGGGCTGATGCCCCGCGTGACGAGGACCTTGATGTAGAAGTCGACGAGGGAGTTGCGGTAGACGGTCTCGATGATCTTCTCCCGCATCTCCGCCTTGGGCATCTTCAGGTTGCGGATCTTGAGGCCCTCCACCGAGCGGTAGAGCCGGTCGAGGTGGGCGTCGAGCTGGTAGATGAAGCCGTTGCGGCCGCACCAGGCGTCGAAGCAGCCGTCGCCGTACATGAGACCGTGATCGAGAGAGGAGATGGTGGCCCGGCTGTCGGGCAGGAACTCGCCGTTGATGTAGATGATCAGCTCGTCCGGTGCCGGGGGCATCAGTTCCTTGACCAGCATGTCCGTCTCCCTTCGCATCGCATGGTCGTCCTGATGGCCGACCGGTCGACCAGAAGCTCGTGCGGCTAGGCTACCTCGCGTGCACGCGCCGAGTCAATCGGGAAACAGGTGGTGACGCCGGACCGCGCCCGCACACGATGAGGCAATGGTGACGAAGGGGCACCAGAGGGTCCAAGGCCCGCCGTGCGACTCGGACAAGACGGTTCGAGCTGGCCGGCCCGCGCCGGGGACCGGGCCCGCGCGTGGAGCGCGGTAGGACGCGGCGGCGATGGTGTCCCTCCCCGTATGGGTAGCCGGTATCGTCGTCCGCCCGTGGAGCCGGGCCGGGTCAGGGCTACCCAAGGGCCGCTTGTCGCTGGTATACGGAGGTGGCGGGCTGCGGCTATCCGCGTGCCGCGGCTCGCTGCTCCGTGATGGTCAGCGCCGCATCGAAGCCTTGCCCCAGCCGGCGCGCCACGTACAGCGTGACAAGCCCACCGACGATCGGATACGTCACGCGTAAGGTCGACGTCCAGGTGACCTCGGTCCCGCCCTCGACCGATCGGAGGCGGATGCTGCCGCCCTCGTGCTCCATCGGTGGTCGGCTCTTCAGGATGCGATAGTCCAGCCGGGTCGGGCGCTCGAAGGCGGTGATCTCCTCGCGGAACCACGCGCTTCCGAGATCGACCTCCCGCACCGCACCGAGGCCATTCCGCTCGGCAGACCCGAGCCGAACGACCTTTGCGGAGCGGACGCCGGGGAACTGCACATAGGCCTCGTAGTCGGCCAGGACCTCGAAGACATCCTCCATAGGCGCCTTGAGGGTTCGCTGGACCCTGATCGTCCTCATATGCCTGATGGTGTAGCACCGGCTCCGGCGTCCGTCGAGTGCCGTGCGGCAGCTGCGACCGTCAAGAAGGGGGGTTAGCGCGCCCGACCGGTCCGCGACAAGAGGCAACCCGGGCGCGTACAAGGCCTCGCGGCCGCCTCGCTCCGAGGGGTGTCGTCGCCTTTCGGCCATCTCACCGCCAGGACCACCTATGGCAGCCACCCAGCGGAATGACCGCAAAGTCACGCATGACCCCGACCCGGCGGCTTGAACTGGCCGGCGAGTCGGGATCGTCGTCTGCCCGCGGAGCGGGCTATAGTGAGTCCAGCCGGCGGTCAGGCCTGCGGCGCGGTTTCCGCTCTGGTTCGCTCGTACTCCGCCCGGTCGAGGATGCGCCAGGCTGCCAGACCGATCGCCAGGACGCCCCGCGACGGCAACGGGATCTGGCCCATCCGCGGATTCTCCCGGAGGTGAGCTGGCCGTCCCAGGTCAACCCCGTCGAGGACCGCCTTCGATCGCTCGATGAAGAACATCCGCTGCGGCATCAGGGTTCCAGTGTGGCCGCTCGGCATCGCGCCCGACAGGCGCATGTCGCCCATCCCGAGAGCGCGACCCAGCAGTTCCCGAGAGCGCACCAGCGGCCGGGGGCGCCAGGTCGAGACGGGCAGGGCGGCGCTGATCGGGTTGAGGATCCGGAGCGCCGGCGTCTCGGTGGCCGTGAGCGTCCACTCGAGGGACGGGGCGTCCATCACCACCCGAAGGGATCGGGCGCTCGCCCAGGCCCCTGCGATGGGGTATGGATCGCGCGTCGACGCCTCCCGCATGCGGCCGGTATAGCGCAGCCGCCGCAGGAATCAAGATGCCCCGACACGGCGGCTTGAGCTGGCCGGCCGCCCCCTTGCGTGTCGAGATAGCGCAGATCCTGCGAGCTGGTGCATGGAGGTATGCTCGGCCAGGAGGCCGCAAGGCCGGTCTGCAGATCGTGGGCGACACGTGGGGTGAAACGCTCGGCAGCGGTGTTGGCGGGAAGCACGGAACCCGGGTCTGATCTGAGGCGGGTCATCACCATCCGCAACGTGGCGCTGGCCGTGCTGGGGGCTGCCGTACTCGTGCTGAAGTCCGCCTACCACGGCCCGTTCCAGGACGTCTTCCACGCATACGCGGGCAACGTCGCCGTCTCGTTCGCCCTGTACTTCGCGGCCATCAATGCAACCGCAAGGCTCGGGCGGCCACGGCTGATCGCCGCCTCACTCACCCTTCTCGCCGTGGAGGTCTTCGAGGCCACGAACGGGTTCGGTGTCATGGAGAACGTCTATGACCCGACCGACTTCGTCGCCAATGCGGCAGGGATTGCCCTTGCCGTCATCGTCGACGTCACGACGAGTCGGGTCCTCCAGCGGCGACATCGGGTAGACCCCGACACGGCGGCTCGAGCTGGCCGGCAAGCCGCGATCGCCGTCGCCAGAGAAGTCAACCCCCGCCAACAGTGATCATGTTCCCATTGACGACCCCGACGACCGACACGTCGCGACCCTCGGCGACATGGACGGTGACGCTGGCCCTGGCCGCGCCCTCGCCGACCTCCACGAGATAGTCGCCGGCGTAGCCCTCGATCCGCATGACGCCCTGCCTGTCTGTCGCACTGGCTCCGGCGTTCGTCCGCTGCGCGATGACGTCCGCCATCGCCTGGTACACCGGGCGGGCAGGTGAGACGGCGTCGGGGAACAGCCCGGCCCCGGGCAGGAACGGATCGTCCACCACGAAGTACCAGACGAGACCGGCCACGAACCTCTTCTCGAAGGCCATCGAGTAGATCGCACGTAGCCAGTCCGACTGGGCCAGGGGAGACGGCCTGTCGGTCACCCCCATCTCCGAGATGAACACCGGCTTTCCGAACCGGGCGAAATCGTCGAGCCGGGACGAAACGGCCGAGACCGCCGGATAGCCGTTGCGGTCCTTCTCGAAGAAGAAGGGGTACACCTCGATGCCGATCGCGTCGAATTCGACCTTCGCCTTGACCAGGGCGTCGAGGATCCCCGTCGCCGAGTACTTCCCGTCCGGCAGGTCCAGCGGGACGACCACGACCAGGATCTTCGCGCTGGGGTCGGCTGCCCGGATCGCCTCGCTGGCGGTCCGGACGATCTCGACCCACTGCGCCGTCGACAGGTGGAAGGGGTTCGTGTCCGGCCAGGTCGGCTCGGTAATCGTGTAGTACTGCAGGGTGCCGCGGTAGTGGCGGACCACGGCCGAGACGTGCGCAGCCACGGCGGCCTTGAGTTGATCGAAGCTCATCGACCGGACGTAGGCCGGGAGGTTGAAGGACTCGTCGAGGAAGAACACCAGGGGGCCTCCGGCGAGCGTGTACCCCAGGCCCCGCATCGCGGAGGGCTGGTACGTCCAGTCCACGTTGCCGAAGGTGAAGTTGCCCGGCTCCGGCTCAGTCGTGGCCCACGACAGGAACGGGAACGCAAAGTTGACCCCGACATGGGCGAGCCCCTCGAACGTGCTGAGCGGGATGTTGCCCTGCGGTGAGGTCATCCCCACACCGAACAGGAAATCGTGCGTCTTCTGTGTGTAACGGACCGGGAGGCTGGCAAGTGGTGTGCCGTCAGGCGCCTGCAGGCGGAGCGTCACGGTACCGATCCGGGGCGACCGGCTTGCCACCTTCAACACACCGCAGCGGGCACTCGAGCCCGCCCCCAGGCGCACGATGACCCGGCCAGTCGCGCGCACCTCGGACCGGATCGCGGCCACCTGCGCCGCGGTGAGCGCCGCTCGCATTGTGGCGGCGCCGGTCTTCGATGTGACGACCTTCGGGAGCGCCGCCAGGATCGGGCCGACCTTCGCGCAGGTACCCCGGCGGATCGCGGCCACGTAGGACGACGCGGGCTTGAGCGCCCGGACGGTGACCTTGACGGCACCGTCGCCTGTCGTGAACACGGAGAGCGTCGCCGTGCCGTTGGCGCCCCTGGACCCCAGGCTGGCCTTGAGGACCTCGATCAGGGGGCTGGCAGCCGCGGCCTGCGCAGGCACGGAAGCGGTGCCTCCCAGGGCAAGCGCGACGGTGAACGCCGCCGCAGCCAGTGCCCGAGCGCGCGGCGAGCGGCGCGCCGAGAGCGACGAACCGAAAGCGGTTTCAGCCATCTCCTGCGACTCCCGGGATCGGGCCACGGGTGGGGTCCGCCAGTGGCTCGGCGCGGTCCCGGCGGCCAGGGTGTGGACCGCGTGTCACAGCCTCCCGTGAACTGTGGTATGCGCCGCCGGAGGGCGCGATGTCAATAGGCTCCGACACGGCGTGTGGCTCCGACACGGCGGCTCGCGGGCTGGCGACCGTGCGCGGTGCTAGACCGCCATCCGGACGACGGCTACCTCCCCCTGCCGATCGCGAGTACGCCGGTGACCCGGGCGTAGTGCGAGGTGAAGACGTCCCGGCGGATCAGGCGGCCGCTCCTGTCGCGGACGATGCGCGTGACGCTCACGTCGAACCCATCGGTCGGGGATTCGATCCGTCTCCGGACGCCCGGGCGCAGATAGGACGAGTACACGACGGTGTCGAACGCGCGGCGGTAGTTCCTCTTCGCCGACCGGTAGAAGGTGGTCTTCCGGCCGTCGCGCACGCCCCAGATCTCGAAATGGACGATCCCCGGGCTCGCGGATGACCGGATCACAATCGGGTAGGCCGTGTCGTTCACGAAGACCATGTTCTGGCGCGGCTTGGACACCGTGGCATCCAGCCCGACCGGGTACCGCCCGATGTAGTAGTAGTGGTGGTGGCGCTCGATGATCCTAAGCCCGGCGCGCACGGCCGCGTTGAAGAGCGTGGTGGAGGCGCTGCAGATCCCGCCGGCGAGCGCCCCGGTCGGCTGGCTGCGCCCGTTGATGATCGCGCCGCCGGGGCCGTAGCCAGCGCGCCTGCTCACTTCGCCGATGGCATCCCAGAATCTGAAGGTCTCACCCGGTAGCAGCATGTACCCGTTCAGCTTCCGTGCGGGGATCGTGATGTTCTTGCTCCAGTAGTTGCGCTCCGAGACCTCGTACCACGTCGTCCACCCCGGCTTGCCGTCGGGCCCCCTGGGGTCAAGCGGGCGCATCCGGGGGGCGATCTCCGACGCCTCGGCTGTCGAGAGCCTGGGCGCGATCCTGGTCACTGCCAGGGTCACGCTCGGGGCCACCGGGGTCGGGCTGGGGGCCACCGGGGTCGGGCTGGGGGCCACCGGGGTACGGTGCTGGGGGCCACCGGGGTCGGGCTGGGGGCCACCGGGGTCGGGCTGGGGGCCACCGCGACAGGCGTCCCGGGCGCCCCGGGCGCCCCGGGTGTCCCGGGCGGGTTCCCGAAGAGGGCCTCGTCGATCGCCGCCAGCGTCGCATCGGTGTCGAGCACCCGGCCGTCGGCCCCGGCGACCACGCGCGTGACCCCGTTCGTGCCCCACACGAACCTGGCGTCCCTGGGTTTCCTTGCCACCTTCGGCGCGAACTCGTCGATCGCCGCCCGCGCAGTTGCTGTCGCGACCGTCGGTCGACAGCCTCCATCGGCGGTGGCCGCGAAGGCGATCCAGCTTCGGAGGATCGGGGCGGCCACGAAGAACGTGGTCTTGCCGTCGGGGGTCGCCAGCGTCAGGCCAAGCGCTGTCGCCGACTCCACCGTGGGCGAGGGCGCCTGCCCCTCACAGGGAACATCTGCACCGCTGACCCCGGGCAGCTCGCGACCGACGGTGAGCGGCGCAGTCCCGATCAGCAACGCTGCGGTCAGAGCAGCGACGACCGGCGGGGTCGAGACCAGCGACCGCAGGATGCGGCTCCGGAAGGGACGCCGTCGGGCGGAAGCGCGGGCTGCCGAGTCCTGGGCCATGCGGCGTCCCAGTGCTCGTCGTGGGACGCTCGCGGCGCGAGCCGGTCCCACCCGTTGCTCAGCGTCGTCCCGGCGGCACGAACCCACGACGCGCATCACAGGCTCGCGTGCGCAGCTGGTCTGGCGCGGCCGCCATGCAGCAGATCACTCGGGCACCGGCGCACCATCCGTTCCACTTCCTCCACGCTCATCGGCCGCTGTGGCGCCGCCTCGCTCCAGTTCGGCGCCCTCGACCAGTGAGTCCGGCGCGTTCATCGATCGCGAGACGGCGGTCGTCTTCGGGCACCGGAACCGCCACGGGCCGAGGTACCGGGAGAGGATAGCTTCGTGAGCGCAAACGGACACGACGCCATCGGGCAATGGTGTGTTTGCAGCCGACACTCCTGGCGGACCCGCGCGTGTAGTCGCCCGTTCGCGGCGCTCGCAGGCCATGCATTCATGACGGAAGCGCCGCGACGGATAACGTGTTTCGGCGCGTCGGCAATCAGGTCGAGGCCAGATCGTCAGCCGCGGCCGGTCGCCCAAGCACCTCGTAGGTCTCGACTTGACGGAACCCCATGCGACGGTACACCGGCTCGCCCATTGCGCTCGCCTGCAGCCAGGCGAGGTCGGCGCCCGCGGCGAAGCCCTCCCACGCCGCGTGCGCGGTGATGAGCGTGCCGTACCCGCGGCCGCGCTCAGCCGGGGGCGTGGCGACGTTGAAGATGCCGACCGTCCCGTCGCCGAGCCACGCGGTGGCGGTCGAGACTGCCCGACCGCCGATCCGAAGGAGGTAGACCGACAGCCCAGGGACGGCGAGCACCGCTGGCGTGTACAGCGCGGCGAAGAGCTCGCGAGGCGCCTCGAATCCCGCGGCGGCCACATCAACTGCCTCGGCGATCGCCGAAGGGTCCTCAACCCGGCTGATCTGCGGCCCGCCACGCCCGGGTAACCGAACCTCCCGGGACGTCGCCACCATCCCTGGGTACGTATCCTCCTGCATGAAGCCGAGCCCGACGGCGGCGGCCCGGATGGCCGGCGTCCGGTCAGCCCGCAGCTCGATCCAGCACGGCGCACCGTGACGTCGCACATCGTCGACCGCCCCGGCGAGCGTCTGGGGCGCCATCACGTCAGGGCCATCGACCCACACGCCGTTGAAGCCCGGGATCGGGATGGCGGGGCACGCCACCACCGCGTACCCGGCGCGTTCCTCGATCCAGGCGCCCTCGACCTGGCGGAGAGTCTCGCCGAACGCACGTCGCAGTCCGCGGTGCAGTCGTCGCGCCTCAACGTCTTCGCTCGTCATCTCCGTCCGCCCTCAACCATAGCTTGAGATGGATAGTCCCGTGTGGGCCGCGGGCAGGGGCCCCCACGAGCGTGCCTCGGCCGTCAGCGGAGCTGGGCGGGGGCACGCTTCAATGGGACGCGTCGCCGCAAGTCCGGTGAGCAGCCGCGGAGTAGACGGCGCCGCGAGAGCGCCATGCATGAACTGGCGCGGGTGTCAGGAGCGCCACGCGGAGATCTCGGCCTGGTGCATCGAGAAGCGCCCCTGCTAGGCTGCTGGAGCCGGGCTGAGCATCCCCGCGGAGGATCGGAGCCGGAGACCTGGTCCGGACGCCGGGGATGCGCTGAGCGAACTCGGTCGGGAGTCGAGGATGTGCCCTCCTCGCCCCGGCCGAGTTCCGATTCGCGCCGCGAAACGTGGCCGGGCTACACCCGTGGTGGCGCCGGTGCGGGTGCTTCGGGCAGTGGTTCCAGGATCACGACCGCCGTTTCGCCGGACCGCAGGGTGGCATACGCGTCGACGTCGTCCCCCATGTCGCGCCAACGGGCCCACAGGCGTGAGCGTTCGTCCCCCTCCGCCGCGCGGGCGCGCACCGCGCGCGATCCATCGGCCAGGTCGACGCTGGCGTCGGGATGCGCCTGGAGGTTGAGCCACCAGGCCGGCTCGCCGTCTGCCCAGCCATTCATGGCCATGGTGACCAGGTTCGGCCCGTCCTCGTAGTAGCCGAGGATCGCGCTGCGCCCCCTGCCCGTGCGGCGCCCGATCGTCCTCAGGCGCATCGTGCCCCACCTGTCGGCCTTCGGACGCCAGAGGCCGAATCGGCCGCCGGTCAGGCGATAGATGGCACGGTGAACCGTCCAGGCAGATCGGACGAACCAGCGTGGCGGGAGTCGCGGGCTCTTGTCGAGCCTTCCGGACATGCAGACGGTCCTCCTGTTGATCGACATCATGTCAGAGACCGACTCGCTCCGCCCTATCGCGACAGGACCCCCGAGGCCGCCCCCGACCCGCCCAGCCTCGGGTCGCGACTCCCCGGCGCGTCGTGACGGTGCGGTATGATGCGGCCGTCACCGGTGGGCGGTTGGCTCAGTCGGTTAGAGCGCGTGCTTGACATGCACGAGGTCACAGGTTCGATTCCTGTACCGCCCACCATCCAGATCGAACGCGCTGAGCGGGACGCAGCGCGCGGACGGGGAGCCCCAGAGAGTTCGGGTCGAGGCTGAGAACCCGGGCGGCAGTGCCTCCCCGCGCGTACCACCCGTGAGCGGCCGGTGAACCGGCCCGGGACCGCCCGTTATCGCGGCCACGAGAGCGCCCGGTGATGCCCGAGAGGCGGCCGGCGCGAAGGCGGGTGGGACCGCGGGAGGATCGACCTCTCGTCCTGTCGGTGGACGAGAGGTTTTCTGATTCAGGGGGACGGCATGAACGAGCAGCAGCAGGAGCACCCGGCGCCGGGCGCGGCGGTCGTGGTGGACGAGGACGTCCTCGAGGCGCCGGACCGGGGTTCCGCCGACGAGCTCCTCGACGCCGGCGCCCACGATCCCGACGACGCGATGCGCCACTCCGCGGCCCACGTCATGGCGGAAGCTGTGCTGGCGCTCTTCCCCGACGCCAGGCTCGGCATCGGCCCCGCGATCAGGGACGGGTTCTACTACGACTTCGATCTGCCTCGCCCGCTCACTCCCGAGGACCTGGCGGAGATCGAGCGCCGGATGGCCAATTCGGTCGCCGCCGACCACGCCTTCGTGCGGCGCGAGCTCGATCCCGACGCGGGCCGGGCGTACTTCTCGGGGCGGGGGCAGGACTACAAGGTCGAGATCCTCGATGACCTCCGGTCGGCCGCGCGGGCCGCCGGCGAGCCTGAACCGGTCGTCTCGACCTACGAGCACGGTCCCTTCACGGACCTGTGCCGCGGGCCGCACGTCGCCTCGACCTCGCATATTGGCCCCTTCAAGCTGCTCTCCGTGGCCGGGGCGTACTGGCGCGGCGACGAGAAGCGCCCGATGCTCCAGCGCGTCTACGGGACCGTGTGGGCCACGCAGGAGGAGCTCGACCGGTTTCTCTGGCGGCGGGAGGAGGCGCGGAAGCGCGACCATCGGCGCCTTGGCGTCAAGCTCGACCTCTTCAGCTTCCACGACGTCAGCCCGGGGTCGGCCTTCTGGCACCCCAAGGGCCAGCGGCTCTGGCGCACCCTCGAGACCGCCATGCGGGAGCTCCAGGACCGCCGCGGCTACCTCGAGGTGAGCACCCCGCAGCTCGTCCACCGGAAGCTGTGGGAGCAGTCGGGCCACTGGGATCTCTACCGGGAGAACATGTTCATCATCGACATCGAGGGCCAGGAGTTCTCCCTCAAGCCGATGAACTGCCCGGAGAGCACGTTCATCTACAACAGCCGGATCCGCTCGTACCGGGACCTGCCGCTTCGCCTCTCCGAGTACGGGCGCCTGCATCGGAACGAGCGCTCGGGGGTTCTGTCGGGTCTCACCCGGGTGCGGCACTTCGTCCAGGACGACTCGCACATCTTCGTCCGCCCGGATCAGCTCGAAGATGAGATCGCCGCGCTCCTCGGAGAGGTCGCCGAGGTGTACGGGTGGTTCGGCCTGGAGCCGCAGGTCAAGTTCGGGACGAAGCCGGACAAGGCGCTGGGCGACCCGGAGCTCTGGGCCCAGGCCGAGGCGCTGATCGTCGTCGCCCTCGAGCGCGCCGGCCTGCCGTGGGCCCTCAAGCCCGGGGATGGCGCCTTCTACGCGCCCAAGATCGACATCCACATCGAGGACGCGCTGGGGCGCTCCTGGCAGACGGCCACCTTCCAGGTGGACCTCGTCATGCTGCCCGAGCGGTTCGACCTCACCTATATCGACGAGCACGGCCACGAGCAGCGCCCGATGGCCATCCACCGGGCCGTCTACGGCTCGCTCGAGCGCTTCATCGGCATCCTCGTCGAGCATTTCGGTGGGGCGTTCCCGTTCTGGTGTGCGCCGGTGCAGGCGGTCGTGGTCCCGATTGCGGATCGCCATGTGCCGGCTGCCCGGGAACTGGCAGGCGTCCTCCAGTCGCGGAGGCTGTGGGTCGAGGTGGACGACTCGGACAACCGGATGCAGAACAAGATCCGGGTCGCGCAGGAACAGAAGGTGCCCTACATGCTGGTTCTCGGCGACCGCGAGGTGGAGGCGCACACGGTTGCCGTCAGGCGGCGTGACGGGGCGCAGGAACCTCCGGTGGGTTGGGATGAACTGGCGGACCGGCTCGCTGCCGAGGCCGAGGCGCGACGGCCATGAGCGGCGAGCTTCGGGTGGCTGCGGGCGTGCCGGCGGCTGTGAGCACGCTACCGCCCGCCGCGGGCGCGGCCCCACGGCCGTGGGATGGGCTCCCGCGCCTTCGCCTGGCCCACCTGCCGACACCTCTCACCAGGCTTGACCGGTTCAGCGAGGCTGCGGGTGCGGAGGTCTGGCTGAAGCGCGACGACATCGGGTCGATCGCTCATGCCGGGAACAAGGTGCGGAAGCTCGAGTTCCTCCTCGCAGACGCGGAAGCCCGCGGGTGCGACGTCGTTCTCACGATGGGCGGGCCGCAGTCGAACCACGCGCGGGCCACGGCGGCATACTGCGCCGGGCTCGGCCTGCGCTGCATCCTCGTCCTGGGGGGCGACGCGCCCACGGAGGAGCTGGGCAACCTGCTCCTCGATCGGCTCCTGGGGGCCGAGGTGGTATTCGCCGGTGCCCGGGACTTCGCCGGCATCGCCGCGCGGATGGCCAAGGTCGCCGCCGGGCTCGAGCGCGAGGGCGCCCGGCCGTACCCGATCACGATCGGCGGCTCCACGGCCCTCGGCGCAGTGGGTTTTGCCGCGGGCTACGACGAGCTGCTGGTTCAGCTCCGCGAGGCCGGTGTGGGGGCGACCGCCATCTATCTCGCCTCGGCATCTGGCGGCACGCACGCCGGCCTGGAGGTGGGGCGGCGCCTCGCGGGCGGCGGGCCACCGGTCGAGGGGATCGCCATTCTGAAGCCGGAGGCGGGCGGGTCCGCCGAGCACGTCGCCGAGCTGGCCGCCGGGTGCGCGATGCTTCTCGGCCGCGCCGAGACATGGACGGAGCGGGAGATCCGCCTCGATCCGCGCTTCATGGGACCCGGGTACGGCAGCCCGACGCCGGAAGCCTCCGACGCGATCGCGCTTCTTGCCCGTACCGAGGGGATCCTTGCCGACCCGGTGTACACCGGCAAGGGCCTTGCCGGGCTGCTGGCGCACCTCCGGGAGGGGAGGGCGGTCGGTCCCGTCGCCTTCTGGCACACCGGGGGCGCGCAGGTCCTGCTGCACCCGAAATACGCGGGACCCGTGCTCGATGCGGTTGCCGCTCGCACGGGCTGACACGAGGTTCCGTGCGACAATCGGGCCGCACGACGCGCAGACCCGCAACGGTGCGAGTCCGGCTCAGTCGCGCGAAGAACGAGGAGGGAAGCGGTGGAGATCAGCGCCCGCAACCAGCTGCCGGGCACGGTTCGTTCGGTCAAGGAAGGCACGGTCATGGCGGAGGTCATCGTCGACGTGGACGGCGGCCACGAGCTGGTCTCGGCGATCACCGCGGAGTCCGCGCGGCGCCTCGGCCTTGCCCCGGGCAAGCGGGTCATCGCCGTCGTGAAGTCCACCGAGGTCATGATCGCGACCATCGACTGAGTCACGACTTCGGCGTTCCGCCGCGGGTTTGCCTCTCGCCGAGGCATGGTGCTATAGTCCGCCGGGCGACCGCAGGCCGCTCGGTCGTGCGTGTGCGCGTTCCGAGTCGTGCGGCCGCCGGTTTGTCTCGCACCTGGAGCCGAGGGACCTAGCCTGAGCCGAGAGCTGCGCATCAACCAGATGATCCGTGTCCCGTCCGTTCGTGTCGTGGACGAGGAGGGGAGCCAGCTCGGGGTGATGCCCACCTTCGAGGCTCTGCGTCTGGCGCAGGAGCGTGGCTACGACCTCGTGGAGGTCGCGCCTCTTGCGGTCCCGCCCGTCGTCCGCCTCTTGGACTACGGCCAGTACAAGTACGAGGCGGCCAAGAAGGAGAAGGAGGCGCGGCGCCACCAGCGCTCCGTCGACTTCAAGGAAATCAGGATCAAACCGAAGATCGGTACGGGCGATTTCGACACGAAAGTCCGGCGTGCAATCGAGTTCCTCGATGCCGGCGACCGGGTCAAGGTGGCCTGCCAGTTCCGCGGCCGGGAGCTCACCCACTCGTACCTCGGGCGAGATCTCCTCCTCAAGTTCGCGGACCTGGTCAAGGACCACGGGGCGCTCGAGCGGCAGCCGCTCCTCGAAGGCAAGTCGATGTCGATCGTGGTCGCCTCGACCAACCGGCCGAAGGTGGCGCAGGCGGCTCAAGCGGCTTCGGCGGCTCAAGCGGCTTCGGCGGCTCAAGCGGCTTCGGCGGCTCCAGCTGCGAAGCCCGCCCAGGCGCCGCCGGAATCCGCACCGCCGCCGCCACCGTCCGTGCAGAAGCCGCGGGCCGCACCGCGACCCGCGCCACAGCCCGCCCCGCCGCCACAGCCCGCCCCAGGAGAGTGACCAGCGTGCCGAAGATGAAGAGCCACAAGGCAGCCCAGAAACGGTTCGGTGTGACCGGCTCGGGCAAGGTCATCCGGGTGAAGGCCTGGCGCGGCCACCATCTCGAGATCAAGTCGTCGCGCCGGACGCGCCGGTACGCCGGGAAGTCCCTCGTGGGCTCCGTGCATGCCGAGCAGGTCCGCCGACTTCTCCCGTACCTCTAAGGAGCGTCCGAGCACATGGCACGCGTCAAGCGCGGCGTCACCGCCCACAAACGCCACAAGCGACTCCTGAAGGCCGCCGAGGGGCGGAAGGGCACCCGGTCGCGGCTGATCAGGCCGGCGCGTGAAGCGCTGCTCCATGCTCTCAAGTACGCGTACGTCGGCCGCAAGGAGCGCAAGCGCCAGATGCGCGCGCTCTGGATCGTCCGGCTGAACGCCGCCGCGCGCCAGAACGGGCTCACCTACGGAAACTTCGTGAGCGGCCTGAAGGCCGCCGGCGTCGCCCTCGACCGCAAGGTCCTGGCCGACATCGCCGTGCGCGATGCGGCGACGTTCGCCCGCATCGCCGAGGTCGCGAAGACCCGGTAGCAGCGCGCTCGGGCGGCCGCCGTGGACTACGGGTCGATCGCAGGGCGCCTGGACTCGCTGCAGGAGGACGGGCTCGCCGCCGTCGCATCGGCGGCGCACCTCGAGGACCTGGAGGCCGTCGAGGTCGCCTACCTCGGCCGCAAGGGCGAGTTGAAGACCGTCCTCTCCGGGATCGGCCAGCTCCCGGCCGAGGACCGGCCGCGCGTCGGCGCGGTGGGGAACCGGGTCCGGGAGGCCCTGGAGACGGCCATCGCCGCCCGGCGCAGCGATCTCGGATCGACCGCCCTTGACGCACGGCTCGCCGCCGAGCGCATCGACGTCACCCTGCCGGGCCGGCCGCTCCGCCGAGGGTCCCTGCACCCGGTGATCGAAACGAACCGGGAGATCGCGCGGGTCTTCGGGCAGTTCGGGTTCGTCGTGTACGAGGGGCCCGAGGTGGAAACCGACGAGCGCAACTTCCGTGCGCTCAACATTCCGCCCGACCACCCCGCCCGCGATCTCTGGGACACCCTCTACACCGACCTGCCGGGCTATCTCCTGCGAACCCACACGTCGCCCGGCCAGATCCACGTCATGCAGGCGACGAAGCCGCCCATCAGGGCCCTCCTGCCGGGCCGCTGCTTCCGCTACGAGGCAGTGGACGCGTCGCACGGCTTCGAGTTCTTCCAGGTCGAGGGACTCATGGTGGACGAGGGGACCACGATGGCCGACCTGCGGGGGCTCCTTGACGCCTTCGCCCACGCCATGTTCGGCGCCCGCCGCGCCACCCGGTTCCGACCCGGCTACTACCCCTTCACGGAGCCTTCGGTCGCCTTCGATGTCCGGTGCGTGGTCTGCAACGGCGCCGGCTGCTCGGCCTGCCAGCGCACGGGCTGGATCACGATCCTGGGCGCCGGCATGGTGCACCCCATCGTGCTCCGCAACGGCGGCCTCGACCCCGAGCGCTACCAGGGTTTTGCCTTCGGCATGGGCAGCGAGCGGATCGCGATGCTGCGGTACGGCATCGATGACATCCGCCACTTCCTCGAGAACGACCTGCGCTTCCTGGAGCAGTTCTGATGTACGTCCCGCTCTCCTGGCTGCGCGACTACGTCGACTTCGAACTCGACGCCGAGGCACTTGCGGAGCGTCTCACCGTGCTCGGCATGGAGGTGAAAGGGATCCGCCGGCGCGGTGAGGACTGGCAGGACGTGATCGTGGGGGAGCTCCTGGAGGTCGAGCCGGCCCCCGGCACGGCCCATCTCTCGCTCACGAAGGTGCGGGTGGCCGGCGATCAGCCCATCCTCTCGATCGTGTGCGGCGCGACGAACATCGCGCCCGGCCAGCGCGTGCCGGTGGCGCTCCCCGGAGCCGTGCTGCCCGGGGACCGGCAGATCGAGGTCACCCGGATCGCGGGGCATCACAGCGAGGGGATGCTCTGCTCGGGTGACGAGCTGCGCATCACCACCGACGCGGACGGCATCCTCATCCTGCCGAGCGACACGCCGCTGGGCGGGCGCCTCGTGGACCTCTACGGCGACGACGTCCTGGACGTTGACGTCAAGCCGAACCGGGGCGACTGCCTCTCGCTCATCGGGCTCGCCCGCGAGGTGGCCGCGCTCACCGGCGGGCGCGTCCGATGGCCGGAGATGACCCTCCGCGAGGAAGGGTCCCCGGCGTCCGGGCACGTCGCCGTCGACGTGCGCGACGCGACGCTCTGCCCGCGGTTCGTGGCCCGCTACGTGGATCGGGTCGCGATCGCCCCGGCGCCGCTCGACGTGCAGGTTCGCCTCACCGCTGCCGGGATGCGGCCCATCTCGAACGTGGTCGATGCCTCGAACTACGTCATGCTCGAGATGGGGAAGCCGACGCACACGTTCGACGCGGCGGCCGTGGCGGAGGGACGGATCGTCGTGCGGACGGCCTTCCCCGGAGAGCGACTCGAGACGCTCGATCACGTCGAGCGCGAGCTGGCGCCCGAAACCCTGCTCATCACCGATCCTCGCGGCCCGATCGCCATCGCCGGGGTCATGGGCGGGGCCGCCAGCGAGGTGGCCGACACCACGACCGCGGTGATCGTCGAATCGGCCGTCTTCGACCCGGCCAGCATCCGTCGCACGGCGCAGCGCTACGGTCTCCACAGCGAGGCGAGCTTCCGGTTCGAGCGGGGCCAGGAACTGCGCCTGGCTCGGCTCGGGGCCGACCGCGTGGCGCAGCTCCTCGTGGCGTGGGCCGGGGGCCGTGTCGCGCCGGGCACAGTCGACACGAACCCGGCGGAGCCGGCGCCGACGAGGGTGCCCTTCCGGCCGTCTCGCGTGTCCCGGCTCCTCGGGCTCGACCTGGCGGCCGCGGAGATGCGCGAGCTGCTCGCCCGCGTGGAGGTGGCGACGGAGCCGGCCGCCCCGGGCGACGCGGTCCGGATCGACGCCGCGTCGTCCCCGGTTCCGCTCGACGCGCAGGGCACGGCCGCGGCGCTCGTGGCGATCGTCCCGGCCCATCGCCGGGACCTCGAGATCGAGGCCGACGTGGCCGAGGAGATCGCGCGGCTTCGCGGGTACGACACCATCGCCGGCACGCTGCCGCACACGCCGATGCCCGACTACCGGCCCGACCCTCGACAAATCGTCGACGCGATCCGCGATCTGCTCGCCGGCCGCGGCCTGAACGAGGTCGCGACGCACGGGCTGGTGTCGCCGGCCGACCACGGGCGGCTGGGGATCGCGGCCGACGATCCGGCCACGATCCGGGTGACGAACCCGGTCTCCCACGACCATTCACAACTGCGTCGATCCATGCTCCCCGGACTTGTGGCCGTGCTGGTCGAGAACGAGCGCCAGCGGCGGGCGGACCTGGGGATCTTCGAGGTGGGTTCGATCCACCACGTGGCTGGTGGCGAGCCGCGCGAGGATGCGGTCCTGGCGGTCCTCCTCGCGGGGGACCAGGGAGGCGGGACGTGGAACGCGCCCGCTCGTCCGGCGGACCCATGGGACCTGTTCGGGCTCGTCGCCTGGCTGGCCGCCCGGCTCGGCGCGCCGCGGCCCGTGGCGTCGCCCTCCGTGGCGCTCCCCGGCGTCGAGCATCCCGGCCGGACGGCCACCCTGGGCATCGCCCTTCCGTCGGGCGAGTCGGTCGAGCTGGGCCGCATCGCCCAACTCGACCCGCGCTATCTCGACGCGGTCGGCTCGCGCGCCGAGCACGTCGTCGCCGCAACCCTCCGGCTCGCGGCCCTCCAGAAAGCGACGCCAGGGACAACCCGGTTCGCGCCGTTCGCGCGTGTCCCGCTCGTGGAGCGGGACATCGCGGTGGTCGTCCCGGAGTCACGGCCGGCGGGCGACGTGGAGGCGGTCATCCGGCGCAGCGCCGGGACCCTCCTGCGCAGCATCAGCCTCTTTGACGTGTACCGGGGAGCGCCGCTCGCCGACGGCGAGCTGAGCCTGGCCTTCCGGCTGACGCTCCAGGCGGGCGACCGGACGCTCACCGACGCCGAGATCGACGGCCTCGTCGCGGCCGTGGTGTCGGGGCTCGACCGCGAGCTCGGCGCGCACATCCGCTCCTGAGGAGGATGGCCCACCCGGGCCAGACCGGGGGGCCCGGAGGTCGTGCTTGCCGCGCCGCTCGCGGCGCTGGTAGGCTAGCCGGGCGGTTGAGCGCGGTCCTCGCCTGCGCCGCAGCCGTCGTCATCAACGGGGCGCCACCACGTTCACCGCTGCCGACCTCCTCCTCGTCATCGTTCTGGCGGGCGCGTTTGTGCTCGGCTACATGCAGGGCGCGATCCGCCAGCTGCTGGGGATGGCGGTCGTGGCGGTCGCTTTCGTGCTGGCTGCCGGGCTCCGCGAACCGCTCGGCAACTGGTTCGCCACCTACTGGACGAGCGTGCCCGTGCAGTTCTCGTGGATGTTCGCGTTCCTGGCCGCGTTTCTCGCCCTGCTCATCCTGGGGATGATCCTCGTCACGCTGTTCTACAAGCGATCCCGCGTCCTCACGAGGGTTCCCCACGCCGACGAGGTCCTGGGTGGGATCCTTGCGGTGGTTCTTGCGCTGGCCATCCTGGCCGTGCTCGTCTTCGCCCTCGACAGCTTCTACCGCTACCGCGGCATCCCGATCTCGGGCGGCGACGTGGGCTGGATGCGGAGTCTCCACGGGGCCATTGACGACTCGGCCATCGTGAGTGCGCTCCGCGTCTCGTTCATACCGTTCCTCACCACGGCCCTCGGCCCGCTGCTGCCGGAGGCGGTCCGCCAGCTCGTGCCGTGAACCTCCATCGGCCGCTCCCCCGGGCCTTCTACGCCCGGCCCGCACCCGAGGTCGCCCGTGACCTGCTCGGGGCGCGTCTCGTGCACAAGGAGGGAGCGGGGCTCCTCGGCGGGCGGATCGTCGAGACGGAGGCCTACCTCGGGCCCGGCGACCGGGCGAGCCATGCGCGGTCGGGGCTCACGCGACGGAATCGCCCGATGTTCGGGCCGCCGGGCCACGCGTACGTCTACCGGGTGTACGGCCTCCACTGGTGCCTGAACGTGGTCACCGGGAGGGACGGGGAGGCGGAGGCCGTGCTCATCCGGGCGGCCCTGCCGCTCCAGGGCGTCGATGAACAGCGCCGGAGGAGAAACCGGCCGAACGACCCGGTGGAACGCCTCGCCGCGGGCCCGGCCCGGCTCTGCGAGGCGCTCGGGGTGGATGGTGCCCTCGACGGACACGATCTGACGGCCGGCGAGCGGCTCTGGATTGCCGCTGCCGACGCGACCGGACAGAACCCGACCCGGACGGCGGTCGAAGGCATCGTGGTGGGGCCGCGTGTCGGCGTGGGCTACGCCGGCGAGCCGTGGGCCACGCAGCCGCTTCGGTTCGGCCTCCGGGAGCACCCGGCGCTCTCGCGACCCTTCCGTGCCATCCCATCATCGGCCGCCTCCCGCGTGCATCCTCGAGCCGGCTGATGGACGCGAAGTCGCGGGCGGTCCTCGAGTTCCCGGAGGTGCGCGTGCGGCTGGCAGCCCACGCCAACTTCCCCCCTTCACGCAGGCTTGCCGAGGCACTCGAGCCGGCCGACGAGCCCGTCATCGTGCGGCGGTGGCTCGACGAGACGGACGAAGCGCGCGCCTTCCTGGCCGAGCACCCCGGGGCCGGCATCGGCGCGGCGCACGACATCGGGCCGGCCATCGAGCGGGCGGCCCGGGGCGGGCGGCTCGAGCCCGACGCCCTGTACGCCATCCTCGAGACGCTCGAGGCGGCCGCGCGCCTGGGCGAGAGCCTTGCCGGGGTGCGCCGCCCCAGGCTTCACGAGCTGGGGCGCCAGATCCACGCGGTACCGGCAGTCCAGGCCGCACTCGAGCGAAGCGTAGACCCGTCCGGAGAGATCCTGGACACGGCCTCGCCGCAGCTCGGCGGGCTGCGGCGGGCGGTTCGGGTGGCATACGACCGGCTGCGGTCGCGGCTGGAGACGCTGGTCCACGGCAGCGAGTTCTCCGGCGCGCTCCAGGAGCCGCTCGTAACGCTCCGGAACGGCCGGTACGTGCTGCCCGTGCGCGCCGAGGCGCGCGGGCGCGTGAAGGGGATCGTGCACGACCAGTCGGGGAGCGGGCAGACGCTGTTCGTCGAGCCGCTCGTCGTGGTCGAAATGGGCAACGCCTGGCGCCAGGCGCAGCTCGCCGAGCAGGCCGAGGTCGAACGGATCCTGGACCAGCTGTCGGCGCTCGTCGGCGCTCACGCGGGGGCGCTTCGGGCCACGCTCGAGGCTCTCGCCCGGTTCGATTTCTGGGGGGCGAGGGCGCGCCTCGCAGCGGAGATGGACGCCGTCCGTGCGGAGACGGTCGACTCCCCCGTGGTCGAGCTGCTCGGTGCGCGTCATCCGGGCCTCTCCGGTCGTGTCGTGCCGGTGGACATCCGCCTCGGTGATGGGTACACGGCGCTCGTGATCACCGGGCCGAACACCGGCGGGAAGACGGTGACGCTTCGGACGCTCGGCGTCCTCGCCCTCATGCACCAGGCGGGGCTCCACGTGCCGGCGCTGCCGGGAAGCCGCCTGCCGGTGTTCCGCGATGTCTTCGCGGACATCGGCGACGAGCAGTCGGTGGCGCAGTCGCTCTCCACGTTCAGCGGCCACATGAGATCGATCGTGCGGATCGTGGGCGAGGCCGGAACGGGCACGCTGGTCCTGCTCGATGAGCTGGGCGCCGGCACCGATCCGACGGAGGGGTCGGCGCTTGCCCGCGCCCTCCTCGATCACTTCATCCGGTCGGGAGCGCTCGTCGCGGCGACGACCCACTATGCCGAGCTGAAGACCTACGCCCACACCACGCAGGCGGCCCGAAACGCGTCGGTAGACTTCGACCTCGAGACGCTCAGCCCGACCTTCCACCTGACCATCGGGCTCCCGGGCACGAGCCAGGCGTTCGCCATCGCCGAGCGTCTCGGCATGCCCGCCGCGCTCGTGGACGACGCGCGGTCGAGGCTCACGCGGTCGCAGCTCGAATTCGAGGCCACACTCGCGTCCATCAAGGCGGGCCAGGTGGAGATGGAGGAGGCGCTGGCGCGGGCGGTCGCCGCGGAGCAGAAGGCCCGGGACGCCCTTCGCGAGGCCGAGCGGGAGCGAGTGCGGGCGAAGCGGGCGGCCGCGGAGCAGCTCGAGCGTGTCCGCGACGACGCCGAGACGATGCTGGCCACGCTCCAGGGCGATATCCGGGATGTCCGGCGCTCACTCGAGCGAGAGACGCTGACCGCGGCCCGCCTGGACGCCCTCGAGGAGCGCCTCGGGGGCTGGCTTGACCGGCTGCCTCCGCGTGAGGCCGGGCCGGAGGCGCCGGCCGAGACGCCTGCCGCGTGGCGTGTCGGGATGACCGGCCGGAGCCGAAGCGGCGGATGGGAGGGCCGGATCGCCGCGATCGACCTGGATCGTGGCCGCGCCTCCCTGGAGGCGGGCGGCATGCGGGTGGAGGTCGAGCTGGACGACCTCGAGCAGTTCCCGGCGTCCGCGGGCACGTCCGCGGCCGCCACCGGCGCCCCAGGCCGCGCCGGTCCCGGGCGCACCCCGAAGACCGGACGTCGCGGGGAGTACGGGGGAGGGGAGCGCGACGTCGAGTTCCGACCGGCAGCCGGTCCGCCTGGGGCCGGAGGAGCGCGCCGCGTCGTGCCGCAGTCGCTCGACCTGCGCGGCGCGCGCGTCGACGAGGCCCTTGAGCTCCTCGAGGGCTACATCGATGCCGCCTCGCTCGGCCATGCCGGCCAGGTCACGGTGATCCACGGCCACGGCTCGGGGGCCCTGCGGGACGCGGTGCGGTCCCGGCTCTCGGCCCATCCCCTCGTGCAGGGCTGGCGTCCCGGCGAACGCGGCGAGGGAGGCGACGGCGCGACGATCGTCCGGGTCTGAGCCGGGCGAATCATGCCGTGTTGAGCTTGATCCTCGTGCCCGGAGGAACCACGGTTCCTGCCGGAGGCGACTGACCGGTGACTTTCTTCCCCTTGCCGATGATCGCCGGCTCGAGCCCGGCCGCCTGGAGGGTGGTGATCGCGTCCGGCACCGTCATGCCCGTCACCTTCGGCACCGTCACGTACGGGTTTTCCGTCGGCGCGGGTGGCTCGGGCGGGTACGGGGACTCTCCCGGGAGCGGCGGCTCGGTGGGGAAGGGCTCCTCTGTTGGGAAGGGCTCTTCGGTGGGGAAGGGCTCGACCTCGGGCGCCACTTCGCACTTCTCGGTCGGCGAGAACGGGGCGCCCCAGCTGGCCCCGTACGGCTGGAAGAAGGGGTTGTAGAAGTAGCTCGTCCGGGTCCCTTCCTTCGTGCGGACCCCCGTGCCCCGCTGGGCCCGCGCGACCCATGCCCTGTTCGCCGCCTGCCAGGCCGGGTAGCCGTTCTCCACCCGCGAGAGATCGAGGAACGCCTTCCCGACCTTCGTCCCGGCGCAGCCGTCCTGCCAGAGCAGCCCGCTCTCCTGCTCGACCGTCCGCTCGACGCGGAGGTTGTCGACCTGCCCGGGCTGGGTGCCCTTGATGAACAACTCGCGCACTGTCTTGGTCGAGTGTTTCGCGGGCCGAAGGCCGCTCCAGGCGTCCACGGCCGCCTCGACGAGGCCGGTCGGGCGGCTGAAGTTCGAGATCGGCCACTTCCGGCTGACTTCGTTGAGGAAGCCCTGCCACACGTACGTGGGCACGTCGAAGGAGAAGATCGGGTGGTCCGGGTCGCTCACCATGGTGTAGTCGGAGTTGCCGTTCCACGCGACGACCGCCAGGGCGTAAGCCCCGGCCGCGCGGGCGGCCTTGGCCGGCGGCGCGATGTACCCGGCCGCGATGAGGTCGCGGGCTTCGTTGTTCGTCCCGGTCTTCAACGCCGCCGGGCGGCGCTTGCCGGCGGAGTTGGTGATCTTGAACGCCCCCCAATACGGGTTGACCGACGGGTTGGTGTTCCCGGCCAGGATGTCCGTCATGATGTACGCCGCCTGCGGGCTCACGGCCTGCACGCCGGCCGGCGGCTTGTACGGGCTGACGACATCCTTGCCGTCGGTGTCCTTGATCGAGAGGATGGTCGTGCGGCCGATGTACCGCCCGCTGTTGGCCAGCGTCCCGTAGCCCGTGGCCAGGTCGGCCGGGTGGACCTCCTGGGTTCCCAGGGTGAGCGACAGGCCGGCGGTGGGCTGGGCAACGTTGAAGCGAAGGCCGAACTTCTTGGCCATCTCGAAGACGTGCTCGACGCCGTTGATCTGCAGCGCCTTGACGGCCGGGATGTTGAGCGAGAACTGGATGGCCTGGCGCATCCTGAGCGGCCCGCGCTCGTACTCGTCTGCGTCGGTGGGCTTGTAGCCGCCAAAGTCCGTGAGCACGTCCATGAACATCGTGGCGGCGGTCATGGTCCGGTCGTTGAGGCCCGTCGCGTAGTTGAAGGGCTTGAACGCCGAGCCGGCCTGCCGCCAGCCGTTGGCCAGCACGTCGAACTGCGGCTGGAACGCCTTCGTCGACTTCGCCGCGTAGTAGTCGGCCGACCCGACGTACGCAATGACCTCCCCGCGCTGGTAGTCGATGGCGATGAGGGCGCCGTTGTGGACGTCCTTGCCGCGGATCTTCTTCATCCATGGCAGGTACTTGAGGTTCAGTGCCTTCGCGGCGGCCTCGGGGTTCGGGGCGTTCGGGACGAGGGCGGCCGCCTTGACCCACTTCTCGGCCACCTTCTGAAGCTTGAGGTCGATCGTGGTGACCACGCGCAGGCCGCCCTCCTCGAGCCGCTGGCACGTTTCGATGCCGTTGCCGCAGATCCGGTCGGCGAGTTCGTTGCGGACCTGCCAGACGAAGTGGGGGGCCAGCCAGTTCGGTCGACGCTGTGACACCACCACCACTGGCTCTTTCTTCGCCTTCTCGTAGTCGGCATCGGTGTACTGGCCCGCGGTGAGGACCGAGCGCGTCTTCATCAGTTCGAGGATGTAGTTGCGGCGCTGGACGATGGCGCTGCCGGCAGGCACGAGGAGCGTTCCGTCCTCCTGCTCATCCCCGTTACGCACGAGGTCGTACTCAGAGGGGGACTGGAGGGCGCCGGCGAGGATCGCGCACTGGGCCAGCGAGAGCTTCCTGAGATCGCTGACGCCGAAGTAGCTCCTGGCCGCGGCCTTGATGCCGTAGCTGTTGTTCCCGTAGAAGTTCTGGTTGAGATACGCCGCCAGGATGGCTTCCTTTCCGCTCTGCCCGGGATAGACCTCGTTCAGGCGGATCGACTGGATGATCTCCTTGATCTTGCGCTCGTAGATGCGCTCGGGGTCCTGCACCAGCTCGGGGTCCAGGAGGCGTTGACGCACCAGCTGTTGGGTGATGCTGGAGGCGCCGCGCCCCCGGCCCTGGAGCGAGTCGACGGCCGCCGACAGGATGCCGATGGGATCGAACCCGGTGTTCGTCCAGAACGTCTTGTCCTCGATGGAGGTGACCGCGTCGATGCAGCCCGCGGGGACGTCCTTGAACTCGACCAGCTCGCGCTTCTGTTGGCCGAACCGGGCCAGCTCCACCTTGCCTGTTCGGTCATAGATGATCGATTCCTGCGCGAACTCCAGGTTGGCAAGCACCTGCTTCGGATCGGCCAGGCCCTGGCTGAAGTAGCCGTAGGCCCCCACGACCGCGGCGAAGCCAAGGACGCCGACAAGGGCGAGCGAGAGGAACAGGAAGATGGGGAGGGCGATGGCGATCTTGACGCCGAGTCCCATGCCCCCGCGCCGGCGGTGGCCGTTCGTGCGCCGCGAACGCCGGCTCGCATAGCTGGTCTGCATGCTCGCCCGGACTCTAACATACTGACGCGCGACCCCTGGACGAACGGAGCTGGACCACATGCCGATCGATTTCCTCGCCGAACTGCGCTGGCGCGGGATGGTGCACCAGATGACCGATGGGCTCGACGCGCGGCTCGCGCGCGGAGCGGTCACTGCCTACGTCGGATTCGACCCGACCGCCGACTCGCTGCACGTGGGGCACCTCATCCCGATCTTCGGGCTCATCCATCTCCAGCGCGCCGGTGGCGTGCCCGTCGCCCTGGTGGGCGGCGGCACGGGGATGATCGGTGACCCGTCAGGGAGGAGCGCCGAGCGGAATCTCCTCGATGCCGAGACGCTTGACCGGAATGCGCAGGCGATCGGACGTCAACTTGCCCGGTTCCTCGATTTCTCTCCCGGGCCGAACGCTGCACGCATGATCGACAACCGCGAGTGGCTCGCCCGCTACGCGCTCATCGATTTCCTCCGCGACATCGGGAAGCACTTCACGGTCAGCTACATGCTGGCGAAGGATTCCGTCCAGATCCGGCTCGAGTCCGGGTTGAGCTTCACCGAGTTCAGCTACATGACGCTCCAGGCCGCGGACTTCCTGCACCTCCACCGGGACTACGGGGTTGATCTCCAGATGGGCGGCGCCGACCAGTGGGGCAACATCACCGCCGGGACGGAGCTTATCCGGCGGGTCATGGGGCTCGATGGGGACGGCCAGCCCCGGGCTCACGCTCTCGTGCACCCGTTGCTCACCCTGCCATCCGGCGCGAAGTTCGGGAAGACGGAGGACCGTTCGATCTTCCTCGCGGCCGACCGTACGTCGCCGTTCGCGTTCTACCAGTACTGGGTGAACACCGACGACCGCGATCTCCCCCAGCTCCTTCGCTTCCTGACGCTCATGGGCCGCGATGAGATCGAATCGCTCGAGGCCGAGCAGGTGGCTCACCCCGAACGGCGGACCGCCCAGCGCGCCCTCGCCATGGACCTGACCTCCCGCGTGCACGGGCCTGGGGTCGCTGACCTGCAGCGCCGCGCGAGCGAGGTGCTCTTCTCCGGCGAGATCACGGAGGACCCTGCGGTTCTCGAGGAGGTGTACGAGCACAGCAGCGAGCAGGTTGTCCTGTCCGCTGAGACCGTCCGGCAGGGTGCGCTTGCGCTGGCGGTGAGCAGCGGCGCGTACTCGTCGAACTCCGAGGCCCGGCGGGGGATTACCCAGGGCGGCCTCTCGATCAACGGGCAGCGGATCACGGCGGCCGACGATGCGGCGCCGCCGGCGATCGGCGGGTGCTGGTATCTCGTCCGAACCGGCAGACGTCGCGTGCAGGTCGTGAAACTCGCCGCCGACTGACATCCCCGCCGCCGGAGGCGAGTAGCCGGCGGCGCGGTCGGTTCTGGCGGGGCTCGGCGTTCAGCCCGCGTGCCGGCTCCGCAGGACATCGATCACGGCCGACGGCGGCACGCCGCGTTCGGCGGCCAGGACCAGCAGGTGGTAGAGGAGGTCGGCCGTCTCCGCCGCGAGCGCGGCCTGCGTCGCCTGTCGCACGCCCACCGGGGAGGGGGCCGCCTCGTGCGCAGCGGCCGCCTCGGCGACCGCGTCGTCCTTGGCCGCCAGCAGGACTTCGGTGGCCTCCTCGACGACCTTGCGCGAGGCAGCATCCACGCCGCCGTCAAGCAGCCGAGCCGTATACGAGCCCGGTGGCCGCTGGAAGGACCTCTCGACGATGGTCGTCCAGAGGGTCTCCAGCCAGGCGAAGCCCTGCACGGGCGCACCCTCCGCGGGAGGGGCATCGTCGAAGCACGACGTCGCGCCGGTGTGGCAGGTCGGGCCGGATGGGTCAACCACGATCAGGAGCGCGTCGCCGTCGCAGTCCACGCGAATCCTCGTGGACCGCCAGCGTGTTGCCGCTGGTCTCGCCCTTCTTCCAGAGGCGGTCCCGCGACCGCGAGTGGAAGTGGGCCAGGCCGGTCTCGAGCGTTGCGTCGAGGGCCTCGGCGTCCAGGTAGCCGAGCATGAGCACCTCGCCCGTTGCGGCGTCCTGGACGATGCCGGGAACGAGCCCTCGGGCATCCCAGCGCAGGGTGGTTCGTCCGCCCAGGGTGAGACTGCGGGTGGGGCGCTCGCTCATGCGCGCTGGGCGGTCGCCCATGCCGGCCTCCCGGCGCCGTCGAGCCGGACGGGGACGCCCGCCGCGGCGAGTGCGTTCTTGACCGCCGCGATGGAGTGGAGGTCGCGGTGGAAGATCGACGCGGCGAGGACCGCGTCGGCGCCGCCCTCGGTGATCGCCTTCACCAGGTCCTCCGGCCTACCCGCGCCCCCGGAGGCGATGACCGGGACCGGAACGGCCGACGTGATCGCCCGCAGCAGGGCAAGGTCGTACCCGGCATTGGTGCCGTCGCGGTCCATCGAGGTGACGAGCAGCTCGCCGGCGCCCAGGTCGGCGGCCTGGACAGCCCAGGCCACCGCGTCGCGCCCCGTGGGCTCGCGGCCGCCCCGCACGACGACCTCCCACCCGGGGCCCGGTCCATCCTCGCGGGCGCGCGCGTCGATCGCGACCACCACGCACTGCCGGCCGAACCGCCGCGCGCAGCGCGCGACGAGCCGCGGGTCGCGGACGGCGGCCGTGTTCACCGAGACGCGGTCCGCGCCGGCCCGCAGGACGGCCCGCATGTCATCCGCGGTACGCACGCCGCCCCCGACCGTCAGCGGCACGAAGGCCTGGCGGGCGGTCCGCTCGACGACGTCGAGCAGTGCGCCGCGGTCCTCGGGCGTCGCCGCGATGTCGAGGAACACGATCTCGTCCGCGCCGGCCTCGGCGTACCGGCGGGCGAGCTCGGCCGGGTCGCCCTCGTCGCGGAGATCCACGAAGCGGGTTCCCTTGACCACGCGGCCGTGGGCCACGTCGAGGCACGGGATCACGCGGTGGAGAAGCATGAGTCAGGCCACCGTTCGCGGGGCGCCGACAACCAGCTGGACCCAGCGCTGGAGGAATCGCAGGCCGTCACGGCCGGACTTCTCGGGGTGGAATTGCACGCCGGCGAGGGGACCGCAGGCGATGGCGCTGACGAAGCGGCCGCCGTGAGCGGTCTCGGCCACGACGATCCCCGCGTGCTCCGGGGCCGGGGCGTAGCTGTGAACGAAGTAGAAGGCCTCCTGCGTCCGTCCCGGGAACAGGGGGTGCCGGGCAACCGGTTCGACGAGGTTCCAGCCGACGTGGGGCAGCCTCGGCGCGTCGGGGAGCGGCTGGACGGTCCCCCGCAGCCAGCCGAGCCCGGCCGCCCCGTCTTCCGCAGAACGCTCGAACAGCAGCTGGAGACCGAGGCAGACCCCCAGGTAGTGCGCGCCGTTTGCGACGGCCCGCTCGAGAGCACGATCGAGGCCACGCCGTCGCAGGCTGCGCATCGCCGGTCCGCTGGCCCCCACCCCCGGGACGACGACCGCCGCGACGCCTGCCAGCCCGGCAGGGCCCTCGGCAACGATCGCGACGGCGCCCGCTCGCTCGAGCGCGTGGACGATGCTGACCATGTTGCCGGCGCCGTAGTCGACGACCGCCACCCTCGGTTGCTCGGTCACGGGACGAGCTTCTCGATGGGGACGACGAGGATGCCCGACGCGCCTGCCGCGCGCAGCGGGGAGAGGAGGCGCCAGACCTCATCCGCGTCCACCACGGCATGGATGGCGACCATCCAGTCGTGCGCAAGCGGAAGAATGCTGGGCGACTCGAGGCCGGGGAGAATACCCTCGATCTGCGGAAGCGCCGATCGCGGCGCGTTCATCATCACGTACTTCTTCCTCCGCCCCGCGACCACCGCCTCCAGCATGGTGCGAAGCTGGTCGAGGACGCCGTCCGCGGATCGAGCCGCACCCGGTCCGGCGACGAGGACGGCCTCGCTCTCCAGCAGCGTCCCGACCGAACGGAGACCGTTCACGAGCAGGGTGGTACCGCTCGAGACGAGGTCCACGATGCCGTCGGCAAGGCCCATGCGCGGGGCGACCTCGACCGCACCGCTGATGGGCACGATCCCCACGGGGATGCCTCTCTCATGGAAGAAGCGCTCCGTCGCGCGCGGGTGCGCGGTGGCAAGTCGCAGACCGGCCAGCGCATCGAGGTCGGAAACCGATGCGTCGACGGGGACGGCGGCATCCAGGCGGCATCTGCCGAATCCCAGGCGCGCGACGACGGGGACCGCCTGCCCTGACTCGGCCAGCAGGTTGGTCGCGGTGATGCCCGCTTCCGCGACGCCGTCGTTGACGAACTCCGCCACGTCCTCGGTGCGAACGAAGAGGATGTCGATGGGTGAGTTCTCGCACTGGCTCAGCAGGGCGCGGTCCGGCGAGTCAAAGACGAGGCCGGCGTCGCGCAGCAACCGGAGGCTGGGCTCCTGCAGCCGTCCCTTGTTGGGGACCGCAAGCCGGAACCGCTCGGGAATCATCGGCCGGACCGGCCGGCCAGCCGCTCAAGCGCGCGAGCGTATCCCCCGGTCCCGTGGTGGAGCCAAGCCGCCACCCGGGTGATGGTCCCGGTGCTGGCTCCGGTGAGGCGCGAGACCTCCTGGTAGTGCAGGCCCTGGTCGAGAAGCCGAGCGACATGCCAGCGCTGGGCCATGGCCCCGAGCTCGCCGAGCGTGCAGAGGTCGCGCAGGAACGCGGCCGCCTCGGCGCGGTCCTCCAGGGCCACGATCGCGTCGAGCAGGTCGTCGACCGCCTCGTCGCGCCAGTCGTCGCTCGCCGGTTGCACGATGATCTCCTTCCTCGGTCTCGCCGGGTGCCGACCGCCGACGGCCTGCCTCTGCGCCCGCGCCCGGCATCCTCGTTGGCCCCAACGTGGCACCGCCATCCTCGTTGGCCCCAACGCGGCACCACGCCGGCCACGTGGCCCCAATGCGGCACACGCTGGCCATGTGGCATCATGATAGCATGGTGCTATGACATGTGGGCATGGTCGGCGCGACAGACCGGGGCGCCCCGTCTGGACCGCTCGGCAGACGCTGGCATGAGCGCCGATCGGGCGGGCTCTGTGTCCACGACCGGCGACGCCTCGTCCGGAGGCTCCCCGACCGAACGCGCTACGACCGAAGGCGCCCCCGCGTTCGAGATCATTCCGGCAATTGACATCCGGGGCGGCCGGGTCGTGCGGCTGCGCCAGGGTGACTTCGCCCGCGAGACCGTCTACGGTGGCGACCCGGTGGCCGTCGCGCAGGCCTTCGCTGCGGAGGGAGCGGCGCGGCTGCACGTCGTGGATCTCGATGGAGCACGGGAGGGCAGGCCATCGCAGGCAGCGCTCATTCGTTCCGTGGTGGAGTCGTTGGCGATCCCGGTGCAGGTTGCCGGAGGCATGCGAAACCGGGCGTCCGTCGAAGCCGCGTTCAGGTATGGGGCCGACCGCGTTGTCCTCGGCTCGGCGCTACTCGTCCGGCCGCAACTCGCCGTGGAGCTGGCATTGCGGTACGGCGACCGGGTGGTGGCGGCACTTGACGTCCGGGACGGGCTCGCGGTCGGGGAGGCCTGGCGGCCCGGCGCCTCGGGCGTTCCCGTGCTGGAGGCGGCGGCCGGGCTCGTGGTGGCGGGCGTCAGCGTGTTCGCCGTCACGGCAGTGGCCCGCGACGGTGGTCTCGGTGGCCCGGACCTGGCGCTGCTGGAACGGGTACTCGCGCTGCTCCACCGCGGGATGGTCGGCGGCGGGCGGGAGGGTGAGGGGGACGATGCGCGGGGCGATGTGCGGGGTGTCCCGCGAGTCGAGGCACGAGTGATCGCCTCCGGCGGCGTGAGCAGCCCCGCTGACATCGCGGCCGTGCGCGCGCTCGGCTGCGCGGGGGCCATCCTCGGGCGAGCGCTGTACGAGGGTCGACTCAGCCTTGGCGAGGCCATCGCAGCCGCCCGCTCCTAGCGACGTGTCACGTCAGCCGGCACGCTTCGGCCGCCACTCGAAGAGCCTCGTCGCGGCAGGGTCGCACCAGACGAGCCCGGGCGTCTCGGGGGAGCCTCCCCGACCGTCAGCGCCATCACCCAGCGCCGCGACGAGCCCGGGAACCGCGCCGTGAACAGCTCGGGGTAGCGAGCGACGAGCGCGCGGTTCCGCCTTGTCGCCCTGACCACCCAGCAGCCACTGACCAGGTAGGAGGCCGTGCCCCAGCGGGAAGCGGCGAGCCTGTCGGCCTCCGCAAGCTTCCGGTCGGATGAGCGCGCGGACGACCCGACGTCGCCGAAGGTGTTCCAGGCTTCGATCATGAGGAGGCGCCTTCGTCGGTCGTCGAGAAGACCGACGTCAGCCGACCTCGACGGATCGGCTGGCCGGGTGCTGAGTTCGAAGCGGCCGGCGTATCCGGCAGCTCGACCGAGCCGCAGGACGAGCTCCTGGATCGCGAGATGGCCCGCGTCGGGCGGCTCCTCGAGCACGTCACGCACCAGATCGATGCGGATTGGGCGGCCGAGCGCGAGGCCGACGCGCTGCCAGGAGTCGAGCGTGTGCCCGCCGCCGGCACCGAGCTCGATGCGACTGATTGCGCTTCGCGAGAGCTTCGCGCCCCGCCCCAGTTCGGCCTGGGTGAGCCGGCGGCGAAGGCGGGACGTGCGGACCTCGGCGCCGAGGCGAGCGAGCTGCTCGTGGTTCCGCCGGATCGCCTCGGCGGCGAGCTGCGGCCGCGTCAGCCGGGGGACGATATCGCGACTCATGACCGCGACATGGTCGCTCCGTGCACTTACCGTGCCGTTACCGGGCCTTCCCCATCGAGGAGCCCGACCCGCGGGCGGGCGCCGACGTTGCAGGCAGCTCCGAGATGAGCCGGCCGGAACGCGGCTGAGCGTGACGCCCGCTTCGGATGGGCGTTTCTCGAGGCTCTCCTTCGCCCGCTGCCTGCCGGCCTCTGACCAGGCGATACCTTGCGGACCCCGGCCGTGCCTGGGACGCCCACCAGGCGGGCACCGCTCGCGCGACCCGCCGCGACCCGGCGCGGCCCGGGGCGGTGGGGCCAGCAGTCACGGGGTGCGTCCGGGCCGGGGGGGCGCAGCGGGTGGGGCCTGGGAGTTGCGCGGCCCGGGGCGGTGGGGCCAGCAGTCACGGGGTGCGTCCGGGCCGGGGGGGCGCAGCGGGGTGGGGCCTGGGAGTTGCGCGGCCTGGTCGGCTTGCAGCCCGGCGGCCCCAGCCCGACTGGGCCCAGCGCGAACGCGATCCAGCCCGACGCGGCTGCAGCCCGGCGGCCCCAGCCCGACTGGGCCCAGCGCGAACGCGATCCAGCCCGACGCGGTCCAGCCCGACTCCGCTCGCCCCCGGACCCCGGGTCCGGACCCCGGCCCCGGCTCCGGGTCAGCTCTTGGCGGCCTCGAGCTCCTTCTTGTGGACGTCGATCACCTTCTGAGCGATGTGCGCGGGGACCTCCTCGTAGTGGTCCACCGTGGCCTTGAACGTCCCGCGACCAGCGGTGAGGGCGCGCAGCTCGGTCGCGTAGGTGGACATCTCGGCCTGCGGCACGTGCGCCCGGACGACCTGCAGGCCGCCGTCGGCGCTGTCCATCCCGAGGACACGGCCGCGCCGCGTGTTGAGGTCGCGGTTGACGTCGCCCATGTAGTGCTCGGAAACCCGCACCTCGACGTCCATGATCGGCTCGAGGAGGACCGGGTTCGCGTCCAGCAGGCCCTTCTTCGCGGCCTGGGTTGCGGCAAGCCGGAAGGACAGCTCGTCCGAGTCCACGGTGTGGAACGAGCCGTCATAGAGGGTCGCCTTGAAATCCACGACTGGGTAGCCCGCCAGGACGCCGTGCGCGGCCACGTCCCGGACGCCCTTCTCGACACCAGGGAAGAACTGCTTCGGCACGACACCGCCGACGACCTTCTCAGTGAACTCGACGCCGCCCCCGGGGTTGGCCTGGATCTCGAGCCAGACGTGGCCGAACTGGCCGTGGCCGCCGGTCTGCTTCTTGTGCCGGCCTTCCACCTGGGTACGGCCGCGGATCGTCTCGCGGTACGGGATGCGTGGCGGGTGCGTCACGACGGCGGCCCCGAACTTGCGCTTCAGGCGCTCGACCAGCACGGCCACCTGGTTCTCGCCGATCGACCAGAGCAGCTGCTCTCCGGTCTCCGTCTGCCGCTCGACGCGGACGGTGGGCTCCTCCTCGAGCATGCGCCCCAGCGCCTGGCCCATCTTGTCCATGTCGGCTTTCGTCTGCGGCTCCACGGCTATAGGCAAGGTCGGTTCGGGAAACCTGATGGGCGGGAGAACGAGAGGCTTCTCCCGGGTGGTGAGTGTGTCGCCGGTCAGCGTGGCCTGCAGCTTGGCCACGGCCGCGATCTCGCCCGCGCGGATCTCCCCGACCGCCTCCTGGTCCTTGCCGTGGAGGAACAGCACCTGGCCCACGCGCTCCTGCTCACCGCGGACCGGGTTCCAGACGGCGATCTGGCTTTTCAGCGTGCCCCCGTACACGCGGAAGTACGTGAGCTTCCCGACGAACGGGTCGGCCGTGGTCTTGAACACCTGGAGAAGGAGCGGGCCGGCAGGATCCGGGGCGATCGGCACCTCCGATTTCGACACCGGATCGGTGGCGACGATCGGACCGCGGTCCACGGGGGAGGGGAGGTACGAAACGATCGCGTCGAGGACGCCCCGGACCCCGATGTCGTGGTTGGCCGCGACGGCCACGACCGGCACGACCAGCCGCTGGCGCACCGCCGCTCGCACACAAGCCCGCAGCTCGTCGTCGGTGATCTCTTCGCCCTCGAGGTACTTCGTCATGACGTCGTCGTCGGCCTCGGAGGCGGCCTCGATGAGCTGCTCGCGGCGGCGGGCCACCTCGTCGGCCAGGTCGGCCGGCACGTCGCCCTCCGTCACCTTCTCACCCTGCCAGATGAAGGCGCGCCTGCCGACGAGGTCAACGTAGCCGCGGAAATGATCGGCCGAGCCGATTGCCAGGTGGAGCGGCGCCACCCGGTTCCCGAAGCGGGCCCGCAGCCGATCCACGGCCTGTCCCGGGTCGGCGTTCTCGCGCTCGCAGCGGGTGACGACGATCAGGGCGGGGAGGCCGCGCTCCTCTGCAAGGCGATAGGCGACCTCGGTCCCCGCGCCGACCTCGTCTGAGGCGTCGGCAGTGAGCACGGCCGCGTCGGCCGCCGCGAAGCCCTGGATCACCTCGCCGACGAAGTCGGCGTACCCGGGCGTGTCCACCAGCGTCACGCGATGGTCGGCGTACTCGAGGGAGGCGACCGCGAGCGACAGGGAGAGCTTGCGCCGCTGCTCCTCCGGCTCGAAATCGAGGCTGGCTGTCCCGTCATCGACCCTGCCGATCCGGTTGATGGCGCCCGCGGCATGCAGCATGTGCTCGGCGAGCGTGGTCTTCCCGGTGCCGGCGTGACCGGCCAGGACGACGTTGCGCAGACGGGGCAGTTCGACGCTCTTCATCGGGCAGGGACCTTCATGCTGGGGTTTCTGGGCCGCCGTGGCGGTTCGTGGGCACACAGATCCAGGGACGCGTAGCCGGACCATCATAGTAGAATCCGCGCCGATGTCCGGGCATTCCAAGTGGTCGCAGATCAAGCGCCAGAAGGGCGTCAACGACGCGAAACGCGGTGCTGTCTTCACGAAGGTCTCGCGTGAGATCACGATCGCGGCTCGGGAAGGTGGCGTCGACCCGGACGGGAACTTCCGTCTGCGGCTCGCCATGGAGAAGGCGCGCTCGGTGAACATGCCCACCGAGAACATCAAGCGGGCCATCGAGCGGGCAGCCGGAGTCGGGGAAGGGGCCAAGTTCGAGGAGATCGTCTACGAGGGGTACGGCCCCGGGGGCGTGGCGGTCATCGTCGAGGTCGCCACGGACAACCGCAACCGCACGGCCGCCGACGTCCGGTCCATCTTCACCAAGGCCGGCGGCCAGCTCTCGAGCGCCGGGTCGGTGGCCTGGCAGTTCGAGCCGCGTGGCGTCATCTCCATCGCCAGGCGCGGGGATGCCGAAGAGATCGCGCTCATGGCGATCGACGCGGGTGCCGAGGACGTGGACACCGATGCCGACCCGCTCGAGATCTACACGGCGCCCGCGGACCTCGATCGGGTCCGCCGTGCGCTCGCCGACACGGGTGTCAAGATCGAGTCGGCAGAGCTGTCGATGCAGGCGAAGAACACGATCGAAGTTGACCTCCCGCGGGCACGCGCGAACCTGCGCCTCATCGAGAACCTCGAGGACCACGACGACGTCCAGCGCGTGACGGCCAACTTCGATATCCCGGACGAGATGCTGGCCGAGGCGGCATCGGCGTGATCGCCGCCACGCAAGCGGCGTGACCGAGGAGGCGGTACCCTCGTTGATCATCCTGGGCATCGATCCCGGCACGGCCGCGACCGGCTTCGGCGTCGTGGAGCGACGTGGATCGCTCCTGCGAGCCATCGACTACGGCTGCATCGAGACCGCACCCACGGACTCGCTTGCCGAGCGGCTGCTCCAGATCCACGAGGCCATCGCCGAGTTGATCGACACCCACCAGCCGGCATACATCGCCGTGGAGCGGCTCTTCTTCAACAAGAATGTCCAGACGGCGTTCGCGGTCGGGCAGGCCCGCGGAGCGGTCCTCCTCACGGCTGCGCAGCACGGCCGTCCCGTGCTCGAGTTCACCCCCAGCGCGGTGAAGATCGCGGTCACCGGGTACGGCCGGGCGCCGAAGGACCAGGTGCAGCGCATGGTGCAGATCGTGCTGGGCCTGCCGGATCTGCCGCGGCCGGACGACGCCGCCGACGCTCTCGCCATCGCGATCTGCCTCGCGCACACGCACCGCTCGGCCGCCTGACCGGGCGAAGAGGAGGATGACGTGATCGCGTCCCTGGAGGGCACCGTCGGGGCGGTCTCCGCCGATTCGCTTGTCCTCGAGGTGGGGGGCGTGGGCTACCGCGTGTTCGCGGCGCCCTCGGTGCTTGTTGCGGCGCGGCCGGGGGAGCGGCTCAGGCTGCACACGCACCACCTCGTTCGCGAGGATCTGCAGGCCCTCTACGGGTTCCGCACGAGCGAGGAGCTCGGCTTCTTCACCCTCCTCATGACGGTCACCGGCGTGGGACCGAAGGTGGCGTTGGCGATCGTGTCGTCGCGCCCGGTCGCAGACCTCCAGCTGGCCATCATGCAGGCGGACGAGGCGGTGCTCACCGCCGTCCCGGGCGTGGGTAGGCGGCTGGCCGCGCGGATCGTCCTGGAACTGCAGGAGAAGGTAGCGGCGGCCGGGATGGCCGCGGCAGCGTCCGGCGGCACGACCCCGGCCGCGGGTGCATCGGAAGGCGAGGTCGTGGCGGCCCTGCAGGCCCTTGGCTACTCCCTGGCCGAGGCGCGTGACGCTGCACGGAGGTCGTTCGCGGCAAGCTCGGCGGCGGCGGGGCACGGGGACCCGCAGCAGCTTCGCTCGAGGACCGCGTCAAGGGCGCGCTGCGCGCCCTCAGCCGCGAATGAGCTTCTTTGTAGAACATCTGTTCACCAGTCGCTCGCTCTGCTAGACTCCGATCCCGATGGACGGAGCGATGGAGCAGGACGCACCGGGGCGCATCGTCGGTCCCGCAGCGCTCGCCCTGGAGGAGGCCGTCGTCGAGACGAGTCTCCGGCCCCGCGTGCTCGCCGAGTACATCGGCCAGGAGAAGGTCAAGCAGAACCTCTCCATCCTCCTGGCGGCCGCCCGCGGACGAGGGGAGGCGGCCGACCACGTCCTGCTGTACGGGCCGCCCGGCCTCGGCAAGACCACGCTCGCCAACATCATCGCCCGCGAACTCGGCGTCAACATCCACACCACGAGCGGCCCCGCGGTCGAGCGCGCCGGTGACCTGGCGGCCGTGCTGACGAACCTCGAGGAGCGCGACGTCCTGTTCATCGACGAGATCCACCGCCTGAACCGCGCGGTGGAAGAGATCCTCTACCCGGCGATGGAGGACTTCGTCATCGACGTCATGCTCGGGAAGGGACCCAGCGCCCGATCGCTTCGGCTCTCCCTGAAGCCGTTCACCGTGGTTGGAGCGACCACGCGGGCAGGGCGGATCAGCTCGCCCCTCCGGGATCGTTTCGGCGCCGTCTACCGGCTCGACTACTACGACAACGCGGAGCTCGCGACCATCGTGCAGCGTTCCGCGGGCATCCTGGGCGTGGATATCGACCGCCAGGCCATCGAGGTGCTTGCGCGGCGCGGGCGGGGGACGCCCCGCGTCGTGAACCGGCTTCTGAAACGCGTCCGCGACTACGCCGAGGTGCACGGGACCGGCCGGATCACGGCGGCCGCCGCGGAGGCCGCGATGCGCGCCATGGACATCGACGACGAGGGGCTCGACACGACGGACCGGCGGCTGCTGGCGGCCATCGTCCAGAAGTTCGCCTCCGGCCCGGTCGGGGGCGCGGCACTGGCGGCCGTGCTCGGCGAGGAGGCCGAGACCGTCGAGGACGTGTACGAGCCGTTTCTCCTGCAGCTGGGCTTCCTCGATCGCACCCCGCAGGGCCGCGTGGCCACCGAGCGTGCCCGCGAGCACCTGCGGCGGATGGGCTACGAGATCCCGCCGCCGCGCCGGCCCGAGCGGGTGGACGCGGGTCTGTGGGACGGTGTCACGGCCGAGGGGCAACGCGCCGAGGACGCGGAGGCGTGAGCCGGGCGGACGGGGAGCCCGTCCCAGCCGTCGAGGCGGGGGCGGCTGGCGTTGCCGTCACGCCTTCGCCATCGCTGCCGCTGGGTTTCGATGTCACGGTTCCCGCCCCGGCCGACGGCTCGACCCGTGCCCGGGCCGGGCGCCTGGTGCTCCCGCACGGAGTGGTGGAGACGCCGATGTTCATGCCCGTCGGCACGAACGCGACGGTCAAGGCGCTCGACCCCGACGACCTCGACGATGTCGGCGCGCAGATCATCCTGGCCAACACGTACCACCTCTACCTGCGTCCCGGTCACGAGCGGATCCGCGCACTCGGCGGACTGCACCGGTTCATGGGCTGGGACCGCCCGATCCTCACCGACTCGGGTGGGTTCCAGGTCGTCAGCCTCACCGAACTGCGCTCGATCGACGACGAGGCGGCGACGTTCCGCTCGCACCTCGACGGCTCGCTTCACCGCTTCACGCCGGAGCTCTCGATCGAGGTGCAGGAAGCGCTCGGCGCGGACGTGGCCGTCGCCTTCGATCAACCCGTGCCGCCACACGCTTCGACACGGGCGGAAGTGAGGGAGGCGGTCCGGCGGACGGAGTCGTGGGCCGTGCGGTCGCTGGAGGCCCACCGGCGAGCGGACCAGGCGCTCTTCGGCATCGTCCAGGGCGGTCTCGAGGCCGACCTCCGGGCGAGCGCAACGGAGCGGATCCGGGCCCTGCCGTTCGATGGGATCTGCATCGGCGGCCTTGCCGGCGACGAGACGCCCGCGCAGCGGGCGGCGGTGCTCGACGTCGTGGTGCCGCTGCTGGCCGGCGACCCCAGGCCGCGGTACCTCATGGGACTGGGTTCGCCCGCCGACATGCTCGAGGCGGTCCACCGCGGGGTGGACCTGTTCGATTCGGTGCTCCCGGCGCGTGTCGCCCGCAACGGCACGCTGTGGGTGCCCGGCGGCAAGCTCAACATGCGCAATGCCCGTTACGTCGACGATCCCGGCCCTGTCCAGGATGGCTGCCCGTGCCGCCTCTGCCGGCGGTTCTCGCGCGCCTATCTCGCGCACCTCTTCCGGGCCGGGGAACTTCTCGCGTACCGGCTCGCAACTTGTCACAACCTGACCTTCACCCTAGACTTCATGGGGCGCATCCGGCGAGCGCTCGCCGCCGGCACATTCCTCGAGTTCACGCGTGAGCAGGCACGTTCCCATGCCCCGGATGCGTCGCTCGCCCGTCATGTGAGTGACGGGCGAGCCGGTGCGGAGGGGGAGTGAAGTCATAGGCAAGTGACACCGTCTAAGGTGACGGTGGCGACGCGGAGGCGGAGAGACGACGATGGCAACCAAGAACCGTCCCCACCGCGAACCGAAGAAGAAGCCGAAGTCGGCACCGGCCAGACCGGTCATCCAGCCGCTCGAAGCTCCTCCGCCGACCGTGGAGGTCATCAAGCCCCGGCGCAAGCCGCGTGAGCTGGAGGAACCCGAGGCGGAATAGCGGCCGGCCCCTCGGCGTACCTGGAAGGAGACGTTCGGCATGGCCACCACAGGGCCCGGTCAGGCGACCGGCGCAGGACGGGCGGGGGGCGAAGTCCCGGCAGATCGGGTCGCGGGCGAGCGCGCGAGGGCCGTCGACGCGGCGATCCTCGCCATCGAGAAGCAGTTCGGGCGCGGCTCGATCATGAAGCTCGGGTCGGCCGAACGTCAGCAGGTGGACTCCATCCCGACGGGTTCGATCGCGCTCGACCTGGCGATCGGCGTCGGAGGCATCCCCCGGGGCCGCGTCACCGAGATCTTCGGCCCTGAGTCGTCGGGCAAGACGACGCTCGCCCAGCACGTCCTGGCGGAGGGGCAGAAGCGCGGAGGCGTCGTCGCGTTCATCGACGTGGAGCACGCCCTTGACCCGGGCTATGCCCGCGCGTGCGGCGTCAATGTCGACGAACTCCTCGTGAGCCAGCCGGATACCGGCGAGCAGGCGCTGGAGATCACCGAGACGCTCATCCGCTCGTCGGGCATCGACTGCGTCGTCGTCGACTCCGTCGCGGCGCTCGTGCCGCGCGCCGAGATCGAGGGGGAGATGGGCGACTCCTTCATGGGCGTCCAGGCGCGTCTCATGAGCCAGGCCCTCCGCAAGCTCACCGGCGCCGTCAGCCGGTCGAACACGGCCCTCGTCTTCACGAACCAGCTCCGCGAGAAGATCGGGGTCATGTTCGGGAACCCCGAGACGACCCCCGGGGGCCGGGCCCTCAAGTTCTACTCGAGCCTGCGCCTCGACATTCGCCGCATCGAAACCATCAAGTCCGGCACAGACCCGATCGGCAGCCGCATCCGCGTCAAGGTCGTGAAGAACAAGCTGGCCCCGCCGTTCCGGGTCGCCGAGTTCGACATCATGTACGGGACCGGGATCTCACGCGAAGGGGGGCTCCTCGACGTCGGCGTGGCCACCGAGGTCGTGGACAAGACCGGTGCGTGGTTCACCTACGGGGAGACCCGGCTTGGGCAGGGGAGGGAGGCCGCGAAGGAGTTCCTGCGCCAGAACCGGGACCTGGCCGACCGGATCGAGGTTGACATCCGGGCGAAGGTGACGACGATCCGCCTGCCGGTCGAGGGGATCTCGGAGGCGGAGTAGGCCGGCTGCGGTCCCGCCGGCGGGTTTGCACGGGACCGGGCTGCGGTGACGGGAAGACCGGATGATCGCCGCATACATGCCGCGGAGCGGCGCGCTGCCCGCGCGGAGCTGACCGACGTCCGCCCCGTGCTGGATGCGGCGGGCCGGTACCTGGAGGTGCGCCCGCGCGCGGCGGGCGAGGTGCGCCGTCATCTCGTGGCGGCCGGCTATCCGCCGTCGCTCGTGGAGGCCACGATCGTCAGGCTCACCGACGCCGGGTATCTCGATGACGAGGCGTTCGCGCGGGCCTGGATGGAGAGCCGGGACCGGTCACGGCCACGCGGGGAGGCGGCGCTGAGACGCGAACTCCTCGCGCGGGGCGTAGATGCTGACGTGGTGGGCCGGGCCCTCGTCGAGCGCCGGCGCGGCGGGGTGGCCGGCGACGAGGGTCGAGCCGGCGGCCAGGCGGACGCAGGCGCGATGGGCCTTGGATCGCTCGGTGCCGATGAGGGCGGCACTGCCGACGCCCTGGCGGCGCGCCGGCTGCTCGAACGGAGGGGCCGCGGCTTGCTGCGCGAGGCGGACTTGCACCGGCGACGCCAGCGAGCCTACGCACTCCTCGCGAGAAGCGGCTTCGACCCGGGGACCTGCCGGGAGACCGTGATCGAGTGGCTCGAGGCGAACGGCGGGGGCGGAGAGGGCACCCAGGCCGACGCGGACTGAGCCGCGCGTTTGACGCTCCTGCCTGCCCCGTATACGCTTCGCAGCAGCCTGACACTGCGCCTGGCGCGCACAACGGACGGGATGCCCGACCTGCGGCCCGCAGGTGCTTGCCCAGCTGGAGGGCCGTCCCCGGGGGCGGGGGCGGCTCACTGCCGAACATACCCACGCACCATCCAGCGTTGCCGCTGGACGGGAGGCTGCCAGCATGAATGACCCCATCCTGCTCGTCGCGGCCGTGGCCGTGGCGGCCCTGATCGGGGCGGCCGTCGGATTCGCCGCGCGTGGCCTGTGGGCCGCCCAGACGGTCCGAGCCGCCCAGGAGAAGGCCGGTCGCATCGTCGCCGAGGCTCGCGCCCAGCAGAAGGAACTGATCCTCCAGGCGAAGGACGAACAGGTCCGCCTCCAGCGCGAAGCCGCCGATGAGGAACGGGCGAAGCGCGGCGAACTCTCCAACCTGGAGCGCCGGCTCCTCCAGCGCGATGAACAACTCGACCAGCGCGCTGAGATCCTCGAACAACGCGACCGCAAGCTGCTCTCGCGCGAGCGGGAGTTCGAGGAGCAGCGCGAAAGCCTGGCCAAGGCTCGCGAGGAGCAGATCGCGGCCCTGGAGCGCGTGAGCGGCATGACTGCCGAACAGGCGAAGGCCCAGCTCCTCGAGGCGGTCCGCGAGGAGGCGGAGCACGACGCCGTGAGGGTCGCCCGGGCGATCGACCGCAAGACGAGAGAAGAGGCCGACGAACGCGCCCGGGACGTCCTGCTGACGGCGATCCAGCGGATCGCCGCAGATCACACCGCCGAGGCGACCGTGAGCGTGGTTCCGCTTCCGTCGGAGGAGATGAAGGGCCGGATCATCGGCCGCGAGGGGCGCAACATCCGTGCTCTCGAGCAGGCCACCGGGATCGACCTGATCATCGACGATACGCCCGACTCGGTCCTCATCAGCGGCTTCGACCCGGTACGACGCGAGGTCGCTCGCCTGTCGCTGACGAAGCTCATGCAGGACGGGCGCATCCATCCGGGCAGGATCGAGGAAGTCGTCGGCAAGGCCCGGGCGGAGGTCGATGTCGCCATGCGTCAGGCGGGCGAGGCCGCCGCGTACGACGCCGGGGTTCCCGGCCTTCCGCCCGAGATCATCAAGCTGCTCGGCCGGCTGAAGTTCCGAACCAGCTACGGACAGAACGTCCTTCGCCATGCCATCGAGACCAGCCGCCTCTCGGCGATCATCGCGGCCGAGGTGGGCGCCGACGTGCAGGTGGCGAAGACCGCCGGGCTCCTCCATGACATCGGCAAGGCGGTGGACCACGAGGTCGAGGGCGCGCACGCCGCGATCGGTGGACAGATCGCGCAGCGGAGCAATCTGCCGGTACGCGTGGTCAACGCCATCGCCGCGCACCACCAGGAGGTGGATTTCGCTTGCGTGGAGGCACCGATCGTGCAGATCGCGGACGCGATCAGCGCGAGCCGGCCGGGGGCCCGTGGCGAGTCGATGGACGCCTACGTGAAGCGACTGGAGGACCTGCAGGCGATCGCGAACAGCTTCGTCGGTGTCGAGCGCTCGTTTGCCGTCCAGGCCGGTCGTGAGATCCGCATCCTTGTCCGGCCCGAGGAGATCGACGATCTCGCCTCGATGCGCCTCGCCCGGGACATCGTTCGCAAGATCGAGGAGTCGCTCACGTACCCCGGCCAGATCAAGGTGACGGTCATCCGCGAGACGCGAGCCGTCGAGTACGCGAAGTAGCGGCGCGGCCGACCGTGCGACGCGAGGGTGAGGCCGTCCAGGCGCTCGACCGTCTTGCTCCACCGCCGGATCGCCCCGCCGGGGGCACGGTCCGGGTCCTCATGGTGGGTGACATCATCGGGCGGCCGGGCCGAACGGCCCTCGACGCGGTCCTGCCCGGGCTGCGCGAGGAGCGAGCGATCGACTTCGTCACCGCCAACGCGGAGAACGCGGCTGCGGGGATGGGACTCACCGCGTCGACCGCGGCCGCGCTTTTCTCGGCCGGCGTGGATGTCCTGACCAGCGGCAACCACGTCTGGGACAAGCGCGAGATCTACCCCGAACTCGACCGCGACGAGCGGATCCTGCGGCCGCTGAACTACGGCGCCGACGGCGTGCCCGGCCGCGGCTGGGGGGTCTTCCACGCCGCGGAACGGCATCGAGATCGCGGTGGTGAACATCCAGGGTCGAACGTACATGCAGCCGATCGACAGTCCGTTCACCGTCATGGACGAGCTGCTCGACAGCGGTGCCACCGAGCTGCCTCCCGTGCGCCTGGTCGACTTCCACTGCGAGCTGACGAGCGAGAAGAACGCCCTCGGCCTCTACCTCGACGGTCGCGTGAGCGCAGTCTGCGGAACCCACACCCACGTGGTCACCGCAGACGAGCGAATCCTGCGGCACGGTACCGGGTACATCTCCGACATCGGCATGACGGGTCCGATCCACAGCGTCATCGGGTTCGAACCGGGGACGGTGCTGCCGCGCTTCCTCACCGGGCTGCCAACCCGGTTCGAGGTTGGTACCGGCCCGGTGGTCTTCAACGCCTTCCAGGTCGACGTGGACATCGACAGCGGTCGTGCGCGCCACATCGAGCGCATCGGCCGGCTCGTTGACGGATGACGAAGAGGTGACCACGCGGGGACCCGCTGTGCTCCGACGGTAGACTGGCAGTGCCGATGACGAGCCGGATGCTCCCAGTCCTCGATCCGCCGCTCCAGGGGCGCGCCACGGCTGCGCCGCGCCGGCCGAGCCCGCCTCCGGCGCGACTCGCCGAGTTCGCCACGGACGCGGTGCTCGCTGCCCCGCTTCCACGTCTGGACGCTGGGCTGCCAGATGAACCAATCGGACTCGGAGGAGATGGCGGGCGCCCTCCTGGCGGCCGGCTGCGAGGAGGCATCCTCGCTGGAGTCCGCCGAGCTCATCGTCATCAACAGCTGTTCGGTCCGCGACACGGCCGAGAAGAAGATCATCGGGAGACAGGGACAGCTCGCGAAACTCAAGGCCGCAAAGCCTGCCCTCCGCGTCGTCCTGGCGGGGTGCGCTGTTCATGGAGAGGACCGGCGGCGCCTCGCTCGCCGGTATCCTGCGGTCGACCTCTTCCTGCGGCCGGACGAGGAGCCGGAGCTGACGGTCCGGCTCGGCCTCGGGAGCATGACTGCGCCCGGCGGGTTCTCCACGGACGCGGCCGGAGCAGGTGCGGACGCAGGTGCCCGCGGCGCCTGGCCGCCTCTGCTGTCGTCTACGGTGGCCGGCCGTGAGGGCCCGGTGGGCCGTTCCGTCGCCGACCGGCTTGCCGCGGCGCGAGCGGCCGCCCTCGAGGAGGGGCGCGTTGCGCGGCGCAGCGCGATCGCGGCCTGGCTGCCGATCATCTACGGCTGCGACAAGACGTGCACGTACTGCATCGTCCCGCTCACCAGGGGCCCGGAGCGGAGCCGGCCGTTCGACGAGGTGGTCGCCGAAGCTCGGCAGCTGGCAGCAGCCGGCTACCGGGAGGTGACCCTTCTCGGGCAGAACGTGAACTCGTATGGGCACGACCTGCCGACGGACCCACGGTTCGCGCAGGTGACTGGCGAGCGGGAACTCGGCCGCAAGCTCGATCTCCTCGGCAGACCCGACATCGCCGCACTCCTGGCGGCGATCGACGCGATCCGGGGCCAGGATGGCCGACCCGCCATCGCGCGCCAGCGGTTCATCACCTCGCACCCGTGGGACCTCTCGGGCCGGCTCATCGCCGCCATGGCGGAGTACCCGTCCGTGTGCGAGCACCTGCACCTGCCCGTCCAGTCCGGCTCCGACGAGGTTCTCCGCCGCATGGGCCGGCAGTACACCGCCGACTCGTACCGGCGCCTGATCGACCGGCTTCGCGACGCGGTCCCCGGCATCGGGTTGACGACCGACGTCATCGTCGGGTTCTGCGGGGAGACCGGCGCGGAGTTCGAGGAGACGATGGGGCTTCTCCGGGAGGTCCGATTCGACACGGTGTACGCGGCGGCGTACTCGCCGCGGCCAGGCACGCCGGCGACCCAGATGCCCGACGACGTCGCGCCGGCCGAGAAGAAGCGCCGGCTGAACGAGCTCCTGGCACTCCAGGAGGGGATCGGCCTGGAGCACAACCGAGCATGGGTCGGACGCGTGGCGGAGGTCCTCGTCGACGAGGTTCGGACGCGCCACGGGCACGAGCACTCGGATGCCCCGGGGGAGGGGACCGCACGCGTCCGCGTCTCCGGGCGGACCCGCGACAACCGGCTCGTCCACCTGGACGGGACCCCCGACCTGGTCGGCCGGCTCGTTCCCGTCCGCGTGGACCACGCCGGGCCGTACGCGCTGTCCGGTTCGCTGGTGGCAGATGGCTCCGCCTGAGCTTGAGCGCCGCTTCGGCAACGCCACGGCCAGGCCCGGCCAGCCGGGACCCCGGCAGGAGCGTCCCCTTCCTCCGCTCGTCGTCATCTGCGGGGCCACCGCCACCGGCAAGACGCACCTGTCGCTGCGCCTCGCCACGATGATCGGCGGATTCGAGATCCTCAGCGCTGACTCGAGGCAGGTCTACCGCGGGATGGACATCGGGACCGCGAAGGTGACGGCGGGAGAACGGGCGCTCGCGCCACACCACGGCCTGGACCTCGTGGACCCGGATGAGCCGTTCAGCGTCTCGCTGTACCAGGAGGAGGCCCTGGCTGCGCTCGCCGGCATTTCCGGCCGCGGCCGGGTGGCGATGCTGGTCGGCGGCACCGGCCTGTACATCGACGCCGTGGCCCGAGGTGTCCCGTACGACGAGGCGCCGCACGACGCGGAGGTGCGCGCACGGCTGGAGACGGAACTGGCCGAACTCGGCCTTCCCGCGTGCGCCGAGCGGCTCCGCCAGCTGGCCCCGTCGCTTGCCGGCCGAACCGACCTCGCCAACCCCCGCCGCGTGGTCCGCGCGCTCGAGCGGGCGATCCTCGTGGGTGACAAGTCGCCTGCGCCGCCCCGCGGCTACCCGGCCCCCGTTCTCTGGCTGGGCCTCCGGCTCGACCACGCCCTCCACCGCGAGCGGATCGCCCACCGCGCCGCAGGGCAGTTCGCGGGGGGCCTGCTGACGGAGGCGGCCCGGCTCCGATCCCGGTTCAGCCCGGACCTGCCGGCGCTCAGCGCCCTGGGCTACCGGGAGGCGATCGCCGTGGTCGAAGGACGGATGACCCGAGAGGCAGCCCTCGGCGAGACGATCGTGCGCACGCGGGCCTACGCGCGCCGGCAACGCACGTGGTTCGGCGCCGCGCACGACATTCGCTGGCTCGACGCCGACGGCGACCCGCTCTCGCCGGCGCAGGCGGCCGTGGAGCGCTTCCTCGCCGCGGTGCGGGCCTGAGCATGGCGGGCTGCTGATGGCAGAGCGTGACCGCCTCATCGTCCTCGAGCCACCGCGAGAGCGCGCCTTCCTCGTGGCGGTCGACACCGCGTCGGAGCCCGGCTGGACGGCCGAGGAGTCGCTGGGCGAGCTCGCCGCGCTCGTCGACACCGCCGGCGCCGAGGTCGTGGGGGTGGAGTGGCAGCGTCGCCGCCACGTCGATCCTGCGTGGTACATGGGGAAGGGCAAGGCCGAGGAGCTGGTCGAGGCGAAGGCCGAGACGGGGTTCACGCTCCTCGTCGCCGACGACGAGCTGAAGCCGAACCAGCAGCGCTCCCTCGAGGGTCTCCTCAGCTGCAAGATCCTCGATCGCAGCGGCCTCATCCTCGACATCTTCGCCCAGCACGCGCAGACCCACGAGGGCCGGCTCCAGGTGGAACTCGCCCAGCTGGAGTACCAGCTCCCGCGCCTCACGCGCCTCTGGACCCACCTCTCCCGCACCGGCGGCGGCATCGGCACAAGAGGTCCCGGGGAGACCCAGCTGGAGACCGACCGGCGCGTCATCCGCGAGCGGATCAAGAAGCTCAAGGAGCGCGTGGAGGGAGTGCGGCGGCAGCGTGAGACGGCGTCCCGGGCGCGGGACCGGCGCCTCGTCCCGACGGTGGCGATCGTCGGCTACACGAACGCCGGGAAGTCCACCCTCCTCAACTCGCTCGTTGGCTCCGAGGCGGCCCGCGCGGAGGACCGGCTGTTCGCCACCCTCGACCCGACGAGCCGCGCCGCGAAGCTCGGCGACGGGCAGACGGTCATCGTCACCGACACGGTGGGCTTCATCCACAAGCTCCCGCACCAGCTGGTGGACGCTTTCCGGGCCACGCTCGAGGAGGTCACCCGCGCCGATGTCCTCATCGAGGTGGTCGACGCCTCCGACCGACGCCACGCGGAGCACCGCGCCACCGTCCAGGCGGTCCTCGACGAGCTGGGCGCGGGCGCCAAGCCCCGCCTTGTCGCCTACAACAAGGCCGACCTCATCGAGGCGGAGGCGCGCGACTCGGATGCGCCGGCGCCGTCGATCGGCCCGGCCGTTCTCGTGTCCGCCCTCACCGGCTACGGCCTGGAGACCCTGCGGGCCCGCCTGTCGGCCCTTCTCGGTGAGCTCTGGACGGAGGTGGACGTGACCGTGCCGTACACGGCGGGGGAGCTCCTGGCGCGGGTCCGCGAGCGCGGCACGGTCGAGATGGACTACCGCGCCCACGACGTCAGGGTGCGGGGCCGCGTGGCTCCTTCCCTGGCCGGGGAGCTGCGCTCGGCGGCCGAAAGCGCCGGCGGACACGCCTGACCGTCGTCCGCGCTGCCGTCCCTGACGGCAACGGAGGGCCCGCTGGCGATCCCCCGCCGCCCCGTAGCGTTCGCCGCGGGGGAGGGGATCTCGGTCTCCGGAGCGTCCGAGCCGGCGCGCATGGTGGCCCCACGCGTGCTTGAATGGGTCGCGTGGCACGTCATCCTCGCCCCGCCTCGGTGGACAGTCGTGACCGTCCTCCGGGGTACGAGATCCCGGCCGGCGTGCATCGTGTCGAGCAGACGATCCGGAACAGCCGGTTCATCGCCACCATCGGTCCCGCGCAGGACGCCCGGACGGCCGCAACGTTCGTGCAGCGCGTGCGCGACGAGTTCCCCGACGCGACCCACCACTGCTGGGCCTACGTCGCAGGCCCGCCGGGTACGACCGCGTCTATCGGTCTCAGCGATGACGGAGAGCCCCACGGGACCGCCGGGCGACCCATCCTCTCGGCCCTGCAGCACAGCGACGTCGGCGATGTCGTCGCCGTCGTCACCCGGTACTACGGCGGGACGAACCTCGGCACCGGCGGACTCGTGCGGGCCTATGGGGGAACCGCGCGCCTTGCCCTTGAGGGCGCCGGGCGCTCCCTGCGCGTCCACTGGGCGTGCGTCGAGATAACCGTCCCGTACGCCGATGTCGCGGCAACCAGGCGTTGCATGGGGGCGTTCGGCACACTTCAGCAGCTCCAGCCGCGAGGGAACTGCGCCGTGCTCGCGCAGCGCATCCCGGTGGATCGCGCGGCGGCGCTGCGCGCCTGCGTGGCCGATGCCACGCACGGACGCGCGGTCGTGACGGTTGCTGCGGAGGCCGTGCCCCAACCGGGCGACTAACATCTATCGCGTATCCGGCACGCCGGAGTCGGCGCATTGCCGCACCAATGGAGATCAGGCTGGGCCCGTGACTACGTATTTCTACGTAGTCCCCACCTGATGCAGACGTCGCCAAGACCGGCGGACGACATCCGCGGCGGCGTCGCGCGTGGTTCACCCGACGCCAGTGCGGCGCTTACGAGCCGGCCAGCCGTGCGGTCGAGCTGGTGCCCAGGGACGGTCATGGTTGCAGGCAGAAGGCCGGGGAACCGTTCCGCCCCTCGAGGTTCGGAGGATCGGTAAGGGCGTTCGGGCGGTTGCCAGGTGGCCGCACTAGTGCCGATAAGATAAGTTATGTCACTCTGGAGTACGCAAGGGGAAGGCGCGTAGCGTAGGTATCAAGGGCGGCCGAGCCAGCACGCGGCGCCCGGGGAGACAGCGGAGCCTTGGGCGTGAGGCTGGGAGCGGGACGCATCAAGAGGGAGCGGCGAGCGTGCCACGTTTCGTCACGGGATGCGACACGAAGCGAACCGGCGCGGCCTGAGTCCCTGCGACCCCGTCGATGAGGGATGGTCGCTAGAAACTCACGCTCTTGTGGGCGAAGAGCCGGTCAACGGTCCGCTCAACGCGCTTCCTGACCGGCATGACCACTGCAATGACCGCCGCTACCGAGATCAGGTAGGTGTAGATCGACGACTCGCCAAGCACCTCTCCCACGTATGTGGCCAGCAGGTGCTCGGAGAGGGCAAAGACGAAGACCACCAGCGCCCCCAGCAGGGAGTACACGGCTGTCTTCCTGATGACGAGGGTGATATCGAGGAGCCGGTCCTTCACGATGGCGATGCCCACCAGGGCGGCGGCAACGTCGTTCAGGAACATGCAGGCCGGCATGAGGAAGGCATTGTCCAGGCCATAGAGGATGGCGACTTTCGTCGTGGCCAGCTGGATGATGGTGAAGCTGACCAGGATGTACAGGATGTGGCGCCGTCGCAGTGGTGAGGACTCCTGCCTGTAGGCACGGAACAGGTACCAGAGGGCAGACAGGCCGAAGAGAACCATGAGGGGCAGGGCCACGAGAGTGCTGTTGAGGAGCATCGAATCTGGCCGGTAGATGTGCCCCCAGCTGTAGTCATAGACACCCACGATCCTGCCGCCCAGGCCGGTGACGCCAAGAAGGAAGGCGATGGTACAGACCACCCACAGGAAGATCGTTCGCAGCTTCCTGGGCTGATCCAGGTAGGTGCAGGTGAACGTGTAGATGATGGCGGTCATGAAGGTGCACGGCCACCAGACGATGGTGCCGTATGTGGGCAGTTCGTTGACATGGTCGTTCCGGATCATCGACAGGAAGATGCCGAGGTCCCACAGGGCGCAGATGAAGAGGTAGCCGGAGAAGATGTAGTGGTAGGTCTTCCTGCCTCGCAGCAGGACGAGACCGAGAACCGCGCTGTTCAGGAGGAAGCCGGCGAACGACGTTATGGCGGTGGCTATGACCGCACCAGACATCGGCCCTCCCCTCCGAGCCAGGACTCCGGGCAGGCGGGCGGGTCGGGTTCGCCAGTGGCTCGGCGCGGTCCCGGCGGCCATGTGTGGGCCGCGCGTCAATGCCTCCCGTCAAGGGGTGGTATGAGCCGCTCGAATGCGGCTGTCAAGGGGTGACATCGCCGGTGCCTCTCTGTGCCAATGTGCCCGCGCGTGGCGCGACCAGGTCAGGAAGCGGTACTCCCGTACGCCTCGCGGAGCTTCGCGACGTCAAGCTTCTGCATCTGGAGCATCGCCTGCATGGCGCGGGCGGCGCCCTCGGGGTCGGGGCCACCGAGCAGCTCGCCCATCTCCCGCGGGACGACCTGCCACGAGAGCCCGAAGCGGTCCTTCAGCCAGCCACACATGCTGTGCTCCCCTCCCCCCTCCACCAGCGCATCCCAGTACCGGTCAACCTCGGCCTGGTCCTCGCAGTCGATCTGGAAGGACACCGCCTCGGTGAAGGGGAACTGCGGCCCGCCGTTCACGCCGATGAACGGCTGGCCAGACAGCGTGAAGAAGACGAGGAGGACCTCGCCGGCAGACGTGCTGGGATTGTCGGCCGGTGACCGCGATACGTTGTCGACTCGGCTGTCGGGGAAGAGCGAGGTGTAGAACTTGGCGGCCTCTTCGGCCTGGCCATCGAACCACAGGCAGGGCGTGATCTTCGACATGGTTTGGACCCCCAGCTGATGGAAGCGCCGTAGCCTACCAGATCATCTGACGACCGGGCCATGTCTCACGCGTAATACAATGCCGTCCATGGCAGAGGTGACGGTCAGGGAACTCCGCAACCACGGTGGGGACGTCGTCGACCGTGTCGCCGCCGGCGAGCGCCTGATCGTGACCCGGGCAGGGAGACCGGTTGCCGAGCTTCGCCCACTACCTGGGGTCGCCCTCACGGCGGCGGTCCTCCTGGGGCGGTGGAGACGCTTGCCCGCTGTCGAAGGCGCTTCTCTTCGCGCGGATCTCGACGCGACGCTCGACCCCCGGCTGTGACCGCTGCCCGATCCGGTCTCCTCGACACCAGCACGGTGATCCTGCTGTCGCGCTTGCTCGACGCGTCATCTCTGCCCGAACATCCCCTCATCTCCGTGGTCACCCTCGCCGAGCTCGCGGTCGGCCCGCTCGTGGCGCAGGATGAGGCCGAGAGAGCCGCCCGCCAGGCGCACCTCCAGCAGGCCGAGGCCGACTTTGATCCCCTCCCCTTCGACGCGGCAGCGGCCCGAGCGTTCGGTCAGGTGGCGGCGTCCCTCCGCCGGTCTGGCCGGAAGTCACCCGCCCGTGCGTACGACGCGATGATCGCGGCCATTGCGATCGCCAATGGGCTCCCGCTCTACACGTGCAACGCCGACGATTTCGCGGGCATCGGCGGCTTGGAAGTTGTGGGGGTTCCCCACCTCGACGTTGCGGCGCGGCAAGCCTGAGGGCACTGCCGACCGATCTCCCTTCGGCTCAGGCGCCCGTCTTCTTCGGCGCGCGCTTCGCCGCAGAGGCCTTGCTGGCCGCCTCGATCTCGCGGGCGTTGGCCCGGTACTCCGGGTAGCGAACGACGGCTTCGGCCACGTACGCGCCGACGCCGGTTGGGTCAACCGAATCGCCTGTACCGAAGTCCCAGGTCATCAGCACGGAGCTGCCGGGGCGCAGAACGCGGCGGGGATCGGCGAGGAGGACGCCGAAGAGAAACCGCAGGGCGACGCCTGGCTTCGGATGCGCGTCGATCGCGCAGACCCAGTGCCGCCAGTCTCCGCGCAGCGCGAACATGAGCATCCGGTACTTGATGGCCACCTCGAGGTCCGGGTGGGCGCCGAGTACCGCGGCGTGGAGCGCGGTGACGAGCGGCGCACGCCCCGGGTTGACGCTGGCGAGGTAGGTCTCGAGCGGGCTGGCGGGCTCGCGCACGGATGCAGCCTTCCTCACGATGCGTCGGTCTCGGGCGCCCAGGTGGAAATCGAGGCCGACACTGCGCTCGAGGACCCAGCGGCGCTCGCGCGTGATCAGGCCCTCGGCGTCGAGGTCGAAGGTCAGGAAGCCCCGCTGGCGGAACCGCTCGGCAGTCCGGCGAACCGTGTGGGCGCCGTGCCACGACGCGAGGACCGTGTCTCCGACGACCCACGAGCGTTCGATGTCAAGCTCGACGTGCGTGCGGGTGGCGGCGAGGTTGTTCCAGCGGGCGCGGATCTCAAGAAGGCCGGCACGGGGTGGCTCGAAGGGGTCGTCCCGGAGATCGGCGTCCTCGCCGTACAGGGAGACGGCGAGATCGACGTCAAGTCCTTCGAGGGCTCGTTTGTACGCGTCGAGGAGGTCCTGGGCCTGTGGCTGGGTCACCATGCGATCGTGCTCGTGAGCAGGTCGACGAGGCGCTCGGCGATACGGTACGAGTGACCGCCGCCCATTACGAGGACGACGTCGCCGGGGACGACCCGGGCGGCCAGGTAGCTCGCGGTGGCGACCACATCACCGGGAGCGGCTGCGCTGGGCAGGCCACGCTCGCGGACGGCCGCAGCGAGCCCCTCGGCGGAGGCGATGGACGTGTCGGGATCGCGCCCGGGCCAGATGTCGGCGATCACCACTTCGTCGGCGGCTGAAGCGAGCACGTCGGCGAAACGATCCAGGAGCGCCGCCGTGCGGTGGTACGTCAGGGGCTCGTAGACGGCCCAGACGCGCCGGCCGGGGTAGCGCTGCCGGACGGCGGCGAGCGTGGCCGCGATGGCCGTGGGGTGGTGCGCGTAGTCGTCGAGCACTGCGACGCCCCGGGGTTCGCCCTTCAGTTCGAGGCGGCGGCCGACGCCCCGGAAGGCCTCGAGGCCACGCACGACATCGGCGGTCGGGACGCCCAGCAGCAGCGCCGCGGCCGCGACGCACAGGGCGTTCTGCACGACATGGAGTCCGGGGAGGGCGAGGCGAGCGATGAGAGGCTCCTGCCCGGCACCGGACGCACCGGGGGCGAGCCCGGACACCACGATCTCGATCGTCGTTCCGGAGACGTCCGCGCTGAGGACCCGGGCCGCTGCGCCACGGGCAGGTCCCCGGGCGGTGCGGAACTGCGCCGCGAGCCCGACAGAGGCACGCGCAAGGTCGCGGTCGTCCGCTGCTTCAGCGTCTGCCAGGGCGACGGCGACGATATCGCCATCCCAGTCGGCCAGGCGCCTCGCGACCGCCGCAGCCCCCGGATCCCCGACGTTGATCACCAGGGTGGGCGGCGGCTCCCCTCCCCCGGCTGCCCGGCGGATCCAGGATTCGAATGCCCGCAGGACGGCGTCCTCATCAGCGAAGACATCGGGGTGGTCCCACTCGGCGTTCAGCAGCACCGCGACCGATGGGCGATACGGGTCGAAGTTGCCTGCGTACTCGTCGGCCTCGACCACGAACTCAGGTCCCTCCCCCCACCGCGCCGTGCCCGGGAAGCCGCCCGTCACGGCGGCTGGCATGAGGGCGCCGACGAAAGCGCCGGGGTCTCTTCCCGCGCCGACGAGCAGCGCGGTGAGCCACCCCGCGCTGGAGGATTTCCCGTGGGTCCCGGCCACGGCCACCAGGCGGGCGCCCGACGTCGCGGCCGCGTCGGCCACGACCTGCTGCCAGGGCTCGGCGGGCACGCCGAGCGCACGGGCGGCGGCAAGCTCCGGGTGGTCGGGGGCGATCGCGGTCAGCGCCTTCGTGACGGCGAGCCGATCGACCAGGGGCGTGCGTCCGTCGGCCGTGACGTGCGCCGCGTCGTGAGCAGGTGCCACCGCGATGCCCAGCGCCTCGAGCGGCGGCGTGTAGGGCGAGGGGGTCCCGGGATCGCACGCGGTGACAGCCGCGCCCGCGCGGGCGGCGAGGTAGGCGGCCGCGGAGGCACCGGCGCCCGCCGCACCCAGGACGTGGATTCGTTCGCCGGGGATGATCGATCTGGCCTGCCGGGCCGCGGCCAGCCCGCGCCCGACATCCCCGGCGGTGCGGATGGGACGGTTCACCTCGCACCCCCGTCCGCCCCGCCGGCGAGCCGGTCGAGGAGGAGCATGAGCGCCGCCTCGGCGCTGGCGAGCTTGTTCTCGTGGCGATCTCCGCGCCAGAGGAACCGTCGGACTTCGTGGCCGGTGTCGTCTGCGAGCGCCACGTACGTCAGGCCCACCGGCTTGGCCTCCGACCCGCCTCCCGGGCCGGCGATGCCCGTCACCGCCAACGGCCACGTCTGCGTCCAGGCGCGCGCGGATGCCCTCGGCCATGGCGACCGCGACCTGGGCGGAGACCGCGCCGTGGGCCTCGAGTGTCTCGCGGGGGACGCCGGCCGCCGTGACCTTCGCCTCGTTCGCGTAGCAGACGACCCCGCCCGAGAAGTACTCGCTCGACCCCGGAACCTCGGTCAGCAGGTGGGCGAGGAGCCCGCCGGTGCACGACTCGGCGGTCGCCAGGGTCCATCCAGAAGCGAGAAAGCGGTCCTGGACCTGCCGCGCGAGGTCGACGAGCGGCTCGTCGGCGGACGCCACGCCTGCCCTCCCCTACTCCCTGGTCGTCTTCTTCGGCGCAGCCGGGGGCGCAAAGAGCCAGGTCCCCGCCTCACCCACCTTGCCGAGCGTCCCGACCGGCTCGCCGTTCACGGTGAAGGAGGTCGCCCCCGCGGAGTCGGTGCGGATCTCGACGGACTTGCGCGCGTTGAACTCGAGGGTGGTGCCGGCGGGCAGGGTCTGGCCGCCCTCGCCGAACTCCGGGTCGAGCTTCCCGTCGGCCCACACCTTGATCCAGGCTTTCGTGCCCTTCACCTCCACGACGAGGCTGACCCCGGTGTAGGAGACCGTGATGGCCCGCGTTTCCGTGGTGGTCTTCTCCTCGTCGCCGGTGGCCCGGATGGTCAGCGTCCAGCGTCCCGGGGCGAGCGGATACGAGTCCGAGAACGCGCCGTCCGGGCCGACCTTGATCGACTTGGCGCGCGGCTTGGCGGGCGTCTCGGGCGGTGCACTGCCGGGCGCCGGCGTCACGGCCGGCCCGGTGTACTTCGCGGAGACCGTCACCGAGACACCCGTCGTCGTGCCCTGGATGGGGACAGCTCCGTTCTCGAACTCGGCATCCTTGTTCGGGCTTGTCACGGTCAGCGTCGGAGCCTGGCTCACCGGGATGGGCACGCTGATGATGAGGCTGACCGGCGGCGAGTCCTTCGCCGTGACAGGGTCCGTGGCGGTGATCGTGAAGTCGTTGCGCCCCTTGTTGAGGGCGACCTCCTTCTGCCAGTCGCCGGAGCTGTCGGCGCTCACGCGCACGGGCTGGCCGCCGGGCCCCCGGATCGTGATCGTGGCCCCGGGATCGCTCGTGCCGACCAGGACGGTGCGGTCGACGCCGGGCATCTCGGCGACGAGGGTCAGCGGCTCGGTCACAACGAGCGTGGGTGGCCGCGAGAACCGGAAGAGCTGGAGGACGATGAACCCGGCGAAGGCGAGCACGGCGATGACCAGGATCGCGCCCACCACGAGACCGGGTGTGAGGGTGAAGCCCGATCGCGGGGCCTCGAGCGACCTCGGCACGATCGCCACGCGCTCCGTGCGACCTGCACGGTGTTCGCGGTGGTACTGCGCGAGCACGACGTCGGGATCCAGGCCGAGGTAGGAGGCGTAGTTGCGCAGGAACCCCTTCGTGTAGACGGCGCCCGGCAGTTCGGCATAGTCACCGCGCTCGAGGGCCGCCAGGTACCGGGCCCTGATCTTCGTGTCGCGCTCGGCCCGGTAGAGGTCCACGCCCTTCCGCTCGCGGGCCGTGAGCAGGAGGTCGCCAAGGGTCACCGCTGCCGCGTCCGTGCTGGTGGGCGGCCGGGCGCGCCCGAGCGAGCGGGCGGAGAAGGCGCGGGTACCGAGGCGAGAACGCTCCCGCGAGGCCGGCGTCGTCGCTGCGGCCGGCTCGCCCGCAGCTTCTGAGTCGCTTCCCGGTGCACCGGGGCCCCCCGGGTCCGCCGCATCGGCAGGCGGCGTCCACGATGCGCTATTCGGTGCAGTGGCTCCCCGGGCGCCCGCGTCGTCCCCGTTGGCCGCGCTGGTGCGTCCACGGCCATCGGGATCGTCGGCCTCCGACGTGAACCCTGCGCCCGAGAACCGCCACGGCGTGCGCCATCCGGATCGACCCTCGTCGGGGCTGGGCACGGCCGGCGCCGGGGCGTCCTCGGGGTGCTGATCGCCTGGCGGTCGCGGGTCGCGCGGGTCGGTTCGCGGCATGCGGTCAGTCGTCGACGTCGTCGAGGCTGCGGATCCAGTTGTCCGGACCGTACACGATGCGCGGGACGGCCGGGTTCCTGGGGTCCTGCGGTCCAACGACGCCGCATCGCTCGAGCTCGTCCATGATCCGCGTGGCCCGGTTGAACCCGATCTTCAGCTTCGTCTGGAGCATGGACGTGCTGGCCCGTCCGGTCGTGGTGACGAGTTCGGCGGCCTGCTGGGTCATCTCGTCCTCGGAGAAGGCGGCCATCCAGCCGAAGCGGCCGCCGCCCTCAGCCTCGCCCTCGCGAGCGGCGAGCACTTCGGGATCGTATTGCGGCTCGGGCGCCTGCGCCTTCCAGTGGTCGGTCACCGCGAGCACCTCGCGATCGCTCACGAAGACGCCCTGCAAGCGCACCGGCCGCGGCAGGTCGGCCGGCTGGTAGAGCATGTCTCCGCGACCGATGAGGTCCTCCGCCCCGGGAGCGTCGAGGACGGTGCGGCTGTCCACGTTCGACGCCATCGCGAAGGCGATCCGCGACGGGACGTTGGCCTTGATGAGCCCGGTGACGACGTTCACGCTGGGGCGCTGGGTGGCGAGGACCAGGTGGACCCCGACGGCCCGTGCCTTCTGGGCGAGCCTGACGATGGGGTCCTCGACCTTGCGGCCCTCGCGCATCATGAGGTCCGCGAGCTCGTCGATGATGATGACGATGTACGGGAGCCGCTCTTCCGGGGCCACCCGGGGGCTCGCGTTGTAGGCGGTGATGTTCCGCTCGGTCCTGGAGGCGAGCGCCTTGTATCGCTCCTCCATCTGGTGGACCGCCCAGTTGAGGGCGGCCTTGGCATCACCCGGCTCGATGATGACGTTGGTGAGGAGGTGCGGGAGTCCGTCGTAGGCGGAGAGCTCGACGCGCTTCAGGTCAACGAGGATGAGGCGGACCTCGTCGGGCCGTGCCCGCATGAGGAGGCTCGTGATCAGCGCGTTCACGCACACGCTCTTGCCCGACCCGGTGGCGCCGGCGATGAGCAGATGCGGCATCTTCGCCAGGTCCACCGCGTAGGCCGTGCCCGAAACATCCCGGCCGAGGGCGAACGTCAGCCGGCTCGTCGCGTCGGTCATGCGGGCATCGTCCCAGAGCCCGCGCAGGCCCACGACCTCTGCGGCGTGGTTGGGGATCTCGATCCCCACGACATCCTTGCCGGGGATGGGGGCCTCGATGCGGATGCTTCGCGCGGCGAGCGCCATGGCGAGATCGTCGGCCAGGGCCTCGATCCGCGAGAGCTTGACCCGGACGTCCGGGCGCACCTCGTACTGCGTCACCACGGGGCCCACGTTCGTGCCGGTGACCGTGGCCGGGATCTGGAAGCTCCGGAGTTTCTCCTCGATGATCCGGACGTTGCGCTCGTGGTCGATGAGCACCGCGCCGTTGCCGCGCTGCGGCAGGTCGAGGAGCTCGGCGCCCGGAAACACCCACGGGCGCTCGTGGAGCGGCACCGGGGAGTCCTCGGCGGCGAGGAGGCGTTCCGCCGGCAATCCCGGCTCGCGGCCCGCGGCGTCGTCGATAGTGATGGACCCGTCAGGGCCAAGCGCCCCGGCCGCGCCCGCGGCGACGGCCGCACCCGCGACACCGGTGAGGGCGGCCCCGGCCGCGCCCACGGCCCCGGCGGCACCCGCGGCGACGGCCGCGGTGCCCCCTGCTCCCGGAGCACCTCCGCCGACGGCACCGGCGCGTTCGCCTGACCACACGGTCTGGCTCATCGGCAGCGGGCTCGGGACCGGAGGTGGAAGGGCGGGTTGGGATCCGGTCTCTCCGGGTCGCTCGGCCCGCCCGGCTCCGGTCCTGCCGGGCGCCCGGCCGCTACTCGCAGCAGCACCTGTCGGCGCCGCGGCAGCCTCCCCGTCATCGCCGCCGGTGGTCAGGGCGCCCGCGATGACCCGCCCGGGGGCGGTCACCGACGACAGGAGCCCGCGCACCGTGAGGTTGAACAGCATCACGACACCCGCCAGCACCATGCCGAGGAGGACGACGAACGCACCGGGCGGGCTCAGGAGATCCGACAGGTAGCCGGACAGCTGTGCGCCCAGCCAGCCGCCTCCCTCGCGGAGCGCCTCCTCGGTGGTGCCCTGGCCCCACACCAGGTGGATGAGGCCGAGTCCCCCGAGGAACGCGATCAGACCGCCGAGCGCCGTGACACCCCACCCCGAGCCGGTGTTCGGGGCGCGCTCCACGAAGACGCCCGCGAGCAGCAGGAGGACCGGGAGCAGCCAGGCGCCCTGCCCGAACGCCGGGCGCAGCACGTCGGAAACGTACCGGTTCAGGATGCCCTGGCCGGGCAGGGCAAGCGCGATGAGCGTGACGGCCCCCAGGACGAGGAGGACGATGCCCAGGAGCGAGCGTGCGAGCTGCGGCGACAGCGACGAGACGCCCCGCCCGCGACGGGCGGTCGACGTGCCCCGGGAGACGGTCGTGCGCCGCGGCTTCGTCACGCCCTATACCTCGACCACGACCGGGAAGACCATCGGCCGCCGCTTGGTCTGTTCGTAGAGGTACCGCGACAGGCTGTCCTTGATTTCGCTCTTCAGGAGGGCGACCTCGCTCGTGTGCTCACCCGGGTGCGCGATCGCCCGGATGACGCGCTCGACGGCTCCTGCCACGATCGGATCGGACAGGTCGTCCACGAACCCCCGGGTGACGACCTCGGGTGATCCGACGAGTCGGCCCGACTGCTTGTCGACCGTCACGACCACGAGGAACATGCCATCGCTCGCCAGGGCGCGCCGGTCGCGCAGGACGACGTCGCCGATCTCGCCGACCGAGAGCCCATCCACGAAGACGTAGCCCGCCTGGATGGGAGCGCCGCGGCGCGCCGAGCCATCCGCCCGGAACTCGACGGGCTGGCCGTTCTCGATGATGAAGATGTTGCCCGGCGCGACACCCATCTCGGCCGCGAGCCGCCCGTGTTGCACGAGCATCCGGAACTCTCCGTGCATGGGCACGAAGTGCCTGGGCCGGGTCAGCCCGATCATGAGCTTCAGCTCTTCCTGGCTGGCATGGCCGGAGACGTGCGCCCGGCGGATGCTGTCGTAGAAGACGTTGGCCCCGTTCTTGAAGAGGTTGTCGATGGTGCGGGCCACGTATTCCTCGTTGCCGGGGATGGGGCTGGCGCTCACGATGACGGTGTCGCCGGGCTGGATCTCGACCCAGCGATGATCCCGGTTGGCCATGCGGGCCAGGCCGGACATCGGCTCGCCCTGGGACCCGGTGGTGGCGATGACGAGGTCGCCCGGTAGGATGTTCTTGATCTGGTCCTTCGCCACCAGCTGCGACGACGGGTACTCGAGGTAGCCGAGATCGGTGGCGATGCGGACGTTCTGCTCCATGGAGCGCCCGACCACCGAGACCTTGCGGTCGAACGCCGCGGCGGCATCGAACACCTGCTGGACGCGGGCGATGTTGCTCGCGAACGTGGCTACGATGACGCGCCCATCGAGCGGCTCCATGATCTCGTGGAAGGCGTCGCCCACGGTGCGCTCCGACGGGGTGTAGCCGGGGCTCTCGGCGCGGGTCGAGTCGGAGATGAGGAGGAGCACTCCCTCCTCGCCCAGCCGGGCGAGGGTGTGGAAATCCGAGAGCCGCCCATCCACCGGCGTGTGGTCGAACTTGAAGTCGCCCGTGTGGACAACCACCCCGAGGGGCGTGTGGATCGCCAGGCCCATGGCGTCGGGGATCGAATGGCCGATGCGGAACGGCTCGACCTCGAAGGGGCCGATCGAGACCCGGTCTCCCGGCTCCAGGCCGTGCATGGGGTGGTCCTGGAGGTGGCGTTCCTTGAGCTTCGCACCGAGCAGGCCGCGCGCCAGCGTGGACGCATAGACGGGAACGCCCGGCAGTTCCGGAAGCACGTACGGAAGACCGCCGATGTGGTCCTCGTGCGCGTGGGTGATGACCACGGCGCGGACGTTGCCGCGGTGCTCCCGCAGGTAGGTCACATCCGGGATGACGAAATCGATGCCGAACATGTCCTCGTCGGGGAACATCAGCCCGCAGTCGACGACGAGGATGTCTTCGCCGTACTCGAAGATGTACATGTTCTTCCCGATCTCGCCGAGCCCGCCGAGCGCGAAGAAGCGCAGCAGGGAAGGCTCTGGAGATGAGGTCGAGCGGGAGGTGCTGGATCCGGTGCGGGTCCGCGGCCGTGCGACGGCCGCCTTGGCTGTTCGTTCTGGCATCAGTTGTTGTGGTGGCCTCGGGTGGTGGGGTCGCGCTACGGGGAGGCGATCCCGGTTGAGTGGGTCAGAAGAATGTCATCTGGCTGGCGTCGTGAACATCGGTGCCACGGACGTCGACCTCGACTGCGGCCGTCTCGATGGCGGCGCCCGCAATGGCGGCGCCGCAATGGCGGCGTCGCCGGCCTCAGCTGCAAGGTCCGCCGCCGCCTCCGCGACCGGCCCTTCCTGGACTGGTCCGGGATGCGCGTCGCCGGCCCGCGCATCGCGCGCGGCCCGGGCATCGATGAGCACCTGGGGCAGGTTCGCCATCTCTGCGAAGAGCGTCTCCCTCAGCGCTGCCTGGCGGAACGCCGCGGCTGGATGGTACATCGCGTAGACCACGGCGTTGCGTGCGCCGCTCGCCGGGTCGGCGCGACGCGCGGTGCCGTGCGCCGCCGAGATCCGCGCGCCCGGCTGGAACGCGCCGAGCGAGTGCCGCCCCAGGGTCACAATCACCGCCGGGTCGAGCGCCTCGAGCTGCCGGCGAAGGAAGGGCTCACAGGCTGCGATCTCATCGGCCTCCGGGTCACGGTTCCCCGGCGGCCGGCACTTCACGACGTTGGCGATGAAGACGTCCTCCCGCCGCCAGCCGACGAAGCCGAGAAGCTCGTTCAGGAGTGAGCCGGCGGCACCCACGAAGGGCCTGCCCTGCTGGTCCTCGTTGAGGCCGGGCCCCTCCCCCACGAAGACGACCTCGGTGTCGGGGCTGCCCTCGCCCGGAACGGCGTTCGTGCGGCTGGCGTGGAGACGACAGAGCCTGCAGGCCCGTACCTCCGTCGCGATCGCCTCGAGCGCCGCCCGGCGCTCGGCGTCGGTCACCCCGCGGCCCGGCGCTCGGAGGCCTTCTCGACCCACCCTCGTTCGAGGAGGACCTCGGCGATCTGCACGGCGTTGGTGGCCGCGCCCTTCCGCAGGTTGTCGCCGACGCACCAGAAGGCGAGCCCGCGGCCATCGGGGACCGAGGGGTCCCGCCGGATGCGACCGACGAACACCTCGTCGCGACCGGCCACGTCCGTGGCGAGCGGGTAGCGGTGCTCGCGCGGCTCGTCAATCACGACGACGCCGGAAGTCTCCGCGAAGATCTCGCGGGCCCGTTCCGGCGTCACCGGGTCGCGGGTCTCGACATGGACGGCCTCGGAATGGCCGACGAAGACGGGTACCCGGACGGCGGTACAGGAGATGCGGAGGTCGGGCAGGTGCAGGATCTTCCGGCTCTCGGTGACGACCTTCCACTCCTCCTTCGAGTAGCCGTTGTCAAGGAACACGTCGATCTCGGGGAGAGCATTGAAGGCGATGGGGTGCGGGTAGACGAGGGACTCCTTCGGCTCCCCCGCGACATGCGCCCGGATCTGCGCCTCGAACTCGGCGACCGCCCGGGCTCCCGTGCCCGCCACGGCCTGGTAGGTGTCGACCACGACCCGTTCCAGGCCCACGGTGTCGCGAAGCGCGCCGAGCAGCGGGACCAGCTGCATGGTCGAGCAGTTGGGGTTGGCGATGATGCCTTCGTGGGCGGCGGCGTCGTCGTCGTTCACGCCGGCCACGACGAGCGGGATTCCCGGCTCCATCCGCCAGGCCGACGAGTTGTCCACCACGACGGCGCCGCGTGCCGCCGCCTCCGGGGCGAGCTGGCGGGACACCCCGCCGCCCGCCGAGAAGAGAGCGATGTCAATGCCCGCGAAGGCAGCGGGCCGTGCCTCCTCGACCCGGAAGGTCATGCCGTCGACCGCGAGGTCTGTTCCGGCGGACCGGGCCGAGGCGAATGCGCGCAGACCGCGCATCGGGAGACCGCGCTCGAGCAGGACATGGATCATGGTCCGACCCACGAGCCCCGTGGCGCCGACGACGGCGACGGTCGGGATGTACCCGGGGTCGGATCGATTCGGTCCCGCCATGCTCACGGTCTCCTGCTGCGGATCCTCAGTCACCATCCTGCCGGCGGGCCAGGTGCCGCTGCATCGCGGCCTTGCGCGACAGGTTGACGCGGCCCTGCCGATCGATCTCGGTCACCATGACCATGACCTCGTCGCCGATGGACACCACGTCCTCAACGGTCGGGACATGGTAGTCGGCAAGCTCGCCGATCCGCACGAGGCCCTCCTTGCCGGGGAGGATCTCGACGAAGGCGCCGAAGGCCATGATGCGGGTCACCTTGCCGAGATAGACGGCGCCCACTTCGACGTCCCGGGTCAGGCCCTCGATGGTCTGGATGGCGCGCCGCAGGTTCTCGCCGTTCACGGCGGCGATCTCGACGCTGCCGTCGTCCTCGACGTTGATCTCGGAGCCGGTGTCCTCCTGGATCTTGCGGATCATCGAGCCGCCCTTGCCGATGATGTCGCGGATCCGCTCGGGGTTGATCTTGATGGTAACGATCCGTGGGGCGAAGTCGCTGATGGCGGAGCGGCTCTCCGGCAGCACCTCGAGCATCTTCTCGAGGATGGCGAGCCGGGCGACGCGGGCCTTCTCGAGTCCGTCGCGGATGATCGACTCGTTGATCCCGGTCACCTTGATGTCCATCTGGACGGCGGTGATCCCCTCGGCCGTGCCGGTCACCTTGAAGTCCATGTCGCCGAAGGCATCTTCCTTGCCCAGGATGTCGGTGAGGACCGCGTAGGTCCCGTCCGCCTCGCTCATGAGGCCCATCGCGGCGCCGGCGACCGGCGCCTTGAGCGGGACGCCGGCGTCCATCAGCGCGAGGGTCGAACCGCAGGTGGAGGCCATCGAGGTGGAGCCGTTCGACGTGACGCACTCGCTCACCAGGCGGATGACGTACGGGAACTCGGAGGCCGGCGGAAGGACGGGGATGAGCGCCCGCTCGGCGAGCGCGCCGTGACCGATCTCGCGGCGGCCCGGCCCGCGCATCGGGCGGTTCTCGCCGACGCTGTACGGCGGCATGTTGTAGTGGTGGAGGTACCGCTTCGTTTCCTCGGGGCTGATCGTGTCGATTCGTTGCACGTCGGACGAGGGTCCGAGGGTCGCCGTGGTCAGGGCCTGGGTCTCGCCACGCGTGAACAGGCCCGACCCGTGCGCGCGAGGCAGCAGGCCAACCTCGACCGAGATCGGGCGGATGGTGTCGAGACCGCGCCCGTCCATCCGGATGCCCTCGGCCAGGGTCAGACGGCGGGCGGTCTTCTTGTGGACCGTGGTGAAGAGGCTGCGCGACACCTTTGCCGCGCGCCTGGCCGCCTCGAGGGCCGCGCCGGCCTCCTCGGCGGGGACGCCGTCGCGGCGCAACCGCATAGAGGCCGCGACCCCCTCCCCGAGCGCGGTCAGGCGCTCGGGCACGTCGGCAGCGAGCGCCAGGAGGATGGCCGCCGTGGCCTCGGCGTCCGGCAGGGCCCGGTGGCCGGGCTCCGGGCTGACACCGAAGAAGCGGGCGAGGTCCCCGAGCTTGTACGCGTCCTGGTCCGGGTAGCACTCGCGGGCCAGGACGAGGGTGTCCACGTAGGTGCCCGGCGCGAAACGGAGATCCTCCGAGGCCGCCTCGAGGAAGCCGATGTCGAACCCGACGTTGTGGCCGACGACGACGGCGTCGCCAGCGAACTCGCGGAACCGGGCGACCGCCTCGGCGGGCGACGGGGCGCCTTTCACGTCGGCGTCGGTCAGGCCGTGGAGCTGGCGGCCCACGATGGGCTGACCGGGGTTGACGAGTGTGGACCAGCGGTCTGTGATGGCTCCGCCGGCGACCCTGACCGCACCGACCTCAACGAGTCCCGCGGTCGCGACATCGCGACCGGTCGTCTCGACGTCGAAGACCACGAACGTGCGTCCCTGCTCGACCGCCGCGACGAAATCGAGCACGCTGTCCGTGCCGGGCTCGAGGTACGGGGTGCGCTTTGGCTTGCCGACCTTCGCCCGGAGTTCCTCCTGCAGGTCGAGGAGCGGGACGAGGTTCCGGTGGCCGAACATGATCGCGTCGGCCATCACCGCCTCCGACACGATCTTCGCTCCGGCTTCGACCATCATGATCGCGTCGCGGGTGCCGGAGACGACGAGGTCGATCTCCGACTCGGCGAGCTGCGGGATGGTCGGGTTGAGCACGAATTCGCCGTCCAGGCGACCCACGCGGACCGCCGCGACGGGACCGAGGAACGGGATCTCGCTCAGGTGGAGCGCCGCGGAGGCCGCCAGCGTGCCCAGGATGTCGGGGTCGTTCTCCTGGTCGGTGGAAAGGACCGTGAGGACGACGTGGATGTCGTCCTTGTACCCCGCCGGGAACAGCGGGCGGATGGGCCGGTCCGTCAGGCGGGCGGCCAGGATGGCGCCCTCGGAAGGCCGCGATTCGCGCTTGATGAAGCCTCCGGGGATCTTCCCGGCAGCGTACATGCGCTCCTCGAAGTCAACCGTCAGCGGAAAGAAATCGAGACCGGGCCTCGGATCGGCGCGGTTGGCCGTGCCCAGCACCAGCGAGTCGCCGTAGCGGACGGTCACGGCCGCGCTGGCGAGCCGGGCGAGCCTGCCGGTCTCGATGGTCACGGTGCGGCCACCGAACTCGGCGGATACAGAGACTGTCATCAGTCCTCCCTTGGGCGGAGGACGAACCTTGCGCGTTGGATGGCGCACGTGCCGCCGCTTGGCGGCATGCGGCGAGGCTCCCGGATCTCCCGGGCGCTTCGTCCCTGCTGGGCGCCTGCCCCGACGGGCTAGCGGCGGAGTCCGAGCCGTCCGATGACGGCGCGGTAGCGGACCGGGTCCCGGCGTACAAGGTACGCGAGCAACCGGCGGCGCTGTCCAACGAGCTTGAGGAGGCCGCGACGCGAGTGATTGTCCTTCGGGAAACGCCTCAGGTGCTCGGTCAGGTCCTTGATCCGCTCCGTCAGGAGCGCTACCTGCACCTCGGGCGACCCAGTGTCGCCCTCCGAGGTGGCGAACGAGCCGATGATTTCTGTCTTCGTTTCCCGCGCGAGCGGCACTCGGTCCTCCGAACCTTCGTTCACTTTGTCAACCGGCGCAGTCTAACAGGGGCTCCCTGAACGGGCAAACCGCGCCGATCAGGGCTGCACGCTCGCACGAGCACGTCCGACGATTGCGCGCGCCCGCGCCGCGTCGCGATTCATCTGGGTGATGAGCGCCGACGGGCCCGGGAACCGGCGCTCGGCCCGAAGGCGTCGGACCCAGGCGACGCGGAGACGGCGACCGTAGAGATCGTCCTCGGTGTCGAAGAGGTGGACCTCGAGCAGGCGCTCGCCGGCGACGTCGAAGGTCGGGCGAACGCCAAGGGAGGCGACGCCGCCGGCGCACCGGCCGGGCGAGAGGGGGTCGAGGCCTCCCCACGAGGCGGGCGCCTCGTCCCACGAGGCTTCGACGGCGTAGATCCCGTCCGGCGGCATGACCACGGGTTCGTCGAACGCCAGGTTGGCGGTGCGGTAGCCGAGGTCACGCCCGCGTGACGCCCCTTCGACGACGCGGCCGACGACCGCGGGTCGCCGACCGAGGAGGTCTCTGCGGCCGCGAGCCGTCCGACCGTGAGGAGATCGCGGATCCGGCTGGCCGATACGCGGTCGCCGGCGAGCCGCAGGGTGGGGACGATGTCGACGTCGAACCCGTCCGTGGCGCCGAGCGCGGCGAGGGCCTCCGGCGTCCCGGCTCGGCCACGGCCGATGGCCGATCCCGTGGCCATGACCACCACCGCGACCTCGCGGCCGCGGCGGACGCGGGCGAGGAACTGCTCGGCAGTCTGCGAGGCGAAGGCCAGGTCGAAGTGCTGCACCACGAGGTGGGAAACGCCGGCTCGGGCGAGGAGAGCGAGACGCTCCGCCGGGTCGCAGAGGAGCGGAGGTGCCGCTCCGTGCAGGACCAGGTCGGGGTGCGCGTCGAAGGTGACGACTGCCGGCTGCGCTCCGTGCCGGCGGGCGGCCCGCACGGTGGCCTTCAGCAGCGCCAGGTGACCGCGGTGGACGCCGTCGAAGACACCGACCGTCAGTGCGAGGCGCACGCCGCCGGGCAAATCGTCGACGTCTGCGTGAACGCGCACGGCGCTACGAACCGAAGACCTTCTCGGGGTGGAGCCGGCCATCAAGGAGGCGCGCCATGGCGACAAGCCGGCCGCCGCCGTCCACGATCCGGACGAGGCCTCCCGGCCCCGGATCGGGCAACTGGAGGCCTCGCGCCCGCACCACCTGGCCGGTCGCGATCGCGGCCAGCTCGGGCGCGGCGACGCAGACGGGCGGGTACGCGTCGAGCCCGACGTCGACAGGAAGCACGAGGCCCGGGAGGGTGTCGCCGGCGGCGGCGCTGCGCAGCGTCTCGAGCGGGAGCGCATCCTCCAGTCGGAAGGGTCCACTCGCGGTCCGGACGAGCGCGCCCAGGTAGGCGCCGCAGCCGAGCGCCTCGCCCAGGTCACGGGCGAGGGCGCGGACGTACGTCCCGGCGGAGCAGCGCACCTCCAGCGTCGCACACGGCCGCGACGGATCCGCTGCGTCCCAGGCCGTCATCTCCAGCCCGGCGATTTCCACCGTGCGCTCGCGGATGTCGGGCTTCTCTCCACGACGCGCCAGCTCATAGGCACGACGGCCCGCGACTTTCACCGCCGAGTAGTCGGGCGGCCGCTGTACGACCGTTCCCCGGAAGCGCGGCAGCAGTTCCTCGACCGCCGCCGGCTCCGGCGGGCTCCCCTCGCCCGGGACCAGCTCGCCCTGCAGGTCGTCGGTCGTGGACCGGGCGCCGAAGCACACCACGGCCCGGTACGCCTTGCCGTCGGTCATGTGGTATTCGACGACTCGGGTGGCGGCGCCGAGGAAGACGGGAAGCACACCGGAGGCGAAGGGGTCGAGCGTCCCGCCATGCCCGACGCGGCGCAGACCGCTGAGCCTGCGCACGAGCGCTACGACATCGTGCGAGGTCGGACCCGGGGGCTTCGCGACCACGAGGATCCCGCTGAGATCGCCCTGCGGTCGCCCGGCCGGCTGCTCTGCGGTTTCGTCAGGCTCGCCGCCGTGGTCCGGGGCCGCTGCCAGGGACTGAGTCACCCAGCGCCCTCGCCTGTGATGACGTCGCCTGGGATGACGTCCGTCGCGCGGGACGGCCCCGTCGAGGGCGATCTCCGCGGCGATGGCCTCGCCGCGGATGAGCCGTCGGGCCGCCTCCAGCACGTCGCGCCGTGCGGCCTCGAGTCCCGCACAGACCGTCGCGCCAGCGGCCCGGGCGTGACCCCCGCCGCCGAAGATCCCCACCAGCGTTGTCGCGTCCGGCCCGCCTTCGCGGGTGCGCACGCTGACACGGGTGCGACCGGGCTCCTCCTTGAAAAGGAGGGCGATCTGCGCCGTCTCGGATTGACTCATGAGGTCGATGAGTCCCTCCGATTGCGCGCCGATCGTGCCGGTGGCCGCGAGATCCGACTCGAGCAGGTCCGACCAGAGCAGTCGTCCCTCCAGGTCGCTCTCCATCCGGGCAAGCACCCGCCCAAAGAGCCGCAGCTGGCCCTCGGGCTTCGTCCGGTACAGGAGCCTGGCGAGGTCCGACAGCGGCGCCCCCGCTGCAACGAGTTCGGCTGCGGCACGGAGCGTTCGCGGGGTCGCGTTCGGGTGCTGGAAGGTGGCGGTGTCCATGACGATCCCGGCAAGGAGGGTCGCCGCGAGCGTGCCCCCGCCTGCCGTCAGCGGAACGCCGAGGACGCGCACCAGCAGGGTGAGCATCTCGCAGGTCGCCGCCGCCTCGGTGTCGATCCAGTCGATCTCGCCGAAACCCGTGTTGGAGACGTGGTGGTCGATGTTCACGATGGGAACGCGGGCGAACAGGTCGGCGAACGCCGGCAATACCGCTCCAACCCGCTCGAGCTCGCCGCAGTCGACCACCACGAGGAGGTCGTAGTCTCCGGCGGGATCGGGGGCGGTGCGCACGCGATCGATCCCGGGCATGAACGCGTACATCGCCGGGACGGGGTCTGCGCAGACCGGCGTCACGCGGATGCCGAACTGCTCAAGGGCAATCGCGAGGGCGAGCACCGCGCCGAGCGCATCCGCCTCCGGGTGCTCGTGGCAGATGGCGAGGACGCGGTGCGCCCCGCAGAGCCGGGGAGCCACCGCGAGCGGAACGGCCGCGAGGTCGTCGGGCGTGAGCGAGGCCGCCGTGAGCGCGGCCGGCGGGTGCAGGATCGGTTCGGGCCGGTTGGACACCGGTTCGGGCACCCTCATGGGGTCTGGCCCTCCCCCGCTCCCGGGGACTCGGCCGTCCCCGGGGGATCGGCCGTCCCCGGGCCCGGCGTGGGCAGCGTCTCGCCCGGCGTGAGCTCCCGCGGCTCTCGACCCGCTTCGAGGTCGTCGAGGATCTGCATGACGCGCGTGCCGCGCTCGATGCTGTCGTCGAGGAGGAGATGCAGCTCCGGCACGCGCTTGAGGCGCAGGTCGCCGAGCTGATGGCGGACGAACGGCATCGCCCGGCCCAGGGCGCGAAAGGCGGTCGTGCGTTCCTCGGGCTGCCCGATGATGGACACCCAGACGCGGGCATGCCGCAGGTCGGGTGTGACGTCCACCTTCGTCACGGTGACGAAACCGACCCGGGGGTCGTGGATGTCGCGCACGATGATCCGGCTGATCTCCTGGAGCAGCAGCTCATCGAGACGGACGGTCCGTTCAGTCATGCGGGGTTCATCCTGGTCCGGGGGACGCCAGCAGGCAGTGGAGCGGCCCGCGTCAGCCGCTCTGCGCCCGCGACACCGTCTGCTGCGTGAAACACTCGATGATGTCGCCCTCGGCGACATCGGAGTTGGAGGCGAGGCCGATCCCACATTCGAAACCGGTCGCAACCTCGCGCACATCGTCGCGGAAGCGGCGCAACGACTCGATCCGGTCCGTGGACACGGTCTTGCCGCCCCGGTAGATGCGGGCACCGCCGCGGACCATGCGCCCCTCCGTGACATAGGAGCCGGCGATGACGCTGCTCTTGCCAACCCGGAAGACCTGGCGGACCTCGGCCCGGCCCTCGACGACCTCCACGATCTCGGGTGCCAGCATGCCCTTGAGGGCTGCCTCGATGTCGTCGGTGAGCTTGTAGATGATGTCGTAGAGCCGGACGTCCACGCGCTCCGCCTCGCCGGTGCGTCGCGCCTGCGGGTCCACCCGGGTGTTGAAGCCCACCACGATGGCGTCGGACGCCGACGCGAGGAGGATGTCGTTGTCCGTGATGTTGCCGGTACCTTCGTGGATGACGTTGATCTTCAGCTCGTCGGTGGAAAGACGGTCGAGGGCGTGCGTGATGGCGCCGAGGGAGCCCTGCACGTCGACCTTGAGGACGATGCGCAGCTCCTTCGTCTGTCCCGCCTGGATCTGGCGGTAGAGGTCCTCGAGGGTCGACCGCGCGGTCCCTTCCCCGTTCCCTCCGGGGAGCGCGCGCCGGCTCTCGACGATGCCACGGGCCTCCTTCTCGTCGGTGACGACCTGGAGGGTGTCGCCCGCCGCAGGCACCTCGGACAGGCCGAGGATCACGACCGGAGTGGAGGGGCCCGCCTTCGACACGCGGTCGCCGCGGCTGTTCTGCATGGCCCGGACTCGGCCGGAAGTGCCGCCCACGACCACGGTATCGCCTACCTTGAGCGTGCCCGTCGCCACGAGCACGGTCGCCACCGGCCCGCGGCCCGTATCGAGTTCAGCTTCGACGACCGTCCCGATTGCCGGCCGCTTCGGGTTCGCCTTCAGTTCCTGGAGCTCCGCGACGAGCAGGATCATGTCCAGCAGCTCGTCCATCCCGATGCGCTGCTTCGCGCTAACGGGCACGAGGGGGACGTCGCCGCCGTACTCCTCGATCAGCACGCCGTGATCCGAGAGCTCCGACTTCACGCGATCCACGTTGATGTTCGGCCTGTCGATCTTGTTCAGGGCGACGACCAGCGGCACCCGCGCGGCTTTCGCGTGGTCGATGGCTTCGACGGTCTGGGGCATGACCCCGTCGTCGGCCGCCACCACGAGGACCGCGATATCGGCTCCCTTCGCGCCACGGGCGCGCATCGCCGTGAACGCCTCGTGACCGGGCGTATCGAGGAAGACGACCCGTCGGCCGTCCTTCACGATCTCGCTCGCGCCGATGTGCTGGGTGATCCCGCCCTTCTCGCCGGCCGCCACCTCGGTGGCCCGCATGGCATCGAGCAGACTTGTCTTCCCGTGGTCGACGTGGCCCATGACGGTCACGATCGGCGCTCGGGCCACCAGCTTCGAAGGGTCTTCCTCGATGGGCTGATCCTTGGCCGCCTCCGGGCGGGCCGCCTGTGTCGGCTCCTCTGCCACTGCGGCAGCCGGTTCGGCAACGGTGAAGCCGAGTTCGCCGGCGATGAGACTCGCGGTGTCCCGGTCGATGGTCTGGTTGATGGTGGCGAAGATGCCGTTTCGAATGAGCTCCCGGATCACGTCTGCGGGATTGACGTTGAGGAGTGACGCCAGGTCCTGCACGGTGAGCGTGGCGGGCAGATCGACCGGCGCGCGTTCGGCCGGCTCGGCAGCCTGGGGGGTCGGCGATGCCGACTGGTCGGGGCGCCGTACCGGCTTGCGCGGCCCGCGCATGTTGCGCGTTCCACTCCTGCTACGTGCCACGGGTTCCTCCTTCGGTGCTCTCGAGGGCGCCGGCGGCGAGCCGGGCGCGCAGGTCGGGTGGAAGAGCCACGCCAAGGGCGCGCTGCAGCGCTCCCTTGCGAAGCGCAAGCGCCCAGCAGGCGTCGTCTGGACAGAGGTAGGCGCCGCGCCCGGCCGCGCGGCCCGACGGATCGAGGATCACCTCTCCGGTGGGCGTGCGCACCACGCGCACGAGGTCCCGTTTCGCGCGCGGCGTCCTGCAGGCGACGCAGGTGCGCGTCGGGGGGCGGCGGGTCCGGGAGCCGGTGGCGCCTAGCGTGGTCGTGCCCTCTTGGTGCCACCGGCACGCGCCGCCTTCTTCGGTTTGGCGTCGGGGGCGGCGGGGCCGTCTGTCAGTGGTGCGGCGATCTCGGCTCCGGCCTCCGCCGGGCTCGTGTCCGTGACCGCGGAACCGTCGGTGACCGGGGAGCCGTCCGGGACGGCGGGGCTGTCGATGACCGCGGAGCCGTCCTCGACGGAGGGGCCGGCAACGGCGACCGCGGGGACGTCGGCGACCTCGGGGGCGGGGGTGACCTCGGGGGCGTGCGTGACCTCGGGGGGCCTGGGCTGGTCGCTCCGGATATCGATCCGCCAGCCGGTCAGCTTGGCGGCGAGCCGCGCGTTCTGCCCCTCGCGGCCGATCGCAAGCGACAGCATCCGTTCCGGGACGGTGACGGTGGCGATGCGGGCCTCCTCGTCGATGGAGACGCCCACGACCTGGGCAGGGCTGAGCGCATTCGCCACGAACCTCGCCGGATCGTCCGACCAGGGGACGATGTCCACCTTCTCGCCGCCGAGTTCGGCAACCACGGCCTGCACCCGGCCGCCCCGCTGGCCGACGGTTGCGCCGACCGGGTCCAGTCCCTCCTGGCGGCTCGACACCGCCATCTTCGATCGGGTGCCGGCCTCGCGGGCGATCGCCTTGATCTCCACGGTTCCGTTGTGGATCTCGGGCACTTCCAGCTCGAACAGCCGGCGCAGGAACCCCTTGTGGGTGCGACTCACGTAGACCTGCGGGCCTTTCGTCGTGCGGCGAACCTCGAGCACGTAGGCCTTGACGTGCTGGCCGATGCGGTAGCTCTCCTGGGACGACTGCTCGGTCGGCGCCAGGACCGCCTCCACCCCTTTGCCGATGTCCAGGATGACCCCGCGCGGTTCGACGCGGTTCACTGTGCCGGTGATGATCTCGCCCTCGCGCTGCGCGAACTGGCCGAATACGACGTCGCGTTCCGCCTCGCGAAGTCGCTGGAGGACCAGCTGCTTCGCTGTCTGGGCGTGGATGCGGCCGAAGCTCGAGGCATCGAGCTCCTCGATCTCGACCAGGTCGCCGACCTGCGCGCCCGGCTCGACCGCGCGCGCCTCGGCCAACGCGAACTCGGTCGGGGGGTCCTCCACCTCATCGACCACCCGTTTCGCCCGGTAGGCACGGATTCGGCCGGTTTCGGCGTCGATCTGGACGTAGACATTCTCGTTGCCGGGCGTCACGCGGCGGTAGGCAGCCTGGATCGCTTCCTCGACCGTGGCGAGGAGTTGCTCCCGGGACACCCCCTTCTCAGCGTTGAGCTGCAGGAGGGCGCCGACGAAGTCACGGCTCATGTTTCCCCTCCCCGGTGCTGTCCACGTTCGCTTGCCCGCCTTTCACAAAGAAACGTGGGGGTCACCCACGTTCAATCGGCGGCCGTCGAGAGTCACGGACGAGTATACACCACGAGCTCCAGTGCACTGACGACTGGTGTCGCCGTCCAACGGGGGTGGAGCGTGACGCGGTGCCGCCCGGCGATGGGGCGCCTGGCCGGACGGATCGGGCTTCCGCACGCATGAGCCGGCGCCTTCTGCGGGTCGCCCGGGCTCATCGCCGGGGGTTCTTGGTGTGGCGGACGCCTGCCCGGCCGGGAGAGTGCCGGGATCGCCGCCGAGCGGACCCGGCCGCAGTTCAGTACGCGCGGGTCAATACGCCCGGGCGAAGAGGACGCGGCGGTCCGATGGAGCGCCGTCGGCGATGCAGCGGCCGGGTTCAGCGGGCGAGTCGAAGGGGATGTTGCGGATGGTGGCGCCCGTCTCGTCGTTCACCTGCTTCTCGCAGGCGGGGGACCCGCACCAGTGGGCCATGAGGAAGCCCCCCTCGCCTTCGACGATCTGCCGGAACGCCGCGTAGTCGTCAACGTGGTGCGTGTTCGCGACGCGGAAGTCGCGAGCCCGCTGGAGCAGCTCCTGCTGGTATCCGGCGAGGCGCAGCGGCAGCTCGGCGGCCAAGTGGTCGAGCGGGATGGCCTCCTTCGCGCGGTCCACGCGGCGGACCAGGACCCCCTGGCCCGCGGCCACGTCCCGCGGCCCGACCTCGAGCCGGAACGGCACGCCCCGCAGCTCCCAGTGGTTGAACTTGAACCCGGGTGACTCCTCGCGCCAGTCCGCTTTCACGCGGACGGCGGCGCCATCGGGGGTGGCCGCCAGCGCGGCGAGGAAGCGTTCGATCGCGCCGGCCACGGCGACGCGCTCCTCCTCGGTCCTGAAGATCGGCACGATGACGACCTGCACGGGCGCCACCTTCGGCGGAAGGACCAGGCCGGCGTCGTCGCCGTGGGCCATGATCGTGGCGCCCACCATGCGCGTGCTGAATCCCCACGAGGTCCCGTGGGGGTGCTTGCGGACGTTGTCCCGGTCGAGGAACCAGATGTCAGCCGCGGCGGCGAAGTTGTCGCCGAGGTAGTGGCTCGTGCCCGCCTGGAGCGCCTTGCGGTCGCGCATCATGGCCTCGACCGAGTAGGTGTAGACGGCCCCGGGGAACTTCTCGCCATCCGACTTGCGGCCGCCGATCACCGGGATGGCCAGCCAGTCCTCCGCGACCCGGCGATAGACCTCCAGGCCGAGGTCGACCTCTTCGATCGCCTCCTGCGCGCTGGCGTGGAAGGTGTGCGCCTCCTGCCACAGGAACTCCGTGGTGCGGAGGAAGAGGCGCGTCCGCATCTCCCAGCGGACCACGTTGTTCCAGAGGTTCATCAGGAGCGGGAGGTCACGGTACGACTGGATCCAGTCGCGGATCGTCTCGGCGATGATCGCCTCGCTCGTGGGGCGGATGGCCAGCCACTCGTCGAGCTCCTTGCCGCCGGCGTGGGTCACCCAGGCGACCTGCGGGTTGAAGCCCTCGACGTGCTCGGCCTCCTTCTCGAGGAGCGAGCGCGGGACGAAGAGCGGGAAGTAGACGTTGCTGTGGCCGGTTGCCTTGATGTGGCGGTCCAGCTCGTCGCGCATGGACTCCCAGATCGCGTAGCCGTACGGCCGGATGACCATGCACCCGCGGACCGGGGAGTAGTCGGCCAGCTCCGCCTTCAGGACCACGTCGTTGTACCAGCCCGGGAAGTCCTCGGACTGGCGGGTGATGGTCGTGACGAAGCCTTCCTTGCCCACGGGTTCTCCTGGAAGTGCGGCTGGAGTTCGCGTGTGGAGCCTGGCGCGGTCTGCTCGGGTCGACGGCGATCGGGGTGCAGCGTGCCAGAGCGACCCGGCCGGCCGCTGTCCCGCCGGGCTCGATCCCGGGCACCTATGGTAGCGCACGCTCAACCCCCGGCGGCGAGCGCGGGATCAGCCAAGCCACCCGAGGATGAGCTGTACCAGAGGGTCGGGCAACCATGAGGCCACCAGCGCCCACGTGGTGGGCGTCCCACGCACACGGGACGAGGACATGAGACGGGGCGGCGGCGACCATCGAGGCGGACGCGCCTCGGGGAGCCCGGTGCTGCCGAGGCGGGAGGTGCCGGTCGAGCACGGACGGGTCCGCCGCGGCGGGGCCGGCGGCCCAGACGAGACCGTGGAGCGATCGCCCCGACGGTGCCGCCCGTCGGCGCTGCGGCCTAAGCCTCCCCGGTTGTGCGTGCGACGCCCACCACGCGGGCAGCGCGGACGGCATTGGGGCAGAAAGCCCGACCCGAGGACTTCGGGGAGCCTTGCGGGGGATGCGGCCGGCCTCTCATCCAAGGGGGATGGCGGGTCTCGGAGTCCGGGTTGGGCCTTGCCGTCCGGGCGCCCGTCCGGCACGATTGGGGTGGAGGTATCTGACAATGGCTGGCTGGCTCGAACTGGTGAACCGCGATCCCCTCCCCTGGCTGCTGGATGAGGCGGCGCCGGCGGTCCGGCATCTTGCCCTGCGGCAGCTGCTCGACCTGCCGGCCGATGACTCCGACATCGTCGCGGCGCGCGAGGCCGCAATGCGGACGGACCCGATCGCGGCGTTTCTCGCTGCCCAGCACCCGGAAGGCTGGTGGTCGAAGCCCGGAGCGGGGTACGGCCCCAAGTACACGGGGACGGTCTGGACCCTGACCTTCCTCGACCAGCTCGGCGCCGACGGGAGTGACCCGCGGGTCCGGGCCGGCTGCGCCTACCTGATCGAGCACGCGCAGACCACCAGCGGGGGGTTCGGCATGTCCGCGGCGGCCCAGGGGCGGCCCGCCCCCTCGATGGTGCTGCACTGCCTCAACGGCAACCTGCTCCGGGCGCTGATCGGCTTCGGCTGGCTGGAGGACGAGCGGGTCCAGCGGGCGGTCGACTTCCAGGCGGCGGCGATCACCGGCGAGGGCGAGATCCGCTTCTACAAGTCGTCCATGCCCGGACCGGGGTTCCGGTGCGGCGCCAACGACGGCCTGCCCTGCGCCTGGGGAGCCGCCAAGGCCCTGCTCGGGCTCGCGCGCATCCCGCGGGAGCGGCGCACCCCGCACGTCCAGCGGGCGATCGAGGCGAGCGTCGCGTTCCTCCTCAGCCGCGATCCCGCGGCCGCCGACTACCCGATGGGCTACGGCAACACGAAGCCGAACTCGCTCGTGGTGGAAGCTGGGCTTCCCGTCAGGGTACGTGGCAGACGTGCTTCAGGTGCTGGAAGCGCTCTGCGAGGCCGGGGCGGCGGGCGACCCGCGCCTTGATCACGCGGTGGACTGGCTGCTGTCCCAGCAGGACGCCGACGGCCGCTGGGCGAACCGCTACGCATATGCCGGCAAGATGATCGTGGACATCGACACGCCCGGGCAGCCCAGCAAGTGGGTCACCCTGCGCGCCTGCCGCGTCCTGAAGGCGGTCTCGGAGGCACGGAACCCGCCTGGCTGAGGATTACGCGGCCAGGCCGTAGCGGCGGTCGACGTAGTCGTCGAGGATCGCGATGAACTCCGCGACGATCCCCTCCCCCCGCAGCGTGGTGCGCAGCGCGCCGTCCACGTAGACGGGCGCGACCGGCTCCTCGAACGTGCCGGGCAGGCTGATGCCGATGTCGGCGTGCTTCGACTCGCCGGGTCCGTTCACCACGCAGCCCATCACCGCCACGCGCAGCTCCTCCACGCCCGGATAGCGCGTCTTCCACTCGGGCATCCGGTCCGCGCAGGTGGCCCTGGATCGCCTCGGCCATCTCCTGGAAGAACGTGCTGGTCGTGCGGCCGCAGCCGGGGCACGCGGAGACCTGCGGCACGAAGCTGCGCAGCCCCAGCGACTGCAGGATCTGCTGGGCGACGCGGACCTCTTCGGCCCGGTCGCCGCCCGGGGCGGGCGTCAGCGAGACCCGGATAGTGTCGCCGATGCCCTCGGCGAGGAGGAGGGAGAGGCCGGCCGACGAGGCCACGATGCCCTTCATGCCCATGCCCGCCTCGGTGAGGCCCAGGTGGAGCGGGTAGTCGCAGCGCGCCGCCAAGCGCCGGTACACGTCGACCAGGTCCCGGACGCCCGACACCTTGGCCGAGAGGATGATGCGGTCGTGGGGCAGGCCGGTCTCCTCCGCCAGCTCGGCGGAGCGGAGCGCAGACGACACCATCGCCTCGATCATCACGTCGCGGGCGGGTCGAGGCTCCGGGAGACGGCCGTTCTCGTCCATCAGGTCGGCCAGCAGCGCCTGGTCGAGCGAGCCCCAGTTCACCCCGATGCGGACGGGCTTCCCGTTCTCGACCGCGACCCGCACGATGGCCCGGAAGTTCGCGTCGTGGTGGCGCTTCACCCCGACGTTGCCGGGGTTGATGCGGTACTTGGCGAGCGCCGCGGGCCATCTCCGGGAACTCGACCAGCAGCTGGTGGCCGTTGTAGTGGAAGTCGCCGACGATCGGGAACGCCGATGCCGAGGTCGCGCAGCTTGCGGCGATCTCCGGGACGGCCCGCGCGGCCGCGTCGTTGTTCACGGTGATCCGGACCAGCTCGCTGCCGGCATGAGCGAGCGCCGCCACCTGGAGGGCCGTGGCGTCGGCGTCCGCCGTGTCGGTGTTGGTCATCGACTGGACGACGACCGGGTGAGCGGAGCCGACCGGTACGCCCCCGACGAGGACGGTGGGAGTCGACCGGCGCAGGGCGAGTGCGGGGCGCGGGGGCGGAACCTCCGGTGGTGCCTCGGGCGCCTCCGTCACGCGCCGATGCCCCCCCGGACGATGTCGAAGTAGCTGACCCACAGGATGAAGGCCATGAGCAGGAGGAAGCCGATGAAGTAGGTCGCGCGCTCCAGGCGGACGTTGATCCGGTTCCGGGTCGACGGCCTGGATGAGGGCGACCGCCACGCGCCCGCCGTCGAGGGGCGGGAACGGCAGGATGTTCACCACGGCCAGGTTCGCCGAGAGGACCGCGACGAGCCAGAAGAGGACGACCGGCGGCGCCTGGGTCCGCACGGTCCCGATCGCCTGCGCAATGCCGATCGGGCCGGACACCGGCGGGGCTGAGCCGGGGTCGCTCACCACGGACACCACGAGGTCGCGGAGCGCGCCGAGCACCATGCCGCAGGCTTCGACCGTGCGCTGCGCGCCGATGCGGATCGCGTCCAGCGGGGAGCGCTGGACGGTGTCGCCCAGAACGAAGCGGGCGCCGATGCCGAGGGCGCCTTTGCCCGCGGCCACGTCCTCCGCGCCGCGGAGGGTCACCGGCAGGTCCTCCGCCTGGCCCGAGGCGCGCTCGACGGTGAGCGTGACCTGCTGTCCGGCACGGTCGCGCATGTATGCGGTGGGGGCCAGGTTGTCAAAGTACGGGAAGGTCCGTCCGTCCACCTTCGTGATGACGTCGCCCTCGACCAGGCCGATCGAGGCTGCCGGCGACCCGGCGGAGACCGAATTCGACGCGCGTCTCGGCCACCGGCTCGAACGTCCACGCGATGACCGTGAAGATGACGAAGGCGAGCGGCAAGGTTCATCACGACGCCGGCGACGAGGATGGCCAGCCGCTTGCCGAGCCCCTGGCGAACGAAGGCCCGCGGGTCCTCGCTTTCGCCCTCCTCCCCCTCCATCCGGACGAAGCCACCCAGCGGAAGCCAGTTCAGCGTGTATTCCGTCTCCCCGTCACTTCCCAGGCGGGCCAGGCGGGGCGGGAACCCGACGCCGAACTCGTGGACCCGGACGCCCGTCAGGCGCGCCACGACAAAGTGGCCCACCTCGTGGACGAGCACGAGGACGACGAGGATGGCCAGGAACAGCGCGATCGTGAGCGTGGTGTCGAATAGCCCGCTCACGTGGTCGCTCCCGGGTGTGCCGTCTCGCACCACGCCCGGACCTCGCGGTCGAGTGCGACCAGGTCGTCCAGCGATGGCATCTCTTGTCCTCTCCCGTCACCGAACCGATCGATTGCAGTCGCGACCAGCCCGCTGATTGCGGGGAAGCCGAGGGTGCCGGCCAGGAACCGCGAGACGGCCACCTCGTCGGCCGCGATGAGCGTGGCGCTTGCCCACGGCCCCCGCCGGCAGGCGTCGCGCGCGATCTGCACGGCCGGGAAGACGGACTCGTCGGGGACGCCGAACTCGAGGGCGGTAAGCTCGTCGAGGCGGAGCCGCCGCCCGGGCGAGGGGTGCCGCGCCGGGAAGGTCAGGGCGTACTGGATCGGGACGCGCATGTCGGGTTGTCCGAGCTGAGCCTTGATGGATCCGTCGACGAACTCGACGGCGGAATGGACGATGCTCTGAGGATGGATCACCACGGTGATCTGGTCCAGGCCCACATCGTACAGCCGGTTCGCCTCGATGACCTCCAGGCCCTTGTTCATCAGGGTCGCGGAGTCGATCGTGATCTTGGCCCCCATGCTCCACGTCGGGTGAGCGAGCGCGTCTCGCGGTGTCACCCGGGCAAGATCGGCCATGGTGGCTCCGTGGAACGGCCCGCCGGACGAAGTCAGCCAGAGCCGCTCGATCGCCGCCGGGTCCTCGCCGGTGAGGCACTGCCAGATGGCGGAGTGCTCGGAGTCGATCGGGCGCAGCCAGGCGAGCGGGCTCGCGTACGGGTCGCGTGGGTCGCGGGAGGCCACGTGGGCGGCCGCCTGACGGGCGAGCGGCATGGCGAGGTGGCCGCCGCTGACGAGCGTCTCCTTGTTCGCCGTGGCGACCACCTTCCCCGCGGCGAGCGCAGCCAGGACGGGCCCGAGACTGACCACGCCGCCGGTGGCGACCACGACGAGATCGATGTCATCGCGAGTCGCCAGCATGGTCAGTGCATCGTCGGACTGCTCCACGGCCGTCCCGGCAGGCAGGTCGAGCGACGCGCGGCCCGTGGCGTCGGCAAGAGCGACGACGCGCGGCCGGAGAACGGCTGCCTGGGACTCGAGGGTGCGTGCGTCCCGTCCGGTAGCGAGCGCAACGACGCTGAAACGGTCGCCGAGAGCGGCGAGCACCTCGACGGCCTGGCGCCCGATTGAGCCGGTCGACCCGAGGAGAGCGACGCGCACTGGCATGCCGTCCGCCGGCGTGGCACCCGGGGGCGTGGCGCTACGGGACGCGGACCCGGCCGGATCAGAGGCTGACGACGGCGACATAGAACGCCACGGCCGGGGCGGCGAAGAGGAACGAGTCGATCCGGTCAAGCATGCCGCCGTGGCCCGGGAAGAGTGTGCCCGAGTCCTTCACACCGCTTGCGCGCTTCAGGACGGACTCGGCGAGGTCGCCGGCCTGCGCGGTCACCGCGATGAGCGGCCCGAGTGCGAGCGCCTCGAGCGGTGAGCGGCCGAGCCCCCACAGCACGAGCGCGCTGACCGCGGTGGCGCCCACGATCCCGCCGATGACGCCTTCCCACGTCTTCTTCGGCGAGATGTGCGGGATGAACTTGTGCCGGCCCAGGAGCCGCCCGGTCGCGTAGGCGGCGGAGTCGTAGGTCCAGACGCCTGCCACGAGCGCGATGAGCCAGGCGCGGCCGCCGCCGAACCAGGCGAGCGGTGCGTCGGCGGGCAGCGGCGGGTCGAGGACGAGGATGCGGAGGACGAACGCCAGCAGGCCGACATAGGCCGCCCCGAACACGGTCCGTACCCAGGCCTCCGCGCCGTCGCCCGGGTCCGCCCACCGGAACGCGACGATGGCGGCAAGGATGACGCTCCCGGCGGGGACGTACGCCCCCAGGGGCAGGTCGGCGGGGAGGGCGCCGCTCGCCGTGACCGCCAGGGCGAGGAGGATGCCAAGGAGAGGCAGCACCGGGCGACCGTCCCGGCCGAGCATGGCGAACGCCTCGCGCGCCGCGAGGATGGCCACGAGCAGGATGAGCGCCACGAGCCAGGGCGTGCCGAGCAGGAAGGCCCCGACGATGACCGGGACGAGGATGACAGCCGTGAGAAGCCGCTGCCCGAGCATGTCCGTCAGCGCCCGAAGCGCCGAGTTCGGCGCGCGTACTCGGCGAGTGCGGCGTCGAACTGGGCGGCCCCGAAGTCCGGCCAGAGGACATCGGTGAAGCAGAGCTCGGCGTAGGCGGCCTGCCAGATGAGGAAGTTGCTCAGGCGCTGCTCGCCGCCGGTCCGCAACAGCAGATCTGGGTCGGGGATGCCCGCGGTGTAGAGGCGACCGGCGAGAGCTGTTTCGTCGATCGCCTCCGCGGGCAGCCGCTCCTCCGCCAGCCGGCGCACAGCGTCCACGATCTCCGAGCGGCCCGAGTAGTTGAAGGCAACGTTCAGGAGCAGCCGATCGCCCTCGCGTGTCGCGTCCAGGCCGTGCAGGATGGAGGCGCGGGTCTCATCGGGCAGCTCGTCGAGCCGCCCCAGGAGCTGGACCCTGACGCCCTGGCTCGCCAGCTGGTCCGTCTCGCTGAGGATGGCGGAGCGCAGAAGGTCGAAGAGGGCCCGGACTTCCTCGGGGGCGCGACCCCAGTTCTCCCGGCTGAACGCGTAGAGCGACAGCACCCCGACACCCCGCTCGACGGCACGGACCACAACACGTCGAACGGCCTGCACGCCTGCCGAATGACCCTCGGCCTCGCTGACGCCGTGCGCCCGGGCCCAGCGCCGGTTGCCGTCCATGATGATCGCGACGTGGTGCGGGATGGCGTCGGCAATCGGTTCGCCGATCGCTGCGGCGGGTGACTCGGAAGAACGGGTCCTCTCGCCTGGTTGCATGGTGCCTCGAGTGATAGCCGGCGTGCCGGCGCCCTGGGCGCCGCCTCGCCGGTCGGGCTCGCGGGATCCCGGGTCCCTAGACCTCCAGGATCTCCTGCTCCTTCGCCTTGCCGTGGCGGTCGATCTCGGCGATCCAGTGGTCAGTCACCTTCTGGAGGTGCTCCAGCTCGCGGTGCGCCTCGTCCGAGCCGGTCGCGCCGTCATGCTCCTCGAGCTTGATCTCGTCGGCGGCCTCGCGTCGCAGGTTGCGTACCTCGACTCGCGCCTCCTCCATCCGCTTGTGGACGGACTTCACGAGATCGCGCCGCCGTTCCTCGGTGAGCGGCGGGATGTTGAGCCGCACGACCGTGCCATCAACGTTCGGCGTCAGTCCGAGCTCGCTCTTGAGGATGGCCTTCTCGATGGCGCCGAGCGCCGACCGGTCCCAGGGCTGGATGACGATCGCATGCGGCTCCGGCACGCTGATCCCGGCCAGCTGGTTGAGCGGCGTCGGCGCCCCGTAGTACTCGACGGTCAGGCGCTCGACGAGGGCCGTCGACGCGCGTCCCGTCCGCACGGTCGTGAAGTCCCGGACCATGACGTCAACCGCTCGAGCCATCTTCGGCTCGATCTGTTCCACGGCCTGGCTGCTCACGCGTTCGCACCTCCACTGATGAGCGTTCCGACCGGCTCGCCGAGGGCGGCGTTGCGGATATTGTCCTTCGTGTTGAGGTTGAAAACGATGATCGGCAGGTTGTTCTCCATGCACAGCGACACAGCCGTTGCGTCGAGTACTTGGAGTCGCTCCGTCAGGACGTCCGTGTAGGTGAGCTGATCGTAGCGTCGCGCATCTGGGTGTTTCAGGGGGTCAGCGGTGTAGACGCCGTCAACCTTGGTGGCCTTGAGAATCACCTCTGCCCCGATCTCGACGGCGCGCAGGGCAGCGGCCGTGTCGGTCGTGAAGTAGGGGTTGCCGGTGCCGGCGGCGAGGATGATCGCCCTGCGCTTCTCGAGATGGCGAACCGCCCGTCGCCTGATGTACGGCTCGGCCACCTCGTTCATGGCGATCGCGCTCATCACGCGGGTGGCGATCCCTTCCTTCTCCAGGGCATCCTGGAGGGCCAGCGCATTCATCACGGTGGCGAGCATGCCGATGTAGTCGCCGGTGGCGCGATCCATTCCCTTGGCCGCGGCCGCCAGGCCCCGGAAGATGTTCCCGCCCCCGACCACGATGGCGACCTCGATGCCGAGAGCGTGTACCTCCGCGACCTGCCTCGCGATGGACGCGCAGTACACGGGGTCGACGCCGTAGGCGCGCTCACCGAGGAGCGCCTCACCGGACAGCTTGAGGAGGATCCGCGTATAGCGCGGCCGTCCGGCTGCGCCAGCCGGTCCGGGCAGCCCGGACGGGCCGGAGGTGGCCGTCACAGCTCTTCGCCCAGCGCGTAGCGGACGAATCGGCGCACGCGGATGTTCTCGCCGATCTTGGTAATGGCGTCGACGATGAGCTGCCCGACCGAGATGTCGGTATCGCGGAAGGGCTGCTCCACGAGCACGACCTGCTGGTACCACTTCTTCAGCTGGCCGTCGACGATCTGCTCGCGCACGCGCTCTGGCTTCGCCTGGACGGCCTCGCCGGCCAGGAGTTCCGCACGCTTCGCCTCGAGCACCTCCGCCGGGACCGACTCGACGGTCGGATACAGGGGCGCCAGGCCGGCGACCTGGATCGCGAGATCGTGGACGAGCTTCTTGAATTCGTCGGTCCGGGCCACGAAGTCGGTCTCGCAGTTGACCTCGATGAGCACCCCGACTCGGTTGCCGGGGTGGATGTAGCTCTCGACGAGCCCGTCGCGCGCCTCGCGGTCGATGCGCTTGGCCGCCGCTGCGAGGCCGCGCTCGCGGATGAGCTTCGTGGCGGCGGCCATGTCGCCGCCCGCCTCTTCGAGCGCACGCTTGCAGTCCATGAACCCGGCGCCCGTGCGCTCACGAAGCTCCTTGACGGTCTCGGCCTTGATCGGTGACTGGGTGGACATCCCTGTGGCTCGCCCTTTCGTGGTGTGTAGCGGCGTCCTTGGTTGTCGGGGCTCGCGTGCGCGGCGCTCAGGCCTCGGCGGGCGGCGCAGCGACGAGTTCTTCCTCGTCGACCGCGACGGCGGGCCGCCGGCCGCGCCCGGGTGCAGCCGGCGCCTCGGGAAGCAGCGCGTCATCCTCCGGCTCGGGCTCGAACGTGAGCGTGCCGCCTCCGGCGGCCATGGCACTCAGAAGCTCCTCGCCGGCGGTCTCGTCCACCGACTCCGCCACGACCTCGGGCTCCGCCTCCATCCGGGTCGAGCGGTCGGTCTGGCCGGCCACGGCAGCGCTGGCGATGACACCGCAGAGCAGGCGGATGGCGCGGATGGCGTCGTCGTTTGCCGGGATGATGAAGTCCAGGTCGTCGGGGTCGACGTTCGTGTCGCCCGTGCCGATGACGGGGATCTCGAGCTTGCGGGCCTCGGTCACCGCGATCCGCTCGCGATGAGGATCGATCACGAACACGGCCCCCGGCAGCCTCTTCATGCGCCGCATTCCCGTGAGGGTCCGCTGCAGGCGGGCCAGCTGGTCCTGGAGGCGCGTCGCCTCCTTCTTTGTCATCCGCTCGAAGTCGCCGTTGATCTGTCGCGCCTCGAGTTGCTCGAGAAGGGCAAGCCGCTTCTTGATGGTCACGAAGTTCGTGAGCATGCCGCCCAGCCACCGCTGGTTGACGTACGGCTGACCGGCGCGGGTGGCCTCCTCGGCGATCGGTTCCTGGGCCTGCTTCTTCGTGCCGACGAAGAGGATCGCGTCGCCGTGGCCGGTTGTCTGCCGCACGAAGTCGACGGCGGCGTCGAGGCGCTCAACGGTCTGGGCGAGGTCGATGATGTGGATCCCGTTGCGCTCCGCGAAGATGTACGGGCGCATCTTCGGGTTCCACCGGCGCGTCTGGTGGCCGAAATGAACCCCGGCCTCCAGGAGTTCGCGCATGGAGACGGCTGGCATGAGTCCTCCCTGTCGGTTGCGTCCTCCGCAGGCCTCGGGTCCACGAACCCCGGCCCGCTCGGGCCGGGACACCGCCGTGGAGAGCAACCCGCGTGTGTGATCCGTGGAGCACGCCACGGTCGGCCGCCGTCGCGGCAGCGTCGGGGAGTCTAGCACAGGGCTCACACCGGACCACCCGGGAGCGCCGGGATGCTACCCCGGCTCGAGGCCCCGCAGGTGGCGGATCGAGGGACCACCGGCGCCGGGCGCGATCCGCGGCGCGTCGTCGATGGCGACCAGGTCGACCCGCCAGCGCAGGCGGGGCAGCGTGGTTCCGTCGGGCAGGACGCCTGCCGTGGTGAGCGTCGACATGGCTCGATAGAGGCGCGCGACCTTGCGGCGATCGACGCTCTCCTCGGGCGTGCCGTACAGCGACGACGACCGCAGGCGCACCTCGACCGCGACCAGGACGGCCGGTGGCCCGGGATCCACGGCGATGATGTCCAGCTCGTACCGGCCCGTGCGAACCTGCTTCGCCAGAACGCGCCAGCCGATGCTCACCAGGTGCTCGGCGGCGAGCATCTCCCCGCGCGCGCCCCGGCGCTGGCGCGAGGTGGAGTGGCCACCGGGTTGGATGGCGCGTGCGTCCGCCGCGGACGTGGGGCGCCCGTCTGGAGCCGGCTGGTCAGCCACGGCTCTCACCGTCGAGCACCTCGTCGGTTCCCTCCCCCGTTGTCGGGTTCGATTCCTGCCAGAGGTCGAGCTGGTCACCCGTGCGCCCGGCCGCGCCGCCGCCGTCCGGCAGGAAGTCGAGTCTCATGTCTTCGTCTTCTTCGTCCATGCTTGCGCATGTGCCGAACGTCCGGCGGTGGATGGGGCACATGCCGAGGGATTCGAGCGCCACCCGGTGCTCGGGGCTCGCATAGCCTTTGTGTGTGGCGAACCCGTACCCCGGATAGGCGCGGTCGTACTCGATCATCAGCGCGTCCCGGGCCGTCTTGGCCACGACAGAGGCGGCCGCGACCGATGCGCAGAGCCGATCGGCGCCGGGCAGCGACCGCTGGTGCAGCTCGATGCCGGGGAGGCGGATGGCATCCAGGAGCAGAGCGTCCGGCCGGACGGACAGGCGGGCAGCCGCCAGCTGCGACGCCATGAGGGTCGCCTCGAGGATGTTCGTCCGGTCGATCACGTCGGCGTCGACCAGGCCGATCGCCCAGGCCACGGCACGGGCGCGGATCTCGGCGGCCAGCTGCTCACGGGCCGCCGGGTCGAGGAGCTTCGACTCCCGCAATCCCCCGGGAGCCCAACCGGGCGGGAGGATGACCGCGGCCGCCACGACCGGCCCGGCCAGGCAGCCGCGCCCCACCTCGTCGATGCCGGCCACGAAGCGGTACCCGCGCCGCCAGAGAGCCTCCTCTTCCGCCCAATCGGGGTCGCGGCGCGGTCGGGCGCCCGGCGGCACCGGGAGGCGGCCCGACACGGCATAGAGGCTCGGGAACGACTGACCCCGCCGGGGTCCCGGGTCGGATCCGGGTCGGGCGGGGTCGGGGTTTCGGGACGAAGGGCGGGCCGGCGTCATCGCGCGGCCGCGGGTCGGCCTACGACGGCCGCCGCTCGCGCAGGCTGGCGGCCTTGCCCACGCGCTTGCGCAGGAAGTAGAGCTGGGCGCGGCGAGCGACGCCGTGGCGAACGACCTCGATCTTCTCGATGCGCGGCGAGTTCACCTTGAACGTGCGCTCCACGCCCACCCCGCTGCGGATGCTCCGCACGGTGATCGAGCGATGGATGCCCCCACCTCGAAGGCGCATGACGGTGCCCTCGAAAACCTGGATGCGCTCCCTGTTTCCTTCGACGACCTTGGCGGATACACGGACGGTATCGCCGGAGGCAAGCTCGGGCAGGTCGGTCCGGACCTGGTCCGCAGTGATCGATTTCGAGCAGGTTCACAGGGCTGTCACTCACTCAGCTGGCAGGCCGGCGGACGCGGGCGCCCGGAAATGGGCCCGAGGCGGGGTCGAACGGAGGCGGAGTATAGCACGCGAGGCGGCTCGGTCCGCCGCAGAGCGTCCGCCGCAGAGGATCGGCGCACGGCCGCGATCAGCCCGTCAGTCGCGGCGGAGCAGGTCGGGCCGCACCCTCCGGGTACGCAGGATGGCCTGCTCGTGGCGCCAGCGGGCGACCTCGCCGTGGTGTCCGCCCAGGAGCACGTCCGGGACGGCCATCCCGCGCCAGCGCGGGGGGCGGGTGTACTGCGGGTACTCGAGCAGCCCGCGGGCGAACGATTCCTCCTCGGTCGAATCCTCATCGATCGCGCCTGGCAGCAGGCGGAGGACGGCGTCGATGACGACGAGCGCCGGCAGTTCCCCGCCGGAGAGGACGTAGTCGCCGATCGAGAGCTCGAGGTCGACGAGGCTGCGGACCCGCTCGTCCACCCCCTCGTACCGCGGACAGACGAAGACGAGGTTCGGACGCCCGGCGAGGTCCTGGGCTCGTGCCTGTGTGAAGCGCTCGCCCCCGGGATCCATGAGGATCGACGAAGCTCTCCGGGGTTCGGACCGCGTCGAGGGCCTCGCCCACGGGCTCCGGGCGCAGGACCATCCCCGCCCCTCCCCCGTACGGGTAGTCGTCCACGCTGCGGTGACGGCCGAGACCCCAGCCGCGCAGGTCGTGGCTGTGGATCTCCGCGAGACCCCGCGTGAGCACCCGCCCCGGGATGCTCTCCGACAACGGGCCGGGAAAGAGCGCCGGGAAGAGCGAGATGACATCGATGCGGAGCATCTGCGGTCAGTCCTGTGCAGCGGCGCCTGTTGCGGCCTTCGATGATCGCCGGCCGCGCGGTCGCCGCTCGCGGACCGGTGCCAGGTCGAGCGCCTCGGCGTCCACCACGAGGCCGGCGCCGCGCGGATCGAGCTCCAGGACGATGCCCCTGACGGCGGGGACGAGGACCTCGCCGCGCGGACCGCCGCGGACGACGTAGACCTCGGCCTCGCCCGCCCGGAAGATGTCGTCGACGGTGCCGAGCTCCTCACCCGACGACGTCCGGGCCGGGACGCCGACCACCTCGTGCCAGTAGTACTCGCCGGGCTCGAGGTTCCGCGCCGCGCCCGCCTCGAGATACGCGTCGCGGAGCGCGTCCGCGCCGGCCCGGTCGACGACCTCGCGGAACCGGACGAGGTAGCCGGGGCCGTCGGGCTGGACCCATGCGATGGTCAGTGGACCGGCGTCGCCTTCGCGGTGAAAGACCGACTCCACCGAGAACCGTCCGGCCTCGTCGGTCAGCGCCTCGACCCGGACCACGCCGCCGAGGCCGTGGACGCCACGGACACGGCCGACGACCAGTCGCTCCTCGCGGACCTCGTCCGTCAGACGACCTCCAGGCTGACCGCCTCGCCGTCGCGGGCGGCTTTGACCTTCAGGAGCGTGCGCAGCGCCTTCACGACGCTGCCGTTGCGGCCGATGACCTTGCCCATGTCGTCGTCGGCGACGTGGAGCTCGATCACGGTGCCTTCGCGATCCCGGCGGACATCGATCGTCACGGCGTCCGGATCGTCCACCAGGGAGCGCGCGACGTACTCGACGAGTTCAGGTGCGCCCACGTCTTCCTCCTAGCCGATGTCAGGCAGGATCCCGGCGCGCCGGAGAAGCCGCTCGACGGTGTCCGACGGGCGGGCGCCCTGCGAGAGCCAGCGGGATGCCTTCTCGGCGTCGATCTGGAGCTCGATGGGCTCGGTGCGCGGGTTGTAGTGGCCGATGATGTCGAGCGCCCGACCGTCCCGGGGGCTCCGGCTGTCGATGACGACGACGCGGTATGCGGGTTGTTTGGTGGCCCCGACCCGGGCGAGGCGCATTCTGACTGCCACGACCTGTAGTTCCCTCCTGTGCGGTGTCGACGCCGCTGGTGCGGCGACTGCGAACGACGTCCTTTGTTGGCCGGAGACCGTCGGCGTCTACTGCGGCGCCGGGCCCCGGCGCTACGGTTGTGTTTCCTGGGCGGCCGGCCTCGTGGTGAGAACGATCCGGATGGTGGGGGTGTCGCCGTCATTCCCGCGGACTGCCACGACGCTGTCGAGAACATCGAGGTAGGGCTCGACGGCGGCCGTGCCGCCGGCCAGTCCCCCGTCGAGGGTGCCGCCAGACCGGCCGGCAAGGTCGAGTAGTCTCCGGAGGTCAAGGTAGGCCAGGCCTGCCGTCGCCGGGCCTCCGGCTTCGGCCAGGTTCGCCTGGAAGGCCGGGTCGTCGCCCAGCCCCTCTCCCGAGGGCGTGTCGAGGATCGCCTTCACGAACGCCGGCGTCAGACCGATCACCACCCGGCCGCGGTCGAGCGCCCAGCTGATCGAGTCGAACGAGAGGCTGCTGGCCCCGGCTCCATCCGGCGGCTGGGAGAGGGTGACGGTGACGATCGTGGCGAGGCCGTACGACTCGGTCGTGACCCGTGCGCCGACCCGATCGCCACCGAGCGCGAGGAGCGCGCGGAGACGTGTCAGGCGCGCGGCTGCGACGGAGTCGTCGGTCAACGAGCCGACGAGCCCGACCTGGGGGGTGTCCGAACCGACCGCCGGTGGAAGGACGACCATCGCGGCGTCCTTCACGAAGTCGAAGAACGCATCCAGGCTCACGCCAAGGAACGGTTCCAGCTGGTCGAACTGCTGGAGCTGGCTCGCCATTTCGGGCGAGGACCGGAGGGCCCGGACGAGCTCGCCGATGATCTCGCCGGCCGCATGCGTCTCTGCGTACACGACCGTGGTGGACGGAACGCCGCCGACGATCTCCGAAGGCCGAATGGGTGCAGGGCTGCTCCCGGCAACGGGCGCGGTGCGCCCGTCGATGACGAGCCGGTCGTCTTCGGCGCGGAGCGTGGCGAAGGCCCAGTCGGGGAGCTTCTCCGTGGTGAGGAGTCCGGCGGGAAGGCCGGCCGTGGCGCCGTCCGACGCGCCCGCGGCGAGCAGGTCGCCCATGAGTGCGGCACGGACGAAGGCGCTGCCGATCCGGTCGGCCGGCGCACCGGCGGTCGCCGCGCGGAAGACCTCCGATCCGGCGAGACCCGGCACCCGGCCCGCCTTTGCATCGAGGAGCGGAGCCAGGTCCTCCGGCCGTTCGGCCGCAAGGAGCATGTCCTCTGTCAGCGCGACGGTCATGCCGGGACCGTCCTTTGGGGTGATCGTCCAGCCATCCGTGCCACCGATGGCCACCGGCGCGACGGTGGCGTTCTGTGCGCCGGCCTCTGCCCGCAGCTTCTCGAGGAAGGCCTCGGCCTGCGGTCGGTCCTTGACCGCGATGAGCAGGGCGGGCCGCGGCTCCGGTGTGCCCATCCCGGCCGTGCCCGGTGCCGGCGGCGGCAGGACCGCCACCGCGGCCGCTCCCGCGAACCAGGGAGCCAGGTCGCGGGTGTAGCTGAGCCGGCCGCCCGTCTGGCCCCCCAGGATGCCGTCGAGAGCGCGGTCTACCTTGAACGGCAGGTTGGCGCTGTCCAGCAGGCCGGGGAGCCGGGTGAGGAACCTTGTCGCCTGGTCGCGCTGGTCCCCCGGCAGGTCGAGCCGCGCCTCCGCGTAGGCCAGCGCATCGGCGGGCACGTACGCAAGCGTCGGCGACGCGCCGTTCCCCGCACCGGCGACGGCGGCCAAACCGACGGCTCCGGCAAGGACGAGGGCGGTCGCGACAAGGGCCACGATCCAGCGGAGCCGGCCGCCCGAGGGAGCGCGGCGTGCCCGCACCGGCTCGACCAGGACAGGGACCGGGGCTGGCTCACCAGCTGTGCGTTCGCCAGCGGTCTCGTGCGCGGGTGTCGGCGTCGCAAGCGCCAGGTCGTCGTTCTCGCCCATGGTTACCTCCCGACCGGGAACATCGGACGGCGTCCTCCGGACTGGGACGCCGCCTTCATCATCCGCTGCATTTCTCCGAACTGCTTCATCAGGCGGTTGACCTCCGGCAGTGACGTGCCCGAGCCGGTCGCGATGCGGCGCCGGCGTGAGGCGTTGAGGATCGCCGGGTTGACGCGCTCGTCGTGCGTCATCGAAAGGACGATCGCCTCGACTCGTTTCATCTCGCCGCGGTCGACGGCGCCCTGCGCCTCGCGGGCCAGGCCCCCGAGGCCCGGGATCATCTCGACGAGCTGGCCGAGCGGGCCCATCTTCTTCACCTGCTGCAGCTGCTCGAGGAAGTCCTCGAGGGTGAAGCTGGCCTTGCGGAGCTTCTCGGCGGTCTTCGCGGCCGCAGCCTGGTCGAACGTCTCCTGGGCGCGCTCGATGAGGGTGAGTACGTCGCCCATGCCCAGGATGCGGCCGGCGAGTCGGTCGGGATAGAAGGGCTCGAGCGCGTCCGTCTTCTCGCCGGTCCCGAGGAACTTCACCGCCAGCCCCGAGACGGCCCCGATCGAGAGCGCGGCACCACCGCGGGCGTCGCCGTCGATCTTGGTCAGCACGAGCCCCGTCAGGGGCACGGTCGCGGCGAATGCCTGCGCGACGTTGACGGCCTCCTGGCCGGTCATGGCGTCGACGACCAGGAGCGTTTCGCACGGCTTCACGGCGGTCGCCAGGTCGCGGATCTCAGCCATGAGGGCCTCGTCCACCGTGAGCCGGCCGGCGGTGTCGAGGATGACGACGTCGCGGCCGGTCGTGCGGGCCTGCGCGATCCCGCCTCGCGCGATGTCGACGACGGGCGTGCCCGGAGGGGCCGTATGCACCGGGATCCCGAGGCTCGTCCCCAGGGCGACCAGCTGGTCCACCGCCGCAGGACGGTACGGGTCCGCGGCCACGAGCAGCGGCTGGCGGCCCTGCCGGACGACGTGACGCGCGAGCTTGGCCCCCGACGTGGTCTTGCCGGACCCTTGCAGGCCGACCAGGGCCACGACCGCCGGCTGACCCGTGAGGCGAAACGTCCGGTCGCCCGCGGAGAGAAGCGCGGTCAGCTCCTCGTGGACGATCTTGATGACCTGCTGGCCGGCGTTGAGCGACTCGAGCACCTCGGCCCCGATCGCCCGCTCCCGGACCCGGGCCACGAAGTCCTTGACGACCTTGTAGTTGACGTCGGCCTCGAGGAGGGCAAGGCGGACCTCCCGCATGGCCGCCTCCACGTCGGCGGCCGTGACATGCCCCCGGCCGGTCAGGCGGCCGAGGACCGTGCGAAGTCGATCGGAAAGGGCGTCAAACATGGGTCGGGTGGAGTCTCCAGGCGGCGCCGCACGGCGCCGGGGTGGTGCGCGGGTTCTGGCGACACCTGCAGGCCGGCGTGACTCCGGCCTGCGCAGTGTACCCCAGGCGTGGCTGCCTGAACGAAGAGGACGTCGTTGCCTAGGCGAAGAGCGCGTCGACGAACCGGGCCGGGTCGAAGTCGACGAGGTCGCCCACCTTCTCGCCCGTGCCGGCAAAGAGGACGGGCACGCTGAGCGCCTGCTCGATCGCGAAGACGATGCCGCCCTTGGCGGTCGAGTCGAGCTTGGTGATGATGATGCCGGTCAGGCCGCTCGCCTCGTGAAACGCTTTCGCCTGGGCAAGCCCGTTCTGGCCGGTCGTGGCGTCGAGCACGAAGAGGACCTCGGGGCGCACACCCGGGAGGCGGCGGTCGACCGTGCGCCGGATCTTCGCCAGCTCCTCCATCAGGTTGTGCCGCGTGTGCAGGCGGCCTGCGGTGTCGGCGATGACGACATCGACGCCCCGGGCCGTCGCTGCGTCGAGCGCGTCGAAGACGACGGCGGCGGGGTCGGAGCCCGGTGCATGCGAGACCACGGGAACGCCCAGGCGCCCGGCCCAGACCTCGACCTGCTCGATGGCGGCCGCGCGGAACGTGTCGGCGGCGGCGAGGAGGACCGACGCGCCGTCCTCCTGGAAGCGTGCTGCGAGCTTCGCGATCGTGGTGGTCTTGCCCGTGCCGTTGACCCCGACGACCAGCACGACCGCCGGCGATGACGGCCCGGCCCGCGCCGGCCGCCAGGGCTCGGCGGGCGCTGCAGGCAGGAGCGCGGCAAGCTCGGCCCGGACGGCCTGCTCGGGAGATGCTGCATCGCGGCGGGAACGGGCACGGGCGACCACGTCCATGGCGAGGCGCGCCCCGACGTCACCGGCGATGAGCGCCTCCTCGACCTCCTCCCAGGTGGCGTCGTCGGCCGTCCCGCCGCGCAGGAGGCCGTGGAGCCGCGCCATGAACCCCCGCCGACTGGGCTGGACCGCCGCGTCAAGGCCAGGTTCGAGCTCGCGGGGACCCAGCTGGTCGGGTGCTGTCACGCGCCGCCTCCCCGTCAGCGTCTCCTGGACCGCGCGATCGCGGCTGCTGGTCGCGTGGAGCGCATCCGCGATCGGCTCCGTCGCCTGCTCGATCGCGTCCTCCAGCCGGAGCGACACGATCCGGCTGACCGCATCCGCGCCGAGGGTGACGCCGTGCAGGGCATCGGCGGCCTCGATGGTGCCGCGGTTGTGGGTGATGACGATGCACTGGGTACGTTCGGCGAGATCGCGAAGCGAGGCGACGAACCGGTCGATGTTCACCTCGTCGAGCGCCGCGTCCACCTCGTCGAGGACGCAGAAGGGCACGGGCCGCACCTCGAGCATGGCGAACAGGAGCGCCACCGCGGTCAGGGCACGCTCGCCGCCCGAGAGGAGCGCCAGCGTCTGTCGCTTCTTGCCGGGCGGCTGGGCCACGACATCGATGCCGGTCGTCTCGATATCGTCGGGGTCGGTGAGCCGAAGCCGGGCGGTGCCGCCGCCGAAGAGCCGGGTGAACTGGCGCTCGAACGCACCCTCGAGGTCCCGGAAGGCGGCCTGGAACTGTTCGAAGACGCGGGTGCGGAGCTCGGCGATGAGGCCGCGGGTCGTCTCGATGGCGTGGTCGAGGTCGAGCTTCTGGACCTCGAGTTGCTCGAGACGGGCCTTCAGCTCGGCGTACTCCCCGGTGACGTAGGGGTCGCTCGCGCCAAGCCCGTGGAAGCGCCGGCGCAGCGTCGCCAGCCTGCCGGCGGGGGGCGGCGGCGGGGCATCTCCGATCCGCTCCCAGGCCGCTGACGGCGAGGTCGAGGGCGGCCTCGAGGGCCGCGGCGAGGTCATCGTCGTCGCGGATCGCGGAAGGCACTGCCGCGACCTGGTCGGGACCGGAGGGCCGGCGGCAGTGGAAGGGCGGTCGGCGGGGGTCTCCGCGCTGGCCGCGAGCGCGGACAGGCCCCACGGCCCGAGTGCCGCCAGCTCGATGAGCAGCTGCTCACGGACGGTTTCCTCGGTCAGCCGGGATTCGGTGACGGCCCGCTCGGCGCTACCGTGCGGCGTCGTCGCTCTCGCGGAGCCGTTCGCGCGAGCGGGCCGCCTGCTGCTCGGCGGCCGCGAGCTCGTCGCGGTCGGAGCGGCCGGCTTCAAGGACCTCGTCCAGCGCGTGCCGGGCCGCCGCCTCGCGCTCGGTGATGGCCGCCAGCTCCTCGCTCACGCGGTTCCGTTCAGCGCGCCGCGCCTCGAGCGCCCCGCTGACCCGGGCCATCTCCCGGCCTGATGTCGGCCAGGCGCGCATCATCGAGCGCGAGCGACGCCTCCGCACGGCTCCGGGCTCCCTCCGCGCGGCGCCGATCGCCGGCAGCGTCGCGGAGTCCGGTCGACAGTCGATCGCGGCGGGCCCGCAGGTCCCGGAGAGCCTGCTCGAGGGCCGCGAAATCGGCCGTCGCCGCGTCCGCCGCGGCCCCACCGGGCGCCGGGGGCGTGACGGCACGCGAGCCCGGGAGCGTCGGAGATGCCGGCTGCGGCCGCTACGTGCACGGCATCGAGCGCCTCGGCCGCGCGCACCTGCTCGGCGGCGAGGCGCTCGGCCTGGGCGGACTCCCAGGCGAGCTCGCGGGCCGCGGCCTCGGAGGCCCGCGCAGCGGACCGCTCAGCCTCCTCGGCTCGGCGGCGCTCCCGGGTGGCGACCGCGAGATGCTCCGCCGCATGCGCAAGCTCGTGTCGTGCAGCATCGCTCTCGCCCGCGGCCGCGCTGCTTGTCCGCGCCGCCTCTTCCGCGACCTCCTCCGCCGCCACGACCGCCGAACTCAGAGCGTCGCGTTCGTCACGGCGCTCAAGGACAGACGGGGAGCTTCCGAGGGTGACGATTCCCGATGCCGTGACGACGTCCCCGCCCGGCGTGGCCACGCACCACCCCGCCGGGAGGGCCGGCTGGAGGCGGAGCGCCGCCTCCAGCTCGGGAACCCAGAGGGAGCCGGCAAGCAGGCGTCCAAGCGCACCGCCCGGGTCCCGAAGCACGGCATCTGCCAGGCGCCCACCCCCGACCTCGCGGGCGGCGTCGGCGGCGCGGGACGCATCGCGGTCGGCCGTGCGCGGAGGCGGGGCGTCCTCGATCACAAGGTGGCCTCGCTCCCCGCGGAGCGACGGTACGCGCGCGGCCGGCAGCAGCGCCGAACGTACGGCCGGGCCGAGCGCGGCCTCGATCGCCCGCTGCAGCGGGCGATCGACCTCGACCCCGTCGAGCAGGAGACGGCCGCCGCGTCTGCGCGCCGCGAGCGCCATCGCCTCGCCGCCCTCGGACCGGAGGAGCTCGTCGATGGAGGCGAGACGGGCCCGCACCGTCTCGAGTAGCGATGCGGCCTCGGCCGCGCGGGCGGCGCGCTCGGCCGCGCGGCCCTCCGTCGTGGCCACGGTCCGACGGGCCTCCTCGACGGCGCCCTCCGCGGCGCCCTCCGCGGTCAGGGTCGCCGCAAGCGCCGTGGCAGTTGAGCGGTGGTGCTCGGCGGCAGCGGCTGCCGAGTGTTCGGCGGCTGCGACGCGGTCGGACTGCTCGGCGGCGCGCCGCGCAGCGGTCTCGGCCCGGCGCAGCGCGGTGTCACGCTCGGCCTCGCGGGCTGCAGCGGCGCGCCGAACTGCCGCCGCCCGCTCGTCCGCCCCGTGGATCTCGGCCCGCAGCCGCTCGAGCTCGTCGCGCGCGCGGGCGAGCCGGCCTTCCGTGGCGGCGAGTTCCTCCTCGGCCGCTGCATCGGGCTCGGGAAGCGGCTGCGCCGCGGCCCGACGGGCCCCCTCGAGGCGCAACTCCACCGCGGCCGCCTCCTCGGAGAGCCGCCGGCGATCGTTTTCGAGCGCCTCGATCGAGCTCTCGAGGCGGGCCTCCGCGATCTGCGTCTCTGTCTGCCGGGCGCGCACTTCGTCGAGAGCGACCCGGCGGGTGACCTCCGTCTGCGCCCTCTCGGCGAGCCTGCGCGTGGCGCTCGCGATCCGTTCCTCGGCCCGCCGGGCGTCCGCCAGCGCCTCGTCGGCGGCGCGGCGTGCATGTTCGAACTGCTCCCCGGCCTCGCGGGCACCCGACCGCGAACCCGCCCACCGGGCGCGCGCGGCCGCAACGAGCGCGGCCGACAGCTCCGACGCCGCCTCGTGGCGCGCCTCTTCAGCCTGCATCTGCTGAGCCAGGCGCCGCGCCCGTGGCCGCAGCTCGACGAGCAGATCCTCGACGCGTGCCAGGTTGGCCTCCGCCTCGACGAGCTGCGCTTCGGCCTGGCGCCGCCGCCGGTCGTGGCGTCGAACCCCCGCCACCTCCTCGAACAGCTCGCGACGCTCCTCCGGCCGAAGCGAGAGCGCCTGGTCCACCATGCCCTGCCCGATGAAAAGGAGGGCATTGTCGGAGAGGTTGCCGGACTCGAGGAGATCCATCACGTCGCGGTACCGGACGCGCTGGCGGTTGATGAGGTACTCGTTCTCACCGGACCGGAAGACCCGCCGCCCCAGCGCAACCTGGCCGAAATCGAGCGGCAGGTACCCGTCGACGTTGTCCAGGGTCACGGTGACATCGGCCATCCCGGTGGGGCGCCGCTTCTCCGACCCGGCGAAGATGACGTCCTCCGCCCGCCTCGTCCGCAGGGTTCGGCCCTGTTCGCCGAGCGCCCAGCGAAGGGCGTCCGCCAGGTTGCTCTTGCCGCTTCCGTTCGGCCCGACGATCGCGCTGATACCCGGGCCGAACTCGATCTCGGTCTTCTCAGCGAACGACTTGAACCCGACCAGGCGGACCGACTGCAGCCGGGCGGGCGCGCTCATGACCCATCCACCGGAGCGAGGCCGGGAAGGTCACCCGACTCGAGCCGGGCAACGGCCTCCGCAGCGGCCTCCGTCTCGGCCACGCGGCGGCTTCCGCCTTCGCCACGACCCAGCACTTCGCCGGCGACCGCGACTTCGACGATGTAGTGGCGCAGGTGGTCCGGTCCCTCGGCGCTCACGACCTGGTACGCGGGCGCCTCGCCCGACCGGCCGTAACTCAGCTCCTGGAGGCGGCTCTTCGGCGACTTCAGGCTGGCCAGCGGGGCCGCGGCGTCAAGCTCGTCCGCGACGATGGCGAGGAGCCACGCGCGCACGGCGTCGAGGCCGACGTCGAGGTAGGCGGCGCCAACGACGGCCTCGAAGGCTGCGGCGAGCACCGAGATGCGACGGCGTTCCCCGGAGCGCTCCGCCCCCTGGCCGAGGACGAGGTCGCCCTCCAGCCCGATACGCTGAGCGAGCCTGGCGAGCCCGGTGGTCGAGACGAGCGCCGCCCGTCGCGCGGTCAGCCCGCCCTCGTCTTCGCCCGGGTGTCGCTCGTAGAGAGCCTGCGAGACGACGAGCGCGACGACGGCGTCGCCGAGGAACTCGAGACGCGCGTTGGATTCGCCCGGCGATTCGGGGTGCTCGTTGACATAGCTCGCGTGGACCAGCGCCCGCGCCAGCAGGTCCGGGTTGCGGACCGGCAGGCCGATCCGCGTGGCCAGCGCCGGGGCTGGCTCCATGTGCGAGCGCGCGCGGCTACTGCGAGGTGTGCTCGTCGATGTAGTCGACGGCGTCCTGGACGGTGCGGATCTTCTCGGCGTCCTCGTCGGAGATCTCGGTGCCGAACTCCTCCTCGAGGCTCATGATCAGCTCGACCAGGTCAAGCGAATCGGCGTTGAGGTCATCGACGAAAGACGCCTCGGGCTTGACATCCTCCTCGTCGACGCCGAGCTGCTCCACGACGATCTTCTTGAGCCGCTCATAGGTCGTTCCGGTCACCAGACTCCCTCCTCGCGCCGGCGGTCACTCCGCCACGCCTTGTCCGCTGTCCACTGCCGCGGACCCGATCTCCATCTCCTGGGTCGCCACACGCCCGAGGACTCCGTTGACGAGGCGCCGAGCGGGCTCGCCGCTGAAGGTTCGCGCGAGGCTCACCCACTCCGAGATGACAACGGGCGCCGGCGTCGACGGGCAGTGTAGCAGCTCGCCCAGTCCGGATCGCAACAGGGCACGATCAATTCGCGCCAGCTGGATGACGGGGTACGCCGGTGCGACCGACTCGATTCGCCGGTCGAGCGCGGCCCGATGGTGGGCGACCTTCTGGACAAGCTCCCGTGCGTACGCGACCGTGCTGTCGTCGGCCCCGGACGCCGTGATGTGGCGCTCCAGGACGGCCGACGCGGTGCGCTGACCAAAGTCGGCCTCGAAGACCGAGCTGAGCGCGAGACGCCGCGCCATGCGACGCGACGCGTGCGGCGATTGAGAACGGGTGTTCGACACGCGGTCAGGCGGCGACGCCGTCGATGAGGACCGTGATCTCCCCGAGCTTCAGGCCGAGCTGGCGCTCCATCGTGTGGGCGACGCTTCTGCGGACGCGCGCGGCGACGGTCGCGAGCGACTCCCCCGAGCGGGCGACGAGAAAGAGGCGGACGTAGACCCGACCGTCCCGCAGCCGCGCCGTGACGGCGGGCCCGGACAGCCAGGCCCAGAAGGCGGGCCCTCCCCTGCCGACGCGAACCACCCCGGGTACTTCCTCGACGGCGGCGCGCGCCATGGCGCCGATGACACGTCGGCGGACGGTGAGAAGGCGGTCGTGGGGCGGGATCTCGCTCATGCCTCTGCTCCGTGATCGCCGGCACCGCCGGTCACGGTCGGCGCGCTCTCGGCCTCCCCATCGTACGCCTCGCCCTCCGACCCGTCCTTCCCCCGGCGGGGCTCACCTTGGGGTGCTGCCTGTGGCCTCGCGGCGCCCCGCGCCGGGCCCCGGCTCGAGCCGAGTGCACCGCCGATGAGCAGCGGGATCCGGGCCCGCGCCGCCGCCGCTCCGACGCCCACGGCGTAGCCGATCATCCGCCGCCTGGCTCGCCCGTGCGTGATGATCACGCTCCCGTTCACGCCGAGCAACACGGCGCCGCCGAACGATTCGTAGTCGAAGCGTTGTCGTATTCGGCCAATTCCGGGTCGCATGAAGACGTAGCCGAGCGGCCCCCAGGGCGGCCGCTTGAACTCCTTCCGGAACTCGTCGAGGATGAACTGCGCCACCCCCTCGAAGAACTTCATCACGATGTTGCCGACGGTCGCGTCGCACACGACGACGTCCGCCAGGTGCCTGGGCAGATCCTTGCCCTCGATGTTGCCGATGAAGTTGAGGTCGCCCCCGACCAGCAGCGCCGATGCGTCCTGGATCCGCTGCTCGCCCTTGCCCCCCTCCTCCCCGATCGAAAGAAGTGCCACCGACGGGCTGGCGACGCCGAAGACGCGCTCGGCGTAGATCGCTCCCATGTGCGCGTACTGGGCGAGGTTCAGGCCGGTCGAATCGGTCGTCGCACCGATGTCGAGCAGGACGAACGGGCCCTGGTCACTCACGACCTGGATGGCGAGCGCAGGGCGGTCCACGCTCCGAAGACGGCCCAACCCGAGGATGGCGGCCGCAACACCGGCGCCCGTGTGGCCTGCGCTCACGACGGCGTCCGCGCGTCCGCTGCGAACGAGTCGCATGGCCACGCTGATGCTGGCGTCGCGCTTGCGGCGGACCGCGGCCGCCGGCGATTCGTCCATCGTCACCAGCTCACTGGCAGGGACGATCGTCACGCGACCGGGCAGCGGACCCTGGATATGCGGCGCGATGCGGGCCTCCTCGCCCACGAGGAGGACGCTGTCTTCCGGATGTTCACGCGCCCACCCGAGGGCGCCGGGGACCACCTCCGCGGGACCGTAGTCCCCGCCCATGGCGTCGACCGCGACGCAGATGCGCTGATCCGTCGCCTCGGAGGCCCGGGTGACGTAGGTGGGATCCATGCGCGCGCTCGCGGCTGCTCCGTGGGGTCAGCTCCGCGAGCTCTCGCCCTTGGGGGCCTTCGCCTTGATGCGCACCGCCTCGCGCCCGCCGTACCACCCGCAGTTCGGGCAGGCGTGGTGGGCGAGTTTCTGCTCGTGGCAGTGCGGGCAGTCCTCGAGCTGCGGCGTCGCGAGCGCGCTGTGCGCCCGGCGGTCGCCCTGCGCGGCGTGGGACGTCTTTCGCTTGGGAAGACCCATGGTTTCTGTCTCTCCTGGTCTGTGGGGTGGTGGGATGGATGGTCAGGAGCTGGCCGAAGGGGGTCGCCACCCGGCCAGCGGCGAGAGCCGCGGATCAACCACGGCAGACGGGTGTGCGTGGCTCGGGTCGTCCGCAAGGTCCGCGCCGCATTCGGGACACAGCCCCGGGCAGTCGGGCCGGCAGAGCGGCGCGATGGGTTCCGCCATCGTGATCGCGTCCCGCACGGGGCCCTCCAGATCGAGGACGTGGTGCGGGTCGATCCGGAAGGCGTCCGGCTCCTCGCTGGTATCCACCGGAGCGCCCGTGGTGAAGTCGACGCTGGGGAGTGCCTCCTCGGAAACGGTCACCTCGAGAGGCGCGATCACGGGACGCAGGCATCGGCTGCAGGTCTCGGCGAGGGCCGTGCGAAGGACCGCGTCGGCAAGGATGCTGCGGTCGGTCCGGCGCAGGTGCACCGACCCCGAGATCGGCGCTGCAAGCTGGAGGTCGCCGGGCAACTCGACCGTGGCGTCGGCGACGGCGAACCGCCGGTCGGCGCCGGGGCTCGATCCGAGGAGCCCGGCGACGTTATAGGCGAGCATCCGAGAGGGGCGCTTCCGGCTGGGCCTCGTACGGCTGTTCGTGCGCCTGCTGGGCAACCTGGTACGGCTGGGTGGAATCGAAGGCCTGCCCCGGGACCTGGCCGGCGGCGCTGTCGACCGGGACCGGTGCGTTGCGGCGTTCGTCGAGCATCGCCAGGCCGCGGCGGATGCTCTGGAGCGCCTTTACGCACTCGCCTTCCAGCCGAATCAGGACGCTGGCGGCATATTCGTCGGCACCGCGCCGTACCTCGTCGGCGTCGACCTCGCCCTCGGAGATGATCTCGCGAGAGCGGATCTCGGCGGCCCTGGTGAGCTCACGCTCTTCGATGAGGAAGGCCGCCTGCTCCTGCGCGCGCGCGACCATCCGGTCGGCCTCTTCCTGCGCCTTCTCCAGGATGCGCTCGGCCTCCTGGTTGATTCGCTTGGCCTGCCGGATTTCTTCGGGGACGGCGACGCGCAGCTGGTCGATCAGGTCGAGTGCGGCCGCCTGATCGACGACGATGTTGTTGGTGAGGGGCAGCTTCTTCCCGCTGGCCACGAGCAACTCGAGGCGCTCGACAAGGAAGACGATGTCGATGGCTCTGGACCTCCCCTGGAGCGGGTCCTTACCTCAGGAAGGACGAGCGGTCATTCTAGCCCACTCGGGCGACCTCGCTCAGGCGACGGGCAACCACGGGCGGCACCATCGAGCTGACGTCGCCGCCGAACGACGCAATCTCGCGCACGAGGCCCGAGCTGAGATAGGAATGCTCGACCGCGGTCATGAGCAGGGCGGTCTCGATGTCGGGCGCCAGCCGCCGGTTGAAGTGGGCCATCTGGCGCTCGGCCTCGAAATCGGCCACGGCCCGGAGTCCGCGGACGATTACCGCAGCGTCCCGGCGCCGCGCGAAATCCACGGTGAGTCCTTCGAAGCCCTCGACGATCACCCGGCCTGCGACCGACGGCAGCACGTCGTCGACGGCTTCCCGGAGCATCGCCAGTCGCTCCGCGGCCGCGAAGAGCGGCTCCTTGCGCGGGTTCACCAGGATGCCGACCACGAGTCGGTCGCAGATGCAGACGGCCCGGCCGATGATGTCGAGGTGCCCGTATGTGACGGGGTCAAAGGACCCCGGGTAGACCGCCACCCTCATGGCTCAGCTCCCCCGTCCGCGTGGTAGATGGTCAGGGCAGTCTCGCCGAAGCGCCGTTCGCCGACTCGGACGAGCCTGCCCGCCCGCTCCGGCAGGCGGTCGCGCCAGAAGTGCTTGGCGACCACGGTCGCCCCCGGGATGAGCCCGGTCGTGCTCCCCAGCCGCTCGAGCACGGCGAGCATAACAGGGTCACCGTAGGGCGGGTCCACCAGGACCAGCCCGTAGAGATCGGTGGACTCGGAGAGAAACGCGAGCACGTCCGCCCGGCGCACGGCGCCGGAGCCCGCAAGGCCCGTCTCACGAAGGTTCTCCTCGATGACGCGAACCGCGCCGGCGTCACGCTCGACGAAGTCACAGTGGGTGGCTCCACGGCTCAGGGCCTCGATGCCCCCCGCGCCGCTGCCGGCGAAGAGGTCGAGCACGCGAACGCCCGGCAGCACGGGCTCGAGCGAGGCGAAGAGCGACTGCTTGACGCGGTCGCCGAGCGGGCGCGTTCCCCGCCGGGCGCGCTCAGACGACGTCCCCGGGCGAGGCCCGCGATGACCCGGCCCGCGTCAGCCATCGCCTGGGGCACCGTCCGCGGACGCGGACGGTGCCGCGGACGCGGACGCGAGCGCCTCCCCGGCCCCGACCTGGGCGAGCCAGCCATGCTCGATCTCCGCCCGCAGGCCGGCGGCATCCTCCACGAGGCGGCCCTCGGGGTCCACGAGCCGCTGCGCCTCGTCACGCGCGCGAGACGCCAGCTCGCGATCCTCCGGTCCGGCAAGCGAGGCGACACGGAGGGGCGGAAGGCCGCTCTGCATGACGCCCAGGAGGTCGCCTGTGCGCCGAAGATCCAGGTCCTTCTCGGCCAGCTCGAACCCGTCGGTCGTCTCGACCAGGGCCTTGAGACGTTCGCGCGCGACCGGGTCGGGGGTGTCCGATACGAGAACGCAGTACGACTGCGCCTCGCCACGCCCGACCCGCCCTCGGAGCTGGTGGAGCTGCGCGATGCCGAAGCGGTCCGCGTTGAGGATCGCCATGACGGTCGCCTCGGGCACGTCCACGCCCACCTCGATGACGGTCGTGCCGACGAGCACATCAACGTCCCCTCGCCGGAACGCGTCCATGGCCGCGTCGCGCTCGGCGGCCCGCATCTGCCCGTGGACGATGCCGACCCGTACCGCGGGCGCGTTCGCCAGGCCGAGGGAGGCGGCGGCCCCGGGGATCGCCTCGCGCACGCGCGATGCGGCTTCCTCCACGGCCACGGCCTCGGTGGTGTCGTCCTCCTCGACGAGGGGAACGACGATGAAGGCGCGGTGGCCCCTGGCGACCTCCCGGACGATCGTCGGGTAGGTGCCCGTCCCGCCCCGGCCGTCGCGGGTCATGAGCTGGTCGAACGAGCGGATGCCCGTCCGTACCGCGGTGCGGCCCTCGGGCGCGGTGTGCAGGTCCGAGACGTCCAGGTCGGCGTAGAAGACCTGGCCCAGGGTCCGCGGGATGGGCGTCGCGGTCATGAGGAGGACGTGCGGGGTTGCCCCTTTCGCCGCCAGCGCGTCTCGCTGGGCGACCCCGAAACGGTGCTGCTCGTCGATGATCACGAGACCCAGGTCGGAGAACCGGACCGTCTCCTGGATGAGGGCGTGAGTTCCCACGGCCACGTACCCGTCGGAGAGCCCGTCGGCGCCGCGCGGCCGGGGGTCCGCGATGGACTCGAGGGTGGCGCGGCGCTCCGGGGCGGCGAGCGACCCCGTGAGGAGGCGGACGCGGTGCCCGAGGGGCTCGAGGAAGGCCGTCAGCGTCTCGGCGTGCTGGCGTGCGAGCAGGTCGGTTGGAGCGAGAAGCGCGCCCTGGCGCCCGGCCTCGGCGAGGCACGCCAGGGCGATCGCGGCAACCGCCGTCTTGCCGGAGCCGACGTCGCCCTGGAGGAGGCGCAGCATGGGCCGGGAGGAGGCGAGGTCCCGCACGATCGCCCGCACCGCGGTCGCCTGGTCGACCGTGAGCCGGGCGCTCCACGATGCTGCACGCTGTCGCCGGTCGGGATCGTCGGACGCTTCCCACCGGGGCCGTACCTTCGCCGTGATGACCTGCTCGATCTCGGCGATCCATGCTGCCAGGTGCACCGGGTCGACGGCCACGGGCGTCGCCGTCTCGGGTCGCCGCTGCCGGTCGCGCGCCACCATCCCGACCTGGAGGGCGAGCAGCTCGTCGAACGCGAGCCGCCGGAGGGCCGCGTCGCGGCCGGCGAAGCTCGTCGGGAAATGGGCCTCCTCCAGTGCGTGAGCTATCGACGGCAGTGCAGGGCCCGGCTGCCCACCGGCCCGGAGCGCGGACTCCGGCAGATAGTCCGGGTAGGAGGCGCCCTGGCGATCGAGGGCGGCGCGGATCGCCCGGCGGAGCGCCGTGTTCGTCACGCCGGCTGTCAGCCGGTACGCGGGCACGATCCGGCCGGCATGGAGGGCGTCGGGAGTGTCCGCTCCGAACTCCGGGTTCTGGAACTCGAGCGACCAGCCCCGGACGCGCACCCGACCGGTCAGGATGACGCGCTGCCCCCTGGCCAGACGCCGCTCGATGTATCGCCGTCCGAACCAGACGGCGATCGCCTCGCTGCCGTCATCGTCGCGGAGCGTCGCGATCGTCCGCTGGATGCGCCGGCGCATCGTCGGTTCGACGCGGAGGTCCACGACGGTGGCTCGGGCGGACACGAGTTCATCGGGCGGATCACCGACGAGCTCGCGGAAGGTCCTGATGTCGCGGAGATCGTCGTAGCGGCGGGGCAGGTGGAACAGCAGGTCGCGCACGCTGACCAGGCCGGCTCGACGCAGGCGGGTGAGGATGGGCCCGCCGGGAAGGCCGGCCCGGGTGATCGGCGAGTCGAGCGAGGGGGCGAGTACAGGCCGGGTCGTCGCAGCACCGGTGCGCGCGGCCACGGCGCTATTCCGCGGCGACGAGGTAGCGATAGTGGGGCTGACCGCCGTGGAGCACCTCGACCTCGACGCCCGGGACCGCATGCCGCAGCGCCGAGCCCAGGGACTCCGCCTCGGCCAGGTCGGCACCGTCGCCGTAGTAGAGGGTGAGGAGTTCGAACCCCGGCTGGAGCGATGAGACTGCGGCCACGACGGCAGCCATGCGGTCGCCATCGACCGTCACCAGGCCGTCGTCCGGGTCGAGCACGATGGTCTGGCCCTTCTTCACGCGGCGGCCGTTCACTTTGGCGTCGCGCACCGCGGCCGTGACCTGGAGCGTCTGGACAGACCGCGCGGCCGCAAGCATGGGGCCCGCGTTGTCCTGGGCACTGAGCGACGGGTCGAAGGCCATGAGGGCGGCGAATCCCTCCGCGGCGTTCCTGGTGGGCACGACCACGATCCGCGCCTGCTGATGGAGCATGGCAGCCTGTTCGGCTGCAAGCTTGACGTTCGGGTTGTTGGGCAGCAGGAGGATTTCCCGACCGTCGATTCGCTGGGCGGCCCGAAGGATTTCCCCGGTCGAAGGGTTCGCGCCCTGGCCCCCGGAGACGATCTCGGCCACGCCGAAGCTTGCGAAGATCGACGCGAGACCGTCGCCTGTCGCCACCGCTATGACGCACGGGCCGTCGTGATCGGGCCGCCCTGACGGGCTGTCTGCGCTCAGGGACGCGGCGGCCGGCGCCTCTACCGGGGTCGACGATGCCGCCTGGGCTACCTGCGGGATGGCCGGCGCCGGCGTGGCCGTCGCAGCGGGCGGGAGGGGCGGGCGGCCGATGAGCGCATGTCCCTGCGCCTCGCGAGCGTCGCGCGCCTGGCGGTCGAGGTTCTCCACGCTCACGTGGCTGATCGACCCGATCGAGAGGGCGTATGCCAGCACGTGGTCGGGTCGCTCGTTGTGGATGTGAACCTTCACCGCCCGCATGTCGCCGGCGACCACGACAGACTCCCCGATCGTCTCGAGCTGGCACCGCATGGCATCCAGGTCCAGCGGCGCGTGCTCGGCGGTGACGAGGAGCATGGTTTCGTATCCGTATCCCTCCTCGGCCTGGGCGATGACTGCGGCGCCCGAAGGCGCGGCGTGCATGCCCGCGGCGAGGAAGTCGTCTGCCTGGACCGGCCTCCCGAGGAGCCCACGAAGGCCGCCCTGGAGGACGCGATAGAGCCCCTCCCCGCCGGCGTCCACGACCCCCGCCTCACGAAGTACCGGCAGGAGCGACGGCGTGCGGGCAACGGATTCCTCGGCCGCCTCGACCGCCGCCGCGAGGACCCCCTCCAGGTCGGGATCGAGCTCGGCGGCCGTGACCGCAGCGTGGGCCGAGTCACGGACCACGGTGAGGATCGTTCCCTCGACCGGCTTCAGGACCGCGGCCTCGGCCGTCCGGCTGCCGACCGAGAGCGCATGGGCGAAGTCGAGCGCGCCCATCCGCCGGTGATCGGCCAGCGCTTCAGCGAAGCCCCGCAGGATCTGCGAGAGGATGACCCCGCTGTTGCCCCGGGCGCCCATGAGGGCCCCGTACCCGACCGCTCCGGCCACCGTCCCGGCGGTGCGATCCGCGGCGGGCACCTGGCGAGCCTCCGCGATGGCCGCCCGCATGGTGGCCAGCATGTTCGAGCCCGTGTCGCCATCCGGGACGGGGAAGACATTGAGCGCGTTTATCGCCGGGGCGTGTGCCTCGAGGTTGTCCAGCGCCGCGGCGAAGATGTCGATGAGACAATCGCCGTCGGCCGCCCGTCGCGTCACTCTGGAGTCCCGTGCTGGCTTCCATCCCGCGGTGCCGGCCGCACCAGGAGACCGTCCACGTGGATGGTGATGGCATCGATATCCCGGCCGAGCGCCTGGCGGACAGCGTAGCGGACGGCTGCCTCGACGTTGCTCGCCACCTCGGCGATCGGCACCCCGAACGCCACCCGGATGAACAGCTCGACGTCGAGCGTCGGCGCGATCCGGACACGCAGCCCTCGGACACGCCTGCCGAGGCGGGTCAGCAACGCCGATACAAGGTCGGGATCGGCGAACCCGACTACTCCGTACGAGGTTGCAGCGGCGTGATGCACGAGTTCGGCAACGGCCCGCGTGGTGACCAGGGCATGTCCGGGGAGTGGGCGGTGGCTCACGGCGGTGGCACGGCCTCCTGCTGACCGCCGGGCGGGGGCGGCTGGTTGGCTGGGGCGCCTATGCTATAGTACCGACCCGGTCGCACGCCCCGCGCCGGCGTTCCGAGTATCAGTCACCAGAGGCACCCATGGCCCGCTCCTGCGCCATCTGCGGCAAGGCCTCGATGGGGGGGTTCAACCCCCAGTCGAGCGGAAGCAACCGGGTTCGCGCCCACCGCCGCTGCGAGCCGAACCTGCACCCGTACCGGCTCGCCCGTGGCAAGAGTGTCGTGCGCGCCCTCGTGTGCACCCGCTGCCGCCGCACGCTGACGAAGACCGCCTGACCGGGCCGCAACGCGGCCCCGTCCGCAACCTCGACCGCCGGTCCGCCGGCGGTCGGTCTGCGTCATGGCCCGGTTGAGCTCCCGCTTTCGCTGTCGAGCCAGATCGTCATCGGGCCGTCGTTGACGAGATCGACCGCCATCTCCGCGCCGAAGACCCCTCGGGCGACGCGGACGCCATGCGCCGCGACGGCATCCGCGTAGACCTCGTAGAGCTCCTGGCCCTGCTCGGGCGGCGCCGCACGGATGAACGATGGGCGGCGTCCGCGGCTGGTGTCCGCGTAGAGCGTGAACTGGCTCACCGCGAGCAGCTCCCCGCCCACGTCGAGGAGCGAGAGGTTGGTCTTTCCTGCGTCGTCCCTGAAGATGCGGAGATCGACCGTCCGCCGGGCGAGCGCGGCTGCGACGACCGGCGTGTCGTCCGCCCCCACCCCGACGAGGGCGACCAGGCCGGGGCCGATGGCACCGACCGTCTCGCCGTCAACGAGAACGGATGCGCGGGTGACGCGCTGCAGGAGGAGACGCATCGCGTCAGTTCGACCCGGGCCCGGCCGGCCCAGCCCAACGGCGCAGCGGCCAGGGCGCTGGCGCAGGCGGCTCCGTCGGTTCGGGAGCGACGGCCGGGCTTGTCCCGCCTGCACCGGCGACGAGTTGCCCGCAGGCCGCGCCGATCTCCTCGCCCCGCGTGCGCCGGACCGTCGCCGGGATGCCGGTCCCCTCGAGTTTCGCGGCGAACGCGGCCACCCTCGCGGCCGGGCTCGGACGCCACGCGGTGTGGGCAACCGGGTTCATGGGGATGAGGTTGACGTGGGCAAGGTGTCCGCGAAGCAGGCGCGCCACGTCGGCGGCGTCCCGGTCGGTGTCGTTCACGCCGTCGATCATGACGTACTCGTAGCTGACCCGTCGGCCGGTGGCACGGGCGTAGCCGGCGGCCGCTTCGACGACCGTGGCGACCGGGTATCGCCGATTGATCGGCACGAGCATGTCGCGCAGCTCGGGGCGGACGGCATGGAGGGACACGGCAAGAGTCCACGGGGGCCGAAGGGCCGTCAGGCGCTCGATCCCCGGGACGACGCCGGCCGTGCTCACCGTGATGTGGCGACCCCCGAGGCCGAAGCGGGCGGCGTCCGTAAGCGCCTGCGCAGCCGCGATCACGGCGTCGAGGTTGAGGAGCGGCTCGCCCATCCCCATGAACACGACGTTCGTCGGGCGCCCGCCGTCGCGGGCCAGGCGGCGCGTCCAGAACCGGACCTGGTCGGCGATCTCAGCGCTGTCGAGGTGACGCCGAAAGCCGAGCTCGCCGGTCGCGCAGAACGGACACCCCACCGCGCACCCTGCCTGGCTCGAGATGCATACCGTGAACCGGGCGCGACGGCCGGCCCGTCCGGGGTAGTGCATGAGAACGGACTCGACGAGCGCTCCGTCCGCGAGCCGATGAAGAGCCTTCTCCGTCAGTCCGCGATCGGCAGGTTGCACGTCCGTGGTGACGATCGCGGAAACGCGGAATGTCCGAGCAATGTCGTCGCGGAGGCGGGCCGGGAGCGTCCGCATCTCGCCGGCCTCGGTGACGCATTGCCCCCAGGTCCAGGTGAGCACCTGGCGCAGCCGGTAGCCCGGCTCTCCCAACTCGGACAGCCATGCCGCGACCTCGGCCGGCTCGAGGGCGGACAGGGCCGGGAGCGGCGCCCTCACGTCATCGGTCGTCACGAGACCGTCGCCCCGGCCAGCCCGGGGTGCCCCCGTCGCAGCTCGGCGGACGTCATCCTTCGGCCGCCTGCAAGCTGGACCTCGTCGAGCCGCAGCGCACCGTCGGACACCGCGAGGGCAAGGCCCTCGCCGTCTGGGACCAGCGTCCCCTGGGGAGGGCCGCCCGGAGCGCGACGCGCCCCGCCTGCCCGGTCTTCGCCGGCGCCGGGGCGCGGGATTCCCAGGCTGCCGGCGCCGAGCGAGAGCGGCCGGACGCTCCACAGGGTGAGTCTGCCCTCGGGGGTGTCCACCCAGCTGCCCGGCCAGGGCTGGAAAGCGCGGACCTGGCGTTCCAGCTGGTGGGCCGGGCGTGTCGGATCGATCCGTCCGTCCTCCCGGCGAAGCGGGCGCGTGAGTGTCGAGCCACCCGAGGGCTGCACGGCAGCACGGCGCGTACCCAGGAGCCACTCCGGCAGGACTGCCGCGAGGACCGCGGCGGCCTCCGAGGCCAGCCGCGCCTCGAGAGCCGGTGCGGTCTCTGTGCCATCGAGGGGAAACGCCAGCTGCGCCACGATCGGACCGGTGTCGAGGCCGTCGTCCATGAGCATCAGGGTAACGCCTGTCTCAGCGTCGCCGTCCAGGATCGCCGCCGGGATGGGCGATGCGCCGCGGTGGCGCGGGAGGAGCGAGGGATGGAGGTTGAGTGCCTGGTGGAGCGGCAGGGAGAGGACCGCGGGCGGGACGATCTGGCCGTAGTCGGCGAGGACCAGGAGATCCGGAGAGAGCGCTTCGAGGGCAGCGACCGAGTCGGGGTCGCGGAGGCGGGTCGGGGTGAGGATCGGCCCGACCCCAAGTTCGTCGGCTCTCGAGGCGACTCGCGAGGGCCGAGGTCGGTGACCGCGCCCGGCCGGCCTGGGCGGTGCCGTCACGATGGCCACCAGGCGGACGTCCGGGAGCGCGAAGAGTGCCTCGAGAACCGGCACCGCGAATTCGCCGGAGCCGAGGAAGACCGTGCGGACCGGGGTCCGGCTCACCCGACGAGCGTGGCCGCCTCCCCTGCCTCGGCGTCGTCCTCGTGGCCGGGCGTCACGGCGATGAGCTCGTCCATCGTCTCGAGGTAGTCGATGTACAGCTTCCCGTCGAGGTGGTCGACTTCGTGCTGGAGCGCCCGCGACAGGAGGCCGCTGCCCGCGAGCTTGAACTTGCGCCCGACGCGGTTCTGGGCGACCACCCAGACGCGCTCCCGACGGGTGACGTAGGCCTGGTAGCCCGGGATGCTGAGGCAGCCCTCGAGGTCGCGATCGTCGCCCGTGGCGCGGACGATCCGCGGGTTGACGAGCTCGTGCAGGTGTCCCCCGATCTCGATGACCGCGACCTGCATGGCCTCGCCGATCTGGGGCGCCGCGAGGCCCACGCCCGGAGCCGCGCGCATCGTGTGCGCGAGGTCGCCGAGGAGTTCGTGGAGGTAGCGACCGAAGCTGTCCACCGGCTGGCCCTTGAGACGCAGGCGAGGATCGCCGAGGGTCAGGATGGGTTTCACGCTCATGAACTGAGTATAACCGCCAGCCGCCGGTGCTCCGTGGGGCGTGTCGATGGCCGTGGGGCCCGTCGACGGTCCGCGGGCGTGCCCGGCGCGGGCGACGATGCGCTCCGCTTCCACGTCCGAGGACGCTCCTCAGAGGAGGCTCTCGGGATCCACGTCGATGCTCCAGGGAGGTCCCGGGTCGCTGGCGAGCAGGCGGAGAGGCTCCCGGCCGCGAAGGACAAGGTGGAACCGCCAGCGCCCTGCGCGCCGGGGGACGTATGCCGGAACGGGGCCCAGTACCGAGACAGCTCTCTTCTCCGCCGACTCGCCCGAAGGCGATGACCGGGTCGGCTGCCCGAAGCCGCGTGCGCGCTCGCGGAGCTCGGCGGCGAACCGACGCGCCTCGGCCTCGGCGGCGCCGCGATCCTCGAGGGCGACCGTGAGCTTGACAAGCTCGCCGAAGGGCGGGGCTCCGAAGGCCTCCCGCACCGCCAGCTCTGCGTCGTAGAACGCCTCGGCGTCGCCGCACGCCGCGGCCCGAACCGCCGGGTGGTCAGGCTGGTAGGTCTGGATGAACGCGCGGCCCGGGCGCACGCCGCGGCCCGCCCGCCCCACGGTCTGGACGAGGAGCTGGTACGTGCGTTCCGCGGCACGCGCGTCCGGCAGGTTGAGCGCGATGTCCGCGGACACCACCGCGGCGAGAGTGACCTCCGGCACGTCGATGCCCTTGGCCACCAGGCTCGTGCCGACGAGGATGTCCACCCTTCCGTCGCGGAACTCGTCGAGGATGCGCACGGCGGCGCCGCGGCGCTCGACCACGTCGCGGTCGAGCCGGGCGACCCGCAGGCCGGGCAGCAGCACGCGGACCTCCCGCTCGAGCCGCTCGGTTCCGCCGCCCAGGTACCGGATCCGGGGTGACCGGCAGGCCGGGCACCGGTGGGCCAGCGGCGCCACGGCTCCGCAGTGATGGCAGCGCAGGGCCGCCGCGGTGGCGTGGTACACGAGTGGTCGCTCGCATTCCGGACAGACCTGCACGTATCCGCAATCGCGGCAGATGACGATGGTGGCGGCGCCGCGACGGTTGATGACGAGGATGGCCCGCTCTCCGTCTTCCACGCGGAGGGCGGCAAGGGCCTCCGCCAGCGCCCTGGAGATCATCCCCCGGTTTCCGGCCCGCAGCTCGGCCCTCAGGTCCACGACCTCGACCTCCGGCCGGCGGCCCGAGGGCCGCTCCGGCAGGAGGAAGCGGACGATCAGGCCCTGCCGGGCGCGACCCATCGTGACCACGTCGGGCGTGGCGCTTCCGAGCACGACCGGCGCCCCGGCCAGGCGCCCCAACTCGAGCGCGACATCCCGCGCGTTGTAGCGCGGCGTACGGTCGGACTTGTACGCGGCTTCGTGCTCCTCATCGACGATCACGACGCCAGGATCGGCGATCGGCGCCATGACGGCAGAGCGGGTTCCCACGACGACGGCCGCTGCGCCCGAGCGGATCCGGCGCCACTCGTCGGCGCGCTCGCCCTGGCCCAGGGCGCCGTGCAGCATGGCCACCTCGACGCCCAGGTCCACCCGGAGGCGGTCCACGAGCGGCACCGCGAGCGGGACCTCGGGGACCAGGATGAGGGCGCCCCGGCCGGCGCGCAGGGCCGCCGCGATCGCGCGCGCGTACACGGCCGTCTTGCCACCTCCGGACGTGCCGTCGAGGAGATACCGCCGGTGCTGTCGACCCGCGATCGACGTCTCGACGGCCTGCACGGCCGTCTCCTGGGCCGGCGTCAGCGGCGTGTCGGCCGGGATCGTGCCCCGGTCGCCCGGCGGCCGCTCGCCCAGGGGCCGGCGGGGTCGCTCTACCGTCGCCAGCTCGACGAGGCCGCGGGTGACGAGCCCGCGCACGGCGGACCGGCCATGGCTCGCGGCCAGGTCCGCCGCCGGGCGCGACTCCGCCAGCAGCAGGTCGCGCAGCACCGCCTGCTGTCGCGGCCCGAGCGACCGCCCGCCGGGCGTGGAGCCGGCAGCCAGCTGTGCGGCCGCCCGGCGGCCCTCGTCGGTGAGGCTGGCCATCTGGGCGAGGCGCGGTCCCGCCGTCTGCTGGCGGAGCGCCCACTCGAGCACGAGAGGCCCGCGCTTCTCGGCAGCGTGGAGCCGTCGCAGCAGCGATGCCCGGCTGCCGTCGAAACGGAGGGATCGGACGGCGACCCCGTCGGGTCCTGCCGCCACCACCTGCCTGAAGAGATCGCCGTCATCGCCGTCGAACGCGGGAACCGGTGCCGGTTCGGACCCCGGTGCCGGCCCGGGCGCCCGCGCCATGAGCTCCACTCGCTCGAGCGTCCCGGGCGGAAGGAACGAGCGGATGACGGTGGCGATCGGAGCGAGATAGTGACCGGCCACCCAGCGGGCGAGCTCGATCTGGAGCGGCGGCAGGAGCGGACCGTCGGAGCGTACGCGTGCCCGGACCGGGCGCACGTCCACGCCGTCCGGGGCATCTTCGACCACTCCGAGCACGACTCCCAGCGCATGCCGGCGTCCGTAGTCGACGAGCACGAGCTCTCCGGCGCGCATGTCCGCCAACGGGGCCGGGAGCCCGTACGTGTAGGATCGCGCCCCGGCCGACCCGGCGACGTCGACGGCCACCTCCACGAGCCGCGCGCGAAAGACGGCCGTTCCCCTACCGTCCGCGGCTTCCACGGCGCGCCGTCCCCTCTCCTACAGCTCGACCCGCCGCCCGGGGTGCCGGAGGCGCTCCTCCTCGATGATCTCGATGATCCGATCGGCCGTTCGGTCCACTTCGCCCGTCTCGTTTACGACGACGTAGTCGTAGTCTCCCTGGCGGGCAAGTTCGATGGCCGCATCGCGCTGGCGGACCTCGAGTTCGTCGGCGGTCTCGGTCGCGCGCTCGCGGAGGCGCTGGAAGAGCGCCTCCAGCGACGGAGGGACGATGAAGACGAGCACGGCGTCGGGCACCCGTGACTTCACGACGCGGGCGCCCTGGACGTCGATCTTCAGAACGGCGTGGCGGCCGGCGGCGAGGGCCCGGCAGACGTCGAAGCGCGGGGTCCCATACCGGTTCCCATGGACGTTCGCGGACTCCAGCAGCTCACCCTGTCGTTGCATCTGCCTGAACCGGTCGCGTGTCACGAAGTGGTAGTGGACGCCGTCGACCTCGCCGTCCCGCGGCTGCCGCGTCGTGCAGGTGATGACGAAGTGCAGGTCGGGGCAATCGTGGCGCCGGCGGAGCGCCTCGATGATCGTATCCTTGCCGACGCCCGACGGGCCGGAGATGATGATGACCTTGGCGCCGGGGGCGCCCGTGCAGGCGCTCATGCCCTCGCGCCTCGACTGGCTGCGTCCCGCAGGTCGTCGACCACGACCTCCAGCTCGACCGGCAGCGGCGCCTCGGCGCGGATCACCCGGTCGCCCGCCGGAGCGGCCAGCTCGAGTCGCCAGGCGTGGAGGAAGAGCCGGGTGAGGCCCGGCGGGCCCAGCTTCGCGGTGCCCGTTCCGTAGACGGCATCCCCGGCGACCGAATGGCCGATCGATGCGAGATGGACGCGAAGCTGATGCGTGCGCCCGGTCACCAGGTCGAGCTCGAGGAGGGTCCAGCCCGGGAAGCGCTCCCGAACGCGGTAGCCGGTGACCGCGGGTCGTCCATCGGGCACCACCGCCATGCGGGTCCGGTGCCGGGGGTCGCGTCCGATGGGCGCTTCGATTCGTCCGACCTCCGCCGCCACCTCGCCCGCCGCCAGGGCGAGATACGTCTTCTTCACCCTGCGCGCCTTGAGTTGCGCCATGAGGCTCGCCTGGGCCGTGTCGTTCTTCGCGACGAGCAGGAGACCGCTCGTGTCGCGGTCGAGCCGGTGGACGATCCCCGGCCGTGCCACTCCCGCGATGCCCCCGTACTTGTCCGGTCCACCCAGGGCGAGCAGGGCGTTCACGAGCGTGCCGCCCGGGTGGCCCGGCGCCGGGTGGGTCACCAGCCCGGCGGGCTTGTTCACCACGAGGAGGTCCTCGTCCTCGTAGACGACCTCGAGCGGGATCGACTCGGCCTCGAGCTCCAGCGGCCGGACCTCCGGCACATCGAGTTCAAGCGGCGGCCCCGCGGTGACGATCGTGTTGGCCCGCACCGCACGGCCCTCGCGCGTGAGGCGACCGTCTGAGATGAGGCGCTGGACGTACGCCCGCGACAGGCCGGTGACATCTGCCACGAGCCGGTCTGCCCGCACGCGGCCGGCACCATCGGGGATCGCCACGGTCACTCGGCCAATCGCGGCGCCACCCATCGGTCTTCGCCCGCTACCCGTCGGCCCCGCGCGGCGCCGCCGGCGGCTCCGGGCCTCGCCGCTCCAGCCACCCGCCGAAGAGCCCCACCACGACGATGAGGACGATGGCGGTGCTCACCGACGCATCTGCCACGTTGAAGCTGTACCAGCGAACTGAGCCAATCCCCATGTCCGCAAAGTCGATCACGTAGCCCACCCGGAGGCGGTCGATGAGGTTACCGATGGCCCCGCCCAGCAGGAAGCCAAGGGCGATCGTAAGCAGGAGTGGGCCGCGCCACCCCCTGGTGACCTCGTACCAGATGATGGCGGCCGCGACCACGAGTGTGCCCAGCGCGAAGACGGCTGCCGTTGACTGGAGGTAGCCGAAGATCGCTCCACTGTTGTATGTCTTCGCCACCTGCAGGAAACCACCGAGAATCGGCGTTGGGGGGACGATCGGCTCGCCCGGGGCGAAGGGCGACGGGCTGCTGAGCCCGAACGACAAATCGACGACGGCCTTGGTCAGCTGATCCGCGAGGACGATCGCCGCGGTGAGCAAGCCGAAGAGAAGGAGGCGGCCCAGGGCATCACGTCCCTCGCCGGTGGTCTCGGCGGCGCGAGGGTCGGTCACGGGGTGCCTTCCGCCCGCATCGGGCGAAGGGCGACGCGCACCTGGCCGCCGTCGAGATCCACGGTGGCCGTCATCGCACCCGTGGGCGGCGGCCCGAGACGCGTCGCCGCCGCGAGCGTCTCGCGTTCGACCCCTGCCAGGTACGGAGCCAGGCGGGTCGCCGGACCTGCCGGCAGGTCGATCCAGAGCTCGATGATCTCGTCGAGCGCGAGGCCTGCCTCGCGGCGCAGGTCCTGGACCGCTCGCTGCAGCTCCCGAACGTCGCCCTCGGTGCGCAGGTCGTCGGTCAGCATCGTGTCGATCGCCACCACGAGTCCGTCGTCGTGAGCCACCGCGGTACCCGGGCGGGGGGTGGCCAGGATCTCGACCTCGTCCGAAGCCAGCGTCACCCCTCCGAGCCGCACCGAGCCGTCGGGCAGGTACTCGACCTCGTTCCCGCGCGCGGCGGCCATGACCGCCGGGATCGCTGCGCCGAGCCGCTTCCCGATCTTCGGGAGGAGCGGTTTCGCACGCCGCTCGGTCAGCCCGGATTCGTCACCGATGAGCTCGACCGCCTTGACGTTGAGCTCGTCGGCGAGGAGGGCGAGAAGCGGCTCTCGTTCCGGCAGGTCGGCCCCCGGCAGCGCAAGCCAGAGGCGCGCGAGCGGCTGGCGAACCTTGAGCCCTGCCTGGCCCCGGAGCCGGCGGCCGAGCTCGACGGCCCGTCGAACCGTGTCCATTGCGCCCTCCAGGGCAGCGTCGCGGAGATGCGCGATGTCGGCGTCCGGCCAGCGGGTCAGGTGCACGGAGTCGGGCGCGCCCGGGACGGCGGCCACCGCGAGGACCTGGTACATGCGCTCGGAGAGAAACGGCAGCACCGGGGCCACGATCCGGGCGAGGTCGACGAGCGCCTGGTGAAGGGTGGCGAACGCCGCGGCGCGATCGGCAGCTTCGGCTCGCCTCGAGAACCTGCGGCGGCTGCGGCGCAGATACCACGTCGACAGGGCATCGATGTGCTCGCGGATCCGTTCGGCGGCTCCGCGGGCGTCATAGTCGAGGAGCGCACGCTGCACATCGGCCGCCAGGCCTGCTGTGCGCGAGAGGATCCAGCGGTCGAGGACCGGCCGCTCGGCGGGCGGCGGCGCCGGGTCCCGCGGTGTCCACCCGCCGAGGCGAGCGTATGTCACGAAGAAGGCGAAGACATTCCAGAAGACCAGCAGCTCGCGCCGCGCCTCGTCGGCGGCGTGCCAGCCGAAGAGGATGTTGTCCTCCGGGCGCGCGCTCGCGAACATCCAGCGCATCACGTCCACGCCCATTCGCTCGGCGGCCTCGTCGAACTCGATGGCGTTGCCCCAGCTCTTGTGCATGGGGCGGCCGTCCTCGCCGAAGAGCGTGCCGTAGCCGAAGATGGTCCTGAAGGGGGGCTCGCGGCGCAGGACCGTGCTCATCGCCAGCATCGAGTAGAACCAGTTGCGGAACTGGCCGGGGAAGCTCTCGGTGATGAAGTCGGCGGGGAACCACTCCTGCCAGTAGCCCGGGTCTTCACGGTAGTGCATCGTGCTGAACGGCACGATCCCCGCGTCGAGCCACGGGTTGCCGACGTCCCTGACGCGGGACGTCAGCTCTCCGCAGCCGGAGCAACGAATCTTCACCCCGTCGATCCAGGGGCGATGTGCGGTGTGTCCCTCGAGTTCCTCCCGGCCCTCGACAGCGAGCCGTTCCAGCTCCTCCCGGCTCCCGAGGACCTCGAACCGCCCGCATGCTCCGCACTCCCAGATCGGGAGGGCGAGCCCCCAGTAGCGCTTCTTCGAGATCATCCAGTCGTGCATGGTGAGGAGCCAGTCCAGCTCCCGCTCGTACCCGAAGCCGGGGATCCAGCGGATCTGGTCCACGCCCTCCATGATCTGGTACCGCAGGCTGCGATCGATCTCCCCTGGGGTGAGCTCGCCGCGCGGCCTGTCGTAGACCGGTCCCATGCTGATGTACCACTCGTCCACGAGCCGGAAGACGAGCGGCGTCCCGCAGCGCCAGCAGTGCGGGTACCGGTGCACGTACGGCTCCAGCCGGTAGAAGAGGCCGCGATGGCGAAGCCGCTCGACGATCGGCTCGGCCACGTCGCGCACGTCCCTCCCGGAGAGCGAATCGAACCCCGGCAGGATGACCCCGGCCTCATCGAGCGGCGCGATGAGCGGCAGGCCAAGTGCCGTGCCCAGGGCGAAGTCCTCGGCCCCGCAGCCCGGGGCAATGTGGACGATGCCGGTCCCCTCTTCTTCGCCGACCTCGGCCCAGGCCACCACGCGGTGCTCGAACGGCGCGCCCGCCGGGCTGCCCGGCACTGCGCCACCGGGAGCGGCAGGTGCGCCGGCCGGGTCCGGCGTCACCGCCCCGAGGGCCTGCCGCACCGCCGGGAAGTCGTCGAAGAGCCCCGCGTATCGCCACCCGACGAGCGCAGCCCCGGGCAGCTCATCGACCACCTCGAACGGGCCCGTGAGCGCCTGCTCGAGCGTGCCGCGGCTCAGCCAGTAGGCATGCCTCCCCTGCCGGACTTTCACGTACCGGAGGGCCGGGCCTACCGCCGCAGCTACATTGGCGGTGAGCGTCCACGGGGTTGTCGTCCAGACGAGGAGCGACTCACCGGGGCGGTCGACGAGCGGGAGGGCCACCGTGAGGCCGGGATCCTCGCGTTCCTGGTAGCCCTCGGTCATCTCGTGCTGGCTGATGCCGGTGCCGCAGCGCGCGCACCAGGGCATGGTGTCGTGGCCCTTGTACAGCCAGCCGCGTCGATGGCACTCGGCGAGGAAGCCCCAGATCAGATCGTTGTTCTCGTTGGAGAAGGTGAAGTACGAGCCGCCGACCTCGGGCATGCCGAGGCGCCCCACGATCATCTCGACCGAATCGGTGACCGGCCCCCGCGGACCCTCGATCGTGACCGTCTGCCCGGGGTCCTCGGCCAGGAGGTCGCGGAGACGCCGCAGCTCGTGAGGATCGTTCCAGTCCATCCACATCCCGAGGCGGATCGACTGCTCCGTCTGGCGGGCCGCGAAGGTCAGCACGCGCTGCTTGCAGAGGCTGACGAACTCGGCGATCCCGAAGTCCTCGATATCTCGCTTGCTCGTGAAGCCGAGGTCGCGCTCTACGTTCACCTCGACCCACAGCCCCTGGCAGTCGAACCCGTTCTGCCATCGCTGCGCGTGGCCGAGCATCGCTCGGAAGCGCTGGAACAGGTCCTTGTAGGCGCGTCCCCAGGCGTGGTGAACGCCCATCGGGTTGTTGGCCGTGATCGGGCCGTCGAGGAAGGACCAGTGCGGCCCGTCGGCGTTCTGGTCGCGAAGCCGCTCGAACGACCGGCGCTCCCGCCAGAGAGCAAGGATCTCGTGTTCGAGCGTGGGGAAGTCAGGGTGCGCCGGAACCGGCGAGAAGGGACTCTGCATCTGCCCGCGAAGGATACCGGAGAGGCAGAGCGGCTATCATCCGCCCGATGCCCCAGAACGAACGACCGCCGCGGCGGCCGTCGCCGTTTGCAGCCGCGTTCCTGAGCCTCCTGTTCCCCGGCCTCGGCCAGGCCTACGCCGGTGCGTACCTGCGGGCCATTGGCTTTGCCGCCCTGCCGCTCCTCGGCACGGCCCTCCTGGCCGGGCTTCTCGCCAACGGGGCCACGCGGGACGCGCTGAAGGTCAGCATCTTCGACCCGACAATGCTCCAGGCGCTCCTCATCGCGGACATCGCGATCCTGCTCTACCGCGCCGTTGCGGTGATCGACGCGTACCACGAGGCCGTCCTTGCGGGCGGAGGCACGACCCGCCTGGGGCGGCCGCGGTTCCGTCTGAGTCTCGTGTCGCTGGCCGGGCTCCTCGCGGTCCTCGCGGTTCTCTCCATGGGCCACGTAGCGCTGGCGCGCTACGACCGCATCGCGTACGACACTATCACCGCCATCACGAGCGAGGACGGAGAGGAGACCGAGCCCGGCGCGGCGAGCCCGGAGCCCGGGACCACCGCCACCGCGGCGACGACCCCGGAGCCCGGCTCCACGACGACGCCGCGGCCCAGCATCATCCCGTGGGACGCCAAGGAACGGCTCAACATCCTGCTCATCGGCGCGGACCGGCGGCCGAAGCAGGGCTCGTTCAACACCGATACGCTCATCATCGCGAGCATCGAGCCGCGGACGGGCCAGGTCGCCATGTTCAGCGTCCCCCGCGACATGGAGAACATCCCCCTTCCCGCCGAGTTTCCCGCGCGCAACTACTACGCGGGCGGCGTCTTCCCGGCCAAGATCAACAGCCTCTGGATGTACGCGAGGGGCAACCCCAACCTCTTCCCGGGGGGCGACAAGGTCCGCGGCTACACGGCCCTCAAGGGCGCGCTCGGGGAGCTCCTCGGCATTGAGATCAAGTACTACCTCGAGGTCGATTTCACGGGGTTCACCAAGGTCGTTGACACGCTCGGTGGTGTCGCCATCGACGTCCAGCTGCCGGTTGCCGACTACCACTACCCCACGGACGACGGGCGGGGCGCCCTCAAGCTCTACATCCCGCCCACCATCCAGCACATGGACGGCGTCGAGTCGCTCGCCTACGCACGCTCGCGTCACCAGTCCAACGACTTCGACCGGGCCCAGCGCCAGCAAAGGGTGGTCACGTCCCTGCGCCAGCAGACGGACGTGCTGAGCTTCCTGAATCCCGACAGACTCGAGGCCGTCTCCAAGGCCGTCCGCTCGGCCATCCACACCGACTTCCCCGCGAGCCAGCTGCCACAGCTCATCTCGCTCATGGAGAAGGTCGACCTCGCGAACCTGCGGTCGTTCGTCTTCACGCCACCGGTGTACGCGCAGGAGTGCGCGCCGGCCGACTGCGCGGTCAAGTACACGCTGGAGCCCAAGGTGGGGGCCATCCGCCAGGCCGTGCGCGAAGCCTTCACGGTCGACCCGGCGCTCCTCAAGTCGCGGCTGAAGCTGGCCACGGAGGCGGGGAAGGTCTGGATCCTCAACGGCTCCGGCATCAACGGCCAGGCCGGCGCGGTCGCCGACTACCTGGACTACCTCGGCGTCGATGCGTCAGTGCCACCGGTGAACCAGGGGCGGGCCGACGCCAGCACGTACAAGACCACGGTGGTGACCTTCTACAACGGTGCCGAGCTCAAGATGCCCGAGACCGTGCGCGTCCTCGAGGACACCTTCGGCGTGGAGGTCGCGGTCGTGGACGACCCGGGCGTGACGGTGGACGTGATCGTGATCACGGGCAAGAAGACGCCGAAGCTGAGCCTCCCCGAGTAGCAGGCACCTGGCGGCCGCAGCGTGGTCCGAGCGCGGGTGTCTCCCCGTAGAGCCTAGTAGACCGGGATGAGCCAATCCTGGTAGGCGGGCAGCCGGCCGCGGACCGCGTCGAAGTAGATGTCCTTGATGCGGGCGGTGACGGGACCGACGGCGCCGCCCCCCACCTTGCGGTGGTCGATCTCGATGACCGGGGAGACCTGCGCGCCGGTGCCGCACAGGAAGATCTCCTCGGCGACGTAGAGCTCGGTGCGGTCGATCTGGCGCTCGACGACCCGCAGCCCCAGCTCCCGCTCCGCGAGCTCGATCATCGCGCCACGCGTGATCCCCTCGAGGATGTCGTCGCTCACCGGCGGCGTCACGAACTCGCCGCGACGGATCATGAACAGGTTCTCCGCGCTGCCCTCGGACACGTGGCCGTCCAGCGTCAGGACGATGGCCTCGTCGAAGCCGTTGAGCATGGCCTCGGTCTTGGCGAAGGCGGAGTTCACGTAGGCGCCTACGATCTTCGACCGTGCCGGGATCGTCTGGTCGCTCGTACGGCGCCACGACGCCGTCTGGGTCCGGATCCCGACGCTGGTGTCGATGTAGTCGCCGAACGGCTGGGTGAGCATGTAGAAGCCCTGGTCGAGAGCGTGCAGCCGCACGCCGATCTGCAGGCTCGACTTGTACATGGACGGCCGGACATAGGCATCCTCGCGGTAGCCGTTGCGGCGGAGCAGCTCGACACACAGCGCGGTCAGCTCATCGACCGTCCCGGGCAGCTCCATCAGCAGCACCCGGCTCGAGTCGGCGAGGCGGCGGAAGTGGTCCGGTACCCGGAGCGCGTACAGCTGCCCCTGCTCGGCGTTCCAGTAGGCGCGGATCCCCTCGAAGCAGGCTGTCCCGTACATGAACGCGTGGGTCATGATGCTGACCTTCGCGTCCGCGAGGGGCAGGAACTCACCGTTGAGGTAGGAGATGGATCCGGGGGCGACTTCGTTCGTCGCTGCGGTGGCCACGTCGGTGCTCGTCATTGGCCGAGTATATCGGGCCGCGTTGGCCTGCGGGGCCAGATCACAGCTGCGCTGACGCCCCTGCGCTCGGCACCGCTCCGACCCCGCCCGCCGCGATGAGCACGAGGTACGCGACGTAGAAGAGGCCGCCGATCAGCAGCCCTCGGCCGGTCAGGCGACCGCGACGCGCCATCGGAACGAAAATAGCCGCGGTCGAGGCGAAGGCGATCCCCGCCGACGCGAACGCAAGCATCGAGCTCGGCGTGACCGCCCAGAGATCGGCCGCGAGAACCAGGGCAACGACCGTCGGGATGCAGCTCTGGAAGACCATCGCCCCGGTGATATTGCCGAGGGCGAGTGTGTCCTTCCCCTGGCGGACCCAGATGACGCTGTTGAACTTCTCCGGCAGCTCGGTGGCGATCGGCGCGATTACCAGCGACATGATCATGGGGTCGAGGCCGACCGAACCGGCGATGCCGCGCACAGCATCCACGAACGCCACGGCTCCGACGATGATCGCCGCGAGGGCCACCCCGACCTGGAGGCTGATGAGCGACAGCCCGGGCTCGCGGTCGTGGCGGTGACGGTCCAGGTGTCGGAAACGCAGGGGTCCCGGCAGACCGGCTTCGTCGGCGACCCGCTCGGCCTGCAGGTGTGCCCGCACGTAGAGAGCGTACTGGCCCAGGAGGACGGCCGCCACGACGAGCTTGCCCCAGGCCAGTTCCGGCGGCAGGAACGCCGCGCCGATCGCCAGAGCGTACGCAACGGCGAACGATCGGACATCCCTGCCAAGCAACCCCGTGTCGACCCGCATCACCTCGCCGGATGGACGCCTTCGGGCGGTGACGAGGACAGCCACGCCCGTCACGAACATGGCGAGCGTGGAGAGCATGAACGGCGCACCGAGGATGGCGCCGATGCCGATTCCTTCGGACACCACCTCACCGGCGCCCTGGGCCCCGAGGACGATCGCCACGATCGGGATCATCGTCTCGGGCAGGGCCGTCCCCACGGCAGCGATGACGCTGCCGACCGCCCCCTCACCCAGGTCCAGGCGGTGACCCAGCCATTCGACGCCGTTCGTGAAGAGCTCGGCGCCGGCGAGTATCAGGATGAAGGCGCCGGCGAGGACCGGGAGTTCCATCACGGCTCAGCTTGGCGCCCGGCTGGTTGCGCCGCGACTCGTCAGCCGCGCAGGTGCTCGGGGGAGTACGGCAGCAGGGCGACGTGACGGGCGCGCTTGAGCGCGACCGTCAGCTGGCGCTGGTGGGCGGCACAGGTGCCGGTCTTCCGGCGGGGCTCGATCTTCGCCCGCTCAGAGAGGTAGCGGCGGAGGCGGTTGACCTCCTTGTAGTCGATGCGCAGCGCCTTGTCGGCGCAGAAGATGCAGACCTTGCGCCGGCGGCGATCCCGGTAATAGTCGTCGCGCTTCTTGGCCTTGCCAGGGGGCACGGTCTCGATACCTCCAGTTCCAGTGCCGTCCTAGAACGGCAGATCGTCAAGATCGGTGTAGTCGGACTCAGCGGGTTGACCCTGTGACTCGCGGCGACCACTCCGGCCGCCGTTACCCTCGGCTGCCGCCTCGTCGGGAACCGACGGGCGGGGTGGGCGAGCCGGGAAAGGCCCATCGGCTGCCTCCTCGTCGCGTGAACGCGGGTCGAGCGGGGTCACGGTCTGGGCGACGAGCTCGGTGGTGTAGCGCTTCTGGCCCTCCCGGTCCTCCCACTGGCGTGTCTGGAGGCGACCCTCGACGTACACCTTGCTGCCCTTGCGCAGGCGTTCGGCGGCACGCTCAGCGGCTTCGCGCCACACGACGACGCGGAACCACTCGGTCTCTTCCTGCCACTCGTTGTTCGAATCCCGGTAGTTGCGGTTGACCGCCACCGTGAACTGGGTGACGGCCTGCCCGCTCGGCGTGTACCGCATCTCCGGGTCGCGCCCGAGGTTGCCGATGATCATGCACTTGTTGAGGGACACGGCCAGTCCTCCCGAACCCGGGGATTGGGGCTACTCGGCGGCAGCGGGCGCTGCCTCGCTCTCGGACTCGTCGATGATCTCGCCCTGGGGCTCCTCCTCGTCGGGAGGAGCGGGGACTTCGACCTCGGGCTCCGGGCGGCGCGCCGTGGACCGCTCCACGCGGGTCACCAGGTAGCGAAGGACCTCCTCGGTGATGCGGAGGCCCCCCTCCACCTCGGCGACGGTCACGGGGGGTGCGTCGAAGAGGATGATGTAGTAGGAACCCTCGCGGTGGCCGCTGATCGGGTACGCGAGGCGGCGACGGCCCCAGGGGCTCACCTTGACGAGGACGCCCTCGGTCGAGGTGACGGACCGCGCGGTTCGATCGAGGATGGCCTGGACGCGGTCCTCGGCGAGGTCCGGTCTCAGGACCAGCATGAGCTCGTATCGGCGCATGCGCCTGTACTCTCCTTCCTGTGGGATCTGCCCCGCTCGAGAAAACGGACCAGCACGCGGCCGAAATCGGCGGAGCCGAAAGGACCGCCGGAGTATACCATCGGGTGCGTGGCACCCCGGCCCCCGCCGTTCCCGCTGCGCCCGCGCTCGGGCGTCGTGAGGCATCTCCTGGCGCGGGCCTTCACCTGGGTCGCCGTCCGCTGCTACGTTCGCGTCCACCTCGAGGGGCGCGAACACTTGCCGGCGGGCCCGGCGGTCCTCTGCTTCAACCACCAGAACTGGAGCGACGTCTTCATCCTCCTGGCAGCCCTCCCCTGGCGCCCTCGCCTCTACATCTTCGGGCCCCTCGAGGAGGACATGACCCGCGGTGTCCGCAACCGGCTCATCGCCTGGTCGGACACGGGGCTGCCCGTGCGCCCGGACCGCGAAGACCTCCGGTCCGTGGCACGGCGGGTGACGGCCGTCATCCGCGGCGGAGGCGTCGTGGCGGTCGCGGGCGAGGGGCGCATCCATCTCGGTGAGCGGGAACTCCTCCCGCTGTGGTCCGGAGCCGCGCACTTTGCGGCCCGGTCCGGGGTTCCGCTCGTGCCGGTCGCGATCAACGGCACCGGCTGGCTCCGCCTGGGCCGGACGGTGCGCGTTCGGGTCGGCGCGCCGCTGATGCCCCCGTCACGGGCGTCGGGCCGAGCCGTCGCCGAACTGAGCGAGCGCGCCTGGACCTCGCTCCACAACCTCGTGCAGGACTACCCCGATCACCCGCCGCCGGGTGCGGTGGGCCGCTGGATGACCGAGCTCTTCAACGACTGGCCGGAGGGCGCGCGCCCCACGGCCCCGGTTCGGCTCGGGGCCGAGCGATCGGCCTCGCCCGTGGCGGGATTGAACGACAGCCGTCGCGTCGGCGGCGAGGACGGATGATGCAGAGGAGACCCGGGCGCCCGCCCGGGTCGCCTGCTCCTGTCGAGGGTGGTTGGAGGTCTACGGGACGACCACCGGACACACAGTCGCACCACTGGTAGTACAGACGATGCGTCCCTGGATGGCCGGGCTGAGTGGGGAGTTGGCGGTGATGTAGTCGGCCAGCTACCTGGTCCATGATGTTCTGGGTGGTGCCGCGGGCAGAGACGTTCGGATAGCCGTCTCCGCCGGTCGGCCATGAAGTCGTTCTCGGCGATGGTGTACGTCGAGGCGGACGTCAGGTCGATCGGGGCGCCCGTGCAGCTTCCGTCAGTTGCCTGGCGGACCGCTGCAGTCACGCGGCTGAGGGCAGGCCGCGAAACATCGTAGGTGAAGCAGAGGCCCGAGACTTGCGGGAACCTTCCCTGTGCCGATGGCATCAGCGAGACGCCGTTCTCGAGGAAGGTCTTCAGTTCGGCCCCGTTGATGCTCACCGTGAAGACCACGTTGCCGAACGGCAGGACTCCAAGCGCCTGGCCTCGCGTGATGGGATACGGCGGCGGCGTGTACGCCGGACAGAAGTCGCCCGCGATGTCCGTCGTCGGGCATGTCAGGTCGGCCCGCAGCCCACCCGCGTTCGTGATCGCGAAGTCGGTCGAGTAGGTCACTCGCATCGCATCGGTGGCCAGGTCGCCGATCAGAGACTCGCACCGCCGGCCCTGGGCGCTCGGGTCACCGGCAGGCGTGGGGAGTCCCGTGTAGCAGGCGTCTGCGCGCGGGATGAACTTCGTGGAGTTGCCGATCACGGTATTGAAGATCGGCGCGAGCTGGGCATTCAGCGCGTCGATGTCGGCCTGGATGGAGGCGTCCGCCGTCACCCCGATGTTCCACGGCTTGTGGAAGTCGGCGGTCTTGTAGACGACCTTCTTGGTGATCGTGTCGACTACGACCCTGATGCGCGTGAACCGGGTCCCGGCGTTGACGTTCTCGGCCATCAGCACACCATTCGGCGCGGTTCCGATTCCCTGCCAGTGGGTGTGGCCTCCAAGGACAACGTCGACATTCGTGAGCGCGCTGGCGAACCCAAGGAGCGGGTCCTGTCGGACTGGTCACGGGGCTCGCCGGGTCGGCGCCGATGTGGCCCACGGCGATGATCGCGTTCACCTTGCCGTGCATGCGCTGCAGTTTCGCGGCCTCGGCGTTGACGGCCGCGACCGGGTCGGTCACCACGAACGGATCGAGATAGCCCGGGAAGATGAGCGTGGGGAGTTCGGTCAGCGTGTAGCCGATCACGCCCAGCTTGAATCCCGGCAAGTTGACCGTGGCCGAGGCCTGCCACTCGGCAGGCAACCTGCCCGTCCCTGCATAGACCACGTTGGCGGCGAGGTGCCGGTAGTTGGCCAGCGGGATGAGCTGGGTCCGGAGGTACGCAGACCCCCGGTCGAAGCTGTGGTTGCCGAGGGTGTCAAACGTCAGGCCCAGCTTGTTGAGCGTCGTGATCGTCGGCTTGTCACCGAAGAAGTTCGAGATCGGCGGACTGGCGCCGACAGAGTCGCCCCCGGTAACCGTGATCGAGGCCCCCTTCCCTGCCTCCCCGCGGTACAGATCGAACCAGGGCTTCAGGTAGGCCGCGCCACCGATGGCGTAGCTGGGCCCGAGCGTGTCCGCGGTCTGCGTCAGCGGCGTCAGCTGCCCGTGGAAGTCGCTGATGTAGAGGATCGTCGCTTCCTTGAGCAGCCCGGGGATCGGGAAGAGGTCGTAAAGGATCTTCCCGCGGGCGTTGATCGGGCCGGGGAACCCGAGGAGGAAGGCGATCGTGGGTGCAAGGTCCACGGCGCGGATACCGGAGACCGGTCCACGCCAGCGGATACCGGGCCCGGCGGCCACGAACGTGGCGTGCATGTTGATGTTGTTGCTGAGGTCGACCGTCTCGGGCAGGTAGCCGTGCTGGCCGAAGAACTGCGAGAACGCGATCGTCTGCCCGAGCGTGGCGGCGTCGAACTGATACGGTGGCTTCAGCACCACCACCACGTCGCCGCTTCGGTTGGGGTGGAGCGAGTCGGAGCCATCGACGTCCCGAAGCTCCTCCTTCTTCAGGATCTTGAGCACGACCTGGGCGCCCGGGTTCGCCGGGTCAGTCAGGTTCTGGAAGGCGTTGATGACCGCCGTCCGGACCTGCTCGTAAGTCGGCGCAGTTGGCCTGGTCGCCGGGTCGTAGAGGGCTCCCGGATTGACGTAGATCTGCGCGGTCCCACCCGCCCAGCAGGCCTTCGCCAGGTTGATGGCGCCGGTCCCCGTGCCAGCCCGGCAGTTGCTGAAGACCTCCGTGAGGGTTGCGCCGCCGGTGTTCTGGAGGCCGGCATCGAAGAGCACCTTGCCGGCATTCACTGCCAGCCACTGCGCCGCGAAACCGTGATCGGATGTCGCGAACGTGGTCGGGTGGCCGCCGATGAGTTTGTGGCCCAGGGCCAGCGTCGCATCGGCTTCCTGGTACGCCGATCGAATGAAACCGTCTGCCTTTGCCGGGGTGATGATCTCGCCGTACGAGGTGTACGTGTTGTAGTAGGGATTCGCCAGGCCGTTCACGGACGGGCTGCTGAGCCCCAGGAACATGTGGGAGAACTCGTCGGTGGCCGGGTTCCCCAGCATGAGCAGGTCGGGCTTGTAGCCCATTCCGGCCACGCTTCCGCCACCGACAGTCGGCACGGCGGCGGTGCCGATGATGTAGCGCAGGTAGGCGAAGTGGGCGTCCGACCACATGAGACCCTGTTCGGTGTACGTCTCCGCATCCACCAGCCCGGACTCGAAGATCGCGTAGTCGGCAGCTGTCGAGCTGGGGAACAGCCTGTTCAGGTCGTCCTCGAAATCGCCGGCGTAACCGCACCCGTTGCAGGTGGCGACGCTGCGCGCCACGGACGTGAAGAACAGGCTGAACTTCGAGAGATCCGGCGCGAGGAGCATGGCCTTCACGTAGAAGCCGGCGGTCTTGTCGGCCGGGTTCGCGAGCACCACCTTCACGTCGGCCCAGTCATCCTCCGCGAGGTTGGCGACGGCCTGCGCTTCCATCCTTGCGCGCTCGCGTTGGGGACGATGAGGACGTGGTCGTAGTTGACTCACCGCGTCGTCGGTCGGGTCGTAGACGTAGAAGTCGTACTGGTCGTTCGTGATGACCGGCACCGCGGGCGAGCCGCTGGTGTACGACCCGAGGTCGTAGGTTCCCTGCTTCGCCGGGCTGTAGCGAGGCCGGCACGTTCGACCACCCGGCCGCATCCGCGAGGTCGAATCGCTGGTACTGGACACCGAAGGCGGTGGCGCCTGCCGGCTGGCCGGGCACATCCCAGTTCGTCCACAGGCCGCGGTTCGAGTAGAAGTTGCGGTAGTCGACGACAGGACCCTGGAGCGGCGTGGCTGTCCTGCTCCCGCCGGACCACTCGACCGAAACGACCTTCTTGCCGGCCCGCTCGGCGGCCTCGGGGAGCGTGTCGGCCTGGAGGACGCCCCCGGAGAAGGCGGCGGTGCGGTTGTTGAAGGTATCGCCGGTCCGGAAGAACGTGTTGTTCGTCGATCCGTGCTCTCCCGGGTACGCACCGGTGGCGAGGGTGTACCAGCCGACGCCCGTATTCGGCGGGAAAGCCTGCACCAGGCCGTTCGCGCCGCTGACCCCGGTCAGCATCAGCTTCCGGTACGTGGGCATGAGGCCGGCCTTGGCGTACTTCTGCATGAGGTCTGGCCGCATGCCGTCCGCCGCGAAGAAGACGACGCTCTCGGCCTTGGGCTTCAGCGAGGGGAATCCAGGGTTGGACCCGGTCGCCGACACCGCACCCGCGGCGGGCAGGACACCAACGACCAGGATGGCGACCGTCAGCAGCGCGCTGAGACGCAAACGAACGGGACGGGGCATCGGGCACTCCTCCACGACCCTCGAGGCACCCTGCCGGGCGGCGACAAGCCTGCGACCGCACGGGTGCCTTCCTGACGCCCTCAGGCTAGTCCTTCCTGCCGTGTGCGCCAAGGGGAATTCGGCACGTCTCGCGGGCCGGCGACCCGAGTGGTGCCGAAGCAGGGATTCGAACCCTGACGCCCTCGCGGGCAGCGGATTTTAAGTCCGCCGCGTCTGCCGGTTCCGCCACTTCGGCCCGGCCACAGGTTAGCGGCGCCGCTCGCCGGGCGCGCGCCAGCCCTGAGGGCGGGCCCTCGACCCGTCGGGTTCCTTCTCAGCCGGCCCCGTCGAGCCGGATGCGGGACGCGTTGACCACGGCCGCCGCGTCGGAGCACAGGTAGACGATGGCGGCGGCGATCTCCTCCGGGGTGGTCCACGAGGCGTTGGCGGGGGACGGCTCGCGGTCCCGCCGATGGGCCGTGTCGATCGTCCGGACCTGGAGCACGTTAGCGGTGATCCCACGGTCCTTCGCCTCCTGCGCGATCGTGAGAACGAGCGCCTCCTCGGCGGCTTTCGCGGCCGCGTAGGCACCCGACTTCGCCGCGGGACGGATCGCCACCGGGGACGACACGACGATGACGCGCCCCCATCCGCCGGCGACCAGGTGCGGAACGAACGCACGCAGGAGGTGGAACGTCGTCCAGACGTGCTGGTCCAGCATGGCGGCCAGGTCGTCACTCGGCGTGTCGCTCAGCTCCCTGCCGCCCGCCCAACCCCCGACCAGGTGGAGCAGAACGTCGGCCCGGCCGAACCGCTCCAGGACGGCGGAGGCGGCTGCGTCTGCGGCTTCCGCGTTGCGCAGGTCTGCCGCCCGCGAGAACACCTGCTCGGTGGGCAGGCCGAGCCCATCGACCAGCGCATCCAACCGCGACTGGTCGGAACTCACGAGCGCGAGCCGCGCCCCTCGCTCCGCCAGGGCCTGGGTGACGACGCGTCCCAGCCCGCCGGTCGCACCGGTGACGACCACAACGCGGCTATCAAGGTCCATTGAGAACTCCTACCGTGAGCCGCGGGTCGTCCCCGACGAGCGTTCGCCCGCCGACCATGACGGCATTGCAGCCGGCGCGCAGGCGGCCCACGCGCTCAGATCGTGGGGGGAGGAGATGATCTCCCCGCGCCGCTCGATCGGATCTGTCTTGCCGTCCGCGGTCACCGCGGCGTTCAGCAAGACGAAAGGTCGGGTCACGGCTCGATCAGGGGTGAGCGGCCCCGGGCTGTCGGGCTCCTCATTGGCCGGTCCGGGGAAAGAAGTGGAGGCGACGAGCGGATTCGAACCGCTGAATAGAGGTTTTGCAGACCTCCCCCTTAACCACTTGGGTACGTCGCCTCGACGCTCGGCCCCGGTCTGGCCGGTGGCTGGCTGGCCCTCGAGGATTCGAACCTCGCTTAACGGATCCAAAGTCCGCTGTCCTACCACTAGACGAAGGGCCAGCGGCTGGTACGGGTCAGCCGTCCGTAGAAAGTGGAGCGGAAGACGGGACTCGAACCCGCGACCCTCACCTTGGCAAGGTGATGCTCTACCAACTGAGCCACTTCCGCTCGAACACCCCGCCGGTCCAGTCGACGAAGCGGCTGGTGCCGAGAGCCAGAATTGAACTGGCGACACCGCGATTTTCAGTCGCGTGCTCTACCAACTGAGCTATCTCGGCCCGGCGGCCGATCCACGGCCCGAGGGCCGCGTTGGCGGTCGAGAATGTAGCACAGACCATCCGGGGTAGTCGAGCAGCTATCCGGCGCGAAGCCTGCTCAACGGTGGCGACCAGCCGCTCCCGGTCCCTTCAGTCGAGCCCCTGGAGGTACTTGATCGACGAACCATCGAGCGGCTGCTCGCCCGTGAGCGCGCGGAGCCGGTTGATGCGGTCGACGATGGACGGATGGGTCGAGAAGAGCCCCTTCGAGCGCTCCTCGAACTTCTTGATGGGGTTGACGATGTACAGGTGCTGGGTGGCCCGGTTGGCCGCCTCGAGAACCTCCTGATCGCTCGCGATCTTCGCCAGCGCCTGCTCCAGCCCGTAGGGGTTGCGTGTCAGCTCGATGCTCGAGGCGTCCGCCAGGTACTCTCGCTGGCGGCTCACGGCCAGCTGCACGAAGCGGGCGAAGATGGGAGCGAGGACGGCGAAGGTGATCGCCACCAGGAACATGATCGCCTGCAGGCCGCCGCCCCCTTCGCGGCTGCTGCTGCGGCTCCGGCCGCCGCCGCCAAACATGGCGCCCCAGAAGGTGAAACGCAGGAAGAAGTCGGCCAGGAGCGCGATGCTCCCGACGAGCACGCCCACGAGAAGCGCGAACCGGATGTCGTAGTTGCGGACATGGCTCAGCTCGTGGCCGATGACGCCCTGCAGCTCCTCGCGGTCGAGCTTCTGGAGGAGGCCGGTGGTGACGGCGATGGAGGCGTGTTTCGGGTCACGGCCGGTGGCGAAGGCGTTCGTGGCGGTATCGTCGATGAGATACACGCGTGGCGTGGGCACGCCGGCCGCGAGAGACAGCTCCTTCACCACGTTAACGAGCTGCGGGGCCTGGTCCTCCTTCACCTCACGAGCCTGGGAGACCGTGAGGACGAGCGAGTCCCCGCTGAAGTACGAACCTGCCGTCATGAGGAGGGCCAGGACGACCGCGCCGGCGAGAACGATCAAAGCCGTCTGGGTGTTCCCGCCGATCGCGTAGCCGATGACGAACCCCAACGTCGCCAGGATCAGTACGACGATGAGGACGAGCACGATCGAGTTGCGGCGGTTCGCCGCCTGCTGCTGGTAGAAGGTCGTCGCGGTCATGGGCCACCGCCGTCAGGCGGGTGCATGGATCTCTACAGGTTCAGGTTGACCTGGGGAACCTGTTCCACCTCATCGGGGGCGTCGAAGAATTCGCGCCGGATGAAGCCGAAGGGGCCGGCCAGGAGCACGGCGGGGACCGAGGCGATATACGTGTTGTAGTCGCGTACCGTGGAGTTGTAGTGCTGCCGCGAGAAGGCGATCTGGTTCTCGGTGGTGGTGAGCTGCTCCTGGAGCGCCAGCACGTTCTGGCTTGCTTTCAGGTCGGGGTAGTTCTCGGCCACCGCGAAGAGCGAACGAAGCGACTGCGTGAGGGCGTTCTCGGCCGCCGCCTGTGCCGCGGGACCCTGGGCTCCGGCCGCAATCGCGTTCGCACGCGCGTTCGTGACGTTCTCCAGGACCTGCTTCTCGAACCCCATGTAGCCGCGCACGGCCTCGACGAGGTTCGGGATCAGGTCATAGCGTCGCTTCAGCTGGACATCGATCTGCGAGAAGGCCTCGTCGACGCGAAGGCGTCGCTGGACGAGGCCGTTGTAGATGAGGATCCCACCGATCACGACGATGGCGAGGATCACGACGATCACGATCAACGCGATCTCCACGAAAGCCCTCCGCTTCGACCGTGCTCCACCGCGAACCCGATCTGGGTCGCGTCGCCGGCGGGCGCCGGCTGGTGGGCGGTACTGGGCTCGAACCAGTGCCCTCCTCGGTGTAAGCGAGGCGCTCTGACCAGCTGAGCTAACCGCCCGTTGCGGATGGTAGCAGCGGCACGGTGAGGCCGCGCGTGTTCGCGGGCCCGGAATCGAAACGGCGGCCGGACGGCCGCCGCGCTGGGGTCGGGGAGTGGTGCCCAGGCCGGGACTTGAACCCGGATGACTTGCGTCATACGCCCCTCAAACGTACGCGTATACCAATTCCGCCACCTGGGCACCGAAGCTGCCGAACACGGAACCGGGTGGTACCGAGGAAGGGAGTCGAACCCATACGCCCTTGCGGGCACTAGCTCCTGAAGCTAGCGCGTCTACCTATTCCGCCACCTCGGCGCGACCCCGTTCCCGGGACCTCACGGTCCAGCCGGTTCGGCGACGCGCCATGTTAGCACATCCCAGAATCGCTCCGAAGGCTCGGCGATCTCCCTCGGCTGCGGTCCGTCGACGGTGTCCCGCACCACGTAGACGTAGTCCGCGTACACCAGCGGCAGGATCGGCAGCTCCTTGGCGAGGGCTGTCTGGAGGGCCGCCATGCGCTCCTTCCGAACGTCGGCAGCGGCCGGCAGGCGCGCCTTCTCGAGGAGCGGATCAAGAGCCGCGGACTGGTAACCCGAGATGTTCGAGCCGCCATCGACGGCCTGGCTCGAGGCGAGCAGCGGGTAGATGTCGGGGTCGACGCCCATGTTCAGGTCGACGACCGCGGCATCGAAGCTCCCCGGGACGAGCTTGTCGGAAACGAGGTCCTGCACGGGCAGGGGCTGGAGCCGCACCTCCAGGCCGAGCGTCTCCCAGTAGGCGGCGACCCGTTGGGCCACCGCGTACGCGACCGGATTGGTGGCCTCATCGACGGTCACCAGCTCGATCGCCACCGCGCTGTCGACGCCCGGTCGGTACCACCTGGAATCCACGCGACGCCAGCCGGCGGCCCGCAGCTCCTTCACGGCCTGCGGCCGGCTGAATGGGACACGCCCGGCCGCTTTCTTGTCGAACGCCCATGACGTTGGCGGCACGAGCGAGTCGGCTCGCGAGCCCATGCCACCGAGCACGTCGCGCACGATGGCGTCGCGATCGGTGGCGAGAAGCAGGGCGCGCCGCTCCTCGGCGCTGCGGAGCAACGTCCGGCCGAAGCGCAGGTTGAGCAGCACGGCCGTGAGGACCGTCCGCGGATACCGCAGGATGCGGACGCCCGGCTCTGTCGCCAGCCGCCGCGCGTCGTCGGCCCTCAGGCCGCCCGCGGCGTCGATATCGCCCGCCGCGAACGCAGCGGCAAGAGCCTCGTCGCCGGGGTAGAACGTGAAGGCGAACCCGTCGGCGCCCGCCGCCGCCGCGGCGGGGCGTGCCCATGCCAGCGGATCCAGAGGGAGCGGCGGCAGGGTCATGGACGCCATCGTCCCGACGAGCGCGGGCACGAATCGTTCGAGACGGGCGCCGCTCTCGTCGATGGAGACCAGCCGGTACGGTCCCGTTCCGATCGGGCTGCGGTCGAACGCGGACGATCGGAGCTGCGCGACCGGGATGGCGGAGAGGATGTGCGCCGGCAGGATCGGCTGCGTTGTCGACGCCAGGAACGTCGCGGCCGCGCTCGGCAGCGTCAACCTGACGGCGTGATCCCCGAGCCGCTCCACGGACACGCCCTGCCATCGGCCGGCGAGCGGGCCGCTGTAGTCCGGGTGCTGGAGTGTCAGCACCGTGAAGACCACGTCGTCCGCGGTGAAGGGCGCACCATCGTGCCAGGTCACGTCCCGACGCAGGGTGAAGGTGTAGGCACGTCCGTCCGGACTGACCGACCAGCTCTCAGCGAGATCCGGCGCGAGGCTGTTCCCAGGCCCGGGACGGGTCAGCCCCCGGAAGAGGAGGGCCGCGATGTCCTGTTCCGCCCGGGTGCGCGCGAAGAGCGGGTTGAGCGTGTCCACCGGACCGACCAGGCCCTCGCGCACAACGAGCTGCTCCTCGGGGCTGATGGCGGAGCCCGTGCCGAGCCCCGGTCCGCTGGGCGGGGCCGCATCGACCGCCATGCCGGTGCCGGCGACGACAAGGAGGATGAGGCCAACGGCGAGGATCAAGCGCTCCCGCAGGGTCATCTGGGGACGCCGTGGCGGGCGCTAGCCGGAGATGCGGAAGGCCGCGACCGAGAAGATGCAGAACAGGACGGCCAGCACGATGGTGAACTGGAAGAGCCGCTTCTCGATCCCGCGACGGCTGCGGTAGACGGCTGAATCACCGCCGAACGCGGCCGAGAGGCCGGCACCGCGGGCCTGGAGCAGGATGCTCGCGATCAGCCCGATGGCCACGATGATCTGGCCGATCGCCAGGATGGCGTTCACCGCTGGATGGTCCTCCTACATTGGCGGTGGCGAAGCATAGCACAGCGTCCCATGCGGCCTCGGCGGGACCGACCGGGCACTGCTGCGTGTCCGGGCGTGGCCGGCTGCCGCGCTCCGATCAGCGAGCCGCGCCGCGCGCCTCTCGCCGCGCCTTCGCGGTCATGGCCGCCCGGGCAACGATACCGGCCATCTCGTCGACCTTGAGGCTGGCGCCGCCCACGAGGGCGCCATCAATCCCCGGCTCGGCGAGGAACTCGGCGATCGCGGCGGCGGTCACACTGCCGCCGTAGAGCACGGGGCACCCCTCCGCCGCGGTGGCCGACCAGCCGTTCTCGCGGAGGGCGGCGCGGATCCCCTCTGCCATGGCCGCCGCGTCGGCACCGCGGGCCGTCCGTCCGGTGCCGATGGCCCACACCGGCTCGTAGGCGATCACGAGCTCGGAAGCGCCCTCGGCCGCAGTCAGGCCGGCGGCCTCCAGGACTCCGCGGAGCTGGTCGCGGACGACGGATTCCGCGCGTCCCGCCTCGCGGTCGTCGAGCTGTTCGCCCACGCAGAGGATCGGCCGAAGGCCGTGTTCGAGGCACTGCCGGACCTTGCGGCCGATGAGCGGGTCGGTCTCGCCCTGGTCGCGGCGGCGTTCGGAGTGGCCGATGATGGCCCAGGTGGCGAGGCCGGAGAGCATCGGTGCGGCGATCTCGCCCGTATAGGCGCCGGCCCGCTCAGCGTGGACGTTCTGGGCGCCGACGCCCACGTCCGTTCCACGCAGGCTGTCTCGTACGGCTGCGAGCGAGACGTACGGCGGGCAGATCACCCGCACGACCTCCGGCTCGTTGGTGGCCGCAGTGATCGCGGCGGCGAGTGCCCCGGCGTCGGCCGGTGTGGTGTTCATCTTCCAGTTGGCGGCAATGATGATCGGGCGCATGCCTGGGATTATGGCAGACGGGTCATGGGTCCCGCGCCGCCCCACGTCCGCCTGCGCAGGGTTCTTGCCCTGCCTCCCGCACGGCTCGGGCCAGGCGCTCCACCCGCTCAAGCGCCCGCTGCGCGGTCGAGCGGGTGCAGCCGCACGCCTCCGCCAGGTCGTCGAGCGTCGCATCGGGAGACGCCAGCCGCGCCGCGGCGACGGATCGAACGACGTCGCGCTCGCGGTCCAGGCCTTCCGACCGCGTGAGCAGGCGAATCGCCGCGATCTGGCGGGCCGCCGCCAGGACCGACCGCGCGACGTTCGCGGCATCGGCGTTGGAAAGGCGGTTGAGCTCGCTGCGCAGGACCCGGGTGACGCTTCGCGCCTCGAGGTCGAGCAGGGCCGGGCCCGCCCCGGCGGACCGGAGAAACCGGACGACCCGGTCGGCGCTCTTCCAGGTGACGACCCCCCTCCCCCGCCGGAGCCGCCAGGACGCCGGCAACCCGCACTCGGCGAGGCGCGCCGCGACCGTCGCCGCTTCCTCGGGCGCCACGACGAACTCGAGGTGCGTGGCTCCGCTCGAGAGGCTCAGCGAGCCGTGCGCCAGGAAGAACCCGCGCAGGAAGGCCATGCGGCAATGCAGCGGGGCGGACGCCCAGGCGAACTCCGTGCCGCCGGGCCCCGCCAGCGGACGTCCGGGCCCGCGAGCGGCTTCCTGGCCAAGCCGGACAGCGAGGCGCGCCACCGCGGGCGAGCGCGCACGGCCCAGCGCGGCATCCCCAAGCCCGGCGCGTTCCGCAGAGCGACAGCACGGCCGCGCCGGCTCCACGGCCGCGAGCTCCGCGCGGACGGCGGCCACCAGGTCGCGCTCGGGCCGGGAGGCTCGCCCGACACCCACGCTCCTTGATCCGCCCATCCGCGTCCTGCGCGCGACCGCTGCGCGTCAGCCACGCGCCACGACCGCGGGAGTCGGACGGTACCGCTCCCGGTCGCGGCCGATCTCGACGAGCGCTGCCGCCAGCCGCGCGGGGTCGTGCTGGTGGGCGTTCTCCACGTCCACGATGTCGGCGGCAACAAGGGCGGGCAACGGACGCCCCGGCGGCGGCGCCCAATCCAGCCGCACCGCCATGCTCGGGTCGTCCGGCGACCGCCGTGCGGCGAAATCGTCGTTGGCGAGAACGACATCGTAGATGCCGTCTCCGGCGTGGCGTCCGAGCGCCGCGAGATGATCGGCCAGGCCGTATCCCTCGGTCTCGCCCAGCTGGGTTGCGACATTGCAGACGTACACGCGGATGGCCGGCGACGCGGCGATGGCATCTCGGAGCGGCGGAAGGAGCAGGCTGGGCATGAGGCTCGTGAAGAGGCTCCCGGGCCCCAGGACGATGAGATCGGCCGCCGCGATCGCCTCCAGGGCTTCCTCGGTCACCGGCGCGTCCGCAGGGGTCACGCACACGCGGTCGATGCCGGTCGCCCGGGCGATGAGCGACTGCCCGGTCAGCTCGCCGCCGCTCGCCAGCCGTGCCCGCAGGGTGAGCGGTACCGACGATGCCGGTACGACCTGGCCGCGAACGGCCAGCACCCGGTTCGACTGTCGCACGCCTTCCTCGAAGTCCCCCTCGATGGCGCTCATCGCGGCGATAAACAGGTTCCCGAAGGAGTGCCCGCCGAGCCCCGGGGGCGCGAGTTCCGGTCCTCCGGTCGCGTCCTCGGGGAAGCGGTACTGGAGAAGACGTGTCATGAGCGGCTCGGCGTCGGCCAGTGCGGCAATGCAGTTTCGGATATCGCCCATCGGGGCGATGCCGAACTCCGCCCGGAGCTTCCCGGACGAGCCCCCGTCGTCGGCCACCGTGACAACGGCGGTGATGTTGCTCGTGTGCTGCTTGAGCCCACGGAGGAGGGTGTGGAGCCCGGTGCCGCCGCCTATGGCGACGATCCGCGGGCCGCGCGCCAGGGAGCGTTTCTGGTAGATCTGCTCGGCGAGTGGCTCGCTGCGCTCGCCAAAGGGCGAGAGCAGGGTTCGTACCAGCATGAACACGCCCAGGAAGAGCAGCGCGAAACCACCGACCACGAGCGGGATGGCGCGCAGATGGTACGGGAGGAACTGCAGGGTCACCGCCCAGACGACGGCCTGCAGCGGGCCGGTCAACTCGACCTCCCGGTAGACCTGCTTGAGCACGAGGGCGCCTGCCAGGGCAAGCGCGAGGAGCCCGAGGAAGGACACCACCAGCCAGCGCTTCACCCCGATTCCCGGCCGGAGCCAGCGGCGGAGGCCGGCGCGCTGCGACGACCGGGTTGCCGTGACGGGATCGACCTCCGGGCGTCCGGTGCCGTTGCGTCCGTCCTGGTCGGGGCCGCCGTGAGGTCCGGCAGGGACCGCGGTCCGAGGGTCACCCACGGGCGGGCCGTCGGGTGCTGGCATCCCGGCGCCTCACGCGCGCTCCAGCTCCCGGTGCCACACACTCACGGTTCCGTACCCGCGCTCCGTCCACGTCCGCCGGAGTTCCTCGGCGATGACGATCGAACGGTGGTACCCGCCGGTGCAGCCTATCGCCACCGTCAAACGCGTCTTCCCCTCCTGCACGTAGGCCGGGATGGCGAAGGCGAAGAACTCGTCGGCGAACGCGAGGAACCGTTGCGCGGCCGGTTGCCCAAGGACGAAGCGACGCACGGTTTCGGTGAGGCCCGAGAGCGGCCGGAGATCGTCGTGGTAGTACGGGTTCTCCATGAAACGGACATCGAAGACGAGGTCCGCCTCGACCGGGAGCCCGTACTTGAAGCCGAAGGTGATGAGCTGGAGGGCAAGGCGGTCCGGCTCCGTCTCCACGGCCAGGGCGGTGAAGATTCGCTCGCGCAGCTCCCGGGACGACAGGTCGGACGTGTCGATGAGTGCGTCCGCGTCGCGGCGGATGTCGGCCAGCAGCCGCCGTTCCTCGGAGATGGCCGCGCTGATGCTCCTGTGTCCGGCGAGCGGATGACGGTGCCGGGTCTCGCTGAACCGCCGCACGAGGATCTCGTCGCGGGCCTCCAGGAAGAACACCTGGGGCCGGACGTCGCGCGCCTCGAACGAGGCGAGCGCCGAGGCGAACGCGGCGGCGGCGTCACCGGCGCGGACATCGATCACGATGGCGACACGCTCGAACCGCTCCGGCTCGCGAACGACGAGCTCGGCCAGCCCGCCGGCGAACTCCGCGGGGAGGTTGTCGACGACGGTGTAGCCGATGTCCTCGAAGAGCTTGCTGGCCGTCGTCTTCCCGGCCCCGGAGAGCCCGGTGAGGATCACGACATGCTGGGAGTCAGCCAACGGATCCGCCTGTCACCACCGCCGGCCGGCCATCAGCTGCCGGTCCAGCGGACGAGGATGATGCTCAGCTCGTACAGAAGGTACATGACGACGATGAGCACCGTCGGGCTCACCGGGTCGCCGCCGGGTGTGATGAACACGGCGAACACCGCGATGACCAGGATGACGTACCTGCGGCTCCGCCTGAGCCGCTCGTGGTCCACGATCCCGGCCTTCCCAAGGAGCACGAGCACGATCGGGAACTGCATGACCAGGCCGAAGGCCAGGAACATCGTGGTCACGAACCCGAAGTACGCCTCGGCGGTGATGAGCGGCTCGAGAACGCCCGGGATCTCGAAGCTCAGGAGAAAGCCGGCTGCGTACGGCAGGACGAAGTAGGCGACGAGGCAACCGAGAAGGAAGAACAGCGCCGACATCGGGACCCACGGCCGGGCTACCCGTCGCTCCTCCTTCGTCAGCCCGGGGGCGATGAACCCCCAGATCTCGTACATGAGCACCGGCATGGCCAGCCCGATGCCGATCACGACCGCGACCTTGAGCTGGGTGAAGAAGGCCCCGCCGAGTTCACTGAACCGGAGTGCGCCGGGCACCGGCGCCTTCAGGATCTCGATGGCGTACGGCGCGAGGAGGAAGCCGACCACGGAGCCGAGAGCGACCGCGATGATGGCGACAGCCAGCCGGCGCCGGAGTTCGACCAGGTGGTCGACGAGGGACATGACGCCCTCTTCCTGCGCACCCTCCTCGGGCTGAGCAGGCTCGGGTACGGCCGGCGGCGCTGCCGCGGGCACGACGGCCAGGTCCGTGGACCGGGTCGCCTCCAGATCCGCCACGCGAGCGCGCGACGCGTGGCCGCGTCAGGCCTGGGCGGCGGGGTCGCTCCCGGTGCCCGCGGCCGGCACAGGATCGGCCGCCGCCGGCGCTTCGGCGACCGCGGGCGCCGCGACCGGCGCGACGGCGGCAGGGGCCGCGGGAGCGGGCGCAGGCACTGCGGCCGGAGCGGCAGCGGCCGGAGTGGCCGGGGTCACGTCGAGCTTGGTCGCCTCCTGCACCTCGGTCGTGGCCTTGCGGAACTCCCTGATGCTCTCACCGATGCTCTTGCCGACCGACGGCAGCTTCCCGGGACCTATCACCAGAAGCGCGATGGCAAGGACAAGAATCAGTTCGAGCGGACCGATGTTGAACGGCATGGACTCTACGACTCCTCTGCTGGCCTCCGCGTGGGAGGTGGCGATTCTACACCCGCAGCCCGGCCGCACGGCACTCGTCTGATCAGACGCCTGCCTGCTCAGACGCTGAGCCGCTCGGCCCAGGTGCGGGCGGCCGCGGCGATCCCTTCCGCCGGATCGGGCGATGCCGACGCACCCGACGCCACGCCGCGCGACACGTTCACCAGCAGCGCCCCTGCCATCACCCTCGCTGCGGCGCCCTCCACCGCCCGGCCGTGCTGAAGCGCGGACGCCACGTCGCCTCCCTGCGCGCCGACGCCGGGGACGAGGAACGGCAGGTCGGGGGCCACCCGCCGGATGCCGGCGAGCTCGTGCGGTGCCGTTGCCCCGACAACCAGCCCCACCGTGCCGTACCGCTCACTCCAGGCACGCGCCAGGCGGGCCACCCGCTCGTGAAGTGGCTCGCCGGGCAGGCGAGCCAGTGGATCGGCTGCGACCTGCAGGTCCTGCAGCTCGCCGGCGCCCGGGTTCGACGTACGGCAGAGCACGTAGACGAACCGCTCCGACCGTGAGAGCAGCGGCGAGATGGCCTCGGCACCAAGGTACGGGTTCGCGGTCACTGCGTCGGCGCCGAGCGCGTCGAAGAGCGCCACCGCCTGGCGCGCCGCCGTGGACCCGATGTCGCCGCGCTTCGCGTCGGCGATAACGGGCACGTCTGGGGGCACGGCCCGCCGAACGCGCTCGAGCGCCGCGATGCCCTCGCTGCCGAACGCCTCGAAGAAGGCCAGGTTCGGCTTGACGGCCGCGGCGAACGGCGACCCTGCCTCGACCAAGAGGCGCGCCATCCGCTCAACGCCGCGCAGGTCCCGCGAGAACCCGTCCGGCAGCCCATCCGGGTCGGGGTCGATGCCCAGGCAGAGCACGGTGCGGACGACGCCGATGCGGCGGCCGAGTCGGTCGAGATAGGCGGTCATGGCGCCTCCGTCCTCGATTCGGTTTCCCCGGGCTGCGGGGTAATGGCGGCCGGGGAGACGGCCCCGGTGGAGCCTGGTGAGGTGGCGGCCGTGGGGGCCGGTGTCGGCTCGGGCAGCTCATCGGCGGGGATGAACCAGGCGGGTCGAGACGTCCCGTCGAGCTGACTCTGGCTGGTGAGCGCTTCCTCCTTCACGACGCTCAGCGCCTTTCCGCTCCCGAACGACACCAGTACCAGGTCGATGCTTTGGCCCTGTGCGCGCAGGAACACGATCTGGTCGCCCGCCGGAGACCAGATCGGTGCGAAGCTCCGACCATCGTCGGTCACTCGCAGCAGCTCGGTGCCCTTCTTCGCGTCGAGAACCACGACATCGCGACCCCGGCCGCTCGTCCGGACGGCAGCAACGTACTTCCCGTTGGGCGACCAATTCGGCTGTGCATACCCGAACCCGGTGAGGAAACGGGCCTTCTTCGTCTTGACGTCGTAGATGCCGATACGGGGCCGTCCCGCCGATCCCTCGCGATGGTTGTACGTGTACGCGATGCTGGCGCCGTTGGGGCTCCACGCCGGGTCGTTGTGGCCGAGAAGGTAGTCCTCGGCCAGTGGCAGCTTCGTCAGCTTTCCACCCTTCACCGGGAGCGTCTGCACGACCGCGCTCATCGACGGGTTCGAGTCGTCGCTGATGAGAGCGAACGTCTTCCCGTTCGGGCTCACCGCCGGCTGGAGCAGCCAGACGAAGAACTCGTATCGCCCGCCACCATACTTGTAGAGACCGTCCTCGATCGCCTTGCGTCCCGTTCCGTCGGCGCTCATTCGGCTGATGACCTGGTACTCGAGGGTGTAGGGCGAAGCGTGGCCCTCCCACGGCACCATCGCCTTCTTCGTCTTCGTCTCGACGAAGTAGATAGTCGCGCCGTCGGGCGACCAGTTGGGGCTCGAGTCACGCCCGGTCTTCGAGATCTGCGTGAGGACGCTCTCGCCGCTGACCGACCAGACATTTCCCGCCTTCACGAAGAGGATCGTCCCCTTGATCTGCGTCTTCCTGGCAGGGACATACGGCTTGACCGGGTCGGGCGTCCGATCCGGGTTGTCGCCGGCCCCGCCACCGCCATCTCCTCCCCCCGTGAGTCCCAGGTCCGGGAGCGCCCCGCCGAGAAGGCCGAAGCTGACAACGCCGACGAGGACGAGGCCGATGAGCGACGCGAGCGCCGCGATCGGAACGCGAAGCCGACGCCCGGCATCGCGCGGGTCACGCGGTTCGCCCGCCCGGCGCCCCTGGTGAGGCTGCGGCCGCGCTCCGGCCGGGTGGGCCGCCGGAGCGGCCGCGCGGGCCGCGCTACGAGTCCTGGAGGCGCTCATCCCACGGCCTCCGCGCCATACCCACCGAGCGGCCGCACGCCGGCGAGCGGCGCCGTGGAGAGTTCGGGCGCGGAACCGACCTGCCCGCCGACGCGTGCGCTGGAGGCCCCTTCCCCCTGCGCGGCTTCCGCGCGAAGCGCCGCGAGCAGGCCCGCCGGGCCCGCGTCGTGGACCACGAGCTGGAGCGACTCGTACCCGCCGAAGGCCCGGCTGTCGAGCGCGGCCGCCAGGTCGAGGCGGTCTCCCGGCTGTACGAGAACCGCGAGATCCGCGCGCCCGAACGCCACCGCGTCCACCACGTCGCGCCCCCGGCGGATCGTGAGCTGGGTGTGCCCGCCGTTCGCCGCTCGCACCTTGGTCACCTCGGCGTCCTCGACGCCGAGGAGCGGACGTGGGTTCCCGGGGCCGACCGGCTCGAGCAGGGCCAGTTGCCTGTGCAGATGGTAGTCGAGGTCTGCGGCCGGGACGACCGCGTCGAGGGCCAATGCAGCCTCCAGGTGCACGTGGCTTGCCCCCGCTGCCAGCCGAAGGAACTCCGCCCGGAACGCGTGGTAGGTGGCGGGCTCCAGGTCGCAGCCGGCCGCCTCCGGGTGCCCGCCAAAGCGCACCAGGTGGGGAGCGCACGCCGCGAACGCGGCGGCCAGATCGAGCTCACCGCTGCCCCTCGCCGACCCGCGCCACGGGGACGCTGCGGTCGAGATCACGACCGCCGGCAGGCCGCGCGTCTCGGCGAGGCGGCCGGCGACAACGCCGATGATGCCGATGGGCCACGGTCCCGTCACGACGACCGCAGGGTCGCTCGCCGGGCTGTCGCCGAGGATCGCCTCGGCCTCGGCCATCACCTCCGTGACCGCGTCACGTCGTTGGCGGTTGAGCGTCTCCAGCTCGGCCGCCAGCACAGCGGCCTGCTGGGCGCTGCCGGCATTGAGGAGGCGGGCCGCGGCGGAGGCGTCACCCATCCGTCCGGCCGCGTTGAGCCGCGGCACGAGCAGGTAGGCGAGCGCCTCCACGTCCAAGCGGTCGGCCGGAACGCCTGCCGACGCGAGGAGCGCCGCGATCCCGGGACGAGGGCCCTGGCGCATCCGCTCGAGGCCAAGCTGCACGATCGCCCGGTTCTCCCCGACGAGCGGAGCCACGTCCGACACGGTGCCGATCGTCGCCAGGTCCACCAGGTCGAGCGCCGCAGCCGCGCCCTCCCCGGTGCCCAGCAGCAGCTGGGCGAACTTGAAGGCCACGCCAGAGCCCGTGAGACGACGCTCCGGGTACTGGCTGTCGAGTCGGCGCGGGTTCACGAGCGCGAGCGGTGCGGGCGGCTGCTCGGGCACCACGTGGTGATCGGTGACGATCACGTCGATGCCCGCGCGGGCCGCCGTGGCGATCTGCTCGCCGCTGCTCGTGCCGCAGTCCACGGTCGCGATCAGGCCACAACCGCGTTCGACGGCCCGCTCGACGGCCCGCGCCGGGAGCCCGTGGCCGTCGGTGAAGCGGTCCGGCACATAGGGCAGGACGTGCAGACCCTTCCGGCGCAGCGCACGGGCCAGGAGAACGAGGCCGCTCAGGCCGTCCGCATCGAAGTCACCGACGACGAGCATCCGCTCGCCGCGCGCCTTCGCCTCGTTGACCCGTGCGAGGGCTACTCCGGCATCGGGGAGCAGCGCCGGGTCATGCAGAGCCGCCTCGGCCGGGCCGAGGAAGCGGTCGAGCTCGGCGCCCGACGAGCAGCGGCGCCGCGCGAGGATCTCCAGGACAAGCGGAGCGAGTGCCCAGCGCGCTCCGGCGAGCGCGAGGTCGTCCGGGATCGCCACGGGGCCCGGGATCGCCCAGCGGCGCGTTGGCTCAAGCATGCGCGTCGAGCATGCCACGCCCGACCATGATCGGTCTAGCGAGTGGCTCGCGCCAGGGCAACTGCGTGCTGCCTGCGGCGATCCTCCCACCCGTGCCAGTCCACCAGGATGGGGCTGGCGACGAAGATCGACGAGTACGTCCCCGAGACGATGCCGACAAGAAGCGCGAGGATGAAGTTGTTGATCGACGGCGGCCCGAACAGGAGCAGCGCCACCAGCGTGATGACCACGGTCATGGAGGTGTTGATCGACCGGCCGAGGGTCTGCAGGATGCTGTGGTTGACGATCGCCGGGAACGGCTCCCCGGCATGACGCTGGCGGTTCTCCCTGATCCGGTCGAACACGACGATCGTGTCGTGGACGCTGAACCCGATGACGGTCAGCATTGCCGTCACGAACAGGGCATCGACCTGGATGCCGAAGAGTGCGCCAAGGATGGCGAAGATGCCGACGACCACGATGACATCGTGGATGAGCGCGATGATCGCCGACGTCCCCATCTTCACGTCGCGGAAGCGAATCGTGATCCAGATCAGGATGCCCAGCGACCCGAGACCGATGAGCAGGATCGCCTGCTGCGTGACCTCGGAGCTGATGATCGGGCCCACGGTGGTCGCCTCGCGGACCTCGGAGATCGGTCCGAACTCGCCCTGCAGGGCTGTGGCGATCTCACCGAGCTTGCCCTCGGTCGGGATCCCCGGCCCGACGGGAGTGGGGCTTGGCGCCACGGTCGGCACGGGTGTTGGAGTCACCGCCGGGGAGGGCGACGCTCCTCCTGCCGCCGCGGAACTGTCGGGCGAGGCGGACGTGCCGGGCTGCGGAGAGCCCGACGGAGAAACCGACGGGGATGCGGTCGGAGCCGCGCTCGGTGTGGGGCTCGGGATCGGTGTCGGGCTGGGCGCCACTTCGGCAGGCCGCAGGCCGAGCGGTTCGCCGGTCTTGATGAGGATGTAACCGTCGGAGGTTGCCGTGACTGTGGCATCCGCGACGCCTTGCCCCGCCAGGACGGCCCGTACCTGCGCCGGCGCCGGCTCCTGGTTCGCGAACTTGATCTCCCAGATGGAGCCGCCGGTGAAGTCGATGGAGAACTTCATTCCGACCTGGCCGCCGGTGAGGATCGTCAGGACGATGAAGATCAGGCCCGGGATGGTGACCGCGGCGCTGAAGAGGTAGAACCAGCGGCGTTTCCCGATGATGTCATACACGGGCGCGAACCTCTCGCGCCCGCGGCCCGCGGGGGGCCGTCGTCACGAACTCCTCGTCCTTCACGCCGAACAGGCGCGCCTGGCGCGCCCAGTCGAAGCGCACCACGAACCGCAGCATCGTCCGGCTGACGGTCATCGCGGTGAACAGGGACGTGGCCACGCCGATGATGAGCACGAGCGCGAAGCCCCGGATCACCGAGGACCCGAAGTAGAACAGGATGAAGGCGGTGATGAGGCTCGCCATGTTCGAGTCGAAGATCGAGTTGAACGCCCGGTTGAACCCGGCCTCGATCGCCGGCTGCAGCGTCTTGCCCGCGCGCAACTCCTCTCGCGTGCGCTCGAAGATGAGGATGTTCGCGTCCACCGCCATCCCGACCGACAGGACGAAACCAGCGATGCCCGCGAGTGTGAGCGTGACCGGGATGATTCGGAAGATCGCCAGCACCACGATCGCGTAGTAGATGAGCGACAGGCATGCGATGACGCCCGGCAACCGGTAGTACCCCAGCATGAACAGGAACACGAGCCCGATCCCAATGAACCCGGCAAACAGGACCTTGTTGAGGAAGTCCGCCCCGAGCGTCGCCGCGATCGACGTCGAGGTCAGCTCCTGGAGCGGGAACGGCAGCGCGCCGTAGCGCAGCACACTGACCAGGTCGTTCATCTCGACGGCCGTGAAGTTCCCGCTGATCTGCCCGCTCCCGTCCGTGATCGCGCTCTTGATGTACGGCGACGACACGACGGTCCCGTCCAGCACGATCGCGAAGTACTCGCCCACGTGCTCCTGGGTATAGGTGGCGAACTTGGCCCTCGCGTCGTCCTTCAGCTTGAAGGCGACCGCGCGTTCGCCGCTCTGGCTGTCGTAGGAAGGATCGGCGGAGGCGACCTGGTCCCCCCCGAAGAGAGGCGCTAGCGCCGGATCGATCGGCTCACCGGGCCCCGGAGGCGACTTCGCACCGGGAGCGTTGATGTTGCCGTATTGATCGGCCGGCAGGGGAACGAACGTCAGGCTGCCGGTCTTCCCCACGAGGGACCTGATCTGGTTCGGGTCCGTGGCGCCCGGGACCTCCACACGATGCGGTCGGAGCCCTGCGTCTGGACGATCGGCTCCGACAGCGCCGGTAGCGTTCACTCGGCGCTCGATGATCCCGGCGATGGTGGCGAGATCGGATGACGTGGGCGTCTTCCCGCCGGCGGGCAAGGCCTGGTACTCGACCCGGAGGCCGCCCTGGAGATCGAGGCCGAGCTTGGTCTCGATGGGCTGGCCGGTCACGGGATTCGTCACGCCTGTCACCAGGACGACGACGAGTGAGACGATGCCGACGACGGCGACGATGATCGGAACGACAACGTGGCGCATCGGCCGGGAACTATAGCAGGACCGCCCGGCCTCAGCTTTGCAGCGCTTCGACGATGCGGGCGGCGAGCGCGAGTCCGATCCCGGGGACGGCGGCCACCTCCGCCACCGGGGCCCCTCGAAGCCCTTTCACCGAGCCGAAGGCGCGCAGCAGCGACCGGCGCCGGGCAGGCCCGACACCGGGGATGCCGTCGAGCGCCGAGCGGGTCTGCCGATCACGCCGGAGCGAGCGGTGGTAGCCGAGGGCGAACCGGTGCGCCTCGTCCCGGAGCCGCTGCAGGAGGTACAGCGCCGGCGACGTGGCCGGAAGGACGATGGGATCGGCCGTGCCGGGGACGAAGAGCTCCTCGCGCTCCTTCGCCAGGCCGGCCAGCGGGAGATCGTGGAGCCCGAGCTGCTCCAGGACGCCCATGGCCGCGGATACCTGGCCGCGCCCACCGTCGATGACGACCAGGTCGGGGAGTCGCCACCGAAGTGCCTCGGCCTCGTCATCAAGGGAGCGCGCCCGCTCGAACCGGCGGCGCAGCACCTCGCGATGGCTGGCGTAGTCGTCTGATCCCTCGACGGTGCGGACCCGGAACCGCCGGTACCCGGCCTGGTAGGGCCGGCCATCCTGGAACGTGACGAGGCTGCCGACGGAGTCGGAGCCCTGGACCGTGCTGATGTCGTAGCACTCGATGCGAGTCGGCGGTCCCGGAAGCCCAAGAACGTCGGCCAGCTCCTCGAGCGCCGCGAGCGCGTGGCCCTCGTCCGCGAGGCGACGCGCCTGCTCTCGGGCAAGGGCCTCGCCCGCGTTGCGTCGGGCCAGCGCCACGAGCTCGCGCTTCGGACCGCGCCGGGGTACGCGCAGCTCCACCCGCCTGCCGCGGAGGCCTTCCAGCATCTCGCGGAGTGCCGGGGATCCTGCGGGAGCCACCGGGAGGAGGATCAGCGGCGGAACTGAGCGAGACCGGGCGTAGTACTGCTCGACGAAGGCCGCAAGCACCTCATCGTCCCCGGTGTCCGCGCCGTTCACCATCACGAAGACGTCGCGGCCGACCATGCGTCCATCGCGGACAACGAACAGCTGGACGGCTGCCTCGGCACCTGCGCGCGCGAGCCCCAGCACATCCTCCTCGGTCCGCGCGAAGGCCGCCATCTTCTGGCTCTCCATGGTGCGCTCGACCGCCCGGAGCTGGTCGCGCAGTGAGGCGGCGCGCTCGAATTCGAGCGCCTCGGAGGCGGCGGCCATCTCTCGCCGCAAGCGTCGCGCCACTACCTCCTGCCGTCCCTCGAGAAAGAGCATGACCTGCTCGATATCCCGCCGGTAGGACTCCCGATCGATGGCCTCGATGCACGGACCCTGGCATCGCTTCATGTCGTAGAGCAGGCAGGGCCGGGCCAGGGCCCGCTCCCCTCCCCGGATGGGGATCGTGCACGTTCGGAACGGGAAGAGCCGGCGGATGAGTTCCATGGCGGCATCGACGCTGCTCGCCGACGCGTACGGGCCAAAGTAGCGGCTGCCGTCCTGCACGAGCCGTCGCGTCCGCTCGATCCGCGGGAAGTCCTCTTCCAGCGTCACCCGGATGAACGGGTAGCTCTTGTCGTCCTTCAGCCGGACGTTGTAGCGCGGCTGGTGCCGCTTGACCAGGTTGGCCTCGAGGAGGAGCGCTTCGCTCACGGTATCGGTGACCGTCCAGTCGATGGCTCCGACCTGGTCGATCATGAAGGGAAGGCGAGGCTGCTGGTCGGCGTGCGAGCGGCGCTGGAAGTAACTGCGCACACGGTGACGCAGGCTCTGCGCCTTGCCGACGTAGAGGACGGCGCCCCGGAGATCCTTGAAGAGGTACACGCCCGGCGTGTCGGGAAGCAGGGCGAGCGTGGCCTCGAGTTCCTCGTTCACCGGTCGATCGTAGGGCATCTGCGGGCGGGCCACCCTGAGCGAGCCTGTCGGGCGGCAGGCAGTCGCGACCCGTTCGTCGTACGATCCACGGCTGCCATGACCGCCCTCCCGCTCCAGGTCACGATCTCGCCCGCCCCCGCCCAGTCCCGGGCCGCGCGGCTGGCCGTGCTCGCGGCGGTCTTTCTGGCTTTCGTGGACAACTTCGCGATGCTTCCTGTCATCGGCCCGCGGGCGGCGGAGCTCGGGGCCGATGTCCTGGGAGTAGGTGCTGCGGTGGCCGCCTACTCAGCGACGAACCTGCTCTTCAACCTGTTCGGCGGCGCCCTCGCCGACCGGTTCGGCAGGCGCACCGTCCTGGTTTCCAGCCTGGTGGTGTCGCCGCTGCCAGTCGCGTTCTATGCGTTCGCCGAGTCGCTCCCGGCGTTCCTGGCCCTGCGGGTCGTCCACGGCGCGGTGGGCGGTCTCATCGCCAGTGCCGTGTTTGCCGTGCTGGCCGACCTGGCGCCGGTCGGTTCGAGAGGGCGCTCCCTTGGGCGCGCGGGTGCACTGATCGGCGCGACCGCCGTCCTCGCCCCGGCGGTTGCGGGGATCCTCCGGCAGCGATACGGCACCGAGACGGTGTTTCTCGCCGTCGCTGTCGTGATGGCGGTGGGCGTCCTGCTTGTCGTCCGGTTTCTGCCCGAGACTCTGTCCGACCCGCAGCGCGGCCGCCCGGGCATTCGTGCTCGGACGTGGGGGCGGCTGCTGGCGGAACCGAGGCTTCGCCTTGCATACGTCGGGATCGGCCTCCTCATGGCCACCGTCGGCACAGTCACGGCGTTCGTTCCGGTGCAGCTCGAAGCGCGAGGGGAAGCGGCGTCGCTGAGCGGCATGCTCTTCAGCGTCTTCGGCCTCGTGGCGGTCGTCGTGATGCTGAGCCGCACCAGCGGGATCGTCGACCGCCGCGGTCCGCTGCTCCCCGCCGAGGCTGGGCTGGCCTCGCTCGCCCTCGCTCTTGTCCTGCTTGCCGCGGCTGGCACCGCCGCCGCCGCGGTCGCCATGGTCCTGCTTGGACTCGGTTACGGCCTCGTCTTCCCGGGAACAGCCGGATCGGTGGCTCTCGCCACCGATCCGGCGGAGCGGGGCCGTGCCTACGGCCTCTTCAATGTCTCGTTCGATCTCGGGGTCACGGTCGGGCCGCTCCTCGGCGGCGTCGCGGCGATGGGCGGCCTCGCCGGCGGGACGGTCGCAGGCGTCGGCACGGCGGGCGCCGCGGTGGCCTTCCTTCCGGCGCTGGCCCTGGTCCTGGTGGGCCTCCCCGTGATCGCCGCGCTGGGACGTCGAGCGCGTGGAGCCTCTGCTCCCGAGGGCTGAAGCCAAGCGCGAAGCGGCGGGCAAGGCGCGCACAAGCCGTCCGTAAGCCAGTGGCACGCGACGAGGGGCAGGCTTCCGTGGTGTCCCTCCACCCTGCGGTCCAGGAGCGCCTCGAGCGCCTCGCGCCCGACCAGCGCGCCGCCGCCACGGCTCCGCCGGGCCCGGTACTTTGCGTTGCCCCAGCTGGGAGCGGGAAGACCACGACACTCGTGGCCCGCGTCGCGTGGCTGGTGGGGCAGGGCTCGAACCCGGGCACCATCTGCGCGGTCACGTTCAACAGGCGCGCAGCGGAGGAGCTGCGTGGGCGGCTCGACACCGCGCTCGCGCCGTTCGACCTGCCCGCGGGCTCGGTGCGGGTTCGCACGTTCCATGCCCTCGGACGCGAGATCCTCCTGGACGCCGGCGCCAGCGTCGAGCCGCTTCTCGATCGTGCCGAAGTGCTCCGAGATATCCTGGGCCCCGAAGCGGTCGCGCCCCGGCTCCGCGTGCTCGACGATGCGTTCTCACGCCTCAAGCTCGACCGCGGCGTGGACGCCGCCGCTGCCGACCGGCTTGCCGCGGCGCTCCCGCGCCCACCAGCGACGGCCGCCGCCGGTGCCCCGGACCTACTCACCTCGGACCCGGAAGTCCTCCAAGCATTCGTTCGTTACGAAGCGGAGCTCGCGGAGCGCCGAGGGCTCGACCACGACGACCTCCTGGTACGTGCCCTTCGAGCCCTTGAGGCGGACGGCGCGCTCCTCGGCCGCTGGAGAGAGCGCTGCTCGGAACTGCTCGTGGACGAAGTGCAGGACGTCGACCGGAGCCAGCTGCGCCTGGCTCTGCTGCTCGCCGCCCCGCAGAACCGGGTCTTCCTGGTGGGAGACGACGACCAGACGATCTATGCGTGGCGCCTGGCAGACGTGCGACGGGTCCTGGGGCTTGCCGCGGCGCTGCCGGGCCTGCGGCGGACCGACCTCGTCGTGAACTACCGGTGTCCCGCCGCCGTCGTCGAGCGGGCGATCCGGCTCGTCGAGCGCAACCGGGAGCGCTTCGGCAAGTCCATCTCGGCTCGGCCGGGCGCGGGCGGCAGCCTGTATCTCCTGCCGGACCCGGGTGACGACGTGGCTCGAGCGCGACGGCTCCTGCGGACCTGGCCGGTCGACGGCGCGTCCCGTGCGGTGCTGGCCCGCACGAACGCCGAGCTGGCGCCGTACGCCGCCGTCGCCCTCGAGCTCGGCATCCCGTACCGCGCGGCGGAGGACGGCCTTGCCCTCGACTCGATGGCGACGGGGCCACGGCCGGTGCCCGTGCCGGATGCCATCCTGGAGGCCCTTGCGGCGTCCGCCGCGAGGGACCCACCGGCCGTCGACGCGCGCGGGATGCTCGCCCGCCTCGCCCGCCTCGCGATCGGCGGCGGCGCTGCCGGGGCGGCGGTCGCGGAGGACGCAGGGATGCTGCTGTCGTGGGCGCCTGTTGCCTCCGGCCCGGGGGCGCTGGCTTCGCTCGTCAGCGACGCGCGCGAACGTCGGGCCCGACTCCGCCGCGACGATGCCGCCCTGGCCCTCGCGACCATCCATGGCACCAAGGGCCTGGAGTTCGACCACGTTGCCGTCGTGAACCTCGACGCCGGCCGATTCCCAAACGCTCGCAGCCTGGCGGAAGCGCCCGATCCCGACCGCGAGCTGGAGGAAGAGCGACGGCTCGCCTACGTGGCATGGACTCGGGCGCGTCGGTCGCTCGTGCTCGTCTACGACCCGGGAGCCCCCTCGCCCTTCCTTCGGGATGCCTTCACCGACGACGAGCTGGCCGGTCAGGTCGCGCAGTAGGCCTTCAGCGCCAGCGCACGTCCACGGAGAAATCGACGTAGGCGCGAAGCATCGCCAGGGCCTCACCCCAGCCCTCGCGGGCATCCGCGTACGCGTCGCGCTGGCGCAAGTCGCTCGTGTCGAAAGGTCCATCCTCCAGGTCGATCGTGCTTCCCATGCCCCGCGGTTCGATCGCAACCGTCACGGCCGTCACGAGCGATTCGTCGGGCAGCCATGGCCATCGGAAGGTGAACCGGCTGTTCGGCTCGGCCAGCGTGACGTCCCACCAGACCCGCTGGGTCGGCCAGACGAGCATTGTTCGTGCACCGACCGCGAGCGAACCCTCGACCCGGTGGGGGAGCCAGCGCGCAAGGTCCTCGGGCTGCGACCACGCGCGGTACACACGCTCCGCCTCCGCGTCGAGCCTGCGGCGGAGGCGAACCCAGCGCACCGGCGTCGCGTCTCCCTGACTGCCACCCTGGCCGGCGCCTGCCGACCCACCCTCGGGACCGCTTCGACGTCTCATGCTCGGAACCTCATTTGTCGCGACTCCCGCTGCGGATCGCACGCCTCATTACAGCCCAAGCTCGCCGCGTACGTCCTTCAGCCCCTCCACGACGTTGGCGATGTGCTCCTCGAGCGGCACACCGATCTCCTCGGCTCCCTTCGCGAGCTGGTCGCGCGGCACTTGCCTGGCGAATCCCCGGTCGCGCATCTTCTTGGTGACCGCCCGCGGATCGACCTCGTCGAGCGACCGGTTCGGGCGCACGTAGGCCACCGCAATGACGAAGCCGCTCATCTCGTCGCACGCGTAGACCACCCGGGAGAGCAGGCCGGTGCGCGGGACGCCCGTGTGATCCCCATGGCCCAGCACGGCCTCGAGGACCTCGTCGGGGTAGCCGCGGCGCCGCAGCTCGTCGGCTCCCGTCCACGGGTGGGTGTCCGGGAACCGCTCGTAGTCGAAGTCGTGGAGGAGCGCCGCCGCGCGCCAGACGTCGAGCTCGGGACCGTCCAGCGAGTACCGGTTGCGCCCATACCAGGCGACCGATGCCTCGACGGCCATGGCGTGACGCCGGAGCATGTCGCCTGCGGTCCATTCGCACAGGAGTGCCCACGCGTCGGCGCGATTCGGCACCGGCGGCCCGGCGGAGCCGGCGGAACCGGCGGGAGATCCCGCCCCGGCCCCTGCATCGGTCACTGCGGGATCTTCAGCTTCTGCCCGACCCGTAGCTTCTTCGGATCCGTGACCTCGGGGTTCGCGTCCATGAGGGCCTTGAGCGAGATCCCGTTCTTCTTCGCGATCCCGTACAGGGTGTCGCCCTTCTTCACCACGTAGGTCGTGTACGCCGGCTCCTCGGTGAACTCGGGGGTCTCCTCGGGCTCGGGCGTGATCTCAGAGGGCGGCTCGGGCGTCACCTCCGACGGCACGGCCGTCTCGATCGGCAACGTCGGCTCCACGGAGCCCTCGGGGCTCGGGCTTCCTGTCGGAGGCGGCCCTCCGCCGCAGCCGGCGAGCATCATCACCAGCATCACCGAGATGAGGCCTGCGCGGATCCGCATGTCGTCCTCCAGCTCTCGGCGTCTCGCGCCGGTCCCGGAGCCGGCGTGCGTGCGCGCCGCCAGTCTACCGGCGGAGGAACGAGACCGCCACCCTGCTTCGCATCCAGGCCAGCACGACCACGGTCGCCACGGCCGTGATGATCGCGCCAGCGACGAAGACCGCTCCAATCGTGATGCCTGCCGCCGCGGCGCCTATGGCCGGGCCGATGATGCCGGCAACGTAGAGCGGCGTGTACACCAGGTTGAGCGTTGCGGACCGGCGCTCGGACGGCGTCTCGACGGAGACGAGCCCGAAGACCATCGCGGAAGTCGCGGCACTGAAGGCCGCGAACCCGGCCACGAGGGCGGCGAGGGCGCCGACAGACGGGCTGAGCGGCATGAGGACGAGCACGATTGCGGCGGCGCCGAGCGCGACGGCAAGGACCGGGCGGAAGCCGATGCGGTCGCCGAGGGCGCCGGAAAGCGGCGACACGAGCGCGCCGACGAGCGCCGCCCCGCCCACCACGAAACCAACGGTACTGGCCAGCCCCGGCCCGGTTCCGGTGATCTCCACGACGAGGAGCGGGAGGAACGGGCTGACCATCTGACGGGCGAGCAGCGCGAGCCCCAGGACGGCGAAGAGACGGCGGGTCGAGCGGTCGCTGAAGACGGCCCGGACGGCGTCCGCGGCGAGCACCCGAAGGGAGCCGCGCGGGATCACCGGCGGGCGGATCTCCCTCGACGCGACCGCCAGCAGGACGGCCATGGCAACCGAGAGCGCGGAGGACAGGGCGAACACCACCTGCAGCGAGAGCCCCAGACCGTCGATCATGATTCCGCCCAGCGTGGGCCCGACGGCAAAACCGATGGCCTGGCTGGCCCCGTACAGGGCGACCGCGGTCCCCAGGCGGCCGGTGGGTGTGACGTCACGGAGGGCCGCAAGCATGACGCCGCTGTTGCCGAGCTGGAACCCGACGAGGAGGAGGCTGCCGGCGACCTGCCAGGGAGTCGTGCTCAGGGCGAGCCCGCAGAACACGACGGCCTCGACGAGCGCGCTCCTGATGATGACCGCTTTTCGGCTGTACTTGTCGGCGAGCACACCCCACACGGGCACGAGCGGAACCCCGAGCACGAACTGGCACGCTGTGAGCAGGCCCACGAGCTGCCCGATCTCCGTCACGGGCACCCCCATGCCGCCGAGCTGCAGCGGCAGAAAAGCGGCCACCTGGCTCACACCGATCGCCTCGACGAAGGAGACGGTGCCGTACAGCGCGAGCAGGGCGGTCCACGACTGTGGCGGGCGACCGGGCGGGGCGGTCGCTCCTGCGATCACGCCCACGGCCGGCGCCGTTGCGGGTCGGCTGGGGCCGGAGTCACGCGGCGGGCTCCATCAGGGTCTGCGGGTGTGCACGACCCTGAGGAGCCGGTCGATCTCCTCGCGGAGGCGGAACGCGTCTGCGGTCGGCCAGACCGCAAGCACCGAGTCGGTCGAGCCGAAGGCGGCCCGGGCCGTGCGAGCGGCCTGTTCGACGGCCCGGCGGTCGCCGTCCTCGAGGGCGGGGAGCGTCGCGGAGAACCACGTCCGCCAGCGCACGTCCCCGGCCGCCTCGAGCGCGCGCAGCGCGTGGCGGACCAGGCGTGCGACGGCCAGCGCAGCCTCGTCCAGTTCCGGGTCCGCCCAGCGCGGTGCGCTGCGCCGCCGGGGCGTGCCCACCGGCCGGTCGCTCAGGCGCGCCCGGGCGGCGGCGGGAAGGGCGGCACCACGGCCGTCCCCGGGGGCCCCGATGACCGTTCCACGGTGAGGGGCACCCGCTTGCGTTCGGAACCGCCGACGAACACCCTCAGGCTGTACTCGCCGGGCTGGTCGAACGTCAGGTTCCAGAGATCGATCGCGAACGTCACGTGCGTCTCGTGGCCGGGAAGGACGCCTTCGGCCCGGACCTCCGCCTCCGCCCGCGACAGCTCACGGCCGTCGGGCCCGGTGAGGACGAAGCGCATCTGGTGCGGCTCACCGGCCTCGGCGTCCGTGAAGCCCAGGCCGATGACCATCGCGAGGTGGGGGTGCACGAGCGGGAAGGTTGGGCCGCCGATACGGGACACGCCGCCGCCGAGGACGAAGAACTTGGCGCCCGGCCGCGCATCGGCGGCGTCCGCGAAGAAGACGTAGTCGATTTCGGGCATGGAAGGCAGTCTAGCGCTCGGAGGCGCCCGCGGCGGCAGCAGCGCGCTTGCGCGGCACGGCCGACCGTGCGCCTCCCACCTGCCCCGCCCCGTCGGACGCGGCGCCATCGGACCCGGCACCCTCCGATCCGGCGCCAGCCGCAGCGGCGCGCCGCGCGCGCCGGCCGGGGGTCCTCGCGGCCCGTCCCGGCCCTCCCCTCCCCGACGCCTCGGCGAAGGTGACGTCGGTCAGCGGGATGATCGGTTCGCCCCGCAGGACGCGCGCGAGGTACTCGCCGGTGGCCGACTCCGGCACCGCGGCGACCTCCTCCGGCGTGCCCCGGGCGACGACGCGGCCGCCGCGGGCGCCCCCCTCGGGTCCCAGGTCGATGATCCAGTCCGCCGTCTTCACCACGTCGAGGTTGTGCTCGATGACGATGACCGTGTTCCCCGCGTCCGCGAGCCGGTGGAGGACGTGGAGCAGCTTCTCGACGTCGGCGAAGTGAAGCCCAGTGGTGGGCTCGTCAAGCATGTACACGGTGCGCCCCGTCGCGCGCCGCGACAGCTCGGTCGCCAGCTTCACACGCTGGGCTTCGCCGCCCGAGAGGGTCGTGGCCGGCTGCCCCAGGTGGATGTATCCGAGGCCGACATCGTTCAGCGTCTGGAGCTTGTTCCGGAGCTGCGGAACCGCGGAGAAGAAGTCGAGAGCTTCCTCGACCGTCATCTCGAGGACGTCGGCGATCGTCCGCCCGCGGTAGTGCACCTCGAGCGCCTCGCGGTTGTACCGCTTCCCCTTGCAGACCTCGCAGGTGACGTAGACGTCGGGGAGGAACTGCATCTCGATCTTGATGATCCCGTCGCCCTTGCAGTTCTCGCAGCGACCGCCCTTCACGTTGAAGCTGAATCGCCCCGGCTTGTACCCCCGCAGCCGGGCCTCCGGCACGCCGGCGAACAGCTCGCGAATCGGCGTGAAGAGCCCCGTGTACGTGGCCGGGTTCGACCGTGGCGTGCGGCCGATGGGGCCCTGGTCGATCTCGATGACCTTGTCGACGGCGTCAACGCCCTCGAGCCGGTCGTGCGCGCCGGGATCCTCGCGCGACCCGTTGAGGGCGCGGGCCAGGGCGCGGTACAGGACGTCGTTCACGAGGGTGCTCTTGCCCGACCCGGACACGCCGGTCACCGCGGTGACCGTGCCCAGCGGAAACGCGACATCCACCCCTGCCAGGTTGTGCTCGCGGGCGTTCACCACGGTGAGCACCCGCCCGTTGCCCTTCCGTCGGCGTTCCGGAATCGGCACGGCGCGGTCGCCCCGCAGGTACGCCGCGGTGAGCGACCGTGCGTCCGCAAGCAGCGCCTCGAGCGGACCCGCCACCATGACCTCGCCGCCGTGCTCGCCGGCGCCGGGCCCGATGTCCACCACCCAGTCGGCCGTGCGGATGGTCTCCTCGTCGTGTTCGACCACGATGAGCGTGTTCCCCAGGTCGCGCAGCCGGGTCAGGGTGGCGATCAACCGCGCGTTGTCGCGCTGGTGCAGCCCGATGGTCGGCTCATCGAGGATGTAGAGCACGCCGACGAGACTCGACCCGATCTGCGTCGCCAGGCGGATCCGCTGCGCCTCCCCGCCGGAGAGCGTCTGGCTGGTGCGATCGATGGTGAGGTAGTCCAGGCCGACGTCCACGAGGAAACCCAGCCGCGCGCGGATCTCCTTCAGCACCTGCCGGGCGATGGTCGTCTCGCGCTCGGAGAGGAGAGACGGGAGGTCGGTGGCCCAGCGGAGCGCGTCGGTAATCGACAGGGACGCCACCGCAGCGATGGTGCGGCCATCGACCGTGACGGCCAGTGCCTCCGGTCTGAGCCGTTTGCCGCCGCAGGTCGGGCAGGGACGCTCGACCATGAAGCGCTCGATCTCCGACTTCACCCACTCGGACTCGGTCTCGCGGTACCGGCGCTCCAGGTTGGGGATGACCCCTTCGAAGGTCGCCTCGTACGAGTTCTCGCCCCGCTCGTGCTGGTAGGTGATGATGACCCGCTCGCCCCGCTCCGCGTACATGAGGTGGCGGAGCGCATCAGGCGGGAGGTCCTTCACCGGCGCGTCGACACTGAAGCCCCGTTTCCTCGCGACTCCTTCGACGATCTTGTGGTGCCAGGAGTCCGCCATCGGCATCCGGGCCCAGGGCACGAGGGCGCCCTCGCGCACAGAGAGGTTGCGGTTCGGAACCACGCGCTCGGGGTCGACCTCGAGCCGCACGCCCAGGCCGGTGCAGGCCGAGCAGGCACCGTGCGGCGAGTTGAAGCTGAAGCTCCGCGGCTCCAGCTCGTCGAGGGTGGTGCCGTCGAACGGGCAGCTGTAGAGCTCGCTGTAGCGCTGCTCCTCGATCGCGCCCGGGTCCGCCGGCGCCACGACCATCGTCCCTTCGCCCAGGCGCAGCGCGGTCTCGACCGAGTCGGCCAGCCGCCCGGCGTCGGGATCCGGGTTGTCGGGCCCCAGGGTCTGGCCGTCCATGCCGGCATGGCGCACCACGAGCCGATCCACGACGACCTCGATCGTGTGGCGCTTGTACTTGTCGAGGGTGCGGACCTCGTCGAGGTCAAGCAGCTCGCCGTCGACGCGAACGCGGACGTACCCCTGCTTGCGGGCCGCCTCGAAGACGCGATCGCCCTCGGTCTTGCGGTCTTTCACGAGCGGGCCGAGGACGAGGATGCGGGTCCCGTCCGGCAGGGCCTGGATGCGCTCCACGATCTGCGGCACACTCTGCCGGGCGATCTCGCGCCCGCAGTTCGGGCAGTGCGGATGACCGACGCGCGCGAAGAGCAGGCGGAGGTAGTCGTAGATCTCGGTGACCGTGCCGACCGTGGACCGGGGGTTCCGTCCCGCGCCCTTCTGGTCGATCGAGATCGCCGGCGAGAGGCCCTCGATGAGGTCCACGTCCGGCTTCTCCATCTGCCCCAGGAACTGCCGGGCGTACGCGGAGAGGCTCTCGACGTACCGCCGCTGCCCTTCGGCGTAGATCGTGTCGAACGCGAGCGATGACTTGCCGCTCCCGGACAGCCCCGTGATCACGCAGAGGCGGTCGCGCGGGATCTCGACCGTGATGTTCTTGAGATTGTGCTCGCGCGCCCCGCGGACGACGAGCAGGTCCTGCCGCATGTCCGGGTTAGTCTAGTCTACCGGCAGGCTATCGAACAAATGATCTATTCGAGGCCAAGCGGTACCGGGGTCCTGCCGCGTACCCACCCGTGGGCTGTGAGGCGACGGCGGTGGCCTCCTGCGCTGGCGTGCACGGGCTGGTTGACCTCGACCGGATGAAGGAATCGTCCCGCTCCGCGTTCGCGACGGCAGCAACGAGCCCGGCGCGCAGGTTCGACCCGCCGCCACCCGCGCCAACCCTCCCGTCGCGAAGCCCCCGGGTGGGTCAGCGGCGAGATCGGCTGCATCGCATCGCCGGTTGGATGGGGCGACCGGGCAGGCAAGACGAAGCGCAATCGGGCGGCGCCCGCTCGCGCCCCGAGGGGGTTTGGACTACGCGCGACGCTTCCCGTCCCCCGGCCCGATGGCGTGGCAGGTCCGGCAGCGCGCCTGGTAGACCTCGTCGCCGATGCCGCCGACAACGATGAGGGGGTCCCACGGCGAGGCCGGGTGACCGTCGATCAGGCGTTGGGTACGCGTCGCCTCGGCCCCGCAGACCACGCAGATGGCGGTCAGCTTGCGGACGTCGTCGGCGAGCGCGAGGAGCGCGGGCATGGGCCCGAACGGCCGGCCGAGGAAGTCCGTATCGAGCCCGGCCACGACCACGTGCCGACCGCCCGCGACCAGCCGCTCCACGACGGCTGGAAGCTCGCTGTCGAAGAACTGCGCCTCGTCGATCGCCACGACGTCGGGGTCGGTCGACCGCACGATCGGCTCGATCTCCGCGGACGACGTGACCATCCGGCTCGGGAAGGTGAATCCGCTGCGCGAGACGATGGCCTGCGTCTGCGCTCGAGTGTCCACGGTCGGACGCACGACCAGGGCGCGACGATGGGCGATCTCCGCCCGCCGAAGCTGCCGCACCATCTCCTCCGACTTTCCGGAGAACATGCACCCGGCGATGACCACGAGGCTGCCCGCCTGCCGCTTGCGCCGCGCCATGCCCGCCCTCACCTCCTCGGTGTGTGCCGACTTGCCTGGTCGATCAACCGCGCCTGGGGCGCTGGCCCTTCCGCCGCACCACGTTGGGGGTCACCCGGTGGTCCCAGGTGGGCCGGTCGAGCCACTTCGCCTGCCAGCCCCCCTCCTCATCATGCTCGTCGCGGATGCCCGGGAACCAGTCGGACGCCGTCCCCTCCTGGCCGGGCGCAGACCCAGGCGCGCCGTCTCCCGAGCCGCCGGCCTCCTCATCGGCGGCGCGCACCGTGACGGCGGTCACGTGCAGCACCGGGGCGCCCTCTCCATGGTCTCCGGCGCCCCCTCCCTGCCGGCCCCCGGCGCGCCTCCGGCCGCCTCGTCCCGGGCCGGCCGACGACGCCGCTCGCTCGGCGGCGCGTCCAACCTCGACCGACGCATCCTCATCGAGCACCCGCAGCCGGATCTCCCGGACCTCGTCGCGCAGCGTGGCCGCCCGCTCGAAGTCCAGCTCCCTCGCTGCTGCCCGCATCTCCGTCTCCATCTGGGCCACGAGCCGCTCGATTTCCGACCGCGACATGGCGGAGAGATCGGCCTCGCGAGCTCCCTGCGCCGCCTCGTAGGCGCCGCGTTGCTCCGCCACGGCCCGGAGCCGGTCGTTGATGTCCCGGATCCCCTTGACGATGGTGACCGGCTGGATCCCGTGCGCCTCGTTGTAGGCCGCCTGCACCCGGCGCCGCCGCTCCGTCTCGTCGATGGCCGTGCGCATCGAGTCGGTCACCCGGTCGGCGTACATCACGACCTCGCCGCCGATGTTCCGCGCCGCGCGCCCGGCGACCTGGATGAGCGACCACGCGCTCCGCAGGAAGCCCTCCTTGTCGGCGTCGAGGATCGCGACCAGGGTGACCTCGGGCAGGTCGATCCCCTCGCGGAGGAGATTGATCCCCACCACGACGTCGTGGACCCCCAGGCGCAGGTCCCGCAGGATGGCCACGCGCTCGAGCGTGTCAATCTCGCTGTGAAGGTAGGTCACCTTGACGCCGAGATCCTTGAGGTACCCGGCGAGGTCCTCGGCCATCCGCTTGGTCAGGGTGGTGACGAGGACTCGCTCGCCCCGCGCCACGCGCCCCTGGATGCGGTCCATCAGGTCGTCGATCTGGCCCTTCGTGGGCAGGACCTCGATCACCGGGTCCACGATCCCGGTCGGGCGGATGAGCTGCTCCACGACCTGGCCGCTGCGCCCCAGCTCGTACGCCGCGGGCGTGGCGCTCATGTAGACCACCTGGTTCAGGTGCTCGTCGAACTCCTGGAACGTGAGCGGCCGGTTGTCGAGCGCGGACGGCAGCCGGAACCCGAAGTCGACCAGGATCTCCTTTCGGGTCCGGTCGTTCTTGTACATCCCGACGACCTGGGGGATGGTCATGTGGCTCTCGTCCACCACCAGGAGCCAGTCGGGCGGGAAGTAGTCGAGCAGCGTCCACGGCCTGGATCCTGCCTCGCGACCGGCCAGGTGGCGCGCGTAGTTCTCGATGCCCGAGCAGAACCCGAGCTCGCGCATCATCTCCAGGTCGAACGTCGTCCGCTGCCGCAGGCGAGCCGCCTCGAGGACTCGCCCCTCGGCCTCCAGCTGGCCGCAGCGCTCCTCCATCTCGGCGTCGATGGCCACGATCGCGAGCTTCATCTTGTCGGCCGGGGTCACGTAGTGCGAGGCGGGGTAGACGTTCAGCTCTTTGCGTTCCGCGAGAAGCTCGCCGGTGATCGGGTCCAGCTCGCTGATCCGCTCGATCTCGTCGCCGAAGAACTGGACCCGAACGATGAAGTCATCGTGGGCCGGCTGGAGCTCGAGCGTGTCGCCACGCACCCGGAAGCGCGCCCGGGTGAGCGCCTGGTCGTTGCGCTGGTACTGGAGGTCGACCAGCTGGCGGAGCACGCCGTCGCGGCGGTACTGCCCGCCTGTGCGGAGCCGGACCACGGTGGCGCCGTAGTCCACGGGTGCGCCCAGGCCGTAGATGCAGCTGACCGAGGCGACGATGATGACGTCCCGCCGCTCGAAGAGCGCCTTGGTGGCGGCGTGACGAAGCTTGTCGATCTCCTCGTTCCGGCTGGAGTCCTTCTCGATGTACGTGTCGCTCCGCGGCAGGTACGCCTCGGGCTGGTAGTAGTCGTAGTAGCTGACGAAGTACTCGACGGCGTTGTTGGGGAAGAACTCGCGGAACTCGCTGTAGAGCTGGGCAGCGAGCGTCTTGTTGTGGGCCAGGACGAGCGTCGGCTTCTGGTGGCGGGTGATGGTCCAGGCGATGCTCGCGGTCTTGCCCGTGCCGGTCGCTCCGAGCAGCGTCTGGTGCTTCAGGCCACGGGCCAGGCCATCCGCCAGCCGGTCGATCGCCTGCGGCTGGTCGCCGGTGGGCTGGAACGGGGCGACAAGTTCGAACTGGGGCACCAGCCGAATCTACCCGGCTTTGGCGAGGACCGGTGCCGTCCGTGTTGATGGTCCGCGGCCGGGGTGGGCCCGGGGATCAGACGTCGTCAGCCCGGAGGACTGGCACACGTCACCGGCGACCGGCTACCGATCCTGCCGGTCGAGGGCCTCCTTCAGGGCGGCGGTGACGCGCCGCTCGGTGTCCTCGAGCGTTCCGTCGGTGCGAAGCCGTCGCGTGGCGTGCGGCGCCAGGCGATCGGCCAGGTCCGCACCCTGGGCGGCGATGCGACGTTCGGCGTCTGCCTGTGTCATGCCGCGGCCGACAAGGCGGGCTCGCTGGACGGCCGGCGAGCACTCCACCAGCCACACCTCGTCGCACGCGGCGGCCAGGCCGCCCTCGACGAGCTTGATCGCCTCGATGACGACGAACGGCGCCCCGGCTGCGGCGGCCTCGGCGAGTCGTTCGCGTACAAGCAGGCCCACGGCGGGATGAACGATCGCCTCGAGCTCCGCCAGCGCGACCGGGTCCGGGAAGACCACGGCAGCGAGCGCGGCCCGGTCGAGCGAGCCGTCCGCGGCGAACACCGCGTCGCCGAATCGTGCGCGAATCGCCTCCAGCTCCGGGCGGCCCGGGGCCGTGCCTTCGCGGGCCAGGTCGTCCGCGTCGATCCACCACCCGCCCCGCGCGTGGAGCCACCGCGCCACGGCCGTCTTGCCGCAGCCGATCGGGCCGGTCAGGCCGATGACCAGGAGCGGCCGGCCGTGCTTCCTTGCTCTGCCGTCGGCAGCCCCATGCTCCGAGGTCATCGTTCTCCCCTCCCCGCCGGCGCGCGCTCCTCGAGCGACAGCCAGGCATCTTCAGCCGCCGCAAGCGCCTCGGTGACGTCGGCCAGCTCACTGGTGACCCTGCCCAGCTCGACGAAGCTGGCCAGGATCGCGGGGGTGCCCAGGGCAAGCTCGAGCTGTGTGCGTCGCAGGCCGAGGCGCGTCAGATCTGCCTCGACGGCGGCCTTCTGGCGACGATAGGCGTCCTTCGACAGGCGGGTCAATGCCGGGGATCCCGGTGCGCCGCGTGCCCGCCCGTTGGCCGGCCGAGCATCGGGTGCTCCCCCGTCCTTGCCGGCCGCTCGGCGCAGGCCGGCGCTGCCTGTCGGTGAGCCCGCCGCCGCGACCCGTCGAACGGGGGCCGTGACCCCTGCAGCCCCCCGGGCCGCCTCGATGGCCCCGGCGATCGTCCACCCGTCGGCGACGGCCGCTCGCCACTCGGCGTACCCGCCGGCGAATGCGGCCGCCACGGCGGGGACACGCCCGGGGGGAGTCGCCCCGGTAGCCGAGTCGCCGCCGTCGGGCTGGTCGACGCCGTTCGCCCCCGTCGGCTCCACGACCCAGAGCGAGGTGCAGGTCTGCTGCAGCAGCCGCCGGTCGTGCGACACGATGAGCAGGGTCGCCCCGGACTCCCGGAGGAACGCCTCCAGCGCCTCCCGGGCGGGGATGTCGAGGTGATTCGTCGGTTCGTCGAGCAGGAGGAGGTTGGCCGGGGTCACCCCCAGGAGCGCCAGCTCCAGGCGCGATCGCTCCCCGCCCGACAGCTCGCTCACCGGCTTGAAGACGTCCTCGCCGCGGAAGAGGAACCGGGCGAGGTAGCCGCGCGCCTCACCGAGCTGAACGTTGATGGTCTCGAGCAGTGTGTCCAGCACGGTGGCGCCGGGGAACGCGGCGTTTCGAAGCTGGGCGAGGTACGCGAGCTGGACCGACGCGCCAATGCGGGCGGTACCCTCGAGCGGGTAGATCTCGCCGGCGACAGTGCGAAGGAGCGTCGTCTTCCCGACGCCGTTCGGCCCCACGATGCCGATTCGGTCGCCGCGCCGGGCCTCCAGCCGTACCGCGCGCACGACCGGGATGCCGTCAGGCCGTGTTTCCGTGGGGCCGAGGCCGAGGACCGCATCGCGGATCGACACGACCACGTCCCCCGATCGGACCGGACCGCCGCCGACGAGTGCCTGGGGCGTGAGCTTCATGCGGCGCGATGCCCGCGGGGCATCCACAGCCGTGATCGACGCGAGCCGCCGCTCGTGCTCGTGCATCTTGGAGTAGTTGCGGTGGCTCCGGTAGCGCTGGATCAGCTCGGTCTCCCGCGTCGCCGCCTCCCGGCTGCCCTCCGCGTCCTTCCGCTGCCGCGCATCGCGCTCCGCGGACTGCACGGCATAGGCGGAGAAGCCTCCGCGGAACGCCTGCAGCCGTCGGTCGCGGAGCTCCCACGTGCGGGTGACGACGGCGTCGAGGAAAGCGCGATCGTGAGAAGCGACGATCAAGGCGCCGCTTCGCCTCCCGAGCGCCTGCTCGAGCCACTCGAGAGCGCCCAGGTCGAGGTGGTTGGTCGGCTCGTCGAGAAGGAGGAGGTCCGGGTCTGCGACCAGGAGGCGGGCGAGCGCGGCCCGGGTCTGTTCCCCACCCGACAGGTGGAGAGGAGGGCGATCCCACATGTCGCGGGCGAAGCCAAGACCGGCGAGCGCCTCCTCCACCCGGAGGTCGAGATGATAGCCGTCGAGCGTTTCGAAACGGTGCCGGAGGTCGGCGTAGCGGGCGGACGACACGCCGGTGGCGCCGGACGCTTCCAGCTGGGCCAGCTCTCTCTCCATCCGCTCCACTTCGGCGGCCCCCGAACGGACGGCTACCCGAAGGCTCGGCAAGGAGGTGAACGACGCGTCGAGGTTGGTCTCCTGGGCGAGGAAACCGATCGTGAGCCCGCGTTTCCGCCCGACGTGCCCGAGGTCCGGCTCGTCCTGGCCGCTGGCGAGGCGCAGCAGGGTGGTCTTTCCCGAGCCGTTCGGGCCCACGAGCCCAACCCGATCGCCGTGGGCGACGGCGGCCGTGACATCGTCGAGGATGACGAACGTCCCGACCTCGCGACGGACGGCTTCGAACCGCAGGATCGACACGATCAGCCGCCCTCGCCGGGGCGGAGACCGACGACGCCCTCGCCCGCCGGCAGTTCGGTCCAGCGCGGGCCGCGCCGGGCCTGGGCCCGACGAGTTGCGGCGGCACGCCGCGTCGACTCGGTCGACTCGGTGACCTGCCCGACGCGGACGCCCGGGCTCCGCCGGACCTCGCGGAGCAGAGCCGCTGTGCCGGGGCGGTCGGCGGCCGGAAGGCGCTGACACCACGAGCAGAAGTGGGTGCCGCGGCCCCCCAGCACGATCCGGCGGAGCGGGCGGCCGCACCGCAGGCAGGGCAGCGCCGTCCGCTGGTAGACGGCGAGGTGCTCCTGCATCTCGCCGTCACCGGCAGGAGCCGTGTAGTCATCAACCGAGCTGCCGCGCCGCTCGATCGCCTCGAAGAGCACCTCGCGGATCGACCGGTAGAGGTGACGCTCGTCTCCCGGCCGGAGCGTGGCCACCGTCCGCAGCGGGTGCAACCGCCCGCGCCAGAGGGCCTCGTCGGCGTAGATGTTGCCGATGCCGGCCACGAAGGTCTGGTCGAGGAGGAGCGGCTTGAGGCGGCCGCGTCGCGCCCGCAGCCGCCGCCGGAATACACCCAGAGTGAACCGCTCGTCGAGCGGCTCGGGCCCGTGCCGTCGGAATGGGTCCCCAAGCGCGCGCTCTCCGGCGCCCTGCGACCATCCCGCGAGCGCCCCGCCGGGCAAGCGGCGGTACACCCCCACCCGGGCGAACTTGCGCATGTCCCTCAGCCGGAGCTCGCGGCCATCGTCAAGACCGATCACCAGGTGCACGTGCCGGTCCGCGGGGGCGTCGCGAGGAACCACGAACACCTGGCCGGTCATGCGCACGCCGATCGCCAGGACGAGGCCCCCGGACAACTCGATCACGATCCACTTCGCCCGCCGGCCCACACGCTCGATCACCCGCCCCTGGATCGCCGCCGGGAAGTCGTCCGCCTCGGGATGGACGATCATCCGCGGCCAGCCGGTGCGGGCATCGACGATCCTGGCGCCCGTGATCAGGGGCGCCAGGTCGCGCGCGATGGTCTCGACCTCCGGAAGCTCGGGCATGTCATGGAAAGCGTAGCGCCGCCCGGTCCCGCCGGCATCCGCATCGGTGTCCGGCCGGCACCCGCTCGCGCCCGACCCGCGGGTCAGGCGTCCGGTAGCGGCGTCATCGACTCCCAGTCGTCAGCGGATTTCACGTCCACCGTGAGCGGCACGTCGAGCGGCATCGCCGTCTCCATGGCCTCGCGCACCACCGGGGCCACGCGCGCTAGCTCGTCCCTGGGCACCTCGAGGAGGAGCTCGTCGTGCACCTGCAGGAGGAGCCGTGACCGGAATCCCCCCTGCCGCAGCAGGCCGGCCAGCCGGATCATCCCCAGCTTCATGATGTCCGCCGCCGTTCCCTGGATGGGCATGTTGATGGCCATCCGCTCGCCGGCCGCACGGAGATTCGGGTTGCGCTCGGCGAGTTCCGGGATGAAGCGGCGCCGGCCGAGGAGTGTCGTCACATACCCCTGGGTCCGCGCCAGCTCGCGGATGTGGAGCATGTAGTAGCTGATGCCGCTGTAGGTGGCGAAGTAGGTCGTGATGAATGCCTTCGCCTCTGCCTGCGGGATGTTGGCCCGGGTCGAGAGCCCGAAGTCGCTCATCCCGTAGGCGATCCCGAAGTTCACCATCTTCGCCATCGAGCGTTCCGCGGGCGTGACGTCCGCCGGGTCCTTGTGGAGCACCCGCGCCGCGCTCTCGCGGTGGATATCGGCGCCCCGGGCAAACGCTTCGCGGAGCGCCTCGTCGCCCGACACGTGGGCCAGGATCCGCAGCTCGATCTGGCTGTAGTCGGCAGCGAGAAGCGTGACGTCCGGGCGCCCGGCCACGAAGGCGCGCCGGATGCGCCGGCCGAGATCCGTGCGGATGGGGATGTTCTGGAGGTTCGGGTCGGACGAGCTGAGCCGGCCGGTGGCCGCCACCGCCTGGTGGAACGTGGTGTGGAGCCGGCCGGTCCGAGGATCCACGAGCGCGGGCAGCGCGTCGACGTACGTGCTCTTGAGTTTCGTGTAGGAGCGCCAGTCGAGCAGCTTGCCCACGGCCGGGTGTGCCGGCCGCAGCTCCTCCAGCACCGATGCGTCCGTCGAGTAGCCAGTCTTCGTCCGCCTGCCGCGGGGAAGGTTCAGCTCGAAGAAGAGGACCTGCTCGAGCTGTTTCGGGCTCCCCGGGTTGAACTGGTGCCCGACGTCCGCGTACATCTCCTCTTCCAGGCGGCCGATCTCGTCGGCGAACTCGCCGCTCAGTGAGGCGAGCGCGTCCCGATCGATGGCCACCCCCGTGGCCTCCATTCCGGCGAGGACGGGGATCAGCGGCAGCTCGATCTCGTCGTGGAGCCGCCGCAGGCCCTCCGCGTCGAGCGCCTCGCGAAGCGGCACGCTCACCGCGGCGACCGCAAGGGCCTCGAGCGCAGCGGACCCCACGGGATCGCCCGGGTCACGCGGCGGCAGCTGGATCCCGAGCCGCTCGAAGGCGATGTCCCCGAGCGTCTGGCTGCGGAGGGTCGCGTTGAGCACGTAGGCCGCAACCTGCGTGTCGAGAGAGACCAGCGGGAGCGGGACTTCCGCGGCCGTGAGGTGCGCAGCGGGATCTGCTGCCGCGGCGACCGCGACGAGGAGCTGCTTCACTTCGTGCCCGGCCAGCGGGCGGCCGGCCCTCGTGACCAGTTCCAGGATCTCCCCGGCATGCTCGGCGCCAACGGCCACGGACCGGCCATCGCACCCGGCAAGGGCAATCCCCAGGACGCTCCCCCGCCGCGGCCGGGGATCATCGAGGACGACGCCCACGGCCAGCTCGGGCTGGAGAGCCACCCAACCGGCGAGTCCGGCGGCGTCTTCGACGCGTTCGACGGCCTGTGGGTCCCCGATGGCCGCGAGCAGCGTCGCGCGGGGATCGGCTCTACCGCCCGCGGACGGCGCCGGCTGCACCAGGACCGCATCCGGCCCGGTCTCCGCCCGCGCCACTCCGCCGGAATCGGCCACCGCAGCCCCCGCTGCGGCGCCGCGCCGCCGCAGCCGCAGCCCCCGCGGCGCCCGGCCCCGCCCCCAGCGCGTCGAAATCCAGGGTCAGCTGGAGTTCCGCTCCGCCCCCCGTCACCGGCCGCTCGGCCAGGGTCCGGCCGGGCACAATGGCGGCGCGGACTTCACCCCCTGCCTCCGCCTCCCGCAGGAGGGCGCCCGCCTCGCGCGCACCCTCGCCCGCGACAGCCGGCAGGCGCTCGACCAGCGACCGGAACTCATACTCGCGGAACAGACGCAGGACGGTATCGCGATCGTAGTCGCCGAGCCGCGCCCCCTCCAGGTCCAGCTCGATCGGCAGATCCCGATGGATCGTCACGAGGCGGCGCCACTCCAGGACCAGGTCGGCGTGCTCACGCACTTTCGCCCTCAGCGACTCCGGCCGGACCTCGTCGAGCCGTCCCAGGAGCCCGTCGAGCGAGCCGAAGTCCTGCAGGAGCTTCGCGGCGGTCTTGTCCCCGACCCCGGGAATCCCCGGGACGTTGTCGGTCGTGTCGCCCTTCAGGGCCTTGAAGTCGATCATCTGGCCGGGCGTGAGCCCGTAGCGCTCCATGACCGTTGCAGGATCATAGGTCACGGTCATCTGGACGCCGCCGCGGGTGGTCATGACACGGGTGCGGTCGGTGACGAGCTGGAGCATGTCGAGGTCGCCCGAGACGATCGTCGTCTGGAGGTCGCGACCCTCCGCCTGCCGGCTCAGGGTACCGATGACGTCGTCCGCCTCGTACCCGGCCATCTCGTAGATGGGGACGCGGAACGCCTCCACGAGCTCGCGCACGCGGGGGAACTGGTCCCGCAGGTCGTCGGGCATCTTCTGGCGGGTCGCCTTGTAGTCGGCGAACTGCTCGTGCCGGAAGGTCGGGCCGGAGAGATCGAAGGAGCAGATGACGTAGTCGGGCTTCACGTCCTGGAACCCGCGCAGCACGATCGACCAGAAGCCGAACACGGCATTGACCAGCAGACCGCGGCTGGTCGTGAGCGGCGTGTTGATGAGCGCGAAGTAGCCGCGGTAGATCAGCCCGTTCGCGTCCAGGAGCATGAGGCGGTCCATCGGCGGGACCTCGTGGGTGCCGGTTCGGACGCCTCCGATTGTACCGGCGGCCCGGCGGCGCCCGACAGCGCCCCGCCAGAGCCCGGCTGCGTCAGCCCGTGTCAGCCGGCGCTGGTCCTCCGGCGGGTTCCGACGGTCACGGCGACGAGAACGACCGCCCCAGCCGCGGCGACCAGGAGCCACACCTGCCAGGTCTCGAGAGGCTGCCGGGACTCGCGGGCGGTTGCCGCTCCAGCCCCCGCGAACTCGTCGGCCGCCGAGACCTGTGCGTCTTCGGCGGCACCCACCATGGGCGGCGTCTCCGGTACGACAGCGCCCGGCTCGGCTGTCCCGGCCGGGCCTCCGCCGGGAAGTGCGGGCGGAGGCGACCCGGCGGGCTCACCGCTCGTCGTGACCTGCGATCGGCCATCATCTCCGGCAATGGGCGTCTCCTCCGGAGTGCCCGCGGTCACGGGGCCCTGGTTGCCGCCGTCCCCCGGCGAGGGCAGCGCCAGCATGGGCGGGGAGGCGTCCGGAGCCTCAACGTCGGACGGCGGGACGGCCGTCGGCCCGGGTACCTCCGACGGCGCAGGGAGAGGCAACTGCCCGTCGCCCTTCTGGACGCCTCCGGCCCCCCCGGCTGGGGCACCGGTGACGTTGGGCGCAGCCATCTCGCCGTAGACCGGCTCGCTCGGCGCCGCCGCGTCGCCGGCCGTAGACGAAGCCAGCGGGAGCACCGCGGGCGAGGACAGCAGCGCCATGGCCAGGCCGAGTGCCACGGTCGCTCCGGCCAGCGGCTGGAGCAGGAGGATGCGCTGGCGATTCGCCCGGTCCCGCCAGCGGCTGAGCCAGCTGCCACGGAGCCGTGAGGCGTCCTCAGGGGTGAGCGTGAACTCGCGCTGCCGGTCGGGGACCGGCAGCGCGCCCGGGAGGGCGGCGGAGATGGCCGCCAGGTCCGTGAGAAGAGCGGAGCACTCGCCGCAGGACGCCACGAGCTCGCGAGCCTGTGCCTCGTCGGCACCGGACACATCGTCGCCCGCAAGACGCGCGATCAGCAGCACGTCATGTGCCGCGTGCGCATCGCCCGCCGCGGGGGGCGCGACAGCCGGCCGGCTGTCGGGGCGGTCGGATGGTCGGTTGGTGGTCACGGGCCCTTGACGCTCCTAGCTCCGGAAGAGTTCCACGGCGTCGCCGAGCAGATCCCGCATCGCCAGCCGGCCGCGGTGGATCCGGGACTTCACGGTTCCCAGCGACACGCCCGTCATGGCGGCGATCTCCGGGTAGTCGAAACCCTCGACGTCGAAGAGCACGATCGACGTTCGCTGCCCCTCGGTCAGCTGGGCCAGCGCATTTGACAGGGCGCGCGCCTGGGCGCGCCGCACCGCCTCGCGCTCGGGGTCGGCGGACTCGCCCGCCGGTGGCTCCCACGAGTCGTCATCGAACTCAGGGTAGGGCTGGCTCGGGCGGCGCTGGCGGGCACGAAGCACGTCGGTCGCGGCGTTCACGGCGATCCGGGTGAGCCACGCCCGGAACACGTCGCCCCGGAAGGATCTCAGGTTCCGGTAGGCGCTGAAGAACGCCTCCTGCACCGCATCGTCGGCGGCCTCCCAATCCCCGATGAGGCGCGTTGCCACGGCGTGGAGGTAGTCCTGGTAGAGGACCACCAGATGGTTGAACGCGTCGAGGTCCCCGGCCAGCGCCCGTTCGACGAGCCGGAGATCGCGTAGCCGATCAGCCTCGCGGGCGTCCTGGGACCTGGTACGGGCGCCGTCGCCCACGAGCAGGTGGTTCTCCGCCGGTCCTCCCATATCGCGGCCGCAGCCTATCACGCGACGGGTGCCGCAGCGCGGCGGTTCACCCCTACAATCGACCCGTCACGGTGCCGAAGTGGCGGAACAGGCAGACGCGACGGTCTCAAAAACCGTTGAGGGCAACCTCGTCCGGGTTCAAGTCCCGGCTTCGGCACCACGACTCCGCGCACGTATCAAGCGGCTGTTCTGCCGCTCGGCGGCGACCGGATCGGTTGGAGGTGCGATATGCGTCGGGAGCGTTCACCGGCCACCGTGATGGTCTTCGTCGCAGTCGCTCTGCTGGCCGGCTGCGCCGGTTCGGTCGCGACCGGGACCCCGGGCGCTACCGGAGGCGGGTGGCCGCCCGTACCAGCCACGGCCGGCCCGACCCCGACCCCGACCCCCCGCCCGCAAGCGCGCCCACGACCCCCGAGCCTACGGCCACGCTTCTGCCGACGCCCTCCCCTGCGGTCACCCTCGCCCCGACTCCGGTTCCGACGCCGTCCCCGACGCCCGCCGCCGCGCGGTGGGTGCCGGCCGGGACCATGAACCTGGCTCGATCGTACTTCGCGGCGGTGGCGCTGGCCGACGGGACGGTGCTTGTCGTTGGCCACGACAACACCTGCACCCCCGGCGGGGCCAACGAGGACAGCGTCGAGGCGGAGCTGTACGACCCGGCCGGCGGGCGCGTGGTCGAATACCTCGCCCCTGAATGCGCCGCGGGATGGCTTCGCGGCTGTTCGCCTTCGCGACGGCCGCGTCCTCGTTACCGGCGGCTACACGGGCGTGACCGCCACGGCCGGTGTCCTTGCGTACTCGAGCGCACGGGTATACGACCCGGAGACCGGGACGTGGTCGAAACCGGGCCTCATGCACGTCGCCCGCTACCAGCCCTCCGCATCGGTTCTCGCCGATGGCCGGGTCCTTGTCGCGGGCGGGGTGTACGCAGACGAGAACAGCTTCGACACGAGGGCGAGCGCGGAGCTGTTCGATCCGAAGACGGGGAAATGGTCCGTCACCGGAGCGATGAAGACGGCGCGGTCCGCGGCGCCAGCGGTGACGCTGCAGGACGGCCGCGTTCTCGTCGTCGGCGGCGTCGACTCGGACGGCAAGCCCTTGAGGAGCGCCGAGGCGTTCGATCCAGGCACCGGCCGGTGGTCGTCCACGGGCCCACTTGCGACCGCGCGTGCGGGGTTCACGCTCACGCTCCTCCCCGACGGCACCGTGCTCGTTGTCGGCGGGGATCCCGGGGGATCATGGGCGAACGAGAAACCCCTCGCGAGCGCGGAGAGATTCGATCCCTCCACCGGGAAGTGGTCGCCGGCCGCGGCCATGGGCACTGCGCGAACCCTGCATGTCGCCGCCCTGCTCGGGGACGGAAGGGTTCTCGTGGCCGGCGGGAACGACCGCGCCCTGGAGGCGGCGGGAACGTCCGAGGACGGGTTCCCGCCTCCCACGGCATCCGCCGAGATCTACGACCCCGTGAACGACTCCTGGACCCCCACCACGCCGATGGCGAGCCCGCGCGCCGCTGCAGCCGCGGTGACCCTCACCGACGGCAGCGTGCTTGTCATCGGTGGTTACGGCAGCTGGGGTCCCCTGTCGACGCCTTACTGCCCTGACGAACTGGCCACCGCCGAGCGGTATCTGCCGGCGGGCGGATAGGGTCGCGCCCCGATCCCCTCCCCCGCCCCGGGCCCTTGCCAACGGCCCTCGGTCTCAGCTTGGGTCCGGAAACGGCGACGCGAGTCAGCTCTTATCGTCGAGTTGCCGCTGGACCTCGCGCTGGATCTGGTCGTCGCGGCGATCCTTCGCCCGGCGGACCAGCCACAGCCCGATGACCCACGGCCACAGCAGACTCACGATCGCCCCAACGACGACTGCGATGCCGTAGGCGGGGATCGCGTCGGTGAACGTCGTGGCGTTGTAGATCACCAGGACGATGAACGTGGCGAGCGCGCCGAGCACGATTCCAATGACCCGCTGCATGCCGATCTCCCTCCATCCCGCGCGGTTCGATGATGGGGCCATCCGCGCGTGTTGCGCATTATGGCTTCTCGGCGGGGAGCCGGGGCAGGAACCCTACCGCACCTCCAGACGGACCTCGCCGCCGGGAACGCGGCGTTGCACCACGGCGATGAGCTCCGCGTCGTAGGCCACCCGCGGCCGCAGCTCCATGGACTGCGTGCGGCCGTCGCCGAGCGGGACGTGGAGGACGACGGGGGTGGGGCCGGGTCGCTGGGCGACCACGGCGCGGATCGTCTCGAACGCGCCGGTGAGCCGATCGCCCGAGAGCGAGCCGAAGCCGACATGGAGCACGGCGCCGGCAGGCGCCTCGAGGGCACGCGTCGGTGCGGCCGCGACGCTCGCCGCCTCCCGCGCCGCCTCGTCGGGCAGCGGAGGCTCCTCGGTCGCCGTCGCGAGACCCTCGAACGGCCCCGGCGACGGGGGCTCAGGTGATGTCGGGACCGGCTCGGACGGCCGGACGCGAACGGGGCCCGCCGCGCCCGGGGCCGGGATGTCCACCTCGAGCGTGCCGAGCGGTTCGCCGCCGCGCAGGGGCGACACGCGCGGGATGGTCCGGCGCATCGTGGGGATCGCGCCGCGTGAGGTCGCCACGTGCGAGGTCCCGCCCTTCGCGGTCAGGCCGGTCCCCGACCCGCCCGAGCCGTTGCCGCCACCCACGCTGTTCCGCTCGGCGAAGCCCCGGCCGTTGCGCCGGCCCCGGTCGCCGCTCGCCACCGCCTGCGCGAAGGCCTCCTCGCCCCCGGCCAGCGCCTCCTCCCAGGCCCACACCGAATCGGCGAGAAGGACCGTCTCGTCGCCCTTGTGATCCACCCGCCCGGCCACCAGCACGATCCCGTCCTCCTGCCAGAGCGGGGCCGTCGTCTCGAGCACCTTGGGGAAGACGATGACCTGGATCGCGCCCTGGAGGTCCTCGATGGTGGCCACCCCCATCGTTGCCCGCGCCTTCGTGATGACGCGGCGCAGGGCCGTCACGACCCCGCCCACGACGACGCGTTGCTGATCGAGCTCCTCGCCCAGCTCACTGCTGTACGCGTTCACGAACCGGGCGAGCTGGCCGGCCAGGTCGCCAAGGGGATGATCCGAGAGGTAGAGGCCCAGGAGTTCCTTCTCCCAGCGCAGTCGCTCGCGAAGCGGCGCCTCGCTCACCGGCGGGAGCGGTCGTTCCAGGATCTCGGGCGTCGACTCCATCCCGAAGAGCGCCGTCTGGCCGCTGAGACGGTCACGCTGCTCGGCCTGTCCCGCGGCGAGCGCGTCGTCGAGCGCCGCGAGGAGCTGCGCGGGGTGCCCGAACCGGCCCAGGGCTCCCACCTTGATGAGCGACTCGAGGACCCGCCGGTTCCCCAGGCGCAGGTCGATCCGGGCGCAGAAGTCATAGAGCGACCGGAAGTCGCCGCTCTCCTCGCGCGCCTTCACGATCGACTCGATCGCCCCCTCCCCCACGTTCTTCACGGCCAGCAGGCCGAAGCGGATCGCATCGCCATCAACGGTGAAGTCCTTGAAACTCGAGTGCACGTCCGGCGGTCGAACCTCGATCCCCAGGCGACGGCACTCCGCGACCGCTGCCGCCACCTTGTCTGTGTTGTCCCGGAAAGCGGTGAGGACGCTGGCCATGTACTGGACCGTGTAGTTGGCCTTGAGGTACGCGGTCTGGTAGGCGATGAGGCCGTAGCAGGTGGCGTGCGCCTTGTTGAACCCGTAGCGCTCGAATGGCTGGAAGGCGTGAAACACCGCGTCGATGACGGCCGGCTGGACGCCCCGCTCGGCGGCCTGCGTGACGAACTTCTCGCGCATCTGGCGCATGAGCGAGGCCTTCTTCTTGCGGATGGCAAAGCCGAGCGTGTCGGCCTCGGGGCCGGTGAAGCCGGCGAGGGCCGTCGCGGCGGCCATGATGTCCTCCTGGTAGACGAAGACCCCGTGCGTCCGCTCGAGGTACGGCTCGAGGAGCGGATGGAGGTAGGTGACGGGCTCCTGGCCGTGCTTGCGCCGGATGTAGGCCGGGATGTTCTCCATGGGGCCAGGCCGGTACAGGGCCACCATCGCCGCAAGGTCGTAGACGGAGGTCGGGCGGAGGTCGCGGATGTAGCGGCGCATCCCAGCCGACTCCAGCTGGAAGACCCCGGTCGTCTCCCCTGACGCGAGCAGCTCGAAGGTCTTCGCGTCGTCGAGCGGGATCGCGTCGAGATCGACGTCCACGCCGCGGTGCTCGCGCACGAGGTCCACCGCCTGGCGCAGGATCGTCAGGTTCGAGAGCCCCAGGAAGTCGAACTTGAGCAGGCCCAGGGCCTCCACGCCGTGCATCTCGTACTGCGTCATGAGCGAGTCCGAGTTGGTGGCCCGCTGGAGCGGCATGAGCTCGGTGAGCGGCTCGCGGCTGATGACGACCCCCGCGGCATGGGTGGAGGCGTTGCGGGCGACGCCCTCGACCTGTTTCGCGAGCTCGATGAGCTTGTGCACCTGGGGGTCCGCGTCGTACAGCTCCCGCAGCGGGGGCGCGACGACGATCGCCTCGTCGAGCTTGATGCCGAGCTGGTTCGGCACGAGCTTCGCGATCCGATCGACTTCCGAGTAGCCCATCCCCAGCACCCGGCCGACATCCCGGATCGCCGCCCGCGCCAGCATCGTGCCGAAGGTGATGATCTGGGCCACGTGGTCCGAGCCGTACTTGCGGGTGACGTAGGCGATCACCTCGTCCCGGCGCCCGTCCTCGAAGTCCACGTCGATGTCCGGCATGGTGACGCGGTCGGGATTGAGGAACCGCTCGAACGGGAGCTGGTAGAGGATCGGGTCGACCGGGGTGATCCACAGCGTGTAGGTCACGATCGAGCCCGGCGCGCTGCCCCGGCAGGTGGTGGCGATGCCCTGGTCGCGGGCGAAGCGGGTGAAGTCGGCCACGATGAGGAAGTAGCCGGCGTATCCCATCGAGCAGATCACGCCCAGCTCGTAGTCGAGCCGGGCCTGCAGCTCCGGGGTGACGTCCGGATAGCGCTCGCGGAGGCCGCGCTGGCACTCGTGCCGGAGCCACGTTTCGGCTGTATGCCCCTCGGGCACCGGGAAGTCGGGCAGGCGCAGCGTCCCGAACTCGAACTGGAGGTCCACCATCTCGGCAATCCGCCGGGTGTTGCGGAGCGCCTCGGGCACCTCCCCGAAAAGCGTCTCCATCTCGGCCGTGCTCTTCAGGAAGAACTCGTCTGTCTCGAACTTGAGGCGGTTCGGCGTGTCGAGGTTGGAGGCGGTGCCGATGCAGAGCAGGACGTCGTGCGCCTCCGACTGCGCCCGGTTGACGTAGTGAAGGTCGTTCGTGGCGATGAGACCGAGGCCCACCTCCGGGGCGAGCCGCAGCAGCTGCTCGTTGAGGCGCTTCTGCTCGGGGAGCCCGTGGTCCTGGAGCTCGAGGAAGAAGTTCTCCGGCCCCAGGATCTCCTTGTAGAGGCCCGCCAGGCGGCGCGCTTCATCCCAGTCGCCTGCCTCGAGCGCCTTGGGGATCTCTCCGCCGAGGCAGGCCGAGCTGCCGACGAGTCCCTCCGCATGCCTGGCCAGGTGGTCGTGGTCGATTCGCGGCTTGTAGTAGTAGCCCTCGAGATGGGCGTCGGTGACCAGGCGACAAAGGTTCCGGTACCCCGTCCAGTTCTTCGCCAGCAGCACCAGGTGGAACGGGTTCGCATCAGCCTTGCCTTCGCGTCCCGTCATCGCCCGGGGGGCGACGTACGTCTCGACGCCGATGATCGGCTTGATGCCGGCAGCGGCGGCGGCCTGGTGGAAGGCGACCGCGCCGTAGAGCGCGCCGTGGTCGGTCAGCGCGAGCGAGTCAAACCCGAGCGCAGACGCCTGGCCAACGAGGTCGTGGATCCGGCCCAGGCCGTCGAGGAGGCTGAACTCCGTGTGGACGTGCAGATGGGTGAAGTCGTTCGGAGCCAGCGCCACGGGGATCAATGGTAGCCGGGTGGGCTCGTCGGCGGGCGGGCCGGGGGCGGCGAGATAGCGGCAGCAGCAAGCGTCGTCGCCGCCTTCGGGGGGCGGTGCCCCGCCCGGCCTTCCTGGCGTACGCAAATCCCCGTGGCGTTGGCCTCCCCGGCGGTGGTCCGCGCAGGCCTGGGGGCCACCGAATCCGGCCCAGATGTCCCCGCTCACGCTCGCGCCGGGACGTCGGGCCACGGTCCTCGGCATACCAGGGGTGGTCCTGCCGGATCGATCCCGGCCAAGGCTACGGGGGTTTGCGTATGGCCGGGTCGGTTTCCCGTCGCTGGGCAGTGCAGGCCACCGGTCGGTCGCGGGCGACTTCACCCCCGCCGAGTACGCCACGTCGGGGGACTTGACTCCAGCTGGTTATCGGGATGGAGTAGCCGCAACGGACGAGCACCGCCGGTGGACTCCCGGCGCTGCTCCCAGTAGGCTCAACTCATGGCAGAGACTGATCCCGTGGATCCCACACCCGAAGGGGCGCGGCCAACCGAAGAGGTGGCCTCGCCGGGCATGCAGATCGTTCGGAATGCCATCGCTCTCTCCACCCTCGAGGAGATGGCCGAGAGCATGTTCGGGAACCTCGTGAAGGTGGTCGTGGACGTCGACCACGGCATCATGGCGGTCGGGGGTGAAATGCACGCCGACGAGGAGGCCCTGCTCCTCGGCGAAGGCTCGCCGCAGCCTGACCTCTGGGGCATCAACCTCTACCCGGCGGAGTTCGGCACCCCCGGGTTCATCGAGTTCGACTCCGTCATCAACATTCGCCCGAGGCGAGGGAACCGCACTCGCTCGGTCGATGACGCGGCGGTGCGCGCGGCGGTCACGTCGATCGTCGACCGGCTGGTGACGCCATGACGATGCACGCCGGCCTGGCGAGCGGTCGTTGGTGGACGCTCACGCTCGCGGAGCAGCTCGGCAACGCGGGAGCCGATGTGGGTCGTGCGGTGCGGGCCAGGCAGCAAGGCGACCAAGGACGCTTCGACGCGGCTCTCGATCGCGCGCTCGAGTTGCTCGACCTGACCCTCGCGGACCCGCGATGGAGCGGTCCCCGGCTGCGTGAGATCGCACGCACCCGCGAGGTCGTCTGCGACTACCTCGTAGGCGACAACGTCTACCGTTCCACTCCCGAGTTGCTCGATGCCTACTTTCTCGCCTTCGCCATCGCGGCTCGGCGCGACAGGTAGTCGCGCCAGCCATCCGGGGTGTCCTGCATAGTGATGCACTCCATGCAGGACACACGGCAGGAATGACTAGAGCGACGTACGGCCTCTCGACTCAGTCACGCAAGGATGCCTAGAGCGAGTCTCCAGCCGGCCCGCCGTACATCGAGTCGAGGCACGCGGCCGACATCCAGGCGACGCCCGCACGCAGTCCCCTGCGTCCGTGCCGCAGCCGCCCTCTCCCTTCGGCTGCCCAGCGGGCCATCACGCCGCGCAGGTACCAATCCTGCAGGCGCGTCCAGGCCGTGGAGCGTCGCGGATAGACCTCCAGGCCCATGCGCCTGGCGTAGGGGACCAGGATGCTCTCGCCGTGGTAGGCGACCGGTCGGCGATCCGGGGTGACTCCCCTCGCCCAGGCCGCGAGCGTTCCCAGGTCGTCGCGGGCCATCCGCAGGATCGGCGCGTGGCCCTGCACCGGGAGCAGGTCCTTGATCAAGGCGTTGTCGAGGTGAAACTCACCGATGAGGTCGCCGCGGTCGACAACGGTGCCGTCGCGGAGGTGGAACGGCGCGCCTCGGTGGCGGGTGAACTCCACTCCCACGACGCCGCCCTTCCGCACCATCCGGATGCGACGGCGTCGCCGATCGAGGCGCTCCCAGTGGACAAGGAATGGTTCCAGAATGCGCGGCGGCGCCGGCCTGCTCTTCGGGCGGAGCTTCACGAAAACCCTCTCATGCGATCACCTCAACTGCCCGATCGTCCGAGTGGGACGCTCGGCCCCGTCTGCGTCGCGCGGTGTGGTTCGTGGACGTGGAGGACGCACCAGGCGCCGACGAGGAACTCCAGCGCGGCGATCACAAAAACCACCCGGTAGCCAAGACCAAACCGGACGCCGTTGACGGCATCCGCGATGGGACCCGCGATGACGACCGCCAGCACGGAGGCCGACGCGGTGACCGTGTTCGAGAGGCCGAGGTATCGCCCGACCTCGTCCTGCGGCGCCACCTCCACGAGGAGCGCCCAGTCGGCGGAGAGGAACACGCCGAGGGCTACCCCGAAGGGGATCGCGACCAGGAAGAGGAACGCGTACGTCGGGGCGACCGCGAACAGGAACGCGCCGATCCCACCCGTGACCCCCGCAATGAACACCGTGCGCACCCGACCCCAGCGGGCCGTGGCCGCCCCGCCCGGGATGGCCGATGCCAGGGCGACAAGAGCGACGGCGCCCGCAATCGGCGTGACCGCCGCCGCGGCGTCAGTCCCGAGCCCGAGTGAGTCCTGGAGGTAGTACAGGACGAACGGCTGCAGGCTCCCGGCCGCCATGAGGATCAGAAGACGCGAGGCGAGCAGCCAGAGGTAGTCGCGCTGTTCGAGGACGTCGCGGCCCCACACCTCGAGAACGGTGGCCCGGAGAGGCCCGAACCAGCTCCGGGGCGACAGCAGGTGTCGAGCCCAGTCCACGACCACGTGGTGGTGTGCGGTCTCCGACCGCCCGAGCTTCTCCGGTACTCCGAGAACGGTCACCAACGTCCCGAGGGCGACGGCCGCGGCCGCGAAGGCGATGGCGAGGTCGGTGTCGCCGACCACGAGGGCGGCGCCGGCCACCGCGACCCCGACGATCTGCCCGGCCAGCAGCCCACCCCCGAGCAGCCCCGATGCGAGACCGCGCCCCTCGACGGGGACGCAGTCGGGCAGCAGCCCCTGGTACGACCCCTGGGCAGTGTTGGACGCGATCTCGACAAGGATGAGGACGAGGAGCACCCCCAGGAACGAACCGGCGAACGTGAGGGCGATGAGCAGCACGACCTGCGCCGCGACACCGGCGACGAGCAGCGGACGCCGGCGACCCCACGGGGTGACGAGCCGGTCGCTGGCGGCGCCGGCGATGGGCTGCACGACGATGGCGACGATGGCCTGGGCCCCGAACAGCAGGGCCAGGGCGGTGGTCTTCACCTCGGGGGGAACGAGTTCCTGGACGAGCTGCGGCTCGACCACCGTCAGCAGCGCGCCCCACAGGACCGCAAGACCGACCCAGTACGCCGTGAGCGCCCCGAGGCCGCGCAGGTTCGGGCGGTACTCCCCTCCCACGGCTGCACGATACCTCCGCGGGCATCGCCCCCGCCAGCCTGTCGGAGACGTCCTCGCACGCGACTCCAGCGGTCCGGAGCGTGGCGATGCCGGCGTCCTACTCTGGGACGAAGCGGAAGCGGTCCTTCTCGCGCTCAAGGTGGCCGATCGGGGTCCGTCGCTCGTGGGAGAGAGCGACGAGCCAGCGCTCGTCCGCCGCCCGGGCAAACAGCGTCCCCTTCACCTCCACGCTGGTGAGGGGGAAGTCGTCCATCGCGGTCACCCACCTGGGGTTCGCGCTCCACGGACGCATGAGCAGATCGCCGAAGAAGCCGAGCGTACGGTTGGTGCCCCGCACCACGACCGCCTGGTGGCCACCCGAGTGGCCGCCCGTGCGGATCACCTCGACCCGCGGGAGGAGCTCGCCATCCCCGTCGGTGGCCCCGAGCACCCCGGTCTCTGCGACAACCCGCAGGTTGTCCTGGTCGTACCCGGCCTGGAGCCGCGGGTTGTCCCCAAGCGCGAAATCCCACTCCACGCGCTGGGCGGCGATCCTCGCCCGCGGGAACGCCGGTCGGCCGACCGCGTCGACGAGCCCGCCGGCGTGGTCGTAGTGAAGATGGCTCAGGGCGACGACGTCCACGGTGTCGGGGTCAAAGCCGGCGTTTCGCAGCGCCGGCAGGACCGCCTCGCCGCGCACGTCGCGGAGGCGGCGCATTCGCGCGTCGTACCGGTCGCCCACGCCGGTCTCCACAAGGACGCGACCGGCGGGCACCTCGACGAGGAGGCAGTTGCAGGCCTGGCGCAGCCGGTCATGGATGTCGAGTTCGTCGACCACGTGATGAAGCCACAACAGGCGTGGGACGGGTCCCAGGATCGCGCCGGCGTCCGAACGGAACGTCCCCGCCTGGACCAGGGCGACCCGGGTACCACCGCCCAGGTCGGCGGTCCAGTCGACCGCATCGTTCAGGGTCGTCACGGCACCTGCTTCGAGCCGCTCCCTGCAGCCCCCGCCACCGAGCGCTCGGAGAGGAGCCGGTCCACCTCGCGGCCCAGCTGCTCGATGTCGTCGAACGACTGGTACACGCTGGCGAACCGGATGTAGGCGATCTGATCAAGGTGGCGGAGCCGCTCCATGGCCAGCTCCCCGATGAGGCTCGACGGAACCTCATTGGCGCCTCGCGCCCGGAGCTCCGCCTCGATGGAGTCGGCGGTCTCGTCGGCGGCACTGGCGGGAACAGGACGGCGGGTCAGCGCCTTCTGCAGGCCGGAGACGAGCTTGCCGCGGTCGAACTCCTCGCGGCTCCCGTCCCGTTTCGTGACCACGAGGCGCGCGGCCTCGACCCGCTCGTAGGTCGTGAACCGGGCCGTACAGGCCGGGCACTCGCGGCGACGCCGAATGGATGCGCCGTCGTCCAGGTCGCGGGAGTCGATGACGCGCGTGTCGTTCGCGCCGCAGGTCGGACAACGCATCTGTGCTTACCCCCTGGTGCCTGCGGAGAGGTGCTTCGAGCTCTGTTGTGGCCCAGCCGCCCCCGGCTGGACGGGCTGGACGGGCGGCCCGGCGAGCCCTCGGACCACGGCTTCCCTCGCGTGAACCAGCTCGATGTACCCGTGCTTCACCGCCCGCCGGGCCTCGGGCCCGGGGGGTTCCACCGTGCAGCCTCTGCGCGTCTCGTCGGCGGCGTCGAGGGCGCGAGACACCTCCGGACCAAGGGCGCGCAGGCCGGGCGCAGACCCCGCCCGCGCGACCTCGTGGGCCACCAGGCGCAGCTCCGCGATCTGCTCGTCGAGCGCGGGCACCGTGTCGGCAGGGGTGGACGTTCCGCGCCGGAAGCTCATCGGCCCGATCTTCCAGGATGCGGAGCGCCGCGTCGGCCCGTTCCCACAGCGCCAGCGCCTCGTCGCGGGCGCGTTCCTCTCGACGGCTGCCCACGAGGGCTGTCGAGGCGCGGTGGACGAAGGCGACGACGACGACCGCCACGACGGCCGCAATGGCGAGAGGACCGACGAGGCCCGGGTCGATCACGGCGCCTCCTCCGCGTGGCGGGCGGCGCCGGCGAGGGACTCGAGGGCGTGGTCCAGGATGGGTTCCACCGCGGCCAGGGACTCGAGGGCGCCGGCCGGGCTGCCGGGGACGGCGAGCACCAGCCCCGAACCGAGGACGCCGCCGAACGACCTCGAGAGATCCGCCATCCTCGTGTGCGCTCGCCCGTACGCCCGCATCGCCTCCCCGATTCCCGGCACCTCGTAGTCGAGCACGGGCAGAATCGCCTGCGGCGTCACGTCCCGCGGCGCGATCCCGGTCCCGCCGGTAACCACGACGAGGTCTGCTCGCGCGGCCTGCTCGCGGACCGCCCCGGCGATGGCATCGGCCTCGTCGGGGACGAGCCCCCGATCCACCAGGAATCCGAGATCGACGAGCCGGGCCGCCAGCCGTTCACCGCTCACGTCCTTCCGTTCCCCCCGGGAGGACCGGTCGCTCACCGTCAGCACGAACGCGCGACGCATCGCCGGTCTGCCGATCCGACGTCAGCGGCCCGTCCGCGGCGCCGCCCGTCGCGGCCCGCGGGCTCCGGGGGGCACGGGCTGCCGCACGCGCGGCTCCGGGGAACGCCGCCACTCCCCGGACCGGCCGCCTGATTTCTCGAGGAGCCGCACGTGGCGGATCTCCGCGCTCCGGTCCACGGATTTCACCATGTCGTAGACGGTGAGGGCGGCCACCGAAGCCGCTGTGAGCGCCTCCATCTCCACGCCCGTCGGGCCGACGGTGGCCGCCGTGGCGCGGATCCGCAGGACGCCGGCCGCACGGTCGGGCGCCGCCTCGACCACGAGGTCCGTGAGGGCGATGGGATGGCACAGCGGGATGAGCTCGGCCGTGCGCTTCCCGCCCATGACACCGGCCAGCTCGGCCACCGTGAAGACGTCGCCCTTGACCGTCCCGCCGTCGATGATGAGGCTCAGTGTCTCCTGGGCGAGCGCCACCTCCGCCTCCGCCACGGCCCGGCGCGCTGTCGACGGCTTCTCGCTCACGTCCACCATGCGCGGCCGGCCCGCGCGGTCCACGTGGGTCAGCCGGCGCCGCTCGGCCCTGGGCGCGTCACTGCCTGTCATCGGCGTCCCCTCTCCGCGCTCCTCGGTCGTGCCAGTCCGCGTGTGCCTGCTCACGGCCGCTCATCGCTCACCTCCCACGCCAGAACCTCGGTCCCGGCGGGAAGCGTGGCTCCATCCGGGATGAACGCAAGGCCGTTGGCCGCCGCCAGCGAGGCGAGCATGTACGAATCCTGGCCGCCGGAGGAGCGAGCCAGGAGCCCGTCGGGTCGGTCGGGATCGGGCTCCAGGATCACCCGCATGACCTGCATCCGGCCGGACGATCCCCGCACCGGCTCGGCGAGCCGGGCGGCCCGGGCCGGGCGGTCGAAGGGCTCCCGGTGGCCGCCAAGCACACGCAGGAGCGGTCGTACGAACAGCTCGAAGGTCACGAAGACGCTGACCGGATTGCCGGGGAGGCCGAACAGCGCGACATCCCGCCCGTCGTGCCGCCCTCGGGCGTAGGCGAACGGGCGGCCGGGCTTGATGGCCACCCGCCAGAGCGACAGCGTGCCGACCGCGGCGAGGGCACCCTTCACGTGGTCGTGGGCCCCTACCGATACGCCGCCGCTCAGGACAACGACGTCGGCCCACGCCACCGCATCGCGGACCAGCCGCAGGAGGTCGGCCGCGTCGTCGCGGGCGATGCCGAACCGCCGCACCTCCGCGCCCGCGGCCCGGGCCTGCGCCTCGATCCCGAGGCTGTTGCTGTCGTAGATCTGGGCCGGGCCGAGCGGCCGTCCGGGCGGCACGATCTCATCGCCCGTGGAGAGGACCGCAACGCGCGGCCGGCGGTACACCTCAACCCTGGCGTTGCCGGTGGCCGCCAGGAGCGCGATCGCCGCCGGGCCGATGGCGCGGCCGGCCCCCAGGAGCGGCGAACCGGCCATCACGTCCGACCCGGCGCGACGCACGTTGTCGCCGCGAGGCGCCGCCACCCGCACGGCCACGCGATCCGGCACGGCCCCCGCGCCCGGCGCTGCGTCCGTGTCCTCCACCTGGACAACCGTGTCCGCGCCGGGCGGCATCATCGCCCCTGTCGTGATCCGCAACGCCGTCCCGGGTTCCACCCCGATCTGCGGCGGGCGCCCCGCCGGCACCTCGCCCACCACGCCAAGGACCGCGGGCGAGTCCGGGCTCGCCCCGGCGACGTCGGCACCGCGGACCGCGAACCCGTCCATCGCGCTGTTGTCCCACGGTGGAACGGTGATCGCAGCCGTGGCCGGGGCGGCCAGCACCCGGCCGACGGCCTCCTCGAGGGGCACCGTCTCGCTCGACAGGGGCGTCGCGCCGTCCAGCACACGGGCCTGCGCGACGGCCAGCGGCATGAGCGGGGTCAGCTCCTCGTGTGCGGTCATGGCGCCAGTCTCGCACGGCTGTCGAGTCGCCGTGCCCGCCGTCGGGCGAGGAACCAGACGATTGCGCCGAGCACGATCGCGATGACGAACCCGACGGTGAACGTCAGCTCCCAGAACGGGACCGGGTAGAGCTGGACCATGCGCTCCCGGGTGACGTCGAAGGAGTAGTTGCCGCCGGGGAAGAAGATCCGGTGGAACAGTTCGAACGCGGTATCGAACGCGAACGTGAACAAGAGCCCGAGGGCCGCGACTGCGGTGGCCAGGACCGCGGCCCCCCCGGCGATGGCGCGCCACGGCCAGGCGGCGCGGACGCGGACGGTGATGACGACCAGCGCAAGGGCACTGACCAGCACGCCCGCGAGGAACAACCAGAGGACGAGCCGGGCGTCCCGCAGGTGCGCCGCCTCGCTCTCGTCGTAGAAGCGGGAACCACCCGGCTCGACCGGGAACGCGAAGTCACCCGGCCCGAACAGCATCTCCCCCAGGGTCCGGTCGGAGGCCGACTCGGCCTGCGCCTCGGTCATGCCGAGGATCCCCGCGCTTCCCGCGTATCGGATCCCCGCGTTCACGTAGATCGGGTTGAACAGGAGGACGACGGTCACGCCCAAAATGACGATCGCGGTGGCGAGCCCGACCAGCAGGCGAGCCCACAGGGGACCGGCCGCTTCCGGGGAATCGGCCGCGGCCTGGGGACCGGGCGCCGGCGGAGGAGCCGGCACCGTCACGGGAGACCCCCGATGAACCGCTGGATCCGTTCGACAAGCTCGTCGGGTCGCTGGAGCGGCACGTCGTGGATCGTGTCCTCGAACCAGGTCACCTCGACCGGGGTCCCCGCGACCCGCAAAGCCCCCTCGGCCGCGGCGACCCACGCGGCCCGGCGCTCCATTCGCTCGTACTCATCTGGATCGTCGCTCGGGCGGCGCGCGGGGAGGATGAGGACCGGACACCGCACCAGGGGCAGGAGCCGGCTCGGACGCTGTTCGTAGAGCGCCCGGAGGATGCGCATGTGGCGCTCGCGGCTCAGCCTGACGCTCACTTGGCCGTCCGGGAGTACCTCGAAGTTGTGGCGGACCGCGGCCTGGACCTCGGGTCCCCACCCGGCCTCAGGCCAATTCGCGCGAGCGATCGCGACGAACTCGGCCCACGGGATCGGGGGCCGATCCGGCGGGGCCAGCCGCCGCTCGGCTTCCTCCCAGGTCATGGCCGGCTGCATCTCGATGAAACCACCGTCCACGAGCACGAGCGCCGAGGGCACACCGGGGTGCCGGGCCGCGTACTCCACGACCACGTTCCCGCCCCAGGAGTGGCCGACGAGGACCGGGCGACGTCCGCCCTCCCCTCCCCAGCCGAGCGCCCCGAGCACCGCGTCCAGGTCGGCCGTGACCGTCGCGAAATCGTAGCCATCGTCCGGCCGCCCGCTCTCGCCGTGACCCCGTGCGTCCAGCGCAGCAACCCTCCGCGGCGGCCCCGCCGGTGTCCCGCCCGCCAGCCGGCTCGCAACCGGTCCCCAGAACCCCGCGGACGATGCGAGCCCGTGATGGAGGAACACCGGCGGCGGCACCGTCCTCGTTCCCGGTGAGCGCCATGCCGCCACGGAGATCGGCACGCCGTCGACGCCGGCGACCGTCGAGCGCTCAGCCACCGCCTCCGCCACCGGACCGGCACCGTCGCCGCTCACAGACTGGCCGCACCCTCGCGGTCGAGCGCTCGACCGGCCTCGCAGATGCGGTCCCAGGCGTGCTCGACGTGGCGCTGCTCGGTGTGCAGGTTCCCCACCGCCAGCCGCAGGGTCATCCGGCCCCGCAGCTTCGTGTGCGAGATGAAGACGCTCCCCTCCCCGTTCACGCGGTCCATGAGCGCCTGGTTCAGGCGATCGAGCGCCGCCGCGGCCGCCGGCTCATCCTCCCGGCCCGCGAACCGGACCGGGCGCCAGCGGAAGCAGACGGTCGAGAACGGCACAGGCGCCAGGCGCTCCGCGTCGGGCTCCCCGTCGACCTGCACGGCGAACCAGCCTGCAAGCCGGATGTGCTCGCGCAGACGGCGCCGCATGCCCTCCAGCCCGAAGTAGCGCAGGAGGATCCACATCTTGAGCGCCCGGAAGCGCCGCCCGAGCTGCGGCGTGTACTCGCTGAAATCGTGGACGGCGCCGTGCTCAAGCGTGCGCAGGTACTCGGGAACGAGGCTGAACGCCGAGCGGACCACCTCGGGCCGGCGGGTCAGGAAGAGCGACACGTCGATCGGGCTGAACATCCACTTGTGCGGGTTCACCACGATCGAGTCGGCCCGCTCCCAGCCCTCGAACGGGCCCCGCCGGTCGGGAAGGATGGCCGTCGCCCCGGCGTACGCCGCATCGACGTGGTGCCAGAGCCCCTCGCGCTCCGCCACGTGCGCCACCGCCCAGGCCGCATCGACCGAGGTCGAGCCCGTCGTCCCGATCGTGCTGACCACGGCGAACGGCACCCACCCGGCTGCCCGGTCCTGCTCGATCGCTTCCACCAGCGCGGGCAAGCGGAGGCGGTACTGGTCGTCCACCGGGATCCGCCGAACGCCGGCGCGCCCGATCCCGAGCGTCATCGCCGCCTTCTCGATCGACATGTGCGCCTCCTCGGAGGCGTACATCCGCAGGCGCGGCAGGGCGCCCAGCCCGTCCCCGCTCGCGTCGCGCCCGGCCACGGCCTGGCGACCCGCCGCAAGGCCGATGAGGCTGCTGGTGGATGCCGTGTCGGTGAAGAACCCGTCGAACCCCTCTGGAAGCCCCAGCGCCTGGCGGAGCCAGCCGACGGTGACCTCCTCCAGTTCCGTGGCCACAGGAGACGTCCGCCAGAGCATGGCGTTGCCGACCAGGGTCGCCATGAGCATCTCGCCGAGGATGCCCGGGCCGGACCCGGTCGTGCCGAAGTAGGCGAAGAAGCCGGGGTGCTGCCAGTGCGTCACGTTCGGCTCGACGAGGGACCGGTAGTCGGCAAGGACCCGGCCCAGCGGCTCGGGCTCCTCGGGCGGCGCCGCCGGGAAGCGCCCCCGCAGGTCCCCCGGCGTGACGCGCGGCAGGATCGGGTACTTCTCGACACCCGCCAGGTAGTCGGCCATGAGGTCCACCACGGCGTGCGCGGCCCGGCGGAACTGCTCGGGGTCCATGTCTCCGAGGCCGTCGGCCTGGGCCGCGTCGAGGGAGCTGAAGGCGGCGAGGAGATCGGCGTCGTCGGTTCGCTCAGCGGTCATGGGCCGGACTGTAGCATCGCACGCGCCACCCGTCGGCGGCGCCCGGTGGATCTACTGTGCCACGCCCCGGTACGCGCCGGCGGTCAGGCCCGGGGCGATGGCAACCGCCACGTGGCCACCCGACGGCGCAGTCTCTGCGGGCGCACCGGCGCCGACAGCCGCGTCGAAAGCGCGCGCGTACGCCAGCAGGAACTCGCGGAGCCCTTCTTCGTCCCCACCGGTGGCCAGGGTGAGCATGTTCTGAGCGTGCTCGCGGATCTCGAGCGGTGGAGGTGACGCGCTGGCCCGGAGGACCTTGGCATTCGCCGTCCGCTCGACCTGCTCAGCGTCGTAGAACAGCTCTTCGTGCAGCTTCTCGCCCGGCGCGAAGCCCGACGATCTGCATCGGCTGGCTGTCCGGGTCACGCCCGGAAAGCCGGACGAGGTCACGGGCGAGGTCCATGATGCGGACCGGCTCGCCCATGTCGAGCACGAACAGGTCGCCGTTGCGCCCGAGCGCCGCCGCGTCGAGGATGAGCCAGGCGGCCTCCGGGATGGTCATGAAGAAGCGCGTCATATCGGGGTGGGTGATCGTGAGCGGTTCGCCGTTCTCCAGCTGCTCCCTGAAGATCGGGACGACGCTGCCAGTCGAGCCCAGGACATTGCCGAACCGCACCGACACATAGGGCCGCCCGGTCCGCCGGGCCGCGTCGGCGACGAGCATCTCGGCGATTCTCTTGCTGGCACCCATCACGCTGGACGGACGGACCGCCTTGTCCGTCGAGACGAACACGAAACGCTCGACCCCGGCCGCCGCCGCGGCATCGAGGAGCACCATCGTCCCGCCGATGTTCACGTACGCAGCATCGGAGGGATGCTCTTCCATCATGGGCACGTGCTTGTACGCGGCCGCATGGAAGATGACACTCGGTGCCTCGGTAGCGATGAGACGCTCCATGGGACCGCGGCTGGCGACGTTGGCGAGGTGGATCCGCAGCTCCCCGCCCCCGTGCCGCTTGCCCCACATCTCCAGCTCGCGCTGGACCAGGTAGAGCGGGCTCTCGGCGCGGTCGACGAGGACCAGCCGCCGCGGCCCGATCGCGATAGACCTGTCGCGCAAGCTCGGAGCCGATCGAGCCTCCGGCACCGGTGATGACAACGGTGCGGTCCCTGATGATCTCCTCGGACCCCGGCGACGTGCTCGGTCACGATGGGCCGTCGCAGGAGGTCCTCGACCCGCACGCGTCTGACACGGTAGGCATCCACGCTCCCGTCCAGCAGGTCGTTCACCGAGGGAACGGTCCGCACCTCCAGGCCGAGCTCCAACGCGGCGTCCACGACTCGCCGGACGGCACTTCCCGGAGCGCTCGGGCATGGTGATGAGCAGCGATCCGTGCTCCGGTCGCGTCGACCGCCCGTTCCAGGCACTCCAGGCCCCCGAAGACGCGCAGCCCGGCGACGATTCCGCCGGCAAGCGTCCGGTCGTCGTCAAGGAACCCGACCGGTCGTACGCCCGAACCCGGGTCGCGCTGGGCCGACCGTGCGAGGAGCGCGCCGTAGTGGCCGGCGCCGTACAGGAGCGTGGCGCGCCGATCAGCCGCAAGAGCGCCACTGGGGTGCGGCGCGACGTCAGACGCCGCCCGGATCGTGAATCGCACTCCCCCGAGGAAGGCGCCACTCAGGAGCAGCTCCGCGACCCAGAACGAACGGGGGAAGCTGTCAGTCCACCCAAGGCCCAGGACGATCGCCGCACCGTAGAAGAGACCACGCACACGATCGTCCCGAGCACGACGGCGGCGACGATCTGCTCCAGGTCCGGGACACTGGCGAACCGCCAGCGACGGCTGTAGAGACCGAGCCTGATGTCGATCCCGCTCCGGACGGCGAGCACGAGCGCCAGGACCGGGAAGAAGACGAGAAGGGTATAGGGGCCTACGAAACCGTCGATAGCGAAGCGCGAGCGCGACGTAGGTGGCGACGGTGATGCTGACCAGGTCGACCACAAGGAGATGGCGTCCGCGCAGGCGACAGGCGATCCGCACGATCGGCCCGAGGATCCGACTGCAAGACGGGCACAGCGTCATCGCCCCTCCGGGCGCGAATGCCATCGGAGGTACGGTGGGCTGGCGGCAGAAGCCATCGGATTGGGCGCGGGATGGTCAATGGACCCTCCCCCACGAGGGCATGGATTGATGGTCCTACGATAGGCGGATCCACCCGCCGGTGCCTAGTACCTTTTGCGTATTCGGCACGCCATTTCGACGATCAGACTGCGCAATCCGGTGCACTTGTGGTGCATGCGTGCACCACCGCCCCCATCGCGGGCGGGTGGTGGGCTACCCTTGGGCCCAGAGACGCGGCCTGCACACTGGAGGCGAGACGGTCGGTTGTGACAGCCCCGAGACGGCCCACGCTGGCCCTCAAGCGCGCCATCGACATCGTCGGGGCAGCCACGGCGATGGTGCTCCTGTCGCCCCTGTTGTCCTGGACGGCGCTGGCCGCCGCGCTGACGCAGGGCACACCCATCCTCTTCCGGCAGCAACGGCCGGGTCTCGGAGGGCGGCCGTTCACCCTGTACAAGTTCCGCACCATGCGGGCCCCGCACGCGGGCGAGGTCTGGTACCTGACGGACGATGAACGACTCACCCCGTTGGGCCGGTTCCTCCGCTCCACCAGCATCGATGAGTTGCCCGAGCTCTGGAACGTCCTGCGCGGCGAGATGAGCCTGGTGGGGCCCCGGCCGCTCCTGATGGAGTACCTGGACACCTACACGGCCGAGGAACAGCGGCGGCACGATGTCCGCCCCGGCATCACGGGATGGGCCGCGGTGAACGGCCGCAACACCCTTTCGTTCAAGGAGCGGCTGAAGCTCGATGTCTGGTACGTGGACCACTGGAGCCTGGGGCTGGATCTGCACATCCTGGCCCTCACGGTCCTGCAGGTGCTCCGACGCACCGACGTGTCGATCACGGAGGACCTCTCCCTTGGCTTCCCGCTCCCGGGTGTGGACGGCGAGGCGCAAGGACGCGGTGAGAGGCTCTCGCCTTGACAACCTCCCTCCAGGTCCTCGGCACGGCGGACCGGCGGCTGTGGATGGGGGTCCTGTCCGCGGTCGCCCAGCACGACGTGTACCACCTGCCCGAGTACCACGAGATGGCGGAGCAGGCTGGAGAAGGCGCGGCGCGCCTCCTGGTGTTCCGCGAGGCGGGGTACTCGATCGCGTTTCCGGTACTGGTGCGGCCGTGCGGAAAGGTCGATGGACTGGACGGGACCTCGTTCAGTGACGCCACGTCGGTGTACGGCTACGCCGGCCCGGTGTCATCGCACGAGGACCCGCCGGCCTCGGTCGTGGCGCGCTTCCACGCTGCGCTCCAGGAGACACTCGCGGAACTCCACGTCGTCGCCGTCTTCGCGCGACTGCATCCGCTCATCCCGCAGGATCGCCTGGTCGCCGGCCTTGGCGTGACCGCTCCGACCGGGACGACCGTCTCGATCGACCTGACGCAGCCGCCGGACGCCCAGGTGGCGGCCTATCGCCAGAACCACAGGGACGGCATCAGGAAGCTCCGCCGGCTCGGGGTGCAGTGCCTCCCCGACACGGACCCCGCCGCCATGGACGAGTTCGTCCGGATCTACCACGAGACGATGCGCCGCGTCGATGCAGACCCGTACTACCTGTTCGACCGCGACTACTTCGGTCGCCTCAGCGAGCTTCCTGGGCCCGCCGTTCACCTGTTCACCTGCCGGCTCGACAGCGAGATCATCGGAGGCGGTCTCTTCTCCGCCTGCCGGGGCCTCGTCCAGTACCACCTGGGCGGCACCCGCACCGAGTACCTGAAGCTGGCTCCCATGAAGCTGCTCTTCGACAGCGTCCGGGAGTGGGCCGTGGAGCGCGGCATGCGGGTCTTCCATCTCGGGGGCGGAGTCGGAGGGCGCGAGGATTCGCTCTTCCACTTCAAGGCTGGGTTCTCCGACCGCCGGCATGCGTTTGCGACCTGGCGATGGATTGTCGATCCCGAGCGCTACCGGGAATTGGCCGATCGGAAAGCCACCTGGAACGCCCGGCACGGCGTCACCTGCGCATCATCCGAGTTCTTTCCCGCGTACCGCTGTCCGACCGCGCCGATCGACCCGCAGCCGGCGCCCGTGAGGCAGGGAGTGCCCCGCGAAACCGATGAGGACGGAGGCTAGCCGGGATCGGGGTCTGCCGGCTCGCTCCGCGCCCGACCAGGCCGACGCACGGCCCGGAAGAAGAGCGAGGGACCCGGCGTTACCGGGGCCAGCAGCGCCTGGAGAGGGCGCTCGACGGTCGTGAGCAAGCCCGGCGGCAGCCGTCGGCTGATGGCCGGGACCCGGAACAGCGACACCGTGCGGGTCGCGGTGACCCGGAGGCCCGCCGCGCGCAGCCAGGCGCGGAGATCCTGCGGGGCGTGGTCGATCGACGTCGTCGAGTACCAGCCGTTCGTGGGCTCCGGCGAGACCTCTGATTCGGTCGAAGCCGCCGGGGTCGCGCTGTCGCGCGCGACCGGCCCGAAGGAAAGCTCCTCGTAGGGCCGGGAGCCGCGGGCAAAAGGAGACGAGCGCTGCCGTCGCAGGACGTACAGCGCGATCGCCTTGAGGTTGCGCTTGTTTGCGCACTCCAGCACCAGAACGCCGCCCGGGCGTAGAACGCGCGCCAGCTCGGCGATTGCGGGCCGGGGATCCTCGAAGTGGTGGATGACGCGAACGCAGACGGCTGCGTCGAAGCTGGCGTCGGGGAACGGCAACTGGAAGGCGTCGCCGCGGACCATGCTGAACCTGGCGTCAGCGCCGAGCCGCTGGCGGGCGGCCGCCAGCAGCGCCTCCGATGCGTCCAGGAGGACGACCTCCCGGAACCCGCCGTACTCGTCGGCGAGCCGCCCGAAACCCGCTCCAACCTCGATCAGCCGGCCACCGCCCGGCGGGAGAAGGGCCCGGAGCGCGAGACGATCGCACCGGTCCTCGTATTCCCGGGTCGCCCAGAAGGCGTCGCGGTAGCGCAGGTCGGTGTACGCAGCCAGCGTCGCTTCGACGTCGCGGACATGGTCCGGACCCGACGGGGCCGTCTCCGGATCGGTCACGGGCATCGGCTTCGGCCTAGTTCCGGCCCGCCCAGCTCACCAGCACTGCCCCCATGCCGAGCACCTTCCCGACGTGCCAGATCGGGCGCAGGAGCACCCGGCTCTGCGATCGCATGTTGTTCGAGGTCACATAGCGCGGGTCGATCGGCGTCGTGGTGAACATGGTGAACAGGGTGAACCGGCGCGGCGGAAGATCGTCTTGAGGGAGTTCTCGTTGAACCCGTGCAGGTGGTGCGGGGGCGGGACCGTCGCCACTCGCGTGCGTTTCAGGCCCGCGGCCAATCGCGCCCGCGTGACCAGCCCGTCCTCGTTCGGGGTGACAAGGAGCAGGACGCCGCCGGGCGCCAGCAGGTCCCTGATCTTGAGAAGCACCTCGAACGGGTTGGGGAAGTGCTCAATCACATCACGGAGCTTCACGAAGTCGAACTGGCCCTCGGGGAGATCGCTCTCCAGCACCGGGGTACACCGCAGGTCGACCTTGAGCTCCTCGACTCCCTTGCGAATGAGCTCGGGGTCGATATCGATTCCGATCGCATCCCAGCCGAGGTCGGTGGCTGCGCGGACCGACGCGCCGGAGCCGCAGCCGATGTCGAGGAAGCGCACCCGCTCGAACGGACCTCGACTCCGCCCGGGAAGGTGCGCGATCTCCGTGACGTTGCCCTGCAGCTGCTGCCGCTCGAACGCGAGGATGCTCTCGGTCACGGGCCCCCGCATGTACTCGGTGTACTCGAACTCGCGGGAGATCTCGGAGAACTCGCCGGTCGGCTCAAAGAACGGCGCCGGGTTGACGTAGACGAGGCGGCACGCACCGCAACGGCCGATGGTCCAGCCCGCCCAGACGAGAGGGCCCGGAACTGGTCGGCCCCACACGCGCGCAGGTGATCCATCTCGTAGCCATGAGGTCTATCGCTCCCCCCAGGGTGTCCCCACCACTCTTGCGCCTTCAGCGCGCCTCATCAGTCGCTGCGAGTCCGGGCCCGGAGAAGCCCACCTGTCCCGGACTGCCTCAGGCGCGGCCAGGATTGTCGCACCAGGTAGCGAGGCGCGTCCGGAACGGCCCAAGGTCCTTCCGTGTCCAGGATGGCGTCGCAGTGGCGCCGGGCGTATGGTGCCAGATACTCCGTGATGCGGTATTGCTCTGCGCGGAGGTAGCCCACGCTATACCCCACGTCGCGGAACGATGTCGGTCCAGTAGACGTTGGACCGGTAGGCACCACCCGCTGGAAGCTCTCCGCTCCACCAGGTGCCGGTAGTGAATGAGGGGGAAGTTGACCCCGCACCGCACCGCCAGGAGCCCGGAGAGGTTGTGCCTCCCGTTGACCTCCATGAGCTTGTACACGCCGTCGCGGCGGTCACGCTTGAACTCCGTGCAGGCGAACCCGTAGAAGCCCATCGACCGCAGAATATCCCTGCCCGGCTCGATCACCTCCGGGATGCGCGCGCTGACGGCCACCCGCGGCGATCCGAACTCGGGCGGCGCCTTCCTGATCTGTCGCGCCGTGAACTCCACCAGCGCCTGACCGTTCCAGAAGTACGAGTTGTAGTTGACAACCGACGAGTCGTCGCCGGGAATGATCTCCTGGAGCATCACCTCGAGGCCGGCCTCGCTAACGGCGCGGTACACGCTCGCCAGCTCCGGCAATGAGCCGACGCGAACCATCTTCCGCTTGAAACGATCGAAGAAGAGGTGGCTCTGGGCCGGCTTCACCAGCATCGGGAAGCCGAGCAATCTGGCGCAGTCCGCGAGATCGGGGGCCGAGTGCCGCGTTATCGTGCGCGGGGCCGGCACACCGTGAGCTTCCGCGAGAGCGTGGGTCTTTGCCTTGTCGATGAACGTCTCGACGATCTCCCACTCCGGGCATGCCACCACATAGTGCTCTTCGAGGCGTCGCTTGTGCCGGGAAACCGCGACCGTGCTCTCGTCCGACGCCGGGAAGAGCACACCGCCCCGCGAGCCGCATCCGCAGGTCCACCAGCGCGTCGATGAAGAGGCTCTCGTCCTGCATCGGATGAGGCGACGCGGAAGGCGCCCGCAACGTACCGGGACGCCTGTGCCATGTCCCGCTCGTCGTAGTGAACCACGTACACGGGGATCCCGGCTTCACCGAGTGCCCGGACAACGGCCAGCGCCATGGTGTGGCCCGAGATGACGATCGCCGGTGTCTGCGGACTGGCAGCGCTCACGAAGCGTCCTCTCCGCTCGCGCCCGGGTGGGGCGAGGCCGTGTCGGCGCACCCAACGATGTCGGCGAAGGCCTCGCCGATGCGCGCGATATCGTGCTCCCGTTCGACGTATTCCCGCCCGGCCTTGCCCATGCGGCGCCGTTCTGCGGGCGATGCGGCGGCCAGGGCGACGAAAGCCGCCGCGAGCGTTTCTGGGTGATCCGGAGGGACGCTCAGGCCGGCCCCCGCCGCCGCGACAGGATCGCCCCAGGTTGAGCAGGCGAACGCGATCGGCTTCCGCGATGCCATGTAGTCGAACACCTTGTTGAAGCTGATCCCGTACCGGTAGACGGGCGTCTCGGTAGCGTGGACGACGCCGACATCGACAGCCGCGAGCAGCTCGGGGACGCGATCCCTCGGGATCGGATTGACGAAGGTGACGTTGGTCAACCCGAGTTTCGTGGCGAGTTGCCGGAGGGCCGGCTTCTCAGGGCCATCGCCCACGAGGAGAAGGCTGATCGGCCGTGTGGCGTCGCGGTTGGCCCGACCCAGCGCCTCGAGCACGACATCGAGCCGGTTGACCCTGCCGAACAATCCAACGTAGGCGAAGACGACCTCGACGCCCTCGTGCCGCCGGGCCAGGTCGACGAGAAGCGGTCCGAGCACACCGGCCTCCGACGGCGTGGCGGCGAGAGGCAGAGTCAACGCCGGCGATGTCGACGCCGTTCGGGAGGTACCGGAGGTGCCCGATCGGCAAACCGCGACCCTCGAGGTAGGTGGACATCCCGGGCAGGACCGTGATGACCGTCTCAGCCCTCCGGACGAGGAGCGCCTCGACGGCGGCCAGCGCTCGCGCGCCCAGGGAACCGGCTCTCAGCTCGCCGAGATCGATCAACGTCTGCGGCCACAGGTCCCGGACCTCGTACACGAAGCGCGCTCCGCGAAGCCTGGCGATGAGCCACCCCGCCAGGGCAGCGAGGGGATGGACGGTCGAGCCGACCACCACGTCCGGCGCTGGACGTCCGACCTGGGCAAGGGTAACGACGGCGGCGAAGCTGGCCATGTTCACCACTCGTCGCCAGTTGTTTCCGCGGTAGGGGAAAGTCCGCAGCCAGACGAAGCGCACGCCGTCGAACGTCTGGTTCCGGACGAGCGTGGGTCCCTGGAGCCGCTCTTCGTGCCCGGTGAGATGGCTGAACCCGGTAGCGAAGACGGTCACGTGGCCGCCCCTCCGCACGATCTCTCGGCCGAGGGAGTAGTGCCGGGTCGTCCCCAAGGGAAGGTCCGGCGCCTTGGCGTAGTGGTTGAGGATCCAGACCCGGCAGCCGCGGGACGGGACCTCTCTAGACCGCGGCTTCGGCATCGACCGCCTCGATGAGAGCTCTCGCGACGTAGCCGACATCGTCGTCAGCCAGCCGCGAGGAGAATGGCAACGCGAGGCAGGAGGCTGCGACTCGTTCCGCTACGGGAAAGTCGCCAGGCTGGAAGCCAAAGGTCGCGCGATAGAAGGGCTGGAGGTGGAGTGGCGTGAAGTATGGGCGCGAGTGAACGCCCGCATCCGCAAGCCTGCCCATGATGCGGTCACGATCGAGGTCGCCATGCAGGCGCACGACGTACACGAACCAGTCGACCTTCTCGCCGGGCCCGGCCCGGGCAGGCGCACCCAGTCGCGTCCGGCAAGCTCGCGCGAATAGGCCTCGGCGACCCGGGCGCGCCCCCGGCGCAGCTCGTCGAGCCGCTCCAGCTGCGCCACCCCGACCGCAGCCGACAGCTCATCGAGCCGGTAGTTGTAGCCGAGTCGGACGTGTCGAAGCCAGGTTCCGTCCGAGTCGCGCCCCTGGTTCCGGAGGCTCCGCATCACCTCCGCGAGCGCAGCGTCGTCCGTAACGACCATACCGCCCTCGCCGGTCGTGATCTGCTTGTTCGGGTAGAAAGCGAAGACCGCCACGTCCCCGAAGCTCCCGAGCGGCCTCCCGTCGATCGCGCATCCGAGAGCCTCGCAGGCGTCCTCGATGACCGCCCAGCCGTGCGCCCGCGCCAGGGAGGTGATCGCGTCGATGCGACAGGGCCGCCCGAACACGTGGACCGGAAGGACGGCCCTCGTGCGGGCCGTGGCGGCATGTTCCACGAGGTCCGGGTCCATGCCGAGGCTGTCGTCCTCGATGTCGACAAAGCGCGGCACGGCCCGCTCGTAGAGCAGGCAGTTCGACGAGGCGACGAAACTGAACGGCGAGGTGATCACTTCGTCGCCGTCACCGATCCCCAGGGCCCGCACCCCAAGGTGAAGCCCTGCGGTGCCGCTCGAACAGGCGATCCCCTCGCGGCGACCGGCGAGCGCCGCGATCCCCGCTTCGAAGCGCTCTCCGAAAGGGCCCATCGCCAGGGTGTCGCCGGCCAGGACCTGGGTTACCAGCTCCAGCTCCCGCGCTCCGATGTCCGGCCTGGCCAGCGGGACGGTTCGTCGGACATGCTCGGGGGAAGGGCTCATCAGGTCTCCGAAAACGGGTCGCCGCCGAGTTGGGCTGCGGGCAATGTCGCGATCCAGATTGTGGAACGTCGGTGTACTGTAACTCGCCGAGATCGGCTCATCCACGGTACGTTCGGACGATGGGCCTCTCCAAGGCGGCATAATGAGCCAGACCAGACAGGAGAACCCGTTGGACTCGTCGCGCGTCTTCGCAATCGTTCGAGGATGGCTGTGGCTTATCCTCCTGCTCACCGCAGTCGCCGGGGCCTCCGCCTTCATCGTGTCGCAGCTTCTTCCGAAGGAATACGAGTCGGAAGCCAAGGTCCTGGTCGGCTCTCTCACCGAAACAAGAACCGACCAGATCCTCGCCTACCAGCAGCTCGCCCAGACGTACGTGGAGCTCGCGACGACTACCCCCGTCCTCGCCAGGGTGAGCGACTCGCTGGGACTCGGTGTCGACCCCGTGGACCTGCGCGCGCGGATCGACGTCCGTGCACCGATCGGCCAGAACGTCATCCGGGTCGTGGCCCGGGCACCCGCGCCAGACGAAGCGGCGCGCATCGCCAACGCGGTAGCGGAGGAGATCATCACCTTCGCCCGCACCGCGGAGAACGAGCCGAGCCTCGCCACGGTCGTCCAACCCGCTCTTCCACCGGAGAAGCCTTCGTCGCCACGCGTCGTGCTCAACACCGTCATCGCAGCGGCGCTCGGGTTCGCGCTCGGCGTGGGGCTCGCCCTCCTCCTGACCGGTCGGCATGAGGCGGCCCCGCGACGCGCCGCCGGCCGTCGCTCAGCTCCGGCGAACGCATCGCAGGCGACTGTGTCGGCTTCCCAAGCGTCTGCTGAACCGGCCGCCACGCCCCCTGCCCTGCCGCCCCCTGCCTAGACGGACCGACGCCCAGACTGGAGAGCGGATTGCCAGCGTGGCTCGGCATTACCTGGCCCACTGCACTGCGCGACGTGCCGATGCTCATCCCTGGCATGCTGGTCTCCCTCGTCGTCGGCATCGCCGTCGGGCGCAAGGTGGGCCGGATGCTGAATGCCGGGCCGGTCGCGGGGGCGATGCTGGTGTTCGGCATCGGACTCATTCTGGCAGCGACGCTCACGCCGCTGCGCGATCCCCTCGGGTTCCATGCCACCCCTCCCGGACCGTGTGACCTCGACAGGATCGGGCCCCCGGCATGGGAGGATCTCTTCTTCGTCAACGACACGAGCCTCAACGTGCTCCTGTTCATCCCACTCGGAGCGGCAGTCGGCCTTGTCCCAAGGTCCCGTCGCCAAGCGATACTCATTGTGCTGGCAATCGCCCTGTCGCTCGTCATCGAGACGATCCAGCTGCTGGCCCCCGTTCTCGACCGGGCGTGCGAGAGCGCGGACGTCGGCGACAACCTGACAGGCCTGGTCATCGGCCTCGCGATCGGGACGCTGGCGACTGGGGTGCTGGCTGTCGCCGACGGCCTGCGCGGCCCGGGTAAGGGCTAGGTCGTCCGTACCGGGCACCGACCCGGCCGGACCCCCGCAGACACCACCTCTTCGCCCGGGGGCGCTCTGTCTCAGGGGCCGGTGCAGGCGCGCACCGCGTACGAATTACCCGATAGGAGCGGCGCCAAGGCCGGGCTAGTATCCGCGGGTCAGATCCTCGAACGAGCACACCCGTCGCGAGGCGGGGCCGCAAAGCCACGGGACTCACGCAGTCAGCCGGGTTGCCGAAGGGACGTGCCGCCATGTTCTCCGCTGGAACACGGCGGGTCGACACTCGATCCGCTGCCGCCCATCTCCCCCAACAACGACAACCGACGAGACGACGCCACCGCTGGATGGTGGCCCTCCCGATCATGGTCCTCGTGCCGGCCCTCCTGGGGCCCTTCTCCGGTGTGGCGGCTGCTCCGCTCGTCGCGAATGGCGACTTCGAGGCCGGGAGCCTCGCCGGTTGGACCCCGTCCGGGGCGACGTTCGTGGTGACGGCTACCCACGCGGGTAACTACGCGGCACGGCTGGGCGGATCCTCGTGGGCGCCGTCGGGGGACAGCACCGTCGCCCAGGCCTTCACCGTGCCCGCCGGTGGGGGAACCCTCTCCTTCTGGTACCGGGTCAGCTGCGGGTCCAACGTGTCCGCGGACTGGGCAACGGCGACCCTGCGCGACGAAGTCACCGGCACAACCACCACTGTCCTCCCGAAGACCTGCGCCAGCAGCGGATCATGGCAGAGCCAGACCTTCAACCTTGCCGTCAGCGCCGGACACCGCGTAACCGTGACCCTGGTCAACCATGACGCCAGCTGGTTCCAGCCGACCTACACACTCTTCGACGACGTCACCGTGAGCGGGGCTGTGACCACGCCGATCTCGACGTCGACGCCGCGTCCGACGGCGACACCGACCCCAGGCCGGTCGCCCACGCCGGGTCCGACGGCGACTCCCACGCCCACTCCTCGCCCGTCGGCCACGCCTACGCCTCTTCCCACGACGACCCCGACCGCCTGGCAGGGGATCGCCAACGGCGGCTTCGAGACGGGCGCGCTCTCGCCGTGGGCGGCTGGGGGCGCGACCTCGGCGGCCCGGACGGCGCACTCTGGCATCTACGCCGCGCAGCTCACCTACGCGACGCAGCAGGGCAGGGCTAGCGCAACGAACGGCGACAGCTGGATTTCGCAGACGTTTACGCTGCCCGCCGGCGCCACCACCCTCTCCTTCTGGTATCGGCCAACGTGCAGGGGTTCCGTGATCCGAGACTGGGCAACGGCGACCCTCCGGGACAACGTGACGGGCACGATCGCGACGATCCTCGCGAAGACGTGCGCCTACAGTGGGTCGTGGCGGCAGGCGACCGCCAGCGTCGCGGCGCAGGCCGGCCACAACGTAACGCTCACCCTCACGAGCCATGACGACGGCTCCATCTTCGATCCGACCTACACCCTCTTCGACGACGTCTCGGTGCTCACCGGGACGGCCACCCCGGCACCGAACCCAACACCCGTTCCGACGGCGACACCCACGCCCACGCCGACCCCGCGTCCGACGGCGACACCCACGCCCACGCCGACCCCGCGTCCGACGGCGACACCCACGCCCACGCCGACCCCGCGCCCGACGGCGACACCCACGCCCACGCCGACCCCGCGCCCGACGGCGACACCGACACCCACGCCGACGGCGACCCCGCGCCCGACGGCGACACCGACACCCACGCCGACGCCGGCTCCGGAAGCGGACTTCATTGGCTCCATCAACGCCGACAGTCTCGCCAACACGCAGGTTGGAGGGACGAGTTGCGGGTGCGCGAACCTCATGACGAGCTACCGCTTCCGCGCGACCCAGTCCTCGGCTCTCAGGTCTATCCGCATCTACGTCATCGGCCCGAACTACGCCGGGTACGGCGGCGGCACGGGCGGCACCATCGAGGTTACCGTTCAGACCGACAGTAGCAGCGGGACGCCTTCGGGGGCAGTGCTCGCCACCACGACCTTCACTCCGGGGTCCGAGGGGGCCGCGGGTAAGGTCGTCACCTTCCCATCCCCAGCCACCCTGACAGCGGGCACTCGCTACCACCTCGTGTTCAAGAACATCGATCCCTCGCCCAAGCTCAACTACCCCTCGCTCGACAGCATGTACACCTACAGCCCGACGTTCACCCCGGCACAACCCGGACTGTCGGACGACTGGGCGCAGCTCATCAACTTCGGGGATGGCTGGCAGCTTCGTCCGCGCTACACGCCCATCTTGAACCTGACCTATGCAAACGGCATCACGGCTGGCATGGGCTACCTGGAGTCGTACGTCCGGCAATATGCGGTGATCTCGGGCGCGAACAAGGTTCGAGAGAGGTTCACGCTCGCAGGGAGCTATCAAGTATCAACGGCTGCGGTCCGCCTTGCTCGATCGAGCGGCAGCAGCCCGCTCACGATCCGTCTCGAACGGGCCGACGGCACCTTGGTTGCCGAGGGAACGGTCGCCCCGTCCTCCATTGCCATCGCATCACCGTACCCTTCGTTCGGCGGGGCGGTATGGGCCGTCATCACCTTCCCCAGCGTTTCCCTCCCTGCCGGGTCGTACAACCTCGTCGCCTCGACGACGGCCGACACCGAATACACCGCCTTCGGCATCCGGCAGGGCTCGTCCTACGGCTATACCTCATCCACCTACTTCAGCGATGGCCGAGCCCAGTTCACAACCGGGGGACCATGGGCCGACCTTCACAACGAAGAGAACGATCTGCAGTTCTATTTGAAGTGAGTGTCCCGGTCACCCTCCACTCGCGCATGAGGGGACGTCTCCCCGAGCCTATCGGCTGCCGGGGACGTACGGCCAAGCCGACAGTCACGTAGATCCCAAATTCCAGCGGTCACGCGCGCTGACCACGCAAGGGCGCCGACGGCCTCAGCGACCGCGCCATCGAGATCCATGGTCTCGACCGGAGCCGTGACGACCACGCCGCAAGAGCGCTCTCGGGGGGCCCGCTGGATCGTTGATCGCGACTTCCCTGACACCACCCGGAGTCGCCTTTTCGGACTGGCTCCGCGAAGCTTCCTACGTCCTTCCTTTCCGCCGCCCGATCCGCCCATGTAATCTCTTGGCCGCATGATCGGTGGACAGAACCGCAGCCGGCGTCGCCAGCCGAACGCGGCGCTCTGCTAGTGATGATGAGCCCAGCGAGATCGATGACCCCCGTAGCGGGCCTGGTTCTCACGGCGGGCCTGATCCTCACGGCCGGCCTGCTTCTGACCACTGGCCTGATTCTCAAGGCCCCCGCCCCGACCCCGCCCCCGGCGCCAGCTGGTCCGATCTACGGCTCCGGCATCAGCGCCGACAGTCTCGCCAACACGCAGGTTGGGGGGACGAGTTGCGGGTGCGCGAACCTCATGACGAGCTATCGCTTCCGCGCCAGCACCTCGTCCGCCCTGAACAGCATCCGCATCTACCTGATCGGCCCGAACTACGCCGGGTACGGCGGCGGCACGGGCGGCACCATCGAGGTTACCGTTCAGACCGACGCTAGCGGCACACCATCGGGGACGACCCTCGCCACCACGACCTTCACTCCGGGGTCCGAGGGGGCTGCAGGAAGAGTCGTCACCTTCCCATCCCCAGCCACCCTGACGGCGGGCCAGCTCTACCACATCGTGTTCAAGAACGTCGATCCCTCCCCCACCGTGAACTTCGCTTCGGTCAATTCCCTGTACGTCTCTAGCGCCAGCGTGCCCCGGCAACCGAGCGTGAGCGACACGGACTGGGCACAGCTCATGAACGACGGGAGGGGCTGGCAGCTTCGACCGCAATACACGCCCATCCTCAATCTCACGTACGCGAACGGTGAGGTGGCGGGTGTGGGATACATGGAGGTCTGGGTCAATTCTCCGAGGACGATCTCAGGGAACATGTCGGTACGAGAAGCCTTCACGGTAAGCAGCTCGGACCGCCAGATCTCCTCGGTTGCGGTACGGCTTCGCAGGACCGGCGGCAGCAGTCCATTGGTGGTGCGGCTCGAAACCGCAACTGGCGTACTCATCGAACAGGGCACTATTCCAGCGTCGTCGATCGGAACCTCCTCCTCCTGGGCGACCCTTACCTTCGCATCTCCACACACCCTGACGAAAGGCCAGAGCTACAACGTCGTGCTCACATCGCCTGGCGATACGAGCTACTCCATCCACGCCGTCCGCGAGGGCCCGACCTACGGCTACAACCCGCGGACCTACTTCAACGATGGCTACGCCCAATACACCACCGGTTCGGGATGGACCGGCTTCAACGGGGGGACCCAGGGCGACCTACAGTTCTACCTGAAGTAACAGGAGGCGTCCGTCGGCGGCGACGCTCCCCGCTCGACGGCGAGCCGGGGTTCCTTCGATGCGTGCTCCTTCCTCGGCCACCCAGGCGTGGAGCTGGGGGTACGGGAGACGGCGAGGCGGCGCAGGCTCGGCGAGGGTCTCCGAGGTCCTCGCGTAGCTGAGCTCGGTGGCCAGCCAGAGGGCCCGCTCCCGCACCCCCAGGGAGTGCTGGAACCTCTGTTCCAGGCCGAGGGCCTCGTCGAGGGGCACCGTCTCGCTGGCACAGGAGCGACAGCGGTACCGCCGACGGCGGATTTCCACCTCGCCGGCGAGGGTCACCAGGCGGCGCAGCGCTTCCCCGTTCGCTTTCGTGGTGGCCCCGCAGCGGGGGCAGGACGCCGGCACCCCGACCGCCTGTCCGGCCCGGAGAGAAGCTGGCTCCACAGCGCCCGCCCGACCTCCTCGAGCGCGTCAGTCACAGCGCGCTCGAGCGAAGCCAGGTCGGCGTGGTCGGTGACGAGGCGGACGGTGAGCGGGACAGTAGATTTCACCGGGAGCCCTCCCTGTGCCGATAAGTCGACGCCACCAGCCTACGGATGGGCCTCTACCACTGCCGCCCAGCACAGATGTTCTGATGCCAACTGGACGAGTACAGCCGTTTGACGACTCGCACCACTGGCCGGTAAGGTAGTCAGCGGTGTCCGTCGTTGGCTCGGGGTGCCACCGGACTCGGTGCCCCTCTACACAACCGGCCGACCACTCGATCCGCGCCGGTCGGGTGGGTCGTGGCTGGTTCATGGAGGTTGCCATGCAGGCCCGCCGCGCGTTTGCGTCCCTCATTGCGGCAGTCGTCGCAGCCGTACTTCTTGCACCTCCGCTCGGGGCTGTCGGTGATCCTGGTCACGTCGGGGAGGCTGCGGCACGCGGTCCTGCCGCCCAGGCGGTGACATCGGCGGCGGCCGTGCCGCTCATCGTGAACGGCGACTTCGAGGCCGGCAGCCTTGCCGGGTGGACCTCGGCGGGGACAACGTTCGTGGTGACGACGGCGCACGCTGGATACTACGCGGCGCGGCTGGGCGGGTCCTCCTGGGCGCCGTCAGGCGACAGCACCATCGTGCAGAGCTTCACTGTGCCCGCCGGCGGGGGAACGCTCTCGTTCTGGTACCGGGTTAGCTGTCAGGAAAGCGTGTCCGAGACTGGGCAACGGTGACCCTGCGCGACGAAGTGACCGGTGTGACCGCCACGGTCCTTCCGAAGACCTGCACGAGCAGCGGATCCTGGCAGAGCCAGGCCTTCAACCTTGCGGCCAGCGCCGGCCACCGAGTGACCCTCACCCTCGCCAACCACGATGGCAACTGGTTCCAGCCGACCTCCACCATCTTCGACGACGTGACCGTTTCCGGCGCGTCGGCAGCTATTCCAACTCCCACCCCCCGTCCGACCGCCACACCCACCCCGCGTCCGACCGCCACTCCCACGCCGCGTCCGACCGCCACCCCCACCCCGCGTCCGACCGCTACCCCAACCCGCGTCCGACCGCTACCCCAACGCCCACCCCGGGGCAGGCTCTCACCAACGGCGGGTTCGAGAGCGGCAGCTTCTCTCCGTGGACGAGGGTCGGCACGACCTCCCTGGTGACGGCGTCGCCCCATTCGGGCGCGTACGCGGCGCGGCTGGAAGCACGAGCGCGACCTCGGGCGACAGCTCGATCACCCAGACGTTCGTCGCCGGCGCGAGCAGCTTGTCCTTCTGGTACCGGCCGGCCTGCACGGGCACGGTGGCCCGCGACTGGGCCACGGCGACGCTCCGAGACAACGTCGCGGGCACCACGGCAACGATCCTGCCAAAGACGTGCGCCAACAGCGCCACATGGCAAAAGGTATCCGCAGCGGTGGTCACAGGGCGCGCCTACACCCTGAGCCTGGTGAACCACGACGATGGGTCTGTCTTTGACGCGACCTACACCCTGTTTGACGACGCGACCGTTGGCAGCGCGCCGACCCCGCCCCAGGCGCCAGCTGGTCCGATCTACGGCTCCGGCATCAGCGCCGACAGTCTCGCCAACACGCAGGTGGGACAGTTGCGGGTGCGCGAACCTCATGACGAGCTATCGCTTCCGCGCCAGCACCTCGTCCGCCCTGAACAGCATCCGCATCTACCTGATCGGGCCGGGGCACTCCGGGTACTCCGGCGGGACCGGTGGGAAGATCCAGATCGGCGTGCAGTCCGACAGTAGCGGGAACCCCTCGGGGATGAACCTGACCGCCACGATCATCACGCCCGCGGACGGGGCGGGTTTCGTCGTCACCTTCCCATCCCCAGCCACCCTGACGGCGGGCCAGCTCTACCACATCGTGTTCAAGAACGTCGATCCCTCCCCCACCGTGAACTTCGCTTCGGTCGATTCCCTGTACGTCTCTAGCGCCAGCGTGCCCCGGCAACCGAGCGTGAGCGACACGGACTGGGCACAGCTCATGAACAACGGGAGGGGCTGGCAGCTTCGACCGCAATACACGCCCATCCTCAATCTCACGTACGCGAACGGTGAGGTGGCGGGTGTGGGATACATGGAGGTCTGGGTCAATTCTCCGAGGACGATCTCAGGGAACATGTCGGTACGAGAAGCCTTCACGGTGAGCAGCTCGGACCGCCAGATCTCCTCGGTTGCGGTACGGCTTCGCAGGACCGGCGGCAGCAGTCCATTGGTGGTGCGGCTCGAAACCGCAACTGGCGTACTCATCGAACAGGGCACTATTCCAGCGTCGTCGATCGGAACCTCCTCCTCCTGGGCGACCCTTACCTTCGCATCTCCACACACCCTGACGAAAGGCCAGAGCTACAACGTCGTGCTCACATCGCCTGGCGATACCGAGCTACTCCATCCACGCCGTCCGCGAGGGCCCGACCTACGGCTACAACCCGCGGACCTACTTCAACGATGGCTACGCCCAATACACCACCGGTTCGGGATGGACCGGCTTCAACGGGGGCACTCAGGGCGACCTACAGTTCTACCTGAAGTAACAGGAGGCGTCCGTCGGCGGCGACGCTCCCCGCTCGACGGCGAGCCGGGGTTCCCCGCGTGAACGGGCTGGGTCCGCCAGACGATCCGCGACCGCAGCCCGCTTCACAGGGGCAGGGGGAGGAGCTCTCCGTAGAGTGCGGTCAGCCTCGCCGACTCCACGTCCCAGTTCCACCGGTCCCGCGCCGCCGCGGCGCAACGGGCCCTGATCGACTTCGTCGCCCCACGATCCATGTCAAGGATCGACCGTAGCGCAGCCGCCACGTCCTCGACTCGGGCCGGATCGCAGACAGCCCCGAGGGGACCCGCCGGATTGTCAAGGACGATCCTTCGCATCGCCGGGAAGTCGCTCGCGACAACGGGGATGCCTGCAGCCAGACATTCAAAGAGCTTGTTCGGCGTCGAGAGATAGTGGTTGAGTGTTGAGGCCTGGATCGGCATGGCACCGACGTCGGCGGACGCCACCCAAGCAAGCAGATCGGCAGGGGGCACCGGGTCGAGGACGTGGACCCGCCCGCGCCAACGTGGATCTCTGGCGGCCTCAACGTACTTCCCGCGTTGCTCGCCGGGGCCCAATAGGGCCAGATGGGCGTCCTCAAGCCCGGGCACCAGGAGCGCATCCATCAGCTGCTCGATGCCGCGGTTGGAGGACAGGGTACCGTGGTGAAGGATGACCGGGACATCGCCCGGGATCGCGGCTTCGTCCCGGATGAGCGTGCCGCGCCTCGCGGAAGGCCACCAACGATCGGGGCAGTTGTGCAGGACCTCGATCCTGCGGGGTCGGTACCGTCGCCGAAGCACATCGGCGAGATGATCGTTGACGGTCACGACTGCCGACACCCGAGACACCAGGCGACGCTCATACGCCCGAAGCAGACTCCGTGCTGGCCGCGGCATCCGCAGGGCCGTCCCCGTTTCGAGGAACAGCTCGTGGGCATCGTAGATCATCGGAGTCGCGGAGTCCGCGAAAGAGCCTATGGCCACGAGCCCGGTTAGGTCGTGGACATGCCACAGGTCCGCGGCGCTGCACGCGGCGGTGGCCAGCCGCCCCCAGGAACGGAGACCGCTGATGTAGCCCCAGAGCCAATCCACCCGGCTCTTGATTGAGGCGAGACGGCCCTGACTCGGGGCGAAGAAGGGGTTGGGCGAACCGGGAAGCACCGACGCGGTCGCCGGCCGGAGGGTCACCACGTGCAGTTCCCGAGGAAGGTCACTTTGCCGGCCCTCCGCCGCCAAACAGGCCACCGTCACATCGTAGCCGGCACGCGCGAGAGTCGCAGCCTCTCGTCTGACACGGCTGTCGTACGTGAGATCCCCGTAGAGTGCCATCGCTACCCGCGGGCGCCCATGATTTCGTGACCCGTGCATTCGCTTCCCTGGCTGCGCGGCTCCCCCACACAAGCCGCTGAGATACTAGTGTGCCTGTTGGCCTATTGTTGACCTTGCCGTGCCCACCCGTTTCGCGATAGTCTCCAGCCTGACCGGTCGTGTGCCGCCCGTTGCGGTCCAGAAGTGACGCTCGGTCCGAGGGATGAGCCGTGCTGCTGACTCCGCTCGAACTCCCGGGGTGGCTCGAGTTCAATACCTGGCGAACCGGCCTCAAAGCCCACCGCTTCTCGTCGGTCTCCCCCGGCGACCCTGAGCTCCGGGCCGTCTTGTATCTGGACAGCCGCGGTCGGGTGAAGCTCCCTCCCAACAACCCCTATCTTCCGGTCGCTTTCAGTGGCTCTGCGGTACAGCGCCCGAGCGCTCGAACGGCCGAGTGGCATCGGGCAGCAAGCCCGCTGGTCCTGGAGATGAAGCAACGGGGGGTGGCGAACCAGCTCTACCTGTCTCCCGAGGTGGAGGACGTCCGCCCCTGGCGCTGGGGTGGATTCCTGGTCGGCGCGCGATATACGTACTACGTCGATTTCCCGTTCAATTCCACGTTGATGAACTCCCTGGCAAGGCGGAGCTGTGGCAAAGCGGCCAAGCTGGGCATGACGGTCGACAGAGTGACCGATGTCGACCCTGTCCTTGCGTGCTTGACAGAGTCCGAGGCGCGTCAGGGGTTCTCGCACCGCATGGGGCATCGCGAGCTTCAGTCGGCGCTCGACCTGCTGGGCGCCGACAGCCTGAGAATGTACCAATGCTTCGATCCCGAGGGCCAACCCGCCAGCTCGTTGGTCGTGGTCCATGCGCCCGGCGCCCGGGCCATGGTGTGGCTGGTTGGCGTGAGCAGAACGCGCCTTGCAGAAGGCGCAGGGTATCTGGTGTGGCGCTACGCATTCGACGATCTGGCATCCGCAGGTGCCACCGGGTTGGATCTCTGTGGCGCGAACATCGAGTCGGTGGCCGCATTCAAGTCCCACTGGGGCGCTCGTCTGGTTCCCAACTACAGCGTTCGCACCTACTCGGTGCGGGCAGCAGTGAGGTTCGCCTTGGATTGGCGTGACGCCCGGCGTGGGTCGCCCCTCGGTTGACCGCACTGTACCCGCGGCCGACTGTTACGAGCCATCGGGCCTGCCGCGGCCGACTCGCGCTCTGTCCACGAGCAGGACGACCATCAGCAGACCCCATGTCTCGCGGTCGGCGAAGATGTCCCCACTAACCATCGCGTTCAGCAGGAAGAACAGGAACAGAATGCGGACCGCGCGCCATGGTTCCCCCCGGGGAAGCGGGCGAGACACCGCATGGACCACAAGACACACGAACAGGGCGAGGCCAGCAAGGCCGAACTCCGCCCCGAACTGGAGGAACGCGTTGTGTGGGTATGTGTGGGCTTCCGTCGGTCCGAGGAAGTGCGGACTCAGGCTTCCGAAACCGGCTGTACCCACCCCCAGGATCGGGTGATCCGCAAGAAGGCTCGCTGCCAGACCGAACAGGGTCACTCTTGTCGCGGCCGAGACATCGCCGCTTGAGGAGTTCAGATCACCGGACAGCCCACTATCGACGAAGTCGCCGAGTAGTGCGAAACGGTCAATCGACAGGTTGGGCAGCTGAGTGGCAACCATCGACATCAGGACGACCGTGGCCAAGATCACACCGATTGCGCCGCCCGCCGTACGCCAGTCCACGGCGCGTGGCCGCATGATCGAGCGGATAGCCACGAGTCCGCCGAGGATTGCCAACATCAGTAGGGGGCCGCGTGACCCGGACGCGACCGCGATCACTACAGCAGCGGGTGCCAACCCGATCACAGCGATTTGCAGCAACCGCCGTCGCTCGTGGAGGACAAATGCGAGGCCGACAAGCGGCACGACGAGGGCGGCCTTGGCAACGTTGATCGTGTTCGCTTCGAGCACCACCAGGCGCCGCGTGCCGGACAGCTGAGTGAGACCCAGGAGGACCACGACAGCGCCCACTACAAAGAAGGTCCACAGGAACTGCCGCAGGTATCGCTCGTCCGATCCAACCCGGAGGGCCGCCGCCGTGATCGGTATGAACACGAGCGCCCAGAAGCTGATGGCGTTCGTGAGTGCGAGACTCTGATCAGGTGCGTAGAGGACCCCACCGAGGACGAGGAACGCCAGCGCCGTCCACAGGACAATTCCGGCCCGCGAAAGCTCCCGCGGCTGACGGTCGAGGATCACAGGTATGACCTGGAGGGCGTTCATCAGTGCGAGCACAACCGTGAGGTCTACCGGGCTGTAGGGCTGCACCGCACCTTTGTAGAAGGGAATCAGGAGATAGGCGGCGAAAAGAACGCCCGGCGCCCGTGCGGCGACGAGCGCTGCCGCCACCCCGAGGATCAAAAGGAGGCCGATGATGGGTACGATCACTACCGCGATGATCGTGGCGATCGATCCGGCGCAAGCAATAAGCAAGATGAGACCATTCGCCGAAGACGGACTGACCGACCGCAGCACGGATGCCTCGGCGGGACTTCCGCCTGCAGTGCCAGCGGGCGGTACGTCTCCCGCCGCGTTCATTCAGGACCGCTCTCGTCAGCCAGAGACTTCTCCCTGGTCGCCACGGGCACAGCCCTAGGCGTGAGGCGTCCGGCCAAGATCTGTCTCACTGCGACCGCGCGACGGACTGCCGCCCGGCCGTGGTGAAGGACGACGTACCGCGAGCGATAGAAACGGACGATCGGAATCGGGACGGCACCAACTTGGCCTTGTAGTCCCCTCGGCCGCTCATGTCGTAGAGCAGGGCTCCCCGTGCGCGCCAGTAGCGCATCGCTTCCCAGTGTAGAAGCTCGTTTGGATGGAACCCGGCGTTCGCGCGAAAGAAGCCCGCGCCCCAAGCAACGGCCGTACGGTTGCGTCCAACGGACACGCCTGAGGCGAGGTTCACGCCGTCGGGCCCCCGGACGCATAGAAGCAAGATCTGGCCGGTCGGTTGAAGGGCCTCGATCAGCTGGCGAACTCGCTCGACCCCGTAGGTCGGCGCGAGGCCCTGCCGGGCGAATACGTCGGTCAGTTGCTCGTGATACTCGGTCGCGAACCCGAGGGCGGTCACAACATCCGCCGTGAGGCCCCTGCGGCCCGCCTGGTGGATGTACTTGCGCGTTGATCGGCGCATCCGGCCCAAGATCTCCGTCTCGGACGCGGCCAGATCGACGATGAACGTGGACCCGGTCTCGACGCTATAGTCGGACCCTGCCATCTGTTCGGCCGCTAGGTGCCGGTCCGCCAGCTCGACGTGCAGGCAGCCCAACTCACGGAACGCGAACGGCAGGAGCCCTTCCGCGGCAGCCCGCCGGTCAGCCCCCTCCTCGAGCAGGAACCCCATGGACTGGGTGGCCCAGCCGCGGAGCGGGCTGCCAAGAATGCGGACGCCGAAGCGCCGCACGATGGCCCCTACAAAGTGGCCTACAGGGCGGTCACCCGCACGGACGATAGCGACCACCGGCTCGGCCCCTTGCGAGGCCGCGAGAAACGACAGCCATGCCGCGCTGTGGAAGACCAGCGCGTCAGCGTAGCGCTCCACGATGGCGTCCCATTCCACTGGGTCGTACGCTATGCGCTGCAGGACCACCATGTTCTGGCCTTCGCCTTTACTCTCGCGCATCATGGCGGAAAGCATCGTCCCCCATGGCCGACTGCGCAAGGCGTGCTTTCGCCGGCCCGGCAAGTACGGGTACGATGTGCCGTCGTAGCCGGCGGGAGCAACCGGATCTTCGCGGGTGGGCGATCCTCTCCGAGCGCATTTCCCCCCCACCCGGGGTCTACCGCCGTGAACAAGGAGCAGTCGTTGGGCGCCAGGATACCCGTCGAGTGGCCGGAGGGCAGGGATTTCGCCTTCACAATCTTCGATGACACTGACCGCGCCACACTCGAGAACGTACCGCCCGTTTACGAGTTCCTAGGAGAGCTCGGGCTGCGGACCACGAAGTCGGTATGGCCGCTCAAGGGTGAGGGAACGCCCCATGTTGGGGGTCTCACGTGCGACGACCCGGACTACCTAGCATGGACGCTCCGGCTCCAGTCGCAGGGGTTCGAGATCGGGTACCACGGCGCGACCTACATCACCTCATCCCGCGACCGCGTGATCCGCGCGATCGAACGCTTCCGGGACCTATACGGACACGACCCGGGGTCGATGGCCAACCACACGGGTTGCGCCGAAGGCATCTACTGGGGCGCCGACCGTGTTAGCGGCATCAATCGCCTAGCGTACAACGCCCTCACCGGCTTCCGCCGCAGCGACACGTTCCGCGGTCACCGCGAGGGCGACCCACTCTTCTGGGGCGACATCTGCCGCGAGAGGGTGCGCTACGTGCGCAACTTCACGTACTCGGACATCGACACACTGGCGGTCTGCCCTGTGATGCCGTACCACGATCCCGAACGACCGTTCGTCAACTCCTGGTTCGCGTCGTCCGAGGGGGCCGGGGTCGAGGCCTTCACCAAGTGCATCTCCGAGGCGAACCAGGACCGCCTGGAGGCCGACGGCGGGGCCTGCATCATGTACACACACCTGGCCCGCGACTTCTGGCGGGAGGGGGAGGTCGATCCGCGCTTCAGGGCGCTGATGGAGCGGCTCGCCCGCAAGAAAGGCTGGTTCGTGCCCGTCACGACCCTGCTCGATTTCCTAGCGACTCGGCACGGCAAGACGGTGATCACCCTCGCCCAGCGACGGGGTCTCGAGCGTCGCTGGCTGCTGAGCAAGGTTCGGGTTGGCTACAGCTAGCGCCGCTGAGAGCCGGCCTCCGCTGTGCCTGTGCGCAACAATGGCGCCGTGATAATCAGAGCCGTCGAGCGGCTGCGCAGGATCGTGCCGCGCGGTGACCTGAGCCGGGGCGTCCTTACCCTTGTGGCCGGCACCGGCGTTGCCCAAGTCATCGCGATCGCCAGCTCACCGGTGCTGACCCGGCTCTACTCGCCCTCCGATTACGGCGTCTTCTCGGTAGCAGTCTCGCTTCTTGCCGTGCTCTTCTCGGTCTCATGTCTCAGCTACCACTTCGCAATCCCACTTCCCGAGGCCGACCTCACTGCGGCCAATGTGCTCGCCCTCTGCCTCCTCACGACTCTCGCAATGGCATTCATCTCCGGCATCATCCTGTGGCTGGCCGGTCCAGCCTTGCTGGCCCTGTTCGGCGCGTCAGCCCTGGGTCCGTACGTACTCCTGCTGGTTCTCGGCCAGCTTGGCGGTGGTGTCGTGACCGTGTTCACCAGCTGGGCAGTCCGCACCAAGGCCTTCTCGGGGATCGCTGCAGCGCGCCTGACACAGGCCTGCACGCTCGTCGCGGTCCAGGTTGGGCTGGGCACCGCCGGATTTGGCGCCCTTGGTCTCTTCCTCGGCACTATTGCTGGCAGCGCCTCAGGTTCCACCCGTCTGGCACGGGCGGCTTGGCGCACGCATGCCTCATCCTTCCGCCTCGTGTCGTGGAGGGGGATCCTGACTGCGGCGAAGAGGTACCGACGGTTTGCCATTCTGTCTACCCCATCCGCTCTCCTGAATACGCTTGGTTTGCAGGCTCCTCTGTTGCTTCTAGTCGCTCTGTACGGAGCGCAAGTGGGAGGCCAGTATGCCCTTGCGGAACGGATCGTGGCTCTCCCGGTGGCGCTGGTCGCGGGTGCCGTCGGGCAGGTCTACACTGCCGAGGCCGCGCGACTCGCTCGCCAGCAGCCGTCGGCGCTGCGGACGTTGTTCGGGAGGACGACCAGATCGCTCGCTGGCACGGCAGTCGGTCCGGCTGTGCTAATCGCCCTGCTGGCCCCTCTTCTGGCGGGACCCTTGTTCGGCATGGAATGGCAGGAGTCGGGACTCATCGTGCTCATCCTGACGCCGATGTACTACCTGATCATCATGACGAACCCGACGGGCGGCACACTAGACGTACTCGAGCGGCAGGATCTCAATCTCGCCCGCGAGGTTCTTCGCCTCTTTCTGGTCGGCGGTGCGGTCCTGATCGCCTGGATGGTTGGGCTCGGGCCGCTCGCAGCCATCGCACTCCTGAGCGCCGCCGGTTGCCTCACGTATGCGCTGTACGGCCTGATCTCCTGGTACGCCATCGCCACAAGGCACGCGGCGCTGAAGGTGGCCCCGGTGACTGAGGCTGACCTGGTGCGGGACATGGCCGAGTGGCCGAACCCATGACCCAGCTCAGGGCTGCCCCCCCGGGCCTGGGGACATCCCTGGTCGTGCGCACCCCGAGGAGCTACACCGCGGAACGCCGCCATGCCCTCGACGTCGTCCTCTCCGAGTGGCTGGGCTTCGCGTACGACCTCGAGTTCGAGGATGGACCGAAGGTCGCAATTCTGCTGGCGGGCGACTCGCGGGGCCGCGAGCTAACGCTCCCGGACGTGTTCTTCGCGATTCCCACCGAGGACTGGCTGACGGAACGCTCGATGCCGGTGCGACCACTCACACGCTGTGCGGCAACCGGCACCAGCGCTGGGCCGCTCCCAGTCCTCTTCGGGGGCCCGATCGATACTGGGCCAGTGTGGCACGCGACGCCCGCTGGCCTTGCTCTGGAGATTGACATCCTCGGCAGCGTCTTCTTCCTCCTGACCCGCTACGAGGAGATCGTCCGCCGCACGCGCGATGAGCACGAACGATTCCCTGCGAGCGCCTCGCTGGCGGCCATTGAGGGCTTCTTGGAACGGCCGCTGGCGGATGAGTACGTCGACGTGCTGTGGGCGGCGATGCACTCGCTCTGGCCCGAACTCACGCGCCGGCCATCCACCTTCCGGCTGCGGCTGACGCACGACGTGGACCAACCGTGGGCCTCGTGGGGGCAGCCTCCGGGTTCGGTAGCACGCTCGGTGGCCGGCGATCTGCTCCGGCGGCGCGATCCGGTCCTGGCGGCGCGCCGTGCCCGGTCCTTCCTCGACGCGCGAACGGGGCGTGTCGACCGCGACCCGCTCAACACGTTCGATCTCATCATGGACACGAGCGAGCGGCACAACCTGCGGAGCGCCTTCTACTTCATGGCCGGAAACGGGCCTGGAGACTCCGACTTCCGCTACCGGCTCACCGATCCGCCGTTCGAGTGCCTCCTCCGGCGTATCCATGAGCGCGGCCACGAAGTGGGTCTGCACGCCAGCTACGGGAGCCACCGGTCCTCGGAGCGGACCCGAGCAGAGGCCGACGCCCTCAGGGATACCTGCTCGAACGCCGGCTTCGACCAGCCAGTGTGGGGAGTCCGCCAGCACTACCTTCGCTTCGAGAACCCGCAGACGTGGCGCAACCAAGAGTCCGCGGGCCTTGAGCACGACTCCACGCTCGGCTTCGCTGAGCAGATCGGCTTCCGGGCGGGCACCTGCCGGGAGTACCCAGTGTTCGACCTCCTCGACCGCCGGCCGCTCAATCTGAGGGAGCGGCCTCTCATCGTCATGGACGGGACACTCCTAGGCTACTTGAGACTCGGCCCCGAGGAGGCGACGTCTCGTGCCCGCGCGCTCGTTGACGTCTGCCGGCGCCACCAGGGCGACGCGGTGCTGCTCTACCACAACGACACGCTGGCAGGAGAGCGCCAGAGGGCGCATTATCGCGAGCTCATCCAGGAATTGACCCGTCTCTGAGCGGGGCGCCGTCACCAAGCCTGGCGCCTGATCAGCAGCCCAAGCGGTCGTCTGGCGTTCTTGTTGCAGAGACTCACGGTCGTGAGCGTGAAAGCCGCCACCGTCTGCGACGGACCTGGGCCACAGTGGGAGAATGCCGCTAACGCGGGAGGCTCCGACGCGCCGTCCACAATCTGGCCGCCGGGACCGTGTCGGGCAGGGAGGGCTGAATGGGTCGCACGGCAAGGGTTCTCACCGTCCTGTCGGCCACGATGGCGATTGCCGTGGGGTGCGGCGGGGTCGGGGTTCCGACGGTCAGCGCTCCACCCGGTACGGCGTCGCCTCCCTCGTCACTGACCGCGCCCGAAACCCCCACCCTGTCCGCCACCGCCGGGGAATCCGCGACTGACGCACCGGCGAGCGCGACGCCCGCAGCCACTCCAGCCGGTGAGACCGCTGCGCCAACCACACCGCCCACACCTCCGCCGACCGATTTGCCCACGCCAGAGCCGACGCCTCAAACGACCCCGACGCCCACGGTCACCGCGGCTACCCAGCGCTACTGCACCGGAAGTGTGGACCAGCTCCGTTACGTGGAGGGGCATGCGAGAAACGTGCCTTGGCCCTACTTCTGCGCGAAGCTCCCGACCGCCTGGACCCTCAGCAGTTTCAGTTCCGTCGAGCACGGCTCGGCCACCTATAGCCTGAGCTACGAAGGCCCGGACGGAGCGTGGTTCCACATCCTCCAGGGCGGATGCTTCGACGCGGCATGCCGGCCCGAGGGGACGCGGGTAGGTGAGGTGCGCGTGGCAGGGCAGTCGGCGCTCCTGTACAGGACCGGGAAGGACTCGTATTCGGTGTGGGTTGAGAGCGGCGCGTACCCGTCGTGGCGTTTCACAGGCAGCGGCGTCTCGCAGGAGGAGTTCAAGAAGCTCCTGGGCCTGCTACGCGAGTTCCCGGCGTAAGAGCGCCCGGTTCGACCGCGTGGCCTGTGCGCTGCGCCGGAAGGGCCGGGAGCCTGGCCGGGGGCGACGCAGCCCTCGCAGCCGGGATGGGGACCTGATCGACGATCTTCAGGAACAGGGATACGGATGCTGCTGCGGACCTTCAAACGCTTCCTGACCGCGCTCGGCGCGTCGCTCCCAGACCGGGCCATCTACGGCCTGCAAATGACCGTGAACTACATCCGGCTGGGACGCTGGATGAAAGCGCAGGGATTCCGCTTTCCGCGCCGCTTCCCTCGCCGCGAGCAGGTCTTTGCCTCCGTTGCCGAGGGCATCAAGGATCGGCGTGTGCTGTACCTGGAATTCGGCGTCTTTCGTGGCTCAAGCATGCGCTGGTGGTCGCAAACGCTGACTCATCCGCAATCACAGTTGCACGGTTTTGACAGTTTCGAGGGCCTGCCGGAAGCATTCCATGGCGCCGGGGGCAAGTATCCCAAGGGCCACTACTCCACCCGGGGGCAGACCCCGCAGATGGACGACCCACGCGTCAGGTTTATCAAAGGCTGGTTCGAGCAGACACTCCCGCTCTATGAATTGCCGGAGCACGACGTGCTCGTCATCATGCTGGACGCGGGCCTCTACTCCTCGACCATCTACGTCCTCCATCAGCTGCGCCCATGGATCAAGCCTGCGACCTGTGTCTACTTCGACAACATGTCCCGCCCGGACCACGAGCCGCGCGCTATGGCGGAGTTCATGCAGGAGACCGGGCTGAAGTTCCGCCCGCTGGCCGCGGACGTGACGCTGAACAACGCGTTCTTCGTCTGCGAGGGATAGGGTCAGTCCCGGCCGCAGTCGGCGCGGGAGTCAAGGGTGCTGGTCGCGGGCGGACCACGATCCCGGCTCCGGCTGGTCAGTTCGACCGCCGTGTCGTTGGTGGCCGTAACAAGGGGACTGCACCGGGAAACGCGTCTCCCCGCGCTCGTTGGGTACGCGATGGACGGCCAGGACGGAGAGGCGTACACTCCGCGGCTGCTTTCAGGGCTGGGGCGAATTCTGTCCCATCGCACCGTCCCCTTACCCAGCCCACCGCTGGCGGCCGAGGCACGCTCGCTTTCGATGCGCCCTGCCGGATGGGACGCCCGTCCGGCCACAATCGATCGGAGAACATCGATGGCCCTCATGGCAGCATCGTTTCCCATTTCGCCCGGCAAGACCGAGGAGTGGAAGCGTTGGATGACCGAGTTGAATGGACCGCGGCGGCGCGAGTTCATCGCTTCCCGTCAGGCGGCGGGAGTCCGCGAGAGGACGTTCCTGCAGCCCACGCCGATGGGCGACTTCGTCGTCGTCACGCTCGAGGGTGACGATCCGGACGGCGCCTTCGCGCGGATGACCCGCTCGACCGATGCGTTCACCACCTGGTTCGTCGCCAAGGCCCAGGAGATCCACGGCTTCGATCTCACCGCCGTGCCCGAGGGTCCCATGTCCCAGCTCGTGGTCGACTCGGCCGGCTGACAACAGCACGGTCGGCGCGCTCGGGCTTCGGGTCACCGCTGCCCGAGCGTCGCCGTTCCGCCCTGATACCTCTTCAGCGCCGTCGTCCGCCGCCCGTGGGCGGCTGGGCACGCGCCACATCTGTTCACCCGACAGTCGAACGGAGGCTCGCCAATGAGCGCACTCGGAAGCGTGGCGCCAGCAGCGCGCCCGGCAGTCGCCCACCAATGCGAACGTCGGGTCTGCGGACCTGCACCGGGCATCCCTGTCGTCTTCAGGTTCGGTGGCCAGGATGCCAGCGGCGCCCAGTCGAGTGTCGATCATCCGGACACGTCGGCGTCGACCGATGACTGACGGCCTCACCGTCGCCGCCGCTCTTCTGGTGGCCGGCCCGGTGCTGGGCGCGGTCGGCTTGTCCAGCCCGGCCCTGTTCCGCGTCTGGACGGCGCCTCGGGACGAGCACCTGGCCACCGTCCGAGCACACCGCCATGCCTGGATGCTGGCCAACGCCGGGTTCACCATTGCCGCCGTCGTCACGGCCGCGGGGCTCGCCGTCCTCGCGGGATCCCTGGACGTGGATGAGGGTCGAAGGGCTGTCCTGGCCGCCACCACCGTCGTCTACGCAATCGCGGGGACGCTCTGGTGTGCCGTTGTGGCCATCCGGACCCGGACCACCCCGGCCCTCGCCGAGATGGTGGCGGCAGGCACTCCAACGGAGCCCGCCGAGACCCTGCTCGGCGCCGCGATCGGCGGGCTGTTCGCCGCCTTCACCCTTGCGACCGGCGCATCGCTCGTCGCGCTCGGCATGACGCTCGCGCTGGGCGGCGGTGTCGCGGCCCCCGTGGCCTGGCTCGCCACGCTGATCGCGGCGCTCATCGTCGCCCGCTTCCTCGCGTCCGGAGACGCCATCCCGGCGTTCCTCTACTTCCCAACGCTGATCATCGGCCTCGCCCTGCTGTTCGGCTGGACCTGAGGCTGGCAGCCGGGTCGCCTGCCGGACCCGGCCCCATGACGCGGCGAGCCCCCGGCTAGCCCTGTCAGTCTGGCCCCGGCGGGCTCCGAACTGCCGATGAGGTAGAGCACTTCCCGGCGAAGGCTGGCCCCGACACAGCGGTTGGGCTGGCCGGCATCGCCGGGATCGTCGTCCGCCTGTGGCGAGGGGCCGGGGCGAGGCTACGGGCGGCGCTTACCGTGGCCTACTCCTAGCCAGAGCCCTAGACTGGACGCCTCAGCGAGCATCCCTCACGCGAGCGCAGGAAGGAGACCGGCGATGAGTCTGACCTCATACGCCTGCCCCAAGTGCGGGGGACGGATGGGGACGTATGAGCGCAGCGGTATCCACGTCGATCAGTGCCCGGATTGCCGAGGGATCTTCCTCGACCTCGGCGAGCTGGAGCGACTGATCGACGCCGAGGGCGGTGGGTGGTCAGGCCGGGTTGGGCCGCCGAGCGACCTGCTCGCAGATGACGACGCGAAACACGAGGGGACAGGGCCTGGCGCATCGGCAGCCAGGACAATCCTCGACCTCATCTCGGAGTGAGCCCCGCACCTAAGAAGGGGGCCGTCAATCGGGTCCTCCTCACTAGCCGCCCCCTCCAGCTTGCGCCTACCGAGCCCCGACCCGCCCCGTTTGGCGCTCCCGCCAGAGCGGAGTCGACGGCCCCGACACGGCGGCTCGAGCTGGCCGGGGGGACGGGATCGTCGCCGCGTGGCGGGACGGGGTGAACTACGGGCCTAACGCGGCGGTCCAGGGCGATCGTCCTCGAGGGCGCGTCGCCCACGAGGCGAGAGGACGTAGACGCCCCGCTCGACGCGCTCGAACCAGCCGTAGACGTTCGCTTGCAGGATGCGACCCGCGTGCGGCACGTCGCCCCCGGCGCGGATTGCCCGCAGCGTTGCCGGACCGGCGTCGAGCCGGGCGGCGCAGCGCAGGGCCTCCTGCCGGTACGCGGTCATGATGGGACGCCGCACGGAGCCCCCGCAGGTCGGATCGCCGACCCGTCGGCGGTGCTCATCGAGCAGCCGGGCCGTCCGTCCCCGGCTCTTGCGCGGGCGGTACGGCAGCGGATCCAGCACCTCCTCGACACGTTCGTTGGCGATCACGATGAGCCCCAGACCGAGGCGACGGCAGAGCGTCCGGACGGCGGCGGGTCGGCGCGGCCACGCTCCCACGGCGAGGTAGACGGCATCGGTCAAGGCGAGCCGGTCGATGCCCTGCAGGACGAGCGCCAGCCCGAACACCCGCTTCAGCTCCACCACCACCGGCGGTTCCTCGTCCCGGACGCCGACAACGTCGCAGCCCATGATCTCGCCCTTGACGGTGTAGCCCTGAGCCTCCAACAGGGCCTTCACCGGTCCGTACAGCGCGGCCTCGGGCGGGGCGGCGGTTCGCGACGCGTTCACCGGGTTAGCGTGCCACGGGGGCGACCGTCATGAGCGGCGATCCCGCAGCCCGCCGGCCCTGAGGTACGGGCCTCGACTGGGCTGGACGGACACCATTCCGCGATCGTGCGGGCGGGCGACGCAACGCCTGTCGTCCGAGCGCGCCGGTCAGCAGTCGAAGGCGAACCAGCACCTGTCGTTGCGCAACCGCTGGTCGTCGAGCACGAGTTCCCGGATCCCGCCGGGAAGCTGGGCACGCTGCCACTGACACTCCCGGCGGCCGGCCTCCTCGCGCTCGCCCTCGGCAGCCGCCGCACGTGCAGCCTTGATCGCGTATGAGGGCAGCGCCTCAGACGTGGGGCGCGACGCCCTCGGCGAGCTGCTGCATCAGCTCCACCTGCGCGTCGAACTCGAGGAGCGGGAAGTGGCTCCGTGCGACGAACTCGATGGGCACCCCCGCCTGCTTCTGGATGTCGAGCAGGCCCTCGAAGAGCTCGTCGGGGGTCCCGGCGAACGTCGCCCGGTTCTTCACCAGCTCATCATCCGGGCGATTGAACGGTGGCGGGGACGGCGGCGGGAGCGGCCGCGTCGCCGAGGCCTCCATGTCGGAGTATTTCCACTGCATCGCCCACAGCGCGTCCCGGTAGCGGGCGAGCGCCTCCGCGCGCGAGGCGCCGGGCAGCAGCACCGAGTAGTGGATGAACCGGAAGCTCGCCGGGTCGCGGCCGATGCGCTCGCACTCGTCAAGGACCCAGCGCACCTGCTCGACGAACTTCTCGGCCGGGGCGTTCGCGAAGATCCCGTCGGCCAGGCGCGCGGCGCGGCGGATCGCGGGCTCCGCGCTACCGCCGACGAGCACCGGGATTGGCGTCGACGGCCTGGGCCGGACGGCGAGCGTCGGGAGGTCGAACACGGCGCCCTGGTGCGTGAACGGCTCGCCGTTCCACGCCTGCGGGAGGATCCGGAGGATCTCGTCCATGGCCGCGCCGCGACGGCGCACGTCGGCGCCCAGCCCGATGAACTCCACTTCGGACCAGCCGAGTCCAAGGCCCAGGATCAGCCGGCCGTGGCTGAGCAGCTGGACCGTCGCCGCATCCTCCGCCAGGCGGAGCGGGTGGTACATCGGCGCGAGGACGACACCCGTGCCGAGCTCGATCCGCGACGTTGCCTGCGCGAGCGCTGCGCCGACGACGAGGAGCGAGGGCATGTACCCGTCATCGACGAAGTGGTGTTCGGTCGTCCAGACCGACGTGAAGCCGAGCCGCTCCGCCTCGACAGCCAGGCGGACCGTCTCGTCGTAGGCCCGCGTCCAGTCGGTCTCGCCCGGTCGAAGCTGCGCGCTGAGAAGTCCAAATCCGAGTCCCATGGTTGCCGACGATAGCAGCCAACACGCCTCAGAGGCACCCGTCCGGCCCGCCGGTCGCCTGCGTGCAACTGGTCCACGGTGGTGCAATCGCGGCGGCCTTTGACCGGGGGATCTGGTTGCCGCCCTGGTTCGCTGGCACGGAACCCAAACGAAGGCCCCTCCGTTGCTCCCGGAGGGGCCCTTTCGTGCTAGGGTTTGGTCGGGGCGCCGCGATTTGAACGCGGGACCTCTTGAACCCCATTCAAGTGCGCTACCAGGCTGCGCTACGCCCCGATGGGCGGCATTCTAGCAGAGGCTTCGAGTGCCTCAGCGAGGCCGGCCGCGGCGCCGAGGGACTCCAGCTCGTCCTTGGAGGAGCGGGACATGAGGTCGGCGATGCAGGCCTGCACGGGCTTGCCGCCGTAGAGGGCGGCGTGGACCTCCGCTGCGATCGGCAACTCCACGCCGAGGCGTTCGCCCATGGCCAGGGCGGCCACGACCGTGTACGCCCCCTCGGCCACGCCAGGGAGCGCTGCCTCGACCTGGATCCACGGCTTCCCGGCCGCCAGCTCCGCGCCCAGGCGATGGTTGCGCGACAGCGGCGACCAGCAGGTGGCGACGATGTCGCCGAGTCCAGCGAGACCGGCGAAGGTCAGGGGGTGGGCGCCCGCGGCGACCCCGAGCCGGGTCATTTCCGCGAGCCCCCGGGTGACGAGGCCCGCCTTCGCGTTGTCCCCGGCTCCCAGCTGCTCGGCCGCGCCGGCCGCGATCGCAATGACGTTCTTCAGGGCGCCGGCCAGTTCCACACCGATGACGTCGCGGTTGCGGTAGAGGCGGAAGCCCGGCCCGCCGAGCAGCGTCACCACGGCCCCGCTCACGGCGTCATCCGCCGATGCCACGACCGCAGCCGCGGGTAGCCCGCGAACGATCTCAAGGGCCAGGTTCGGCCCGGAGAGGGCGGCGACCTGGGCTGCGTTCCCCGGGATCTCCTCCGCCAGCACTTCGGTCATGCGCCGGTGTGTCCCCGACTCGAGGCCCTTGGCCACGGACAGGACCACCGCACCGGGGGCGATGTGGCGCGCAACGCCTGATGCGACGAACCGCATCGCGGCGCAGGGGAGAGCGAAGATCACGAGGTCCTCGGCGTCCTCGACGGCGGCCGCTTCGGCCGTGATCGCGACCGCCCGGGGGATCGGGACCCCGGGCAGGCGGGGGTTCTCGCGGGTCTCGTTCAGCGCCCTCGCGCGCTCCGCCGTCCGCACCAGGAGCGTCACCGGTCCGCGCTCGGCCAGGCGCACCGCGAGCGTGGTCCCCCACATCCCGCCCCCAACGATGGCGATGCGCGCGCCGCTCATGGCCGCGCCCTGGTCCGTCCGCGCCCGCGCCCTCGAGTGGGCGCGCCCCCACGTGAGCGCTTTCGCTCGACCTGGGCGCGCGAGCGTGTGCGGAAGACAAGGCGGAGCGGCGTGCCCCGGAAGTCGAACGCCTCGCGGACCCGGTTCTCGAGGTACCGCTCGTAACTGAAGTGGATGGCCCCGGCGTCGCTGACGAAGAAGACGAACGTGGGTGGCGCCACGGATGCCTGGGTCGCGTAGAAGACCTTCGGTCGCCGCCCGCGCACGGCCGGCGGCGCCTGGCGGAAGGTGGCCTCTGCGACGAGCCGGTTGAGGTCCGCCGTCGGGACGCGCCGGCGGTGCTCCGCCGCGATCTCGAGCGCAGCCTCCAGGACTCGCGAGCACCGCTGGCCGGTCTTCGCGCTGATGGCAATGACGGGGGCGAACGAGACGAAGGGCACCTCCTGGCGGATTCGGGCGACGTACTCGTCGAAGGTGTCGGGATCCTTCTCCACGAGGTCCCACTTGTTGAGGGCGAGGATGAGTCCCTTCCCCTCCTCGACCACGTAGCCGGCGACGTGGGCGTCCTGGCGGGTGAGCCCCTCGACGGCGTCCACGAGCAGGACGGCGACGTCGGCCCGGCCGATGGCCCGGAGGGCGCGAAGGGCGGAGAACCGGTCGGCAGGCTCGGAGCGGGCGACGGCGCCGCGGCGGCGGAGCCCGGCGGTGTCGATGAGGGTAACGTCCCGGCCGTCCCACGTGATCGACGTGTCGATGGCGTCGCGCGTGGTCCCCGGGATCTCGCTCACGATCATCCGTTCCTCGCCGAGGAGCGCGTTCAGGAGCGACGACTTGCCGACGTTGGGGCGTCCGACGATGGCGACCGCTATGGGCCGTTGCCCGAGCGCCCGGTCTCGCTCTACCTGGCGGTCCCAGGCGGCTTCGGCCTCGCCGGCCCCGGCTCCAGCCCCACCAGGCTCGCCCTCCCCTCCCACCCCGGCAGCGGCGCGCTCCTCGGCCAGCTCCGCGGCGAACTCCGCCTCGGCCTCGGCTTCCTCCTCGGCCGCCTCGCGCCGTAACAGCTCCAGTTCCACCTCGCTCACCGGGGGCAGCGCATCGACCACCGCGTCGAGCAGGTCGCCGGTTCCGCGGCCGTGAAGGGCACTCACATGGTGGGTCTGCGCCCAGCCCAGGCGGTGGAACTCGGCGCCGTCGTACTCGCGGCGGACGTTGTCCGCCTTGTTCACCGCGACCACGACCGGCACCGACGCTCTCCGCAGCAGTTCGGCGGCCTCGAGGTCCCCGGGCGTCTCTCCGGCGGAGGAGTCCACCACGAAGAGAATGAGGTCGGCCTCCGCGATGGCGATGCGAGCCTGGTCCTGGACCTTCGCCTCGATGGGATCGCCGGGGCGGCGCTCCAGCCCGCCGGTGTCCACGACGACGAACCGTCGCCCATTCCACTCGCCCTCGCCATACAGCCGGTCGCGGGTGGTGCGGGCGCGGTCCTCGACGATGGCGGTGCGGGACCCGACGATGCGGTTGAAGAGGGTGCTCTTGCCCACGTTCGGCCGCCCCACGACGGCGACTATCGGGAGCCCCGAGATCGACCCTCGTCCAGTCCCCCCGGCCACGTCAGCGGCCAGCCGATCCCACGGCGGCCTGGCTGGCTGTCTCCTGCCGGGCCGGCTCGGAGATCGAGGTCGTGCGGTGAGCGGTGGTGGCGGCGCCCTCGAGCGCAGCCTCGGCCAGCTCCGCCGCCCGCGCCCTGGTCTCCGGTGTCCCGGCCACTTCGTACACGCGTCGTGCGACGGCCCGCAGGTCCTCGATCGGCGTTGACGTGCCGCCGGTGATCCCGATCACCTCGGCTCCGCCGAGCACCGACCCGTCCCCGAGGTCTGTGGCCGACTCGATCTGGACGACGGGCGTGCCCGCCAGCTCGCACAGGCGGGTCAGCTCTTTCGTGTTCGCGCTCCGGTGTCCCCCGACCACGACCATGAAGTCCACCGCCTGCGCGGTTTCAAGGGTGTCCTGCTGGCGGCGGACCGTCACCGGACAGATGGTGTTCACGATCTTCAGCTCGTGGCAACGGCTCACGAGGTACGCCGCGAGCTGCTCGAACTTCCAGGGTGGCTGCGTGCTCTGGCTGATGAGCGCCATGCGCTTGGTACGAGGGATGTGCTCCCATTCCTCTTCGTCGTCCACCACGATGGAGTCGGGCGCGAAGCCCCGCAGGCCGATCACCTCGGGATGCGTGGGAGTACCGAGAAGGACGATCGTGTAGCCCTCCTCGACGAGCTTTGCCAGCTCACGGTGCTCCTGCGTCACCCAGCTGCAGGTACCGTCGATGACCTCCAGGCCGCGGCTCCGTGCGCGCTCCATGACCTCCGGGGAAACGCCGTGCGCGCGGATCACGACGGCGGCGCCGCTCTCCACCTCGTCGAGCGTGCCGGCCGTGTGGACGCCGTGCGACTCGAGCTGGGCGATCACGCCTTCGTTGTGCACGACGTGGCCGAGGGTATGCGTCGGCTTCCCCTCCGCGGCGGCGGTCCGGGCATGGTCGATCGCCTCCCGCACCCCGTAGCAGAACCCGGTGCGCCTGGCGATGATGACGTTTCGGACGGCTGGCATGGCCCCCTAGTATCGCACCAGCCCGCGGAGCGGATGGTGCGGCGGCCAGCCGTGGGCCGCGTCCTCGACTTCGCGGACGGCGGCGACGACGGCGTCCACGGTCCCGGCCAGCGTCAGCGAGTCGGTCATCACGACGAGGGCGTCCGGCGGGATCCGGAGCGGCGCGGTGGCACGGGTCGAATCGATGCCGTCACGGCGGCGCAGGTCGGCGAGGATCTCCGCCTCCTCGGGGCCCCCGGGGGCGATCTCGCGTTCCAGGCAGCGGCGCCGGGCGCGCTCCTCGACCGACGCGTCGAGGTAGATCTTGAGGTCCGCGTCGGGGAGCACGACGGTGCCGATGTCGCGCCCCGCCATGATGATCCCGCCGTCGGCGGCGAGGTCGCGCTGCGGGGGGAGGAGAGCGGAGCGGACCTCCAGCTGGCGCGCCACCTCGCTCACGACCTTGTCGACGGCCGCCTCGCGCGACTTCTCGGTGACGTCCGCGCCGTCGGCGATCACCCGCGTGTACCGGCCCTGCCGGTCGGCGGCGAGGCCGACCCGGGGGACGAGCTTCGCCAGCGCCGGCCCGTCGCCGAGCGCGACTCGACGGCGAAGCGCCAGGAGGGCCACTGCGCGGTAGAACAGGCCGGTGTCGCAGAAGCGATACCCGAGGCGCCCCGCGGCGCCCGAGCCGACGGAGCTCTTGCCGGACGAGGCGGGGCCGTCCAGCGCGACCACGAGGCCGTCTCCTCGACCATCCCGAGACGTCATCTCCCTCCCCTGTCCCCCACCTGCTACGGTTGGCCGCGCCGCACGCCCGTGTCGAAAGGGTAGCCGAAGCCATGAACCCCTGGGAGCGCTTCTTCAACGCCCACGCCGGCCGGTACATGGACGAGCCGTTCACACGCGGGACGACCGGCGAGGTCGATTTCCTCGTGCAAGAGCTCGTCCTTGCCCCCGGAGCGTCCATCGTCGACGTCGGGTGCGGCACCGGCCGCCACGCGGTCGAGCTCGCCCGCCGGGGCTTCCGGGCGACCGGGGTCGACATCTCGGAGGGCATGCTGGCCGAGGCACGGGAGGCAGCAAGGGCGGCCGGGGTGTCGGTCGAGCTGATCCACGCGGATGCGACGACGTGGGTGGCTCCCCGGCTCTTCGACGCCGCGGTCTGCCTCTGCGAGGGGGCCTTCTCGCTCCTCGGGGCGGAGCGCGACCCCGACGACCACGACCGCGCGGTCCTCCGGTCGATCCATGGCGCCCTTCGCCCCGGCGCGCCGTTCGTGCTGACCGCCCTCAACGCCTTCCGGCTCATCCGCGCCATGTCCGACGAGGACGTCGCGAGCGGCCGCTTCGACCCGCTGATGTTCATCGAGAGCTACGAGATCGAGACGGAGGGACCGGATGGCCCTCTTCGCATCCCCGTCCGGGAGCGGTCCTACCTGCCGCGCGACCTCGTGCGGATCGTCGAGGAGTCCGGTTTCCTCGTGGAGCAGGTCTGGGGCGGGACGGCAGGTGACTGGGGCAGGCGGTCGCTCCGCCTCGACGAGTACGAGATCATGGTCGTGGCGCGACGCCCCGGAGACGGCGAACCTCGGCGGGGGTGAGCCGACGCACCTCGCCCGCCCGGAGGTCGCCGAGGCGCAGCGTGCCGATCCGGACCCGGGCAAGGCGGACCACCGGGACGCCGACCGCCGCGAACATCCTGCGGACCTGCCGCTTCCAGCCCTGGGCGAGGACGACCCGGTACCACGCGGCGTGGCTTGTCCCCGGGCCGAGCGCGGCCAGGAGCAGGGCCGTCTCGACCGACGTCGCCGCCCGGATCGAGTCGAGCCTCGCAGCGCCCTCCTCGAGGTCGACGCCCTCGAGGAGCCGGGCTGCCTGGGCCGGGGCGAGGATGCCAGCGAGCCCCACGGCATACTCGCGCTCGACGCCGTACCTGGGGTGGGCGACCCGCTGGGCGAACGCCCCGTCGTTCGTGACCAGGATGAGCCCCTCCGAGTCGCGGTCGAGGCGGCCGACCGGGTAGAGGCGGCCCGCCGCGGCCAGCATCGTGGGCGGCACCAGGTCCAGGACGGTCCTCTCGGCGTGACGGTCGGCGACGGTGGACGTCACACCCGCCGGCTTGCAGAGGACGAGGTGCACAAGGGTCGACGGCCCCCCCACGGGCCGGCCGTCGAGCTCGATGCGCTGTCGCGCCGGGTCCACCCGCGAGCCGAGGGTCGCGGTGACGCCGTCGACCGCCACCCGGCCGTCGGCGATGAGGGCCTCGGCTGCGCGCCTGGAGGCGACGCCCGCGTCCGCGAGGGCCTTCTGGAGCCGGACCTCGGGCACGCTACCCGTCGCCGGCGGCGCGGCGGCGTCGGCGACGGCAGCGTCCCCGGCGCCTGCAGCGGCGAGCCGTTCGGCGACCTCCGCTTCGATCACGGGCAGGTCGTCCAGCGACGTGAGGCCGAAGCGCTCGAGGAACTCGAAGCTCGTGCCGTAGAGGATGGGCCGGCCGGGCGTGTCGCCGCGCCCGAGCTCGACCACGAGCCGCCGCTGGACCAGCGAGCGGAGGACGTAGTCGGAGTCCACGCCCCGGATGCGCTCGACCACGGCCCGCGTGGCGGGCTGCCGGTATGCGACGATGGCGAGGGTCTCGAGGGAGGCCGGCGAGAGCCGCAGGCCTTCGGCGCCGACCCAGCGGGCGATCAGCGACCCGGCCTCGGGCGCGGTGGCGAGGGCGACGTACTCGCCGGAGCGAAGGAGCCGGATGCCGCGGTCCACCAGGTCCACTTCGAGATCGCCCAAGAGGTCGTCCACCTGGTCCTGGTCGACACCCGCGAGGGCCGCGATCTCCCGTCGGGTGAGCGGGCGCTCGGCGACGAAGAGAAGCGCCTCGAGCTGCACCGCGGTCAGCTCCGCAGGAGTGACCGGCGGCTCGGGTACCTCCAGGGGCCCGCCGTTCGCCGGGGCTGTCGGATCGGGTTCGGCGGGGTTCGTCACGTGGATCCTCCGGTGGGGAGCGCCCGGCAGCGTATCGGCCCCCAGGGTTTCCGCTGGTCGACGATGATCTCCCGCTGTTTCACGAGCTCGAGCATGGCCAGGAACGTGACGACGACGAAGACCCGGTCGCGGCTGCCGGCAACGAGGTCCTGGAGCACCACGACCGGCGCGGCCCGCAGAGCCTCCCGGATCGCTGCCGCCCGCTCGGCGAGCGTGATCGAGCGCCGAACGATTCCCGGCGGCTCCTCCGCCGGTGGCACGATCTGCGCCAGCCCTGTGAGCGCGGCCGCGAGCTCGGCCGGGTCGAGATGCTCGTCGCGCGCCGGGCGGGCGCCCGCGAGGCCGGTGGCCAGCGCCGTCCCCGGCTCGCGGCGGAAGAGGCGCGGGCCGTCGAGCCGCGACGCGAACCAGGCGCCCGCGTCTCGGAACACGCGGTAGAGGAGCAGCCGGCGGCGCAGGTCGGCCTCCGGGTCGCCGAGCTGGTCGACCCCCTCCCCTTCATCGACCACCGGAGGGGCTGGGAGCATGGCCCGTGACTTGATCAGGATGAGCTGGGCGGCGACGGCCACGAACGCGCTGAGGTGCGGGAGGGGCGGACCCTCGAGCGTCCCCAGCGCCTCCAGGTACGCCCCCGCGAGCGCGCCGAGGGGGACCGTGAAGATGTCCAGCCGGCGCTGCTCGATGAGCGCGAGGAGGAGGCCCAGCGGGCCGTCGAATGCCGGGAAGTGGACGAGGGTCGCCGTCTCGGGGCGCCGGCCGTCGGTGAACGTGACCGCGGGCATCGCCATCACGAGGCCTCGTCGGCGCGGCGGAGTGCCTCGCCCTCCGCGTCGCCGGGCGACGCCTGGAGGAGGATCAGCTCGGCCGTCCGTTCGGAGCAGCCCGCCGACCGTGCCAGCTCGGCGGATACCTCCGCGTGCCGGTCCATCCGCTCGAGCGCGGGCGAGAACCCGGGCAGCATCGCCACGGCTCCGCGGACACGCCGGCCGTACCGCTCGCCGAGCGACCAGCCCACGCGGTGCCAGAGTCCCGTCGACCTGCCCTTGCCGGCGTCGTGGAGAAGCCCCGCGAGGAGCAGGTCCGGGTCGGTCGCGCCATCGCCCTGCAACCGCGTCACCACATCGAGGCCGTGGCGCTGATCGGCTCGGTGCATCGAGACGAACAGGCGCGCCTGCGCGGGCGTCAGCCAGGTCTCCAGCTGGAGCCGTTCGTCAGCCGCCACCGTCCCTCCGAGGTACCTGCCGAACTGGCGGACCTTAGACGCCCACCAGGAAGCCATAGATGCTCGATGCGATGGGGATCAGGAACTGCCCGCCCAGGAGGAACACGACCAGGATGAGGACGAAGCCGTACTGCTCGTACCGCCTCAGCTGATAGGCCGTCCGCGCGTCAAGGTAGCCGGTGAGGACCTTGTACCCGTCCAGCGGCGGGACCGGGAGGAGGTTGAAGATGAAGAGGAAGATGTTGAAGTAGACGAGGTTGACAAGCACGAGCCCCACCATCTCCGGCACATTGGTCCCGGCTGCGAGGATGATGCGAATCGGGATCGCGGCGATGGCCGCCATGAGGAGGTTCGACAGCGGCCCCGCAGCGGCCACCCAGGCCTCGCCCCTCCGTCCACCGCGGAGGTTCACCGGGTTGACGGGAGTTGGCTTCGCCCAGCCGATGATGAACCCGCCGTACAGGGCGCTGGCGACGAGGATGATCCCGCCGAGAGGGTCGAAGTGCACGATCGGGTTCAGGCTCATCCGGCCCGCGTAGCGCGCGGTGCGATCGCCCAGGCGATCGGCCATGAAGGCGTGGCTGGCCTCGTGCAGCGGGAATCCTATGAGGAGGAAGATCCCGGCGGCGATGAGCGCCGGGATGATGTCCTGTTCAAGGCTCACGCGGTCTCCGGGATACGTGGTGGGACGTCACAGGCGGACACGGGCGGCTAGAGGCGCTTCAGCAGCTCGGCCTTCTTGGCCTCGTACTCCTCCGGCGTGATCGCGCCGCGGTCGCGCAGGTCGGCCAGCTGGTTGAGCGTCTGGGTAACGGCGGCAGGATCCGCGGACGCGGACACCGGCGCGGGCAGCGGGGCCGAAGGCGCGACGGCCGCCCCGGCGGCTGACGGAACCGGCTCGGAGGCGCGGAGCGGGGGCGTCGGCCGGTAGGCCAGCTCCTCGTCGAGGAGGTGCTTCTGATCGAGGATGGCGCGCTTGAACACGGTGGGCTTGTCCAGCATCTTGAAGACATCGATGGCCCGCTCGGCCGCGGTCAGGATGTCGAGATCGCCGTAGTTGAGCACCCGGCCCACGACGCTCTGGTCGAGCACGGCGTCATTGACCTTCTCCAGGTTGCTGTCCCCGGTCCGCTTGTTGAGGACGCCCTCGACCTTGAGGACCCGGCGGTTCGTGACCATGTAGTCCTGGGTCCGCCAGTTCACGATCCGCCAGGCCACCAGGAGGACTCCGATCAGGATGATGATCCCCGAGCCTCCCGACACGATGTTGCCCAGCGACCCACTCCAGCCTTCGCCGTTGCCGCGAATCCAGAGGCCAAAGATGAGGAGCACGAGCCCGCCGAGGCCGAACAGCCAGCCAAGGAGCCCGTCCACGAATATGGACAACCAGTGCTTGCGGGTCCGGAGGACGATCACCTCGCCGTCCGACAGTAGCGACTCCACGTAACCCATCGAACCCGACCTCCCTCTTCCTACGCCCGCGGGTGGGCCCGGGCGTACACCTGCCTGATGCGCTCCCCCGTCACGTGGGTATACAGCTGCGTCGTGCTGATGCTCGCATGCCCGAGCAACTCCTGCACGACGCGCAGATCGGCACCGCCCTCGAGGAGGTGGGTAGCGAAGCTGTGACGCAACGTGTGCGGCGTGACGTGCTGCGCGAGCCCCGCGGCCCCGGCGGCCCTCTGCATCACCCGCCAGGCCCCCATCCGGCCGAGGCGGCGGCCTCCCGGCGTCAGGAAGAGCGGGCCTCCCCGCGGCAGCTCCCCTGTCCGCGACATCCGCGAGGCGCGCCGCAGCCATGCTGGGCGAACGTCGTCCAGGTACGTCCGCAGCGCCTCGACCGCGGGGATCCCGATCGGCACCATGCGCTCGCGGTCGCCCTTCCCGATGACACGCACGAAGCTGCCCTCGAGCGAGAGGTCCTCGCGGTCGAGCCGCAACGCCTCGCCGACCCGCAGGCCCGCCGCGTACAGCAGCTCGAGCAGCGCCCGGTCCCGGATCGCGGTTGCGCCCCTGCGGGTAGCGGGACCGAAGCCCTCGGCGCCGACGATCTCGAGCAGGCGCTCCACCTCTCCGGCGTCGAGGGTGTCCGGCAGGCGCCGGGCCTCGCGGGGAAGCATGAGCGACCCGGCCACGTCCCTGTCGATCAGACCGTCGGAGTAGGCGAACCGGTAGAACGCGCGGATCGAGGCCGCTTTCCGGCGGTGGGTCGACGAGCGCACCGAGCGGGGTGGAGCGGTGAGCGCGGCCAGGTAGCGAACCGCCGGCTCGGCGCTGCCACGCCAGCCGTCGATGCCGGGAGTACTCCGGGCGAAGTCCCGGAGATCGGACGCGTAGGCCGCGAGGGTCAGCGGTGCGAGCCCGCGCTCAACCCGCAGGTAGAGGAGGTACGCGTCGATCGCGCGGTGGAGATCGTCGGGACCGGCCGCTGCCTGCGGACCGGGCGCCCGGTCCGGGCCGGGTATATCGCTCATGCGGGGCCGCCGCTTCCCGTGACGCTCGCTGCACGCGCCAGCAGCTCGCGGGCGGCCGCCAGGGACGCCGCGCTCCCCCCGCGACTGCCGAGCATCGCCGCCAGCTCGCGCAGCCGCTCCTCGCCCTCCAGGTGGGTCACCTCGGTCACCGTGCGACCGTCGCGCTCGCGCTTGGTGATGCCGTAGTGGGCGTCGGCGTACGAGGCGATCTGCGGCAGGTGCGTCACGCAGAGCACCTGGTGCGTGCGAGCGAGCCGCCAGAGGCTCCGGCCCACCGGGTCCGCGGAGCGCCCGCCGATCCCCGCGTCGATCTCGTCGAACACGAGCGTCGGGGTGGCATCCGCCGCGGCCAGGACGCGCTTCACGGCCAGGGAGACCCGCGACAGCTCACCGCCGGAGGCGATCTTCGCGAGCGGCAACGGCGGTTCGCCCGGGTTCGGCGCGATGACGAACGACACCGTGTCGGCCCCTGCCGCTTCGAGCGCGGATGCGACGACCCCGACGCCGAACCGCGCGGCGGACATGCCGAGTTCCTCGAGCGCGGCCCCGACGGCCTCCTCGAGCCCGCCGGCCGCGCTGCGCCGCGCGGCGCTCAGGGCCGCCGCCGCATCGCGAGCGGCCGCCTCGAGCCCGGGGTCCAGCGCCGCCCGGGCCCCCCGCTCGTTCTCGAGCCCGCGCAGCCGCCCGGCCTCCGCTCGGGCACGCTCACCGTGCGCGAGGATGGCGGCCTCGCCGGAGCCGTACTTGCGCTCAAGCGCGTAGATCCGGCCGAGCCGCTCCTCCAGCCGGGCGACCGTGGCCGGGTCCCGGTCCACCGCCTCCTCCAGGCGGCGCAGGTCGGCGAGCGCGTCGTCCAGCTCCGCGGTCAGCCCCTCGAGACGGGGCGCAAGGCCCCCGAAACGGCCGTCGAGGCGGGCCAGCTCCTCTGCCTCCCGGGCGCCGCGCGCAAGCGCCTCCCGCGCCCCGGTCCCCTCCCCCGCCAGGCGCACCCGAAGCTGCTCGGCCAGGCGGCCGGCCTGCTCCGCCCCCGCGGCGCCCGCCAGGCGGGCGCGGATCTCCTCGGCCTCGCCGGGCTGCAGCGCGGCGGCCTCGATCTCCCCTGCCTCGTGGTCGAGCAGCTCGAGCCGCCGCCCGATCTCCCCCGGCTCGGCGGCGATCGCCTCGAGTGCGGCGCGGTTTGCGCGCCACGCAGCCACGGCCGCCGCAACGGCCTCCCGGAGCGCCCCGTGGCCGCCGTACGCGTCGAGCAGGTCCCGCTGCGCCGACGAGTCGAGCAGCCGCTGCTGCTCGTGCTGGCCGTGGATCTCCACGAGCGGGCCGGCCGTCTCCGCGAGGCGAGCGACGGTGACGGTCGCGTCGTCGATCCGGGCGACGCTGCGCCCGTTCACCGCCACGTCCCGGACGCAGATGAGGGGCTCGGGGACGCGATCGAAGAGGGCCTCCACGCGCGCGGTCGCGGCGCCGGCGCGGACGAGCGAAACATCGGCGCGGCCGCCGAGCACGAGCGCGAGCGCATCGATGAGGAGCGACTTGCCCGCGCCGGTCTCCCCGGTCAGGACGCTGAGGCCCGGCCGGAACTCGATCCGGACGCGCTCGATGAGGGCAAGATCCGTGACCGTCAGCTCCAGGAGGCCCGTCACGAGGGCAGCAGCTGGGCCTTCTGGCGGACGAGGTCCCAGAAGGCGAGCGCCCCGCGCGGCTCGATGAAACGGATCGGCCGTTCGCGGGCCCGGACCTCGACCACGTCGCCCACGGAGAGGGGGATCTCGATGTGCCCGTCGACGGAGACGAGCACGCTCATCGCCGCCAGCACTTCGACCCGCACGGTTCGATGCGGGTCCACCACGATCGACCGGATGGCGGTGAGGTACGCCGCCACCGTGGTCACCACCAGGTTGCGCCCGGTGGGATCGACGATCGGCCCACCCGCGCTGAACGAGTACGCGGTCGAGCCGGTCGGGCTTGCCACGATCACGCCGTCCGCCGTGTACGTCGCGAGGTGCGACCCGTCGATGGTCACCCGGAGGCGCACGACGCGGGTCTGGGCGCCGCGGACCACAGAGGCGTCGTTGAGCGCCACGTGACCCCCCGGATCGGGGGCGCCGCCCGCCCGTACCACGCGGGTCTCCAGCATCATGCGCTCCTCGAGCCCGTAGTCGCCGTCGCGAAGGCACCCCAGCACAACGTCGAGCTGGTTGGCTTCCGCCTTCGAGAGAAAGCCCACCTTGCCCAGGTTCACGCCGACAATCGGCACGTCCACCTCGGCGACGGCCTGGGCGGCCCGCAGGAACGTTCCATCCCCGCCGAGGACTACCAGCGACGTCGTGCCGGGCAGACGCGCCACGAGGCCGGCCCGATCGCCGGCGGGCGCGTCCCAGTGCGGCACGCCGGCGGCATCGCACCAGGCCCCGGCCTGCTCCAGGAGCCGGCCGGACGCCCCGATCGTCGGGTTGTAGGCAAGGCCGATGCGAAGCGTCATGGGTCGGTCCTCAGGCGGGGACGACAAGGTGAAGGAAGAACTCCCGGTTGCCGGCCGGCCCCAGGAGCGGCGACGGCGCCTCGCCGGCCACGTGCAGCCCGAGGCTCTCGGCAAACGAGCGGACCCGGTCCAGCACCTCGCGGTGAACGGCCGGGTCGCGGACCACGCCCTTCGCCGCGGCCCGGGGTCCCGCCTCGAACTGCGGCTTCACCAAAGCCACGATCTCGGCGCCCGGGCCCAGCTGGGCGATGACACCGGCGAGGATCCGGGTGAGGGAGATGAATGACACGTCGATCACGGCCAGCGTCGGGTGCTCCGGCAGGTGCACGGCTTCGGAGTCGGCGGGGTCGAGGCGGCGTGCGTGCGTGCGCTCCATGGAGACCACCCGGGGATCCCCCCGGAGCGACGCGGCCAGCTGGCCGCGACCCACGTCGAGAGCATAGACGCGGGCCGCGCCGCGCTGCAACAGACAGTCGGTGAAGCCGCCCGTCGAGGCACCCACGTCCAGGCACACTCGCCCTTGGGGATCGACGCCGAACGCGTCGAGCGCCGACGCCAGCTTCTCGCCACCCCGCGACACGTACGGGGCGGCCTCGACAAGCTCGACCGGGACCTCCGGGTCGACGAGATCGCCGGGCTTTCGGTCCGTGCGGGCGCCGTCGCCCGCGCCCACGCGCACTCGCCCGGCCAGGAGGAGCGACTGGGCATGTGACCTCGTCGGGGCGAGCCCCGCGGTCACCACGAGCTGATCGAGGCGGACCTTCCTCAGCCCGCCCTCGTTTCCGCCGGCGCGTCTCGCGCGGGAACCAGGCCGAGCCGGCTGATGGTCTCGCGGACCTGTTGCTCGAGCCCGTCCACGTCCAGGCGCAGCGTCCGCCGCAGGTCCGTCACGGCCCCGTGGTCCACGAACCGCCCGTCGGGGATCCCGATGACCTGGACCGGCACGCCCCGGAGGGACGGGTCGCCGATGGCAACGCTCGCGAGCGTCTCGAGCACGCCGGAGCCGAACCCGCCGGTCTCCACGCTCTCCTCGAACGTCACCACCAGTTGCGCACCGCGTGCAGCCGACGTGATCAGGTCGACGTCCAGCGGCCGTGCGAAGCGGGCGTTCACGACCGCGACGGACCAGCCGTCTCCCTCGAGCCTGCCGGCGACCGCCAGTGCTCGCTGGACGATGGGGCCGAAGCCGACGAACAGGAGGTCGGCTCGCCCGCCGAAAGCTCCACGAAGCAGCTCGCCCTCCCCCACCCGGATCGGCAGCGGATCGACCGGCGGCAGATCGAGGCCCGGGCCGCGCGGGTAGTGGATGGCAAAGGGGTGATCCTGGGCAAAGGCCGTTCGAACGAGCCGCCGCAGCTCCTGCTCGTCTTTCGGGGAGGCGACGACGAGGTTCGGCAGCTGTCGTTGCGCGGGGATGGTGAACATCCCCTGGTGGCTCGTGCCGTCCTCGCCGACGAGCCCCGCGCGGTCGACGCCGATGACCACGGGCAGGTTGTTCTGGCAGACGTCGTGGACGGTCTGGTCGAAGGCCCGCTGGAGGAAGGTCGAGTAGACGGCCACGAACGGCCGCATCCCCGCGAGGGCAAGCCCGGCCGACAGCGTGACCGCGTGCGGCTCGGCGATGCCCACGTCGAAGAAGCGCCCCGGGTACGCGGCGCCGAACCGGTCGAGACCCGTGCCGGTGGGCATGCCGGCGGTGATGGCCACCACCCGCGGGTCATCGGCCGCGATGTCGATCAGCTCCTGCACGGCCAGGGCGGAGTAGCCCGGCGGCTTCTTTGCCGAGGCCTCCTTCTGCGCCACCGAGGGGGTCGCGTCACCGTCGCCGTTCGTCCCCATCGGCGGCAGCACGGCGCCGTGGAAGCTCACCTGGTCCCGCTCGGCCGGCCGGTAGCCGCGGCCCTTCTGGGTGCGGACGTGGACGATGACCGGCCCCTCGAGCCGCAGGGCGCGCCGGAACGTCGAGACGAGCGCCGCCAGGTCGTGCCCCGGCACCGGGCCGATGTAGGTGATGCCGAGATCCTCGAAGAGGCGCCCCGGCTGCTGCACGAAGTTCACCACCGACTTGCGGATTCGGCGAGACACCTCCACGGCGGAGTCGCCGACAACCGGCAGGCGCTCCAGGAGGGCGTCGTATCCCGCCTTCGTCGTCTGCCAGGCAGGCGAGAGCTTGATGGCGCTGAGGTACGTGCTGAGCGCACCGACCGACGGCGAGATGCTCATCTCGTTGTCGTTCAGCACGATGAGCAGCTGTGCCCGGCGGTGGCCGATGTCGTTGAGCGCCTCGAGCGAAAGGCCGCTCATGAGGGCGGCGTCCCCCACCACCACGACCACGCGCTCCGAGCCTCCGCGCAGGTCGCGCGCCAGGGCCAGGCCGAGCCCGATCGAGAGGCCTGTCCCGGCGTGCCCGCCGTCGAACACGTCGTGCGGGCTCTCAGAGCGTCGCGGGAAGCCGCCCACGCCGCCGAGCTGCCGAAGCGTCCCGAACTGGTCGAGGCGGCCGGTGAGGAGCTTGTGCGGGTAGCACTGGTGCCCGGTGTCCCAGACGATGCGGTCCACCGGCGAGTCGAGCAGGCGGTGGAGGGCCACCGTGAGCTCGACCACCCCGAGGGCGCTGCCGAGGTGGCCGCCGGTCCTGGCCACCGTCTCCACGATGACGCCGCGCAGCTCTTCGCAGAGGGCCATGAGCTCCGGGCCGGTCAGCCGTCGCAGGTCGCGGGGGCCGGTGAGCGACTCGAGGATGGGCGCCTGGCGGTCCACGTGGCGTCCCGGGCTATGCCCCGGCCGGCTCGTCGCTGTCGAGCTCAACCGCACGCAGCGCGCCGCCCGCCTCCTCCACGAGCCGCTGGACCCGCAGCTCCGCCTCGTCGAGGAGCCGCGCGCAACGCTCGTGGAGCTGCACGCCTCGCTCGAAGGCGGCGATCGCCTCCTCGAGCGGCAGGTTCCCCGACTCGAGCTGGCCCACGACATCCTGGAGCTCGGCGAGCGCGGCGTCGAAGGTGAGCGTCTCGACCGGCGGCAGACCCCCGGGCGGGGTCGCCGCGGCAGTCACTGCACCGGCTGCCTCGGCCGGTCCCGGGGTGTGCGCACTCATGGCCCGGAGTCTCGCACGCGGACGACCCGGGCGTCCAGCGACCCTCTCGCGAGCCGCACATCGAGCCGGTCCTCGGGCGCGACAACCGCCGCGTCGCGGAGCACGCGCCCGCGGTCGTCGCGGACGATCGCGTATCCCCGGTCGAGCGTGGCGTACGGGGACAGGACCGCCAGCGCCGCGGCCGCCGCCCGGACGTCCCCGGCCGCCCGGTCGACGCGTGCGGCCACCAGGAAGGGCAACCGGTCGGCTGCCCGGGCGAGCCGGCGCTCGTCCGCCCGCCAGCGGGCATCGGCGGCCCGGCGCGCCCGCTCCAGGAGCCGGCCCGCCTCCTCGCGATCGGCGGCGAGCACCGCCCCGGGGTGGAGTCGCATGAGCGCCCGCCGCTCGGCGGTCAGGACCTGGCGCGGGCCCGCGAGCGTCCGCACCGGCCGACGCCCCGAGGCGCCGCCTCGCCTCCCGAAGGCGTTCGCGCGCCGCCTCGCGCGAGGGAGTCACCAGCTCGGCGGCCGCCGACGGCGTCGGCGCCCGGACGTCCGCGGCGAAGTCCACGAGCGTGACGTCGGTCTCGTGGCCGACGCCGGTCACCAGCGGCACGGGGCATGCCGCCACGGCGCGCACCACCCGCTCGTCGTTGAACGCCCAGAGGTCCTCCGCCGACCCGCCGCCGCGCGCGAGGATCACGACGTCCACCGCCTCGCCCGTCGCGGCGTCCTCCCACCGGGCCAGCCGCCGGAGCGCGGCCACGATGCTCTCGGGGGCGGCATCGCCCTGCACGAGACAGGGCGCGAGGACGAGCCGGGTCAGCGGCCAGCGGCGCGCCAGGACCCGGCGGATGTCGTGGAGCACAGCCCCCGTGGCGCTCGTGGCGACGCCGACGACCCGGGGAACAGCCGGCAGCGGCTGCCGCCTCGCCGCGTCGAACAGGCCCTCCGCGGCAAGCCGCGCCTTCAGCGCCTCGAAGCGGAGCGCCAGGTCGCCGAACCCGGCCGGCTGGAGCGCATCCACGTAGAGCTGGTACGCGCCGCCGGGCTCGTAGACGTCGACCCGGCCGTGGACCACGACCCGGAGCCCGGTCTGCGGCTCGAACGGGCTGGCGAGGCGCTCCCGCTGGAAGAAGACGCAGTTGAGCTGGGTTCGGTCGTCGCGCAGCACGAAGAAGGCGTGGCCGGCGGCGCTCACGCTCACCTGCCCGATCTCTCCCTCCACCCAGACGTCCCGGAAGCGGTCCACGCCGCGGAGGACGTCGCGGATCGCCCGCGTCAGCTCGGCGATCGTCCAGACGCGGATCGACGGGGGCCTCCCCTGCTGCTGCGATCGATCAGGCGCCGGGGTCCCCCAGAGGGGCGGCGGCTCCGGCCCCGGCGGACCGTTCCCGGGCTGACCGTTTCCGGACGGACCGTTCCCGGGCATGCCGCTCCCGGACCCACCCACGCGCTCGCCCGAGCGCTCGAGCCAGCGGTTCCAGGGGCGCTCGCCCGCGTCCGGATCGTCCCCGCGCCGCACGGCCGTCCTTTCGTCGTCGCCGGATGTGATGCCGCCTACAGGCGCGTCTGGTAGTCGCCGGTGCGGGTGTCGATGCGGATCGTGTCGCCTCCGCTCACGAAGAGCGGCACCTGCACCACGAGGCCCGTTTCGAGCGTGGCCAGCTTGCGCGCGTTCGTCGCGGTGTCGCCGGCAAAGCCCGGATCGGTCTCGGTCACCACCAGGTCCACCGTCACGGGCAGCTCGACGCCGATCGTCTCGCCCTCGTAGCTCGTCCGATCGAGCGTCATCCCGTCCTTCAGGTACCCCGCCGCGTCACCCAGCTGCTCGGCGGTCAGGATGAACTGCTCGAACGATTCGGAATCCATGAGGTGGAACTCGTCTCCGTCGCGGTAGAGGAACTGGACCTGGCGGCGGTCGAGGTAGGCCCGCGGCCACCTGTCACCCGCCTGGAACGAGCGCTCGACCGTCTGGCCCCGCTTCACGTTCTTGAGCTTGATGCGAATCTGCGCCGAGCCGCGGCCCATCTTGATGTGGTGGTAGTCGAGGATCTGCCAGAGCTCGCCGTCGAGCTCGATGACGATCCCCTTGCGCAGGTCGCCGGTCGAGATCATGGTGGGGTGGACTCCTGTCGGTGGCGGCCGCTCCGGACCGGCCTTATGTCGCTGGGTCCGCCGATTCTAGCGGTTCACCCGCCGAGGACGGTCAGCTCGCGGGTGAACTGCGTCAGGCGGTCCGCGATGCCGCGATCGACGTCGAAGTGGATGAGGTCCTCGATGCGGACCCCCACCTCGCCGGGCAGGTAGACGCCGGGCTCGACCGAGAACACCGACGGCGTCGGGAGCGTGACCGGGGCGGCCTGCTGCCCGAGGAACGGCCGCTCGTGGGTGGCGAGGCCGACGCCGTGGCCGAGGCCGTGGCCGAAGCGGTCGCCGAAGCCCGCGCCCGTCACGACCCGTCGGGCCACCTCGTCCAGTTCCGGGCCGGTCGGGATCTCGCGGGTCGCCGAGGCGCGGGACAGAGCCTGAAAGGCGTCCTCCTGGGCGGCCTGGATGAGGAGGTAGAGCCGCAGGTGCGGCCCCGACGGCTCGGCGACGAAGAAGGTGCGCGTCATGTCGCTCCGGTACCCCGCCACCTGGGCGCCGAAATCGAAGAGCAGCGCCTCGCCCTTCGCGACGCGCCGTTCGCCCGGGGCGCCGTGCGGCAGCGCGCTCCGGGGACCAGACAGGCAGGTGACGTCGAAGGCGACCGCCTCCGCGCCGTTCGTGCGCATGTCCCACTCGAGGCGCAGCGCCAGCTCGCGCTCGCTCATCCCGGCCCGCACCTCGCGGACGAGACGGTCGAGGGCGGCGTCCGCCACCCCGCAGGCGGCACCGATGCGCTCGATCTCGGCCGGCTCCTTGGTCGCCCGCAGCTCCTCCACCCAGCTGCGGGCCGGCACGAGTTCGACTCCCGGTTCGGCCGCCGCAAGGGCCGTCCAGAGGGCATGACTCGCGTGCGATGCCTCCACCGCGACCCGCCGCACCCGCCTGCGCCGCCCCGGCCGCCCTCCGGGGCCAACCGGGCGCAGGCTCCGCAGGAGCACCGGCCAGCGCTCCGCCAGCTCGCCGTAGCACTCCTCGATGCGCGCCGGCGCGCACTCCTCCCGCGCCTGGTCTCGGTAGCGGGTGTCGGCAAGGACCACGACCTCATCGGCCGACACGAAGAACCGCCCCGAGTCCCCGGCGACCTTCTCTTCGCCCTCGGCAAGGACGAACCCGGCCAGGTACCTGCTGTTCTCGCGGCCGACCCCGAAGTACGCGTCGATGCCCTCGGCGGCGAGACGCTCCCGCAGGCGCGCCACCCGTACCGGGCGCGCGCTCACGTCGGCGGCGTGCCAGCGGGCATGGTCATCCGGCGTGGGTGGAGGCGGCGGTGGCGAGTGCATGAGCAGGAGCGGCATCGGACCCCTTCTTACCAGACCGCGCTTATCGCCGGCTTGTCGCGCGCTTCTCGCAACCTACTTGTAGCCGTACTTCACGAGGTTCGCCTCGTGCTCCTCGAGCGTCCTGGCGAAGGCGTGCGTCCGCGAGCCGTCCTTCTTCGCCACGAAGTACAGGTAGCCGGCCTTGGTGTCGGGCTCCAGGGCGGCCTGGATCGACGCGAGGCTCGGGGTGTTGATGGGACCGGGGATCATCCCCCTCTTCAGGTAAGTCTGGAAGCCCGCCAGGTCCTCCGGCACCTCGACGGTCGCGAGCGGCTTCCCGACCGGGTTCCAGAACGAGTAGTCGGGCCACTTCTCGAAGGGCAGGTCGCGGAGCTGCATGCTGTCCCAGGCGTAGATCACGGTGGGGTCCGCGTTGAGAAGCATGTCCTTCGCGATCCGGTTGGCGTAGACGCCCGCGATGAGCGGTCGCTCCTCGTCCACGGCGGCCTCCGTGTCGACGATGGAAGCCAGCGCCAGGACCTCGTAGAAGTCCCGTCCCTGCGCCTCGGCCGCCCGGATCGGGCCCATGCCGACCGTTTCCACCCACTGGTCGAGGAGCTTGCGCAGGAGCGCCTCCGGCGTGATGTCGGGGTAGACCTGGAACGTCCCGGCACCCAGGTACCCCTCGAGCGATCGCCCTTCGGGCAGCGTGGCGAGGAACTCGTAGTCGTTCCGCAGGGACGCTGGGGGGTCGCTCGCGAGCCGGTAGAACTCGGCGACGTCCATGTCGAGGCCGACAGTCTGCAGGTAGGCGGCGATCTGCTCGAGGCGAAGGCCTTCCCGCAACGCAACGGCCACCACGGCGTCGGGCGGCTGCTCAAGCCGGGTGACGATCTGGTCGGGCGTCATGGAGGGCGACAGGCTGTAGTTTCCCGCGGCGATCCGGTCGGACAGACCTCCCGTCACGATGAGGTACATGACGGCGAGATCGTCCTTCACGAGCCCCTGGTCCTCGAGCGCCCGGGCGACCTGGGTGGCCGACGCTCCTTCCGGGACGGTGAACTTCACGGTGGTCACGTCCGTGCCGGCGGGCTCGGTCAGCGTGGGACCCAGCCCCGACTTCACCATGTCGGCCACCGGCCCGAACCGCATCATCGAGGGGTTCGACGCGGCGAGATCGCGGACCGTGCCGGCGACGGCGGGGCCGACGACCGTCACGGCAAGGGCCAGGACGAGGGCGGCCACGCCCAGGATCACCAGAAGGGCGGTGAGGCCGCGCGGGATGCCGCGACCTCCAGGCGGGCGGCGGTTCACCGGGCCTGTCGGCGGCAGCCCGCCCGGCGAAGGCGCGATCCGCCCCGGTTCGACCGCGTCGCGGGGACTCCAGCTGCCGCTTCGCACGCCGTTCGGGCCGGGGTCCTGGGGCGGCGGCAGGTAGCCCGGGGCCGGGCGTTGTCCGTAGTTCGGCCCGCGGCCGCCGGCCGGACCGTTCGGGGGCCCGGGCGGCGGGCGAGTGCCGCTCAACCGGCGTCTCCCGTCGCGTTTCCCTGGGCGGCCCCCCCGTTGCCGGGACCACGCCCTGCCCCAGCGGCGGCGCGGGCGTCGAGCTCCGCCTGGAGGATGCGCGCGGCCGCCTCGCGGTCCACGCTCGCCCGCCTGCGCCGGATCGCGGCCCTGGTCGGCTGCCCGGTCGCTCGCTCGCGCCGGAGCCGCGGCTGGCGCGGCCTCGGCGGCCTGGGTCGTGTAACGCTCGTCACGCCAGGCCAGGCGCAGCCCGGTCCGCTCGGCGATCCCGTCCCCCCAGGCGCGCGTCCGGACGGCCTGTTCCCCCTCCGCGCCGTCGCCCTCCAGGGGAAGCCCGACCACCAGCTCGGTCGCCCCCTGCTCGGCGGCCAGCCGGGCGACCAGCCCCGCATCCGCTTCGATGTTCACCCGGCGGAACGTCGCGAGCGGGTGCGCACCCAGGCCCACCGCATCGCTGACCGCGACGCCGACCCGCCGATCGCCGACATCGAGGCCGATCAAGCGAGTCACAGGGCCTGCGTGGTTCCCAGGGTCTGCGCGGTTCACGCGGCATCCCCGGCGAGGACCGATCCGAACCTCACGAGCCGGCCCGTCGCGGCGGTGCGATGGTGATGGTGACCCTGCCGTCCATGGTGGGAATGGTATCCACGAAGTCCGGCCAGAGCGTGATCGCGACGTCGCCGTAGGGTAGGAGCAGGCTCTTCGCCTCGGCCTCGGGCTTCCCGCGCACAAGCTCCACGAGGTCGGCCGCGGCCACCGGGCGCCACTGCTCGCCGACGGCCTGCACCGGGAACACGATGGTCTCGCCGTTCACCGTTCCATCGCCGACCTGGGTCCGGATGGAGCCCTCGAACAGCTCGTACCCGTTGGCGATCTGCGCCGTGAGGCGCGCTTCGGCCACCGGCGCGATGAGCTTCTCGTCCACGGTCACGACGCTTCCCGTCGCCCTCGCGGTCAGCTCGAACGTGGGCACTTCCGAGCCGACAAGGTCGGCTGCCAGCGGGTCGTACTCGGCCCGGCCCCGCTGCGCCGTCTCGGGAAAGGCGGTCGCCCCCGCCGGCACGACGGTGGGGCTTGCGACGGCCTCCGTGAGCTCCGAATCGAGGCGCCCGTCCAGAGTCTGAGTGGCGGCCTCGTAGTCCTCCTTGGTCACGAACTTCGTCTCGGTCCGCGCGCCGCCGGTGGTGGCCGCGGGGTTCGTCACCGACACCAGGAAGTTCTTGAGCCGCGACGGCACGACCGTGATCTTGCCTGCTCCGACGTTCCCCGACGGGCCGGGGGCGACTGCCTTGACCCTCGCGTCCACGCGGCCCGCGGTGATGGTGGTGCCGCTGATGGTCGCCTTCGGGGCAACGACCGTTGCCACCGTCTGGAACTGGATCCCGCCGCTGGTTGCCACGGTGGTGCCCGCGGGGATGGTGACCGGATCGAGCGGGTTGTTGCTCGAGAAACGCACCGAGCCGGCGGCCGCGGTCTCGTCCACCCGCGACCCGCTGGACTTGAACGTGCCCTTCGCCGCGAGCGGGAACTCCACCCGGTTCGCGGGGACGATTCCCTTCTCCGCGTCGACGGCATCCACCGACGGGTCGGCGGTCACGTTGAGCGAAACCGGCCCGGCCGGCTCCCCGAGAGGCGTGACGACGATGTCGGCAGCCGGCAGGATGAGCCAGGCGGCTACCGCCCCGGCCACCAGGAGACCGCCAAAGCCGAACAGGACAACGGCGGCGCGGCGCCGGGACGAGCGGCGCGGTTTCTCCGGGCGAATGCCCCCCACCACCGGGAGCGCTCCGCTCCCCCTCGCGGCCGCCCTTCCCCCGGGGCGGATGGGGCCCTCGGCCGCGGCCGGGGTCGGCGGCTCCACCGCGCTGACCGCCGCTCCGGCAGCGGCCGCGCCGGCGGTACCGCGCACGTCGCGCCCGCCGGTCTCGCGGATCCCGGCTGGGGGTCCCCCCGTCGGGGCGGCCGGAGCAGGCTCCACGGCAATCGGCATCACGGCAGCGGCAATCGGCCCCACGACGGCCTGCCCGCCCGCCTCGACGATCTCCTCGTACGTTGCCACGGTGGGGTAGGCCTGCAGCCCCGCGGCGACTGCGATGGACCGCACCGAGGAGTCTGCGCTGACAACGGCGAGCCGCTTCCCGTTCGACTCGGCCTCGCGGAAGAGCAGCCGGAAGTTGATTCGGCTGGTCGCGACGCGCGAGCCGGCCGGCAAGACGAGCGCGACCTGCTGCTCCGACGCCGACCGCAGCCGTGCGACGGCCCCGGTGACCTCTTCGTCGGCGTCCAGGTAGTAGACCGCCATGTCCCGTCCAGTTTCCCTCAGACCTTCATCGCACGCAGGACCCGCCGCAGGGCAGCGTCCAGCGCCGACTCCTCCATCCCCATCTCGATCGCCTGGTAGGCGAGACCGAGCGGGGTGACGTCCTGCTGATCGACGAGCAGGTTCGTCTCATCGGCGATCGACTCGATCCGCGAGGGTGCGACCACTTCCACGTCCGGCGGTCGGGCGAACGGCATCCGCCGGGCGAACCCGCGGTCCCGCAGCGCCGCCTCCATCTCCGGCAGCCCGGCGCCGCCGCCGCAGAGGAAGATGCGCCCCGGCAGCTGCTCGCCCCCGCTCAGCTCCTCGAGCACGAGCTCGATCCCCGCCGCCCAGACATTGACGTCCTCTGCCACGATCCCCGCGATCCGATCGCGGTCCTCGACCGCCAGGCCCCGCGCGTAGTCGATCTTCAGCGCCTCGGCCCGCGCGAAGGGCAGCCCAAGCTGGTCCGCGATGCTCTTGGTGAACGCGCGCCCGCCGAGCGCAAACATGCGGGTGGCCTCGATGCCACCGTGCCGCACGAGGGCGACGTCGGTGGTACCGCCGCCGATGTCCATGAAGAGCGCACCCGACTGGCGCACCTGCTCCCCGGCGAGCGATCGCGCCACCGCGTACGGCTCGGCGACGATGGCGAGAAGCTCCAGGTCGAGCTGCCCTGCCACCGACTGCAGCGCACCGAGGTGGATGAGGGGCGCAAAGGCGTTGAAGATCCCGATCCGGACGTGCCGGCCCTGGAAGCCGACCGGGTTGCTCACCGCGTACCCGTCGATCGAAGCGCTCGTGACGGCGGCGTGGACGAGGCGCACGTCCACGTTCGGCAGCCCCGTCTCCCACGTGATCGCCCGCTCCGCCTGGCGGATCGCCTCGCGCTGGACACCGTCGATGAGCTTCTGGAGCTCGACTTCGGCGATCGGCTGGTCGGGGCGCTTGCGCTCCTGCGAGATGCTGGTGGTGAAGCCCTTCACGAGCTCCCCGGCGATGCCGATCACGACCTGGCTGGGCCGAAAGCCGGCCATCTCCTCGGCCTCCTGGAGGGCCATCGCGCAGTTGTCCACGACAGCGGGAATGTCCGTCACCGTCCCCGACTGCATGTGCGACAGACCCTGGCGCTGGCGGCCGACCCCGCGGACGACCCCGTGGTCGACATCGACGATCTCGAACACGAGCGCCTTGGCGAACTCCGTGCCGACGTCCAGGGCCGTACAGGCGGCCGTGGCCGCCTCATCCCTCCTCCCCAGCAGGCGCCGCAGGAACGACATCGCCCCGGCCCCTCCCCCGCCGGCCTCAGCGCGCCCCGGCGAGCGCGCGGGCAAGCCCGCGTCGCACCGCGTCGAGCGCGTCGGCCAGGCCCGCCTGGCGCGCTCCGCGCCCCTGGGCCATCTCCGGCCTCCCGCCCCCACGACCATCGATGGGCAGGACGGCATCGCGCACTAGGTCGGCCGCAGACACGCCTCGGGCCACCAGGTCGTCGCTCACGGTGACAAAGACGAGTGGCTCGGGCCCGTCGAGCGCGAAGGCGATCACCCCCGAGCCGATGATGCCGCGAACGTCGCGCGCCCGGCTCTTCAGGTCATCCGCGGTCTCGAACGGCCCGGCGAACGCCACGAACGTCGCCCCGGCGACCGATTCGGCCCGGCCGGCCAGCTCCCCGGGCCGGGGGACACCACCAGCGCCGCCCTCCCGGATCCGCCGCTCCAGCTCCTTCACGCGTGCCTGCAGCTCGGCGACGCGAGCCGGCAGCTGCACCGGATCGGTCACTCCGAGCCGATCGACGGTCTCCTCGAGGAGCCCGAAGCGCTCCACGACGAGCTGCTCGGCCGCCTCCCCGGTCACGGCCTCGATGCGCCGCAGGCCCGACCCGATCGACCGCTCCGACGTGATGAAGAACCAGCCGATCTGGCCGGTCGCGCGGCAGTGCGTGCCGCCGCACAGCTCGCGGCTGAACCCCGGCACCTGGACCATCCGCACGACCTCGCCGTACTTCTCGTCGAAGATGGCGTCGGCGCCCTGCGCGATCGCCTCGGGCATGGTCGTGACCGTCGTGGTCACGCTGCGGTCGTCGCGGACGACGTCGCGCACCTGGGCCTCGATCGTCCGCTTCTCGCCGTCGGTGAGCGGGCGGTCGAAGGGGAAGTCGAAGCGCAGGTACTCCGGCGCGACGAGTGAGCCCGCCTGCTTCGCGGCGGGTCCGACGGTGTTGCGCAGGGCGCGGTGGAGGAGGTGCGTCGCCGTGTGGTTCCGCATGGTGTTGGCGCGACGCCCCGCGTCCACGACCGCACGAAGCGCCTGGCCGACGCGCACGGGCCCCTCGAGGCGTCCGATGTGCACGATGAGCGAGCCGACGGGCTTCTGCGCGTCCTCGACGACGAGCACGGGCGTGTCGCCGTCGAAGAGGACGCCCCGGTCGCCCACCTGGCCACCGGCCTCTCCGTAGAAGGGCGTGCGGTCCAGGACGATCGCCGCTTCGTCGGTCCCCGCGAGCTCGTCATACTCGACGCCGTCCCGGACGATGGCGACCACCCGCCCCTCGGCCTCGGTGGTCTCGTAGCCGAGGAAGGACGGATCGCCCGTCCGCCGCAGGATGCCCTCGTACAGGCTCGCCTCCTGTGCCAGCCGCGACAGCTCTCCCCGGGCTCCAGCCCGTGAGCGGGCCCGCTGCTCGTCGAGCGCCACGTCGAAGCCGGCCCGGTCCACCGCGACGCCGTACTCCGCCGCCAGCTCGATGGTGAGGTCGATCGGGAAACCGTACGTGTCGTGGAGGCGGAACGCACTCCCGCCGTCGAGCACCGGGGCACCCGCCGCCAGGGACTCCGGCCGCCGGCCTACGGCACGCTGCTCGCCGTCGCCCGTGCCGATGCCTGTGCCGAGGGCCGCGAGCGCCGACTCGAGCTGCCCCATCCCCGCGTCGAGCGTCCGCGCGAAGTGGGCCTCCTCGCGCCTGATGATCTCGAGCACCCGGTCGCGCTCGTCGAGCAGGTACGCGAAGTAGTCGCTCATCGTCTCGATCACGACGTCCGCGGTCTCGGCGAGGAACGGCTCCTTCCGGCCGAGGAGCCGGCCGTGCCGCGCCGCGCGTCGCAGGATCCGCCGCAGGACATACCCGCGCCCCTCGTTCGAGGGCAGCACGCCGTCTGCAACGAGGAAGGTGATGGCCCTCGAGTGGTCCGCGATCACCTGGTAGCTGAAGCGCTCGGCCTCGAACGCGTCGGGGTCGTGCCCGAGCAGCTCGCGCATCCGCGCGTGGATCGGGGTGAAGAGGTCCGTGTCATAGTTCGACGGGACCTGCTGGAGCACGCTCGCCAGCCGCTCCAGGCCCAGCCCGGTGTCCACACTCGTGAAGGGCAGCGGCAGCCGCCGCCCGTCGGGCTGCTGATCGAACTCCATGAAGACGAGGTTCCAGATCTCCAGCCACCGCGGGCACGTCTCGGAGTGGTCGGGGGTGCAGTGGGGACCCTCGCTGAACTGCGCCCCGCGGTCGAAGTGGATCTCGCTGCAGGGACCGCAGGGACCGGTCTCCGCCATCCGCCAGAAGTTCTTGTCGTCGCCGGCGTCGACGTTCCCCCAGCGCGCCATGCGATCGGGCGGCATCCCGATCTCCTCGGTCCAGACGCGGTACGAGTCGTTGTCGTCGGTGTACACGGTGGCGGCCAGGCGGTCTCCCGGGATGCCGAAGTCCACCGTCAGCAGCTCCCAGGCCCAGTGAATCGCCTCGCGCTTGAAGTAGTCGCCGAAGCTCCAGTTGCCCAGCATCTCGAAGAGCGTGTGGTGCCGCGGCGTCCGCCCCACCTCCTCGAAGTCGTTGTGCTTGCCCGCCACGCGCAGGCAGCGCTGCGAGTTCGCGGCCCGCTTGTACGAGCGCGTCTCCCGGCCGGTCAGGACGTCCTTGAACTGGACCATCCCGGAATTCGTGAAGAGCAGCGTCTGGTCGCCGCTCGGCACCAGGCTCATCGACGGCACGTACTCGTGGCCGCGAGCGACGAAGAAGTCGATGAAGCGCCGGCGGATCGCAGCCGCGGGCTGAGCGACGATCCGTGGATCCTTCTGGATGGGCTGGGAGGTCCGGTCCGGCATCACCGGTACGGTACCAGAGGCGCCGGGACCCCAACCGCGCGCTCCGGCGACGGCGCGGGCTTCGGGCGCTGCCGCGGGCCTCGGGCGCTACCGCGGGCTTCGGGCGCTACCCGCGCCCGCGAGGGCCGCGCGTCGCGTCGTCCCGGTCGCGGCCGCCTCCGAGTGTACTGGCCACCGCGACGACCGCGATGCCGAGCCAGGCCACCACGAAGGCACCCAGCAGCGAGAAATCGCCGATCCGCAGCGGATCGCCGAGCCGGGACCCCATGACCTGTCCCGCCCAGGCCCCCAGCACGGCCGCGATCAGCACGAAGACGAGCCGCGCGTGCCCGGTCCCCCGGATCACGACGTACAGCGCCGTGCAGAGGACGCCGACCAGCAGCGAGAGAACGGCCGCGGGCGGGATGTCGGGCAGATGCATCGGGTGGATGGTACGCGGTGGCCGGCTCGTCCCGGTCGTTACGGCCGGTGGCTGGAGTAAGGTGGCGAGGCGCCACGGAACCCAACAGACACGGGCTGCCACGAACAGCGCGGGCGACGACGCCCTGACGACATGGGAGGAGCCCTCATGACCGGGACATCATCCGCGTCCGCGCCACAGCTCCCGGGACGAGACGGCTCGATCTGGCTCGGCGTCGCGTACTACCCGGAGAACGAGCCCGTGGATCGGGTAGACGACGACATCCGCCTCATGCACGACGCCCACATCAGCTTCGTCCGCATGGGCGACGCGAGCTGGAGTCTCTGCGAGCCCGCGGAGGGCCGGTTCGAGCTTGGCTGGCTGGAGCGGACGCTGGATCGGCTCCATGCTGCCGGGGTCAGGGTCATCCTGGCCACGCCGACGTTCGCGATCCCGGCGTGGCTCGCCCATCTCCACCCCGAGATCATGGCGGTCTACGAGGGCGGGGAACAGGGTCACTACGGGGGGAGGCAGAACTTCGACTTCACGCACCCGGCCTATCGGCACTTCGCCGAGCGCGTCGTCCGCCGGATGCTCGGGCTGGTTGGGCGTCACCCGGCCGTGGTGGGCTTCCAGCTGGACAACGAGACCGGAACCGGTCTGCTGTTCAATCCGTCCGTCCGGGCGGGCTTCCGCGAGCATCTCCAGTGCCGGTACCGGTCGGTCGAGGAGTTGAACGAGCACTGGGGCCTGGTGTACTGGTCCCATCGCCTGTCGTCATGGGACGATCTCTGGCCCCCCGAGCGCCGGGCAAAGCACGGGCCCGGCATGTCGGGCAACACGGTGCCCGGCCTTGACCTCGAGTGGCGGCGGTACCAGGCGACCCTCACGACCGAGTTCCTGGCCTGGCTGGCGGCCATCGTGCGCGAGTACGCCAGACCTGACCAGTTCCTCACGCACAACTTCGTGGGGAGCCACGGCCGCGACGACGCCGACCGCCACGAGATCGGCAGGGTCGTCGACATCGCCGGCGAGGACCCCTACTTCGCCACGCAGGACGCCCTGCGGATCCCGGCCTCGGCATCGGTTCCCGCGGCCCCGGACTGGATGGGCGAGGTGGGGGCCTGGTCGATCGCGTTCAAGGCCGACATCGGGAGGATGGCGCAACAGCGGAGCTTCCTCGTACTGGAGAGCAACGCCCTGACGATCGGCGACTCGGCGGCCAACTACCCCGCGTACGACGGGCAGTGGCGGCTGGCCGCGTACACCTTCATCGCCCGCGGGGCGGCCGCCATCGGCTACTGGCAGTGGTATACGAACCGCTTCGGCCACGAAACCTACTGGGGGGGCGTCCTCGGCCACGATCTCCGCCCGAACCGGGCATACAGGGAGATCGCCACTCTCGGGTCGGAGCTGGCGCTCCACGGCGGCCAGCTTGCGGGTCTTCAGCCCGAGGCCGAGGTCGCGTTCCTCTACTCGCCCGACAGCCGGTACGCGCTGCAGTTCAAGCCGTGTCTCACACTCGCCGGGAGCCGCGACCCGGATCCCCGCTCGTACGAACGGGTCATGAATGCCATGTACGAGGGTTTCTTCCACGCCCGGGCCCAGTCGACCATTCTCGACGTCCGCGATGCTGAGGCACCAGGTGCGCTCGAGCTGTTCCCGGTCGTCGTCGCGCCCGCCCTCTACATCGCGTCGGACGCCGTGCTTCAACGGCTCGTCGAGTACGCGGAAGACGGAGGCCATCTCGTCATCACCGTCCGCTCCGGCTACGCGGACGAGGACGCGCGTGTCCGCGCCGAGCCGGCGCCCGGGATTCTCGGGCGAGCTGCGGGCATCCACTACGACGAGTACTCCAACCTGGCCAGCCCCCTCGAGGTCCGCTCGCTCGACCCCTCATTCCGTGTGTCGCGGGAGGCGCGAGCAGAGGCGTGGATCGACGGCGTTGCGGCGGACGCAGCCTCACCGCTGGTCGGCTACGCACACCATCACTTCGGACGGTTCCCCGCCGTGACCACGGCGGCACGGGGACGGGGGCGAGTGACGTACGTCGGGACTCTGCCGAACGTATCGCTGGCCGCCGACCTGGCAGGCTGGGTGCTCCGCGCGTCAGCCGTGACGCCGCGCGGCGTGGGACTGCCGGAACAGGTCCGTGTGAGCGGTGCACGATGCCCCGACGGCCGCCGCGCGCTCTTCTACTCGAACTGGTCGAACGACCCGGCGAGGATCCCGGTGCCGGCCCCGGGTGGCGGCGACCTCCTGGCCGGAAGTCAGCTGCACCCGGGAGACCCGCTCGACCTTGGGCCGTGGGACGTGCGGGTGGTCCTTTGCGAGAGCGACGGACAGGCCTGATCCGAGGTCCGAGCCCTCTCCGCCCACCACCGGAGGACCAGATCCCGCGGCTCCGGGTGGAACGGCTACCAGCCGACGGGGTAGTTCCTGCTCGCGTCCTCCAGGACGAGCACCCAGTCGTTGCCCTCCCCCATGGTTGGCGCGACGAACTCGCGGATGTAGATGTTGGGGTAGTCGCCGATCTGGGTGAAGGTGCCTGCTCGAGGGTTGTACCACTGCGCTCTGACCGGACTGCCGGTGATCGTGTCCATGCGCATGACCACGGTCTGGCCGAAGGGCAGGTAGGCCAGCACGAAGCTGCCGTCCTCGGCCCGCGCCGCCTGGATGTGGTCCTCGCCCTCGCCCTGTCCCGCCGCGATCACGGACTGATCGGGCACCATCCGGTACCACGGCCGCAGCTCCAGGAGCTTGCGCAGGTGGCTCATGCCAAAGGCACCGGTCGAATCCATGGCGGCGATCCAGCCGATCGTGGGAGGGATGGGCGGATCCGAGTAGTCGATCGGGCCATCCGCCTTCGCCTCATCGTGGAACTGCCACACGGAGTTGTGGCCATACCCGTGGCCGGCAGCTCCCGCCAGCACGGCCCAGTAGGCTGCCTCGCGCACCTGGCGGGCGTCGATCCGGCCGCTGGGGTTGCTGATGAGGCGGGGCCCATAGAGACCGTCGATGATGTCCTCGTACCGGCACTCCATGTCCAGCGTGGGCTTGACCGGCACCAGGCCGTAGTCCGCGGCGACAAGCTCGTAGTTGGGGTCTGCGGAGCGGTGGAGCGACTGGATGGTGTTGAAGTCGAGCCACCCATGCTGGTGGAACTGGGATGAGGAGGACCAGCCGCCCGAGGCGTGGTACGACACCAGGTGGATCCCGTTGCTGCCGGCCTTCAATCCCCTTCCCATGGCGTCCCAGATGGCCACCGTCTCGTCCGAGGGTGCGTGGTCGCCTCCGAGAAGCCAGATGACACAGTTGTCCCGGTAGCGGGCGCCCAGGAGCTCCCCATAGGCGAAGGCGTTCTCTGTCGTGAAGATCTGTTCACGTCGCTCGTGCCGCCCGTCGCTGGCCCTGTGGTCGATGTGCTCGCCCCAGCAGGTCACCAGGGCCATGACCAGCCCGAGTTCGTTGGCCCGATTGACGAGGTAGTCGACGTTTCGAAAGAAACCCTCGTTGAGTTTGGTGGGGTCCCGATCCACCAGCGGGAACTGTCCCTCCGGGTTGGGGACCTCCAGCCCTCGGAGCACGTAGGCCTGGATGACCGTGAACCCCTTGGCCAGGCGGTTCTTGAAGTACCGATCGGCTTCCTCGTGGGTCAGGCGCTTGAACAGGGCCCAGGCTGTATCTGCCAGGTAGAAGAACGGCTCCCCATCCTGGTTGACGAGGTACCTGCCGTTCGAGGCTGACGCCGAGCCGGGTGCCCTTCACGGACGAAACGTCCCGGTGCTGCGCGATGGTCACGTGCTCTCTCCTTAGGGGGTCGAGATCGGTGATGGGAGGGCTCCTCGCGTCGTCCTGCCGAACTGCGGCAGCCACTGTGCCTGCGCGCCAACATCTCGTTGACCATGGCATGGACCTGGGGCAGGGTGCAGGCGGCGGCGGTGAGCGGGTCGATCAGCGACGGCGTGATGGACCGCTCCCGGTCGCCGTCGAGCGCCGCCTCGACGGTCAGCTCCTGGACGTTGATCAGGCGCGGTTGAGCGCGGCCAGCTGCGGCGGCAGGTGCCGACGAGGGTGGGCTGGATGCCGTTGCGATCGACCAGGCAGGGCACCTCGACGCAGCAGCCGTGCCGGCAGGTTGGTGATGAGCCCGTGGTTGGGGACGTTGCCGTTGATCCGGACGGGCTGCGTTCGTCTCCATGGCCTCGATGATGTACGAGCCGTACTCGTGCGTGCGCGCCGGCCGCGGGTTCGCGCGTCGCCGCATCTGCTCGTCGTACTCCTCGGGCCATGTCGGCGGCGCGGCTGCTGGCAATGGTGCAGGTAGCCGCCGGTGCGGCCGCAGTCGAACCAGTCGTCGTTGCGGCTGGCCGAAGCGCGGTACCAGCTCCTCCTCGATCATCGCGGCGGACTTGCGGAAGTAGGGCACGTACTCGCAGGCATGCCCGCTGGACTCGGTGACGAAGTAGCCGAACTGCTTCAGCAGGTCGATGCGCACCGGCTCCTGCTCCTCGATCTCCGGTCGTGCGATGGCCTGCGCAGCACGCGGATAGGGGTCCTCCGTTCCCGTGGCGGAACTCGAGGAACCAGGCCTGGTGGTTGATGCCCGGCGCAGCGGAAGGTGACCTCGTCGTAGGGCGCGCCGATCCAGCGCGCCAGCATCTCGCTGGTGCCCTGCACGCTGTGGCAGAGGCCGACATGCGGACGCCCGCTGCCGTCGGCGACGGCCCAGCAGTTGATCGCCATGGGGTTGACATAGTTGATCAGCAGCGCGTCGGGCGCCAGCTCGTCCATGTCGCGGCAGATGTCGAGCAGCACCGGGATGGTGCGCAGGCCGCGGAAGACGCCGCCGGGGCCCAGCGTGTCGCCCACGCACTGGTCCACGCCGTACTTGCGCGGGATCTCGATGTCGAGGGCGTAGGCGTCCAGCCCGCCCTGCTGGATGGTGGTGATGACGTAGTCCGGCGCCGTGATGGCCTCGCGGCGGTCGAGCGTGGCCTCGACTCTGGCCGGAGCCCGCGCCGTCGATCATCTTCTGCACCAGCTCGCGCGCCAGGTCCAGCCGACCGGCGTCGATGTCCATCAGGGCGATGGTGCGTCCTGCAGCGCGGGCGCAGCAGGATGTCGCTGGTCAGGTTGCGGGTGAAGACGACGCTGCCTGCGCCGATGATGGCGATCCTCGTCATCGTCATCACCTGCCTCCCGTGGTCGTGGAGCTGCCCCGC
>CAVOJY010000008.1:0-88310 GCA_963696405.1 uncultured Chloroflexia bacterium
AGGCCATCTGGATCACGTAGTCGCATTCCAGCAGCTTGGCCCGGAATCGGCGGCGAGTGATTTCGATCCTGCGCGCCAGGCGGATTTCTTCCTGCCGAGTCAGCAGCGGGATTTCGCCCATTTGGGTCAGGTACATCCGGACCGGATCGTCGACCACGTTTCGGTGTCGTCCTCGATGCCCGCCAGGAGGTCTTCTTCCTCCTTCAATTCTTGGATTTCCGGCTCCGCCTCCGAGGCGGCTCAACCAGATCATCATCGTCGCTGTCGTCGACCTCTTCCAGCGGCAGGCTGCGCAGACTTTCTCCTCATCGTCCGGGGTTCAATGACTTCGTCTTCAAACTCTTCAAGCAGTGCGTCGTACAAGGCAGTACTCCTGACCTACACTCCGTTCAAGAACAAACAGCGGGACGAAAACACCAAAAGAACCTTCCTCCTTTCAACGAAAACTCACTCGCGAGCACTGAAGCAACACGACCATACCCCACTCCCGACCGAAACCGGAACCGCGTGCGTAGGGGAACATGACGGTTCGTGTCTCCGATTCTCATCTGGGCAACCAATTCTACCACTCGTCCCAGAGATGTTTTTCCCAAGTGGAAAATTGGAAAGAAATTACGCGCCATCCGCGAATAGGGTCCGCGTGCATTTTACCCAGATTCGCTACTCTTCCAGCCGGGAAGGATCACGCCCACGGGCATCCGGGTACAGCGAGTTCGCATGCCTTGTTTACGGGGGCGGATGACTGCTGTTTGCGGTTGCAGGAGCGAACTGGCCGCCGGGGCTTTGGCTAAATTTTAACTTGGCGGATCGCAAGGTCCAGAGGCTTAAACGAAAAAGATGGAATAAACTGACCCCGAACGCCGAGAATCCGCCTGTGTTGCTTGGCGAGGGCCCCGCGGCTACGATACTTCTGCAACAGGAGGGGACCGTGTCGGAAGCAGATTTGCGTGGAAAAACGGCCGTTGTCACCGGAGCCAGTCTGGGAATCGGACGCGCGGCAGCGATGGCCTTGGGGCGGGCCGGCGCCAACGTCGTGGTGAACTATCGTTCGCATGACGAGGACGCCGAAGACGTAGTGCGGGCCATCTGCCAAGCCGGCTCGCAAGCGATCAAGGTCCAGGCCAACGTCGCCGACCATTCCGCCGTCGAGCGGCTGATTGCGCAGGCCACCAAGCACTTCGGTTCGGTGGACATCGCCATCAGCAATGCGGCGTACAGCGACCGGGAACGGTTCTACGAAGCGGACATGGACAAGTTCCGACGGACCATCAATGTGACCATGTGGGGAGCCTATTACCTGTTGCGGGCGGCCGTACAGCAGATGATTCGCCAAGGCACCGGCGGGACGGTCGTGATGGTAAGTTCGCCGCACGCCTCCATCCCCTTTCCGACGGCGATGGCCTATAACATGTCCAAAGCGGCCATCGACCAGATGGCGAAAACAGCAGCCCTTGAGGTTGCCAGATTTGGCATTCGGGTGAACATCATCCATCCCGGTTGGATCGATACGCCCGGCGAACGCAAGTTCTCTACGGAACAGGCTTTACAGGCTGCGGGATCGTTCATTCCCCTGGGACGACTCGGTACGTCCGAAGAAATCGCCGAAGCGATCCTCGTCCTGTGCGATCCCAAGCACTCGTACATGACCGGGGCCACGCTGCTGGTCGACGGCGGAATCAGTTTGCCGTGGTGGTCCCTGCCGCAGGGATAGATTGCAGCCTGATCGCGGTCACAAACTTGCTGTCGCGTCTTGCCGTGTCTATACTCAACGCACTGGCGGCGGGCGTGCCAAAGCTTCACCCACGCCGACGCGGCAGCCTATTCACTCCCTTTATGCGGATCCAGGCCATGTCCGACGCACTTCGTCAACGCATCTTTGAGGAATTGGACTCGGTCGTCCTGATCGATCCTCACACGCACATCAACGCCCTCCAGCCGGCGTCGTCCACACTGGCCGACATCCTGGGCTACCACTACTACACGGAGTTGGCTCACTCGGCGGGAGTGCCCAAGGAGCAGATCGAGGAGCCGGGCCTGGGTCCCAAGGAGAAATGCGGGCGTCTGTTCGCCAACTTGGCGCCGCTGCAGAACACCATTCAGTACAGCTGGTTTCTGGAACTCGTCCAGGCATTCTTCGGCTTCCAAGGCGACCGGATCTCGGCCGATAACTGGGAGCCGTTGTACGACGCTGCGTCCGAGAAACTGGGTTCTGACGACTGGGCCGGTCAGGTCCTGGAACAGAGCAAGTTGCAGGCGGTGTTCCTGACGAACGAATTCGACGACCCGCTGGAAGGCTTTGACACCGCCGTCTTCATCCCGTGCCTGCGGACGGACGATTTAGTGTTTCAGTTGGCCAAGCCGGAGGTCCGCCAACGGTTGGAGCGCAGCCGGCGCATCCGTCGGCGATGCCAGTTCGCTGCGGGCGGCGATCGGCAAGTTGTTCGAGCATTTCAAGGCCAAGGATGCGAAGGCCTGCGCGATCAGCCTGCCTCCGGACTTCGCGCCGACGAAGATCTCGCCGGGGCGAGCCGACACGGCGGTCCAAGAAGTCTGCGCGCGCGGACCGGAAGCGGCCTTGTCTCACCGGCAGGCGCTGTCCCATTTCGTCTTTTGGACGCTGGCTGAATTCTGCACCGAATTCCACCTGCCCTTTGACCTGATGATCGGCGTCAACCGCCGCGTTTACGAAGCGGGGGTGTACCAGGGGCAGGATTTGTACGACAGCCGACGTGTCGCTGATCCAGTATCGCGAGCTGTTCAACGCCTTTCCGCAGGTGACATTTCCCGTTTCCGTCCTGGCCAGCGTCACCAATCAGGAACTGACCAGCTACGCCTGGATCTTTCCCAACGTCGTGACGCAGGGCCACTGGTGGTACTCGAACACGCCGGCGTTTATCGAGCGCGATCTGTCGGCGCGTCTGGAGGCGGTGCCGCAGACGAAGCAGATCGGCTACTACAGCGACATGTACAAGCTGGAATTCGCGTTGCCCAAGTTCCGCATGTACAAACGCGTCCTGGCCAAAGTGCTGGCCGAACGGTTCGTCGTCGATCGCGGCTGGAGCGAAGAGCGAGCGGTGGCCCTCGGCAAATGCGTCCTCCGCGAGAACGTCGACCGCGTCTTCGGCCTGGGAACGGGGTACGCCGTCGAAGATCTGCTGTTCGCGTGACGCCGGGAGAGCCGGCTTGCGCGGCCGCGCCACGGCGGGAGCCGAACTTGAGCGGTCGAGTGATATGCCTGGGTCTGCAACTGCGGCGTCTGGTGACGCTGGGCGCCGATCTGCTGTTGCCGCCCGCCTGCAATTTCTGCGGCGCCGATCTTCCCTCGCTCGCCGAGCCGCCGTTGTTCTGTTCCCCGTGCCGCCAGGCATTCCGGACGTTGCGAGGGGCGGTTTGCCGGCGTTGCGCAGCGCCCGTGGCCCCGGACCACCGGGAGGACGATTGCCCTCGCTGCCGGGACCGCCGTTATCATTTTCAGGCCGCCGTGGCGCTGGGCGTGTATCAAGGCTCCCTCCGGGAGGCCGTCATTCGGATGAAACAAAACGTTCATGAATCGCTCACCCTGTCCATGGGGTACTTGCTGGCGGACCACCTCCGCGAGATGCCGACGGAGTCCGCCCCGGACCTGCTCGTTCCGGTTCCGGCGCATTGGCTGAAACGCGTTTGGCGCGGCGTCAACGGCCCGGATCTGCTGGCCGAGGCGATGGCCAGGCGACTGGGCCTGCCGTCGGCAGACGACTTGATTCGGTGCCGCCGCCGCACGCAGAAACAAGGGACGCTCTTGCCCTCGGAGCGGGTTGCCAACGTCCGCGACGCATTCGCGTTCAATTCCGACTATGATATAGTTGGCTGCCACGTGCTGCTGGTGGACGATATCATGACCACGGGTTCCACGGCCAGTGAGGCCGCCCGCACGTTGCGTCGCGCCGGGGCCGCACGAGTGAGCGTCGCCGTGGTCGCTCGCGGCGTCGGGCTGGCACAACGGCGGCAGTGAACGCCCCGCCGCGTTTGGATAGCGAAGTTTTCCCCAAGAATTGCGCGTCAGACATGCCTGCGATCGAGGAAGTCACTAGGACGGAGGAACCGGCGCCGCGGCGGCGACCGTTTCGCCGCGCCGTATTGCACGGGCTGGGCGTCGTCCTGCCGCCCCTGCTGACGATCGTCGTCTTTCTCTGGGCCTGGAATCTGATTTCCGCTTACGTCCTGCGCCGGTCGAAAATGCCGCCCGGCGCTTGATCGTGACGGCAATCTGGGACGTCCGCACGCAAGAGCCCGATGCGGCCCATATCAAGACGTACCAGGAACTGGGCAGCGGCGAGTGGATTCCGCGTCAGGTCTACGAAGTGGTGAAAGCGAATCCCGGCGCCGGCGCTTCCCCAAACGGCTCAAGGTTGGTTCGAACGCTATGCGGATCTCGCCTACTTGCGGCGCACGATGGTCGTTCCTGTCTTCTTGGCCGTCTTCGTGCTGGTCCTGTATTTGCTCGGAAAGTTCTTCGGCGCAGGAATCGGCCGTTGGATCTGGAGCCTGTTTGAAAGCCTCATCGAACGTCTGCCGTTGATCCGGAATGTGTATTCCTCCGTCAAGCAGGTGACCGACTACGTGTTCGACGAGCGGCGGGTCCGGTTCAACCGCGTCGTGGCGGTCGAGTATCCGCGGCATGGCACCTGGGCGATTGCGTTCGTGACCGGCGAAGGAATTCTGGACGTGCGGGCGGCGGCCAACGAACCGGTGCTCAGCCTCTTAATCCCCACATCGCCTGTGCCCGGCACCGGTTTTACCGCCATGGTCCGGAAAAGCGAAGTATTGGATCTGAACATGACGGTCGATCAGGCCATCCAATACATCGTGAGCTGCGGGGTAGTGGTGCCACCCCACCAGCAGACCCGCGAGGAACTTGGCTATCACGTGCCCGCCGGAATCGCGGCCGGCCGACAAACCAGGGATGAGACATAACAAGGATGACATAATAAAGGATTGCATCGCCAATGCCCTTCGAACCAGTTGACCGCGCGGCGTCCGCTCCGAGCACCGCCGCGGGCTCCGGCCGCCACGAAACCGCCACGCCGCGGCTGCGGTTGGGAACCCGGCCAGGCCTTGGCACGCTGGCAGGCCGATTGGGTTGCGGCTGAATTGAACAAGCTGGGCGTTCTGGTCGAGATGATCCTCATCTCCACGCAGGGCGACGTCTCGTCCCGGCCGCTGGGTGCCATCGGCGGGCAGGGGGTCTTTACCAAGGAACTGCAACGGGCCTTGCTGGACGGCACCATCGACCTGGCCGTGCACAGCCTCAAGGACCTGCCCACCGAACGCGCAGCGGGCCTGCAGTTGGCCGCCGTGCCCGAGCGCGAGAGCACGCGGGACGTGCTGGTTTCCCGCGTCGCAGACAGCTTTTCGGCTTTGCCGCCCGGCGCACGCATCGGCACCGGCAGCATTCGCCGCCGCGCGCAGTTGTTGCACGCGCGGCCCGATCTGCAGGTTTCCGAGATTCGCGGCAATGTGGACACGCGGCTAAGGAAGTTGGACGAGGGACAATACGAGGCCATCGTCCTGGCCGAGGCCGGACTGAAACGCCTGGGGCTGGGCGAACGAATCACGCAGATTCTGCCGACCGAACTCATGCTGTCCGCCGTCGGGCAAGGTGCGCTGGGAATCGAAGCTCGCAGCGACGATGCCCCCACCCTGAAGACGCTGGCTCAACTGGATCACCCCCTCACGCACTCGGCGGTGCTCGCCGAACGAGCCCTGCTGGCGGCCTTGCGTGCCGGCTGCCTGGCCCCCGTCGGCGCCTGGGCCCGCCTCGACGCTGACCGCCTGCAGTTGGACGCCGTGGTGCTCAGCCACGACGGGCGCGAGCGCCTGTCGGTCTCCGTGTCCGGCTCGCGGGAACAAGCCGAGTCCCTGGGCCAGCGGGCTGCCGCCGACCTGTTGGCTCGGCGCCGCGCAACTGATCGCGGTTTCGCGTCAGGGACCGTGACACTGCTCCGCGCGACGCTCCACCGATCGAGCCAGCCGGCTCATTTTACCGGTGCCGGCCGTGGCGGCAGAAGATGGTGACGTTGCGCTGGCCGAAGCCGAACGCGCGGCCCACGAGCGGCCGCGTCAAGGATCAGCAGTCGGCCCCATTCCCAGGTGCCGCGGCTTCTGTTTTCAATATGGGAGACAATTCTGTTGTGCATTTTTTCGAGATCGTTCACCGTCCCGATTTCCGGGCCTGGATTATTCACGAGAACGACTCCAGCGAGCCGGTGCCAGCGGTGCTGGCGCCAGTCCGGAGGTCAATCCGCGCGTTTTTCACCGGGTGGCTGGCAACTGGTCTTGATGCGATCTGCCCCGGTGCCTAGCATCCGCCGCGCTCATCTTCAGATCTTGTCAGATTCGCGTGCGTGCTTGCGCCACGGGAGAGATTCTGTCCTGTTCGTCGCTAGGTGGGTAAACGCGGTGGTCCGAATACAACGGCTCTTACAGCAACTGGGTGCGTCCCTGGCAGTGCGTTACGGCGCGTTGGGGACGCTGCTTCTGCTCGCCCTCTGGGGCTGGATCAGCATCGGCGCGGAAGGCGGCTCATACCAAGCCTTTCCGCTGCGCCACAAGAAAGCCGCCGAGGTCGAGCCGCTGCTGACGCCGCTGCTGGGCAGCCTCCAGCCGCCGCCGCATGTGATCGTCGAGTCGCAGGGCAACCAGATCTTGCTGCGCGGCTCGGATCAAGCTCAACAAATCGTGCGGCAGTTCCTCGAATCGGTGGATCGGCCGCCGGCCAGAGCCGCCGGCCCAAGCGGCGGCCCAACCGCCGTCGGCCGCGCCGGTCGTCCGAGGCTATCCGGTCCCCCGAGGCCAGCTGGCGGAAGTGGCGGCCAGACTTGAAGTACGCCTTCGCACACGTCCGGAAGTCCGTTTGACGACTGACCCGGACACATCCCAAGTGATCGTGCTGGCGCCGCCGGACATCCAGACCATCGTCGCCAGCGAGCTGAACCGTCCGGTCGAGCCGGGTTCGGCCGTTGCCGCCGGGCTGCCTGCGGTCTTGCCGACGCGACGGGCCGCGAGTTCGCTGCAATTGACGCGGGTGCCGTTGGCCCGCATCGAAGCTGCAACTGCGGCAGATGCTTGGTTCCCGCTTGGAGCCGCGTCCGCCGGGCCGGAACGACGGACCCGACTTCGTGCTGGTCAAAGGCACGCGGCGAGTGGAGATGTCCTTCGAGCGGTCGAAGAACACCGTGCATCTGCTCGGCGACCCGACGCTGGTCACCCAAATCGCGCATCTCCTGACCGCACTCGACGTGACGGAACCCGTTCCCGGAGTAACTCAGCAGGCGATCCGCATCATTCCGCTGCAGCGGGCGGATCCCGCCAAGGTGCAAGAAGCCGTTGACGCGTTGCGTCAGGAGCCGGCGACCGCCCCGCCCGCACGAACGAAGCCTGCGGCAGGCGACACCAGCCAGTACCCGGACGCGCGTGCCGGTCCGCTTGGTCCAGTTCGCTGAGCCGGCTGGGCCCGCCGAGGCAGGCAAGCAATCCGCAGCGGGCGAGCCGGGCGTCCGCCGCATTCCCACCACGGAAGAAGAACCCGCCGAGCCGGCACGGCAGGAAGAACGGCTGCGCCAATTGGGAGACAACGTCGAGATCGAAACGCTGCCCGACTTGGACGTCATCATCCTGCGGGGCCGCGATCCGGATGTCGACGAAGTGGCGCGGATCATCGCCGAACTGGAGCGGTTGAGCGCCGAGACGATTCCGGAAATCCACATCTACCGGCTCCGCTTCGTGAACTGCCTGTCCCTGGTCCAGATCATCGACCTCGTGGCCGAGGACCTGATCGGCGGCCGGCAGGGCAAGATCCACATCACTCCGTTGGTCAAACCCAACGCCGTGCTGCTGATCGGCTGGGGCGAAGCGGTCACGGCCATGAAGGAGCTGATCGCCAAGCTGGATATGCCGGTCTCGCCCCAATCGCAAATCCGCGTGTACCGCCTGCGCCATGCGCCGCCACGTCGGTTCAGCAAACGATCGCACAGGCGTTTCCCACTCCGCAGGGCCTGGGGCCGCGCGTCGAGGTGACCGTCGACAATCGCACCAATTCGCTGATCGTCCGCGCCTCGCCCGGCGACCTGGCCGAAGTCGATCTGCTGATCGGCCGCATCGATCACGACGGCAGCGCCGCGGTCAAGCAGGCGAGGATTTTCAAGCTGAAAAACACGCTGGCCGCCGACTTGGCGACGACGCTGCAAAACGCCATCACGGCCGCCGCCGGCGGCGTCGGCGACCAAGCCTCCGCCGTGCTGGAACTGCTGACCGCCGACGTGGCGGGCCAGAAGCTGATCAAGTCCGGCCTGCTGCAGGACGTGATCGTCACCCCGGACCCGCACACCAATTCGCTGCTGGTCACGCGCGCCGGCCGACAGCATGGGGCTGATGGCCGCCTTGATCGAGCAACTCGATACGCCCACGGCCGTGGCCCAGATCAAGGTCTTCAAGATCGTCAACGGGGATGCCAACAGCCTGGTCGAGATGCTCCGCATCCTGCTGCCCGCCGAGGCCACCGTGGCCGGGCCGCAATTGGCGGCGGCCGAAGGCGAAACGAACCTGGTCCCCGTTCGCTTTTCAGTCGACACCCGCACCAACAGCATCATCGCCACCGGCTCGCAGGACGATCTGGCCATCATCGAGGCCCTGTTGCTGCGGCTGGACGAAGAGGACGTCGAACAGCGCGTGAACACCGTCTACCGGCTGAAGAACGCCCCGGCGGGGGACGTGGCTACGGCGATCAACGAATTCCTCCGCAGCGACCGCGCCGTGCAGCAAGCCGCGCCGGGAATGGTCAATCCCTTCGAGCAGATCGAACGCGAGGTGATCGTGGTGCCCGAGCCGGTCAGCAACTCGCTGATCATCAGCGCCACGCCGCGGTTTTCGGCGGACATCCAGAAGATCGTGGAAGATCTGGACAAGCAGCCGCCCCAGGTGTTGATTCAGGTGGTGATCGCGGAAATCGAACTCGACAATATGGACGAATTTGGGATCGAGTTGGGGCTGCAGGATTCGCTGCTGTTTGACCGGAGCCTGTTGGGCGAACTGGTGAAGATCACCGAGACGACGACGAACGGCTTAAACGGGAGCAGGACCAGGAAGAACGATCGTCGCCGCCAAGAACACGCCGGGCTTCGACTTCAACGGCAAGCCGTTGGGCAACGCGGGCAGTGAGAAAGCATTCGCCAGGTCGAACAACGTAGGCACGCAGGGCACGTCGTACTTCAACATGGGGCGAGTCAACAGCGAATTGGGCTACGGCGGCATGGTGCTGTCGGCCTCCAGCGAAAGCGTCAGCATGCTGATCCGCGCCTTGCAGCATTCGCGGCGGATGGAAGTTCTGGGGCGGCCGCAAGTGATGACCTTGGACAATCAGCCGGCGTTTATCCAAGTCGGAGAACGTGTCCCGCGGATCTCGGGCTCGCGGTTTGACGGACGCGTGCAGACCAACGACATCGTCTACGAAGACACCGGCTTGATCCTCGGCGTCACGCCGCGGATCAGTCCCGACGGCATGGTGGTGATGGAGATCGACGCGGAAAAGTCCCGAGTAGGCGACCAGGCCGAAGGGGATTCCCGTCTCCGTCGTCGAGGGCCGGGAAATCCGCTCGCCGCGGATCACCGTCACGATGGCCCAGACCACGGTCAGCGCGACCGACAAGGAGACCATCGTGCTGGGCGGCCTGATTACCAAGGAAAACGAAGTGATCAAGCGCCGGGTGCCTTTCCTGTCGGACATCCCCGTCCTGGGACATCTGTTCCGCTACGATGGCGAGCATCCCGCCGGACGGAGTTGCTGATCTTCCTGACGCCGCACGTCGTCCGCACGCGCGAAGACATGGAGCGCATCAAGCAGACGGAGGCGGCGCGGATGAGCTGGTGCCTGGCCAACGTCCACGAGATCCACGGCCCGACCGGCTTGTACGAAGACGCCAGTGGCGGGTGCCTGGTGGGCGACGGCGAGGTGGTTTACCCGGACACCAACCCGGAAGGCCGCAGGCCCGGCGAGTTCTCGCCCGCACCGGTTCCGCTGGATCGGCTGCCGCTGTCGCCGAACCTCCAGCAGTTGCCCACGCCGGCGGAGCCGCCGACGGAACCTTCGGCAGCGCCGCCGGATACCGCGGGCGCTCCCTTGCCCTGAGGAGCCGCAACGAACGATGACGCAACCGTACGCAACCGGGCCAAGGGAATGTGGGGCAAGGGATTGTCCAGATCCGTCCGAATCCTGCCCACCATACCTTTGCCCTCCGTTGAAAGTGTTCGCAAACGCACGCGGGGGCTACGAAACCCGGTCATGGGTTCGGGCTGGCCCCTTTGTTTCTCAGCTTGTTGCTGGCCCTGCCGGGCTGCGCCAAGCTGGACCTGGGCGAAAGCTTCACGCTGTGGAAGTCTGAACCCAAACCGCAGACGCCCGACAGCCTGGCCGCGGTCTGGACGGAAACCACGCTGCATCAGCCCGGCAAGCCGGTAGTGCGAGGGTTCGGCGGGAGAATCCTGTTCCATGGCAGCGACCAGCAGCAGGCCGTCCCGGTCGAAGGCAAGGTGATCGTTTACGCCTACGACGACGACCGGCCGAACCAGGAAGATCCGGCGCCGGACAAGAAGTACGTCTTTCCGGCCACAATCTGGCCACTCATCAGAGCGAGTCGAGCCTCGGTCCTTCCTATAGCTTCTGGCTGCCCTGGGACAACGCCGGCGGCCAGCAACGTCGGATCAGTCTGCTGACGCGATTCGAGGACAAGAGCGGCAAGATCGTCATGTCGCAGATGGCGCACGTGACGCTGCCCGGGACCAGTGGCGCCGCCGCAGAGCAATTCCGGATTGGCGCAGCTCCCCCAGAACGCTGCAGAACCGGACCGCCCCACCCGGCACTGGACCAGAATCGCTCGGCATGGATCGGCCGCCCGGTTGGCCTCTGCCAGGCAACGTCCCCGGCGTATCGCCCGGCATCCAGCCGGCTTCCTACGAGGCGCCGGCAGCGGATCCGCGACGGGCGGCAGGACCGCAGAACTCGCAGCCGCCGCGGTCCGTGACCATCGACGTGGCGCCGCAGCAAGCCAGCCGGCTCCTGTCGGCGTCGCGCAACGGAGTGGGCCGGCAAGAGCTTGGGCAGGAAAGTCGGCAGCCGCTCGGATCGAGCCCGCTGCGAGACAGCCACGGGCGCAGGATCGGTCAGTCTCGCACCGGCGGCGGTAAGTGGGGGCGGCGAGTCAGCAGGCCGCACCACTAACTGGTTCTTCACCGCTGCAATCCCAGGTTCAAAACCCACCAGCAACTCGGCCAACTTACGATCCCGTGCGGAGGCAACCTCACCGCGGAGAATCGCCACGTCGCCTGCCACCGACACCTCGATCCGGCTGGTCCCAGCCCGAGGCGACGCCGCCTGCAGACGACGCGCCAGCCGATCGCTGACTGCCGTCGGCACTTGAGGGGCGAACTCGAAGTCGATTTCAGCCGCGGGGCATTCATCGGCACTCGAGGCGGTCTGACTGCGCCGGCCGTCTGATTCGCGTCCGGCGCCGCCTCGACCTGCAAATTGTCGATCGCCGAGCGGATTTCTTCGCGCCTCCCCGCCAGCCTGCTCGCTGCCCACAAACCGCCGCGTCTCACCCGTGCCGGTGCCGACGAAATCGGACGCCGTACGGTTTCCGCGGAGAAACCGCGGCAGCCTCGCTCATCAGCGAAGCCGCGGTCTCTCCGGCCGCCGGCTTGGCTCCCGCAGCCGCCTTCGCCGAACTCGTCCGGCTGCCCGAACCGCCTGGCCAGTCGTGCGGGTCGTGGACGCCCCGCTTGCCGGGCGTCCACGGCCCAAGGTCCGTTCTCCGAAGAGTTGAGCCCACGCACCTTGAGCGAGCAGGGACGACACGGCCAAGGTCACGGCAAGCAAAACGATTTTTCGTGTCATCAGCGCGTGTCCTGTCGAGGTTAACAAATGTATCGTCTTTTCAGTATACATCGCGGCTAACTTCGGCAACAAGTTCCCGATTATCCGAGTTTACCAATCGTGTGAATCAGGGTATCTTGGGAAGAGGCCAACTTTGCTTCCCGCCCAAACATAGACAATCTGAACAGGATGCCCCGCTGACTCACTTGGTACGCCAAGCGGCTGGCGTGAAGGTGCCGTGTCATCGCAAGGGTACCCGCCTGCGACAGAATCTTGACCATCCGACGTTCTCCTGCTTTCTTCCGGAGGCACACTGCCGTGGAACATACAGACCTCTTAGCGATTGTCAGCCGTCGGTGGTTGTTCGTCACGTTGCTCGCACTCGGCCCGGCTACCGAAGCATGGCGCAAGCCGAAACGCCTCCGGCCGCGGCAGCCCCGACTGCTCCAGCCGCCGAGGCGCCCAAGCCCGCCGAAGCAGCACCCGCGCCGGCCGCCGAGACGCCCAAGCCCGCTGACGCAGCACCCGCGCCGGCCGCCGAGGCGCCCAAGCCCGCCGACGCAGCACCCGCGCCGGCTGCTGAGGCGCCCAAGCCCGCCGACGCCAGCACCCGCTCCGGCCGCCGAGGCACCCAAGCCCGCCGAAGCAGCACCCGCGCCGGCTGCTGAGACGCCCAAGCCCGCTGACGCAAAACCCGCTCCGGCCGCCGAGGCACCCAAACCCGCCGACGCAAAGCCCGCGCCGGCCGCCGAGGCACCCAAGCCCGCCGAAGCAAAGCCCGCGCCGGCTGCCGAGGCGCCCAAGCCCGCTGCCGCTGCACCCACGCCGGCTGCCGAGGCACCCAAGCCCGCCGACGCAACACCCGCTCCGGCGGCCGAGATGCCCAAACCCGCCGACACAAAACCCGCGCCGGCCGCCGAGGCGCCCAAACCTGCCGAGGCAACACCCGCGCCCGCTGCCGAAGCACCCAGCCTGCCGCCGAAGCACCCGAAACCAAACCCGCCCGCAAGACTGCCAAGGCGGTGGCCGAAGCGCCGGAAAAGCGGCTGCGTTTCACCTTCCGCTACCAGCGCTGGTCGGATGTCCTGGAGTGGTTTGCCGAACAAGCCGACCTGTCGCTCGTCTTGGACGCCCCGCCGCCAGGGACCTTCAACTATTCCGACAGCCGCGACTACTCGGTGTCGGAAGCGCTCGATCTGCTGAACAGCGTGCTGCTGACCAAAGGCTACACGCTCATCCGCCGCGAACGCATGTTGACCCTGATCAATGTGTCGGAGGAATTCCCCGAGGGCCTGATCCCCAAGGTGACGTTGGAGGAAGTGGAAAAACGCGGCAAGCACGAACTGGTGACAGTCGAGTTGTCTCTGGGCCGCCGCGATCCCGAAGCCGTCACGGCGGCGGTTACGCCGCTGCTGGGACCGTACCATAAGCTGCTCGCCGTCGCCCCGACCAAGCAGCTGTTCGTCACCGATCGGGCGGGCGTCATGAGCGACGTCAACAAGGTCGTCCAATCCATCGCCGAACCCGCAACCCCCGCTCAACCGGCCGTGCCGCCCAAGCCCGAGCCGCCCGAGTTGAAGGTCTATCCGATCGACAAGGCGGACCCGGACGCGCTAATGGCCATCCTGGAGAAGCTCGTGACGGGGGCCCAACTGGTCTTCGATCCGAACCTGAACCAGCTGAACGCCAACGCGACGGCGGCGCAGCACACCATGATCCAGACGATCTTGGATCAGGTTCGCTCCGCTGCCTCAACCGACCGCGAGCGGCGCGTCGATGTGTACCGGCTGGACCCGCCGGCCCCGAAGTCGGGAGCGAACCTGGTCGAGGCGTTCAAAGCCATCGTTCCCAAGGCGACGGTGTCTGTGCAGGAGGACGGTTCGGCGCTGATCGTCTGGGCCTCGCCCGCGGAACACGAGACGATCAAAGCGGCCATGAGCAAATTGGGCGGCGGAGCCACCGGCGATCCCCTGACCTCGCCTCAGTTGGAGATGTACCGGCTGACGCGCGTGGATCCGACGAAGCTGCTGACCATGCTCGAAAAGCTGGTTCCCGATGCGAAGCTCAGCTACGACGAGCGGTCGCGCAGCCTGATCGCGTTGGCCAAGCCGGCGGACCAGCAGGCGATCCGGGCGACGTTGGCCCAGGTGCAGCCCGAAGGCGACGCACAGCATGCCGACCAGCCGCGATTCGAGACGTATGAACGTCCGCACTGCCGGAACCACGGCGGCGGGCGAGGCCATGATTGCCCAAGTCCAGCCGCTGGTGCCGGAGGCCAAGATCACGTTCGACGCGCGGACCAGCCGACTGGTGGTCTACGGCACGGATCAAGAACAGCAGTTGGTCAAGTCGGCCCTGGAGAAGCTGGGACTGGAGAAGGCATCGGGGGACGCCCGCACCATGGAAGCGTACCCCTTGGCCGGAGCCGATCTGACCGCCACGCAGACGCTCCTCCAACAAATGATCCCGCTGGCCGAGTTCACACCCGACGCCACGCAACAGCGTCTGGTTGCGCTGGCCTCGGCGGCCGATCACGAACGGATCAAGACCACCTTGGAGAAACTGCGGCCGAACCCGGCCGATCCGCAGTCGCCGCAACTGCGGTTCTATCCGTTCGAGTTGGAGCCGCCGGCCGACGTTCTCGAACTGCTCGCCAAGATCGCCCCGCAGGCGAAAATCACGGTCGACAAGGACAACGAACGCTTGATGGTGGTGGCTCCGCCGACCAGTCAAACGGCAGTCGAAACCGCCTTCCAGCAGTTCCAGAAAGAAAAACCGGCCAAGGGCAAGCCGGAACTGGCGACCTACCCGGTCAAGTCAGCCACGGCCACGGGGCTGGTGGAGGGACTGAAGACGCGCTATCCCAAGGCGCAAATCGTGCTCGACGCTCCCGCCAAGCGTCTGCTGGTCTGGGCGTCGCCGGAAGAGCACGCGTTGCTGAAGGCCGAGATCGACAAGCTGCAAGCCGAGCCGGCGGCCGACCAGCAGCCTCAATTCGAGATCTACGAGATTCGCTCCGGCGCAGCCGCGGCCACCGACACGGCGGTGACGCAACTGCAGAGCGTGGTGCCGGAAGCCAAAATCACGGCCGACTCGAAAACCAGCCGGCTGATCGTCTACGGCACGGCCCAGAGCAACAACGGGTCAAGTCGGCTCTGGACAAACTGGGGTTGGCGAAGGCCACGGGCGACGACCGCACCATGGAAGCGTACCCCTTGGCCGGGGCCGATCCCACCGCGACGCAAACGCTCCTCCAACAATTGGTCCCGCTGGCCGAGTTCACCGCCGACACCACGCAACAGCGTCTGGTCGCCGTGGCCTCGGCGGCCGATCACGAACGGATCAAAACCACTCTGGAAAAACTGCGGCCGAACCCCGCCGATCCACAGTCGGTGCAGTGCGCTTCTATCCGTTCGAACTGGAACCGCCGGCCGACGTTCTCGACCTGCTCGGCAAAGTCGCCCCGCAGGCGAAAATCACGGTCGACAAGGACAACGAACGCCTGATGGTGGTGGCTCCGCCGACCAGCCAAACGGCCGTCGAAACGGCCTTCCAGCAGTTCCAGAAGGCCACGCCCACCAAGGGCAAACCGGAACTGGCCACGTACCCGATCAAGGCGTCGGATCCGGCCAGTGTGTTGGAGATGGCCAAAGCACGGTATCCGAAAGCCCAGGTCGTGCTCGACGCCACCAACAAACGGCTGCTCGTCTGGGCGCCGCCCAAAGATCAAGCCGAGCTGGCGGCGTCGATCCAGAAGCTGGAAGCCGAGCCGGCCGCCGACACAGCCGCGGTTGAATCGTATCCGCTGCACGGCTTTGCGGACGCCACCACGGCGGGCACGCTGGTCACCTCGCTGCAGCCGCTCGTCGCGAACGCCCGTTCACGATCGACAGCAAAGTCAAGAACCTGATCGTCTGGGCCACGGACAAAGAGCACGAGATCGTCCGCCGCGCTCTGGAGCGGCTCGGCCAAGGCCCGGCCCCGCAGAACACGCCGCAGCTGGAAGTACACCGGCTGGTCAAGGTCGACGCCGCGACGACGCTGGCCCTGCTGCAGAAACTGGCTCCCGACGCCCAGCTGACCTTGGACGCCAAGAGCAGCAACCTGATCGCACTGGCCGTTCCCGCCGACCAGCAACTGATCCGCGCCATGCTGAACACAGCTGCAGCCCGGCTTGGCCGGCGACGCCGGTCCCACCATCCGATTCCATCCTCTGGTGCGTGCGCCGTCCGAGGGCCTGCTGAAGATCCTCCAAGAGATGGTGCCCACGGCGCAGTTGACCTCCGATGCGGAGAACAAACGGCTGATCGCGGTGGCGACGGCCGCGGACCACGAGGCCATCCAGAAGATCGTCGAGCAGTTCGAGTCCAGCACGCCGCCCGAAGAACCGCGCAAGCTGGCCGTGTATCCCGTCACGGCGGCTCAGAAGAAACGCTTCGAGGCCGCCCTGCCGTCGCTGCAGACCGACATGCCGGGCCTGCAAGTCCTGAGCGATGCCGACCCCGGCTCGCTGACCATCTGGGCCAGACCCAGCGAACAAATCAAGATCGCCGAGTTGATCCAACAACTGCAACAAGACGTGCCGCAAACCGGGCAGTTGCGGCCGACGGCGACCGCCAGGCCTCCCAGGGTCATGATGTTCATCGAGATCCCGGTCACGAGCATGAGCGTGAGCGCGGCGAGGATCGAGAGCGGGATGCTGACGGCCGCGACGAGAGTGGACCGCAGGCTCAGGAGGAAGAGGAAGATCGTGATGATGGCGAAGACGGCGCCAAGGCCACCTTCCTTCGAGCCCGTCGCGGGACTCCTTGATGAACGTCGAGAGGTCGGACAGTCACGACGGTCAAGCCCGGGTTCCGCGCCTGGGCCGCCGCCAGCTCCGCCTGGACGCGATCCGCCACGTCCACCGTGTTCGCGCCGCTTGACTTGGAGATGGTGATGGTCGACTGAGGGCTCGCCGTCGGTCCTCGCATAGCCGGTCGTCGGCACGCCCGCGGTGTCAACGGTGCCGACGTCGCCGATCGTGACCGGGGTCGGCGGGGTGCCTTGGGCAGCCTGCGCGTCGGCCGGTTTGACGCCGACGAACTCGCCCGGATGTCGTCCAGCGACGAGAAGATGCCGGTCGTCGACACCCGGAAGCTCGTGCCGTCCTGCGGCAGCTGGCCGGCGGGCAGCGTCAGGTTGTTGGCGGCGAGCACCCCGTTGATCTGCTGGACCGAGATGCCCGCATCGGCGAGCTTGGCCGGGTCGAGGGTGACGAGAACGCGCTCCTCGAGCCCGCCGGTCACCTCCACCGAGCCGACGCCCTCGAGCCCAAGGAGCGCCGGGACCACGTCCGTCCGGGCGATGTCCGCGGCCTTCGTCAGGCCGTCCTCGCCGGTCGCGGCGATCGACGCGACGATCACCGGCGTCTCGTTGATGTTGAGCGCCGTGACTTCGGGCGACACGCCCTGGGGCAGGCCCACACCCGACAGGTTGGACTCGATCGATGCGCGCGCCTCTTTGACGTTCGTCCCGTAGGAGAACTGGGCGACGACGATGCCGATCGAGTTGGCGGAGGTCGACTGGATCCGCTCGAGCCGCGGGATGCCCGAAACGGCGCGCTCGATCGGCCTGGTGACCTGGTCGGTGACATCGGAGGCGCCCGCCCCGGGGTACGGGGCGACGATGGTGATGATCGGGAACTCGATATCGGGGAGCAGCTCCTGCTTGAGGCTGCTCCAGGAGTAGATCCCGGCAAGGAAGAGCGCCGCCGCAAGCAGGAGGGTGACACTCCGCTTGTTGACGGCGAATTCGGTCAATCGGTTCACAGGGCGCTCCGTTCGACAGGTGCTGGCGTGTCATGAGCGGCGGCACGGGCCGTCGCGCGTGGTTTCGAGGGAAGGTCGGGGCCGGTCGCCGTGGCCTCCGCCAGGCAGCTCGCAGCCTCGACCAGGATCTCCAGGGACCTGGCGATGACCGCAAGGTCCTCGTCCGAGAGTGATCCAAGGAGCTGGTCGAGAAGGGGCCGGTTGAGGTCGTGGAGCCGCCCCACGACTGCGCTTCCCGCAGGCGTCCGGTACACGACCACCTGCCGGCGGTCGGCCGGATCGTCGTGGCGCCCGGCGTACCCGGCCTCGACGAGTCGATCGACGAGCCCGCTCACGGTCGGGAGCGTGACGCCGAGGGCCGAGGCGAGGTGCGACATCCCCAGCCCATCACCCGGCCCCAGCAGGTACAGGACCTTGACCTGGGCCATGGAAACGCCGATCCCGAGCACATCGGCGGCGTGCAGCCTCCCGAGTGTCCCCATCAGCAGATCGTTCGCGTCCTCGATCTCCTCGATCAGCGCAGATCGCTCGTTTGCATCGTTGAATCCATTCGTCCTTGCCTAACTATTAGGCCGAAGCGTAGCAGAGCAGGGGAGAACGGGCCGTGGAGAGCCCTCCGGCCGCGCATCCCTTGCCTCACAGGCGCCCGCCGAGGTGCGGGCGGCACAGATCAGATCGGCTGGGACGGTTCGTCGGATTGGGCGGCTGGTGCTCGGGGGCCGGTGCTTGGGCGGCCGGTGTTCCCGCGGCGCCCCATCGGTCGGCCACTCCGCCTCGGGCGATCAGGTAGCCGGCAACCACGCCGAGCAGGATGGCGACCGTGAAGAGATAGAACGGGTACCGCGAGTCTGCTTCGAAGGCCACGCCCGCAAGAAGCGACGAGACGATGAACGCCAGCGTTCCCGAGGCGCCGTACAGCCCCTGGACCGTCGAAGCGCGGCCAACCGGCGTCCCGGCCGCGACGAGCGCGAAGAGCGCCGGATAGACGAACGCCTCCGCGACGCCCTCGAAGACAGAGATCAAACCCGGCGTCACCGGGTCCGTCGCCAGGGTGTACGCGATCCCTGCCGCCGCGATCCCGAGACAGCCGAGGACGGCGAACCGCAGCGGGCCGGACCGGTCGATCATGCGGCCCGCGATCGGCGACAGGACCAGGACCGGGATCCCGAACAGGGTGAGGGTGAAGCCGATCCACGCCAGCGACCCGCCGAGCCGGTCCAGGTAGAGGCTCCAGATGACCTCGTAGACGCCCACCGCGAAGTACATCGCCGCGTGCATCACGATCGCTGCGACCACCAGGCGGTTGGCGATCGCCCGGAGCGGGGCGCGCGGCGGACTGCCGGACGCCGATGCGGGACGGACCGTCGCGCCGCCGCCAGCGGGCTCGTGCGTCGGCCTCCGCGCGGCAGCTTTGGCCATCGGCCCGGTTCCCCGGAGCGCTACCGCCAGGTAGATCGCCGAGCACGCGCCGGTGATGGCCGCCAGCACGAACGGGAACGCGAAACCGCCCCCGGCTGCCGCCCCAGGGCCCCGATGGCCGGTCCGAGGAGCAAGCCGCCCATCTGGGCCGACCCCAAGAGGCCGAACGCCTCTCCTCGCGCGTTCTCGGGCGTCACCTCGACAAGAAGGCCGCGGGCCGCTGGGTCGAACATCGCCGAAGCGACCCCGGTGACGGCCCGCGACAGGAGGAGCAGCGCGACTGTCGGTGCCGCAAGAGGAAGGACGGCCGCGACGACGGTCAGGGCGAGGGCGCCCACGAGCAGCGGGCGCCGCGAGACGTGGTCGGCCAGAATCCCGAAGATCGGCTCCGCGACGAGCCGGGCGGCAGGAAGGGCGGCGGCGATGAGCCCGAACGTGGCAACGGAGACGCCGCTCGACTTCGCGTAGAGAGGCAGGACGGGGAGAACCGCGCCGAAACCGATCCACAGGACCGCCTCCGCGACAAGGATCGGCGCGATGGGCAGCCAGCGCAGAACCCACGCGCGGGTCGGTTCCGCGACGCGCTTCTTCATCCGGGCGTCCGGGCGGTGGGCACGCCCGACAGAATAGGTTCGCCGGGCCGCTGCTGGGGCGGCTGCCGGGGCCGGCGCCGTCCGGGAGTACCATCCACGCCGTGCCTATCGCGCTTGTCCTTGCCGTCCTGGCCCTCGTCTTCCTCCTTCTTGCCCTGATCCCGTCGCGCCGCCTCTGGCACGCCGGCGTGCCGCTCTGGCCGCGCATCGTCTACCTCGTGCTGCTGGTGGCACTCGGGGTAGCCGCCTTCGAGCTTCGGCCCCTGGCGCGGTACCTGCTCCCGCTGATCGTCCTCCTCTTCCTCCTCCCGTTCTCGGGGCTGCCCGAGCGCTGGTCACGCTGGCGGCGCCGGACGAACCGCGGTGAGGAGGGCGGCCAGGGCCCCTCTGACATCGATGGGGGCGGCGGCCCCCCGACGGGGGCATCGCGGGTCCCTCGGGGCTGGGCCCGCAAGGCGCCGCCCGATTCGATCATCGACGGCCAGGCCGTCCGCCTCGAGCCGGACGAGCCAAAACAGCCCTAGCCCGCCGCCTTCGGGCCAGTCCCGCCGTGCGCGTGGCGCACAACCGCGACCGATGCCACGCTCCTCTGGTCAAAAACGTGCGCGTGGTGCACAAACAAGACCTGCGGATGGGCGAAGCCGGCGAAATTGCGCGGGACGCTGGCGCGGCTTGCCGGTCCCGTCACGAGTCGCGGTTGTGCGCGGGAGGCACAACGGCTCGGGGCCAAGATCTCCGGGTCGTCCCTCCGCGGTCCCGCTACCGTTCCTCCGCGTCCGCTACGCTCCTCCGCCCTCCGCCTCCGCCTCCGCCTACGGCCGCTCGAGGCCGTGCGCCTCCAGGAGCACGTCGTCCGACAGGACCTGCCCGGTCGGCCCGTCGGCCACGATCTCGCCGTCGTCCATGACGATCGTCCGCGGGAAGACCTCGGCAACGAGCCGCATGTCGTGCGTGCTCACGAGCAGGTCTGGGGAGCGACCGAAGCAGGCGGATGAGCTCCCGCCGGCCGCGCGGATCGAGTCCCGCGGATGGCTCGTCGAAGACCAGGAACAGCGGGTCCATGGAGAGCACGGTGGCCAGGGCGACGCGCTTGCGCTGGCCGAGCGAAAGGTGGTGCGGGAGCCGCCTGCCGAAGCCACCCATGCCGACGGCTGCCAGGGCCCGCTCGACCCGCTCGTGGATCTCTCCCTCCGGGACGCCCATGTGCAGCGGTCCGAAGGCGACGTCGTCGAACACGGTCGGGCTGAAGAGCTGGTCGTCGGGGTCCTGGAAGACGAGGCCCACCTGCGCCCGGACCCGTTTCACGGTGGAACGGTCAACCGGCGTGCCGTCGATCCGCACGGTGCCATGGCTGGGCAGGTTGATGCCGTTCAGGTGGAGCATGAAGGTGCTCTTCCCGGCCCCGTTTGGTCCCACCAGGGCCACCTTCTCGCCGCGGTCGATGCGCACGTCGAGCCCCTTGAGCGCCTCGAACCCGTCGGGGTACGTGAAGTGAAGGTGCTCGACCTCCACGAGGGGGACCGGCTGCAGAGCATCGAACCGCGCGAACGCCTGTCTCGGCCCGGGCGGGGACGAAATGTCAATGTGAGCGTGGGGGCCAGCCATCGTCAGGCCCGTGGCAGCCAGAGGAGGCCGACCGCGAGAAACGCGCGATGGCCGCGAGAAGCGCGCAGAACCAGGCGACCTCCGCCGGCCTCACCACGTGGCCGTGGAGGTGCCGGATCTCACCCTCGAAACCGCGGGCCTGCATGGCCGCGTAACGCGCTCGCTTCGCTCGTACGAACGGATGAACAGCGAACCCACCATGCCACCCACCACGCCGGCACGCCAGCGGATCGAGCCCCCGCCGTGGCCGGTCAGGTCGGCCGACCTGGACGCCCGGGCGCGCACCAGGCGCGACGCCTCGTCCGAGAGCACCGCGAGGTAGCGGTACATGAAGCTGATCGTGGACACGAGGATCCTCGGCAGATGGAGGCGGCGGAGCGCGTCACCAGGTCGTGGAACGGCGTCGTGTAGGTCAGCAGGAGGGCCGCCTGGACGCTCACCCAGCTCTTGGCGGCGATCTGGGCGAACAGCAGGAGCCCGTAGCCGCTGATGGTGACGGTCAGCGGGCCCAGGGGGAAGCTCGCGATGGGGTTCTCCGGCCGCGTGAAGATCAGCGGGAGGGCCGCCAGCATGAACGGCAGCGCGAAGAACGCCCCGCGAGACAGCCGGAACGGACCCAGCCCGGCCGTCGCAGAAAGCATGACGAGGGCCGCCCAGGCGATTGCGAGGGCCACGAAGGACCCGGTGGGCAGCAGGCTCACCGCTACGATGAAGGCGATGGTGAGCAGGAACTTCAGTCGGGCGTCGGCCGCGTGGAGCGGGCTCTGCCGTGCGATGTAGCGATCGAGGTCAAGCACGCGCGGCCGACAGTCTAGGCTGTTCAGGCGCGGCTGGGCGGCACCGAGCCATAACGCGGCCGAGGACGAACACCACGGCGAACACGATGGCGACGCCGATGATCCCGGCGATGATCGTCGAGACCGTGCCGTCGATCCCGGGGACCGTGTAGTCCGGGATGATCTCGTAGGAGGACCCCTGCGCTGCGTCCAGGAAGCCCTTGTCCTCGGCGACGCGCTCAAGACCGTCGGGATCGGGCGACGCGAAGGCCGCAGCGAGGATGACAACGACCACGGTGATGAGGAGGCCTAAAACCCACCAGTAGCGGGAGATGAGGCCGGCCCGCCCTGCGCCGGCGGCTCGACCGGCGGCGCGCCCTGTGGTTCGACCGGTGGCTCGACGGACTGGAAAACGGGCTGCTGCCCGTTCGTCTCGTTCACGGCGTCTCCCTCCGTCAGGCCGCAGCCCGCGAGCGAGCGTCGCGGAGCTTGAACAGGTCGGCGCGGGTCAGCTGGATGAAACCGAGCGCGGCCGCGGTGATGAGCGCCTCACCGATGCCGATGAACGTGTGCACGCCCAGCATGGCCGTGAGCGCAACGGCCAGGTCCGTCGTGCCGGAGATCCCCAGCTCGAGCGCCATGGCCCCCGAGCCCAGCAGCACGGATGCCCAGGCCGCGATCGCCGCGGCCGGGATGCGAGCACGGTTCTCGCCACCGAACAGCCGGGCGAGCACCCGATAGATGGCGTATCCGCCGAGCGTGCCAACGATGGCCATGTTGAACAGGTTCGCCCCGAGGGCCAGGATTCCCCCGTCCTGGAAGATGAGGGCCTGGACTGCCAGGACCGCGGTCATCACGATCGTTGCGGGCCACGGCCCAAGCAGCACGGCAGCCAGGACGCCGCCGAGGAGGTGCCCGGAGGTCCCGCCGGCCACCTGGAAGTTGAACATCTGCGCTGCGAAGATGAAGGCGGCCATCACGCCCATCAGGGGGATGGCGCGCTCATCCATGGTCCTGTTGACCTGCCTCACGGCATAGGCGAGGACGGCAAGGTCGACCACCCACAGGACGGCCAGCAGGGGGACGGATACAAACCCGTCTGGCGCGTGCATCTGGACACCGCCGGGCGCGCCTCCCAGCGGCGCGAGGATCGATGCCAACATCATCGTGTCTCCTCTATACGTCGGACGTCGCCGCCCTGTGTTACATCTCGACCAGGGCCGCCGAACCGGATCGGCCTGTGATTGTAATCGCGGCCTCGCGCAAACGCAACGGGTTGCGATAGCGCTACCGGTGCGGGCCGCTTCGAACGGCCCAGCTCCTATACTTCGGCCCATGGCACGCGGTGGATCTCGCGCGGCTGGGGCCGCAACCCGGGGCGCCTCGTGGGATTCCGTCCGCGACCGCCTCCGTGCGCGGGGGCTCCGCTGGACGCCGCAGCGCCGCGTCCTGCTCGAGGTCCTCTCCCGCACAGGCGGTCACGTGACCGGGGCCGAGCTGATCGAGAGATGCCGGGAGGTCGACCCCGCAACGATCCCCTCGACCGTCTACCGGACGCTCGACGTCCTCGAGGAGTTCGGGCTCGTCCAGCATTGCCACGGCGCGAACGGGCGCGAGGAGTTCCACGTCCTGCCTGAGCAGGAACACGGCCACCTGTACTGCCGGGTCTGTCACGGAAGCTGGGACATCGAGGCCGACGAAGCCTCGGCGCTCGTCTCGTCGCTCGAGTCGAGCCGCGGGTTCGAGGTGGACCTCTCGCACGTGACCGTGGTCGGTCGCTGCGCCGACTGCCGCTAGCCGGCAGACAGCGCACGGCCCGGCACCGACTGCCCCGGTTCCGTGGACCTCGCCCTCGGACTCGCCTGCGGCTTGGCCGGGGCTCTCTGCTACGGGCTGAGCGACGTCGGGGCAACCGTGGCCTCGCGCCGCACGAGCAGCCTCATCGCTGCGGCCGGCATGCAGGTCACGATGCTCGCGGCCTACGTGCTCGCGGCCATCGCGACGGGTACGAGCCTCCCGGACGACCCGGCAGTCCTCGCCCAGGTCGCGTTCTTCGGCTGCCTTGTGGGCCTCGCGTTCCTGCTCTCGTACGAGGCGTTCCGGATCGGGCCGCTCGCGGTCGTCGGGCCGGTCCTCTCTCTCATCGGGGCCCTCACCGCGGTACTCGCCGTGCTGGTCCTCGGCGAGCAGCTAAGGCCACTGCAGGGCGTCGGCGTCGTGACGGCCACCGGCGGGCTCATCCTCATGGCGGTCGTTCCCGACCGCGGGCGTGGGAGATCCCGGCTCGTGAGCCGAGGGGTCGTGTTTGCGCTCGTATCGATCGTCGTCTGGGCGACGATCACGATCGGGATCACCGGGCCGATCCGCCAGGTCGGCGCACTACCGGTCATGGTGGGGTCCCGCATGGCGAGCACCGCGATCCTGTGGAGCATCGTGGCACTCGTCTGGGGCCGCGCCTTTGTCCGGCGGCGCGCCGCAGACCAGAGCGCGGGGAATCCGGCCGGGCTTCCAGTCGACCCGACCCACCAGCCGGGCGGCGGCCCGGCCTTCCCGCGCGACCGCGCCGTCATCGGGCTCATCGCGCTCATGGGCGTGCTGGATGCCGCCGGGTTTGCCGCGGTCGCCTACGGGCTCGAGCGATCGGCGGCCTGGCTCGTCGCTCTGACGAGCTCACTTGGGCCGAGCGTGACGCTCCTCTTCGGGATCTTCGTACTCGGGGAACGTCTACGCCGGACGCAGTGGGCCGGCCTTGTCCTGGTCTTCACCAGCCTCGTGCTGATCAGCCTGCCGTAGCCGCCGCCCCGTTCGCCGCGGGCATGCCGGCCCGCCCCGTCCGTAGCCCCTGCCGTAGCCCCTGCCCCCGCCGTAGCCTCCGGCATGCCAGCCCGCCAGGATCGCCGCCTCCGGCATGCCAGCCCGCCCGAGCCTGCGCGAAACGCACCACCCCGACCGGGCGGCCGCCGCCCATGTTGAACCGCCCTGACTTTGTTGGAGACTCCACCTGCACAAGGAGGATCTGACATGGACCAGGAACGGAGGCCAAGACCGGCGCCCAGGGAGTACACGCCCGAGTTTCGGGAGCGTGCGATGCGTCTCGTCAGCGAGACGATCGAGGCCGAGGGGCGGTCGCAGGGCGTCATCACCCGGATCGCCCGCCAGCTTGACGTCAACCCGGCGACCCTGCACAGCTGGTTCCGCCGGGCCGGGCAGGACCTGCGTCGCCGCCCGGGCATGGCGCCGGACCTCGAGCTCCGGGTGAGCCAGCTCGAGCGCGAGAACCGGGAGCTGCGTCGGGCCAACGAGATCCTGAAAGCGGCCTCGGCTTTCTTCGCGGCGGAGCTCGACCGCCCCGAGACGAGATGACCCGCTTCATCGACGAGCACCGCGCGGTGTTCGGAGTCGAGCCGATCTGCCGGACCCTCGGGATCGCTCCGTCGTCGTACTACGCGTCCAAGGCCCGCACGCCGTCGGTCCGGGAGGTCCGCGACGCGGAGCTCGCGGCCGCCATCCGGCGCGTCCACGCCGCCAACTTCGGTGTGTACGGGGTGCGCAAGATGTGGGCCGTGCTCACCCGGGAGGGCATTGCCGTCGGCCGCGATCGGGTCGCCCGGCTCATGCGCGCCGAGGGCCTCGCCGGTGTCCGCCGGGAGCGCCGCACGACGACCACGCGACCCGGTCCAGCCCGGCCGTCGGCGGACGACCTGGTCGCTCGGGACTTCGCCGCCCCGGCACCCGACCGGCTGTGGGTCGCCGACATCACGTATGTCCCGCTCGCGCGGGGTGGCTTCTGCTACACGGCCATGGTCACGGACGTGTTCGCCCGGCGGATCGTCGGCTGGCGGGTGGCCGGGTCGCTCGGCGCGGACCTCGCCCTCGACGCGCTCGACATGGCGCTCGCCGCCCGGGGCCGCCGGCTGCCGGGCCTCGTCCACCACTCCGACCGCGGCACCCAGTACGTCGCGGTCCGCTACACCGAACGCCTCGCTGTCGCGGGGGCCGCCCCCTCGGTCGGCGCGCGGGGCGACAGCTACGACAATGCCCTCGCCGAGTCGGTGAACGCCCTCTACAAGGCCGAGCTCATCTTCCGGCGCACGTGGAGCACGATCAGCGAGGTCGAGCGCAGCACGGCCGCCTGGGTGGGCTGGTGGAACACCACCCGCCTCCACGGAGCCTGCGGCAACATCCCGCCGGCCGAGTTCGAGGCGGCCTACTATCGCGCCAGGACGGCCTCGTCCGAGGCTGCCTGAACTCTGCAACCGAGTCTCCACGAAACCCAGGGCGAACCAGTCGCGCCCTTGCCCCACGCGCAACAAACCGGCACAAGGCGGAGGACCGGCGCCGCCGTTGGTCAAGTCCGTGCGCGCTGGGCACGATCGAGACCTGCCGGGGCCTTCACGGCGTCGCGGTCATGCGCGTGGGGCAAGGAGCCTACCTGGCAACCTCGACCAGGAAACCCGCATGGTCGGACGCCCACTGCCGGGTTGCGGCGGATCCCGTGCCGCATTGACGAAGGGTCCCGCGCCGCGAGGCGGTCCTTCCTGCGTCGCTCAGCCCCCAGAGGGTCCGGGGTGCAGGCACTGCGGCTCGAGCGTGGGATCCAGGCGGTACGGCCCGTGGATAGGGTCGCCACGGGTGAAGCGACCACCAAGGACGATTGCCTCGATACGCAGGCTCGCCGCCTCGCGTGGCGCCAGCGCGGCAGGATCGGCCGACCAGATGGCGAGATCGGCCAGCTCGCCGATCTGGAGGCAGCGGACGGGGTCGGTCGGGGCAAGCCGCCGGAGACTTGCCAGGATGGCCTCAACGCCTGTCGTGTCCGCCATGCCCACCGCCTCGCGCAGGCTTCGCTCGACGGTATCCGGGCGGTCCGGTACGGGCGTGATCAATCGCCCGGGCAGGGCAATGAAGCGCGAGTCACCCCGCGAGATGGCGCGCACCGTCGCGGTGTCGTCGACCGCCAGGAGCGTGTCGGCCGCCCACGCCAGCGCCGTCGCCCGCGGGCACGCCTCGTCTCCGGTGAGCACCACGGCGTCGTACAGGATCGTGTACTCGTGGGTCACCGCGTCGTCACCGCCGCCCTCACTACGTCGATCGTGCTACAAAGGCCGCTCCGGAGCGGGCCAGCATACCAGCGGGCCCGCAGACCATCCGCGGCGGCCGTCGCCACGTACGACCAGGTATGTCAACCATGAATCCGTCGCCGCCGAGCCGGTTGCCGGCCCTCTATCTTGGGCACGGCGCTCCCCTTCTTCTCGACGATCCACTCTGGCCGAGTGAGCTGGCCGCGTGGGCCCAGGCGCTGCCCCGCCCGTCTTCGATCCTGATCGTCAGCGCCCACTGGCAGTCAGCTCCGATGGCGCTCGGGGCCACCACCCGTGTCCCGCTCGTCTACGACTTTTACGGGTTCCCACGGCACTACTACGACTTCACGTACAACGCCCCGGGCGCCCCGAGCTCGCCGCCAGGGTGAAGGCCCTGTTGCCGGCAACCGAACCCGTGACGGACCGCCCAACGCGCGGGCTCGATCACGGGGCCTGGGTGCCGCTCCTCGTCATGTACCCCGAGGCCGACGTCCCGGTCCTCCAGGTGTCGATGCCCGACCTCGATCCCGAGCACCTGTTCGTTGTCGGGCAGCGGCTGGCGCCGCTCCGGGACGAGGGCGTCCTCATCGTCGGCAGCGGGTTCATGACCCACGGGCTCCCTTACATCCACGAGTACTTCACCGGCAAGCCGGGTGCGCCCGAGTGGTCGGTCGAGTTCGACCGCTGGGCCGCCGAGGTGCTCGAGCGCCGCGACCTCGATGCCCTGTTCGATTTCCGGAACCGCGCCCCGGGGATGCCCTACGCGCACCCGACGGTCGAGCATTTCGCCCCGCTGTTCGTCACCCTGGGCGCGGCAACCACCCCGGACGAGGCCCCCACCTTCACCATCGACGGCTACTGGCTCGGTCTCTCCAAGCGGTCCTTCGAAGTCCGCTGACCGCTGCGGGTAGACGAAGATGGCAACCGCGGCGAACGAAGCCAGGGAGATCGTTCTGAGCATGCACGACCTTCGCGAGGTCACCAGTTACGCTGCTGAGAGCGCGCAGGAAGTGCTGGAGATCTTCGAGAGAGCACACCCGGCCGACTCCCGCCCTCGCGACGCGATCGATGCCGCATGGACGTTCGCTCGAGGCGGCGAACGCGGGAAGACACTGCGCGATACCGCGTGGGCGGCGCACAAGGCGGCCCGAGACGCAGACCCCGCGGCAGCGGGCCATGCGGCGCGAGCGGCGATGTGCGCGGCATCCGCGGCGTACTTGCATCCACTGGCCGACGCTCACCAGGTGAAGCACATTCTGGGGGCAGCGGCCCACGCGGCGAGAGCGGCCGAACTTCTGGCCGGCGATGATCGAGAGGTCGGTGCTGATCACATTGACCAAGCTCGCCGGCGCGCGACACCGATCGTCGTTGACGTGCTCACCCGCTACCCCGCGGCACCACTTGGTGGAGGGCGCGTCGGTGAGCTGCTTCGCGATCTGGATGAGGCCCTCCGCGGCCGTTTCTGAAGGCCGTGTTGTCCCGGCGGGCGTTCATGATCACGCCTGAATGTTGGTGAGCCGGGTGGGATTCGAACCCACGACACGAGGATTAAAAGTCCCCTGCTCTGCCACTGAGCTACCGGCCCGTGGGTGAACGATAGCGGCGGAGGCGTCGGCGCGCCATGGCCGGAGGGCACGGGCGGCGCCGGTGCTCTTTGCCCGAGGGCCGACCGGTACCGGCTATCCTTGCCCTCGTGTCAGCCATGGATGAGCCTGTCCTCGGTCCCGATTTCGCGGGGCGGCTCGATATCGGGACGGAGGAGGCGGTGCCCGCGGATGCTGCCGAGACGATCCGCCGGCTGGTGAGAAGCCAGTCGTTCGGCGTGCTGTGCACCCAGGGCGGTGGCCAGCCCTACGGCTCGGTCGTGGCGTTCGCGTTCCATGACGACCTGACGGCCTTCTTCTTCGCCACGCCGAAGGCCTCGAGGAAGTACCGCCTGCTCACCGAGTGTGACCACGTGGCCCTGGTTGTGGACAGCAGGAGCGCGTTCCCGGGCCAGCTGATGAACGTCGAGGCGATCACCGTGACCGGCCGGGCCCGCGAGATGTCGCCCGGCGCGGTCCTCGACGGGTGGGCTGCGCTCCTGATCGCACGCCACCCGTACCTCCGCACGTTCGTGGATGCCCCCTCCACCGCCCTGTTCCGGGTGGATGTCGTCCGCTTCTTCCACGTGACCCGCTTCCAGGAGGTCTGGCAGTGGATCCCGACAGAAGCTGGGTAGTCGCTCTCGCGGAGGGCGCCGACTGCGAAGACCGGCTGGTCGGGGGCAAGGCGGCGAAGCTGGCGCAGCTGGCACGGGCCGGGTTCCGGGTGCCGCCGGGGTTCCTGATCACGGCGCTGGCCTACGAGACGTTCGTGAAGGAGGCTGGCCTGGACCGGGCCGTCCGCATGGAGCTCGGACGCAAGCCGCTCGAGTCGATGCGCTGGGAGGAGCTGTGGGACGCGGCGCTGCGGATCCGCTCGGCGTTCCTCGCGGCGCCCATCCCACCTGCCGTCGGCGAGGCCATTCGGGCGGCGGTGCGCGGGCTGGGCCCGGACCGGCCGCTCGCCGTTCGCTCGTCAGCACCGGGCGAGGATTCCGCGCAGCGCTCCTTCGCCGGGCTGCACGAGTCGGTCGTGGGTGTCGTCGGGCCCGAGGCGGTCCTCGACGCGGTGCAGGTCGTATGGGCGTCGCTCTGGTCGGATGCGGCGCTCCTCTACCGCCAGGAGCTGGGACTTGATCCGGGCCAGAGCCGCATGGCCGTCGTGGTGCAGGCGTTCGTGGACGAGGACCGGTCGGGAGTGGCGTTCGGCCGCGATCCCCGGGAGCCGGCACTGGACCACGCGATCATCGAGGCGGTCACCGGCCCCTGTGGCGACCTGGTGGACGGGGCCGTTGATCCCGATCGCTGGGTCCTCGATCGAACGACCGGCGAGGTGCTGTCGTGGCGCCCGGGGGAGCGGGACGAGGGAGCAGGGGAGATCGACCGCGCCGATGGCGGGGGCGAGCCCGATGAACGAGGTGCGCCCATTCTCGACCCCGGGGACCTGGGCGAGGTGCTGGGAACGGTGCTCCGCATCGAGTCGCTCTTCGGCTGGCCTCCCGATACCGAGTGGACCGGGCGACGGGACCGTCTGACGGTGCTCCAGGCGCGGCCGATCACGACCGGGGTCCCCGCGGCCGACGACCCGCGGTCGTGGTACCTGTCGCTGCGCCCGGGGATGCGGCGCCTGGCGGCACTTGCGCGCCGCGTGGCCGACGAACTGATCCCGGAGCTGGAGGGGCTGGGGGCACGGTTCGCATCAGAGCCGATCGAGACGCTCGACGACGGCGCGCTGGCCGCGGCGATCGCGGAGCGCGCCGCGGCGCTGGAGCACTGGCGCAGGATCTACCACGACGACTTCATCCCGTTCGCCCACGGAGCCCGCCAGCTCGGGACCTACTACAACGACGCTGTCCGCCCCGCGGACCCCTACGAGTTCGTGGGGCTCCTCCGCGGCGAGCGGATGGTGGCCGTCTCGCGCAACCGGGCGCTTGAGCACCTGGCCGGCCGAGCGCGCGAGGATGCGGACCTGCGGGCAGCACTGCAGGACGTGCACGACGCGGCCGGCGGGGATGGCACAGCCCCCGGCAACCAGCCGTTCGACTGGCGGGCATCGCTGCGCGCCCGCCTCGGGGTCGATCGCTCGCGGGAGGTGATCCCCGAGCTGGAGGCCCTGCTCGAGGGCTTCATGGACGTCGCCTACAACCAGGAACGGCTCTCGGACCGGCCGGGGCTCGTGTTCGGGACCATCCTGGAGCTGGCGGCCGTGTCCACGGCGTCGGGGGGTGGCGAGGCGGGCGGGAACGGCGCCGCTGTCTCCGCGCTCGAGCGCAGGCTGTTCGAGGCCGTGGGGGCCGACCGCCGGGAGGAAGCGCGGGAGGTCCTCGAGATCGGGCGCCTGAGCTGGCGGCTCCGCGACGACGACAACCTCCTGGTCGGCAGGATCGAGAGCCAGCTCCTCCGGGCGATCCAGCTCGGGGTCGAACGCCTGCGGAACGCGGGGCGGCTGGGTGACGGCGGGCACATCCCGGAGGGCGCCGCCGTCGCCGTCGCCGAGGCGCTGCTCGACGCCCGGGGCGGGCCCGTCGAACTCCCCGCCGCGGTCGGGAAGGAGCCGGTCGCGAATGCCGGACCGGGCGCCCGGACCGGGTCTGCCGCGCCCACCGGGCCCCGCGAGTCCCCACGACAGATGGTGGGGCAGCCTGCCTCCCCGGGCATCGCCACGGGCCTGGTCCGCGTCGTCCGCGGCACGGACGATCTCGGTCGGTTCCGGGCCGGCGAGGTGCTGGTCTGCGACGCTATCCAGCCGACCATGAGCCACCTCGTCCCCCTGGCCGCTGCCATCGTCGAACGCCGCGGCGGCATGCTCATCCACGGCGCCATCATCGCCCGCGAGCTCGGCATCCCCTGCGTCAACGGCGTCTCCCACGCGGCCGAGCGACTCGAAGGCGGCCAGATCGTCACTGTCGACGGCTACCTGGGGATCGTCACCGTCGGAGCGCCTGAGTTCGACCTGGAGCTGTCCCCAGTGCCCGGCGGCGAGGCCCGCGGCCGCGTCCCATAGGTCGCCTGCGGGGCACAGAGAACGTCGCGTGATGCCGACGCCGACCCCACCGCCCACGGTGCGCGCTGAGCCTGGTCGGACCGACTCGAGGACGAACCAGGCCACCTTCCTGGCCGCCTGCGCCGCCTTGTTGAGGTCGTCGAATTCGAGGACCTCGGTGGCCGAACGAGGATCGCCAGCCGGGGCCGGTTCGAATCGGCCGATCAGCTCCAGACGGTGCTCGACATGGGCGTTGTCCCGGGCATGAGCGAGACCTGGGATCGCCTGGATGAGCTGCTCGCCCGCGCCGGGTAGATCGTCAACCCCGCCCTGCCTGCATCTGCGCGAACCCCAAGCGAGGACCCCAGGGGATGGCCCCTCAGGTTCCTTCGCCGATGCGGTGTACACTCGCCGGCCGACTCGCGAGTCCGGGTCGGCGATCGCGGTCCGAGCGTGCTCCGCCGCGGTCCAGCGCACCGGTCGGAGACAGGGAGAACGAAGGATGGCTTCAGGTGACACGGAAGGAACCGGCACGCGCGAGCAGCCGTGGCAGCTGACGACCCCGAGCGGGTCGTCCACGTACCAGATGTACCGCGACGAGGCGACCGATCCGCCGGCGCTGGTCTGCCAGGTGGGAACGACGCAGCTTCGGTATCACCTGCGCTGTATCGAGGACCTCCACGCCATGCTGAAGACGCACGGGGACTGGATGCCGCTCGGCAGCGCCGATGAGCAGAAGCCGGCCGCAGAGGGCACCGTCGAGGCCTGGGCCCGCTCAGCGGACAACCCGGTCGGGGGATGGTACGGACTCAAGAAGGGCCTGCGCGGTCGCTTCGGGATGTACGTCCCGCCGCTGCTCGAGGCGCTCGGCCTCGCCGAGGTCGAGCACAACCCAAAGAACAACCGCATGCGGGCGCTCTAGACCCGGCACGTTCGGACGCGCATCGACGACGTGAGCGGGAACGGCGCATAGTGCCCCACGCATAGTGCGCCACGCACATTGCGTCACGCGCTAGGATGGTGTCGTGAACAACCCCTTCCACGCGGGTAGTCCCGTCACGGGCGAGGCCTTCGGGGACCGCAAGACCGAGACCGGCTTCCTCGTATCGCGGATGCTCCGGGGGCAGAACGTCTTCCTCATGTCGCCCAGGCGATACGGAAAGACGTCGCTCCTGCTTCGGGCCGTCTCGGATGCCCGTCGGCAGGGTGCCCGAGTGGGCATGGCCAACCTGTTCTACGCGAGCGACCGGCGCGAGGTCGCGGAGCACCTGACACGGGCGGTCATCGATGGCGCGCTCGGCTGGCTGGTGGGAACGGCCGAGCAGATCGGCGAGCGGCTGCGCCGCATCCCGTGGGTGACCCCGGTTCTCGAGCGTGATGGGTGGCAGGTCGCGCTTGCACTGAGCGGCCGCGACCCGTCCTTTCTCGATGCGATCCGTCGCCCGGTGGAGTTGCTGGCGGATTCGGCGCGGGACGGTCACCCCGTCTGTCTCGTTGTCGACGAGTTCCAGCAGGTGGCCGAGATCGATGCCGCGCTTCCCGGGGTCTGGAAGGCAATCGCGGACGACCTCCCCCAGGTCAGCCTCGTCCTCTGCGGGTCCCGTCGACACGTCATGACCCGGTTGTTCACAGGAGCAGGGGCCCCGCTGCAGCACATCGCCGAGCCGCTCTCGCTCGAGGTGATCCCCCGGGCCGAGATGGTCGACTTCGTGCGGGCGAGATCGGCAGCTGCCGGACGCGAGATGGACTCCGACGCCGCGATCCTTCTCTACGAGCTCATGCGCGGCATCCCCCATTTCGTCCAGCTCCTGGCGGCGTCGGCATTCGACGAAGGTGAGGGACCGATCGACGACGAGTGCGTGAAGCGCGGGCTCGTGGCTCTCCTGCTGCGTCAGCGCGGCGAGCTCGCGCTGCGATACGAGGGGTTGGCCTCCGGGCAGCGCCGGCTTCTCCGCGCCCTCGCCAGGGAGCCTGTCCGCGAGCTGACCGGGCACCAGTTCCTTGAACGGGCCGGCATGCCCGCATCGAGCGTGCGAAGGGCGCGATCGGCGCTCGGCGAATCCGAGGTCATCACCTACGACGAGCGGGTTGGGTGGTGCGTCGCCGACCCGGTTCTTGAGCGGTGGCTGAGGCACGCGGTCGAGCTTGATCTCGGCGAGCCGCTCTCACCGGCCTCCATCACCTGAGATGCGCTACCGGCGGATGCCCATCGAGATCGAGTCGCCCGAGAACCTGGGGTACGGGCGCATCCGGTACAACCTGACCGAGAGTTCCATGGCGGACGAGCCGCTGCGGCCGCTGCTGGAAGAGGCCTCCGCCGAGCTTGACCGCGCCGCCCTCGAGTACACGAACCACATGGGGAACGCTGAGCTCCGCGCGCTCATCGCCGCGGACACGCCGGGCGCCACTCCGGACGACGTCCTCCTCACCTCCGGTGCCGCCAGCGCACTCTTCATCGTCGCCACCTCGCTCCTCGAGCCCGGCGACCACCTGGTCGTGGCCCGGCCCAACTACGGCAGCAACATCGAGACGCCCCGCGCCATCGGCTGCGACATCGCCTGCCTGGACCTGGCCTTCGAGGACGGGTACCGGGTGGACCCGGAGCGCATCGCGGCCCTCATGACGCCACAAACCAGGCTCGTCAGCCTCACCTGCCCGCACAACCCGACCGGGGCCATGATGGACGAGGCCACGCTGCGGCGGATCGTGGCCCTGGTGGAGGAGCGGGGCGCGCGGCTCCTCCTCGACGAGACCTACCGCGACATGACCTACGGCCAGCCCCTTCCCGTGGCGGCCGGCATGGGCCCGCGGGCCATCAGCGTCAGTTCCCTCTCGAAGACCTACGGCATGCCCGGGCTGCGAACCGGCTGGATCGTCTGCCGCGACCGCGACCTGATGGAGACCTTCCTGGCCGCCAAGGAACAGATCTCGCTCGCCGACTCGGTGGTGGACCAGGCGCTCGCCCTTGCTGCCTACCGCCGGCGCCGGGAGCGTCTCGCCGCGGTGCGGGCCTCGATCGCCCACCGGGTCGCCATCGTGCGGGAGTGGGTGGCGGGCCAGGGCGAGCTGGAGTGGGTGGAGCCCGGGGGCGGGGTGGTCTGCTTCCCGCGGATTCGCCCCGATATCGAGGTGGACGTGGACCGCTTCTACCGGATCCTCAACGAGGAGTACGGTACGTACGTGGGTCCGGGGCACTGGTTCGAGCAGCCCAGGCGGCACATGCGAATCGGGTTTGGCTGGCCGTCTGAGGACGACCTGCGCGAGGGCCTGGCGAACGTCGGCCGGGCGATCCGGGAGGCACGGGCATGAACGGCGATTCCTCGCGGAGCCCACCCGGCGCTCGTCGCCCTCCTCTGCGGCGCCCTCGTCGCGACGGCCACGGTGGTCGCCGGCTGCACGCGAGCCTCGACCGAACTCCGCCCGCGCCGAGGAAACGATCGTCCGCTCGGTGGATTTGGCGATCTGGTCGATGTCGCCGCAGATCGAGGTCGAGACGTTCAACGGCAACGTCACCATCACGGCCGGGACGTCGCCGTCGGCCGAGGTGACGGTAGTGAAGCGGGCGAACGCGCCCACCAAGGACGAGGCGAACGCCCTTCTCGGCGAGATCGACGTCGCCGTCGAGGACCAGGGATCGGCTCGCGTGCTCGTGCGCGCGACGCCGTGGGACCGAGCCCGCCGGCGGGGCCACGAGCGGCGCCGACGTGACCATCACGGTCCCCGGCCATTCGGCCGTGAGCGTGCAGACGACGAACGGGACCGTGCGGGTCGAGGGGCTGGTCGGGCCCGTGGCCGTGCGATCCACCAACGGGAGCGTGACCGTGGCCGCGGGAGGCACGGACACCGAGGTCTACGGCGCCGACATCCAGACATCCAACGCAGATGTCACCGTGACCGGCCCCGCTCGCGACGTGAAGGCGACCACGTCGAACGCCCGCATCCGCATCGAGGGGGCGCGGGGTTCGGTCGACGTCGAGACCAGCAACGGGCCCATCACCATCGACGCGAGCGATGCGGTCGTCACGGCGCGCACGACGAACGCCTACGTCACGTTCGCCGGGTCGCTCGCCGCGGGTGACCACCGGCTCGAGACATCCAACGGGACAGTCACTCTGAATCTTCCACCGGCCGCCTCCTTCCATCTGTCGGCGAAGACGAGCGGCGGCGGAGTGCTCTCGCAGTTCCCGCTCACCCCGACGCCGCCCGCGAACGCAACCGCGGTAGACGCGACCGCCGGTGACGATCCCCGGGCCGCCCTCACGATCGTGACGTCGAACGGCGACGTGAAGCTCCAGAAGGCGAAGTAGGCGCCGCGCAGTCGCTCAGCCTTCGGTCGCTCTACCGTCGGCCTCCTGCCGGCGGCCCCTGCCGGCGGCCTTTCTGCCACCGCGCCATCCCGCGAGCAGTACGCGACCGACCAGGCGGCGTGAATGACGGCGCGAGGGACCGACCGCTGCTGATCCTCCCTGCACGAGCGTGAGCCGGGACAAGCGAGCTGCCGGTCCGGGCGGCGGGCCGTCGGCTCGTCATCCACGGGTTGCTTAGTGCTCACGCCCTGGCGCAATGGCAGAACCCCCGGCTCGGCGACCCACGCGGCCCGACTATCCTCTCGGCCCGGCTCGACGACCCTGCCAGGCGCGAACCGGCGTAGCGCTGGCCGGTGCTGCTATGGCCACCGGGGTCGGCGGCGGCGGGGATCATGCCGGTCCACGCACGCGGCGGGTCGCTTCGGGCATCGCGCGCCGCGGCCGATCCCCGACCGCGGCCCTGTTGGCCGCGCCGAGACCGGCCAACGCTACGGGGATTTGCGAATGGCAAGGTGGCTGGCCGGGTTGGCCGCGGGGGGAGCCCCGCCCGCTGGCGCAGCGGCCGACCACGGCCGCGGGAGGACCGGAGCTGCGTCCCCGCGGCGCCCAGCCGGTACCGCGGACCCCCTCGATCTCCTCCTCGTCGGCGATCGCGTGTCCCGTGCTCCGCAGTGGTTCGGGCTCTCCGTGATGTCGGTCAGGACGATCTCGCGTTGCGGTACGATGCCACCGGCTCGGCGGACGACAGCCATCCGATCCCCTTAGGCCCTGCCCGGGTTCCTGTGCCGGACGAGCCAGCAACGGAGGACGCACCGTGGAGACGACGAAGCTCGCGCCCGTGGACCGGCTGTACGCCGAGTCCGAGGCAGCGTTCGAGCACTGGGAGGTCATCAAGGACCTGGTCGACGAGATGATCGACCTGACCCTGAACTACCGGCAGAGCGGCCACCCGGGCGGCTCCCGCTCGAAGGTGCACCTCCTGCTCAGCACCCTGCTGTCGGGCGCGATGAACTGGGACATCCGCCAGCCGTGGCGCCGCTTCCAGGACCGCTTCGTGCTCTCCGCGGGCCACACCGTCCCGCTCGTCTACGCCACCCTCGCGGTGCTCAACGAGACGCTCCGCGTGCGCGAGGAGTGCGACGGCGAGAAGAGTCGCTTCGGCTTCCCGGACGGCGGCCGATGGGCGCTGACCTGGGAGCAGCTCCCCGGCCTTCGACACCGGGGCGGGCTGCCGGGACACGCCGAGATGGCCGGGCGGTCCCTCTTCCTCAAGTTCAACACGGGCCCCTCGGGCCACGGCATGCCCCCGGCCGCCGGCGAGGCCCTCGCGCTCAAGATGGCAGGCGCGGAGAACGTCAAGGTCTTCGCCATCGAAGGTGAGGGCGGCCTCACGCCGGGCGGCTCGGCCGAAACACGCAACAACGCGTGGGGTATGGGGCTCTCCAACCTCGTCTTCCTCATCGACTGGAACGATTTCGGCATCGACGACACGCCGATCTCCGCGGTGGTTCCCGGCACGCCCGAGACGTGGTTCGCGTCGTACGGCTGGAAGGTCAACGGCACCCTCGAGGGCATGGAGTGGGGACCCGTCACCCGGGCCGTGCTCGAGGCCGCCCGCGGCGAGAACCCGGACCGCGTTCCCTGCGCGGCATGGGTCAAGACCCGCAAGGGCCGCAACTACGGCAAGGTCGACAACAAGTCCCACGGCGTCCCGCACGCCATGAACGTCCCGGAGTTCTGGGCCGTCCGCAAGGAGTTCATGGCCAGGTACGGGGTGACGTACGAGGGGGTCGATCAGCCGGCCCCGGCAGACCCGGCCGAGGTGCGGAAGCAGGCCGAGGCCAACCTCCGCATCGCCATCTCCGTCCTGCGGGCTCGCATGGACACCACCGTCGCGATCTCGGACCGCCTCCTGGAGCTCGCCTCCCGGGTGCCCGAGGAGATCGCGACGTTCAACCTCGGTGGCAAGGGCGCGGCGATCTTCGACGACAAGCGCTTCTGGGACTACCGGAACTACCCGAGCCGAGATGTACAAGAAGCCCGGCGAGAAGCAGCCGAACCGCGCCGCCCTCGGCTGCGTGGGGCTCCTGGGTCAACGCGATCGCGAAGCGTGACTACGGCCGGCCACTCTTCATTGCAGCCTCGGCCGACCTCGCGGAGTCCACGAACCTGGCCGGGTTTGCCAAGCCGTGGGAGGACCTCCCCGGCTTCGGCTGGTACAACCGCGACTCGAACACGACCGGGGCGCTGCTGCCGACCGAGATCACCGAATTCACCAACGCCGGGATGCTCGCCGGCATGGCCAGCGTGAACCTCGCGGAGGACCCGTTCCACGCGTTCAACGGCTACTACGGAGCGTGCTCGACCTACGGTTCGTTCGCATACCTCAAGTACGGACCCCTGCGCCTGTTCAGCCAGCTCGCCCAGGACTGCGACCTCAAGGTCGGCAAGATCCTGTGGGTGGCCGGGCACTCCGGGCCGGAGACGGCCGACGACTCCCGCACGCACTTCGGCATCTTCGAGACGGCCGTGACCACGCTGTTCCCGGAGGGAGCGGTCATCGACCTCCACCCGTGGGAGTACAACGAGGTGCCGGTCGTCCTCGGGGCGGCCTTCCAGCAGAAGGCGCCGATCGTGGCCCTCCACCTCACCCGCCCGCCGACCGAGTTGCCCGACCGCGAGGCACTCGGCATGGCGTCGCATCTCGAGGCGGCAAAGGGCGCCTACCTCATCCGCGGGTTCACGCCAGGCAAGCCGGCCATGGGCACGATCTTCGTCCAGGGGACGACCTCCACCGCCAACGTCGTCAAGCTCCTTCCCGAGATCGAGAAGGCCGGGCTCAACGTGAAGATCGTGGCGACCATCAGCCCGCAGCTCTTCCGCCTGCAGCCGGCGAGCTACCAGGCGTCGATCATCTCCATGGCAGATCGCATGGACGGCATGGCGATCACGAACCGGGCCTTCCGCCAGATGCGGGAGTGGGTGGACAGCCCGATCGCGGACGAGTACTCCCTCTCCGCCGACTGGGACAACCGGTGGCGGACCGGCGGCACGCTCGACGAGGTCATCGAGGAGGCCCACCTGACGACCAAGGACATTCTTGCCGCGATCGAGCGGTTCGTGCGCGAGCGCGACGACCGCATGCGGCGGCTGCGTGAGGCCGTGGAGTCCGCGGCCAAGCGCGGGTAACCGTCTGCGGGAGATCCCGCCCGGATAGGGCGCGTGCAAAGGACGCGCAGTGGCTGCAGCGTGCCCTGGCAAGTGCCCGCTCCCAACCGCGGCCGGGGTCTGTCCGTGGGGCGCGGCGGTCGGCAACCGTCCGCGCGTGCGGCCGGATCGACCCCGGCGGCTCCGCCGGACCTCCTGACACTCCGGCTCGGCGCCAGCGAGGATCTCGGAGGTCCCCACGGGGCGCCTCGGCGCGTCGTGACCGCCGGCAATGCTCGTCCTTTGCACACGGGGGCTGCCCAACGCCATGGTTGCCCAACGCCAGGGGCTGTCCACCGTGCGCGGGGCTGCCAACGATCGCGGGGCTGCCAACGATCGCGGCGGCCGCCGATGGCTGACGACGGGCGCCGAACGCCGCCCCGTGGCTATCCGTCGCTGCGCACCCAACCCATGGATCCGACGCCAGCCATCACCGTGTTCGGTCCCGCAGGCGGGGCCGGCGAGGTCACCCTGCCTGCGCGTCTCCCGGCACGTCCCTGCTACCATCAACTGCTGCAGCTCAGCACTGGTGTACCGGTCACCCTTTGGCCGATCCGGCTGGAGAGCGAGCGGCGGGCGGACAGCATCACCAGGACACGGCGTCACCCTGGAGGGATCTCGACAGTGGAACTCGACCGCGGACTGTACCTCGAGATGTTCCGCCGGATGAACCGCATCCGGCTGTTCGAGCTGGCCGCGACCAACCTCTTCAAGCGGGGCCAGCTCAAGGGAGCCGTCCACACCTACATCGGCATGGAGGCCTCGGGCGTCGGCGTGTGCATGGCCCTCCGGGACGATGACCTCATCGCCGGGACGCACCGCAGTCACGGCCACAACATCGCCAAGAACGCCGACGTCAAGCTGATGATGGCCGAGATCATGGCCAAGGAGACCGGCTACTGCAAGGGACGGGGCGGCTCGATGCACATCGCCGCCTTCGAGACCGGGAAGCCTGGGCGCGCTCGCCGTCGTCGGGTCGGGCATCCCGCTCGCGGTGGGCGCGGCACTGGCGTTCAAGATGCGCGGCGAGGATCGCGTGGCGGCCCCCTTCACCGGCGACGCCGGCGCCAACACCGGGAACTGGCACGAGGGACTGAACATGGCCTCGGTCTGGGACCTGCCGGTGGTCTTCGTCCTCGAGAACAACCACTACGGCGTGTCGACCCGGATCGAGGAATCGACCAAGGTCGAGGATCTGTCGATCCGCGCCCAGGGCTATGGGATCCCGGGGATCCGGGTGGACGGGTTCGATGTTCTGGCGGTCTACGAGGCAGCGACCGCCGCGGTGGCTCGTGCCCGCGCCGGCGAGGGTCCCACGCTCCTGGTCACCGAGTCCTATCGGTTCGACGGGCACTACGCCGGCGAACCCGAGGTCTACCGGGAACGGTCCGAGGTGCAGGAGTGGCGTCAGAACGACCCGATCCCCCGTTTCCGGGCCTACCTGGAGGGGCAGGGCATCGCAACCGCCGCTGAGCTCGACGGGATTGTCGAGGGGGTCAAGCAGGAGATCGACGCCGCCGTCGAGTTCGCCAAGGCGAGCCCCGAGCCGGACCCGGCGACCAACATGGACTACATCTACGCGTAGCGGCGCGACGACCCAAGCGCGACGACGAGACAGGACGATCTGCCATGACTGCACCTGAACGAGACGCAACATCCCTCGGCGCCACCGCGCCGACCATGTCGCCCGACCTCATCCGCCAGGTCCCAGAGGGCGTCCCCGCCAAGCTGCTCTCCTACCAGGAGGCCATCCGCGAGGCGCTCCGCGAGGAAATGCGACGGGACGAGTCGGTGTTCCTCCTGGGCGAGGACATCGGCAAGCACGGCGGGGCGTTCGGGGTGACCCGCACGCTCTTCGACGAATTCGGGGCCGAGCGCGTCCGCAACACGCCCGATCTCCGAGAACACGATCGTCGGCGCGGCCACCGGTGCGGCCCTGGTGGGCATGCGCCCGGTGGCGGAGATCATGTTCGTGGACTTCTCGGGGCTGGCGATGGACCAGATCGCCACTCAGGCGGCGAAGCTGCGCTTCATGACCGGCGGGCAGTGCAGTGTGCCGTGGGTCCTGCGCATGCCCCAGGGGGGCGGCGCGGGCAAGAGCACGGCGGCGCAGCATTCCCAGAGCCTGGAAGTCTGGTTCGCCCACATCCCCGGCCTCAAGGTGGTCCTTCCCTCGACCCCGTACGACGCCAAGGGCTTGATGAAGGCCGCCATCCGTGACGACAACCCGGTCATCTTCCTCGAGCAGAAGGCCCTCTACGCGTTCAAGGGGCTCGTCCCCGACGAGGACTACGTTCTTCCCCTGAGCCGGTGCGACGTGAAGCGCACGGGCACCGACGTGACCGTCGTCGCGTCGGGGTACATGGTGTGGCACGCGATGATCGCGGCGGAGACCCTGGCGTCCGAGGGGATCAGCGTCGAGGTCGTCGACGTCTGCACGGTCGCCCCGCTCGACGAGGAGACGATCGGAGCGTCGGCCCGGAAGACCGGGCGGGCGGTGGTCGTCGCCGAAGCGTGCCGCGACTACGGTCCGGCGAACGAGTGGGGCATGGTCGTCATCGAGCGCGCCTGGGACCAGTTGAAGGCCCCGGTGGTGCGCGTGACCGGCCGGCATTCGCCGATCCCGTTCGCCAACAGCATCGAGGCCGGCGTCTGGCCCGACTCGGACTCCATCATCGCTGCCATCCGCCAGGTGATGGGTCGCTAAGATCGCCCGAATACCGATACTCGCAGCATTCCCAGCACGCGAGGCGCCCCGCGCCGAGGAGAACCGAAACCATGGCCGAGGAAGTATTCGTTCCCAAGATGACGGACTTCATGGAAGAGGGCGTCATCCAGGCCTGGCTCGTCGAGGAAGGCGACCGTGTCGAGGAGGGCCAGCCCCTGCTCGAGCTGGAGACGGACAAGGCCGTCTCAGAACTGGAGTCGCCCGCGAGCGGCTACCTGAAGGGGATCAGGCCGGGCGCCGTCCCAGGCGCAAAGATCCCCGTGGGCGAGACCATCGCCTACATCGTCGCGTCGATGGACGAGGCGGTCGACCCGCTGCCGCCGCTGGAGTAGCTCCGGGCCGCGCGGGAGCCCGCCGCCTCGGAGCCCGCCGCCTCGGAGCCCGACGCAGGATCAGGCGCAGCCCCCGCGCCCACGCGATCCCGGGGGGCCTCCTGACAATCCAGCCGACGGGGCGGCTTGCGTCCTGCGCACCACCGCGACGGTCCGAGCCGCGTGCGGTCGGCGTTGTGCGCCCGGCGCACGTGCCGAGGCGGTCAACGTGGCCTCCAGGCCGCGCCCCTGCCAGTTCCCTGCCGGCGGCGCACAAATCGCGCCGACGAGACCCTCTGGAGGCCTCGAGGCGGTCGCGGTCGTGCTCCACGCGCACGCCCACGCCGGGAGCCAGGGCGGCAGGCCAGCCCTGGCAGCGCGGCCGGCCCCACCAAGCGCCCCCCACACCGGGGACTCGCTACAGCTTCGCCACGAAGTCGTTGATGCGGTCGAGAGCGGTCTGGATCCGCTCGCGGGACGCCGCGTAGCTCATCCGGACGTGGTTCACGCCGACCTTGCCGAAGGCCGTGCCCGACAGCGTGGAGACGCCCGCCTCGAGGAGCACGCGCTCGGCAAACTGGGAGCCGGTGAGGCCGGTGCCGGACACGTTCGGGAAGACGTAGAAGGCGCCCTCCGGCTTCAGGCAGGTGATGCCGGGGATCCCGTTCAGGCCGTCCACGATGAGGTCGCGGCGGGCCTGGAACTCGGTCACCATCGCGTCGACGCCGTCCTGCGGGCCGGTGAGCGCCTCGAGCGCAGCCATCTGGCTGAACGACGACACGCAGCTGACGCTGTTGATGACCAAGCGCGCCATGTCCATGATCCACGGCTCGGGCACCACGGCATAACCCAGGCGCCAGCCGGTCATGGCGTACGTCTTGCTCCACCCGTCGAGGAGGATCGTCCGCTCCCTCATTCCCGGGAAGGTCGCGATCGATACGTGCTCCTGCCCGTACAGGATCCGGCTGTAGACCTCGTCGGAGAGCACCACCAGGTCGTGCTCGAGGGCGAGCTTCGCGATCGCCTCGAGGTCCTCGCGAGTCAGGACGCCGCTCGTCGGGTTGGCCGGGGAGTTGATGATGAGGAGGCGCGAGCTCGGCGTGATGAGCTTCGCCAGCTCGGGGATGTCGATGCGGAAGTTGTTCTCCTCGCGGATCGGGATCGGGATCGTCCCCGCGCCGCAGAACCGGATCATCGACTCGTAGATCGGGAACCCGGGATCCGGGTAGAGCGCGTCGGTCCCCTCCTCGCAGAAGGCGAGCATGGTGAAATACATGACGGGCTTGGCGCCCGGCATGATGAGGACCTGCTCTGGGTCATACTCGAGCCCGCGGCGGGCCTTGATGTCATCGACCACGGCCTTGCGAAGTTCGGGATACCCCTTGAAGGGGCCGTAGTGGGTGTATCCCTTGTCGAGCGCCTTCTTGGCGGCCTCCCGGATGTTCGGGAGCGTGTCGAAATCCGGTTCACCGATCTCGAGATGGACAATGTCCTTCCCCTGGGCCTCGAGAGCGCGCGCGCGAGCCGCGGCCTCGAAGGCGGTTTCGGTACCAATACGGGCCATTCGAGTCGCGAGTTTCATGAGTGGCATCCTAGCAAGCCAGGGAGGCCACCGGAAGATGGGCGGGCCGATGCCGTTCGGGACCTGGGAGACAGAACGATGAGACAGGCTTCGTGAGACCCGGCATGGACGACTTTCTGGTGGTCGACGGAGGAATCGAGGCGGAGCTCCAACGCAGGGGCGTGGCCTTGCGGCCACATCCCGGAGCCGCCCCGCTTCCGGTGCGCGAGCCAGAGGCCGTGCGTCAGCTTCACCTTGACGTTGCCTTGGCGGGCGCGAACGTGGTCACCGCGGCCACCGGCGCGCTCCACCGCCGTGCGCTCGCGCGGACGGGAGACGCGCGAAGGGCGCGCGAGTGGGCCCACGCCGCGCTCGGCCTGGCCCGCGACGCCGCAGCCGAGGCCACCGATCGAGGCCTCGGCGGTGGAACGGACCTCCGCGGCGAACGGCGGCCCATTTGCGTCGCGGCGCTGGCCGCGCCGCTGGAGGGACGCGGGTGGGCGGGAGTCGACGTGGACGGCACGACGGCCGCGCAGGAGCACCGGGCCCATGCGAACATGCTGGCAGAGGGTGGAGCGGAGATCCTCCGGATCCAGGGGATGGGGACGTCCGGGAGTGCGAGGCGGCGACGCGGGCCGCGGCCGAGGAGGGGCTGGAGGCCTGGTCGGGCGTTGCCGTGACCGCGGACGGGCTTCACCTCCTCTCGGGCGAGCCGATCGAGGCGTGGCTCGAAGCGGTGGCACCGCTCCGGCCGGCGGCGCTCACCGTCGAGGGGCCGCACCTCGCGGCCGTCCGTGCAGGCGTCGGCGCCGTCATCGACGCCGCCATCGAGTGGCCGGGAGACGCGGGCGGGCGGGCGGGTCCCCGCATCGGCGCGATCCTGCCGGCCCGCGACCGCGGGCGGCCGACGGGAGGGTGGTCGGAGCAGCTGGCCGTCGCCCGCCTCCTGCGCGCCGGGGCAACGCTGGTCGGTCCCGGACAGGATGGGTCGCCCGACCGGGTCGCCGCCATCAGGTCCGCCGTGGACCGGCACACGTCGCGCATCCGGGCAGCGCGCGAGGCCGAGGACGTTGCCTGGCAGGTTTGGCTGGACGACGGAGCGGGGCGAGCCGCCACCGGCCGGGCACTCTGGCTTGCGACCGACCTGCCCAGGCTGCGTCTGCCCGCGCACCTCGCGTGGGACATCGCGACGCCAGGAGACCTGGCCCGCCTGCCCGCCGCAGGCTACGCCCTCGTGGTCGCTCTCGCCGCGGATCCTGCCCGTCTCCCCGGGCTGCTCGACCGCGGCGGGTGGCTCCTGGTCACCGCGGACGAGCGGCAGGCGGCTACCCTGCGGCGTGACGAGCGGCTGGAATGGCTGGCCCCGACCGGGGCAGCGCCGGCCAGGGCAATGCCGGGCGGGCTGCCGGGGGACCAGCCGGGCGGGCAAGGCGGAGGGCCGCCTGGCGGGCTATCCGGCTGGATCGGCCGCCGGCGTCCATGAGCTCCATGGCAGGCAGGAGGATGGTGAGATGGCTGTCGTAACGGTACTCGGCGCGGGCCGGATGGGGACGGCGCTCTGCACCCCCCTGCTCGATCGCGGCCACCAGGTGCGCCTCGTGGGGACGCATCTCGACGGGGAGTACATCGCCGCGCTCCGTGCCTCGGGCATCCACCCGGGACTCGGGCACCCGCTTCCCGCCGGCGCGTCGTTCTTCGAGGCCGGGTCGCTACCGGAAGCACTCGAAGGCACAGATGCTGTCGCTCTCGGCGTCAGCTCCGCGGGCGTCCGGTGGGCGGGCCGCAGTCTGGCCGATCTTCTGCGCCCGGGCACGCCAGTCCTCATGGTCACGAAAGGCATCGAGTGGAGTGGGGAAGCCTTCGTGACGATGCCCGATGCCTTCCTGTCGGAGCTCGACCCTTCGCTGGGCACCGGCATCCAGCCGACCTCGATCTCGGGACCGTGCCTTGCCGGCGAACTCGTCCGGCGCGTCGAAACCTGCGTGGTGTTCGCCGGCCGGGATCCTGCCGAGATCGACCGCTGGGCGGATCTCCTTCGCACTGACTACTACCACGTCTGGACCTCTACCGACCTGGCCGGGCACCAGGCAAGCGCGGCCATGAAGAACGCCTACGTCCTTGCGGTCGGCTTCGGAGCGGGCCTCTATGCACGCTCGGCGGGCCTGCCGCCTGGAAGGGATCGGGGCGACGTAGCCAGGGGCGACACCCTGCCGGATCACGGCGTCGCCATGCAGAGCCTTGCCATGCACAACCACGAGGCGGCCGTCTTTGCACAGGCCACCCTCGAGCTGCGCCGGCTGGTCGCCCTCGCCGGCGGCGACCCGGGCCTGGTGGATGGGCTCTCGGGCGTCGGTGATCTCCACGTCACGTGCCACGGCCGGAACCACCGGCTCGGCTTCCTCCTGGGGACCGGCCTGCCGGTGGAGGAGGCGCTGCGCCGGCTGGAGGGCGTTTCGCTCGAGGGGCTCGAGGCGATCCGGGTCGCCGGTGGCGCGCTGCCGGCGCTGGAGGCGTCAGGGCGACTCGGAGCGGACGAACTGCCGCTCCTTCGGCACCTCCATGACGTGGTCGAGGGCCGCTCGCCGGTGGGCGTCCCCTTCGACCGGTTCTTCGGATAGCCCCGGGCTTCCGCGGCCTACCACGGCGTGCCGCGAGCTACCGCCTTCGGATGAGCCGAAACGCCTCGGCCGCACGGGTGCCGATCCGGGCCCCCTCCTCGGCCAGCCGTCCGCGCACGCGCTCGTCCATGGCGGCCGGTTCCCTCATCTGGCTCGCGTGCGCAAGGAGCGCCGCGACCTTGCGGTCCTCGTATCCAGTGGCATCCACCCACGTGTCCGGCTCGGCCGCCCAGAAGAGGTAGAGCGCCGCCACCTTGTGCGGCGGGAGGCCTGCCCGGGCGAGACGGGCAAACGCCATCGCGTTCTGCGCGGCCGGGTAGGTGGCGTCCACCGCCGCCATCCCGGCGGCGCGATGGTCGGTGTGGAGGATGTGGCCGTCCGAATGGAAGAGGTAGGTCGGATCGTTGGTGAGGACGGCGTCCGGTTGCAGCGTGCGAATGATTCGGACGAGCTGCTCACGAAGCGGCAGGTCGTTCTCGAGGGCGCCGTCCGGCTGATGCAGGAAGTGCACCGCCCGGTAGCCGACGATCGCGGCGGCGGCCCGCTGCTCCTCCTCGCGCCGGGCCGACAGCTCCTCCGGGCTCGCGAACGCATCGTCCCCGCCGGCTTCGCCGCTCGTGCAGCAGACCAGCTCCCCTACAGACCCTCCGTCGGCCCACCGTGCGGCCGTCGCCGCCGGCCCGAATTCCGCGTCATCGGGGTGGGCGACGATGACGAGGAAGCGCTCCGGACGGTCGGCATGGGGAGCGGCGATGGTGGCCTCCGTCATGCCCGTCCCACGCCCGCGGCTCCCGCGCTGCCGGCTCCCGGGCCCAGGCGCGCTCGCAGCTCCGCCAACACCTCGTCGGCGTGGCCCTCCGGGGAGACCTTCTCCCAGGCACGGGCGATTCGGCCATCCGGATCGACGAGGAAGGTGCTCCGCGCGTTGCCCCAGTACGTCCGACCGTAGCGGCTCTTCTCCACCCAGGCGCCGTAGGCGTCGGCCACGGCGTGGTCGGCATCGACCAGGAGCGGGAACGACAGCGAGAACTTGGCCCGGAACCGGGCGTGACTCCGGGCGTCCTGCGGGCTGATCCCCCAGACCGTCGCCCCGAGCGCCGCGAGGTCCGCGTTCCCGTCGCGGAAGGCGCACGCCTCGATCGTGCAGCCGGGCGTGTCGTCCTTGGGATAGAAGTAGATGACCGTCCAGCGCGAGGTTTGATCACTCAGCCGGTGGACTATGCCGTTGTCATCCGGCAAGGCGAAGTCCGGAGCCGGATCGCCTGGTTTGAACCTGCTCATTGAGGGAGCGTAGCAGGCGACTCACCAGCGAGCGCGGTTGGGCTTGCCCGGACACGGCGGCTCGAGCAGCACCGCCAGGACTATCCACGACAGGGCGCGGCGGAGGCGGCGCAAGCCGTCAGAATCCACTGTGAGCGCCTGGAACCGCTTAGAACGCATGTTCTATAACTGCACGAGAAAGAGAGAGAGGATTCAGCGCGCCCGACCGGTCCGCGACAGAGGCAACCCGGGCGCGCACTAGGCCTAGCGGCCGCCTCGCTCCGAGGGGTGTCCGTCGCCTTTCAGCCTTCTCACCGCTAGGACCACCTATGGTAGGCACCCGGCGGAAACGGCGCAAGTCGCCGGGATCCCGTGTGAGCGCCCAAGAACCGCCTAGAACGGGTGTTCTATAGAGGCGCAGGGCGCGGCACGTGCGGGAGGCCCCTACAGTCGCGAGACGAGGAGGGCTGCGGCCAGGCTGGCCAATCCCAGCACGGCGACGACGAGGTCTGGCGCCCCCCAGACCACCACCCGGAACGCGGTCCGCGGTCCGCTGCCGAACGCGCGGGCGTCCATGGCGAGGGCGAGCCGGTCGCCGTGGCGGATCGCCTGCACGAGTAACCCCACGAGGATTCTTGGATGCCAGCCCGCACGCAGCCCGCGGATCCGCCGCGCCTGCCGCAGGGTCACGATGTCGTCGGCGAACCGGGGCACGGCCTGGTACGCGGCGAGCGCGCCGTAGGCGAAACGCGGCGACAGCCGTGCCTGCTGGACGAGCGAGTCCGCCAGGCGGGTCGCGTCGGTGGTCTGCCCGAAGAGGATGCCGACGGCGACGATGGCGAAGACGCGCGAGCCCACCGCGAGGCCCGCGACCAGCCCCGCCTCGGTGATCCGCCAGGGACCGATCTGCGCGATCGCCGGCAAGGTCGGATCGTTGTTCGCGGCTGCGAAGAGCGTGTTGAACACCGTGATCCCGAGCGCGGCCGCCCACAGCGGAGCCACCCCAAGGAACATCCGCCGAAGGGAGACGTTCCCAAGCAGCGGCCCGGCGAGGATGGCAAGGCCGGCCAGCACGAGCGGCACCCGGATGTCCACCACGAACATCAGTCCGAAGAGCCAAGCCGTGGCGACGCCCAACTTCACGAGCGGGCTCGCCTGCCCGAGAACGCTGTCGAGCGCACCCTGCTCGGGGACCATGCGCTGCCCGATCATGCCGCCAGCCCCAGCCGGCGAAGCGACGGGGTGTCGCCGAGCAGGCCGTCTGCGGCTCCATCGTGGGCGAGGCGTCCGCCCGCCAGGACAACCGCGCGATCCGTCATGTCGGCCGCAAACCGCAGGTCGTGCGTTACCGCAACGAGAGCCGTGCCCGCCGAGACTCGTTCCCGCAGCAGGTCGATCACGCCGCCGTACCCGCGGCGGTCCAGCCCGAACGTCGGCTCGTCCAGGATGAGGAGATCGGGGCGACGGACCAGGCAGCAGGCCACCGACAAGCGCCGCTTCTCGCCGCCCGACAGGCTGTACGGGCTGGCGTTCCCCAGGCGGGCAAGCGCGAGGCCGAGCGATTCGACGAGCGCCTCCGCTGCCGCCCGCTCCTCCGGGCGCAGGCCGACCGCGATCTCGTCGCGCACGCGGTCGGTGAGGAACTGCAGCTCTGGGTCCTGGAAGACGTACCCGGCGTGGCGGGCGAGCTCGCGAGAGGGGAGCCGGTCCGGGCGCACACCGTCGAGCGATACCTCGCCTTGCGCCGGACGGAGCAGGCCGACGAGCAGCTTTGCGAGCGTGGTCTTCCCGCTGCCGTTCGCGCCGAGCACTGCTATCCGCTCACCCGCGACGATCTCGACGGCGACATCCTCGAGGACCGGCGGGCCGCCCGGGTACGCGAAACCGAGCCCGGTCGCGGTCACGACGGGGCCGCCGCGCTGGATCGAGGGAGCGGGTACCCCGGAGGCCGGGCGGGCACCGCCCGGTCCATCCTCCCCGGGCAGCCAGATCCCGGCCGCTCGCATGGTGCTGCCGTGGTCGGCCAGCACCCGGGCGGGGGTCCCGAACGCGATCGGCCTGCCCGAAGCGTCGAGGGCGAGCACGAGGTCGGCGAGCGGCCATGCTGCATCCACGCGGTGCTCGATGAGCACGACCGTCGTGCGCCGCTCGCGGACGATCCGGCCCAGCCGCTCGAGAAACGTGGTCGCGCCTGCCGGGTCGAGGTTGGAGGTCGGCTCGTCGAGGACGAGGATGCCCGGGCGGGGGGCGAGGACCCCGGCCAGGACGAGGCGCTGCTGCTGACCGCCGGACAGGGTCCGGCAGCGCCGCCGCCCAAGGGCCGAGAGGCCGGCGTCCCCGAGAGCCGCGGGCACACGCTGCAGCATTGCGTCGCGACGCCAGCCGCGGTTCTCCAGGCCGAACGCCACCTCGTCGTCCAACCATTCCATGACGACCTGGCTCCCGGGCTCCTGGAAGACGAGACCGACGCGGGCCGCCAGCACCGGGCGCGGCGTCGCGAGCGTGTCGAGGCCGCCGACCTCGAGCGATCCCCGCCACTCGCCCGGATGATCGCCCGGGACGAGGCCGGTGAGCGCCAGGGCGAGCGTGCTCTTGCCGGACCCGGATGGGCCCACGACGAGCAGGCACTTGCCGGGCTCGACGTCGAAGCTGAGGTCCTGGAGCGCGGCCTCGGTCCGCGAGGCATAGCGGAAGAAGACGTCGCGGGCGCGAATCGCCCCGGGTTCGGGGCGGTCCGGTGCTCCCGCGAGGCCGCGGGCTTCCACGAGCCCCGGATCGCCGGCAAAGACCTCCACGCGGCTCAGGCGGGAAACCCCTCGAGCACGCCGCTGCTGCGGAGGGCGCGATAGATGAGCACCGAGCCCCCAGCCACGATGACGACAGCCGAGATGCCCATGGCGACGCCGACGAGGATCTGGGTCCCCGCGTCAACAGCAGCGTAGTAGAGCGCCCAGTCGTGGATCCATGCGGCTGCGGCGGAGGCGAGCGCCGCGGAGGCCAGCACAGGGAACGTGTAGACGCGATAGAGGGTGAACGCGAAGACGAGCTCCGCCGCCGCTCCCTGGACAAACCCCGAGAGCAGGGTGTCCGGTCCCCACTGGCTGCCCAGCAGCGTCGAAACGGCCGCCGCGACCATCTCGGCGAAGAGCGCGGCGCCGGGCTTGCGCACGATGAGCGGCGCGAGAACGGCCGGGATGAGCCAGACCGCGTAGAGAAGGTTCTTGGCCCACGGGACCGCGACAAAGACCGGGTCGAGCGCCGCCCAGGCCAGCCCCCAGGCCCAGAAGACGACGCCGAATGCGACGGCGATCACCGCCGTCACGACAATGTCGCGCGTCCGCCAGTGCGTATCGGGAAGGGCGCCGGGCGCATAGCCCACGGCGTCGCTGCGCTGCGTCACGATGACACCTCCGTGTCGATGCGCGCCGCTTCCACGGCGGCGCGCCTGGTGTGGATGACGAGGAGCTGTCCGGCGCGACACGACACGCGCCCGTGCCGCCCGAGCAGCTCGTTGGAGAGCCCGCGCGACGGGCCCATGCGAAGAGGCTCATCGTGGAGGGGATAGCGCAGACCCTCGGTGGTGACGCCGGTCGCGTCGCCGCCCCAGGGCTGGAGCGAGATGTAGTCGCCGGGCTCGCCGTCGAGATCGATGTGCGCCGTTCGCTCGTCCCGGGGATCGCCGGCGAGGAGGCGAACCGTCGATCGCTCATCCACGATGGCGATGTCAAACGGGGATCGGCCGCCTTCCGCGCCCAGGCCGAGCAGCGCAAGCCCGGCCAGCGTGTGCTCCACGCGCGCCCCACCCAGGGCCCCGACGACCGCGATGCGCGTGGCCCCACGGGCGACCGCGGCCCGAACGGCCAGCTCGAGGTCGCTCTCGTCCTTCTCGGCCGCGACCCGCTCGATGGCCACGCCCTCGGCCTCGGCCTTCGCGACAAGGGTCGGGTCGGCCGAGTCGAAGTCGCCCACGGCAAGATCCGGACGGATGCCGAGCGCCTGAGCCGTCAGCAGGCCGCCATCGGCCGCCACCACGAGGTCGAGGCCTTCGAGGGTTCCGGCGGGAAGCCGATCCCCGTCCGGGACGCTCCCGTTCGCGAGGATGAGCGCCCGGAGCCCCGTTCGTCTGACGCTGCGGCGTTTCGGGAGAATCAAAGGGACCTCCGTCCGGATCGGACAGAGGTCCTCGGTGGGCTGGACTCCCTCCGCTGGTACGAGCCAGGTCAGGTTCCAAGGGTCTGCGGTCGGTCCGCACTCTCAGCACCGCGGGGTGCTCCCCTGTCCGCTATTCGGTTGTCGACCATCCTACCCGCGTCCCGACGGGCTGTCCAACGGAAGCATCCTGGCAAACGCCGCTATGCCTCGGAGCGCAGGGGCTCGAGCACCGAACCCACGTCGGGGGCCACCCACCTCGCCCCGCCCGATCGAAGCTGGCGCCGCGACGAGGCCCCGGTGAGCACGCCGACAGGGACGGCGCCCGCGCGCTTCGCCATCAGCATGTCCTCCGGCGCATCGCCGACGACGACCATCTCGGAGGGCGAGGTCCGCAGGTAGCGCGCGGCCAGGAGGAGAGCAGACGGGTCGGGCTTCTGGTGCGGCGTCTCGTCGCCATACACCGCGGTCTCGAACATGCCGACCAGGCCGTTTGCCCGGAGTTCCAGCTCGACGCGGTCGCGGTGGCCGGCGGTGATGAGGGCCAGCCGGCGGCCGTGCCGCCTCAGCCAGTCCAGCGCGTCCGCGGCTGCCGGCACGAGCCGGGACACCTCGACCTCGTAGATTTCCACCCACCGCCGGTCAATGCCGTCCCACAGCTCGGCCGGCACGCCGAGCCGCCCGTACATCAGCCGCCAGTTCGGCGAGTACGCGGCCCGAAACGCGGCCTCATCGAAGGGCAGGTCCAGCTCCTCGAAGATCTCGCGGTACGTCGCCAGCGTGCGGCCGATCGAGTCGAGGAGCGTGCCGTCCCAGTCAAATGCCCAGATCCCGTTCTCGACCAGCGCCTTGACGACGACACGGGACGGACGGGAACGGTCGAAGAGGCGCATCGGGGGAATTCTGCCAGCCGGGGCGGGTGCCGCGCCGGGGCCATCCGGCTCGGATGGCGATGACCACGTGATAGAATTCGCCACCGTGTCCGAGTCTCGTCCCTCGCCCCACCTGCCCGTCCGGGAAGCGGCCGCCAGGAAGGGCGTGACCCTGGAGATCGTCGAGTTCCCGGAAAGCACGCATACGGCAGAGGAAGCTGCCCGCGCGGTGGACGCGGAGCTTGGCCAGATCGTGAAGAGCCTCGTCTTCGTCGCGCCCAAGGCCGACGGCACGCTCCAGCCCGTTATCGTCCTCGTCTCCGGCAGCGACCGTGTCGATCCGGCACGCCTCGCCGCAGTCAGCGGGTCTGCCCGGGATCCGGCGTGCGACGGCCCGGGAGGCGCACGATCTCACCGGGTTCTCCATCGGAGGCATTCCCCCGTTCGGCCACAGCAGCTCGATCCCGGTCATCATGGACGCACGCCTGAGCCTCCACGAGACCGTCTGGGCCGCGGCGGGGACCGCGAATGCGGTCTTCCAGTCGTCGCCGGTGGTGCTTCGCAGCCTGGCCAGCGCATCCGTGGCCCCCGTGGCCGAGGATCCGGTTCGCACCGAGCCGGCGGTCGAACGGGAGCGGTGACGGCCGAGCGCGATGCGATCGGGACCGAAGCGCATCGAGCTGTGCGTGCGGTGGAGAGAGCGTGGACAATTCCCGCCGGTTCCACCGACAGTGGTGGATAACTTGCTTGACAGGGTCCCGGTCGATCCCTAGGTTATCCACACCCGGAGGGGCCGGAGCGTTTGCCGAGGCGGCGATGACATCAACGCCCGGTAAGCCGCAGGAGGTTCCTCCGGGTGTTTCGTGCGCGGCCATTCGCCGCGGAGGACGCCCGGTTCGGGTCGATGGTAGCCTCCCCCGCGATGCTCCCGACCACCCCGCGGGCCGTCCACGGTCCCTCGCCCCTCCTGCCTGCCGTCGCGGCCCTGGCGCTGGCGGCGGTTCTCGTCGTCGCCTGCGGCGGCGCGCGCGCCCTTGCGCCCGGCACGTCGCTGCCGGGACAGGCCGGATCCCCGACTGCCACGGCGCGCAACTCGACCGCGGTGGTGCCCGGCTCCTGCGGCGCGGATCCGCTCGAAGGCTCGGCCGACGGAAGCGACACCGCCGCCGATGCGGCATGCGCGGCGCCCGGGGCCGCTGGCTCACCCGGGGCGGACGGCGCGCCTGGACAGGCCGACGCCTCGCTTGAGCCCACGACCGAGTCGCCAGGAGCGTCGGCCTCGCCCTCACCCTCGGCGTCGGCCTCGCCCTCGCCCACGGCGTCGGCCTCGCCCGCCGCGCCTCCGCCACCGGCCCCCACGAGCCCCGTCCACTTCCCGTACCGCCGCGCCATCGTCCCGCTGGCGTTCCCGCTGCCGGCGTCGGCGACCTACAGCTACCGCCGGGACTTCCTCATCCCGCGCGTGGGCAAGGTCTACCCCTACAACCATGCGCGGTCCGTTGCGGCGAACGGCACGCTGCGGCGCGCGCACGACGGCATGGACATCGCCGTCGCGCTGGGCACCGGGGTCCGTGCACCCTTCTCCGGCACGGTCGTCAACCCCGCCACGCGCTGGAAGCCATGGGATCCCGCGCGGTACGGGAAGATCGTCGTGATCGTGAGCGACGAGCCGACCAGCCCCGGGTACAGCGTCATCCTGGCCCACCTGTCGAAGGTGAGCGTGAAGGTTGGCCAGCATGTCTCGCGCGGCCAGGTCGTGGGGAAGACCGGGAAGACCGGCAACGCCGCCGGGACGCCGCCTCACCTTCACATCGAGCTGCGCGCCCCCTTCCTCATCCGGGTGAAGGAGGCGGGCACAGTCCGCAAGATCGACGCCTTCGACCCCTACCCGAGCCTCGCCGCCGCCGACCCGCACCGTCCGTAGGCGCAGTGCCAACGACAGGCGGGGCGATGTGACGAGGCCCCCGAGAATCGCGGTCACGCTGTCCGACCCGGCGCGAACGGCCGAACCCGAGCTGCAGCGTCAGAAGAACGGGATGTACCTGCAGGCGGTCCTGCGAGCGGGCGGCGATCCCATTCCGCTCGACACGGCGACGCCGACGGCCGAGCGCGACCTCGCCTTCGCGTCGATGAACGGTCTGCTCCTCTCGGGCGGGCCGGATCTCGACCCCGCGCTCTACGGTGAGGAGGCCGCAGGTGCCGCGATGATCGATGCGGCGCGCGATGCGCTGGACGTGGCCGCGTGGCGCGGGGCCAGCAGCCGACGCGTCCCCGTCCTCGGCATCTGCCGTGGTTTCCAGGCCATCAACGTCTTCATGGGCGGCCGGCTCGTACAGCACCTGGACGGCCACCGCCCGCCGCCGGGAACGGCCGGGGCAGTCTCGCATCCGCTCCGCGTCCGGCCGGGGTCGCGCCTGGCCGAGCTTCTCCGTCCGCGGGACGCGGGCGGTCACGCCAGTGACCACCAGGACGGGCACCCGGGCGGCCACTCGGCTGGCTCATTCAGCGTGGCGGTCAACTCCTCCCACCACCAGGGCGTGCGACCCGGCACGCTCGCGCCCGCGCTGATGGCGTCGGGATGGAGTCCGGTCGGAGACGAGGAACTCGTCGAGGCATTCGAGTTCACGGATCCCGGCCTGGTTCGTCCTCGGCGTGCAGTGTCACCCCGAGCGGACCGAGACGACGCCCCCGGAGTTCGAGCGGCTCTTCAGAGCGCTGGTCGAGGTGGCGCGGGAACGCCCGGCCTGACCTCACCCGGCCAGCGGCGCGGTCACGCCCGTGAGGACGACCTTCCGGCCCGCGCGCAGGCCGAGCCGCGCAGCCACGTTTCCCTGGTTGTCCGCGAGGCACAACCGCCCGTACGAGTCCTCGTAGATGAGCAGGCGCCCGGCGGGCACGCCGCCGAACGTCTTGGACCAGACCGCGAGGTTGCGTGCCGATGCTGTCCCCGTTGCCCCTGCCGTCGCGACCGTCGTCGGCATCGCGATGGCGACCGTGGTTCCCGGCTCGAGGGGCCCGAGCGCCGCCTCGAGGTCTGCCTCCTCGCCCGCCAGCTTCACGTTGCCGAACGTGTCGACGTAGACGACCTCGGTCTCCAGCGTGCCGGGCAGGACGACCGGCGCGGGCAGCTCGAGCGGGACAAGCAAGCCCGGGTCCAGCGGCCGGCCGAAGTCGGTCAGCGGCACGCCGAGCGCGAGATGGGCCGCTGCGGGCGCGAAGACATCGCGCCCGTGGAAGGAGGCGGACACGGCCGTGAGCCGGTAGTCCGGGTTTTCGAGGACGTGGACCCGGCGGATGCCGCCGAGACGTTCCGCTGCCGGGCGCAGGAGGCCGTTGTCGGGGCCGACGAGGATGTCGCCACGCGCAACCTCGACCCCGATCGGGAGCCGGTCCGTCCCCACCCCCGGGTCGATCACCGCCAGGTGCACCCCGACCGGGAGGTAGGGCAGGGCGCACCAGAGAAGCAGCGCGCCGTCGAGGATCGCGTACTTCTCGACGTCGTGACTGATGTCCAGGAGGGTGACCTCCGGTGCGATCTGCAGGATCACGCCACGGCAGATCGCGGCCGATGGGTCGCGCGCGCCGAAATCCGTGGTCAGGCTCACGGTCGGTGCGCTCGACCGCGGCCTCGCCGGTTCGCGCTCCGCGGCCGGCGTCGTGACAGGACGGGTGAAGATCGCCGGCATGGCCAGATGCTACGTAGACTCCGCGGTATGCGCCTGCGCGTTCGGCTCCTGTGGCTCCGGGTCGCCGCCGTCACGATCGCGGTGCTGTGGGCCGCGACGACCGCGGCGCTCGTCGTCGCCTACCGGCCCGGCGGCCCGATCGACCCGGCGGTCGCGGTAGGCCCCCTCATCGCCACGATCGCGTCCATCGCTGCCGTGGCCTGGCCGCCCGTTGCGCGCGATCGATCGGCGGCCAGCGCGCTCGCCTGGGTCGGCATCCTCACGATCCTCGTGCTGGCGCCGTCCCTCGCGAACCTGCTCGGGACGCTGCCGGCGCCCGGCACCCGCGGCGATGGCTTCAGTCCGTTTCTTCCCTCGCCGGAGGCCGCCTACGGCTGGTTCATCGCGCTCGGCGGGACGGGGGTCTTCTGCGGGATCGGCATCGCCCGCCACTTCCTTGCAGCGCCGGGGCAGCGCGGTCCGCGCCTCGCACTCGGCGCGGTCATTGCCGTGGCCCTCATCGCGGCCGCGGGGGTCTCGGGCGTTGCGGCGATCGCGAACGAGCTCGCAATCCAGGGCTCTCCCCGGTCATCCGAGTGGGGACCGACGGACCCCTCAGCGATTCCCCCGCTCTGCACGTCGCCCGCGCGGGCAGGCGAAACCGCCCGCGTTTCGGTCGATGCGGCGCTCCTCGTTGACGACCGTGTTGTCCGACAGGCCGAGCTCGACGGGCTGCGCAGCGGACGGGACGCGGCATGGGAGGGGATCACCGGCGCCTGGCTCCGGCCGGGCGATTCTCGTGCGCCGGGAAGCCCGGCCGCGCCCGCCGATCGCTCGTCATGGATCGTCGTGGGCGACCGAGCATGGACGCGCGGCGCAGCCGGCGAGGCGTGGGCGGCGGTAGATCGTGGAACGATCGAACCGGCGCTCGACACGGCGCTCGTCGAGGGGATCCTCACCGAGCGCGGCCGCCTGGCCGCGGAGGACCTCGGGATCGAGCTGGTCGGATCCGCGCCCGCCCGCCACTGCCGGCTCCTCGTGGACGGGCCGACGGCACTGCGAACGTTCCCGCCGTTGGCGTGGCTCGCCGGGCCACAGGCGCAGGATGCCCTGGTCGGGAGCTGGCGCGGCGACCTCGATTGGTGGGTATTCACCGACGGGGAGCTCGGCCTTGCGCGCGTCCGTGTCGGTGGCCCTGTGCTGGCCGGCTGGCCAGTGAGCGGCGTGCAGGCGGTGCTGCAGGCGACGCTGAGCGCCACGGATCGAGCCGCTCCCCAGGAGATCCGCCCGCCCGAGGGGGTGCCCGGATGAGCCGGCTCAGCCCCGAGGACCGAGCGGGGACGAAGTGGGACCGCGCAGCCCGCTACCTGAAGACCGCGATGATTCTCCATGCCCATCCAGAAGGCATCGGCGCTGCCCAGATCGCCGAGCAGGTCGGCGTCTCGAAGCGGACGACCTACCGCGACCTGGCGGGCATGGAGCGCGACGCTGGCCTGCCGATCTGGCAGGAGGGGTCCCGCTGGGGCCTCGACTCGGGTGCGTTTCTCCCACCGCTCAACCTGACGCTCCACGAGGCGATGACGCTCTTCCTCGCTGCCCGTGTCCTGGCCAAGACAAGCGACGAGCACGACCCGGAGCTGGTCGGGGCGTTCGTGAAGCTGGCGAGCGTGCTCCCGCCGGTCCTCGCCCAGCACGTCCAGGCGACCGTCGATGTCGTGGCCGCGACCCCTCCGAACCCCGCCTTCACCCGTGTGCTCAGGGCTCTCACCGAGGCGTGGGCCTGGCGGCGGGTGGTGGAGATCGAATACGATTTGGGCGTCTACGACCCCGGCCGCGCGCGCCGACGGACTCGCGTCCGCCCGGAGGCGATCGAGCCGTCGGCTCTCACCCACGCGCTCTACCTGATGGGGTGGGACGAGGAGCGCGGCGCCCGGCGGACGTTCAAGGTGGAGCGCATCCGTTCCGCGACGGTCACGCCCGAGACGTTCGAGCCGGCCGGCGGCCCGACTGCCGCGGCCGACCTGCGGCGCGCCTGGGACGTCATCGCGGACCAGCCGCTCGTGAACGTCGCCCTCCGGTTCTCACCGGAGATCGCGCGGCGCGTGGCGGAGACGACCTGGCATCCGAGTCAGCGCGCCGAGCCGCAGCCGGACGGCTCGCTCCTGTGGCGGTGCCGCGTCCCGGGCCTCCACGAGATCCAGGTGTGGATCCTGGGCTGGGGCGCGGACGTCGAGGTTCTCGAGCCGCCGGCGCTGCGCGAGGGCGTGGCCGACGCCGTGCGGCGCGCCGCGAGACTGTACCGACCCTGATCGTCGCCCGAGGCGCCGCGCGGCGGGGCCGGTCACGCTTCACGGGCCGAGGTGCGGGGGCGGCCGCGATGCGGGGGCGGCCGCGGCGGGCCGCGGTCCGGGGCCGAGTCGGTCATCCTCGAGCGGGCCGGCGCCAGGCCCGGAGCGCCGTCGTGCCGACGTCACACCACACCAGTCCAGGCTCGGGTGGCGGCTCGACCCCGCGCACGAGCGCGTCCACCCAGGCGCGGGACGATCCGGGGAATCGTGCGGCGAACACCTCCGGGTACCGGCGGACAAGTGCCCGGTTGCGACGCGTCGCCCTCACCACCCAGCAGGACCGAACGGCATACGGTTGCCCATCGCCGCCCAGGGTGGCGGCGAGGCGATCCGCTTCGGCAACCTTGCGCGACGTGGCACGCGCGCTTGCGCCGATATCATCAATGAGGTTCCACGCCTCCACCAGCAGCAGTTGCCGGCGGACGTCGTCGCGGATCCCCACGTCCGCCGACCGCCACGGATCCGACGCGCGGGTCGGCAGCTCGAAGGCGGAGCGGCGTCCGGCTTCCCGTGCGAGCCGAAGGACGAGCTCCTGGACGGCAAGGTGGCCCGCGTCGGCAGGTCCCTCCGCCGGGTCGCGCGCCATCGTGATCCAGATGGAGCGCCCGAGGGCGCCGGCGAGCGCCACCCAGGCCCGCAGCGGTGCGCTACCGCCCTCGCCGCGCTCGATCTCGCTGATGCGGGCCTGCCGGAGCGCCACACGCGCCGCGAGCGCGGCCTGGGTCAGGCCCCGTCGATGCCGGCTGGCGCGCACCTCCCGGCCAAGCCGACGGGCATGCTCCCGCGTGTCCAGATCGGCCTCCACGAGGGCGCGGGTTCGTTTGGATCTCGGCATATCGCTGGCATCATGATTCCGGCCGCTTACGGCGCGCTTAGCGGCTGCCCCGCCGCGGCTCTCCCCTGCCGCCCCCGCGCACCCTGCCCGGGGCGAGCCGGATCAAGCTCGCTGAGGCTGCAAAGGGCGCCGCGCGGGCCGCCGCCGCTCGCCGCCCGCGCCGAACCCGCAGGCCCGAAGCCTTCGACGATCCGAAGCCGACCGAATAGCGATGCCAGCAGTGCGGGCGGACCGAACGGCGAGGTGCGGCCTCGCGGGCGGGACCGCACGAGCGGGCGGCCCCGGCTGGGGCGGGCCAACCGGGCGGCGACGGGCGGGCATGCGGTTTCGCGGGCGGGGTGGCGGGCGGGGCCAGGGACCCCGGCGGCGGCGTCGCCTCGTCGGCGGGGCCGCAAGAACCGCTAGAGAGCCTTGACCGCCACCATCAGCTGCTCGAGCGCGGCCTTCGCGTCCCCGAAGAGCATGCCGCACTTCGGGTTCGTGTAGAGCTCGTTGTCGATCCCCGCGTACCCCGGCCGCATCGACCGCTTGATCACGATGATGTTCGCCGCATGGTCGACGTTGAGGATCGGCATCCCGTAGATCGGACTCGAGGGGTCGCTCCGCGCCGCAGGGTTCGTGACGTCGTTCGCGCCGACCACGAGCGCGACGTCGCAGCGGTCGAACTCCGGGTTGATGTCCTCCATCTCGTACAGCTGCGGATACGGGACGTTCGCCTCGGCGAGGAGCACGTTCATGTGCCCCGGCATTCGGCCGGCCACAGGGTGAATGGCGTACTTGACGTCGACGCCCTTCGCCTCGAGGAGATCGGCGAGCTCCCGGCAGGCGTGCTGCGCCTGGGCGACGGCAAGCCCGTAGCCCGGGACGATGATCACGTGCTGGGCGTAGGCCATCATGATGGCCGCGTCGTCGGCCGAGACCTCGCGGATGTTGAACGAGCCGCCGACCGCGCCGACCGCGGCCCCGGCCCCAGCTTCGCCGGTGCCGAACCCGCCCACCATGATGTTCATGATCGAGCGGTTCATGGCGTCCGCCATCAGCTTCGTGAGGATCGCGCCGGACGCGCCCACCAGGGCACCCGCGATGATGAGCATCGGGTTGTTGATGACGAAGCCCGCCATCGCGACCGCGGTGCCGGTGAACGAGTTCAGCAGCGAGATCACCACCGGCATGTCCGCCCCGCCGATCGGCATGACGAGGGTGATCCCGAAGATGAGGGCGACGGCGATGATGGCGAAGAGGACCGGCACGCTGACGTTGCCGGCGAACAGGAAGGCCGCGCCGCCCAGCGCGACGACCACGAGAGCCACGTTGATCAGCCGCCCGAGAGGCAGGACGACCGGCCTGCTGGTCACGATGCCCTGGAGCTTGCCGGACGCGATGAGCGAACCGCTGAACGTGACCGAGCCGATGATCACGTCCAGCACGGTGAACACCGTGGTGTCGAGCGGGACGCTCCCGCCCAAGCCGGACAGCCTGATGTAGTCGTCGATGGCGATGAGCGCCGCCGCGCCGCCGCCGACCGCGTTGAAGAGCGAGACGAGCTGCGGCATGGCCGTCATCTTCACCGTGCGGGCGGTGTAGAGCCCCAGGCCGCCGCCGACCAGGACGCCGACGATGATGATCCCCCAGCCGAGCGGAGCGACGGAGGAGCGGAACGCGAGGAGGATCACCGTCGCCAGGACGGCGATGGTCATGCCCACGGCCGAGATCTGGTTGCCGCGGCGCGCCGTGGCCGGCGAGTTCATGAAGTGGAGGCCGATGACGAAGCACGCGGCCCCCAGGACGTACGAGAGACGGATGCTGGTTTCGAGCCAGTCGAGGGTCATCGCGTCACTTCCCCTCGCCGTCGGCGGTCGGTTTGGGCGCGGCCGGCCGTTTCTTGAACATCTCGAGCATCCGGTCGGTGACCAGGTAGCCGCCCACGACGTTCATGGCCGCAAACGCGACGGCGACCAGGCTCAGCACCTGGCTGAACGGGTCGTCCGCGGTGGCCGCGATCAGCATGGAGCCCACGAGAACGATGCCGTGGATCGAGTTGGTGCCCGACATCAGCGGCGTATGGAGCGTCGCGGGGACCTTGGAGATGACCTCGAAGCCGACGAGAATGGCGAGGACGAAGATCGTGAGCGAGGTCAGAAGCGTCTCGGTCATGCGGAGGCTCCTCCGGAACTCGGTGCGGCGGGAGTCAGCAAAGCCTTCGTCGCCTCCTGGACAACCTGGCCCTCGTGGGTGATGACGGTCTCACGGGCGACCTCGTCGGTGAAGTCGAGCGCGAACGCGCCGTCCTTGACGAACGTGAGCGCGAGGGCGGCGATGTTGCGCGAGTAGAACAGGCTCGCGGCGCCGGCCATCGTTGCCGGAAGGTTGGTGGGGGCGATGATCGTCACCCGGTTCGCGGTGACGATGTCCTCGCCCGGTTTCGACAGCTCGCAGTTCCCGCCGAGGTCGCTGGCGGCCATGTCGACGACGACCGACCCGGGCTTCATCGCCTCGACCGCGGCCGCGGTGACGAGCACCGGCGGCCGCCGCCCGGGCACCTGGGCGGTGGTGATCACGACGTCCTGCTGGGCGATGTAGCCGTTGAGCTCGTCCTGCTGGGCCCCCCGCTCCTCGGCGGTGAGCTCTCGTGCGTAGCCGCCCGTCCCGGTCGCGTCGGCCACCGACTTGAGCACGATGAAGGACGCGCCGAGCGACTCGGCCTGCTCCTTCGTCTCGGACCGCACGTCGTACGCCTTCACGATCGCCCCGAGCCTCCGGGCCGTTGCGATCGCCTGGAGCCCGGCCACCCCGACGCCGAGCACCAGGACGTTGGCGGGTTTCGCCGTCCCGGCGGCCGTCGTGAGGAGCGGGAAGTAGCGGTTGAAGGCGTCGGCCGCGACGATGACCGCCTTGTAACCGGCGACGTTCGCCTGCGAGGAAAGCGCGTCCATCGTCTGAGCCCGGCTGAGCGTCCGGGGGATGGCGTCCAGGCTGATCGCCGTGACGCCGTTCGCGGCCAGCGTCGCGGCAAGCCCCGGGGCGAGCAACGGCTGGAGAAAGCCGATGACGACCTGCCCGCTGCGGAGCAGGGCGACCTCGTCGGGACTGGGCTTCTGCACCCGGAGGATCATGTCGGCCCGGGCGTAGAGATCGGCCCGCGATACCACCTTTGCCCCGGCGGCCTCGTACGCGGCGTCGGGAAGATGGGCGCCGTCCCCGGCCCCGGTTTCCACGAAGACCTCAAGTCCGGCCTTCTGCAGCTTGGCCAGTGTCTCGGGCACGGCAGCGACGCGCCGTTCGCCGGCCGCGGTCTCCTTTGCGACACCTACGTTCATACGGGAACCCCGTGCTGACGTGGCAACCCTGCCACGGGGATTGGGCCTGTCCAGGCACCGAGCGCCCCTCGCGGACGCGGGCCGCCCCGGGGACGCTTGGAGCCTGACCGGCGTGATGGTAGCGAAACTGCCGCGGACGTGCGGACGCTGCCGCCCCAGGACGGCCGCGCATCGCCTGCGGGCCGCCTTCGGGTTATACTGTGTCCTGTCGGGATAACCCCGAGCGGGGAGTATAACCATGGCAATCGGATCGGTGGGCCCGAAAGGGCAGGTGGTGATCCCGAAGGACATGCGCGACCGGCTGGGCATCAGGCCAGGATCGAAGGTCCGCATCGTGCTCGACGAGGACGGCGAGGTTGTCCAGATCCGCCCTGGCTGGGACGACCCGATCCGCGATGGGCCGGCAGTGATCCAGCGCCACTTCCGGCGCGACACGCCAGGCGACAGGTCCCTTTCGGAGACACTGCTGGACCTTCGGCGGGAGGACGACAGACTATGGGAAGCCCAGTTCGAGCGGTGGATGCGGACGCGATCGTCCTCGACGCGCAGGCCCTCGCGGCGTACGTCGGGAGCGAACCAGGCGCACGAGCGGTCGCCGCGCTCCTGACGCGGGCGATCCGGGAGGAGGTGGTCCTCTCGATCACCACCGTCAACGCAGGCGAGGTGCTGCTGTCGGCCGAGCGCAAGGGTGGGGCGCAGGCCAGCCATGAGACGCTGGATCTCATCCAGGATCTCCCGATCGACATCGTGCCCGTTGATCTGGAGCTGGCGGCGCGAGCTGCCTGGTTCAAGGTCCGCGGCGGCGTTTCGTTCGCGGACTGCTTCGCGGCCGCACTCGCCCACCGGGATGGCGTTCCCGTCCTGACCGGCGACCGGGAGTTCGAGCGGGTCACGGACCGCGTTCAGGTGCTCTGGCTCGACGAGCTGGACGACCGCGCACCTGGAGACGCAGGCTGAACCGCGTGACCGGCGACCGGGAGCGCTAGATTCGGCAGGCCATGACTCATCCGCGATTCGAGGCCGTCAACCTCATCAGCGACCCCATCCACGGGTACATCGAGATGACGAAGCGCCTGACCGCGGACCAGGCGGCCCGGGCGGGGTTCCCCGCGGAGGACGCCGCGGAGGAGGACCTCCTCGACACGGAATGGCTGCAGCGCCTGCGGCGCATCAGCCAGCTCCAGGCGGCTCGCTGGGTCTTCCCGACCGCCGAGCATTCGCGCTTCACGCACGGGCTGGGCGTGATGCACGAGGCGGGGCTCTGGGGCCGCGCCCTCTACCCGAGCCTGCGGGACGTGCTCCTGGATGAGACGCTCACCGAGGGCGAGGGATCGGAGCACCCCATCCCGTCGGAGGCGCTGGTCGTCGAGACGCTGCGCATGGCCGGCCTGCTCCACGACATCGGCCACGGGCCGTTCGCGCACTTCTTCGATGAGCACGTCCTGGTGCAGTGGCCGGCGCCGGCCCACCCGAGCCGCGATCCCGCCAAACGGCTCACCCACGAGGACATCGGCCAGGTCATCGTCGAGCGGGAGCTGGCGCCGCTCATCGCCGGTCTCCGTCGCGCCCCGGAGGTCGACGCCGAGCGAGCGGCCTTCGCCGAGGGCGAGGCGATCGACCCGGGGTGGGTCAGCTTCCTGATCTCGAAGCCACCGATCGCCGACCCCTCCATGCCCCTGTGGGTGCGCCGGCTCCAGCCGCTCTTCTCGGGCATCTTCACCGTGGACAACCTCGACTACGTCCGCCGCGACGCGTACATGACGGGCGTTGCCACCGGCCCGATCGACGCGGACCGTCTCCGAAGGTACGCGTTCATGAGCCCGCGGGGTCTCGCCATCTATGAGTCCGGGCTGGGCGCGCTCGAGATGTTCCTCACGGCGCGCCTCTTCATGTACAACACCGTGTACTTCCACCGGACGGTGCGGGGGATCGACCTCGACCTCCGGGAGGCATTCGGGCCGGCGATCATCGCTCTCTTCGGCGACCGCAACCCGCTCGAGGCGCTTCGCGACTACGCCGCCCTCGACGAGTACGCTCTTCTCCACCAGGCGGCTCGCTGGGCGCGCGGCGAGCTGCTCGACGCTGACCCGGCCCCGGGGTCTGGGCGGGTGACGCCGCGGGTCGGCGAGCTGTGGCGACGGGATCCTCATGCGCCGGCCGACCTGGCGAGCGGTCCGCGAGGTGCGGCGGGACTCGCGATCCGGGGCGGACCCGGCGAGTGTCGAGGCGGAACTCCGGGCGGCGCTGCCCGGAGATGCCCGCCAGTACCGGTTCGACGTTGCGCTGGCCGACGCCCGGCCCCAGAACCCCCTCCTCGCGCAGGGATCCCTGATCGTGGCGCGGAGGGACGGGACCCTCGATGCCGCGGCGCTCGGCGACCTCCTCGAACGGCTGCCGGCGGTCGTGACCGTCGGACGGGCGTACGAACGGGTGAGCTGACCCCGGTCAGTTCGACTCCGGGCCTGGAGGGGGCGGCTCCGTCGCCTCCCAGCCGGAGGTCGCCTCCTGCCAGCCGTCCGGGGGAGGCCATGTGCCTGGGGGGCGGACGTCGGGACGGACGTCGGGACCGACGTCGGGACGGCGTCGCCACCCGGGGACGGCGTGAACGCGCCGGTTGCCGGGGCTTCGACCGGCACTTGCGCAGCTTCCGGCTGCCACGGCTCATTCCCGGCCTGGGCCCATTCGGTCGCGCCGGCCTCCTGCCACGGCTCGGCCACCACAGCGTCCGCCTGGGCGGCCTCCGCGGCGAGGTGCGCCGCCCATAGCCCAGGCTCCTCGTCGAGGTCGCCGATGCGGGCGATGCTGAACGAGATCTCCGGTGGGAACGCGGCGGTGATCGCGATCTCCGCGATCCGGTAGGCCGACCGCTTCTCGCGGAGCGCCGCGTTCGTCCGCTCCTGGATCAGCGTGGCCTTGATGATGAGATCGGCCAGCGTGTTCGGGTTGATCCGATCGACCGCGCCCGAAGCCGAGGTCTTGGCGATGCCTGCCGCGCCCTTGACGCCGGCTCCCGCGACGCCGGCCGTCTCCTTGGCCGTGACCGCCGCCGCGCTGGCAGCCTGGCGGGCCTTGTCCCAGAACGTCACCGAGTACCTCCTCCCGCCGCGAGCCGCGATGCTGCCGTCGGCTACGCCCCGGCCGGGGCCGTCCGAAGGACCGGGATGATGCGGTCCAGCGCCCACTGCAGTTCGTCCTGTGTGACGCAGAGCGGCGGCGCCAGGCGAATCGTCGTCTCGTGGGTGTCCTTCGCCAGCACGCCCTCGGCCATGAGGCGCTCGCACGCGGCGCGCGCCGTCCCCGCCTCCGGCTGCAGGACGATCCCGACCCACAGCCCGCGACCGCGAACCTGGCGCACGGTGGGGATCGCCGCCTGCTGCAGCGTGGCGATGAGCCACGCCCCGAGCTCGGCGGAGCGGCGCTGGTACTCGCCCGTTTGCAGGATCTCGATCACCTTCCGGCCGATGGCGCAGGCGAGGGGGTTCCCGCCGAACGTGCTGCCGTGCTCGCCGGGCTTGAAGAGGCCAAGGATGTCGTCGTCCGCGACGACCGCGGACAACGGTATGATCCCGCCGCCGAGCGCCTTGCCGAGGATGTACATGTCGGGCACCACGCCCTCGTGTTCGCAGGCGAAGGTCGTCCCCGTCCGCCCGAGCCCCGACTGGATCTCGTCGGCGACGAGCAGCGCGCCCCGGTCCGTGCAGAGCTCGCGGGCACGGCGGAGGTAGCCCTCGGGCGGGACGACGACCCCGGCCTCGCCCTGGATGGGCTCCACCATGAACGCCACCACGTTGTCGTCGAAGGCAGCCTCGAGCGCCGCCGCGTCGCCGTAGGGGACCGTGACGAAACCCGGGGTGAACGGGCCGAAGTCCGCGCGCGAGCCGGGATCGTCCGAGAACCCGACGATGGTCGTGGTGCGACCGTGGAAGTTGCCGCTGGCGACGAGGATCTTTGCGCGCCCATCGGGCACGCGCTTCACCTGGTAACCCCACTTGCGGGCGGTCTTGATCGCCGTCTCGACGGCCTCCGCGCCGGTGTTCATGGGGAGCGCCAGGTCCTTGTGGCACAGCTCGGCAAGGTCGCGGAGGAACGGTCCCATCTGGTCGTTGTGGAAGGCCCGGCTGGTGAGCGCGAGCCGGTCAAGCTGCTCGTGGGCAACACCGACGAGATCCGGGTGCTGGTGCCCGAAGTTGAGCGCCGAATACGCCGCCAGCATGTCGAGGTACCGCTTGCCCTCGACATCGGTGACCCATGCTCCCTCGGCGCTCGAGATGACGACCGGCAGCGGATGGTAGTTGTGGGCGCTGTAGCGGTCGACGAGGGCGATGTGCTCCTCGCTCGTGGTGGGCTCGAGGGCCTCGAGCCGTGCGGCCTGCGTCGTCATCGTTCGTACTCCTCTCCCCGGCGCGCCGGGGTACTGCCTGTCATCGGCGAGTCTAGCGGAGCCTTGCGATGCCCACGCTCGCCTGCGGACGCGGCGGCAGGTAGCGGCCGCCTTCCTCTCGCAGGTTCGCGGTCGCCCACTCCCGAACCCGGGCGCGTCCATCCTCGCGCTCGGCCACGAGGAGCGATTGGGAGAGGGAGTCAACGGCCTCGTCGAGCGTGTCGAAGCTCCAGGTGCTATCGATTTCGTGGACGGAGGCCTCGAATCCCCAGCCCAGCTCGCCCAGGACTGCGCAGAGGTCGCCGAAGGACGGCTGCGGCACTCGCTCCTCGCCGTGCAGCTCGACGAACAGGTCGGCCGGCGCCGACTCCGGGGCCATGAGGCGAAGCGCAACCAGGCAGGTCGATCGCGCCGCCGCACGGAGACGAACCAGGAACGGGACGACGTCCTCGATGGGATAGAGGACGTGCGCGCAGACGACGACGTCGTGGGGTGCCACGTCCGCTGTCTCCCAGAGCGATCGCACCGCGACGACCCGGTCGCTCACGCCGGCCTCGGCGGCCCATCGCCCGAGATACTCGACCATGGAGCCGCTCGGCTCGACCACGGTGACTCGCCGACCGGACGCGGCCACGGGGACGGCGACCGCACCGAAGCCGCCGCCCACGTCCAGGACGCTCTCGCCGGCCCTGGTCGCGGCCAGCACCGCCTCGACGACGGGGCCGGGACCGGGAAGGCGGCGGACGTTCTCGTAGTACGAACCCACCCGGCGACTCCAGTAGATGTCGTCGTCCTTGCGACGGGCTTCCCCGAGCAGCCGCTCGAACTGCTCTCGCCTGAGGCGGACGAGCGTCCGCCACCGCTCGACGGCTTGCCAGAGGAGCCCCGCCTCTACCACGCTCGACCCGCAGGTCATGCTCTCCCTCCCACCGCGGCCGTGTCCTCCATCGGTCGCACGCCGCCGCGGGGCGGACGCCCTTCTCGGTCCCGCGTGCTGCGTCATGGTGCACCCGCTACGCTGAACGCGCCATGGGCTCGAAGGTGACCGTCCGTGCCTGAGCTTCCTGAGGTCGAGGGGCTCGCCCGCTTCCTCGATGGCCGCACCCGCGGACGTCGCATCGAGCGCATCGAGGTCCTTTCGTTCTCGGCGCTGAAGACGGCCTACCCGCCGGCCGCCGATCTCGAGGGACGGACGGTGGCAGGCTGGGAACGCCACGGGAAGTTCCTCGCGATGCGCGCCGACCCGCTGCTCTGCCTCGTTGCTCATTTCGCGCGGGCCGGCTGGCTGCGATGGCGAGACCGTGCGCCGGCCTCGTCCGCGACACGCCCGCTCCGCCCGGGTCCGATCGCGCTCCGCGCCTCGCTCGACAATGGCTCCGGCTTCGACCTCACCGAGGCGGGCACACAGAAGCGCCTCGCCCTCTACGTCGTGGGCGACCCCGCGGACGTGCCGGGGATCGCGACGCTCGGGATCGACCCGTTCGACCCTGCCTTCACAGCCGACCGCCTCGGGGAGCTCCTGCGGGGACGCACCGACCGGCTCAAGTCGGTGCTGGCCGACCAGGGCGTCATCGCCGGCGTGGGCAACGCCTACTCGGACGAGGCGCTCCACGCCGCGCGGCTCTCGCCGTTCGAGACGGCCGGGAGCCTCTCGCCGGAGGAGACCAGCCGCCTCCACGCAGGCCTGCTCGCGGTCCTGCACGACGCGCTCGACCGGTCGGCCGGCCTCCCCGCTGCCGATCTGAAGGACGAGAAGCGGGCCGGCATGCGCGTTCACGGGCGGACCGGGCTGCCCTGCCCCGTCTGCGGGGACACCGTCCGCGAGATTGCGTTCGCCAACCGGTCCTGGCAGTACTGCCCGACCTGCCAGACGGGAGGTCGCGCCTACGCCGACCGGCGGCTGTCGAGGCTCATCAAGTAGAAGGCCCGATCGGGTACCGCTCTCAGTCCCCCATCCGGAGCACCGCCGCGCCGCCGATCCGGCCGGCTGCGAGCCGCTCGAGCGCCTCGTTTCCCTCGGCCAACGGGAAGACGTCGTACGCCGTGCGGACGGGGATCGACACGGCCAGGTCCAGGAACTCCCGGGCGTCCTGGCGGGTGAAGTTGGCGACGCTCCGAAGGTTGCGCTCCCACCAGAGCAGCTCGTATGGAAACTCGGGCACCCGGTCCAGGTGGATGGCGTTGATTGTGACCGTCGCGCCGCGGCCGACGGCACGGAGCGCCGCCAGCACGACGTCCCCGGCCGGGGCGAACGTGATCGCCGCGTCGAGCGGAACCGGCGGGGGTTTGTCGTACCCCCCCACCCAGGCTGCTCCGAGCGAGCGGGCCCGCTCCCGCTCGTGCCCGGACCGGGTCGCGACATACACCTCACAGTTCCAGTGTCGCGCAACCTGGATCGTCAGCAGCGCGGACGCGCCGAAACCGAAGAGCCCGAGCCGCCCGCCTCGCCGGATCCCGCTCACCTTGAGCGCCCGGTAGCCGATCACGCCTCCACAGAGGAGCGGGGCCGCGTCCAGGTCCGCGAACCGGTCGGGCAGCCGCAGCGCGAAATCGGCGCGCACGGTCATGCGGGTCGCGAAACCCCCATCGCGGTCCCACCCGGTGAACTGCGCCTCCTCGCAGAGGTTCTCGCGGCCCGCTCGACAGTTGGCGCAGCGACCGCACGTTCCCCCGAGCCAGGCGGCGCCCGCGCGGTCGCCCACCCGCCATCCCTCCACCTCGGTGCCAAGCCCCACCACCCGGCCGACGGCCTGATGTCCTGGAATGACCGGGAGCCGGTGCGCCGCCAGGTCCCCTTCGCAGATCTGCAAGTCCGTCCGGCACACGCCGCAGGCGGCGACCTCGACGACGATCTCGCCGGGCGCGGGCTCCGGGTCGGCAAGCTCCACGAGCCGAAGCGGATGGTCGGCAGCCGGGGCCGGCCGCTCCAGCCGAAGCGCGCGCACGGCTAGGCTCCCGAGCCGCGTCCGGCTGCCGGACCGACCGACCGGGCGACGCCCGATCCGCGCGGCCCCGCCGCATTTCCCATGACCGCAGTCTGCCACGTACGATGTGACACGGCGCGGCGGTCCACGGGAGAGGGCGTCCGGGCCGGGCCGCGGGCAGTCGTGCGCGATGGCCGTGCAGGAAGGGGTGCAGCAACGTGAGAGTGGACAGGCGCTTCCTGAACTGGGGCATCTTCCTGATCGTCCTGGGGCTGGTGCCGCTCCTCGTCCGGCTCGACGTCATCAGCTCGAGCGCGATTCGCGATGCCTGGCGGTTGTGGCCGCTCATCTTCGTCGGCTTGGGCCTCGGGCTCCTGCTCCGGCGGACCGCGGTCGCCCCGATCGGCGGACTCATCGTCGCCGGGACGCTCGGGCTGGTCATCGGGAGCCTCATCGCCGTCGGTGGCACCTTCAGCGCCGGTTGCGGGATCGGGCACGGCACAGGGCCGGTGGTGCGCACGTCGAACGACGGCCAGTTCAGCGGCCGGTCGGCAGAGGTCCTCATCGCCATCGACTGTGGCGACCTCGAGGTGGGAACCCAGGGCGGATCAGGCTGGTCCATCGAGGCGCAGGATCCCGAAGGGCACCCGGCCTCCGTCGACGCCGGGCCGACCGGCCTGACCGTTCGCGCGCCCGAGGGTGACGACTTCTTCGGGATACTCACCGGGAGCCGCGGGCCCCGGACCTGGAGCGTCACGCTTCCGGAAGAGCCAGGTCTCATCGTGCGAACGGACCTGAACGCGGGTGCGGGACGCCTCGACCTGGGGTACGCGAACCTCGACCAGTTCGCCGGCACCTTCAACGCCGCCGACGTACGGATCGACCTGAGCGACTCGGCGGTCGGCGGCCTCGACCTCGAGCTGAACGCCGGCTCGGGGAGAGTCGCGCTCCCGGGCCGGTCGTCGTTCGATGGCTCGATCGGCGTGAACGCCGCATCGCTCGAGCTCTGCGTTCCCGATGAGGTCGGGCTCCGCGTCACAGTCGGGGGCGCCCTCAACTCCGCCGACTTCAGCGGCCAGGGCCTCACGAAGACCGGCGACAGCTGGACAAGCTCGAACTGGGGAACCGCGGCGAACCGCATCGACCTGCGGATCGATGCGAACGCTGCGAGCATCTCCCTGAACCCCGCGGGAGGTTGTCGATGAACAGGCGGCTGTACCGGTCGACGACGGACCGGGTGATCGCCGGCGTATGTGGCGGGCTCGCCGATCTCTGGGGGATCGATCCTTCGCTCCTGCGGATCGGCTGGTTCGTCCTGATCATCCTGACCGGCGGCATCTTCCTGCTGATCTACATCGTCATGGCGATCGTGGTGCCGGCGGGCCCGCCCTCCCCGTACGATCGGTGGGGATCGGCCGCACCGGGCGCGCCGCCGCCTTGGGGTGCCGGCTGGGACGCCTCCTGGGGTGCGACGCCGCCCGGGACGTCGCCCGCTGGGACGACGCCCGGAACGGCGAGCCAGCCCGGCGCGTGGCCGGGTTGGGGGACGACCGCTGACGCCGCCGCGGGTGGCCCGGCCAGTGCCGCCGAGGGCACCGGCCTCGATGTTGCAGCAGCCGTGGATGAAGCCCCGACCGCGGGCGCTACAACCGCGGAGGGTGCGACCGAGCCCTGGGCGACGCCACCCCTCGCGGCCCCGGCCGCTCCGCCGGCACCGGCGTGGGGAGCATCTCCGCCTCCCGCCTGGACGGCTCCGCCGCCCCCACCCGCCGCGTGGTCCACCGGGCACAGGGGGCCCGGCAGTGGCGCCATCGTCTTCGGCCTCATCCTTGTGATCATCGGGGCGGCGTTCCTCATCAACCAGTTCGTGCCCTCGATCGACATGGGCATCCTCTGGCCGGCGGCAGCGATCGTCCTCGGCGCTGTGCTCCTGGTGGCCGCCTTCATCCCCGGCGGGCGGGACTAGCTCCCCGCCGGTCGACCTACGTTGCCAGGTCGCGGCGCTCGAAGCCGATGAGTGCCGCGGCGAACCCCACGACCGTGATCACCGCCAGGACGCCGGCGTGCACCCAGTCGATGCCGTTCCGAATCGGGTTGGCCTCCAGGTAGTAGAAGAACGGCGAGATCGCCTGGATGTCGTTCAGCACGTCGACCAGCGGCGCGAGCGCGTTGATGAAGTAGGTGACCACGAAGAGAGCCCCGACCACGCCGATGGCGAGCGGCCGGTTCCCTGTCCAGCACCCGAGAGCGAGGGCGATCGAGCCGAACGCCAGGGCCAGCAGCGTGCCGCTGACGAGCGCGCCGGCCAGGTTCCCCGCGGGAACTGAGACCCCGCCGATCGCGGCGCCCACCTGGACGCCGACGAAGAGGGCGGCGGCAACAACGACCGTCCCGAGGACCATCGCCACCACCTTCTCGGTCACCACGCGCCAGCGCTGGACTGGCTCGGACAGGAGCAGGTCGAGCGTCCCGCGGGACTCCTCGGCCGCCGTCGCACCGCTCCCGAGCGTGATGGCGAATCCGCCCAGGATGATCGGGAGCATGAGCGGGAAGAGCTCCATGTTGAGGAAGCCGGCTGGCGTGCTCAGGTCGATGAGCGAGCCTCCGACCAATGCCATCATCGCCGGCGGGAAGCTGTCGAGCAGCGCCTGGAGGTCGAGGTCGTTGGCGAAGGTCGGGTAGAGCCAGATGAAGTAGAAGCCCAGGATCCCCAGGCCGAGCGCGGCCCAGAAGACCGGCCAGCGGAGATCGCGAATGGTCTTCAGGAAGACGCTATGCAGCAGCATTGGTGGCCCCCTCCCCGTAGTAGGCGAGGAAGATCTCCTCGAGGCTGGTGTCCTGCGATGAGACGTCCCGCACGTCAAACCGGGCGGCCGTCTTGACGAGCGCGTCCAGGCTGCCCATGACCGTGCAGGTGAGTGCGCCGTTGGTGACGGTCATGTCGCGCACACCGGGGATCCCGGTGAATGCCGCCGGGTCGACCGGCCCGGTGAAGTCGATCCGCAGGCGGCGCAGCGCCCGCGCCTTCAGATCCGCGATCGACTCGACGATCAGCAGCCGGCCCTCCCGGATGATCGCCACCCGGTCGCACAGATGCTCCACTTCTGGGAGGAGATGGGACGAGAGGAACACCGTTCGTCCCTCTGCCTGCGCCTCGTGCGCCAGGCGCTCGAACTCGAGCTGGACGAACGGGTCGAGGCCGGTGGTGGGCTCGTCGAGGATGAGCAGATCCGGATGTCCCATGAGCGCCGCGACGAGCCCGACCTTCTGGCGGTTGCCGCGGGAGAGCGACTTGATCCGGACCGTCGGATCCAGTTGCAGCCGCTCCACGAGGCGGCCGACCTCGCCGCGGTCCACGCCACCGCGCAGGTTGCCCAGGTAGTCGAGGAGCTGCAGCCCGGTCAGGTTGCCGTAGAGCGACACCTCGCCGGGTAGGTAGGTCACCCGCCGGTGGATGGCGAGCCGGTCGCGACGGGAGTCAAGACCCAGAACCTCGGCCCTTCCGCGGGTCGGGCGGATCAGGTCGAGGAGCAGGCGAATCGTCGTGGTCTTGCCCGCGCCGTTGGGGCCGAGGAACCCGAAGATCTCCCCGGCGTGGACCTCGAGATCGACGTCCACGATGCCGCGCGAGCGCCCGTAGAACTTGGTCAGATGCTCCGTGCGGATGGCCGATGTCATCGCGCACCTCCCCTGTTCGTTCCCGTTCGTTCCGTCGCCAGTTCGCCGCCTTCTTCGGCAGCACGCCGCGCCCGCTGCTGCTCCCAGCGCTCGAGCAGGGCCTGGTACTCGATCTCGAGGAACTGGTAGAAGTCGTGCAGTTCCTCGATGCGCGCATAGCCCACCAGGTCGTCGCGGGGGAGCAGGTCGATCCCGCGCTCGGCCACCTCGTGGATCCGGGCGGCCTGGGCGAGTCGGAGCCTCATGATCTTGGTCCAGACTCCCGGCCGGATCCTGAAGTAGTCGACCCGCTCGGCCGGTCTCGTCACCCGGTCGACGATCCCGTAGTCGATGAGCAGTCGAGTGGTGGAGCTGACCGAGCCCTTGCTCGCCTGCAGGGCCTCCGCGATGTCGCGAGACGATTGCTCAGGCGGTTCGCACACGAGCAGATGTCCCAGAAGCCGGCCGGCCATGCGCGGAAGGCCGAGATCCTCAAGCGCGACCCCGAAATCCTCGACAAACTGCACCCGCAGTGCAGCTCGGACATCGTCGTCCATCGCGCCCCTCCTTCTCGCTGCAAACCGCCATCGGCGCTGGCGGACTCCCGCTCAGCGGAACGCAAGGTACCAGCAAGATACTAGTCGTTCAGGCTAGACTGTACGATCAGATCTGTCAATACGAGACTCGTCCGGCACGTCGGTCACACCGGAGCGTCTGTCGGGCCGGCGTCAGCGTGGTCCAGCCGCCAGCGATGCAGGAACCGGGCAAGCGTGAGGTCGTCCGCGAGCGACCCGGGGGGGCCAGCATCGGCCCCGCGACCGGCGACCGACCACGACATACGGAAGTCCCCGTAGCCTGGGCCGGGAACGATCAGGCAGGACCACCGACAAGACACCCTCGGCCGCCGCGGGATGTCCTGGCCCGAGCGCGAGTCGGGACATCGGGGCCCGGCCGTGGGGCCCCCGGGCCCGTGCTGACCACCGCCCGGGACGCCCAACGCTGCGGGGGTTTGCATTCGTGAAAGTCGGGCACCGCGCCCGCCGCCGATGCGCCGCGCCTCCGATGGCAGCGTCCCGCAACCCCTGTAACACGGGTCGGCGGGCAGGGACGCGCGCCCGCGACGTCGATGGCAGCAGGCGCCCATGCGCCCAGACCCGGCGTCACGGGCGGAGGGTTTCAAGTGGACGGCCTCCAGGGGACCGGCGTCCAGGCAGACGGCCTTCAGAGCGACCGCTCGAGGATCTCCAGCATCTCCTCTCGCGTGAGCGCGATCGGGTTGCCCTTCATGCTGCTCGACTCGGCCGCCCGGTCCGCCTGGACCGGCAGGTCGGCCGGTGTCAAGCCGTAGGTCCGGAGGGGCGGCACCTCGAGGGCCCGACACAGGTCGGCCACCCATACGACGCCGTCGGGGGCAGTCGCATGCGCGCGGCCCGTGAGGAGTCGCGCAACCTCGTCGTATCGGCCAAGCGCCTCGCTCCCCGGTGCGCGCCTCTGGAGGGCGCGTACGTTCACGTCCATGACGAAGGGCAGAACTGCGGCGCAGAGCGCCCCGTGCGGGGCATCGAACGCGCCCCCGATCGGGCCGGCGAACCCGTGCGCAGCGCCGAGACCCGCGTTCGCCAGGGCAAGGCCACCGAACAGACTGGTCACGCACATGTCGAGCCGCGCCGCCGTGTCATCCCCATGCTCGAAGGCACGCTGCAGGGACCGGGCCGCCCGGACCATCCCCTCGCGGCAGACCCCGTCGGTCATCGGGTTGGCCTTTGCCGAGACGAACGGCTCGATCACCTGCGTGAGCGCATCGAGCCCCGTGTTCGCGGTCTCCCGCTTCGGCAGCTCGTACGTCAGCTCGGGGTCGACGACCGCCACGCGCGCCAGCATGAGGGCGCCCCTCAGGCTCACCTTCACGCGGCGCTCCGGTGACGCGAGCACGGCGTTTCGAGTCACCTCGCTCCCGGTCCCCGCCGTCGTGGGCACCGCGATGAGCGGCGCCGCCTGAACCGTCAGCGGTCGTCCCCTGCCGATGATCTCGAGGTAGTCCTGGAGGCTCCCGGGATTGGTCAGCATCGCCGCCACCGCCTTGGCGGTGTCGATCGCGCTTCCTCCGCCGAAACCGACGACAAGGTCGCAGCCACCCTCGCGGGCGACCCGCACACCGTTCTCGACAAGCCCGGTCGTCGGCTCCCCTCCCACGGCGAACGTCGCGGACGTGATGCCGGCCGCGGCGAGTGCGTCGGCGAGCGGCTGTACTGCCCGCGCCGATCGGCCGTTCACCAGCAAGGCCCGCCTCCCGAACCCTGCCGCGATGGCCGGGACCTGCGAGACGGTCCCGGGGCCAAACACGATGCGCCCGGCAGTGGCGAACTCGAACTGGACCGCCGCACGGGGCAGCAGGGCGTTCACACAAGCCCTCCTTTCCACCATCACCTCGGCCACCGGACGATGACGACGATCAGCGCGCAAGTACTCTATCAGCGTGACTGCGTTCGATCGGATACGCTTTCGCCGAACGAGTACACCACGGCCGGGCGGGCGAGTGACCGTCGAAGTCCCCCGGATCGTGTCTCGCAAGGAGGTCATCGTGGATCGCCGTCGGATCGGCGCGCCGAGTTGTGTGGCCGCGCTCTCCATCCTGTTGGCAGCGGTCATTCTGTCCGCCTGCTCCTCGTCCTCGCCGACCACCGCGCCGTCGCCGGCCGCAACGGCTGCCCCGGCAACCGCGACTGCGACGCCGAACACGCCCGATGACGTCTCGTACCACTCCGCGCCCGACCTCGAGAAGCTCCTCCCCACCAGCCTTGGCGGGTACGCTCTCGAACGGGTGAGCCAGCGTGGCACCGACCTGCGCGATCCCGGCCGCGCCGTTCACCGACATGCTGGCGAACCTCGGCCGCTCGCTCTCCGACTTCGCCGTGGCATCTGCCTCTGCGCGTGGATCTGAAGGCCGAGGTCGGCATCTGGCAGATCGCCGGCGCAGACGAGAAGGACCTCGTGTCCCGAGTTCATCAAGGCGATCCAGGGCTCGAGCAACACGCCGCTCGTCGTTGGCGAGATGACGGTGGGCGGCCGTCCCGTGACGCGGATCGGCGAGGCCGGTCAGCTGACGAAGGGGCCCGATCTACGTCTACGTGAAGGACGGGCTGCCTCGTCTTCGTCGAGACGACCGAGCCCGACGCTCGCGGAAGAGGCGCTCTCGAAGCTCCCCTGACCGACGCCTCGCGCCTGGCCGACGATCGCGCCCGCCTGCTGCCGCCCCGCGCCACGCGAGCTGTCACGGCGCTCCTGTAGATTGCGGCGATGATGCCGCCAATCCTCACCGACGAGCAGCGTGCCGCCGTGACCTGGGGGACGGGCCCCCTCATGGTCCTGGCCGGCGCAGGGACCGGGAAGACGACGGTAATCGTCGAGCGCGTCCGTCATCTTCTCGAGCGGGGCGCCGGTGACGAGGGCCCGCTGGAGCCCGAGAACGTCCTTGTCCTCACCTACAACGTTCGGGCAGCCGGCGAGCTGGTCGAGCGGTTCGAGCGGCACCTTGGCTCGCATGTCGCCAGCAGGCTCACGGTCGCCAACTTCCACAGCTTCGGGCACCGGGTCCTGCACGACCACCGTGCCGAGGCCGGCCTCGCCGACCGGATCGAGGTCCTTGACTCCGTCGGGCAGCGGCTCCTGTTGCTCGAGCTGCGGCCCAGTCTCGATCTGCTCTACTACGGCGCTGGAGACGTCGCCGGCACGCTCAACCACCTCGCCGACCTGATCGCCCGCGCACGGGACGAGCTGGTCTCGCCGGCCGAGTACCGGGCGTTCGCAGAGGAGCGCCGCCGAGGCTTCGAGTTCGAGTTCGGCGCAGGCGCCTACGAGGCAGCACTGGTCTCGCTGCGCGGCCGCGGGGACCTGCGAGCAGTCCGTGACGTGCGGTCGCGCTATCTGAACGGGCGCGCCGCCGGCGAGCGAGCGGCCGACCTCGAGTCGCGACGGGCCGTGGCCGGAGCAGGGTCCGCCCCTCCCCGGATACAGCTCAGCCGCGAGCAGTGCGCCCAGGCTGACCGCCTTGCGCCCACGTTCCTGCGCGATGCTGCTGCCCTCGAGGTCCGACGTCTCGAGGAGGAGGCGCTGGTCTTCGGGGCCTACGTAGAGGCCCTGCGGGCGCGCGGCGTGGCGGACTTCGGGGAGCAGATCCTCCGGACGATCGAGCTGCTGAGAGAGCGGCCGAACATCCTTCGCCGGTACCAGCTCCAGTTCCGGCACGTCCTGGTCGACGAGTTCCAGGACGCGAACATCGCGCAGATCCGCCTGCTCGAGCTGATCGGACGCGCGCCGGGTCGACCGGACAACGTCCTCGTGGTGGGCGACGACGACCAGTCGATCTACCGCTTCCGTGGTGCCAGCTATGCGGCATTCGAGCAGTTCCGGGACCGCTTCTCACGTCAACCGGAGTGGGTGCCCGATCGGCCCGTCCTCCCGGTGCCGGAGCTCCACCTCAGCCTCAACCGGCGGTCGGGCGGGCACATCCTGTCGGCCGCCACGCGCCTGATCGAGCACAACCCGAAGCGCCTCAAGGCCGGCACCCGGCTCCAGGCCGTACACGCGCCCGGCGATCCAGTCGAGATCCTCCGGACGCACGACGAGAGCGACGAGGCGGCCGCCGTGGTCGAGCGGATCGAGTCCGCCCTCGCACATCTGCCCGAGCGCATCGCCCGGCCCGACGGCTCCATGCGTCCCCGGCGCTGGAGCGACATCGCCGTCCTCTACCGCAAGCACCGGCACCGCGACGCCATCGTCGAGCGCCTGCGACAGACGTCCATCCCGTTCACCGTGGCGGGGGGCGCGGGCCTCTTCGCCCAGCCGGACGTGCGCGATGCCGAGGCGGCACTCCGGGTGATGGTTGACCCGGACGACTCAGGGAGCTTCACGCGACTCCTTACCGCGGGTCCCTGGCGACTCAACGCACTCGAGGCCCTTCGAGTGACGCGTGCCGCGTCATTCGACCGACGCCCAGTGTGCGAGGCGGCCTCGCAGATCCTGCAGAGCGGCGAGATCGCGGCCGACATCCTCGAGCCAGCGACCGGGCACGAGGCCGAGATGGATCCGGCCCTGGCCGACCCGCTCGTTCACGCGACCGTCAGGAAGGATCCCGGTTCGGACTCCCCGTTCCGGGAACCCGGCCTCGCGCGAGCTCCCGCCACCCGCCGGGAACGGCTCGACGCGGTGCTGCGGACGAAGCTCGCCCGGCTGTTCGCCTGCATCGGCGAGCCGGGGACCCGAGCCCACCGCGACGGTCCCTTCACCATCCTGGACGAGTACCTGGCGCGGACCGGGGTGCTCCACGATCTGATCGCCACCGGGACCCCGGAGGCTCAGCGGAGCGTCCTCGCCCTGGCCCGATTCATGCGCTTCGTCGCCGATTGGCAGCGCGATCGGCCCCGCGGGAGCCTCGCCGATTTCGTGGTGTACCTGGACGTGTTCCAGCAGGTAGGCGGAGACCTGGACACCGAGCCGGCGGGCGCCGTCGAGGCAGACGGGATCCAGCTCATGACGGTCTACCAGGCGAAGGGCCTTGAGTTCGAGGTGGTGGTCGTGCCCCAGCTCCTGGAGCGGGAGTTCCCCGACCATCGAGCGGAACGGCTCATGATCCCGGTCGAACTCCTCCGCCAGACCCCGCCTGATGACTTCGCGGAGGCCGAGGAGCGCCGCCTCTGCTACGTCGCCATGACGAGGGCCCGCAGCCGCCTCGTGCTCGCGACGACTGACGGCGACGGGGGCCACCGGCAGCCGAGCCGGTTCGTGGAAGAAGTGGCGCCGGCGGGTTCCCCGGAGGTCCGAGTCGATCGCTGGAGCGACGCGATACCGACGCCGCCCGAACCGGCCCGCGGCCTCGAGGACGTGCTAGTCGTGCGACGGGGCGGCGAACCCCTGGATGGGCCCGCAACCCTGCCGGTGGGGGGCGCGTCTGCCGGCGCCGAAGACGCCCAGGCCGTGGACCTGCTTCTTCGGCTGGCGCCGTACCCGCCGGCATTCGACCGGCGATTCCACCTGCGGCGCCGGGCTGTCGAGCTGATCGGCGGGATCGAGCAGCTCCGGCCCGACGACGGCGAGGGACGGGGCCGGCTCATCGCCGAGCTGGTCGAGGTCGCCACGAGCGCCGGGCGCGAGGCCGAGGAAGCGCGCGCGAGTGGCGCAGACCCGCTCACATTCCAGGCGCTCGCCCGTCATCGGCCCGCCGGCGAGGAGCTCCTGAAGGTCGTGCCGGTCCCCGACTGGTTCAGCCACACCGGCTTCGTCTCGTACCAGGAATGCCCCCTGCGCTTCGCCTTCGAGCGGATCTACCGGATCCCCGTCGCGGATGCGGCAGAGAAGCCATATTTCGGCTTCGGCTCGATCATCCACGCCGCGTACGAGGCGTTCGGGCGAGCCGAGCTCGAGGCGCGCGCGGCCGGTGTTGCAGGCCCGAGTGCGGCCGACCTGCAGCGCATGTTCGACGATGCATGGCAGCCCACAGCGTTTGGGGACGCCACGGTCGCCGAGACCTACCGGTCGCGCGGGCGAGCGGCGCTCCGCAACTTCCACGCGCGCCAGCTGAGCCGGCTCGGCCAGGCCATCCTGCTTGAGTACCGGTTCGAACTGGTGCTCGACCCGGACAACGGCGAAGCGCCAGTGCACCTGACGGGTGCCATCGATCGCATTGACCGCCATCCCGACGGATCGCTCGAGCTCGTGGACTACAAGACCGGCCGCCCGAAGAGCCAGGTGGAGGTCGACCGCGACGCGCAGCTCTCCACCTACGCCCTGGCCATGCGGGATGGTGGGGTTCACGATCCGGAGACCGACCTGGCCCTGCCGGTGCCGGAACGTCTCACCCTCTATTTCACGGAGTCCGACCAGTGGATCACGACGAGTCGCACGGGCGATCAGCTGGATGCTCACCGCGACGAGCTGGTCGGCCTGGTGCGGCGAGTGCGGTCCGGCGACTTCGCCGCGACACCTGACTACCGCCGCTGCTCGAGCTGCGACTACCGGCGGGTTTGCCCAAGCCGATGGGGCGATCCCCCGTGCGCGTCGTGAGCGTGCGGGCGGTCGTCCCGGGCGAGGGCGACAACCGGGATCGCTCATGACCGTCCGCTTCATCCACACCGGTGACCTGCACCTGGACAGCCCGTTTGCCGGGCTCTTGACCGCGGCGCCGGACCACGTTGCGGCTGCCCTTCGGGAGGCCACCATCCAGGCGTGGAATGCGATCGTCGGTCTTGCCCTTGAGGAACGCGTCGACTTCGTCTGCGTCGCCGGCGACGTCTTCGACCGGGAGAGCCGTACTCTGCGAGGCCAGGTGCGGTTCCGCGATGGGCTCGCCCGACTGGCCGCAGCCGGAATCCCCTCCTTCGTGGTGGCCGGCAACCACGACCCGCTGTCCAGCTGGGCGCGGGCCATCCAGGTAGGATGGCCGCCGCTCGCACACTTCTTCGGGTCGCGCGAGGTGACGGCCATTGCCGTCCGCGGCGGCGACGGCGAGGAGATCGCCCGCGTCTACGGCATCAGCTTCGGCCAGGCCGACGTCCGCGAGAACCTCGCGCGGCGCTTCCGGCGCGAACCGGGCGTGCCGATCGCCGTCGGCCTCCTCCACGCCAACGTGGGCCAGGACACCGGCCACGAACCCTATGCTCCGTGCACGCTCGAGGACCTCCGTGCCGCGGACATGGACTACTGGGCCCTCGGCCACGTCCACCGCCGGGGCGTGCTGTCCGTCGCCGACCCCGCCGTCGTCTACTGTGGCAATCCCCAGGGCCGCGACCCCAACGAGGCTGACCCGCGCGGGTGCTATCTCGTGACCATCCAGGACGGAGGACGGGTCGCTCCCGAGTTCATCCCGGTCGACGTTGTCCGCTGGCAGCGCGTGACGGTCGACGCGTCCGGCCTCGAGGAGATCGAGCCGCTTATCGACCGTGTCGCAGAGTTGGTGGACGCAGCTCGGACAGCGGCGGCGCGGTCCGTCATCGCGAGGGTAGAGCTCACCGGCCGCGGGCCACTCCACGCAGTCCTGGTCCGCGGCGGGGCGGTCGAGGATGTCCGCGGCGAGGCCCAGGCGAGGCTCGGCGATGGGCCCCCGTGGGCCTGGATCGAATCGCTTGGCGACCGGACGCGGCCGAACATCGACATCGCCGAGCGCGCGGCCGCACCCGACTTTCTGGGCGAGGTGCTCCGCGAATTCGGGCGCGTGCGGGAGGCCGTCGCCGCGCCCGATGGCACGGAACCGCGGGCCGCAGTCAACGCCGTGCTCGACGAGCTCTACGAGCACGGGCGGGCCCGGAGGTTCCTGCGCGACGCTCGCCCGGAGGGCAGCCGGCTCCTCGAGCGGCTGGACGAGGCAGAGCGCCTGGTCCTGGACCGGCTCGGCGAGGCCGGCTGAGGCGGCACGAGGGATGCGCATCGACCGGATCCACGTGGACGCCTTCGGGCTCCTGCGGGACCAGACGCTGGCGCCGGCCCCCGGTCTCACCGTCGTCCGCGGTGTTAACGAGGCCGGGAAGACCACTGTGCTCGCCTTCGTGCGGGCCATGCTCTTCGGGTTCGAGAAGGAGCGCTACGTCCCGCCGGACGGCGGGCGCCGGAGTGGCTGGCTCGACCTGTCGCTCGCCGACGAGCGCACCTTCCGCGTCGAGCGCCTCGCCACCGGGGACGGCGGAGGGGCCGGCCGCCTTCGCGTTCTCGACCGTGATGGAGGCGACGGCGGCGCGGCCCTCCTGTCGAGACTGCTCCACCAGGTGGACGAGGCGGCATACCGCAACATCTTCGCCTTCGGCCTCGAGCAACTGGCACGGTTCGGATCGCTGTCGGAAGGCGACGTCGTGGCTCGAATCTACGGGGCGGGTCTCGGAACCGGGGCCACGTCGGCCCTCACCGTAGGAGACGCGCTCGAGAGAGAACGCACCTCGATCTACCGGCCGTCCGGGCAGGTGCAGCGCCTCAACCGGCTCCTCGCAGAGATTGAGGCAATCGAGCAGTCGATCCGCGGCCGTGACCTGCCCGCCGAGCACCGCGACGCCGTGGAGCACCTGGCCTCGCTGGAGGCGGAGCTCGGGCAGTGCGACGCCGAGATCCTGGCGGCCGGCGCCGAGGAACAACGCCTGGACCGGCTGGTCCGGGCCTGGGGCCCGTGGCAGGAACTGCGCCGCATTCGAGCCGAGCTGGCGGCCGAACCCGAGCCGCGCGCGTTTGACACCGACACCCGCGAAACCCTCGCCGCCCTCGAGATGGCGGCCAGCGAAACGGCTGCTGCGCTCGACCGTGCGCGCGAGGCACGCCAGCGGGCGGATCGGGAACTCGCGGCCATCGGCGTGGACGAACCGGTGCTGGCCCGCCGCGACAAGATCGATGCCCTCACGGAGCGCGAGGCAGAGGAGCGCACCCGGCTGGGCGAGATGGAACGGATGGAGCGCGACCGTGGCGCCGTGCGGGCGGACCTCGACCGCGAGCTGGGCAGGCTGGGCGCCGGGTGGGACGACGCACGCGTCCGCGGCTTCGACGCCTCCATGGCCGTCAGAGGCGTGGTGACCGGCGCCTTCGGGGCGCGGCTCCCGCGGGCCGCATCGGAGGCGCAGGCACGGGAATCCGACGTGCGTGGCGCGGAGCGCGAGCTTGCTGCCGCGAAGGCCGAACTCGACGACATCGACCGGCGGATGGGTGGCGCGATGCGGGCCGATGTGAACGGGGCCGCTGGCGAGGCCGCAGCCGAGAGCGGGGAGGAATCCTCGGAGCTCAACGACGAGCGCGCCCGGCTGCTCATGCGGCTGCAGAGCGCGCTCGGGGCGCGGGCGCTGCTCGCCGAGGCCGCACGGAGCGAGCCCGGGTCCGACTCGGGACCCAGCGCAGGGACAGGGGCACCGCGGGGCAGGCGCGGCAGACGTCGACGTTCGCGGACGACCGTGCTCCTGGCCGCCGCAGGCGGGATCGGGGGCCTTGTCGTCGGAGGTCTGATCCTCGCAGCGGGATCGCCGCCAGCCTGGGCCCTGTTGGCAGTCGTCGCCGGTGCCGCGGCGGCGATCGTCCTCCTCGCGATGGGCGATCGGATCGTGGCCTCGGTCTCCGGCCGCACGGCTGCCTCGTACGCCCTCGCCCGGCAGCTCACGGACCTTGACCGTTCGATCCGGTCGTACGCAGCCCAGCTCGGACTGCCGGATGCTCCCTCGCCATCGGAAGTGGACGGCGTGCGCCGCGCCATCGACCAGGAGCGCCAGGCGGCTGCCGGCCGCCGGGGCCTGCTCGAGCAGCGGCGGATCGCGGTCGAGCGGATTGCCCGGATCGAGGAGCGCGTGGCGGGCGACCGCGACGCCCTTGCAGTCGCGGTCGCTACCGAAGATGAAGCCAGGCGGTCGTGGCGGGAATGGCTCGTCGAGCATGGCCTGGCCGCCGACCTCGACCCTGGGACGGCAGCCGAGATGATCGACGTGGTCGCGGGGGCTCGACGGCTTGTCGATGCGCTGGAGCGCCTCGATGAACGGATCCGGGACGCAGGGGCCCGGCGGAGCGCGTACCAGGCGGCGGCAACTGCCCTGCTGTTCGAGCTCGGTCGCGACGCTCCGACCGTCGACCAGCTCCCCGGCGCACTGGCCGCTCTCCGGGGGGACCTCCGGGCAGCGGTACAGGCGGACCAGGGGCGCGCCCGCGGCAGGGACGCCCTCGCCCAGGCAGCGGCGGACGAGGAGGCGGCTGCCACGAGAGCCGCCGGCGCACGCCTCGCTCTCGAGGCCTGTCTCGCTGACCACGGTGCAGGCAATCCCGCGGAGCTGCGCGCAGAGATCGACCGCGCCGACCACTGGCAGGAGCTCACCCGCGGGGCCGCCGCGCGGCTCGCAGCCCTCGAGACGTTGTCCGGGCCGGGCGATGCGCTCGCGGCGCTGCTCGCGGATCTCGAGACCGTCGGCGACATCGCCACGGTGCAGCTCGACCTGTCCCGCGTCGCCGAGTCCCTGCCCGAGCTGCGAAGGAAGCGCGACGCAAGGCGCGAGGAAGTGGGATCACTCCGCGTCCACATCCGTGAACTGGAATCCAGCGCCGACGCCTCGCAGGATCGGCAAACGCTCGAGATACGCATAGGAATGGCGACGGCCGAAGCCGACCGCTGGACTACCCTCGCGCTCGCGGGAACGATCCTCCGGCGGACCCGGGAGCGGTACGAGCGCGAGCACCAGCCGGCGGTGGTCCAGATCGCGGAGCGATTCCTCCGCGAGTGGACCGACGGACGCTACCGGCGGATCGTCGCGCCGCTCGAGGGCGCAGCGCTGGGGGTCGGCTCGATCCAGCAGGTGGAGCTGGCGAACGGCCGGCTTCTCCCGATCACAGCGCTGTCCACCGGGACCGCCGAGCAGCTCTACCTGGCTCTGCGGTTCGGCCTCGTGGAGCATTTCGCGACGAGCGCCGAATCACTGCCGCTCATCATGGACGACATCCTGGTCAACTTCGATCCAGCACGGGCGGCGCGTGCGGCGCGCTCGGTCGAGGAGCTGTCCACGCGTCACCAGGTCCTCTACTTCACCTGTCACCCGGAGACGCCGCTGCGTCACGACGCCGAGATCGTGCTCGGGGAGCCCTGACGAGAGCCGGCAGGCCCGTGGGTCACCAGGCGATCCGAACGGCGATCGCCAGGATCAGCAGGTTCCCTGCCACCATCGTGTACGAACGGAACCGGTGGGGGAGGCCCCGGTGGGCGAAGGCACCTACACCGGCGAGCATCGTCTGCCAGGACAGCGAGGCGAGGAACGCCCCGACAATGAATGCGCCCGCCTCGACCGGGGAGGGCAGGTTGCCCGCCGATGATCCCAGGACCATCGTGGTGAAGTACACGACCGTCAGCGGGTTGATGATCGTGAGCCCGACGAACCGAGCGTAGGTCGCGGCGAGTTTCCCGCGACCGACCGTTGCGCTCTCTCTGGCGGGCGGCTCGGCCCTCCTGGCGTCCCACAGGCCCTTCAGTGCGATCGCCGCCAGGATTGCCGCCGAGACCACCTTGATCGGCCCGGCCCACGGCTCCAGCAGCCGGGCGGCGGCCGTGCCGGCAACCACCGCGATCGTCGCATAGATGAGGTCGGCGGTGGCGGCCCCGGCTCCGGCACTCGCCGCGCAGGCGAACCCGCTGCGCATGCCGACTCCGACGATCAGGATCGCGATCGCCCCGACCGGGATGGCGATCCCGTACCCGGCGATGGCGCCGCCCAGGAAAGCGTCAAGCATCCGCGGATTATCGCAGCGCGCCGGCGGCTCGAACTGGCCACCCGGAGCCGGGATCGTCGTCCGCCCTTGGAGCGGGGCCGGGCGAGCCTAGGGGGCGGGACGTACCGGCGGCTTACGTTTCCGGCGCCGGTGTCGCTTGCGCCAGACGTGTCCCGGCAGGATGACGTACTGCGGCGCGTCCCGGAAGCCTCGCAGCGCGAAGGGGATGCCGTCGACCGCAAGGGCGACACGGTGCACCCAGGCGTACCCGTCCTCGGTCGTGGGGTCCGGCGCCGTCGTCATGAGGCCGGCAGCTCACGCAGTCGGGGTCACTGGACGCAGAACTCGTTTCCCTCAGGGTCGTTCATGCGCACCCAGTACTCGCCGTCCCGCTCGATCGATCCCCGGGCATCGGTCGCGCCCAGCGCCTTCAAACGGACGACCTCGGCGTCCACCCGGCGCTTCCGGTCGTCGAGCGGGACCTCGCCGCCGCCGGAGACGTTCAGGTCCATGTGCATCCGGTTCTTCGCGGTCTTGCCCTCGGGCACCCGCTGGAAGTAGATCCGCGGGCCGCGACCCTCCGGGTCGACGATTGCCGACGCATCGTTCCACCGCTCTTCCGGCACGCCCTGCGCGCGGAGCCATGTCTCCCACGTTTCGAAGCCTGTCGGAGGCAGCTGAAGGACGTACCCCAGGGCCTGGGACCAGAACCGCGCCTCGCGGTCCGGGTCGGCAGTGTCGAACACGAGCTGGATCGGGGTGGCCACGGTGCATCTCCTGTCCCGGGGGTCCTCATCGCCGAGCGCGAGAGGCTATGCCGGATGACCCTCTCGCGGGCGCGTGGTTCGTACGGTGCCGGCACTGGGACGAATGACGCTCTCGTGCCCTCCCACCCAGCTGACGCGGTAACTGGTGCCCCACGCCGCTCTGATCACCTCGAGGATCACCCCTTCCCGGGGCGCGACGCCCGCCTTTGCCGACTCGACGACGATACGATCTCCGACTCTCGCGACCACTGCATGTCACCTCCTGGTCACGGATCTCTTCTAGCACCGCCGCGTCCGGCCGGCAACGGGCACCGAGCAGATCCCCATCGTTGTCCTGCCCGAGGACTCGGACCGTGCCCGTCCATCCCCGAATCCTGATTTCGCCGGGCGCACTGCGTCACCCGAGGTCCACCACCTTTGGACAGGTCCTGCCACGGCGGCTCGAACTGGCCGGGCCGAGGGTCGCGGGACGGTCGGGCCCGGCTGTCCCATGGCCACTACCCCAGCGGCGGCAGCGCCTGGTCGGCGTCCAGGGCCCCCGCGAACAGGTCGCCACGTGCGCGCACCCGGTCGACCATGGTCCGAATCGACCAGCGGTCGGGAGCGAGTTCTTGGTCGTCCAGCTCCTCCCACGCGATCGGCGCCGAGACGGGCGCACCCGGCACGGCACGCACCGAGTAGGGCCCGACGAGCGTCTTGTTCCGCGCGTTCTGGGTGAAGTCCAGGCGCGCCCGACCTGCCCGTCGGTCCACCGACCACTCCCAGCTGACGAGATCGGGGACGGCGGCCGCCACTGCACGCGACAGCTCGAGCACCCAGTCCCGGACCTCGTCGAAGCCGTAACGGGGCTCAACCGGCACGAACACCTGGATGCCGCGCTTGCCGGTCAGCTTCGGGAAGCCGCGGACGCCCAGGTGGTCGAGGGCGACGCGGAAGAGACGGGCAATGGCGGTCACCTCGGCGAACGTGGTGGCCTCGCCGGGGTCGATGTCAATGAGCGCATACGCGGGCCGGTCGGGAGCGCCGGTCGGCGAGGTCCAGGGGTGGAGCTCGATCGCGGCGGCGTTCCCCAGCCACGCCAGCGTCGCGATATCGTCGGCGACGAGATGGGTATGGGCGGGACGGCCCGCGGGATCCGGCTCGCGCCATCGGGTCAGCCAGGCCGGTGCGGTCGTCGGGAGCTCCCGCTGCCAGAACCCCGGCTGGTCGATGCCGCCAGGGTGGCGGATGAGGTTCAGGGCACGGTCCGCCAGGTGGGGCAGGAGAACGGGCGCGATCTCGACGTAGTAGCGGATGAGGTCACGCTTCGTGATCCCGTCGGCTGGGAAGAGCACGCGGTCGAGGTTCGTGAGGCGCAGCGTCCGGCCACCGACGTGCCACGCGCCTCCGTCGTGGAGGGCGCCCAGGGCATCGAGGCTCGCGAGGACGTCGGGAGAGAGGGCAAATGCCT